>NZ_CM172587.1:0-3455682 GCF_057612605.2 Caballeronia sp. A2-2 | reverse complement strand
AAACAAAAACCCCACCTGAACAGGTGGGGTTTTTGCATTGGGCGACAAGAAAACGAAGTCAAAGCGCCAGAAATCTTTCCGCCAAACGTACCCAATACGTCGAGCCCACGGACAACAACGCGTCATTGAAGTCATAGTTCGAGTTATGGAGCATGCAGGGCCCCGCGCCATGCCCGTGTTCGCGATGCCCTCCATCACCGTTACCGAGGAACGCGTAGCAGCCCGGTTTTTCGAGCAACATGAACGAGAAATCCTCGGCGCCCATGGTTGGCTCGACCGAGCTATCGACTTTTTCTACACCCACGACTTCCGCCATCACCTTGGCTGCAAAAGCTACTTGCGACGCATCGTTGATTGTCGGCAGATAGTTGCGGTCAAGTTGAAGCACGGCTTCGCAGTCATACGCTGCCGCTGTCGCTTCGACAATTCTGCGCATGCGCGATTCAATTAAATCAAGCGTCTCAACGGTGAACGTACGCACCGTGCCGCCCAGCCATGCACGATCCAGCACGACGTTCGGAGCATCGCCAGCGTGGATCTGCGTGATCGAGAGCACCGCCGTATCGATCGGTTTCTTGCTGCGCGTGATAATGCTCTGAAGCCCATTCGCAATTTGCGCGGCCGCGAACACCGGATCACGTCCGTTATGCGGCAACGCCGCGTGCGACCCGGTGCCCTTCAAGTCAATGCGAAAGACATTGCTCGACGCCATAATCGGCCCGTCGGTTACCCCAAAGTGGCCTGCGGGCATACCCGGCCAGTTGTGGATACCGAAAACCGCATCGACGGGAAAGCGAGTGAAGAGCCCGTCCTCGATCATGGCTTTCGCGCCCGCGCCACCTTTCTCGGCAGGCTGGAAAATGAACACGACGGTGCCATCGAAATGTCCGTGTTCTGCAGGATGTTTCGCGGCGCCGAACAGCATCGCCGTATGGCCGTCGTGGCCGCAGGCGTGCATGCTGCCTGCGTGCGTCGAACGATGTTCAAAGGAGTTGAGCTCTTGAATGGGCAACGCGTCCATATCTGCACGCAGGCCGATGCATTGTCCGCCGGAGCCCCGCTTCAAAACGCCGACCACACCCGTCTTCCCCACAGCCCGATGCACTTCAATACCCCATCGTTCGAGACTGTCGGCGACTAGCCTCGCCGTGCCCACCTCCTCATAACGCAACTCCGGATGAGCATGGATCGTTCGTCGCAGCGCTTTGATTTCGTCGTGTGATGCTTCGATTTCAGGGATCAGGTGCATTTGAACTGCGCTCTCGTCTCAATTCGGATCGCGCGCATTGACAATGCGCTAAGTCATTACATTCCACGCCGCGAGTATTTAGCGGATCGAACGGTTGGGCAGGTGGCGCACGTAATAGAATTTCGTCATCTGCCGCCATTATCTGGACTGACCGGACCGCCCCATGAACGCCCCCGCCGAATTTGCACGAGCCGTTTGCCCGCACGATTGTCCCGATACTTGCGCGATGCGCGTCACGGTGAAAGACGGCAAGGCGGTGAAGATCAGCGGCGACCCGGACCATCCGCCGACGCAGGGAGTTCTCTGTACAAAAGTCACGCGCTACGCCGAACGCACGCATCACAAGGATCGGTTGTTGACGCCGATGCGACGCGTCGGCCGAAAAGGCGAGGGCCGTTTCGAGCCGATCGGCTGGGACGAGGCGTTGCAACTCGCTGCCGACCGCCTCGCGCCGATTGCCAAACGCGCGCCCGAAGCGATCGTCCCGTACAGCTATGCGGGCACGATGGGTCTGATCCAGGGCGAAAGCATCGCGGCGCGATTTTGCAACGTGCTCGGCGCGTCGCGGCTGGATCGCACGATTTGCGCGGCGGCCGGAGCAGCCGGGCTTCGCTATACCTATGGCGCGAGTCTCGGCATGCACGTCGAGTTTTTCGAGGAAAGCGAGCTGATTCTGATCTGGGGCGCGAATCCGATCGCATCGAGCCTGCATTTCTGGACTCGCGCGCAAGAGGCGAAGCGGCGCGGTGCGAAACTCATCGCGATCGATCCTTATAAGTCGTTGACCGCTGAGAAGTGTCATCAGCATATCGCGTTGAAACCCGGCACCGATGCAGCGCTCGCGCTCGGCATGATCCACGTGCTGATTAACGAAAACTTGATCGACCGCGCGTATATCGACGCCCACACGCTCGGCTTCGATCAACTGGCGACGCGCGCGGCACAGTATCCGCCGGCGCGCGCCGCGCAGATTTGCGGCATCGACGAACAAACCATAGTCGAACTGGCGCGAGCGTTTGGTTCGACGAAGAAAGCATCGATCCGCTTGAACTACGGCATGCAAAGAACACGCGGCGGCGGCAACGCCGTGCGCGCGGTTGCGTGTCTGCCGTCGCTGACCGGCGCGTGGCGCGATCGCGCGGGCGGATTGCTGTTGTCGTCGTCGGGCTGGGCACCCATCGACAACGCCGCGCTCGAACGCCCGGACTTGCTGCCGG
Organism: Caballeronia sp. A2-2; assembly: GCF_057612605.2. Lineage (NCBI taxonomy): Bacteria > Pseudomonadati > Pseudomonadota > Betaproteobacteria > Burkholderiales > Burkholderiaceae > Caballeronia > Caballeronia sp. A2-2. The sequence continues at coordinate 3,453,216 of NZ_CM172587.1, read as the reverse complement.
GCTGGCCGACGAAACTACCGCGCATCATCAATATGAACGCCATCGGCGATGCGCTCCTTCATCCCGGCGACGAAGCCTTCGGCCCGAAGGTCGAAGCGCTGATCGTCTACAACTCGAATCCGGTGGCGGTGGCGCCGGACTCCGAGAAGGTCGCAGCAGGATTCGCGCGCGAAGATCTGTTCACCATCGTTCTCGAACACTTCCAGACAGACACCGCCGACTATGCCGATCTGATTCTTCCGGCCACCACACAGCTCGAACACCTCGACGTACACAAGTCCTACGGGCACACGCACGTGATGGCGAATCTTCCAGCGATCCCGCCCGTCGGCGAAGCGCGGTCGAACACGGAGATTTTTCGCGGCATGGCGCACGCGATGGGCCTCACCGAACCGGCGCTGTTCGAAAGCGACGAACAACTCGCGTCCAACTCGCTGCGCTGGAACGACCCGGCGCTGGCCGGACGCGACTGGGAAGCGCTGAAAACATCCGGCTGGCTTCAACTCGATGTCGCGCAGGCACCGCTTGCCGAAGGCGGTTTTCGCACGCCGTCCGGCAAATGCGAGTTCTACAGTGAGCGTCTCGAACGCGAAGGCCTCGATCCGCTGCCGGACTATCTTCCACCTTACGAGTCCTTAGATGGCGCGCCCGATCTGGCAAAGCGCTATCCGCTCGCCATGATCTCGCCGCCCGCCCGCAATTTCCTGAACAGCAGTTTCGTCAATGTCGAGAGTTTGCGTTCGACGGAAGGCCAGCCGCATCTCGACATTCATCCGGCAGATGCCGGAACGCGCGGCATCATCGAAGGCATGTTGGTGCGTATCTTCAACGATCGCGGTTCCATGCAAGCGCGTGCTCGCGTGACCGAGCGTGCGCGCGAAGGCGTGGTGGTCGGCCTGTCGATCTGGTGGAAAAAGCTCTCTCCCGATGGCCGCAACGCGAACCAGGTCACGAGCCAGGCGCTGACAGATCTCGGAGGATCGGCGACGTTCTATGACTGCCTGGTCGAAGTGGAGCCAATGCATTGATGATCGAAGGCAAAACGCCTGCTTGGTGGCGTCTAACCCAGTTGTCGGAAACAGAGCAAGCAGCTAGCATCTCGTTTTCGCACGACCATTCTAAAATCCTATAAAGGAGACGCCCTATGGATAAACCGTGGGTGAAGTCTTATCCGGCGGGTGTGCCGGCGGAAATCGATGCATCGGAATATCGGTCCGTTTCTGCGCTGCTCGAAGACAGTTTCCGCAAGAACCGCGACCGGCGCGCGTTTCTTTGCATGGGCCAGTCGATCACGTATGCCGAACTCGACGAGAAATCGAAAAATCTCGCCGCGTTTCTACAGAACAAGGGCCTCAAGCCTGGCGCGCGCGTCGCGCTGATGATGCCCAACGTGCTGCAATATCCCATCGCGATTGCGGCGGTGTTGCGCGCGGGGTTCATCGTCGTCAATGTGAATCCGCTTTATACGCCGCGCGAGCTGGAGCATCAGATCAGGGACAGCGGCGCGGAAGCCATCGTCATTCTCGAAAACTTCGCGCATACCTTGCAGGCGGTGATTGCGAACACGGCGATCAAGCATGTGGTCGTCGGCGCGATGGGCGATCTCATGGGCCTCAAAGGCCTGCTCGTGAATTTTGTCGTGCGTCGCGTGAAGAAGATGGTGCCCGAATGGCACCTGTCCACGTACACGCGTTTCAACGATGCACTCGCCGAAGGCGCGCGTCACACGCTCACGCCGGTCGATCAAAAACCGGATGACGTCGCGTTCCTGCAATACACCGGCGGCACGACGGGCGTGGCCAAGGGCGCGACGCTCACGCACCGCAATCTGATCGCGAACGTGCTGCAGTCCGAAGTGTGGCTCGATCCGGCGCGCAAACGCCGGCCCGACATCGACCAGTTCGTTTGCGTGGTCGCGCTGCCGCTGTATCACATCTTCGCGTTGACGGTGTGCGGCATGCTCACCATCCGCACGGGCGGTTTGGGCGTGCTGATTCCGAATCCGCGCGACATCGCGGGAACGATTGCGCAGCTCAAGGGCGTTCAGATCAACACGTTCCCGGCGGTGAATACGCTCTACAACGCGCTGCTGAATCACCCGGATTTCGCCAAGCTCGATGTATCGAAGCTCATCGCGGCCAATGGTGGCGGCATGGCGGTGCAGGAAGTCGTCGCCAAGCGTTGGTTCGCGGCGACGGGCGTGCCGATCATCGAAGGATACGGCCTGTCGGAAACGTCGCCGTGCGTGACGTGCAATCCCGTGACCGCCAGCGAATACACCGGCACCATCGGGCTGCCGTTGCCATCGACGGAAATCTCGATTCGCGACGATGAAGACAACGAAGTACCGCTCGGCCAGCCGGGCGAAATCTGCATTCGCGGACCGCAAGTCATGGCTGGCTACTGGAACCGTCCCGACGAAACGGCCAAGGTCATGACGCCGGACGGTTTCTTCCGTTCGGGCGACATCGGCGTGCTGGACGCGCGCGGCTTCGTGAAGATCGTCGATCGCAAGAAGGACATGATTCTCGTGTCCGGCTTCAACGTGTATCCGAACGAAATCGAAGATGTCGTCGCCATGCTTCCGGGCGTGTTCGAAGTCGCCGCCGTCGGCGTGCAGGATCAGAATTCGGGCGAGGCGGTGAAGCTGTTCATCGTGCGCAAGGATCAGAGTCTGACCGAGGCGGATGTCATCGCGTATTGCAAGGAGCGGCTCACGGGTTACAAACGTCCGCGCGCGATCGAGTTCCGTAATGATCTGCCGAAGAGCAACGTCGGCAAGATTCTGCGACGGGAACTGCGCGACGGCGCGGCCTCACCTTTGAAAAGCTAAGAACGAAAAAAAGGCGCCCGAAGGCGCCTTTAATCGATACCGCGTTTTTACGACTTATTAGAACTTGTGGCGGATGCCGACCAGCGCAGCCACTTGATTCGACGTCGTCGACGGCGCGAGACCGTTGATGTTCGCGACAGCCGTGCGGTTCGTCGAGTCCGTGCCGCTGGCGTGTTGGTACAGGCCATCGACATAAACGTCGGTGCGCTTCGACAGGAAGTAGTCCACGCCAACCGTGCCTTGATGGTACTTGGCGTTGCCGAGGCTGTAGCCCTTCGTGTAGTCGTACGCCGCGCCGAGCAACAGCGCCGGGGTCAACTGATACTTGAAGTTGACTTCGGCGTTGTGGAACTTGCCCGTGCCGCCCGTGAAGCCGCCTGCCGGGATCAGGCCAGCGCCTGCGTCCTGACCGACATCCTTGAACTGCGTGTTGCTGTAGGTCGCGCCGACAGTCGCCGCGCCGAACGTGTAAGCGCCGCCTGCCGAGATCACTTGCAGCGTGTGAGCCGAGGCGTAGCCCGAGATCACGCGGCTGTTCGGCAGGTTGTTTGCCGACGGCGTCGTTGCTGCGGTACGCGAGGTGGCGTTGTTGCCCCAGAACGAGAAGTTCGGGTCCTTGACGTTCAAGTACGCCGCGCCCAACTGCAACGGACCTTGCGAGTAGCCCACGCCCGCCGACCAGATCTGGTTGCGGTTGAACTGGCCTGCGTTGCCGCCGAGGCTATACAAACCGCCGAACGTGAAGCCTGCGTAGTTCGCGCTCGTGAACTTGATCGAGTTGTTCACGCGGTTCGAGTTGTTCATGTTGTCGAGGTCGCCGGGGTGCGCACCGTAGAACGTGCCCCACTGGCTACCGACTTCGAACGCGCCGGTGTAGTCGACCACGGAGTCGTACTGACGACCCAACGTGACCGTGCCGAACTGCGCCGTCGACAGACCGACGTATGCCTGACGGCCGAACTCGTCGCCGCCTTGACCCAGCGTGCCGTTGAACACGTTGAAGCCGTTTTCCAACACGAAGATGGCCTTCAGACCGCCACCGAGATCTTCCGTACCACGCAGGCCCCAGCGGCTGCCCTGCACGTTACCGCTGCTGGTGAAGAAGTTGTGATGACCGCCAACGTTGTTCGCGTAAGCGATACCTGCGTCGATGATGCCGTACAGCGTCACGCTGCTCTGCGCATGTGCGGCGCCAGCGAAGACGCCCAATGCAGCCAGAGCGAGAAGCGACTTTTTCATTAATGGATCTCCAAGGAGTGTTTGCGACTTGCGGCAAGGTCACTGTTCTAGCGCCAGTGTGTTGACGGTCCTTGCCTTACTTCGTAACGAAGTTGAGACGTAATGTAACAAAGAGGTCTTGACGCACAAAGGAAAAGGGGGCGGTGTGCGCGGCTCGTGTGACGTTTACGCAACATGCGCTAAAATCTTGGTTTTGCAGGATTTTCGCGACTCGCGTTTGCCCTAATTACCAAAAACGCGTTCGTTGCCGGGCGAAAAGTCGCATTTTCAGCGCCGAGCATAGGGATTGCTAACTATCGGCAAGCGTCCGTTTGCAAGCGCATGAACCACGTCTGAGAGGGAAGAACATGACACTCGATGAAGTCATCAGCGAGTTCGACCGGGGCCTTCGTTCCATGGCTGGCATCAGTCGCATGTCGCGGCCGGTTCCGGAGTCGGACATCGCGGGCAATCTTCAGGAAGACGGCCTGCTCATGAACGAAGCGCAACTCAGCGAAGAAGAACGCGCGCATTCGGCGGGACTCATGCGCGTGAATCACGTCGGCGAGGTTTGCGCGCAGGCGCTTTATCAGGCGCAAAAACTCGCGACACAATCGCCGGAACTCAAGGCGAGTTTCGAGCACGCCGCGCGCGAAGAAGAAGATCATCTCGCGTGGACTTCGCGGCGTCTGAGAGATCTGGATTCGCGTCCGAGTTTGTTGAATCCGATCTGGTATGCGGGCGCGCTCGCCATTGGTTTCGCGGCGGGTCGGCTGGGAGATCGTGCGAGCCTCGGCTTCATGGCCGAAACCGAACGTCAGGTGGAGCAGCATCTCGACGGCCACATGAAGACGCTGCCTGCGAACGATCACGCATCGCGCGCGATCGTCGAACAGATGCGCCATGACGAAGCCTCGCATGCGGCGGCGGCCATCGGCGCGGGCGCGAGCGAAATGCCGTTTCCCGTTCGCATGCTGATGCGCGCGGCATCGAAGGTCATGACGCGCACGGCTTATTACATATAGAGCAATCGCGCTTCACCATTATCCGAACGACGCGCTTTGCATCTGAGAGATCGGCCTGAAAAACGGTTACATTTACGCCGTTAGCCGGGCCGATTTCATCTTTTACCTTCACATCCCGCACTAGCTTCATAATTCATATAGCTTTTCTTCTTTTACGACACTTCAAGCCCGCTCGCTAAGTCCTTGTTCTAGCGGATAAAAACACGTTGAAAAAATCTTACGCGTCTTGACCGACCAATAGGCTTCCTCTAAAGTGGGAATTGGTGTGAGAAAGTGGTCTTTTGTGTGATGCGGAGGTCATTTTCAACCCAAATCGCGGCGGGACGGACGCCATCGTGGGCGTCGAAGTTTGCAACGGGGAGAAGGGCGAGTGTTCCAAGGAGCGTCGGCGCTGACGCTCGATGCGAAAGGCCGGCTGTCGGTTCCTTCTCGCCATCGGGATGCGCTGCAAATTCAGGCAGAAGGCCGGGTGACGCTCACAAAGAGCCCGGATGGATGCCTGTTGCTCTTTCCCCGCCCCGAGTGGGAACGCTTTCGCGAAAAGGTCGCCGCGCTTCCCATGGACGCCATGATGTGGCGGCGCATCTTCCTTGGCAATGCAATGGACATGGAGCTGGACGGCTCCGGGCGCGTGCTGGTCTCGCCCGAGCTTCGTTCGTTCGCCGTCATGGAAAAGGACGTAATGCTGCTCGGAATGGGCGCGCACTTCGAGTTATGGGATTCAAAGCTGTACGCGGCGAAGGAAGCTGAAGCCATGGCGCAGGGCATGCCCGAGTCGCTCAAGAACTTCACCTTCTGACGCGGTGGCTTAACAAATGGCACCTGCGATGAGAAACGAACTGCAGCATCGCACGGTGTTGCTGAAGGAAGCGGTAGACGGACTGATCACGCGCACGGACGGCATCTATATGGATGGCACCTTCGGGCGCGGCGGTCACAGCCGGGCAATCCTGCAGCGGTTGGGCGAAGCGGGGCAACTCATCGCTTTCGACAAAGACCCGCTGGCCATTGCCACGGCGCAACAGATTCAGGATTCGCGCTTTTCGATCGTGCACGACAGCTTCGCGTCCATGCGCGAAGCCGCGGCCGAACGTGGAGTGCAAAAGGTGTCGGGCGTATTGCTGGACCTTGGCGTGTCGTCGCCGCAAGTGGACGACCCGGAGCGCGGCTTCAGCTTCCGCGCGCAAGGACCGCTCGATATGCGGATGGACCCGACTCGCGGCGAGTCGGCGGCTGAGTGGCTCGCCCGGGCCACGGTGCAGGAAATGACGGAGGTGATCAGAGATTATGGGGAAGAACGGTTTGCTTTTCAGATTGCAAAGGCGCTTGCTGCTCGCAGGGCAGAGTCCGACCGTCTTGGGCCTCTCGACAGCACGCGCGAGCTTGCCGAAATCGTGGGTCACGTCGTCAAAACCCGTGAGAAGGGCAAGGATCCGGCAACCCGCACCTTTCAGGCTATACGGATTCACATCAATCAAGAGCTTGCGGAGCTGCAAGTAGTTCTCGAATCGGCATTATCGATGTTGGAGCAAGGGGGGCGGCTGGTCGTGATCAGCTTTCATTCGCTCGAAGACCGGATCGTCAAACGGTTCATGCAGGCGCAGTCCAGCGCGCCGGCCTTGGACCGGCGTTTGCCGATCCGCGCGGTCGATATTCCCAGCGCGCCGTTGCGCGTGGTGGGCCGCGTGTTTCCGAGCGATGCTGAAGTGGCCGACAACCCCCGCGCCCGTTCCGCCGTGATGCGCGTCGCCGAGCGGGTCGCGGCATGAACCGGCTCAACATCCTTTTGCTGATCGTCGTGCTGGGGTGCGCGCTGTCGGTCGTCAGCGCCACCAACAAGCAGCGGCAGGTTTTCATCGACGTGCAGCGGGCGCAGTCGCAGGAACGCCAGCTTCAGCAGGATTACGCACAGTTGCAGTATCAGCAGAGCGCGTTGTCGAAGACTTCGCGCATCGAGCAGTTGGCCACTAACTCATTGAAGATGCAGCCCGTGACCACCGGCCGCACGCAATACCTCACCTACGACCCGGCGACCGCCAAGGCCGCCGATGCACCCATGCCGCCGCCGCTCCCGGCGTCGGCGCCGCCTGCACGCGGAGTGAAGCGATGAAAAAATCCGCGAAGCAAAAAGACATCGCTCACACGCCGAATCCGCTGCTCGCCGTGCGCCTGCCCATGTGGCGCTCGAAGTTCGTCGTGTTCCTGTTGTTCATGGCGTTCGTCGCGCTCGCGGGCCGCGCCTTCTGGATTCAGGGTCCGGGCAACGCGTTCTTCAAGAAGCAGGGCGAAAGCCGCTATCAGCGCACGCTCGAAATGCCCGCCACGCGCGGGCAGATTCGCGACCGCAACGGCCTCGTGCTGGCAACGAGTTTGCCGGTGAAAGCCATCTGGGCCATTCCCGAAGCCGTGCCGAACGACCTCGACGCCGACAAGTTCGCGCAACTCGCGAAGCTGCTCGACATGCCGCCCAAAGAGTTGCACGCCAAGCTCTCGATGGACAAGACCTTCGTCTACGTGAAACGTCAGGTGCCGGTCGAAGTCGCGCAGAAAGTCGCGGCGCTCGATATTCCCGGCATCTATGCACGCGGCGAATACAAACGCTTCTATCCCGAAGGCGAAATCACCGCGCATCTGATCGGCTTTACTAATATTGAGGACAGGGGTCAGGAAGGCGTCGAACTGGGCGACCAGAACGTGCTCGCCGGAACGCCGGGCATGCGTCGCGTCATCAAGGACCGCATGGGCCATATCGTCGAGGATGTCGACGAACAGGTCGTGCCGCACAACGGCTCGGACGTCGAGCTCTCGATCGACAGCAAGATTCAGTACATCGCGTACACGAACCTCAAGGCCGCCGTCGAGAAGTCGAAGGCGAAGGCGGGCGCGGCGATCGTCATCGATACGAAAACCGGCGAAGTGCTCGCGCTCGTCAACTATCCGACCTACAACCCGAACGACCGCTCGCGCATGACCGGCGAGCAACTGCGTAACCGCATTCTCACGGACACCTTCGAGCCGGGCTCGATCATGAAGCCGTTCACCGTTTCACTCGCGCTGGATCTGCACCGCGTGACGCCCAATACGCTCGTCGAAACAGGCGGTGGCGTTTTTGTGCTCGACGGCGCGCGCATCACGGACGATTCTGGCTTCGGTACGTTGACGGTTGGCGGCGTCATTCAGAAGTCGAGCAACATCGGCGCGACCAAGATCGCCATGCAGTTGCGCGCCGAGGAAATGTGGAACATGTACACGAGTCTGGGTTTGGGTCAGGCGCCGAAGGTGGGCTTTCCGGGTGCGGTGACAGGCCGTTTGCGGCCTTGGAAAAGCTGGCGGCGCATCGAGCAGGCGACCATGTCGTATGGCTATGGTTTGTCGGCGTCGCTGTTCCAGCTTGCGCGCGCGTACACGGCCATCGCGAACGACGGCACCATCCTGCCGGTTTCGATTTTCCGCACGCCGGGCGATCAGCCGCCGCTCGGTCAGCAAGTGTTCTCGCCGACTACCGCGCGTGAAGTGCGCACCATGCTCGAAGCGGTCGTGTCGAAGCAGGGCACGTCGCCGGATGCCGCGGTGCCGGGTTATCGCGTCGGCGGCAAATCGGGCACGGCGTACAAGCACGCGGGCCGTGGCTACGATCATTCGAAGTACCGCGCGTCGTTCGTGGGCATGGCGCCGATGCCGAATCCGCGCATCGTCGTGGCCGTGTCGGTCGATGAACCCACGGCGGGCAGCCACTTCGGCGGACAGGTTTCGGGACCGGTGTTTTCGAGCATTGCGGGCGATACGTTGCGCGCGCTGAATGTGCCGCCCGATATGCCGGTGAAGCAAATGGTCGTGAACGACGATTCGAACTCCGCAACGCAGCCGGGCAACACGAACGGCGCGAACGGCGCGAACGCCACGAACGGCAACAACAACACGAACACGGCGAAGAAAGTCGCTGTGTCGGGCAATGCGGCCACGGCGAAGAAAGTGGCCGTATCGAGCAACACGAAGACGCACCCGGGAGTCGTGCGATGAGCGCGCGTCCCGGTCAGGACGAGATGCAGAAAGACGTTTCAGACGCCGTGGACTGGCTGCGCGTGCACGCGCCGCCCGAGGCGCAATTGCACGCGGACACGCGCTCGCTGAAAAGCGGCGACGTGTTTCTCGCGTATGCCGTCGATGGCGCGGACAACCGTCCGTACCTCGAAGCCGCGCTCGCGAGCGGCGCGGCATGCGCGCTCTATCAGCCGGAAAATTTCGCAGCGCAGCCGGATGCCACGAAGGCACGCGCGGTCAAGTCGCTCAACGAACTCGCTGGTCCAATTGCCGCCGCGTGGTACGGCGAGCCCACGGCATCGATGCTGACCATCGGCGTGACCGGCACGAACGGCAAGACTTCGTGCAGCACGTGGATCGCGACCGCGCTTTCGGCGTTGGGCCGTCCGTGCGCGATCGTCGGGACGCTCGGCATCGGCATGCCGGGCAAGCTCATGCATAGCGGCTTCACCACGCCGGACGCACCGCAACTCCAGCGCAATCTCGCGCAGTTGAAGGCACAAGGCGCGGAAGGCGTGGTTATGGAAGTTTCGTCGCACGCGCTGCATCAGGGGCGCGTGAACGGCGTGGATTTCGACATCGCCGTGTTCACGAATCTCACGCAGGATCATCTGGATTATCACGGCACGTTCGAAGCCTACGAAGCCGCGAAAGCGCGCTTATTCGCGTGGCCGACGCTCAAGACCGCCATCGTCAATCGTGACGATCCGGCCGGTCAGCGTTTGATCGAATCGCTGCGCGGCAAGATGCGAACGATTGCGTTCGGCGTCGAAATGCCCGTTAACGTCACGCCCAGCGCGGATGCCATGCTGCTCGCCACGCAGGTTCGCGCGACCGCGACCGGCACGGCGTTTCATCTGTCGTCGGATTGGGGCGAAGCGGAAGTCGAAGTGAGCACGCTCGGCAGCTTCAACGTGAGCAATCTGCTCGCGGTGCTCGGCGTGTTGCTCGAAGTCGGCGTGCCGTTCGAGACTGCCATCGCGCGTATCGAAAAACTCGAATCGGTCAATGGCCGCATGGAGCGTCTCGGCGGGCGTCTTGCGAACGACGAACCGCTCGTCGTGATCGACTACGCGCACACGCCCGACGCGCTCGACAAGACCCTTGCCGCGCTGCGCCCGATGGCGACCGCACGCGGTGGCGCCCTCATCTGCATGTTCGGTTGCGGCGGTGATCGTGATGCCACCAAGCGTCCGCTCATGGGCGCAATTGCCGAACGCGTCGCCGATCAAGTGGTCATCACCAGCGACAACCCGCGCAGCGAAGAACCGATGTCGATCATCGATCAGATCGCGCTCGGCATGACAGATTCCGCGAAGGCGCGCCGTATCGAAGATCGTGCGAGCGCCATTTTGCAGGCCATCCGTTGCGCGGCGCGTGAAGACGTCGTCGTGCTGGCGGGAAAGGGCCACGAAGCCACGCAGGAAATCATGGGCAAGAAGCGCGCGTTCTCGGATCAGGATCACGCGCGTCTCGCCCTTGCCGCGCGCGCCACGCAGCCCGTGCAACACGCTCGCGGAGGCGGCGAATGACCATGTTCACTTTGCGCGAAGCCAGCGCGCTCATCCCCGGCGCCACATTCAGCGGCGACGGCGAGATCGAGATCGAACGCATCGTGACGGACAGCCGCGGCATACAGGCCGGCGATCTGTTCGTCGCGGTGAAGGGCGATCGTTTCGACGCGCATGACTTCCTCGATCAAGTTGCGAAAAGCGGCGCGGCCGCAGCGCTCGTGTCCCGTGAACCGAGCAACGGCAATGCCTGGCCGCTGCCGGTCATCAAGGTAAAGGACACGCGCGCGGGTCTCGGTGCGTTGGCGCACGGCTGGCGCAAGCGTTTCGGCATGCCGATCGTTGCCGTGACGGGCAGCAACGGCAAGACCACCGTCAAGGAAATGATCGCGTCGATCTTTGCTGCTGCGGTTGGCGAAAGCGCGCGGCTCGCGACGGCGGGCAACTTCAACAATGACATCGGCTTGCCGCTCACGCTGTTTCGTCTGAGCGCCGCGCACAAGCTCGCGGTCGTCGAACTCGGCATGAATCATCCGGGCGAAACGGAAGTGCTCGGCAAGATCGCCGCGCCCACGGTTTCGGTCGTGAACAACGCGCAGCGCGAGCATCAGGAATTCATGGCGACGGTCGAAGCGGTCGCGCTCGAACACGCGTCGGTCATTCACGCGCTGGGCGACACCGGCACCGCCGTTTTCCCCGCCGACGATCACTACGCGAGCATCTGGCGCGTCGCTGCCACGGGCAATCCGATCATGGATTTCGCCCTCACCGACGACCCCACGAAAGCCGCCGTCACCGGCACATTGCAAGGCACGACGGTCCACATGCACACGCCGCAAGGCCAGGTCGATGTCGCGCTGAACGTGCTCGGCGAGCACAACGCGCGCAATGCGCTGGCGGCGGCATCGGCGGCGCTGGCAGCGGGTGTTTCGCTCGACGCCATCAAGCGCGGTCTCGAAGCGTTCCAGCCAGTGAAGGGCCGCCTGCAAGTGAAGCGCGCGCTGCTCGGCACGCTGAACGGCGCGACCGTCATCGACGACACGTACAACTCGAATCCCGATTCCATGCGCGCGGCCATCGATGTGCTCGCCTCGCAACCGCAACCGCGCGTGCTCGTGATGGGCGACATGGGCGAAGTCGGCGAGGAAGGTCCGGCGTTTCATCGCGAAGTGGGCGCGTATGCAGCGGAGCGCGGCATCGATGCGCTGTTCGCCCTGGGCGATGCCAGCGCCGATTCCGTGAACGCATTCAACGCGAAGTCATCGAAGCAGGCCGGCGTGCATTTCGCCGATGTCGGCACATTGATCGCAGCACTCGATAACGCGGCTTATGGAAACCGCGCCACGTATCTCGCAAAAGGTTCGCGCTTCATGAAGATGGAGCGCGTGGTGGACGCCTTGACGAGTCCACAACCAACCGCTGCGGGCGCATCGCCCGCCGCACACTGAAGACGAAAGAGAAGGACCAGCATGCTACTCGCACTCGCGCAATGGCTCCAGAATGACGCCAGCTTCATGCGCGTGTTTACCTACATCACGTTCCGCGCCGTGGGCGCCACGGCGACGGCGCTGTTCATCGGCCTCGTCTGCGGACCGTGGGTCATTCGCAAACTGACGCTGTTGAAGGTCGGTCAGGCCGTGCGCAAGGACGGCCCGCAGACGCACCTCGTCAAATCCGGCACGCCGACCATGGGCGGCGTCCTCATTCTGATCGGCATCGCGGTGTCCACGTTGTTGTGGGCCGATCTGAGCAATCGTTTCGTGTGGATCGTCATGCTCGTGACGTTCGGCTTCGGCGTGATCGGCTGGGTCGACGATTACCGCAAGGTGGTCTACAAGGACCCGCGCGGCATGTCGTCGCGCGAGAAGTATTTCTGGCAATCGGTGATCGGTCTGTTCGCGGCGGTGTATCTCGCGTTCAGCGTGTCGGAAGCGAGCAATACGCGCGTGTTCGACCTGTTCATGGCGTGGGTGCGCAGCGGCTTGTCGATGGGCCTGCCCGCGCGCGCCGACCTGATGCTGCCGTTCCTCAAGTCGATCAGCTATCCGCTCGGCGTGTGGGGTTTCATCGCGCTGACCTATCTGGTGATCGTGGGCGCGAGCAACGCGGTGAATCTCACCGATGGTCTCGATGGCCTCGTCATCATGCCGGTGGTGCTGGTGGGTGCGTCGCTCGGCGCGTTTGCCTATGTCATGGGCAGTTCTGTGTATTCGAAGTATCTGCTGTTCCCGCATATCGCCGGTGCGGGCGAGCTTTTGATCTTTTGTTCCGCAATGGGGGGCGCGGGACTCGCGTTCCTCTGGTACAACACGCACCCCGCGCAAGTCTTCATGGGCGATGTCGGCGCGCTGGCGCTCGGCGGCGCGCTCGGGACCATCGCGGTGATCGTTAGGCAGGAAGTGGTGCTGTTCATCATGGGCGGTGTGTTCGTCGCGGAAACGCTGTCGGTCATGCTCCAGGTGTTCTGGTTCAAGTTCACCAAGCGGCGTTACGGCGAAGGCCGGCGCTTCTTCAAGATGGCGCCGCTGCATCACCACTACGAGTTGTCTGGGTGGACCGAGACGCAAGTGGTGGTGCGCTTCTGGATCATCACGTTGATGCTGTGCCTGTTCGGTTTGTCGACGCTCAAGTTGCGTTGATTCTCGTAGGTCTGCTCCGCAGTTTTTTTGGGTTTAGGGAAAGGTAAAGCGATGTTCGGCGAGAAGTTTTCCGGTCGGCAAAGTCCGATGGTGCTGGTGCTTGGACTGGGTGAATCCGGTCTGGCGATGGCGCGCTGGTGCGCCAGGCACGGCTGCCGCCTGCGCATCGCCGATACGCGCGAGACTCCGCCGAATCTGTCCGAACTCGCCATCCACAAGATCGATGCGGATTTCGTCGGCGGCGCGTTTTCGCCTGCGTTGCTGGATGATGGAATCGAACTCGTGGCGATCAGTCCGGGTTTGTCGCCGCTCGCGCCGGAACTGGCACCGCTGATTGCATCGGCGAAAGAACGCGGCATTCCGGTTTGGGGCGAACTCGAACTGTTCGCGCAGGCGCTCGCGGGGCTCGGCGCGAACGGTTACATGCCGAAGGTCATCGCGATCACCGGCACGAACGGCAAGACCACGACGACCGCGCTCACCGGCTTGCTTTGCGAACGCGCGGGCAAGACGGTGGCGGTCGCGGGCAACATCAGCCCGGCCATGCTCGACAAGCTCACCGAAGCCATCGATCAAACCGCGCTGCCGGATGTCTGGGTGCTCGAACTTTCCAGCTTCCAGCTCGAAACCGCGCACAGCTTCGCGCCGGATGCAGCCGCGGTGCTGAACATCACGCAGGATCATCTCGACTGGCACGGCGGACTGGATGCCTACGCCGCCGCGAAGGGCCGCATCTTCGGGCCGCGTACCGCGCGCGTCGTGAACCGCGACGACAACCGCACGATGAAACTCGCGCAAAACGTCGCGCAGGATCGCGTCGTGACGTTCGGGCTGAACGAGCCGCTGCATGTCGGCGATTACGGCCTGCTGCGCGACAACGGCATGCAATGGCTGGTCGAAGGCATCGATCAGGATGCGTCGCACGAACCCGCACCTTCGCGTCGCCGCAAAGTGGAAGTGGGTGAACCGAACGTCGTGTCGAAGCGCCTGATGCCCGTCGATGCCTTGCGCATCCGTGGCCTGCACAACGCGGCGAACGCGCTGGCGGCGCTCGCGCTTTCGCGTGCCATCGGGCTGCCGCTGGCGGCATTGCTGCACGGTTTGCGCGAGTATCGCGGCGAGCCGCATCGCGTGGAAGTGATCGCGCAGATCGAAGGCGTGGACTACGTGGATGACAGCAAGGGCACGAATGTCGGCGCGACCGTCGCCGCACTCGATGGCCTCGCGCAACGCGTCGTGCTGATCGCCGGTGGCGATGGCAAAGGTCAGGACTTCTCGCCGCTCGCCGCGCCTGTTTCGCGTTGGGCGCGCGCGGTCATGCTGATCGGCCGCGACGCAGCGCGCATTCGCGAGACGCTGGCATCGACGGGCGTCGCGCTCGAAGACCACGCCACGCTCGAAGAAGCCACGAGCGCCGCCGCCCGTATCGCCGAACCGGGCGATGCCGTGTTGCTCTCGCCCGCGTGCGCGAGTCTCGACATGTTCAAGAACTATGCACATCGCGCCGACGTGTTTCGCGGCGCGGTCGAAGAAATCGCCGCCGCGCGGGGAGTGATGCTATGAGCTGGCTGGATCGCATGGGATCGAAGCTGACCGGGAAGCAGAACATCGTGCCGCACGACTCGCTCGCCGGCCGCACCGATGCCAACGCGCGCATGCGTCGCGGGGAACGCGCGGGCGGCATTTCGAGCGCGGTGAACGGCGTGCGTCCGGCGCGCTCGCGCATGCTCGATTACGACTATTCGCTGCTGTGGGTGACCGTCGCGCTGCTGGGTCTGGGCGTGGTGATGGTGTATTCCGCGTCCATCGCCATGCCGGATTCGCCGAAGTACGCGTCGTATCGCGATTACCACTTTCTGGTGCGTCATCTTATTTCCATCGCCACCGCGCTGGTTGGCGCGGTCATCGCGTTCAAGATTCCGATCAAGACGTGGGAGAAGTGGGCGCCAAAGCTCTTTCTCGCGGCGCTTCTGTTGCTGATCGTGGTGCTGATTCCGCATATCGGCAAGGGCGTGAACGGCGCGCGGCGCTGGATTCCGCTTGGCATCACGAACATGCAGCCGTCGGAAATCATGAAGCTCGCGGTGACCATCTACGCGGCGAACTACACCGTGCGCAAGCAGGAATTCATGCACAGCTTCGGCAAGGGCTTTCTGCCGATGGCGGTCGCGGTCGGCGCGGTCGGCGCGCTCTTGCTGCTCGAACCGGACATGGGCGCGTTCATGGTGATCGCGGCTATCGCCATGGGCGTGCTGTTCCTCGGCGGCGTGAACGGCAAGCTGTTCGGCGGGCTGGTGGCGACGGCGGTCGGCACCTTCGCGCTGCTCGTGTGGGCGTCGCCGTGGCGTCGTGAGCGGATCTTCGCTTACCTTGATCCGTGGGACGACCGTTACGCGCAGGGCAAGGCGTATCAGTTGACGCACTCGCTGATCGCGTTCGGGCGCGGCGAGTGGTTCGGCGTCGGGCTCGGTGGCAGCGTCGAGAAGCTTAACTATTTGCCGGAAGCGCATACCGACTTCATCCTCGCGGTGATCGGCGAGGAACTCGGTTTCGTCGGCGTGATCTGCGTGATTTTGCTGTTTTACTGGATCGTGCGCCGCGCGTTCGAGATCGGCCGTCAGGCGCTCGCGCTCGATCGCACGTTCGCGGGGTTGATGGCGAAGGGCGTGGGCATTTGGTTTGGCGCGCAGACTTTTATCAACATGGGCGTGAATCTCGGGCTGTTGCCGACCAAGGGTCTTACGTTGCCGCTGGTCAGTTATGGCGGCTCGGGCATCTTGCTGAATTGTGTCGCGCTGGCCGTGTTGCTGCGCGTGGATTATGAGAATCGCGTCTTGATGCGCGGAGGAAAAGTATGAGCGCGCAAGGCAACCGCACGCTGATGGTCATGGCGGGAGGCACCGGAGGGCATGTCTTTCCGGGGCTGGCGGTCGCCCATTGGATGCAGGCGCGCGGCTGGCGCGTGGTGTGGCTCGGCAACGCGGCGGGCATGGAAGCCACGCTCGTGCCGAAGCACGGCATTCCGATGGAGTACGTACGCTTCGGCGGCGTGCGCGGCAAGGGCATCAAAACCAAGCTGATGCTGCCGGTCAACTTGCTGCGCGCGTGCTCGCAAAGTCTCGCCGCGTTGCGTCGCGTGAAGCCGGACGTGGTGCTCGGCATGGGCGGATACATCACGTTTCCGGCGGGCATCATGACGAAGCTGGCGGGTTGCCCGCTCGTGCTGCACGAACAGAATTCGATTGCGGGACTCGCGAACAAGGTGCTCGCGCATCTCGCGAAGCGTGTGTTGGTCGCGTTCCCGAATGCTCTGCCGAATGCCGAATGGACCGGCAATCCGATTCGTGCGGAACTAACCAGCGCATTGCCACCCAAAGAACGCTACGCCGCGCGCATGGGCAAGTTGAACGTGCTCGTGGTCGGCGGCAGTCTGGGCGCGGCGGCGTTGAACGAAACCGTGCCGAAGGCGCTTGCCATGCTCTCGATGGATGAGCGGCCGCGCATCGTGCATCAGGCGGGCGCGAAGCATATCGATGCGCTTCAGGCGAATTACGCGGCGGCGGGTCTCAACGTCGGCGATGACTTGCAACTCGTGCCGTTCATCGACGACATGGCGAAAGCGTACGCCGCCGCCGATCTCGTCATTTGCCGCTCGGGCGCGATGACCGTCTCGGAAATCGCGGCGGTCGGCGTGGCCGCGCTTTTCGTGCCGTTTCCGTTCGCCGTCGACGATCACCAGACGACCAACGGCGCGTTCCTCGCGAAGAACGGCGCGGCTGAATTGATACAACAAAAGGATCTATCGGCGCCAAAGCTCGCCGACTGGTTGCGCGCTCAGTCGCGCGCGTCGCTCGCCGAGATGGCCGAGCGTTCGCGCGCACTCGCGAAGCCGGACGCAACGGAACGCGTTGCGAGCATTTGCGCCGATGTGGCCGGCGCGCGTTTCGATGCGCAAGCCAGGGAGGCACATTAATCATGAAACACATCGTCAAGCATATTCATTTCGTCGGGATCGGCGGCGCGGGCATGAGCGGCATCGCCGAAGTGCTGTTGAATCTCGGCTATCACGTGAGCGGTTCGGACCTCGCCAACAACGCGGTCACGGAGCGCCTCAAGGCGCTCGGGGCGCGCGTGGAGGTCGGGCATCACGAGCACAACATCGAAGGCGCGAACGCGGTGGTGGTTTCGACCGCCGTGCGTCCGGATAACCCCGAAGTGCTGGCCGCGCGTCAACGGCGTGTGCCGATCGTGCCGCGCGCGGTCATGCTCGCGGAACTCATGCGGCTCAAGCAGGGCATCGCCATTGCAGGGACGCACGGCAAGACCACGACGACTTCGCTCGTCGCGAGCGTGCTGGCGGCGGGCGGGCTCGATCCGACCTTCGTGATCGGCGGACGGCTGAACAGCGCGGGCGCGAATGCGCGGCTCGGCACGGGCGATTTCATCGTCGCGGAAGCGGATGAATCGGATGCGTCGTTCCTCAATCTGTTTCCGGTGATCGAAGTCATCACGAACATCGATGCCGATCACATGGACACCTACGGCCACGACTTCGCGCGGCTCAAGCAGGCGTTCATCGAGTTCACGCATCGGTTGCCGTTCTATGGCATCGCGGTGCTGTGCGTGGACGATCCGAACGTGCGCGAAATCCTGCCGTTCGTGTCGAAGCCGATCATCCGCTACGGGCTGGGCGCGGAAGCGCAAGTCCGCGCGGTGAACGTCGAACCGCGCAACGGCCGCATGCACTTCACGACGCTGCGTGAAGATGCGCCGCCGCTCGATATCGTGCTGAACCTGCCGGGCACGCACAACGTGCAGAACGCGCTCGCGGCAATCGCGATTGCCACCGAACTTGAAGTGGCCGATGCCGATATTCAACGCGCGCTCGCCGAATTCAACGGCGTGGGCCGCCGCTTCCAGCGTTATGGCGAAGTCACGCCGGGCAATGGCGATGGCGCGTACACGCTGATCGACGATTACGGGCATCACCCGGTGGAAATGGCGGCGACCATCGCGGCGGCGCGTGGCGCGTTTCCGGACCGTCGGCTTGTGCTGGCGTTCCAGCCGCATCGCTTCACGCGCACGCGCGACTGCTTCGAAGATTTCGTGAAGGTGCTGTCCACGGTCGATGCGCTCGTCCTCACCGAAGTCTATGCAGCGGGCGAAGCGCCCATCGTCGCGGCAGATGGCCGGGCGCTGGCACGCGCGATCCGCGTGGCGGGCAAGGTCGAGCCGGTGTTCGTCGAAACGGTCGATGAAGTCCCCGAAGCCGTCACCACGCTTGCGCGCAATGGCGATGTGGTGATCGCGATGGGCGCAGGTTCCATTGGCGGCGTATGCGGAAAGCTGGCGAACAGCCAGCCTCAGTAAGAGCAGAACATGAGCAATCAGGTGAAACAAATCGATCCTAAAGTCTTCGGCAAGGTCGCGGTGCTGCTGGGCGGTCATTCCGCCGAGCGCGAGGTGTCGCTCAATTCCGGGCGGCTCGTGCTCGAAGGTCTGCGCGAAGCGGGCATCGACGCGCATCCGTTCGATCCGGCCGAGCGGCCGTTGTCGGATCTGAAGGCGGAAGGGTATGAGCGCGTGTTCATCGCGCTGCATGGCGGGTATGGCGAGAACGGGCAATTGCAAGGCGCGCTCGATTTCTACGGCATTCGTTATACGGGCAGCGGTGTGCTCGGCTCGGCGCTCGGCATGGACAAGCTGCGCACCAAGCTCGTGTGGCAGCAGACCGGCATTCCGACGCCGCCGTTCGAGACCGTCTATCGCGGCGAGGATTACGACGCGCGGGCGCAGGGCATCGTGGCGAAGCTCGGGTTGCCGTTGTTCGTGAAACCGGCGACGGAAGGATCGAGCGTCGCGGTCATCAAGGTGAAAAGCGCGGATGCACTCGTGCCCGCGCTCGAAGAAGCGGCGAAGTTCGACAAGATCGTGATCGTCGAGAAAAGCATCGAAGGCGGCGGAGAGTACACGTGCTGTATCGCGGGCGAGCTTGATTTGCCGGTCATCAAGATCGTGCCGGCGGGCGAGTTCTACGACTACCACGCGAAGTACGTCGCCAACGACACGCAATACCTGATTCCGTGCGGCCTGCCGGCAGCCGAAGAAGCGCGCCTGAAGCAACTGACGCAACGCGCGTTCGACATGCTCGGCTGCACCGATTGGGGCCGCGCCGATTTCATGATGGACGCAGACGGCAACCCGTACTTCCTCGAAGTGAACACGGCGCCGGGCATGACGGATCACTCGCTGCCGCCGAAGGCCGCGCGGGCGGTGGGCATCAGCTACAAGGACTTGGTAGTGCAAGTGTTGGCGCTGACGCTGAAAGACCAGGGCAAGAACTAACGCAAGCACGTCACAACAGGACACGACGATACGATCTATGTGGAACAACGTTCGCCAGATGAACCTCGCCTCGAGCGCGCTGCACGCCATCTTCGTGCTGGCGCTCCTCGGCGCCGCAGGTGTCTATGCGATCCAGCGTCCCGAGTTTCGTCTGCGTCAGATTCAGATCGACGGCGACACGCAACACATCAACACGCCGACGGTGCGCGCGGGCGTCGTCGGACATTTGAAGGGCAACTTCTTCACGGTCGATCTCGACGCGGCGCGCGCCTCGTTCGAGCAGATGCCGTGGGTGCGTCATGCGAGCGTGCGCCGCGTCTGGCCGAACGCGCTGGCGGTCACGCTCGAAGAGTACAAACCGCTCGGCACGTGGGGCAACGATCAACTGGTGAGCGTGGAAGGCGAACTGTTCACGGCCAATCAAGGCGAACTGGACGACGACCTGCCCGCGTTCGACGGCCCTGAAGGCACCGCGAAGGAAGTCGTCGCGCGTTATCACGATTTCGAGAAATGGTTCGCGCCGCTCGACGCGAAGCCGGAGGAAGTCACGTTGTCGCCACGTTTCGCGTGGACCGTGAAGCTTTCCAACGGCACGCAGATCGAACTGGGCCGCGACCGCGATCAGGACACGCTTTTCGACCGGACCAAACGCTTCGTCGCGTCATGGCCGTCGGTCACCGGGCGGTGGGGGAAAGACATCGAATATGCGGATTTGCGTTACCCGAACGGCTTTGCCATACGAGCCGCGAACATGCGGTTCATCAACGACACCGATAAGGCCAAGAAGTAAGCAGACATCACGGGCATGAGCACGCTATGAGCAAAGACTACAAAGACCTGCTGGTTTCCCTCGACATCGGAACGTCGAAGGTGGTCGCGATCGTCGCCGAACTGAAGGGCGAGGGCCACTACGAGGTGATCGGACTCGGTCAGGCCGATTCGAAGGGGCTTAAGAAAGGCGTCGTGGTGAATATCGAGGCCACGGTGCAGTCCATCCAGCGCGCGCTCGAGGAAGCCGAGCTGATGGCGGACTGCAAGATCACGAACGTCTTCACGGGCATCGCGGGCAGCCATATCCGCAGCTTCAATTCGAGCGGGATGGTCGCGATCAAGGACAAGGAAGTCACGCAGACGGACGTGGCGCGCGTGATCGAGACCGCGAAGGCGATCAACATTCCGACCGATCAGCAAGTGCTGCATATCCTGACGCAGGAATTCATCATCGACGGTCAGGAGGATGTGCGCGAGCCGATCGGCATGAGCGGTATCCGGCTGGAAGTGAAGGTGCATATCGTCACGGGCGCGGTGAGCGCGGCGCAGAACATCGTCAAGTGCGTGCGGCGCTGCGGGCTCGAAGTGAACGATCTGATTCTGCAACCGCTGGCGTCGTCGCTGGCGGTGCTCACGGAAGACGAGAAGGAACTCGGCGTGGTGCTCGTCGATATCGGCGGCGGCACGACGGACATCGCCATCTTCAGCGAAGGCGCGATTCGTCACACGGCCGTGATCCCGATTGCCGGCGATCAGATCACGAGCGATGTCGCCATGGCGCTGCGCACGCCAACGCCGGATGCGGAAGACATCAAGGTGAGTTATGGCATCGCCAAGCAAGGGTTGGCCGATCCGGACGAGATGATCGAAGTGCCGGGGCTCGGCGAACGCGGTCCGCGCACGTTGTCTCGGCAAGCGTTGGCGGCGGTGATCGAGCCGCGCGTGGAAGAACTGTTTTCGCTGGTGCAGCAGGTCGTGCGCGAGTCGGGCTACGAAGAACTGCTGTCGAGCGGCGTCGTGCTCACCGGGGGCGCGGCGATGATGCCCGGCATGGTCGAACTGGGGGAGGACATCTTCTTGAAGCCGGTGCGCATTGGCGTGCCGGAGTATGCAGGCGGTCTCGCGGACGTAGTACGTAACCCGCGCTATTCGACTGCAATGGGACTGCTTGCAGAAGGGCGGTCCCAAAGAATGCGCGGCCGAAAGGTCGCCGTGCAGAACGGTTCCATGGGACAAGTTTTTTCTCGCATGAAAGACTGGTTTCTTGGAAACTTCTGAAGCAGCAAAGTGACACAAGCAGTACGAACTAAAAAAACAACGCGCTCAAATATAATTCGCACCGGTAACGGCGGCTGGTGGGCGATGAGGGGTTGCCCGATCTTTCATCGAATAACGCCGATCTTCATTCTTGACGGAGGCAACATGGATTTCGAAATGCTGGAAACGGAAACCAACGGCACGATCATCAAGGTCGTGGGTGTTGGTGGCGCAGGCGGTAACGCTGTTCAGCACATGATCAACCGGGGGGTGCAGGGTGTCGACTTCATCGTGATGAACACGGACGCGCAAGCGCTCGCCCGTTCACGCGCGCCGGCAGTTCTGCAGTTGGGGATGAGCGGTCTTGGTGCTGGTGCCAAGCCGGAGAAGGGTAAGGAAGCAGCGGAAGATGCGCGCGAGCGTATTGCCGATGCATTGCGTGGCGCGCACATGGTGTTCATCACCGCGGGCATGGGCGGCGGCACGGGCACGGGCGCGGCGCCGGTGGTCGCGCAGATTGCCAAGGAAATGGGCATTCTCACGGTCGGCGTGGTGAGCAAGCCGTTCGAGTTCGAAGGCGGCCGCCGCATGCGCGTGGCCGAAGCCGGTTCGCAACAACTGGAAGATCATGTCGATTCGCTGATCGTCGTGCTGAACGACAAGCTGTTCGACGTGATGGGCGACGACGCCGAGATGGACAAGTGTTTCCAGTGCGCGGACGACGTGCTGAACAACGCTGTCGCGGGCATCGCTGAAATCATCAATGTGGATGGTCTGGTCAACGTCGACTTCGAAGACGTGAAGACCGTGATGGGCGAGCAAGGCAAGGCGATGATGGGCACGGCGACGGTGGCCGGTGTCGATCGCGCGCGTCTGGCGGCTGAACAGGCGGTGGCAAGTCCGTTGCTCGAAGGCGTGGATCTGTCGGGTGCGCGTGGCGTGCTGGTGAACATCACGTCGAGCCGTTCGCTGCGTCTGTCGGAAACGCGTGAAGTGATGAACACCATCAAGTCGTATGCAGCCGACGATGCAACCGTGATCTTCGGCGCCGTGTACGACGACGCAATGGGCGATGCCCTGCGCGTGACGGTGGTGGCAACGGGTCTGGGCCGCGCGGCGAAGAAGCAGCAGCAAACGCCGATGACTCTGCTGCGCACGGGCACCGACAATCAGCCGGTTGCACACGCGCATGCACACGCTCATCACGCGTCGCACAATACGTATGCTTCGCAGCATGGTCAGGCGACCACGGACTACAACCAGCTCGATACGCCGGCAGTGTGGCGCTCGACGCGCGAGACCGCGGCATCGCATGTGCAGGCGTTGCAAGAGAAGGGCGTGGATACGTATGACATTCCGGCGTTCCTGCGCAAGCAAGCGGACTGAGGGCATCGCGCGCTATTTGGTGTTGAAATAGCGACAGGCGATGCTCACCGTGAGCGAACGCTGAACGCCTGACGCGACGAACCAGGTTTCGCGTGGGGCGACTGTCCAAGGCCGCGTCCGATGAAGTCGAAGAACGGACGCCAGGCCGTGGCCAGCCGACCCCCACGAATTTGCTCCTGACGTCGAGGAAGGCAAAGTGAAACCAGCTCGTCGGGTTGCGCGCCGTGAAGTTCACGGGACAATGCAATCGCAAGGATGCCGCGAGCGCTGACAGGGAAGGACCGAGCATGATCAAAGTGGGTGACACGTTGCCGGACGTGCGTCTCTTCGAGTTCATCGAAGAGGCCACCGAAGGCTGCGCCGTGGGACCGAACGGGTTCTCGGCGCGCGAGCGAACAGCAGGCAAGCGCGTGGTGATCTTCGGATTGCCGGGCGCGTTCACGCCGACCTGTTCCGCCAGACACGTGCCGGGCTTTGTCGAGGCGGCAGCGGATTTGTCCGCCGCCGGCATCGATGAAGTCTGGTGCGTTTCCGTCAACGACGCGTTCGTCATGAGCGCGTGGGGACGCGATCTTCAAACCGCGGGCAAGGTGAAGATGATCGCGGATGGCAGCGCGCGTTTCGCCCAGGCACTCGGACTGGATCAGGATTTGACCGAGCGCGGCATGGGAATCCGTTCCCAGCGCTACGCGATGGTGGTCGATAACGGCGTGGTCAAGACGCTGAACGTCGAAGCACCCGGCAAGTTCGAAGTCAGCGATGCGCGAAGTATTCTGGCGACGTTGAGCTGATTGCAGCGGCGTTCCGTTGCCTCGTTGCAACGGTTCAGGCGCCCTCGTTTTCAGCGGCAACTTTGGGCCGATGACCGGAAATGCCTCCATTCCGGCCATCGGCCCGTTCTGCTTCATTTTTCTGTCACGGCCGCGTAACACCGGGAAACAGTTGATACGTCCCGGTTCACGACGTGCTGCAACGAATGGAGTATACTTTGGCCTATTAGGATATATTGCACGATTGATTTCCTTTATAGGGAAGCTTAATCGGAAAAACAAAATCATGTTGAAGCAGCGAACAATCAAGACCATCGTCAAAACCGTGGGAATCGGGCTCCACTCAGGCCGCAAGGTCGAGTTGACGCTGCGTCCTGCGCCGGCGGGCACGGGCATCGTGTTTTCGCGTGTCGATCTGCCGACGCCGGTGGATATCCCCGCATCGGCCATGGCGATCGGCGATACGCGGCTCGCATCCGTCCTGCAGAAGGACGGCGCGCGCGTGTCCACCATCGAGCACTTGATGTCGGCTTGCGCTGGCCTGGGCGTCGACAATCTGTATGTCGATGTAACGGCCGAAGAAATCCCCATCATGGATGGCAGCGCGGCTTCGTTCGTGTTTCTGATTCAATCGGCGGGTATCGAAGAGCAGAACGCGCCGAAGAAATTCATCAAGGTGACGAAGCCGGTCGAAGTGCGCGATGGCGACAAGTTCGCGCGGCTCGATCCGTATTTCGGCTTCAAACTTAGTTTCACCATCGATTTCCGTCATCCGGCGGTCGACAAGACCGGCCAGGCGCTGGAAGTCGATTTCGCGTCCACGTCGTATGTGCGTGACATCGCGCGTGCGCGCACGTTCGGTTTTGCGCATGAAGTCGAGATGATGCGTGAACTGGGTCTCGCGCGCGGCGGCAGCATGGATAACGCCATCGTGCTGGACGAATACCGCATTCTGAACAACGACGGCCTGCGCTACGACGACGAATTCGTGAAGCACAAAATGCTCGACGCAATCGGCGATCTTTACGTCGTCGGTCATCCGCTGCTGGCGTCGTACAAGGCGTACAAGGGCGGCCACGCGATGAACAACATGCTTCTGCGCGAGTTGTTGGCGCATGAAGAATCGTACGAGATCGTCACGTTCGACGACACGCAGAAAGCGCCACGCGGTTTTGGTTTCGACACGCAGACGGCGTTTGCCTGATTGCTGAAAAGCGATACGCAGTAAAAAATGAGCGGCCCGCGCCGCTCATTTTTTTTGCGTCTTCGTTTGATGACGCGCAGCCATTTTTGCAAGCGCTTCCTGAAGCGGCGATGGCGCGAGCGTTTCCGCCAGATCGTGCAGCGCCGATGCACCCGCCGCCGACATGCGCGCCTGTTTGGGCGGCAGTTCTTCCTTCATCGGCTGCGGCCGCACGCGGATTCTCAGCGAATCCACAGCCCAGCCGCGCTGCTGAAGATCGGCAAGCAGGCGCGGCTCGATATGCCGCAAACGCGCCGCGAGCGCGTTATGCGCGGCGAACAGCGCCAGTACGCCGTCCTTGATGAACCCCGGCTCCACGTTCGTCGCCAGATAATCCGGCAGCAGCTTGTTCAGATCGCGCTGCAACGCCGCCACTTGCTCCACGCCCGAACGCAACGCCTGATACGCGTCCGTCCGATCGAGCACGTCCGCGACGGCCTGCGGGCGGCGCGGATCGAACTTCTGCGGCGAGTATCTTGAATTAGAGAAAAAGCGGCTCATTTTTTTACGTGGCGAACGCCTGACGTGACCGGCCGATTGTATCGCGCGCTCGCTGCATTCCGAGCGGAGAAACGCTTTCCTTTCAACCGTTTGACTGTCGCGCTGCGCCGACGCGCTCGGGCCCATGACGACGTAAGGCCTGCCGGGCTTGCGTGCTAAAATTCCCGATTCGATTTCACCCAAATGGACTTAAGTCGCCGAGGTTCTCCGACTGCGGTTGCATCGAAAAATGCACCCCGCCGAAGCCGCGACGCAGACACTGATCCGATGACGACCGGTTTCCTTCAGAAGATTTTTGGCAGCCGCAATCAGCGGCTGGTCAAGCAGTACCAAAAGACCGTTGTGGCGATCAACGCCCTCGAGCCGACCGTCGAGAAGTACTCGGACGATCAGTTGCGCGCGAAGACGGATGAGTTCCGTCAGCGCGTCGCCGGCGGCGAATCGCTCGACGTGATCCTGCCTGAGGCTTTCGCCGTCTGCCGCGAAGCAAGCAAGCGCGTCTTGAAAATGCGTCACTTCGACGTGCAGCTAATCGGCGGCATGGTGCTGCATTACGGGAAGATCGCGGAAATGCGCACGGGCGAGGGCAAGACCCTCGTCGCCACGCTCGCCGCGTATCTGAACGCGCTGTCGGGCCGCGGCGTGCATGTGGTCACGGTGAACGATTACCTTGCGCAGCGCGATGCCGAATGGATGGCGCGTCTCTACAACTTCCTGGGTCTGTCCTGCGGCGTGAATCTCTCGCAGATGGGCCACGAGCAGAAGCAGGAAGCCTACGCTGCCGACATCACCTACGGCACGAACAACGAGTTCGGCTTCGACTATCTGCGCGACAACATGGTCTACGAGCCGACCGCGCGCGTGCAGCGGCCGCTCAACTTCGCGGTCGTCGACGAGGTGGACTCCATTCTTATCGACGAAGCGCGTACGCCGCTCATCATCTCCGGTCAGGCCGAGGATCACACCGATCTCTACGTGCGCATGAACGCGCTGCCGCCGCTGCTCGAACAGCAGATCGGCGAGGAAAAGGCGGACGGCACGGGCGTCGAAAAGCCGGGCGATTACACGCTGGACGAGAAAGCGCGTCAGGTGTTTCTCACCGAATCGGGTCACGAGAAGGCCGAGCGTTTGCTCGCCGAGTGGGGCTTGATCGGCGAGGGCGAAAGTCTTTACGCGCCGCAAAACATCACGCTGATGCACCACGTGTATGCCGCGCTGCGCGGGCATACGTTGTTCCATCGCGATCAGCATTACGTCGTGCAGAACGGCGAAGTCGTCATCGTCGATGAATTCACGGGCCGCATGATGACCGGCCGCCGCTGGTCGGATGGCTTGCATCAGGCCGTCGAAGCGAAAGAGCACGTGCAGATTCAGAGCGAGAATCAGACGCTCGCTTCCATCACGCTGCAAAACTATTTCCGCATGTACGCGAAGCTGTCCGGCATGACCGGCACGGCGGATACCGAAGCCTACGAATTCAACGAAATTTACGGGCTGGAAACGGTCGTTATTCCGACCAACCGGCCGCCGAAGCGCGTGGACAAGCAGGATCAGATCTACAAGACGTCGAAGGAACGGTATGACGCGGTGATCCGCGATATCCGCGAATGCGTGGAACGCGGCCAGCCGACGCTCGTCGGCACGACATCGATCGAAGCGTCCGAACTGCTGTCGGGCTTGTTGACGAAAGAAGGCGTGCGTCACGAAGTGCTGAACGCGAAACAGCACGCGCGCGAAGCGGCCATCGTCGCCGAAGCGGGACGGCCGAGCGCCGTGACCATCGCGACGAACATGGCCGGTCGCGGCACGGACATCGTGCTCGGCGGCAACGTCGAGAAGCAGGCGTCGTTCATCGAAGCGGACACGGCGCTGTCGGATGCCGACAAGGCCACGCGCATCCAGAAGCTGCACGACGAATGGCAGACGCTGCACGATCACGTCAAGGCGGCGGGCGGGCTGCATATCATCGGCACCGAACGGCACGAGTCGCGCCGGATCGACAACCAGTTGCGTGGACGCGCGGGCCGTCAGGGCGATCCGGGTTCGTCGCGTTTCTATCTGTCGCTGGACGATCCTTTGCTGCGCATTTTCGCGGGCGATCGCGTGCGCGCGATCATGGACCGTCTGCGCATGCCGGAAGGCGAGCCGATCGAAGCGGGCATGGTCACGCGTTCGATCGAAGGCGCGCAACGCAAGGTGGAAGCGCGCAACTTCGATATTCGTAAGCAATTGCTCGAATACGACGATGTCTCCAACGATCAGCGTCGCGTGATCTATCAGCAGCGCAACGAGTTGCTGGAAGCGAACGACGTGCAGGAAACCATCGCGGCGATGCGCCAGAGCGTGATCGGCGACGTGGTGCGCACGTTCGTGCCGGCGGGCAGCATCGAGGAGCAGTGGGAAGCGCCGGAGCTTGAAGAAGTGCTGCGTAACGACTGGTCGCTCGATCTCGCCGTGCAGGAGATGATCAACGAGTCGAACTCCATCGACGCCGAGGAAATTTGCGAAGCCGTGCTTGCCGCCGCCGACGAAGCGTACGAGGCGAAGGTCGCGCTCGTGGGCCGCGATTCGTTCAGCGCATTCGAGCGCTC
Organism: Caballeronia sp. A2-2; assembly: GCF_057612605.2. Taxonomy (NCBI): domain Bacteria; kingdom Pseudomonadati; phylum Pseudomonadota; class Betaproteobacteria; order Burkholderiales; family Burkholderiaceae; genus Caballeronia; species Caballeronia sp. A2-2. The sequence goes on along the minus strand of NZ_CM172587.1, from coordinate 3,425,085 downwards.
GATCATGCTGCAAACGCTCGACACGCGCTGGCGCGAGCATTTGGCCGCGCTGGATCATTTGCGTCAGGGCATCCATTTGCGCGGCTATGCGCAGAAGAATCCGAAGCAGGAATACAAGCGTGAAGCGTTCGAACTGTTCGCTGCCATGCTCGATTCGATCAAGCAGGAAGTCACGCGCGTCGTGATGAACGTGCAGATCCAGTCGCCGGAACAGCTCGAACAGGCCGCCGAGGAGTACGAGGAAAAGGGCAGTCACCTCGAAAACGTCTCCTTCACGCACGCGGACTTCAGCGCGCCAGCCGCCGCGCCCACGCCGCAAGTCGCGGCCGCCACCGCCGCCGCGCAGATGGTCAGTCAGGCGATGGCCACGGCAGGCGACGATATCGGCGTCGCCACGCACGCCGGCGAAGACGTGCCGAAGGTCGGCCGCAACGACCCGTGCCCGTGCGGCAGCGGGAAGAAGTACAAAAACTGTCACGGCAAGCTGTCTTAATACGTATGCCGGCATGAACGACGAGCGACGCAGCAATGCGTCGTTTGTCTTTGCAGGTCTCATTTCCACGATGTGCCGGCCCGTCCGGCACGCGCCACCTCTAGCTGAGTCGCTACCATGGCCGTCAATTTTCCCTCCATCGATCCCGCGAAACTCCATCCCGTTGCCGGCGTCACGCTGGGCTGGGCCGAGGCGAACATCCGCAAGCCGAACCGCAAAGACGTGCTCGTGATTCGCGTCGATGAAGGCGCGACGGTCGCGGGCGTGTTCACGCAAAACCGTTTTTGCGCCGCGCCGGTCACGGTCTGCCGCGAGCATCTCGCGGCGGCGGGCAGGGGCGGGAAGGGCATCCGCGCGCTCGTCGTGAATACGGGTAACGCGAACGCGGGCACCGGCGAGCCGGGCATGGCGCACGCGCGTGAAACGTGCGTGGAACTGGCGCGTCTCATGAGTTTGGATGCGCAGCAAATCCTGCCGTTTTCGACCGGCGTGATTCTCGAACCGTTGCCGGTCGATCGTCTGAAAGCGGGTTTGCCTGCCGCGCTCGCAAATCAGCAGGCTGCGCACTGGTTCGACGCCGCGCAGGCCATCATGACCACGGATACGCTGCCTAAAGCCGTGTCGCGTCAGGTGACCATTGACGGGCACGTCGTCACGATGTCCGGCATCAGCAAAGGCGCGGGCATGATCCGCCCGAACATGGCGACCATGCTCGGCTTCCTCGCCTTCGATGCGAAGGTCGCGCAACCGGTGCTCGACGAACTGGTAAAACACGTCGCGGACCGCTCGTTCAACTGCATCACCATCGATGGCGATACGTCGACGAACGATTCATTCATCCTGATCGCGTCGGGCAAATCCAGCCTGCCCGCGATCACTTCGACGGATTCGCCCGGCTACACCGCATTGCGCGATGCCGTCACCGAAGCCGCGCAAGAACTCGCCCAACTGATCGTGCGCGACGGCGAAGGCGCGACCAAGTTTATGACCGTGACGGTAGAAGGCGGCAAGAACGCGGCGGAATGCCGTCAGATCGCGTATGCAATCGGTCATTCGCCGCTCGTGAAGACGGCGTTCTACGCTTCGGACCCGAACCTCGGGCGCATTCTCGCGGCAATCGGCTATGCGGGCGTGACGGACCTCGACGTCAACAAGATCGATCTCTATCTCGACGATGTGCTGGTCGCGAAAGCGGGCGGGCGCAACCCCGACTACAAGGAAGAAGACGGCCAGCGCGTGATGAAGAAAAGCGAAATCGCGATCCGCGTGCTGCTCGGACGCGGCGACGCGCAAGCGACCATCTGGACCTGCGACCTCTCGCACGACTACGTGAGCATCAACGCCGACTATCGTTCGTGATGGCGGCGCGCATCGGAATGGACATGGATAAGCTCGAACAATTTCTTACGCGCGCCGAAGCGGTGCTCGCGCGCGTCGAAGGTATGTTGCCGCCCGCTGCGCCGGAAATCGACTGGAACGCGGCCGTTGCGTTTCGCTGGCGCAAGCGTCAGGGGCGCGGCTTTCTTCAGCCGGTGCCGGCCATTTCGCAGATTGGGCTGGACGATCTGCAGAACATCGAGCGGCAGAAGGGTTTGATCGAACAGAACACGAAGCAATTCGTAAGGAAGCTGCCCGCGAACAATGTTCTGTTGACGGGTGCTCGCGGCACGGGCAAGTCGTCGCTCATCAAGGCGTGTCTGAACGCGTATGCGAAGGATGGCCTGCGGCTCATCGAAGTCGATAAGGACGATCTTCACGACCTCGGCGATATCGTCGATCTCATTTCGGCGCGGCCGGAACGCTTCATCGTGTTTTGCGACGATCTTTCCTTCGAGGAAGGCGAGTCGGGCTACAAGGCGCTGAAGGTCGCGCTCGATGGTTCCGTCGCGGCGCAGTCGGACAACGTGCTGATTTACGCGACATCGAACCGGCGTCATCTTTTGCCGGAATACATGAGCGACAACGAAACCTACAAACACACGTCCGATGGCGAGATTCATCCGGGCGAAGTGGTTGAGGAAAAGATTTCGCTGTCCGAACGCTTCGGTCTGTGGGTGAGCTTCTATCCGTTCAAGCAGGACGATTATTTGTCGATCGTCGGCCACTGGCTCAAGCATTTCGGCTGCGATCAGGCCGAAATCGAAGGCGCGCGCGGCGATGCGCTCGTCTGGGCGCTGGAGCGCGGTTCGCGTTCGGGGCGGGTTGCGTGGCAGTTCGCGCGTGACTGGTCGGGCCGCAAAACGGGACCGGCAGCATGACGGACGCCAAAACCGACCGCGCGCCCGATGGCCGCAAAGTAACCGAAGTGGCCGTCGGCGTGATGGTGCAGAACGATGGCCGATATCTGCTCGCGCAGCGTCCCGATGGCAAGCCGTACGAAGGTTATTGGGAGTTTCCGGGCGGCAAGCTGGAAGCGGGCGAGAGCGTCGATGCCGCGTTGTCGCGCGAGTTGCACGAGGAACTCGGCATCGATGTCGTGTCGTGCGCACTGTGGCGCACGCTCGAACACGATTATCCGCACGCCTACGTACGGCTGTTCTTCTGCAAGGTAACCGAGTGGCGCGGCGAGCCTGTGGGCCGCGAAGGTCAGGCGATCGCCTGGCAAACGCTGCCGGTGGAAGTCGCGCCGCTGTTGCCCGCGGCCATTCCGGTGCTGGAATGGCTCGAAGAAGAAACGCGCGAATAACCCACGCCCGCGGTTAATTCAAACTGCCGCGCGTGTCGTCATCGGGCGGCGTTTCCTGAGAATTGCCCGCTATCTTGTACTTTTCAGCCGCCCACGCGCCGAGATCGGTCTGCTTGCAGCGCTCGGAACAGAATGGGCGAAAACGACTTTCGGGAACCCACGGGACAGACTTCCCGCAGGTCGGACATTTGACAGTGGTCATGGCAGTGACGAAGTGAGCCGGTTTCGAAACGGTATTTGACCGTATTTGACCATATACGGCCAAATCGTTTCGATTCAAAGGCTGCAAAGCGTCAGATGAAAGGGCACATCGACATCTACGGCGCGCGGTTTCAGATCGCCGTCCTGCACGGTGAAGCGCACCCACAGCATGTATTTGTTGGCGCTTGCTTCCGGAATCACGCGTGTGTCCGGCGAGACGCGCACCTGCATCAGTTGATACGTGCGGCCGGAGAGCATCTGCTGGTAGCTGCCTTGCATGGCCATGACCTTCGACGCCTGACCCGATTCGCGCGCGAGACGCAGCACGATGGCGGCGGCATCGCGCAGGGCGAGCATCGGCATGACCCATTTGGCGATGTCCTGACGCCGTTCCTCGACCGGCAACTGCTGCCACGCGAAATACGAAGGCAGATCGAACTTGCATGTGCCACCCGGGATGATCGTGCGGCTGCGAATGCTCGCAAGCCATTCGTTGTCCGCAAGATGCTGCCCGGTTTTGCCGTGCATGTCGGCCAGACCAGCAAGCGTCTGTTCGATCTCGCCGAGCACGGCTTCAAGCGCTTCCTGCTCGATGCCCGGATTGCCGCGAAACGGCGCGAGCGTCTGACGCTGGCGCTCCAGTTCCTTCATGAGATCGGCTTTGAGGTCCGTGCGGCCCGCGACTTCGGCGATTTCGAAGAGCGTGGTGAGCGCGACGTGATGTTCGCGCGCGTCTTCCTGAGTCAGGAAGAAGGTGAAGCGCTCGAACAGATCTTCGAGTCGCAACAGCGTCCGGATACGCTCGTTGAAGGGGTACTCGTAAAGGATCAAGCGCGCTCGCCTCGGCGTCGGTCGGTTGCTTCCATATCGGAAGTCAGCACATTCTAATGCCGCATGCCTACCCTAGCAAATCGGGCCAATTTCACGTACGAAATGAGCGGAAACACCATCGGAAAGGGAACTTTTCGAGTGTTGGGGCAATCGCGCATCTTTTGAAATCTTCATACAGAAGCCAGAGAGAGATAGCGTTCGTGGAGCGTGGCGACCTCGTGCATGAGCCTGTTGAGCGTGGTGGTTTCGTCGTTCACGACGATATCGTTCGCCGCATGAAGGCGAGCTTCGCGCGATGCCTGTTTCGCGATGATCGCCAGCACTTGCTCACGCGTGAAGCCGTTGCGCTGCATGACGCGCGCGATCTGCGTTTCGACCGCGCAATCCACTACAAGCACGCGTGAGACACGCGTCGCCCAGTCGCCCGATTCCACCAGCAGCGGCACCACGACGATGTGATATACGCCGCCCGCCGCTTGCCGCTGACGTTCGGTTTCCGCGCGTATAAGCGGATGCACGATGCCTTCGAGCCGCGCCTTCGCGGTGTCGTCGGAGAAGACGAGCGTGCGCATTTTCGCGCGATCGAGCGAGCCGTCCTGCGCGATGAAATCACCACCGAACTCGCTCGCGATGAGCGGCATGGCGACGCCGCCTGCCGCCGTTACCTGATGCGCGATCAGGTCCGTATCGACCAGCGGCACGCCGCGCGCGGCGAACAAATCCGCCACCGTGCTCTTGCCGCTGCCAATGCCGCCCGTCAGGCCGATGCTGAACATCCGTAGTTCCTCTTCCGTTATCCGAACAATCCGTAAAGCGGCGTGCCAACGAAAAGCGTGATCGCGCCACCCGCCGCAAGGAACGGGCCGAATGGCAGCGGTTCTTCATAGCGCATGCGTCCGCGCCAGGTCGAGACGATGCCGAAGATCGCGCCTGCCAACGCCGACACGAGCAGCACTTGCGCGAGCGCGGCCCAGCCGAGCCATGCGCCGAGCGCGGCGAGCAGTTTGAAGTCGCCGTAACCCATGCCTTCGACGCCGCGCACCAACTTGAACAGCCAGTACACGCACCAAAGAAACAGATAGCCGATGATCGCGCCCGCGACGGCATCGCGTAGCGGGACGAAGCCGGCATCGCCGAAATTCACGATCAGGCCAGCCCAGAGCAGGGGCAGCGTCAGCACATCGGGCAGATAGCGCGTGTCGTAATCGATGAGACCGGCGGCGAGCAGCGTCGCGCACAGGCCGAACGCGGCGAGTGCGAGCCAGTCGGGACCGAAGGCATAGAGCGAGAGCGCGGCGAACGCGCCCGTCGCGAGTTCGATGAGCGGATAACGCGCACTCACGCGCGCTCCGCACGACGAACACTTGCCGCGCAACGCGAGATAGCTGAGCACGGGAACGTTTTCCCACGCGCGCAGGACGTGTCCGCAATGCGGGCATGCACTTCGCGGTACGGCCAGATTGAAGCGTGGCGGATAACCGTCGCCGTCCGGTTTGATCGCGTCGGGCGCGGCTTCTTCGACTTCCGAGCGCCACGCACGTTCGAGCATGACCGGCAGCCGATGCACGACGACCGACAGAAAGCTGCCGATCACCAGCCCGAAGACGACGGCGAACGCGTATTGCGCGGCGATGGGCAGCGCCGCGAACGCCAGCCCGTAACGGCTCGCGACATGCACGGCGGAGAGATCGAACGAAGGCTGCATGATTGTCGAACTATGGCTTTGGCCCGCGATGCTACACCACGTTGCCGAGCTGGATGATGGGAAGATACATCGCGATGACAAGTCCGCCCACGAGCGCGCCGAGCACGGCGATCACGACCGGCTCGCACAGGCTCGCGAAGGTGCCGATGCGTTCGTCCACCTGACGGTCGGCCAAGGTGGCGAGATCGAGCAGCATGGCGTCGAGCGATCCGGATTCTTCGGCCACCGCGATGGGTTGCACGACTTCGGGCGGGAAGCAGCCGGACGCGCGCATCGCAGCGGCGAGGCGTTCGCCGTTGTTCAATCGCGCCGCGATATCGACGGTGGCGTTATCGAACACGCGGTTGCCGGTGGCGTTGCCGAGCGAGTCGAACGCGTCCGACAAAGGCGTGCCCGCGGCGAGCAAAGTGCCGAGTGCCCGGCTCCAGCGCGCGACCGCGAGCGAGCGCAACAGCTTTCCCACGAGCGGAAGCCGTAACGCCGCGCGGTCGGCGCTTTCACGCGCCTCCGGCGAACGCTTCAACTGATGCGCGGCAACAAGCGCCACGCCAACGACCACGGAAACGAACGTGAGCGCGTATCGCATGACGCCATCGGACAAGGCGAGCACGAAGCGCGTCGGGGCGGGAAGCGCGGCGCCGAAGCCATCGAAGATCGTCTTGAAGGTCGGCACCACGCCGATCAGAAGCCCCGCCGTGATCGCGAGCGAGAGCAGCAACACCATGACCGGATACGTGAGCGCGGCGCGCAGCTTCGCCCTTTGCGATGAAGCACGTTCGCGATCATCCGCGATTCGCGCGAGCACGCCGGGCAGCGCGCCCGCCACTTCGCCGACCTCGACGAGTTGGCAATAAAGCGCATCGAACGCGGAAGGATGATGCGCGAGCGCCATCGAAAACGGCATGCCGCCGGTGATGTCGCGCGCGACGTTTCGAACGATGCGCGGAAGTCCGCCGCGCGTGGCGGCATCCGCGAGCAGATCGAGCGCGCCCGCGAGCGGCAGCCCTGCGCGTAGCAGCGAAGCGAGTTGGCGCGTGAACACGGTCACTTCGGTTTTGGAAGCCTTGGGACGCGGCGCGTTTCCGAGCGAATCGAGTTCGAGCACGATCACGCCCGTGCGCCGCAGCGATGCACGCGCGGACGTCGCATCGGTCGCGATCAGTTTGCCTTGGCGGCGCGCGCCGTCCGCATCGACACCGCGCCATGCAAAACGCGTTTCCGTCGATGCCTGCATCATGCGTCTTCCGTGATTTCGGCGGCTTCGGCAACGCTCGTGATGCCTTCGCGCACGCACTCGGCCGCAGCATCGCGCAATGAAGACATGCCTTCGGCCTGAGCGAGTCGCGCGATGTCGTGTGTCGCCGCGCGTCGGACGATCAGTTCACGCAACGCGTCCGAAACCGGCATCACCTGATGCACGCCCACGCGCCCGCGATATCCGATGCCGTGACACGCCGGACAACCGCGCGCCTCGAACGGATGAAAACCGTCGCTCAAAGCAATCGACGACCGCACGCGACACGCTTCGCACAACTTGCGCACGAGCCGCTGCGCCGTGACAAGCCGCAGCGCGGAAGCAAGGTTATAAGGCGCGACACCAATATCGATGAGCCGCGCAATCGCCGATGGCGCGTCGTTCGTGTGCAGCGTCGAGAGCACGAGATGGCCGGTTTGCGCTGCTTTCACTGCGACGTCGGCGGTCTCGGCATCGCGGATTTCTCCGACCATGATGACGTCCGGGTCCTGTCGCATGAACGCACGCAGCGCCACCGCGAAGCTCAGGCCCGCCTTCTCGCGCACGCTCACCTGATTGATGCCTGCCAACTGAATTTCAGCGGGATCCTCGACCGAGCACACGTTGCGCGCGTCGGCGTTGAGCATTTGAAGGAAGCAATAGAGCGAGAGCGTTTTGCCGCTGCCGGTCGGCCCGGTGACGAGCACGAGCCCATGCGGCGCGCGTATCGCCGATTCGACGACGCGACTTTGCGGCGCATTAAGCCCGAGCGCGGCGAGCGACAGATCAGGCGGCAGCGCATCCAGACGCCGCAGCACGAGCTTTTCGCCGAACAGCGTCGGTAGTGAATTCACGCGATAGTCGCCGGTCTGGCCGCCCGGCAAGGTCAGCCGCAGCCGGCCATCCTGCGGCACGCGGCGTTCCGCGATATCCATTCGCGAAAGCACCTTGATACGCGTGACGAAGGCATCGCGCAGATGCGGCGGCGGACGGCGCAACGCATGCAGCGCGCCATCCACGCGCAGACGAATGCGCCAGTGATGCTCGGACGGCTCCACGTGAATATCCGATGCACCGCGCGCGGCGGCATCGCGCAGGACATCGGCGAGTAGGGAGACGGCGGGCGCGTCGTGCTCGGTGAGGGCTTCGAAAACGGGAGCGGCGGTGTTCATGGCAGAGCAAGCGGAGTCGGGATGCGTCGATCATCCCGGCTTTGCGCGCACTTGCCTATTCGGCCGAATGGCTAACGCGCCGCGCGTTTGGCGGGCGTTTGGGGGCGGAAGATTTTTACAGTGCGGATCGCCTGATCGTCACTGCGCAGGACTTCGAAATGCACGCCCGCGATGCGGATCGACACATCGCCATCAGGAATTTCTTCGAGCGCTTCGAGGATGAGACCGTTGAGCGTCTTGGGTCCATCCGTCGGCAAGCTCAGATGCAGCCAGCGATTCAATTCGCGCAAAGGCATGCTCCCCGCGACGATGCATTCGCCGTTGTCGTCCCAGCCATCACGCGATGCCGCGCCGCGCGGAATCGACGTGGTGAATTCGCCGATCAATTCCTCGATGATGTCTTCCGGCGTGACGAGCCCTTGCAACTCGCCGTATTCATCGACCACGATCGCGATGCGGTTGGCGCTCTCCTGAAAGAACTGCAACTGCTGAAACACGGGCGTGCCCGCCGGCACGAAATACGGCTCGGCGAGCAATTCGCGCAGCGTCTCGCGTTCGAGTTCCTGGTTATGCAGCGCCGACAAAGTCTTGCGCACGTGAAGAATGCCCAACACGCGATCGATGTCGCCCTGATAGACGAGCAGCTTGTTGTGATAGCAGGTTTCGAGCTGATGCAGGATCTGGTCGAACGGCGCATCGAAATCGAGCGCTTCGATGCGGCGGCGCGGGATCATCACGTCATCCACCGTGATGTTCTCCAGATCGAACAGATTCAACAGGATGCTGCGGTGCTTGGTCGGCATGAAGCTGCCGGTTTCCAGCACGATGGTGCGCAATTCCTCGGGCGAAATGCGTTGATCGCGCTTGTTCTTCGTGTTGATGTGGAGCGCCGCGAGTATCGCGTTGGCGAACAGGTTGACGAACCAGATCAGCGGCCGCCCGATGCGCATGAGCGGCGCGAGCACCAGACTCGCGGGCAGCGCCACTTTCTCGGGATACGTCGCCCCGACGATCTTCGGCGCGATCTCCGCGAACACGATGATCAGAAACGCGACGACGCCCGTGGTGATCGACAGCACGAGATTGTTGTGACCGAACGTGCGCAGCGCGACGGCGGTCGTGAAGACCGGGATGATCGTGTTGATCAGATTGTTGCCGATCAGGATGACGGACAGCAGTTGATCGGTGCGGGCGAGCAGGCCTTGCGTCGTGCGTGCGCGCAGCGATCCCTGACCGGCGAGATATTTGAGGCGATGGCGGTTGAGCGCCATCATCGATGTTTCGGAGATGGAGAAGAAACCGGAAAGAACGAGGAGCAGAAAAATGGCGCAGATTTGCGCCCATAAGGGGAGGTTGTCCACGCGATTGATCGAGTTGGGCGGCGATGGGGGGAATATAGCAGAAGGGGGGACGCGAAGCCTCGGGGCGCGCCGGGGCTTCGGTGGTGGCGGCGAATGTCGAAGGGCGCGAAGGACGACTATCTGTTGAACATGTCTATCAATATCCCAGTTATTTCTATGGCCCCCATCACACCGAGGGTTCCCAACATCCAGAAGGCGACCCGATTGAAGTTCTCGGGCGATTGCGCGAAGCGTATGAGTCTGTCCATGTACTGCTCCATCGATTCGAGCGTGTCTGCTCGTTGGGTTGCTCTAGGTAATCCAGCTGTGAACGAATGCGGCTAACATTGCCGAGAACGCTATGACAAAGATCGATGCGCCAAGCACATGATTGGATCGATGCGTTGGCGAACTGGTCCAGCTCAGGGCGGTCGTTGTGACGAATCTCTGATCGGCAGCGTGCGCCTTGATCGAAGCCATCATCACAAGTACAGAGCTTGCCACGATGACGCCGACAAAGATAAGGATGCCAAACTGTACCAAACTCCACTTCGCTTGAACAAGTGGGCTCGCGTGATCGAACGCGTTGATGAGTTCGTAAATACTTGCCGCCGAAACGGCGATCGCTGACCAGAACAACTGTCCGTCCTTGACCGATTCAACGATCATGTCGCGCGCAACGGAGCGACCATAAGAAACAGCGACGAGCGAGAGAACGAATATCGGGCCGAAGATCGGCACACCGAGATTGAGTGACAGCCAGAATAGATAGTTCATCGAATCAGCGACGGTTGAGTTTCGCGTTCGATGTTAGCGGGGAATTCTATGGACAGGAGGGAGTAGCAACGCAGTTGGCCGTTCGGCTGATGGTAGTGGAGCCGCATTCTGCGAATGCCAAAAAGAAAAAACCCGCGTGGCGAACCATGCGGGTTTTTCGAATCTGGTCGGGGTGAGAGGATTCGAACCTCCGGCCTCTACGTCCCGAACGTAGCGCTCTACCAGGCTAAGCTACACCCCGAAATTTTGGACTGCAACGCCGTTTAGGTCTCATTTAAGACTGTCTCGACGTCGAGTAAGAACATAATTCTAGCAGGCTCTCTTTGAAAATGGAATCGGGAAATGAAAATATCGCGTCGGCAGCAGCCTGTGCTTCCTTGCGCGCGCATTCCAAAGTGTGATCCAGCGCGCCGGAGGTCGTGATCGCGTTGAAGATCGTTTCGAAGCGATCCGTGCCGCCCTGCTCGATGGCCTCGCGAGCGAGCGTCGCTTGTTCGGGCGTGCCGTGCTCCATCAGATAGATGAGCGGCAGCGTCGGCTTGCCTTCGCGCAGATCGTCGCCGGCGTTCTTGCCCATCGATTCGGGCGTGCCGGTGTAGTCGAGCCAGTCATCCATGATCTGAAAGGCCGTGCCAATGCGCCGACCGAACTCCGCCGCCGCCGCTTCCGTGCGGGCGTCCGAGCCTGCCAGCACCGCGCCAAGTTGCGCCGCCGCCTCGAACAGCTTGGCCGTCTTGTAGCGGATCACCTGCATGTAGCGCGCTTCGTCCACATCCGGGTCGTGCATGTTCAACAGTTGCAGCACTTCCCCTTCGGAGATGACGTTGGTCGCGACGGAAAGAATCTCCATCACGCGCATCTTGCCGACGCTCACCATCATCTCGAACGAACGCGAGTACAGAAAGTCGCCGACCAGCACGCTCGCCGCGTTGCCGAACAGCGCGTTGGCCGTCTTGCGCCCACGCCGGAGATCGGATTCGTCGACGACGTCATCGTGCAAAAGCGTCGCCGTGTGGATGAACTCCACCACCGCCGCCAGTTCGTGCCGATGCCCGGTCGTATCCCCGAGCGCGCCCGAGACGAGCAGCAGCAGCGCCGGACGCAGCCGCTTGCCGCCCGCGCCGATGATGTACTCGGAAATCTGGTTGATGAGCATCACTTCTGATGCCAGGCGCTGCCGGATGACGCGATTGACCTGCTGCATGTCCTCGGCGATCGGGGCGAGCAGCGCGGCGGCGTTGGGGGAGGAAGTGGCGGTGGACGACATGATCGGCATTTAGGGTAATGCGGCGGATTATAAGGCGAATCCGACGGGTGCCGGAGTTCGGAGCGCCAGATCGGCGGCGCGGACCAGAAAATCGACGCCTTTTCGCCGATGATCGGGCACCGTTTGCGTGCTTGAGACCACGCGCCGGAAAGGTCAACAGACTTTGACGCCGATCCTAACTCTATGTATAATCGCGTGTTTTCCTCGCGTGGTGCGTGGGAAAAGATTTTCAGTGAGGTTTCTCAATGTACGCGGTCATAAAAACCGGCGGCAAGCAGTACAAAGTTGCCGTTGGCGAAAAACTTAAAGTAGAACAGATACCGGCAGACATTGACGCAGAAATCACGCTCGACCAGGTTCTCGCAGTAGGCGAAGGCGAATCGATTAAGTTCGGTACGCCGCTGGTGGGTGGGGCTTCCGTCAAGGCTACCGTGGTGTCTCAAGGTCGTCACAAGAAAGTGACCATCTTCAAGATGCGTCGCCGGAAGCACTACCAAAAGCACGCTGGCCATCGCCAGAACTACACCGAACTGCGCATCGACGCGATCAACGCCTAAGGCGTGATCGTTCCGCACAGAAATCGGTTAAGGAGCTAATGAAATGGCACACAAAAAAGCAGGCGGGTCTTCCCGCAACGGCCGCGACTCCGAGTCGAAACGCCTCGGCGTGAAGGTGTACGGCGGCCAGGCAATCAACGCGGGCGGCATCATCGTTCGCCAGCGCGGCACGCGCATGCACCCGGGTGAGAATGTCGGCATCGGCAAGGATCACACGCTGTTCGCGCTGGCCGACGGTCACGTCAAGTTCGTGACCAAGGGCGCAGCCAGGAAGCATACGGTCGTCGTGGTCCCGGCAGCAGCGTAAGTTCACTGCACGGGCTTCAGGACCGGAAAAGGCCCCGCGAAGTTCGCGGGGCCTTTTTCATTGGTGCGCCGAAAACGCGCGCATCGATGAAAACAAGGTTATCGGTGACCGGCACGCGCCGGTCGCGGCAAAATAGGGTTGTTGGCCGAAGCGGCGCATACGCGCTCGCGCATCGGCGTTACGCAGCAAAAACGGGACGGAGCAACGCATGAAGTTCATTGACGAAGCGAGGATTGAAGTCATCGCCGGCGACGGAGGGGATGGCAGCGCGTCGATGCGCCGCGAAAAGTTCGTTCCGTTCGGCGGTCCGGATGGCGGCGACGGCGGGCGAGGCGGCAGCGTCTACGCGGTCGCGGATCGCAATATCAACACATTGATCGACTACCGGTTCGCGAAGAAGCATCAGGCGCGCAACGGCGAAAACGGTCGCGGCGCGGACTGCTACGGCAAGGGCGGCGACGACATCACGTTGCGCATGCCGGTGGGCACCATCATCGCGGATCAGGAAACGGGCGAACTGATCGCCGATCTGACCGAGCACAATCAGGAAGTTTTGATCGCGCAGGGCGGCGCGGGCGGTCTCGGCAACCTGCATTTCAAGTCGAGCACGAACCGCGCGCCGCGTCAGAAGACCGAAGGCAAGCCGGGCGAACGCCGCATGCTGCGCCTCGAACTGAAAGTGCTTGCCGATGTCGGCTTGCTCGGCATGCCGAACGCGGGCAAGTCCACGTTCATCTCGGCGGTGTCGAACGCGCGGCCGAAGATCGCGGATTATCCGTTCACCACGCTCGCGCCGAATCTCGGCGTGGTGCGCGTCGGACCGAGCAAGAGCTTCGTGATCGCGGACATTCCGGGGCTGATCGAAGGCGCGGCGGAAGGCGCGGGGCTCGGGCATCGGTTCCTGCGGCATCTGGCGCGCACGGGCGTGCTGCTGCATCTCGTCGATCTCGCTCCGTTCGATGAAAACGTCGATCCCGTCGCGGAAGCGCGCGCCATCGTCAACGAACTGCGCAAGTACGACGAAGCGCTGTACGAGAAGCCGCGCTGGCTCGTGCTGAACAAGCTCGACATGATTCCGGACGACGAACGCGCCGCGCGCGTGCAAGACTTCCTGGATCGCTACGAGTGGGACGGCCCCGTCTACGAGATTTCCGCGCTCACCGGTCAAGGTTGCGAAGCGCTGACCTACGCGATCTACGACTACATCTCGAAAAACTCGGATGCCTCGCGCGCGGCGGAAGCGGAAGATCTCGCCGCCGATGTGCGTTTCCGCGACGAAGCAGCGGGCAAGCAAGCCGAATAACAACGACCTCCGAGGAGAAAGCGCACGATGCGTTCGGTCATCGCCGCGGCGAAGCGAATCGTAGTGAAAGTCGGGTCTAGCCTCGTCACCAACGACGGACGCGGGCTCGACCATGCGGCCATCAATCGCTGGGCGTCGCAGATCGCGGCGTTGCGCGAGCAGGGCAAGGAAGTCGTGCTCGTGAGTTCGGGCGCGATTGCGGAGGGAATTCATCGGCTGGGCTGGACGAAGCGGCCAAAGGAAATCGATGAATTGCAGGCCGCCGCCGCAGTCGGGCAAATGGGATTGGCGCAGGTCTACGAAAGCAGCTTCGGCGCGCACGGCATCCGTACCGCGCAGATTTTGCTGACGCACGCCGATCTCGCCGACCGCGAGCGTTACCTGAACGCGCGTTCGACGCTGCTCACCTTGCTGCGTCTGGGCGCGGTGCCGATCATCAACGAGAACGACACGGTCATCACCGACGAAATCAAGTTCGGCGACAACGACACGCTCGGCGCGCTCGTGGCGAATCTGATCGAAGGCGATGCACTCGTCATCCTCACCGACCAACGCGGTCTTTTCACCGCCGATCCGCGTAGGGACCCGTCCGCGACGCTCGTCGAGCAAGCCGATGCCGGCACGCCCGAACTCGAAGTGATGGCCGGCGGCGCGGGTTCGAGCCTCGGGCGCGGCGGCATGCTCACCAAGATTCTCGCGGCGAAGCGCGCGGCATCGAGCGGGGCGAACACGGTGATCGCCAGCGGCCGCGAAGCCGATGTGCTCACGCGTTTGGCATCGGGCGAACTGATCGGCACGCAACTGATCGCGCGCACGGCGCGTATCGCGGCGCGCAAGCAATGGATGGCGGATCATCTGCAAGTGCGCGGGCATGTCGTCATCGATAACGGCGCGGTGCAAAAGCTCACTGCCGATGGCAAGAGTCTGCTGCCCATCGGCGTGATCGATGTGAAAGGCGCGTTCGGCCGTGGCGAAGTGATCGCGTGCGTGAACGGCGAAGGGCAGGAAGTCGCGCGCGGCATCACGAATTACAGCAGTTCGGAAGCGCGGTTGATACACCGGCGGCCGAGCGGCGAGATCGAAAGCGTGCTCGGCTACATGCTGGAGCCGGAACTGATCCACCGCGACAATCTGGTGCTCGTGTAAAAGAAAAAGCCCGCTGAACCGAAAGGTCAGCGGGCTTTTTGCAAAACAAAAGCGCCGATCAATGCGTGTTGAGCACGCTCTGCGTACGCTGATACTGCATGTTCGACACGATCTGCTTCGCTGTGCCCACCGGCAGCTTGCTGGCGCAGAAATAATCCTGATACAACGCCGCCTGATACGCGTTCAGTTCGCCATTCTCGATGCGCCTGAACTCGAACGCGCTGCCGCGATCCCAACCCGTGCCGTCATCGTTGATGCTCGCATAGCGGCGCCATTCGTAGGTATCGCAGCGAATGCCTTCGTAGTTCACGTTGCGCGCGCCGCTCTTGCTCGATGCGACGACGGTATATCGCACCACGCCATCATCCCCAACGGTGAGCGACGTTTTATCGACCGAAAACGTGAGCGGCGTGTTCTGCGAAACCGTGAACGGCACGAGGTCGCCGTCCTTAGGCAACGGCGGAAGCGTATCGACCTTGTTCTCGGTCCACGTCGATTTGCGGTCGAGCAGATAGGTGAACACGCCGTCGTCCTTGTTGCTGGGTTGCTGCGAGCTTCCGCAGCCGGCGAGCACGGCCAGCACCGCCGCCGATGCCGCGATTACCGCGATTGAGGCATTCACTTTCAATTGGTCTTTCCCGGAGAACGAAGCAGAACGACACGGCGAATCTGAATCTTCGCCGTGCCGCTGCCAGAAAAAAAGGAGAGTCGAAGCGGGCGAAAAAGCGCACCGTTCAGTCGCACGGCGGAGGCCGCACGATGATCCGCACTTCTTCGCTGACCGTGCATTCTGCCTGAATCGCATTGCCGGATGCGGAAACGACAGGTGCTTCGATCGTCATGGTCTGCACCATGCGCGGATAGCGCGGGCCATGCAGCGCGGCGCGCTCGCCGCGTTCCCCGCGCGCGTTGGTACGCCGCAGGAAGCGGGACAGCTCCGAAAGAGCCATTTGATAAACGTCGCGCTTGAACTCGATGACCGCATCGAGCGGCACCCAGTACTCATTCCAGCGCCATGCATCGAATTCCGGATGGTCCGTCGCGCGCAGGCAGATGTCACAGTCGCGGCCCACCATGCGCAGCAGAAACCAGATCTGTTTCTGACCGCGATAATGCCCGCGCACCTCGCGCTTGATGAACTTGTCCGGCACCTCATAACGCAGCCAGTCGCGCGTGCGACCGACAACTTTCACGTGCTCAGGCAGCAGCCCGGTTTCTTCGTGTAACTCCCGATACATCGCTTGCACAGGGGTCTCACCGTATTTGATGCCCCCTTGCGGAAACTGCCAGGAATGTTCACGCAGCCGCTTGCCCCAAAACACTTCGTTGCGCGCGTTCAAGAGGATGATGCCGACGTTCGGGCGAAAGCCTTCACGATCCAGCATACAGCCACCTTCAAATCCTTTAAAATTGCTTTGATTATAAACACTTATTGGGCCTGACGCACTGGCACGAACCCCAATTCGGGGCACGCGTGAGAATATCTTTGCCAGCGCATCCGGCAAACGGCAAAATCTTCTTTTCTGCCGTCCATCCGTCGTTCACCTTGATTTGCCCGCTTTTTCGGCGCCCTGATGCGCCGGGGCGCGCGTCGCATCTGGAAAATTTGAATGAAAGCATCCCGTTTCTTCATCAGCACCCTGAAGGAAGCTCCCGCCGACGCCGAGATCGTCAGCCATAAGCTCATGATGCGCGCCGGCATGATCCGCCGCGTCGCGGGCGGCATCTACGATTATTTGCCGATCGGTTTGCGTTCGGTGCGCAAGGTCGAAGCCATCGTGCGTGAAGAGATGAACCGCGCGGGCGCGCTCGAATTGCTGATGCCCGCCGTGCAGCCCGCCGAGTTGTGGCAGGAATCCGCGCGCTGGGAACAGTACGGCCCGGAACTGCTGCGCTTCAAGGACCGTCACGACCGCGATTTCGTCATGGGTCCGACGCACGAGGAAGTGGTGACCGACATCGCGCGTCGCGAGATCAAGAGTTATCGCCAGTTGCCGGTGAACTTCTACCAGATTCAAACCAAGTTCCGCGATGAAATCCGCCCGCGTTTCGGCGTCATGCGCGGTCGCGAATTCATCATGAAAGACGCGTATTCCTTCGATAAGGACACGGCGGGTCTGGCCGAGTCGTATCGCAAGATGTACGACGCTTATGTGCGCATCTTCACGCGCATCGGGTTGGAGTTTCGCGCGGTGGCGGCGGACAACGGTTCCATCGGCGGAAGCGGCTCGCACGAGTTTCATGTGATCGCGGATACGGGCGAGGACGACATCGCGTATTGCCCGACGTCCGACTTCGCGGCGAACGTGGAAGCGGCCGAAGGTTTGCCGCTCGTCGCGCAACGCGCCGCGCCCGCGCAGGAACTCAAGAAGACGCCGACGCCCGGCAAGGCCAAGTGCGAAGCGGTGGCCGAGTATCTGAACATTCCGCTGGAAAGCACGATCAAGTCGATCATTCTCGCCACCGACAACGACGGCGCGGAACCGACCATCTGGTTGTTGATGCTGCGCGGCGATCATTCGCTCAACGACATCAAGGCAAGCAAGCTGCCGGGTCTGAAGGGCTATCGTTTCGCGACGGAAGCCGAGATCGTCGAATGGTTCGGCACGCCGCCGGGCTATCTCGGTCCCATCGGCACGAAGAAACCCGTGCGCGTGATCGCGGATCGCACGGTCGCGAACATGAGCGATTTCGTCGTCGGCACGAACGAGGTGGATTTCCACACGACCGGCGTGAACTGGGGCCGCGATCTGCCGGAACCGGAAGTGGCGGATATTCGCAATGTCGTCGCGGGCGATCCTTCGCCGGATGGCAAAGGCGTGCTCGAAATTTGCCGCGGTATCGAAGTGGGTCACGTGTTCCAGTTGGGCACGAAGTACTCCGAGTCGATGGGCGCGAATTTCCTCGATGAAAACGGCAAGCCCGCGCCCATGCAAATGGGTTGCTACGGCATCGGCGTGACGCGCGTGCTGGGTGCGGCGATCGAACAGAATTTCGATGATCGTGGCATCATCTGGCCGGAAGCCATCGCGCCGTTCGAAGTCGTGATCTGCCCGATGGGCTACGACCGCAGCGACGCCGTGCGCGAGCAGGCCGACAAGCTGTACGCATCACTGAGCGATGCGGGCATCGACGTGATTCTCGACGATCGCGGCGAGCGTCCCGGCGTGATGTTCGCGGACTGGGAGCTGATCGGCGTGCCGCATCGCGTGGTGATCGGCGATCGCGGGCTCAAGGAAGGCAAGGTGGAGTATCAGGGCCGCCGCGACACGGAAGCCACGCTGCTGCCGGTGGACGATGCCGCGAAGGCCGTGACGGACAAGGTGCGAGCGGCGCTCGGAAAGTAAATGCAGTACGACTTTCTGTCGGCGACCGTGCTGCTGATTCTGATCACGGACCCGCTCGGCAATATCCCGATCTTCATCAACGCGCTGCGCGGCGTCGCGAAGGAGCGGCGTCGCGTGGTGATTCTGCGCGAAATCGCGATCGCCTTTTTCATTCTGCTGCTGTTCATGCTGGCGGGCGATCGTTTCTTGCGCGCGATGAATCTCACCGATCTGTCGTTGCGCATCGGCGGCGGGATCGTGCTGTTTCTCATTGCGCTGCGGATGATCTTTCCGCATCCCGATGGCGCGATGGGCGGCGATGCGCGCGGCGGCGAACCGCTCATCGTGCCATTGGCGATTCCCGCGATTGCCGGGCCTTCCGCGCTTGCAACGGTCATGCTGCTGACCTCGCAAGCGCCCGGCAAGATGTTCGAATGGATCGGCGCGCTGACGGTCACGATGGTCGTCTGCGCGATCGTGCTGATTCTCGCGGAGAGAATTCAGCAATGGCTCGGCGAACGCGCGGTGATGGCGTTCGAGCGCCTGATGGGACTGGTGCTCGTCGCCATTTCCGTCGAGATGATTCTCACGGGCATTCGGACCTTCGTGCATCAGTTGTAGGTTGGTTCGCCCGGCGAATCATTGACCTTCCATTGCTTCTCCTTCTCGCTATGAGCGCAGGGCTTCATCGTCTATAAAAGACGAAGCCGCCTCCAAAGGACCGACGACGCGGCACGTTTTCAAACGGCCGCGCATCGTCGCGTGCCGATCCGCTGGACGGGCAAGTCCGCAAGCTATCAGCGTGTGTCATCAGCGTTCGGTTCCATGCCAAGCCCCAAGGGGAAGGCATGGAGTTGCTATGCAGGACGCGTCGCTCAGAACCGCCGTTTTTTCCGCCGCGCTGGCGGCGTTTTTATGTCGCGTCGGCGCGCCACGGCTCGCGCAGGCTCAACAGGTGCTCGCCAACGCAACGACTGTGACCGCGAGCGGCGCGGTCAATACGGGCGTGATCGCATCCACGGCGGGCTATGCGTTGTCCGCGGTCAATGGCGGTGTCATTCAGAGTTTCGGGCCGCTTACTCTGATCACGGGCGGCATGAATGCGATCGCGGTCAGCGCCAACAGTCGCGGGCAGATCACACTGTTCGACGGTTCGTCGGTGCGCGTGACGGGCAGCGGTGCATCCGGGCTGCTTGCGACCGGAGCCGGAAGCGCGATCACCGCCACGAACACGGTCGTCAACGTGCCGAACGGAGGCGGGGGTTTCGCCGTCGAGGTCATGAACGGCGCGGTGATCTCGTTGACGGGCGGTGCCGTCACCAGCGTGAACAGCGCCTTGCGCACGCAGGGCGGCGGCACGATCAACGCGACCAATGTCGATGTGAAAGCGACCGGCGCGAACGCGATCGGCGTCAATGCGAACAACGGCACCATCAACATGAAGGGCGGCACGATCACGGCGTTGGTCGGTGCGGTCGATCCTGGCATGAACGCCGGGAGCAGCACGAGCCATGTTCTCGCCGATGGCACCACGTTGAAGGCAACCGGCGACGGCGTGCATGTGAGCAACGGCGGCACGGGCACGTTTCAGAACGGCTCGATCACGGCGGGCGCGTTCGGTATCGATGCACTCAGCGGCGGCAAGGCGACCGTCACCAACAGCACGATCACGACGAGCGCCATCGGCTTGCATGCTGGCGATGCGGGTTCGATTGTCACTGCCGATCATGTCAGCGTGAATGCATCCGGCGCGGGTGTCGATGCGGTCAACGCCGGAACGGTGAACGTATCTAATAGCGCGGTGGTCAGCGCAGGAACCGGTGTGCAGGCTTCGTCAGCAGGCTCTGTATCGGTGAGCAACAGCAGCGTTGCGACGAGCGTCGCGGGCGCATCGGCGATTGTTGCAAATGGGGCAGACAGCACGGTCGCTGCAAGCAACGCCACAAGAATAACTACCTCGGGCGATCAGGCTTCCGGCGCGGTCGCCACAACTGGCGGCACGGTGAATCTGCTTTCCGGCTCGTCAGTCGCGACAAGCGGAAACAATGCGCCCGCGTTGTTCGCAACCGGCGCGGCATCGGCGATCGACGCCGTCAGCGCGACGATTTCGACATCGGGTGCCGGTTCCGTCGGCGCGTGGTCCACGGCGGGCGGCGCGATCTCGTTCGATACCGTCTCGATTGCAAGTTCCGGCGGCGGACTGCAGGCAGACGGCGCTTCGTCGCTCGGTGCCATCAATACGACGATCTCGACTTCCGGCGCGAATGCGGCTGGCGCGCTGGCCAACGGTGGCGTCGTTCGTCTCGATGGCGGCTCGGTCGTGACCAGCGGGGCTTCCGCGCCCGGCTTGCAGGCGATGGCGGGATCGAATGCGCTGATCGTCGCGGATGGCGTCACGGTCAACGCGACGGGAAGCGGGTTGGTCGTCGGCGATGGCAGCGCGGCGATATTCCGCACCGGCTCGATTGCCAGCGCCGGAACCGGCGTTCAGGTCGCGTCCGCCGGTTCGGCGATGCTAGCCGACAGCGTGCTTGCTACCTCGGGCAGTGGCGGCATCGGCTTGCTTGTGAGCGATGCCGGAAGTTCGATCAGCGCGAGCGGAATGAGCATTGGCACAAGTGGCCCCGCCGCTCACGGCGTGGTCGCGCAAAACGGTGGGGCGGTGACGCTTTCGGATCAGAACAGCATCGTCACGCGCGGCGCGGGCAGCATCGGACTCCTCGCCGACGGCGCGGGTTCCAGCGTGACGGACACCGGCAATCTGACTATCGAAACAGTGAGCGGCGGTGTCGGCGTCGAGGCGAACAACGGTGGTGCGGTGAGTGTGCAGAACGTGAGCGTCAACGTCGGCGGCAATCATGCGTTGGCTTCGTTTGGCAGCAACTCGACGCTGTCGGCATCGGGATTCGATATCACCACGACAGGCGTCGATGCCTTCGGAACCTGCGCCTGCGACACAGGCACGATGCAGCTACAGACTGGCTCGATCCATACGACAGGAGAGAGTTCGTTCGGGCTCTATGCTGGCGGCCCATCCGTGGGACTCGGCCAGTTGAACGCGAGCAATATCGACGTAACAACCAATGCCGTTTCCGCGCACGGTGCGGCGGTCTCTGCGGGCGGTCGTTTGATGCTCGACGGCGGTTCTGTCGTCACGCAAGGATCACAGGCGTTTGGTTTAGTCGCGTGGGGCGCGGGTTCGTTGATCGCGAACGGATCGACCGTATCGACCAGTGGCAACGAAGCGCGCGGACTCGCGGCGATGGACGGTGCCACAGCCGAATTGCACGGCGTGACGCTGCACACGACCGGCGCTGCATCGAACGCGCTTTACAGCTACGCGTTCGGCGCGAATCGCGCGGTCAGCCTGCTGGTGGACGGCGGCGCGTTGAGCGCGGACCAATCGGCGGCGATACGTGTTTCCGGCGCAAGTGCGGACATCACGATTCAGAACGGCGCTCGCATCACGTCCGGACTCAACCGGCTGATGGATGTGCTGACGCTGAACGGCATGCCGGGGCAAGCAACGCTCACCGCAAACGCCGAAACCCTGAACGGCGATGTTTTCGTCGATGCCGCGCATGGCAGCCGGGCCGATATCACGCTGCAAAACGGCACGGTGCTGACCGGCGCGGTGGTGGGCGCAAGCAGCATGGCGATCGATCCGAGCAAGTGGAACGTGACGGGTTCTTCGATCATAAACGGGACGCTTACGAATGCCGGAGTGGTCCAGTTTTCATCGCCTTTGATGGCGAGCGCATCGGGTTCGGACAGCATCGCGGCGGGAACTGCCAGCACATCGACGTTTCTTCCCGATGTACCGAATGGCGCGAACGATACGGCGCTCGCGCCCTCGCTCGGCAGCACGGGCTTCAAGACGCTTACCGTGCAGAACTATGTCGGCATCGATGCCGCGCTGGGCCTGAATGCGCAGTTGGGCGCGGATGCATCGCCAAGCGACAAGCTGGTGATTGCGCGCGGAACGGGCTCGGGCGATACATCGATCGGCGTGACGAACGTAAGTGGCGCGGGCGGGCTTACGGTGAACGACGGCATCATGGTCGTTCAGGCGATCAACGGAGCGACTACGACGGCGAACGCGTTCGCGTTGTCGTCGCAGATAGCGGCCGGGGCGTACACGTATTACTTGTTCAAAGGCGGCGTGAACGCCGGGACTGCGGATGACTGGTATTTGCGGTCGAGCGTTGCGGCTACGCCCACGCCCACGCCAACACCAATCGCAATCCCCATCGCCGCAGCCGGCACACCACCCCTTCCGCCACCCCCGCCCGCAGGCTCGCCGCCAACACCGCTCTACCGCATGGAAGTGCCCGTCTACGCCGATGTGCCCATCATCGCGCGCGAACTCAACATCGCGCAGATCGGCACGTTTCACGACCGGCAAGGCGAGCAATCGCTGCTAAGCGAAACCGGCGCGCTGCCATCGACATGGAAGCGCATCTGGGGAGAGCAAACGACGCAGCGCAACAGCGGAACCGTCGATCCCGAATTCAGCGGCGCGATGGGCGGCATCCAGATCGGTCAGGACGTGTACGCCGATGCCACGTCGAGCGGGCATCGCAATCACTACGGCTTCTTTCTCGGCTTCGCGCGGGCAAATGGCGACGTGAGCGGATTCGCGCTCGGTTTCCCCGGCTACGCGGCGGGGCATCTGTCGATCGACTCATACAGCGTCGGCGGCTACTGGACGCACATCGGCCCCGGCGGCTGGTACACCGACATCGTGATGACCGGCAGCACGCTCACCATCGATCCGGTATCGAACGAGGGAATCGGCGCGACCACGCATGGACACGCGATGGCGGCATCGTTCGAAGCGGGTTTGCCGATTCCGCTCGCCGCCGATGTCAGCGTCGAGCCGCAAGCGCAACTCATCTGGCAGCACGTTTCAGTCAACGAACTCAACGACGGCGTATCGACCGTTTCATTTCATGGTGCGAGCGGTCTGATCGGGCGTCTCGGCCTGCGCGCGCTGGGCCGCTTCGAAAGCGTGGGCGTGTCGTGGCAACCGACCATGCGCGCCGATCTCTGGCGTTACTTCGGCGGCACCGACAGCGCGACCTTCGCAGGCGCCACCGTGATTCCGACCAGCGTGCAAGCGACGTCGGCGCAATTCGGCGCGGGCGTGATCGTGCGCGTGGGCAAGCACGGCAGTGTGTACGCAAGCGGCGGTTACACGACGAATGTCGGAGGCATGCATCGCCGCACCGTCGGCGGCGATGCCGGTATGCGCTGGAGTTGGTGATACCGACGTGAAAAAGGCCGCAGCGCGGCCTTCAGGATACGGAGATGCGCGACAATCAAGCGCCTTCGGTCAGCGCACGAATGGTCGGCAAGTTCCGCCAGTATCCCTTCGCATCCATTCCGCAGCCGAACACATACCGGTCCGGCACTTCGAACCCGCAGAAGTCCGGACGCAGCGGCTTCGCCTTCGGGATGATCTTCTCGCACAGCACCGCCGACAGAAACGTCTTCGCGCCCATCGCCATGATGCGGTCGCGAATGGCCGCCATGGTTTCGCCTTCGTCGAGGATATCGTCGAGCACGAGCACCACGCGATCCTTCACCGACTCCGCCGGGGCCACGCGCCATTGCATCTCGCTGCCGCCCTTGATGGCGTTCCGGTAACGCGTCAGATGGATGTAATCGAACTCCAGCGGAAAATTCAGATGCGGCAACAGCATGCCGGTGAACACCGCCGCGCCGCCCATGACCGACAGCACGAGCGGAAAGTCCTCGCTCGTCGCGGCCTTGATGGACGACGCCATCTTGCCGATCGATGCGTTGACCTCATCGGCGGTCACGATTTCTTCGGAGTGGCTGAAAATGTGGAGAGCTTCTTCGCGATTCATAGAGGCGGGCGGGAAAGGCTGACTACTCAGTGTGGAAAAAAACTGCGGCAAGCGCCATATGATAAACCCGCGTTTCCTTCCCCTTCCTACAGCGACGAAAGAAAACGCGGGCCGTTGATGCCGTCAATCAGCGCATGCCGGGCAGCATGCCCTTCATGCCGCGCATCATCTTTTGCAGGTTGCCGCCCTTGAGCTTTTTCATCATGCCGCGCATCTGCTCGTATTGATTCAGCATGCGGTTCACCTCCTGCACATGCACGCCCGCGCCCGCTGCAATCCGCCGTTTGCGCGCAGCCTTGATGAGTTCGGGCTTCGCGCGCTCCTGTAGCGTCATGGAATTGATGATGCCTTCCATGCGGCGCATCTGCTTTTCGGCGTTGTTCATGTCCGCGCCCTGCGCCGCCTGCTGGAACTGCGCGGGCAGCTTGTCCATGAGCGAGGACAGGCCGCCCATTTTCTTCATCTGCGAAAGCTGCGCCTTGA
This sequence comes from Caballeronia sp. A2-2, assembly GCF_057612605.2. Taxonomy (NCBI): domain Bacteria; kingdom Pseudomonadati; phylum Pseudomonadota; class Betaproteobacteria; order Burkholderiales; family Burkholderiaceae; genus Caballeronia; species Caballeronia sp. A2-2. The sequence continues at coordinate 3,400,384 of NZ_CM172587.1, read as the reverse complement.
AGTCGTTCAGATCGAAGTCGCCGCCTTTCTTGACCTTGTCGGCGAGCTTTTGCGCGGCGACGGAATCCACGCCGCGCTGCGCTTCCTCGACGAGCGCGAGAATGTCGCCCATGCCGAGAATCCGGTTCGCCATGCGGTCCGGGTGAAACACTTCGAGACCGTCGAGCTTCTCCGCGACGCCGACGAACTTGATCGGCTTGCCGGTGACATGGCGCACGGACAGCGCCGCGCCGCCGCGCGAATCGCCATCGAGCTTGGTGAGCACGACGCCGGTGAGCGGCAGGGCATCGTTGAACGCCTTGGCGGTGTTGACGGCATCCTGACCGAGCATGGCATCGACGACGAACAGCGTTTCGGCGGGCTTGAGCAGCGCGTGAAGCTCGCTGATCTCGTTCATCATCGCTTCGTCGATACCGAGACGGCCGGCGGTATCGACGATCACGACATCGTGATAATGACGCTTCGCCCAGTCGATGGCGGCGCGCGCGATATCGGCGGGCTTCTGGTTCGCTTCCGACGGGAAGAAGTCCGCGCCGACCTGCTCCGTCACCGTCTGCAACTGGCGAATTGCGGCGGGGCGATACACGTCGACGGAAACCGTCAGCACCTTCTTTTTGTGCTTCTCGCGCAGGAGCTTGGCGAGCTTGCCGGTGGTCGTGGTCTTGCCCGCGCCCTGCAAACCGGCCATGAGAATGATGGCGGGCGGCGCGACGGCCAGATTGATTTCGGCGGCCTTACCTTCGTAATCGCCGCCGATCACGGCCGTCAGTTCTCGCTGCACGACGCCGACCAGCGCCTGACCCGGCGAAAGGCTCGACACGACTTCCTCGCCGAGCGCCTTTTCCTTCACCTTCGCGATGAACTCGCGCACGACCGGCAGCGCCACGTCCGCTTCGAGCAGCGCGAGACGCACTTCGCGCAGCATCTCCTGCGTGTTGGCTTCGGTGAGGCGGGCCTCGCCGCGCAGCGTCTTTACGACGCGCGCCATCCGTTGAGTGAGGTTATCGAGCATGGGGGATACGATGGATGCGGCCGTTGAATTTTCCGCTGCGAAGCCGCCTTCAGCGCACCGCGCACTATGTTGGCGCAATGGAGAAGACGTCGCGGAATCAGGGCCTAGTGTAAACTTCGAACATGGATATTGTACTGTATGCCCTCACTGCGCTTCTCTACGGCGGACTGGCCGTGGCGGGCTGGCGCGCGCATCGCCACACGGCTGTCGAGCCGATGCTGGCGGGCGTCGCCGCGGGCGGATTGCCGCCGTCGGCGCAAGTGACTTCGAGGGCGTCCGGCATGAACGGCGCGACGCGCACACTATTATTAATAGCGTTGCTCGTGCATGGCCTCCTGCTGCACACCACCATCTTCCCGCAGAACGCGATGATCTTCGGCTTCGCGTTCGCGCTCTCGGCCATGTTCTGGCTGGGCGCGGGCATCTACTGGATCGAAAGTTTCTTCTTCACGCTCGATGGTTTGCGGCTGCTCGTGCTGCCGCTCGCGTGCGTGGCGTCGTTGCTGCCGCTCATGTTCGGCGGCGTGCGCGTGCTGTCGTATTCCGCCGCGCCCATGTTCAAGCTGCATTTTTTGATCGCGAATATCGCGTATGGGTTGTTTGCGATTGCCGCGCTGCATGCCATTCTGATGTTGCTGCTCGAACGAAGGCTGCAACGCATGCGCGGCATGGTGACGCGGCATGCCGACAACGGCTGGCTGACGAGTTGGCTCGACGCATTGCCGCCGCTGCTCACGCTGGAAAAGCTGCTGTTCAGGCTGATCGGCGCGGGGTTCGTGTTGCTCACGCTGACGCTGATTTCGGGCATCGCGTTCAACGAACAACTGGTGGATCGCGCGTTGCGGCTCGATCACAAGACCGTGTTCGCGTTCCTGTCGTGGGTGATGTTCGGCGCGCTGCTCACTGCGCGACGCATTTCCGGCTGGCGTGGACGCGCGGCGTTGCGCTGGGTGCTGGCTTCGTTCGTCGCGCTGCTGCTGGCGTATGTGGGCAGTCGCTTTGTGTTCGAAGTGCTGCTGCATCGCGCGGTCGTTTGAATCCGTGCGGCAATCTTTCATTGCATAACCGATGCGAAACTTCATTCTCCTGATCGCGTTGTTCTTTGTGACGCAGTGGCTGCTCAAGAAGCTGCGTCGTGCGAATACGCGTGCGCCGGCGGATGCGCCGGGTAGCGCTCGTAGTACCGCGACGGGCAATACGCGTGGGCGTGGTGGCGCTTCCGGCGAGAGCGCGCCGCCGCAACTGGCCGATCCGCTTATTCGATGTGCGCAATGCGGGGTGCATACGCCTCGGAGTGAGGCGGTTGTGCTTGCGGGGGAGCGGTTCTGTTGCGCTGATCATGCGAGGCGTTATGCGGGTCGGCCTACTGGGCGTGATGCACGTTAGCGCTTGCATTTGGGGGTAGGTTTTTGTCGTGCAAAGCGCCGCTCTTGTCTGGGTTTTTTATTCAGTAGCCGCCTCCCCGGCGGGGGGGTAACTTTCTTTGCTGCTGCAAAGAAAGTCACCAAAGAAAGCAGCTTTTTACCCCATGCACGATGGCTGGAGAGGGTGGCCTGAATTAATCATGCAGTGGCCGCAATAGGACGTCCCGCGCATAACGAGCCGCTTAGGCAACCTAGCGATTCTGCGCTCGAAGACTCACGTGCTAGTGGACCGCAGTCATTCTTTCGGCCATGCGCTACGCGCGCCGAGAACGTCAGAACGGAATCCCGCAGCGTATGAGCGCCCAGCCACATCACGCCACATCGCACCCATCCCATTGGGCACTACCTTGGTTAGCACTTCCGTAAAGCGGCATACGCCGGCTTTGGCCTTTTGCTCGAAGTGCTGACCGAGGTAGGGCCGAATAGCAATCTTGCGGGGAGGCGTGAGGTGGCTGGGCGCATATAGGCTGCGGGATTCCGTTCTAAAGCTCTCGGCGCGCGCAGCGCATGGCCGAACGAATGAATGCGGTCCACTAAGCCAAGGATATTCGAGTGCGGAATCGTGAGTTTGCCCATACGCGTAATCAAACGAAGGAAGTCCTATTGCGGCCACTGCATCGTTAAACCAGACCACACTTTCCAGCCAGCGTGCATGGGGGTAGAAGCTGCTTTCTTTGGTGACTTTCTTTGCAGCAGCAAAGAAAGTTACCCCCCCCGCCGGGGAGGCGGCTACTGCAATAAAAGCCCAAACAACGGAAGCCCCTTGCACGCCAAAACAACCCACCCCCAACCTCGACCGCGCCAGCAATAACCTCGTCCTCGCTGCACCGCAGCAACCCCTTACCATCCCTCGCATAAGCAAAAGTCAACCCCACCAGCGCATCCCAAAAGCAAATAAAACTTTTTGAGACTGTGCGGATGTCCACTATACTTGGTGCCACCAGACGTACTTTGCACTAGATCTTGTGTTGTTAAGGCGGCGCCCGCTCCCACGAGCCGGCGCCGTCGGCTTTCCGGCGTAAGAGCAGTCTGCTGGCCCGGGGCGGTGTGTGCGGTGTCTCTTTGCGAGGAGAGTGCGCCGGATTCACCGGGCGTCAGCGAGCAGCACCCGTGAAGAATGCATGCAAGTGAAGCGAATTGCGTCGCCCGATACCGCGCGCCAACGCGGGCACCGCATGAGACGCCAGAACAATGCGGGCCGACAGCGCCGCGATTCGCGTTCCAAGCCTGCCGGCTTCACAGCCAGACAAACGCGTGATCCTGCGAGGCAACTCGCACACGCGACACAACTGATAAATCCGCGGACCCTCCGCATCATCGAACACTTGGAGTTTTGCACATGCAAACCACCGACAACGCCACGACTTCCTTCGAAGGCGCAACCGCACAGTCGCATGGCGGCGCGCAGGCCGTGAACGCCGAACAGGCGCTCGCGCCCAACACGACGTTTGCCGATTACAAAGTCATCCGTCGCAACGGAAGCGTGGTGTCGTTCGAGCCGTCGAAGATCGCGATCGCCGTGACGAAGGCGTTCATCGCCGTCAATGGCGGGCAGGGCGCGGCGTCGGCGCGTGTGCGCGAACTCGTCGAGCAACTCACGCAAGCGGTCGTGCGTGCGCTGGTGCGCAGCCGTCCGCATGGCGGCACGTTTCACATCGAAGATATTCAGGATCAGGTCGAACTCGCGTTGATGCGCGGCGGCGAGCACAACGTCGCGCGCGCCTACGTGCTGTACCGCGAGAAGCGCACGCAGCAGCGTTCGCAGGAACGCACGCAGTCGCAGGAAGCGCAGTCGCACGCGGGCGTCATCAACGTCGTGGACAATGGCGTGACGCATCCGCTGGACATGGACGCGCTCAAGGGGCTGATCGTCTCCGCGTGCGCCAATCTGGGCGATGCCGTGTCCGCCGAGCCGATCGTCGCCGAGACGGTGAAGAACCTGTACGACGGCGTGCCGATGTCGCAGGTCTACGACTCCGCCATCCTCGCCGCGCGCACGATGATCGAAAAAGACCCGGCGTACAGCCAGGTCACCGCGCGCATTCTGCTGCACACGATTCGCCGCGAAATTCTCGAAGGCGAAGTCACGCAAGCCGAGATGGGCGAGCAATACGCCGAATACTTCCCGCTGTTCATCAAGCGCGGCATCGAAGCCGGCCTGCTCGATGAAAAGCTGCAACAGTTCGACCTGAAGCGTCTGGGCGCCGCGCTCGACGCCGACCGCGATCTGCAATTCGGTTACCTCGGCCTCCAGACGCTGTATGACCGCTACTTCCTGCACGTGCAGGGCACGCGCATCGAACTGCCGCAGGCGTTCTTCATGCGCGTCGCGATGGGTCTGTCGCTCAACGAAATCGATCGTGAAGCGCGCGCCATCGAGTTCTACAACGTGCTGTCGTCGTTCGATTTCATGTCGTCCACGCCGACGCTGTTCAACTCGGGCACGCATCGCTCGCAATTGTCGTCGTGCTATCTGACGACGGTCGCCGACGATCTCGACGGCATCTACGAGGCGCTCAAGGAAAACGCGCTGCTCTCGAAATTCGCGGGCGGTCTGGGCAACGACTGGACGCGCGTGCGTGCGCTCGGCTCGCACATCAAGGGCACGAATGGCAAGTCGCAGGGCGTGGTGCCGTTCCTCAAGGTGGTGAACGACACGGCGGTCGCCGTGAATCAGGGCGGCAAGCGCAAGGGCGCGGTGTGCGCGTACCTGGAGTCGTGGCATCTGGACATGGAAGAATTCCTGGAGCTGCGCAAGAACACGGGCGATGACCGTCGCCGCACGCACGACATGAACACGGCGAACTGGATTCCCGACCTGTTCATGAAGCGCGTGATGGAAGGCGGCGACTGGACGCTGTTCTCGCCGTCAACGTGCCCGGACCTGCACGATCTGTACGGCGCGGACTTCGAGAAGGCGTACACGGCTTACGAAGAGAAAGCCGCGCGCGGCGAGATCAAGCTGTTCAAGAAGCTCCCTGCGGCGCAACTCTGGCGCAAGATGCTCGGCATGCTGTTCGAGACGGGCCATCCGTGGATCACGTTCAAGGACCCGTGCAACATCCGTTCGCCGCAGCAGCATATCGGTGTCGTGCATTCGTCGAACCTGTGCACGGAAATCACGCTGAACACGAGCGACACGGAAATCGCCGTGTGCAATCTCGGCTCCGTGAACCTCGTTGCGCACATGATCAAGCGCGATGACGGCACGTACGCGCTGGATCACGCCAAGCTCAAGCGCACCATCAGCGTCGCGATGCGCATGCTCGATAACGTGATCGACATCAATTACTACGCGGTGGCGAAGGCGCGCAATTCGAACCTGAAGCATCGTCCGGTGGGCATGGGCATCATGGGCTTCCAGGACTGTCTGCATCTGCTGCGCACGCCGTATGCGTCGGATGATGCAGTCGAATTCGCCGATCGTTCGATGGAAGCGGTGTGCTACTACGCGTACTACGCATCGACGGAACTGGCCGAGGAGCGCGGCCGTTATGCGACGTATCGCGGTTCGCTGTGGGATCGCGGCATTCTTCCGCAGGATTCGCTCAAGCTGCTGGCCGAGGCGCGTGGTGGTTACGTCGAGGTCGATACGTCCGAGTCGATGGACTGGGCGACGCTGCGTTCGCGTATCTCGACGCATGGCATGCGCAATTCGAACTGCGTGGCGATTGCGCCGACGGCGACGATTTCCAACATCATCGGGGTGTCGGCGTGTATCGAGCCGACGTTCCAGAATTTGTATGTGAAGTCGAATCTTTCCGGTGAATTCACGGTGGTGAACGATTACCTCGTGCGTGATTTGAAGACGCGTGGGTTGTGGGACGAGGTGATGGTGTCCGACCTGAAGTACTTCGATGGCACCTTGTCGCGGATCGACCGGATTCCTGCGGATCTGCGCGCGATTTACGCGACGGCGTTCGAAGTGGATCCGAAGTGGCTGGTCGAGGCGGCTTCGCGTCGGCAGAAGTGGATCGATCAGGCGCAATCGCTGAATATTTATATGGCTGGCGCGTCGGGGAAGAAACTCGATGAGGTTTATAAGCTGGCTTGGGTTCGTGGTCTCAAGACGACTTATTACCTTCGTACCATGGCGGCTACGCATGTGGAGAAATCTACCGTGGCGCACGGGGCGTTGAATTCTGTGCCTTCTGGGGATGGTGGCGGCGGGTTTGGCGGCGGGGCTAAGGGTGGTGGTGCTTCTGCTTCGGGGTCTTCGGCTGGTGGCGGTTTTAATGCTGCCGCTGTGGCGCCGGTCGCTGCTCCGCTCGAAGCCGATGGGCCGGTTTGTACTATGCGGCCCGGCGATGCCGGGTTTGATGAGTGTGAGGCATGTCAGTAACGGGTGGTTGTGTCCTGCTGACGGCTTTTGAGTGAGGGCAGGTTGGTCGCGGAGGGTTTTTTCTCTCGGGGCCAGCCTGCTTTTTTTCGTGCAAGGGGCTTCCGTTGTTTGGGCTTTTATTGCAGTAGCCGCCTCCCCGGCGGGGGGGTAACTTTCTTTGCTGCTGCAAAGAAAGTCACCAAAGAAAGCAGCTTTTACCCCCATGCACGCTGGCTGGAAAGTGTGGTCTGGTTTAACGATGCAGTGACCGCAATAGGACTTTCCACGAATAACAAGGCGCTTAGGCAACCTCGCGATTACGCACTCAAACAATCAACGCTCAGTGGCCCGCGTTCATCCTTTCGGCCATGCGCTGCGCGCGCCGAGAACGTAAGAACGGAATCCCGCAGCCTATAAGCGCCCAGCCACCCCAAGCTTCCCCGCAAGATTGCTATTCGGCCCTACCTCGGTCAACACTTCAAGCAAAAGGCCAAAGCCGGCGTGTGCCGCTTTACGGAAGTGCTAACCAAGGTAGTGCCTAATGGGAGAGGTGCGATGTGGCGTGATGTGGCTGGGCGCTTATGCGCTGCGGGGTTCCGTTCTTAGGTTCTCGGCGCGCGAAGCGCATGGCCGAAAGAATGAGCGCGGTCCACTAAAGGGTGATTAATCGAGCGCGCGATCGCCAGGTTGCCCACACGCTTAGCAAAACGTGGATAGTCCTATTGCGGCCACTGCATCAGTTAATCCAGACCAACCCTCTCCAGCCAGCGAGCATGGGGGTAAAAGCTGCTTTCTTTGGTGACTTTCTTTGCAGCAGCAAAGAAAGTTACCCCCCGCCGGGGAGGCGGCTACTGCAATAAAGACACAAACAGAAGCAGCCCCTTGCACGACAAACAACCCAACCTCTACCCCCGCGAGCCGCGCGAAATCTCCACCCCCGCATCCCTCGACAACCTCGCCGTAACCGGCATGGAAAAAAACGAAAACATCCCCACCACCAAAAACGCTGGCCAAAAATCCGACCATCTGACACTCGCATGACCGTTCAGATACTGCGAAAGCTCGAGCGTAATCCCGGCGATCGTCACCCCAAGCCCCAACGAAACCTGCTGGACAAAACTGGCAAGACTAGTAGCCCGCCCGACATCGCGAGTCTCGATCTCCGCATAAGCGAGCGAGTTAAGGCTAGTGAACTGCAACGCAGGAAAGAACCCACCCAAAAGCACAATCGCCCAGATCACCCAAGACGGCGTCCCCGGATAAAACGTCCCGCAGGCAGCAATAGCAATCCCCGAAAGCGCAGCGTTAAAGAACAGCGTCTGCCGAAATCCGAACCGATGCAGAACCCGCGAAGCAAGCGACCGCATGAACATCCCGCCGAAGGCCGAGGCACACGTGATCGCACCGGACTTGAACGCAGTCATCCCAAGCCCTTCCTGAAGCGCGAGCGGCAGCAGAAACGGAACCGCCCCGAGCCCGATGCGAAACATCGACCCACCGAGCACGCTGGCCTGAAACGTCGGCACCCGAAAGAACCGCAGATCGAGCAACGGCCGCTCAGCACGCCGCGCATGCAGGCAGTAAAGCGCCGTCATGATCGCGCCGACGACGATCATCGCGAACGCGACACCTTGCGACACCAACTCGCCGCCCACGAGCGACAGCCCGAGCAACAGCAACACGCCCGCGCTCGCCGAAAGAAAGAAGCCGAACCAGTCGAGCCGCCCCGGATGCTCCTCGCGCGTATCGGCGATATAACGGTTGGTCAGATAGATGCCGACAATGCCAATCGGCACGTTGATGAAGAAGATCAGCCGCCAGTGCAGATACGTCGTGATGAAGCCGCCGAGCAGCGGACCGACCGCAGGCCCGAGCATCGCGGGAAGCGAAAGGTAGTTCATCGCGCGAATGAACTCGGAACGACGCACCGAGCGGAAAATGATGATGCGCCCGACCGGCACCATCATCGCGCCGCCGACGCCCTGAATGAAGCGCGCGACGGTGAACGGCCCGAGCGACGTGGACGCCGCGCACAACAGCGAGCCGACCACGAACACGCCGATGGCCGTACGGAACACGGTGCGCGCGCCGAAGCGGTCGGCGACCCATCCGCAGATGGGAATGAACACGCCAAGCCCGAGCACGTAACTGGTGACGGCGATCTTGAGTGTGACGGGATCGCGTCCGAAGGCACGCGCCATTTCGGGAATCGCAGTGACGATGACGTTGGCATCGACCGCTTCCATGAACATCGCGCATGCGACGATGAGAGGGGCAACGAAAGCTTTGACGGCAAGCGGCATGGCGACGCGATCAACTCTTGGCGGCAAGAGCGGCGATTATGGCACCGATATGGCGCGAGCGACGAGCGCTCACCGCACATCCCGCTTTGTAAATCATGGAACAGGATTGAACGAACGATGAACCCGGAAGACCTGCAACGTCTCGTGACGATGAAGATGCCCTACGGCAAATACAAGGATCGCGTGCTCGCGGACTTGCCCGCTCACTATCTCGCGTGGTTCGCGCGTGAGGGTTTTCCACAGGGCAAGCTCGGCGCGTTGCTCGCACTCATGCACGAGATCGACCACAACAACCTGCGCTCGCTGCTCGATCCGCTGCGCGGGCGGTGATCTGCATGACCGTTTTGCCATCTTCTATGAGTCGCTATAGGTTGTATCGGAAGGAATTGCAAGCACAAGATATTGTGGTAATGCGCCGCCACGGATGCTAAACTTCGGCAACGAAACGCGGAGTGCGCGACGGGCTTCGAGGCGCGAATCACAGCGTCTTCGAGTGCCTTCGCAATGAAGTCGAACGTGGTCGATGACACCTCATCGAACGTGTTCGAAGTGCTTCGATCGACACGCATCGAAAGTGTCGTTCGCATCGCGCGACTCGCATCGTGCGATGTTCGAAGCAAGAGATCGACAAGTGATCGAAGCGCGAGATCGCACACCGCGTTCGACACATCACTCGCACGTTGCATGCTCATCTCGACGAGCAACGAACACATGCTGCGAAGCGCTCGCACGCACTCAATCAGGACCGCTTCACACATGCTTGATGACTCATCGCATCACGCTTCAAACTCGATGCAATGAGCCAAGTGTTGTATGCAGGTAGCAACGTCGAAACCAAATCGCATGAAAACGAGAATTTTCATGAGCAAACACTTTTATCGCTCATGAAAAGATGGTACAAACCGAACTAAATTGATGGTGAGAATTTATGCTCAACTGGGATGACGAGACCACTGCCGTAGCTCCCGCGAGCGCTTCGCAACAGAACCCGTTGCGCAACGCTCAAGACACGGCGCAATTCGCGCAAGCTCATCAAGCGACCCATCAGACTGCAACGGCGACCTCGACGAACATCTTCTCCGATGGCTTCGTTCCGCCCGCAGCCGCAACACCGTCGGCCAGCGTCATCGCCGCGCAGAGCGCCGAGCGCGTCAACGTCGCCGACAAGCGCATCATCAACGGCAAGACCGACGTGAATCAACTGGTGCCGTTCAAGTACAAGTGGGCGTGGGAGAAGTACCTCGCCGGTTGTGCGAACCACTGGATGCCGCAGGAAGTGAACATGTCGCGCGACATCGCCCTGTGGAAAGACCCGAACGGTCTGTCGGACGACGAGCGCCGCATCGTGAAGCGCAACCTCGGCTTCTTCGTCACGGCGGATTCGCTGGCCGCGAACAACATCGTGCTCGGCACGTACCGTCACATCACCGCTCCCGAGTGCCGCCAGTTCTTGCTGCGCCAGGCGTTCGAAGAGGCGATCCACACGCACGCGTATCAGTACATCGTCGAATCGCTCGGGCTGGACGAAAGCGAGATCTTCAACGCCTATCACGAGGTCAAGTCGATCCGTGACAAGGACGAGTTCCTCATTCCCTTCATCAATACGCTGACCGACCCGGCCTTCACCACAGGCACGCTGGAAGCGGACCAGAAATTGCTGAAGTCGTTGATCGTGTTTGCCTGCATCATGGAAGGGCTGTTCTTCTATGTCGGCTTCACGCAAATTCTGGCGCTGGGTCGTCAGAACAAGATGACGGGGGCGGCTGAGCAGTATCAGTACATCCTCCGCGATGAATCGATGCACTGCAATTTCGGCATCGACCTCATCAACCAGATCAAGCTGGAAGAGCCGCAACTGTGGACCGCCGATTTCAAGGCCGATATCCGCGAGCTCTTCAAGCAGGCGGTCGATCTTGAATATCGCTACGCCGAAGACACCATGCCGCGTGGGGTGCTCGGACTGAACGCTTCGATGTTCAAGAGCTACCTGCGGTTCATCTGCAACCGGCGTTGCCAGCAGATCGGACTGGACCCGCTCTTCCCGAACGAGGAAAACCCGTTCCCGTGGATGAGCGAAATGATCGACCTGAAGAAGGAACGCAACTTCTTCGAAACACGCGTGATTGAGTATCAAACCGGCGGCGCGCTGACCTGGGAATAACAAAAACTCCAGGACGTGTTGCAGACGAAATCGATGGAACGGCCAGGCCGCTGCGTGTCGCTCACGCGCGCCTGACCGACAAGGTTTAGGAGAACGGTCGCCTGATGCAAAGTGCGCCTACTGACTTGGCGAGCCGACAATCGGCTCGAACTGAAGACAGGCGTTTTGCGATCCCTTCAATGGGATGGGCAAACTTCCCCCCGGAAAATGCCAGCGGCAAGCTCGCTGGCTCGATCAAGCGATGGCTGGCGCGGCGATTACGCCGTGCCGACTCAATTTGGCGCGCGGTGCCTCGGGGCACGGCGCGCCTTGCCGTATTCATTAGCGTAAGCAGGTGGGATCAGCGTACGCCGATGAATAATCCGCTTCGTAGCGTGCGCTACCGAGAAGGCGACACGCGGGAAGCGGGTTTTGACGAAGGGTGATGTTTGAACTGACTCTCATCTGAAAACCTGAAGGAGAAAAACCATGGCAGTTGCCAAGAAGAAACCCGCAGCCAAGAAGGCTGCAGCGAAGAAGGTCACCGCGAAGAAAGCCGCTCCGGCCAAGAAGGTCGCAGCGAAGAAGGTTGCGGTGAAGAAGGTCGCGGCGAAGAAAGTAGCGACGAAGAAGGTCGCTGCAAAGAAGGTCGCAGCCAAGAAGGTAGCAGCGAAGAAGGCGCCGGCGAAGAAAGCCGCAGCGAAGAAAGTAGCGGCGAAGAAGGTCGCAACCAAGAAGGTTGCAGCCAAGAAGGCGCCTGCTAAAAAGGCCGCTGCGAAGAAGGCCGCAGCGAAAAAGGCCCCCGCGAAAAAGGCGGCGGCGAAGAAGGCCGCGGCAAAGAAGGCGCCTGCGAAAAAGGCGGCCGCGAAGAAGGCCCCTGCGAAGAAGGCTGCTGCGAAGAAGGCGCCTGCCAAAAGCGCCGCCGCTGCCGCGCCTGCTCCCGCTGCTGCCCCTGCACCCGCTGCAAAAAAGGCCCCGGCCAAGAAAGCCCCGGCCAAGAAAGCTGCTGCCGCGAAGAAGACTGCGGCTGCCGCTCCTGCAACGACGGCAACGACCGTATCGGCGCCTGCTCCGGCTCCGGCCGCAGCGGTCAAGACGGCGTTGAACCCGGCCGCAGCCTGGCCGTTCCCGACGGGCAGCCGTCCGTAAGCGGGCAGGGTGTATCGGAAGCAGTACGCAGGACCACGGCACACGTCGATGTGCCTTCAGACCGGGTAGGCCTACCCGGCCACACCCGTCGTCGGGGTAACCCGGCGACGGGTTTTTCGTTGGGCGAACGAAGTTTTTAGTTCGTACGTCTCGTTAGTCATGGCGAACAGGCAAAGAAAAAGCGCATGCCTCTTTCGAGACATGCGCTTTGTTCTGAACGATGAGCCGTTGTCAGTGCGTGACGCGCGTCACGCCACCGCTCGACAGCAGACGCACCCGCTCGCCCGCCTGAAACACTTCGCCATTCGACGTCTGCGTAATTGCGCGCATGTCGCCATTGTCCAGACGCACGGTGATTTCCAGGCCGTTCTTGGTCGAGACGTTGTTCTCGACCGCGTTGCCCGCGACCGCGCCCGCCAACCCGCCGATGATCCCCGCGATGATCGACCCGTTGCCGCCGCCGATGGCGCTCGCCGCCGCGACACCGCCCAGCGCGCCGCCGCCGATCGCGCCGAGCCCGGTCGGCTGACCGTTGTTCGAGCTGATCTTCACGCCGCGCACGCTTTCGACGGTCGCCATGCGCACCGTTTCTTCACGCTGAGCCTGCGACGCCGTGTAGACGTCGGGCGAACTGCTGTTGTACGCGCAGCCTGTCATGGCTACCGAGCCGATGAGTGCTGCCGCCAGCACGATGCGACTTACCGTTTTCATACTATTACTCCAGATCAATCATGACAGGCTGCTTCCGAAAGCCTGCTGGTAACGCTGTTCAATGTCGGCGCGCGTCGGCGCGTAGGTTTGCGGACCCTGATGTTCGATTTTAAGCGCACCCATCAGGCTCGCGAGACGCCCCGTCTTTTCCCAGCCAAGTTTGTTTTCGATGCCGTATAACAAGCCGCCACGAAAGGCGTCGCCGCAGCCGGTGGGATCGACCACTTGCTGCGCCTGAACCACCGGGACTTCCTCCACACCGCCTTCATGATAGATCTGCGCGCCGTGTTCGCCGCGCGTGACGATGAGCGCATCGACCCGGCTCTTGATGTCTTCGATCGACCATCCGGTCTTGTTGCTCAACAACTTGGCTTCGTAATCGTTGACCGCGACGTAGGTGGCGAGTTCAATCATGCGACAAAGTTCGACACCTTCAAGGATGGGCAATCCCTGACCCGGATCGAAGACGAACGGCACGCCCGCCTTCGCGAGCCCTTCGGCGTGTTCGCGCATGCCCTGCGCGCCGTCCGGCGCCACGATGCCAAGCGTGATGCCGCGCGCTTCGTCCGCGCGGTTCAGGTGCGACTCCATCATCGCGCCGGGGTGGAAGGCGGTGATCTGATTGTTCGCGAGATCGGTCGTGATGAAGCATTGCGCCGAGTGCTGGTCCGGCAGCACGCGCACGTAATCCTTCGACAGCCCGAGCGTGTCGAGCCGGTCGATGTACAACTGCGCATCCGCCGCGCCCAGCGTCGCCATGATCTTCGGTTCGCCGCCGAGCAGCTTCAGCGCATACGCGATGTTCCCCGCGCAGCCGCCGAAGTTGCGGCGCATCGTCGGCACCAGGAAGCTGATGTTCAGCATGTGCACCTGATCCGGCAGGATGTGGTCGCCGAAGCGGCCCTGGAAGGTCATGATGTTGTCGTAGGCAAGCGAGCCGCAGATAAGCGTAGCCAAGGCAAACGTCCTTAGAAATTGAGAGGCGCGGCGAGGGAGCGCCGCGCGTTGATAGATCGCTTACTTCAGCGCAGCCAAGGCCGCATCGTAGTTCGGCTCGTTCTTGATTTCCGGCACCAGTTCCGCGTGCAGCACCTTGTTGTTTTCATCGAGCACGACGACCGCGCGCGCCGTCAGCCCCTTGAGCGGGCCGCTCGTCACGTCCACGCCATACGACTGCGCGAACTCGTGTCCGCGAAACGTCGATGCCGTCACCACGTTTTCGATACCTTCCGTCGTGCAGAAACGCTTCGCCGCGAACGGCAGATCGCCGGACACGACCACGACCACCGTGTTGTTCAGCTTGGCGGCGGCTTCGTTGAACTTGCGCGTGGAGGTGGCGCAGGTCGGCGTGTCGAGACTCGGCACGATGTTCAGCACCTTGCGCTTGCCCGCGAAACTGTCCAGCTTGAGATCGCCCAGATCCGCGCCGACGAGCGTGAAATCCGGTGCCTGCTGACCGTTGCCCACGAACGTGCCGCCGAGTTCGATGGGATTGCCGCCGAGGGTGACTTGACTCATGTTGCGCTCCGAAGAATGTGTCAGATGCTGACAGGATGGGCGCGCGCCGCGCTCTTGTAGCCGTGCGGGCGCGCGAAGTGCGGAACAGGTGTCGCGCTCAGGCGCGCGCAATGATCGACGATCAAGGATAAAACACCTGAACCCGGTAATTCGCGGCGACTGCATCGCCGGTATCGAGCCGGATGACGACCGGCTGCGCGCTCTGCGGCGGCAGGCCGATGGCGAATATCGTACCCGGTCGCGCATAATCCTGCGGCCACAGCACGCGGCGCGTCGCGACGTTGTTCTTGTCGTCGAGCAGCGTGAGTTCGAGCGCGGGCCACGCGAGCGCCACGTCCATGCGGTTGCGCAGCGAGAGTTTCAGTTCGAGCTTGTGTGGTCCGTCCACCTGACGCAGTCCGGAACTTTCGATCTGCAAACCGTCGATATCGCGCGGCGGCGTGATGGTGCAGCCGAGTTCGTCGCAGACTTCGGCGTAGATCGTGTGCGTGCCGGGGATCGTGACCATCACCGTTTCGCGCTCCCACCACGCGATCTGCGCGATCAGCATCAGCACGAGCAGCACGGCGAACACGATGCCCGCGATGCGCCATCCACGGCGTTTCGTGATCGATGCCTGCGGCTGCGCTTCACGTGGTTCGAGCGGCTCGCGCATGACGGGAAAGGCTTCGTTCGCGCTGGCTGTTCGTGCGCCGAAGGCGGGTTCCGAGTCGTCGCGCCAGTCGGGCGTGGGCGGCGGAGCGGGAACTGGACGTACGGGCGGGACGTTTGCATCGTTGCGCGTCGGACCGATGAACGGCTCCGCGCGATCGCTTCCGGCGTTGGGTTCCGTGGCGCGAAAGGGCGGTTCGGGCGTGCGGTTCACCGCTTCGGGCGGCGGCGCATTCACGCGCACGAATTGAGCGCGGTCTGTTACAGGCGGCGATGGCTCGCGCGGTGCGTACACGGTGCGCTCGTCGTCGTCCGGCGTGGGAGTGGGCGATGGCCGGGCCATCTTCGGCGGAAGCACCGAAGGCTTCGCCGGTCTTCCGGCCAGCGACGCACCGACATCCAGCGTGCGCGGCGCAGCGACGCGCGGACGTATGACTGGCGGTACAGGAGCAGGAGCAGGAGCAGGAGCAGGAGCAGGAGCAGGAGTAGGTTCAGGCGCAGAAACCGAAGTCGGCCCAACCGCGACATCATCGTCGATGATCGCCGCGTGCTGCGTCTCGTGATGCGAGGCATGTTCCTCCGGCATCTCGAAGCGGTGATGCGCGGCGTCGAACACTTCCTGGCAATGACCGCAGCGCACGCGGCCGTCGTGGGGCGCGAGCAGATGCGGGTCCAGCTTGAATACGGTTTCGCAGTGTGGGCAGCGGGTTGCCAGCGCCATGGGAGTGCCAGTGGCCTCGCGGCCGAATCGTGAAGGATGGCGCTATTCTAAAGGCTTTCGCGCCGTGTTCCCGCAAGGCAAACCCAGCCTTCGTGCTCGCGCCAGACGCCGATATCGATCCACTTCGAATAAGCTCCGGCGACGTCCTCCGCCTGACGCGCAAGCACGCCCGAAAGCGCGATTTTGCCGCCCGGTCTCACCTTCGAGGCAAGCATCGACGCCATGAGTTTGAGCGGATTCGAGAGGATATTGGCGACCACGATATCGAACTCGCCCGCAGGACAATCGTCGGGCAAGCCGTACGTGACATCGGCGTGATTGCGCTCGCTGTTGTGACGCGCCGATTCCACCGCCTGCGGATCGATATCGATACCGACGACCGGCTGCGCGCCGCACTTCTTCGCAAGAATCGCGAGGATGCCGGAGCCGCATCCGTAATCGAGCAAGGACTCGCCCGGCTTCACCGATTGTTCGAGCCATTCCATGCACAGACGCGTGGTCGGATGGCTGCCGGTGCCGAACGCCAGACCCGGATCGAGTTCGAGCACGAGCGCATTCGGGTCCGGTGCGTCGTGCCACGACGGCACCACCCAAATGCGCTCGCCGATGGAAATCGGATCGAACTGCGACTGCGTGAGCCGCACCCAATCCTGCTCTTCGACCGTGCGCACCGAAAACACGGGCGCTGCGTCCAGACCGATTTCATTCGCGGCGGCGGTCAGCAGCACGGCGGGATCGGCGTCCTCGGCCAGCAACGCCACCACGCGCGAGCGATTCCACGCGCTCTTGTCCGGCACGAGACCGGGCTCGCCGAAAAGCGGTTGCTCGTCGGGCGTGTCGGCATCGGCATCCTCGACGGACACCGACAGCGCGCCGACTTCCAACAGCGCATCCGACAGCGCTTCCGCGTGCTCGCGGTCCAGTTCGGCGATCAGTTCCCGGTAACTCATGTTCGACTCGTTAAGCCTCAGCGCGCCTGCGTTTCTTCGGCCACGGCGGCCTGACGCGCGGCCAGTTTGTTTTCGAGGTAATGAATGCTCGTGCCGCCTTCGACGAACTTCGCGTCGATCATCAGCTCACGATGTAGCGGGATGTTGGTCTGAATCCCTTCCACGACCATTTCCGACAGCGCGATGCGCATGCGGTTAATGGCCTGCTCGCGCGTCGCACCGTACGCGATCAGCTTGCCGATCATCGAATCGTAATTCGGCGGGACGAAGTAGTTGGCGTAAGCATGCGAATCCACGCGAATACCGGGACCGCCCGGCGCGTGCCACGACGTGATGCGCCCCGGCGACGGCGTGAACTTGAAGGCATCTTCCGCGTTGATACGGCATTCGATGGCATGTCCGCGGAACTGGATATCCTTCTGGCGGAACGAGAGCTTCTCGCCCGCCGCGATGCGAATCTGCTCCTG
This sequence comes from Caballeronia sp. A2-2, assembly GCF_057612605.2. Taxonomy (NCBI): domain Bacteria; kingdom Pseudomonadati; phylum Pseudomonadota; class Betaproteobacteria; order Burkholderiales; family Burkholderiaceae; genus Caballeronia; species Caballeronia sp. A2-2. The sequence goes on along the minus strand of NZ_CM172587.1, from coordinate 3,383,017 downwards.
CACGATATCCACGCCCGTGATGAGTTCCGTCACCGGATGCTCCACCTGCACGCGCGTGTTCATCTCGATGAAGTAGAACTCGTTGTCCTCATACAGGAATTCGAACGTGCCCGCGCCGAGATAGCCCATTTTCTTGCAGGCATCGGCGCAGCGGTCGCCAATGCGCTCGATCAGCCGACGCGGAATGTGCGGCGCGGGCGCTTCCTCGATCACCTTCTGATGGCGGCGCTGCATGGAGCAATCGCGCTCGCCGAGCCACACGGCATTGCGAAACGAGTCCGACAACACCTGAATTTCGATGTGACGCGGATGTTCGAGGAATTTCTCCATGTACACCTGCGGATTGCCAAACGCGCGGCCCGCTTCCTCGCGGGTCATGTTCACCGCGTTGACGAGCGCCGCTTCCGTGTGCACCACGCGCATGCCGCGTCCGCCACCGCCGCCCGCCGCCTTGATGATGACCGGATACCCGACCACGCGCGCAATTCGCACGATCTCCTTCGGATCGTCCGGCAACGCGCCTTCCGAGCCCGGCACGCACGGCACGCCGGTCTTGATCATGGTCTGCTTGGCGGTGACCTTGTCGCCCATCATGCGGATGGTTTCGGGACGCGGACCGATGAAGGTGAAGCCCGATTGCTCGACGCGCTCGGCGAAGTCCGCGTTCTCGGAGAGAAAGCCGTAGCCGGGATGGATGGCTTCGGCGTCGGTGACTTCGGCGGCGCTGATGAGCGCCGGCATGTTCAGATACGAGAGATTCGAAGGCGCGGGACCGATGCAAACGGCTTCGTCGGCCAGCTTCACATACTTCGCTTCCTTGTCCGCCTCGGAATACACGACGACGGTCTTGACGCCCAGCTCGCGGCAGGCGCGCTGAATGCGAAGCGCGATTTCGCCGCGGTTCGCAATGAGAATTTTTTCAAACATGGCTTTGGGTCGGCTCATCAACGGGCGCGCGCGGGCGGCCCTCGGGAATCGGATCGGCGGCGCGCGGGGTTCGGGCGTGGAGCAGGCGAACCGGTGCGCGCCGAAGCGTGGCAGCCGGGCGATGCCAGTGCGTGGGCATCCGGCGCACGGCCTGAGCGCCTCAGTCGCCGATCACGAAAAGCGGCTGGCCGTACTCGACCGCCTGACCGTTGTCGACGAGGATTTCCTTCACGACGCCGGACTTGTCCGCTTCGATTTCGTTCAACAGCTTCATCGCTTCGATGATGCAAAGCGTCTGGCCTTCCTTGACCGTGTCGCCGACCTGAACGAACGGGTCCGCGCCCGGCGACGGCGCGCGATAGAACGAGCCGACCATCGGCGAGGTCACGACATGGCCTTGCACGGCGGCGGCGGGCGCGGCGGCAGCCGGTGCGGCTGCGGCATCGCCGGCAGGCGCGAAGCCGGGTGCTGCGGGCGCCTGCATTTGCGGCGCGTACTGCTGCGGTGCCGACATGTAGACCGGCGCCGCATTCTTGACGATGCGAACCTTGCCTTCGCCTTCCGTCACTTCGAGTTCCGAGATGCCGGATTCCGAGACGAGGTCGATCAGCGTTTTCAGTTTACGAAGGTCCATCGAGAGTTCCCCTTTCAATGCTTGGAGACCGGGCTGCCCGGCGTTTGACTTTGGCTTATGCGTTCTGACGGCCCAACCGGAAGCTCGCGCGTCCTGTTCGGCCCAACGTTGCCTTGCGGCGCGGATTCAAAGGTCATGGTCGCTTCGGGTTGTGCGGAATTCGGCGCACTTTAGCGCCATTTAGAGAATTTTGTCTAGTTTTACTCGGCAGCCACGCGGGACGCGGCACGACAATTTACCGCATGGAGAGCAGGAATAGGGCGAAGTTCATGCAAGTTTCGCCAAAGCTGCGTTATTTCGCTGCCTATTGACGGTAAGCGAAACGACAGGCGTCGCGAATTTTTACAGGGCGTCGAGCGTCTTTCGCAGTTCGGTTGCGTTCACTTCGCCGAGTTTTGTCGAACGAACGACGCCTTTTGCATCGATAACGACGGTAAACGGTAGCCCGCCCGCGTTATTGCCGAAACTGCGCGCGAGATCCGCGCCGCCGAAGCCGGTGACGTAAACGGGATAGGCAACGGGCACTTTCTTCAGGAAATCGTTGACGTTCTTTTCACTGTCCACACCCAATCCGATGAACGTGATGCCTTTCTTCTCATACTCGCGCTGCATGGCGGACAACTCGGGCATCTCCTTCACGCACGGTCCGCACCACGACGCCCAGAAGTTGACGACGACCGGCTTGCCCTTGAACGAGTCGAGCTTCTGCGACGTGCCATCCGCGCCCGGTGCGGACGTGTTCCAAAGCTGCGCGACCGCGTTGCCGCTGGTGGAGGTCGCGGCAACCGAATCCGTGCCGGTGAAGAGATGGCCCGCATAGAAGCCGCCCGCCGTCGCGGCGATCGCGACCACGAGAGCCGCCAGGATGCGTGTGGTTTTCATGAGCGTCTAAATACAGAGAGAGAATCAGCCGCCGATGTCGAGCGGCGGGGCATCGGGATGATCGACCAGCGCGCGCACCGCGGCGGCGTTCCCGCGCGCGAGGCGTCCGCGGCCATCGGCGCGCACGGCGCCGCGCAGGTCATCGGTTACATACAGCGCGATATGCACGCCGACCGGCTCCTCGCCGCGCACGCGATGCAAAAAGCTCAGCGTCTCCACATATCCGCGTCCGGCGAAGTGCCGCGTCTCGGACACGTCGTACTGGATATTCGCGTTCAGCAAGTAAATGGCGACTTCCTTCGGGTTATCGCAAAAGCATTGCAGATGGATGTCCGAATGCTCGCCCGCCGTGCCGTTGAGCACCGCGCCGGTGAGATACGGATCGAACTCGGCCAGCCGCTCCATCCAGTCGAGCGCGTGTTCGCGCATGCGGCGCAAGACCGCCGGCTGGCTGTCGCCCTGAAAAATCGCCTGATACGTGCGGATTTCGTGTTCGATCTGATCGTTATCGGGCAGGAATTCGCCGCCGATTTTCGACTCGCCGACCACCTGCCGCGCAGCCTTGCGCTTGGCCGTGGCGTAGTCGAGTCCGTCCTCGGCGATCATCCTCGCTGCCGCGATGGCGATTTCCTCGCGCACGCGCAACGGATCGAAATGTGTTTTGCGAACCATCTCGGAATGATACTAGATTGAGCCAAAAGGGCCGGGACGCCTTCCGCCGTGCGGCTCGCGAGCCTGACGCAGCGTAAGCGAGCCTCCGCGCTCGGTTACAATATGACGCTTCAGGCGCCCCGCGCACGAGTTCGCGCGAACGGCGCCGTTTCCTGTTTTCCGCCTCTCTGACGCCTGCGCGGCGCGACACGCTTTATGCACATCCATATCCTCGGCATCTGCGGCACGTTCATGGGCGGTCTGGCCGTCCTGGCGCGCGAAGCAGGCCACAAGGTCACCGGTTGCGATGCCGGCGTCTATCCGCCGATGAGCACGCAGCTCGAAGCGCAGGGCATCGAACTGATCGAGGGTTACGGCGCGGAGCAACTCGCGCTGGAGCCCGATCTCTTCGTGATCGGCAACGTGGTCACGCGCGGCAATCCGCTCATGGAAGAAATTCTGAATCGCGGGCTGCCTTATACCTCCGGTCCGCAATGGCTCGGCGAGCACGTTCTGAACGGCAAATGGGTGCTCGCGGTCGCGGGCACGCACGGCAAGACCACGACCAGTTCCATGCTTGCGTGGCTGCTCGAAGATGCGGGCATGAACCCCGGCTTTCTAATCGGCGGCGTGCCGCTCAATTTCGGCATCTCGGCGCGGCTGACGGACTCGAGCTTCTTCGTGATCGAAGCCGACGAGTACGACACCGCGTTCTTCGACAAGCGTTCGAAGTTCGTGCATTACCGTCCGCGCACGGCGTTGCTCAACAATCTCGAATTCGATCATGCGGATATCTTCCCGGATCTCGCTGCCATCGAAACGCAATTCCATCATCTCGTGCGCACGGTGCCGGGCATCGGGCGCATTGTGACGAACGGGCGCGAGGCGGCGCTGGAACGTGTGCTGACGCGCGGCTGCTGGTCGGGCGTCGAACGCTTCGGCGTGGAAGGCGGCTGGCAGGCGTTGCCCGCAACTGAAGGCGCGACCGTCGATGAGCAATTCGCCGTGTATTGGGAAGGCGAGCGCCAGGGCGTGGTGGACTGGCTCGTGCAGGGCGAGCACAACCGCATGAACGCGCTCGCGGCCATCGCGGCGGCGCGTTCGGTCGGCGTGCCGACGGCGCAGTCGGTCAAGTCGCTGGCGAGCTTTCGCAACGTCAAGCGGCGCATGGAAGTGAAGGGCAGCGTCGATGGCGTCACCGTCTACGATGACTTCGCGCATCATCCGACCGCGATCGAAACCACGGTCGCGGGTTTGCGCACGCGCATCGGCGATGGCGCGCACACGCGCATCCTCGCAGTGCTCGAACCGCGCTCCAACACGATGAAGCTCGGCACCATGAAAGCGCAGCTTCCCGCGAGCCTCGCCGATGCCGATCTCGTCTTCGGCTACGGCGCGCGCGAAGGCCGCGACAAGCTCGGCTGGGATCTGGCCGAAGCACTCGCGCCGCTCGGCGAAAAAGCGCACGCCTTCAACGAAATCGATCCGCTGGTGAAGGCGGTCGTCGCCGCCGCGCGTCCCGGCGACCACGTGCTCGTGATGAGCAACGGCGGCTTCGGCGGCGTCCATCAAAAGCTGCTCGATGCACTGTCCGCACGGCCCGTCGCGGCCACCCAAAAAGGAACGACGTGATTCTCTACCTGCACGGCTTTCGCTCATCGCCTCAATCGTTCAAGGCGCGCGTCATGCGTGCGCGCCTCGCCGAACTTGGAAGGCTGGGCGAATGGCAGTGTCCGGTGTTGCCGGTCTCGCCGCGCGAGGCGATCGAACTGGCGGAATCGCTGGCGCAAGGCAAGCGGGTGGATCAGGTGACGGTGGTCGGCAGTTCGCTCGGCGGCTTTTACGCCACGCATCTCGCCGAGAAACACGGCTGGCGCGCGGTGCTGCTCAACCCGGCGGTCGTGCCGCAAAGAGACCTCAGCGCGTATCTTGGCGAACAGCCGTTGTGGCATGGCGGCGGCAGCATCACCGTGTTGCCGCGTCATCTGGATGAACTGCGCGCGCTCGCGGTCGATACCATCACGCGTCCCGAGCGCTATTTCCTGATCGCCGCGACCGGCGACGAAGTGCTGGACTACCGCGCGATGCTCGCTCATTACCCCGGCGCGCGCACGACGCTGATTCAGGGCGGCGATCACGCCATCAGCGACTTTGCGGATTATCTGGACGATGTGCTCGCGTTCTGCGGCCGCGAACCGCCGCCCGCGGTCACGCCTGCAGCCGCGTGATCCGAGAAACAAGCATCGTCTGAATCGCATTCTTTCGCCGGCGTCGTCGATGCCGCCGGTAACCGTCTTACGAGAGTATTGAGTGAACGTTTTCTTCGAGGAATCGGGTAGTTTCAAGGCCGGATCGGTGCTGTCCAAACAAGGCGATGCGTTTCAGGTCGAATTGCCGGGCGGCCGCCGCGCGAAGGTGCGCGCGAAAGATGTGCTGATCGAATTCGACAAGCCCGCAGCAGGCGAACTGATGCAGGAAGCCGACGCCATCGCGCAGGAAATCGATCTCGATTTTCTGTGGGAATGCGCGCCCGAGGAGGAGTTCCCGTTCGCGACGCTCGGCGCGGATTACTTCGGCGACAAGTTCGGCCCAACCGAACGCGCGGCGCTCGTGTTGCGCATGCATGGATCGCCCGTGTATTTCCGCCGCAAGGGGCGTGGGCAATATCAGCGCGCGCCGCAGGAACAGTTGCAGATGGCGCTTGCATCGCTCGAACGCAAGCGTCAGCAGGCGCTCGTGCAGCAGGGCTACGAAGAAGAACTGAAGGCGGGCAAGCTGCCGGAAGCGCTCAAGGGCAAGGCCATCGGCTTGCTCACGAAGCCGGACAAGAACACGATCGAATACAAGGCGCTCGAAGCCGCTGCCGCCGCGCGCGGTATTTCGCAGGCTCGGCTCATGCTCGAATGCGGCGGGATTGCGTCGGCGCGGCAGTTGCATGAAGCGCGGTTCTTGTCGGAGTTCTTCCCGCATGGCATCGGTTTTCCGTCGGTGCAGCCTGCGCCCTTGCCCGAGGAATTGCCGGAAGCCAACGTCGAAGCGTTCTCCATCGACGATGTAACCACAACCGAAATCGACGACGCCTTCTCCGTCGAGCATCTCGCGGATGGCCGCGTGCGCGTGGGCATCCACATTGCCGCGCCGGCGCTGGGCATCGCGCGGGGCGATGGTATCGATGCGATTGCGCGCGGGCGCTTGTCCACCGTCTACATGCCCGGCGACAAGATCACCATGATGCCGGACAACGTGGTCGAGGCGTTCACGCTCGCGGAAGGCGGGCTGCGTCCGGCGTTGTCGCTGTACATCATCGTGAATCGGGAAACGCAGGAGATCGTCGCGACGGAAACGCGCGCCGAACGCGTGTTCGTGAAGAACAACCTGCGTCACAACCATCTCGATGAGCACGTCACCGAGGAAACGTTGGCAGCGGGAACGGGCGAGTATCCGCACAAGGAAGACATTGCGGTGCTGTGGCCGCTCGCGCAGGCGCTGTTCGAAAAGCGTCAGCAGGCGCGCGCGACTTACGGGCTTCGGCGCGAGGTCCAGCGCAACAACGACTTCAACTTCTACGTCGAAGGCGAGCACATCACCATCACGCCGCGCCGGCGCGGTTCGCCGCTGGATCTGATCGTCGCGGAACTGGCGATTCTCGCGAATTCGTCGTGGGGCGCGTTCCTGAACGATCACGGCGTGCCGGGCATCTATCGTTCGCAGCGCGGTTTCGGCGGACCGGGACCGAAGCGCACGCGCATGCAGACCACGCCCGCGCCGCACGAAGGGCTGGGCGTTGCGCAGTACGCGTGGAGCACGTCGCCGCTGCGGCGTTATGTCGATCTGGTCAATCAATGGCAGTTGCTCGCGTGCGTGCAGCATGGCGTGACGGCCAAGCTCGCCGCGCCGTTCAAGCCGAAGGACGCGGACCTGTTCGCCGTGGTGCAGGGTTTCGACGATACGTACACCGCCTACGCCGATCATCAGCGGCGCATGGAGTATTTCTGGTGTCTGCGTTGGCTCAAGCAGGAAGGCAAGCGGCAAGTGCCTGCGTCGGTCATCAAGGACGATCTCGTGCGGCTGGAAGAGATTCCGCTCGTGTTGCATGTGCCGGGATTGGGCGTGCATCAACGCGGCACGCGGGTGATGCTCGAAGTCGCGTCCATCGATGAACTGACGGTCGAGGCATCGTGCCGTTTGCTGCATGTGATCGATGCGCCTTCCGCCAGCGCGCCCGTCGAAGAGGAAGAACCGGAAGAAGAGATCGTCGATGCCGAGGATCTCTCGGCCGAAAGCGAAGCGGAAGCGCAGGCGGAAGCATCCGCCGAACCGCCTTCTGAATCGACCGGCGACGCGCAACCCTCCACGGAGCCGACGCCATGAGCGCGCGCGATCAATACGCGGTGATCGGCAATCCGATCGAACACAGCAAGTCGCCGTGGATCCACGCGAAGTTTGCCGAGCAAACCGGCGAGCCGATCGAATACGGCCGCATTCTCGGTCCGCTCGGCGGGTTCGATGAAGTCGTGAAGCAGTTCGTCGATGCAGGCGGGCGCGGCATGAACGTGACCGTGCCATTCAAGCTCGACGCTCACGCGTTCGCCACGACGCTTTCCCCGCGCGCGGCGGCAGCGGGCGCGGTGAATACGCTTTCGTTCGATGCAGACGGCGTGCGCGGCGACAACACCGACGGCGTCGGCCTCGTGCGCGATATCGAAGCGAATCTCGGCGTGAGTCTGCAAGGCGCGCGCATTCTGCTGCTGGGCGCGGGCGGCGCGGCGCGCGGCGTCGTCCTGCCGATGTTCGACCGCAAACCGTCGGCGCTGGCTATCGTGAATCGCACGGCTTCGAAGGCGCAGCAGTTGATCGATCAGTTCGCCCAAAGCGCGCACGACGCAGGCGTGCGTTTCGCAGGCGGCGCGGCGAGCGACATCGATGCAGGCCAATACGATGTCATCGTCAACGCAACCGCAGGCAGCCTCGACGCCGCCTTGCCCGACTGCGACGACCGGGCGTTCGGTCCCGGCACGCTCGCCTACGACATGATGTACAGCGCCAAGCCCACCGTCTTCATGCAACACGCGAAAGCGCTCGGCGCGGATGTCGCGGACGGTCTCGGCATGCTGGTCGAACAGGCCGCCGAATCGTTCTTCATCTGGCGCGGCGTGCGTCCGGACGGCGGCGCGGTGCTGCGCGAATTGCGCGGCGTGTTGGCTGCCCACGCCCGAACCTGATGACGACCGCGCCAATCGGCGGCCGCCATTCATCGGATGCGCCGCGTGGACGCAAGGCCGTGCGGCTCGGCCCGGCGCGCTGGATGCTCTACGGCGTGTCCGTGTTCTTCATCGCCGCACTCGCGACGCAGCTCTATTTTTTCGTGCAGATCGGCATCTGGACGACGACAAACCCCGGCGAAACCGCCTTCATGCGCGCCGATGCGTGGACACTCGCGAAGTCGCATCCCGGTATCACGCTGCAACGGACGTGGGTGCCCTACGACCAGATTTCGCGCAATTTGAAGCGCGCGATCATCGCGTCCGAGGATGCGAACTTCGTCACCAATAACGGCTTCGAAACCGACGCCATTCTGCAGGCGTGGGAAAAGAACAAGGCGCGCGGCAAGCTCGCGTTCGGCGGTTCGACCATCACGCAGCAGCTTGCGCGCAACCTGTTTTTGTCGCGCGAGAAAAGCTATGTGCGCAAGGCGCAGGAGCTGGTCATCACCGCCATGCTCGAATTCTGGATGGACAAGGAACGCATCTTCGAGATCTATCTGAACTCGGTGGAGTGGGGCAACGGCGTGTATGGCGCGGAAGCCGCCGCGCAGTATTACTACAAGACGACGGCGGCCAAACTCACGCCGTGGCAAAGCGCGCGGCTGGCGGTCATGTTGCCGAGACCGAAGTACTTCGACGACCATCGGAATGCTCCGTATCTTTCTCAACGAGCGGGCGTGATCGCGCGAAGAATGGGCGCGGCGGCGCTGCCGCAATGAAATTTAGCTACGCTTGATAAACACCGTAAAGCCCTGATTCGTCAGGGCTTTTTTGTTTTTGACGAGCTTTCGGCTGTCAGCTTCGCTCCCATTATGTGAACCGAGCGATCACATATTGAATTTTTGAGATAGGCCGTCCTACAATCCGCCCATAGGCAAAAGACGTCCGCGAATCGCTGCCGGAAGCATCGAGAGGCAAACGCGGAACGTCAGACAAAAAAACTTTCGGAGACACGTCATGCATACGATCGCTCGTCCGCGCTCGCGGGTCGCATCGCGCGAAATTTTCGCCGCACAGGATGCCGTCGCGCTCCATTCGTCGCGCCATGCAGGCCGCGCATCGCACCGTGCCTGACACGGGCCAGTCCATCGAGGAACGAGCGCCATGACCCAGAACACTTCTTTCGAAACACACGACGCCCACGACACGCACGAAAGCGATGAAGTGCGCCACGACCATCATCCGGCGTCGAGCCGCGTGCATCACGGCAATGGCAACGCCAACGCCAGCCGCGATCCGGATGCCATCGCATTGCCGAGCGCATTGGTCGATATCACGCCGCAGCAAGCCGGCACGCAAACGCTGCTGCGCGGCCTCGCGATTCTCGAAGCCGCCGCGAACGGCGCGCGCGATCTGCGCTCGTTCGGCGCGGCGCTCGGCACCACGCGCAGCACGACGCATCGGCTCGTGAGTTCGCTGGTGCAGGCGCGCTATCTTCGGCAAGTGCAGGGCGGCTATCTGCTCGGGCCGAAGCTGATCGAACTCGGCACCATCGCGCTGGAACAGATGCCGCTTACGGCGGTCGCGCGTCCGCATTTGCAAGCGCTGGCCGATCACACGCAGGACACCATTCACCTCGGCGTGCGCGATGGCGACGACGTGCTCTATATCGACAAGATTCCCGGCACGCGCGGGCTGGAGATGCGCTCGCGCGTGGGGCATCGCATGCCGCTGGCATCGACGGGAATCGGCAAGGCGATGATGCTCGACCTCGAAGCAGGCACGTGGAAGCGGCTGCTCGAAGTGTCGCTGAAGGCGTTGGAAAAGAAGAGCTTCAAGCCGGAGACGCGGCCCGACATCGACACATTCCTGCAACGCATGACGCGCTATTCGCATGGCGGCTTCACCTTCGATCTCGAAGAAAACGAAGCGTCGATCCGCTGCGTGGCCGCGCCCGTGCGCGATGCGTCCGGCGCGATCGTCGCCGCGTTGTCGGTCGCGAGCACGATTCCCTACATGCCGCACGAACGCATGGAAGAACTGATTCCGGTGATTCAACGCGAAGCTCGCGCGATCTCGGAAGAACTCGGCTGGCGCGCCCCGCAGGCATCCCGCAGGATCAAACGATGAGCGCACCCGCATTGATCGCGCTGGACTGGGGCACGACGTCGCTGCGCGCGTATCTGCTCGATGCGAACGGCGCGGCGCTCGACACGCGCGCTTCGTCGGCGGGCATCATGAAGCTGCCTGCGGGCGGCTTCGATCAGGCGTTCGAAGAAACGTGCGGCGCGTGGCTCGATTCGCACACGCAACTACCCGTCATCGCGGCGGGCATGGTCGGCAGCGCGCAGGGTTGGGTGGAAGCGCCCTACGTCGAAGCGCCCGCCGATGCGGATGCATTGGTCGCAGGCATCGTCACGGTGAAGACAGCGCGTGGCGTCACGGTGCATGTGGTGCCGGGCGTGCTGGAGCGCGGCAAGCTGCCCAATGTGATGCGCGGCGAGGAAACGCAGATCTTCGGCGCGCTCGCCAACGATGCATCGCTCGGCGCACCGGGCGGCGCGTTGATCGGTCTGCCAGGCACGCACGCCAAATGGGCGTTCGTGGAAGAAGGGCGCATCGAACGTTTCTACACCTTCATGACGGGCGAGACCTTCGGCGCGCTGCGCGATCACACCATTCTTGGCCGCACGATGCAGCCGAATGCATCGTCCGATGCCGCCGCTTTCGAGCGCGGCGTGGACACCGCGCGCGATTCGGGTCATCCCGGCATGCTCGCCACGATTTTCACGACGCGCACGCTCGGCCTCACCGGACAACTCACGCCGGAACAGCAGCCGGACTATCTCTCGGGCCTGTTGATCGGCCACGAACTGCGCGGCCTGAACGAAGTGCTGGCGCTCGATGGTTCGACGCTGGCCGGACGCACGCTGCGCCTGATCGGCAACGATGCGCTGTGCGACCGTTATCGCGCCGCACTCGCGCGCTTCGGTTGTCACGATGCGCCCACGGTCGCGCACGCCACCGAGCGCGGCCTTCACCGGATTGCCGTGCAGGCCGGACTCGCGAACGCGTCCGTGCGCGCGGCCTAAAGGAAGGAGCAAAAAGATGCAGCCTCCCATCAATCTGCCCGCGCCCTACGGCATGCACGGCGGTTTGTCCAAAGCGTTCGCGGCGTGTCCGCTGGTCGCGATTCTGCGTGGCATCGAACCGGCGCATGCGGCCGAACATGGCCGTGCGCTGTATGAGGCGGGCTTTCGCATCATCGAAGTGCCGCTGAATTCGCCGCAGCCGTTCGACAGCATCGCGGCGATCCGTCAGGCATTGCCCGCCGATGCGATCGTCGGTGCGGGAACGGTGCTGCATCCGAGTTACGTCGAGAGCGTCAAGAGCGCGGGCGGCGAACTGATCGTGATGCCGCACAGCGACAGCGACGTGATCCGCGCGGCGAAAACGCTCGGCCTTGCATGCGCGCCGGGCGTCGCCACGCCGACCGAAGCGTTCACCGCGCTCAAGCACGGCGCGGACGTGCTGAAGATGTTCCCCGCCGAGCAGCTCGATCCGGTCGTCGTCAAGGCGTGGCGCGCGGTGATCGCGAAGGAAGTGCCGCTCGTGCCGGTCGGCGGCATCGCGCCGGACAACATGGGGCCGTTTCTGACGGCGGGCGCGAACGGCTTCGGGCTCGGTTCGGCGCTCTACAAGCCGGGTCAGGATGTCGAGACGACCGCGCGTCACGCGAAGGCGTTCATCGACGGACTGGCCATCGCAAAAGGTGACATGCGATGAACCGGCTCGCCGGCAAAGTCGCGATGGTGACGGGCGCAGGGCGCGGCATTGGCGCGTCCATCGCGCTGGCGTTCGCGCGCGAAGGCGCGGCCGTGGCGCTGGCGGAACTCGACATCGAAATCGCGCAGGCGACGGCGGCGCGCATCGCGTCCGAGGCGGGAACGGAGCGCGTCTTCGCGGTGAAGACGGACGTGACGCAAAGCGCATCGGTGAAGGACGCCGTGCAGGAAACCGAAGCGCGCTTCGGCCCGCTGGACGTGCTGGTGAACAACGCGGGCATCAACGTGTTCTGCGATCCGCTCACCATGACCGACGACGACTGGAAGCGCTGCTTCGCGGTCGATCTCGACGGCGTGTGGAACGGTTGCCGTGCCGCGCTGCCGGGCATGGTGGAACGCGAGCGCGGCTGCATCGTGAATATCGCTTCGACGCATTCCTTCAAGATCATTCCGGGCTGCTTTCCGTATCCGGTGGCCAAGCACGGCGTGATCGGACTGACGCGCGCGCTGGGCATCGAGTACGCGCCGAACAACGTGCGCGTGAATGCCATCGCGCCGGGTTACATCGAAACGCAATTGACGCATGACTGGTGGAACACGCAAAGCGACCCGCAGGCGGCGCGTCAGGCCACGCTCGATCTTCAGCCGATGAAGCGAATCGGCCAGCCGCAGGAAGTGGCGATGACGGCGGTGTTCCTCGCATCGGACGAAGCGCCGTTCATCAATGCGAGTTGCATCACCGTGGATGGCGGGCGTAGCGCGCTGTATCACGACTGACACGCGAAACATGAGAAATGACGCACTGGCCGCGGTGCGGCATCACGACTAATAAACGCGGCCACACACCTTGTAGCGCCCGCACGCGGGCATCTTTGAGACAACGGAAAAAGTCGGGAGACAAAAGATGAAACGCAGACTGTTCCTTACCCTGATCGCCGCCGCCACGGCCACGAGCGCCAGCATGATCGCCGCGCCCGTCGCGCAGGCCGCCGACGACGTGAAGATCGGCTTCCTCGTGAAGCAGCCGGAAGAACCGTGGTTCCAGGACGAGTGGAAGTTCGCGGAAACCGCCGCCAAGGAAAAGGGTTTCACGCTGGTGAAGATCGGCGCGCCGTCCGGCGAAAAGGTCATGAGCGCGATCGATAACCTCGCCGCGCAGAAGGCGCAGGGCTTCATCATCTGCACGCCGGATGTGAAGCTCGGGCCGGGCATCGTCGCGAAGGCGAAGGCCGACAAGCTCAAGATGATGACGGTCGATGACCGCCTCGTCGACGGTTCCGGCAAGCCGATCGAATCCGTGCCGCACATGGGCATTTCGGCTTACAACATCGGCAAGCAAGTGGGCGATGGCATCGCCGCCGAAATCAAGAAGCGCGGCTGGGACATGAAGGATGTCGGCGCGATCGACGTGACCTACGAGCAGTTGCCGACCGCGCATGACCGCACCAGCGGCGCGACGGATGCGCTCGTGGCCGCGGGCTTTCCGAAGTCGAACATCGTGATGGCGCCGCAGGCCAAGACCGACACCGAGAACGCGTTCAATGCCGCGAACATCGCGCTGACGAAGAACCCGCAATACAAGCACTGGGTGGCCTACGCGCTGAACGACGAAGGCGTGCTCGGCGCGGTGCGCGCGGCGGAAGGGCGCGGCTTCAAGGCGGACAACATGATCGGTATCGGCATTGGCGGATCGGACTCGGCGATCAACGAGTTCAAGAAGCCGAACCCGACGGGCTTCTACGGCACCGTCATCATCAGCCCGAAGCGTCACGGCGAAGAAACGTCCGATCTGATGTACGCGTGGATCAAGGACGGCAAGGAGCCGCCGATGCTCACGCTCACGACCGGCATGCTCGCCACGCGTGAAAACGTGGCGTCGGTGCGTCAGCAGATGGGTCTGGCGTCGAACTAAACGTGTGATGTTCAGCGGGCCGCCTTCGAAAGCGGCCCGCGCTGAAATAGGAGGCGCTGTGTCAGCCACGCTGCGTTTTGACAATATCGGCAAGGTGTTTCCAGGCGTGCGCGCGCTCGACGGCGTGTCGTTCGACGTCAATGCCGGCGAGGTTCACGGCTTGATGGGCGAGAACGGCGCGGGTAAATCGACCTTGCTCAAGGTGCTGGGCGGCGAGTATCAGCCCGATTCGGGGCGCGTGCTCATCGATGGAAACGAAGTGCGGTTTGCGAATGCGGGCGCGTCGATCGCGTCGGGCATCGCGGTGATTCACCAGGAATTGCAGTACGTGCCGGATCTGACCGTGTCCGAGAATCTGCTGCTCGGCGCGCTGCCGAACCGGCTCGGCTGGGTCAACAAGCGCGAGGCGAAGAAGCACGTGCGCGAACGCCTCACGGCGATGGGCGTCGATCTCGATCCGAACGCGAAGCTGCGCAAGCTGTCCATCGCGCAGCGGCAGATGGTGGAAATCTGCAAGGCGTTGCTGCGCAATGCGCGCGTGATCGCGCTCGATGAACCGACTTCCTCGCTGTCGCATCGCGAGACCGAAGTGCTGTTCAAGCTCGTGCGCGATCTGAAGGCGGACAACCGCGCGTTGATCTACATCTCGCATCGCATGGACGAGATTTACGAACTGTGCGATGCCTGCACGATCTTTCGCGATGGTCGCAAGATCGCCTCGCACATGGCGCTGGCCGATGTGCCGCGCGACACGCTCGTGCAGGAGATGGTCGGGCGCGAGATCAGCGACATCTATAACTATCGCGCGCGCCCGCTCGGCGATGTGCGCTTCGCCGTGAACAACATTCAGGGCGATGCGTTGAGCGCGCCCGTGAGTTTCGAAGTGAAGCGCGGCGAGATCGTGGGCTTTTTCGGTCTGGTGGGCGCGGGCCGCAGCGAACTCATGCATCTCGTGTATGGCGCGGACAAGAAGAAGGATGGCGATATCAAGCTCGACGGCCAGCCGATCAAGGTGCGCAGCACGGGCGAGGCGATTCGTCACGGCATCGTGCTGTGTCCGGAGGATCGCAAGGAAGAAGGCATCGTCGCGATGGCGACGGTCGCGGAGAACATCAATATCTCGTGCCGCCGGCATTACCTGCGCGCGGGTTTGTTCCTCGATCGCAAGAAGGAAGCGGCGACGGCGGACCGGTTTATTCAACTGCTCAAGATAAAAACGCCGAGCCGCAGGCAGCGCATTCGTTTTCTGTCGGGCGGCAATCAACAGAAGGCGATTCTGTCGCGATGGCTTGCCGAGCCCGACCTCAAGGTCGTGATTCTCGATGAACCGACGCGCGGCATCGACGTGGGTGCGAAGCACGAGATTTACAACGTGATCTATCAGTTGGCCGAGCGCGGCTGCGCGATCGTGATGATTTCATCCGAGTTGCCGGAAGTGCTGGGCGTGTCGGACCGCATCGTGGTGATGCGGCAGGGGCGCATCGCGGGCGAACTGCCGCGCGGTCAGGCGAGTGAACAATCAGTGTTGAGCCTTGCGCTGCCGCAGGCGGACACCGTGGCGAAAGCAGCGTAAAGAGGAGCGAGTCATGGAAGCAAGAGAAAACATCGTGAGTCAGGCGGGCGAGCAGGTCGCCAGCACGCTGATTCCGTCGAAGAACGACAAACAGAAGTGGTGGCAGCAGGTCACGGAGTACAGCCTGATCGTGATCTTCATCGTCATGTTCGTGACGATGTCGCTGACCGTCGATCACTTTTTTTCGATCGAGAATATGTTGGGGTTGGCGCTGTCGATCTCGCAGATCGGCATGGTCGCCTGCACGATGATGTTCTGTCTCGCGTCGCGAGATTTCGATTTGTCGGTGGGGTCGACGATTGCCTTCGCGGGGGTGCTTTGTGCGATGGTGTTGAATGCCACCGGGAATACGTTTATAGCAATCGTTGCTGCTGTCGTCGCCGGGTCGGTGATTGGGTTTGTGAATGGGGCTGTGATTGCTTATCTGCGGATCAATGCTCTTATCACGACGCTTGCGACTATGGAGATTGTGCGCGGGCTTGGGTTCATCGTGTCGCACGGGCAGGCGGTGGGGGTTTCGTCGGATACGTTCATCGCGCTCGGCGGTTTGACGATGCTCGGGATTTCGCTGCCTATCTGGGTTACGTTGGCTTGTTTTGTGGTGTTTGGGGTGCTGCTTAATCAGACGGTTTATGGGCGAAATACTTTGGCCATTGGCGGGAATCCTGAAGCGTCGCGGTTGGCGGGGATTAATGTCGAGCGGACGCGGGTTTGGATCTTTCTCGTGCAAGGGGCGGTGACTGCGCTCGCCGGGGTTATTCTCGCTTCGCGGATTACTTCGGGGCAGCCTAATGCGGCTGAAGGCTTCGAACTTAATGTGATTTCGGCTTGTGTGCTTGGTGGGGTTTCTCTTCTTGGTGGGCGGGCTACGATTTCTGGGGTCGTGATTGGGGTGCTCATTATGGGTACCGTCGAGAATGTCATGAACCTGCTTAATATCGATGCGTTTTATCAGTATCTCGTTCGTGGGGCTATTCTTCTGGCGGCGGTTTTGTTGGATCAGTTGAAGAATCGAGGTGGGCGGGATTGAGGGTTGTTTTTTCGGGCAAGGGGCTGCTTCTGTTTGTGTCTTTATTGCAGTAGCCGCCTCCCCGGCGGGGGGGTAACTTTCTTTGCTGCTGCAAAGAAAGTCACCAAAGAAAGCAGCTTTTTACCCCATGCACGATGGCTGGAAAGGGTGGTCTGGATTAATCAATACAGTGGCCGCGTTAGAACTTCCTTCGGTCGGTTAAGCGCATTGGCAACCTAACGATTCCGCGCTCGAATGTTCATGGCTTAGTGGACCGCACTCATTCTTTCGGCCATGCGCTTCGCGCGCCGAGAGCTTTAGAACGGAATCCCGCAGCCTATAAGTGCCCAGCCACCCTCACGCTTCTCCGCAAGATTGCTATTCGGCCCTACCTTGGTTAGCACTTCGAGCGAAGGGCTAAAGCCGGCGTGTGCCGCTTTACGGAAGTGCTAACCAAGGTACGGCCCAATGGGAGGGGTGCGATGCGGCTTGATGAGGCTGGGCGCTTATACGCTGCGGGATTCCGTTCTAAAGCTCTCGGCGCGCGCAGCGCATGGCCGAAAGAATGAATGCGGTCCACTGAGGGTTGGTTATTCGAGCGCGTAATCGCCAGGTTGCCTAAGCGGCGGGTTATGCGCGTGACGTCCTAACGCGGCCACTGCATTGTTAATCCAGACCAACACTTTCCAGCCAGCGAGCCTGGGGGTAAAAGCTGCTTTCTTTGGTGACTTTCTTTGCAGCAGCAAAGAAAGTTACCCCCCGCCGGGGAGGCGGCTACTGAAAAAGAAGCCCAAACAGAAGTAGCCCTTTGCACGACAAAAAAAGCAGCCCCTTGCACGAAAAAAACCCAAAAAACCAAGGGCCCCCGCTAATAGACCACAAACAAAACAGCCCCCACGATAACCCCCGACCGGAGAAAACCCGATGACCCTATCCGCGCAATTATTGATCGACAGCAAATGCACCTTAGGCGAAGGCGCCACCTGGGACGCGCGCAGCGGCCTTTTCTACTGGACCGACATAGAAGGCAAGGCCCTCTGGCGCCACGACCCCCGCGAAAATAAAAGCCAAAAATTCGAAATGCCCGAACGCCTCGCAACATTCGCGATTTGCGGCGACGCCCACACCTTACTGCTAGGCCTCGCATCAAAACTCGCATTCTTCGACCTGAAAACCGCCGCAATAACAACCATCACCGAAGTAGAAGCAAACCTGAAAACCCGCCTGAACGATGGCCGCTGCGACCGCGATGGCCGCTTCGTCTTCGGCACGAAACACGACGTAGAGGATGCCGAACCGCTCGGCGCGTTCTACCGCCTGAACCTCGACCTCACCCTCGAGCGCCTGCCGCTCGGACATTGCGCGATCTCGAATAGCATCGGCTTCAGCCCTGACGGCGACAAAATGTACTACTGCGATTCGCCGACGCGCCACATCCGCGTGTGCGACTATGCGGACTTCGCGAACGACCGCGTGTTCGTCGAACTAAGCGATGCCGATGGCGTCCCCGACGGCTCCACGGTCGATGCCGACGGCGGCCTGTGGAACGCGCAATGGGGCGGCCGGCGCGTCGTGCGCTACGGCCCGGACGGACGCGAAACCGCGCGCATCGAAGTGCCGACCGCGCAGCCGAGTTGCGCCGCGTTCGGCGGCGTGGCGCTCGATGAGCTGTACATCACGAGCGCGCGCATCGGACAGGAAAACGATGCGCACGCAGGCGGCGTGTTCATCGCGCGGCCCGGCGCACGCGGCATCGCGGAACCTTTTTTCGCCGGAAAGGTTTAAAGCAAAGACAACACGCATAACACGAACAACACGAGGCAGCGCGCAACGACGCGCCGCCCATTCGGCCCGGCGGTGCCGGGATCGTCGCCTCTCGATGGAGCACGAGTCATGGCCGCTGCGCGCACGGAGCAACGAACGGAATCCCAGACAGCTTCAACCGCACAGGCGAACGCGCGACGATCGCGACTCGCCGCCGCATCCGAGCCGCCGATCCGGCCTGGTCCGGCAACCGCCGTGGTCGCCATCGGCGGGGCGGCGAAGGCGGGCTGCATCACGCTGGCGAATGCGAAGTTGAGACTCGAAGTGATGCCCTCGCTGGGCGGCGGCATCACGCGCTTCGACTGGCGGCATGAAGGCGTGCTGACGCCGATCTTCCGGCCTTGTCACGCGCCCGGTCCGGGCACCGATCCCAATCAACTCGCGTGTTATCCGCTGCTGCCGTATTCGAACCGCATCGGTAACGGGCAGTTCGAGTTTTCCGGACGCGCCATCGACGTGCCGTGCAATCGCGCGGGCGAACCGCTGCCGCTTCACGGCGATGGCTGGCTCGGCGCGTGGAACGTCGAGGAAGAAGAGGCGACACACGTACGCCTGTCGCTCGATTGCCGCGCGGGCAAGCCGTATTCGTTCCGCGCGTCGCAGACTTATCGGCTTGAGGATGCCACGCTCGTGGTCGCGCTCGATGTGGAGAACACAGGCAACGAGGCGCTACCGTTCGGACTCGGACTGCATCCGTTCCTGATGCGCGAAGCCGATACCGAGCTTTCCGCCGCCGCTGGCGGACTCTGGCTCTGCGGCGACGACTGGCTGCCGGTGCGGCATGTTCCCGCGCCGCCTGCGTGGCAATTCGGCGTCGCGTATCCGATGCCCGCATCGATGGTGAACAACGCGTTCACCGGCTGGAGCGGCCGCACGAGCGTGCTGTGGCCGAAGCGGCGGCTGTCGCTGACCATCGCGGCGGACACGGATTACTACGTGCTCTACGCGCCGCCCGACGAAAACTTCTTTTGTTTCGAGCCGGTCGATCATCCGATCAACGCGGTGAATCTGCCGGGCGGCGGCGAGGCACACGGCATGACGGCGCTCGCGCCCGGCGAGCGTTTGTCGCGCGAATTCCGTTTCACCGTGGAGCGCACCGGCGAGTCCGCGCGCCGTTCGAGGCCACGCACACGCGCAGGAACAAAAGCGAAGGCGCGGGCGGCGCGCTGATCGCCGCAAGCACGCGAGAACGGCACGTTAAAATGCGTGCCATCGACGTCTCTCGTGAAAGAAAGCCCACCATGTCCTTCATCCAGTCTCTCGACGCCGCGTGGTCGCGCACGCAATCGCTGCTGTGCGTCGGTCTCGATCCCGAGCCGTCCAAATTCCCCGGCGCGCTCAAGGGCCGCGCCGATTCCATCTTCGAATTCTGCAAGACCATCGCGGATGCCACCGCGCCGTTCGTCTCGTCATTCAAGCCGCAGATCGCGTACTTCGCGGCGCATCGCGCGGAAGATCAGCTCGAAGCGTTGATCGCGCATATCCACGAAAAGCATCCCGGTATTCCGGTCATTCTCGATGCCAAGCGCGGCGATATTGGCAGCACGGCCGAGCAATACGCAAAGGAAGCGTTCGAGCGTTATCGCGCGGATGCCGTCACGGTGAATCCGTACATGGGTTTCGATTCGATCGAGCCGTATCTCGCGCATGAAGGCAAGGGCGTGATCGTGTTGTGCCGCACGTCGAATGCGGGCGGCTCGGACCTTCAATTTCTCACGACGGACGGGCAACCGCTCTATCAGGTCGTGGCGAGACTCGCGGCGCAGAAGTGGAACGCGAGCGGCCAACTCGGGCTGGTCGTCGGCGCGACGTTTCCGAAGGAGATCGAAACGGTGCGGAGTATCGTCGGTGAGATGCCGCTGCTGATTCCGGGCATCGGCGCGCAAGGCGGCGATGTCGAAGCCACCGTGCGCGCGGGGCGTACCGCGAACGGCACGGGCATGCTCATCAACTCGTCGCGCGCGATCATCTACGCCGGAAAGGATGACGACTACGCGCAAGCTGCGGCCATCGCAGCGAAGAAAACGCGCGACGCCATCAATCAGGTTCGTTGACGGCGCGCGGCGCGCTTCGTTTCCTTCGCGGTTTCGGGCATCGGGGCGAGCAGCGCTTCGATGTCTTCTTCGGAGAACTTCACGCTCGCCGCCGCATCTTCCGACAGAATGCCCGCCGCCAGCGCGGCCTTGCGCTCCTGCATCGCCACGATTTTCTCTTCGATGCTCCCCGCCACGATCAGCTTGTACACGAACACGGGCTTGTCCTGCCCGATGCGGTGCGCGCGGTCGGTCGCCTGATTCTCGGCCGCGGGGTTCCACCACGGATCGTAGTGAATGACCGTGTCCGCGGCGGTCAGATTCAGGCCGACGCCGCCCGCTTTCAGGCTGATCAGGAAAATGGGCACTTCGCCCGCCTGGAAACGTTGTACCGGTGTCTTGCGGTCGGCCGTGTCGCCGGTGAGCATCACGTAGGTCAAACCGGCCTGGTCGAGCATCGCGGCGATGATCGCGAGCATGCCCGTGAATTGCGAGAACACCAGCACGCGCCGTCCTTCCTCGATCAGTTCCGGCAACATGTCCGACAGCAATTCGAGCTTGGCCGATTCCTCGATTCCCTTCGATGCCGCGAGCCGCACGAGCGACGGATCGCAGCACACTTGCCGCAGCTTGAGCAGCGCATCCAGCATGAGGATGTGACTGCGCGCGAAGCCTTGCTTCGAAATGGCATCGCGCACTTTCTTCTGCATGGCGGCGCGCACGGTTTCGTAGAGATCGCGCTGCGGGCCTGCAAGTTCGACCGTGCGCAAGATGGTGGTCTTTGCGGGCAGTTCCTTCGCCACTTCGTCCTTGCGCCGACGCAGCATGAACGGACGAACGCGCCGCGCAAGCAGAGTGCGCCGCGCTTCGTCGCCGAGCTTTTCGATCGGCTTGCGCCAACGGCTGGCGAAATCCTTTTGCGAGCCGAGAAAACCCGGCAGCAGAAAGTCGAACTGCGACCAGAGTTCGCCGAGATGGTTTTCGAGCGGCGTTCCGGTCAGACACAAACGATGCCGCGCGCGCAGTGTCCGTATGCTTTCCGCCGCCTTGCTCGATGCGTTCTTCACGTACTGCGCTTCATCGAGAATCAGCAGATGGAAGTCGTGCTGGACGAGCGCTTCGTGATCGCGCCACACGAGCGGATACGTCGTCACAACCAACTCATGTTCGCCGATGCCCGCAAACCGCTCATGACGCAGCGGGCCATGCAAGTCCAGCACCTTGAGGCCAGGCGCAAAGCGACGCGCCTCGTCGAGCCAGTTATTGACGAGCGTCGTCGGCACCACGATCAGCGCCGGACGGTCGAGCCTGCCCGCTTCCTTTTCCACGACGATATGCGCGAGCGTCTGCACTGTCTTGCCGAGGCCCATGTCGTCGGCGAGCACGCCAGCGAGGTTCTGCTCGCGCAGGAATTGCATCCAGTTCAGGCCGTCGCGTTGATAGTCGCGCAGGCGCGCTTTCAGTCCGCGAGGCATCGCCACTTTGCGTGGGCCGCTTGTGCCGCGCAGACGTTGCACGAGATCGAGCCGAGCAGGGTTGCCGGTCATTGTCCAGCGCAGCGCCGGGTCTTTGCTGTTCAGGCGGCCCGCTTCGAGCGCGGGGAGGCGCAGCGGGACATCGGCATCGATCGGGCGTTCTTCGAACAGATCGAGCAAGGTCGAAACGAGCGGCTTGAGACGGTCGGCGCGCAGGCTGAAGCGTCGGCCGGTGTCGGTTTTGAACGCGATTGGCTCCGCGTCGGGGATGCCGCCGAGACCGCCGCTGAGCCATCGGCGGTCGCGCCGGAACAGTTCCGCCAGCAACGGTTCCAGCCGAAGCGGCTGTCCTTCCACCGCGATGCCGAGTTCGAGATCGAACCAGCCATCGCCGGTTGCATGCGCGCTGGCGTCGATTTCCGTGACTTCGGCGACATCGAAACGCGAATTCGGCGCGATGACGATGCGCCAGCCTCCCTCGCGCAAAAACGGCACGCGTTCGTCGATGAACGCGGTCCAATCATCGCGCGACGGCATGAAAAAGCCGTCCGCATAGGAACCATTCGCCAGGGGTTTCAGGCCCGACATGCGCAGCAGATCGATCCACATGGCTTCGAGATTGCCTTCGCGATGAATCCGCACCACCTCGCCATCCGGCAGTTTTGCAAGCACATCCGAACTATCCGCGTTGATGACGACGCCACCGTAGTCGAATTCGAGCCGCGCGATATCGAGTTCCGTCGCGGGGGCGGACAACTTGCGAGGAACGTCAAGCATCAGCGTGTCGAGCGTCAGCACCGCTCGCGGGCGGGCGTCGAGCGTGCGCATCGGTTGTGCGCCTTCGACGGGCGGCACGGGCAGCGCAGGCGCGAATTCGAGCATCGCCGCGCGCACCATTTCGGCTTCGCGGAGCGTGAGCAAGGGCATCGCCAGATAGTCGTGGATCAGTTCGTCGGGAATGGATGCGTCAACGATTCCCGTTTCGTTCTGCTCGATATCGATGTACCACGGCGGCTCGGTCGCCAGGATGACATTGGATTCGGGCTGCGTTTTGAGCGCCGGAAAAACGAACTCTTCCTTGTGCGGAACCCATTCGATGTCCGCGCGGCGGCTCGCGCCCGGGCGCATGGGCGCATCGAAGGCCGGATTGCGCGGATCGATCGCGTAAAAGAGGCGACCGGTTTCGAGCATCATTTGCCAGATGGCCGAGCCTTTCTTTCCGTTGAGCGGATAGGCCTCTACATTCGACGCGCGCTCCGCTCTGAATGCCCGGACGATGGCGTCGTCCCGCTGATCCACGAAGCGCGGCGGCGTGCCCGTCGGCGAGTAGTTCGGATGCCACACTTCGGCCGCCCGTACCGCGCCATCCACGCCGAGTCGCGCCTTCAGCAAAACGAGTTCGACCGGCGAATCCTCCATTGCAGAGGGCGTCAACAAATACACGATGCAATAGCTCGCGCCGGTCACCGGCTTGGCGGCCTTCACGCGTGCCTGCTCGGATTGCTCGACCTTGCGGCGAAAGGTGGAAAGCCATCGCTCGACTTCGTAGCTCAGGCCGTTTTCTTGCGAATCGGCTTTCTGTTGCCTGAGATGAGCGAGCAGGGTGGCGGCGACATGCTTGCACTGTCTGCCGACCGGACACGAGCAGTAGCCCTGCGGCCGGCCGTCCCGAAACACGATTTCCACGAGATAGGGAAAGTGCGCCGTGCCATCGACCCGCGCGTGGAGCTTCCCGTCGATCGACCTGAGATCGGAGACACGATCGACATAACCCTGCGCACGGCCGAACACCGATGGACCGAACCAGGCGCCGACGAGTTCTTTCGTGTAGGTGATGTCCTCTGCGGAATCTGAAACTCGTTTTTGTGTTAGTCGCCGATACCCGCTCACCGCTCACTTCTCTCCATGAATTCCAGCAACTTGCGCAACGCATGCGCCGCCGCCTGCGTGCGCACTTGCTCGCGATCGCCCTTGAAGTGCAGCGTCTCGACGCTCGTATCCAGCCGGTTGCTCCAGCCGAAGCACACCGTGCCGACCGGCTTCGACTCGCTGCCGCCCGCCGGTCCCGCGACGCCCGTGATCGACACCGAGACCTGCGCGCGGCTGTTGCGCAACGCGCCTTCGGCCATGGCTTTCGCAACCGGTTCGCTGACCGCGCCGTGCTGCTCGATCAGCGCGGCGGGCACGCCGATCATCTCCGTCTTCGCCAGATTCGAATACGTGACGAAGCCGCGTTCGAACCACGCGCTGCTGCCCGAAATATCCGTGATCGCGCTCGCGACCATGCCGCCCGTGCAGGATTCGGCGGTGGCGAGCATCAGCCGTTCGGCGTGCAGCTTGTTGCCGACGCGGATCGCGAGTTGGTGAACGACGGTATCGGTCGACATGGCAATTCTCGATGGTTGGCGGTTGATGAAAACGTCAGATGGTCAGACGCCACAGCGCGATCACGAGCAGCGTGAAAAACGCCGCGACGAGATCATCGAACATGATGCCGAAGCCGCCTTTCAAACGGCGGTCAAAATAACGGATGGGCGGCGGTTTCACCATGTCGAAAAAGCGAAACACGAGGAACGCCCACAACTGCCCGATGATCGTGGCGGGCGTGACAAGCAGCAGCACGAGCCAGAACGCGACGATCTCGTCCCACACGACCGGCGACGGATCTTCGGTGCCCATTCGTTTCGCGGTGAAACCGGTGAACCCGCATCCGGCGATGAAACCAACGACGATCAGCGCGCCCCATTCCGCGACCGTCAAATGCGGATTGAGCGCGACGAACGACACCCACGCGAACAGCGTGCCGACGGTGCCGGGCATGATCGGCGACAGACCGCTGCCGAAACCCAGCGAAAGAATATGAAGCGGATGGTCGAGCATGAAGCGCGCGCTGGCGCGGCGCGGTTTGGCGCGCGGTGGCGAGGCATCGCTCGCGAGCGGGGGGTCATTCTGCATGGAAATGGTCGAAGCCTTGCAACGTCAGGGAAAGCGGTTGGCCGGCGGCATCGCGCCAGTCGATGGCGGGCGCACCGGCCGCTTCGATTGTACCGATGCGCGTCAGTTTCACGCCCACGCGTTGCTCGATTTGCGCGAGCGTTTCGCGCGCCTCGCGCGGCGCGGTGAAGCACAGTTCGTAATCGTCGCCGCCGGCGAGCGTGCATTGCCGGCGCGCGGCGTCGGGGAACGCGCGCATGGAGGCGGAACACGGCACGGCGTCTGCATCGACGATGGCGCGCATGTTCGAGCGCCGCAGGATGTGCATGAGGTCGCCCGCCAGGCCATCGGAGATATCGAGCGCCGCGTGCGCCACGCCGCGCAACGCCATGCCCAGCTCAACGCGCGGTTCCGGCCGTTCGAGCGCGTGTTTCCAGCGCGCGGCGGTTTGCGCGTCGGGCGCTTGCCATTCGCCGAGCGCCGAGCCTAAGCCCGCGCGTGCATCGCCGAGCGTGCCGGACACGTAGATGTCGTCGCCGACGCTTGCGGCATCGCGTCGCAGCGCTTCGCCTTGCGGGACATCGCCGAACACGGTGATGCACAGGTTGAGCGGTCCGTTCGTGGTATCGCCGCCGATCAGCGCGCAATCGAAACGCTGCGCCAGCGCGAACAGGCCGTCGCTGAACGCTTCGAGCCACGCTTCGTCGGCGCGCGGCAGCGCAAGCGCCAGCGTGAACGCGTGCGGTGCCGCGCCCATTGCCGCGAGATCGGACAGGTTGACAGCCAGCGCCTTGTGACCGAGCGCGTGGGGATCGACATCGGGAAAGAAATGGCGGCCTTCCACCAGCATGTCCGTCGAAATAGCAAGTTGATGCCCGGCGGGCGGCGCGATCAGCGCGCAGTCGTCGCCGATGCCGAGCGGCCGCGCGGCGGCATCGTCATGACGCGGTGCGGGTGCGCGCGCGCGGCGGGCGAAGTAACGGTCGATCAATGAAAACTCGGAGAGCATGCGTGGCCGTGAGAAGTTGAATTTGTGCGCTGCACGATAACAATGGCATGCCGCCGAAAGCCCTCCGAAACCCGCACGCGTTATCTCGATAAAAACCGCGATAACGCTGCGAGCCTTGTCCTGTCAGGCGATCAGACACATTCCGGTCATGGCACTTGTAGCCGAAAAGCATGGAGCGCGGTCCGAAACTGCGTCTGATTGGCGCTACAATGCGTTCGAACTTCCATTCTAAATCCCGCACTATCTGCCCGCCTTATGACGACTCCCGCCAACACCAAATTGCGCGAAGCCGCGCTCGACTATCACGAATTTCCCACGCCGGGAAAGATCGCGATCGCGCCGACCAAGCAGATGATCAACCAGCGCGATCTCGCGCTCGCCTATTCGCCGGGCGTCGCGTTCGCGTGCGAGGCGATTGTCGAAGACCCGCTGAACGCGGCGCGCTTCACCGCGCGTAGCAATCTCGTGGGCGTCGTGTCGAACGGCACGGCGGTGCTCGGGCTCGGCAACATCGGGCCGCTCGCGTCCAAGCCGGTCATGGAAGGCAAGGCGGTGCTGTTCAAGAAGTTCGCGGGCATCGACGTATTCGACATCGAGCTGAACGAAAGCGATCCGCACAAGTTGGTCGAAGTGATCGCGGCGTTGGAGCCTACGTTTGGCGGCATCAATCTGGAAGACATCAAGGCGCCGGATTGCTTCATCGTCGAGCGCGAATGCCGCAAGCGCATGAAGATTCCGGTGTTCCACGACGATCAGCACGGCACGGCCATCGTGGTGGCGGCGGCGGTCACCAATGGTCTGAAGGTGGTGGGCAAGAGCATCGGCGAAGTGAAGCTCGTGGCTTCCGGCGCGGGCGCGGCGGCGCTGGCGTGTCTGAACCTGCTCGTCGATCTCGGCATGAAGCGCGAAAACATTTTCGTGACGGATTTGGCCGGTGTCGTCTACAAGGGCCGCACGGAACTGATGGACCCGGACAAGGAACTGTTCGCCCGCGAAACCAGCGCGCGCACGCTCGCCGAAGTCATGGAAGGCGCGGACGTGTTTCTCGGTTTGTCGGCAGGCGGCGTGCTCAAGCAGGACATGGTCAAGCAGATGGCCGCGAAGCCGCTGATTCTCGCGCTCGCCAATCCGACGCCGGAAATCCTGCCGGAACTCGCGCTCGAAGTGCGTCCGGACGCGGTGCTGGCCACCGGCCGCACGGATTATCCGAATCAGGTGAACAACGTTCTGTGCTTCCCGTTCATCTTCCGGGGCGCGCTGGATGTGGGCGCGACGGTCATCACGAAGGAAATGGAAATCGCGGCGGTGAATGCGATTGCCGAACTCGCGCGTCAGGAACAAAGCGATATCGTCGCGACGGCGTATGGCATTCAGGATTTGTCGTTCGGGCCGGAATATCTGATTCCGAAGCCGTTCGATCCGCGTCTGATCGTGAAAATCGCGCCCGCCGTGGCGAAGGCCGCGATGGAATCCGGCGTGGCGACGCGTCCCATCGAGGACATGGACGCTTACGAGCAGCATTTGCAGCAGTTCGTCTATCACAGCGGCACGACCATGAAGCCGATCTTCCAGCTCGCGCGCAGCGTGGAGGCGGAGAAGAAGCGCATTGTGTTCGCGGAAGGCGAGGAGGAGCGCGTGCTGCGCGCGGTGCAGATCGCGGTGGATGAAAAAATCGCCAAGCCTATTTTGATCGGCCGGCCAGCGGTCATTCAGCAGCGCATCACGAAGTTCGGCCTGCGTCTCACGCCGAACGTCGATTTCACGATGGTCGATACCGACCACGACGAGCGTTACCGCGATTTCTGGCAGACGTACGCCAAGCGCATGGCGCGCAAGGGCATCAGCGAGCAGATGGCGAAGCTCGAAATGCGCCGCCGCACCACGCTGATCGGCGCGATGCTGGTTGAAAAGGGCGAAGCGGACGGGCTGATCTGCGGCACCGTGAGCACGACGCACCGGCATCTGCACTTCATCGATCAGGTCATTGGCCGCAAGGAAGGCGCGAAGGTGTACGCGGCGATGAACGCGCTCGTGCTGCCGGGCCGCCAGATTTTCCTGGTCGATACGCACGTGAACGTGGACCCGACGCCCGAGCAACTTGCCGAAATCACGATCATGGCGGCGGAAGAAGTGCGGCGTTTTGGCATCGAGCCGAAGGTGGCGTTGTTGTCGCATTCGAACTTCGGCACGAGCAACGCGCCGACCGCACAGAAGATGCGCGACGTGCTCGCGATTCTCCGCGAGCGCGCGCCCGAACTCGATGTGGATGGCGAAATGCACGGCGACGTCGCGCTGGATGCGCGGCTGCGCAAGGAAGTGCTGCCGGAATCCACGCTCGAAGGCGATGCGAACCTGCTCGTGCTGCCGAACATCGACGCGGCGAATATCTCGTACAACCTGCTGAAGACGGCGGCGGGCAACAACATCGCCATCGGGCCGATTCTGCTGGGCGCGGCGAAGCCGGTGCATGTGCTGACGGCATCGGCGACGGTGCGGCGGATCGTCAACATGACGGCGCTTCTGGTGGCGGACGCGACGGCAGCGCGATAAGGCCATCGCAGAAAGAACCAAGCGCGGCGAGGAAACTCGCCGCGTTTTTTCATTTTGGGACGAAAAAAAAGCGTGCCGAAGGTTTCGGCACGCTCAGGGCATAACAAACGAGTGCTTGCGGTTCCCTACAAACGCAGGACTATCGGCTTGAGCGCACGATGCCGTGAAGCTGGCGACAAGTGAGGCAACTTGTCCAGAGGCTTCGAATCCCACAACGATATTTTTATCTTTATGAAGATAAATTGCACTCAGATTGCGGCTAGATATGCTTGCCATACAGGCAGCTTTCTCTACCGTCGGTGGGGGAATCGGAGAAAAAATTCCCGATTCGGCCCCGAACATTGATTCGCTCTGCCGTTAGCGATACCCTTACGTCTTTAGGGTCGCCGGGATTCCGGTATATGGCGGGGACGATCGGTTGGTGAAGCGCGCGTGGTTTTTCTCCTGCATCCTTGGCCTCGGCGTCATTCTCAACGGATGCGGCAAGGAAGAACCTCGCCACGGCAGCAATCCGGGCGAAGCCGCCGTGGCCGCGAGTCAGCCGCTGCAGCAACCGGCGCCGATGGCTCCTTCGCCGCAGGTCCGGCAACCGGCCGCGAGCAACGAAGCACCGCGTGATGGATTCGCCACTGTTTCTGCTTCGGCGTTGCCTAAGCAGGCGGTCGCGACATTGAGGCTGATCGAAGCGGGCGGCCCATTCCCCTACGAGAAGGACGGCGTCGTGTTCGGCAATCGCGAACGTATGCTGCCGCGGCATCCGCGCGGCTACTACCACGAATACACCGTGCCCACGCCCCGCGCGCGGGATCGCGGTGCGCGCCGGATCGTATGTGGCGGGGCTCGCAGGCAGATTGGCGACTGTTATTACACAGACGACCACTACGCCAGTTTTAAACGCATTGCGGAATAACTACGGGAAAAACGGCATGAGCGACAACATCTACGCGCACGACACCAGCGTCGCGAGTGATCTTTTCGCCACCGGCGATGGCAACCTGTTCCAGCGAGTATTGCGCTTACGCATGACAGATCACGACGAAAACAGACCCGAGGATGAGATCAGTCCGCCGGAGTCTCATCAGGCGCATCCCGAGGAAGAATCGGAAGCACTGTTCGCCACGGTGAGGCCGAACATCGTCCAGTCGATCCGGGCTTTTCGCGTGCAGGAGCTTGCCGACGAGGCGAACCGCCTCGGCCAGCACTTTCTCTACGCGTATCTGGGGCAGGCGCAGAGCAAGCAGGAAATTTTGGAAACGATCGCGCTGTCGTTCCTGTTCCCCAAGCATTTCGGCAAGAATTATGACGCGCTGTATGACTCGCTGACCGATCTCGTGCACAAGGCGGGTTCGCAGCCGGGCTTCGTGATCGTGCTGGAGCAGTTGCCGATCGCGCAGAAGTTCGACAAGGAAGGGCGCGAAGTGCTGCTCGACGTGTTTCGCGACGCGGCCGAATTCTGGGCGGAAAGGAAAGTGGCGTTTCGGGTGTTTTACTCGTTCGTCTGAAGCGCCCGATTCGCGTTCGCTTGAGAAAGCCCGATGGCATCCATCGGGCTTTTTCGTTGATGACTGCGCTTTAGGCTTACCAGCCGCCCCAGCGCGCGGCCAGCGCCGCCAACACCGCGATGCCCGCCGTCTCCGTGCGCAACACGCGCGGCCCGAGTCCGAGCGTAGAGAAACCGGCGGCGACAATCGTTTCTTCTTCTGCAGGCGAAAAGCCCGCTTCCGGCCCGATGAGCAAGGTCACCGCGCCCTGCGGCGGATCGGCGGGCAAGGACGCGAAGCTCACCTCGGCACGCGGCGAAAGCAACAAGCGCAATTCGCCGTCATGAGCGGGCGGCAAGTCCGCGAGCCAGTCGTCGAGATCGCGCGGCGGCGCGACGTCCGGCACGCGATTGCGTCCGCATTGCTCGCACGCGGCGCGCACCAGCGCTTGCCAGTGCGCCTGACGCCGCAACGCGCGCTCGCCTGCAAGACGCACCACGCCGCGTTCGGCGGTAATCGGCGCGACCGCGCTCACGCCCAGTTCCACGGCCTTTTCGATCAGCCAGTCCATCTTGTCGCCGCCCGCGACGCCTTGCGCCAGCGTCACGCGATACGGCGGCTCGGCATCGCGCGGATCGTGTTCGTCGATGCGAGCAGTCGCCGCGCGCTTGGCGATGTCGGTCAGCTCGGCGCGATACTCGCCGCCGCGGCCATCGAAGAGGGTAATGATGTCGCCGGTTTGCAGGCGCAGGACGTGCACGTGGCGCACGACATCGTCGGGGAGTGCGAGGTGCTGGCCCACGCTGAGCGGGCCGTCAACATGAAAACGTGGCATGGGTGTCGATCGCGGATGGTCTGCATCCGCGGATAGTGAAGCTGCCTGAAGGTGAAGCTGAAGAGTTCAGCCGATGTGCCGCGCAATCGCCCAGCGATAGCCGTCCGGATCTTCGAACTGTGCGAAACGGTCGCCCCAGAACTGATCCTGCGGCTCGATCAGCGGCTTCGCGCCCACCGCGAGCGCCTGATGAAACGTGGCATCGACGTCATCAACGTATAAGTAGAAGGACTGCGGCGCCATCAAGCCCGCGCTTTTCGGCGTGCGCGCTTGCGAGCCGTACGCACCTTCCGGTGCGAACATCACGATGAGTTGTCCGCGATAGGTCATCTCGACGTGAATAACCGTGCCGTCGTCGTTTACGCTGTCGCGCACCGCGAAGCCGAGCGCCTTCTCATAGAACGCGACGCTCACGCGCGCATCGCGCACGGTCAGATAGGGCGTCAACCAGGGTACATCGGCCGGTCGAGGGTCGGTCATCGAAAGCACTCCTTGAAGCCTTGCTGCGCAAGATCGGTGTCGGACATTTTGCCATGAAGAAATTGCGTCGTTCGGATAGAACTCATGAAGCGCGATGCCGCGCATGCACGGAGCATGCCCGATCCGAGCGCTTCCAATGGCGATGCTTTGGCGTTCCCGGCGCGTGCGTCAGGGTCATGTCAATCGGACCGCTCTGTTAGAATGACGAACTCCCGATCCTCGTCGTTTCTCGTCGTTCCGGTCCTGAAACCCTCGCGCGCAGCGGGCCGGCGCTCTCCTGAGATTCACTGTGGAAGCACTTCGGCGTCAATCGCGCGGATCATTTCAGGACCTGCCCACTCTCGACATGACGACCCCGACCTCAAGCCAGACCGCCCTCATGGCCAACGCAATCCGTGCGCTTGCCATGGACGCCGTGCAACAAGCCAATTCCGGCCACCCCGGCATGCCGATGGGCATGGCGGAAATTGGCGTCGCGTTGTGGTCGCGCCATCTGAAACACAATCCGGCGAACCCGCACTGGTTCGACCGCGACCGCTTCGTGCTGTCGAACGGTCACGGTTCCATGCTGCTGTATTCGCTGCTGCACCTCACGGGCTATGACCTGCCGCTGAGCGAACTCAAGAACTTCCGCCAACTGCATTCGAAGACGCCGGGTCATCCGGAATACGGCATGACGGTGGGCGTGGAAACCACCACCGGCCCGCTCGGTCAGGGCGTGGGCAATGCGGTCGGCATGGCGCTCGCGGAAGCGCTGCTCGCCGCCGAATTCAACAAGCCCGATTCGAAGATCGTCGATCACTACACGTACGTTTTCCTCGGCGACGGCTGCCTCATGGAAGGCATCTCGCACGAAGCCTGTTCGCTCGCGGGCACGCTCAAGCTGAAGAAGCTGATCGCGCTGTACGACGACAACGGCATTTCCATCGATGGTCACGTCGAGCACTGGTTCCACGACGACACGCCCAAGCGCTTCGAAGCGTATGGCTGGAACGTGGTCCGTGGCGTGGATGGCCATAACGTCGATGCAGTCGATGCCGCCATCGCGCAGGCAAAGAAGTCGGACAAGCCGACGCTGATTTGCTGCCGCACGGTCATCGGCAAGGGCGCGCCGACCAAGGCCGGCGGTCACGATGCGCACGGCGCGCCGCTCGGCGACAAGGAAATCGCCGCGACGCGCGAGGCGATCGGCTGGAAGTACGGTCCGTTCGAAATCCCCGCCGAAGTCTATTCCGCGTGGGACGCGAAGGAGCAAGGCGCGCACGTCGAAGCGCAATGGAACAAGACTTTCGACGCCTATCGCGCAAAGTACCGCAACGAAGGCGCCGAGTTCTCGCGCCGCATGAAGGGTGAGTTGCCCGCGGACTGGTGGGCAAACGTGGCGAAGATCGTCGAGGATGCAAATCAAAAAGGCGAGACGATTGCCTCGCGAAAAGCGTCACAGCAAACGCTCGACGGCCTGGCCGCTGCGCTACCGGAACTGCTAGGCGGCTCCGCTGATCTGACCGGCTCGAACCTCACGAACTGGAAGGCCAGCAAGCCGGTGCGCGCAGCGGGCGACGCGGAGAACACGAACCCGGATCATGCGGGCATCCAGTGGGGCAATCACATCAATTACGGTGTGCGCGAGTTCGGCATGAGCGCGGCCATCAACGGGCTGGCGGTGCATGGCGGCTATCGTCCGTTCGGCGGCACGTTCCTGACCTTCTCGGACTACAGCCGCAACGCGCTGCGCGTCGCCGCGCTGATGAAGGCGCGCTCGATCTTCGTGTTCACGCACGATTCCATCGGTCTCGGTGAAGATGGTCCGACCCACCAGTCCATCGAGCATGTGGCCAGCCTGCGGTTGATTCCGAACCTGCAAACGTGGCGTCCGGCGGATACGGTCGAAACGGCGGTAGCGTGGACGCATGCAATGTCGTATCAAGGTCCGTCGACGCTCATCTTCAGTCGTCAGAACCTTCAGTTCTCGCCGCGCAACGATATCCAGATCGCGAACATCGCGAAGGGTGGTTATGTGCTGCGCGACTGGAACGACGACATCCCCGCGCGCAAGATCATTCTCATTGCGACGGGTTCGGAAGTGCAGCTTGCCATGCAGGCGGTCGAGGAACTGCAGAAGGTCGGCATCGGCGCGCGTATCGTGTCCATGCCCTGTACGAACGTGTTCGACAAGCAGGATGCCGAGTACCGCGAGCGCGTGCTGCCCAAGGGCGTGGCGCGCGTGGCGATCGAGGCAGGCGTGACAGATTTCTGGCGCAAGTACGTGGGCCTGGAAGGCGGCGTGGTCGGTATCGACACGTTCGGCGAATCGGCTCCGGCGGGCGCACTGTTCAAGCATTTCGGCTTCACCGTGGAGAACATCGTCAAGACGGCGCAGGCCGTGCTGAACGGCTGATCGATCCACGCTTGCGATATCAGGTTTTTTTTAAGCCAAGGAGATAGACCATGACGATTCGCGTTGCAATCAACGGCTACGGCCGCATCGGCCGCAACACGCTGCGCGCCCTCTATGAGAACGGCAAGAAGCACGACATCGAGATCGTCGCCATCAACGATCTGGGCGATGCCAAGACCAACGCGCACCTGACGCAGTACGACACGGCGCACGGCAAGTTCCCGGGGCAAGTCTCGGTGGACGGCGATTACCTCGTCGTCAACGGCGACAAGATCCGCGTGCTGGCCAATCGCAATCCGGCCGAACTGCCGTGGGGCGAGCTGAACGTCGATGTCGTCATGGAGTGCACGGGCTTTTTCACGACGAAGGAAAAGGCCAGCGCGCACATCAAGGGCGGCGCGAAGAAGGTCATCATCTCGGCGCCGGGCGGCAAGGACGTGGACGCGACCATCGTGTATGGCGTGAACCACAACGTGCTGAAGGCATCGGATACGGTCATTTCCAACGCGTCGTGCACGACGAACTGTCTCGCGCCGCTCGTCAAGCCGCTGAACGACAAGATCGGTCTGGTCAACGGCCTGATGACGACCATCCACGCCTACACGAACGATCAGGTGTTGACCGACGTGTATCACGAAGACCTGCGTCGCGCGCGCTCGGCCACGCACAGCCAGATTCCGACGAAGACGGGCGCGGCATCCGCGGTCGGTCTGGTGTTGCCGGAACTGAATGGCAAGCTGGACGGTTACGCCATTCGCGTGCCGACGATCAACGTGTCGGTGGTGGATCTGTCGTTCATCGCTGCGCGCGATACGACGGTGGAAGAAGTCAACAAGATCATGAAGGAAGCGGCGGAAGGCCCGCTCAAGGGCATTCTCGGCTACAACGACGCGCCGCTGGTGTCGATCGACTTCAACCACAATCCGGCATCGTCCACGTTCGATTCGACGTTGACGAAGGTGTCGGGCCGTCTCGTGAAGGTGTCGAGCTGGTACGACAACGAGTGGGGCTTCTCGAACCGCATGTTGGATACGGCTGTGGCGCTGGCGAACGCGAAGTAACGTACGTTGCGCTCTGCTGGAAAAAAACCGCTCCTCGGAGCGGTTTTTTTTGTGGCTTCGATTCAGCCCAGCTTTTCGCGCAGAAACGAAACGACGTAAGGCGTGGCCGCCGCCGCGACGGTCGATGCCGTGCCTGGGTCCAATCCCATGCGCGCGCCAATCGATTCAGCGATGCGCCCGGTCAAAATCCCTTCGCCGCCTTCTTCGAGCGATTTCAGAAAGCCATCGCCGCGCACCAGACCTGACGCAAACGCCGCGAAAAAGCTCTTGCCCGCGTGATCGCCGAGCAGGCCGCCGCTTTGTTCTTCGGCATGCGCGTGCGCGGTTTCCGCCGCGGTGGCCAGCATTTGCTGGCTGTCGTCCTGATTGAAACCCTGAGCGGTGAGCGCCTGCGTGGCCTGAGCGCCATGCTCCGAGTTCAGGAATTCGGAAACGAGTTGTTGAACGTCCATGGACGTTACTCCCTGTGATGTGTATCGGTTGCGGGCCGCGCGCGTCGATCAAGAAGAAGCGAGCGAACCCGAAGCATAGACTTCCGCGATCATCGGAAAGTGCCGGGGTGAAAGTCGGCTGAAATGATTTTGCGCGCGGCTTGGTTTTGCCTTACGCGTTACGCGTTACGCGTTACGCCTTGCGCGGCACCGGAAAATGCACGCCCGCCCGCTGCGCGGCATTCACGATGTGCTGCTCGATCGCGATCCCCGCCTTTTCGCCGTCGCGCGCCTTGAGGGCATCGACGATCAAAGCGTGTTCGTGATACGTGGACAACACCAGTTCGCGCCGATAAAACGGCAGGCGCTGGCTCTCTTTCATGATGTCCGCGCTGCCACGCAAAATGGATTCGATGGCCGCATTCCCCGCCAGACTCACGATACGCATGTGAAACGCGAAGTCGAGTTGCGCGGCTTCCTCCAGTTCCGATTCTTCCAGCGCATGACGCAGCGCGCTGAGGTTGTCATCGAGCCATGCGATATCCGCCTCGCCGATGGAATGCGCCGCGAGCCGCGCGACGAATCCTTCGAGCGCGAAGCGCATCTGATACGTATCCGGCAACGATGCCTGATCGGCGAAGCGCCACGCGTGCGCGGTGCTCGCCTGCGTGCTGCTGACATACACGCCCTTGCCGGGCCGAATATGCAACATGCCGAGCGCTTCCAGCGTGGACAACGCCTCACGCAACGACGCCCGGCTGATCTCCAACTCATCCGACAGTTGCCGTTGCGCCGGCAGCAGGCTGCCAACCGGATAAACACTCGATTCGATGCGTTCGCGAATGGTCGCGATGGCAGCGTCGGTGACAGTGTGCGGAACGTTTTTCATCGGATAAAAGCGCGGTTGGCCGGTCTGACCGCCATTGTAGACATGCACCAAAAATGCGTGTGCGCCGAGTTCGTCAACTTGCGCCGACAACGCCCGAAAACAGGGTAAACAGCTATCCCGCTTTTATTGACGCGCTCATATTGGCTTCCTAATATCCATCATCACAGCACTGGTCCGACCAGTCGGAACAGTCGTTCGAAACACACGCGACTTGGCGAAAAGGAGAGCACTCGTGGGCAGATTCCTGAATTCGTTGTTCGGCAGGGTGATGATCGCGCTGGTCATCGGTATCGTGGTGGGCGCGGTGTTTCCGCACTTCGGGCAATCGCTGCGTCCGCTCGGCGATGGCTTTCTCAAGCTCATCAAGATGGTGATCGCGCCGATCGTGTTCTGCGTCGTGGTGAGCGGCATGGCGAGCGCGGGCGATCTGAAGAAGGTCGGGCGCGTGGGGCTCAAAGCCGTGGTCTATTTCGAAATCATGACGACGCTCGCGCTCATCATCGGCGCGATTCTGGCGTGGGTCACGCGGCCGGGCGTGGGCATGAACATCGATCTGCATTCGCTCGATGCCTCCGCGCTCACCACTTACACCGAGCACGCGAAAAGTCTGAAGGACACGGCGGGCTTTCTGCTGAAGATCATCCCCGATACGGCCATCGATGCCTTCGCGAAGGGCGACATTCTGCAAGTCCTCGTGTTCGCCGTGCTGTTCGGCTCGGCGCTTTCCATACTCGGCGACAAGGCGCAACGCGTGACGGTGTTCATCGAAGAACTGTCGGGCGTGTTCTTTCGCATCATGGGGTTCATCATCAAGCTCGCGCCGCTCGGCGTGCTCGGCGCGATTGCGTTCACGACGGGGCAGTATGGCGTGGCGTCGCTCAAGCAACTCGGGCTGCTCGTGCTCGTGTTTTACGCAAGCTGCTTCCTGTTCGTGTTCGTCGTGCTGGCCGTGGTGATGCGGCTCACGGGTTTCTCCATCTTCAAGCTCGTGCGTTATTTGCGCGAGGAATTGTCGATCGTGCTCGGCACTGCATCGTCGGACGCCGTGCTGCCGCAGATCATGCGCAAGCTCGAATGGATGGGCGTGAAGGATTCGACCGTCGGACTCGTGATTCCGACCGGCTATTCGTTCAATCTCGATGGCTTCTCGATCTATCTCACGCTGGCGGTGATCTTCATCGCGCAGGCGACGAACACGCCGCTCTCGCTGCACGATCTGATCGTCGTGGTGCTGGTGTCGCTCGTCACGTCGAAGGGCGCGCACGGCATTCCGGGCTCGGCCATCGTGATTCTCGCGGCGACGCTCTCGGCCATTCCCGCGATTCCGGTGCTCGGCCTCGTGCTGATTCTGCCGGTGGACTGGTTCGTGGGCATTGCGC
The DNA here is from genome assembly GCF_057612605.2 of Caballeronia sp. A2-2. NCBI lineage: Bacteria > Pseudomonadati > Pseudomonadota > Betaproteobacteria > Burkholderiales > Burkholderiaceae > Caballeronia > Caballeronia sp. A2-2. Next base: position 3,345,661 of record NZ_CM172587.1, on the reverse strand, counting down.
GGGCGGTGACGAATCTCATCGGCAATTGCGTGGCGACGGTGGTCGTGGCGGTGTGGGAGAACGACATCGACCGCGCGCGGGCCAAGCGCGTGCTCGATCAGGACGACGAATATCGTTTCGTGCCCTCCGCGCAGGATGCAACGCCGGTGCATGGCCACGAAGGCGCGCACGCCATGTAGTTCACGTTAACGGTCGAAGAATGCAGATGCGAATCAACCGCATACGCATCTCATAAAAGTGACGGACGAAACGAAACCGCCGCCCATCCTTCGATGGGCGGCGGTTTGCATTTGTCGCACCGCGCCGTGTGTCCGGCGCGAGAGCGCTCAGTGCTTGCGATGCGGGCAGTTTTCCTTCGTGCACGTGCCGTACAGCGCCAGCGCGTGCTCGTGGAGCTTGAAGCCGCGTTCCTTCGCGATCGATTGCTGACGGCGTTCGATCTCGGCATCGAAAAATTCTTCGACGCGACCGCAGTCGATACACACGAGATGATCGTGGTGCGAGCCTTCGTTCAGTTCGAAGACGGCCTTGCCCGATTCGAAATTGCTCCGCGACAGCAGGCCGGCCTGCTCGAACTGCGTGAGCACGCGATAGACCGTGGCGAGCCCGATATCCAACTCCTCGGTGAGCAGGTTCCGGTATACGTCTTCAGCAGTCAGATGGCGCACGGCGCTGTGCTGGAAAATCTCGAGAATCTTCAGGCGGGGCAGGGTCGCCTTCAGCCCGATGTTTTTCAGATCGGCGGGATTGGTCATGGCTAGGCATCCCTAGAGTACAATTCAAGGTTCTCATAGTAATGCGTTTTGTCGAATTCGGACATCTCGCAGGTCGTTGTACTCACTCGCCGATGTACGCGCAGCCAGTGTGCGCGGCCTTGGAGCGCCTCGCGCGAAAGGTGAAATGTTTTCAAAATCTCTATCGAATAGCAGGGAGAGCCGTCGCATGCGGGGAATCATGATCGCAGCAACCTTGGCCGCATCGCTCGCTGGTTGCTCGACCTACGACAGCGTCACGCAGAAGATCGCGCAGAGCATCACGCCGTATCGCATCACGGTCGTGCAAGGCAATTTCGTTTCGCAGGAAGCAGCGAATCAAATGCAGGTCGGCATGTCGCGCGATCAGGTCAAGCAATTGATCGGCACGCCGCTGCTCACCGACATGTTCCACGCCGATCGCTGGGACTACGTGTTCTATTTCAAGCGCGGTTCGACCGCGGTCGTGCAACAGCGTGACTTCGTGGTGAACTTCGCGAGCGACCGCGTGGTGAGCTGGTCGGGCGGCGAGAATCTGCCGTCCAACCTCGAACTGCTCGCCGAGATCGACGGCGACAAGGGCGTGAAGGTGGCCAAGGCGGTTCCTGCACCTGCGACGGCTTCGGCGGCGTCGGGTGCATCGGCGGATGCCACGGCGGCGAACGTGAGCGCGCCATCGGGCGATCCTTCGACGCAGCCGAACGCATCGGCGGCTTTCGCGGGCGATGCGAACCAGCAGGCCGCGCAAGCTGCGAATCGCGCGACCGCGCAGGTGGACATGCCCACGGGCCGTCAGCGTTCGTCCACCTACAGCAGCGCGCCGACGAGCGCGGGCGGCGCGCCCGGTTCGGGCAGCTCGGGCAACAATTCGCAGATCCAGCTTCAGCGCAAACCGCAGACCGTGCAGATTCCCGACAGCAGCGCGGTCGGTCCGGCGACCACGTCGCCCACGCCTGCCAACGCGAACGCGAACGGTCAGACGCAATTCACGATGCCGCAGTAAGGTTTCAGGCGGCGCGCGGGTAGACCTCGCGCGCCGCTTCATCCACCGCGTGCGGGCCGCGCGGTTCAACACGAGACTGCCATGAAGATCGCCATTGCCGGCGCATCGGGCCGCATGGGCCGGATGCTGATCGAAACCGTTCTCAACGATCCTGACGTGCAACTGGTCGGCGCACTCGACCGGCCAGGCGTGCCGCAACTTGGGCAGGACGCGGGCGCGTTCCTCGGGAAGACCACGGGCGTTCTGCTCACCGACGACATCGACAGCGTGTTCGCCGATGCCGAGTTCCTCATCGATTTCACCCGCCCCGAAGGCACGCTCGCGCATCTGGACGCGGCGCTACGTCATAACGTGAAGATGATCGTCGGCACGACCGGTTTCAGCGACGAACAAAAAGCGCGTCTGCGGGATGCGGGCGAGAAGATCGGCGTGGTGTTCGCGCCGAACATGAGCGTCGGGGTGAACGTCACGCTGAAGCTGCTCGAATTCGCGGCGAAGCATTTCGCGACGGGCTATGACATCGAGATCATCGAGGCGCATCACCGTCACAAGGTGGATGCGCCGTCCGGCACCGCGCTCGGCATGGGCGAAGTCATCGCGAAGGCGCTCGGGCGTGATCTGAAGGACTGCGCGGTCTACGCGCGCGAAGGCGTGACCGGCGAGCGCGATCCGTCGACCATCGGCTTTTCGGCCATTCGCGGCGGCGATATCGTCGGCGATCACACGGTGCTGTTCGCGGGCATCGGCGAGCGGGTCGAGATCACGCACAAATCGGCGAGCCGTCTGTCGTATGCGCAGGGCGCGCTGCGTGCCGTGCGGTTCCTTGCGAGCCGCGAGCGCGGTTTCTTCGACATGCAAGACGTGCTCGGTCTGCGCTGATCCATTCGACGATGGCAGCGACAGGCGTTCTCCATTACCTCCAATCCGGCGATGCCGTCACGCATGCGGTCGCGGGCGTGCTGCTCGCGATGTCGCTGGCGAGCTGGTGTTTTCTGCTCGTGAAGGCGTGGGTGCTCGCGCGCGCGAAGTGGCAGGGGCCGCGTGCGATGCAGCGGTTCTGGCAATCCGCCAGTCTCAAGGATGGCATCGGCGCGTTGAAATCGGTCGATCGCGAGCGGGTTTATCTGCCGCTTGCGGAGGCGGCGTGGCGCGCATCGGAGACGGAAGTGCCGGGGGCGTTGCTCGCGCGCGTTGAGCGTGATGAGCGTGTGCTTCGGGCGCTGCGTCAGGCGATGTTGCGGTCGCAGCGGCGACTGGAGTTCGGGCAGGTTTTGCTGGCGTCGGTCGGGAGCACGGCGCCGTTCGTCGGGTTGCTCGGCACTGTTTGGGGCATCTATCACGCGCTGTCGAGCATTGCCCAGAGCGGGCAGGCGATGATCGAGAATGTCGCCGGGCCGGTTGGCGAGGCGCTCATCATGACCGCTTTTGGGTTGGTTGTCGCGATTCCGGCGGTGCTTGCCTATAACGTTCTCGGGCGCTACGTGCGGCAGATTTCCGAAGAGCTCGATGGGTTTGCGCACGATCTGCACGCGTTTGTGTGCGGCGGGTCCGAATAAGGAGCGCGGCGATGGCGTTCGGCGGACTCGACAAGAAGAACGGCGGCGCGCCGATGGCGGAGATCAATATGACTCCGCTGATCGATGTCATGCTCGTGCTTTTGGTGATTTTTATCATCACTGCGCCGTTGTTTACGCATGCGGTGCGGGTTGATTTGCCGAAGGTTGCGTCGCAGGCGGCGAGGGAGACGCCCTCTACCATCACGCTTTCTATCGACGATTCGGGTCGGCTTTTCTGGAACGATGATCCGGTTAGTTTTGAGCAGATGTTGGTGCGGTTTTCTGATGCAGGGAAGGCGGGGGATAAGCCGGAGTTGCTCTTGCGGGCTTCCAGTGGGACGCGGTATGAGGTCGTGGCGCGGGTTATGGCTGCTGCGCAGCAGGCTGGGGTTGTTAGGGTTGGGTTTGTTACTGTTATGCCTAAGCGGTGAGGTTTTTTTTCTTCGTGCAAAGGGCTGCTGGTGTTTGTGTTGTTTATTCAGTAGCCGCCTCCCCGGCGGGGGGGTAACTTTCTTTGCTGCTGCAAAGAAAGTCACCAAAGAAAGCAGCTTTTACCCCCATGCACGCTGGCTGGAAAGTGTTGGTCTGAATTAACGATACAGTGGCCGCTTTAGGACGTCACGCGCATAACTCGCCGCTTAGGCAACCTAGCGATCACGCGCTCGAATAATCACCCTTCAGCGGATCGCGCTCATTCTTTCGGCCATGCGCTTCGCGCGCCGAGAGCTTTAGAACGGAATCCCGCAGCGTATGAGCGCCCAGCCACATCACGCCACATCGCACCTCTCCCATTGGGCCGTACCTTGGTTAGCACTTCCGTAAACGACACATCTCGGTTTTGGCCTTTTGCTCGAAGTGCGGACCAAGGTAGGGCCGAATAGCAAAAGAGCGGAGAAGCTTGAGGTGGCTGGGTGCTAATACGCTGCGGGATTCCGTTCTAAAGCTCTCGGCGCGCGTAGCGCATGGCCGAAAGCATGAATGCGGACCACAAACTCAAGAACATTCGAGCGCGGAATCGCAGGTTGCCCACGCGCGGACCCAAACGAAGGACGTCCTAACGCGGCCACTGTATCGTTAAACCAGATCACCCTTTCCAGCCATCGTGCATGGTGTAAAAAGCTGCTTTCTTTGGTGACTTTCTTTGCAGCAGCAAAGAAAGTTACCCCCCCGCCGGGGAGGCGGCTACTGCATAAAAAGCCCAACAACCAGCAGCCCCGTCCACAACACATCCGCCCAAATCGACAAAGGTATAATCGCCCCTTACCCGCCCGGAATCCGGGCACCCTCGTCAATCAGACCAAGCCCGATTCCACCCAGACGCCCCCGAGCATCGAAAGCGCGAAGCGAAGCGAAGCGAAGCAAAAACACCACACCATGCACGATAAATACGTACCCGCCGACGTCGAATCCGCCGCGCAAGGCAACTGGCGCGCGAACGATGTCTACCGGACGACCGAGACCTCGGCCAAGCCCAAGTTCTATTGCGTCTCGATGCTGCCGTATCCGTCGGGCAAGCTGCACATGGGGCACGTGCGCAACTACACGATCAACGACGTGATGTACCGTTATCTGCGCATGAACGGCCACAACACGCTGATGCCCATGGGCTGGGACGCGTTCGGCATGCCCGCCGAAAACGCGGCAATGGCGAACAACGTGCCGCCCGCGAAGTGGACGTATGACAACATCGCGTACATGAAGAAGCAGATGCAGTCGATGGGCCTCGCCATCGACTGGTCGCGCGAAGTCGCCACGTGCTCGCCGGACTACTACAAATGGAACCAGTGGCTGTTCCTCAAGATGCTGGAAAAAGGCATCGCGTATAAGAAAACGGGCACGGTGAACTGGGACCCGGTCGATCAGACCGTGCTCGCGAACGAGCAAGTCATCGACGGACGCGGCTGGCGTTCGGGCGCGCTCGTGGAAAAGCGCGAAATCCCGATGTACTACCTGCGCATCACCGATTACGCGGATCAACTGCTCGACGATCTCGAAGGCCTCGGCTGGCCCGAGCGCGTCAAGATCATGCAGCAGAACTGGATCGGCAAGAGCTTCGGCGTGAATTTCGGCTTTCCGTATGAAATCGACGGCGAGGCGAAACTTCTGCGCGTTTTCACCACGCGCGCCGACACGATCATGGGCGTCACGTTCGCGGCAGTCGCGGCGGAGCATCCGCTCGCCACGCGTCTGGCGCGCGATAACGCGGACCTTCAGGCGTTCATCGAGGAATGCAAGCGCGGCGGCGTCGCGGAAGCAGATGTCGCCACGATGGAAAAGAAGGGCATGCCCACGGGCTTCTTCGTCACGCATCCGCTGACGGGCGCGCAGGTCGAAGTGTGGATCGGCAATTACGTGCTGATGTCCTACGGCGAAGGCGCGGTCATGGGCGTGCCGTCGCACGACGAACGCGATTTCGCCTTCGCGAAGAAATACGATCTGCCAATCAAGCCGGTCATCGCGGTCGAAGGCAAGACGTATTCGACCGACGCGTGGGAAGAGTGGTACGGCGACAAGACCGCCGGCCGCCTCGTCAACAGCGGCAAGTACGATGGATTGAGCATCGCGGACGCGATCGACGCCATTGCCGCCGACCTCAAGGCAAAGGACCTCGGCGACAAGCAGATCACCTGGCGTCTGCGCGACTGGGGCATCTCGCGTCAGCGTTATTGGGGCACGCCGATTCCGATCATCCATTGCCCGAGTTGCGGCGATGTGCCGGTGCCGGAAAAGGATCTGCCCGTGGTGCTGCCGGAAGACCTCGTGCCGGACGGCACGGGCAATCCGCTCGCGAAGTCCGAAGCGTTCCTGAATTGCCAATGCCCGAAGTGCGGCGCGGATGCCAAACGCGAAACCGACACCATGGACACGTTCGTCGATTCGTCGTGGTACTTCTCGCGCTACAGCGCGCCGGATGCCAAGACCATGGTCGATGAACGCACCGATTACTGGATGCCGATGGATCAGTACATCGGCGGAATCGAGCACGCGATTCTTCACCTGTTGTACTCGCGTTTCTGGACCAAGGTCATGCGCGACATGGGCCTCGTCAAGTTCGGCGAACCGGCGAAGAACCTGCTCACGCAGGGCATGGTGCTGAACGAAACGTTCTATCGCGAAGACGCGACTGGCAAGAAGACCTGGTACAACCCGCTCGACGTCACCGTGGCGCACGACGACAAAGGTCGTCCCACAGGCGCGACGCTTCTGGCCGATGGCCAGCCGGTCGTGCTCGGCGGCGTTGAGAAGATGTCGAAGTCGAAGAACAACGGCGTGGACCCGCAGACGCTCATCGATCAGTACGGGGCGGATACCGCGCGTCTGTTCGTGATGTTCGCCGCACCGCCGGAACAGTCGCTCGAATGGTCGGGCGCGGGCGTGGAAGGCGCGAGCCGCTTCCTGCGTCGCGTGTGGCATTTCGCGCACGACAACGCGGACGTGCTGCGTCAGCACGGCAAGCTGGATGCCTCGAAACTGAACGATGCCGACAAGACGCTGCGCCGCGAAATCTACACCGTGCTCAAGCAGGCCGACTTCGACTACGGCCGTCTGCAATACAACACGGTCGTCTCCGCCGCGATGAAAATGCTCAACGCGGTCGACAGCGCGAAGAACACGAGCGCGGGCGTGCTGAACGAAACCTTCGGCGTGCTGCTGCGCGTGCTGTATCCGGTGGTGCCGCACCTCACGTTCCAGTTGTGGTCGGAACTCGGCTACGAGAAGGAATTCGGTCCGCTGCTCGACGCGCCGTGGCCGAAGGTCGATGAAGCCGCGCTGGAGCAATCGGAAATCGAACTCGTGCTGCAGATCAACGGCAAGGTGCGCGGCGCGATCGTCGTGCCGAAGGATGCATCACGCGAGGACATCGAAAAGGCCGCGCTCGCGCACGAGATGTTCGGGAAATTCTCGGAGGGCCGCGCGCCGAAGAAGGTGATCGTGGTGCCGGGACGTCTCGTGAACGTGGTCGCCTGATGAGCCAAAACAAGGGAGTGGATGTGTCCGGAGAAGCCGTCGAAAAACGCTCGGGCAGGATCAGCAGACGTTCGTTTTTGTCGATTTTCCCGCTGCTGGGCGGCGCGGCCGCGCTGTCCGCGTGCGGCTTCCAGTTGCGCGGCCAGCAGGATTACGCGTTCAAGCGGCTGGCCATCGCAGGGGGCGCGCCGCAGATGGTCGCGCGCCTCGAACGCATGGTGGAAGGCGGCAGCGACACGGTGATCGTCAAGCCGTTCGAGAAGCCGGAAGCCACGCTCAACCTCTCGGAAAGTCAGGGCTTGCGCACGCTCAGTCTGAACGCCGAGGGTGTCGTGCAGGAATACGAGCTGGTCTATAACCTGACCTATTCGTTGATCGGCGCGGACGGCACGCTGCTGATTCCGACGAGTTCCATGGCGCTGAACCGCTCGATGACCTACAGCGATCAATACACGCTCGCCAAATCGCAGGAATCGACGCTGCTCTACAACGACATGCGCAACGACGCGGTCGATCAGTTGACGCGTCGGCTCGCGGCCGTGCGTTCGCTGCATCCGACGCCGGCTGAGCAGACGCCGGGCGTGTCGCCGCGCGCGCCGCTGCCGACGCCGCCGCTGTGATCGTGCGCGCTACGTTCATCGGTCACGGGCCATCATGCAGTTGAAGCTCGACGCGCTCGAAGCGCACCTCGCGAAAGGGCTGAAGGGCCTGTACGTCGTTTATGGCGATGAGCATCTGCTCGCGCAGGAAGCGTGCGATCGCATTCGCGCGGCGGCGCGTGCGGGCGGATTCACCGATCGCGCCGTGTTCACGGTCGAGCGTTATTTCGACTGGAGCGCGCTGATCGGGGCGAGTCAGTCGATGTCGCTGTTCGGCGACCGGCAACTGATCGAGTTGCGCATTCCGACCGGCAAGCCGGGCAAGGAAGGCGCGGAAGCGCTCAAGACGCTCGCGGGCGCGGACAATCCCGACATCCTCATGCTCGTTACCTTGCCGCGCATGGATGCCGCGTCGCAGAAGTCCGGCTGGTTCACCGCGCTCACCGCCACCGGCGTCACGCTCAAGATCGATCCGGTCGAGCGCGCGCAATTGCCGATGTGGATCGGCCAGCGGCTCGCGGCGCAAGGGCAGCGCGTCGCGGCGGGCGAGGACGGGCGGCGCGCGCTGCTGTTCATCGCGGAACGGGTGGAAGGCAATCTGCTCGCGGCGCATCAGGAAATTCAGAAGCTCGGGCTGCTTTATCCGCAAGGCGAACTCGGTTTCGAGCAGATTCACGACGCGGTGCTGAACGTCGCGCGCTACGACGTCTTCAAGCTCAACGAAGCGATGCTGACCGGCGATGTCGGTCGTCTGGCGCGCATGCTCGACGGTTTGAAGGGCGAAGGCGAAGCGGCGGTGCTCGTGCTGTGGGCGCTGGTGGAAGAGGTGCGCACGCTGCTGCGCATCAAGCGCGGTGTCGCGTCCGGCAAGCCGCTGGCGACGCTCATGCGCGAAAACCGTGTGTGGGGACCACGCGAACGGTTGATCGGACCGGCGCTGTCGCGCGTGACGGACGAAGCGCTGGAGAAGGCGCTGTCGCTCGCGGCGAAGCTGGATCGGCAGGTCAAAGGACTCTCGGGCAGCACGGGCAAGCGCGGCAGCGAGCCGCCGCCGGACCCGTGGGCCGGCATGTTCGAACTCGCGATGGCCGTCGCGCAAGGCAAACCGGCGCAGGCCGCATCGGCGCGACCGCGTCGCTAGGACGCTCGCGCGCGCACTGTCTGCCGTCGCGCAATTGCTTAGAATGACTTTTTTGGCGGCGGCGGACGCATTCTGCCAGCGCGCTACAACGAAAGAGATTCACGATGAACATCGACCAGTACATGACCGACCTCGGCCGCCGCGCACGGGTCGCGTCGCGCGCGATGGCGCGGGCATCGACGGCGGCGAAGAACGCGGCATTGTTCGCGGTGGCGGATGCCATCGAACGCGAGCGCGAATCGCTCAAACAGGCGAATGCGCGTGATCTCGCCCGCGCGCGCGACAAAGGGCACGACACCGCGTTCATCGACCGCCTGACGCTCTCCGACAAGGCGCTCGACACGATGGTCGAAGGCTTGCGGCAGGTCGCCGCGCTGGCCGATCCCATCGGCGAAATCAGCGGGCTCAAGTTCCGGCCGAGCGGCATTCAGGTCGGACAGATGCGCGTGCCGCTCGGGGTCATCGGGATCATTTACGAATCGCGGCCGAACGTGACGATCGATGCCGCCGCACTTTGCCTCAAATCCGGCAACGCGACCATTCTGCGCGGCGGTTCCGAAGCGCTCGAATGCAATACCGCGCTGGCGAAGCTGATCGGCGCGGGACTCGAAGCGGCCGGTTTGCCGCAAGACGCGGTGCAGGTGGTCGAGACGGCAGATCGCGCGGCGGTCGGCAAGCTCATCACCATGACGGAATTCGTCGATGTGATCGTGCCGCGCGGCGGCAAGAGCCTGATCGCGCGTTTGATGGAAGAAGCGCGCGTGCCGATGATCAAACACCTCGACGGCATCTGTCACGTCTACGTGGACGATCGCGCCGATCTCGAGAAAGCCGCGGCGGTGTGCGACAACTCGAAGACGCATCGCTATGGCACGTGCAACACGATGGAAACGCTGCTCGTCGCGCGTGGCATCGCGGACGTCGCGCTGCCGCGACTCGCGCGCGCGTTTCAGGCGAAAGATGTCGAACTGCGCGTGGATGCCGCCGCGCGCCGCGTGCTCGAAGCCGCGAAAATCGGCGCGCTCGTCGATGCAACCGACGAAGACTGGCGCACCGAATATCTCGCGCCGGTGCTGGCGGTGAAGATCGTCGATGGGCTGGATGAGGCCATCGAACATATCAACGAATACGGTTCGCATCACACCGACGCGATTCTCACCGAAGATCATGACCGCGCCATGCGCTTCCTGCGCGAAGTGGATTCGGCCAGCGTCATGGTCAACGCCTCCACGCGCTTCGCCGATGGTTTCGAGTTCGGGCTCGGCGCGGAAATTGGCATCTCCAACGACAAACTGCATGCGCGCGGTCCGGTCGGACTCGATGGGCTCACGTCGCTGAAATACGTGGTGCTGGGTCGCGGCGAAGTGCGTCAATAAGGCAAGCGATGCTCTGGATCAAATCGCTGCATATCGTGCTGGTCGCCTCGTGGTTTGCGGGGCTGTTTTATCTGCCGCGCATCTTCGTGAATCTGGCGATGGAAACCGACGCGGCAGCCACCGCGCGGCTCTTGTTGATGGCGCGCAAGCTGTTTCGCTTCATGACTTTCATCGCGGTGCCGGCGTTGGCGTGCGGGCTTTGGTTGTGGCTCGTGGTTGGCATCGGCGCGGGACAGGGCTGGCTGCACGCGAAACTGACCATCGTCGTGTTGCTGATCGTGTATCACGCGTATTGCGGCGTGTTGCTGCATACGTTCGAGCGCGGGGAGAACAAGCGCTCGCACAAGTGGTATCGGATGTATAACGAGCTTCCCGTGCTTGGGTTGCTCGGGGCGACGCTGTTGGTGGTGATCAAGCCGTTCTGAGTGCGTGCATGAGCCGCAACACGGCCTCGCCGAATGCTTCCGGGCGTCCTTCGAAAAAGCGCTGAACCGCGTTCGTGTCGCGCATGTGCTGGCGTAGGGATTCACGTTCTTCGTGATTCTCAGCAAGCCGAATGGCGGCATCAATATAGGCGTTTTCGGTGTCTGTCACCGTCCACTCCGGCATCCCCGCGCGCTTGAACATCGCGCCGTCGATGCGCTCGAATACCTCGCTTCCCATTTTGCAGATGCCCGGCAGATTCACCGTGAAGGCATCGACGATTCCGTTCGTATTCCCGAACGGGAACGGGCTCAGAAACATGTCCATTTCGTTCAGAAAACGCACGTAATCGGGGTAAGGCGTGAAGCCGTGCACGGTGTACGTGTCGGCGGGCAGTAATTCATCGAGCACACGGCTCAGACGCATGAGCAGCAAAACCGTGCTGCCGCTCGTCAAGAAATGAAAGTGGATCGGGTTGGGACATGCGCGCGCGATTCGTCCGCACGCGCTCAGAAAGTCGGGGTTGAGCTTCATCATGCTCGCGGCGATGGCGACGTGCACTTTCGCGTCTGCGCGTGAACGTCGAATGCCGATTGATTCCAGACGTGCCGACGGTGCGTAGGGCTGGCCATCGCTCGGCAGCAGCATTAGCCGTTCGCTGAAGCACGAGGTATCGCCAACATAATCTGCTTCGACGCTGACGTAATCGATGCAATCCGAATGTGTCGTCGCCGGATGTCCCAAACCCGCGATCTGCAAGGGCGCCAGCCGCACGTTCGATAGAAAGATGCTCAGAACGCTCATGCCAACGCTCGGCATGTAAAAGACATCCGGCTGCATCTCCGCGGCGAATTGCCGAAACGTCTCGATGCAGGCGGGGATGTTTTCCGTTTCCGGCAACTCGATCACACGGTCGAAAATCTGTCGGCTTTGTTCATCGACCGATTTCGCGAAGCACAGCGCGACGACTTCGAAATGCGCGCGGGCGGCGAGCAAGGTCCGCGAATGCGTGCGCACGATCGAATGTCCGCTGTTGAATGCTTCTGTGAAAACGAGCATGAGCGGGCGGGATCGCGGCGGAGACGCGCTGGCTGGCGCAAAAGACCCGTACTCGCGCAGTTTGGCGCGCACCAGCGTATTGATGTTGCGCTTGATGTCGTGACGGCGAGGCGTGTTCGCGTAACTGCAATGAAGGTAGAGCTGCCAGATCGCGATGACATCGACTTCCAGAAGATCGCGAATCTCGTGCATCACGCCGGGCAGCCATTCGAGCAACGCGTTGCGCTGCGCGTAAGCGGCGGGACTTCCCGTAAAAAGCTCACCCGCGATGCCAAGCGCGAGCGTCGCAGCGGCCTGACGATCTCGTGCCCAGAAAAGCCCCATGTCGATGGGCAGACGCCATTCCGGGCTATGGAGCAGCGCAATTTCGCGTGCTGTATCGGGTGCCTCGTTCATGGACGAAAGAAGCGCGGCGGCGGTCGGTCGGGCGGTTTGCAGCGGGTCGGCGCTCAGCACGTTCCAGATCATCGAGCGTACGGGCAGAAGGCGCTGCCAGCGCGCATCGGTGATGGAGAAGCGCGGGTCGCCGAACAGCCGCGCCAACGCTGACGACATGCGGATAGCGAATGCATCGAACGATGCAGACGGCGCGGACGTCAAAAACTGGCCGAGGTCGAGATAAGGATGCCGGTGAAATCGTGCAGCGAATTCGAACAGGCAGTTGATCGCTTCGTCGTACTTCTGAGCGGAAAGATGGCTTTCCAGAAGTTCGACGGTAAAGGTGTTGCTCATGAGATGCAGGTGAGATCAGGCGCGGTGTTCAAGTATCGCCTGTTTGCCTGCAAATCGGGACTGCATCATGAACCTACGCGTCTGCTCTCCAGCACGTCTTTCGCCTCGGCGAGTTTCTCCGCCAACTCCGGCCCGCGCGCCAGCGCCAGTCCCACCGCCAGAATGTCGCCGATCGCCAGATGCGAGACGCGCGAAGTCATCGGCGAAAAAATATCGGTGTCTTCATCGACGTTCGCAAAAAGGCCCACGCTCGCCAGGCGCGCGAGCGGCGAATTGCCGTGCGTGATCGCAATCACTTTTGCGCCGTTGTGCAAGGCCGACTTGCACGCGTCGAGAATGTCCTTCGTGCGGCCCGTGTTCGAGATCGCGACGACGACATCGCCTTCGCCGAGCAACGCGGCGGAGGTCGTGTAGGTGTGGGGATCGGAGTACGCCACGGACGGCACACCCAAGCGGAAGAACTTGTGCTGCATGTCGAGCGCAGCGATGCCCGAGCCGCCTGCGCCATAGAACTCGATGCGCCGCGCCGCGCTCAGCATGTTGATCGCCGCCGCCACGCTGTCCGACGACAAACTATTGCGCACCTGAATCAACGCGCCGATGGTCCGGTCCAGCACCTTCGCGGCAACGCCGGAAGGTGGTTCGTCGCTGCGCACGTCGCGATAAACCGTGGGAACGTCCGCTGCTACGCTTTGAGCAAGACGAATCTTGAATTCGCGGAAGCCGGAAAAACCCAGCGCCTGACAAAAGCGCGCGATGGTCGGCTGACTGACGCCTGCGCGCGCGGCGAAGTCGGTCATCGACAGGTCGAGAACCTCGCGCGGGGCTTCCAGCACATATTCCGCCAGCTTTCGCTCGGAAGGGCGCAATTGTTCGCGCATTGCCTCGACTTGAGACAGCAACATCGGAAATCTCGCCTATGCTGAAAACTGGTTGGGACTATAGCCGATGGACTGCTTTGTACAAATACTACATGAATTTCGGCCGCCGTCCCTAGGGATTTCCCGTAGAAGCTCTCCGCTTTAACGTTATTAAACGGACCTTCCAGGAATTTCGCTCTAAACTTGCATTGTCAGTATGTAGTTTTTCTACTAACATTCGCAACAGCGCGACGACAAAAGAATCACAACAATCGCCTGTCCTCGCTAAGTCCAACCCACAGCTCGACGGCTGCCGCCGGGAGTGAGACGAAGGAGCTTCGATGGTTTCCCCGCATGCACAACTCAAAAAAGTCACGGATCGCGTGATCGTGCGCAGTCAGGCCACGCGTTCGGCGTATCTTGCGCGCATCGATGCCGCGCGCGGCATGTTCCCGGCGCGTGGCGCGCTGTCATGCGCGAATCTCGCGCATGGTTTCGCCGGCATGGAAGGGCAGGAAAAGATCGCGATCAAGTCGGTGCGCGAACCGAACATCGGCATCGTGTCGTCGTATAACGAGATGCTCTCCGCGCACGCGCCTTATAAGAGCTTCCCGGACATCATCAAGCAGGCGGCGCGCGAACATGGCGGCATCGCGCAATTTGCGGGCGGCGTGCCCGCCATGTGCGATGGCATTACGCAGGGCAACGCGGGCATGGAACTGTCGCTGTTCTCGCGCGAAGTCATCGCGATGAGCACGGCGGTCGCACTCACGCACAATATGTTCGACGCGGCGCTGTGCCTGGGCGTGTGCGACAAGATCGTGCCGGGACTGGCGATCGGCGCGTTGCAGTTCGGCCATTTGCCGACCATTTTCGTGCCCGCCGGCCCGATGACCAGCGGCCTCACCAATGACGAAAAAGCCAAGGTGCGTCAGGAATTCGCGACGGGTCAATGCGATCGCGGCGCGTTGCTTGAAGCGGAAGCCGCCGCGTATCACGGTCACGGCACTTGCACGTTTTATGGCACGGCCAACAGCAATCAGATGTTGATGGAAGTGATGGGCTTGCATCTGCCGAGTTCGGCGTTCGTGCATCCTCACACTCCGCTGCGCGATGCGCTCACCGCCGAGGCCGCGCGACGCGTGCTTGATCTGACGCTCGAACGCGGCAACTATGTGCCGATTGGCCATGTGGTGGACGAGAAGGCAGTGATCAATGGCATCGTCGCGCTGCTGGCGACGGGCGGGTCCACGAATCACACGCTGCATTTGGTGGCGATTGCGCGGGCGGCGGGCATTGTCATCGACTGGAATGATTTCGATGAACTGTCGCAAGTCGTGCCGCTGCTCGCGAAGATTTATCCGAACGGCAAGGCCGACGTGAACCATTTTCACGCGGCGGGCGGCGTGGCGTTTCTCGTGCGCAATCTGCTCGAAGGCGGGCTGCTGCATGAGGACGTGCAGACGGTGGCAGGGCCGGGACTTTCGCATTACACGAAGGAGCCGAAGCTTATCGACGGCAAACTGCAATGGGTTGATGGCGCGGCTGAAAGTCATGACACGAAGGTGCTGCGCGGCATCGAGGAAGCGTTTCAGCCGGATGGTGGCTTGCGGTTGATGCAGGGCAAGCTCGGGCGCGGCGTCATCAAGATTTCGGCGGTGGCGCCGGAGCATCGCGTGGTGAAGGCACCGGCGATCGTGTTCAATTCGCAGGAAGAAGTGCAAGAGGCGTTCGACAAGGGCGAACTCAAGCGGGACTTCGTGGCGGTCGTGCGCTTTCAGGGCGCGCGGGCGAATGGGATGCCGGAGCTGCATCGGTTGACGCCTTTGCTGGGCGTGTTGCAGGATCAGGGCTTTCACGTGGCGTTAGTGACGGATGGACGCATGTCCGGGGCATCGGGCAAAGTGCCGGCGGTGATTCATGTTTCGCCAGAGGCGCTTTTGCATGGGCCGCTCGGCAAGGTCCGCACGGGCGACATGATCGTGATCGACGCACCCGCCGGCGTGCTCGATGTCGAGATCGACGCGAAAACATGGAGCGAACGGGAAGTCGAGTTGCCGCTGAATCAAGCGGATAACGAAGTGGGATTCGGCCGCGAATTGTTTGGCGTGTTCCGTAGCGCTGCGTTGCCGGCGGAAGAGGGTGCGTCGGTGTTCGGTGCGTTGGTGGGGTCGGCCGAGGCGAATGGCGGAGCGGCGGCTGCATCGCCTGAGCGTAATGCGCTACGCGATAACGCACGCGCCGCGGCTTCGGCGCTCAACAAAGCGCATGCGACGCATCACTGAATCTGAACCCATTGCGGGGCGACGTAAGGGCGCCACGCACAAAACAGGAGTCGCATCATATGAAAACGGTAAGCGAAATCGTGCGTTTGGGTCCGGTGATTCCGGTGCTGGCATTTGACTCGGTGGAGCAGGGCGAGCATGTCTCGCGCGCATTGCACGCGGGTGGAGTGAAGGTGCTGGAGATCACGCTGCGTACTCCGGCGGGAATTGGCGCGATTGAGCGCGCCTGTCAATTGGCTGATGACATCGTGGTTGGCGTGGGAACGATCACGAAGCCGGAGCATTGCGCGCAGGCGAAGAAGGCGGGGGCGCAATTCGGCGTATCGCCGGGGCTGACACGGGACATGCACAAGGCAGCGCAGGATGCGGGATTGCCATTGTTGCCGGGCGTCATGACGCCGAGCGATATCATCGCGGCAATGGAGTTGGGTTACGAAATCGTCAAGTTTTTTCCCGCACAGCAAGCGGGCGGAATTCCGATGCTGCAGGCGTTTGGCGGGCCGTTTCCAAACTTGAAGTTTTGTCCGACTGGGGGCATTACGGCCGAGACGGCGTCGAGTTTTCTTGCGCTAAAAAATGTGGTTTGTGTCGGCGGTTCGTGGCTTACGCCGAAGAGTGCGCTCGCGGGAGAAAACTGGGAGGAGATCACTCGGCTTGCGCGAGCTGCAAGCGAATTGGCGCCTCGGGAATAGCCTGCGTACGATCGTATGTAATGGCCGCCGTCTCACGGTCATTGAGCGCATGCACCTAAGCCCAGAACGTGAGTTTCTGGGCTTAGGCCTTTTCAACGCCTTGATTGAAACGAACCGGCAAAAACAAGAAAAACCTCAGCGAGAGCTGAATTAGATTGAATCCGAAAAACATATCGAATACCTTTTACCTATATTCCCAATATGATCAAAGATAGGCTATGTGAGCATGTCCTATCAAGTGAAACTAATTTTCAGGCAATGTCGAATGGCTTTCTTAAAAAGCCTTCGTTGCATACGCTTGAGTTTTTATTATTGATTGTTTAAGTAATTTGTATTTTTATAATCAGTAGTTTTTTATTTATTTTACTGCTGCTTAGAAGTAATCGTTAAAGAAGGTGTATTGAAATTAACGCTGTGTTAGCCCGAAATTTGCAATACTTGTGGTTTAGCTTACTTAAAAAAACTTGGCTCTTTGGGCACTCGCCCGAAATACCACCTCCAAGTCATAGTCGCCCGACTCTCAGAGCTAAAAATTTACAGCGGCTAGCCATCAGAGTACAAAAAAAAGATTCAGTATCGAATAAACCACCCTCTTAAACTTGAAACAATCTATCTGGGTATGTGCCAGGCACTTGTTTCGGATAGGAAAACTCCGAACAAGTCCTAAATTTCTGTGAAATCCCAAAATAATTCTATATATTTGATTGCATCGCCGCGAGCGAGGGATTCCAAGCCAGTTTCCTCAAAGAACTTCCGTTTTCCTCGATTGCGTGAGCAGCGGTTGGCTGTCTGCTCGCGCGTTGCGAGCGAAACGTTCGCCTCAATTTACGTCGCTATTTCGATTTTGGGATTAATCCGATGGGCATTCGAATCGGAGTTTCAATTGTCACGCATCAGGGTCAAAACATCTGGCAGAATGGATTAGGTCAGAATGTTATTTTTTTTGCAGAATCGTTGCAGAAGCTGCCTTTCGTCGAGAGCATCTCGCTGATCGACGTCGGGGACCAACATGTGATGCCACCGCAAGTCGATCTTGCCTCCAAAGGCCTGCGCATCGTGCGCACGCATGACGCGACCGATCAGGTCGATGTCGTCTTCGAAATGGGTGGTGCGCTTGACACGTCGTGGCTTGACTTGTTGCGTTCGCGCGGCAAAAAGGTCGTGTATTACTGCTGTGGTCAGCCATACGCGGGGCTCATCGAAGCGCCGATTTTCGATAAGCCTGTGCATGTCATGCGCCCCGATCGCTATGACGAGATTTGGCTTATGTCGAAGGATAAGCTTTCTATTCCCATGATGCGCACTTTGCATCGGTGCAGCGTCCATCTCGTTCCGTTTATCTGGCACCCGCAATTCCTTGCGAAGCGAATCGAGGAAGTGAACGAGCACGGCCTTCAATATGGTTATCAGCCGCGAGGAAAGTCGTCGCTGCAGGAATCCGCTCATGTCCAGGGTTTTCGTGTCGCGATATTCGAGCCTAATATATCGGTGGTGAAAACGTCGAGTATTCCGATACTGGTGTGCGAAGAAGCATATCGCGCGGACTCGGCAAGCCTGTCGCATATGCATGTGCTTAACACCATGCATATGAAGGATCATCCGACGCTTGTTCAAATGGCGAATTCGCTGAACATTGTGAAAGACAGCAAGGCAACATTTCATGGACGCAATGACATCGCCGGGTTTATGTCTCAGTATGCCGATGCTGTTGTCTCCCATCAATGGGGTAATGACCAGAATTACCTTTATCTCGATGTTCTGTACGGTGGATATCCGTTGGTGCACAATTCGCCGTGGCTCGATGCAGGGTATTACTTCCCCAATTTCGACGCACAAGAAGGTGGCCGGCAATTGCTGCGGGCCGCACGCGAGCATGACGAGTCGTTGATTGATTATCGGGCAAGGGCCCAGCGCGTTATCGACTCGGTCAATCCTTTTAAACAAAGCAACCTTGACGTTTTCGCGGACCGGTTGCTGCATCTTTGCCAAGGTAACAAGACGAGGCTCGGCGTATGAATAAGCAAATCAAATCCCGCATGCCGGAGCGGATTAGCGTCGGCGTGTCCATTTTCATACGGAAGGGTGAGCAGTCGCTTTGGGAAAATGGAATATTTCAGAACTGTTTGTATCTAGTCATGCTTCTGAAGCGTTCGCCACGTGTGAAAGCCACCTATCTCGTAACCGGTGGCGGCGACGGCAATCCTGAAGACGCAAAGCGCTTTCTCGTCGACTCGCCAGCGCCGCTCATCGACATGCCGACCGCAATGACGACGCTTGATGTAATGATCGAAATGAGCGCGCAGTTGAATAGGGATTGGTCAGTCCAATTCAAGGAACGCGGCGGTAAGATTATCACGATGCGAGTGGGAAATGACTACGTCATCGACATCGAACGCATGGTTTTTAATCTCCAGCATGCTTTGTTGATTTCAGGGGCGCCTTATGACGAGGTGTGGACGCTGCCTGAGTACGAAAACAGCTGCGCGCCGTACTTTGAAACGCTGTTTCGCGCGCCGGTGAAGCTGATGCCCCATCTTTGGAGCTCGGTGGTGCTCGACCGCGAGGTATCCAAGCTTCCGGAAGGGCAGAAGTTTGGATATGAACCCGGCAGGCGCCGCTGGCGTATTGGCGTATTCGAGCCGAACGTATGTATGGTCAAAACGAGCTATATCCCTATTTTAAGTTGCGAGGCTGCGCATCGAGATAATCCTGACATGATTGAGCGGATGTATGCGTTCAACACATTCAAATTGAAAGATCATCCGGCCTTTACAGGTTTCGCGCAGAGTTTGGATATTGTCAAACATGGACTTGGCTCGTTTGAGGGCCGTTTTCCATTCGCGCAGATCGTACCTGTTTCGGTGGATGCGGTGGTCAGCCATCAATGGGAAAATCCTCAGAACTACATTTACTACGAAGCGCTGTATGGCGGTTATCCGTTGATTCACAACTCGGACCTTATTGGGGATTGTGGTTACCGCTACCACGACTTCGACTGCGAAGAAGGCGGGAAGGCGTTACGCCGGGCGTTCGCTGTGCATGACGAAGTCTTAGATAGCTACCGTGCAACGGCAAAGAAATTTTTACGTACGCTCGATCCTGAGAACGAAGACAACGTGCGAGTTTATACGGAAGCGATTGAAGCGGTATACGCAAGAACATGAGTTTTGAGTTGAACGTTCGGAAAACTGAGCATTGGAGCGTGGGGCGATGAGAAAGCTGCACATAGGTATTACAATTGGACTGCACCATGAAGCCGAAACTTTGTGGAATAACGGAATCAAACAAAACGCCGTGTTCTTGGCAGAAGCTTTAAAGAATTGTCCGAATGTGGCGAGCGTTGTCCTCGTCAACACAACGCACGTTCCTATCACGAACAAATTGCCGTGGGATCTGAATCGCTGGCCCACAGTGACCTTTGATAACGCCAAGGATGACGTCGACGTACTGATCGAACTCGGCGGTCAAATCGATCCGATGGCCACAGATTACTTGAAGCGGCGGGGCGCACGGCTAGTATCCTACTGTTGCGGATTCGAATATGTTCACGCAATGGAATCGGTTATTTTCAACAAACCGAGCTTTGGTGAAAATTTGTTTGTCAATCAACGATATGACGCCATCTGGATGATCCCTCAGGTCGCAAATATCAGTCAGGCTTACTTTGAGGTTCTGCGCAGACAAACTGCCCAGGTAGTGCCGTTTATCTGGAGCCCCGTTTTCTTGAACGCGCGCGCGGCAGCAATGCCGTATTTCGGTGAGTATAGGCCTCACATTGGTCCACGCCGATTAAGCGTGATGGAGCCCAACATAAATGTCGTGAAGTTCTGTCTCTACCCGGCGATGATTGCCGAGCTAGCCTATCGGGAACGTCCTGACTCGATCGAGCTATTGCAAGTTACGAACTCCGAGCATCTCGCCGTGAATTGCAAAGAATTTATTTCTTTGATGAATCAGCTCGACATCGTGCGGCAGCACAAAGCCGTTTTCCTGGGTCGCTTTGACACGCCGACATTCTTAGCCGAACGTACCGATATCATCGTGTCCCACCAATGGGAAAATCCGCTGAATTACTTCTACCTCGAAGTATGTTGGCAAGGTTATCCGTTGGTGCATAACGCAACGTTATGCACGGATCTCGGCTATTACTATCACGCTAACGACGTGCACGAAGGGGCGCGCCGGGTTGTCGAGGCTATAAATGGACATGATGACCGTCATGACAATTATCGTGAAGCTCAGCGATCAATGATCGATCGCTTCTTGCCAGAAAACAAGGCGTTGGTTAAAGGCTATTCTGAGTTGTTATCTTCTTTGATGACAAAGCCTTTGCGTTAAAAATTCACATATCTTCGGCGAGATGTATTTCCAGCCGTCCGGGCGGTCCCAACGACCCTCCGGCCGGCCCGGCCACCATTCCCTTCGGATCATTCTGATCCCGTGTTGAGCTGATTCTCGTTCATCCAATAGCCTAAAAGTGGCTAGGGCCGACTCCGCTCGCCTGTTTATTCTCGCTTCTATTCACCCCCCCTGCGTTGCATATTAATCCGTGGCTGAAGTCGCTGAAGCGGTGCTTGTTTGCAAGCCAATGTATATGCGAATTCTCCTAAAAGTAAGGATTTTCAGCAATGCATCGAGGGTGCTAAGGCAAGGCGATTTTAGGACCTGTCCGCTTCTACGATAGCGCGAATATCAATATTCTTTGCAGTGGTCGAAAGGTTTCCCTTTCTTGGTTTTTTTGTAAAAGACGCTCGTTTTTGTGGGTCAATTCGGTTTATGAATAAGTCATACCGCAGTATTTGGAATGAAAAAGTAGGGACTTTTGTCGCTGTCGCCGAGACTGCGATGGCGCATGGGAAGGCTTGCAGCAGTGCAACTCAAACGTGCGAGGGCCGTAATACACTCGGCACGGAAGCGTTGACACTTGCGAAAAAGACTTCGACAGGTCTCAGTGCGTCAGTTGTCGGAGCGTCGTTTGCAGCGCTTTTTCTTGCTGGTAGCACAACCAGTGCGTTCGCTTTGACGCCTGTTATTGGGTCGTGTGTGAATGGCTCCGGTTACGGCATATGGAATAATTCGGCAGGCCCCATCAACGGCGGTAGTTGCGGGAATAATTCGGTCGCCAACATGGGGGGGCGTTTTCCGGGATCATGGTGCAGGACGATAACTCGGCGCCAACGGCATACATGAGTCTTGGCGGCGGTGTCATCAAAATGGGTGCCAAAACGGTGATCCAGATGCAGCAGTATCTGGATATGACTGGCCATTCCATCACTAATCTTCTCGCAGGACAGGTTAGCGCAGGAAGTTCCGATGCCGTGAACGGTAGTCAGTTGTTCAGCATGTCCAACTCGCTATCGACGGTCGTAAGCTCAACGTCGCTGTCGCTCTCAACCGGCATCAGTTCGATTTCAACAGGCGTGAGCTCTCTGTCGACATCGTGGACCAGTGCCTCGGCGAGTCTATCTACCGGCATAAGTTCAGTCTCGACCGCGTGGAATTCGGCGTCCGGGAGCCTTTCGACAGGCATGTCGTCGATCTCTACGGCATGGTCGTCAGTTTCAGCAAGCACGTCGACCACCGTGAGTTCTTTGTCAAGTGCGGTGTCTTCTCTTTCGAGCTCGGTCATTTCACTGTCAACGGACGTCAGCAGCGCAAGCAGCCGCGTAAGCAGCCTCTCGACTAGTCTGAGTTCGTTGTCAGTTTCCACCTCCACAGGGTTGAGCAGTATCTCGTCGTCGGCATCGACGCAGGTTTCTTCTCTCTCTACGGGGATAAGCGCTGCCAACAGCAATATCAGTTCTCTTTCGACCGGCTTGAGTGTCACGAATAACTCGGTGAGCAGCCTCTCAACAGGTCTGAACACTGTCAACAGTTCCGTCATTTCGCTGTCAACGGGTGTGAGCACGATCAACAACTCGGTCAATAGCTTGTCCACTGGCCTGAGCTCGACGAACATTGCAGTAAGTAGCTTGTCGACCGGTCTAAGCACGACAAACGGTGTCGTTAGCAGCTTGTCGACCGGTTTGAGCGCAACGATTAGCGCTGTTAGCAGCTTGTCGACTGGACTCAGCACGACGAACAGCACGGTCACCTCACTATCGACTGGCGTCAGCACGACGACCAGCATGGTGAATAGTATGTCAACCGGCTTGAGCACAACCAATAGTGCTGTGAGCAGCCTCTCCACTGGCCTTGATACGACCAACCGTAACGTTGATAGTCTTTCGACCGGTCTGAGTTCGACCAATAGCGCCGTAAGCAGTCTGTCGACCGGTCTGAGTTCAACCAACAGCGCTGTAAATAGTTTGTCAACCGGGCTAAGCACGACGAATAGCACCGTTGGATCCCTATCAACGAGCCTCAGTTCGTTGTCGACTTCCACCTCATCGGGAATTAGTTCCCTGTCGACGGGCCTGAGTGCGACGAACAGTACGGTAAGTTCGCTTTCGACTGGCGTGAGCACGGCCCTGAGCAGCGTAAATAGCCTGTCCACAGGTATGAGCACTGTGAGCAGTAAGATTGATAACCTTTCGACGGGGCTGAGTTCAACGAATAGCGCAGTCAATTCGCTGTCTACGGGCCTAAGCACGACCAACAGTTCGGTTGCTGTCCACGGGCATGAGCTCGCTGTCGACGGGCGTGTCCTCGCTGTCCACGGGCATGAACTCGCTGTCGGTGTCGAGCTCCACGGGCATCAGTTCGCTGTCCACGGGCATGAGCTCGCTGTCGGCGTCCAGCTCCACAGGCATCAGTTCGCTGTCCACGGGCATGAACTCGCTGTCGGTGTCGAGCTCCACGGGCATCAGTTCGCTGTCCACGGGCATGAGCTCGCTGTCGGCGTCCAGCTCCACGGGCATCAGTTCGCTGTCCACGGGCATGAACTCGCTGTCGGTATCGAGCTCCACGGGCATCAGTTCGCTGAGCTCGCTGTCGGACTCGACCTCCACGTCGATCAACTCGCTCTCGACGGGCATCAGTTCGCTGTCGACCTCGAGCTCCACGGCGATCAGCTCGCTGTCCACGGGTGTGAGCTCGCTGTCGAGCTCGGTCGACTCGCTCTCCACGGGTGTGAGTTCGCTGTCGACTTCGTCGTCAACCGCGATCAGCTCGCTGTCCACGGGTGTAAGTTCGCTCTCCACGGGCATCAGCTCGCTGTCGAGCTCGACTTCGACGGCGATCAGCTCGCTCTCCACGGGTGTGGATTCGCTCTCCACAGGCATGAGCTCGCTGTCCACGTCGTCGTCGACGGCGATCAGCTCGCTCTCCACGGGTGTGAGTTCGCTCTCCACGGGCATCAGCTCGCTGTCCACGGGTATCAGCTCGCTGTCGACGTCGTCGTCGACCGCGATCAGCTCGCTGTCCACGGGTGTGAGCTCGCTCTCCACGGGCATCAGCTCGCTGTCGAGTTCGACTTCGACGGCGATCAGCTCGCTCTCCACGGGTGTGGATTCGCTCTCGACGGGCATGAGCTCGCTGTCCACGTCGTCGTCGACGGCGATCAGCTCGCTCTCCACCGGTGTGAGCTCGCTGTCCACGTCCAGCTCGACGGCGATCAGCTCGCTCTCCACGGGTGTGGATTCGCTCTCCACCGGCATGAGCTCGCTGTCCACCTCGGTATCGACAGGCATCAACTCCCTGTCCACCGGTATCAGCTCGCTCTCCACCGGAGTTAGTTCGCTGTCCACGGGCGTTGAGTCGTTGTCAACGGGCTTCACCTCGTTGTCGACCTCGATCTCGACTGGTGTGAACTCGATGTCGACGACGATCAGCTCGATGTCCACGACCGTCAGCTCAATGTCGACGACCATCAGCACGGCAATGAGTGATGTCACGAGCATTTCGACATCGGTGAGCGGCGCCGTGAATGGCAAGGGCATCAAGTATTTCCATGCCAACTCGATCCTGATCGACTCGTCGGCGACGGGCAAAGACTCGATCGCAATCGGAGGCAACGCGGTTGCCAGTGCGGACAATTCGGTCGCGCTGGGTACCAACGCGGTAGCGGATCAAGCCAACACCGTGTCGTTCGGAAACTCGACCGACAAGATGCGTCTGGTCCATATCGCAAACGGCGTGAACGACGATGACGTAGCGACGGTCGGACAGTTGGAGTCGTCGAACCTGTATGACGGCGGAACCAAGGCTGTGAAGACCGCTGTCACCTTCAACACGGATTCGAGCGGCAACACCGACTACAGCAACATCACGCTTGGCGGCGCAAACGGCACGCAAATTCATGGTGTGAGAGATGGGCAAGCGCCGACGGATCTGGCGAACAAGGAGCAGCTGGATGCTTTGACGACCTCGGTACAAAACGTCACGACCAGCCAGAATCCGATGTTCGCGGCTGACGGCAACCTGTCCACGGAAGTCGCGGTGGCAAGCGGCCCGCACGCTACGGCGGTCGGTGCGAATGCCCATGCAACCGGCACGAACACCTCGGCTCTCGGTACGAACGCCTTGGCGAGCGGCAATTACGCCACGGCGATCGGCGCTAACGCGCAGGCTACTGCGGACAATTCGGTTGCGCTGGGCGCAAGCTCAGTGGCGGATGCCGCTCAAACGGTGTCGGTCGGCTCGGTAGGCCACGAACGTCAGATCACCAACGTAGCAGCAGGCACGCAAGACAACGACATGGTCAACGTCAACCAGTTGAACGATGCGGTTTCGTCGGCCAACGGTTATACGGACCAACAAGTCGGTGCGATGCAGGGCGCCGTGACAGGCACGGCTCGCAGCGCATACTCGGGTATCGCTGCAGCCACGGCGATGGCAATGGTTCCGAACGTCGATCAGGACAAGACTGTTTCCGTCGGCGTGGGTGGTGCGTCGTATCAGGGCTATGCGGCGGCAGCCGTTGCACTGAATCTGCGCGTGACTCAGAACCTGGTGCTGAAGGCCGGTGCGGGCACAAGCCGCAACGGTACCGTGTACGGCGCTAACGCTTCGTATCGGTGGTAAGGCGAACATCCTGGGCGCAAGCTCAGGATGTTTCGGACGGCCTGCAGGCAGGTCGTCCGGTCCTAGCCCTTCGAACAGAATCTGGTAGAAATCGATATGTCAAAACTTCTCTTCACAGTCCTTATTTCTGTCGGCGTGCTGTCTGCATGCACGACAGGCAACGGCCCGACGTACACGGCCAACAAGGTCAACATCGCAGGCCAGCCTGACGCTTATCGCGTCAATTGCTCCGGCATTTTTCAATCGCAAAAATCCTGCATGGTCGAAGCAACCAAGATCTGCAAGGATCAGCAAGTTGTCTTGATTCAGGCGATCGACAGCATGCAGGGCGGAAATCCTCGCGAGATCACGTTCTCATGCGCAGCGGCGTCGAGGCAGCCTTCGTAGCCTGCGCCTGGCGACCCGCTCTCTGAAAGCCGACGTTCCTCCGAACGCCGGCTTTTTCTTTTGCTGCGCCATATCCCACGACAAACGAAGAACGCGCATCGACTGTCCAATCGGCCGGACTGTTTCGCGGCCAACTTCCTCGCTTACAAGTAAAATTCCGTTGCCTTGCGCCGTGCACGCGCTTGCCGTTCATTGCCTCGATGTGCAGTGCAGCGACGGCAAACGCACGCATAGCGCGGAAAAACCCTAACACCAATAAGGAGGCGTTATGCCAGCCGTCCACGGGAGCATGTTGCTGCTCTACGCGGTGATCGCGATCGCGGTTTTGATTCTGATGATCGCACGTTTCAAGGTCTATCCGTTCCTCGTCCTGATGATCGTCTCCGTCCTGCTCGCGCTCGCGGTGGGCATGCCGATGGACAAAATCGTCAAGTCGTTCGAAACCGGCAACGGTAATACGCTGGGCCACATTGCGATTGTCGTCGGGCTGGGCACGATGCTCGGCAAGATGATGGCCGAATCCGGCGGCGCCGAGCGCATCGCGAACACGCTGATCGAGCTGTTCGGCGAGAAGAACATCCACTGGGCGATGATGGTCGTCGCCATCATCGTCGGTTTGCCGGTCTTCTTCGAAGTCGGTTTCGTGCTGCTGATCCCGATCGCCTTCAACGTCGCCAAGCGCACGGGCAAGTCGCTGTTGCTGATCGGCCTGCCGATGGTCGCGGGCCTGTCCGTCGTGCACGGTCTGATTCCGCCGCACCCGGCGGCGCTGCTCGCCGTGCAGGCCTATCACGCCGACATCGGCAGAACGATCGCTTACGGCCTGATCGTCGGCATTCCGACCGCCATCGTTGCCGGTCCGCTGTTCGCGCTGCTCATCAGCAAATACATCAAGTTGCCGGACGCCAACGCGCTCGCCGATCAGTTCATCAGCAAACACGGCGATACCGAGAAGAAGCGCGATCTGCCGAGCTTCGGCATCACGCTGTTCACGATTCTGCTTCCGGTTATCCTGATGTTGGTCGGCAGTTGGGCGGATCTCGTTTTCACGCCGAAGACGCTGCCGAACGACTTGCTGCGCTTCATCGGTCAGTCGGATATCGCGCTGCTCGTGGCCGTGTTGGTCAGTTTCTGGACCTTCGGCGCGAAGCGCGGTTTCAACCGCGAGCAGATTCAAAAGTTTTGCGGCGAGTGTCTCGCGCCGATCGCGGGCATCACGTTGATCGTGGGTGCGGGCGGCGGCTTCGGTCAGGTTTTGCGTGACAGCGGCATTTCGCAGCAGATCGTGGCGACCGCGTCGCAAGCGCATCTTTCACCGCTGCTGCTCGGCTGGTTCGTCGCTGCGCTGATTCGTCTGGCTACCGGCTCCGCGACGGTCGCGATGACCACCGCATGCGGCATCGTCGCGCCGATCGCGGCTGCGGCGGGCGGTCACGTCAGCCCCGAATTGCTGGTGCTGGCAACCGGTTCCGGCTCGCTGATTTTTTCGCACGTCAACGACGGCGGTTTCTGGCTGATCAAGGAATACTTCGGAATGACGGTGGGGCAGACGTTCAAAACCTGGTCGCTGCTCGAAACGCTCATTTCCCTGATGGGTCTCGGATTGACCTTCGCGCTTGCGACGGTCGTGTAAGGAGGTTTCGATGATTTTGATCGCGATGGGTGTATCGGGCGCCGGCAAGACCCGCATCGGCGAATTGCTGGCGGAGCGCCTGCACTGCACGTTCACCGACGGCGACGCGTTCCACAGCGAAGCCAACAAGGAAAAGATGCACAAGGGTATCCCGCTGACCGACGACGACCGCTGGCCGTGGCTCGAGACGATCCGCGCGGCGATCGAGGAAAAGCAGCGCGCGGGCGAGACGGCCGTGTTCACGTGTTCGTCGCTGAAGCGTTCGTACCGCGACGTGCTGCGCGAGAACGACAAGGACACGTGGTTCGTCTATCTGCAGGGCACGTTCGAGACTTTGAAGGAACGGCTCGGCTCGCGCACGGGGCATTTCTTCGATCCGTCGCTCCTGAACAGTCAGCTCGATACGCTCGAAGAACCTGGGCCCGATGAAGCGATCATCGTGAGCATCGACTACACGCCGGAGCAGATCGTCGAGAAGGTGATGGAAGAACTGAAGACGCGTTAAGCGACTGACCCAAAGCAAAAACCCCAAGGCGCTAAACCTTGGGGTTTTTCTATTGCCGGCTCAAAAGGACGTTCAGCTAATCCGCTTCGCAAGTTCCACCGCCTTGCCGATATACGAGCCCGGCGTCATCTCCAGCAGCAGCTTCTTCGCGTCCGCGGGAATCGCGAGTCCGCCGATGAACGTCTGCAACGCCTCGCGCGTGATGCCCTTGCCGCGCGTCAGTTCCTTCAGTTGCTCATACGGATTCTCGATGCCATAACGGCGCATGACCGTCTGCACCGGTTCCGCAAGCACTTCCCAGCAGTTATCCAGATCGTCATTCAGACGCGCGGCATTCACTTCGAGCTTGTCGAGTCCGCGAATCAGCGAATCGTAGGCGAGCAGCGAATAGCCGAACGCGACGCCGATATTGCGCAGCACCGTCGAATCGGTCAGATCGCGCTGCCAACGCGAAATCGGCAGCTTGTCCGCGAGATGGCGCAGCGTCGCGTTCGCAAGACCGAGGTTGCCTTCCGAGTTCTCGAAGTCGATCGGATTGACCTTGTGCGGCATCGTCGATGAACCGATTTCGCCCGCCTTCGTGCGCTGCTTGAAGTAGCCGAGCGAGATATAGCCCCACACGTCGCGGTCGAGGTCGAGCAGAATTGTGTTCGCGCGCGCGATGGCATCGAACAGTTCGGCCATGTAATCGTGCGGCTCGATCTGAATCGTGTAGGGATTGAACGTGAGCTTGAGCCGGTTCTCGACGACATCCTTCGAGAACGCTTCCCAGTCGAACTCCGGATACGCCGACAGATGCGCGTTGAAGTTGCCCACCGCGCCGTTCATCTTGCCGAGCAGCGAAACCTGCGCGACACGCTCGATCGCACGCGACAAACGCGCCGCGACGTTGGCGATTTCCTTGCCGAGTGTCGTCGGGCTGGCGGGCTGACCGTGCGTGCGCGAGAGCATGGGCTGCGCGGCATGTTCGTGCGCGAGCTTGACGAGCCGCGCATGCACCGAACGCAGCGCGGGCAGGATCACATGTTCGCGCGCGCCGGCGAGCATCAGCCCGTGCGACGTGTTGTTGATGTCTTCCGACGTGCAAGCGAAGTGAATGAACTCGCTCGCACGCTCCAGTTCCGGCTGACCCTTGACCGATTCCTTGAGCCAGTATTCGACCGCCTTCACGTCATGATTCGTGACACGCTCGATGTCCTTGATGCGCGCCGCATCGTGCGCGGTGAAGCGCTCGGCAAGCGCGAGCAGGAATTGCTCCGATGCCTCGGAAAAGCGCGGCACTTCGGCGAAACCGGCGCGCGACAGCGCGATCAGCCAATGAATCTCGACGGTCACGCGATGGCGCATGAACGCGGCTTCGGAAAGCCATTCGCGCAGGGCTTCGGTCTTGGCGGCGTAACGGCCGTCGAGCGGAGAGAGCGCGGTCAGCGCGAAAAGCGTATCGGGACGGGTATCGGACATGGTGGCGAGATGCGGCGGGGGAGAAATGACGGAAGAACCGCGCATTTTACCATCGGATGCATCCCAATCCGGGCGCCGCGCCCTTGTGAATTCAGGCCTGGCGCAGTTCGCGGTCCAGCGCTTCCAGTTGCGCGGGCGTGCCGACGTTTTCCCATCGGTTTTCGAACAATTCGCCGCTGGCGTGTCCCGTCGCGATGGTTTCGCGGTAGTAGGGCGTCAGCGCGCGCCGCGTGCCGGGCGCGAGATCGCGGAACATGCGCGTGTCGTAGAGACCGATGTTGCCGAAGGTGAAGCGCGGTTCGCCATCGAGTGCGAGCAGGCCATCGTCGCGCAATGCGAAGTCGCCCTTGGGATGAAACCCCGGATTCGGCACCATGACGAGATGCATGCCGGGCGTTTCACGCGCGGCGAGCGCGGCCGCCCGATCTCGCAGCGACGCGTAATCGAAGTCGCAAAACACATCGCCGCTAACCGCGATGAACACGCCATCGCCGATCAGATGAAGCGCCTGTGCGATGCCGCCCGCCGTCTCCAGCGCGTCCGTCTCCGCCGAGTATCGCAGGCGGACATTCCAACGCGATCCATCGCCGAGCGCGGCTTCGATCTGCGCGCCGAGCCACGCATGATTGATGACGATGGTCTGGATGCCCGCCGCCGCCAGCCGCTCGATCTGCCAGACGATCAGCGGTTTTCCACCGACATCGAGCAAGGGCTTTGGACACGTGTCCGTCAGCGGACGCATGCGCTCGCCGCGGCCTGCGGCGAAGATCATCGCCGTCTTGAGTGCGTGGGTCATGGAAGGTTCAGAACGTGTAGCCGACTTCGATCGCGCGGCCTTCGAGCGTATCGAGCAAGCGCGCGAACGGCCACAGCGGCGCGTAACGTTCCGCAACCTTGCGCGCATAACCGATGAAACGCGGTAGATCTGCGAGATAGCGCGGCTTGCCATCGCGATAATGAATGCGCGCGAACAGCCCGATCACTTTGATATGCCGTTGCAGGCCCATCCATTCGATTTGCCGGTAGAACTCGCCGAAATCCGGATCGACCGGCAAACCGGCTTTTTTCGCGCGCTCCCAGTAGTAGGCGAAGCAATCGAGCTGAAAATCCTCTTCCCAGCTAATGAACGCATCCCGCAGCAGCGAGGCGATGTCGTACGTGATCGGCCCGTAGACCGCGTCCTGAAAATCCAGCACGCCCGGATTCGGCTCGCAGACCATGAGATTGCGCGGCATGAAATCGCGCAGCATGAATGTCTGCGGCTGATTCAGCGCGCTCTGAACCAGCAGCGTGTAGGTCGAATCGAGCGTCTTGCGTTCGTCCGCCGTGACTTCGCGGCCCAGATGTTTGCCGATGAACCACTCGGGCAGCAACTCCATCTCGCGGCGCAGAAACGCTTCGTCGAACGCGGGCAGCACGCCTTCGCGCGCGGTCGACTGAAAGCGGATGAGCGCGCCAATCGCGTCGCGCATCAGCGGGCGCGCGTTCTTTTCATCGAGGATGGAAATGTACGTGGTCGTGCCGAGATCGGTCAGCAGCATGAAGCCTGCGTCGAAATCGCTTTCCAGAACTTTCGGCACGTGCACGCCGGCTGCTTGCAAAAGTCCCGCGACCTGCACGAACTCGCGGCATTTTTCGGGCGGCGGGGCATCGACGGCGATCAGTGTTTTCCCGTGCTCGCAATCGCTGTCGAGCCGGAAATAACGGCGAAAACTGGCATCGGCGGAGGCGGGTGCAAGGCTCGCGAGGTTCAGCCGATAGCGATCGGCGAAAGTTTCGAGCCAGGAACGGAGTTGTTCGATGCGGGTATCGGAGGGAATGTGCGTCATAAATTCGAGAGGCAAAACTTCTTGCCATATAATACCCCACGACTTTTTTAAGCGATCCGTTTGAAGCCTGATGTCAGGCCCGACGACCGTCCGCGTCATCGTTATCGAGTGTCGTCGCGAGCCAGCTACGGACCGTCGAGTTCGACGCGCTACGGGTGCGGCCAAAAGGCGACGAACAACGTGACAGCGAGATCGAACCGCCACCCGTACATGCCGCCACGACAGTTTCCCGCATCGAAGATCAAAGACGACAGGCCACGCCGGCGGCGGCTCGTCGCCGCGCTCCTGTCGGTTCCGGGCCTGATGCCCGCGCTCGCCCACGCGCAGCTTGGCGGCGATGCCGCCTATCCGCAGCCGCTCGACGGCGCCGGTAGCCTGCGTCTGGCGCCGCAACTCCAGGAGCGTCCGCTCAAGAGCGGCCAGCAACCGTCCACATTCCTGCTCGGCGACCGCGCCACCGGCACATCCGACGAAGACATGGCCGCCAAGGGCTCGGCGGAAGTACGCCGCACGGTAACGGTCATCAAGGGCGACGCGCTTCACTACGACCAGGACACTGACATGGCCGATGCTTTCGGCAATGTCAGGCTCATCAACAACGGTGTGTCGTTCATCGGACCGGAAGCGCATCTGAAGCTGGAAGCAAACGAAGGGTTCATGACGAACCCGAAGTACCACTTCAATCTGACGGGCGGCTCGGGCAGCGCGGAACGCGTCGACATGATCGACAACGAGCGCGCACGCGTGGATCACGGCACGTACACGGCCTGCGCCTGCGAGAACGATCCGGCGTGGTACATCAAGGGCACCTCGTTCGACTTCGACACGGGTTCCGAGGAAGGCATCGCGCATAACGGCGTGCTGTTCTTTCAGGGCGTGCCGGTCTTCGCGAGCCCGTGGCTTTCGTTCCCGCTGACGGGCGACCGCCGCAGCGGCCTGTTGCCGCCGACGTTTTCCGTCAGCTCGACCACCGGCTTCGAACTGGCGGTTCCGTACTATTTCAATATCGCGCCGAATCGCGATTTGCTGCTCACGCCGCGCTTCATGTCGCGGCGCGGCGTGCTGACCGAGGCGACCTTCCGCTATCTGTCGCCGACGTATTCCGGCTCGTTCACCGGCGACTATCTGCCGAACGACACGCAAACGCACACGAACCGCTACGCGATCTTCTGGCAGCATCAACAGAACTTCGGCGGCGGTTTTGCGGGTTACATCAACTACAACAAGGTTTCGGATGCGCAGTATCCCGAAGACCTAGGCAACGCATCGAACCAGTTCCTGAACGGCACGCAGTTGTTGTATCAGCAGGAAGCCGGGCTGACGTACAACAACGGTCCGTGGTCCGTGTTGGCCCGTGAGCAGCGCTGGCAGACGTTGACGCCCTCGACGCCGCCGTACGCCCGCGAACCGCAGCTCAACGTTCAGTACAACAAGTACAACGTCAACGGTTTCGATTACGGTTTCGAGGCCGACGCCACGCGCTTCACGATCACGACCGAAGGCGCGACGGACGGCGACCGTTTCTATTTCAATCCGTACCTGAGCTACGGCGTCAATGCGCCGGGCTATTTCGTCACGCCGAAGATCCAGTGGCACTTCGCGTCGTACGACCTGAGCCATATCGCGTCGACGCAGGTGGCCGGTTCCTCGCCGCCGGTGACCGGTCAGCCGAAGAACTTCACGGAATCGATTCCGACCTTCACGTTCGATTCGGGACTTGTGTTCGACCGTTCCGTGCGGCTGTTCGGGCAGGATTACATTCAGACGCTCGAACCGCGCCTGTATTACGTCTACACGCCGTACAAGAATCAGGCCTTCGCGCCAATTTTCGATACCGCCGAATCCGACTTCGGTCTGGCCGAGATCTACACGCCGAACACGTTCGTCGGCAACGACCGCATCGCGGATGCGAACCGTATCACCGCCGGCCTGACCACGCGCTTCATCAACCCGGCGACGGGCGACGAGCGCGCGCGTTTCGTCATCGCGCAGCAGTACTATTTCACGAGCCAGCGCGTCACGATCTCGCAGGATCAGCCGATCAACGAGGCCAAGCACTCGGACCTGATCGCGGGCGCGTCGATCAAGCTGGGGGCGGGTTTCGCTTCGGAAACCGCGTTCCAATATAATGTGGACAACGAGCAGCTCGTGCGCGCGAGCGCCGGTATCGGCTTCAGTCCGGCGGACCGCAAGGTCATCAACATCGGCTACCGGTACACGCGTTCGAACCAGACCACGCTGGTGAACGAGCCGATCAACCAGTTGCTGTTGTCGACCGAATGGCCGCTTACGAACCGTCTCTACGCGGTTGCGCGGGTCAATTACGATCTTGCGAGTCACCGCCTCGTCGACGGCCTGCTAGGCTTTCAGTACGATGCCGACTGCTGGGCGCTCGGTTTCGGCGCGCAGCGTTACGCGAACGGCGTGAACACCAGCGGCCAGCCTTCGTCGGGTACGCGGGTTCTCGCGCAGTTGACGTTCAAGGGCTTGTCGAACGTGGACAACGGGCTCGTCAGCGCCTTCCGCGCCAGCGTGCAGGGCTACCAGCCGCCGCCATCGCCGCCGCCGCCGCTCTCGCGCTACAGCAACTACGAGTGAGGCTGCAGCGCGCATCCAAGCGGCATTCCTGACAAACACGAAAGCGGCGGGGCGAAGCCGCTCATCGGCAGCACGAACAGCACGATCGGGGTAAGCCCGTATTTGATGGAGTTTCTGTGGCAAACGTGAATATGTTTCGATCGACGATTATCGCGGCCAGTGTGCTCGCCGCGACGCTGATCCTGAGTACGCCCGCCCAAGCGCAGGCGTTGTCGAACGGCAATGCGCAGGTCGCCGATTCCGTGGTCGCGGTCGTCAACGACGGCGTCATCACGCGGCGGGAAATGGAAGAGCGCACGCACCTGATCGTGCAGCGTCTGCAACAGCAGAACGCGCCGGTTCCGCCGATGGATCAAATGCAACGGCAGGTGCTCGACCAGATGGTGCTCGAACGCATCCAGTTGCAGCGCGCGAAGGAAGACGGCATCACCATCGACGATGCCACGGTCAACCGCACGCTCCAGCGCCTCGCGCAACAAAACCAGATGACGCTCGACGTCTATCGCTCGCGCATCGAGGCGCAAGGCGTGCCCTGGGCCGTGTTCATGCGCGATGCCCGCACCGAACTGACGCTTTCCAAGCTGCGCGAGAAGGAAGTCGACAGCAAGATCACGGTGTCGGATGGCGAAGTGGCGAACTATATCGCCAGCCAGCGTGGTCCGGGCGCGCGCAACACGAGCGATCTGCGCTTGCAGCACATCATGTTCAAGCTCCCGGCCGATGCCGCCGACACGCAAGTTCAGCAAGTCCAGGCCAAGGCCGACGCCGTGCTCAAGCAGGCGCAGGCCGGCGACGATTTCGCCAAGCTCGCCAAGGACAATTCGCAGGACACCGACGCCAGCAAGGGCGGCGATCTCGGCTTCCGCACGCCGGCCACGTTGCCTGCGGGCATCGTGTCGGCGGTCGCAACGCTACGTCCGGGTCAGGTCGTGCCGTCGCTGCTGCGCAC
Organism: Caballeronia sp. A2-2; assembly: GCF_057612605.2. NCBI lineage: Bacteria > Pseudomonadati > Pseudomonadota > Betaproteobacteria > Burkholderiales > Burkholderiaceae > Caballeronia > Caballeronia sp. A2-2. The sequence goes on along the minus strand of NZ_CM172587.1, from coordinate 3,310,888 downwards.
CGATGGCGGCTTCGAGATCGTCAAGCTGGTCGATCGTCGCGCGAGCCAAGGCACCGCCGCCGATGCGCCGAAGCTCACGCAAACGCACGTGCGCCACATTCTGCTGCGCGTGTCGGACGGCATGTCGGAAGCGGAAGCGCGCAAGCGTCTGGTCGATATCAAACAGCAAGTGCTCTCGGGCGGCGACTTCGCCAACTTCGCGCGCACGTATTCGCAGGACGGTTCGGCATCGCAAGGCGGCGATCTCGGCTGGATCAGCCCGGGCGAGACCGTGCCTGAATTCGAGCGCGCGATGAACAGCCTGGCCGACAACGCCGTGAGCGATCCCGTGCGGAGCGAATACGGCTATCACTTGATTCAGGTGCTCGGCCGTCGCGAGGCGGAAGGTTCGGCCAGTCAGCAGCTCGATATCGCGCGTCAGGCGATCGGGCAGCGCAAGGCGGAACAGGCGTACTCCGACTGGCTGCGCGAGTTGCGCGATACCGCTTACGTCCAGTACAAGGGCATCGCGGCGCAGCAGGACGCGTCGCAATAACCCGCATGAGCGCCGACGCCCGATTTGGCTCCGACCGGCCGCTCGCCATTGCCATCACGAGCGGCGAGCCGGCGGGCGTGGGTCCGGAACTGACGGCGGCGGCGCTTGCCAACGCGCGTGAGCGCTGGCCATCAGCGCGTTTCACTGTGCTTGGGGATCGCGCGTTGCTCGCCGAACGCGCGGGCAGCGAATGGCCTTCACCGCATGCTCCGGTCGACATCGAACATCACGCGCTCGCCGCGCCTGCCGAAGCAGGCAAGCTGAACGCAGCCAACGGGCGCTACGTGCTCGATCTGCTCGATGCCGCCATCGACGGCGCACTCGCCGGCCGGTTCGATGCCATCGTCACCGCGCCGCTTCAGAAGAGCACGATCAACGATGCCGGCGTGCCCTTCACCGGCCACACCGAATATCTCGCCGAGCGTACCCACACTTCCCGCGTCGTGATGATGCTGGCCGGTTCCGGCGAGCGGCCATTGCGCGTGGCGCTCGCGACGACGCATCTGCCGCTGAAAGACGTATCGGCGGCGCTCAGCATCGATTCGCTGGTCGAGACGCTCACCATCATCCATCACGATTTGCGCGCGCATTTCGGCTTGCACGCGCCGCGCATTCTCGTGACCGGGCTGAATCCGCATGCAGGCGAAAACGGCTATCTGGGCCGCGAGGAAATCGATGTGATTGCGCCCGCGCTCGAACGTGCGCGTGCGCTTGGCATCGACGCGCCGGGGCCGTATCCCGCCGACACGCTGTTCCAGCCGCGCTATCTGAAAGATGCCGACTGCGTGCTGGCCATGTTCCACGATCAAGGCCTGCCGGTGCTCAAGTACGCGACGTTCGGCGAAGGCATCAACGTGACGCTGGGGTTGCCGATCATCCGCACGTCGGTCGATCACGGCACGGCGCTCGATCTGGCCGGAACGGGACGTGCGGACTCCGGCAGCATGATTGCCGCCATAGACGCCGCCGTGACGATGGCGCACCACAAACGCGCGAATTAACGCGTTACGCGCGCCTCACTAAGAAGAGTATGTCCACTAAACACCAAGGCCACTTCGCGCGCAAGCGCTTCGGGCAGAACTTCCTCGTCGATCAGGGCATCATCGATTCGATCGTCGATACCATCGCGCCCAAAAAAGGCGAGCGCATGGTCGAAATCGGGCCGGGCCTGGCCGCGCTGACCGAACCGCTGATCGAGCGCGTTGCCGCGCCCGGTTCGCCGCTGCATGCGGTGGAGCTGGACCGCGATCTCATCGGACGGCTGGAAAAGCGCTTCGGCGAACGTCTCGTCGTGCATTCCGCCGATGCGCTCGAATTCGACTTCGGCACGCTCGCGTTGGAAGGCGACAAGCCGACGCTGCGAATCGTCGGCAACTTGCCGTACAACATCTCCAGCCCGCTGCTGTTTCATTTGACGACGTTCGCGCCGAAGGTCATCGATCAACATTTCATGCTGCAGGACGAAGTGGTCGATCGCATGATCGCGGAGCCGGCGAGCAAGGACTACGGGCGGCTGTCGGTGATGCTGCAATACCGCTATTCGATGGACAAGCTGATCGATGTTCCGCCGGAATCGTTCAACCCGCCGCCAAAGGTGAATTCCGCCATCGTGCGCATGATTCCGTACGCGCCGCACGAAATGTCGCCCGTCAACGAAGCAATCCTGAGCGATGTCGTGAAGGCCGCGTTCGCGCAGCGCCGGAAAGTGCTGCGCAATAACCTCGGTTCGTATCGCGACAAGATCGATTTCGATGCGCTCGGTTTCGATCTCACGCGCCGCGCGGAGGAAGTGCCGGTCGCGGAATTCGTCGCGCTCGCGCAGGCGTTGGAGCGCGCGGCTTGACGCTAACGCGTGTGGCTCGCGGCGGCATCCGATAACAGCTTCATCAGCCGCTCGAGGCGCGTGCGCTGCGTGTGATGCAGCCCGCGCGTCGCGCCGACTTGCTGCACGCGCCTGCGCCAGTAGGTTTGCCCGAACAGCGAGTTCGCGCCTTCCGCCGACAGCACGCGTTCGAGATGCATGATGGCGGCATCGACGTTATAGGTGGAGTAGGGGCTCGGTGCTGACTCGATAATCATCGTGCTCATGAATTCCCTCGGTTCACTCGTTCTCGTTGACTGCGAGTGGCCGATTTTCCGATTCCTCAAGGACAATCCGCGTCCCGAAGCGAGCACACATGTTCGATCGATCGGATCACGGCGATCAATTCGAAGGCGTGAACCTCAGTAATTGACCTAGAACGTTCCCGTCGGACACGATCAGACTGCCGTTACTGTCGATTGCAACGCCCGAGGGTCCTTCGAAAGGACTGTTCATGCCGTAATCTCCGGGCACCGAACTGACCAAGGTCGTGACGGTTCCGTCCGGCGCAATGGCTTTGAGAAGGCTGTTTCCCGTATCGGCCACGTAGACCGTGCCGCTTTTGTCGATCTCGATACCGTTTGGTTCTTTAAAGCCGCTGCCAATGCTGGTTACCGTGCCGGAAGCAGAGATTTTCTTGATTGCATTGTTGCCCGTATCCGCGACGAAGACATTCCCCGCACTGTCTACTTTCACGTCCCGAGGCGCATTAAAACCGTTTCCCAATGTAGTGACCGTCCCGTCGACGGCGATTTTCTTCACGGCGTTGTTGCCAGTGTCGGCAACATATACGTTTAGTGCGTTGTCGAGCGTCACGCCATATGGCGTCTTGAATCCACTCCCGATCGATGCGATGGTTCCGTCCGTCCCGATTACATCGACAGCGTTGGTCGCAATCTCCGCGACGAACACATTGCCATTTCCATCAACCGCAATTCCGACGGGTCGATACGGCCAATAATTCGGATCGCGGGAAAACGTGAGATCCGGCGTGAGCTTTGCAACCACACCGATACCGGCGACCGACGTCGTCGTGTAGTGGATCGTCCCATTTTTTTCGATGGCCACGCCCCAGGTGCCCCCGGCATCGCCTGCCACGCGCGTGACGTTCGGCTTCGCCGCGCCGCAACTGACCGATACGTTCGTCACGTCGGCATTCGGAGCGCCGTTACCGTTGCTCACGGTACAAGCAGTCCACGCTGAGTCAGCCGTGGCGGAAACGGTGTAGGGCGTGCCGCCAGCGACTTCAGTGGCAAACGCGAACGGTCCATCGGCGGTGATGGTCACGGGGTTCGCGCCATTCAGCTTCAGCGTGAGACCGACTCCGTGCAAGCCCGACACGCTTCCGCTGACTTTGTACGCCTGGGCTGGCGATCCCGAATTGCCGCTGCCGCCTCCACAACTGGACGCAATAAGACCCAAACCGAGTATTGCGAGCGTCGCGTAGATGGGTCTCATTGGGTTTGCTCTCGTGGGCTATTGTGAATTATTGCTTGTGTGTGCCTGAATAGCTTTCAGTCTTTATCGCCGCTTTGCAAGTCATGAATTCCATGACAAGAATAATCCCCGATATGAACGTATCGGACAATGTTTCGAAGCGAATCATTTGACCAAGTGTCGATTGGAAATGGCTTTGCACGCGTTTCAGCCGATGAGACCGAGTGCTTGATCGTCGCTGCCGGAGTGCAAATCTTTCGTCATTTACTCGATGACATCGGGCGAAATCCACCGATGCCGACGCCCGCTATAACGCCCCGCGCACGATCGAATCGATGCGCGCAAGCGTCGCCACCGCGCCCCCTGCGATGCCCACGCCAACGCCCGGCGCGATAGCCTGCTCACGCGGATTGATGCGCACCACGCGCGGCCCATGCCGTTCGCTGAAGCGTCGCACGGTGGGCAACGCGCGCCCCGCGCCGATCTCGACGACCGCCAGCCGCTTCACGCCCGGCAGCCACGCAGCGAGCCTGCTCGCTTGCCGTTCCGATTGCGTGTCGATCCAGTTCCAGTCGCCGAACATGAGGATGTTCGGCCGCGCGAGACCGCCGCAATGCGGGCAAAGCGGCATGGCGTTGACCAGCTCGCAGCGGTTTTCATCGACGATGGGAACGAAGCCCGCCGCAGGCCAGAGATCGCGCGCGCACGCGTCGATGCATTGCAGCGTATCGATCGCGCCGTGACATTCCGCGACGCGTTCCGCCGCGAAACCGGCGCGCTGAAATTGGCCATCGACATTGCTCGTGAACACGAACGCGCCTGCTTTCATGCGCGAGGCCCAGCGTTGAAGAATGCGGAAGCCTTCGTGCGGCTGCGTCGCGCGATACAACGCGAGCCGATGCCCGTAAAACCCCCACGTCAGCCTCGGATGCCGCACGAAACCTTCGGGATTCGCCATCTCCTCGAACGAGTAACCGTGATGGCGCAAGGCCGGATACGCGCGCCAGAAGCCGTCTCGTCCGCGAAAATCCGGCAGGCCCGAGTCCACGCCCATGCCCGCGCCAGCGGTGATCAACAAACCGTCGGCATTGCCGATCCATTCCGCTGCTTGCGCGAAGACCGCATCATCCTTCATGCCGATGCTCCCGCCGTCTGCCGATACCGTTCCGCGAGCTTCTGAAAGTCCTGCGCGAATTCATCGCGCAATGTTTGAGGCGCGAGAATCTCGACGCCCGGACCGAGCGCGCGCAGCCACCAGCGCAGCTTGAGACTCGGCGTGACGGTGCCGGACACCTTCATGCGGCCATCGGGCAATGTGTCGATCTGCTGATCTTTCGACATCGGCGATTCGCGCAGTTGATTGCCCGCGTTGCCATCGAACGCGAGTTCCAGACGCACCGGCGGCTCGGGCAAAAAGTCGAACACCTGCTGCGTCTCGATGTACTTGCGCAGCTTGAAGTCCTCGGGATAGGTAAACGTCTCGCCCGATTCCGTCACCGAACGAATCCGGTCCAGCCGATACAGCGCGCGCGGCCATTCCGTTTCGCCGTTCTCGCTGCGCGGCGGCCGGTTCGGGTCCTGCGCGATCAGATACATGACGCCCGCCGATTCGACCAGCGCGAGCGGCCAGAGCGTGCGCGCCTTCGGCGTCTCGGTTTGATCGGCCTTGTACGCGGCGCGATATTGCACGATCAACTCGCGCTCGAAGAAGGTCGCAGTAGCCACCGTCTGGAAGATGTCCGGCTTGAGTTTCGGGCGGATCAACGTGAACGCGCCATCGACGGAGTCGATCTTGTCCGCCCACGCGCGATACATGCGGCTATCCGCCTTCTCCTGCGACAGCCGCACTTCCGCCGCCTTGAAGAGCGGATCGATGTCGCGCGTCACCGCGTTCGGCAGCTTGTTGCCCGCGAAGCGCTGAAGAATGTGAAACGCCACCGCCTCGGACGCGCTCATCAACCCGACACCTTCCTGCGATCCATGCAGCCACGGCTTGCGCTGCCACAGCAACTCGCGGCCATTGAGCGTAGAGATGACGCGCGCATCGGCTTCGAGCGCGGTGAGATGGCGCTGGACCTTCTTCGTGTAACCGACGCGATGCCCGCGCTCCTCAAGCCGGCGGCGTATTTCCGGCGTGGAAAGCCAGGCGATGGCGTCGCGTTCGGTGGGGAGAACGCGCAGGATCGCTTCGTCGAGGCTGGACGTCATGGCGGGCGGGGGCAGTGGGAAAGTCGTCTCATTATAGAAACGACCGAGACATGTCGTGTCCCGATGCGGGGAAGCCTTCCGGGAAGATCAGGACTCGGCGTCCGCTGTCTGCGCGTGTTTCGCGCGCGCTTTCATTGCCTGACGCTTGCCGTCGATCCAATACCACGCGTGTTTCGCCGGCACCGCGATACGGCCCCACGCGGTTGCCGCGACTTCGAAGGAACAGACGGCATCGGCGCGATCGCGGCAATAGAACGACTTGAAGCGCTCGCTCCCCACGCCGAGATCGAAGTCTTTGTCACGTTCGAGCGCCCAGCGCACCGTGCGCTCGACAGCGATGATCCCCGGCCCGAACTTGGCGAACTGCGCTTCGAAGGTCGTCAGAATGCCCGTCACGGATGTCGATGCCACGCCCATCAGCCCGGCCGCGATGGGTTCGCCGTCGAGCATGACGGCGAGAATCTCGGCGCGCTCCGGACCCGCCGACGCGCTCAATATGTCCAGCAAGTACTGTCGATAACCTTCGGTCTGAAGCCAGCGCGCGCGGCGCGTGGTCTGCTCCGCCCAGTCGCGTTTGCGTTCGAGCAGCCAGTCCACCCAGCGCGGATGGTCGGCCGTGTCGCCGGGGCCGATCGCGCGGAACGTCAGCGCGCCTTCCTTCGCCAGACGCCGCTCCCGCGCGCCGGGCCGCGATGCGTTGTTGCCGCCGAGCGCTTTCCGATAAACGTCCCAGTCGGATTCGCCGCGCAGGCGCGCGGTCCATGCCTCGCCCTCGACCGCGACCAGCAAACCGCGATCGGCGCGGGCGAGCGCGTTGAGCATGGTTCCATCGGCGACGTAGGGCAGCATGAGCACGTCGGCGCCGCATTCGTGTTTCGCGGCCTGCCACGCGCGCGCGGTGGCCGCGAGGCCGATGCTGCCGGACTCGGCGAGCACGGCGGTGTGTTCGGCCGTGCCCGGCGTCAGCGGACGCAACATCGACCAGCACAACTGACGTTCGACGACCATCGGCCAGGCCAGCACGAGTTGCGTATCGTCGAACACAGCGATGATCCGCAAACGTTGTCCGCGTGGCTGTGCGACTCGCTGCCAGCTCGCACGGCATACATTGAACGCTTGCTGATGCGTGCCCGCCGCGCGCTGCCAGAGCGCATCCCATTGCGGTTGCAACGCCAGCCATGCGTCGATGTCGCGGATCACGCGCACGGTGAGGCGCGTGGCGATCGCCTCGTCGATGCCACCCAACGCCAACGCCAACGCCGGCGCACGCGTGGCGCGCTGGGTCACGTGCGCGTCGGGTGGCAGATCAGCGCGCATCGTCGGCGATCCGGTAACGCTCGAGCGCGGCGAGGATATCTCTGGGCACGGCCGGCACGTAACGTCCGGTCAGCAGCTTGGCGAACAGTCGCGTGCCGCGCGCGGCGCAATGCAGCGTGGCGCGCACGGCGGCGACCCGTGCGAGCGTGGACCGATACGCGATTTCGTTCGTTTCCAGAAAGCCCGCGGCGCGCAGCCGGCGCGTTTTCTGTTCCGGGTAATAGCGCATGCACGAGAGAAAGCGCGGCACGTGCGCGATACGCGTGGCCTGCGCGAAGCGGTCCCACAGATCGGCATCCATCGCGAGGTTGAAGCGCGGGTCCAGACCGCCCACGCGTTCGAACAGGCTGCGGCGCCAGAACATCGACGGCTGCGGCACGTAGTTGTGGTCGAAGCGCATGAGGAACTGGAAATACGGAATCTCACGCTTCTGGCGAATCAGCTTGCCGTGACCGTCGATCCACAACGCGTCGCCGTACACGGCCTGAACTTCGGGATGCTGCTCGAAGAAGTCGGAAACCGCCTGCAGCGCGCCCGGCAGCAAAAGATCGTCCGAGCACAGCCAGCCCATGATCTCGCCACGGCATCGCTGGAAGCCTTTGATGAGGGCATCCGTCTGCCCCTTGTCCGGCTCCGACACCCAGTAGTCGATGCGTGAGTCGTGCTGCCTGAGTATGTCGATGGTGCCGTCGCTCGAACCACCGTCGATGACGATGTACTCGAGTTGTGGATAGTCCTGCTCTAACACGGAGCGAATCGTCGAATCGATGAACTTGCCTTGTTGATACGAGCAAGTGACGATCGAGATGGGAAACGATGTGCTCATCGGGTGGGTCCTGAAATTGTGTTCTCTGTAGACGGTTGACGTACGCACATGCCCAGCAACAGGCCAAGGCACACCCAGATCAACATGCCCTTGTCGGGCTGAAGCATTAACGGATTGAAGGCATAGACGAACAGCGCGGTCACGCTCATGCAGGCGAACATGTGCGCCGCCGCGCCGCTTTCGCTGCGTGGCGTCAAACCGCGCGGCCCACGCTGGACGCGCAGGAACAGGCGCGTGATCCGCAGATAACCCCATGCGAGCAGACCGATGGCGACCGCGCCGCCGTTGGCGAGCAGATCGAGCACGTCGCTATGCGTCGGCAACTGGTTGCTGCCGCCTTCCACGGCCACCTCGAACGCCGTGAATAGTGTGGTCGAACGCTGTGAGAACGAAACGCCGACGATCGGCGATGCCTCGAAGCGTGCCAGCGCTTTCTCGTACGCGCGCACGCGATAGCCCGGATTGCCGTCGGGCAGCGAGACATCGTTGACCAGCATCGGTCCGGTGGCGAACCATGCCGCCAGCACGGTGGCGCACAGCAAACCGCCCGCTGTCACCACGCGATACAGCCGGGCGGGATGTTTGCGCAGCGCGATGCGCCAGTCGACGATAAACAGGTACGCGAGCGTCATCGCCATGACGATGAAGCCGGTGTTCTTCAGAAACACGATGCCGCTCGCGAGGAAGAACAGCGTGAGCGGCGTTCGCCAGCGCGGCGCGATCCTCGGACTCAACGCCATGTACACCGCGATCGGCGGGACCAGGAACTCCATCTCGTGATAGCGTCCGCCGGTCAGTTCATGCTCGACGAGCATCACGCCGATCATGATCGTCGCGCTGATCGCGAGGATCACGACGGCGCCGTGAATCAAGCGCTGCGGCGCGCGCGACAACACGACGCAACGCGCGGTGGACAGCGTCAGCAACATATAGATGCCGCTGTTCAGGAACGTGTCCGATGCGCCATTGACGAAGCGCGCGACCATCGATCCGCAGACGATCCAGACGGCAAGCAGCAAAAACGGCAGACCCGCGCGAACGACGCTCCGGCGTTGGCGGTTCGACGCGCCGAAAGCCGCAGGCCCGGCACCGGACACGTGCAACGCGCGCCCCAGATTCGCGAGCACGAAGGCGATGAGCGACACGATCAGCGGCAGATGGCGCGTGGGCGCCTGATCCTGCCAGTTCGGATTGAACGGGTTATCGACGATCACAAGCGCCAGCGTGAGCCCGACCAGCAACAGTTTGTCGGCCAGCGCCATGCCACGGTCCGCGCGGTCGAAGCGCACCGCGCCGTGGGATGAAAGGAGGTGTTCTGGCTGCGACATGGTGTCCGTTGGAAAAGGCGCGTGGTGGTGAGGGCGCGTGCATCGTGTGACCGTGTGACCTTGTGACCTTGTGACCGTTCGGTCGGGCGATGCCGCGCCGGGGCCTTACTCGACGAACACCGCGCCCGCGACCGGCACATGCGCGGCGGACAACGCCGTGGCCATGCGGCTCAACGACCGGGCGAGTGTCCGATGCCGGCGCAACAGCACCAGTGCACCGCCTGCCGCGCTCGCCACGATGCTGGCTTCGAGGAAGCGGCCGCGCGCGGGCGCGGTGAGCAGGATGACATCGAAGGAATCCGCGGCTTCGTCGAGGATGGCGCGCAACGCGTCCTGCGTCAGCAGACGCGCGACGCCATGCGCCGGCCGGCCGGCGGGAAGCGTGGCGAGCCTGCCCTGATGACTGAACTGAAGCGCCACTTCGAGCTCCACTTCGCCCGCCAGCACTTGCGCGAGACCAGGTAATTGCTGCCACGAATGACGCGACTGCACATCGTTGCCGGATTCGACCAGTTGCGTGTCGATGAGCAAGGTGCGCTGGCCGAATTCGGTGAACGACTGCGCGAGTGGCGCGCCGAGCGGCGGCGATTCTTCTTCCATCTGCAGCAACGCGAGCGCGCGCACATCGGGCTTGGCGAACCAGCCTAGTTGCAACTGAAGACGCAACGCCTCGACGTCCGTTTGCAACGGCACGGGTTCATGAGCCTGTTCACCCGTCGTGCGGCGAGCGGCGCCGGTCTGAGCGCCGGCGGCGTCGCTCGACGCATCGAGCAGACGCGGATAGTTCTGATCGATCACTTGCGACGGAAGGGGCGTCGACATGGTGTCGTAGTTCATGTGCAATCCTTATGGGTTGATGCAGTTTCCGAATCCGTTCGTTCAGGCGTTCGACCAGGCCGCGATGCGCCGCGCGAATGACGGGCGGCCGGCCAGCGGCGCACCCAGCACCGGCGCGCCGAGCAGGTCTTCGACGTCGTCGTCCGTGCGCACGCGACGGTCCAGCAATTCGCACGCGAAGGCCAGGCCCATGCCCAGCAGCAGCCCGAGCGCGAGGCCGGCGAGAAGCCACGCCTTGAGCGACAGCGAACTCGGCACCGTGGGCTCGGCGGCGGGCGTCATGACGGACACGTTGGTCTGAACCGCGTGCGCCAGCAGGCTGGCCTGCGCGTAGCGCTGCGCGACATCGCGGAAGGTGGCTTGCGCGTTGTCGCGCTCGGCGATCAGCGTTTGCAGATCGGCACGGCGCGCGGCGGATTCGATGGCGCGGTTGCGCTGCGCATCGAGCGATGCATCGACGCGTTCTTCGCGCAGGCGGCCTGCATCCGAATCGGTGCGCACGGCGCCGGTTTGCCGGCGTTGCTCTGCCGCGCGTTGAGCCTGCAATGCGTTCAGCCGCGCCTGCAGTTGCCTGAACACCGGATGCTGCGTGCCGAGATTCAAGGCTGCTTCATCCAGCCTGGCCTGTGCGTCGGCGATTTCGGTGCGCAGTTTCGAGGAAACATCGCTCGATGTCGAAGCGGGCTGACCCGCCGCCAGCTTGCTCGCCAGATCGGTGTTTTCGCCCTGCACCGCGACGAGTTGCTGCGCCAGTTGCGCAAGCCGGCCGAGGTCGGTGTCCACGCGTTCGTCCACGCTTGCCAGACCGTTCTCACGCTGAAACGCGACCAGCTTCTGCTGCGAGCGCTCGACATCCGCCTGAGCCGATTTGAGGCGTTCGGCAAGCCATTGCGCGGTCTGACGCGCGGGCGCGTTGCGCACATCGATCATGATCTGACGATATTCCTGCGCGAAGGCGTTGACGACCTGCGCGGCGAACGCCGGATCGGTGGATCGATAGGAGAGCGTGACGATGTTCGAATCCAGCTTGGGCTGAACCACGAGATCCTTCACCAGTTGGCGGCCGATCCAGGTGGCTTCGTCGCCGCGTCCGTTGGTGGCCGCGAGCCACGCCGCGTGCTGCACGGGCGATGCCGTCAGATGCAGGCGCGCCACCACGCGTTGCGCCACGGCGTCGCTGGTCATGACTTCGACCTGCGTCGGCAGATAGCTGGGCGAGCTGTTCGGCGATTGCTGCGAGCCGGTGCCACCGACGACATCGCTTGCCAGCACGTCGAAGTAGAGCATGGTGTGCGCGCTGTAATAGCGCGGCAACGCGGCGCCCAGCGCGAGCGCCAGCGCGACGCAGGCAAGAATGGTCGCCAGCACGATGCGATACCGCGCGCGCGCGACGACCCAGATCTGGATGAGTGACATGGCGGATTCCGTCAAAAGAGGCTTTCGGGCACGTACACGACGTCATCGGCGCGCACGAGATCGTTCATCTGCGGCCGGATTTCATCGGCCTTGCCTTCGTCGCCCGTGCGTTCGATATGCAGGCCGCGTTCGGTGCCGCGCTGCGTCGGTCCGCCTGCGAGCGCGAGCGCCTGCCGCACCGTCATGCCCGGCTTGATGCGATACGCGCCCGGCCGCTGCACTTCGCCGTAGATGTAGTAGATGCGCGCAGGCGGCACATACACGGTGTCGCCGTTGGCGACGGTCATGTCGTCCGCTTCGTTCGCGCCCGTCAGCAGCGTGGAGAGATCCACGCGGCGACGAAACGGCTGGCCGTCCCGCACGCCGGTGATGATGACTTCGTCGGCGCCCGAGCCATCCGCGCCCAGCGAGTTTTGCGCGTTGACGACGCCGCCTGCTGCCGCGAGGACTTCCGACAGACGCATGCCCGTAGTTTCGAGCGGAATGCGTCCCGGCTTGCTGACCTGACCGAGCACCGACACCTGATTGCCGCGCACCTGAAGCAGCGTCACCGTGACCTGCGGATGCACGACGAGATTGCGCTTGGTCAACTCCTGCGCGATGACATCGGCCGCGCCATCCAGCGTGCGCCCGCCGATCTTCACGCGGCCGATGAGCGGGTAGCTCATGTCGCCGGTTTCCCCGACGCGCGTTTCGAGCGTCAGGTCCGGATTCTGATAGACCGTGATGCGAACGGTATCGCCGCCGCCGAGCCGGTAATCGATCGAGGGTAGCTCGGCGGTATCCCGCGGTGCTTGCTCGACAGGCTCTCGCGCGGGCGCGGGGCGCGCCTTCGCCGCCGCCAGCGGCGGGAGGGGCGGCACGGCCGCCATCATCTGCGCGTACTGGGGCGCAGTGCCCGATCCTGCATGGACTGTCAGCGGTACAAGCACGCAGACGGCCGATCCCACCGTGAACATGAGCTTCTTCATGCTGCCAACTCCTCGGTAACCGTCACTCAAAAAGTGAAACTGGCCGAAATGCCCGCCACCTTGGCGGCATAGCCGAAACTGGACACATTGGAAACACGCCTGCGCCACTGTCCGTACAGCGAAACCGATGTGCGGCGCAACGGCTTCCAGTCCAGACTGATGGTGGCGTCGGCGACCTTGTCCGTGCGCAACTCCGGCGTCGCCGCCACGGGCTGACGGAACCGGTTGTAGGCCAGATCGAGCTTGCCGCTGAGCGCGAGCTTGTCGGTGAAGTTCCAGACCGGCGCGAGGCGAATCACATCGGTCACGTAGTAGCTGCTCGAATCGTCTTCGTAGTCGATCAGGTCGTGCACATAGGACAGCGAGACATCCGTTCTGGCCGTGGGTGTCCAACGCACGCTGACGCTGCCGATCGGGCCGCTGAAATCGCGCACGCTGAAACTCGATGAACGGCGCTGCATGTATCCCGCCCATGCCTGCATCGTCGTGTGACCGCCGAGCCGGTAATCGACCACGAAGCGCACGCGCTGCTGCGAATAGTGGTTATCAAGAAGCGCCTGCGGCTGCGCGTCGCGGTCGAAGTCTCCGACCGAATTACGAAAGATCACGGTCAGGCGGTTATCGGCCGTGCTGACATAGCGCAGACCGATATCGACGCTGTCCTCCGTGAACGAACCCACCTGCGTGAACGCATCCGGGTTCTCCAGCTTGAAGCGGCTCACGCCACCCACCACGTGCCAGTGGTTGGCGGCGATGGCATCGAAGGTGAAGTGCTGTTCGGTGGCCGTTTCGAGATTGCGCTGCGTGTACTGCTGGAAGTCGGAGTAATCGCTCAGCTGCTGCGTGCGCGATGCGCCCAGCGTGCCGGTGAAGCGCGGTCCGAGCGTCCAGTCCCAGTTGGCGTTGTAGTCGAGCCCGGTGAAATCGAGATAGTGGAAGTCCTGGAACGACTGATGAGTGACGTCCGCATCGACCTTGAAATGCTGTTGCGAGAACGTTTTATCGAACGACAGTGCGGCCTGCTCACTGTAAATGAAGGTCGAGCGCGTCGACTTTCCCAACAGTGCCTGCGTGTCCGCGTTGGATGGCAGATCGAAAATATTGCTGTCGTATTTCATGTCGAGTTTGGTAGTCACACTCAGTACGTCGTCTGCGTGAGCCGTTTGCATGGCGACCGCCAGCAACGCAACGGCATGGGCGGCCCCTCGAACAATGAAGCGACCGCGCGCGCTTCGCGGACTCGGGCGCGATTCGATCACAGGGTGTCGCGCGCCTCGTGCCGTGCTTTTAATGCCAATGACTTTGGATCCGCGTTCTTGTCCGGTCACCATTAACCCTGTATATGTTGTTATTTGCGGTGCTAAACGTCCGAAGAAATTGATCGCGTGAAAGTTATTGATTCCTTTATCGATTTTTAGCTGACGCCGGACTAGAAAGTGGCTGAAAGCAAACGCCGGCGGGTGCGTCGAAAATCATGGATACCGGCAGACAGGCAGGAAGTCTGAAGGCCCCATGTGACAGTCAAAGTATGCGCTGATACGATCACCCAACATATCGGATGGTCTTTTTCCGCTATGTGCGCTTATTCACACTTCCCGCATTGATGCGGCGTTCCCGCGTAACAAATACCGAGACTTGTGCTAAAAATGCGTATGGCCGCCGAAGGGCGCGCTTCCGCAGTCACCGCAAGCGGCTATCATGCTGTGGAGGCAGTCGTGCCGGGCGTTCCGGGCGGCAAAGCCACTATTTGGTTTGATTAACTTATCATAAGACGAGTTGCTTTCGCGACCCGCTGGTTTTACAAAAAAGCTTTCAAAGGGTCTTTAGCGCCTTAATTAGGACGATCGATCTTTGAGATATGTCAGAAATGTGGATCGGCAGCGGGTTTAAAAGGTTCTCAATCGAAATACTTTTTGGCGGATGTGCATCTGAAGATTTCTATGGCATGATTCGCCTGACTTTGGTTTGATCCTTGAATTAGGATACCTACAAACTAAAAAAACATTTGAGAGCGCATTTTCCGCATCTTCTTTTGGGGTAGGTATTCCCCGGCGCCGGTTTATTTGGCAGGCTGTTCAATCGCCACCAAGCAGTATTGCTTAGCTGAAACTTATTGAAGACGTGCGTTGAACGAGTTCCTTGCGACTGCCTGAATCCCTTAGGACGAGCATGAGAAGGATAACTGTGCCTGCATGTGTTCGATCCTTGATCCGATTGAGGCTCTGGTTCGCCGCAACGTTGGCATTGAGCGTATTCGTGGCTGTTCCGGCCGGAGCGCGCGAGCTTCGCGTGACACCGCGCGCTATGTCGAGCGCCGCCGCGAGCCCGTCCAATGGCGGAGCCGCTGTGTTTGCGTCGATCGGATCGGCCATGGCGGCGCTGCAACCCGGCGATCATCTCGTCATCGCGGCAGGCGTGTATCGGGAAAGCATGGTGTTTCCGAAGCGTGACTGGTCCAGCGCGGCCGCCACGGTGATCGAAGGGGAAGGGACGGTCGAGATTCGCGGTGCGGACGTCGTCACGACGTGGCGGCAGGCGGATGGCGGTGCGTGGACCACCGGCTGGCCCAGCGAGCCCGCTCAGGTCGCGGTGGACGGCAAGCTGTTGCAGCAGATCAACGGAACGGTGTTCGACAGTTATCCGGTCAACCCGCGCAGTGAGTGGGCGAACTTCATGAAGGCCGAGGGCGGAATCTGGCCGGGTCGCGTTTCCGGCAGCGCCGATAATCTGCCGGCAGGCAGCTTTGCCTATGTCGCGGGCACGCATCGATTGTATGTCCGTCCGGCGGAAGGAACGTTGGCCGGTCGCGTGGTGGAAGTCAGTAGCAGGCCTTATGGCGTGTTTGGTGAAGACCTGAGCAACGTGACGCTCAGAAACGTGTCGTTCCGTTATGGCAATACGTCGACGCAGAGCCGCGCGGCGTTCGTCACGCTGGTGGGAAAGCGGCTCGTCCTCGATCGCATCACGGTGCGCGACGCGGACAGCGTGGGAATCGAGATCAGTGGCGACGACAACATCCTGCGCGATTCAGCGGCGCTGGGTTGCGGCCAACTCGGCGTGAAGGCGCGAGGAAACCGCGTGACGATCACGCGCGTGCAGGCCGAGAACAACAACACGCGGGGCTTCAACAAATGGTGGGAAGCGGGCGGCGCGAAGTTCACGGGTGAGGGCGGCCTGCGCGATTCGGTCGTGAGCCGCTTCGAGGCGCTGAGGAACCATGGCGACGGCATCTGGTTCGACTGGGATAACCGCAACAATCTCGTCGAGGCAAACATCGCCGCTTATAACTCGGGCTTCGGCATTCAGTACGAGGCGAGCAGCGGCGGCAAGATCGTTCGCAATCGCGTGATAGGAAACGGGCAACGCGGTATCTATTTGCCGCACAGTTCGGATTCGCTGGTGGCGTGGAATCTTGTCGCGTCGAACGGACTGCAAGGCATTGCGGTAATCGACGAAGGCCGCGTGGACCCGGAGCATCGGCTCGATCTGCGTGCGCGCGACAATCGAATCTTCGCCAACGTGATCGCATGGAACCGCGGGACGCTCGTGCTTCCCGAGCAGGACGCCGACAACACGGCGAACAACAACGTGTTCGTCGATCGGGCCGGCGCGTCGCAATTCTCGCTGGGCTGGAAGGCATACCGCACCAGTTCGCTCTCGCAGTGGATTGGCCGGAGCGGGCAGGACAAGGCGTCCGTGACATACACACGAACGATCGATGACCGTTTCGAAAGCGATGTGGAAAAGGGCCGCGAGCCGCCGGACCTCACGTGGTATCACGCTTTGCGTGCCAGCCTCGCGCCGCTGCCGGCGCAAACGATCGCGATGATGGGCGCGGTGAATATCGGCCCGTCCGACGCAAAGCCGGGCCCATGAATGAAACGAACTTTCGTTAGCGTCGCGGTGACGGATATCGGTCCCGTTCACTACCCGAAGCTCTATTGCAGTTGGCGAAACTACTCCGGGATTTTCCATGGCCAACGAGTACATGAGATCGTTCGACCATCGTCTGATCGAGGCGCAGTCGCGTCCAAGCGGTTTCGACTACCTGCGCATCACGCTGGCGCTTCTGGTGCTGTTTTATAGCGCATTGACGATCACTTACGGCGAGGGTCTTTCCACGCAGTTATGGCACGGGCCGTTGCGGCCGTTGATCGCCATCGTCGGACCCATGTTCTTCTCGATGAGCGGGTTTCTCGTCGCGGGCAGTCTCGCGCGCTGCCGCAGCCTCGTGGAATTCGCGGGTCTGCGCATTCTGCGCATTCTGCCGGCGCTGATCGTCGAAGTCTTGCTCAGCGCGATGCTGCTCGGCCCGTTCTTCACCACGTTGCAGCTCGGCCAGTACTTCACCGATTTGCGCGTCTATGGCTATCTTTTGAATGTGGTCGGCTCGCTGCACTTCGAGTTGCCCGGCGTGTTCAACAGCAACTCGATGCCGAGCGTGGTCAATATTCAACTCTGGGTGTTGCCGCGCGAAGTGCGCTGCTATTTGCTGATCGCTTTCCTCGCGGCGTTCGGCTGCATGAAGCCGACACGCCAGAGCTTGCTCATGCTGGTGCTGGTCCACGTCGCGGCGTCGCTCTATTTGCTGTTTACGCATCGGCATGTACACGATCTGCCGACGATGTTCAACGGCTATCTGCTGCTGCTTTGTTTTATCGATGGCATGGCCATGTACGTGCATCGTCATCGCATTGTGCATACGCGCTTTTTGTTGCTCGGCGCCGCGCTGACTTCGCTTGCGCTGCTGACGTTTTCCGATGGCGCGTGGTTCGCGTCGCTACCCGTGAGCTACGTCGCCATCTGGCTCGGATTGTGTAATCCGCGTCGCTGGAGTCTGCTCGAAGGTCAGGACTACTCGTACGGAATTTTTCTGTACGCGTATCCGGTTCAGCAAGCCGTCGTGGCGGCCATGCCGGCGCTCTCGCATCGGCTGACGAGTCTGGCGATCGGCATGCCCTGCACGCTTGCGCTGGCCGCGGCGTCGTGGTGGCTGGTCGAGCGGCCGATGCAGCGCCTGCGGCCGCGTCTCGGGCGCATCGGCGACGAAGCGCTGGAGATGCAGAACGCCGTGCGCCTCAGGATGAGCGACTGGCTGCGTCGCAAGCTATCCAATGAATGAGCCGCGTGCGTCGCGCCCTGTGCGAAAGACCGGAGTAGATGTCATGAACCTGATTCGCCGCCGGTGGCAAGACCCGCGCGCACTGGCGTTGATCGACCAATCGCTGTTGTCCGGCACCAACTTCGTCACGCTGCTCTGGGTGAGCCGGCACGTCGATGCGGACGCGTTCGGACACTTCAGTCTCTCGGCGCTCGTGCTGCTGTTTCTTGCCAACGTGCATCGCGCGGTGATCACGCAGCAGTTGAATCTGCTCGGCGCGCGCGACGAACCCGAACGCCTGCGCGTGCGCATCGCGGTATGCCTGTGGGCGCATCTGGCGCTCGTGCCGCTTTCCGTCGTGTTCCTCGGCCTGATTGCGTGGCGCTATTTTCCGGATCCTCGCTTGTTCGTGGCCACGGCTGCCTATGCGGTCTGTTTCATGTTGCAGGAGACACTCAGACGCTATTGGTACACGATCGGTCGAATCCATTCCGCTCTGCTAAACGATATCGTCAGCTATGGTGGTCAGCTCGTTGCCATATTCGCGATGAGCCGCTTCATGCTGGTCGATGGAAATGTGACGCTTTTCATCATGGCGGCAACTTCCTTCGCTGCCTTTATGTTTGGATTACCGCAGATCGACATGGCCCGCTCGATTACGCTTCGTCATGTACGCGAAATCTCGGCGCAACATCTTGAAGCGAGTGGCTGGCTCTTTATGACCGTACTGGCGCTTTGGGGTGCGACCCAATTGCATCCGTTCTTGCTGGCGCCGCTCGGGCCGGCGGCCATCGCGGTGTTCTCGGCCAGCCGCAATCCGTTGAATGTGATCGGTGTCGCCGTGCAGAGCGTCGGCAATCTTCTGCCGATTCGCGCCGCGAGCATTCTGGGTTCACGCGGTCCGGTAGCGTTGCGCGGGCATCTCATTACCACGATCAGTCAGGCTTTCGTGGCGAGCATCGCGATTGTCGTCGTGATGCAACTGGCCGCACCGTTCGTGCTCAAGGTGTTGTACGGAGGCCGGTATGACGATGCGACGCCGATCCTGCGCATCTTGTCGTTCGGAATCGTGTTCGCGCTGAGCGGCACCGTGCTCGGCGCCTACGCCCTGGCGTTGAACGATGCACGTTCCAATTTTCTCTCGAACCTGGCGGCCACGGCCTTTACGTTCACGGGCGGTTTGCTTCTGATTCACACGCATGGGCTGGTTGGGGCGGCGGTCGGCGGCTGTCTGAGCGTGGCCATCGCGACCCTGGTGCAAGGCGCTTTCGTCTGGCGTCGTCTGCAAGTGCTGGAGAAGCAGGGCGACTCGATCGACCGGTCGCGCGCGTCGGAAGGGAGTGTGGCCGCGATGCCCATTCTCAAGGCCGGAATTGCCGAAACGGGAGCGGATAGATGAGCAGTGCGGTGCCCACAGTTCTGCATGTCGAGGATACCCGGCTCGATCGACCGTTACGGGTGCTGGTCGCGCACACCGCTTATCACTGGCGCGGCGGCGAGGATGTCGTGCGCGACCGCGAAGTCGAGTTGCTCAAGGCGGCTGGCCATCACGTCGAAACGCTCAGCCGCCATAACGATGAAATCGCCGGGATGAATCCCGTCGACATTGCCCGGCAAACGATCTGGTCCGGCGAGACGACATCCACGCTGCGCGAGCAGATCGCGCGTTTCAGGCCCGATGTCATTCACGCGCACAACACCTTTCCCTTGCTCTCGCCGTCCTTGTATTGGGAAGCGGCGCGCCACAACGTGCCCGTCGTGCAAACGCTGCACAATTTCCGCCTGCTGTGCCCGCAGGCAATGTTTCTGCGCGACGGAAAAATCTGCGAAGCGTGCAAGGGAAAGCTGCCCTGGCGCGCGGTCACGCACGGTTGCTATCGAAACTCGAAATCGCAGACGGCGGTCGTCGCGACCATGCTCGCGACGCATTGGCGGTTGCAGAGCTACACGCGCAAGGTGACGCGCTATGTCGCGCTGAGCGAGTTCAGCCGGCAAAAGTTCATCGAAGGTGGACTGCCTGCGAACCGCATCGTGGTGAAGCCGAATTTTGTCGACATCGACGATTGCGAGACTTCGGCGTCGAACGGTCCGATGTTCGCGGCGGCGCGTCATGGCGGCTTGTTCGTCGGGCGGCTGTCGGAGGAAAAGGGCATCGCCGTGCTGATGAAGGCGCTCGACCGCCTGAACGATGCGACGATCGACGTGATCGGCGACGGTCCCTTGTCGGCGGATGTGGAACGTCATCCGCGTCTGCAAGCGCTGGGCCGGCGTTCACCCGCCGAGGTGCGCGACGCGATGCGGCGCGCGTCCTATCTCGTGATGCCGAGCGTCTGGCACGAAATGATGCCGCTGACCTTGCTCGAAGCGTTCGCGTGCCGCCTGCCGGTGATCGGAAGCCGTTGCGGCGCATTGGCCGAGATGATCGACGAAGGACGCACGGGTCTGCTTTTCGATCAGGGCAATGCCGAGGATCTCGCGCGCAAACTCGAATGGTGCAATGCGCATCCGGCGGCCATGCGCGAGATGGGCAACAACGCACGTGCGGAGTATGAGCGGCGCTACACGCCCGAACGCAGTCTGCAGGACCTGATCGGCATCTATCAAGACGCAATGCATGACGCGGAAGTGTTCGCGTTAAAGGACAAGAAGATTCGGATGCAGCCGAGCGTCGAAGCGTTGGATCGCGAGGGCAGAATGAAACAAAGTGATATTCCATTATTACGACAGCCATTCGACACTCAGAAGCGCAGCGGCGGACCTGTCCCGGGTGCGCCGGGCGTCAATCTGCCGTCAGGTCCGAACAAGGCAGCAGGCTCGCTTGAGACGAACAGGCGTGCTCATCCTTTGTCGGCTGTGACGCCGGTCGTTCCCACGATGCCGGCCGCATCGGGCGACGTCGCCGATGCTTCTTCGGTGAACGCATCGCTTTCGCTTGCGTCCGAGCGCTCGGTTTTTCAGGAGCCGTGGTGGCTCGATATCGCCGCCGACGGAAACTGGAGCACGGCGGTGGTGCGTCAAAAGGGCGAAGTGGTGGGCGAGCTTCCCTATGCGTTGAGCCGCAAAGGCTTTCTGAAAATGTCGGGCATGCCCACGCTCACCCGAACGCTCGGGCCGGTGCTCAAACCATTCGAGGGCGATGAACAGAAAGCGCTGCAATTCCGTCTGGAAATGACTCATTCGCTTATTGCGCAATTGCCGCGCTTCGACAGCTTCTATCAGATCTGCGATCCGCGCATGAGCGATGCCCTCGCGTTCGGCCTCAACGGCTTCACGATCACGACGCGCTACACCTTCCAGTTCGATGGCAAGAGCAACAGCGATCAACTCTGGCGCGGACTGCGCGGCAAGACGCGCAATCTGATCAAGACAGCCGGCACGTTGATGCGTGTGGCGACGATCGAATCGCCCGAGGAATTCCTGCGCTTCTATGAAGGCAACCTCACGAATCGCGGACACGCCAACGCTTACGACAGCAGCGTGATGCGCAGGCTCGTGCTCGCGTTCGCCGAGCGCGGACAAGGCTATCTTCTCGGCGCGTATTCGCCGGACGGCAAACTCGTGGCGGCGATCGCGGTCGTGGCGGACAAATATTCGGCCTACTATCTGCTTTCGTCGCGGCTGAGCGATTCACACAGCGGCTCGATCAGCTTGCTCATCTGGACCGCCATCCGCAATGCAATGGAAAAAAGGCTGACCTTCGATTTCGATGGCATTCCGAATCCTGCGACCTTCCGCTTCCTGATGGGCTTCAACGCAACGTTGCGTCAACGCCTGGCGGTGGAGCGCTCGTCGATGACCTGCTCGGTGGCGCGCGCGGTCAGACGCTCGTGGCTCGCACGCGGTCAGGGGCCGTTCATGCCGACCATCTGACGCGCGTGGTACGGTGTTTCGTCACGATGAACGTGCCGTGCTTTCCCAGATGATGACCGAATGCTCCTCTTCGCTGCCATAGCCGATCTCGGCAGGTTCATAGGGCATGGAGCCTGAAAAACGGCGCGTGAGCAGCGGGGAAGCATCGATGAGTTCGGCGCAGGTCGGGACGATGTAGATGATAAAGAGGCGCTCGATTTCTCCCGAACGCAGCCCCGTGTGCAAGCGTTCGAGCAGCGCCGCGAGCGGCTCGGCGCCGAAGGGATTGAATAGATAAATGACGACATGCCGCGCGAATTCCTTGATGTGAGCGGCATTGGCTTCGAACACGGTGATCGGTTTGCGATCGGGAAAGCGACGCGCCACGATGAGCGCATTCTCCCGCGCGACGGCAACGAGCGGGGCGCTGATGTCGTAACCGCAGACAGCTGCAAAAGGAAACTCGGATGCAATGATCAGGGCGCGTCCCTTGCCGCAACCGATATCCATGAAAGCGAAGTTCTCGATATCGCCGAGCGATCGCAAAGCACGCCGAACGATGCTGGGTTGCGATCCCATGTAGGGATGATGTTCTTTACCGTGGGCATCGCGTTTGTCCCGCTTGTCCACGACGACGATGCCGCTCGTATCCGTGCCGAGTTGACGATCGAGCGGATGCGCGCGAAAGCAGCCGGTATAGACCGCGCGCACCAGCGGAAGATGACGCAGCACCGAACGCATTTCCGGCTTGAACATGATGTCCTGTACACCATCGGGAAGTCGTGCAATAGCTGCGATAAGCCCTGATTTGACGTCGCGTGAGAGGTTCCGCATTGAGTCGAGCATTTGGTCTTTTATCATGATGTATCGAACTGTTGACGGACGAAGCACGTTGAACTTTAACGACTTTTTTAATGCCGAGTAAGTTCGTTGCCTGGTAAATCGAAACAATTTTCGAGTAGGTCGGTCCATATGAAAATATTGCTTTCGGCGTCAGCCTGCTCGTCCGAGTGGGGCTCGGAACCGGGCGTCGCATGGAGATGGGCACAGATTCTCGGGCGCGAGCATGAGGTCATCGTGCTCACGCATCAGTATTTCGAGCGGCATCTTTCGCGGGCGAAGATCGAAGCGGGATCGAATATCACGTTCAGGTATCTCTCTATCCCGACATTCGGTTTGAGTGAAACCGTGTATCTCAACTCACGCATCTATTACGTGCTGTGGCAATTGCGCGCCTTTCTGTTTTGTCTGAGCACGGGCCTGCATCGGGATGTGGATCTCATCCATCACATGACGCTGGGAACCTTCAGATTTCCTACGTTTCTCGGCCTACTTGGCAAGCCATACGTGATGGGTCCGCTAGGCGGTGGTGATCGCGCGCCCATGCGTTTGTTCCGTCATTTGCCGTGGCGCGATAGAGCTTACGAGCGGGTGCGTCTGATCGGCGTATTGATGAGCAAGATCGATCCGGGCGTCTGGATCAATTGCCTCACGGCGGATCTCATTCTTTGCAAGACAGAGGAATCGAAGACGGCGTTGCCTTCGCGTTTTTGGGAAAAGTGCCGCATCCGTCAGGAGATCGGTGTGCAACTGCCGATCGATTCCGAACAGGCTCAAGCATCGCGCAATCGTATCGCCGAAGAAGAAACGAATACGCGCGGTCCTTTGAAGGCGCTGTATGCAGGACGTCTTATCGGACTAAAAGGAATTCATTTCGCCATCGATGCCATCGCGATCGCGCGAGCGCGCGGCGTCGACATCACACTCACGATTGCCGGGAAGGGACCGCTTCGTGAGTACCTGGATGATGTGACGCGACGCGCAGGCGTGGAGAACCACGTTCACTTCGTCGGCCATCTCGACCGCGATGAGTTGACGGCCTACTACGAAAGCCACGATGTATTTGTATTTCCCAGCCTCCATGATTCGAGCGGCAACGTCGTGCTCGAATCCATGCGCGCGGCCTTGCCGATCGTGTGTCTGGATCTTGGCGGCCCGCGCTATTACGTGACGGAAGAGACGGGCTGCGTCATCGAGGCTTCGAAGATGAGCACCACCGAGATTGCACAAGCCATCGCCGATGTTCTCGTGCGCATGGATACGGATCGCGCGTGGCTCCAGAAGATGAGCGTGCGCGCGAGCCAGAAATGCCCTGAATTTGCGTGGGAGGCTCAGGTCGAGCGTGCGTATGACGACATCAAGGCATACGTGAAGCCGGTTGAGGCTGCTCGCCTGGCTGACTAGATTCGGCTTCGCCCACATCGGCCGAGACGAAATCATGCGACTCATGCGGCCCGTTCGCGCCGTTGAGCGCATGGTCGAGCAATTGGCCCAACGCGCGCCACATGAAAATGGAATTGGCGAGCAGGTATCGCTTCCATAGGCGCTTCGGGTCTTGCGTAAGACGTCCGAGCCATTCGAGACCGTTGTTACGTGCCCAGACCGGCGGCCGCTGAACCGTTCCCGCGTGATAGTCGAACGCGGCGCCGACGCCGAGCAAAACGGAATGAAGACGATGCTTCTGTGCAAGCATCCAGATCTCCTGCTTCGGGCAACCCAGACTCACAAAGCAGATACGTGCGCCGGAGTGATTGATCGTGTCGATCACATCATCGAGTTCGTCGCGCGTGAGTGGCCGGAATGGAGGCGACATGGTCCCTGCGATCTTCAGACGCGGGAACGCCGTCATCAGACGAGATGACAGCTTCTCTAGCGTTTCGGTGCGGTTGCCGTAGAGATAAATCGGTGCGCCGGTCTGCTCGGCGAGGCCGCAAAGACGCCACATGAAATCCGGACCGCTTACACGCTTCTGGGTGCGATGTCCTAGCAGCCGCAACATCCACGCGACAGGCGCGCCATCCGGCAGCACGAGATCCGCATTGGCGTAACTTTGCGAAAGCTGAGGGTGAACCGATGCCGTGACCAGCGCATGAACGTTGCAAAAGCAAATCGTGCGTGCTTTCGCATGGTTCGTCCATCGGACGCTCGTATCGAGCGCTTCGTCCATCGAAGACGCGTGGACGAATGTGTCGAGAACCGTAGAGCCGGTCCTGTTGCCGCTGCACGATTGCACGCACGTCTCCATTTGTAAGGTTGATGCTGCTTAGAACAATGCGTATTGCAAACTCATATGCCGTTACCGGATGCAAGAACTATCCGACGCATTGGCAAACTGTCCCACCAGACTTGTCGAAGGTATTAGAAGTTGCCTCTTTTATTCATGAATGAATCACCGAAGGGCGCAATAACGCTTGTGGCGTCATGGCCGGTTCGGCTCGCTCTCGCCTTTCAAGGCGACGCGTTGCAACGGTCGTCATGGAATGACTGAACCGCAAGTCAATGAAGTCGTGCCGGTCAGACAAACCCTTCATGACACGGCGAGAAACGGTCGAGATGATTATTTCGCGCCGATGCGACTTCGTCGTTCCTATTCCATTCGAACGATCTGACACATGTGATTCTTTATGATTTTCGGCTGAAGAAAGCTGAAGCTTTTTGGATTAAGTTAGTATAACTATTTGAAATTCATGTGACTTGATCTTAGGCAATACGCAGACGCTGCCGTATAAAACTTAGCATATGTTCAATTCGTTTGCGCTCACCCGCGACCCTAGCAACAATAACTTTGTCCGTAGAGAAAAGGAAGCTAAAAGAGAAAAGTTTTATATTGTTTCTATCATAGGAATAGATCTTTTTACGGCATTCCAAGTCAATGGCATGTCTGCGCGAAGCCGGGCGCTCAGCTGAACACCTCTCTTGCTTGAGACAGCATCAGATCTCATCCGCTCCTTTCTAACTAGTCACGACTAAGCCGTGTGTTTATTGTCGGGCGGTCCGCTAAAAATTCTTCGGACAAGTGCAACTGCTCGTTCGAGGCTCGCGAGGCGGGTTCGTTTGGGCGGGACGATGACGCCTCAGGTCGACATCGGATATGGCGAATAGCACGTCAGACAGAGACCGAAGCGTCTCGATTACGCGTTGAATTGAATATCTAGAAACCGGGCTGATTGAATAAGCTCTCACCGGTGTATGGGGATTAAGTAGGTATCCAAACTAATTTGACAGATAGATTTGTGAACGAGGCCGAGAAAAATCTAAAGTGCGACATAGTAAAAACAAAAAATAAAACGTCCGTTACAAAAAATATCTCGAAAGCTCTTGTTTATCTTCAGACGTAATAATTCCCGAATCGGAAAGCCTGCTTATTTTGCCGATTTGTAAGCATTTGTTTTAAATAAATGCACATAACATCGGCTAAAAGCGAATGTAGACGGTGGTTTAAGAGAGGCTAGAGCATGAAATTGCCGTAGCGTATTGCGTTTGGAGAAGCCGCTTCTGTTTGAAATAGTGCCAAACACGATGTAATAAGATGTAAAAAAAATATTGATATGATACTAAGAAAGTAAAAATAACGATGTTCGTCACCACGGCGGGCGGTCTTGCTTCTGAAACCCTATAGCTCGTGGCGCAGCCAGGTCTGCGTTGGCTATTCTTGAAAATCCATCGCAATGTCCAAGTTTGTTAGTACCCCTATTCATCCCCCCGAAGGGCAGTCAATAGAAAGTCACGCGGATTCTCTTTCGCTTTTAGAAAGCGAGAAGGAAATAACGGCATCGCGTCGCAATTTCTTGAATTTTCTTTTGGCGGGCTCCGGCTCCGTCGTTCTGGCTGCATGCGGCGGCGGCGGCAACGACAGTGTCGGCAGTTCGGTCAATAACTCCGCAGTCGCAAACGATCAGCAAGGCGACGCCGCTCTGAACGCGGTAGGCAAGGCGGCGACGGGCGCAGGCTCGGTCGTGCCGGCGAGTTTCTTCGGCATGCACTATTCGTCGGCGACCTATAAACCTTGGCCAACCGTCAAATTCAACACGTTGAGGACGCTGGGTCAGTGGCCCGACGTCGCGTGGGCCACCCTCAATCCGTCGAACGGCGTGTATAACTGGGCCAATCTCGATGCAGTGGTCAACGCCGGCGTCAATCACGGCGTGGATATCCTCTACAGTTTCTGTGACGTTCCGCCGTGGGCCTCGACCAACACAGGCTCATGCGCGAGCGGCGTGCCGACAGGTTCCTGCGACAGACCGAATCTGACGGCATGGCGCAACTTCATCACGCAAATCACGAACCGCTATAAAGGCAAGATCAAGTACTGGGAACTGTGGAACGAGCCGAACTCGCCGAATACCGGTCCCGGCACGGTGGATGAGCAGATCGCCATGGCGGCGATTGCGTATCCGATCATCAAGGCGTCAGGCAGCATCGTTCTGTCGCCGACGCCGCAGGGCCGAAACGCCTATCAGTGGCTCGACAGTTATTTCAGCGCAGGTGGCACGGCGTACACGGATATCGTGAGCTTCCACGGTTATATCGACAGTGCGCCCGAGCAGATCGTGCCGCTGGTCGCGAATCTGAAGTCCGTCATGGCGAAGCATGGCCTGAGCGCATTGCCTCTCTGGGACACGGAACACAGTTGGGGCGATAGTTCCTGGCCGTATGGCGCGACACAGGACCAACAATCTGCTTGGCTGGCCCGTTTCATGATCCTCAGTTTCACGAGCGGCGTCACGCGTTCGATCTGGTACATGTTCGACTCGACGCAATGGGGCACGCTCGCGCAGCAGACGACACAAACCGTGCTCGAACCCGGCGTCGCGTATCAGCAGGTCTATAACTGGATGCTCGGTGCAACGTTGGGCGCGCCGACATCGGTGTACAACCTGGATCAGGTGACCGTCACGCGCTCGGGCAATTACAAAGGCCTGGTCGTATGGAAATCGAGTCTGATGGACGGACAGACCACGTCCTTCACGGTTCCGGCGGGCTACACGCAGTACAAGCAACTCGATGGCACCGTGAACAGCGTTCCGGCTAATCGTGTGGTGCAAATCGGCATGAAGCCGATCCTGCTCGAGAAGCTGTCGTAAATCGGAGCACGCATCATGCAGAGGACGACGCCGTGCAGCAGGCGTTCGCCCTCTACGTTTTTCGTGCCGCTCGACAGAGAAATAGTGTTCGCCAATTACATTAGAAAAGCCGCGAGCACGATCTCACCTCACCTTTCCTCTCTGATCGATCCGCTGCATGACGCTCGCGTGAATATCGGAAACAATCGCCGGTGAAATTTCGGTTCAACGACTTCTTCGCCTCTATGCGGTATGTGCGCCGTCGAACATTGAAGCGCACCGCGCGCACGTAGCATCTCACTTGCGGTAGCAAAGCAACTTAGGATTCCAACGGTTTTTCGGAGCCCTTGGTCAGCCAAACGTTTGCCACAAAAAAGCCGTATCAGTATTCATCAGAGGCTACCTTCCCGCACGCACTCACTGTCCCCGCTTTCCTTCGGCGTGACCGGAGCATTCGCGATCGCCACGAGAGATGTGTTTCATCTGGAGAAGCCATGAAATCGAACACTCGTACCAGGCGTGACTTCCTGAAGGAATCCGCTGCAACTGTAGCGATGATGGCGCTGCCTATTTCATCGCACTCCGCAACAGCTTTGAAAACCCGCATGGAATGGCAGCAGTTCAAGACGACGACGCATTACGCTTCGTTCCTCAACGCCGTTCAGGTGATGCGGGCGAACACCAACGCAAGCAGCAAGAACTCGTGGTTGTATTGGGTCAACGCGCACGTCAACTATTGCCCGCACGATATTCCCTATTTCCTCGCCTGGCACCGCGGGTACATGTATTACTTCGAGCAGCAACTGCGCACCGTTTCCGGCGACGCCAACCTGACGCTGCCGTATTGGGACTATTACGCGAACCCGAACATTCCGGCCGAGTTCCTTGATACATCGAGCGGCAATCCGCTCTACTCGTCGCGCGTCAACACGGACGTCTACAACGCGCTGTCGCTCGATCCGTTTCAGCCGGGCGTCATCAATTTTCAAACGGGCTTGCCGAACAACTTCGAGATCCTGTTCGAAAGCGCGCCACATGATCCAGTGCACGATCTGATCGGCGGATACATGGCCGACATGACTTCACCCATGGACCCGATTTTTTATCTGCATCATTCGATGGTCGATCGCATGTGGTACGCATGGACACTCGCGCATCCCAAGCGGATGCCTGCCAGCACGAACAGCTATTGGAAGGGGACGTTCACCTACGCGTCGAATCTGACGATGGCGCGAAACAAGACGATCGATCCCACCGGCCTCGGCTACACATACGCGAATACGTCGATGCCAACCGTGCTCCCGCCGCAGACTCGCTCGAACGAAGGGCATATCATCCGCGTTCAGGCGCAGATCACGCCGCCTACGCCGCTGACGACGCGGCCGAAGTTGCTGTCGCTCGCTACCACGCCCGCCGCAACGAAGCCGACAGACGGCGTCCAGTCGCTCGGCGGCGTAGCGAATCTTTCCGTGACGAACGATTCGGTCAGCGTGAAGGTCACGGTGCCGTCTTCGAGTCAGAAGACGGTGCAGGGCGTCATTGGCGCGCACGTCGCGACGGCCAATGCGCTTGCGCTGCAAACCACGCCGGACGCGAGCGCAGTCACGAGCGCCTCGTCCACTACGCCGACGACGGTCAACATCGTGCTGGACAAGCTCAAACTGAGTAAGTTGGGCGAGGAGGGTGGCTGGTTCTGCAAGCTCTATCTCAATCTGCCGCCCACGGGTGTTCCGCCCGAAGACCTGCCGAATTACTTGCTCGGGACGATTGGCGCGTTCCAGGTCAAAGGCATGATGCATCACAAGATGGCGACGATGACTTACCCGGCGAACGACGTGCTCGCGAGAACGGGCACTTCGGGATCGTCGGAGATGGTCCTGACGTTTGCCTTCTTCGCGGGAAACCATAAAGTCGTAGGCAAAGTGCTTAGCGTGGGCGAAGTGCGCGTGGAGTTGGCCACGCCGGATGATGCATCGGACGATTGAGCGGCTGCGCGCGCTCACGCCGAAAAGCAAAAAGCCCAGTCGAGTGATTGGGCTTTTTGTTTGATGGTTTGGGAGGGACGCGTGCGCGTTCCAACGTCAATTTGGCGTCACAGACACCGTCAATGCCGAGGTCGGACATGCGTTGATCTTCGCGATCAGGGGAGTGAAATATTTTTGCGTACTCACCATATTCGCGTAAATGGTTAAGGCGGAAGTCGCACCCTTCAAGCTGTCGATATCGGATTGGGCATTCGCCGCCTTGACTTGCGGGTGGGTGCCAGAAAACTGAGCGAGGGTCGGCGCACCCGCTGCACCGGTCATCGCAGTCTTGGCGTCGGACAGCGTGATGACCAGCGTCTTCGAAGTTGAATCCGCTTGTGCGTCGATCGTAAGTAGCGCTTGCCACACCACGGAACCGCGGCTTGCAAAGGCGTTCAGTTCGTCGATGGCGCTGTCCTTTGCCGCCTGCCCCTTTTGTAGCGCCATGTCCGCCGCATCGATCGCAGCCTGGCCTTCCGCATTCATCGCGGATGACTGGACTTTCGTGCGTGCGTCGTTGAGCGTCGCCGTTCGTTTGTCCAGTTCCTGACAGGCTGCTAAACCTGTTTCCGGCGCAACCATGCGCCGGACTTCAAGAATACGCCACCGCCCCGCGATCTTGATTCTATGAGAGCGTCAAAATTTGCCCATGCAGTTTTGCGTTTTTGAGATAGCAAAGCACTGCTAAGGAAAGAAACGCGCGCGAGTCGTATTGATTAGCTTTGCCTACACAGTGCCTACACGGACCGCGCAAAACAAAAAGCCCGGTCACGAAGACCGGGCTATCTGCTTGATTTCTTTGGTAGGCCGTACGGGATTCGAACCTGTGACCAACGGATTAAAAGTCCGCTGCTCTACCAGCTGAGCTAACGACCCAAAGAGGCAAAATTATAATTGCCGGTTCAGCTATCTGTCAACCCAATCCGGCTGATCATTGCGCGAAACGTAGAACGAAAAACGCCCGCAGCATCACAGTCAGCGGGCGCCTTCTTCGATGACATGAGCGATGAAAACGCCGCTCACTTCACCTGCGACATCTTGCTCTGCGCCGTCTGCGCGACCTCAGTGCCACCATACTGCGAGATGATCTGACTCAACGTCTGCTTGGCCGCAGCCTTCTGGCCTTGCTCGATCTGGTTATTCGCGATCGCGAGCAAGGCCTCAGGCGCGCGCGGATGCGTCGGGTACGTCTTCACCAGATTCTGCCAAATCGCAGTCGAGCCCTTGTAGTCGCGCTGTGCATACAACGCGTTGCCGAGCCAATACTGCGCGGTCGGCTGATACGGGCTCTGCGGATACTTCGCCACGAACGTCTTGAACGACGCCGCGGCGTTCTTGTAGTCCCCGTTACGGAACTGAGTCGACGCTGCGTTGAACGCCTCCGTCTCGCCAGGCTGCACCGCGCCGGACACGCCGTCGATCGTCTCCTGCTGCGGCTCGAACTTCTTGAGACGCGTGTCGAGATCGGCGTAGTAGTCCTTCTGCTGCTTCTGCAGCGTCGCGACCTGATTGGACAAGTCCTCGTTCTGACCACGAACCGTCGCGACCTGCTGATTCAACTGGTCGATGCGATTCTGTTGATCGAGGATCGTGCGCTGAGCAGCCTGCAACTGATTGGTCAAGCCATCAGTCTTGGTGCGCAGATCGAGCACGGCTTGACGCGCTTCGTTGTCGTCGAAGACGCCGGCGTGCGCAGGCGCGCCGGACAGCATCGAACCGACGACGCACGCGGCTGCGCCCACGCGCAGCAAGGAAAAGCGATACAACATAGGGCGACTCACCCGTGACTGGTTACGTTGCTGGGATTACTGCTGGTAGACGAGATCCGCGCGGCGGTTCTGCGCCCACGACGATTCATCATGACCCGTCGCCATCGGCTTTTCCTTGCCGAGGCTCACGGCTTCCATCTGCGAATCGGCCACGCCCATCAGCGACATGGCGCGACGCACCGCTTCCGCACGCTTCTGACCGAGCGCGAGGTTGTACTCGCTCGTGCCGCGTTCGTCGGTGTTGCCTTGGATCAGGACGTGACGCTCCGGATGGCTCTTCAGGTACGTCGAGTGTTGTTGCAGCAGCGGCTGATAGTCGTCCTTCACGGCATAGCTGTCGAAGTCGAAATAGATGCTGCGCTTCGCGAGCGGGCTGTTCGGGTCGTTCAGCGGGTCGATGTTGACCTGCTTCACGTCCGTCGGATTCGGCTGCGTGCTGGTTCCGCCTTTGTTTGCGCCTTCATCGAGCTTCACGCCCGAATGACACGCCGCCAATGCGCCGACCATCGCAACTGCCAGGCCGATACGAAGTTTCGACATCATGGTACCTCTCCTTGTGTTGTAGCTGAACGTTGTATGTGAAACGTTATTGCTGGACTTATTGCATGAACGGACCCCAGGACGGCTCGCGCACCACACCGCCCTGAACTGACAAGACTTGCCGCGTGCGACCATCGGTCGACACAGCCGCCAACACGCCACGTCCGTTCACTTGGGTGGCGTAGAGGATGTACTGACCATTCGCCGCGAAGCTCGGCGATTCGTCATGCGTCGTATCGGTCAGCCCCGTCGCCGTGCCGGACCCGAGGTCCTGCAAATACAGCTTGAAGCCGCCGCCCGTGCGCGAAATGTACGCGAGTTGCTTGCCGTCCGGACTCACGCGCGGGCTCGTGTTGTACGAACCCGTAAACGTGACCCGCTGGGCCGCGCCGGCGGATTCCCCGCCCGCCGGCATCTTGTAGATCTGCGGTTGGCCGCCGCGATCGCTCGTGAAATAAATCCAGTTGCCATCGGGAGAGAAAAACGGCTCGGTGTCGATGGAACTGCCTTGCGTGAGACGGCGCAGGCCAGAGCCGTCTTCATTGACTTCGAATATTTGCGTATTGCCCGTGCGCGACAAAGCGACCGCGAGCTTGCGGCCATCCGGCGACCACGCCGGTGCACTGTTGTTGCCCTTCTGATTCGACACGACCACGCGGCGTCCCGTCGGCAGATCGTGGATATACACCACCGGCTTCTTCTTCTCGAACGACACGTAGGCGACCTTCGTGCCATCCGGCGACCACGCCGGCGAGATGATCGGCTCGGGGCTGGAGAGGGCGATCTTCGCGTCCTGACCGTCCGAATCGGAAATCTGCAACTGATAACGCCCGCCCGTCTGGATGACATAGGACAGACGCGTCGCGAACACGCCGCGCCCGCCGAGCAGCTTGGCGTAGATGTAATCCGCGATCTTGTGCGCGCTCATGCGCAGACCGCCTTCGCCGGACACGAGCGACAGGCCGCCGAGGTTCTGCTGGCTCACCGTGTCATACAGACGGAAGCGCACTTCGTACTGCCCGTTCGGCAGCTTGTTGACGCTGCCCGCGACGAACGCGTTCGCGCCTTTCGCCTTCCACGTGCCGAGATCGACCGAATCGGCTTCCGACACCGGCGTGCTGCCCGCATCGATGTTGTTGAAGCGGCCGCTGCGCTGCAAATCCTGACGGATGATCGCGCTCACTTGCTGCGACGAACTTGCCTCGTTGGCGAAGTTGGCCGTCGCGATCGGGAATTGCGTGGAGCCGACGCCGGTCACGACGACCGTGAGTTCGGCGTGCGCGGCAGCGCCTGCGGCCAGCAGGCAAGACGCAAAAAGTGTTTTCAGGCCAAGCTTCGTCATCAAACTCATGCTGTTAAAAGTCCGGAAAGTAGCAAAGGTCAAGGTCTGAGACCGAAAAACAGACCCGCGGTTGCACAATTTGTTCCTGTCAAGGCGCTTAGCATGCCGTCATTCCGCCGGAT
This sequence comes from Caballeronia sp. A2-2, assembly GCF_057612605.2. NCBI lineage: Bacteria > Pseudomonadati > Pseudomonadota > Betaproteobacteria > Burkholderiales > Burkholderiaceae > Caballeronia > Caballeronia sp. A2-2. The sequence continues at coordinate 3,277,502 of NZ_CM172587.1, read as the reverse complement.
GCAGCTTGATGAAAAAGCTCGGCGGCGCTTTCCCGTCGATATCGGTCGGCATCGGATCGGCGCGTTGTACCGCGCGCAGCGCTGCCTGGTCGAACTGGTCATTGCCGCTCGAACGCGTGATCGTCGCGGAAAGCAGGGTGCCCGAAGGCGAGCAGCGAACCGCCACAGTCGTTTCGAGACCGGCTGCTTCACCCGACCACACGAGGAACGGCCGCACGCGCCGCTGAACCTTCTCCGCGTAACCCGCCGAGGTCGCGTTGCCGCCTGCGCCCTTGGCCGTGCCGCTCTTCGCGAGGCCTTCGCCGCTTGCTGCCGTGCCGCCCCCCAACTGACCTTGCAACGCGGCAAGGCGTGCTTTGCGGTCTGCATCGACCTTCGCTTTCGCTTCTGCGTCGGCCTTCGCCCTGGCTTGTGCCGCTGCCTTGGCTTTCGCGTCGGCATCGGCTTTCGCCTTGGCTTGCGCGTCGGATTTCGCCTTCGCTTCCTGTTGTTCCTTGAGCTGTTCGGCCTTTTGATCGGCGGCTTGCTGCTGACGCGCCTTGTCCTGTTGCGCCTTCTGCTGTTGCTGTTGTTGCTGCTGCTTTTGCAGATCGGCCTGACGCTGCTGTTCGATCTGCTTCTGCTTGTCCTGCATCGCTTTTTGCAGCGCGGCTGCGGCGGCGGCTTGCGCGGCCACTTGCTGCTGACGCTTCGCTTCCGCTTCCTGCTGCGCCTGTTCCTGCTGACGGCGCTGCTCGGCAAGCTGGGCATCGCGCGCGGCGGCTTCCTGCTGCTTGCGCTTCTTCTCCTGCAGCGCGATGTCCGCATCCTCGTCCTTCGCGGGCGGCGGCGCGGGCTGAACCCTCACGGGCGCAGGCGGCGGTGGAGCGGGGCGGGGCGTGGGCGCGGGCGTATCCGGAATCTCGGTCCAGATTTCGGCTTCGGCGCCCGCAGGCGTGTTGTTCTGCCAGTTGATGCCGTGATACAGCAGCCAGATCAGCAGCACATGCATGAGCGCTGCGAGCGCGAACGCCTTCCCCGTACCGCGCTCACGCGGCGGACGCATGGGCCGCGCGGACGATGCGCGCGGCGGGCGTTGCTGATTGTTCCGCGAACCGATCATTGCGATTTGACTAGCAACCCGACGCGCTTGACCCCGCGCGCCTTCATATCCGACATCACGTTCATGACGACTTCATACTTCACGGTCTTGTCTGCCGCGATCACGACCGGCTGATCCGGATGCGATTCCTGCCGGTTGAGCACGAACGTATTGAGGTCTTCCTTCGTCATGCGCTGTTCCTGCGTCTGCCCGCCGTCTTCCTTATAGCGAACATTCATGCTGCCATCCGCCTTGATGTTGATGACGAGCGGAGGCTGCTGTTCCTGCGGCTGCGCGTTGCCCACGGTCGGCAGGTTGATGATCGAAGGCGACACGAGCGGCGCCGTCACCATGAAGATGACGAGCAGCACGAGCATCACGTCGATATACGGCACGACGTTGATATCGGCCATCGCGCGGCGTGAACTGCCGCGCATGCTGGAACGGGTCGGGCCTGCCATCGCGGACTCCTTCGTATTCGGTTAGTACGCGCTCAGTGCGCCTGACGCTGCAAAATGTTCGAGAACTCTTCGATGAAAGTCTCGAAGCGAATCGCCAAGCGGTCGATGTCGTGCGCATAACGGTTATAGGCGACCACGGCCGGAATCGCGGCGAACAGACCGATGGCGGTCGCCACCAGCGCTTCCGCGATACCCGGCGCCACGTTCGCGAGCGTCGCCTGCTGCACGTTGGCGAGACCCCGGAACGAATTCATGATGCCCCACACCGTGCCGAACAGACCGATATACGGACTGACCGAGCCCACCGATGCAAGGAACGCGAGATTCGCTTCGAGCACGTCCATTTCGCGCTGAAAGGCGGCGCGCATGGCACGGCGCGAACCGTCGAGAATCGCGCTCGGATCGCTGATGCGGCGCTCTTTGCCCTTCAGGAATTCGCGCATGCCGGATTCGAAGATACGCTCCAGCGCGCCGATGGTGTGGCGATTGTTCGCCGCGCTCTGATAAAGCTGCTGCAGGTCGCCGCCCGACCAGAAATCGCGTTCGAAGCGTTCGGTCTGCACCCGCGCGCGGCGAATCGCGAACCATTTGCGGAAGATGAACGTCCACGAAAGCAGCGACAGCAGCAGCAACAGCGCCATCACGGCCTGCGCGAGCAGGCTCGCATGGATGACGAGGGAAACGATCGACAGGTCTTGGGTGTTTTCCATAAAGGTCCGCTATGACGTCCGCGAGGGCCGTCCGATCAGAGGCGCGTCAGTTGTTCGCGAATCGAGTGTGAATGGAACGAAAGCAACGCCGTGGCGGGCGCTTGCTGAGAGGTGCGTTGCTGCGCCGAAGCGCGCGCTGATGTCATCGTGAATCAAGCCGGGTTGAAATTCGGGCCGCGCCGCAGTCCTTCGAGCACGGAATCCGGTACGGGCGCGGGGCGAATCGACACACGATCCACCGACGCGATGCGAATGTCTCCGCTCGCGAGCAGCACGTCGCCGCGCCACGCTTCCTGATGAAAATCCACCGATGCGCGACCCAGCCGTTCGATGCGGCTCGCCACGCGGATCTGATCGTCGAGACGCGCGGGCGAGGAATATTCGACCGCCGTCCGCCTCACGACGAACACGACGCCGTCCGACTCGGCCAACCGCTGCTGATCGACGCCGCACGCGCGCAGCCATTCGGTGCGCGCCCGCTCGAAGAACTTCAGGTAGTTCGCGTAGAAAACGATGCCGCCGGCGTCGGTGTCCTCGTAATACACCCGAATCGGCCACTCGAATACCAATGTATTGCTCACCTTTGCGCCACTCCGCTCGCGCGGCGGCTACGTGGCCCGCTCCGGCTCGCTTTTTGACAAATATTCATCGCGGGCATTTTACCGGAAGCCGAAGCGGCGTCGCCAAATACGCGGGTTTCCTGCGATTTATCCGCGGTGTATTTGCAACGGTCCGAAGGTCTGCGCGACCGGCATCATCTCGATCGTGTTGATGTTGACATGCGCCGGGCGCGTGGCGATCCAGTAGATCGCGTCCGCGATGTCTTCCGCCGTCAGCGGTTGCACGTCCTTATAGACCGATGCGGCCTTGCTGTCGTCGCCCTTGAAGCGCACGTTGGAGAACTCGGTGCCGCCGCACAGACCCGGTTCGATGTCGGTCACACGCAGCGCAGTACCGGCGAGATCCGCACGCAGATTCAGGCTGAACTGGCGCACGAAAGCCTTGGTCGCGCCATAGACATTCCCGCCCGGATACGGATAGTTCGCCGCGACCGAACCAAGATTGAACACGTGACCGCGATTGCGTTCGACCATGCCCGGCAGGAGCGCACGCGTGACGGTCACGAGGCCCGTGCAGTTCGTGTCGATCATGTTCTTCCAGTCATCGAGGCTCGCCTTGTGCGCCGGTTCGAGACCGAGCGCGAGACCTGCATTGTTGACGAGCACATCGACTTGGGCGAACGCTTCCGGCAACGATGCAATCGCCTTCTCGATCGCGGCTTCGTCGCGCACATCGAGTTCGAGCGGGAGGAGGGCATCGCCGAGTTCGGACGACAGCGCGGCGAGCCGGTCACGCCGACGCGCAGCCGCGATTACGCGATGACCGCCCTTGACGAAACTACGGGCAATGGCGGCGCCGAATCCGGCAGAAGCGCCGGTGACGAAAACGATCATGAGTGGGCTCCGGGGGCAGAGAAGTGGGCGAAACGAGCGAATGCGTTCCAGGCGCGGGCAGGCGTCCGGCATGGGCGCCAAGAGTACTTCCAATGATGCATCGCGGCAAGTAATCGTCTGTGCGAACGATCGTGCGTCGATCACCGCGAAGTGCGCGCCGGACGGGCCCGGCGGCCGGTTGCCTAAACTTCGGCCGCCTATTAAACTGTAACGCTCAAACTCCGCGTGACTGGCGATAGGATCTTCGGATCCAAGGTGGAACGACCCATCAGGAAGCGCGGAGTGTCGTTTTGCCGTTCGCCTGGGCAGCTGAGATCCGCACGCCGTCGCTGCGTTGCCGGTGGCTGTCCGTCCCGCGAAACCGGAGTCTTCCCTCATCCGTCGCGTCCGGGCCCATCTGGTGTCCGGCGTTTCCTGCGTCTGCTCGAAAGGTTTCTCGAAGCCTGCGCGCGCGGTCCGGTCAACCTGTTTAGATCTCACGGAAAACGTATGTTTGACAGAGCCGAAAGTACCCTCGCCAAGATCGATCCCGAACTGCTCAAGGCCATCGATCAGGAAAACCGCCGTCAGGAAGATCACATCGAACTGATCGCGTCGGAGAACTACACCTCGCCCGCCGTCATGGCCGCGCAAGGTTCGCAACTGACCAACAAGTACGCCGAAGGGTATCCGGGCAAGCGCTATTACGGCGGCTGTGAATATGTCGATATCGTCGAGCAACTCGCGATCGATCGCGTGAAGCAACTGTTCGGCGCCGAAGCCGCGAACGTGCAGCCGAATTCCGGCTCGCAAGCCAATCAGGGCGTGTTCTTCGCCGTGCTCAAGCCGGGCGACACGATCATGGGCATGAGCCTCGCCGAAGGCGGTCACCTCACGCACGGCTCGCCGGTGAATATGTCGGGCAAGTGGTTCAACGTGGTGAGCTACGGTTTGAACGAAGCCGAAGATATCGATTATGCCAAGTTCGAAGCGCTCGCCAACGAGCACAAGCCGAAGCTGATCGTCGCGGGCGCGTCGGCTTTTGCGCTGCGCATCGACTTCGAACGCATGGCGAAGGTCGCGAAGGCGGTCGGCGCGTATTTCATGGTGGACATGGCGCATTACGCCGGTCTGGTCGCGGCGGGTCTGTATCCGAACCCGGTGCCGCACGCCGATTTCGTCACCACGACCACGCACAAGAGCCTGCGCGGTCCGCGCGGCGGCGTCATCCTGATGAAGGCGGAATTCGAGAAGCAAGTTAACTCGGCTATTTTCCCCGGCATTCAGGGCGGCCCGCTCATGCACGTGATCGCGGCGAAGGCCGTCGCCTTCAAGGAAGCGCTCGCGCCCGAGTTCAAGACGTATCAGCAAGCCGTGCTCGACAACGCGCGCGTGCTCGCCGAAACGCTGGTGAAGCGCGGGTTGCGTATCGTGTCGGGCCGCACGGAGAGCCACGTCATGCTGGTCGATCTGCGCGCGAAGAAGATCACCGGCAAGGCAGCGGAAGCCGCGCTCGGCGCCGCGCACATCACGGTCAACAAGAACGCCATTCCGAACGATCCGGAAAAGCCGTTCGTCACGAGCGGCGTGCGTCTCGGTTCGCCCGCGATGACCACGCGCGGCTTCGGCACGAAGGAAGCGGAGATCGTCGGCAATCTGATCGCCGATGTGCTGGATCATCCGGAAGATCAGGCGGCCATCGAACGCGTGCGCGCGCAGGTGGCCGAGCTGACGCAGCGCTTCCCCGTCTATCGTTGATATCGTCAATCCCCGAGACACGCCCCGATGCGCTGCCCATTCTGCCGACACGAAGACACCCAGGTCGTCGATTCCCGCGTGTCGGAGGATGGCGCAGCCATTCGGCGGCGGCGGCGCTGTCCTTCCTGCGACAAGCGCTTCACCACGTATGAACGCGTTGAACTCGCGCTGCCGTCTGTCGTGAAGAAGGACGGCACGCGCGCGGAATTCGACCGGCGCAAGATCGTCGCGAGCATGCAGCTTGCGCTGAGAAAGCGTCCGGTCGCCGCCGATGCCATCGATGCCGCGGCTTCGCGCATCGAATATCAACTGCTCGGTTCGGGCGAGCGCGAAATTCAGAGCGAGCGTCTGGGTGAGCTTGTGATGAACGAGTTGCGCCAGCTCGACACCATCGCCTACGTGCGCTTCGCGTCCGTCTACAAGCGTTTCGAGGATGTCTCCGAGTTCGAGGACGTGCTCGAAGAGTTCCGTCGCGCGGCGCCCAAGAAATCCGCATCGCGCAAGCGCTGAGTATTTCTTCATCCTTTCCCGTTCCTTTCGAGTAGTTCGCTCGCGCAGTCTGCCGTGACGCAAACGCGCTGAACATCGGCCATTCGGCCTGGCCGTTCGGCCAATGGCGGCGAGCGTGGCGTGTCGATAGAGTGGTCATCGTTTCCGATTCCATAAGGGATGCAGATGAACCGCTCACGTCGGTCCGGCTTCACGCTGGTCGAGCTTTGCGTCGTGCTGGCCGTGATGGCGATCGTCGCGGCCTTCGCCACGCCGTCGTTTTTCGCGTGGCAGTTGCGCGATCAGGTCGATGCCCGCGCCCGCGCGCTGATTTCCACCCTCTCCTTGGCGCGCGCCGAAGCCACGCGGCGCGGTGCGCGCGTCACGCTTTGCCGGATCGATGCCGCGCGGCGCTGTCTGGTGTCGGGCAAGAGTTGCGATGACGGCATCGCGGACTGGTCGTGCGGATGGGGCTTGTTCGTCGATGTCGATGGCACGCCGACACTCCTGCGCATGCAGCCGGCGATGACGCCGGTCGCCATCTCAGGTGCAACGACCGATCTTGCGTTCACGCCGCCTTCGGGCCAGGTGATCGGCGGTTTTCGCAGCTTCGATTTCGGTCCGCGTGGGGCGGATTCGAAGGCGCATCGGTGTGTGAGGCTTGCAGCGGGTGGGCGTGCGCGGATTACACAAGGCGCTTGCGGAGCGTCGGCATGATGCAACGTGCGCTTCAAAAGGGCGATTCGCTGATCGAAGTGTTGATCGCGCTCTCCATCACGGCGGTGACGGCGCTCGGTTTCATCGCGATGCAAAACGCATTGGCACGCGGAGAACGTCTCGCGTTATTGCGCGAACGTGCCGCGCTGATCGCGGATTCGGTCGTCGAAAGCATACGCAGCGATGCGGATCGCGCGACGGCGTTGTCGCAATGGCGAACCAGAGCGGCCGCGATGCTTCCCGAGGGCGACGTCGCCGTGACGGATCGCGCCGATGGCGTGCGCATCGCCACGGTAAGCTGGCGCGCGGACGATCGCACGGACCCGTGTCCCGAAACGCTGGCGAAAGCGACGGCCTCATGCATTGCCGTGGCGTTCGCGCGATGAACTCCCGTCCTCGAAGCACAAGCGGCCACACGCTGCTCGAACTCACGATTGCGCTCGCGCTCGGCTTGCTGATCGTGACCGCAGTGTTGTCGTTGTATCGCTCGCAACGCATGGCGTTCGAACGCGCCGACGACGCCGCGCGCATGCACGATGCCGCAGCCGTCGCGCTGGATCTCATCGGTCAGCAAGCGCAGATGGCGGGCTTCGCATCGGCCGACTCGATTGTCGATGCACCGCTTTTCGCCTGCGCGCAAGGACGCGTGACGGGCGCGGACACCGCGGCATCGTGCGAATCGCTTGCAAGCCATTCGGACGGACTGCAAGTGCGCTACGCCGCCGACGCGCTTTCCACTTGGCCAACTAACAGCGGCGCGCCCACCGACTGTCTCGGCCAGGCCGTCACCGATGCCTTCATCACGAACCGCTTTTACGCGAAGGCGAGCACATCGAGCACCGAACCCGAGTTGTATTGCGACGGAAGCGGCGGCAAGCAGGCGCAGCCGGTGGTGGAAGGCATCGAGCGCATGCGGGTGATGGTTTGGCTTCCAAATATATCCAGCCCGGTTAGCGTGTCGGCCGTCCCTCGCGATCAATGGAAGGGCGCGTATGCGTTGGACATTTGCGCCGTCGTGCGCGGCTATCTGAATCAGGCGAAGCGACGCGCGAGCTATATCGATTGCGACGGCACATCCGCGATTGCCGACGATGGCCGCACGCGACAAGCATTCTGGCGACGCGTCGCGATCCGCAATGCATCGAACAGCGGAGGCGCAACGTGAGACGCAAAACGTCCCAAGGCACGGCGTTGCCGATCGTCCTGCTCATCAGCGCGATGATGCTCGTCACCGCGAGCGCGTGGCTGCAAACCTCGCTGTCGGCGTCGCGTTCGACGTTGGCGGCGCGCGAACGCATTCAGGCATTTCACGCAGCCGACAGCGCGCTTTTACGCTGTAGCCGAATGCTCGATGCCGCGTTGCCAGCGTCAAATCAGGAATCGATGCAGTGGCGCTCTAAAGCGTCGTTCGATGGAGCGTCCGCGCTTGCCGTGAAGCCGTTCGCCGACTGGCCGTATGCCCGCCGCGTGCCGCAATGCCTCATCGAGACGGTTGCATCGAACGAGTCGTATCTCATCACCGCGCGCGGATTCGGACAGAACGCCAATTCGGAAGCGTGGCTACAACTGCGAATCGACAAAGGCGTGAAGCATTGGCGGCGCGTCGTTGCCAGACCATTTTGAACAAGGGAATGATGAAACATCTTCGCAAAAAAGGGCGGGGCTTCAGCCTGCTCGAACTGATGATCGTGCTGGGCGTCGCGGCGGTCATCGCGATGTTCGCGTTGCCTTCCTATCGGGCGCACGTCGAGCGCGGGCATCGGCTGGAGGCGACGGCGGCGCTCATGCGTGCCGTGCAGTTCGTGGAAAGCGCGCGCTTCGCGCAGATGCCGGCAAACGGCAATGTCATCGCGCTGGAAGCCGGGCAGGATCAGGCGCCATCGAACGGAACGGCGATCTACCGGCTCGCGGTATTGCCCGAATCCGCGACGAACGGTGGATATGCAATCGAAGCCGCTCCCGTCATTCCCGGCGCGATGCAGGACGATGCATGCGGCACGTTCATCGTCGAAGCAACGGGTGTGCGCGCCAATCGCGCGAGCGCACCGCTGGATGCGGCGCGCTCGTCTTTATGTTGGGCGGGAAAAGGATGAACTCAGAAGACCGTGGGGTCAACCGCATCCGCGGCCGTTTCCGTTTTGGCCGTCTTCATCTGCTGATAGATGCGCCACGCTTCCCACGCGGCGAGCCCAAGCCCGCCCCATTTGAGCACCGGTTTCGCGCCGTGAACGACCTTGGTCCGAACCGGTTTGGTGAGCACGAGTGAAGCAATGGACCCGATGATCGGATACTGCCTGAACAGCAGCCCAAGCCCACCGCCGCCAGCGCCGCCGCCACCACCAAACAGCGATCCGAGAATACTGCCGATGCCGCCACCCGACGCGCCACGCTTGCTTCGCCGCGCGCCACTGCCCGGCATCAGGAACCGCAAAAAGCTGAAATGCGTCACCGATTCACGCAGGTCGACCGATGCCTGCCGCAGTTCCATGCGTTCGACATCGGCGCGCGCGATCAGCAGTTCCTTGCGCAATGCGCGCATGTGCGGCGTGCGCAGCTTTTGCGTCTTGTCGCGCTTGGGCGTCTTGAAGGTTTCGTCTTGTTGGCTCATGGGATCGATGTCGGTTTGCGGCAAAAAAACGCGTCAGGAGCGGAACGTGTCGCGATCCTTGCGGAATTCCGCGAGCGTGTCGTCGAACATGTTCGGCGCGGCGCGCAGGCTGCTGCGTGCGCGCAGCGCACAGGCAATCGCGATCAACGCATACAGCAGCGTGATGCCGCCGAGCGCCTGCCAGCGATACGTGTCCCAGAAGAATATGGCGATGAGCACGGTCAGGGAGATGAGCGCCATCATGGCGAGCATCATCGAGGCAAGCCCGAGAAAGAGCACGCCGATAAGCCGTTCCTTCTCCTCCTGAAGCTCGATGCCGATAAGCTCAAGCCGCGTCTCGAAGATGGCGAAAGCAGAGCTTACGATGCGTCGCAAGGGTCCGGGAGACGGTTGCCGCGTGGGCCGTTCTGTCGTCATGGCGTGAGTGCTTGAGGTCGAAAGGCGTGGGTGTGGCGCGTCGCCGCTTTGATGAAACCGGCGCTAGAGCAGGGAGTCGCGCGCCTGTGAAGGCACGCGAGGTCCGGTTCGACTCTCCCCCGATCAGAGGCCGCGATTGCCAACGAGTTAGCAATCAGCGGGCCATTGCGAGGAAGACAGCCGCCGCGTGATGCTTACTTGCGGTTGATCAGCAGTCCGATCACCGCGCCCAGGCCTGCGGCAATACCGATCGATGCCCACGGATGCTCATGCACGTAATCGTCCGTGGCGCGCGCGGCTTTCTTGCCGCGTTCGATCACGACGACCTGTGCATCGGCGGCCTTTTCCTTCGCTTGCTTCAGACGTGTCATGGCGGTTTCGCGCAGTTCGGAGGCGCGTTCGCCCGTGGCGGAAGCCGCTTGCTTCAACAGATCTTCGGCGTCAGCGAGAACGGTTTTGATGTCCGACATGAATCGCTCCTTATTGATTTCTGACATTAAAGGCTCCAATCGGTGAGGCTACGCGAATCGTAACCAAAGATGCGGTCGCTGACGAGGAGGCCCATGGCCAAGGTGGACGACGCAGGTTTCGTTCCAGTCGAACAAAAGATGGTGAAACGCGCGCGCCCTCGTCAAACCTTCGACACCGTTGGAAGTGGAGAGGATCTGACCCGTAAAAGTTTCAGGCGCACATCGAAAGTTACAAAGCTCGTACGTCGTTCACGGTCAGAAGAACGCTTGAATGCCCGTTTGCGCGCGGCCGAGGATCAGCGCGTGGATATCGTGCGTGCCTTCATACGTATTGACTACTTCGAGGTTGACCAGATGACGCGCCACGCCGAACTCGTCCGAGATGCCGTTGCCGCCGAGCATGTCGCGCGCAAGCCGCGCGATTTCCAGCGCCTTGCCGCACGAGTTGCGCTTCATGATCGAGGTGATCTCGACTGCCGCCGTGCCTTCGTCCTTCATGCGGCCAAGGCGCAGCACGCCTTGAAGGCCGAGCGTGATCTCGGTCTGCATATCAGCAAGCTTCTTCTGAATCAACTGATTGGCGGCAAGCGGACGGCCAAATTGCTTGCGATCGAGCGTGTATTGACGCGCGGTATGCCAGCACGCTTCTGCCGCCCCGAGCGCGCCCCACGAGATGCCATAGCGCGCCGAGTTCAAACAGGTGAACGGACCTTTGAGCCCGCGCACATCCGGCAGCATGTTTTCCTCAGGGACGAACACTTCGTCCATCACCACTTCGCCGGTAATCGATGCACGCAATCCGACCTTGCCGTGAATCGCGGGCGCGCTGAGTCCCTTCCAGCCTTTCTCCAGAATGAAGCCGCGAATCTGGTCCTTGCCGTCTTCCTCCAGCTTCGCCCAGACGACGAAGACATCCGCGATCGGCGAGTTCGAGATCCACATCTTCGTGCCGGACAGCGAGAAGCCGCCATCGACCTTCTTCGCGCGTGTGGTCATGCTGGCCGGATCGGAGCCCGCGTTCGGCTCGGTCAGGCCGAAGCAGCCGATCCATTCGCCGCGCGCGAGCTTCGGCAAGTACTTTTGCTTTTGCGCCTCGCTGCCGAAGGTGTAGATGGGCACCATCACGAGTGACGACTGCACCGACATCATCGAGCGATAGCCGGAATCCACGCGTTCGACTTCGCGCGCGATCAGGCCGTAGCACACGTAATTGAGGCCCGGTCCGCCGTATTGCTCGGGAATCGTCGGGCCGAGCAAGCCGAGTTCGCCCATCTCGCGGAAGATCGACGCATCGGTTTTTTCCTCGCGGAACGCCAGCGTCACGCGCGGCTGCAACTTGTCCTGCGCGTACGCGCGCGCGGCATCGCGCACCATGCGTTCGTCTTCGTTGAGTTGATGATCCAGCAGCAGCGGGTCTTCCCAGTTGAATGCGGCGTCGGCCATGAGCGTTCTCCTGTGGCAATCGTTAGGGCGCGTGAAAAGCATCGGCTTGACACGAGTTCCGCCTGGCGGAACAATGTTTTGAAAATCACGGGCCAGTCTAGCATTCGATGTCTTCACGCTCCAACCCGACGAATCCCGCATCTAACCCATCTTCGTCCGATGCCATCGACGAGCGCAAGTTCGTGGTCGCGCTCGCACGCGGCCTTGAATTGCTGCGCGTGTTTCGTCCCGGCGAGACCTTGCTCGGCAATCGCGATTTCGTCGAACGAACGGGTTTGCCGAAGGCGACCGTCAACCGTCTCGCCTACACGCTCACGACGCTAGGCTATCTGCGTTTCGACGATGCCGCCGGCAAATACGCGCTCGACACTGGCGTGCTGTCGCTTGGCTTCACGTTGCTGGCCGGTGCCGACACGCTGGAACTCGCGCGTCCGCACATGCGCACGCTTGCGCGCGAGATTGGCGCGGCGGTATCGCTCGCCTGCCGCGACGGTCTGGACATGATCTATCTGGAGACGATCCGCAGCGAAACCGCGCTGACGCTCGGCCTGGCGCCGGGATCGCGTTTGTCGATGCTGACGAGTTCGATGGGCCGCGCGTATCTCGCCGTGCAGGAACCGGACGCGCGTGAAACGCTGCTCAACGAACTGGCATCCGAAGGAAACGAAAACGAAGTGGAAGCCGCCCGCCAATCGATCGAAGACTTCGCCCGCGATGGCTGCTGCTATTCCTTCCGCGAGTGGCACGAGGACGTCAACGCCGTCGCCGCGCCTTTGCGCGATGTCCGTCATGGCCGATGGCTCGTGCTGTCGAGCAGCGGACCGGCATCGTCGATGGATGAGGCTTACTTTCGCGAGACGATCGGACCGAAGCTCAGGACGCTGGCCGCGCGTCTCGCATAAAGAAGAAAACTAGAGCACGGTCCGCACGTGCCATAACTCGGGAAACAGCACGACATCCAGCATCTTGCGCAGATAAGACGCGCCCGCCGTGCCGCCCGTGCCCTGCTTCATGCCGATGATGCGTTCCACCGTCGTCACATGCCGGAAGCGCCATTGCCGGAACGCGTCTTCCAGATCGACGAGTTCTTCCGCCATTTCGTAAAGCTCCCAATGCGCCTTGGGATCGCGATACACCGCGAGCCATGCCGCTTCGACGGATTCGTCGTAGAGCGTGGGCTGCGTCCAGTCGCGCGAGAGCCGCGCAGGGTCGATCGCGAAGCCGCGCCGCGCGAGCATGCGGATGACTTCATCGTAGAAGGAGGGCGCTTCTAACGCCGCGCGCACCGCGTCATGCGTTTCCGCGCGGTGCTCGTGCGGCTTGAGCATCTGCACATTCTTGTTGCCCAGCATGAACTCGATCTGCCGATATTGATGCGATTGAAACCCCGACGACGAACCGAGATAAGGCCGCATCGCCACATATTCGGAAGGCGTCATGGTCGCGAGCACGCTCCACGCTTGCACCAGTTGCTCGAAGATACGCGACACGCGCGCGAGCATCTTGAACGCAATCTGCGATTCATCGCGCGTGACCGCCGCCAGCGCGCCGTGCAACTCGTGCAGCGCGAGCTTCATCCACAGTTCGCTGGTCTGATGCTGCACGATGAAAAGCATCTCGTCGTGTTCCGGCGAGCGCGGATGCTGCGCGTTCAGGAGCGAATCGAGCGAGAGGTAATCGCCGTAGCTCATCGATTTCGAGAAGTCGAGCTTGGCGTCGTGCCAGCCTTTTGTGTCGTCGCTCATGATCGAATCCCTCACGTCACCGAGGCGCGTTCGGCGAATTGCGGCGCGCGCCAGCTTTCGGTCGCGAGCACGTCGCGCAGCACTTCCACGGCGTCCCAGACATCGACGAAACGCGTGTACAAAGGCGTGAAGCCGAAGCGCAGAATACGTGGCTCGCGATAATCGCCGATCACGCCGCGCGCGATCAGCGCCTGCATCACCTCATAACCGTTCGGATGCTCGAAGCTCGCCTGCGAGCCGCGCCGCGCGTGGTCGCGTGGCGTGGCGAGCGTCAGCGGAAACGCGCCGCAACGCGCTTCCACCAGTTCGATGAACAGATCGCTCAACGCCAGCGACTTGCGGCGCAAGGTCTGCATATCCGTTTGCAGGAACACGTCGAGCCCGCATTCGACCAGCGCCATCGAGACGATCGGCTGCGTGCCGCACAGAAAGCGCCCGATGCCATCGTCGGGACGATACACCGGGTCCATCTCGAACGGCTTTTTGTGTCCCCACCAGCCCGACAGCGGCTGCGAAAACGAATTCTGATGATGTTTCGGCACCCAAACGAACGCAGGCGAACCCGGCCCGCCGTTCAGATATTTATACGTGCAGCCGACCGCGTAATCCGCGCCTACGCCGTTCAGATCCACCGTCACCGCGCCCGCCGAATGCGCGAGATCCCAGACCGCGAGCGCGCCCGCGCGATGAATCGTCTGTGTGAGCGCAGCCATGTCGTGCATGTGGCCGGTGCGGTAGTTGACGTGCGTGATCATCGCGATTGCCGTGCGTTCGTCGATGGCGGATGAAAGCTCGGAAGGATCATCCACCAGACGCAACGCATAGCCGCGATCCAACTGCGCGATCAAACCCTGCGCGATGTACAAATCCGTCGGAAAGTTCGAACGTTCGGAGACGATCACGCGCCGCTTCGGATCGCGCTCGTTCGCGAGCTTCAGCGCCGCCGAAAGCACCTTGAACAGGTTCGACGAAATCGTGTCCGTGACGACGACTTCATCCTCGCCTGCGCCGATCAGCGGCGCGAGCTTGTTGCCGAGTCGCTTGGGCAGCGCGAACCAGCCGGCGGTGTTCCAGCTTCGGATCAGGCCATCGCCCCATTCCTCGGCGATCACGGCGGCGGCGCGCGCGGCGGCGGCTTTCGGCGGCACGCCGAGCGAATTGCCGTCGAGATAGATCACGCCATCGGACAGCGCGAACTGATCGCGCAGGGCGTTGAGCGGATCGTCACGGTCCAGTGACACGGCTTCGTCACGATGTTTCATCGAAAAGTCCCTATATTCGGAGATGATTCACGCCAGCGAGCGCAGCACGGCGCGCACCGGGCTGGCATCGAGCGAGGCCAATTTGAGCGGCAGCGCGATCAGTTCATAGTCGCCCGGCGCGATGTCGTCCAGCACGAGGCCTTCGAGAATCGCCATGCCGTGCGCGCGGATGCGGTGATGCGCGTCCATCGTTTTCGACTCCTGCGGATCGAGCGAAGGCGTGTCGATGCCGATCAGTTTCACGCCACGGCTCGCCAGCAGGTCGATGGTCTGCGGCGCGACCGCGCAGAAATCGCTGTCCCACGCGTGATGCGGCGCGCGTTCGTAAGTACGCAGAAGCATGCGCGGCGGGGCATCGTCGAGAAAAGCGGCGATGTGTTCGGGCAGCACAAGCGGCCGCGCGCCGATGCAATGCACGACCCGGCACGCGCCGATATACGTATCCAGCGCGACCGCGCCGATGGCCGCGCCGTCGCGGTCGTAGTGGAGCGGGGCATCGGCATGCGCGCCGGTGTGAGGCGACAGCGTGAGCCGCGCGACGTTCACCGGCGAGCCCGCTTCCATGCGCCACACGCGCTCGATGCGCACCGGCGTATCGCCCGGCCAAACCGGCGTGCCGGTGTCGATCGGCGGCGAAATGTCATAAAGCTTCATGGCGCGCCTAGCAGAAAGCGTGAAGATGCGTCAAATCATAGCCGTGTTATCTCGAAAAGTGATTGCAAAATAACCACCCGAAAACGCTGTACTTAGAACATAATTCGATGAAAGGGGCTTGGGGAGCTAAGAATGACCGGATTCACGCTCGATGCTACGGATTGCCGGATTCTGGCGGTACTGCAGGAAGATGGGCGGATCAGCAACCTGGACCTGGCGGAGCGCATTTCGCTGTCGCCGTCGGCGTGCCTGCGCCGAATGAGGTTGCTCGAAGAGGAAGGGGTCATCGCGAGTTATCGCGCGTGTCTGGACCGGGAACGGCTGGGCATCGAACTGGAAGCGTTCGTGCATGTGTCCATGCGCAACGATCAGGACAACTGGCATGAGAAGTTCGCATCCGCCGTGCGCGAGTGGCCGGAAGTGGTCGGCGCGTTCGTCGTGACGGGCGACACGCATTACGTGTTGCGCGTGCTGGCGCACAACCTCAAGCACTACTCGGATTTCATTCTCACCAAGCTGTACAAAGCGCCGGGCGTGATCGACATCCGCTCGAATATCGTGCTTCAGACCATGAAGGACGATGCGGGCGTTCCCGTCGCGCTGATCGAACAGCCGGACCGGCTTGCGTCGAACAAAGGCTAAAGCGGCGTCAAGACTTGAGCGATCCGAGCGTGTGAAACTCGCCCGCGTGAAAGACCAGCGGCGCGGCGAGTTCGCTCGCGCTGCGCACGCCGCAGCGTTCCACTTCGCCCACGAAGATCACGTGATCGCCTTCGTCGTAGCGGCTGCGGTTATGGCATTCGAACCACGCAATCGCGCCGTCCAGCACCGGCATGCCCGAATCGCCCGCCGCGTGCGAGACGCCCGCGAAACGGTCGCCCTTGACCGTGGCGAAGCGCCGGCACAGATCGAGCTGCGTCGCGGCCAGCACGTTCACCACGTAATGACTGTTCGAGCGGAACACCGGCATGGATGCCGATTTGGTCGCGAGACTCCACAGCACGAGCGGCGGGTCGAGTGACACCGAATTGAACGAACTCGCCGTGATACCGATGAGTTGCCCCGACTCCGTGC
The DNA here is from genome assembly GCF_057612605.2 of Caballeronia sp. A2-2. Classification (NCBI taxonomy): domain Bacteria; kingdom Pseudomonadati; phylum Pseudomonadota; class Betaproteobacteria; order Burkholderiales; family Burkholderiaceae; genus Caballeronia; species Caballeronia sp. A2-2. The sequence goes on along the minus strand of NZ_CM172587.1, from coordinate 3,261,180 downwards.
GCGTGGTGATGACCGTGACGCCGGTCGCGAACTGGCCGAGCGCCGCGCGGAAGTCTTTCGGATCGAAGTTCGGTGTCTTGGCGCTTGTCATTTGGCTGCTGGGCGTGCGGAGGATCGGTCTGTTCAACGAAGGCGTTTTTTGTCATGTGCCGAACCGGCCGCGCGACGCGCTGAGCACTGGTCAAGACCTTCATGTCGTACCGATTCTAGCGGAATCGGCTGTCGATAGCCGCCAAACACCCGCCGTCCGGCGGTCATTGGTCTGCGTTGTGCGCATCGGCGCACGTTTGTAAAACCCAGTAAGCTCGATGCATCGCCTGCGCTCACGGCAGGTTGAATTACGCGCATCGCGCAACCATATGGGTGATCCGCAGGCACTTCCAAAGGAGTTGGCATGACTCAGCAAAATGCGCAGACGGGACTCGAAACCGCGACGCTCGGCGGCGGTTGCTTCTGGTGTACCGAGGCCGTGTTTCTGGCGGTAGAAGGCGTGCAGTCGGTCGAATCGGGCTATGCGGGCGGCAAGGTGGTGAATCCGTCGTACGAACAAGTGTGCGATGGCGGAACCGGTCACGCCGAAGTGGTGCAGGTCGTATTCGATCCGGCCATCATCAGCTATCGCGATGTGCTCGAAGTCTTCTTCGCCACGCACGATCCGACGCAACTCAACCGGCAGGGCAACGATGTCGGCACGCAGTATCGTTCGGCGGTGTTCACGCATTCGGACGAGCAGCGCAAGACGGCGCTCGAAGTCATCGACGAGTTGCAGCGCGAGGACGTTTTTGGCGGCAAGATCGTGACGCAGGTTGTACCGCTCGACAATGACTACTATCCCGCCGAGGCGTATCACCAGAACTACTTCGCACAGCATCCGAATCAGGGATATTGCGCGGCGGTCGTCGGTCCCAAGGTCGCGAAGTTTCGCCAGAAATTCGCGCATCGGCTGAAGAAGTAACGCGTCATTCTTCTCGCGCGCGCTCGCATTCCAGCGCGATGCCGCGCGCGAGTTCGAAGCACGTCAGCGGCGCGGAGCCTTCCGCCTTGTTGTTCGCCGCGATCACCACGGGCTGGCCCGCAATCGCATAACGCGCGGCCAGTTCGGCGAGCGTCGCGCGCGTGTCCAGGTCTTCATCGACGATTCGATCGAACGGTTCGTACTTCGCCTTCGCCTGTTCGTAGCGAAAGCCGCTGTGCAGACTCCAGCGCACGATCAGCGGTCCGAGCGCGTCTTCGTCCAGCAATGCAAGCGCGTTGGCCTGACGCCGCACATCCGGCATGCGCGCGTGAATGCCGATGCAATAGCGCACCTTCGCATCCCGCAACATGCGGATGAAGCGCGGCGTGAGCATGGACGCGTCGCGTATCTCGACGGCATAGCACGCGTCGCCTGCGAGCGGCGGCAGCGCGTGCAGAAAGCCGCTCAACGGTTCGATGAAACGCGACGGCTCCACGATCATCGCATCGGGCAATGGCGAGAACTGGAACACGAGCGCGCCAGCCTTCGCACCCAGCCCGCCGATGCACGGCGTCACGAATTCATCGATGGTGATCTGCGCGTTCAGGAACGCGGGATTGTCGGCATCGGGCGTGCCGCGTTCGCCGCGCACGAAGGCATCGGTGACGGAAGCGGGCGCCTTCACGATGAAGCGAAAATGCTCCGGAACCTGCGACGCATAACGCGCGTATTCCGCGAGCGACAGCGGCGCATAAAACGAGCGATCGATGGACACACATCGCAGCAACGGATGCGCGCTATAGGCTTTAAGGCCATCGCGCGAAAGAAGCGTGTTCGAATACTCGCCGCCATACAAGATGCCGCGCCAACCCGGAAACGACCACGTCGATGTGCCGAGATGCAGCGAGCCAGGCAAGCGACGAGCGAGCGCTTCCGCTTCCGGCTGCAAGGGCGCAGGCGAAACGGAAGGCGCGCCGAACAGATCGCTCTGTTCTTCCGGCACGCCCGCCGTTTCGGAATCGCCAGGCAAGGATGGCGAGTTCAGAGCGCCTTCTCGTAGATATACCGCCGCGACCACGGCAGCGTTTTCGCGCTGCGTCCGGCCTTGCGGCAGACGACCTGATAGATCGAGACATCGTCGTTCTCGAACGCATACGCGCAACCCGCGAGATACACGCGCCAGATGCGAAAGTGCTCGTCATCGACCAGGCCTTTCGCTTCCTCGGCGCGCTCCTCGAAGTTGTTCGCCCAGATATCGAGCGTTTGCGCGTAATGGCGGCGCAGGCTTTCGACATCGACCGCTTCCAGCCCGCCGCGCTGCATCGATTCCAGCGCGAGCCCGATATGCGGCAACTCGCCATCCGGAAACACGTATTTATCGATGAACTCGCCGCCGCCGAACGAGGTTTCGCCGCTGTCGGCGTCGCTCGACGTAATGCCGTGATTCATCGCGACGCCGTCATCCACGAGCAATTCGCGAATCTTCGTGAAGTACGCGGGCAGATTCTTGCGCCCGACGTGCTCGAACATGCCCACGCTCGTGATGCGGTCGAACTGGCCCGGCACATCGCGGTAATCCTGCAGGCGAATCTCGATCTGGCCTTCGAGACCAGCGTCCTTCACGCGCTGCGTCGCGAGTTTGAACTGGTTCTCGGAGAGCGTGACGCCCACGCATTTCGCGCCGAACTTCTGCGCCGCGCGGATCACGAGCGCGCCCCAGCCGCAGCCGATATCGAGCAGACGATGCCCCGGCTCGACCTGAATCTTGGTGAGGATGTGATCGATCTTCTTGAGCTGCGCGGTTTCGAGGTCTTCGTCGCCGGTTTCGAAGTACGCACACGAGTACACCATGTTCTTGTCGAGCCAGAGCTTGTAGAACTCGTTCGACACATCGTAGTGGTACTGAATGGCCTTCTTGTCCGACGCCTTCGAGTGCGTGAAATATCGTCGCACGCGCGCGAGCTTGCTGGCGCTGGTGACCGTGCTCTTCGCCAGTGAATAGCCGATGTTGATGATATCGGTGAGCTTGCCCTCGATATCGATCTTGCCTTTCACGTAAGCTTCACCGAGATTGTCTAGACTCGGTTCGAGCAAATAGGGCAGCGCGGTCGCGCTTTTCACGTGCAGCGTGACCTGAGGCGCGGCGAAGCGTCCGAAATCATGCTGCTGCCCATCCCAAAGCACGAGGCGCGCGGGCAGATTCGCCCTGTTGCGCACTTCCTCGACCCACTCCGTCAGTTTCTTCTCCCAGAACATGCTTGCTTCTCCGCGCTAAGAAAATCAAGGGGAAGGCTCGCGCCTTCATGTTCGTTGCCGTCTTGCTGCGTTGTTTTAGATGCCCGCGCTCTTTGTGCTCTTGTGCTCTCTGTGATTACGGCGCGAGTCTCGTTATCAGCCACGGGCTGTCCGCGCTCGTGCGTGAATACACGATGCGGTCATGCAGCCTCGATGGCCGTCCCTGCCAGAATTCGATGACATCCGGCACGAGCCGGTAGCCGCCCCAGTGCGGGGGCCGCGGTGGTGCTTCGCCGAATTTCGCGATCATCTCGCGCTCGAGCGCTTCGAGCGCTTCGCGGCTTTCGATCGGCTCGCTCTGGTTCGACGCCCACGCGCCGATACGCGAGCCGAGCGGCCGTGACGCGTAGTAGGTGTCGCTTTCCTCGGCGCTCGTCTTTTCGATGCGTCCTTCCACGCGCACCTGACGTTCGAGCTCGATCCAGTGGAACAGCAGACTCGCCGCGGGATTGGCGGCAAGCTCGCGGCCTTTGCGGCTATCGTAGTTGGTGAACAGGACGAATCCACGTTCGTCGACGCCCTTGATCAGCACGATGCGCGCGGACGGCCGGCCATCCGCGCCGACGGTTGCCAGCGTCATGGCGTTCGGCTCGGGCAATTCGGCATCGAGCGCCTGCGCGAACCAGGTTTCGAACTGGCGCACGGGGTCCGGATCGACGTCGGCGGCGTCCAGTGCGCCGCGTGAATAGTTTTTGCGAAGGTCTGCGAGGGTGGTCATTTTTATGCAAACGCTACAGTCGCGTCAGTATAGCCAAGGAAAATTGTTCTTGCCCTGATTACCCCGGTGAACCTGAAAAGCGGTCAGACGATTCGTCTGCGGCTATCACGTTCAATGTATCGATAAGGCAGAATACGCAATTCGCTCGCATTTTGCATAATTGACCACGCAATGGCGAGTGTGCGATAGCTTTGTGAAAGCTTTACTTGATATACGGCAAGGCTTTTCGATTTTTATGGCTTTAGATTTGCTTTCAGTTCAGCGTTTTATTTAGGCGTGCCATGACTGTTTCGACCAAAATTCCTGCCGACGACATTGCGGACCGCGACCGCCGTTTCGGTGGCATCGCGCGGTTGTATGGTGCGCCGGCGCTCGCGGCGTTCGAGCGCGCGCATGTCGCCGTGATCGGTATTGGCGGCGTGGGATCGTGGGTCGCGGAGGCGCTGGCGCGCAGTGCGATTGGCAAGCTCACGCTCATCGATCTCGATAACGTGGCCGAGAGCAACACCAACCGGCAGATTCACGCGCTCGACGGCAACTACGGCAAGGCGAAAGTCACGGCGATGGCCGAGCGCATCCGCCTGATCGATCCGGCCTGCGAAGTCACGCAGATCGAAGACTTCGTGGAGCCATCCACCTTCGATTCCATGCTCGGCGGCGGCTTCGATTTTGTCGTCGATGCCATCGACAGCGTGCGCACGAAGACGGCGTTGATCGCGTGGTGCGTGGCGCACAAGCAGCCGTTGATTACCGTGGGCGGCGCGGGCGGGCAACTGGACCCGACGCGCATCCGCATCGACGATCTGGCCTTGACGATTCAGGACCCGTTGCTCTCGAAAGTGCGCGGACAGTTGCGCAAGATGCACGGCTTTCCGCGCGGCCCGAAGGCGCGTTTCAAGGTGAGCGCGGTGTATTCGGACGAACCGTTGATCTATCCGGAAGCGCCCGTGTGCGATGTAAGCGAAGGCGCGGAGCACTTGGAAACCGGCGCGGGATACGCGGGACCGGTCGGCTTGAACTGCGCGGGATTCGGGTCGAGCGTGTGTGTGACGGCGAGCTTCGGGTTCGCGGCTTCAGCGCATGTGCTGAAGGAACTGGCGAAGCGCGCCGTCTGATCGTGCTTGCGTCTTGCGTTTTATCGCGGCGGTCAGTTCATCGCCGCGCTCAACCTGCGCCGCCAGTGCGACACGATATCCGGCTGATTCGCCGCGAGTTCGAAGACTGACAGCATGGTCTTGCGGCCCACATCGTCCATGAAGCTGCGATCACGTTCGACGATGGCCAGTAAATGCTCCAGCGCGCCACCGAATTCGCGGCCCGCGATCAGGCGGTTTGCCAAAGCGAAGCGCGCTTCCAGATCGTCGGGATTCGCTTCGACGGCGGCATACAGCGCGTCGGCGGGCGGTAGAGCGGCGGCGGCATCGGCGGCATCGAGTTCGGTCTTCAGCGCGTTGTAGCGCGCGTCGATGCCTTGCGTCGTCTTTGGCGACAACAGCTTGTCCTCGTCCTTCGCTTCGTCGTACCGACGTTCCGCGATCAGCCATTCGATCAGGTCCATGCGCGCGTCGTCGTAGCCGGGATCGAGCGCGAGCGCGGCCTTGATCTGGTCGATGGCCTGCTTCCGGTCGCCCGCGGCCCACGCACTTTGCGCGGCCTGCCGATCCGCATCCGGTCCTGCGGGCACGAGCCGGTCGAGGAACGTGCGCAACTGACCTTCCGGCAACACACCGATGAACTGATCGACCGGGCGGCCATCCGCGAACGCGATTACATGCGGAATGCTGCGCACCTGAAAATGCGCGGCCAGTTCCTGATTCTCATCGACGTTGACCTTCACGAGCTTCCACGCGCCTGCGCCTTCGGCTTCGAGGCGTTCCAGCATCGGTCCGAGCGTCTTGCACGGGCCGCACCATGGCGCCCAGAAATCGACCAGAACAGGGGTGAGCATCGACGCGTGGATCACGTCGTTCTCGAAAGTGGCGAGGGTGGTTTCCATGTGCGTTTCTCCTGGTGCGGTGCGTCTGTCTCGATTTGCTTAGATAGGGACGTTTCGCCCGCTCTCAATACTCAATACTCAATGCTCAACGACCTGCACGCCTCATGCCTCCGGCGCGCGGTCGCTCCGGCGCGACGGCGGTAGCGGGATGAACTCCGTCTCGCCCGGCACGTGTCCCATGCGCTGCTCGCTCCACGCCACCTTCGCAGCTTCGATCTTCTCCCGCGCGCTCGACACGAAATTCCATTCGATGATGCGCGCGCCATCCAGCGGCGCACCGCCCAGAATCATCACCGATGCGCCTTCGCTGCTTTTCAGCGTGACGGGCGAGCCCGCTTCGAGCACGGCCATTTGTTGTTCGGGCACGGCTTCGCCATCGATGGCGATATCGCCTTGCACGAGATACACGCCGCGTTCCTCGTGCTCGGTATCGAGCGTGAGCGTGCTGCCCGGCGCGAAATGCGCGGCGACGTAGAGCGTCGGCGAGAAGGTGCGCGTCGGTGCTTGCTCGCCGAACGCCGTGCCCGCGATCACGCGCAGCGTCACGCCATCGCGCTCGATCTGCGGCAGCGTCGCCGCCGGATGATGCTCGAACGACGGCTCGACTTCTTCGCTCGCCACCGGCAGCGCCACCCACGTCTGAATGCCGTGCATGGTCTGGCCGCTTGCGCGTTCTTCGTCCGGCGTGCGTTCCGAATGCACGATGCCGCGCCCGGCCGTCATCCAGTTGACATCGCCGGGCGTGATCTTCTGCACGGAGCCGACGCTGTCGCGATGCATGATCGCGCCGTCGTAGAGATACGTGACCGTCGCCAGCCCGATATGCGGATGCGGACGCACGTCCAGCCCCTTGCCAGGCATGAGCGTTGCGGGACCGATGTGGTCGAAGAAGATGAAAGGCCCGACCGTGCGCGCGGCGAGCGCGGGCAGCACGCGCCTCACCGTCAGCCCGCCGATGTCGTGTTGATGAGGTTTAAGCAGCACGCGGAGCGTCGAGGGCATGGCGGTCACCGTGTCGGTAGCACGCCGGAATGACGCGCTTCGCAGCCGATTCTACCGGCGCGCGGACCGGGTTGCAGACGTCGATAAACGCAGTCGCCGGGCCTCCGGCGGCTGCAAAGCGTAGTGTGCGCATGCAGCATCGCGCAGTTCGTCAAACTTGATAAGGAGAGGAAAAAATGAGCAAGAACAAACTGTTGGTCGCTATCTCGGCAGGCATTTTCGCGGTGACGGCCGCCACCGGCGCGATTGCGCAGACGCCTTCGGGCAACTCGTCGGCGGCTGCGGGCGGCGACACCGGTTCGGCCGCACCGGATAACGCGATGAGCTCCACGCCCAAGAAGCACAAGATGCGCAAGCATTCGGGCCACGCAACCGGCGCGACCAAGAAGACGCCCGATGCCTCGACCGGCAACAACGCGGCAGGCGAGGGCGGCCAGAGCAAGTAAGCGCTCGGCCGTAACGCCAAAAGCACCGAACGCCCGTGCCGCATACAAGCGGTGCGGGCGTTCGTTTATTTCCATGACGTGCGCAGGATTTCACAATCTTGCGCATCGCCCAACGGCTACACTCGATTCCCTGTTCACGGCGTATTTCGATGAAAGGGAGCGGCGATGTCGCCAAGAGATTTGATGATCGCGATGGTGGTGATCCTCGCGTGGGGCGTGAATTTCGTCGTCATCAAGCTGGGTTTGCACGGTGTTCCGCCGATGCTGCTCGGCGCGTTGCGTTTTTCGCTCGCGGCGCTTCCCGCGATCTTCGTCAAACGCCCGCAGATTCCTTTTCGCTGGCTTTTTGCCTACGGCATCACCATTTCGTTTGGGCAGTTCGCGTTGCTGTTCTACGGCATGTCGGTGGGGATGCCCGCTGGCCTCGCCTCGCTCGTGCTTCAGGCGCAGGCGTTCTTCACGCTCATTTTCGCGGCGATGTTTCTGGGCGAGCGCATTCGCGCGGCGAATGTTGCTGGCTTGCTGATCGCGGCGGCAGGACTCGCGGTGATCGGCATGCACGGCGGCCACGCGATGACCCTCGCGGGCTTCCTGTTCACGCTCGCCGCATCCTCGATGTGGGCGCTCGGCAATGTCGCGACCAAGCGCATGGGCCGCGTCGATCTGCTGTCGCTCGTCGTGTGGGGCAGTCTGATTCCACCGTTGCCGTTCTTCGCGTTGTCGCTGATCTTTGAAGGGCCGGCGCGCATCGAGGCGAGCCTCGCGCACATTCCGCTCGTGTCGGTGGCGGCGATCATCTACCTGTCGTTTATCGCGACGATCATTGGCTATAGCTTGTGGGGAAAGCTGCTCGCGCGCTATCCGGCGGCGCAGGTCGCGCCGTTTTCGCTGCTGGTGCCGGTGATCGGCATCGTGACGGCGGCGCTCGTGCTCGGCGAGGAAATGAGCACGACGGAAATTGCGGGTGCGGTGCTGGTGATGGCGGGACTGGTGGTGAATGTGTTTGGCGGGAAGGTGGTGCAGCGGTTTGTGGCGGCGCGGTGAGTTAAAGATAATACTTGGGCAGCTTTATTGCTGCCTAAAGGCATTCGTAAAAGCATTGCACATGTGAGAAGGCAATTCTAAATAATGCTTTCGCCTTCTCTCGCTAAATTTTCAGAATAAACGTGTCCCAGGTCACTGCCAAAACTACGGTCATAGCAGTTAATATCTGTTGTCGCCTTGAGCTTTCTCTAGCAGGTGAGAGCGTCATGTCAAATGGCTCACGGTGGTACAACATGAAAAGATCGTTCTATGAAGTACATTTTCTATGAGGTAGTGCTGCCGCTGCTGTTGGTGTTGCTCGTGTATTTTCCGGGCGGCGTCACTTTGCTCCGAACGGAGGCGCATCTGTTCGAGAAAGTGTTTTCGACTGGAGACCTTCTGGGTATCGGCGTCCTCATTCTGATAAATAGCTACGTCGAGTTGGATAAGACGGAGCGGGACCTTGGAATTGACGCTTATGGTGCTTGGAAAGCATTCATTGTTCTCGCCGGCGTTTTTGTCTTCGTGGCCTATCTGTTTATCAAGGTTGGGGCGCTTCACATTAATCTTGATTCCGATCCCGTTGCGCCGTATATAACGAATTGCGCTTGGGGCAGCATGATTTGTCTAGCCTGTGCAGCGCTTATCGGCGCACTCGCGCGCTTTTTGGCCGCTAAGCGTCGTAAGGCCAACGATGAAAGGATTGGTTACTCGGCGCGCCCGCTGAAAGCGCCGATGTCGTCAACATACATGAGAGGGCATCAGTGATGGAAACAGGTTTTATCGAGCATTACGCTCCGCTCTTCCAAAACGTTGTAATGCTCGGGGCTGCGATTCTCTCCGCTTGCGCCATTTTAATGTTTTTGCGTGCCCCGACAGACCTGCGCCAAGCGGTGCAGCGCCATAACCGCGGGAAGATATCTGCCAGTCGTGCACGCTTTCGTTTCGTCGACCGTCAAGGCGTTTTGCTAGCGCTACCTGCGTGCGTCATGGTCGTGGATGCGGCATCGAATCCTGCTGATCCTTCTGCTCCGGTGCGAACGAATGGCGCTGTGCAGTCGGCGGTGGCAGCCGGGAACGCAATTCATAGCACGTCCGGCGTTGAGGGATTCAACAGGGTAATGCAGGTTTTGAGGTCATAAATCTTATGCTGGCAAGAAGGATGGATACAGATAGCAATATCGATCTCGTGCGGCAAGTCCTTGACGATATGCAGCTGATATTTCGCTCAAGCCGCAGCCAGCACTGCCATTCGGTGTCGGTGTGACACTCCTTGAGTTCGGGGAACCGCAATGGTCATGTGGGATTTTCACGATGGAGGGAAAAGCATCGCTTCGGTTCTTTGCAAGCATAGCCAAGCCGAGGCGCGCCTCTCAGGCGCGGATTCTGGAGGCGGTCAACTACGCGAACTATCATTTCCTGCTCGATTTCACGATGGATTTCGATTCCGAGAGCGGTTGGGTGAGATTGCGCGCGGCGACTAGCTGGCCTGGCCCCAGCCTGTCGCCAACAGAGGTGAGACAAGAAATCGACCTGACGCTCGCGATCTGCCAACACTGGACAGAAGTAATGACCGACGTGCTTGCTTCCAACAAGCCCATTGCTGAAGCGTTTGAGACTTCACGCACCGAAGCGAAAAGAAAAATGCGGATTCCGTTGGAGCAAAACCCGCCCAACCTGTGACAAAGCCCTTAGCGAGTCACGTCATCCGACTCTTCGCCAACGGCGGATTCGCCGCGAAATACCGCCTGATGCCCTTCAAAATCGCATTCGCCATCTTGTCCCGATACGCGTCGTCGTTCAGCCGCGTTTCTTCTTCCGGGTTGCTGATGAACGCGGTTTCCACGAGGATCGACGGAATGTCCGGCGCCTTGAGCACCGCGAAACCCGCCTGTTCGACCGATCCCTTGTGCAGCTTGTTGATGCCGCCGATCTCATTGAGCACGAAGCTGCCGTAGCGCATGGAATCGCGAATCTGCGCGGTGGTGGACATATCGAACAACGCGCGATTCACCGCCGCATCCTGACTTTTCACGTTGATGCCGCCGACCGCATCCGACGAGTTTTCCTTGTTCGCCATCCAGCGCGCCGCCGCACTCGATGCGCCATGCTCCGACAGCGCGAACACGGACGAGCCGCGCGCATCGGGCGTGGTGAAGGCATCCGCGTGAATCGAGACGAACAGGTCCGCGCCGACGCGCTGCGCCTTCTGCACGCGCACGTTGAGCGGCACGAAGAAGTCGGCGTCGCGCGTCATCATCGCGCGCATGTTGGGCTGGGCGTCGATCTTCGCGCGTAACTTCTTCGCGATATCCAGCGCGATGTGCTTCTCATACGTGCCGCCGCCGCCGATCGCGCCGGGATCTTCGCCGCCATGACCCGGATCGATCGCGACGGTGAGCAGGCGCGTGGTGCCGCGCGCTTGCTTCGGCGCGGAGAATTGGTACGAGTCGTCGTCGTCCTTCTGCGCGATAACGGGCGGTACAGACGGTGTAGGCACCGGCACGCGCGGCTTCGGCGTAACAGGCGCGGGTTCGTCGTTCTGGGCGTACTTCTGGAAGAACTGATCGGTCGAATCGCTGGAGTCGGGCGTGGCCGGTTTGGGCGGCGTGGCCGGACCGGCGAGCGTGGAAGGCGGCGGTTCCGGCGGGTTCGGATTCGAGCGGTCCAGCGCTTCCTGCTTGTGCTCGGATTGCGCAAGCAGTTCCATCAAAGGATCGGGCGCGACGGCGGGATAAAGATCGAACACGAGCCGGTACTTGTAGCTCCCAATCGGCCCGAGCGTGAACACCTGCGGCTTCACCGAGCCTTTCAGATCGAACACCATGCGCACGACATGCGGCTGATATTGCCCGACGCGCACGGCCTGAATCTGCGGATCGTTCGGCGTGATCTTGGAGACGAGATCGCGCAACGCCTGATCCAGATCGATGCCGCTCAGATCGACCACCAGTCGGTCCGGTCCCTGAAGCAATTGGTTGGCGTTTTGCAGCGGCTGGTCGGATTCGATCGTGACGCGCGTGTAATCGCGCGCGGGCCACACACGCACGCCGAGCACCGAACTGGCGTAGGCGAGCTTCGGTCCGGCCAGCGCCAGCACGATGGTCGAAGCGCCCGCGCGCAACACCTGACGACGACGCCAGTTGTGCGGCGCGCTGGCGCTCGCTTCGATCGAGGCAAACGGCTTGATCAACATCTTTCGAGACATGACTTTCCTGTTTCCCTATACGCACGCGCAGTCAGCACGCGGCCTTCTTCGTTCGAATCGGATTCCTGCGGCAGCGAGAGCCGGAACACGAGGTCCGGCACGCCGAGCAGACCGCCCGCCTGCTGCGGCCATTCGACGAGGCATACCGCGCCTGCATCGAAGTATTCGCGGAAGCCGGCATCGGCCCATTCGGCCGGATCGGCGAAGCGATAGAGATCGAAGTGATAGACATTGAGCGGGCCCGTCGCGGTATCGAGCGAATAAGGCTCGACGAGCGTGTAGGTCGGGCTTTTCACGCGCCCGTTATGACCGAGCGCGCGCAAGGTCGCACGCACGAGCGTGGTCTTGCCTGCACCCAGGTCCCCGATCAACTGGACTTGCAAACCGCTGAAGCGTTCAATGACGGACGATGTTTTGATCTGCCCGATGGCGCGCGCGAAGCGTTCTCCGAAGGCGAGCGTGGCGGCTTCATCGCGCAGTTCGAAGCGACGTTCGAGCAGCGCTGGGGGAAGCGCATCGGGGAAGGTGGGCTGCGTTCGTTCGGGGCTTTCGGGCATTGCTCGTAAAATGTCGTGATGAACCGATTGCCGGAACATTCCGTTGAATTCACGACCGCGTCGGGCGCCGCCGATGCGTCCGCCGGAGAGTCGCGCGCCTTGCATCATGAAGATGAGGCAGCGCTGGCGGCGCTCGCGCAGCGCATCGGAGCATGGGGGCGCGAGCTGGGATTCGGCGCGGTCGGTATAAGCGATACCGACTTGTCGGCGGCCGAGGCTGGCCTGGCTCATTGGCTCGAAGCAGGCTATCACGGCGAAATGAATTATATGGCCAACCATGGGATGAAACGCGCAAGACCCGCCGAGCTTGTGGCAGGCACGCTACGCGTCATCACCGTGAGGATGGCTTACTTGCCCGCGAAAACGCTCGAAACGAAGGGCCGTGAAAGTATCGCGACAGCGGACGGTCAGAAGAACGACTGGCGCGCGGTCGAGTGGTCGAGGCTCGCGCAACCTTCGCAAGCGGCCGTGTCCATCTATGCGCGTGGCCGCGATTATCACAAGGTCATGCGCAACCGTCTTCAACAACTGGCCGAGCGCATAGAGCGCGAGATCGGGCCGTTCGGTTATCGCGCGTTCACGGATTCCGCGCCGGTGCTCGAAGTGGAACTCGCGCAGAAAGCGGCCAACGGATGGCGCGGCAAACACACCTTGCTGCTCGACCGCGATGCCGGTTCGCTGTTCTTTCTCGGCGAAATCTACGTCGATATTCCGCTTCCTGTCGATCCGATACCCGAGCAAGATGGCGCGCATTGCGGTCAGTGCACGCGCTGCATCGATGCATGTCCGACGGGGGCGATCGTCGCGCCGTATCGCGTGGATGCGCGGCGCTGCATCTCGTATCTCACCATCGAATTGCAAGGCAGCATTCCCGAGGACATGCGTCCGCTGATCGGTAACCGCGTGTATGGCTGCGACGATTGCCAGCTCGTGTGTCCGTGGAACAAGTTCGCGCAGGCCGCGCCCGTTGCCGATTTCGATGTGCGCCACGGGTTGGATCGCGCGACGCTCGTCGAACTCTTCGCGTGGAGCGCGGCGGACTTCGACACGCGCATGCAGGGCAGCGCGATTCGCCGAATCGGCCATGAGCGATGGCTGCGCAACATCGCGGTGGCGATGGGCAACGCGTTGCGTTCTCCCTCGCTCGCCGATGCCGAACGCGCGGCTATCACCCATGCGTTGCAAGCACGCGCCGACGATCCATCCGAACTCGTGCGCGAGCATGTTCTGTGGGCACTGACGCAACAGGCGTGATACCGTGCCACCAATGTTTTATCGCAACATGACATGGATCGCATGACGAGCCTGATGACGGACGAAACCGAAGAAGCGCCCACGCCGGAACAGATCGCGAGCCTGAACGCGATCGACCTCTTTTGCGACGCGTTGTGGCTCGAAAACGGCCTCGCGAAGAACTCGCTCGAAGCGTATCGGCGCGACCTGAAGCTGTTCGCGCATTGGCTGGGCAAGACGCGTGGCGCGTCCATCGACCATGCGACCGAAGTCGATCTCACGCGCTATTCGGCGGCGCGTCGTGCCGACAAGGCGACGTCCTCGAACCGGCGGCTGTCGGTGTTTCGTCGTTACTACGCGTGGGCATTGCGAGAGCATCGGACCGCGTCCGACCCGACGCTCAAGATGCGCTCGGCCAAGCAGCCGCCGCGTTTTCCATCGACGCTCAATGAAACGCAGGTCGAGGCGTTGCTGGATGCGCCGGACATCGAGACGCCGTTGGGATTGCGCGACCGCACCATGCTCGAACTCATGTACGCGAGCGGCCTGCGCGTGACCGAACTGGTGACGCTCAAGACCGTGGAAGTGGGCCTGAACGAAGGCGTGGTGCGCGTGATGGGCAAGGGCTCGAAGGAGCGGCTCGTGCCGTTCGGCGAATCGGCGCACGAATGGATTACGCGTTATCTGCGCGAATCTCGCCCGGCGCTGCTCGGACCGCGTGCGGCGGATGCGCTGTTCGTCACCGGGCGCGGCGAAGGCATGACGCGTCAGCAGTTCTGGAACATCATCAAGCGGCACGCGCTGAACGGCGGCGTGCATGCGCCGTTGTCGCCGCACACGCTGCGGCACGCGTTCGCCACGCATCTGCTCAATCACGGCGCGGATTTGCGCGTCGTGCAAATGCTGCTCGGACATTCCGATATCACGACGACGCAGATCTACACGCACGTCGCGCGGGAGCGGTTGCAGAAGCTGCATCGGGAGCATCATCCGCGCGGGTAAGTTCAGCGGACGCGGGCGAACGATCGTGCTCAGCGACGCGGACTCCACCTGCACCGCTACAATGCGGCCATGTCGAAAACCAAACATGTCTCCGAGACACCGGCCACGCAGTTTTTGCGTCGCCACAAGGTCGAATTTGGCGAGCATCCGTATGAATATGTCGAGCATGGCGGCACGGAGGAATCCGCGCGGCAGCTCGGCGTGGACGAGCATGCCGTCGTCAAGACGCTCGTGATGGAAGACGAGCACGCCAAGCCGCTCATCGTGCTGATGCACGGCGACCGCACCGTGTCCACCAAGAATCTCGCGCGGCAGACGGGCGCGAAACGCATCGAGCCGTGCAAGCCGGAAGTGGCGAACCGGCATTCGGGCTTCCTGGTGGGCGGCACGTCGCCGTTCGGCACGAAAAAGCCGATGCCCGTGTATGTCGAATCCAGCATCCTCGAACTCGACACCATCTATCTGAACGGCGGGCGGCGCGGTTATCTCGTCAGCATCCGGCCTTCGGTGCTGACCGAACTGTTGAAGGCCACGCCCGTGCAGTGCGCGAGCGTCGATTAAAATGCATCCCGCATTTGTCACGTACAAGAAAGAGACACCATGATTTTCGTTATCGCCGTCGTGTCCTATTTGATCGGCTCGATTTCCTTCGCCGTCGTCGTGAGCCGCGTGATGGGCCTGGCCGATCCGCGCTCGTATGGCTCGGGCAATCCCGGCGCGACCAATGTGCTGCGTACCGGCAACAAGAAGGCCGCGATCCTCACGCTCATCGGCGACGCGTTCAAGGGCTGGCTGCCGGTCTGGGTCGTCACGAACTACGGCGCATCGTTCGGGCTGGACGCGAGCCAGCTTTCGACGGCCATCGCGCTGTCGGCCATCGCCGTGTTTCTCGGGCATCTTTATCCGGTGTTCTTCCGCTTTCAGGGCGGCAAGGGCGTGGCGACCGCGGCGGGCGTGCTGCTCGCCATTCATCCCGTGCTCGGGTTGGCGACGCTGCTGACGTGGGTCATCATCGCGTTCTTCTTCCGGTATTCGTCGCTGGCGGCGCTCGTCGCGGCGGTCTTCGCGCCGTTCTTTCAGGTGTTTCTGTTCGGGCCGAGCCGTATCTCGCTCGCCGTGCTGGCGATGAGCGTGCTGCTCATCTGGCGGCATCGCGCGAATATTTCGAAGTTGCTGGCGGGGAAGGAGAGCCGCATCGGCGAGAAGAAGAAGGCCGAAGCGGCCGAATGAAAAAAAGCCGTTCCGCGTGGTTCTGAAGCGGAACGGCTTTTTACTGCGACACGCGAAAATCAGTCGCGGAAGTTGTTGAAGTCCAGCGGCGTGTCCGTCACATCCTTCTTCAAGAGCGCGATGGCGCTTTGCAGATCGTCGCGCTTGGTGCCTTGCACGCGCACGGCGTCGCCCTGAATGCTGGCCTGCACCTTGATCTTGCTGTCCTTCACGATCTTGACGATCTTCTTCGCCAGATCGCCCGACACGCCTTTCTTGACCGTGACGACCTGCTTGAGCTTGTCGCCGCCGATCTTTTCCTGCTTGCCGTAGTCGAGAAAGCGCACGTCCACGCCGCGCTTGGCGAGCTTGTTGAGCAGGACGTCCTTCACCTGGCCGAGCTTGAAATCGTCGTCGGCATAGAGCGTGAGTTCGCGCTCCTTTTGCTCGACGCGTGAATCCGAACCCTTGAAGTCGAAGCGCGTCGAGATTTCCTTGTTGGATTGCTCGATGGCGTTCTTCACTTCGATCATGTTTGCTTCGCTGACCACGTCAAACGATGGCATATCAGTTTCCCCCTCATTGATGCGCGCGGATGCGGCTCCCGCACTCGCTATAATCACGGACCTGCGTCATTCTACCGACGCGCCTCGAATTTCCCCAATTCCTGCTTAATCACGCGGTTTTTTCTCAATGTCCCACGCGCTTCAGCTTCTCGCGGACTACTCGCTGCGCTCCCACAACACCTTCGGTTTCGATGCACGCGCCCGTTTTGCGCTGCGCATCGACAGCGTGGAGGCGGCGGTGGCGCTCGCGGGTGAATCGCGCATCGCCGGAATGCCGGCATTCGTGCTCGGCGGCGGCAGCAATATCGTGCTGACGCGCGATTTCGATGGCGTCGCGCTGATCGTCGGCATCGCGGGCAAGCGCGTGATCGGCGAGGATGACGAGGCGTGGCTCGTCGAAGCGGGCGCGGGCGAGAACTGGCATGCGTTCGTTTCGTGGACGCTGGATCACGGCATGCCGGGGCTGGAGAATCTCGCGCTGATTCCCGGCACGGTGGGCGCGGCGCCGATTCAGAATATCGGCGCGTACGGGCTGGAAATGGGCGAGCGGTTCGAACGGCTGCATGCGGTGGAGCTTGCAACTGGTCGGCGTTTTGAGTTCGATCGTGCGACGTGCGCGTTCGGTTACCGCGACAGCTTTTTCAAGCGCGAAGGGCGCGGGCGCTTCATGATTACTTCGGTCGTGTTTCGTCTGCCCAAAGCGTGGACGCCGCGCGCCGATTACGCCGATGTGGCCCGCGCGCTGGACGCTTCATCGAATCGCGACGCGCGCGCCATTTTCGATGCCGTCATCGCCGTGCGACGCGCCAAGCTGCCGGACTGGACCGTGCTCGGCAACGCGGGCAGCTTCTTCAAGAATCCGGTCGTCAGCGCTGATGTCTTCGCCGCGCTGAGAGTGCGCGAGCCGAACATCGTGTCTTATCCACAAGCCGATGGAAGCGTGAAGCTCGCGGCGGGCTGGCTGATCGACCAATGCGGCTGGAAAGGGCGCGGCATCGGGGGCGCGGCGGTGCATGACCGGCAGGCGCTGGTGCTGGTGAATCGCGGCGGCGCAACGGGCGCGCAAGTGCTCGAACTCGCCGAAGCCATTCAGCGCGATGTGCGCGAACGCTTCGGCGTCGAGTTGGAGATGGAGCCGGTGCGTCTCTGAAGGCAATCTCTCAGTGATTAAGTTTGCCCAGCAGCAGATACTCCATCAACGCTTTCTGCACGTGCAGACGGTTTTCCGCTTCATCCCACACCACGCTTTGCGGGCCGTCGATCACGTCCGCGCTCACTTCTTCCCCGCGATGCGCCGGCAGGCAGTGCATGAATAGCGCGTCGGCATTGGCGCGCGCCATCATCTCGGCATCGACGCAAAAATCGGCGAACGCCTTCATGCGCGCTTCGTTTTCCGCTTCGTAACCCATGCTGGTCCACACATCCGTCGTGACGAGATCGGCGCCTGCGCAGGCTTCGTTCGGATCCTCGAACGCCTGAAAGAACGGCTTGCTGTCCTCGGACACGAGCGCCGGATCGAGCTGATAACCCGCGGGCGTGGACAGCCGCAGCTTGAAGCCGAGAATCTGCGCCGCCTCGATCCACGTGTAGAGCATGTTGTTCGCGTCGCCGACCCACGCGACGGTCTTGCCGGAAATCGGCCCACGATGCTCGTAGAACGTGAAGATATCCGCCAGCACCTGACACGGGTGATATTCGTTCGTCAGCCCGTTGATGACCGGCACGCGCGAGCTTTCCGCAAACCGCTCGATGATGTCCTGACCGAACGTGCGGATCATGATGATGTCCACCATCCGCGAAATAACCTGCGCCGAATCCTCGATGGGCTCGCCGCGTCCGAGTTGCGTGTCGCGCGTGTTCATGAAAACCGCGTGGCCGCCGAGCTGGAAGATGCCCGCTTCGAAGGACAGACGCGTGCGCGTCGAATTCTTTTCGAAGATCATCGCCAGCGTGCGATCGTGCAGCGGATGGTACGTCTCGTAGTTCTTGAACTTGCGCTTCAGAATGCGCGCGCGTTCGAGCACGTACTCGTAATCGTCGAGGGAGAAATCCTTGAACTGAAGATAGTGGCGAATTTTTTTGGCGGTCATGAAGCGCAGGCGGCGGTCTCAGGACGGCCGCGTGGACCGGATTGGTCGCATGAATCGAGGCCGGACGGCGCCGCCGTCGGTAGTGGAATCGTTTTCGAGCATAAAGGATTTCGCGATGTTTGACGAGGCTGGCGGCCATTGCGCGAGGTCGCTGAAAGCCTTGTGGAAGGCCGTGGGACGGGCGCTCCGCGCTTGTGTGCGCTGCGGAATAAAGGCCGCTGCGGTATAATGCTGATCGCTTGTTTCAACAACTCTGCAACATTCAGCACTGTGTCGTGCGCATGTCCTGCGAAGGTTTTTCGAGTGTTCGTCAGGAATGTCGTCGCGCGCTGTTCAAAGCGAGTTTCAAAGCAGTTTTCAAACGGATTGGCCCGCGCACCGGCCGTCAAAAGGTATTGCTAATGGCTGATTCATCCCCGACCGAGTACTTCATCCAGGGCATCACGTCGAACGGAAGAAAGTTTCGACCTAGCGACTGGTCGGAGCGCCTGTGCGGTGTGATGTCGGGATTCGGGCCGAAGGCAAGAGGTCCGAACGCGCGCCTCCAGTACTCCATCTATGTACGTCCGACGATGATCGGCGACATCAAGGTCGTGATCCTCGACTCGCGCCTGCGCGACATCGAACCGATGGCGTTCGACTTCGTGCTGAACTTCGCGAAGGACAACGACTTGCTTGTGACCGAGGCGTGCGAGTTGCCGCTGCATCACGGCACGCAGACTTCGAACAAAGTCTGAAGCGCTAAAGTACAGACGCAAAAAAGCCCGCGAAAGCGGGCTTTTTCGTTACTGCGCAGCGGAAACAGGAAGCTGCTCCGACGAGCGCGTGTTCCGTTGCCGGACACGCCCGCCGAAGCGAGCCGGAATTACTGGGCGGCCGGAGCCTGCAGACCCTTGATGGCTGCAGCCAGGCGGCTCTTGTGACGAGCGGCCTTGTTCTTGTGGACGATCTTCTTGTCCGCGATGATGTCCATCGTCTTGACGGACGAACGGTACACTTCGGCGGCCTTGGCCTGGTCGCCGGCGTCGATCGCCTTGCGAACTGCCTTGATGGCCGTGCGGAACTTCGAGCGCAGCGCCGAATTGTGCGAGTTGGCTTTGGCGGCCTGACGGGCGCGCTTGCGAGCTTGTGCGGAATTTGCCATGACGGTTTCCTTGTCCTGTTTCTGCTGGTACTTGTCTGGAGCGCGTTGCCGGCCCGGTGGCGAGAAAGACGCCGGGGCACATGAACGAGCGCGCTGCCTTTGATCGGAAATCCCGGGAGCGATGGCCCGAGAGCCTTGAAACTTGCCGGTTCAGACCGGAATTGACGCGAAACTCCCGCTCAAAACTACGAAACTGTAATAAGCGGAGCGTCGAAACCCGCGATTATAGCAACCTAATATGAGATGTGACAAGCGAGAATTCCGTGGCGCGCGCGGGCGGTCGTCGTGCAAAACATCGGTCAAAGCAACGTTCTCGACCGCCAGCAGCGGGAGCGCCGCCGCGCGTTCCGTATAATGGGCGCCCCATGAATCTATTCAAAGCCCTCCTGACGGTCAGCGGTTTCACGTTGCTTTCGCGCGTGACCGGCCTGATCCGCGAAACGCTCATTGCCCGGGCGTTTGGCGCCAGTATTTATACCGACGCGTTCTATGTCGCGTTCCGGATTCCCAACCTGCTTCGGCGTCTGTCTGCGGAAGGCGCGTTCGCGCAGGCCTTCGTGCCGATTCTCGCCGAGTTCAAGAACAGCAAGGGTCACGATCCCACCAAGGCGCTCGTCGATGCCATGTCCACCGTGCTGACGTGGGGACTCGTCGTGCTGTCGCTGGCCGGCATGGCGGGCGCGAGCTACGTGGTGTTCGCGGTCGCATCCGGATTGCGGCACGACGGCGGCGCGTATCCGCTCGCCGTCGAGATGACGCGGATCATGTTCCCGTACATCGTCTTCATCTCGATGACCACGCTGGCGTCCGGCGTGCTCAACACGTACAAGCAGTTCTCGCTGCCGGCCTTCGCGCCGGTGCTGCTGAATGTCGCGTTCATCTTCGCGGCGGTGTTCGTCGCGCCGCATCTGAAGGTGCCGGTGTATGCGCTGGCGTATGCGGTGATCGCGGGCGGCATCCTTCAGTTGCTGGTGCAGATACCGGGGCTGAAGAAGATCGACATGGTGCCGAAGATCGGGTTGAACTTCAGGCGTGCGCTGGCGCATCCCGGAGTCAAGCGCGTGTTGCTGAAGATGGTGCCCGCCACGTTCGCGGTGTCGGTCGGGCAGTTGAGCCTCATCATCAACACGAACATTGCGTCGAATATCGGGCCGGGCGCGGTATCGTGGATCAACTATGCCGACCGGCTGATGGAATTCCCCACGGCGCTGCTGGGCGCGGCGCTGGGCACCATCCTGCTGCCGAGCCTCTCCAAAGCGCACGTCGATGCCGATAACGTTGAATACTCCGCGCTGCTCGACTGGGGCTTGCGCATCACCTTCCTGCTGGCCGCGCCAAGCGCCGTCGCGTTGTTCTTCTTCGCCGAGCCGCTCACCGCCACGCTGTTTCACTACGGCAAGTTCGACAGCCATTCCGTGATCATGGTGGGTCACGCGCTGGCGGCGTACGGCATCGGACTGGTCGGGCTGATCCTGATCAAGATTCTCGCGCCGGGCTTCTACGCGAAGCAGGACATCAAGACGCCGGTGAAGATCGCCGTGTTCGTGCTCGTCATGACGCAGGTGAGCAATTACTTCTTCGTGCCGATCTTTTCGCATGCGGGTCTCACGCTGTCGATCGGTCTGGGCGCGCTTGCCAATGCGCTGCTATTGTTCACGGGCTTGCGCCGCCGCAAGATCTACGTGCCGTCGCCAGGCTGGCTGCGCTTTTTCGTGCAACTGCTTGGGGCGTGCCTGGTTCTTGCTGGCGTGATGCATTGGGTAGCGCTCAATTTCGACTGGATCGGATTGCGCGCGGCACCGGTTCAACGCATCGCGCTGCTGGGTGCGAGCCTCATCGTGTTTGGCGCGCTGTATTTCGGTATGCTTTCCGCGATGGGCTTCAAATACGCCTACTTCAAGAGACGCACGCTCTGACATTGATGACGACCACGCGCATCCTCGATTACTTCACTTCGCTGATGGCGGACGACGAAAGTCTTCCGCTGACTGAAGCCGCTTTGTCGATCGCGCAGGATGCGTATCCCGATCTCGACATGCAGGCCGCGCTTGCGGAGATCGATGAACTCGTGGTGCGCGCGCGCCGTCGTATTCCCGATCAGGCCGATCTCAAGCACAAGGTCGAAGCGCTCAATCGCTACTTCTTTCGCGAGCTGGGTTTTTCCAGCAACCGCAACGATTACTACGACCCGGACAACAGCCATCTGAATGTGGTGTTGCGGCGTCGTCGCGGCATTCCGATTTCGCTTGCTGTGATCTATCTGGAAATGGCCGATCAGCTTGGCTTGCCTGTGCGCGGTGTGTCGTTCCCCGGTCATTTCCTGTTGCGCGTGGCTGCGCCCGAACACGATCTCATGCTCGATCCGACCACCGGACAAACCTTGTCCGAAGCGCAGATGGTCGAAATGCTGGAGCCGTATGTGCAGCGCGTGGGCGAATCGATCGGCAGCGCGTTGCGCGTGCTGTTGCAGCCCGCCACGCGGCGCGAGATCGTCGCGCGCATGTTGCGCAATCTCAAGGGCATCTACTTGCAGACGGAGCGCTGGCAGCGTCTGCTTGCCGTTCAGCAAAGGCTCGTGATCGTGTTGCCGGGAAGCATCGAGGAAGTGCGCGATCGCGGCTTCGCTTATGCGCGGCTCGATTATCTGCGTCCGGCGCTCGAAGATCTCGAACGCTATCTGGAAGACCGTCCCGACGCCGAAGATGCCACCGTCGTCGAAACGGAACTTCACGAGTTGCGTCAACGCACGCAACTCAACGGCGACTGACTCAGTTCAGCTACTTCGGCTGCATGCGGATCGCGCCATCGAGGCGGATCACTTCACCGTTCAACATCGTATTGGCGAAGATATGCGCGACGAGCATCGCGTATTCGTCCGGCTTGCCCAGACGCGGCGGGAAGGGGACCATCGCGCCGAGCGCATCCTGCACGTCTTGCGGCATGCCGAGCAGCATCGGCGTTTCGAACAGGCCCGGTGCAATCGTCATCACGCGGATGCCGCTCCTGCTCAGATCGCGCGCGATCGGCAAGGTCATGCCCGCCACGCCGCTTTTCGATGCCGCATACGCGGCTTGACCCATCTGTCCATCGAACGCGGCCACTGAAGCGGTATTCACGATCACGCCACGCTCGCCTGCCTCGTTCGGCGTGTTCTTCGACATGACGTTGGCCGCGAGCCGGATCATGTTGAACGTGCCGATGAGGTTCACCGCGATCACTTTCGAAAACAGATCGAGCGGATGCGGCCCGTCGCGCCCGACCGTTTTCGATGCCGGCGCGATGCCCGCGCAGTTCACCAGACCGCCTAATGTGCCGAGCTTCGTCGCCGTATCGATGGCGTGTTGTGCATCGGCTTCCTGACTCACATCGCACTTCACGAATGCGCCGTTCAGTTCGCGTGCGAGCGCGATGCCCGCCGCTTCGTTCATGTCCGCGAGCACGACCTTGCCGCCTTGCTGCGCAATCAAACGCGCGGTCGCCGCGCCGAGTCCGGACGCCCCGCCGGTGATCAGAACCACATTGCCTTGCATCTCCATGTTTTGTCTCCTTGATATCGAGATTCGATCGATTGTCGTTCTTGTGGAACGCGTCGATTGTATGCTTGCCGTCTCAGAACACGCGCGCATAAAAAAACCCGCTCGAGAGCGGGTTTTTCGTTGAGACGAGAACGCTTACTTCAACGCATCGAACACGCGCGCGCGGATTTCGTCCACCTTGCCAAGACCCGAGATCTTCCGATACTCCGGCGCCTTCAGCCCATTCGACTCACCGCTTTTCGCCCAGTCGTTGTAGTACGCGATCAACGGCTTGGTTTGCGATTCATACACGTCGAGCCGCTTCTTCACGGTCTCTTCCTTGTCGTCGTCGCGCTGGATGAGCGGCTCGCCGGTGACATCGTCCTGGCCTTCGACCTTCGGCGGATTGAACTTGATGTGATACGTCCGGCCCGATGCCGCGTGCACGCGACGACCGCTCATGCGCGTGATGATCTCGTCGAACGGCACGTCGATCTCGAGCACATAGTCGATGACCACGCCCGCGTTCTTCATGGCTTCGGCCTGCGGAATGGTGCGCGGGAAACCGTCGAACAGATAGCCGCTCTTGCAGTCGTCCGCCTGCAAACGCTCTTTCACCAGATTGATGATGAGCGAATCCGGCACCAGTTCGCCGGCATCCATGTAGCCCTTGGCCTCGACGCCCAAAGGCGAACCCGCCTTGACCGCCGCGCGAAGCATGTCGCCGGTGGAAATTTGCGGAATGCCGAACTTCTCTTTGATGAAGTTTGCCTGGGTGCCCTTGCCCGCGCCGGGCGCGCCCAACAGGATCAAACGCATGATGAACTCTCCGAATCGTCTAGAAACTGCCGTGCCGCGAGGCTGATTTAAGTTCCGGCTCAGGGCTGGTTCGTGCGACGTCACAAGGGAAGCGCGCGGCCGATTCGAAGGCGGCGCGGCACCCGGACAGCGGCGCGAACTCAATCGTGGCGCTGACCGGAAGGCTCGCGCAATGGCTCGATTATGCCACGGCGTTTGACGATTCCGGCCGTAATAACGCGGATAGAAAATGCCAGAAAACCCCGTCGAATAAGCCTTTGACGGGGTTAACCTGAGTTGCGCGGCGCGTTCAGTTCGGATTGGCGAACAACTGGCGCACGCGTTCGAGATCGGCGGGCGTATCCACGCCGGGCGGCGGCGTGTCGTGCGTGACGCGCACCGCGATGCGCTCGCCATGCCACAGCGCGCGCAATTGTTCGAGCGCCTCGGCGGCTTCGATCGGCGCGATTGGCAGCGTGGGGAACGCGCGCAGAAACTTGGCGCGATACGCGTATAGGCCAATATGCCGCAGCACGTTATCCGGCACGGCGGGCAGATTCGACAGCGCGGCGACATCGGGCCAGTGCGGTTGCCAGACATCGCGCGTCCAGGGAATCGGCGCGCGCGAGAAGTACAGCGCGATGCTCTTCGCATCCAGCACGGCCTTCACGACGTTCGGATTGAACACGTCCGCGGGATCGTGAATGGGATGCGCGGCCGTGGCAATCGCACACGTGGGATTCGCTGCCAGATGCGCGGCGACATCGCGCACGAGTTGCGGATCGATGAGCGGCTCGTCGCCCTGCACGTTCACGACGATGGCATCGTCCGGCAGCGCCAGACGCGTGGCCACTTCCGCCAGAC
The DNA here is from genome assembly GCF_057612605.2 of Caballeronia sp. A2-2. Lineage (NCBI taxonomy): Bacteria > Pseudomonadati > Pseudomonadota > Betaproteobacteria > Burkholderiales > Burkholderiaceae > Caballeronia > Caballeronia sp. A2-2. Next base: position 3,236,559 of record NZ_CM172587.1, on the reverse strand, counting down.
GATCCGTGCCGGTCGAATGATCCGAACGCGTGAGCATGACTTCGATGCCGTGATCGCGCGCGGCATCCACCACGAGCGAGGAATCCGTCGCGATGAGCACCTGCGCCGCGCCCGATTCGCGCGCGCGTTCGGCGACGCGCACGACCATCGGCTTGCCGCCGATATCGGCGAGCGGCTTGTTCGGCAGACGCGTGGACGCGAGGCGCGCGGGAATGACGGCGATGAACGGAACGGACATGGCTTGATCGACGATCAGTTGTCTTCGCCAGCGGGTTTCAGCGGCTCGACGGGCGTGCCTTCGACGGTTTGACGCGCTTCGTCGACGAGCATCACCGGAATGCCGTCGCGGATCGGATAGGCGAGCTTGTCCGCGTTGCAGACGAGTTCCTGCGCCGCGCGGTCGTAGTTGAGCGGACCCTTGCAGATCGGGCAGACGAGGATTTCAAGCAGACGTGCGTCCACGGAGTTTCTCCACAACCAGAGCGATGAGGCGGGGGCGCAGCACGGCTTGCACGGGTACGACCCAGATGCGTGCGTCGCGCCAGGCACCGAATTTTACTGCATCCTTTTCCGTCACCAGAATGGCGTCGGCCTTCACGGATTCAAAGGGGTTGTCGCTGTATGCGTAGTGATCGGGAAACGCGCGTGTCGATGGCGCGATGCCCGCCGCGCGCAGCGTCGCGAAAAAGCGTTCCGGCGAGCCGATGCCCGCCGCCGCGACCACTTTTTCACCCGCGAACTGCGCGAGCGGACGACGCACGGAAGGGTCGTCGAGCAGCCAGGCATCGCCGGTTTCGAGTTCGAGCGGGAACGTGTTCGGCCACGGCGGCAGCGTGCGATCGTACGGACTGTTGATGAGCGTGGCATCGCGGTGACGGGACATCGGCTCGCGCAAGGGACCGGCGGGCAGCAGGAAGCCGTTGCCGCCGAGACGGTCATCGAACACGACGAGTTCGAAGGCGCGCGCCAGGCGATAGTGTTGCAGGCCATCGTCGGACACGATGACATCCACGTTCGGATGCGCCTGCAACAACGCCTGCGCCGCCGCCACGCGATTCGGGCAGACGAATACCGGCGCATGCGTGCGGCGCGCGATCAGCAGCGGCTCGTCGCCGACTTGCGCGGCGGCGCTCGTCGGCAGGACGCTGGTGGGCTTTTTCACCTTCGCGCCATAGCCGCGTGAAACGACGCCCGGCTGAAAGCCCGCCGCGCGCAACGCCTCGACCAGCGCGATCACGGTCGGGGTCTTGCCGGTCCCGCCGACAGTCATGTTGCCCACGATCACCACCGGCACGCCCACGTCGATGCGCTTGAACCAGCCAAGCTCGAAGAACGAGCGCCGCGTGGCAGCGATTGCGCCGAAAATGCAGGCAAACGGCGTCAGCGCCCACGCGATCGGGCCACGATGACGCCATTCGCGGGCAAGGAAATTTTCGATGGGCGGCTTGAGATCAGACATGGGCCGCCTTTGCGTTGAGGGAACGCGAGGCAAAGCGCAACGGCAACTCCTTCGGGTTCGGGTGAGCTTGGACGATGTGCATATCGCAGCTTTACGCACTAGTATTCCGCTGTCGCGGTTCCGCTGCCATGCCGGAACCCGGCACTCTAGCGCGCGGGCCGCGCATCCGCCAGTCAAACGTAATCGACCGCCGTTTCTGTGGATAACTCTGTGAAGAACTTGGCGCTTAAAAAGCCGGAAGCCGCACGAGGAAAGCGTTACTCCGGCAAACGCAGCCATCAGACAAATTTAATGTCGTCAAATCAACGACTTGCCACGATGCCATTGGGCTCGCAAGCTGTTTCGCCCAGCTTTCGGTAAGTCTTTCTGTGTGGACACTTGCTACACTTGCGTACCTCGTCCGGCGCGTTTTGTCCATCCGGCCAATCGGCTCTTTCGCCTGAATTATTTTTCCTCCTACCGATGACTTCCGATCCCTTGCCGACCCAAAACGGCGATGCCGTCATCCCCGTTTCCGTGCTCAACCGCGCGATCAACACGATGCTCGAACGCTCGTTCCCGCTCGTGTGGGTGTCGGGCGAAGTGTCGAATTTCACGCGCGCGGCAAGCGGCCACTGGTACTTTTCGATCAAGGATGCCGGTGCGCAAATGCGCTGCGTGATGTTCCGCGGCCGCGCGCAGTACGCCGAATTCACGCCGCGCGAAGGCGACAAGATCGAAGTGCGCGCGCTCGTCACCATGTACGAACCGCGTGGCGAATTGCAGTTGAATGTCGAGGCGGTGAGACGCACGGGGCAGGGCAGGCTGTACGAAGCGTTTCTGCGATTGAAGGCGCAGCTCGAAAGCGAAGGGCTGTTCGCGGCTGAGCGCAAGCGCGCGTTGCCGACGCATCCGCGAGGCATTGGCATCGTCACTTCGTTGCAGGCCGCCGCGCTCCGCGATGTGCTCACCACGCTCGCGCGACGTGCGCCGCATGTGCCGGTCGTCGTGTATCCGGCGCCGGTGCAGGGCGCGGGCGTGAGCACGAAACTCGCGGCGATGGTCGAAGCCGCCAACGCGCGCCGCGAAGTCGATGTGCTGATCGTGTGCCGGGGCGGCGGTTCCATCGAAGACTTGTGGGCGTTCAACGAGGAAGTGCTCGCGCGTGCGATTGCAGAGAGCGCGTTGCCGGTGGTGAGCGGCGTCGGGCACGAGACGGATTTCACCATCGCCGATTTCGCCGCCGATGTGCGCGCGCCGACGCCGACTGCCGCGGCGGAACTCGTCAGCCCGCAACGCGTGTTGCTGCTGCGCGAACTCGATCAACGCCACGCGTCCCTCGCACGTGCATTCGGCCGCATGATGGAGCGGCGCGCACAGCAGATCGACTGGCTGGCGCGTCGGCTGGTCAGTCCGGCCGAGCGGCTCGAACGTCAGCGGGTGCATCTGCGGCAACTGGCGAGCCGGTTGGCGACAGCAGGTGCGCGCCCCGTGCGCGATGCGCGCGCGCACTTCGCGCTCGTGCAGTTTCGCTGGCAACGCAGGCGTCCGGATGTGGGCGCGCAACGCGAACATGTGCTGCGTCTCGCGCAGCGCGTGAAGTCCGCGAGCGAGCGCCGCAGCGAGCGCGACATGGCACGCGTTTCGGAACTGTCGGCGCGCTTGCAGGTGCTCAGTCCGCAGCGCACACTCGAACGTGGTTATGCCGCGCTCATCGATACGCAAACCGGCCGCGCACTACGCACGCCGCAAGCGCTTAAGCCCAAGCGCCCGCTCACGGTCCATCTTGCCGAAGGCTCCGCCGATGTCCTGCTCGCCGATGTCCAGCCGCGTCTGTCCGATGAATTCTAATGCGACATCACGCGTATTTTTGACGTACAGGGGGCGAACGTCCCGAGCACTTCTTACGCCGTTCTCCGCGATTCGAAAGCAATCTTCCTCATAAAAGGCACGCGGTTTGCGGGGTTATCCCAAGTCACCTACAATCCATTGCTCCACTGCCTCACCGCTCACAGTCCCCCACAAACCACATACAAAGGAAGCTCGCATCATGGAACATACGCTCCCGCCGTTGCCGTTCGCCAAGAACGCGCTCGCTCCGAACATGTCGGAAGAAACGCTCGAGTATCACTATGGCAAGCATCACCAGACCTATGTGACGAACCTGAACAAGCTGATTCCGGGCACTGAATTCGAGAGTCTGCCGCTCGAAGAAATCGTCAAGAAGTCTTCCGGTGGCGTGTTCAATAACGCCGCGCAGGTTTGGAATCACACGTTCTTCTGGAACAGCCTGTCGCCGAACGGCGGCGGTGCGCCGACCGGTGCGCTGGCTGATGCCATCAACGCCAAGTACGGTTCCTTTGACAAGTTCAAGGAAGAATTTGCCAAGGTCGCGACCGGCACGTTCGGTTCGGGCTGGACGTGGCTCGTGAAGAAGACGGATGGCACGGTCGATATCGTCTCGACCAGCAATGCCGCCACGCCGCTGACCACGGATTCGAAAGCGCTCCTGACGATCGACGTTTGGGAGCATGCGTATTACATCGACTATCGTAATGCGCGTCCGAAGTTCATCGAGGCTTATTGGAATATCGCGAACTGGGATTTTGCTTCGAAGAATTTCGGGGCTTGAGGTGATGGGATCCAAGCCTCGGGTCGTTTGAGGCTTGGTTCGAGATCGAAGAAACGCGCCGGATGTCGGCGCGTTTTTTTTTCATCCTTGAAAACGATGTCGCATATTAGGACGAAAGCGCTTATCTGAACGAGATGGACGTCGATAGAATCAACGCGCCCTTCAAAAAACACGGCGGTCGCGGTCGATGCAAGTAACAACTCTCGAAGTTCAGCCTGTACTTCCTCCTAAATCCTTTGGATCACTAACCTACCGAGGAGAACTCTGGAATCTCGACCATCTCGATTCCTTCGCATTTCTCTATGAACTCGAACCTGAGTTCATGGTGACGGTCGTCGTGGTTTTTTCGTGTCATTGCTTTACGCGCGGCATTGCCGACGACGCGAACTCACGATCCTCCATTCTCGATGCAGATATCTTCGACGATGGACGCGAACGGCGCATCCTGTGTCCCGACCGGTACGCGTGGTCTCAGCAGTATTTGCGCGACATCATCTTGTCGTTGCCGAACCGGCGAATCACGGTGGCCGACGAAGGCCGATCCAACTTCGTCACGGTGGAGACATTGGATGATGCCGGCACGCCGATGCTCTACGCGATTTTCTTCGAGGTTTTGAAAGTGCCCGCGCGGAAACGTCGTCTCTTGTTGAGAGTGCAGTCGGCTTATAAGCGTGACCGAATTTTCTCGAAGCGTCGGCGTGCGGCGGGAAGGGTGACATTGCGCAGCATATTGCTCGCAACGTTGGAGGGAAGAAAAATTCGAGCGTAGTCCACAAAGACCAACGGCTGCCCAAGGGCAGCCGTCGAAAGCGAGTCTCTCTATCCGCGTATTCGCGAAACTCCCACTCCAGGTGGGACCCAGTTTCCCGGGCGGCGCTACGTTTTTCCACTCGCTCTACGTAGTTTTTCTGTTTCCCTCAAGCATCATGGCTTGCGGAAAACACGTGAAGTATACGAAAGCATTGCGCCTCGCGTCAATCTCACAATCCAACCAAACCGCCACTTCAGCAAGCAATCGACCAAAAATTTAAAATACGCCATCCAAAACCCGCAGTCCCAACATCATGAAACGCTTTGCAGCACTTTGCTTTGCGGCCTGGTCAGCCGCTGCATTGCTGTATTTCGGCCGGCACTCGACTGCACTCATTGTTCTGTCAGGTGTTTTGATGCTCGCAGGCTTTGACCTCATCCGGCCAGACATCAAAAATCGCGCAAGATGAAGCAGCGCGCTTAACGCCGCTTCGCCGAATCCCAGTTGATATCCACGCACAACACCTGTAACCCATAAGGCGTCTGCGCAGCGATCGAAGCCGTCACACAAAGATGCGCCTCGTTGATCGACAAATAAGGCGCCGTCAGATGCACGCGCCCCGGCGCACGCAGCGCCTCGATGAAATACGGCCGACGCTCCCAGCTCGCGCCCTCCGAATGCAGCAGCGGACTAAACCGCTTAGCACGCTGCGATGTCCGCACGATCGCCACCACGTTGTCGCCGATCTGCCGTCCCGCCTGATCCAGCAGAAAACAGCGCGCGGTATCGGCGAGTTGCAGCAATTCGCTGGTCGCAGCCACGAGCGTTTCGCCTTCCATCAGCTTGACCGACGCACGTTCGAGCCCGCTCACATACGGCTCCAACCGCGTCGATTGCGCACGCTCACGCGCCGCGATCCGCTCGCGCGATGCCGCCGACAACGCATCCATCGCACCCGCCGCGACTTGCGGATGCACCGCCTCCACGCCCGGCTGCGCGAAATACGCGCCCTGCACGAAATCGACGTTGCATTCGAGCGCGATCAGCGCTTCGCGTTCGGTGGACAATCCGCCCATCAGCACGAGCTGACCGGACTCATGCAGCAGCGACACGAGACGCGGCAACACCCGCTCGATATGCGAATGCTCCGTCGCCTGCTGAAGAATGCAGCGATCCAGCGACACGATATCCGGCCGCAACTGCCACACGCGATCGATATTCGAATGCTTCACGCCGAAGCCATCCAGTGCGATCAGAAAGCCCGACTTGCGCAGCGTATCGACGATCTCGGTAAAGCGCGTCGTCTCGCCGCCGGCTTGCTCGGGCACTTCCAGCACCACACGCTGGGGCGGCAGCCCGATTTCCTTCAACGCGGAGACGAGCGCATCGCCGTAACTCGTATCCATCAGCGCGGCGGGATGCAGGCTCAGAAAGAGCCATTCGTCGTGACTGTCGAACGCATTGAAGTTGCCCAGATGCAGCGATTCCGCGAGCCGTCCCAGTTCGAGCAGATCGCCACGGCGCGCGGCCTGCGTGAACACTTCATGCGATGGCACATGCCGATGCGAATCGTCACGCGCACGCAACGATGCGTGATAACCGATGGCGCGCCGGTGCGACACCGAGAACACCGGCTGAAACACGCTAAACACGGTGTACTCGCCGTACAGCACCGTGCGACGCGAGCCGTCGTCGCCGGCGATCGGACGCGGCGGCTGAAAGCGGGGAGGGTCGAGGTCAACCATGCTCATGGTGTCGGTGCGCAAAAGCGAGTGATCTTTTCGAGATAGTTTACCGGAACATGCAGGTGCCGCTCCACGGACATTGAGCAAAAAGCGTGCAAATTCAATCGCGAAGCGGCTGGGCGAGGTGTTATCGAGCGAAAACGCCGTGGATTTGTACGCTGAATGCCGGAGCGCGTGATGACGGCTCTCATTCGATGCAAACTTCGCGTCGCGCGGCGGTGCTGGTGGCACCGTTACGGTGCGTCGCGCACGCGCGGATGGCGTCAGGTGAACGTTTAGTTCGATTCCGCCGGATCGGGCTTTCGCTTCGTCGCGCGAACTTCCGGCGCGAGCTGCGCGAAAATCCACGCGGTCGCTGCCGTGATGACGCCTACGCATAGAAACGTCGCGTGGAACGCGGGCAGCGTGTTGGTCTCCGTCACGCGCGGCAGGATGCCGGTGAACGTCGCGAGGATCGCGCCCGCGACGGTCACGCCCAGGCTCATCGACAACATCTGCACGAGCGAGAACAGGCTGTTGCCGCTGCTCGCGCCGCCGGTGCCGAGATCCTTGAGCGTGAGCGTGTTCATCGCGGTGAACTGCATGGAATTGACGCCGCCGAAGATCGCCAGTTGCACGAGCCGCAGCCACAACGGTTGGTGCGCGGTCGTCAGCGAGAAGCTCGCCATCATCAGGCCGACGAGCACGGTGTTGACCACCAGCACGCGCCGGTAGCCGCGCCGCTCGATCAGACGCGTGACGAGGCGTTTGCACAGCATGCCCGCGCCCGCGACCGGGAGCATCATCATGCCGGCCTGGAAGGCGGTGTAGCCCAGACTCACTTGCAGCAAGAGCGGGATGAGGTAAGGCATCGCGCCACTGCCGATGCGCGCGAACAGATTGCCGAGCAGCCCGACGCTGAACGTATGAATCTTGAACAGATCGAGCGAGAAGATCGGTTGCGGGGCGCGCGTCGCATGCAGGCCGTACGCAACGAAGCAGCCGAAACTCAGCACCAGCAACACGATCACGATCGCATGCTGAAGCCCGAGATCGGCGAGACCGTCGAGCGAGATCGTCAGCGACACCATGCCGATGGCAAGCAGCAGATAACCCGCGAGATCGAATGGCGCGGTGGCGGGATTGCGGCTATCCGGCATGTACATATTCGTCGCGATCACGCCGACGATGCCCACCGGCACGTTGATCAGAAAGATCCAGTGCCACGATGCAATCTGCACCAGCCAGCCGCCGAGCGTCGGTCCGATGAGCGGGCCGATCAGCCCCGGAATCGCGACGAAGGCAAGCGCCGACAGATAGCGCTCGGCGGGAAACACGCGCAGCACCGCGAGCCGGCCGACCGGCAACAGCATTGCGCCGCCGACGCCCTGCACCACGCGATACGACACCAGCGCAGTGAGCGATTGCGCGTTCGCGCACAGCAGCGAGCCGATCGTGAACACCATGATCGCGCTGAAGAACACGCGCTTGGTGCCGAGTTTGTCCGCGAGCCAGCCGGACACGGGGATCATCATCGCCATCGTGAGCGAGTAGGCGATCACGACGCCTTGCATGCGCAAGGGCGCTTCGCCGAGACTGCGCGCCATCGCGGGGAGCGCGGTGTTGACGATCGTCGAATCGAGCGTCTGCATGAAGAAGCCCGTCGCCACGATCCACAGCATGATCGAAAGCGACCGGTCGGAGGGAGTGGCGGCGCTGGCGTCGGACGTCATTTGCGGAGTTCGGCGACGAAGTCGTAGTAGTCGTTGCGGCAGTAGGTATCGGTCAGTTCGATCGCGCGCTGGTCCGCCGTATAGCCGACGCGTGTGATGAGCAGCAGCGCGTCGTGCGGCGCGATGCTCATTTGCTCGGCGATTTCATCGCTCGCATTGACCGCGCGGAAATGCTGCAGCGCGCGCACGATCGAGAGGCCGCGTGTGTCGAGATAGCTGTAGAGCGAATCGCCGATGGTTTGCGGATCGGGGATACAGGACGCGGGGAAGGTGGAGTTCTCGACGGCCATCACAATGTCATCGGCCAGACGAAGGCGCTTCAGACGCGTGACGGTCGCCGCGGGCGAGAGGCCGAGTTGGATGACTTCATCGCGATTGGCGGGTTCGATGGTGCGCGAAAGCCATTTCGAACTGGGCGTGAAGCCACGTCGGCGCAGCATCTCGCTGAAGCTCGACAGCCGCGAGAGCGGATCTTCATAGCGCGGCGTGATGAAACTGCCCGCGCCTTGCTCGCGGCGAATCAGCCCTTGTTCGACCAGCAGCGCGATGGCCTTGCGCGATGTGATCCGCGATACGCCGAGCGCATCGGACAGCACGCGTTCCGAAGGCAGCGCTTCGCCCGGATTCCAGCGATTGTCGTGGATGGCGTTGGCGAGCTTGCGGGCGAGCTGGAGGTAGAGCGGAGTGTCGCTGTCCGGGTCCGGGCGCAAGTCGCGCCAGCGGTCTTCCGAGGTCGAGTTCATTATGCGGACGCTGGTGGGCCAAGCGGGGATTTTAAGACAAACGGTGACGACAAAGGGCGGGGGCTTTCTTTATCTTCCTGAGGTTTGCGCGATTCAACGCGCTTATGCCCGCTTTCTGCTGTGTGAACCATGGTTTACATGGCGTGAACCATGGATTACTATCCCGATGTTGAATGTTCGTACCACCGAGGTTTTCGACGCGTGGTTTTCGTCGCTTCGAGACAGGATTGCCAAGCGCCGGATTCAGGCGCGGATCGACCGTCTCTCCGTTGGAAACCCGGGCGATATCAATTCGGCTGGCTCGCCGGTCGTCGAACTTCGTATCGATCACGGACCGGGGTATCGCGTGTATTACGTTAAACGTGGCGATGTTCTTGTGATCCTGCTGTGCGGCGGCGATAAGTCGACTCAGGCGCGAGACATCAAGGCCGCGCATGCGATGGTTCCTTATCTCGATTTGGAGTAACCGATGACAGCGACCAAGATCAAGACGCGACCGTGGGATTCGGTCGAACATCTGCACACCGAGGACGATATCGCCGAATACTTCGATGCGTGTTTGCAGGAGGGCGCGGACGATCCGGCGTTCATCGCGCATGCGTTGGGGGTGATTGCGCGCGCGCGGGGGATGGCGCAGGTGGCGCGGGATAGCGGGATCAGCCGGGAAGGGCTTTATAAGGCTTTATCGCGGGACGGGAATCCTAGTTTTGGGACGATTTTGAAGGTGGTTAGGGCGTTGGGGTTGAGGTTGCATGGGGGGAGGGTTTGAGGGGTTTTGTCGTGGAAGGGGCTGCTGTTGGTTGGGCTTTTATTGCAGTAGCCGCCTCCCCGGCGGGGGGGTAACTTTCTTTGCTGCTGCAAAGAAAGTCACCAAAGAAAGCAGCTTTTACCCCCAAGCACGCTGGCTGGAGAGGGTGGTCTGGATTAACGATACAGTGGCCGCAATAGGATGTTCAACGCATAGCGAGCAGCTTAGGCAACCTCGCGATTGCGCGCTCGAAAACTCAATCGCCAGTGGACCGCATTCATTCTTTCGGCCATGCGCTACGCGCGCCGAGAACGTAAGAACGGAACCCCGCAGCCTATAAGCGTCCAGCCACCTCATATCTCCCCGCAAGATTGCTATTCGGCCCAACCTTGGTTAGCGCTTCCGCGCAATGCGCGTTGACCGCGCGAGGTCAAAATCACAACCCGCACATCGGCAGGTGGTGTTAGCTGGTGTTTGAATTTTAGTTGGAGAACTAACGAACGTAGGGCCGAATAGCAAAAAAGCGGGGAGGTCTGAGGAGGCTGGGCACGGATATGCTGCGGGGTTCCGTTCTAAAGTTCTCGGCGCGCGTAGCGCATGGCCGAAGGAATGAATGCGGACCACTAAGCCAAGAATATTCGAGCACGAAATCGCAAGGTTGCCCATGCGCTTGACCAACCGAGGGACTTCCTAATGCGGCCACTGCATCAGTTAATCCAGACCAACACTTTCCAGCCAGCGTGCATGGGGTAAAAAGCTGCTTTCTTTGGTGACTTTCTTTGCAGCAGCAAAGAAAGTTACCCCCCCGCCGGGGAGGCGGCTACTGAATAAGAAGCCCCTTGCACGACAAACAACGCCTCAAGCCGTAGCGGGCCCACCCACCCCTCGCCCCGTCCGAACATAAAGCGCAACCGACAAACAAACCGCACCAGCAGCCGCGAGCGCAGCGAAAAGAAACACCGACCCATACCCAAACTCACCCGCGATAAACCCCGCAAGCGGCCCGGTCAACCCAAGCGACAAATCAAGAAACACCGAATAAGCCGACAACGCAGCCCCACGAGAGGCGGGAGGAACCAACGCCACAGCCTCCACCCCCAACGCCGGAAACACCAACGCAAACCCGAACCCCGTCAACGCCGCTCCCGCAAGCGCAAACGTAGGCTCCGCAGAAAGCCAAAGCATCAACAAGCCAGCGCATTCAAAGGAAAACGACACGATCGCCACCCGAAACCCGCCATACATCTTGATCGTATTGGCGAACAGCAGGCGCGCCCCGACAAACATCGTTCCGAACACGGTCAAGGACAAAGCCGCATTCGGCCAGTTATGCGCGGCATAGAACAGCGTGATGAACGTAGCGATCGACCCGAACCCCGCCGACCCGAGCGCCAACCCGAACCCATGCGGCAGCACCCGAAAGAACACACTGCGATACGACATCCGCTCGCCATGCACGACGGGCACACTCGCCATCCGCGTAGCGAGCCAGTACCCAAGCGCACCCAGCGCAATCACAATGACGCCAAGCGACGCAAACCCGAGCGAATGCTCGATCGCCACACCCAACGGCGCCCCGATCGCCAACGCTCCATAAGTCGCGATTCCGTTCCAGGAAATCACCTTCGCGTTATGCGACACCCCGACTCGCCCGATGCCCCACGTGATCGACCCCGTCCCGACCCAACTCTCGCCAAACCCGAGCACGAGCCGCGCGATCACCAGCAGCACGAGACTCACCGCATGCCACTGCGTCGCCAGTGCGGAAAAGAGCAGCAACACGCCGCTCACCGCGCACGCCGCCAGCCCGTACAAAACCGTCTTCTTGGGACCGAGCGTATCCGCCGTGCGCCCCGCAAGCGGACGCGACATCAAAGTCGCGAAATACTGCACGCTGATCGCCGCGCCCGCCATCACCGAGCCATAGCCCAGATCCGTATGCACGAAGCCCGGCAGCACCGCGAGCGGAATCCCGATGGTCAGATAGCAGAGGAAGGTATAAACGACGACCGACACGATCTTGAGCGTGACGGCGAGATCGCCTTGCGGCTGGACGGCTTTGCGAGGCTCGGAGGACATAGGGAAATTGCGGGGTTGTTTTCGGCGCGAAGGCGTGATTGTCCCATAGGAAGTGTCCGATCGTCGCGCTACTTTTGTAACCGGATGGGACAAATTGCCTGTTCGAACGGTCGTTTCTTCGTTCGCCGAGCCTTGCTGCTCAAGCGTTTCACGACATATCGGACGAAGAATATGTCGTTCATGCAATGTCACCTATGGGTTGTGGTTTTTGGCGGTGATAGCTTTCCAATCATCGAGGCGACAGGACTATTCCTAAAATCGCCCAGAAGGACAAAGCCACCGGCTGCGCACCCCGCGTAACCAGCACAAGAAGCATCGAACGCCCCCGAGACAGATTTCCATGAGCCAGCCGATCCGCTTTTATCACCGCAATGCCGTTCAGGAGGTGAGCAACGCCTCCACGACGCGCACGGTCCTGCAATATCTGCGCGAAGACGCGCGCTGCACCGGCACCAAGGAAGGATGCGCGGAAGGCGACTGCGGCGCGTGCACGGTCGTCATCGGCGAGCCGGACGGGGCGGGCGGCGTCGCGTTCAAGGCGGTCAATTCGTGCGTGCAATTCCTGCCGACGCTCGATGGCCGCGCACTGTTCACCGTCGAAGATCTGCGCCAGCCGGACGGCACGCTGCATCCCGTGCAACAGGCGCTGGTCGATTGCCACGGCTCGCAGTGCGGTTTCTGCACGCCGGGCTTCGCCATGTCGATGTTCTCGCTCTACGAACGCCATGGCCACGCGACGGTTTGCGAACATCCGTGCGAAAAGACCAAGCCCTCGCGCCAGGAAATCAGCGATGCGCTGACGGGCAACCTGTGCCGCTGCACCGGCTACCGCCCGATCATCGAAGCGGCCGAACGTATGTTCGATCACGCGCCGCTCGCGCCGCTCAACGTGCCGGCACTCGCGCGCACGCTCGACAGCATCAAGCGCGATGACACCTTCCACTACGAACACGCCGGCCGCCGTTTCGACGCCCCGCGCACCGCGGAAGCCCTCGCGCAAATCAAGGCCGACAAGCCGGGCGTGCGCATTCTCGCGGGCAGCACGGACGTCGGTCTCTGGGTGACCAAGCAACTGCGCGATCTGGGCGATATCGTCTACGTCGGGCAGATCGAGTCGTTCAAGCAGGTGGAAACCACGGACGACTGGATCGAGATCGGCGCGGGCGTGTCGGTGGATCGGGCCTATGATGAAATCGTGAAGGCGTATCCGGAACTCGAAGAAACGCGTCTGCGCTTCGCGTCGCTGCCGATCCGCAATGCGGGCACGCTCGGCGGCAACGTCGCGAACGGCTCGCCCATCGGCGATTCCATGCCGGGCCTGATCGCGCTGAATGCGCGCGTCGTGCTGCAAAGCGTGGATGGGCGGCGCGAGATGGCGCTCGAAGATTTGTACATCGCGTATCAGAAGAAGGACATGGCGGAGAACGAATTCGTCGCGTCGATCCGCGTGCCGACGCGCAAAGGCCCGCGCGCGAAGCTGCAATTTCGCGCGTACAAGCTGTCCAAGCGCTTCGACTCCGACATTTCCGCCGTGTACGCCGCGTTCTCGTTCATCGCGGATGGCGAGTCGATCCGCGAACCGCGTCTGGTCTACGGCGGCATGGCCGCGACGCCCAAGCGCGCGTCGCACGCCGAAGCCGTTCTGGCCGATGCTCACTGGCACGAAGCCACCGCGCAAGCCGCGATGCTCGCGCTCGGCAAGGATTACGCGCCGCTCACCGACATGCGCGCCAGCAGCGACTATCGCCTCGACACCGCGAAAAGCCTGCTGTATCGCTTCTGGCTGGAAACGCGTCCGCACGATCCGCTGTCGAAATCGAAGCTGGATGTCCGCGCCATCGAACTGGTCGAAGCGAAGTAAGGAGAGAAGAACATGAATCAGCAAGCCGAAGCCTTTCTCGCCGAAGCACAATCGCTCGCCAACGATGTCGAGGACTTCAAACAGGTCCACGTCTCGCGTCCGCATGAATCCGCGCATTTGCACGTGAGCGGGCGCGCGAGCTATACCGACGACATTCCGATCGTCGCGGGCACGCTGCACGCCGCGCTCGGGACCAGCCCGAAGGCGCACGCCAAGATCGTGTCGATGAACTTCGATGCCGTGCGCGCGACGCCCGGCGTGGTCGCCGTCTTCACCGCCGACGACATTCCCGGCGTGAACGATTGCGGTCCGATCATCCACGACGATCCGGTGCTGGCGCAGGGCATCGTGCAGTTCGTCGGCCAGCCGATGTTCATCGTCGTGGCCACTTCGCATGACACCGCGCGTCTGGCGGCGCGGCGCGCGACCATCGAGTTCGAAGATCTGGTGCCGGTCCTCACGCCCGAGGATGCGCGCAAGGCCGAATCCTACGTGCTCAATCCGCTCAAGCTCTCGCGCGGCGATGCCGAAGGCCGCATGTCGAAGGCCGCGCATCACGAACGCGGCGCGATGAAGCTCGGCGGTCAGGAACAGTTCTATCTCGAAGGCCAGATCGCCTATGCCGTGCCGAAGGACGACGACGGCATGCACGTGTATTGTTCGACGCAGCATCCGACCGAAATGCAGCATCTGGTCGCGCACGTGCTCGGCGTGCATTCGCATAACGTGCTGGTCGAATGCCGGCGCATGGGCGGCGGTTTCGGCGGCAAGGAATCGCAGTCGGGCATTTTCGCGTGCTGCGCGTCGCTGGCAGCGTGGAAGCTCTTGTGTCCGGTCAAGCTGCGCCCCGACCGCGACGACGACATGATGATCACCGGCAAGCGCCACGACTTCATCTATGACTTCGAAGTGGGCTTCGACGATCAGGGCGTGATCGATGGCGTATCCGTCGACATGACGTCGCGCTGCGGTTTCTCCGCCGATTTGTCCGGCCCGGTGATGACGCGCGCCGTCTGCCACTTCGACAACGCGTACTGGCTCGCGGACGTGAAGATCGAAGGCTATTGCGGCAAGACCAACACGCAATCGAACACGGCGTTCCGTGGCTTCGGCGGGCCGCAGGGCGCGTTCGCCATCGAATACATCATGGATAACGTGGCGCGTTCGGTCGGCCGCGATTCCATCGACGTGCGCCGCGCGAATCTTTACGGCAAGACGGAGAACAACAAGACGCCTTATGGCCAGACGGTCGAGGATAACGTCATCCACGAACTGATCGCGGAACTGGAAACGACGAGCGAATATCGTCGCCGTCGTGAGGCGATCAACGAATTCAACGCGAACAACGAGGTGTTGAAGAAAGGTCTTGCGTTGACGCCGGTCAAGTTCGGCATCGCGTTCAATGTGACGCACTTCAATCAGGCAGGCGCGCTGGTTCACATCTATACCGATGGTTCGATGCTCGTCAATCACGGCGGCACCGAAATGGGTCAGGGCTTGAACACGAAGGTCGCGCAGGTCGTCGCGCACGAACTCGGCGTGAATTTCGAGCGCGTGCGCGTGACCGCGACGGATACGAGCAAGGTCGCGAATACCTCGGCGACGGCGGCATCGACCGGAACCGATCTGAACGGCAAGGCCGCGCAGGATGCCGCGCGCCAGTTGCGCGAACGGCTCGCGAAGTTCGCGGCGGACAAGTTCGGTGGCGGCACGGTGACGGCGGAGCAGGTGAAGTTCGCGAACGATCGCGTGATCGTCGGCAACGATGCCATTCCGTTCGGCGAGATCGTGCAGAAGGCGTATCTCGCGCGCGTGCAGTTGTGGTCCGATGGCTTCTACGCGACGCCCAAGCTGTATTGGGATCAATCGACGATGCAGGGCCGCCCGTTCTTCTACTACTCGTATGGCGCGGCGGTGGCGGAAGTCGTCATCGATACCTTGACGGGCGAAATGCGCGTGCTGCGCGCGGATGCGTTGCATGACGTGGGCGCGTCGCTGAATCCGGCGCTCGACATCGGGCAGGTGGAAGGTGCGTTCGTGCAGGGCATGGGCTGGCTCACGACGGAAGAGCTTTGGTGGAATCAAAACGGCAAGTTGATGACGCACGCGCCGTCCACCTACAAGATTCCGACGACCAACGACATGCCCGCCGATTTCCGCGTGCAGTTGTTCAAGAACCGGAATGCGGAGGACAGTATTCATCGCTCGAAGGCGGTGGGCGAGCCGCCGTTGCTGCTGCCGTTCTCTGTGTTCTTCGCTATTCGGGATGCCGTGTCGGCGGTCGGCGATCACAAGGTGAATCCGCCGTTGAATGCGCCCGCGACGGCTGAAGAGATTCTCAAGGCGGTCAATGCCGTGAGGAGCGCACGGTCATGATGCACGTCGTGGTGTTCGGCGCGGGGCATGTGGGGCACGCGCTCATCAAGGTGCTGGGGACGCTGCCGTGCGTCGTGCAATGGGTCGATGCGCGTGATGAACTCTTTCCCGATGAAGTGCCCGCCAACGTGCAGATCGAGGCGACCGATTTGCCGGATGCCATCGTCGATGAAGCGCCGGCGGGCGCGTATTTCATCGTGATGACGCATGATCATTCGCTGGATTTTTCGCTGACTCAGCGGATTATGTTGCGGGAGGATTTTGCGTACTTCGGGTTGATCGGCTCCAAGACCAAGCGCGTGAAGTTCGAGCGCCGGTTGATGGAGCGCGGGGTTTCGGCGGATCGCTTGCCGGAGATTACTTGTCCGATTGGGGTTGAGGGCATCGTCGATAAAGCGCCGTGGTCGATTGCGATGGCGGTGGCGGCGCAACTGCTGCGCGTGCGGGAGATGAGTGCGCGGTTGAAGCGCGTGCGCGCGATGGTTTTTTGAAGGGTGGTTCGTTGTGGGGTGGGGTACGTGGCGCTGGTTTGTCGTGCAAAGGGCTGCTCTTGTTTGTGTCTTTATTTCATTAGCCGCCTCCCCGGCGGGGGGGTAACTTTCTTTGCTGCTGCAAAGAAAGTCACCAAAGAAAGCAGCTTTTTACCCCATGCTCGCTGGCTGGAGAGTGTTGGTCTGGATTAACTGATGCAGTGGCCGCAATAGGGCTTGCCACGCATAACGAGTCGCTTAGGCAACCTCGCGATTGCGCGCTCGAATTCTTTTGCCTTAGTGGATCGCGCTCATTCATTCGGCCATGCGCTGCGCGCGCCGAGAACGTAAGAACGGAATCCCGCAGCGTATCAGCGCCCAGCCACATCGCGCTTCCCCGTTAGATTGCTATTTGGCCCTACCTTGGTTAGTGCTCCGACTAAAAGGTGACTTGCGTGAGTGCGCGTGCTTTGCCCAGAAGCGCTCGCCAAGGTAGGGCCCAATGGGAGAGGTGCGATACGGTGTGATGTGACTGGGCATTCATACGCTGCGGGATTCCGTACTAAAGCTCTCGGCGCGCGAAGCGCATGGCCGAAGGAATGAATGCGGTCCACTAAGACCGAAGTATTCGAGCGCGAAATCGCCAGGTTGCCCACACGCTTAACGAACCGTGAGACATCCTAACGCGACCACTGTATCGTTAATTCAGACCACCCTTTCCAGCCAGCGTGCGGAGGGTTAAAAGCTGCTTTCTTTGGTAACTTTCTTTGCAGCAGCAAAGAAAGTTACCCCCCCGCCGGGGAGGCGGCTACTGCAATAAAAATCCCAAAAACCAGCAGCCCTTTCCACGAAAGAACAACAAAACCAACCACAATCTGTCAGCTTGAGCGCGCTGCTGTCCACAAATCACCCCGCCCCCTGCGCCGCCCGAAACCTCCCCGGCGCAACCCCATAAGCCTCCTTAAACCGCTTCGAAAACGCCGCCTCCGACTGATACCCAACCTCAGCCGCCACATCCGCGATACTTTTCTTCGTACGCGTGAGCATCGTACTGGCAAGCTGCATCCGCACATGACTCAAAAGCGCGAGCGGTGAGCTTTCCGAATGCGCCGAGAACGCACGCATGAACGTGGCCCGCGACATCGCCGCTTCCTTGGCGAGCATTTCGAGCGTCCACGGTTCGGCGGGCCGCTCCAGCATCGCGATCACCGATGCACCCAGCCGCCTGTTCGCCAGCAACCCGAGCACGCCCGCCACCGATGGCCGGTCGGCGAGCCACGCGCGCAGGATCATCGTGAACAACGCAGTCGATAACGCAGTCACGATGGATGGCGCGCCGATCTGCGCTTCCTCGGCTTCGCGCCGCATCGCCGCGACGAGCGCTTCGAGATACGGCGCGGTCTCGCCCGAAAACGACACATGCACGGTATCCGGCAACACATCGATCAGCAACGCGCGCGGGGCGTAATGAAAACGTCCGCACAAGAGATCAAGACCGGGCGGATGACCATCGGCGTTACTGCGCACGGTAACCGCGCCGTTCTCGCGCACGGACATGGCAGGCGGCTTCGGGTTTGGCTGCGTCGAATCGATATGCACCACGTGAGCATCGCCGCGCGGCAGGACGAAGATATCGCCCGCGTTCAGTTCGAGCGTCGGCTGTCCCTTGCGCACGATCGCGCAGGAACCGGACAGGACGATGTGATAGATGGCTTCGCCCACCGGCGCGGGCGCATGCGGCAGGTCGAGCGGACCGTTGAGCAGGCAGCGCAGATCGAGCGCGCCGGAAAGACCTGCAAGCTGGATCAGGCGGTCGAGGGCGTCCATGAGCGCGATGGCCGGTGTCGCTTCGTTGAAGGAAAACTACGGTGTTCGAACGATACTACCCGACGCACGCGCGCGGTCAACCCGTGACGGTATCGTCCAGCACCGGCGCATGAACGACCGACGAAGCCTTTCTCCCCGTCAGCGAATCCGAAACCTGCGCCATGAGTTCGCGCAGCCATACGACATCGGTCGGTTGATCGGGCTGCGGCAACGAAAGCGCATAACACTTGATGCGCGGAAACGGCACCGGCGCATCCAGTACGGCGAGCGGCAGCATCGCGGCGTAATGCAGCGCGAAACGGCGCGGCGCGGTGAAAATCAGGTCCGACTGCAACAACACCTGCGGCACGAGTCCAAAGTACGGAATCGTCGTCACGATACGGCGCTTCACGCCCGCGCGCGCCAACCCGACATCGATCGGATGCCGCCGTCCGCCGCTATAAGGCGTCGGCGCGAGATGCGCAGCGCGCGCGTAACGCTCAACGGTAAGCGGCTCGCGCGCCAGCGGATGGTTCGCGCGCATCAGGCAGACGAAAACATCGGAGAACAAATCCTGCCGCTCGAAGCGCGGCTCCGGCTTGGTCCAGTTCGCGACCATCAGATCGATCTCGCCTTCATCGAGCATGCGCTCGTGATCGCGCGTCGGATTCAGCGATTCGATCTCCAGCCGCGCGTTCGGCGCGGCATCGCGGAAAGCGGCGACCAGTGTCGGCATGAAGAAATCGTTCAGGTAATCGGGCGCGGCGATTCGGAACGTACGGCGGGAACTCGCGGCATCGAAATCGCCGTGCGGCGTGGCGACGAATTCCACCTCACGCAAGGCACGCTGCGCCGCGCCCAGCAGCGATTCGCCGAACTCGGTCGGCACCATGCCCTGCTTGCCGCGCACGAGAATGGGGTCGCCCAGAATCTCGCGCAGACGGCGCAGCGCGGTGCTGATCGCGGGCTGAGTCTGGTTCAGCCGTTGCGCGGTCTGCGTGACGCTGCGCTCCTGCAACAAGGTGCGCAGCACGCGAATGAGCCAGATATCGAGGGAATCGGCGGGGTCGTTCATATCATCTGCCCGGAAACGGAGCGACGCGCGGCGCTCGCACGGTTTTCTCCGATCGGCGCGCGGCCGGACGCCACGCGAGCCTTTTCTCACGCCATCGTCCGTCACCAAAATTTCACGCAGCCTGATGCGAGGTTAAACGCTTTGCGGTTTTTGACGCCATAGCACGCGCGCTATTCACGGCATAGGCGCGGGCGGCAATCGTTCTGTCAGGTGAAATCGGCGTCGCGCGGAGCCATCGGCAAATTGCTAATGCGCTTGACTTCGGCGGCATCCAGCCAGTTCGGCGAACGCGCGACGTACAGCACCATCGGCAAAGTGTCCTCGCCCCAGAAAATCTGATCGTTGACGACGAAGGTCGGCACGCCGAACACGCCCATCTCCACGGCGCGGTCGTTGTTGGCGATCAGCTTGCCGCGAATATCTTCTTCCTCGATGCGCGCCACCGCGTCCGGCATGCCGACGCGTTCGCACAGCGCACGGAACCCTTCCTCGGTGCCCGGATCGCGGCCTTCGCGCCAGATGAAGCGAAAGATATCGCGCACGATGGTGATCTCGGCATCGGCCAACACGGCCAGACGCAACGCCTTGACCGGATCGAACGGATGCGCGGGCGGCATCTTGAACGGTATGCCGAGTTGTTCGGCGCGGAACAGCGCGTGCCGGTACGTGAAGACGCGCTTGGACGGAATGGTTGCCGCGTGCGGCTGACCCCAGCGATCGAGCAGCTTCATGAGTTGCACCGGCACCAGTTCGAACGGCATGTCGGGCCATTTCTCGTGCTGTTCCAGCAGCAGATACGAGAACGGCGAGATGAAGTCGAAAAAGAAATACGGCTGACCGAGGCGGGCCGGATAGGGGTTCATGTTCGTTTCTCCCTTGCTTAGGGCCGCGCGGGCCTCATCGTGTACGCGTTCGTTGTTCGCCGAACTTTCGTTCGGGCGCGGGCTCGCATCGACATCGGCCGCTCGTTTGTTTGATCTTACGTGTTGCCGAATTTATGTGCTGCGTTCTTCTGCGTGCGGTTGTCGAGAAGGCTCCGGCGCGGGATCGGCGGGTGCGTCCGCATCCACGACGGGCGCGTGCGCCAGCCGTTCGCGCACGAAGCCGATATGCTCGCGCAGCACGTAGAACTGATCCGCGAACGCGAGCGGCATCTTCATGCGATTCACCGACGATTCGATCGCGTCGATGCGTTCCAGCAAGGCATCGCGCTGCGACGTATCCGGGCCGCTGATCGCTTCACGTTCGATTGCAATCAGCGCGCCATACCAACGATAGATGCGCGATTTCACCCGCCAGCGATACAGCCCCGGCACCAGCCGCAAGCCCGGAATCAACACCACGATCAGCGGCACCAGCACGACCAGCACGCGATCCGCGAGACTCGCGAGCCAGAACGGCAGCGTGCGGTACAGGAAACTCTTGCCCGACTTGTAATAACGCTCGGCGTTGTCGCTGATGCGGAATTCATGGACGAGCGGCGCGGGAAATTCGTTCGCGTGCTGAAGCAGGTTCGGACGGCTGTGCACTTCGCGCGCCGCTTCGATCAGCAGATCCGACAGCGCGGGATGCAGACTGTCGCGCGCGACAAGCTCGGCAGTCGGCGCGACCGTGTGAACCGGATGCGGCGGCAAGTTGCGCGCGAAGTCGAACGCGCCCATCGGAAAGGTGATGGTCGTGAGAAACGGAAAGCGGCGCGAGTAGGCATCGGCCTGAGCGAAATCGAGAAAGCGGATGCCCGATGTGCGCAACAGCTTCGCCATGGTCGGCGGCTGCGCGGAATCGCCGGTGAGGAACACGGCGTCGATCTTGCCGTCTTCGAGCGCCTGCGCGGCTTCGTTGCCTGCGAGCGGCAAAAGGTCCGTGTCGCCGCCCGGTTCTATCCCGTTCGCCTTCAGCAGTTGCAAGGCGAGCGCGCGCGTGCCGCTGCCTTCCGCGCCGATGGCGAGCCGCTCGCCCTTGAATTCCGACAGCCGCGTGACGAGCGCGCCGCGATAGAACACCGCGAGCGGTACATAAGCCACGCTGCCGAGGGATTCGAGATTCGGGAATTGATCCGGCGATGAACCGGGTTTCGTCATGCCGCCCTGCACGAAACCGACATCCACGTTCGCGTGCGGATCTTGCAGGCGCGTGAGGTTATCGAGCGAGCCTTGCGTTTCCAGCACGTTGAGCTTCACGCGATTGCGCGCGAGGATGGTCTTGTATTGCTGCGCGCTGTTCCAAAAGGTGCTGCCCTTGGGACCGGCGGCGATGGTCAGCGTATCCGGCGGCGCGGGCTGCACCAGCCGCACGGCGAGATAGAGCGCGGCCAGACAGATGAGCAGGATCGGGCCGAAGGTCAGCGCCAGATCGCGCCACGACACCGCGACGAAACGCGCCACGATTTTCTGCGAGCCGCGCCGGGTAGTGGGCCGCTCATGGCCGGGGCGCGGGTCCGGATCGCTTCCTGATGGCTGGGTCATCTCGGCTGTCGTCGTGAATTTCTGGGACCGTGAGCTTACCCGAACGCGGCCGCCGCTCGATGCGCTTCGATCCGGTCGATGGTACATGAGTTCAGCAGGCCGAATCACGCGTCGAGGACACCATCGGCGAGTGTGACAGAGGTATGTTGCAACGGTGCGGGTTGTTGCATGCAGGCATGGCGCGGGCCGTCATGTCGCTAAATGTTTTGCGCTTATGGCTTTGCTGGGCTACATTGACGTTCGCCGCCGCACGACGGACAAAGTCTGGAGACATCGCGCATCGCAGCCCGGCATTTGGGTTCGGGCGCATGCACAGCAGACCTTTCGCGCGGCAGGACGATTAAAAAATCATCGATGAGCCGTCGGGCCAAGCGCCCGAATCAAGACGGCCGAAGTTTGTTCTTCCTCAAGCCTCTCGCAGTGCCGCATTGCAGCAGCAGACCGCCATCGCCGGTCTGTGAGCCTCCATGACCCGAAGCCCGGGCATGTGCTCGCGCGCTGCCGGGCGCTGGCACTTCGCCTCCGTTCGGCCGCCGCGAGCATGCGGTCAGTTTTGAAGTGCAAAAGCGAGCGAAGTAGCGAAGTGCGAAGTCAACAAACGCAACAAAAGGAGAAATCATGAAAGCAGTCGATCTGTTGAAAGCGCTGGGCGTGGTGCTCAGCATCGCGGTGGCATCGAGCGCGTTTGCTCAGTCGAGCGATACCGCCGCCACCGATTCCGGCGCGATGACCAAGTCGGCGAAATCGTCGAACAAGAAGGAAGACCGCAAGCTCGGCTACTCGGTACGCCGTGCCCTGTCGAAGGCGCAAGGCTTCGATGTCTCCAACGTGTTCGTGCGCGCACGCGGCGGCGCGGTGACGCTGACCGGCACGGTGCCGGAAGGCGGCCAGATCCAGCAGGCCGGCGAGATCGCGAAGGGCGTCGCGGGCGTGACGTCGGTATCGAACAAGATCACGCTGGGCACGCAGGGCGGCGGCGGGAACTGATCCCGGCTGCGGCTCGCGCCTGACGAACGGCGGGCGTCGATGCCGCGCCGCCGGTTCGTTGCGGCCGGTGCGCTCGACTAAACAGGCTTCGGCGTCAATGCCGAAGCCTGTTTTCGTTTGTGCTGCGCGTGACGCGCGGCGCGCTTACGCCCAAGGAGAACTAAGGACTGCCCTGAGCGACAGCCAAACGTAAAAGCGCAATACTGGCGACGGCCGTTCACGCGTCGCGTGCCCCGGACGTGCGTGCAACGGTGAAACCCGAAGCATTCATGGCGGAGACACGATGAAAATAAACACGCGCACCGAACTCTTCCCACGCGGCGCCTGCGCCGTTCTCCTGACGATGTTGCTCGCAGCCTGCCACGGCGACGATCACAACGGCCCGCCGAACAACGCGCTGCCGAACTTCGTCTCCGGTTCGGTCAAAACGCAAACCTACGACGGCAACACCGACGATCTGCTCACCGCAGGTCTCGGCAAGTCCGGTCTCGCCTCGGCGACCGCGCCTTCGTTTGGCAACCCGCTCGCGCCCACGGCGGCGGAACTGCGCAGGCTCGCGATCTACCAGAACTACCGCGCGCTCGTCGATATGTCGGCGAATGGCGGCTACGGGCGCTTCTGGGGGCCGAATATCGACGTGAACGGCAACGACACGCTCGGCGAAGGAAAAATCGCGGGCAAGGAATATCTCGCTTTCGCCGATGACGGCAGCGGCACGCAGAACGTCAGCCTGCTCGTGCAGATTCCCGCGAGCTTCAACGCGGATCAACCGTGCATCGTCACGGCGACGTCATCGGGATCGCGCGGCGTGTATGGCGCGATTTCGGCGGCGGGCGAATGGGCGCTCAAACGCGGATGCGCCGTCGCCTACACCGACAAGGGCAGCGGCAACGGCGCGCACGAACTCGCGACCAACACCGTCACGCTGATCGACGGCACGCTGGCGAACGCGGACAGCGCGGGCAAGTCGGCCATCTTCAAGGCGAACGTGAGTGCATCGACGCTGGCGGCCTTCAACGCGAGCTTTCCGAACCGTTACGCCTACAAGCACGCGCATTCGCAACAGAACCCGGAGAAGGACTGGGGCAAGAACACCTTGCAGGCGGTGCAATTCGCGTACTGGGCGCTCAACGATACCTACGGCGCGCTGAACGGCTCGACGCGCACGGTCAAGTACGAGCGAGGCAGCATCATGACGATCGCGGCATCGGTGAGCAATGGCGGCGGGGCGTCGCTGGCGGCAGCGGAGCAGGATACCGATGGCTGGATCACGGCGGTCGTCGTCGGCGAGCCGCAGATCAACATCAACTTGCCCGCGCAGGTCGCGGTGCGGCAGGGCGGCGCGGCGGTCGGCTCGTTCGGACGGCCGCTCGCGGATTACATGACGCAGGCGAATCTGCTGCAACCGTGCGCGGCGCTCGCTCCGGCGGCGGCGGGCGCGCCGTATCTCACCGCGTTGCCGCTCGCGACGACGACAGCCATTCGCACGGCGCGTTGTGCATCGCTGGCGGCGAATGGGGTGATTTCAGGCAGCAATACGCTGACGCAGGCCGCTAACGCGCTGGCATTGCTGCATCAATGGGGCTATGAAACGGACTCCGATGCACTTCAGGCCCCGATGTGGGATTCGCAAGCCGTGCCCGCAGTCGCCGTGACTTACGCCGATGCCTACATGAAAGCCAACGTCACCGATAACCTGTGCAACTTCAGCTTCGGCACGACGAGCGCGGCGGGTGCGGCAGGCGTGACGCCCGCTGCATCGGTGATGCTCACGATTTTCGGCAACGGCAATGGCGTGCCGCCGACCAACGGCATCAACCTCGTGAACAACGCGGGCACGAACGGCGCGGCGGATCATCGGCTGGCGACGGCGGATGCGAGTTACGCGGGCGCGGCGTGTTTGCGTGCGCTCTGGGCGAACGGCGATCCGACCATGGCCGCAAGCGTCGGCGCGATCCGCGTCAACGCCAATCTGCACGGCAAGCCCGCGATCATCGTGCAGGGCCGTTCGGATGCGCTCGTGCCGATCAACCATGCGTCACGCCCGTATCTCGGCGCGAATCAGGTGGCGGAAGGCGGCAGGAGCCAGCTTTCGCTGTACGAGATCCTGAACGGTCAGCACTTCGATGCTTTCCTGAGCGTGGCGGGCTTCGATACGCGGTTCATCCCCGTGCATTACTACAACTTGCAGGCGCTGAACCTGATGTGGAATCACCTGAAGAACAACGCGCCGCTGCCGCCTTCGCAAGTGGTGCGGACGGTCGCGCGTGGCGGCACGCCGGGCGCCGCGCCCGCGTTGACGACGGCGAATCTGCCGGCCATCGCGCAGAATCCGGGCGGCAATGCGATCTCGGTGGATGGCGGCGTGGTGAACGTGCCGAACTGAGCGTGGGTGTTTAACGCGCCGCCGGTTGCTCCGACGCGGAAGTCGCCACGGCTTGCGCTTCGCGCTTCGTCTGCGCTTCGGCGTCCGATGCCTGAATCGCGGTCGCGGCGGAAGGCGTTTGCACGACGATCGGCGTCGGCGTCAGTTCGGGCGATGCCACGACGATCGACGGCGCAAGCGCGTGGCTTTTGATGTCATCGGATGCAACCGGCGCGCTGCGTGGAACGGTATCGAGGTAATGGCCCATCAGGCCGAAGAAGCGGTCGTAGAACTTGCCTGCGGGCACGGTTTCGCTGGAGATCTTGACCATCGCGTCGCTGTTCGAGCGGATCGGCAGCGACAGCGAACCGAGCACGCTCAGGCCGACGCTCGCCGAGGTATCGCTTTTCTTGAGCGCGTAGCCGTCCTGCACGGCGTTCACATACGCGATGCTCGTGTTCGTCGTGTTCTCGCCCGGCGTGCAGACGACGTGGAACGAGACCACGACATGCGTTTCGGCGGACGGCTGGAAGTTTTTCGTCGCGTCGATGGTGTCGGTTTGCGCCATCGTCGTGAGGAAGCCTTGGGAGAGCAGCGCGCGGCGGGCGGCTTCGCAGGTTTCCTTCACGGTGGCGTCGAAGTTGTGGGCGAACGGGCTCGGTCCCGTGCTGAACAACTCTTGCTGATAGCTGGGCGTATTGGCGGTTCGGCCACCGCACGCGGCGAGCGCGAACAGGGCGAGTGAAGCCAAGGCGAAACGGAACGACGGCATGGACATGTGCGGCAACTTGATCGAAATTTGTGTCAGTCAGACACGAATTGTAGTGCCGTCGGGGTGGGCGGTGAAAAATCAAAAATTTAAAAACATCGAAAAATCCGTGGCTTACAGTTTGAAGCCGCCAATTTCGGTGATGTAAAGACGAAAAACCCGGCGCGCGGGCCGGGTCTTTCGAGCGTGATGACACCCGCGCTTACGGACGATTGAAGTCGACCGGGTTCGCGTCGGCTGCCGGACGCACGATGCGGCTCAGAAACGTCGAACGATGCGCCTGACCCGATGCCGAAGCGCCATCGCTCACGCCGCCGTACGACGACACCGCCGCGCCTTGTTGCGCATTCACGCGTGCTTCGGCCGCCTGAATATTGGCGGGGTACGTGGTTTGATCGCTGGAAGGGTTGTAGCCCGCGCGTTCGAGTTGCACGAGTTGCGCCTTCACTTCGGCGCGGGTGACGGGGCCGTTGTCGGCCGCTTGCGCCAATGCAGGCACGGAAAGGGTGGAAGCGATGACAAGCGCGGGAACGAGAGACTTGAACATGATGAAACCTCCTGGACTGTTGATTGAGGCGTCGCTGGTGGTGAGTTGTTTCGCCATCGCTTCGTCGTTGAAATGCAGTCTAGGCTTCCCGGTACTTAGTAGAAACCCTGATGCTGCCAAATCACTCTTCCTGGATCGACATTAATCGCGATGCTTCGGTGGGCGAAGCATCGGTTTTTATCAAGATTAACGACGAGGTGACGCATGAAAGGAAACGTACTGATCTCGGGCGCGGGCGTGACGGGTCTTGCGCTCGCTTACTGGCTGGATCGCGCGGGCTTCGGCGTGACGCTGATTGAGCGTTCGCCTGAGTTTCGTCGCGGCGGGCAGGCCGTGGATATTCGCGGCGTCGCGCTCGATGTCGTGAAGGCAATGGGCCTGCTCGACGACGCTCGCAATCTCCGCACGCGCCTCAAAGGCATGTCCATGCTCGATGCCGATGGCCGCGAGATCGACCGCACGGAGGAACGCACATACAGCGCGGGGCGTCTGGACAGCGACGACATCGAAATCTTTCGCGACGATCTGTGCGAACTGCTGATGCGCGCATCGAGCGAGCGCGTCGAATTCATCTACGACGACAGCGTGCGCACCATCGACGATACGGGCGATGCGGTCACCGTCGAACTCGCGGGCGGCGCGCGCCGGACCTGCGATCTGCTGATCGGCGCGGACGGCGTGTATTCGAACATCCGCAAACTGCATTTCGACGATGAAGCCGCGTTCGTCTTTCCGCTCGGCGTGGTGCTCGCGTTGTTCTCGACGCCCAATCTCATCGACCTCGGCGACTGGCAGATGGGCTATCGCGTGGCGAACGTCGGCTATGTGATCTACCCGAGTCTCGACAAGCGCGAATTGCGGATCGGCGTGGGCTTCGAGGCTTCCGAAACACCCGTCGCGCGCAGCGATGTGGACGCGCAGAAGCGCCTCGTCGCCGAACACTGCGCGAATCTGAAGGGCGATTTCCCCAAGTTCATCGAGGCGATGTGGACGACCGACCAGTTCTATTTCAACGAACTCGCGCAGATTCGCATGCCGTCGTGGTCGAAGGGTCGCGTCGTGCTGGCGGGCGATGCGGCGTATTGCGCGTCGCCGTTTTCGGGGCAGGGCACGAGTCTCGGGTTGGTCGGCGCGTTCGTGCTGGCGCATGAACTCGCGCACGAACCGCGCGATCTCGCGCGCGCATTCGGGGCGTATGACGATCGCATGCGGCCGTATGTGGTGCGTAATCAGGCGCTGGTCGATCTCGAACGCGAAGGCCCGATGCCCGACGCGCTCATGGATGAAGCGAAGAACGGCATCGAACTGAAGGACATGCTGGACGCGAGCGCGCGAACCTGAGCCGTTCGCGCGCGTCACTTCAAACTACAACTGGATGAACGCGAGCAGATCGGCGTTGATCATTTCCGCGTCGGTCGTCAGCATGCCGTGCGGCAAGCCGGGATACGTCTTCAGCGTGCCGTTCTTCAGCAACTTGATGGATTTGAGCGCGGCATCGCCGATCGGCACGATCTGGTCGTCCTCCCCGTGCAGCACGAGCGTCGGCACGGAGATCGACTTGAGGTCTTCGCTCTGGTCCGTTTCCGAGAATGCCTTGATGCCGTCGTAATGCGCCTTCGCGCTGCCTTCCATGCCCTGACGCCACCAGTTGCGGATCACGCCCTGCTGCACCTTCGCGCCTTCGCGATTGAAGCCGTAGAACGGGCCGGTGGGGACATCGAGGAAAAATTGCGCGCGATTGGCCGCGAGCGCCTGACGAAAGCCATCGAACACGTCGATGGGCAAACCTTCGGGATTCGCTTCGGTCTTGAGCATCAAGGGCGGCACGGCGCTCACGAGCACCGCTTTCGCGACGCGGCCCGCCGGTTCGCCGTGCTTCGCCACATAGCGGGCGACTTCGCCGCCGCCGGTCGAATGGCCGATATGCACTGCGTTCTTCAGGTCGAGCGCCTCGACGACCGCGAAGGCATCGGCGGCGTAATGGTCCATGTCGTGGCCGTCGGAGACTTGCGTCGAACGTCCGTGACCGCGCCGGTCGTGCGCGACCACGCGAAAGCCTTTCTGGACGAAGAACAGCATCTGCGCATCCCAATCGTCGGCGGAGAGCGGCCAGCCATGGTGAAACATGATCGGCTGCGCGTCTTTCGGTCCCCAGTCCTTATAGAAAATTTCGACGTGATCCTTGGTCGTGACGAACGGCATGGTGATCCTCACTGGATTCGAAGGTTGAGAGCGTGAAGCCGGACCGTTCGGCCCGGCTGCCGGGGTTCTTGCGGGTGAAGCAGTATGGTTCTGGCGATGCAGGCAGGAGCGACGTGAGCGAGCCATCGATGAGGCTGAGTCATGTTTTCGTCGCCCGGTAGAAAGATACACGGTGTCGTTTTATCTTGCTGCGAAGTGGATCGGATGGTTTGTGGGCGAGCCTATCAAATCGCTTCGCGTGGGTGCGAACGCTGCCTTGCGCCACGTGTTTCCAACGCCAGCAATGGCAGATCGGCTATTGTCGACCCTTGCAGACCGTAGGCCTACGTCTAACGCGGTTCTGTACTGAAATCTAGCTAAATATATGAAGAGAAAGCTATACTTAGCTATAGATTTGTATATAAGGGTACATCTTGGATCCAGTCAGAAATCCCTTTGCGCCGGGTGCAGGCAGTAAGCCGCCTGAACTCGCTGGCCGCGAGGCAATCATCGAGGACGCTCGCATCGCAATTGAGCGCGCATTGCTGTGCAAGCCCAGTCGCTCACAAATGTTCCTTGGATTGCGCGGCGTAGGCAAAACCGTACTGCTCAATGCGGTCGAAGCGCTTGCGATGGAGCGTGGGCACGTGACTTCAATGATCGAGGCCCCCGAGAACAAGTCCTTGGGCGAGCAATTGTTGCCCCGCATGCATCAAGCGCTCCGAAAGCTGTCTGCGACAGCCAATGCCAAGGCAAAAGCATATGACGCAATGCGAGCCCTCCGGTCTTTTGCTTCCACATTCAAACTTGAATACGGCGATCTTTCTATCGCAGTGGATGCCGAAGAAGGGGTAGCAGACAGCGGAGATCTTGAAAACGATCTTCCTGAATTGTTCGTGCGGATCGGCGAGGCTGCCAAGGCTGGAGGCAAAGCCTGGACGCTGCTAATCGACGAAGTTCAATACCTCGGCGAACGAGACTTGGCGGCTTTGATCGTAGCGTTGCATAAGGTCAACCAAAAAGGCTTGCCTGTGGTGTTTTTCGGTGCCGGCTTGCCTCAAGTCGCTGCTTTGTCAGGAGAGGCGAAATCGTACGCCGAGAGATTGTTCCACTACCCGGAAGTGGGGGCGCTGCCAGAGGAAGACGCGAAAGCAGCGATCCGTCAGCCGGTGACTGATGAAGGCGCGTTCGTGGATGACGCGGCCTTGAGCGAGATCTTTGCGAAAACCAAGGGGTACCCTTACTTTCTTCAGGAGTGGGGCCATCAATGTTGGAATCTTGCAGCGGGCGACACGATATCCGTCATAGATGCGCAGCTAGCCGAGACGACAACGCTCAAGCGTCTGGACGAGGGTTTTTTCAAGGTGCGCTTTGATCGGCTCACGCCTAAAGAGCGTGAGTACGTCATCGCGATGGCGAAACTGGGCAATGGCCCCTACCGCTCCTCTGATGTTGCCGACGCACTTAACGAGACTCTACAGAGCCTCGGTCCCCGCCGTGCCCAGATCATCAGCAAAGGTATGATCTACAGCCCATCGCATGGAGACATAGCCTTTACTGTGCCGATGTTCAACGACTACCTGATTCGCAATTTCACGCGGCTGGCTTAGGCATCTCGGGAAGGTCTTGGGCGGGCGCGATCTGGCCTGCCTCCGCGTTCTCCCGAATCACGACACGACCAATATTCGCGCTTCTGGCCTCACCCCTCCTTGAAATTGTCAAATCCCGTCCATATAATTGGCACTCACCGCACGAGAGTGCTAACAAGATTGCCGTCGGGCGGGTGAGAGCACAATCGAACTCAAAAGACGGGTTTTCCCGAGTATTCAGTCTCAATCAAGACAGGAGTGTGTATGAACCTTCGTCCTTTGCACGATCGCGTCATCGTCAAACGTCTGGACCAGGAAACCAAGACCGCATCGGGAATCGTGATTCCGGAAGCCGCGGCAGAAAAGCCGGATCAAGGCGAAGTCCTGGCCATCGGCCCGGGCAAGCGCGATGACAAGGGCACGCAAAACGCCCTCGACGTGAAGGTGGGCGACCGCGTGCTGTTCGGCAAGTACGCCGGCCAGACCGTCAAGGTCGACGGGCAGGAACTGCTCGTCATGCGCGAAGAAGACATCATGGCCGTTCTGGTCAAGTAAGCATCCTTCCTGCACGTTCGGCTTCGCTTTCATAAGCCGCAGCCTTCCAACGGGCGCGAGAAGCGAAGCCTGCAAATCGAATCGAATCAAGGAGTCTGGATATGGCAGCTAAAGAAGTCACTTTTGGCGATTCCGCACGCGCCAAGATGGTCGAAGGCGTGAACATCCTGGCCAACGCGGTCAAGGTCACGCTGGGTCCGAAGGGCCGCAATGTCGTGCTCGAGCGTTCTTTCGGCGGCCCGACGGTCACCAAGGACGGCGTTTCGGTCGCCAAGGAAATCGAACTGAAGGACAAGCTTCAGAACATGGGCGCGCAAATGGTCAAGGAAGTCGCTTCCAAGACCAGCGACAACGCAGGTGACGGCACCACGACCGCTACCGTGCTCGCGCAATCCATCGTTCGCGAAGGCATGAAGTACGTCGCATCGGGCATGAACCCGATGGACCTGAAGCGCGGCATCGACAAGGCGGTTTCGGCTGCCATCGAAGAACTGCGCAAGATCAGCAAGCCCTGCACGACGAACAAGGAAATCGCTCAGGTCGGCTCGATCTCGGCGAACAGCGACACGTCCATCGGTGACCGTATCGCCGAAGCCATGGACAAGGTCGGCAAGGAAGGCGTCATCACCGTCGAAGACGGCAAGTCGCTGGAAGACGAGCTGGACGTCGTGGAAGGCATGCAGTTCGATCGCGGCTACCTGTCGCCGTACTTCATCAACAATCCGGACAAGCAAGTTGCCGTGCTCGAGAACCCGTTCGTGCTGCTGCACGACAAGAAGGTGTCGAACATTCGCGACCTTCTCCCGGTGCTCGAACAAGTCGCCAAGGCTGGCCGTCCGCTGCTGATCATCGCTGAAGACGTCGAAGGCGAAGCGCTGGCTACGCTGGTTGTGAACAACATCCGCGGCATTCTCAAGACCGTTGCTGTGAAGGCTCCGGGCTTTGGCGACCGTCGCAAGGCCATGCTGGAAGACATCGCGATCCTGACCGGCGGTCAAGTTGTCGCGGAAGAAACCGGCCTCACGCTCGAAAAGGCAACGCTGGCCGAACTGGGTCAGGCGAAGCGTATCGAAGTGGGCAAGGAAAACACGACGATCATCGATGGCGCTGGCGAAGCCGTGAACATCGAAGCGCGCGTGAAGCAAGTGCGCAAGCAGATCGAAGAAGCGACGTCGGACTACGACCGTGAAAAGCTGCAAGAGCGCGTGGCCAAGCTGGCCGGCGGCGTTGCAGTGATCAAGGTCGGCGCTGCGACCGAAGTCGAAATGAAGGAAAAGAAGGCACGTGTCGAAGACGCACTGCACGCCACGCGCGCGGCTGTGGAAGAAGGCATCGTGGCGGGCGGCGGTGTTGCGCTGATCCGTGCGCGTCGTGCGATCGACGGCCTGAAGGGTGCAAACCCGGATCAGGACGCCGGCATCAAGATCGTTCTGCGTGCAATGGAAGAACCGCTGCGCCAGATCGTCACGAACGGCGGCGAAGAAGCCTCGGTGGTCGTGGCGGCTGTGGCTCAGGGCACGGGCAACTACGGCTACAACGCAGCCACCGGCGAGTACGGTGATCTGGTCGAAGCCGGCGTCGTGGACCCGACGAAGGTCACGCGCACTGCGCTGCAAAACGCGGCATCGGTGGCAGGCCTGCTGCTGACGACCGACGCAGCCGTTGCCGAACTGCCGAAGGACGACGCTCCGATGGCGGGCGGCATGCCCGGCGGCATGGGCGGCATGGGCATGGACATGTAATAAGGCTTCGCCCTCGTTACCGGTTTCATCCCGGCAGTACGAAAAAGCCCGCAGCGATGCGGGCTTTTTTTCGTCTATACGTTTCGCGCGAAGGCGCTATTTGTTCATCTCATCCCGCAACTTCTGGGCGGCCGCTTTGTAGTCGTAGGTCGGATAAAACTCCGTCCGATACCCGCCCCATGCCGTCGTTTCTATCGCGCGATTCACCTCGCGCAGACGGTCAGCGGGCACGCGCAACGTCACCACCTGACCGATGCCCATCATCACATACCACGACACTACCTCAACGCCCGGCGGCGGAAACTGCTTGAAGTAGCCTTGTTCCTTCAGTTGCTGATTGATCTGCGGCAGCGTCTTCGACTCGTCGTGCTTGAGGAAGATGGTGAGCAGGAACGTACCATCGCCGACCGGCTTGGATTCTGGCGGCGGCGATTGTTGAGCGTGAGCGGGCAAGGCGAAATGGAACAGGGAAACGAGCAAAGAAACTTGTACGAGACGTGCGATTCGTCTTGCCGACCTATGCATCGAGCATGCTCCCGAAGTAAAGAGGCTATTTATGCGGCTTGTGATGAGTCCGCAGCCGTTCCAGCAAATGCAACGCGTTGGGCTGCGCGTGTCCTTCGGCGGTGTTATCGAACACGCACCAGACCTCGGGCGTTTTCTTCGCGCGTGCATGCAGCGTGCGCGCGAGATCGTCGAGATAGGTGTAGTTGTACGAAGACTTGTACAGCTCGGGCGAGCCGTGCAGCCGCACATAGACCAGCGACGTATCCGCGCGATGCTTGATCTCGCAGTCGTCGGGGATCGGATCGGCGTCCACGTACGCGATGTGATGCGCCTTCAGCAGCGCCGCCGCTTGCGTGGTGAACCACGTCGGATGCCGCGCCTCGCACGCGACCGGCAGCTTGGTGCGTTCGCGCAGCGCCTTGAAAAACGCTTCGGCCGCGTCGTGTTCGAACGGCAAACTCGGCGGCAATTGCGTGAGCCAGCAACCGAGTTTGTCGCCCAACTGACCGGCCGACGCCAGGAATTCATCGATCAGCGCTTCGGTATTCGCGAGCCGCGCATCGTGCGTGATCGACTTCGGCAGCTTCACCGAAAAGCGGAACGATTCCGGCACGCTCTCCGCCCAATGCGCATAAGTCTGTTCGCGATGCGGCTTGTAGAAGCTCGAATTGATCTCGACGCACGTCAGCACATGCGCGAAGCGTTCCAGATGCGAGCCTTCGGCGGGAAAGCTCGACGACACGGCGCTCGACAGTCCCCAACCCGCGCAGCCGATGCGGATCGCGCCCTGCGGGCCGGGTTTGTGCAGATGGGGCAGACGGTACGGCATGCGCTCGCGAAGCCTCCCTCGGTTATGGTCTGACGTCTAG
Organism: Caballeronia sp. A2-2; assembly: GCF_057612605.2. Taxonomy (NCBI): domain Bacteria; kingdom Pseudomonadati; phylum Pseudomonadota; class Betaproteobacteria; order Burkholderiales; family Burkholderiaceae; genus Caballeronia; species Caballeronia sp. A2-2. Next base: position 3,202,547 of record NZ_CM172587.1, on the reverse strand, counting down.
TGCCGCGCTTCTCCGGGCAAGCCCGGCGGATCGTCGGGGAGCGCAGGGGATTCGCCGTCTTCATCCACATCGTTCGCGCGCGCCCAGAAAAACCGGTCCGGGAGATACGCGCCCATGCCCGGACGGAACGCCGCGCGCGCCGCCTGAAACACGTACTCCTGCGCTTCCCGCGCGGCTTCCGCAGGTTCCTGTCCGTTGGCAAGCAAAGCGGCAACAGCAGACCCGAGTGTATCCGTCAGACCCGTCACGCGATTCACGCCGCGCTCCCACATATCCTGCCGAACCTGTCCTTCCTCGCTGTACAACGTGTTGACGTGACTGTGCGAGCCAATTTCCATCGCCAGCACATACTCGCAGCCTTGCGCGAGGATATGCGAGATCGCGCTGTCGAGCGTCGGCGCTTCGGCGTCGCTGTCCGGCTGCGCGAGTTGCAGCAGCGTCGCGTGATCGGCGATCAGCATGGTCGTCTGCGGCACCAGCAAATCAGCCAGCGACTCGCGCAACTCGTCGGCGGACAGCACGTGTTCGTCGTCGAGCGTGAAATCCGGCGCGAGGATCAGCGGGACGTCGTCGTAGTCGGACACGACTTCGGCGATCGCGGAAACCACTTCTGCACGCGTCGCCGCGCCGACCTTGAACGCCATCACCGGCATGTCCTCCAGCAACATGCGCGCCTGCGCGGCCACGGTGTCGGGGTCGAGCCCGTTCACTTCGTCGCAGGTGGCGGAATCCCGCACGGCGTAGCCGGTCAGCACGGTCACGCCGTGACAGCCCATGCTCGCGAGCGTCAGCAGGTCGGCCTGCAGGCCGGAACCGCCGGTCGGGTCCGAGAGGCCGAAAGTCATTACGATCGGGGGAGAGTCGCCGGTCATGGCAAATACGGACATTGTGATATTGGTGTGCTCGTGTAGAACGGTCTGACATCGAGCGAGCCTTGAGACGCACCCGCGCAGCACGCTCGATCATCTTTGGATTATGGTTCGATTATGCGGCCTAATGCCTCCAGTCTGCTGTCTTTGCGCACTTTTTTCGGGCGCGCGGGATTGTTTCGTGCGTCCCGTCATGCTTGTGCGCACGAGCCGGGCGGGCAGCTTGCTAGGCATCGTAACCGCAACACGGTACCATCATGTCCTAATTTCAATCGATCAATCGACGCGGCATAAGTATGGAATACAGAAGCTGGATGTGCCTGATCTGCGGCTGGATCTACGACGAGGAAGCGGGCCTGCCCGAAGAGGGCATCGCGCCCGGCACGCGTTGGGAGGACGTTCCGATCAACTGGACCTGCCCGGAATGCGGAGCCCGCAAGGAAGATTTCGAAATGGTCCAGATCTGATCCGCATGGTTCACCGCGCCGCATGATTCGCGTCATGCGGCGCGCATCGTTTTGCGGGCCGCGTTCTTGCTCGGTGCAGAAGCGCGCTGGTTTCGTTTTGCTCGTGGAGCATCGGGACCGTTTCGCCGCGAGCGTTATCGATTTCCCGTCCCGGCGGTTTAATGCATACGCCTGGGAGCCGGGAAGGCTTCGCTTTCCCCCAGCAGACTTGCCGGGAAAGCGGAGCAACCGAATGCGCGCCGGTTCGTCCCGCGTAACTGCGTATCCGCATCCGCCTGTGAGCGCCCTATGACCTCTCGCCCTGATCTCACCATTGCGCCCGACGTGCTGCCTAATCCGCGCGGCGGATCGGTGCGGCTCGCCGAGATGGCGCTCGCCGATGCGCTCCACGCGTTGCAGCGTCAGGGCGAAACTGCGCCGGCGCTCAAGCGCGCGATTTCCGCGCTGCATTCGGCGGGATGGCTGCCTGCGCAGCGTTTCGCGGAAGCGCTGGCGCTCGTCGCGCCGCTCGGCGATGAATCGGAAGCCACGCGCGGACGCATCCTCGATGCGCTTTCGGCCTTCGGCGCGGCGGTGGAGCGTCACAATCTGCGCGAACTGTCGTGCTCGACGACACTGTTCGAACACTATCGCGGCTTGCATGCGCTGCTTGCCACGCATACGCGCATCGCGCCAGTTTCCTACGACGATCTGGCGCTCGCAGGCCGCGCCATCGCGCCCGCAACGCTCGCGGAGATCGCGCCCGACCGGCTTGCCCGCATCCGCGCGCGTTACGAGGAAGCGTTGCTCAAGCTGCTGCGCGCACCCGCCGGTCCGACCGACGAACTGTTCGCGCCGCTCGACGAATGTCTCGGCGAACTCGGCGGCCCCGATCCCTACGACTTCTGGCGGCTCGCGCTCAACACCGTGTGGGCGCTACGCGAGCGCGTCGAGCGTCGCTATGGCGCGGAATCGGCGGATCACGCGGACGCGCGGCGTCTCTATGCGCGTTTCAATCTCGTGCTCGCGGATCAGGCCAACGCGCTCATGTACGCGCCGCGTTCGCTGGTGCGCGCGACGCTCGCACTCTTATGGCGTGATTTCGCCTTGCATGGCGCGACGTCCGCCGACACCGAACGCGTGGACGTATTGCGCGATTACGGCCTGACGGTCGCATGGCACGTCGTCGCGACGCCCGATTCCGAAGCCGTCTGGGAGCAGGCCACGGAAGACGGCGCGCGCAACGCGGCCACGCGCGATCTCGGCGTGCTGCGCGTGAACGCGGCCGCGTACGAGGACTTCTTGCAGAGCGCGGAGGCATCGATAGAAGGGTTGGTCGAGCGCGGCGCGCAGGCCAGTGAAACCGGCACCGTGGATGCATCGGCGGCACTGAGTGCGGCCAATGCATCGCACCGGCTGGGCGCGGCGGCGTGCGCGCTCGGGCTGGGCCACGTCGCGCAGCTTGCCGATACGCTGGGTCTCGCGTGGCGTCGCGTCGCGCATCATGGTGAGACGCAGCCAGCGGCCATCGATGGCACGAACTCCACCGATACACGCGGCCTCGACGCCGCCGTGCCCGAACGCGCCGCCCAAATGCTGCGCTCGATGCTGCATCAGGCCGCCGCGGGCATCGCGCCATCGGAAGGGCGGGCGTCGATCGTCGCGCTCACCACGATGATCGAACGCCCGATCGAGCTCAGGCGCTGACGTCTTCGTCCCGTTCATCGCGGGCGTCCTGCTTGCCCGTCGCGCGTTTGCCCGGCCCGCGCACCACGCCATAACGCGCAAGCGTGCGTTTTCTCGCGGCATCGTGATCGATGATCGGCTGCGGATACTCCGCGCCGAGCGAAATTTTCGCGGCCTTCAGCGCATCCGGTTTGGCGAGCCACGGCGCGTGAATATCGCGCTCCGACAAGCCTGCGATCTCCGGCACGTAATGACGAATGAACGTGCCTGCCGAATCGAACTTCTGTGACTGCGTGACCGGATTGAAGATGCGGAAGTACGGCTGCGCATCGCATCCGCTCGATGACGCCCACTGCCAGCCGCCGTTATTGTTCGACAACTCGAAATCGTTGAGCAGTGCCTCGAAATACGCCTCGCCGCGCCGCCAGTCGATACCCAGATCCTTCGTCAGAAAGCTCGCCACCACCATCCGCAGACGGTTGTGCATGTAGCCCGATTCGTTGATCTGGCGCATGGCGGCATCCACGAGCGGATAGCCCGTTTGCCCCGCGCACCAAGCCGCGAAATTCGCCTCGGCGGCATCGCCCGTTTCCCATTCGATTCGATCGTATTCCGGCCGGAACGCGCGATGATCCCCCGGCACGCCGATATGCGGAAAATGGTGCAGCACGGAGAAGTAGAACTCCCGCCAGATCAGTTCGCCGAGCCACGTTTGCGCGCCCTTACTGCCGTGACGTTGCGCATCGTGCGCCACGCGGGCGAGCGCGCGAATCGAGATCGTGCCGTGACGCAGATGCACGCCGAGATAACTCGGACCCTTGCGCGCCGGAAATTCGCGCGCGTGATCGTAGTCGGCCATGCGGTCGCGAAAGTCATCGAAGAGTTCGTATGCGCCGCTCGTGCCAGCGGGGAACGCGGGCGCGTGGGCATCCGCGAAACCGAGTTGCGCGAGCGTCGGCATGGCGTGCTTCACGTTCGAGGGCGGCTTCGTCAGCGCGTTCAGATGATCTTCCGATGCATACGGCTTCAACGCATCCGGCGTGAGCGTGTCGAGCCACTTACGCTTGTACGGCGTGAAGACCGTGTAAGGCTTGTCCGCGCCCGTCATCACCGTGTCATGATCGAAAACGGCCTGATCCTTGAAGCTGAAGAACGCAATGTCCGCGCTTGCCAACTTTTTGGCCACCGCATCGTCGCGTTCTTTCGCGGATAGTTCGTAGTCGCGATTGGTGAACACGGCATCGACACCACATTCGCGCGCGAGCGCCGGAATCTCGTGCAACGGATGCCCGTGCCGCACGATCAACCCGCCGCCCGCCTCGCGCAAGGTGCGATCGAGTTCGACCGCGCTCGCATGAATAAACGCCACGCGGCGGTCCTTTTTATCGAGCGGCGCGAGGATATCGCGGTCGAAAACGAACGCACACAGCACGCGGCGGCAGCGAGTTAGCGCATGATAGAGTGCAGCATTGTCTGCTGCGCGCAGGTCCCGCCGAAACCAGATCAAACCCAGCTCGAAGTCGGCCATCTTGCAGCGCCTTTGGTAAAATTGCGAATTATGTCCAAGACTTCCGATCGCATCAATTTGACGAATCAGTTCCTGATTGCCATGCCGTCCATGGCCGATCCGACGTTTTCAGGAACCGTGGTCTACCTCTGCGATCACACCGAGAAAGGTGCGCTTGGCCTCGTCATCAACCGGCCGACCGACATCGATCTCCAGTCGCTTTTTCAACGTATCGATCTCAAGCTGGAGATCGAACCGCTCGTCCATCTTCCCGTGTATTTTGGCGGTCCTGTCCAAACGGAGCGCGGCTTCGTGCTGCACGAGGAAGGCGAGGGCGAACCGTATAGCTCATCCATGAGCGTGCCCGGCGGCCTTGCCATGACCACTTCGAAAGACGTGCTCGAAGCAGTCGCCAGCGGCAAGGGCCCCGACCGTTTCCTGCTCACGCTCGGCCATGCCGGTTGGGGCGCGGGCCAGCTCGAAGAGGAAATCTCCCGCAACGGATGGCTCACGGTGGAAGCAGACCCGCGCGTCATTTTCGATGTTCCCGCCGAAGAACGCCTCGAAGCCGCGCTTTCGCTGCTCGGCGTGTCGCGCTCCACGTTGTCGGGCGAAGCAGGGCACGCATGAGCCGCGAAGCCACGCTGCTGGCATTCGATTACGGCGAGAAACGCATCGGGGTGGCGGTCGGCAACACGCTGACTCGCAATGCGCGTGCCCTGGTCGTGGTGGAGAACCGCAATCGCGAATATCGCTTCGATGCCGTGGGCAAGCTGCTCGACGAATGGAAGCCGAATGCCGTGGTCGTCGGCATGCCGATGCATCCCGATGGCACGCCGCACGAAATGAGCGCGATGGCCAGGCGCTTCGGCAATCAACTGAACGGGCGCTTTAACGTGCCGGTGCAATGGGTGGACGAACGCTATTCGTCCGTCGATGCCAAGGCCGATCTTCGCGCGCGCGGCGTGCGCACCAACGCGCGCGGCCGCTATGACGACATCGATGCCGAAGCCGCCCGCGTCATCCTTCAACAATACCTCGACGGACTTCCCGACGACCATGAGTTCCATTGACGCCGAAGCGCTCTATAGCGTGCTCGTCGGACAGATTCGCGCGGCGCACGGTGCATCGCTCGCCGCGCAGGATGGCGCGGTGCTCGCGGGCATCTACAGCGGCGGCGTGTGGCTGGTCGAACGGCTCGCGAAGGACCTTGGCGCGAACGCGTTCGGCGTGGTGAACGTGGCGCTGCATCGCGACGATTACGCGAAGAAGGGCTTGCACACCCAGGCGCGCCCTACCGAGTTGCCCTTCGATGTGAACGGCCGCCACATCATCCTGATCGATGACGTGCTGTCCACCGGACGCACCGTGCGCGCGGCCATCAACGAGTTGTACGACTATGGGCGACCGGCGTCGATCGAGCTTGCCGTGCTCGCCGATCGCGGCGGACGCGAAATGCCGATCGGCGCGCGCTTCGTCGGCGGGAATGTCGACGTGCCCGCGAACGAAAACCTCGTGCTCGCGCTGAACGACGACGGCACCTTCGCCTTCACGACGGAAGCACGCGCGAGCCAATAAGCGAAGTCTGTATCGGCTATTACTCAGCAATTCAGGAAAGATCCGGGATCATCATGCAAACGGCCACTCAGGGCGCGGCGGAATCCGACCAGCGCGCCGACACGTTCAGATACGGCTTTCTCAAAGGCAATCCGCAACTCACGAAGAACGGCGAGCTGAAGCATCTGCTCAGTATCGAAGGTTTGCCGCGCTCCATCGTCACACACATTCTCGATACCGCCGAGCAGTTCGTGAGCGTGACCGACCGCGAAGTCAAGAAAGTGCCGCTGCTGCGCGGCAAGTCGGTGTTCAATCTCTTCTTCGAGAACTCCACGCGCACGCGCACCACGTTCGAGATTGCGGCCAAGCGCCTGTCGGCGGACGTGCTGAATTTGAACATCAATGCATCGTCGACGAGCAAGGGTGAATCGCTGCTCGACACGATCAACAACCTCTCCGCGATGCACGCCGATATGTTCGTCGTGCGTCATGCATCGAGCGGTGCGCCGTATCTGATCGCGGAACATTGCGCGCCGCATGTTCATGTGATCAACGCGGGCGACGGCCGTCACGCGCATCCGACGCAGGGCTTGCTCGACATGTACACCATCCGCCATTACAAGCGCGACTTCACGAAGCTGCGCGTGGCAATTGTCGGGGACATTCTGCATTCGCGCGTGGCGCGTTCGGACATTCACGCGCTGACCACGCTCGGCGTGCCGGAAGTGCGCGCCATCGGGCCGCGCACGCTGCTGCCCGGCAATCTCGATCAAATGGGCGTGCACGTGTATCACAACCTCGACGAAGGCTTGAAGGGCGTCGATGTCATCATCATGCTGCGCTTGCAGAACGAGCGGATGAGCGGCGCGTTGCTGCCGTCGGCGCAGGAATATTTCAAGAGTTGGGGACTCACGCCCGAGCGTCTCGCGCTCGCCGCGCCCGATGCCATCGTCATGCATCCGGGGCCGATGAATCGTGGCGTCGAAATCGATTCGCAGGTGGCGGACGGTCCGCAATCCGTCATCCTGAATCAGGTGACTTTCGGTATCGCCGTGCGCATGGCGGTGATGGGTATCGTGGCCGGTAACAGCGACTAAGACATGAAGATCCAGATTCAGGGCGGCACGATCATCGACCCGGCAGCGGGCACGGAAGCACGCAAGGATGTGTTCATCGCGGCGGGGCGGATCGTCGGCATCGGCGAAGCGCCCGCCGATTTTCATGCGGCGAAGGTCATCGATGCGAACGGGCTGTATGTCGCGCCCGGCTTCGTCGATCTCGCCGCGCGGTTGCGCGAACCCGGCTTCGAACACAAGGCGACGCTCGAATCCGAAATGGCCGCCGCGATGGCCGGTGGCGTGACGAGTCTCGTCTGTCCGCCCGACACCGATCCCGTGCTCGACGAACCGGGCCTCGTCGAAATGCTCAAGTTCCGCGCGCAGAAGCTGCATCTGGCGCACGTGTATCCGCTGGGCGCGCTCACGGTTGGGCTCAAGGGCGAGGCCATCACCGAAATGGTGGAGTTGACCGAGGCGGGGTGCATCGGTTTTTCGCAGGCGGATAACCCGATCGTCGATACGCGCACGCTGCTGCGCGCGCTGCAATACGCGACCACGTACGGCTATACCGTGTGGCTGCGTCCGCAAGACGCGTACATGGCGCGCGGCGGCGTGGCGGCGAGCGGCGCGGTGGCCTCGCGGCTCGGGTTGTCGGGCGTGCCGGTGTCGGCGGAAACCATCGAGCTGCATACCATTTTCGAATTGATGCGCGTGACCGGCGCGCGGGTGCATCTGTCGCATCTGTCGTCGGCGGCGGGCGTGGCGCTGGTGCGTGCGGCCAAGGCCGAAAAGCTTGCCGTGACGTGCGATGTCACCGTCAACCACGTGCATCTGACGGATGTGGACATTGGCTACTTCGACTCGCAATTTCGTCTCGATCCGCCGCTGCGTCAGCAACGCGACCGGGATGGCATCCGCGAAGGGTTGGCGGATGGCACCATCGACGCGATCTGTTCCGATCACACGCCGCTCGACGACGACGAAAAGCTGCTGCCGTTCGGCGAAGCCACGCCCGGCACGACCGGTCTCGAACTGCTGCTCTCGCTCACGCTGAAGTGGGCGCGCGAAGCCCGCGTACCGCTGACGAAGGCGCTGGCGTGCATCACTTGCGCGCCTGCCGATGTGTTGAAGTTACCGGCCGGCCGCATCACGACCGGCGCGCTCGCGGACCTCTGCGTGTTCGATGCCAACGCCGAATGGCGTGTCGATCCGCGCAAGCTCAGAAGCCAGGGGCGCAACACGCCGTTCTTAGGCTACGAATTGCCGGCTCGCGTGCGCGCGACGATCGTCGGCGGCCATCTCGCGTACGAGTCGCGCTGAGCATGCTGCTGGCTTTGCGCAAGCTTCGGCTCGTCGTGCATTTGCTGCACGGCACGTGGACGGTGGCGCGGCATTTCCCGCGCGCGACACCCGCCGAGCGCATGACGATGAACCGCGCGTGGTCCATTCGCATGCTCGCGCTGTCGGGCATGAAGCTCGTCGTCCATAACGATCAAGCGCGGCTCGATGCGGGCGTGCTCGTCGTCGGCAATCATATTTCGTGGATCGATATCTACGTCATCAACGCGTGGCGGCCGACGCCGTTCGTCTCGAAAGCGGAGATTCGCAAGTGGCCGGTCGTCGGCTGGCTGGCGGAACAACTGGATACCGTGTTCGTGCAGCGCGAGAAGCGCAGCGACGCGAAGCGCATCATGCACGAGCTTGCGGAGCGTTTGCAGAAGGGCGAAGTGATGTGCGTGTTCCCCGAAGGCACGACCACCGATGGTCAGTCCTTGCTGCCGTTCCACGCGAATATGTTTCAGGCCGCGGTGTCGGCGTGTGTGCCGGTGCAGCCGGTGTGTCTCATGTACGAAGATGCGCGCGGCATGCTCTCGACCGCGCCCGCTTATATCGGCGACATGACATTGAACGATTCGCTGACCACCTTGCTCAAGGCCGAGTCGCTGATCGCTCACGTCTACGTCTGCGAGCCGATTCTCGGTGACGACCGCCGCGCGCTGGCGGCCGCCGCGCAGCAAAGCGTCGCCGATGCGCTGGACGCGATGAAGCGCGACTTGCGCTCGGCCTTGCCGTAGCAAACAGCAAACAGCAAACGCCCGCGTCAGCCCGCGACCCCTCGGCAGTCGTTGCATTTCACCTGCGTGAGCAGGCGTTCCGCCGGATTCGGCATCAGCCGGACGGCGGACAGTTTTTCGCCCCACACACATCCCGAGTCGAGACCAATGAGGTTGTCGCGCATCGTCAGGCCGAGCGCGGCCCAGTGACCGAACACGACGGTGATGTCGGCGGTACGCCGCGACGGCACGTCGAACCACGGCATCTGCCCCGGCGGAGCCGAATCGAGCCCGCCATTGCTCGAAAAATCCATCACGCCGTCGATGCTGCAAAAGCGCAGGCGGGTGAGCGCATTGCAGGTGACGCGCAAGCGGTCGATTCCTTTCAGCTTGTCGCTCCAATGGCTCGGCTCGTTGCCGTAAAGCCCCGCGAGCGTTTCCTTCCAGTTCGGCGCACGCAGCGCGCGATGCAGTTCGTCGGCGAGTTCGAGCAATTGGGTGACGTCCCACTGCGGCAGCACGCCCGCGTGGACCAGCAGCATGCCGTCCTCGAAGTGAGCGAGAGGTCTGAAGCGAATCCAGCGGAGCAGATCCTCGGCATCGGGCGCGGCGAGAATTTCATCGATCGTGTCGCCTTTCTTCGACTTGCGGATGCCTGCCGAGACCGCGAGCAGATGCAGATCGTGATTGCCGAGCACCGGCACCGCGCGATCCCCGAGCGCGATGATGTCGCGCAGCGTGGAGAGCGATTCGCTGCCCCGGTTGATCAGATCGCCGGCAAACCACAGCGGCGCGTCGGCGGGCGGCGCGGCCTTGGCGAGCAAACGCCGGAATGGCGTGCGGCAACCTTGCAGATCGCCGAAGGCGAGCGGAGCGGAACGCGTGGCAGGCGGCAGCGGATGACACGAAGTGGCGTTCATCGGGCAATAAGGGCTGTGGATGCAGCATTCCTGAAAAGGGCTTCATTCTATCGGCTTTGCCGTGCGGCTGATTCGGCTGCTTTCGTGCTCGCCGGACGCAGTTGCTTCGCGCGCACGGATCCTGCTGATGGACATCTTTCTGGCATGGGGACGTGTAGAGACAGCCTTGAAGCGAGATCGAATGTTGCGTCCATGTCGTGCTTTGAGCACGAAATTCGACACGTGAGGAATGTTTCAAGTTGTACCTGCGTGATAGGGCGCTTCCCTGATGGCATATAATGTTGGGTTCGGACATCTTTAATGCGTTGTCCTTGAAAGCGGTTCAACCGCCGGCGCACCGGCACTCTGACGCTTCGCTCGGCGCTTCATGCACCGAAAGCAATGTTGCGACAGGCATTCGAAATCGGCGGGCGTCGAAGTCGACGACACCGGAAAAAGTTAATCCTGAAGGATTTGTATGATTCTTGTGACGGGCGGCGCCGGTTTCATTGGCGCGAATTTCGTGCTCGATTGGTTCACCCATCACGATGAGCCGCTGCTCAACGTAGACAAGCTGACCTATGCAGGCAATCTCGCTACGTTGAAGTCGCTGGAGAACAACGCAGGACACGTGTTCGTGCGGGCCGACATCTGCGACCGCGTCGCAATGGATGCGCTGCTCGCCCAACACAAGCCGCGCGCCATTGTGCATTTCGCCGCGGAAAGCCACGTCGACCGTTCGATCAACGGACCGACGGACTTCATCCAGACCAACGTTGTCGGCACCTTCACGCTGCTGGAGTCGGCGCGCGCGTACTGGAACACGTTGCCGTCCGACGAGCAACGCGCGTTTCGCTTTCTCGCGGTGTCGACCGACGAAGTGTTCGGCTCGCTCGGCCCGGCCGATCCGCAGTTCTCCGAACTCACGCCGTACGCGCCGAACAGCCCGTACTCGGCGACCAAGGCAGCCGCCGATCATCTCGTGCGCGCCTATCACCATACCTACGGCCTGCCCACGCTCACGACCAACTGTTCGAACAATTACGGTCCGTATCACTTTCCCGAAAAGCTGATCCCGCTGGTGATTCATCGTGCGCTGATGGGCCAGCCGCTGCCGGTCTACGGCGATGGTCAGAACGTGCGCGACTGGCTGTATGTCACGGATCACTGCGCGGCCATCCGCGAAGTGCTCGGGCGTGGAACGCCGGGTGAGACTTACAACATCGGCGGCTGGAACGAAAAGACCAATCTCGACGTGGTGCACACGCTGTGCGATCTGCTCGACGAACGCAAGCCGCGCGCACAAGGCTCGTATCGCGACCTGATCACGTTCGTCACCGATCGTCCCGGCCACGATCGCCGTTATGCGATCGACGCCCGCAAGATCGAACACGAACTCGGCTGGAAACCGGCGGAGACGTTCGAGAGCGGCATGCGCAAGACTGTCCACTGGTATCTCGACAATCAGACGTGGGTCGATGACGTGACCTCGGGCGAATACCGCAAATGGGTGGATCTCAACTATGCGCAGCGCGCTTGACGGAGGCCGCAATGGCTCGTAAAGGCATCATCCTGGCCGGCGGCTCCGGCACGCGTCTGTATCCGATCACGCACGCAGTGTCGAAGCAACTGCTGCCGGTCTACGACAAGCCGATGATCTACTATCCGCTGTCGACCCTCATGCTGGCAGGCATCCGGGACGTGCTGATGATCTCCACGCCCGTCGATCTGCCGCGCTTCCAGGCGCTTTTGGGCGACGGCGCGCAGTGGGGCATGAACATCTCGTATGCCGAACAGGCGTCGCCGGACGGCATCGCGCAGGCGTTCATCATCGGCCGGGAGTTCATCGGCGGCGAGGCGTGCGCGCTGGTGCTCGGCGACAACATTTTCCACGGCGACGGGCTCGGGCCGCTGCTGACGCGGGTGTGCGCGCGGACCGACAGCTCGACCGTGTTCGCCTACAAGGTTCACGATCCCGAGCGCTACGGCGTGGTGGAGTTCGACGCGGCCAACCGCGCGGTATCGATCGAGGAAAAGCCGATCAAGCCGCGCTCCGGGTTCGCGGTCACGGGCCTGTACTTCTACGATCACGATGTCTGCGACATTGCCGCCGAGGTCAAGCCATCGCCGCGGGGCGAACTCGAAATCACGGACGTCAATCTCCGCTATCTGGAACTCGGCCGGCTCAATGTGCAGACGCTCGGCCGCGGCTGTGCGTGGCTGGACACCGGCACGCACGACTCGCTGATCGAAGCCTCGACGTTCATCGCGACGCTGCAGCGTCGTCAGGGGCTGATGGTCGCGTGCCCGGAGGAGATCGCGTTTCGTCAGCACTGGATCACCAGCGAACAGTTGCTCGGACTGGTCAAGCCGCTTGTCAAGAGCGGTTACGGAAAGTACCTGCTCGATCTGGTAACGGAGCATCGTTCATGATCTTCGATATCGTCGACACGCGTTTTGACGAGGTCAAACTGATCGATCCGCGCATCTTCCGAGACGAGCGGGGTTTCTTTCTGGAGGCTTTCAACGTCCGCGACGCCGCGAAGCTCGGTATCCACCGCGCATTCGTGCAGGACAACCACTCGTGTTCGGCGCAGCACGTGTTGCGCGGCATGCACTATCAGATCGGACGTCCGCAAGCGAAGCTGGTGCGGGTTGTCGAAGGCGCGATATTCGATGTCGTCGTCGATCTTCGCCGCAGTTCGCCGACCTTCGGGCAATGGCAGGGCTTCGAGCTATCGGCCGACAACAACCGGCAGATGTACGTGCCGGAAGGCTTCGCGCACGGTTTTCTGACCGTCACGCCGCGCGCGCAGGTGATCTACAAGACCAGTGACTATTACTCGCCGGAGCATGAGCGGGCGATCGTCTGGGACGATCCGGATGTCGGAATCGACTGGCCGCTTACCGGCCAGCCGCCGCGCCTCGCCACACGCGACGCCGCCGCGCCTCGCCTGCGCGACGCCGAATGTTTCGAATGAACCAAGATGCGTACTAGCGATTCGCGGACTATTCTCGTCACCGGCGCGGCCGGGCAAGTCGGTTTCGAACTGATGCGCTCGCTGCAAGGGCTCGGTCACGTGATCGGTCTCGATCGCGCCGCGCTCGATCTTGCCGATCCGCTTGCGATCCGGCACGTGATCCGCACGACGAAACCCGCGATGATCGTCAACGCGGCGGCTTATACGGCCGTTGATCGTGCTGAATCGGACGCGGCGATGGCGCACGCGGTCAACACGGTGGCGCCGGAGGTCATGGCGAACGAAGCGCGCGCGCTGGGCGCGGCGCTCGTGCATTTCTCGACCGATTACGTATTCGACGGCGCGAGCGTGGCGCCGTATGCGGAAACGGACGCGACGAATCCGCAGAACGTGTATGGCCGAACCAAGCGCGATGGCGAACAGGCGATCGTCGCGTCGGGTTGCGACCATCTCATCCTTCGCACGAGCTGGGTCTACGCGGCGCGCGGGCAGAATTTCCTGCTGACCATGCTGCGGCTCGGCGCGGAACGCGACGAATTGCGGATCGTGGACGATCAGCACGGCGCGCCGACCTGGGCGAACACGCTCGCCGCAATGACCGCGCAGCTCGTGGCCCTGAGCTTCGCGGGCAGCGAGGACGAGTCCCGGCAATGGTGGCGTGAACATGGCGGCATCTATCACATGACGTGCGCGGGGCAGACGTCGTGGTATGGCTTTGCGCATGCAATCTTCCACGCCGCGGGATGCGAGCGCTTGCCGCGATTGAGCGCGATCGATTCGGCATCGTATCCGGTGGCGGCGAAGCGTCCGGCGCATTCTGTCCTGAGCAATCGTAAGTTGCACGACACGTTCGGCCTGCGCCCGCCTCCGTGGCGCGACGCCCTGACGCTGTGTCTGCAGGAGCGGCGTCACGTATAGCGCCAGCGGCGCTTGCTGGTCCGAAGCACATTCGCGTAGGCGCTTCGGCGTTACTTGTTTTCATCGATACACGACCCTAATGCAAAACCTCAACCGCGACATCTATCAGAACGAGAACAGCGAAACTGAAGCGCGCCCGGAGACCTTCTCGAACTTCGTGAAATTCCTTCGGCGCGATGCACGGCTGCTGATCGTCGGCGCCGTGGTCGGCGCGCTGGTCGGATTCGGATCGAGCTATCTTGCGCACCGGCAATGGCAGGCGTCGCAGGTCGTTCAGATCGGCCAGATTTTCAACGGCACCAACGGCGTGCTGCTCGAAACGCCGCCCAATCTGCTGACTCGGGTGCAGTTGCGCGCGTTCCAGCTCGAGGTGTTGCAGCGGCTCGGCTGGCCGGCGCCGCCGACGGACGACCCCCGCACGCAACTGCTGATGAACAGCCTGCGCGCGAAGGTCTTGTCGAGCGATCTGGTCGAAATCAATGTCAACGGCCGCACCGCCGATGACGCCAAAACCGAACTCGACGCCACGCTGAAGGCGCTGTATGGCCGTCATGAAGCCATGATCACGCCGTCGATCACGCGCATGGACACGGATCTCAACGAGACCACGCAGCGTCTCGCGCAGGCGGAAGACCGCGGCAAGCAACTCGTCGCGCTTGCGCAGGACCGCATGAAGCCTCACTCGGGCGACGCAGGCAATACGTCGACCGACATCATGATTTCCGAGCTGATCAACGGAAACGATCAGACCATCAACGTCTTGCGCGCGCATCGCGACGATATGAAGGAGCGGGTCGATCCGCAGCGCACGTTCCTGACGCGTCCGGTCGGCGCGCTGTCCGCCGGCGATGGCCCGGTCTATCCGCGCCGCGCGGTGATGGCGTTCGCCGGGCTCGTCCTCGGTATCGGGCTGGCGCTGTGCATTTCGTTGTTCTTGTCGTCCCGCGCCACGAAGCGCGGCCGCAGCGATGTCTGATGCAATGCCCGACGCACTGCCCACCGGCCGCGCGGCGATGATCGCACTGTCCGCCATCGATGAAGCGCGCTTTGGCGTGGTGACGGCGAAAGCGAACGCCGTTGCTGTGTCCGAGATCGCGCTGATCGGCGCGCAGTGCCGCGAGCAGAACGTGGCATTGCTGATCCTGCGCATCGACACGTCGCATGTCGCCGCGATGCAGGCCGCCGAGCAGGCGGGCGCGTATCTCGCCGACACGCTGGTGTACTTCGAGCGGCCGGTCGCGGGCATCGGCGAAGCACGGCTGCCCGAAGGCGTGCGTTCGCGCGTCGCCAGCACCGCGGATGCCGACCGCGTGGCCGCCCTCGCGCGTGAAATATTCAAAGGCTACACCGGCCACTATCATTGCGATCCTCGCTTGCCGGCCGATGCCGCCGACGAGGTCTACGTGTCATGGGCGCACGCGACCTGCGCCACGCCCGGCGTCGCCGACGCGGTGCTGCTGCTCGACGACGAGCACGGCCTGGCCGCCTTCTGCGCGCTGCGCGTGATCGGTGCGAATACCGTCGATGTCAGCCTGATCGGCGTGGCCGCGCGTGCGCGCCGGCTCGGGCTGTTCGCCTGTCTGCTGCGCATGGCGGCGCAATGGGGCGCGGCGCGCGGGCTCGATACGATCGAGTATTCGACTCAAATCACGAATATCGCGGCTCAGCGCGGTCTGGCGAAAGCCGGCTTCCTGCCCATGAAAAGCCTTTACACGCTTCATCAATGGTTCGATTAAGGAGGCGCGAAATGTCCGAAGCATCGAAGTCCGAAGAAATGATTCCGTTCAACAAACCCTATCTGCATGGCCGCGAACTGGTCTATATCGCTCAGGCGGTGGCGTCCGGCAAGATTTCCGGCGACGGCATGTTCTCCAAGCGCAGCCACAAGTTCTTCGAGGACCGTTACGGTTTCAAGAAGGCCTTGCTGACCACGTCCTGCACGGACTCGCTGGAAATGGCCGCGTTGCTGCTCGATATCGGGCCGGGCGATGAAGTCATTCTCCCGTCGTACACCTTCGTATCGACCGCGAACGCCTTCGTGCTGCGCGGCGCGAAGCTCGTGTTCGCGGACAGCGGTCCGCTCGAACCGAACATCGATGCCAACGCCGTCGAGGCGCTGATCACGCCGCGCACCAAGGCAATCGTCGTGGTCCACTACGCGGGCGTGGCCTGCGACATGGATCGTTTCGTCGAACTCGGGCAACGGCACGGCATCGCCGTGGTCGAGGATGCCGCGCAGGCGATCGAGTCGTTCTACAAGGGACGCCCGCTCGGCGGCATCGGTGAAATCGGTGCGTTCTCGTTCCACGAGACCAAGAACATCATCTCGGGCGAGGGCGGTCTCACCACCATCAACGACGAGCGCTATATTCAGCGCGCGGAAATCATCCGCGAGAAGGGCACCAACCGCTCGGCGTTCTTCCGTGGCGAAGTGGACAAGTACGGCTGGGTCGATATCGGCTCTTCGTATCTGCCCTCGGAGATCGTCGCGGCGTACCTGTACGCGCAACTCGAACAGATCGAACCGATTCAGGCGCGCCGCCTTGCGATCCACGAGCGCTATCAGCGCAACCTCGCGCCGCTCGCGCGGAAAGAATATTTCGCGCTGCCGTTCATCCCGGACTATGCGACCAACAACGCGCACATGGCGTATATCGTGTGCCGCTCGCTGGAAGAACGCACTCGTCTGGTCGAGCATCTCAAGCAGCGCAACATCATGTCGGTGTTCCACTATCTGTCGCTGCACGCGAGCGCGTTTTACGCGGATAAGCACGACGGCCGCGCGTTGCCCCACAGCGACCGCTACACCGACTGCCTGCTGCGTCTGCCGCTTTTTTACGAATTAACGGATGCACAGGTCGATCGCGTCTGCGCGGAGATCGAAAGCTTCTTCGGGGCAGCCCGATAATGTCGTTACGCTGGCTCAAGGCGTCGATGGCGAGCGCCATCGCGCAGATCACACGAATGATTTGCGGTCTCGCGGTGCTCAAGATCGTCGTCATCGAGCTCGGCGTCGACGGAGTCGGCAAGCTCGGCCACTTCATGAACATGCTGTCGATTCTTTTCGTCTTCGCGGGCGGGGGCATCAACATCGGCATTTCGAAGTATGTCGCGCAGTACGAGTCGGATGCGCCGCGTCTCCGGCAATTTCTGTCGAGCGCCTGGACTTACTCGGTCGGCGCGTCGGCGCTGATCGCCGTGCTGTTCGCGGCGCTCGCGCACAGCGTCTCCGAGATCCTGTTCGGCACCGATGCGTATCAATGGCTGATCGTTTGCATCGGGCTCGTTCAGTTCGCGTTCGCGTACGTCAATTTCGCGACCGGCATTGTGAACGGCTTGCGGATGACACAGGCGTACTCGCGCATCTCGACAATCGGCTCGCTGATCGGCCTGTTGCCGTGCTATCTGATCGTGAGCCGGTTCCATCTGACCGGCGCGGTCTTCGCGCTGGTGCTGGTGCAGGCGGGTCTTTTGATCCCGGCAATCTACGAACTGCGCAAGCTGGAGTTCGGCCGGCCGCATTTCACCCGGCATCCGGGCGATACCGCCGATCTCGGCCGCTTCAGTCTGATGCAACTGTTTTCGGTTGCCACCATGCCGCTCGTCGAGATATTCATTCGGACGCAGATCGTTCACGCGTCCGGCTGGGACGCGGCGGGCATGTGGCAGGGCGTGCAGCGGCTGTCTTACGCGTCACTGAGCCTGTTCACGAGTTTTCTTGCCGTGTACTACATGCCGACGCTGTCGTCGATGAAGAACGCGGAGGAAGGCGTGCGTTATGTATTTCGCACGCTCGCCGGCATTCTCGGCGCCTTCTCGGTGGTCGCAATCGGCGTGCTGCTGTTGCGGGATTTCGTGTTTTCCGTGCTGCTGTCGAAAAGTTTCTCGATCGCGCCGTCGCTATTGGTCGCTCAACTGATTGGCGACTTTTTCCGCATCGGCTCGTATGTGGTGGGTTTTTATGCTGTCGCCAAGGCGGCAACGCGCATTTACGTGATCTGCGAAATCGTGCAGTCGGCGCTTTACGTGCTTGCGTTTTATATCGTCTCCAGAATGGAAGGCGCAGGGCAGGGCGTCTTCGTTGCATATGCCATTTCGAATGGTTGCTACTTCTTGTTTTGCGTATCGGGCCTGCTGATTTATCGTAAGTCCGTGATTGAGGTGTCAAAGTGAATTCGCCGAAACTTTCCGTAGTCGTATCGAGCTATAACCAGCGCGATTACATCACCGGTTGTCTGGAAAGCATCGTCTCGCAGGACGTGGATTTTCCCTATGAAGTCGTGATCTCGGATGACGGCTCGAAAGACGGCACACGCGAAATCATCGAGGAATTTGCGTTGCGGCACCCGAATCTGATCCGGGTCTTGCAGAACGAAAGCAACGTCGGTCCCGCGCGCAATTATTTTCGCGCGCACAACGCGGCGCAGGGCGATTATGTGGCGCATATCGACGGCGATGACATCATGCTTCCCGGCAAGCTGAAAGCGCAGGTCGCCGTGCTGGACGCCAACCCCGATTGCGTGCTGGTCATTCACCGGGCGCGTTATTTCAACGACAGCCGCACCTATGTGACCGATACCGGGGAATTGCCGAGCGGCGAAGAACTGACGTTTTACTCGATCGAGGAAAACGCGCGCTGGGGCACCATCGCGGTTCATAGTTCCTATATGTATCGCGCCAATGCGCGCAGGACCCGCGAGTTCCAGGCCGATTTCATGGAATGGTACTTTACGATGGAGTATCTGCTGGCTCCGGGCACGCGCGCCTGTTTCATCAATCGAATTCTGGTGGAATATCGCTGTAACGATTCCAATTCGGCCTACACGGCATCGCGCAAGGGACGTCAGCGCTCTTACCGGATTCATATCGGTCACCTGATGGATTACTTCGCTGCGCACCCCGCTTTACGCCGCGATATTTACGCGCACGCATTTCTTAATATTCTGACCTATCACCGCGCCGTGCGCACTTTCGAGCCGGGCATGCTCTGGTTTTTGGTGCGCCATCTGGGCTGTTTCGATCTCACCCGCGTAAAGGACGTGATGCGCATTCGTCAGGCAGTCGCTCCGCGCCAAAGAATCCGATAACGGCTTAATTTCGTCATGAGCGACTTCGAGCATCCATTGCAGAACGCGGCAGAACGCAGCGCGTTTCACCGGTTCCGTCTGACCGGGCTTTATATCGTCTTCGTGCTGTTGATCGCGCTCGTCTACGCGTCGGCGACGGTCGGCGCGGACTCCGATAAACCGGCTTACGAGCTGTATTTCTTTTATCTGCAGAATAATCTCGGCGTGCCGATCGGCTTTGATCGTGTCGAGCCGGGCTTTCGTCTTTTCACGTGGCTGATCGCCAGGCTCGGCGGTTCGACGTATCTGTATTTCTCGTTGATCTTCGCGCTCGAACTCTTCGGTTTGACCATACAGACCGGCAAGCGAAGCACGCTGTTCCGAGATCGGTTTTTCCTGCTCGTGCTTTGGCTTGGCTTTCCGTTCTTTTACTCGCTGAGCATCAATGCGGTACGGCAAGGCCTCGCGCTCATTTTCGTGATCTACGCGCTCGACGCGGAACTGAACGGCCGACGCCTGCGCAGTTGGATTCTGATTGCAGGCGGCACGCTTTTCCATGTCAGCACGATCGTCTATCTGCCGCTTTTCCTGTTGTTGCGCCGTCATCTCAACTTCCGCACCTTGCTGATTTTTTGGATCGTCTGCGTGACGTGCGCGGCGCTGTCGGTGCCGCAGCATCTCGTGCAGTTCGCGACGTCCTTCGTGCCGCAGAGCTTTCGCGACCAGTTTCCGTATTACTTCTCCTATCTGACCGGAACGCTGACGACCGAATACGACACCGGTTTCAAGTTCCGTTTCCTGCTGTTCAGCGCGATTCCACTGCTGGCGCTGCTGGCGTCGCGGCCGTTCGGATTCCGGCCGTCGCGCGATTGCATGTTCGTGCTCAGGCTCTATCTGATCCTTAACGGCATGTTCTTCCTGATCGGTTATATCCCGTTCAGCGACCGTATCGCGTTGCTCAGTTGGCAACTCATCCCGATTCTCGGAGTGGGCCTGACGCCGCCTCCGTTGAAGAATTACGTGTGCTGCGTCGCGATCCTCATGGCATTGCTCGCGCTCGGCTACTTTTTCGTCTTTTGATTTTCCAAGGCCACGAGGCCTGTTCAGGAAGAAAGCATGCGTGCATCGGTCACGGGCGCGTCCGGTTTCATCGGCCGTCGTCTGGTAGACAAACTGGTTGTTTTGGGTTGGGACGTCACGGTGCTCACGCGCCGCGGCGACTCGCGCGAGTTCGCGTCATCGGTGAATGTCGTGCGTGGCGATCTGGCCGATGAAAACAGCGATCTGAGCGGTTTCGTCGACGGTTGCGACGTGCTGTTCCATTGCGCCGGCGAGTTGTACCGTCCCGAACTGATGGAAGCGCTGCATGTCGGTGGCGCGCGGCGTCTGGCCGCGGCCGCGCAGGCGCGCAGCGGTAATGGCGCGGCGCCGCTGCACTGGGTCAACCTGAGCAGCGTGGGCGCATACGGCCCGCCCCGCGACCCGCGCGAGCGCCGCGTCGTGCGGGAGGACTTTCCGGCCGCGCCGGTCGGTCAGTACGAGATCACCAAGACGCGTGCCGATGAAATCGTGCTGGATGCATCGAAGCGCGGCGCGGCGACGTGCACGATCGTCCGCCCGAGCAACGTCTTCGGCGAGACCATGACCAACGCATCGCTGCGCGGTCTGTTGTCGATGGTGCGCAAACGGCTGTTTTTCTATGTCGGCGACCGCGATGCCATGGCCAATTACGTCCACGTCGACGACGTGGTCGATGCGCTGATCGCGTGCGGCACGAATCCGGCGGCGCGCAACCGCGTGTTCAACGTGGCGCACGATTGCCGGCTCGAAACGATGATCGCCGGGTCGGCCAGCGCGCTCGGCGTCGCGCCGCCCCGGCTGCGGGTGCCCGAGTGGACGGCGCGGCTCGCCGCATCGACGGGCGGACGGCTGCCGGGCTTTCCGCTGACTCACGACCGGATCAACGCGCTGGTCGGCCATACGCACTACGCATGCGATGCGCTCCACGACACGCTCGGCGTGCGTCCGTCGATCACGGTTGCATCGCGCGCCCGCGCCATGCTCGGCATGCCGACGGCGGAGACTGCGTGATGGCGGCCAACGCTCAACAAAGTCAACGCTTTGCGCATCGATCGACGGAACGGCCGCGCCTGTGCGTCGTGTCGACGATCGCCACGCCCTTGCGTGTCTTCATGGGTCCGCACATCGCGGCGCTGTCCGAGACTTACGACGTGACCATGGTCTGCAACGGCGAGCGCGGCGAACTCGAACCCATGCTCAACGAGCACGTGACGTTCGTCTCCTGTCCGATTCGCCGCGACATCTCGCTGGCGCAGGACATCCGCTGCACGGTCTGGTTGCGGCGGTTCCTGCGCGACGGCCGGTTCGACGTGATTCACACGCTGATGCCGAAGTCCGGGCTGCTCGGCATGATCGCCGGCCGCCTCTCCGGCACGCCGATGCGCTTTCACACCTTCACGGGCCAGGTCTGGGCGACGCGCACCGGCCCGATGCGCGCGCTGCTCAAGACCATGGATCGCGTGCTGGCCGCCTGCGCGACGCGGCTTCTCACCGACAGCCAGTCGCAGATGAATTACCTCGTCGACGAGGGCATCGTGTCGCGCGAGCGTGTCGAAGTGCTCGCCGATGGGTCGATCTGCGGCGTCGATATCGAGCGGTTTGCCCGCGATCCGGCAATGCGCGCGCGCTTGCGTGCGGAGCTGGGCGTGCCGGACGGCGGTACGCTGTTCATGTTTCTCGGCCGCGTCACGGTCGAGAAGGGCATCAACGAATTGCTGAGCGCGTTTCGCGAAGTGGCGGCCGCGAAGCCCGATGCTCATCTCGCGATCGTCGGACCCATGGAGGCGGACTTCGACCGCGCGCTCGCCGAGACGGCGTCCGCGACCGGTGGCCGGCTGCATCGGATCGGCTTCACGCTCACGCCGGAGCATTACATGTCGGCGGCCGACGTGTTCTGTCTGCCGAGCTACCGCGAAGGGTTCGGCACCGTGATCATCGAGGCGGCGGCAGCCGGCTTGCCGACCATCGCGTCGCGGATCTATGGTGTCTCGGATGCGATCGAGGATGGCCGTACCGGGCTGCTGCACACGGTGCGCGATGTGGCGCAGATGCGCGAGATGATGCTGCGCCTGATCGACGATCCCGCCTTGCGCGACCGGCTCGGCGAAGCGGCGCACGAGCGCGCGGTCACGCGTTTTCCGAAGCAGCGGCTGGTCCGGGCCATGCTCGATTTCTATAACAAGGAACGCATCAAAGCGTAATTCATGGCCTCCACGACACTCATGAATAGCAAGGTGATGGTGACCGGCGCGAGCGGCTTCGTCGGGAAGCGGCTCTGCGAAATGCTGGCCGAGCGCGGCGTTAACCATGTCGGTACGTCGCGCAGCGGCGGCGCTGGTTTGACCGCGGTCGGAGAACTGCGCGCCGACACCGACTGGAGCCCGGCGCTGCAAGGCGTCGACGTGGTCGTGCATCTGGCCGCGCGCGTCCATGTGATGGTCGAAACCGAATCCGATCCGACTCAGGCGTTCCGGCGCGCGAACGTGGACGGCACCATCCGGCTCGCCGAGCAGGCCGTGCAAGCGGGCGTCCGGCGCTTCGTCTACGTCAGCTCGGTCAAGGTCAACGGCGAGGCGACTCACGCGCGGCCGTTCTCGGTCAATGACGCGCCCGCGCCGGAAGATCCTTATGGCGTTTCGAAGCGCGAAGCCGAGGACGCGTTGCGGACCTTCGCCGCGCAGGCCGGTCTGGAACTGGTGATCGTGCGCCCGCCGCTCGTGTACGGTCCCGGCGTGAAAGCCAACTTTCTGAACCTGATGCGCGCCGTGCGGCGTGGCATGCCGTTGCCGATCGGTGCGGTTCGCAATCTGCGCAGCATGGTCGCACTGGACAATCTGACGGATTTTCTGATTCTCGCGGCCAGCCACCCCGATGCGCCGGGACGCACCTTCCTGATCTCGGACGGCGATGATCTGAGCACCGCGACACTCGCGCGCAAGCTCGCTGCCGCAATGCAACGATCGCCGCGCCTCGTTCCCGTGCCACTCTGGGCGCTGCGTCTGATCGGCAGGCTGACAGGCAAGTCGTCGGTGATCGACCGCCTGACTTCGTCCCTGCAGGTCGACAGCAGTCCGTGCCGCGATGTGCTCCGCTGGACGCCGCCGAAGTCGGTGGACGAAGGCATCGCCGCGGCCGTCAATCATTTCCTGACCCGCGAGGAGGCACGATGAAGCGCTGTTTCGATCTGGCGCTGGGCATTGTCGCCGCGCTCATTCTCGTCATACCGACCTTGCTGGTCGCGCTTCTGGTGAAGCTGACCTCGCCCGGGCCGGTGTTGTACTGGTCGGATCGTGTCGGCCGCAACAACGACATTTTCCGAATGCCCAAATTCCGGTCGATGCGCGTCGGCACGCCGGCCGTCGCCACGCATCTGCTGTCGAATCCTGATTCGTATCTGACGCCGATCGGCGGTTTCCTGCGCAAAAGCAGTCTGGACGAACTTCCGCAGCTCTGGTCGATTCTATGCGGCGACATGAGCTTCGTCGGACCGCGTCCGGCGCTTTTCAATCAGGACGACCTGATCAAACTGCGCACCGAGAAGGGCGTGCACACCTTGCGCCCGGGCTTGACGGGCTGGGCGCAAGTCAACGGCCGCGACGACCTGCCCATTCCCGTCAAGGTGGAGTTCGACGAAGCCTATGCGCGCCGGAAATCGCTGGCGTTCGACATCCGCATCCTGTTTCTGACCTTCGTGAAGGTGTTGGGACGGGAAGGCGTCTCGCACTAGGGAAGAAAATCGTTACAAAAATTTTGATCGATCCGAGACAGGACGCAACGCTTGGCGCTCATCGCGCAGGCAGGTTTTCTGCTGAAAGCTTGGGCCACGGCGCCTGATGGCGCTGGGTCAACGCGTTTTTTCAGCACTTCGCGCGGCCCTTCGACGGTTCATCCGACGATAGACAAGTTACATGGGTCAGGTAGCTTGTGACCGGGCGGCAAGGCATAATCTTTTCCCGCGATGCTTCGCCCCGGCGTGCGCGAGAACGCGTGGCCCCATGAGCGCCCGCCCTTGCAGGCGCCGTGCAATTTCAGTATTAGTTCAGTATTTGCTGCCCGGTCATCGAACCAGGCAAGTGGAGGTGGGTTACCTATGTTTCGACACAAGTCCTCGTGGATCTCGTTCATCGCCTTCATCTTCGATTTGTGCGCAGTCGTCGGAACGTGGCTCGGCGCCTATCTGATCCGCTTCAACGGACCGGTCCCTTACGAATACTGGAGCGGTGCGCTGCGCGCGTTGATCTGGGTGCTTCCGGTCTACGGACTGATGTTCCGGGTGTTCGGCCTGTACCGCGGTATCTGGGTGTTCGCGAGCTTGCCGGACCTCTTGCGCATCTCCAAAGCCGTGGGCTGGGGCGCGCTGACCGTGATGGTGCTCTCCGTCGTGGTTCAGCCCGTGCCGATCATCCCGCGCTCGGTGCTGATCGTCTCGCCCTTGCTGCTGTTTCTCGGAATGGGCGCGCCACGCGCACTGTATCGTGCGGCGAAAGAATTTCGTCTGTATGGCGGACTGGTCGCGGAAGGCAAGCCCGTGCTCGTGCTCGGCGCGGGTCGCGCGGGCGCGAATCTGGCGCGCGAACTGTCGCGTTCGAGCGAGTGGCGTCTCGTCGGCCTGCTCGATGACGACACCGCCAAGCATGGCCGCGAAGTCTATGGCTATAAAGTGCTGGGCCGCATCGATGACCTGGCGCAATGGGCGGAGAAATTCGGCACCGAATACGCGATCATCGCGATCCCTTCGGCATCGGCCGACGACCAGCGGCGCGTCGCCACGCTTTGCCTGAACGCAGGCGTGAGCGCCATGGTGCTTCCGGCGCTCACCACGTTCACGGACGAACAGGCGGCTCTGTCCCGAGTGCGTCAGATCAATCTGGAGGATCTGCTGGGCCGCGCCGCCGTGACGATCGACACCCAGCACGTCGAAGCCTTGCTGCACGGCCGCGTGGTGATGGTCACGGGCGCAGGCGGGTCCATCGGTTCGGAGTTGTGCCGTCAGATTCTCCGTTTCGCGCCGGCGCAACTGGTCGCGTACGACATGTCGGAATTCGCCATGTACCGGCTCACCGAGGAATTGCGCGAGCGCTTCCCGGATACGCCGCTGGTGCCGATTGTCGGAGACGCGAAGGATTCGCTGCTGCTGGATCAGGTCATGGCACGCTACGCACCGCATATCGTGTTTCACGCGGCGGCCTACAAACATGTCCCGCTGATGGAAGAACTGAACGCGTGGCAGGCCGTGCGCAACAACGTGCTGGGCACGTATCGCGTGGCGCGTGCGGCGGTCAACCACAACGTCAAGCATTTCGTGCTCGTGTCGACCGACAAGGCCGTCAATCCGACCAACGTGATGGGCGCGAGCAAGCGGCTCGCCGAAATGGCGTGCCTCGCGTTGCAAAAGACGAGTCGAAACACGCAGTTCGAGATGGTCCGCTTCGGCAATGTGCTGGGCAGCGCGGGCAGCGTTATCCCGAAGTTCGAGGAGCAGATCCGCAAGGGCGGCCCGATCACGGTTACCCACCCCGAGATCACGCGTTTCTTCATGACGATTCCCGAAGCGTCGCAACTCGTGTTGCAGGCATCGAGCATGGGGCAGGGCGGCGAAATCTTCATTCTCGACATGGGCGAGCCCGTGAAGATCACGAATCTCGCACGCGATCTGATCCGTCTGCACGGCTACACCGAGGAAGAGATCCGGATCGAGTTCACCGGTCTGCGTCCTGGCGAAAAGCTCTATGAAGAACTGCTCGCCGACGACGAAACCACCACGCGCACGCCGCACCCGAAACTGCGTATCGCGCAGGCGCGCGGCGTGGCGGAGAATTTCCTCGGCGAACTGCTGCCGTGGCTCACGCAGCATCGCGTGTTGCCGGACGACGAAGTGCGCCGCGATCTGCGTCGCTGGGTGCCGGAATATGCACCGGTGAGCGCGCCGTCGCTGCAAGCCGTGCACAGCCTGCCCGCCGCGCAGTCGGCGAACGAGCGCGGCGCGGCGGCCTGAACCCTGGCTCAACGCATGGTCACGACGCTCGACGACGTGCATGCGCTGAGCCACGCAGGTTCGCTTTTGTCCGGCGAGCGCCTGATCCTCGCACCCTACGACCTCGAAGTATCGAACCATGCGGCAAGCGGCTTTTCCGCCTTGCCGTCATCCATTCACCACGCGCCGTTCTCTACCCAGTACGAGCACGCGCGCCACGTCCATCTCATCAACGCGTTCGGCGTCACCCTCGGCGATTCGATCATCGGGCTGACGGCCTTGTTCGCGCTGGCACGACGCTATCCGCATCTGACCTTCACGATCCATCGCCCGGCGCATGCTCCGCGTTTCGTGCAGCATTTGTATGAACTTGCCGCGCCGTTCGCAGGCGAGATCGTCGATCTGCCCGTGCCGCTCGCCGCGTTATCCGATGACGCCCTGAAAATCGACATCGGCAATCATCTGTTCTGGCCGTCGTTCGCCTCGATGCCGATGATCGACTTCTTTCTCTGGGCCATGGGCATCGCGCCGGAAAGCGTGGCGGCGGAGGACAAGTGCAATCGCTGGCTTAAAGGTCTTCCGCTGCCGAAGGCACCGCAGCACGATTACGTGCTCCTCTGCGCCGACGCCAGCACGCCGGTGCGCAGCATTCCGATGGCGGCGCGCGAACGCATCGTCGAGCGCTTGTGGGAAGCGTTTGGCTGGCCTGTGCTGGGTTTCGGCGCGGTCGATCATCCGCGCTATCGGGACATCGCCGCGCAATCGCGCGATACGGCCGAGTTTCTCGCATGGGTCGGTGGCGCGCGGCACGTCGTCACGTCCGATACGGCGGCACTCCACATCGCCGCAGGTTTCGACGTGCCGACGACGGCGTTCTTCACCACCATCGCGCCGGAGCTTCGCGCGCGCGATTACGGGCGTTGCGTGTCGATCGACCTTGGCTTGACGCATCTGCAAGGCATGCACGCGAGCGCGCGGGAGAGCGATCTAAACGCAGTAGAACGCGCATTTCGATCCTTCGACTTCGACACGATGCCGCTCGCTCAGGCCGCCACTTTCTCGCGTATCTGAAAGATCGGCAGACGCGAATACAGCTCCGCCACCCAGTCGATGAACACGCGCACGCGCCGTGGCTGATGCCGGTTCGCCGCATACAGCACCGACACCACGCGCGCATGCGACGGAAACTCGCTCAACACTTCCCGAAGCTGTCCGGTCCTGAGATACGGTTCCAGCGTGTAGCTTGAACTTTGAATCAGCCCGAGACCGGACACCCCGGCGGCGATATACGAATCCCCGTCGTTCACCGCGATCTTGTGCTTCATCGCGAAGGTGCGCGCTTCGTTATCGACGGCGAATTCCCAGTTGCGCACGCGCCCCGAGTTGTTCAGCACATAACCCACGGCG
This sequence comes from Caballeronia sp. A2-2, assembly GCF_057612605.2. NCBI lineage: Bacteria > Pseudomonadati > Pseudomonadota > Betaproteobacteria > Burkholderiales > Burkholderiaceae > Caballeronia > Caballeronia sp. A2-2. Next base: position 3,175,045 of record NZ_CM172587.1, on the reverse strand, counting down.
AGATGATGTTCGAGGTCATCGAGCGTCATCGGCTCGCCATGCTGCTCGATATATCGCGGCGATGCGCACGTGATCTGCGAATACGCGCCGATACGCTTGGCCACCAGCCCGACATCGCCCACCGCGCCCACGCGCACCACGCAATCGACGCCTTCCTCCACGAGATCGACTTGCCGATCCGTGAGCAACAGTTCGATGCCGATATCCGGATACGCCGCGAAGAAGTCCGGCAGCGCGGGAATGATGGTGCTTTTCGCCATGACCTGCGGCAGGCTGATCTTGACCGTGCCCTTGGGACTGGTCTTCGAATGCGCGAGCGACGCTTCCATGTCGTCCACTTCGCCGAGCACGCGCACGCAGCGCTCGTAATACGCTTCGCCGTCCTCGGTGATGCTGATGCTGCGCGTCGTGCGATTGATGAGCCGCGCGCCCAGATGCGCTTCGAGCGCCTGCAGCGTGCGCGATACGCTCGCGGGCGGCAGGCGCAGGGCATCGGCGGCTTTGGAGAAACTGCCCGCCTCGACCACGCGCGCGAACACTTTCATTGCCAGGAAACGATCCATGCTGACAATCCCGGTTAGTTCGATGAATTGCGACTAACCGACGATCATACTTGGGATCGTCATCCGGCGCGGTTTCGGTGCAACGCGTCAGTCCAAACCGAGCCCGCGGCACACCCACCAAGAGTAATGCTCGATCAGGCTTTGAAAGGGCGCGTGATGCCCATAAGCCAGCGTGGACACCGCCAGCAGCGCGACCCCGGCGAGCGCGGCGCGCGGCATCTTACGCGGCTGGCTGAACACGCGCATGAGCAGCGTCAACGCGATGGCCGCACCGAGCAGCCAGCCCGTCACGACTTCGGAAGTCGTATGCGCGAGGATCAGCACGCGGCTCACGCCGATGGCCGCCGCGAACAGCAGCCCGGCCGCCGCGCCCACTCTGTACCAGCCGCGTCCGAACCCGCCGAGCAGCAGGCCGCCCGCCACGGTGTAGATGGCCGCCGACAGCATGGTATGTCCGCTGATCATGCGGAAGTTGATGGCTTCGACTTCGAGGCCGCAACCCGCGTAGAGAATCTTCGACAAACCGACGAGCGCCATGCCCAGCATGAGCGCAACGGCCCAGAAAATCGCGAGCCGTTTTTCCACCGTGCGCAGCCATAGGCCGCACACGACGGCGAGCGGCAGTGTGAGTGCCGCATCCCCGAAATTCGAAAAAGCCCACAGCCAGAATATTGTTTTGGTCGTCATGCGACTCCGTGACAGATGCGCATCAGGTCGATGCGCCGGGTTTCATGATTCATGAGGTGTCGCCCTGTTTGCGCCGGCCGGCCAGTCGGTACTCGGTCGGCGAGATGGACAGGCGCTTGCGGAAAATCTTGGCGAGGCCGTCGCCGCTGCCCGCGCCGCAGCGGCGCGCGATCTTGTCCACCGGCAGGTCGGTCGCGGCGAGCAGCATGCAACTTGCGTCCAATCGGGCACGCAATAAGTATTCCGATGGCGTGAGGCCGATCTGCGCCTTGAAGCGCCGCAGGAAATTGCGCTCGCTCATGGCCGCGACGCGCGCGGCATCCGTGATGGAGATGGGCTTCACGTAATTTTCGCGGATCCAGCGCGCGGCTGCATCGATTTTCTGACGCACGCCGCCGCCATCGGTATCTTCGAGCAGCGTGGCGAGTTTCTGCCACGCGCCTGGAATGGTGCGTTCCGACACTTCGCGCGCCACCGCCGCACCGTGATCGCGCTTGATGATCGACAGCGCCGCCGCGATCGGACCTTTCGGGTCGTCCAGCGTCAGCGTTTGCTCGGCGATGAACAACGCGCTCGACATCGCGGGCGTCAGCGCCGAGGACAGCGCTTCCTCCGGCTCGCCCGCGAAATCGAGCGAACGGTTCTGCAGCGTGAGATTCGCCGCCGCCAGAATGTGCGCGCCGTCGCCGATCGCCTTGATGAACGGAATCTTCGGCGCGACGCGCCCGAGCCGCTTGCGCAGCACGATATCGTGACGCGCCTGCCGCGCCCCCGCGCCACCGGCGATGAACAAGGCATCGCACTCGTTCATCCAGCGCGTTTCCAGACTCTCGGTCCAGATGCGCAGCGAACAACTGCTTGCCACGCTGCCGCCATCCGATGACAGGAATTGCAGCGCGTAGTTAGGCCTCGGTCCGCTGTCCACCGTGGTGCGAACCTGATTGGCGAGCGCGAAGACTTCGGAAATCGAACTGACTTCGACCAGCGAAAAGTCCTCGAAGATCAATATGCCGATCCGTTTCGCCATGCTGGCCGAATCGGTGGACGACATATCGGGCTCGGGCTCTGAGCGAACCACTTGCAGCCTGCTTGCGCCCGTACCATGAACATATGACATCGAACTTCTCCCTCACTCCTCAGGGTTCCTTACCGGAACGTGCATGGCGGGAATATGAGACCAATTGAAGCCACTATACGCGGCAGCCCACATCCGCCGCGTGCCAAGTCGGAAAATGGCGAAGTGTTGGCAGATGATTTCGATATTCAAGGAATAAGCTGGCGTTGCTCGTGTCGTCTGATGAAATCGGGCGCATTTTTGTCGTGGAATCATTCGTCACACGCGCGTGTCACAGTACAAGAAAAAGGCGGCTGCGGTTCGGTGCGAACCCGGCGCGCCTTCGATATTTCAACGGGATCGAGGTGAGCATGCTCGAAGTGCGCAAGGCGGTATTTCCTGTAGCGGGCCTCGGCACGCGATTTCTTCCGGCGACGAAGGCCAGTCCCAAGGAGATGTTGCCGGTCGTGGACAAGCCGCTGATTCAATACGCGGTCGAAGAGGCGATGGCTGCGGGCATCACCGAGATGATTTTCGTGACCGGGCGCAGCAAGCGCGCGATCGAAGACCATTTCGACAAGTCCTACGAGATCGAGGCGGAACTGGAAGCGCGCGGCAAGGAAAAGCTGCTCGAACTCGTGCGCGGCATATTGCCAAGCCATGTCACGTGCATGTATGTGCGTCAGGCCGAGGCGCTCGGTCTGGGTCATGCGGTGTTGTGCGCGGAGAAGATGGTCGGCGGCGAACCCTTCGCGGTCGTGCTCGCGGACGATTTGCTCGATGGCGTGCCGCCCGTGCTTTCGCAAATGGTCGATGTGTTCGATCACTACCATTCGTCGGTGATCGGCGTGGAAGAGATCGATCGTCGCGATTCGAAATCGTATGGCGTGATCGAAGGCAAGCCGTGGGACGACGGGTTGTTCAAGCTTTCGCGCGTGGTGGAGAAGCCGGAGCCTGCGGTGGCGCCGTCGAATTTCGGCGTGGTCGGGCGGTATGTGCTGATGCCGCGTATTTTCGAATTCCTGCGCAAGCAGCAACCGGGCGCGGGCGGTGAAATTCAGTTGACGGATGCGATTCAGGCGTTGCTCGTGGAAGAGCAAGTGCTGGCGTTTCGGTATCGCGGTCAGCGGTTTGATTGCGGCAGCAAGCTCGGGTATCTCAAGGCGACGGTGGAATTCGCGCTGCGTCATCCGGAGGTGAAGACGGAGTTTGAGGCCTATTTGCGGGCGCAGTTTGGCACGCCTGCGATCGTCGAGGAAGCGCCCATCACCGACGGTGCGGACGACGAAACGATTGAAGCGGCTTGAGTAGGGATGGAGAATGAAGGCGGCGCGCAGGGATGTGCGCCGTTTTTGCTTGATGGGGCTGAAGCGTAAGTGCGGCTAAACGATCTCCAGGCAGGCCATGCTTGTGCAATGGTTCATGTCGCCGTGTTTTTGTTGCTTGGCGTCGTTGCGCTGCTGGAGTTCTTCGGGCGTTAGGTAAGAGCGCACTATTTCAAGTGAACGGAAATCGGTGGTGTTTTCGAACGTCGATCGTGCGGGCTTATCAGGCGCGCGTTGATATTGTAGATTCACGTAGACATCAAAAGGCGAGTCGTCCGACAACGGAAGACGAAGATTGAGGCCAACTCTGTTAGGAAAAGGTGTTGGAAGATTAGGTGCATTAAAGTAGCTCAAAACCTCTTTCCTAACCCCGTCTATCAATTCACCTCTCTGTAAGCGATGCAGGCCAAGACCTTGTTCAAGCGTGTCACGCGGAATATTGGATGTAATCCAGTCTTCTACGTCCAATAAGAATCGCCTTGATATACCGTGCTTTTGAAGATCCCACTGCGTTTCTATCCTGAATGCGGCTCCGAAGCCATCAAAGCCGTAGGTATACGAGCGCAGATCATCGGAAAGAAACGGAGCCTTCTTTCCTAGCTCTTTCTGCACTTCGTCCATACTCATGGTTCCGGCGACCCACTTCAGGCCGATATCCGTCACGCGGAAAATCTGTTGGCGCTGTTTATCGGTCAGATCGCGTTGCGCGGGCCAGCCGATTCTGGAGCTATCGGTCATCGTCTTAGGCTCCGTTACCGGCGGGGCGGTATCGCTCGCGACCGTTATGGGCGAGTGCATACTGGCGGCTGCACTGATTACCAACCAGGCCATCCGGTACGTGATCGTTGCTCCAGTAATCTCCCGCGATTTCACCGCAGAAGAAGGCGTCATTTTCCCAAGGGCGCGCTTGGTAGCCTTCACCAAGGCCTGCCAGCATGTCGTCAATGTCAATTGAGGTTCCTCCCGCTCCAACGTCTTTGAGAATTTCTTTCGCCTGCTTATAGGCGCGGTTGTATTCATCAGCGAGCGCCGAAGCATCCGGCGCGAAAGGCGAACGCGACGCAAATGCGTCGCGCCGCATTTGCGATTTAAGTCATGTGGTATTGAAGTCTGCGCAGTGGCACCATGCGTTCACCCGCCAGCTCGTCCTGATGCTCGGAACATAGCCAGAAATATCGGGCATTTACGGCATATACGCGGCTTTCGCGGTACGTTTTCGCAGAATTGCGTGCTGTGGGAAACTGACCGCCGAACTTCATCAGTTCGACGTCAAGTATGCCGTTCGGCCCCCATGCTTCCCAAAAACCTGTTTCTGGGCAGGTCATGCCTGTGCAAAGGTTCATGTAGCCGTATTTCTGGCGCTTGGCGTCGTTACGCTGCCGAAGTTCTTCGGGCGTAAGGTAAGAGCGCACTATCTCAAGTGAACGAAAATCGGTGGTGTTTTCGAACGTCGATCGCTCGGGCTTATCAGGTGCGCGCTGATATTCTAGATTGACGTACACATCAAACGGTGAGTCGTCCGGCAAGGGAAGGCGTAGATTAAGGCCAACTATGTTCGGGAAATCTGTCGGAAAAATAGGCAAATTAAAATAGTTCAAAACCTCTTTCCTAACTCCGTCTATCAATTCCCCTTTCTGTACGCGATGTAGGCCGAGATCTTGTTCAAGCATCTCACGCGGAATATTGCCTGTAATCCAGGCTTCTAAGTCCAATGAGAATCGCCTTGATATGTCATGCTTTTGAAGATCCCACTGCGTTTCTATCCGGAACGCGGCACCAAAGCCATCAAAGCCGTAGATATACGATTGCTTATCGCCCGGAAGAAGCGGAGTTTTCTTTCCTAGCTCATCCTGCACTTCGCCGATACTCATAGTTCCAGCGACCCACTTCAAGCCGATATTTGTTACGCGGAAAATCTGTTGACGCTGCTTTTCGGTCAGATCGCGTTGTGCGGGCCAGCCGATTCTGGAATTATCGATCATCGTCTTAGGCTCCTTTACCGGCGGGGCGGTATCGCTCGCGGCCGTTATGGGCGAGTGCATACTGGCGACTGCACTGATTACCAACCAAGCCATCCGGCGCATGGTCATTGCTCCAATATTCCGCCGCGATTTCACCACAGAAGAAGGCGTCATTTTCCCAAGGGCGCGCTTGGTAACCCTCACCAAGGTTTGCCACCATGTCGTCAATATCAATTGAGGTTCCTCCCGCTCCAACGTCTTTAAGAATTTCTTTCGCTTGCTTATAGGCGCGGTTATATTCATCGGTGAGCGCCGAAGCATCCGGCGCGAAAGGCGGATACCACGAGTCGCCGACGGAGCTATTTCGCTGCCTCCATACGCTTAGGTTCCATACGTACATTCCGGCTGCCATTTGCTTTATGCCTGCAAGACTTAGATTGTCGTGAGGGATGGGCTGCTGTGCGGCTATCGCCGCAACCTTGGCTCCATCTTCTTTTCCTGTGAACACGGCTGGCCAAGCCGCAATGTTGGGAGTGTCGGGGAACATCGCAGTCATCTGCTGTGCCACGGCACAAATCCAAAAATATTGCTGGCAGTGACGCGTTTCGTGAAAAATCGTATCGACAAAATCTCGTAAATTCGACGTGACAAAAGTCTCACGTTGCGCCTGCTCTTGAAGTTCACAGGGTTGAAAAAGAACACCCAATGCTTCCGTATTAATAGAAAGTTTCCACTTTTGGCCATTAAATGTTCCTTTTGCGTTACCCTCCAAGGCAAAGTTTGTTACGTTCACGAATGGAACCGCGTTGACAGGAATCGCGAAAGCACCTGAACTCAAAGAGGTAAGCGCTTTTTCAACTATCGGAGAAATGAAATCAGCAAGAATCTTGATGTTTGAGTCACTCAGCGGAAACCGCTCAACCTCAACCTCCGGTCGCCCCTTACCAAAATAGTTTTCACCCCATTTCACTTTCTCAATCAGCACATCTGCGAGATCGATTGCAAATTGCCGCGCCACCGGGAACGCCAGTCGTTTCGGGTTTTCGCTGTCCTTCACGCTATAGCGCATCCCCCAGTTATACGGCTGGCAAATCGCATAGTAAATGCCATGGCCTGACGATTCAGGCGAAACGTCATTAACTTGAAGCTCACGATTATCTTTGCGAGCGATGATTTCCACACCATCACGCTGCGCTTCGATGCGAATCTTCCCCGCTGCCGCCGTCAGCGCGATGCCCGCCTTCTGCACAAACAGCGCGAAGGTATTCGCGACGCTGGCAAACATCGAACGTGCCGCCGCGATGCTGACATTGCGCCCGCTCGTGACCGCGAGGTCTTCGCCGCTCGCAACATGCGTGCTGCCGGCCGTGGTGCTTCGAATCCCCACCGGACTCGACAGCGTCAGATGCGGCTTGGTGTATTCGGGGAAGGTGAACGTGCGCCCCGGCTGAAGCCCGCGCAAATGCCCCTTGCCGTGTGCGCGCAATCCTTCGCAGCGCACCGCCTGAAGCATCACGCGCGCGAAGAGCTGGCCTTCCTCGTGGGCATTGTTGCTCGCATGCGGGCCGTCATACGAATCCGGTTGCGCGAACTCAGCGGGCGCATAGATTTCGATGCGCTCGTTCGCCGTGCCTTGCGGGTCCTCGTATTCCTCACGCAGCGGCGCATTGGCGCGGCGCAAGCGCGGGCGCATGTAGTCGTGATCGTTGACGGTCGCCTTGCCTGCGGTGGCGGTATTCCCAATAGTTTCCAGCTTGTTCGCCGCAGTAAAAAGCATCGTCTTCCCAAGGCCGCCCTTTATAGCCGTCATTCGTGCGTTCATACACCATGTTGTCAACATCAATCTGCGTCCCTCCTGCTCCGACCTTACACAATAGCTTTGTGGCTTGTTCAAGTGCCGCCTGATACTCTTCCGACAATTCTGCATCGGTTGTCACGAGAGGAGCAGCAAAGTATTTTGTTGTTGCAGACTCGTTATATCGTTTCCAATTACCTAAAGTCCAGACATACATCCCGACCGCCATTGATTTGAGGCCAGCGAGCGCGAGCGTATCGCCTGGAATTGAATATTGTCTGGTTAGTTCGACCACCTCTTTAGCCTTTATTGCATTGCCTGACACAAGAGCGTTCGGCCACATTGCAATTTTTGGCGTTTTTGGAAAATCTGCAGTTTGCTGCTGCACCATTGCAAATATCCAAAAATATTGTTGACAATTGCGAGTCTCGTGATAGATCGTATCCACAAAGTCTTTCAATGCTTTTCGCGCACGCGCCTCACGCATCGACGCTTCTTCCTTTTTGAAGTCTTGGAATAACGGCGCGAATGTGGCTGTGTTTATTGATAGCGCCCATGTTCCGCCAACGAACACTCCTTGTGCGCCCTCAACTAGCGCGTCATTCGTGACGATGACGTCAGGCATCGCACTAATTGGAAGGGCAAACGGGCCTGAATTGTTTGAGGTCAGCGCCATCGACAATACTTGCTGGATTCGTTTGGCTAGTTCTTTAAGTACGTTGTTGTCCAATTGAATCTGTTGGAACATCTTTTTCTCACCGGACGGCATGGAAGCCTCTTTACCACTCCAGATCGGCGTAATAGTCAGCGTCGGCGTGCCTTTGCCAAAGTAGTTATCTCCCCACTGAATTTGCTCGATCAATAACTCGCCCATATCAAGCGCAAATTGCCGTACAACCGGAAAATCGAGACGCTTCGGGTCTTTCTTATCCTTCGTGCTATATCGCATTCCCCAGTTATATGGTTGGCACAACGCGACGCTCCATTCGAATCCCGGTTGATCCGCTTCATTGCGCTGAAGGTCGCGGCCATTGACCGTGCTGCCGTCTCGCTTCTTTTGAGTGACGACGACTGGCGTTTGTGCTCGATTAACTGACTGCGTCAGCATGACCGGAAGAATGGCGACCGGGTTCTCCGTGCCGTCATCGTGCAAAATTTCCACCGTCGCCGGCTGCACTGATTCGGCAAGTACAAGCGCCATCTCTCCCGCGTCGTTGGTACGACCTTTGATGACCTGTCCGTCCTCCAGCGTGATGCGATACGGCTGATCCGCGATCAGCAAACCCGAACGGTTATCGACCAGCACGAAAGACTCGGCAATCTTCGCGCTCGAGACGTCCGCGAGCGGGAGCTTGAGCGGCGTCTCTTGAGGATCGTCCGTCGCGTGACTTGCCGCATGAATCAAAAACTCGCCGAGGGTGAAGCCGCGCAGGCCTTGCGAACCAATCTCGAGCACCGAGCCGCCTCCATGCAGGCGAATGCCTTTGGCCGCGGTCAGATTGATCCAGCCATCCGTGCTGACGAGTTCGGTATCTTTGCGAGCGATGATTTCCACACCATCACGCTGCGCTTCGATCCGAATCTTGCCCGCTGCCGCCGTCAGCGCGATGCCCGCCTTCTGCACAAACAGCGCGAAGGTATTCGCGACGCTGGCAAACATCGAACGTGCCGCCGCGATGCTGACATTGCGCCCGCTCGTGACCGCAAGGTCTTCGCCGCTCGCAACATGCGTGCTGCCGGCCGTGGTGCTTTGAATCCCCACCGGACTCGACAGCGTGAGATGCGGCTTGGTGTATTCGGGGAAGGTGGCCAACTGCGCCTGCATCTTCCCGAACGTGTCATCCAAAAAGCAGTGATTCGACGCCTGGCTATTGCCTAAACTCTGGCTTCGCTGGCCGCTGACGGCGGCATTGTGCGGCAAATCCAAGGGTGTCCGGTTGTACTTATCAACCACGAAACCGGAGATGTACGGCCGATCAGGATCGCCATGAACGTGCGAGACGATGACCATCTGCCCGGCGCGTGCGGGCGTGACCACGCCCATCTCATTGCCCTGCCATTGCGACGCGAGCCGCACCCAGATCGATGTCGAGCCGTCGAACTTCGCCTCTCGATCCCAATCGTATTGAATCAGCGCCCGGTTCTTATCGTCGATCCACCACTCATAGTTTCCGCCCTTGCTGTCTTTGGGCGTGACGATGACCGCATACTCATTGCCGACATGCGGACGTGGCGTGACTTGCGGCAAGCGATAAAACTCCGTGGCGGGCTGAAGTTCGAACGCCGTGTGCACGCTGTAATGACGCCACGAACCAGACGAGGTGCCGACTTCCGTCAGTTCGAGTTCGCAAGACAGAACGATATATTCACGGTTCGCCGCCTCTTGCGGATAGTTCGCGAGCATGAAAGTGCGCCCCGGCTGAAGCCCGCGCAAATACCCCTTGCCGTGCGCGCGCAATCCTTCGCAGCGCACCGCCTGAAGCATCACGCGCGCGAAGAGCTGGCCTTCCTCGTGGGCATTGTTGCTCGCATGCGGGCCGTCATACGAATCCGGTTGCGCGAACTCAGCGGGCGCATAGATTTCGATGCGCTCGTTGGCCGTGCCTTGCGGGTCCTCGTATTCCTCACGCAGCGGCGCATTGGCCAGTCGCAAGCGCGGGCGCATGTAGTCGTGATCGTTGACGGTCGCCTTGCCTGCGGTGGCGGTATAGGTCACCGACAATTCGTTGATGTGCTCCTCGTCGATACGCCCGTCCGTGTGATACCGCAACGTTTCATAGGCGATGCCGTGATCGTGAAAGCCGCCCAACGTGTCGGAGATAACGAGCGTGTGTCCGTGATCGTTGTGCTCGAACCAGAAGCACAGCCCCCATTCCTCCATGAGCCGCAGGGCGAAACTCCAGTCGGTTTCCCACGCCTGCCGGATGAAGTCGCGCGGCGGATACGCCCGCATGCCGCTCCACGGTCCCGCGATGCGCCAGTCGAGCATGGTGCGATCGCGCAGCAGTTCTTCGAGGATGTCGGTCACCGAGCCCTTGAAGATGCGCGAGTTCCGGTTACGTGTCGCCCACCACACGGACGGCCGCAGCACGAACTCATAGACCGCCGCGCGATCCTCCGCGCAAATGATCCGGGCCGTTGCGATATTCCCGGCGATGTAGCGCGTATCGGCACCGATGTTCGCGCGTCCCGTATCGCCTTTCTGCGCGGCGCGAAACGTGCCGATGCCGTCGATTTGAAGCGAGACAATCCCGTGCGTCCCAACGATACGCTGTAAATCGACTTGCGCCGCGTCGCTCACGTTGACTAGAACATCGGGATGCTCGACCTCGGCGAGAACCGTATATTCGAACAGTTCGCCCACTGCCTCCCGTCCGCGAATGCTGCGCACGGTCAGCAAGGGCTCGCTGTGCTGCTTACGGTCCGGTCCTCGATAAATGGTCTCTGGCAGCGCGGGACAATCGAAGGTGATGGTTCGTGTCTGAATCTTCCACGTCATGCGAACCTCACGCGCCGATCAACGAGATGCGCGAGTTCTGCCGCGGCCTCGATGATCGTGCCGCCGTGGTCCGTACTGTCGCCGAAGCGTGCGACCTCGCGACCCACTCCGTCTCTCATGATTCGACTTCCTTATCGTTTGTTGTGTTGAAAACGAGCAGGAGGGTACGACGTGAGATTGTTGCCCGGCACGAGCGAGACAAAATGTGACTTCGTACTATTTATGAGGCAGGCACCGGGAAAGCATTCGCTGTCTGAGGGCAGTTGTGAGCTTATGTAGACGAAGCAGCACCGGTTCCCTGACTTATGTCAGTGAATGACGAAGCCGTTACACGCAAACAAGAAAGCCGCCCGAGTGGACGGCTAGAGATTGATCAGACGTAGCGCCTTCTGCCAGAGATAAGGAGAGGACAGCCTCGAAGCCTACCGAAAATAAGCCTTCGTATTCTCATGCACATCATCCCGCGCGAGCAGATCATCGGGCAGCAGCCATTCATACCCGCTGTGCTGATCGAAGCGTCCGATGGGCACCGTGCCGTTGAGCGTCATCGCGTAGGCGAGCACGACGTAATGCGTGCCAAAGCCCTCGACGCCCGCGAAGTTGTCCTCATAGCGATGCTCATACACGCCAAAAAACCGCGACGACGAGCGTTCAACACTTGCCACGCCTAATTCATTATTCACGATGCGCTTGAACGCGGCATCGAGCGATTCGTCCTTGTCGATGCGTCCGCCCGGCACGAACCACGTGCCCTGCGCCGGACGGTTGCGGCGGCGTCCGACCAGCACGCGCCGGTTGCCGTCCGTCACGATCAGATCGATCGATACGAGCGGCGTGAGCCTGACCACCGTCTTGAAATCCGACTCGCTCAGCATCGATACTCCGTTTATTTGTTCGTTTCGTGTGGATGTCGCTCCCTCGTTTGCTTTCGGCGGCGTGGTCTTCGTCAGCCAAAAGCAGGGTTCAGCGCGTGCTCAGTGTAGCGCGCGTGTTATCGGTAAAGGCGCGCGCCACACTGGCGAAAAACGCCGAAAGGCCGTTCGCGCAGGCCACCCTGTAAGGATGGCTGAAGAAGGCCTTATTGACCGGCATATCCGGCGGGTTTCGTCACGTTCGCGCGCAGCGTTTCGACGTTGTCGGAGACGACATAGACGGGCGCTTCGGTCAGCACGAGCGGCACATGTCCGTCCTCATACGGAACGGTCTTCGCGTTGCCCATCATGTCGAAGACGGTCACGGAGCCGGACTTGCCCGGCGCATCGACGGCGAGATTGTATTGAACCGCGTGCGCGGGATCGAAACCCTTCGCGCCCGGCCACACGGCGTTGTCGTGCGTCCAGAGCGCGGTGACTGCACGACCACCGTTCAAGCGTTGATACGCATACGCATAAACACCTTTCGGCGTGTCGTTGAGGTAACCCATCGTCGTGGTGCCGTCGATCAGGCGCGTCATCGCGGCAACGGCCATCGCGGCGGGCTTCGGGCTGATCGCGTTCTGGCCGAAGCCGCCTTGCGCGTTGGCGAGATCGAAGAACACGCCATAGCCCACTTCGCCGGGGAAATCGGCGGAGTAGAACACGAAGCTCACGTCCGCACCTTCGCCCAGCAGAATCAGATGCGCGCGCGCCACCACCGCGCCTTGCGCATACAGCACGTTCCAGTTCGGTGTGTTCGGCCCGTATTTGGTGCCGATGTCGTAGCTCACGCCCGTTTCGGTGACGAACAGCTTCGCGCCCGGCTTCACGACATCGCTCATGGTGCGGCGAAGTTCGCGCATGGCGCCGGGCATCGACTTGAAGGAGGTCGCGGAATCGGCGTCGAAGCGTTCGGGCGGATGCGAGGGCGACGTGCCGACATCGTAATAACCGTGTGCGCTCACGCCATCCAGATACTTGCCGATGCCCAGCGGCGCGAGCCGTTTGAGCCACGTCGCGTTCGAGGCGAGATTCGACAGCGTGAGGCCCATCACGACGCCGTTCGGATCGCCCGCGTGGATGCCTTCCGAGGTGGCCTTGTACATCGCGACGAGGTTCGCGTCCGTGTCCTTCCACGGCAGGCCGCCTTCGTAGTCCGGCTCCCACGTCACCTGATAGAAGTTGCGCGTCTGCTGCGGGAAATATTTCTTGCGCACCGTGTTCGATTCCTCGCCCACGCGCTTCATATAGTCGCGGTACGTATCGAGCGAGACGGGCGCGTAGCTGTGCGTCGTCTTGTGCGTCGGGCTGGCCCACGCGGGAATACCGTCGAGCTGGATCAGCCGAAGCAAATCGCCGGGCTTGAAGTACGGCGCGAGCCGGTCCGCCGACGCGTTGAACAGGTTCGGGCCTTTCTCCTCGGTCACGTACCAGTTGCGGTTGTCGTTGACCCAGGTGAGGCCGAGATCTTTGTAGAGCGGACGATAACCGTCGCCATCGCAGCAGGCCGCGCCCGGTTTCAGATACGCCGCGCCCTGTCCGCCGAAGCGATGTTCATCCGGATGCGCGAACGTCACGGCCGGCAGCGCCTTCGACACATCCGGCAACACCCCGAACGTGGCGATGCCATTGGGCCGCGTGCCGCGCGCAGGCAACGCGCTTTTCTCCGACGCCAACGATGCGCTCACCGCGAAATAACCCGCCGCGCCCGACGTGCACGCGAGCGTGACCGTGCCGGGTTTCGCCGCGACGGCGAAGCGGCCGCTCGCCTTCACGTTGTTCCATGCATCGCGAATCTGCCAGTCGACCTGATCGGCGGCCTTCGCGCGCGTCGTGATGGCGATGCGCACGGGCGCGTTCAGCGCAAACATGCGCGTGCCGTCGCTGCCGGGCGTGTCGGCTTCGATGGCGTCGCCGATTTCGGTGGCGGCTTCCGGCGATGTCGGCGCCTTGCATTGCAAAGGCGGCGTATCGGTGGGACTGGGCGCGGAAGTCGTCACGCTGGCGGCGCGTTTCGTCGCGTTCTGGACGACCGTGCCCTTCGGCGCGGCGTACCAGCAATTTTTTTCCTCGCCGGGCGCGGGGTCGTCAAAGGCGCTGTTGTCGCAGGCCGCCTTCGCGGTGAAGGTCTTGACCGCGTGCTTCGCGGCCGTGCCGTACATGACCGGCTTCGTGCCGTCGAACGTGCAGGTGCCGCGCTCGCTGGCGCAGGGAATCCACGCACCGCCGTCGATGGAAACGGCGTTGGCGGCGGCTGCATCGCCGCGTTCGTCGGAGATGGCCTTGTCGCAGGCCGAGAGCGCGAGAAAGGCGGCGAGGGCAGCGCAGAAAGAGGTCGGAAATCGGTTCATCGTCTTTTTTCTCGAAAGCCCGAATGTTGGCGATGCAAACACAAGCAGACGCATGCTACGCAGATGAAACGTTTCTGCCACGCGCCGACGGCAAGCAACCACCATGAGGGCTCGCGCCGGGCGCTACCGTGCGCATCCGCACGTGTGGCGGTCGTTCGTCCGATCAATGCCGGAGGCAGGCGTTACGCGGCAGACGACGCATTCGGAGCATGCGGCGGCACATCGACGTCCGACGCATATCACCGGTGAAACAACCAGCGTCGCCCGGCGATATCGCAAATCGGGCCGAAGATGCCGCAACGTTGCCCGAATCGGAACAACTTTCCGCATCGAATTTCTACGTGCAACGATGGCGCGCTTTGACGAAGAAACGGCGGATCGACGCGAGAAAACGAGTGGCAATCCGCAGAGTATTACAGAACCTTTCAATTTGTGATTTCAGCTTCGTAATAAGCTCCGCGCCGCCGCAAATGACTAAGACTTGGCGGAAGAATCCGCCGCCGAACGCTTGACCAGACGGTGCTTCGCGCGCGATTCGGCATTGCGCAGCGCAGCAGAACATTTCTTGCCACGCGGGTCTGAAAAAGCCTTTCGTTTAAAATAAAAATGAGCGTTTTAAAATCGCCGGGATTAACTCGGCTATCTCAAAAGAAAATGCGATGAATATAAAGAGTCTATGAATGGCATTTTTAATTTATGCCGATAAACACGCAATGGACAAAGCTTGTTCATCCTGAACATAAACCCAAAATTGCCGATTCTTCTGAAACATGACGCAAGCGGATGCCCCTTTCATGTTTCATCCGTGTAACAGTTTATATCGTCTGACCGAGTATGCTAAATTCGCTGTGAGCCGCTCCGGGCCGTGCGTTGCGGGGAAGTGTCAACCCCCATGACGGATACATCCGGTACGCGCATCGACGTTTGCTACTCAAAGCGGCTTAAGTTTGTATGACAAATCCGGGATTTGTTTCCTTCTGGATGAGCGGTAATGGTCGAATCAAATCTGGGGAGGGATTTCAATGTGCGGTCAGCCTCACAGCACGACAGATTTTGTGTCTAAAAAGCGAAAATCCATCCCACAAAAAAGTTTGTCTGCTTATTATTCATCCCAGCGGATCGATTCCGCCATCCGCTCGTTCCAATCGGTCACTGACAACCCGGCGAAGTTCGGGAATGTCCTTGATGCGCTGCAATGGCCGAGTCGATTCCACGCAACTCCTGGAAACAAAAGCTGCAGAGGATGACCATGCCTTATGCCACTCTAGAACCCGCCGTAATGGGCTGGATGCCGCCTTCGCCCCGACCCGCTCAGGCCGAGGTGAAACGCATCGCGATTTTGCTGTTCGACGGTTTCTCGCTCCTGGGCGCGGGGATCGTCGCGGAAGTCTTCCACATGGCGAACGAACTGTCGTCGGCGAAGAGCAAGACCGATTGCACGTATGACGTGCGCTTCCTCTCTGTCGAAGGCGGCAACGTCGCGTGTTCGTCGTCGGTGCGGGTGTGGACCGACGGACTGGACGCACGCCACTACGGCGGCTTCGACGCATTGTTCGTCGCGGGCGGCCGGGGCGCGGACGAAGCGGCGAAAGACGATCGCATCATCGAATGGGTGCGTCGCGTGAATTCGAAGACCACGGTCGTGAAGTCGATCTCCGAAGGCCGCAAGGTGCTGGAAGCCGCGGGCATCGGCATGGGTCAGACGCACGACGGACAGGCGCGCTACGGCACCGCCATGATCCATCTGGTGCGCGACGAACAAGCTGCCGATGGCGGCGACCGCTACGAATCGATGAAGGGCGCGCTGTTGATCGTCAAGCGCGACCTCGGACTGGAAGTGTCGCGCAACGTCGCCGAACGGCTGATGCCCGGTTCCGCCGCGAAGATGGTTTCGATCCTCGGCGACAGCGGTGCGGCGTCCGCAGGCGACAAGATCCGCGCGGCCGCACGTTGGTTGCAGGACAACTGCGAGCGTCCGATCTCCGTGGTCGATGCCGCGCAAGTGGCCGCCATGAGCGAACGCAATTTCCTGCGCCGCTTCAAGATCGAAATGGGCATCACGCCCTCGGATTACCTGTTGCAGGCACGCCTCGCCGTGACGTGCGCGTTGCTCACCGACTCCGAATTGCCGGTGGACAAGATCGCGCGCCGCAGCGGCATGGGCAACGGCGACCGGCTCGCCAAGATTTTCCGCAAGCGTCTGTCGATTTCGCCGACGGAATACCGCATGCAGAGCCGGCGCGAGGCGACCGTCTGAAGCACGCGCTTCACGACGCGCCAGCGGCGTCTTTTGCGGGACGCCGAACATTGATGGCGTAAAGCATCGAACAAATGGCCGAACCATCGCGTTCGGTGAATCAATCATTCTCGAGCGGCAAGACCAGCCTAATCGAAGAACAGTGAGAGCACGGAGTCCTGATATGACGAATGAAGCACGCACGGGTGAGATGACGGTGAGTTCGGAGAATGTCGCGGCGGCCTGCCGGCGCATCGTTCCCGTCATTCTCGCGGGCGGTTCGGGCACGCGCTTGTGGCCGATGTCGCGCGAACAGTTTCCGAAGCAGTTGATCGGCATCGTGGGCCGCGATTCGTTGTTGCAAGCCACCGTCGGACGCATGAAAGGCTTCACGGGCGACTTCAAGGTCGCGGCCGAGCCGATCATCGTGTGCGGCGAGGAACATCGCTTCACGACGGAAGAACAGACCCGCGAGTCGGGCGTGAACGCACGCATCATCGTCGAACCGGCGCGGCGCGACACGGCCCCGGCGTTGACGCTGGCAGCACTCGCCGCATGCAAGGACGGTCAGGACGCGATCATGGTTGCGATGCCCGCCGACCATTCGATCTCCGACATCCCGGCGCTGCATCGCGCGATTTCGATCGCCGCCGAATACGCAGAGCGCGGCGCGATCGCCACGTTGGGCATTCCGCCGACGCGCCCCGACACCGGCTTCGGCTATATCCGCATCGGCGGCGCGTTGAACGATGGCGCGCACAGCATCGACCGCTTCGTGGAAAAGCCCGCCGCCGAACTCGCCGCGCAATACGTGGCCGCCGGAACGTACTGGTGGAACAGCGGCATCTTCGTCGTGCGCGCAAGCGTGTGGCTGGCCGCGCTCCAGAAGCTCAACGGCGACATGCACGCGGCCTGCTGCGCGGCATCGGGCGAAGGCAAGGACGACGGCAAGTTCTTCCGTCCTGAAGCCAAGGCTTTCGGCAGCGCGCCTTCGGATTCGATCGATTACGCGGTGATGGAACATATCGGCACCGCCAGCACGCCGTGCGAAGGCGTGGTGGTGCCGCTCGTCGCCGGCTGGTCCGACCTCGGTTCGTGGGACGCCGTGTGGGACGCGATGGACAAGGACGAATCCGGCAACGTCGCGAGCGGCCGCGTGGTGTTCGAAGGCGCGACCTCCAGCTACGCACGCTCGGAAGGCGGACGTCTGGTGGCCTGCGTGGGTACGACCAATATCATCGTGGTCGAGACGGATGACGCGGTGCTGGTGGCGGACCGTTCGCGCGTGCAGGACATCAAGGGACTCGTTGCACGTATTCGCGAGCAGCAAGCGCCGGAAGCGAACATTCACCGCAAGGTGCGCCGTCCGTGGGGCTTTTACGACTCCATCGAACATGGCGAGCGGTTCCAGGTGAAGCGCATCGTGGTGTCGCCGGGTTCGAAGCTGTCCTTGCAGATGCATCACCATCGCGCCGAACACTGGATCGTGGTGTGCGGCACGGCCATGGTCACGCGCGGCGAAGAAACGTTCCTGCTCTCGGAAAACGAATCGACCTACATTCCGCTGGGCGTCACGCACCGGCTGGAAAATCCGGGCAAGGTGCCGCTCGAAATCATCGAGGTGCAGTCGGGCAGCTATCTCGGCGAGGACGACATCGTGCGTTTCGACGATACCTACGGCCGCAACTGAGCACCGGCAACATCAAGCAATACCAAGCATCGCCAAGCAAGACAAGACTTCCCTGCGTCACGGCTTCAAACGACATTAAAGACCGGTTGAGCGAGGAGGGACAAGCGTCAGGCAGCAAACGTGGAATCGAATGCATTCGGGGGGATGACATGCGCGAATTCGAAGGACTACTGGCACGGCTGTTCGACGTCGTGATGATCGTCGGCGGAGCGGCCCTGGCGTCGCAAATCAGGTTCGAGTACATCGAGGCACACACCTATTCGGTGGCGTTCGTCGCGTTCGCGGCGGCGTTCTCGCTTGCGCTCTTTCCGGGCTTCGGCGTCTACCAGTCGTGGCGTGGCCGCAGCAAGTTGCAACTGACTTGCCAGGTGTCGCTCGGCTGGCTGGTGGTGCAGGGCTGCGCGCTCGCGCTGATGTTCTCCCTGCATCGCCTGGATTATGTTTCGCGTCTGTGGTTCGCCTACTGGACGGCGATGTCGGGCGGCATGATGATCGCGGGGCGCCTCGTCACGCATGCGGTGCTCGCGCACATGCGCCATGCCGGCATGAACGTGCATCAGGTGGCGGTGGTGGGCTGCGGCAAGCATTGCGATTCCGTCGTGCGCAAGATCGACCGCGCGACGAACTCGGGCTTTCGCGCCGTGGCCGCCTACAACGCAACGCCGGATGAAACCCGCCTGAACACGCGCGTTCCCGTATTCGACGACCACGATGCGTTCGTCAACTACGTGCGCACGCAGAACGTGCATGAAGTATGGCTGGCGCTGCCGCTCTCGGAAGAGCGCACCATCCTGCGCTTCGTGAACGAATTCCGCGACGACTTAGTCAACGTGCGTTTCATGCCCGACGTGCGCAGCCTCGCCCTGTTCGAAAGCGGCGTGACGGATCTGCTCGGCGAACCCGCCATCAATCTCGTCGCCTCGCCGCTCTCTGCGAGCGCCATGCTGCAAAAAGAATTGTTCGACCGCACCTTCGCGCTGTTCGCGATCCTCGCGGTGTCGCCGTTGCTGATCGCCTGCGCGCTCGCCGTCAAGCTGAGCTCGCGCGGTCCGGTGTTCTTCACCCAACGCCGCAAGGGCGCGGATGGCCGCGTCTTCAAGATCTATAAGTTCCGTTCGATGCGCATGCACACGGAACAGGCCGGAGTGCTTCGCCAGGCCACGCGCAACGACCCGCGCGTGACCCGAGTCGGAGCGTTCCTGCGCCGCACCAGCCTCGATGAGCTGCCGCAGTTCTTCAACGTTCTGCGCGGTGACATGTCGGTCGTGGGCCCGCGTCCACACGCGCTCGAACATGACGATCTTTATCAAAAGGTCGTATCGGGGTACATCCATCGTTACCGGATCAAGCCGGGTATCACCGGCTGGGCTCAGGTCAACGGATTTCGTGGTGAAACTGATCGGATTGAAAAGATGGAAGGACGCGTCGCTCACGACTTGTACTACCTCGGAAACTGGTCGTTCGGACTCGATATGAGAATCATCGCCGCAACGATCTTCAAGGGACTACGCCACACCAACGCTTATTGATTGCAGGGGACGACCATCATGCAAAACGTACAACAACCGGGCACCACATCCATGGCCGCCAATACCACTTCCTCCGGCTTCTTCCGGCTTTCGAGCCTGGCTGCGGCTGCTTCCCTGTGCGTTGTCTTCGCGGGCTGCGGTCTGGCTCCGGGCATGCACTTCGACAAGCCCGCCGCGCTCGCCGAAACGTCGAACGCCGACGGCGATGTCGCGACCGCGCAAAACATCCCGATCACGCCGATCGACCTGTCGCTCATTCGCAAGATGAAGGCGCAGCAACCGTCGGCCGGCACGGACCCGAACGCCGCGCTGTACGGCAAGCCCACGCAGTACAAGCTGGGCATTGGCGACGTGCTGCAGATCACGGTGTGGGATCACCCCGAACTCGTCGCCGCGCTCGGTCAGCCGCAGCAGCAGACGCGTACTTCGGATGCCGCTCCCGGCTTCGTGGTCGATGCCGACGGCAATATCCAGTTCCCCTACGTGACGCATCCGATTCACGCAGCGGGCAAGACCGAAGCTCAGGTTCAGCGCGAGCTGTACCAGGATTTGTCCAAGGTCTTCGTCAAGCCGCAGGTGACCGTGCGCGTGGCTTCGTTCCGCGCGGGACAGGTGTATATCGACGGCGACGTGCGCACGCCGGGTTCGCAGCAAATCAACGACATTCCGATGACGTTGGTGGAAGCCGTCGGCCGTGCGGGCGGTTTCGCACCGACCGCCGATCAAAGCCGTGTCACTCTTATTCGTGACGGCGTGACGTATCACATCAACATGGCCGGCATGACCTCGACGGGCCACAGCCCCTCCGAAATCATGCTCAAGCCGGGCGATGCACTGCGCGTCGATTCGCGCGATGAAAACGGCGTCTACGTGATGGGTGAAGTGACCAAGCCTGCCACCGTGATCCCGATGCGTAGCGGCAAGCTGACGTTGTCCGATGCGATTTCGCAAGCGGGCAGCTTCAACGCCGAGACGTCCGATCCGAAGCAACTTTACGTGATCCGCAACGGCAAGACGGACAGCCCCGAGGTTTATCACCTCGATGCACGTTCGCCGGTGGCCATGCTTCTCGCGAACGGCTTCGAGCTGCAACCGAACGACGTCGTCTACGTGGATAACAACGGCCTCGTCCGCTTCAGCCGCGTGTTGAACCTGCTGCTTCCGGCAATCAACGCGGGTCTGACGGCCGCGGTGATTACCCGTTAAGTCTGTATCCGGCGCAGCCCGACACGAATCGGGCGCGCCGGCAAACCCAAAGCTACTTAGAAAGAGCGAGCGAGAAGACCATGGCCATGAACTTCGACACACGATACTCGGACGTCTCGACCGGCGACGAGTTGCGATTATCCGACTATCTGGCGGCCGTATTCGGCAACTGGAAGCTCGTGACATTCATCACGCTCGCAGCCGTGCTGCTGGGCGCTGCCTATGCGTTCGTCGCACCGTCGACGTACAAGGCAGACGCGCTGATCCAGGTGGAAGAATCCGCCAACAACAACAACCCGCAGGCGAATGCGAACGCGGTGCAGGCCGTCTCGCAGATGTTCGATGCAAAGTCGACCACCGCCGCGCAGATCGAACTGCTGCGTTCGCGTCTGGTCGTGGACGACACGGTGCGCCGCATGCATCTGGACATCAGCGCCGCGCCGCACGCGCTGCCCTTCGTGGGCGGTCTGGTCGGCTCCGCGTTCTCGATGTTCAACGTCCCGCTGCCGGCGCAACTGTCGCGCTTCGCATGGGGCGGCGAATCCATCGACGTGCCGCTGTTCGACACGCCGAAGGACCTGTACGACAAGAAGTTCACGCTGGTCGCAGGGGAAAACGGCACCTACGCGCTGAACGACCCGGATGGCGTGGCGATCCTGACCGGCAAGGTCGGCGAAGAAGCCTCGGGCGTGACGCCGCAAGGCCCGGTCAAGCTCAAGGTGGACAAGCTGGTTGGACACCCGGGCGTGGAGTTCGACCTGACGCGCTTCTCGACGCTCACGACGATCGACAACCTTCAGCAACGTCTGACGGTCGCTGAAACGGCGTTGCAGTCGGGCATCATCGGACTGAGCCTGGAAGGTCGCAACCCGAAGGAAATCGCGGACATCGTCAATAACATCGCGAACCGTTACGTTGCTCAGGATGCCAACAAGCGTTCGGCGGAAGCGGAAAACACGCTCACTTTCCTCGATCAGCAATTGCCGCTGTTGAAGAAGCAACTCGACGACTCGGAACAGAAGTACAACACGTTCCGTAACAAGCAAGGCACGGTCGATCTCTCGGAAGAAAGCCGCCTGTTGCTGCAACGTATCGTCGATAACAAGACAAAGCTGTCGGACCTGCAAGCGCAACGTGCCGAACTGTCGCTGCGCTTCACGCCGAACCATCCGTCGGTGCAGGCACTGGACGCGCAGATCGCCGCGCTCTCCGGCCAGCAAGCCCAGATGGCGAAGAACGTCTCGACGCTGCCGGACACGGAACAAACCGCGCTGCGCTATCTGCGTGACGTGCGGGTGAACACCGAGCTGTACACGAACCTGTTGAACAGCGCGCAACAACTGCGTATCGCCAAGGCTGGTCAGATCGGCAACGTGCGTGTAGTGGACTACGCACAGACGCCGGACGATCCTGTCCGCCCGAAGAAGCTGATCGTGATCCTGATCGCGGCTGGCGTGGGCCTGGTGCTCGGCATCATCGTGGCATTCGTTCGCAAGTCGCTGTATGGCGGTGTGGAGCGTCCGGAAGAGATCGAAAAGCAACTCGGCGTGCGTGTGTTCGCCATCGTTCCGCGCAGCACGACGCAACTGCGTCTGCAACGCAAGGTCGGCGACCGTCGCGAAGGGCTGCATGTGTTGGCGGCGCAAGCACCGGAAGACGCAGCAGTGGAAGGCATTCGTGGTCTGCGCACTTCGCTGCAACTGCAAATGGCCGATGCCCGCAACAACGTCGTGATGCTGACGGGCTCGCGTCCGGAAGCCGGCAAGTCGTTCCTGTCGGTGAATTTGGCGACGCTGGTGGCATCGACCCGCAAGCGCGTTCTGCTGATCGACGGCGACATGCGCCGTGGCGACATCCACTCGCATTTCGGCGTGCGTCACTCGCCGGGTCTCTCGGATGTGCTCATGGGCGCAGACGTGATGAGCTCGATCCTGCACGATGTGTTGCCGGGCGTCGATCTGATCACCAAGGGTTCGCTGCCGTCGCATCCGTCGGAACTGCTGGCGAGCGATCGCCTGGGTGAAGTGCTCGAACAACTGAAGCAACTGTATGACCTCGTGATCGTCGATACGCCGCCTGTGCTGGCTGTCACTGACGCAACGGTCATCGGCAAGCACGCGGGCACCAGTCTGCTCGTCGTGCGCCACGGCAAGAATCAGGTGCAGGAAATCGGCGAGACGATGAAGCGCCTGCACCACGGCGGCGTGAACATGAAGGGCGTTCTGCTGACGGACGTACCGCAATCGAAGATGTTGCAGGGAAGCACGTATGCCGGTTACTACGGCTACGAGAGCATCGCAGAGTAAAACTAAGACTTACAAAAACTAATCTCTGGCGCGCCTGGCCGCGCGCCGCCTTCAGACCGAATTTATCGAGGTTTCGCATGGACCGCAAAGTCGCTTTGATCACGGGTATCACGGGGCAAGACGGGTCGTATCTTGCCGAGCTGTTGCTCAACAAGGGTTACGAAGTTCACGGCATCAAGCGCCGTAGCTCGCTCTTCAACACGGACCGTATCGACCATCTGTACCGTGATCCGCATGATCCGGATCAACGCCTGTTCCTGCATCACGGCGACCTGACGGACTCCACGAGCCTCGTGCGCATCATCCAGCGCGTGATGCCCGACGAAATCTACAACCTCGCGGCGCAATCGCACGTGGGCGTGTCGTTCGAAGAGCCGGAATACACCGCGAATGCGGACGGCCTCGGCGCACTGCGTATCCTCGAAGCAATCCGTATCCTCGGTCTGGAAAAGAAGACGCGTTTCTATCAGGCTTCGACCTCCGAACTGTATGGTCTCGTGCAAGAAATTCCGCAGCGCGAAACCACGCCGTTCTATCCGCGCAGCCCGTACGCGGTGGCCAAGCTCTACGCCTACTGGATCACGGTGAACTACCGCGAAGCGTATGGCATGTACGCGTGCAACGGCATTCTGTTCAACCACGAATCGCCGGTGCGCGGCGAGACCTTCGTCACGCGCAAGATCACGCGCGCCATCGCCCGCATGGCCGTGGGCCTTCAGGACGATCTGTACCTCGGCAACCTGTCCGCCATGCGTGACTGGGGCCATGCACGTGACTACGTCGAAATGCAATGGCTGATGCTGCAACAGGAACAGGCCGAAGACTTCGTGATCGCCACGGGCGTGCAGTACAGCGTGCGCGAATTCGTGCAGCACGCCGCCGCCGAACTCGGCGTGCACGTGCGCTTCGAAGGCGAAGGCGTGGACGAAGTGGGTATCGTCGATCGCGTCGACAACCGCGACACGAAGTTCAAGCCGGGTCAGGTGATCGTCAAGGTCGATCCGCGCTACTTCCGTCCGACCGAAGTCGAAACGCTGCTCGGCGACCCGACCAAGGCGCACGACAAGCTCGGCTGGAAGCCGGCCACGTCCTTCGAGTCGCTCGTCAAGGAAATGGTGCGCGCCGACTATCAGATCGCCCGTCGCGACGCGCTCGTGACGCTTGCCGGTTTCAAGGCTCTCGAACATCACGAGTAAAGCGTCATGGACAAGAACGCACGCATCTTCGTTGCGGGCCATCGCGGCATGGTGGGTTCGGCGCTCGTGCGCCAGCTCACGCGCGCGGGCTACAGCAACATCGTGACGCGCACCAAGGCGCATCTCGACCTGACCGATCAGGACGGCGTCAATTTGTTCTTCGAGGAAGAGCAGATCGACGTGGTGTTTCTCGCGGCGGCGCGGGTGGGCGGCATTCTCGCCAACTCGTCGTTTCCGGCATCGTTTCTGTACGAGAACCTGGTCATCGAAACGAACGTGATTCACGCGGCCTGCCGCTGGAACGTGAGCAAGCTCGTGTTCTTCGGTTCGTCGTGCATCTATCCGAAGGCTTGTCCGCAGCCGATCAAGGAAGAGTATCTCCTGACTTCGCCGCTGGAGCCGACCAACGAGGCCTACGCGATCGCCAAGATCGCCGGTCTCAAGATGTGCGAGGCCTACAACAAGCAGTACGGCACGCGTTTCGTCTCGGTCATGCCGACGAACCTGTACGGTCCGAACGACAACTATGACCTGAAGACCAGCCACGTGTTGCCCGCGCTGATCCGCAAGGCGCACGAGGCCAAGCTGAACGGTCACGCGAGCCTGCCGGTGTGGGGTTCGGGCACGCCGAAGCGCGAGTTTTTGCATGTGGACGACCTCGCCGCGGCATCGACGTTCCTGATGGAAAGCGAGATCAGCGAAGGCGTGTTCAACGTCGGCGTGGGCGACGATCTGACCATTCGCGAACTCGCGGAAATGGTGTGCCGCGTGGTGGGTTTCGAGGGCGAGATCGAGTTCGATGCGAGCAAGCCGGACGGCACGCCGCGCAAGCTGTTGGATGTGTCGAAACTGGAAGGGCTGGGATGGAAGGCATCGATCGCGCTGGAAGACGGAATCCGCGCGACCTACGCCGAGTTTCTCGACCGTTACGACTCGATGCAGCAATCCGCCGTTGCCGTCTGACTCAAGAACAAACGAAGCGAGGCAGAGGCCCGCAGATCTCATCGAGGGACACGATAAAAATGAATGCTTCAGTGACCATTTTTCATAACGTCGTGTGGTCGCGGCACAAGGGAGAAGTGCTTTCAGCGCTTCACAATATCGCGGGCACTGGCTCGATTCGCTATTCGATGGTGCAGATTGCGGATACCGAGCACGATCGCATCGGGTTTTCGGAGGTCGATTATTCGTTCCACCGTTATCCGATGAAGAAGCTTTACGAGGGCTGCTACGAAGACGTACCGACCTGGCGCATGACCATGCGTCTGACGTGGGAAGTGCTCAAGACGAAGGCCGATCTCGTGGTGTTGCCGGGGTATCACCGTCCGGAGTACTGGGCGATGATGGCCGCGTGCGTCATCACCGGCAAGCGTCGCGCCGTGTTCTGCGATTCGACCGCTCGTGACAATCCGCGCCGCATGCTGACGTCGATTCCCAAGCGCGTGTTTTTCTCGCTGTGCGATGGCTACTTCGCGTTCGGCCAACGCAGCCGCGAGTATCTGATGTCGCTGGGCGCCAAGCAGGACAAGATCTTCGTGCCGTGTCAGGCCGCGGCGCTGCCGCGCGCGTTCTCACCGGAAACGGTGGTGCAGGACCGTGTCGATCATCGTGGCGATGTGGGCAACAAGCCGGTGTTCGTGTTCGTCGGACGACTTTCGGCGGAAAAGGGAATCAACACCCTCGTCGATGCGTTCAAGCAATTGAAGACCAGCACGCCCGATGCGGAACTGCGACTCGTCGGCACCGGCCCGCTCAGCGATCAGTTGAAGCAGCAGGTGACGGAATCCGGCTTGCAGGACAGCGTGAAGTTCCTGGGCAGTCTTCAGGATGCGCCGCTCTCGCGCGAGTATTTCAGCGCGACCTGCATGGTGTTGCCGAGCACGCGTGAACCGTGGGGCCTCGTGACCAACGAAGCGTTGAACCACGGCTGCCCGGTGATCGTCAGCGAAAGCTGCGGCTGCGTGCCGGAACTGGTGGTCGAAGGCGTGACGGGGTACGCGTTCCCGGCGGGCGACGTGGCGGCGCTTCATCGCACTATGCTCAAGGCGATCGAAGCGTTCGGGGACACGGCCTCCGTGGCACGTCGTTGCACCGATGTGATCCAGCGATTCGATCCGCCGTCGGCGGCGGCCAACATCGCGCGTGGCTGTGCGCTGTTGCTGATGAACTGACGCACTGATTCCGAGGGGAGGGTGCAAAAGCGGTGAAGGACGCCGTTCGGATGCGCGGTCCTGCGCGTCTGGCGGCTTGCGCCTCATGTCGGGCGGCCGAGGGGCCGCTCAGGTCAAGCGGCGCGAATGTCGGGCGAGGGACCAAATGAGAATATTGATCTACGGGTTGAACTATGCGCCCGAGCTGACGGGAACCGGCAAGTACACGGCGGAAATGGCCGAGGCGCTCGTCGCGTGCGGACACGAGGTCCGCGTGGTGTGCGCGCCGCCTTACTATCCGGAATGGAAGGTCGGGACGGGGTACAGGAGTTGGCATCATCGGATCGAGATGCGCAATGGCGTGCGGGTGTTTCGTTCGCCGATCTGGGTTCCTAAGCATCCCAACGGCAAGAAGCGCATGTTGCATCTGGCGTCGTTCGCGCTTGCATCCGTGCCGGCGCTGGTGGCGCATGCCTTCTGGCGTCCGCATGTCGTGATGACGATCGCGCCGAGTCTGGCGAATGCGCCGGGTGCGCTGGCGCTTGCGCGTCTGACTGGCGCGCGTTCGTGGCTGCATATTCAGGATTTCGAAGTGGATGCCGCGTTCGATCTCGGCTTGCTCAAGAGCAAGCGGGCGGGCGACATGGCGTTGGCGTTCGAGAGCCGTCTGATGAAGCGTTTCGACGTGGTTTCATCGATTTCCGACAAGATGATCGAGCGCGCGGTGAGCAAGGGCGTGGCGCGCACGAATGTTTTTCATCTGCCGAACTGGGTGGATACCGGCTCGATTTTTCCGCTCGATCGCCGCAGTGAGTTTCGGCGTGAGCTCGGGATCGGGGAGCATACGGCGGTCGTGCTTTACTCCGGCAACATGGGGGCGAAGCAAGGCCTCGAAGTCGTCGCGGATGCGGCGGCTGCGTTGAAGAAGCGCGAAGACATCGTGTTCGTGTTTTGTGGCAATGGGGCGACCAAGGCTGCGTTGCAGAAGCGGTGCGCCGATTTGCCGAATACGCGGTTCATGTCGTTGCAGCCTATCGAGCGGTTGAACGAGTTGCTTAATCTTGCGGATATTCATGTGCTTCCGCAGCGGGGTGACGTGGCTGATCTGGTCATGCCTTCCAAGCTCACCGGGATGTTTGCCAGTGCGCGGGCCGTTGTTGCGATGGCGCATAAGGATACCGAGCTTTTCGATGCGGTTTCCGGGCGTGGTGAGGTAGTCGTGCCGGAGAATGTCGAGGCGCTTACTTCGGCTATCGAGAAGTTGGTTGGCGATCCTGTGTTGCGTGCCACGCATGGGGAGCTTGGGCGGCTTTATGCTCAAGAGCGCTTGTCGCCGGAGTCGGTGTTTGCTCGGCTTGAGGATCGGTTGATTGCGCTTATCGGGGCGCGGCCGCCGCATACTGCCGAGGTTCGGATCAAGGAAGCTGCTGCGGAGGCTCGGCCTGGGGATGTGGCGGATAATCCGCTGGTCAGGATGACTGAGGGGAAGATTTTGCCTCAGGTGGAGAAGGTTGATTAACGAGGTTTTTCGGGGAAGGGGCTGCTGTTGTTTGTGTCTTTATTGCAGTAGCCGCCTCCCCGGCGGGGGGGTAACTTTCTTTGCTGCTGCAAAGAAAGTCACCAAAGAAAGCAGCTTTTTACCCCATGCACGATGGCTGGAGAGGGTTGGTCTGGATTAACGGATGCAGTGGCCGCAATAGGACCTTCCACGCTTAGCAATCCGCTTAGGCAACCTAGCGATTGCGCGCTCGATTCTTTTGGTCTTAGTGGACCGCATTCATTCTTTCGGCCATGCGCTACGCGCGCCGAGAACGTTAGAACGGAACCCCGCAGCGTGCGGGCGTCCAGACTCATCAAACCTCCCCGCTATTTCGCTATTCGGCCCTACGTTCGTTAGGGCTTCGATGCAATCTATACGTCGCGTTGTGCGCAAATGTCGTGCGCTTGAATGTGCCTTTTAGTGGAGCACAGAAGGCGGTGGCTTTCGTTTGCTTGGGCGGTCTACGCGTTGCGTCGTGCTTGTGCGTTGTGTTTGCGCTCGCGCCTGAGCGTGCCACCCGAAGCCTCGACCAAGGTAGGGCCGAATAGCAATCTAGCGGGAAGGTGTGATGCGGCTGGGCGCTGATACGCTGCGGGGTTCCGTTCTTACATTCTCGGCGCGCGAAGCGCATGGCCGAAAGAATGACTGCGGACCACTAAGAGAAGATTTTTGGAGCGCGTGATCGCGAGGTTGCCTAAGCGGCCGTTAAACGTGGCAAGTCCTATTGCGGCCATTGCATCGGTTAATCCAGACCAACACTTTCCAGCCATCGTGCATGGGGGTAAAAGCTGCTTTCTTTGGTGACTTTCTTTGCAGCAGTGTATAGACCGGAGACATGGTTGACAGATGTACGAGGACATCGTTGACAGTTTTATGGTCAGGCTTTTTCGCTCCTCAGGTCAAGTGTCATGATCCGATGATGGGCAAACCAGACGTCAAATACCCCGTCTTCACCCGGCTTTGCACGAGCCGCAACCGGCAGCCCATAAAGCGCGTTGGATAGCTTGATGCGTCGTCCTTCGAAGTCCACGCGCCCACCCGATCTGACCTTCATCACCACGTCGTCCGGGCTGTACTCGATCTCCGGCAGGACGGAGGGATACGCGCGCGAGCTTGCCCGATAACGGCTCTCGGGGGTGGCCATGCCGATTGCCTCGTGCGGCCGCTCGCAGTTATAGACGATGCGCCAGCGCTCAAACACCGTCTGCACGCGCTCCAGGTTCTCATAGCATCGCCCGTTCAGGACTTCGGCCTTCAGGGTGCGGTGAAACCGTTCCTCCTTGCCATTGGTCTGCGGGTGATAGGGCCGGCTGTAGCTGATGCCGATGTCCAGCCGGATCAGCCACACCGCCAGTTCGGTGAGTTGCCCCGGACTGCTGGGCGAGCCCCACGGCGCACCATTGTCGGTGTTGATGCGCGCAGGCAAGCCATACCGTGCGAACGCCTCGCACAGCCCCGCCTGCACGGCTGCGGTGTCGGTCGGGCCACAGGCACGCAGCAGGATATTGAAGCGCGAATGGTCATCGAGCACGGTCAGCGGACTGCAGCGCTGCTTGTCCAGCGTCTCGAAGTGTCCCTTGAAATCCATCTGCCAGAGCGCGTTGGGCTGCGCGTGCTCAAAGCGCTTCCAGGGCTCGCTCCGCGCCGACTCGGCCGGCAGGATGAGTTGGTGCCGATGCAGGATCGAAGTCACGGTGCTGGGGTGCGGCACCCCTTCAAAGCCCAGATCCTGAAGGCGTCGGCTGATTTTGCGTCCGCCCCAGCACGGATGGGCCAGACGCAGTCGAACCACTTCCTGCTCGATAGCCTCAGAACTCTTCGAAGGACTGCTGGCGGGACGGCGCGAGCGATCGGCCAGCGCCTGTTCGCCCCGCTTGAGCCATTTGTAGCCGGTCTGCCGGCTGATGTTGAAGCGCTCGCACAACTCCGTCATCGTGAGGGTGTGTTGAGTGGCCAAATGAACGAATTCTTGTCGCAGGCTCATCGTGTCTTTTATGTTCCAAGTCATGGTCGGCACCGGGGTTTCAGTACCCGAAAGTGTCAACCATGTCCTCGTACGTTTGTCAGCGATGTCTCCCGTCTATACACAGCAGCAAAGAAAGTTACCCCCCCCGCCGGGGAGGCGGCTACTGAATAAAAAGCACAAACACCAGAAGCCCCTTGCACGACAACAACGAAGCCCATTAATACGGCGACTTATAAATCTCCCTCACGCGAGCAGCGTTAGCAGGCGGCTTAAGCCCCCCAGAAGGATAAAGCGAAGCCGCCGCCCCTTGCGCCGTAAGCGCCCCCTTGCCAGCCGCATCATCGCGGCCAAGCCCACGCCGAAGCTGCGCCCCCGCCCCAGGATTCCCCACATACCCATTCTGCTGCGCCAGCAACTTATCAGTAGGCGAAACGCCATCAGCCGTCTGCGCCCCGGTCACCGCCTTGCCGCGCGCCGCCCCACGCCCATCCGTCGGCGCGCCATAAGGATCGGCATAAGTCTGCGGACTGCCCAAAAGATCCATCTCCCGCTGAGCATTCCCTCCAGCCTGACCATTGCTGATCGCCGCATCGGCGAAATTGCCTGCATAGGCGCCGCCCGAGGCAAGAAGCACACAAACAGCCGAAACCGCTGGCAAAAGTTTCATTCAGAATCTCCAGGCGAATGCGAAAAACAACACGTGCAGAGGCCTTAAGCATACGCGAACGAAATTGATGCAAATGTGCACCAAACCGCTCTTTGCGAAGAACCGCTGCATCGTTTCGGTGAGCATTGAAAGCGTGCTAAAAGCGCGTTTCAAGCGCATGAAAACAGCATATGGCCCGCCACCGCCGCGTACCGCCAAAAGCCATGCCGATGCGGCCATTCGTGCTGAAACGCACGTGACAGCAAAGCACGTTCGACCATAATCGGCCTACCGTATGCGCCAAAGCACGACGCACATGCGGCTGAACATGAGCATCTCCAGAAGGATGCCAAAGAAAACTACGGCCAGAACGAGTCATTCGATCCATTTGCGTATCAACGCACGCAGCACCGGCGACGCAAGGCGAGCGGCACGAACGGCAGGCATGGGGCACGCGGCGACACACCGCGCAGCCATTCGGGCAAATGCAATGTCAAGTCGGGGAATACATGGACCAGGCGTTCGATAAGCGTGGCGTCAGCGCGTCAGCGAGAAGCGCCCGCGAAAAAAAGGCAAGCACGCAAGGCAAGGTCATCGACCTGTCGCTCGCCGGTCCGGGCAA
Organism: Caballeronia sp. A2-2; assembly: GCF_057612605.2. Taxonomy (NCBI): domain Bacteria; kingdom Pseudomonadati; phylum Pseudomonadota; class Betaproteobacteria; order Burkholderiales; family Burkholderiaceae; genus Caballeronia; species Caballeronia sp. A2-2. The sequence continues at coordinate 3,143,809 of NZ_CM172587.1, read as the reverse complement.
CTTCGTCGCAAAACGCGGCTTCATCATCGAGCTGGTGTGGTTCTTTCTCGAAGCCTGCATCATCAACAACAAGCTGATTCCGGTGTCGTCCGTGCGGGTCGCGCTGCTGCGCGCATTCGGCGCGCGAATCGGCCGGAACTGTCGCATGCCGCATCCGATTCGCGTGAAGGCGCCGTGGAATCTCGAAGTGGGCGACAACTGCTGGTTCGGCGTCGACGCCTGGATCTATAACCAGGCCAGGATTTCTATCGGCAACAACGTGTGCATCTCGCAAGGCGTGTTTCTCACCGCCGGCTCGCACGATGTCGCCGGCAACATGGATTTGCAGGTTGCTCCGATCGTGATCGAGGACGGCGTCTGGATCACATCCAAGTGCGTGGTGCAGATGGGCGTCACCATCGGACGCTCGGCGGTGGTCACGCCGCTGTCCGTGGTGCATCGTTCGCTCGAAGCGGAAGGCGTGTACGGCGGCAATCCGGTGCGCTTCATCCGGAAACGCTTTCCGGACTGACAGGCTTGATGCCGCACGACGCGCGCAGGTTTTGCGCTTCTGTGCGGCATGCGTCAAAGAACATTCGAATTGATGCCGCAATGCATCACGCAACGTTCGCCATGACGCATACAGACGACGCGCCCGGCGTGATCCTGCAATCTCGTTGGAAACGGGACAGCGCAGGCGGGATGTTCGAGTCCCACGCCGGTTTTCCCGGACCGAATCTGCAAGGAGGCGGTAGAGCTGAACCGGCATGCTGGAACGAGGGGAAGTTTATCCAGTAAGCCGTCGAGACCGATCGTATTGGCCGTGAGCGGGGCGCGCGGGGGCGGTAAGGCGCGCAACGTTCGAGATGCGGCGAATGCGGCGTTTGGACATTGGGTCAGAAACGCGGTGGGCCAGAGAGCCACGAGGCATGCTCAGGCACCGCTCAAGCACGGAATAAGAAGGAGCACGGGGCATGTTCATTGACAGCCGAAGCGTGGAAGAAAACGCAGTCATCGATACCACGGTCTGCATCATCGGGGCGGGCGTTGCCGGCATCACGATGGCGCTCGAACTGGAAAAGCAGGGCATCGACGCGATCCTGCTGGAAAGCGGCGGGTACAAAGCCGACGACGAAACGCGCGATCTGTATCGCGGCGAAAACGTCGGCGTGCCATACGAATTCGCCGATGGCTGCCGCAGCCGTTTTCTCGGCGGCAGCAGCAATTGCTGGGGCGGATGGTGCCGTCCGCTCGATCCGTGGGATTTCGAAAAGCGCGACTGGGTAGCCGACAGCGGCTGGCCGTTCGGCCTCGAAGAACTGCGGCCGTACTATGCGCGCACGCATCAACTGCTTGCGCTCGGCGAGAACAACTTCGAGCCCTCGTACTGGGAAGCGGCGATCAACCGTCCCGACGTGCGGCGTCATCCGTATCCGACCGGCCGCGTGCGCGACACGATCTCGCAATTCAGCCCGCCGATGCGCTTCGGCAAGGCGTATCGCAAGCACTTGCTGGATGCGAAGAACGTGCGCGTGTTTCTGTTCGCGAATGCGCTGAACATCGACACGACGGCGGATGCTGCCACGGTCACCAAGATCGATATCGGCACGCTGTCGGGCCGGCGCTTCGCGGTGCGCGCGAAACAGTTCGTGCTGGCGACGGGCGGCATCGAAAACGTGCGGCTGTTGCTGTCGTCGAACAAGGTGCAGAAGGCGGGTCTCGGTAACGGCAACGATCTGGTGGGCCGCTACTTCATGGACCATCCGCGCATCATGTCGGCGAAGGTGAACTTCAAGAAGGAATGGTCGCGCAACAAGCTGTACGACATCAAGTATCACTACCAGAATCGCGCGGTGTCGGCGCATGGCACGTTCATTTCGTCGCAGTTCGCGCTGACGCAATCGGTGCTGGAAAAAGAGAAGCTGCTGAACGCGCGTTCGTGGTTCTACTCGGTGTTCAAGGGCGAGAACACGGAAGGCGCGGAAGCGCTGATCCGCGCGAAACAGGCCATGCTCAAGAAGGATCAGCCGGGCTACACGATGACCGGCGATCTGCTGACCATGCTCTCGCATCCGGTCGATACCGCGTGCTTCGGTCTCGCGCGTTTGTTGCAGCCGCGTCCGCTCATCACCGAGGTCAAGATTCAGACCATCGTGGAAGCGGAGCCGAACCGCGACAGCCGCGTCACGCTCTCGTCGCAGAAGGATGCGCTGGGCCTGAACCGCGTGATCGTCGACTGGCAGGTGACGGAACTCGTCAAGCGCACGTTCGATCGCACGGTCGCGTTGATCGCCGATGAACTCAAGCGCGGCGGCGTCGCCGATGTCGAACTGGACGAGCCGCTCGAAGGCAAGCCGTGGCCCGCGCAGCTCGAAGGCACCTGGCATCACATGGGCACGACGCGCATGCACGATTCCGAGAAGGAAGGCGTGGTGGACCGCGATTGCAAGGTGCACGGCATCAGCAATCTGTTCGTGGCGGGCAGTTCGGTGTTCCCGACCGTGGGCGCGAACTTCCCGACCATCACGATCGCGGCGCTGACCTTGCGGCTCGCCTCGCATCTCGGGCGCGTCATCAAGGGTGACGATGCCACCACGACGATCGTGAGCTCATCGGGCATGCCGTACAAGGCCGAAAGCCTGCCGATGGCCGCATCGACCATGCATGTGCCGGGCGATCTCGCCTTGCAGATGGGCAAGAAATAACGGGGGTGGAGCAGGAGAGAAAGGGCGCCGCCGGTCCGGAAGACCGGCGGCGTTTTTTCATGGCGATGTGGGGTTGCGTGGAGCGGCTCGTTATAATCGCCGTCCGAACTGGTTTCAAGGTCTATCGCCCGTGAAAAAGCTTATCGCGCTCGCATTCGTTTCGCTTTCACTTGCCGCCTGCTCGTCGGCGGAGAAGGAAAAGCAGAGGGAACTCGGCTTCACGCACTCCGAGCAATCGCTTCAGGACGCCCAGCGCGATGCGACCATCGCGTGCCGCGACGCCGCGCAGTGCGACGCCATCTGGGCGCTGACGAAGACGTATATCGAGAAGAATTCGAGCGAGAAGATCGTTCGCGCGGATGCTGATGCTATCCAGACGCGCGTGCCGTACGACGGCGGCAAGCCGGTGTTTTCGGCCACGCGTATTGCGGGTGAGAACGGCGGCGGTGCGACCATCGCGTTGTTCGCGCAGTGCCGCGACATGTATGGGCCGGAGCGCGCGCGTGGGTCCGATTACGATAATTGCGCGGAGAAGATCATCGCTACGCAGAATGGTTTTGCGCCGTATTTGAGGGCGCATTTGAGTGCGCAGTGATTTTTTTCAGTCTGGGTCTTTACGGTGAGATGGCTCGTGGACGGTGCGGTTTTTACGTCATGCAAGGGGCCGCTGTTGTTTGTGCTGCTTATTCAGTAGCCGCCTCCCCGGCGGGGGGGTAACTTTCTTTGCTGCTGCAAAGAAAGTCACCAAAGAAAGCAGCTTTTACCCCCATGCACGCTGGCTGGAAAGTGTTGGTCTGGATTAAGCGATGCAGTGGCCGCAATAGGACTTTCCACGTTTAACGGCCGCTTAGGCAACCTCGCGATTACGCGCTCCAAAAATCTTCTCTTAGTGGTCCGCAGTCATTCCTTCGGCCATGCGCTTCGCGCGCCGAGAAAGTAAGAACGGAATCCCGCAGCCTATCAGCGCCCAGCCACATCACACCTTCCCGCAAGATTGCTATTCGGCCCAACCTTGGTTATCGCTCCCGTGCAAACGGCATAGGCCACGCGAGGTCAAGTCACAATTCGCGTATCGGCAGGTGGGGTGACGCTGACATTTGCATTTTAGTCGGAGCACTAACGAACGTAGGGCCGAATAGCAATCGAGCGGGGAGGTTTGAGGAGGCTGGGCACGTGCATGCTGCGGGATTCCGTTCTTACGTTCTCGGCGCGCGTAGCGCATGGCCGAAAGAATGAATGCGGTCCACTTAGCGTTGATTCTTCGAGCGCGTAATCGCGAGGTTGCCTAAGCGACTCGTTATGCGTGGCAAGTCCTATTGCGGCCACTGTATCGGTTAATCCAGACCAACCCTTTCCAGCCATCGAGCATGGGGTAAAAAGCTGCTTTCTTTGGTGACTTTCTTTGCAGCAGCAAAGAAAGTTACCCCCCCGCCGGGGAGGCGGCTACTGAATAAACAACACAAACAACAGCAGCCCCTTGCACGACAGCCAAAACAAGCACCGTCCTCAGGTCAAACGCAGCGGTAAAAACCTCAAAGCGGCATCACGGCACGCGCGAAGGTGCCTTTCTTCGCCGTATCCGACGTCTCGCGTATCACCCGCGCAAGATCCTTCGACATCGCATCCACATGAAAGCGCTTCATAAACGTCGTCAGCGCCTGCTCACGCATGAGTTCGATCGCGCGAACATCCATGCTCAACCATTCCCGCAGCGCTTCCTTCGCGCCTTCGACCGTATCCGTCGTGACGATACCCGCACCGTCTTCCTTCACCTCGCGCCAGATATTCACCTTATCGGAGATCAGCACCGGCAGACGCGAACCCAGCGCTTCCGCCACCGCGATCCCGAAGTTCTCTTGATGCGAAGGCAGCGCGAACACGTCGCTGGTGCGAAAAGCGCCCCATTTCTCGTCGCCGGTGAGCATGCCGGTCCACGTCATGCGCGGCGCGATGTTCAGCTCTTTGGCCAGCGTGCGGAGTTGCGTGGCGTATTCGCCATCGTCGGGACCGGCCATGACCAGATGCGCATTGGCATCGAGATGACAGACTTCTGCGAAGGCCTTGAGCAACAAATCGCAGCCCTTTTTCTCGTGGATGCGGCCCAGAAACAGAATCGCGCGTTTGCCGGCGAGTTGCGGAAACTTCGCGAGAAACGCATCGCGCAAAGCGGCTGAATCCGCCGGCGGCTGACGCGTGCCGAACGCGACCACTTCTTCATTCGCGCGATACATCCTGAACGATTCGCGCGCGAGCAGCTTTTCTTCCTGCGTGGTGAACAGCACGCGGCGCGCATCGCGCAAGACGCGATATTCCGCCCACGGCCAATACAAACTTTTCTTCAGATGCTTGAGCGGATACGTGCGCTTGAACCACGGATCGAGCATGCCGTGCGGAAACACGTAATAAGGCACGCTGCCGCCCGCCAGCGCCTTCCACGCGCCATAGCTCTGGTACTGCCAGAGCCCGTTGACGATCACCGCATCGAAGCGCGGAGCCTGTTCCTTGAGCCACGGCACGAGCGCGGGGCAATAGCCGTAAAACCCGCGCGATGGCCCGAGCGCGTGCAGCTTGAGCGGAAACGCGGCGACGTGCGGCGCGTCGGGTGCATCGAGCGAGACGACTTCGATGTCGTGACCCATCGCCCGCATGCTCAGGCCGCTTTGCAGCACGCCTTCGGTGGCGCCGCCCGCGCGCGGATCGACAGTGGGAAGCAGATGCAGGATCTTCATGATTTCTTATAGTCCGGAGGCGCGGATCACGCGGAAGGGGCGAGCGTGCTGGCGCCGGCTGGCGGCTCGCCTCGTCCCTGCGAATCGTGATGGCCGTGCGGCAGACCGGGCGCTTGCGCGGCATGGGCCGGCAGGCTTTCGGGCATGGGTTCGTCGAACGGACGGAAATCCGGCGGCACGCCGTAGTACGGCCTTCTGAACGAACGCTGCGGACCGGATTCGGCGGCACGCGTGCGCAACGCATGCGCGATGCGAGCATAGGCCGCCACCAGAAGCCCCAACGCCAGGCCGTAAATGATCCCCGAGAAGCGATTGCCCAGCGGATTGCCGCCGATGGACGTCGCCGGCAGCGATGCCACGATCAACAGCGAACGCCCCAGCACCGGCAGATACTTCACATCCGGCGCGCGATGCTTCCACGCGCGATACGCCATCGAACCGCGCCACAAGGCCCACAAGACCGCCAGCGGCAACGCAAGACCGAACAGCAGCCCGCCCGCGAAGAACTGATAGACCCAGAAGTTGTGACCCGCGGCCCATTCGTTGATCGCGTAGAAATCCTTCTTGCTGAACTGGCCCGCGAGGTCCGGCAGATAGTAGGGCGAGTAGTGATAGTTGTGACCGTAGCCCTGACCGACCGCGATGGACAGCGTCGAGGACATCGTCTGATCGTACTGATCCTTCATTTCGGCCAGACGCGTGATGGTGGTCGGATCGCGGCCGGACTCCGTATCCTTCGCGAACGAGAAGCGCTGTTCCCAGTGCTCCGCGACGCCGGGGAAGAACGCGGCGGATGCGGCGACCATCGCGCCAAGCAATGCGGCGATAGCGAGCGCACGCAAACCGGCGGCGAACAGATGGCGCAGCGACGGTGCGGCGAGCCAAGTTGCATACGCGAACAGCAGCAACGAGCCGACAAGCAGACTGCGCGTGACGGACAGCAGCTCGATCACGACCGTCGCGAGAAACAGCAGCACCGTGAACTTGGTGATGCGCCGCGCAATCACGAACTCATGCAGCAACAACGCCTGCAAGGACAAAAACTGCACGGACACGATGCGGAACCGCACGTCCGCCAGACCGCCCGTCGACGTCGCCATGCCGAAGAAAAAGCTGAAGATGAGCGAGGCGATCATCGACCAGTACATGGCGCGTTCGATCTGCTCCAGGCGGTTCGGCTCCCACGGCCGGCAGCCGACGAAGAAGCCGATCAGCATCAGCAGGAACGGCAGGATCACGCGCATGTAATTGCCGGAGTCGTTGCCCTGCAGCACTTGCGTGGCGACACTGCCGAGCAGCGTCAGCACGATCATGAACGTGATGGTCGTGCGCAGCCGCGAGCGTTGCGCGAAGCGTGGCCCGATCAGCAGCAGCGCGCACGCCGCGCCGATGGATGGCACGGTGAGCAGAATCTGAATGGCCTTGCTGGCTGTTTCCGCGCCCTTGAAGTCGAACGCGAGCGGAAGGATGAAAAGCCAGATCCAGATGACGGCGAACTTGTTGCGCATGGCATTCTCTTTAGATCGCAAAGCTCATTCGATTTATCTTCGCGGCAAGTGCCGCTGTATCCCTGGGCTTTCGCTTTTGTCCCGCGCCGTGAAGCCAATGGCGCAAGGCGGCGGCTCAGGGAACCCCGTATTTGTGGGTCGAATATATCAGCGGCGATTTGGGCGCGCCTTCGCGACGGCGTTTCGAGACTAGCGTTCGGCGCGAAACGACGGATGCCCATGTGCGGCGCACCACGCTCGGTGGAAACGCCAACTCGAAGTGTTGCGCAGCGCGCATCCGTGTGCCGGCGATGTCGGGTAAAAACGTGATTCTGGCGGATCGCGCCGGGATTCAGGACCGAAGATTGAAGGGCCGCGAAGTCTCTAAAAGTACGAGGATGCGTTTCGCGGAGCCACACCGGGAATTTTGTCGCGATGCGCGGAGTTTCCATCGTGCCGCGAGGCATCCATCAACAACAGAGACCTTCGCAAAAAAGGGGGAGGCCATGGGGCTGTTCGGCGCCACACGCATACCGGGACCCAAGAGTCGATCGATCGAACTCGATTTCATCCGCGGGCTCGCCATCATCGCAGTGATGGGCTATCACTTCCACTCGTTTCCCACGGGCAGCGCGATCATTTCCGCCATCGAGTATCCGTTGAAGAGCTTCGGACACGAAGGCGTGAACCTGTTCTTCACGCTGTCGGGCTTTCTCGTCGGCGGATTGCTGCTGAAGCAGTACGCGCAGGAAGGCAGGATCGATGCCTCGCGCTTCATCGTGCGGCGGATTTTTAAAATCTGGCCTGCTTACTATGTGCTCATTCTGTTCCATGTGATCGCGGGACGGCATCCGACGAATACGTTCCTCGTGCAGAACTTGACGCACATGCAGAACTATTTCGGGTCGTCGATCGCGCAGACGTGGAGTCTCGCGGTCGAGGAACATTTCTATCTGTTCCTGCCGCTGCTGCTGATCGTGTTCGCGCGCTTTCAGACGCGGGTGAACGCCATTCTCGGCGTGCTCGGGTCGATCTGCGTGGCGGTGCTGATCGCGCGCAGCGTCGCCGTGCATAACGGCGATCTCGATGGTACGTTCTTCTACACGCAATACCGCATCGACAGTCTCTTGTTCGGCGTGATGCTCGCCGCGCTCTACTGGATGAAGCCGGGCGCGTATCGCGCGATTGCGGACCGCAAGCTTGTGCTGATCGCGATGGTGCTCGGGCTGGTGGCGTGGCTCGTGTTCGGCACGCGTAACGTGGCGCTGGATCAGAGCATCGGCTATACCATTCAAGCGATTGGCTTTTGCGCGCTGATCGTGCTGACGCTGGAGTATTCGGGCAACGTGCGCGGTTCCATGCTGTATCGGCTGATCGGATGGATTGGCGTGTATTCGTACGGCATCTACCTGTGGCATTCGCTGGCGCTCGCGCCGGGCGACATGCTCATCCGCAAAGCCACGGCGATGCATCTGCCCGCCATTCCCGCGTGGTTCGCGATCATGGCGGCGCAGTTCGCGATTGCCATCGTCGTGGGGTATGTGACGACGCGCGCGGTGGAATTCCCGTTCCTCAAGATTCGCGATGCGTTGTTCCCGGCCAAGCGCAAGCAGCGGATCGAGGAAGTGGCGTCGGGGGTGACGACGCCGCAGGCTTGAGTCATTCAGGACAGCAGTTTGCGTAGCTCCGGCGTCGAGATTTCATCGATGTGACGAAACGCCGGAGCGACCTTATCCATCTCCGTTTCTTCGATACCGAATTCGTCGAAGAACACGCGCCACTCGCGCACCACGCGCCAGACTTGCGCGATGATCTCAGCAGCGCTTCGCCGCGATAGCGTGAAGCGCGCGTGATCGCTGATCGCGTTGTCGAGCGTCGCGATTCTTCCTTCTCGTCCTACGCCAAGATGCAGATAGCGCTCGCTGGCGTTGCTGGCGCGCGGGAGCACGTCGTAAAGCGGACTCAGGCGCCAGCCGCGAAGCGCGGCGTGCCGGATGAAGCCGTGATTGCGCAGATGGTCGTCGTCGTTGCTGACGAAGATGTTGTAGACCATGCGCCGGAAAAGCTCGGCGTTGTCGTCGCGAATGACGTCAGGATGGCAATACTTGCGGATGGCGTCGGCGAGTGCGGCATAGGACTGGTTACGCGATTCGGTTTCGTCGCAGGCTGCCAACGTGAGCCCGCTCACGAACGCCGAGCGATGTTCCGCCCGGCCATTCGCGGGTCCTTGTTCGAGCAGATCGGCGCGCGGCGACAGCGTGTCGCCTGGCGTCGTCCAGTAACGATCGAAGCGGCGAATGAGCATGACGCGGCGATCGCCGAGCAACAAGGTCTTTACCGGCGGCACGGTGAGTCCGGCTTTCTGCGCGAGCCGTAGCGCGGCACATTCGATGCCGGGAATGTCGAAGCGGTCGTGACGGCTGGAGAACTTGGCGAGCCACAACACGCCTTCGTCGTCACGCACGGACGCCTTCGGACGCGCGCCACCCAAGGCTGTGCCCTCGACGAAAATGGCTTCCAGATGAGCCGGAACGGGTAACCCTTCTTCGATCCGCTCCGCTGCTTCCATGAGGTGATCCAGCGTATGCCAGTTGCCGACGCCGACGGTCGCCTCATCGGTCAGGCCGGGACGCACATCGAGCGCACCTGCGCGTTCGCTTCCCGCGTGAAGCAAATATTGCGACTCGGGCAGACTGTTCGGCGGCACCTTGAGCTTGGCCTCGATGACACGGCGTCCCCATGAATCCGGCGCCGCGTCGCGGATGCCGCCGAAGAACGGCAACGCGTTGACGGGCAAAAGAAACTTACCGGCGATCGAAGCGCGGTCCGAGAGACCGAGGCTGACGGGATCGACTTCCAGCGCGTCGCGGCGCTTCAGATAGTTGAGCCCATACGCGAACCTCGATGCCACCAGCGACGGTCCTTCTTCGACCAGCGCAAGCTGGCCGCATGGCGACCATTGGTCGTCGATATGAGCGAATACGATCAGTCTGGTTTCGCGTGCTGCCATGAGAAGGACTTTGGGGAAAAGGCGTGTCGGAGCGAACTTAGAAATCCAGTTCGTCGCGTTCGGATGCGGTCATGTCGCGAACCCGCTGCGTGCGTTCTCGCGTGGCCTGCGCCTTGAGCGCCGGGTCGGTCTGCGCGTACAGCGACGCCAAAGAGGTGCCCGGCGCAATGGCTTCGAGGTAGCGGAGCACCTGACCGATCGCGACGCCCGGGTCCCCTCGCTCCAGCCGGGATGCCGTGTTGCGCGATACACCCGCACGCAGCGCTGCCTCGCTCTGCTTCATGGCGCGCGCCGACCGCAGCCGTGCGATGAGATCGCCGAGGTGCTTGCTTTCTTCGAGGAGGGCTGGCGGAAGAACCGCGGCTTGCGCGACTTTCATGATCGATTAAACGCTCCTAAACAGGCTTAAGGATCGATTAATCGAACATAGTGGGGGTGTGGGAACGAAAAGTCAAATTGTCTCTTAAATCGATCCTTAAGCTGATAAGGATCGATTTAACGCGCATTTGAGTATTACGCTACGGCCTGCCGCAACGTCTCCTTAAACTGACTCAACGTATTCCGCTCCAGCAAATGCCCCGCAGGCTGCGGCCGCGCCCGACGCGCCAGCACGTCATCCAACGCGCGATTGATCGATGCCGGCGCGAGATCGTCGATCACCGGCCCGAGTTCGCCCGTGCGACAGAACCAGCCGATCAATCCATCGGCCGTCGCCACCACCGGCTTACCGAAGCGATACGCCTGCACCAGCACACCGCTCATGCCGTAATGGCCTTTATAGCCGAGCCACACGACATCGCAGGCGGAGAAGAGGTCCAGCTCCGTCTCGCTGGAAATGAAGCGGTCCAGCACCACAGGCGCAGGCTTGAGCGTGGCCACAGCCGAAGCAATCTGCGCGCGCACGTTGTCGTCCTGCGCGCCCGCGATCACGAGCGTCGGCGCGAACGCGCCGCCGGGACGTTGCGCGAGCGCATCCATCAATTCGAACAGGCCCTTGCGATCGTTGATTGCGCCATACACGAGGATATGCGTGCCGTCCGACAAACCGAGCCGTTGCTTGGCCGCCGATGGTTCGGCGGCGCGGGCATCGGGAAACGGATCGGCGAGATACTCGACGCTCGTGCGCGACGAACCCGCGTTCTTCTTCCACCAGTCGGGCAAGGTCGGATCGATGGTAAGCAACGTCTTCATGCCGCCCAACCGCACCGCGCTGGAAAACAGCTTCGACTTGACCGCGTTGACCATCGGCCGGCGCGGCGCACGCACGCCCACCCGATGATGATGAAAGTTCGAACGCATGGTGATGCCGACCCACGGCGTCGAACCGAACGGCGAGCGCAGGAACGGCAACGCAAGCAGGAAATAATCGACATACGGCACGACGACGAGCGCAACCGGCTTGCCGCCGCTCGCGATATCGAAGTAGTGTTTGAAGTCGCGGTGAAAGCGCGCATACGCCACTTTCGAGAGCGGCCCGCTGACCGGCGCGGGCGGCTCGATCAGTTCGATGCCGAGCTTGCCGCTGCCTTGCTCCTGAATCTTCTTCACGAGCGCGTGCGAGGCGTTGACCGGCTCGGTCACGATCACGCAGCGATAACCCGCTTCCATGTACGCGTTGGCGGCCCATTCGGCGTATCGCCAGCGATGGCCGCTGAAATTGGGTTCGATGATGAGGACGGTTTCGTTCGACATGTTATGGGTTCACCGCGAAAGGCTGCATCAGGGATGGTGTTTTCGAGCGTGCAACAGGACGACAACGACCCTGACGCGCTTTGAGCCGACGAATGAACAGTAGCACCCGTCATGCGTATCCGACGGCCATATTTGAGCCTTTATCCGCGCGTGCGGACGTGTGGAAACCCACTCAGCGGCCAAGTCAACCCGCATCGATACCCATTTCGGGCCGATTTCTACTACGGGTTGGCGTCCGGCAAGGCGGCGCTCACGATACTTTTGCCACAGTCGCCTGAAAACAAGCGAGGCCGCGCACGTACCCGTCCAATCGACAGTTCCGCGCAGGGCACGCGAAAGGAAGCGCTACCGCATACCGACAATATCGCGGCGCGCCACGAACCAAATCAACAGCAGCGCGGGGAAATTTAGTGAGATCAGTCCGGCTACCTTTTTTACCGGCAAGCGCGCGATTCCGGCAGGATGCGGCTTTTTGGGTACTCCTGCAACAAGTGGTCGTGCGCGGCCTCGTCGCCGTGAAGTTTCTGGCCATCGGCCGGATTCTCGGGCCTGAGGCGATCGGTGCGGTCAGCATCGCGCTGCTCGCCGTGGCGATCGCCGAATCGTTGTCCGATACGGGACTGGCGCAGGCCGTCGTGCAAGGACGCGACGCACCCACGCACAGCGAACTGGGCGCGGTGCTCGCCACGCTCTCGATGCGCGGCGTGCTCATCGGCATCCTGATCGCCGCGCTCGCGCCGCTCATGACGAACCAGTTCCATATGAGCGGCTCCATCGGGCTGATCTTTCTGGCGGCGGTGCTGCCGATTCTGCGCGGTATCGCTTCACCCGCGTACTTCGTGGTGACGCGTCAGCGCGGCTTTCAAAAGCTCGCGGGCGTGGAATGCTCGGCGTCCTTCACCGACTGCGCGGTGGGCCTGATCTGCGCGCTGTCCGGCGCGGGCGCCTACTCGGTGCTGATCGGTCTGGTCGCGGGCGAAATGCTCAAGACCACGCTCACGTGGACGACCATGTCGCCGCGTCCGCCCATCCGTCTGTCGTTCCACGGCATCTCGCACTATGTGAACTTCAGCCGCTGGATCTGGGCGGGCAGCGTCGTCAACCTGTTGCTCAATCAGTTCGACAAGGTGGTCGTGGCGAAGCTGCTCGGACCGTTGCAACTCGGCGCGTATCAGATGTCCTCGAAGCTCGCGCAGATGTTGCTCGCCGATGCCGCCATCGCGATGTCGCAATATCTCTTTCCGACCTTCGCCGATCATCAGCGGCGCGATCCGGCCGCCGCGCGCAAGATGTTCAGCAAGTGGATGCTGCTGGCCGTCGTCGCGCTGACGGTGATCGTGATCGTGCTGCGGATCATCGCCGAGCCGCTGTTCAATATCGTGCTCGGACCAGCGTGGCTGTCGGCGGTGCCGCTGTTCCGCATCTTCGTCATCAACATGGCGATTGGCGCGCTGATCGCGGTGCTGGTGTCGTGGCTGCGCGCGGTCGGCACGCCGAAGGTGGCGACGCATGCGTCGATCATCCAGGCAATCGTGCTGTGCGTGACGGTGCCGTTCGCGACGCATTACTGGGGCGTGACGGGCATTGCCTGGGCGATGACGCTGGGCCTCGGTTCCGCTGCGGGCTGGATGCTGTTCCGTACGTTTGGCACCTTTCGCACCATGAGGGAGGCTTGAATGCGCATCGTCCATCTGGTGCTCGCACCGCGCCTGTCGGGCGCCGAAGTCCTCGCGAAAGATCTGGCGATCTATCAGCAAAAGAGCGGCGAGACGGTCGCGCTGGCTTCGCTCACGCCGGCGCATGACGACTTCAAGGCGTTGCAGGCGGAACTCGTCGGCAACGGCGTGCAATGTCTCTTTCCCGAGAAGCCCTACGGGCGCTTCGGCAAGCTGTTGAAGCTGTATCAGACCTTGCGGGATTTTCATGCGGATGTCGTGTTCGCCCACGCGACGATTCCCGCGTTCTACGCACGCGCCTTGCCGCTCGCGATGCCGGTCGTCTACGTGATGCATTCGGCCACCAACGATTTCGAGAGCCAGATTTTCCGGCGCGTCGAGCGGTTGTTGTCGCGGCGGGCGCGGGCGGTGATCGCGGTGTCGCCGTCGAATATCGATGACTACGTGGCGGCGGTGGGCAAGCATCCGGCGATGTCGCTGATCCCGAATGGCGTGGACATGTCGCGCTTCGGCATGCGCGCGCGCACGCCGGGGAACGATGGCGCGCGCATCGTGCAGATCGGGCGTTATACGTCGGTGAAGAATCAGCTTTCGACGGTGCATGCGTTCCAGAAAGTGCTCACGCGTGTGCCGGATGCGCGGCTTTTGCTGTGCGGCGTGATCGAAGATCCGGCGTATCACGCGGCGGTGGGCGATCTCGTCGAGAAGCTCGGGCTGTCGGATCGCGTGACGGTGCAAGGTCCGCGTTCGGATGTGGCGGACTTGCTGTTTGCGTCGAGCGTGTTTGCCATGCCTTCGAGGTCGGAAGGGCACAGCATCGCGTTTCTGGAAGCGCTGGCGTCCGGCGTGCCGGTGGTCGCGAGCACCATTCGCCCGTTCAGTTTCGCGGCGGATTTTCCGGGCGTGCATCTGTGCGATCCCGACGATACGCAAGCCTATGCCGATGCACTCGTGCTCGCGCTGACCGAGCCGCGCTCGATGCGGCCGCTGAAGGGCTTGACGCTCGCGGATACGGCGGCGCGGTATCTGGCCGTGGCGCGAGAAGTGACGCAGGCCTTGCCGCGTACTGCGCCGGCTTGAGTTTTTCTTCCGCCTGATTTTGGATTAAACCGCCCGCGCCATGCGGGCGGTTTGCTTTTTGGACTGGCCATTCGGACGAGGTGCGCCAATTCTCCTTTCGTCCGATGATAGACTCCATCGCCAAGAACGCTATGGATGCCGAAATATCTGCGGCAGGCGAGAACTTGTTGATGGAGGGCAATCAAAATGAAGCCGACTCAAGCTGCGACTTATCTTTTGTACGATCACTGGGATGGAAATCTGCCGGTTGATCCGATCGCCATCGCAAGAACGTTGGGCGTGAAGGTCGAGGAAGATACCGAGATGGGCGAAGAATACGGGCTTTTCGAATTCGTCGACGGGAGTCCGTATATCTGTGTCAATGCAAACACGCATGCAATCCGCAAACGGTTCATGGTGGCTCACGAACTCGGGCATTACGTGCTCAAGCATGGAGATCGTTTTGTCGATACCGCGCGGGAAATGCGGCCTGTTCAGCTCGACTATGTGGAGATGCATGCCAACAACTTCGCGCTTGAATTGCTGATACCCGGCTTTGCGGTGGAGATTTTGATCATGAAGCGCAATGTAGGCAGGCTCGAAGAACTGGCCGACCTGTTCTGGGTAGGTGAGACCGCCATGCACGCAAAACTGAAGAAGCTCGGATGGAACAAATGAACCACGAAAGGAAACGAGATCTGGCGCTGGAAAAGGCGCAAGGCGTCCTAGAAGATGACTTTAGCGCGAGCGAGAAACATCTGCTTCAACGGGACCTTTCCGCCGAGCAAATTGCCAATCTCAAGCAATACCGCGCGCTCAGGCACTATGCTTTCTTCGGCGTCGCCATTTTGAGCGCCGTGGGATTCATGACTCTTCTGGCGTGGACGGCATCGTTCGGCTACCAGCTTTTCTATGGCAGCAACAAGGGCGATCTATCGAAAACCGGACTCGTCCTGACGCCGATCGCCGTGATGGCCGCGCTCGTCATTGCACCGGTCCTTGCGATGATTCGATTCGTGTTCCGCCAGACCGGCGAGCAGAGCGAGGATTCCGACACGCTCAGCGTCTGGCAGACGATCATCAAGGAACTCTCCGACGTCCTGAAAACCTACGTTTCCCGAGCCAAACCCGCAGCCTGAACTGACAGGAGCCCTTCATGTCCGACGTGCTTTCCATCTCCACCCCCACCGGCGATTTCGATGCCTACGTCGCCTATCCCTCCGAGCCACAAGCGCCAGCCGTCGTGGTCATTCAGGAAATATTCGGCATCAACGGCGACATGCGCGAAACCTGCGATGCCTACGCGCGTCAGGGCTATGTCGCGCTGTGTCTGGACCTGTTCTGGCGGCTGGAGCCGAACGTGCAACTCACCGACCGCACCGAGGCCGAATGGCAGAAAGCGTTCGCGCTCTATAACGCGTTCGATGTGAACAAGGGCGTGGAAGACATCGCGGCGACGATCGGCTTCGCGCGCACCTTGCCGCAGGTCAAGGGCAAGATCGGCTCGGTGGGCTTCTGCTTAGGCGGTCTGCTGTCGTACCTGACGGCGGCGCGCACGGATGTCGATGCATCGGTGTCGTATTACGGCGGCGGCACGGATCAGCATTTGAACGAACTGCCGAACATCAAGGTTCCGTTGCTCATGCATCTCGCCGAAGAAGACGAGTTCATCGATGCCAACGCGCGCAACAGCATCCTCGCGGCCGTGAAAGGGCGGGCGAACGTCGAGGCGTACACGTATCCCGGCTGTCACCATGCGTTCGCGCGCAATCAGGGCAAGCATTTCGATGCCGCCGCCGCGCAACTCGCCAATGGCCGCACGGCGGATTTCTTCTCCACGCATCTGAAATAAGCCACTAAAACGCCGCCTCGGAAGGCGGCGTCGCAACAAAAAGGCAACTTACTTCTTCAACGAATGCGGCCGTCGAAACACCATCCAGCGCGGCACCTTGAAGCGCACGATGCTGATGTACAGCCACACATACGTCGCGGCGAACACCATTACGAAACAGAACAGATGCAGCGTGTGCCGCCAAAACAGCGTCGCCGGAATCACGGCGATCAGGCACAGCAGCCAGAGATACGGCGACGTCAGCGAGTTACGCCGCGTGAGTTCATGCGCGTTCTTCGCGCCCACGGCCCAGCGCATCAGCCGCTTGTACACCAGCATATGCAGATGCACGCCGTCCGGCATGCCCGGCGAAATCCCGCGAATGAACTTCTTGCGGTAGATCGAGAAACACGTCTCGAAGATCGGATACATGAACAGCAACACCGGATACCACGCGGAGACATCGCGGTTGCGCATGACGAGCATGATCGAGAGTTCGCCCAGCATGAAGCCGACGAAGTACGCGCCGCCATCGCCGAGAAAGATCAGACCTGCCGGGAAGTTCCAGATGAAGAAGCCCATGACCGCGCCCATCATGATGAGCGAGCCGGACAGCACCACCGGATCGTGCACCTGAAACGCCACGTAGGCGAGCGAGGCGAACATCATGAAGCTGACCATCGAGGCGAGGCCATTGAAGCCGTCGATGATGTTCACCGCGTTCGCCAGCGCCGCGACCGCGAGCACGGTCACGACGCAGGAAATGATCGCGTAGGACAGCAGGAAATCGAGCGGCGGCACGCTGATGCGCGTCACCGCGATATCGAGCAGCGCATACGCAAGACCCGCCGCCGCCATCGTGCAGATAAGGCGCACGAGCGGCGTCACGCGCTTGGTCAGATCTTCGATCAGCCCCGAGAAAAACGCCGGCGCCCCGCACGCGATGATGCCAAGAATGCCCGCCGACACAGCCGGATAACTCCATCGCAACTGGACGGCCGAAACCGTCAGCCCGCAGACGATGCCCACGCCGCCAATACGCGGCACCGGACGCGCGTGAAACTTCTGCACACCGGCGAGATCGGTGTCGCCGAGCACGCCTTCGTGCAGATGCGCAAACCGCACGATCAACAACGTGACGAGCAGCGAGATAAAAAATGCGAGCGCGAAACTAAGCATGAAATGGAACCGGGGGAGGGAAGCGGCGCCGCATCGCTTTCTTGTTCATGAAATACGATGCGGAGCGTCGCGTGAAACTCAGGCGAACCCTTGCGGATTCTGCGACTGCCAGCGCCAATGATCCGCGCACATGCGCTCGATGCCGTGTTCGGCGCGCCAGCCAATCAGTTCTGCGGCGGCCTTAGGGTCCGCGTAGCACGCGGCGACATCGCCGGGGCGGCGCGGCACGAGTTCGTACGGCACGCTTTTGCCGGACGCCTTCTCGAACGCCTTCACCACATCCAGCACGCTGTAGCCTTGCCCCGTGCCGAGATTCACGACGAAACTGCGGTCCAGCGATTTGAGCGCGTCGATGGCCGCGATATGTCCGCGCGCCAGATCGACCACATGAATGTAATCGCGCACGCCGGTGCCATCGTGCGTGTCGTAATCGCTGCCGAACACGCGCAGGCGTTCGAGCTTGCCGACCGCCACCTGCGCGACATACGGCATGAGGTTGTTCGGCACGCCCGCCGGATCTTCGCCGATCAGCCCGCTTTCATGCGCGCCGACCGGATTGAAGTAACGCAGCGTCGCGATGCGCCAGGACGGATCGGATACTTCGAGATCGCGCAGAATCTGTTCGGCGATCAGCTTCGACTGACCGTACGGATTGGTCGCCGACAGCGGAAAACTCTCGTCGATGGGCACGCTTTGCGGCACGCCATACACCGTCGCAGACGACGAAAACACGAAGTTGCGAACGTTGCGCTCGCGCATGACTTCTAGCACGGCAAGCAAACTGCCGATGTTGTTGCTGTAATACTCGATGGGCTTCGCCACGGATTCGCCCACCGCCTTGAGCGCGGCGAAGTGGATCGCGCCGGTAATGTCGTGCGCATCGAAAATACGTTCCAGCGCGGCCTTGTCGCGCGCATCGTCCTGATAGAAGGCGACGCTTTTTCCCGTGATGCGCTCCACCCGCTTGAGCGACTCGGGCCGGCTGTTCACGAGATTGTCGATGACCGCCACGCCGTAACCCGCGCCGAGCAGTTCGACACAGGTATGCGAGCCGATGAAGCCCGCGCCGCCCGTGACCAGGATCGTGCCTTTTTCTGCGTCTCGCTGCGGGGAATTGCCATTCGTCATGTGCGCTCCAGAAATCGAGTTCAGATTGAGATGCCGGTAATGGCGTGTATTGTGCGCTCGTATCGTTGCACGACTTGCTTTTCGTCGAATTCGCGCGTGACTTTGGCGCGGCCGCGTTCGGCCAGCGTCATGCGTTCTTCGCGCGAGAAAGTCAGCATGCGTTCGAGTTGCGCGGCGAGACTGGCCGCGCTTTTCGCTTCGCACAGCAGGCCGGTCACGTCGTGCTCCACGACTTCGCGGCAGCCGGGCACATCCGTCGCGACGATGGGACGGCCCATCGCGGCCGCTTCCATCAGCGTGCGCGGCACGCCTTCGCGATACGACGGCAGCACCACGCAGTCCGCCGCCGCGATCAGCGGACGCACATCGTTCGCCTCGCCGAGATATTCGATGACATTTTCGCGCTCCCACTGCGCCACGTCGGTGCGTCCGATCGCGCTCGGATTGTCCACGCCGACCGGCCCGAGCAACTGGAAACGCGCGTGCGGAAAACGCGGCTTCAACGCGCGCGCCGCATCGACGAATTCGGCCACGCCTTTATCCCACAGCAAACGCCCGATCAGGATGAAAACGAACGCTTCGCGCTCGGGCATCGGCGTGAACGGAAAATCGTCCAGATCGACGCCTTCGCCACGCAGCAGCCGCGCGCGTTCGGGATGCGCCAGCAGCTTTTCGCGCGCGAACGCTTCCTGATCGTCGTTGTTCAGAAACCAGACTTCGCGCGGAAAGCGAAACGCAAAACGATAAAGCCGCTTGGCAATCTGCGCGGTCCTGCTTTTCTGGATAAACACATAGCCCAGACCGGTCGTCACCGCGATCGACGGCACGCGCGCCAGCATCGCCGCGATCGAGCCGTAGATGTTCGGCTTGATCGTGTAGTGAAACACGATATGCGGACGCGTCGCGCGGTATTCGCGGTAGAGCGCGCGCATCGTTTTCAAATCCTGACGCGGGTCGGTGCCTTTCGAGGCGACGGGCAATTCCACACAACGGCATCCCATTTCGATGAGCGGTTCGAACGTGCGGTCGCGCGGCGCGATGATCGTCACCTGCGCGCCGCGTTCGGTCAGCATGCGCAGGACGCCGCGCCGGTACGTATAAATGGCCCAGGCCGTGTTGCAGACAAGAGCGATGCGAAGGTTCGTCATCCGGAAGTCAGTCACCGTAGCGCAAAATCAAACGAAAAGAATTCGACAAAATCATCGACTTGAGGAAGCGGGTTTCATGAGCCTTGCCTTCACGGCGCGCAGCAGGCCGTAAGGCAACAGCAAGTGCGCGACGCTCCTTGCCATGCCCGCCCAGTCCAGCGGATTCGCCACGCGAAAGTAACGCCATTGCAGGCGCAGCGTTGACAGCGTTTGCGCCCGGCGCTTCGTCGCGCTGATACCGCTTTCATTCAGTTCGTAGTACAGGCCGAATTCGGGCAGATTCGCGCCGTCATGGCGCGCGAGCAGGCGCAGCAGCAGATCGAGGTCTTCGGCAGCGCGATATTTCGCGCGATAGTTTCCGGCGGCGAGCACGGCATCCACGCGCAGCATCAGCGACGGATGCGTGAAGCACGTGCGCGCGAGCATGGCGCGGCGGATGGCGGCGGGCGCGGTCGGCGGCGTGAGATCGAACAGCGGCGTGCCGTCTGTCGAGACGACATGCGTCCACATGCCGAGCATCGCGATGCGCCTGTTCGCTTCCATGAACGCGCGTTGTTTCGCGAGCCGGTTGGGCGTGGCGCGGTCGCCCGCATCGATGCGCGCCGCGTAACGCGTGCCGCGCGCCGCGAGCGCGACCATGCCCGCCTGCAAGGCGCGCTCGATGCCACCGTTTTGCGGCATCCGCAGAATCTCGATCTGCATTCCGTCGATGGACGGCGCGACGATGGGCGGCGTGCTGCCGTCATCCACGATCAATACGTGGACGGTCGAGGTTTCGCTGAACGAGGCCAGCGTGCGGTTCACATCGGCCTGAGCGTTGAACGCGGGAATCAACACGGCGACATCGGAGAGAGCGTTCATGCGCGCAGCCGAAAACGAAGGTAGTAAAAGTTCACCGATGCCGCCGCCACATAGCCCGCCGCTAAACCAATCAGCGCGCCATGGCCCGACAGACGCGGAATCGCGATCAGATTGACCACGCCCGCGACCGCGAGCGCGAAGACCCACTTCGCGAGCAGCACGTACTTCGCCTGATATTTGAGCACGACGAGATTGCCGATGGCTTCGATCCCCGCCGGCACCGACAGCCACACTGCCCAGCGGAAAATGTTCGCGGCATCCGCGTAATTTGCGCCGAACACGCGCGTGATGATGAAGCCCGAGAGCGCATCGAGGACGGCCGCGCCCGCGATCATCAGCGCGGCGGTCATGGCGAGCAGACGCAGCATGTTGCGCTTCAGTTGCGCGCGCTCCTGCACGCGGTACACGAACGCGGGCGCGATGGTTTGCGCGAGCATCAGCGCCAGCGCGATCCAGTTTTCGTTCAACTGCTGCGCGGCGGAATAGAGGCCGAGTTCGGCAAAGGACACGCGATGCGCGAGCATCAGCCGGTCGAGTTTGAGGAACAGATACATGCAGATGAGCCCGAGCCAGAACACCGTTCCCGCGCTGGCGAAATGCCTGAACAACGCGCGGTCGAAATGCCAGCCGAGCGTGCCGCCGTTGCGCCGCCGATAGTACAAAACGAGCGCCGCGCCGATGCCCGCCGCCTCCAGCGCCCACAGCCAGCCGAAACTCGCCGCGCCCGCCGCCGCGCGCACGAGCGCGAACACCAGCGCCGCCTTGACGAGCGCCGCCACCATGCTCGCCAGCAATTGCGGCTTGCTGTACGTCATGCTCTGCAGCCACGTATTGATGACGCCGACGAACGGCTCGCGGAACAGCAGCGTGAGCGCGAGACCGGCGAGCATCGCGCCGACCATCGGATCGGTGAGCCCGGCGGCGATCCAGCTCCACGTCAGCACCAGCGCCAGCACGGACACGCCCATGCGCAGCACGAACGCGCTGCCGAGCACCGCGCCCGTTTCCGCAGGCGGCCGATGTACGATGGTCGGCACCAGAATCTCCGCGCCGCACACCCACGTCACGGGCGCGATCACCAGGAGCAGCGTGTTCGCGTACTGCCATTTGCCGAACACGTCCGGGCCGAGATAGCGCGCCAACAGCCCGGAAATGACGATGGCGACGACGATCTGCGTGAGCCGCTCGAACCCCAGCCAAACGATGTTGGCGAACGCCTTCGCGACGTCCGGATTGCCTGCGCGCGTCAACCGCTTCATGCGGCGTTGCATCCGTCACGCGCGGCACCGGGAGCGGGCATGCGCCATGCTTCCCATGCCCGACCCGGTGCAATGTCGGCGATGGCGGCCGGAAATGAGGTGTTGGCGCGCGAAGGCGCGTCTTCGGACGGCGCCGGGGCCAAGTAACGTTTGAGCATTGGATTAGAATGAGGCGGCGGACCACACTTCGCGAAACGCGCAGGCGCGGCACCGCTGAAAGACAGCGATTATAAGTGCGAACCGAATGCCGGCCGCCGGCGCACGTTCGCCAGATTTTCATCAAGGTAACGGCAGAATTCGAGGATGAACCGAAGGTCCGCATGGGCCGGGCGCTCGTATCGTGACGACCTGCATGCCCTCATGGCTGCATCGCCGAGAAACAATCAATCAATAGACAAGAGGGAGCCATCTCATGAGCCAAGTATCGCAATCCATCTTCAAGGCCTACGACATTCGCGGCATCGTGGGCAAGACGGTCGACGGTGACGTCGCGAAACGCATCGGCCAGGCGTTCGGCAGCGAGATCAAGAAGCAGGGCGGCGATTCGGTCGTGGTCGCGCGCGACGGCCGTCTGTCCGGTCCGGAACTGGTGGGCGCGCTCTCGGACGGCTTGCGCGCGGCGGGCATCGATGTCGTCGATGTCGGCATGGTGCCCACGCCGGTCGGCTATTTCGCGGCGAGCGTGCCGCTGCCCTTGCCCTCGGGCGAGCGTCGCGTGGATTCGTGCATCGTCGTGACGGGCAGCCACAATCCGCCCGACTACAACGGCTTCAAGATGGTGCTGCGCGGCTCGGCCATCTATGGCGAGCAGATTCAGGCGCTGTATCAGCGCATCGTGAATGACGATTTCAGCACGGGCGAAGGCACCTACACCGAGTTCGACGTGCAGCAGATGTACCTCGACCGCATCGTGTCGGATGTGAAGCCGGTGCGCCCCATGAAGATCGTCGTCGATACGGGCAACGGCGTGGCGGGCGATCTCGCGCCGCGTCTGTTCAAGGCGCTCGGCTGCGAACTCGTCGAACTGTTCACGGAGATCGACGGCAATTTCCCGAACCATCACCCGGACCCGGCGCATCTGGAAAATCTTCAGGATGTCATCAAGGCGCTGAAGGAATCGGATGCCGAAGTGGGCTTCGCGTTCGATGGCGATGGCGACCGTCTTGGTGTCGTCACGAAAGATGGTCAGGTGATCTATCCGGACCGCCAACTGATGTTGTTCGCGCAGGAAGTGCTGTCGCGCAACAAGGGCGGCCAGATCATTTACGACGTGAAATGCACGCGCAATCTGGCGAAGTGGGTGCGCGATCAGGGCGGCGAACCGGTGATGTGGAAGACCGGCCATTCGCTCGTGAAGGCGAAGCTGCGCGAAACCGGCGCGCCGCTGGCGGGCGAAATGAGCGGCCACGTGTTCTTCAAGGACCGCTGGTACGGTTTCGATGACGGTTTGTACACCGGCGCGCGTCTGCTCGAAATCCTCTCGCGCGTGGCCGATCCGAGCAAGCTGCTCAACGATCTGCCGGATTCGCTTTCGACGCCTGAATTGCAGATCAAGATGGAAGAGGGCGAGAACGTGCAGCTTATTTCGAAGCTGCAGAAGAATGCGAAGTTCCAGGGCGCGGACGATGTGCTGACCATCGATGGCTTGCGTGTCGAGTATCCGGATGGTTTCGGATTGGCGCGTTCGTCGAATACCACGCCGGTTGTCGTGATGCGTTTCGAAGCGGATAACGAAGCAGCGTTGAAGCGTATTCAGGAAGATTTCCGTCGCGTGATTCTGGCGGAGAAGGCGGATGCGAAATTGCCGTTTTAATGTTTTGAGTTGAAGCAGCGGCACGGTCGAAGGACCGTGCCGTTTTTTATTGCGGATAAAACTCCGGAGCGAGAATTTGTTCAGTTGTCCACGGAAGATCCTCGGGGAACACGTCGAGCCCGGTTTCTTCCGCCGCCTTGGAAACGGCGTCGGCCCACGATCCGGTGAGCCAGTCGGAATCGCGCAACGATGTTTGCAGGCTCGGTGTCTTCTGCAACGCGACGCCGACGGCGCGGCGCTGTTCCTTGATCGTGCGCTGCCAACTCGATCCGCGACGTCCGGGTTGGTATTGCCATTTGAGCAGGTGAGCTAAAAGCAAAGCCATGCGGCTGGACATGGCCCGTTCTTCCGCTTTGCCCACGTCCTCGATTTCGTCGGCGATGTGCTTCACGTCGATCGCTGAGAATTTCCCTTCTCGCAGCAACGCGGCTTGCTCGCGCGCCCATGCGATCACATCATGTTCGTAACTCGTGCTCATCGCTCGGTCCATGCTCGTTCCGCCAAACTCGGCATGTTAACTGGCGCAACCACCGTACTCCCCGTCCTTGTCCCGCACAACACGCGCTAAAATCCCCGTTTCCCTGTCTCTCGTCAACCGCGCGTTTCCGCGCTCCGATTCCCAGCGTGCAAAAGATCCTGATCGTCCGCGTGTCGTCGCTTGGCGACGTCGTTCATAACATGCCGGCCATTGCCGACATCCGCCGCCGCTTTCCCGATGCGCAGATCGACTGGCTCGTCGAGGAAAGTTTCGCGAGCCTCGTCGATCTGGTCGATGGCGTGCATCGGGCGATTCCGTTCTCGCTCAGGCGCTGGCGCAAGTCGTTCGCCTCGCCCGCGAACTGGCGCGAGATCGGCAAGTTCAAGCGCGCGCTCGCCGCCGAGAAATACGATCTGGTGATCGATTGCCAAGGGCTCATCAAGACGGCGTGGGTGGCGAGTTGGGCGCGCGGGCCGCTCGTCGGGCTCGGCAATCGCACTGACGGCGCGGGCTACGAATGGCCGGTGCGCTTTTTCTACAAGCGCCGCGTGCCGATCGAGCCGCGCACGCATGTCGTCGAGCGCACGCGGCAACTCGTGGCGGCGGCGCTCGGCTTGCCCAAACCGCAGATGACCGATCACATCGATTTCGGTATCGATACGCGTCGCGCGGCGAGGGCCATCGCGGAAATGGGTTTGAATCTGCCGGTGCCTTACGTGGTGTTCGCGCATGCGACTTCGCGCGCCGACAAGCAATGGCCCGAGGCCGCGTGGATCGAACTCGGGCAGGCGCTGGTGACGCGCGGCGCATCCATCGTGCTGCCGTGGGGCACCGAAGCCGAGCGCGCGACAAGCGACAAGCTCGCGAAGGAATTCGGCGCGGCGGCCATCGTTCCGCCGAAACTTTCGCTGCCCGCGGTCGTCGGATTGATCGACGGCGCGGCGGCGACCGTGGGCGTTGATACCGGCCTCGTGCATATTGCCGCGGCGCTTAAGCGTCCGACCGTCGAGTTGTACAATTTCTCGACCGCATGGCGCACGGGCGGCTACTGGTCGCCGCAGGTCATCAACCTCGGCGACGCGAGCCGTCATCCCACTCTTGGCGAAGTCAAGAAGGCGCTCGCGGGCTTTGGCCTGCTGTAGCGCGAACGCCTGCGCCGTGCGCGAGCAAACCAGTTCGAAGGCACCATGACGGAATCTCAAATCATCGAAGTCGTATCGGGCGACTGGCAGGGCAGAAACCTGTCCGTGCCGCGCGAGACGCTGCTGGCCGGCGTCGAAAACGGCAAGGTTCTTTATTTCCCGAATCTTCGTTTCGCGATCGAGGGCGGCGAGCAGGCCTTGCTCGATCCGGCCATCGCCGACCCGAAGCGCAAGAACATCAGCCTTGCGCCGAACGGCGGCGCGCTCAACGGCGTGCTCGGCGACGACGTGATGCAATCGGCCGTGCGCTCGCTCATCAAGCGTTATCAGGACAATGCGCGTTCGCTCGTCGATGGCCTGTTCCCCGAGTACGACGGCAAGCTGCGCGTCGCGCCCACGAGTTTGCGTCTGCATCAGGTCGAAACGCGCGAGACTTCATGGCGCAAGGACGACAGCCGTCTTCATGTCGATGCCTTCCCGTCGCGCCCGAACTACGGCGAGCGCATTCTGCGCGTGTTCACCAACATCAACCCGAAAGGTGCGCCGCGCGTGTGGCGCGTGGGCGAGCCGTTCGAGGACATGGCGAAGCGTTTCCTGCCCGCCATCAAGGCGCAGGCGCCGGGGTCGGCGTGGCTGATGAATCTGCTGCACATCACCAAATCGCCGCGCAGCGAATACGACCATCTCATGCTGCATCTGCATGACGCGATGAAGGCCGATCTCGATTATCAAAAAACTTCGCCGCAAGAGAACATGCCGTTTCCGCCCGGTTCCGTGTGGGTTTGTTTCTCCGATCAGACGTCGCACGCGGTCATGTCCGGCCAGTTCATGATGGAGCAGACGTTTTTCCTGCCCGTCAAATCGATGGCGCGTCCCGATCACGCGCCGCTCGGCATACTCGAACGCCTCAAGGGCCGGGCGCTCGTTTGAGCCGCGTCGCGCCTTCGTCCGTGTCGCCGTTGGCATCGGCGACGTTGTTGCGGATCATCTATCGCGCGGCGTGGTGGATCGTCGCGCCGCTTGCGGTGTTGCGGCTGCTGATTCGTTCGCGCAAGGAGCGCGGGTATCGCGAGCATATCGCCGAGCGTTTCGGGCGTGGTCCTGCGCGCAGTCAGAGCGATACCGCGCCGCTGATCTGGGTGCATGCGGTGTCGGTCGGCGAGACGCGCGCCGCGCAACCTTTAATCGAAGCGTTGATGCGTGCGCATCCCGAAGCGCGGGTGCTGCTCACGCATATGACGCCGAGCGGACGCGCGACCGGTGAATCGCTGTTCGGCGATCGTGTTTTGCGCAGCTTTTTGCCGTATGACTCGCCCGCGCTCGTGCGACGTTTTTTGCGTGCGTGGCGGCCGTCGCTTGGCATCGTGATGGAAACGGAAGTGTGGCCGACGCTCATCGACGAATGCAAGCGCGCGGGCGTGCCGCTGGTGCTGACGAATGCGCGCATGTCGGAGCGTTCGTATCGGCGGGCAACGCGCTTTGGCCGCGCGGTGCGTGAAGTGTTTGGTGGATTTACGCGCGTGCTTGCGCAGACGCCGCCGGATGCTGAACGGTTGACCGCGCTCGGTGCGCGGAATGTCGCGGTGCTTGGCAATCTCAAGTTCGACATGAGCGCGCCGCCGGAACTCGTGGCGCGGGGGCATGCGTGGCGTGCGGCTATCGGCGATAGGCCGGTGTGGGTTGCGGCGAGCACGCGCGAGGGTGAGGAAGCGTTGGTGCTGCGCGCGTTCGCGTCTTTGAATGTACCGGATGCCTTGCTGATTCTCGTGCCGCGTCATCCGCAGCGGTTCGATGAAGTGTCGGCATTGATTACGAGCGTTGGATTGACGAGCGCGCGGCGGTCGGTGTGGGCGCCGAAGCCGTTGGCCGCCGGTTCTGGGGCGGATGTCATGGAGCCATTACCGACGTATGTTCAGGTCTTGCTCGGAGATTCGATGGGCGAGCTCGGCGCGTATTACGCGGCTTCGGATTTGGCGTTTATCGGGGGGAGTTTGTTGCCGCTGGGTGGGCAGAATCTGATCGAGGCATGCGCGGCGGGCGTGCCGGTGTTGATCGGGCCGCATACCTTTAACTTCACGCAGGCGACGAAGGATGCCATCGCGGCGGGCGCGGCGTTGCGGGTGGAAGATCCGCAGGCGCTGGCGCGTGGAGTGCGGGAGTTGTTTGAGGACAAGGCGCGAAGGTTGGCGATGAGCGCGGCGGCGGCGGCGTTTGCGGCGGCACATCGGGGGGCGACCGATAGAACTGTAGGGGTGTTGGGGGCGTTGTTGGAGGAAGAGGGCGAGGCGTGAAGTTAGGGCTGGTTTTTGTCGTGCAAGGGGCTGATGGTTTTTGGGCTTTTATTGCAGTAGCCGCCTCCCCGGCGGGGGGGTAACTTTCTTTGCTGCTGCAAAGAAAGTCACCAAAGAAAGCAGCTTTTTACCCCATGCACGCTGGCTGGAGAGGGTTGGTCTGGATTAATGATGCAGTGGCCGCAATAGGACTTGCCACGCGTAACAAGCGCTTAGGCAACCTTGCGATTACGCGCTCGAATCTTTTTAGTTCTGTGGACCGCGCTCATACCTTCGGCCATGCGCTACGCGCGCCGAGAGCTTTAGAACGGAATCCCGCAGCGTATGAGTGCCCAGCCACATCACGCTTCCCCGCAAGATTGCTATTCGGTCCTACCTTGGTTAGTGCTCCGACTAAAAGGTGACTTGCGTTGGTGTGCGCGCTTTGCCCGGAAGCGCTTACCAAGGTTGGGCGCAATGGGAGAGGTGCGATGCGGTGTGAGGTGGCTGGGCACTCATACGCTGCGGGATTCCGTTCTTAAGCTCTCGGCGCGCGCAGCGCATGGCCGAAAGAATGAATGCGGTCCACTAACACTAAAGGATTCGAGCGCGTAATCGCCAGGTTGCCTATGCGGCTAGTTATGCGTGAAAAGTCCTATTGCGGCCACTGTATTGGTTAATCCAGACCAACCCTTTCCAGCCATCGAGCATGGGGTAAAAAGCTGCTTTCTTTGGTGACTTTCTTTGCAGCAGCAAAGAAAGTTACCCCCCCGCCGGGGAGGCGGCTACTGCAATAAAGACACAAAAAACAGCAGCCCCTTCCACGACAAAACCAACTCAAACCCTCAACAACCCCTTCTCCTCAATAAACCCAACCACCCGCTCAAGCCCATCCAGCGCCTTAAGATTACACATAACAAACGGCCTCTCCCCCCGCATCTTCTTAGCATCACTAGCCATCACATCCAAATTCGCCCCCACATAAGGCGCGAGATCCGTCTTATTGATGACCAGCAAATCCGACTTGGTAATCCCCGGCCCGCCCTTACGCGGAATCTTCTCCCCACCCGCAACATCGATCACATAAATAGTGAGATCAGAAAGCTCAGGACTAAAAGTAGCCGCCAGATTATCCCCACCTGATTCAATAAACACGATATCCGCATCAGGAAACCGCGACACCATCCGATCCACCGCTTCGAGATTGATCGAAGCATCCTCACGAATGGCGGTATGCGGACAACCCCCCGTCTCCACGCCCATGATGCGTTCAGCCGGAAGCGCCCCCGCCACGGTCAGAAGCCGCTGATCTTCCTTCGTATAAATATCGTTGGTGATCGCGACAAGATCGTAACGCTCCCGCATGGCCTTGCAGAGCATTTCGAGCAGCGTGGTCTTGCCGGACCCAACCGGCCCACCCACACCCACACGCAACGGCGGCAACTTCTTGGTACGACGTGCAGCAGCAGAATAAACAGGTGCGTTCATGGTTTTTTCTAAAAAGGACTAAGAGCGAAAAAGCCGCGAATACTGCGACTCATGCCGCGCCGACAAAACGCCCAACTGCGGCGCAAAAGTATTGATACGTTCGAGCGGTGTATCCAGCGCATGCCGCACGGCATCGTCGATAATCACGCGCAACGCAACGATGATCCGCTGCCCCGCAAGCTGCCCGAGCGGCACGGCCTTCAACGCGGCGGCAGCCTGATTCTCGACCCATCCGAACGCATAAGCAGCAAGCGCGGACTCAACAGACGCATCGTGCGCGAAGGCTGCGAGCGCGAACGCCGTGGGCTGCGCCACCGGCTTGATCGATGAGAGCGTCGCGCGCCGCGCAACATCGCCCCATTCGAGCGATGCGCACAACTGCGCCAACGACCAGCCCATCTGCTCCGTCTCGCGTCGCAGTTCCGACGACTCGCGGCTCGCGATGTATTCATCGTTCGTGCTTTTCAACGCGGCCGCATCATGCGCACGCCAATGCTCGATCTGATGCGCAAGCATCGGCAACTCGCCGCGTGCGAGCACGTTGATCAAACCACTCGCGATCCAGTCGCGCGCAGAATCGCCATCGTGAATAAGACCATGCTCGATGGCCGCTTCCAGCCCTTGCGAATAGCTGAACGCGCCGATAGGCAACGCAGGCGAAGCAAGATGCAGCAGCGCGGTAAGCTCAGCCGTGTGCATGACCGTGATCGTGCCCACAGGTCGAATGATCATGCCCATGATGCTCGTCATAAACCTTCTGCGCGAGGGCATAGTCCTCGCTGAAGGTTTCATCGTGACCATGCTTGTGGCCGCCGCCATACGCGCCGGTTTCCGGCTGAAACGGCTGCGACTCACGCGCAACGAGCACGCCCAGACGCTTCAACATATCTTCGAGCACGGGATCGGCTTCGAGCTTCAGATAATCCGCACCGACTTCCACCGGCGTATGACGATTGCCGAGATGATAGGCCGCGCGTGCAAGCATGCGCACACTGGGCGCGCGCACCGTAAGCACATCTTCCGACGCCGCGACCACGCGCACGAAAGCGCCGTCGTCCGCGACGAGCATGTCGCCATCGGCGAGCACGGTGCCACGCGGCATCACGATGGCGACTTCCTCGCCGTTATCCAGCGTGGCCGCGAGCCGGCTCTTGCAGCGCGCATCGAAAGCGAGCGTGAGCGTGGGCGCGCGCTTCACGAGCACAGGCGCGAGTTTCGCGGTCAGACGTTTATCGAGAGTGCGCATGATGCCTAGAACAGAAAATAGCGCTGCGCCATCGGCAGCACGGTGGCGGGATCGCAAGTGAGCAATTGTCCGTCGGCGATCACCTGATAGGTCTGCGGATCGACGCTGATGGACGGCTGCCATGCATTGTGGATCATGTCGGACTTCTTCACATTGCGGCAGTTCTTCACCGCGACGACTTGCTTGCTCAGACCGTAACGATCCGCGATGCGCGCTTCCATCGCCATTTGCGACACGAACGTAAGCGATGTCTTGCCGAGCGCACCGCCGCGCGTGGCGAACATCTCGCGATAGTGCACCGGCTGCGGCGTGGGAATCGACGCGTTCGGATCGCCCATCTGCGCCAGCGCGATCATCCCGCCTTTCACGATCAGCGACGGCTTCACGCCGAAGAACGCCGGTTCCCAGAACACGAGATCGGCCCACTTGCCCGGTTCGATGGAACCCACTTCATGCGAGATGCCATGCGTGATCGCCGGGTTGATCGTGTACTTCGCCACATAACGCTTTGCGCGGAAGTTGTCGTTGCGCGGCGTGTCCTCCTTCAACGCGCCACGCTGAATTTTCATCTTGTGCGCCGTCTGCCATGTGCGGATGATGACTTCGCCGACACGGCCCATCGCCTGCGAATCGGAAGAGAGCATGGACAGCGCGCCGAGATCGTGAAGAATGTCTTCCGCCGCGATGGTCTCGCGTCGGATGCGCGATTCCGCGAACGCGATATCTTCTGCGATGGAAGGATCGAGGTGATGACAGACCATCAGCATGTCGAGATGTTCGTCGAGCGTGTTGACGGTATAGGGCCGCGTGGGATTGGTGGAGGAGGGCAGCACGTTCGACTCGCCCGCCACCTTGATGATGTCCGGCGCGTGGCCGCCGCCCGCGCCTTCGGTGTGATACGTGTGGATCGTGCGGCCCTTGAACGCGGCGATGGTCGTTTCCACGAAGCCCGCTTCATTCAGCGTGTCCGTGTGGATGGCGACTTGCGTGTCGGTATCGTCCGCAACAGAGAGACAGTTGTCGATGGCCGCGGGCGTCGTGCCCCAGTCCTCGTGCAGCTTGAGTCCGATGGCGCCGGCCTTGATCTGTTCCGTGAGCGGCTCGGGCAGGCTCGTGTTGCCCTTGCCGAGAAAGCCGAGATTCATCGGCCAGCCGTCGGCGGCTTGCAACATGCGTTCGATGTGCCACGGGCCGGGCGTGCAGGTGGTCGCGTTCGTGCCGGTCGCGGGGCCGGTGCCGCCGCCGAGCATCGTCGTGACGCCGCTGGCGAGCGCTTCGTCGATCTGTTGCGGGCTGATGAAGTGGATATGCGTATCGATGCCGCCTGCGGTCACGATCATGCCTTCGCCCGCGATCACTTCCGTCGCCGCGCCGATTGCGATGGTCACGTCTGGCTGAATGTCGGGATTGCCCGCTTTGCCGACCGCGAAGATGCGTCCGCCCTTGATGCCGATGTCCGCTTTGACGATGCCCCAGTGATCGAGGATCAGCGCGTTCGTCACGACTGTATCGACCACTTCGGCGGAGGGGCGTTGCGACTGGCCCATGCCATCGCGGATGACCTTGCCGCCGCCGAACTTTACTTCCTCGCCATAGGTGGTGAAGTCTTTCTCGACTTCGATGATCAGATCCGTGTCGGCCAGGCGCACGCGGTCGCCGGTGGTGGGGCCGAACATTTCGGCATAAGCGCGGCGGCCGATGCGTAGCGTCATGTTTTCGATGTCCTGTTCAGGTTCAGAGTGGGCCCATCACGAGGCCGTTGAAACCGTAGACGTGGCGATCGCCCGCGAGCGCGACGAGTTCCACGGTGCGTTCCTGTCCCGGTTCGAAGCGCACGGCGGTGCCGGCGGCAATGTTCAGGCGAAAGCCGCGGGCTTTTTCGCGGTCGAATGTCAGGGCGGCGTTCACTTCGTAGAAGTGATAGTGCGAGCCGATTTGAACGGGGCGGTCGCCGGTGTTCGCGACGGTGACCGATGTGGTTTCGCGGCCTGCGTTCAGTTCGTGCTCGCCGTCGTCGATGAGGTATTCGCCTGGGATCATGGTCTTCTACGGGATCGGGTGGTGGACGGTGACGAGCTTCGTTCCATCGGGGAAGGTCGCTTCTATCTGGATGTCGGGGATCATCTCGGGGACGCCTTCCATGACGTCGTCTCTTGTGAGCAATGTTGTTCCGTAGTGCATGACTTCGGCGACGGTCTTGCCGTCTCTTGCGGCTTCCATTAGCGCGGCGGAGATGAAGGCTACCGCCTCGGGGTGGTTTAGTTTCAGGCCGCGGGCGCGGCGGCGTTCTGCCAGTAGCGCTGCTGTGAAGATCAGCAGTTTGTCTTTTTCTCTTGGGGTTAGTTTCATGGGT
The DNA here is from genome assembly GCF_057612605.2 of Caballeronia sp. A2-2. Classification (NCBI taxonomy): domain Bacteria; kingdom Pseudomonadati; phylum Pseudomonadota; class Betaproteobacteria; order Burkholderiales; family Burkholderiaceae; genus Caballeronia; species Caballeronia sp. A2-2. The sequence goes on along the minus strand of NZ_CM172587.1, from coordinate 3,111,276 downwards.
GCTTTTCGGGCTTATTTGGTGGGCTTTGGTGATGCTAGCACTTGGGGTTTTGGTTTGTGGTTTGGGCGTGCATAGGGCTGCTGTTGTTTGTGCTGCTTATTCAGTAGCCGCCTCCCCGGCGGGGGGGTAACTTTCTTTGCTGCTGCAAAGAAAGTCACCAAAGAAAGCAGCTTTTTACCCCATGCACGCTGGCTGGAGAGGGTGGTCTGGTTTAACGATACAGTGGCCGCAATAGGACTTGCCACGCATAACGAGCCGCTTAGGCAACCTAGCGATCACGCGCTCGAAAAATCTTCTCTTAGTGGACCGCACTCATTCTTTCGGCCATGCGCTACGCGCGCCGAGAACGTAAGAACGGAACCCCGCAGCGTATAAGCGCCCAGCCACCTCACACCTCCCCGCAACATTGCTATTCGGCCCTACCTTGGTTGGAGCTTTCATGGCTTGCACGAAAGCACTTGCGAACGTAGGGCCGAATAACAATCTTGCGTTGCTGCTTCCTGTTGCTGGACACATGCATGCTGCGGGATTCCGTTCTTACGTTCTCGGCGCGCGCAGCGCATGGCCGAAAGAATGACTTCGATCCACTAAGCCTCAAAGATTCGAGCCCGTAATCGCTAGGTTGCCCACACGCTTAACGAAACGAGGAGCGTCCTAACGCGGCCACTGCATCGTTAATCCAGACCACCCTCTCCAGCCATCGAGCATGGGGGTAAAAGCTGCTTTCTTTGGTGACTTTCTTTGCAGCAGCAAAGAAAGTTACCCCCCCGCCGGGGAGGCGGCTACTGAATAAACAACACAACAAAGAGAAGCCCCTTGCACGACAAACTCACTGAATAAACCTCTGCAACTCAACACTAGCAGGCCGCTCAAAAATCTCCTCCGGCGCCCCCGCCTCCCAAACCCTCCCTTGATGCATAAACACAACCTTATCGCTAACTCTACGAGCAAACCGCATCTCATGCGTAACCATAATCAGCGTCATCCCATCCCGAGCAAGGCTCTCAACGACAGCAAGCACCTCACCCACAAGCTCAGGATCAAGCGCAGAAGTAATCTCATCGCAAAGAAGAACTGCAGGCTTCATGGCCAGCGCCCGAGCGATAGCCACCCGCTGCTGCTGCCCACCGGAAAGCTGCTCAGGATAAGCATCGAATTTATCCCCAAGCCCCACGCGCTCAAGCATGGTATGAGCCGTAGCCCGCGCTTTAGCCTTATGAATCTTCTTCACCACCGTCTGCGCGAGCATCACATTCTGCCCCGCAGTGAGATGCGGAAACAGGTTGTACTGCTGAAACACCATCCCCACTTTCAAACGTAATGCACGCAAGTCAGCATGCCGCGCATCGATATGTTCGCCGTCGATTTCGATCGACCCTTCATCGATACTCTCAAGCCCGTTCAAAGTCCGCAGCAAGGTACTCTTGCCAGAACCACTCCGCCCGATGATGGCAACGACCTGTCCCGCCTCGACCGAAAAATCGATGCCCTTCAAAACTTGATTCGAACCAAATTGCTTCTGAAGATTACGAGTCTCAACGAGCGGCATTCCATTTCCTTTCGAGCGTGCGCGCGTAACGCGTCAGCGGATAACAAAGCACGAAGTAGATGATCGCGACAAGGCCATAAACGAGAAACGGGCGAAACGTCGCGTTCGAAATCATCGTTCCGGCCTTGGTCAATTCGGTAAAGCCGATGATGGAAACCAGCGCCGTATCCTTGACCGCCTGCACGGCAAAACCCACTGTAGGGCCAATAGCAATACGCATGGCCTGCGGAAGAATCACATGACGAAGCTGTTCGAGGTAACTCATCGCAAGCGAAGAAGACGCTTCCCATTGACCCTTCGGAACCGCCTCCACCGCGCCGCGCCAAATTTCCGCAAGATACGCCGATGTGAAAAGCGTAAGGCCAACAGTAGCCGCAAGCCAAGGCGATACATCGACGCCAAGCAAAGGCAATCCGAAGAAGACTAGGAACAACTGCATCAGCAACGGCGTGCCTTGAAAGATCTGAATATAGCCTTTCACAAACACACGCAGCAATTGCGAATGCGATACGCGCATCACCAGCAGCGCAAAGCCCACGATCCCGCCAAGCACGAACGACACGATAGACAGCACCACGGTCCAGCGCGCCGCAAGCAACAGGTTTTCGAAAATCTGCGCGAGTGTGAATTCGATCATCGCGCGGTGCTCCGGCTGTTGGCGAACAAGCGCTTGCCTGCCGCATTCAACGCGGCGCGCAAGAGCAACGCCATCACCAGATAAGAGCCGGTGATAAAGAAGCACGTCTCGAATGCGCGGAAGTTGCGCGACTGAATATAGCTCGCCGCATACGTCAAATCAGGCACGGAAATCTGCGATACCACCGCCGAGCCGAGCATGGTGATGACGATCTGACTCGTCAATGCAGGAAAGACTTTTGCCAAAGCCTGCGGCAACACGACATGCCTGAACGTCTCGCCCTTCGACATCGCGAGCGAAGCCGCCGCTTCATGATGACCACGCGGCACGGCGGCCACACCGGAACGAATGATCTCGATGGAATACGCGCCGAGGTTGAGTGTCATCGCAAGAATAGCGGCGACGTATTCGCTCAAATGAATGCCGAGCGCGGGCAACCCGAAGAACACGAAGAACAGTTGCACGATGAACGGCGTGTTGCGAATGGCTTCGACATAGCCGCCGACCAGACCACGCACCCACGCATGACGGCTGCCGCGCCCGGCCGCGCCGAACACGCCCACCGTCACGCCCAGCGCCGTCGATACCGCAGTGAGCGCGAGCGTGGTCGCCGCGCCGCTCGCGAACATGCCGGCGTATTGCGTGAGATCGCCGAATTGAAGTTCATAGGCCATCGTCGGCGCCGTCCTTCTTTACAGCGTCGCGGGCAACGGTTGCTTGAACCATTTCTTCGACATCGCGTCGAGCGTGCCGTCCTTTTTCGCCTGTGCGATGGTGTCGTTCACCTTGGTCATCAGGTGCGTTTCGTTCTTGTTCATACCGACAAAACACGGCGAATCCTTGATGATGAATTTAGCCTCCGGCCTGCGCGGCGGATTCTTAGCCAGGATCGCAGCCGCGACGATATTGCCCGCCGCGATCAACTCCACCTGGCCCGAGAGAAACGCGGAGATGGTCGCGTTGTTGTCCTCGAAGCGCTTGATGGTCGCGTTCGGCGCCATCTGCGAAAGCGCGATTTCTTCGAGCGCGCCGCGCGTGGCGCCGACGGTCTTGCCGGTGAGATCGGCGGGGCCGGTCACCTTGATGTCGGCGGGACCGAAAACCCCCTGAAAATAAGGCGCATAAGCGGTGGAGAAGTCGAGCACCTTCTCGCGTTCGGGCGTCTTGCCGAGCGAGGAAATCACGAGATCGACCTTGTTCGTCGTGAGATAAGGAATGCGGTTCGCGCTGTTCACCGGCACGAGTTCGAGCTTTACGTTCATCGATTTGGCGAGCAGCGCGGCCATGTCCACGTCATAACCTTGCGGCTTCATGTCCGCACCGACCGAGCCGAAGGGCGGATAGTCTTCCGGCACGGCGACTCGCAAAGTGCCGTTCTTCGTGATGGTATCGAAGCCGTCGGCGTGCGCGGCAAGCGGGGCGATGAAGGCGATCAGACAGGCGGCGAGCAACGTGCGGCGCGTGCGGGAAAACAGAATGGGCATCGATGATCCTTCGTTCTTGACGGCCGCGTTGAAATGCGCGGCTCTTGAGCGAAGGGTTTAAGCGAGATGCGTGCCATCGATTGCGAATGCTTGTGGTGTGTGGGTTTTCGCAGGACTGAATAAATGCGATGCACGAAACAAGTGCGCATTTGTGCGCTAACGTGGTGCGCGTTTTACGTGGTCCAGAGCCGCAATGGTTTCGCTTCCACACCATGCACGATAGGACGCAGATGCATCCAGCAATCGGTGAGGGCGCGTTGCAGTGGTTCCATCGAACGGCTCAGCGTGCGCACGATGAGCACGCCCGGCGTCACGCACGATGCAGCGGCGCGCAAGGTATCGTCGTACGCGAGGCGCGCGGTGATGCTTTCGGCGAGGGCATCGTCGCAAGCGGGGCCGATGGCCCACAGCGTGCCGTAGGCGGGGAAGCCTGCGAGACCTTGGGGTGATTCGCGCAGGGGATCGGTTGCATCGAGCAGGCTGCGTTCGAACCAGAGTGGATGGCCCGCGCGTGTTGCAATGCGTGAGACGGCTTTGATGTGCCCTTGCGTCCATCGTTCGCCTGCTGCGGCGCGGCCTAGCAGCATGGCATCCCAGCCGAGGACGGTGGCGGTTTCATCGAGCGTCATGTCGAATTCAAGTTCGATATTCGACGATTCGAACACGATGTTGTTTTGCGGAAGCCAGTCGAGTTTGGCGTTCTTTCCCAATTCGATATGGATGCGCTGCGACGCGAGCCGGCCGTTGGCCTTGTACCACTTCGTTGCGCCCGGCGTGGTGATGACCGCATGCGTGTCGTCGCCTAGTTCAACTTGAATGGACAGACGATCGCCGCCCGCCACGCCACCCGGCGGATGCACGATCACCGAATGGCAGATATCGCCTTCGGGATAGAGCGGGCGTTGCAGCCTGAGCGGCCCTTCATGCTTGCGATGAACGCAGACCGTGCGGCCGTGCTGACGCGCATAACCGAGTTCGAGCTTGCCATGCCAGAGGTTCGGATCGACGAGCGTTGCGTGAGGTTCGTGATGCATGGAGCGGGGCGTTCAGGAATGAGCCGCCATCATACGGCGATCAATTCCCGCACGCCATGCTCGTCCATTTCGGATCCTGCGCCGCCTTTGATGATTTCGCCGCGGCTCATGACCCAGTATCTGTCGGCTAGCTCTCTGGCGAAGTCGTAGTATTGCTCGACGAGTAGCACGGTCATGCCCATGTCTTCGACGAGTTGTCTCAGGGTGCGGCCGATGTCGCGGATGATCGAGGGTTGGATGCCTTCTGTCGGTTCATCGAGGATTAGCAACTGCGGTTCGCTCATCAGGGCGCGGCCTATGGCTAATTGCTGTTGCTGGCCGCCGGATAGGTCGCCGCCGCGGCGGTGTTTCATGTCGCGTAGGACGGGGAATAGTTCGTAGATATGATCCGGTATCTTCGATGGGGATTTTCTGCTGGCGGCGCCTACTAGTAGGTTTTCTTCTACTGTCAGGCGGCCGAAAATGTCTCTGCCTTGTGGGACGTAGGCTAGACCGCTAGATACACGGGCGTAGGTTGGCATCGAGGAGATCTTTGTGCCTCGCCAGGTGATGGTGCCGCTTTTGGTCGGCACTACGCCCATTAGGCAACGTAGCAACGTTGTCTTGCCTACGCCGTTGCGGCCTAAGAGGACGGTTAGTTTTCCATCGGGGACTGTTAGCCTTACATCTCTCAGGATGTGGCTGCCGCCGTAGTATTGGTTTAGGTTTTCTACTTCTAGCATGAGGTTTTGTCTCTGCTGGTGTGGTTGGGTTTGTCGTGCAAGGGGCTGCCGTTGTTTGGGCTTTTATTGCAGTAGCCGCCTCCCCGGCGGGGGGGTAACTTTCTTTGCTGCTGCAAAGAAAGTCACCAAAGAAAGCAGCTTTTTACCCCATGCTCGATGGCTGGAGAGGGTTGGTCTGGATTAACCGATGCAGTGGCCGCAATAGGACTTGCCACGTTTAACGGCCGCTTAGGCAACCTCGCGATTACACGCTCCAAAAATCTTCTCTTAGTGGACCGCATTCATTCCTTCGGCCAAGCGCTACGCGCGCCGAGAACATAAGAACGGAACCCCGCAGCCTATAAGCGCCCAGCCTCATCAAACCTCCCCGCAATATTGCTATTTGGCCCTACGTTCGCGAGTGCTTCTTGTAAAAACCAAAGCTCCAACCAAGGTAGGGCCGAATAGCGATACAGCGATGTCGCTTCTTTTGGCTGGACACATGCACGCTGCGGGATTCCGTTCTAAAGCTCTCGGCGCGCGCAGCGCATGGCCGAAAGAATGACTGCGGTCCACTAAGCCATGAATATTCGAGCGTGCAATCGCAAGGTTGCCCATGTGCTTAACCCTACGAGTGACGTCCTAACGCGGCCACTGCATCGTTAATCCAGACCAACACTTTCCAGCCAGCGAGCATGGGGTAAAAAGCTGCTTTCTTTGGTGACTTTCTTTGCAGCAGCAAAGAAAGTTACCCCCCCGCCGGGGAGGCGGCTACTGAATGAACAACACAAACAACAGAAGCCCCTTGCACGACGACACACGCAAACCCCTCACCGCCCCAAATATGACTCAATAACCGCCTCATCCCTCTGCACATCCTCCAGCGTCCCTTCAGCAAGCACACTACCTTCAGCCATCACAGTAACCTTCCCAGAAGCCCCAGAAAGCGCAGCAACAAACTCCATATCATGCTCGACGACCATCATCGAACACGACCCACGGAGTTTATTAAGCAGTTCAGCAAGCTCCATAGTTTCATGATCCGTCATCCCCGCAGCAGGCTCATCGAGCAAAAGAAGCGCAGGCTGCTGCATCAACAACATCCCAATCTCAAGCCGCTGCTTTTGCCCATGTGAAAGCTCGCCAGCAAGCCGCGTCGCATGATGCTGCAATCGAATAAGCTCCAACGTCTCCTCGATACGCGCCTGCGCTTCCCGATCGAGCCGCGCGCGCAACGAAGCAAACCACCGCTTATCAGTCTTCATGGCAAGCTCGAGATTCTCCCAAACCGGATGATTCTCGAACACAGTAGGCTTCTGAAACTTCCGCCCGATGCCAGTCCGCGCAATCACAGGCTCCGACATGCGCGTGAGATCGAACGTCTGCCCGAGAAACACACGCCCGTCATCGGGCCGCGTCTTGCCGGTAATGACATCCATCATCGTGGTCTTGCCCGCGCCGTTGGGCCCGATCACACAACGCAATTCGCCGACATCGATAGAAAGCGTCAACTTATTCAGCGCACGAAAGCCATCGAAACTCACCGTCACATCTTCGAGATAAAGAATGGTTCCGTGCGATACATCGATCTCATCCGGCTTGAGCACATGCCCCAACCCCGATGTCACGTTGATGTTCTTGTGACTCGAATCGGCGTTATCGGGCACCGGCGGAATCGGCGGCAAATCGACGATCAGTGCATTGTGTGCAGTCATTCCGCAGCATCTCCTGCATGTGCCTTCTTGCGGCGCGCGAGCGCAACGAGTCCTAAGATGCCATTCGGCAAAAGCAAGGGCACCAGCGTGAAAATCAGGCCAAGGAAAAACAGCCAATACTCCGCAAAATAAGCGGTAAAGAAAGACTTCGCGCCATTCACAGCAAACGCACCAATGATCGGCCCGATCAGCGTCCCACGCCCGCCAACGGCCACCCAAATCGCCATCTCGATGGAATTCGCCGGCGACATCTCGTTCGGGTTGATGATGCCCACCTGCGGCACATACAACGCACCCGCAATGCCGCACAAGACAGCGGACACGGTCCAGATGAACAGCTTGTACGCAAGTGGGCTATAGCCGAGAAACATCAGACGCGTTTCGCCATCGCGCACGCCGGTCACCACGCGCCCGAGCTTAGAAGTAACGATCCAGCGCGCCGCAATGAACGCCAGCACCAGCACGGCGAAAGTAATGAGGAACAACCCCGTGCGAGTCCCCGGATGCGTGATCGGAAAGCCCGCAATGCGCTTGAAGTCGGTGAAGCCGTTATTGCCGCCGAAACCCGTCTCGTTGCGATAGAAAAGCAGCATCGCGGCGAAGGTCATGGCCTGCGTGATGATCGACAGATACACGCCCTTGACACGCGAACGAAACGTGAAGAACCCGAACACCCAGGCCAGCACACCCGGCACGAGCACCACGAGCGCAAGCGCATACCAGAGATGCTCGGTGCCTTCCCAATACCACGGCAGCTTGTGCCAGTCGAGAAACACCATGAAGTCGGGCAGGTCGCTTTGATAGTTTCCTTCGCGGCCGATGGAGCGCATCAGATACATGCCCATCGCATAACCGCCGAGCGCGAAAAACAGCGCGTGACCCAAACTCAGGATTCCGCAATATCCCCAGACGAGATCGAGCGCGAGCGCGGCGATGGCGTAGCACATGAGCTTGCCGATGAGCGTCATCGCGTAGGCGGAGAGGTGGAACGTGCTCGTTTCCGGCAACACGAGCGCGGACACCGGCACGACGATTCCCATCGCGATGATGAGCGCGATGAGCGCCACCCATCCGCTGCGCGGCAACAGCGCTGCACGCGGCGGCAATCCGAGCGCGAAGCCCGCGCGGGCCGCTTCCGCATCCGGTTGCGGCGCGACGTCGAGATTGGCGCTGATATCGGTCGAAGCAGTCATCGATCAGGCCTCCGCGCTGCGGCCCTTGAGGGCGAACATGCCCTGCGGACGCTTCTGGATGAACAACACGATCAGCACGAGCACCGCGATCTTCGCGAGCACCGCGCCCCAGAACGGCTCCACCGCCTTGCTGATGAGACCCAGCCCGAAGCCGCCGATCACCGTGCCCGCCAGTTGGCCGACGCCGCCCAGCACCACCGCCATGAACGAATCGATGATGTAGCTCTGCCCGAGGTCCGGCCCCACGTTGCCAATCTGCGAAAGCGCGCAACCGCCGAGTCCCGCGATGCCCGCGCCGAATGCGAAGGCGTACGAATCGACACGCGCTGTCTTTACGCCCACGCACGCGGCCATGCGACGATTCTGCGTCACCGCGCGCACGAACAGCCCGAGCCGCGTCTTGGTGAGCACGCCCCACGCAATCGCCACTACGGCCAAGGAGAACACGAGAATGGTGATGCGGTTATACGGAAGAATGAGATTCTGCATGACGGCGACGCCACCGCTCATCCACGATGGATTGGTCACCTGAACATTCTGCGCGCCGAAGATCGTGCGCGTCGCTTGAATAAGGATCAGGCTGATGCCGAACGTCGTCAGCAACGTTTCGAGCGGACGTCCGTAGAGATGCTTGAGCACGAGCCGTTCGAGCACGATGCCGACCACGGCCGCAGCCGCGAACGACACCGGCACCGCGAACAGCGGATACCAGTTGAACGCAGCGGGCGCATAGTGCTGCACGAGGTTCTGCACGACATACGTCGCATACGCACCGATCATCAGGAATTCGCCGTGCGCCATGTTGATGACGCCGATCAGCCCGTAGGTGATCGCAAGTCCCAGCGCCGCGAGCAACAGCACGCTGCCCAGCGACAATCCCGCGAACAGCGTGCCGAAGATTTCGCTGCGGCGTTGAATCGAATCGAGCGCATAGATGCCTTCCTGCGCCGCGTTGCGCACGCGCTCGTCGGGTTCGTTGAACGTGCCGTCCGCTTTCTTCGCGACGATCGGGCGCAGCAGTTCGTACATGTCCACTTCGTGGCGCGCCGCGACGAGCTTCGCCGCTTCGAGGCGCTTCTCGACATCGGGATCGTGCAGGGCGGTCATCGCCCAGAGCGTGTCGAGGCGCTTCTTGAGGTCGGCGTCCTTTTCAGCGGCGCGGGCGCGGTCGATCATCGGCTTCATCGATGCATCGGGATTCTTGAGCAACGCGGTAATGGCATCGCGCCGTTTGGCGATATCGGGCGAGGCGAGTTGCAGACCGGACAACGCACCGGCAACCTTCGTGCGCAGCGTATTCGACAGCGTGATGGCCTGCGCATCCGGCGCTTCGGCGGCCTTGCCGGTGACCGCGTCCTTGTTGCCTTCGTCGGTCTGGATATACACGTGGCCGTTGTCGGTCGCGACGAGCGTGCCGTCTGCAAGCGCGCTCAGCACTGCGACGGACGGCGCATCCGCATTGGCGATCAGCTTGTCGATGGCGGCGGATTTGGCGTCGAAGTCGTCGCCTGCGAGCGGCGCGAGATCGTCGTTGGTGAGTGCGTGCGCGGTGAACGAAGCCAGCGCGATGGATAGCGCCAGCACCACACGCATGAAGGATGAGACGAGCGAACCGGTCATGGTGGCCTTTCTGATGAGACTCGAACGGCCGCGCATCCGATGCCGAACGCGCGGCCTTTGCCTTACACCCTCATCGATGCATCACGCCACGCGCACACGCTGGCGGCGCAGGAACGACGGAATCGAACTGACCACATCCGGCTTGCCTTCGTTGCCGGCAATGTACGGGCTCCACGGCTGCGCGCGCACCGCGGTCTTGGTCTTCCACACGACATTGAACTGACCGTCGCCGCGAATTTCGCCGATCATCACCGGCTTGTGCAGATGGTGATTGCCGTCCATCGACAACGTGAAACCCGAAGGCGCGGCGAAGCTCTGGCCGATCATCGCGACGCGCACCTTGTCCACATCCGCGCTCTTCGCTTTTTCCACGGCCTGCTTCCACATGTGGATGCCGACGAAGGTCGCTTCCATCGGATCGTTCGTCACGCGCTTGTCGCCGCCCGGCAGGTTTTGCGCCTTCACGTATTCGAAGAATTCCTTCTCGAACTTGGTATTGTTAGGATTCTTGACGGACATGAAATAGTTCCACGCCGCGAGGTGGCCCACCAGCGGTTTCGTGTCGATGCCGCGCAGTTCTTCCTCGCCCACCGAGAACGCGACCACCGGAACGTCGGTCGCTTTCAGGCCCTGGTTGCCGAGTTCCTTGTAGAACGGTACGTTCGAATCGCCGTTGATCGTAGAGACAACGGTTGTCTTTCCCCCTTGGGAAAAGGTCTTGATGTTCGCGACGATGGTTTGATAGTCGCTATGTCCGAACGGTGTGTAGACCTCTTGAATGTCCGCATCCTTGACACCCTTTGAATGGAGGAAGGCACGCAGAATCTTGTTCGTCGTGCGCGGATACACGTAGTCGGTGCCGAGCAGGAAGAAGCGCTTGGCGCTGCCGCCTTCCGGTCCCATCAGATATTCGACGGCGGGGATCGCCTGTTGATTCGGCGCGGCGCCCGTATAGAAGACGTTGCGCGACATCTCTTCGCCTTCGTACTGCACCGGGTAGAACAGCAGGCCGTTCAGTTCCTCGAACACCGGCAGCACCGACTTACGCGACACCGAGGTCCAGCAGCCGAACACCACGGCGCACTTGTCCTGCGTAAGCAACTGGCGCGCTTTCTCCGCGAACAGCGGCCAGTTGGATGCCGGATCGACCACGACCGGTTCGAGTTGCCGGCCCATCACGCCGCCGCTCTTGTTGATGTCCGCGATGGTCATGAGCGCCGTGTCCTTCAGCGACGTCTCCGAGATCGCCATCGTGCCCGACAGCGAATGCAGGATGCCGACCTTGATCGGACCCGTGTCGGCGGCCTGCGCCTTCGAGATCGGAAGTTGGCCGGCGATGGCGAGTGCGCCCGACATGGAGCCGAACTTCAGCAGACTGCGTCGTTTCATGTGTGTGTTCCCCTTGCCATGTGCTTGTAAAGAGCGATGAAGTATTGGAGCGGGTCGTTTGGCGTGATTGGCGTTGACCTGCGCGAATACGTTCTGCAAGGGATGTGCCAATGAGGGCGAAATGCCCGGATGGCGGGGGTTTGCGGGAGATTGTGGGAGGTTTTACTGGATCGTATGTGGTGGCGATGCGGGGGGTTTTGGTGCAACGGGGTGGCGCGGTGCATCGTTGCGGTGCGTGGTGGGGAGAGGCACCGATGGAGGGCATTCAGCGTACGTCCGTTAAAATCGATTCACTTAAACAAACTGACCATCAACATCACGAGAGGAGGGCCAATTGAAATTGATCGGCATTGGCCTGTACACATTCCAGGAAGCATCGAGGCTGACGAAAATCCCCATCCGAGACTTGCGGAGGTGGCTCGAAGGCTATCGATATCGAGACTTGTCCAGCGACGAGTCAATCGCGGTGCCACCACTCTGGAAAACGGAACTGGACGATAACCTCGAAGGTGTCGGCTTTCACGATCTTCTTGAAGTTCGTTTTGTTCAGGCCTTTCGAAAGCACGGCGTGAGTCTGCAGACCATACGACTTGCCAGTCAGCGGGCGAGCGAATATCTGGATACGCCTTATCCGTTCACGTCACGTCGTTTTCAGACAGACGGACGGACGATCTTCGCCTCGGCCATCAAGGACAGCGGAGAGACGGAACTGCTCGACCTGATCAAACGGCAATACGCGTTTCATCGGATCATCGAGCCTTCGCTGTATCGCGGCATCGAGTTCGATCAGAGCGAACTGGCGACGCGCTGGTATCCGTCAGCGCCCAGCAAGTCCGTGCTTCTCGATCCCAAGGTTGCGTTCGGAAAGCCGGTGATCAACGACGAGTTCATCCGAACTTCGGTTCTCTATGACGCTTTCAAAGCAGAAGGCGACAAGGATCGGGTTGCGGCGCTTTACGAAGTATCAGTGGCAGCCGTTGGCGCAGCCATTGCGTTTGAGGAAAGGCTGGTCGCATGAAGTTTTTTTTCGATAACAATCTTCCTCCTGCTTTTGCCCGAGCCATGCACGCGCTGAGTGAACGCGACGGACACGAAAGCCGTCATCTCCGGGATAAATTCGCGGCGAATACCGCCGATGCCGATTGGATAGAAGTCCTGTCTGACGAGGGCGGCTGGTCCGTGGTCACGCATGACAAGCTGGACAAGGGACTGGAGCGCGAAGCGCTTCGCCACGCGGGCCTTATCGTATTTTTCCTGGATAAGGGCTGGGCGAACCACGCTTATTGGGAAAAGGCTTGCAATCTCGTTCGTTGGTGGCCGAGAATCATTGAGCAATCCGAAGGGGTCAAAGGCGCTGCTGCATTCAAGGTGCCGTTCAACTTTTCAGGGAAGGGGCAATTCGCGCAGTTGATTCTCTAGACCTACACATATCAGGCGCGCCGCCCGACCCGCGAGCAGCGCGCCCAACCACCTCAAACGCATCGTCCCCCATCCACCTCTAACGCCACCCCCGTAATAAACTCCGCCTCATCCGAAGCCAGATAAAGCGCTGCATTCGCAATATCCTGCGGCGTCGAAAGCCTTCCAAGCGGAATGGTCGCGAGAAACTTCTTTCGATTCTCCGGCGTATCTTCGACACCCATGAATTCGGAGAGCAAACCCGTTTCGCCCATCACCGGATTGATGCAGTTCACGCGTATCCGGTCTGGCCCGAGCTCGACTGCCAGCGCCTTGCTCGCGATGATCACCGCCGCCTTGCTGCCGTTGTACCAGACGAGTCCCGGCCGCGGCCGCACGCCTGCCGTCGATGCCACGTTGATGAACGCACCGCCGCCTTGCCCGCGAAAATACGGCACGAACTGCTCGACGCTCCAATAAGTACTTTTCACGTTCACCGCATACACGCGGTCGAATTCGGCTTCGGTGACATCGAGCACGGGCTTGTTACGGTGCGTCGTCCCCGCGTTGTTGACGACAACCTGCACGCTGCCGAAGTCCTCGATGGCGGCATCGTGCAGCTTCTGCCAGTCCTCGCGCTTCGTCACGTCGCCCTGCACGGCGATCGCGCGGCCGTGCTTCACTTCCGGCGATGACGCCAGCGCGATTTCGCTCGCCACGCGCTCGGCCGCCGCGCCGTTCAGATCGTTGACGACGACATTCGCGCCCTCACGCGCAAACGTCTTCGCGATGCCCTCACCAAAGCCCGAGCCGCCGCCCGTCACGATCACCGTTTTGCCTTGCAGTCGCATGTTGTGTTGTCTCCTGATGTTATTGGTCAAGTCAGCCATGTTTGATGGCAATGGTCTTCAAGGTCGTGAAGCCATACAGCGCCTCGAAGCCTTTCTCGCGTCCATGCCCTGAATGCTTCACGCCACCAAATGGCAACTCGATGCCACCGCCCGCGCCATAGTTATTGATGAACACCTGCCCCGAACGCACGCGCCGCGCAAGCCGCATCTGCCGCGCGCCATCGCGTGTCCAGATGCCTGCGACCAACCCGTAATCCGTGCCGTTGGCGAGCCTGAGCGCATCGGCTTCGCTGTCGAAGGGCATGGCGGCGAGCACCGGGCCGAACACTTCCTCGCGCGCGAGACGATGCGTCGGCGGCACATCGCGCAGCAGCGTGGGCGCCTGGTAAAAGCCCGCTTCGGGTGCATCCGCGATCACTTCGCCGTGCGCGGCCATTTCGATGCCGTCGTGTTGCGCATCGGAGAGAAAATCCCACACGCGCTGCTGCTGCTTCGCGCTGATGAGCGGGCCGCAATCGAGATCGAGCGTGCTCGGGCCGACCTTCAACGCGGTGAAAGCATCGGACAAACGCGCGAGTAACGGCTCGTAGGCCGAACGCTCGATCAGCACGCGGCTGCCCGCCGAGCACGTCTGTCCGGCGTTCTGCACGATGGCCGCGACGAGCACGGGCAGGGCGGCGTCGAAGTCGGCATCGGCGAAAACGATTTGCGGAGACTTGCCGCCGAGTTCGAGCGTGACCGGAATGTGATTGTCGGCGGCCATTTTCGTGACCGCCGCGCCCGTCGCCGGAGAACCGGTGAACGAAATATGATCGATGCCCGGATGCCGCGCCAGCGCCGCGCCCGCTTCATGTCCGTAACCGGTGACGATATTCAGCGCGCCTTCTGGCAAGCCCGCTTCCGCCGCGAGATCGGCAATTCGCAGCAGCGAGAGACACGCATCCTCGGCAGGCTTCACGACGCACGCATTGCCGGTCGCGAGCGCCGCGCCCACGCTGCGACCGAAAATCTGCAGGGGATAGTTCCACGGCACGATATGCCCGGTCACGCCGTGCGGCTCGCGAATGGTCAGCACGGTAAAGCCGGTCTGATACGGCAGCGTTTCGCCATGCAGCTTGTCCGCCGCGCCCGCGTAGAACTCGAAATAACGCGCGATGCCGGTCGCATCCGCGCGCGCCTGTTTCAGCGGCTTGCCTGTGTCGCGCGCTTCTATCTGCGCGATTTCCTCGTGACGCGAGGCGATCAGCATCGAGAGCCGCGCGAGGATGCGTCCGCGTTCGGCTGCGCTCATCGCGCCCCACGTGCCGTCGAAGGCCGCGCGCGCCGCACTCACCGCGCGATCGATGTCCGCGCTCGTGCCGCGTGCGATCTCCGCGAAAATCTGGCCGTCCGAGGGATCGACGACGGGAATCGTTTCACTGACCGATGCCGCCACCCACCGGTTGTTGATGAAATGCTTCGCTTCTTCCATGCATGTCTCCTTGAAGAACGATGTATGCCGCTGGAATGCGCCCTTGCCGACGATTATCGCGCCATCCGCCACGCGCGGTCATGCGGCGGGACGGTAAGCTCGTTTGGCTATAATGCCCGAGTGTTCCGGTCGGGTGCATCGGCGGTTTCAGGCGCGTTTCAGTGTGCAGCTTCGACTTTCCGCCATCGCCCGGCAGCGCATTTCCCCTTTCCGAACCTACCATCAAGAGAACGCTCATGAGCTTCAATAACGTACCTTCCGGCAAGGATCTTCCGCAGGATTTCAACGTCATCATCGAAATTCCCGCGCAGAGCGATCCGGTCAAATACGAAGCGGACAAGGACATGGGTCTGCTCGTGGTCGATCGTTTCATCGGCACCGGCATGCGCTATCCGGCCAACTACGGCTTCATTCCGCAGACGCTCTCCGGTGACGGCGATCCGGTCGATGTGCTGGTCATCACGCCGTTTCCGCTGCTCGCAGGCTCGGTCGTGCGTGCGCGCGCGGTCGGCATGCTGAAGATGACGGACGAATCCGGCGTGGACGCCAAGCTGATCGCGGTCGCGCATGACAAGATTTGCCCGATGACGGCGCACATCAAGTCCGTGGACGATGTGCCCGCGCATCTGAAAGACCAGATCAAGCACTTCTTCGAGCAATACAAGGCGCTGGAGAAGGGCAAGTGGGTGAAGGTCGAAGGCTGGGATGGCATCGACGCCGCGCACAAGGAAATCTCGGAAGGCGTGGCGAACTTCAAGAAGTAAGCGCACGCAGCCGCAGAAACGAAAAAGGCAAACTGTGAGGTTTGCCTTTTTTGCTTGTGCCGCGCTTTATGTTTCTTCGAGCGGCAAGGGCGGCGACACTGAATCCAGCGTCCTTTCTCCCGCGATCAACGCACGCTTCTGCTGCGCATTCAACCGCTTCACGCGATACTCCGCCCGCAACGCCTCCGACCGTCCCGCCACTTCGAACGATGCCAGCACGCGCACCGGCTTTCTCGCCCGCGTATAACGCGCGCCCTTGCCGCTCGCATGCGCGATGAAGCGCGCCTCGACATCCGTCGCGATGCCGGTATAGAGGCTGCCATCGGCGCATTCGATCAGATAGAGGAACCACGGCATCATGACGGTTCGGCACAGTAGGATTGCCGCGCATTATCGCCGAAAGCACCGCGTTGGGGCGCGTGAATGACGGCTTCGCTCCGGCGTCAACATGCGAGTTGCGCGAGAATGAGTGTATTGAGCGTTCCGTCTGTCCATTCAAGCGAGGTTGCCTGTTGAAGCGCGAGGTCGAAATTCATGTGGTGGACACGCTGGAGGATATTCCCGCACAGGACTGGAACCGGCTCGCCGGCGACAATCCGTTCGTGCGTCACGCGTTCCTTTCAGCGTTGCAGGAAACCGGCTGCGCGGTCAAGCGCACCGGCTGGCGGGCGCATCATCTGATCCTTAAACGTGGCGATGAATTCGCAGGCGCCATGCCGCTCTATCTCAAGGCGCATTCACGCGGCGAGTATGTGTTCGATCACGCCTGGGCCGATGCCTTCGAGCGCCACGGCCTGCGCTATTACCCGAAGGCGTTGTCCGCCGTGCCGTTCTCGCCGGTGACGGGGCCGCGCCTGATCGCGGCGGATCACGAGGATCGCGTGTTGCTGGCGCGCGGGGCGATCGAACTGACGAAGCGGCTCGATATTTCCTCGCTCCATGTGCTGTTTCCGCAAGAGCAGGACATCGAAGCGCTCACGGATGCGGGCTTCATGCTGCGCGAAGGCGTGCAGTTCCATTGGGAGAACTTGCCCGGCGACGGCTATCCGGACTTCGACGCCTTTCTCGCGACGATGAGCCACGACAAGCGCAAGAAGGTGAAGCAGGACCGCCGCCGCGTGCTCGATGCAGGCGTCACCTATACGTGGCTGCGCGGCGCGCAGATCGATCGCGCGGCGCTCGATTTCTTCTACGACTGCTACGAGAACACGTACCGCGAACACTGGAATCCGCCGTATCTGTCGCGCGATTTCTTCGGCCGCATTCATGCCGATGCCCCCGACAGCATGCTGCTCGTGATCGCGGAAGCGGACGGCAAGCGGCTCGCGTGCGCGCTCAACATGATCGGCGGCGACATCATGTACGGGCGTTACTGGGGCACGCGCGAGTTCGTTTCCGGGCTGCACTTCGAGACGTGCTATATGCAGGGCATCGCGTATTGCATCGAACATAAACTGGCGCGATTCGAAGGCGGCGCGCAGGGCGTGCACAAGATGTCGCGCGGCATGCTGCCCACACCCACATGGTCCGCGCACTGGATCGCGGATCGGCGTTTCGCGGATGCCATCGCCGAATTTCTCGATGCCGAAACGGAAGCGATGGACCAGCATATCGTGGAACTGGAAGCGCATACCCCTTTCAGAAAAAAGGGCTGAATGCGCGTGCGATAATCGATTGCATCACGCCCGAGCCTTTGTGAAAGGCGCTTTTCAAGCGCAGGACCTGTCGAACATGAGCCGAAACTTCTTCAACTTGTACAGTCATGATTTCGCGCGCGTCGCGGTGGGCGTGCCGAATTGCAAGGTGGCCGATCCGGCCTTCAACGCGGCGGAAACCATCGCGCTGGCGCAGCAGGCCGCCGCCCGCGGCGCGGTGCTCGCGGCGTTCCCGGAACTCGGCATTCCCGCTTATACGTGCGATGACCTGTTCCATCAGCGCGCCTTGCTCGATGCCTGCGAGGACGCGCTGCAAAGCATCCTCGATGCATCGAAGGACATGGACATCGCGCTGATCGTCGGTGCGCCGGTTCGCTGCGAGCACAAGCTGTTCAACTGCGCGGTCGTCATCGCGAACGGAAGCATTCAGGGCGTGGTGCCGAAGAGCTATCTGCCGAATTACGGCGAGTTCTACGAAGCACGTCAGTTCAGTCCCGCCGATGAAGCCACCACGCGCACCGTCACGCTCTGCGGTCAGGACGCGCCGTTCGGCGCGGCGCAATTGTTCCAGATTCGCAATCTGCCGCTGTTCCGCTTTCATGTGGAAATTTGCGAGGACGTCTGGGTGCCGATTCCGCCGTCGTCGTATGCGGCGCTCGCGGGCGCGACTGTGCTGGTGAATCTGTCGGCTTCGAATATCGTGGTGGGGAAGTCGGCGTACCGGCATCAACTGGTCGGGCAGCAATCGGCGCGATGCGTCGCCGCGTATTTGTACACGTCGGCGGGCGATGGCGAATCGTCGACCGACATGGCGTGGGACGGGCAAGGGCTCATCTACGAGAACGGCGAACTGCTGGCGGAGTCGGAGCGCTTTTCGGGCGAGTCGCATCTCATCTTCGCGGATATCGATCTGGAGCGGCTGTCGCGCGAGCGCATGCGGCAAGTCACGTTCGGCAAATCCACGCGCATCCACGCGGACGAAGTGGATGGCTTCACCGTGATCGATTTCCCCATTTCGATTCCGATGGATGCAAAGCTGCCGCTCGAACGCCACGTCGAACGCTTTCCCTACGTGCCCTCCGATCCCGCCCGCCGCGACGAGCGATGCAACGAGGTCTACAACATTCAGGTGCAGGCGTTACTGCAACGGCTGCAATCGTCGGGCATGTCGAAGGTGGTCATCGGCGTGTCGGGCGGTCTGGATTCGACACATGCGCTGCTCGTGTGCGCGAAAGCGATGGACCGCCTCGGATTGCCGCGCTCGAACATTCTCGCGTACACCATGCCGGGTTTCGCCACCAGCGACCGCACCTTGAAACAGGCGCGCGAACTGATGGACGTGATCGGCTGCACCGCGCAGGAAATCGACATACGCCCCAGTTGCGTGCAGATGCTTGCGGACATCGGTCATCCGCACAGCAAGGGCGGCGAGCAATACGACATCACGTATGAGAACGTGCAGGCCGGCGAGCGCACGAGCCATTTGTTCAGGCTCGCTAACTTTAATCACGCGATCGTCATCGGCACCGGTGATCTGAGCGAGCTTGCGCTCGGATGGTGCACATACGGCGTCGGCGATCACATGTCGCACTACAACGTGAATGCGAGCGTGCCGAAAACGCTCATCACGCATCTGGTGCGGTGGGTCGCGGAGTCGGGGCAGATCGGCGACACGGGAACCGATGTGCTCGAAAACATTCTGAGCACGGACATTAGCCCGGAACTCATTCCCGGCAAGACTAGCGGCGCGGTGGAGCAGAAGACGGAAAGCGTGATCGGGCCGTACGAGTTGCAGGATTTCAATCTGTACTACACGCTGCGCTTCGGTTTTGCACCAACAAAGGTCGCGTTTCTCGAACTCGCCGCGTGGCGTGATCGCGATGCTGGCGAATGGCCCGAAGGCCCGACCGTTGCGCGCAATCAGTACACGCTCGCCGACATTCGCCGGAACCTGCGCATCTTTCTGGATCGCTTTTTCCGGACCAGTCAGTTCAAGCGTTCATGCATTCCGAATGCACCGAAAGTGGGTTCGGGCGGCTCGCTTTCACCGCGCGGCGACTGGCGCGCACCGAGCGATTCGCAATCCACGGTGTGGCTCAAGGACCTGGAACGTATTCCGGAGACCGAATAACGCGTTTTTTGCATCGACCTCGCGGTTTACCGTACCGCTGACGCGATGAAACGCGGCTAGAATCGAAGGCATCTGTCACGCGAGTGACGACCTTCCTTGAACATCCGATCCTTCTACGCGAGGCACGCCATGAAACGCATCACCGCCATCATCAAACCGTTCAAGCTCGACGAAGTGCGCGAGGCGCTGGCCGAAGTGGGTCTCACGGGTCTGACGGTCACGGAAGTGAAGGGCTTCGGCCGTCAGAAGGGACACACCGAGCTTTATCGTGGTGCAGAGTATGTGGTGGACTTTCTGCCGAAGGTGAAGATCGAAGTGGTCGTGGCGAACGATCAAACCGATCAGGTCATCGACGCGATCATCGGCGCGGCGCGTACCGGCAAGATCGGCGACGGAAAGATCTTCGTGGCCGAAGTCGAGCGCGTGATCCGCATCCGCACCGGCGAGGAGAACGAAGCGGCGGTTTGAGCGCTTCGTCTGCTGAATGAATTGCTGGTGAACGCCCGCTCGAATCGAGCGGGCTTTTTTATGCCTGCCGATCCGCCGGTTTCCCCGCGAAACCCTTGCCCTGCGGTAACATCGCCTATCGCTTAATCATTTTGTAAGGATAGGATCGGATGCATCACGGGATCGCGTTCATTCAGGATCTCGCGGTGATCATGGCCATCGCGGGCGTCGTCACGGTGCTGTTCCACCGCATGCGGCAGCCGGTCGTGCTGGGCTATATCGCTGCGGGCGTCATCATCGGGCCGTACACGCCGCCGTTCAACCTGATTCACGACGAAGCCACCATCCAGACGCTCGGCGAACTGGGCGTCGTGTTCCTGATGTTCTCGCTCGGTCTCGAATTCAGTCTGCGCAAGCTGTTTCGCGTGGGCGCGACCGCGTTTGTCGCGGCGCTTTCCGAGATCGTGCTGATGATCTGGATCGGCTACGAGATCGGCCGCTGGTTCGGCTGGAACGCGATGGATTCGCTCTTTCTCGGCGCCATGCTCGCCATTTCGTCGACGACGATCATCGTCAAGGCGCTGTCGGAACTCGGCATGAAGGGCGATCGCTTCGCGCAGCTCGTGTTCGGCATTCTGATCGTGGAGGACATTCTCGCCATCGCCATGCTGGTGCTGCTGTCGGGCGTGGCGCAGACGGGTTCGGTGAGCGCGGGGCTCGCATTCGCGACGCTCGGCAAGCTGCTGCTGTTCATGGTCACGTCGCTCGTCGTCGGCATTCTGACGGTGCCGCGCACGCTCGATTACGTGGCGCGCACCGGGCGCGACGAGATGCTGCTCGTTACCGTGCTGGGGTTTTGCTTCGGCTTCTGTCTGCTCGTCGTGAAGCTGGATTATTCGATCGCGCTCGGGGCGTTTCTGATCGGCGCGATCATGGCGGAGTCACGTAGTCTCGCGCGCATCGAGCATCTCATCGCGCCGTTGCGCGATACGTTCTCGGCTATTTTCTTCGTGACGATTGGGCTGTTGCTGAACCCGGCCGTGCTGGTCGATTACGCGTGGCCGATCGCGGTCATCACGTTTGCTGTTGTGATCGGCAAGATCGTGTCGTGCGGGCTCGGCACGTTCCTCGCCGGTCAGGACGGACGCACGTCGATGCGCGTCGGCATGAGCGTCGCGCAGATCGGCGAGTTCTCGTTCATCATCGCCTCGCTCGGGCTGACGCTGAATGTCACGAGCAGCTTTCTGTATCCGATTGCGGTCGCGGTCTCGGCGCTCACCACGCTGTTCACGCCGTATCTCATGCGCGCGGCCGATCCGATCACCTCGCGCCTCGCCCGCGCCATGCCTGCGCCAGTCGCCAACACCTTCGGCATGTACTCGCAATGGCTGGCGAGCCTGACGCCCGCGACCGGCGGCCCGACGCTGTTCTCGATGACGCGGCGCATCGTGTTGCAGATCGCGGTGAATCTGGCGCTGGTCGCGGCGATCTTTCTCGGGGCATCGTACTCGGCGCCGTTTGCATCGGGCTATCTCTCGCGCTGGCTCGATACGGACAACGCGCAACGCGTGGCGTTGTGGAGCGCGGCGCTGATCGTCGCGTTGCCGTTTCTGGTGGCGGTGTATCGCAAGCTCGAATCGCTCGCGTTGCTGCTGGCCGAAGTGAGCGTGCAGCCCGCGACGGCGGGGCGCTTCACGCGCGCGATTCGAAGCGCCGTGTCGGGACTCATTCCAATCGTCGCCATGTTCGGTGTCTTTTTGCTGGTGGCGGCGCTTTCGGGCGGCATTCTTCCGCCCTTCGGCCTGATGGTCGCCGTGCTGCTGTGCGCGGCGTTGCTGCTCACCGTGTTGTGGCGATGGTGCGTGAAGATCCACGCGACCATGCAGATCGCGCTGCGCGAGACCTTCGAGGAACCGCGCGATCATTGAACGTTTTCGATGCGCCCCTGCCTCACCGTGTTACCGCTTCTCGCGATAATGTGAGTAAATGTGTGCCGGTTTGCCGCGTCCGGCCCACTGGCGGATAATTGGGTCTCTGTCCATTCTTAGTGCGCAACGACGCCCGGAAACGGAATGAGCGAAAACAACACCTCGAACGACGCAAAGACGGGCAGCACTCCCGCCATTGATCCCCGGCGAAGCGGCGCCGATTCTTCGGCACCGGACGCGCAGGCGTTGCGGGATGCCGGAATCAGCGCGAATCCGACCGCGCCGCCGGATGCGGCAGCGGCGGCATCCGCGCCCGGACCTCGAGCAACCGCAAGCGAACGCGCCTCCACGGATTCGCCATCGAGCGCTTCCACGGTAGAAGCGCGGATGGTTCCGCCTGCGGCCACGGCGCGCGCCAATCTCGCGCAGAACCTCGAAGCCGCGACAGACGCCGAAGCCGCCACCGCGGATCAAGCTGACGCTGAACGCGCTACCGTGCGTCCCGCAGTCGGCTTCCCGCCGGAAATCTCCGCCACGCCCGATTTCGGCAAGCTCAACGTCCCGCCGCTGCCCGCGACCGATCAGGCCGGCGCGAACGCGCAACCCGCGTATCTCAAGCAATCGGATTCCACGTGGTCGGTCTTTGGCCGAGTGATCGCAGCCCGCGCGCGGCAGATTTTCGACCGCGCCGGACAGCGCATGACGCAGCGCACGCTGCGCATCGGCGTGTCGGCGCGCATCTTTCATCCGGAACCGGGTGCGAAGGGCCTGCGCGGCAAGACGCTGCAATATCTGGAGGAATCCATCGCGCATTGGGTCATGTCGCGCGATGTGCTCGTGTTCATGATTCCGACGGTCGGCAATCAGGGCATGCTGCATACGAGCAATATCCGGCTGCGCGACTACGCCAAGCATCTCGATGGATTGCTGTTGCAAGGCGGCGCGGATGTCTCGCCGCAGTCCTACGAGGAAACCATCACGCGTCCCGAATGGCCGGGCGACCGCGTGCGGGATATGTACGAACTCGAACTGCTGCATGAGTTCATCGAATCGGGGAAGCCGGTGCTGGGCGTGTGCCGGGGCTGTCAGCTCATCAACGTGGCGTTCGGCGGCACGCTTTACGGCGATATCGCGACGGATGTGCCGACGGCGGGCATCCACGTGAACGAACAGTACGATCAGCATCGCCATTCCATTCGCTTTCCGGATGGCTCGACGCTCGTCAACATGTTTCCGAATCAGCGTGAGGCGCTCGTCAACTCGATCCACCATCAGGCGGTGAAATCGGTCGGACGCGATCTGAATATCGAGGCGGTGTCGGCGTCGGACGGGATTATCGAGGCGGTGCGGTATCGGAAAGCGCCGTTCGTGGTCGGCGTGCAATGGCATCCGGAGTTTCATCGCGCGGGCGGCGGGGAATTGCTCGACTGCACGCCGCTGCTCGATACGTTCCTGCGCGTGGCGCGCGAGACGCGGTTCTGATTTAACGCTGCTCGATACAAAAAAGGCTCGCTTCGTGATGAAGCGAGCCTTTTGTTTTAAGCCGATGCGACGACGCGTTCAGCGCACCGGCGTCAAACCGGCTTCGCTCTGACGCTGAAGCTGATCCACTTGTTGCTGCAATGCGCGCAGTTTGCGTTCGGCTTCGGCCTTGTCGGATGCCAGCGCCGAGGATTCCGCCTGCAACTTCTGCTGACGCTCCGAGACTTGCGCGTCCTGCTGCTGCGCCAGCGCGATATCAGCCGACAACCGGTTCGCACGATTCGCCGATACCTCGATCACGCGATCCAGCAGCGCGGTTTGCGCCTGCAGACGCACGCGGCGAATTTCGCCATCGGCGAGATCGAAGCTCTTGCGCGCGAACTGCGCATACACGAACTCGGCGCGGCTCTCGTCCTGCGTTTTCACGACGCGCCACAAGCGTGTTTCCTGCGACAGCGCGATGTAATACACCATGTCCTTCGGCAGGAAATAGAGTTGCGCGCCATAGCTCGCATTACGCGACGAGCGCAGTTCGTTCAGGCCGCCGCCCTTGATGAGATCCTGCAATTCGCCGACGTTGCCCGCGACATTGCCCGCGCCATCGGCCTTGATGTCCGACAGGTCTTCGGCGATGGGTGCGGTCTGATTCGCGGTAGCCGCGAACGTGTCGGCAAACGGCGCGAACGCGCAGCAGAGAAACAGCGCGACGGTCCACGTCGCCAAGCGGATAAGACTGGTGTGCTTCATAGTGACGTCGTGCCGGAAAGGTTGTGTGGAGTGGGCGCTGATCACTGCGCGGCGTTGGAACGAGAAGCGCCCGTGCCGACGTTGCTGTCGAGCGTCGGCGAATGCTGGAGCATGCTGTAGAGCGCTTCCGTGTTCATCGCGCCGCTCGGAGCACGCGCCGGACGAGCGATGTAGTAAGCGCCGCCACGCTTGCGCGACTTGGCTGCATGGCCCGCCGTCGTGTGCCGGGTCCATTTCGCCACGCGCACCGCGCGACGGACGGCTGGCTTCGCGACCTTGCGTGCATCGGACAAGCTCGCAACACGTGCCGGTGCCGAAGCCTGCACAGGCGCGCTCGCAATCGGCGCTGCCTGTCCGGCAGCCGCCTTATCCGATACGCGAACGAGAGCGTCCGCCTGAGGCGCTGCAAGCGCGGGCGTGACGAATGGCAGGGAGTTGCTCGATTGCACGCCTTCGAAGGAATGCGCGCCATCGCCCGCGTGCTGCTGATGCGCATAGACGATCCACGCCGCGAACGCCGCACAAGCCAGCACGATGGCCGCCTTGAGTGCATTGGGAAATCGGAACTCCAGCGTTTCCGGCTTGGCCGGCGTCGTGACGTTGAGTTGAATGGGTTCGGCCTTGGGTTGGTTGCCTGACTTCGAGACAGGCGCGGCATCTTTTTTCCGGCTGAAGCCGAACATGGACCGGCGCGCGGGCTTTTCGGTCAACGTGGCCCAGATGCTCAGCGGGCGATAGCGCGATGCGGCATCCGCAAGCGAAAAAGGTTTGACGTAAGCAGTTTCGAACGTCGCGCCATAGAGCTTGAATTCGCTCTGGGCGAGCAGGGGGCGGTTGTGTGTAATCGACCACTCACGACCGAAACTGAAGCGAGGATCGGCGAGCGGGCGCAGCGATGGCAGGCGAAGACTGCCTTCTACAACGATCAGCGGGTCGGTCATGAGAATTCCAGGAGGGCGCGCCGACGTCCGGGCCGCAAGAAGCGGCGTCTGAGCGTCTACCGCGGGGACTGCCAAATTGACCCGCGATCATACGAAAGCAACGAACGTCCCGCGACCAGAACATTCCTATTGTCTTTTTTTGACAGGAATGCTGATTGACGTCGATTGTCTGATGTGTTTATCCCGTTCAGGCGAGCGGGAACGCGTAGCGCAGCGAGAACACGTCGATGCCTGCCACATGATCGGCTTCGCGCGCCATGCGTTGCCATCCGTGCGATTCGTAAAAGCCGATTGCTGCTTCGTTATGTTCCAGCACGGAAAGATGCATCGCACGCGCGCCGCGCGAACGCGCCCAGCGCGCGGCTTCGTCGAGCATCGCGGTGCCGACGCCTCTTCCGCGATACCCCGGCAACGCATGAAGATTGTCGATCAGCACGCTGCCCGATTCATCCGACTCGATCATGCAGACGAAGCCGATCGCGTCGCCGTCGCGCTCCGCGATCAACACGCGTCCCGCGCCCGCTTCGATCTCGGGCATGCGGATTTTCCAATGTTCGGCGCGATCCGCCTGCACTTCGTCATCGAGATACGCATCGGGCAGCATGCCGCGATACGCCGCGATCCAACTACGCGCATGCATCGATGCAATGAGGGACGTGTCGCGCGCGTCTGCCTCGCGCAAACGCAGTGCCGACGTAGGCTGATTGTTAGGCATATGTAAGCTCGTTTTGCCCCATTTTAGCGGAAGTTGTGTGCAAAGGAGCCGGGCTGCGCGGTAAGATTGGAGCCAACCCACCATTTACAAAATCGTAACGGGTTAACCCTAATCCAAGAATTCTTCGCGCCCCTCAGCCAGATTTTGAGATAGTCCCATGTCATCAGCCCACGTAGCACCCGCGAACGAGTCGAAGGCGAAGACGGTATTTCGTGTCGTCAGCGGCAACTTCCTTGAGATGTACGACTTCATGGTCTACGGCTATTACGCCTCGGCCATCGCCAAGACCTATTTTCCGAACGGCAACGAATTCGCCTCGCTCATGCTCGCGCTTTCCGTATTCGGCGCGGGCTTTCTGATGCGGCCAGTCGGCGCGATCGTGCTTGGCGCGTACATCGATCATCACGGGCGACGAAAGGGCCTGATTCTCACGCTGACGCTCATGGCGATCGGCACCGCATGCGTGGCGCTCGTGCCGGGCTACGCGACCATTGGCGCGATTGCGCCGATCATCGTGCTGGCGGGGCGGTTGTTGCAGGGCTTCTCGGCGGGCGTGGAACTGGGCGGCGTGTCGGTGTATCTGTCCGAGATCGCGACCAAGGGCAACAAAGGCTTCTATTGCGCGTGGCAGTCCGGCAGTCAGCAAGTGGCGGTCGTGTTCGCAGCGCTCATCGGCGTGTTGATGAACCGCCTGCTGCCCGCTGACCAGATGGGCGCGTGGGGCTGGCGCGTGCCGTTCCTGATCGGCTGCCTGATCGTGCCGTTCTTGTTCATCATCCGCCGCTCGCTGCGTGAGACGGACGAGTTTCTCGCGAAGAAGCATCGTCCGGGCATGGGCGAGATCGCGCGCTCGATCGCGCAGAACTGGCCCATCGTGATCGCGGGCATGGGCATGGTCATCATGACGACCGTATCGTTCTACATGATCACCGCGTACACGCCGACCTTCGGCAAGGAAGTACTCAAGCTCGACGCCGTCGATGCGCTCGTCGTCACGGTCTGCGTGGGTCTGTCGAATCTGGTCTGGCTGCCGTTGGCGGGCGCGGTGTCGGACCGTATCGGTCGCCGTCCGGTGCTGCTCGTGTTCACCGTCCTCACCATCCTGACGTCGTATCCGGCGGTGCAATGGCTGGTCGCCGAGCCTTCGTTCGCGCGTCTGCTGATGGTCGAACTCTGGCTCTCGTTCCTGTACGGCTGCTATAACGGCGCGATGGTCGTGGCGCTCACCGAAGTCATGCCTGTCGATGTCCGTACCACCGGCTTCTCGATGGCCTACAGTCTCGCGACGACCATCGGCGGCTTTACGCCGGCCATCTCCACGTATCTGATTCATTCGACCGGCAACAAGGCTGCGCCGGGTTTGTGGATGGGCTTGGCCGCGATCTGCGGGTTGATCGCCACGCTGGTGCTGTATCGCTCGACGGAAGCGCGCAATCAGTACAAGACGGCGTGAACTGCGTCGATGTTCGATGAAAAAACCGGGCCTTTGAAGCCCGGTTTTTTTATGCGGTGACCGCGCGCTGTTGCAGTGCTTTGGCCACTTCCTCGACGACCGAAGCCCAGTCGCCGGGCGCGCGCTGACGCACCAGCTTCGCCTTCGGATACCACGGTGTGCTGTCCCGATCCGCGCCCGAGTTCCAGCGCCAGTCCGGCGCAAACGGAAGCATCACCCAGAGCGGTTTGCCGAGCGCACCAGCCAAATGCGCAACGGATGTATCGACGGACACGACCGCATCCAGCCGATCGACGATCGCGCCCGTATCCGCGAAATTCCCGAGCTTGCCTTCCACGCGATGAATCGACTCCGCGCGCGGTTGCGCGAGCAGGACATCGCGTTCGTGATCGGTGAGAAACGGCTGCAACACCACCCACTCGATGCCCTCGATCGCGAACAACGGCGCAAGCGTTTCGACGGGCGCGGAACGCGTTTCGCCCGGCTGCATCCGTCCTGACCAGGTGATGCCGATTTTGCGCGTCTCCTGAGTTCCGAGCCAATCGCGCCACTTGCGGCGGTAATCGGCCGGAATGATGAGATAGGGCGTGCGCGTGGGCAACGCATCCTTGTTTGAGATGCCGAGCGCGTGCGGCAGCGAGAGCAGCGGACAGAAGGCATCGGCGTGCATCTTCACGCCATCGCTCTTGCTTTTCACTTCGACGTGCACCGCATGCGCCGCTGGCGCGATCAGCGGCACCAGCGACGGCTGCACTTCCAGCACCAGCGTGCCGACACGCTTCTTCGCGTACGCCGCGAAGCGCACGAATTGCAGCGTGTCGCCGAAGCCCTGTTCCGCGCGCACGACGAGCGTGCCTTGCGGCATCGGCTCGCCGTTCCAGCGCGGCAAGTCGGGTGCAGGCTCGCTTCCGGGCGTTTGCAGACGCCATTCGTAGGCGGGCAGGCCGCGTTCGTAATCGCCGCTGGCGAGCAGCGCGATGGCCCGGTTCAGATGCGCGGCGGGCATGTCGGCATCGAGCCGCAGCGCCTGATCGAACGCGCGAATCGCCGCACGCGGGGACGCCAGCGCGAGATGCGAATTGCCGAGGCACAGCCACGCCACGCCGTATTTCGGATCGAGCCCGACCGCGCGTTCGTAGCACGACACGGCTTCCTCGTGACGCCCGAGCTTGGCGAGCGCGTGACCCAGACCGAAGCGCGCGGGCGCGAAATGCGGCTGCAACGCAATGGCCATCTCGAGCGGTGCGAGCGCGTCTTTCGGATGCCCGTGCGTATCGAGCAGATTGCCGAGGTTGAAATGCGCCGCCGCGTACTTCGGCTCGACCTCGATAGCCGAGCGAAAGTGTGCGATGGCCCCAAGCGTATCGCCGATGGCGTTCAGCGCCATGCCGAGATTGTTGTGCGCGCCCGCGTGACGCGGCCGGATCGACAACGCGCGGCGAAACGCGGCGCTGGCTTCCTCGAAGCGCTTCATCGCGGAAAGCGCGTTGCCGAAGTTGTTCCAGGCGGCGGCGTCGTTGGGCTGCGCGCGCAGGGCTTTCTCGAAGGCATCGGCGGCGTCTTCGTGACGGCCGATCAGCGTGTAGGCATTGCCGAGGTTGTACTGCGCGAGCGGAAAGCCCGGTGCGAGCGTGAGCGCGTTGCGAAAGCGCTCGATGGCGTCATCGATGCGGCCCAGCGCCTTCAATGCGTTGCCGAGATTCAGTTGCAGACCGGCATCGCCCGGACGCAGATCCACCGCGCGACCGACGAGCTCGGCCGCCTCCGCGTGCTTGCCTTGCTGATGGCGAAGCACGCCGAGGTAGTGAAGCGCATCGACGTGAGCAGGTTCGACGGCGAGCGCAGCGCGGTAATCGCGCTCCGCTTCGGTGAGGCGGCCGTCACGATGGGCCGCGAAGCCGCGGGCAAAATCTGTGTCCATGACGGGAAAAGTGTGCAAACTCCGCCATTTTCCCACACTCGCACCGGCAGACTTCCCGGCATCGGTTGACATGTTGCCCTGATGGTACTTAACATATGAACACCTATTCACATGTTTGTCAGGTTGCCGTGGTATCCATCGACTCAACTTCTGCTGTTGCGCTGGCGTCCGATGAACGCGTCGTGCCGCTTGCCGACCTTTTTCGCTTGCTCGGCGACCCTACGCGCTTGCGCATCGTGCTGGCGTGCGTCGAGCAGAAACGCGCGGTTGGGGCCATCGCGGAGACGCTCGGGCTTTCTGCGTCGCTCGTGAGCCATCATCTGCGGCTGCTGCGGGCGGCGCGCATCGTGCGGGCGGAGCGGCAAGGCAAGCAAGTGTTCTACGCGGCGGCGGATCGCCATATCAGCGGGATGCTCGGTGAATTGCTCGAACACGTCGCCGAACCGACCGACATCGACTGAACGAAGACTCATAACGATGAACACGCATTCGCATCACGACCACGACCACAAAGACCATGACCACGACGGCCACGAAGGCCACGACCACGGCGCGGGCGGTCATCACCATCATCACGCGCCGCAGGAAGGGCAGGGCCGCACGTTCGCGCTGGCGGTCGGGTTGAACGTGGTGATCGTGGTGGTGCAAGCCGTGTACGGCATCCTCGCGCATTCCACCGCGCTGCTCGCCGACGCCGGTCACAATCTCTCAGACGTGCTCGGCCTGCTGCTCGCGTGGGGCGCGGTGTGGCTCGGCGGGCGACGTCCGAACGCGCGCTATACCTTCGGGCTCGGCAGTTCGTCGATCCTCGCATCGCTTGCGAACGCGGCGCTGCTGCTGTTCGCGTGCGGCGCGATCGTGCTCGAAGCCATCCAGCGTTTGCTCAATCCCGCGCCGGTCGCGGGGCTGGATGTGTTCATCGTCGCGCTCGTCGGCATGATCGTGAACGGCTTCTCCGCGTGGCTCTTCATGCGCGGCAGCAAGGAAGACCTCAACGTGCGCGGCGCGTTCATGCACATGGCCGCCGATGCCGCGATCTCCGCCGCCGTCGCGGTAAGCGGGCTCATCATTTTGTTCACGGGCGCGAGCTGGATCGATCCGCTGATGAGTATCGTCGTGGTCGCGGTCATCGTGTACGGCACGTGGGGACTCGGGCGCGATGCCATGCGCCTCGCGATGGGCGCGGTGCCGCCGGGCATCGACACCACGCGCATTCGTGCGTACCTCACGCGCCTGCCCGGCGTCGCCGATGTCCACGATCTCCACGTCTGGGCGCTCTCGACGACAGAAAACGCGCTGACCGTGCATCTGGTGATGCCGGCCGGCCATCCGGGCGATGCCTTCGTGCAGAACGTGGTCACCACATTGCGCGCCGATTACGCGATGCATCACTCGACCGTGCAAGTGGAGTTCGGCATGGTCTGCCAGTCGTGCGTACTGGCGGAGGGGGGACACGCGCACTGAGAAACGATCACGCGTCACCGGCGTACACTAGAACCCGTGTCGATTCACGGAGGACCGCATGCCGGGCCCTAAGCTGAACCCGAACCTTCCGCCCGAGCGGCTCGATGTCGCGCCCGTGCTGATCGTCGGTGCGGGGCCGACCGGGCTTGCCGCCGCCATGAGCCTGTCGCGGGCGAACATCCCCGTGCGGCTCGTCGACCGGGCGCGCGCGCCGTCGCCGTATTCGCGCGCCATCGGCATTCAGGCGCGCACGCTCGAACTGTTCGAGCAGCATCGTATCGTCGAGCCGTTTCTCGAACTTGGGCATCGCGCGCGCGTGGCGAATCTGTACTCCAACGGTCAGCGTCTTGCCCGGCTCGACTTCGATCCGCTGCAAACGCGCTATCCCTATCTGCTGTTTCTCGATCAGTCGCAGACCGAACGAATCCTCACCGAGCATCTTGCTGATTTCGATGTTCACATCGAACGCGGCGTCGAAGTCATCGATCTCACGCAGGGTTCGGCGGGCCTTCAGGCGATGCTCCGTCATCCGAACGGACGCGAGGAATTGCTGCGGCCTTCGTATGTGATCGGTGCGGACGGCGCGCATAGTTTCGTGCGGCATCGGCTGGAAATCGGTTTCGATGGCAAGACGTTCGAGCAAACTTTCCTGCTCGCCGATCTTCAGGCGGAGTCGGACTGGCCGGACGATGAGTTCCATATCTTCGCGTCAGGCGAAGGACTGGCCGCGCTCTTTCCGATGGGCGATGGCCGCGCACGCCTGATCGCCGACCTCGCGCCCACGGCCGTCAGCGCGCTCGAAAATGGCGCGCAGCCGCGCAATGGTCCGAGTCTCGATGCTTGCCGGGCGCTGGTGGCGCGGCGGGTGCATCATCGTGTGACGCTGTCGGATCTGAAGTGGTCATCGTATTTCCATCTCAACAGCCGCATGGTGCAGCGCCTGCGCACGCAACGCGTGTTTCTCGCGGGCGATGCCGCGCATGTGCACAGTCCGGCGGGCGCGCAGGGCATGAACACGGGCATTCAGGAAGCGCTCAATCTCGGCTGGAAAATCGCGCGCACGCTGGGCGGCGGCGGGCCTGACCGCTTGCTCGATAGTTATCACGCGGAGCGGCATCCGATCGAACGCGATGTGCTGCGTCAGTCGAGCATGCTCACGCAAATGGCGGGCGCGGAACACGGCCCGATGAAGATCATGCGCGATCACGTCATGCCTGCGCTTGCCGCCATCGGCCCTTTGCGCGATGCCATGCGCCGCACGGTGAGCGAGCTGTCGATCAACTATCGCAAGAGCCCGCTCACGCTTGAGCGTCTGCTCGATGGTGGTCCGCGCGCGGGCGAGCGTGCGCCGGATGCGCGTGTGCATGTGGTCGATGGGCCGCTCGGGCGCTGGCCGGGTGTCGGTTGTCTTTTCGATCTGCACGATCCGGCGTGCTTTTCGCTGTTCCTGCTCGTTAATCCTACGGGGGAGGATGATATTGCGCTCGCGCCGGCGACGATTACCGTTGCGCACGCCATGCGCGATCCTGATCTGGATGGGCTGGTGAAGTCTGTTGAAGCCATTCTGCCGGACGCGGTGCGGGTTTGGCGTATTACCGATACGACTGGCGAAGGTGCGCATTCGCTCACCGATAATTACGGACGCACGCGTCCTGCGTTTTATCTTGTGCGGCCGGATGGGTATATCGCGGCGAGAGGGCGTGCGCCTTCCGATGTGCATGCGTTGCTGCGGCATTGCGAATTGTGGTTTGGGGCGCAGGAGGTGCAGGGGTCGGAGACGCAGGCGGCGCAGGAATATCGGGAAGATTAATCGTGGACGGTAGCACTCGAAGTGTGTTTGTTGTTCTTTCGTGCAAAGGGCTTCTCTTGTTTGTGCGGTTTATTCAGTAGCCGCCTCCCCGGCGGGGGGGTAACTTTCTTTGCTGCTGCAAAGAAAGTCACCAAAGAAAGCAGCTTTTACCCCCATGCACGATGGCTGGAAAGTGTTGGTCTGGATTAACCAATACGGTGGCCGCAATAGGACTTTCCACGCGTAAAAAGCCGCTTAGGTAACCTTGCGATTGCGCGCTCGAATCCTTTGGTCTCAGTGGACCGCAGTCATTCATTCGGCCATGCGCTGCGCGCGCCGAGAGCTTTAGAACGGAATCCCGCAGCGTATCAGCGCCCAGCCACATCACGCCACATCGCACCTCTCCCATTGGGCCCTACCTTGGTTAGCGCTTCTGGGCAAAGCGCGCACACCAACGGCAGTCACCTTTAGTCGGAGCACTAATCAAGGTAGGGCCGAATAGCAATCTTGCGGGGAAGTGTGAGGTGGCTGGGCGCTTATAGGCTGCGGGGTTCCGTTCTCAAGTTCTCGGCGCGCGAAGCGCATGGCCGAAAGCATGAATGCGGTCCACTAAGCGTTGATTCTGAGAGCGCGCAATCGCGAGGTTGCCTAAGCGCTTGTTAAGCGTGGAAAGCCCTATTGCGGCCACTGTATCCGTTAATCCAGACCAACCCTTTCCAGCCATCGTGCATGGTGTAAAAAGCTGCTTTCTTTGGTGACTTTCTTTGCAGCAGCAAAGAAAGTTACCCCCCCGCCGGGGAGGCGGCTACTGAATAAACAGCACAAACAAGAGAAGCCCCTTGCACGAAGCTGCTTTCTTTGGTTGCTTTCTTTGCAGCAGCAAAGAAAGTTACCCCCCCCGCCGGGGAGGCGGCTACTGCAATAAAAGCCCAAACAAAAGCAGCCCCTTGCACGACATGCAGACAGCAGCCCCTTCAAGTCACAATAGCCTTAGGCATCAAATCCCCCCGATGCTTAGTCAACGCCTCGCGCAGGAAAGGCTCCATGCTAGCCCTAGCATCAGGATCATCCAACGCATTCAGGATCGCCAACCGCATGCGCGGCTCCCAAAACCGCCGGATATGATCCGCGACCCCATCCAGCGATTCCTCCCGATCCGGCATCGAATCGAAAAACTCGCTGATGCGGTTCGCCATCTCGATCAAATTATCGACATCCATTGCTTATTTTCCTGATGTCGAAGTAGCGAGGTTGAGCAATTCGAGCTGTTGCGTGTTGAAGCGCGAGTACTCCTTCTGCCATTGCGACGGCTGCTCCACCGGCATGACCTGCACAGCGGTGACCTTGTATTCCGGGCAATTGGTCGCCCAGTCGGAAGAATCCGTCGTGATGACGTTCGCGCCCGACTCCGGAAAGTGGAAGGTCGTATAAACGACGCCCGGCTGCATGCGCTCGGAAATCTTTGCGCGCAGCACCGTCTGCCCCGCACGCGATTCGATGCCCACCCAGTCGTCGTGTTTGATGCCGCGATCCTCCGCATCGACCGGATGAATCTCCAGCCGGTCCTCGTCGTGCCAACGCGAGTTCTCAGTGCGACGCGTCTGCGCACCGACGTTGTACTGCGACAGAATGCGCCCCGTCGTCAGCAGCAACGGATACTTGCGCGTGACCTTCTCCGGCGTCGCCACGAACTTGGTGATGACGAAACGCCCCTTGCCACGCACGAATTCGTCGATATGCATGGTCGGCGTGCCATCCGGCGCGCGTTCGTTGCACGGCCACTGAATGCTGCCGAGTTCGTCGATCCGCGCAAAGGACACACCATGGAAAGTCGGCGTGAGACGCGCGATCTCATCCATAATCTCGGACGGATGACGGTAGTTCATCTCATAGCCAAGCGCGGCGGCGAGCTTGATCGTCACTTCCCAGTCGGACAAGCCCGCGAGCGGCGGCATGACCTTGCGCACGCGTGAGATGCGGCGTTCTGCATTGGTGAAGGTGCCGTCCTTTTCCAGGAACGTGGAACCCGGTAGCAGCACATGCGCATACTTCGCGGTCTCGTTCAGGAAAATGTCCTGCACGACGATGCATTCCATCGACGACAAGGCATCCGCCACGTGCTGCGTGTTCGGGTCCGACTGAACGATATCCTCGCCCTGGCAGTACAGGCCCATGAACGTGCCGTGCATGGCGGCATCGAACATATTGGGGATGCGCAAGCCCGGCTCGTCCTGCAACGTTACGTTCCATGCTTCTTCAAAGAGCGCGCGCGTGGCGCCGTCGCTGATATGGCGATAGCCCGGCAGTTCGTGCGGGAACGAGCCCATGTCGCACGAGCCCTGCACGTTGTTCTGCCCGCGCAGCGGATTCACGCCGACGCCTTCGCGCCCGATGTTGCCCGTCGCCATCGCGAGGTTCGCGATGCCCATGACCGTCGTGGAACCCTGCGCGTGCTCGGTGACGCCGAGGCCGTAATAGATCGCGCCGTTGCCGCCCGTCGCGTAGACGCGCGCGGCTTCGCGGACCTTGTGCGCAGGCACGCCGGTGACCGCTTCCATCGCTTCCGGCGAGTTTTCTTCGGATGCCACGAAATCGCGCCAGTGCCCGAACGCGCGCGTGTCGCATCGCTCGGCGATGAAATCTTCCTTCATCAAGCCTTCGGTCACGATCACATGCGCGAGCGAATTGACCATCGCGACGTTCGTGCCGGGACGCAATTGCAGATGATGCTGCGCCTTCACATGCGGCGTATCGACGATATCGATGCGGCGCGGATCGATCACGATCAGCTTCGCGCCTTCGCGAATGCGGCGCTTCAAACGCGAGCCGAACACCGGATGCCCGTCCGTCGGATTCGCGCCCATCACGACGATCACATCGGCCTGCTCGACCGAGGCGAAGGTCTGCGTGCCCGCCGATTCGCCGAGCGTCGTCTTGAGGCCATAACCGGTCGGCGAATGGCACACGCGCGCGCAGGTATCGACGTTGTTGTTGCCAAACGCCGCGCGAACCAGCTTCTGCACGAGATACGTTTCCTCGTTCGTACAGCGCGACGAAGTGATGCCGCCAATCGAATTGCGTCCGTACTTGGCCTGAATGCGCCGGAACTCGCTTGCGGCATAACCGATCGCTTCGTCCCACGACACTTCGCGCCACGGGTCGGTGATCTTCGCGCGGATCATCGGCTTCTTGATGCGGTCCTTGTGCGTGGCATAACCCCACGCAAAGCGGCCTTTCACGCACGCGTGACCTTCGTTGGCCTGACCATTCTTGTTCGGCGTCATGCGCACGACGGTGCTGCCTTTCATCTCCGCCTTCAACGAACAGCCGACGCCGCAATACGCGCAAGTCGTGATCGCCGAATGCTCCGCCTGACCGAGCATGATGACGCTCGATTCCTGCAAGGTCGCGGTCGGGCACGCAGCGACGCACGCACCGCACGACACGCACTCCGATTCCATGAACGGCACGTTTTCGCTCGCCGCGACGCGCGATTCGAAGCCGCGCCCCGCAATCGTCAGCGCGAACGTGCCCTGCGTTTCCTCGCACGCCCGCACGCAGCGATTGCAGACGATGCACTTCGACGGATCGTAAGTGAAGTACGGATTCGATTCGTCCTTCTTGTCCTTCAGGTGATTCGCGCCTTCATAGCCATAGCGCACTTCGCGCAAACCGACCACGCCCGCCATGTCCTGCAACTCGCAGTCGCCGTTGGCGGGGCAGGTGAGGCAATCGAGCGGGTGATCGGAGATGTACAACTCCATCACGTTACGGCGCAGCGATTGCAGCTTGTCGCTCTGCGTGCGCACCTTCATGCCCGCTTCGACAGGCGTGGTGCACGACGCCGGATAACCGCGCTTGCCTTCGATCTCGACGAGGCACAGACGGCACGAGCCCCACGGTTCCAGCGAATCCGTGGCGCAGAGTTTCGGCACGTTGACGCCCGCTTCGATGGCGGCGCGCATCACCGACGTGCCCGCCGGAACCGTGACGGATTCGCCGTCGATTTCCAGCGTGACATCGACATCCGCGTGACGCAGCGGCGTGCCGTAATCGGTATCGTCGAAAGGATCGCGGCGCTGCACGGAAGCCGCGCTCTTGCACGCGCAGTTTCCCGAGCCGCAGCCGTTGTTGGTGTTGGACATGGTTGTCTCCTTGTTACGCCGCCTTCTGCGCGGGCGTGCGGGGCAAGCCGAAATCTTCGGGGAAATGGTCGAGCGCGGACATCACCGGGAACGGCGTCATGCCGCCCATCGCGCAGAGCGAGCCGGACACCATCGTGTCGCACAGTTCGCGCAGCAGCGTGATCTGTTTCGCCGAGGTATCGCCGCCGCGAATCTTCGCGATGACTTCCTCGCCGCGCGTCGAACCGATGCGGCACGGCGTGCACTTGCCGCACGATTCGAGCGCGCAGAAGTGCATCGCGTATTGGGCGAGATCGGCGAGATTCGAGGTGTCGTCGTGAATCACGAGACCGCCGTGGCCGACTACCGCGCCGACCTTCGCGTATTCCTCGTAATCGAGCGGAATGTCCCACTGGCTTTCGGGCAGATACGTGCCGAGCGGACCGCCGACCTGCACCGCGCGCGCCGGACGGCCGCTTGCCGTGCCGCCGCCGTAGTCGTAGACGAGTTCGCGCAGCGTCACGCCGAACGCGAGTTCGACGAGCCCGCCTTGCTTCACGTTGCCCGCAATCTGAAACGGCAGCGTGCCGCGCGAGCGTCCCATGCCGAAATCGCGATAGAACGTCGCGCCCTTCGCGAAGATGATCGGCACCGTGGCCAGCGTGATGACGTTGTTGATGACCGTCGGCTTGCCGTACAGACCGACCAGCGCCGGGACAGGCGGCTTCGCGCGCACGATCCCGCGCTTGCCTTCGAGCGATTCGAGGAGCGCGGTTTCCTCGCCGCACACATACGCGCCCGCGCCCTTCGCCACGAAAAGATCGAACGCATGCGACGAACCGAGCACGCTCGCGCCGAGCCAACCCGCATCACGCGCTTTATCGATCGCGCGATTTAACGTGGCGATGGCATGCGGGTACTCGCTACGCACGTAGATATACCCCGTGGTCGCGCCCACTGTCACGCCCGCGACGATCATGCCTTCGATCAGCATGTACGGATCGCTTTCCATCACGAGCCGGTCGGAGAACGTGCCGGAATCGCCTTCATCTGCATTGCAGACGATGTACTTCTGATCCGCCAGCGCCGCGCGCACCGTCTTCCATTTGATGCCCGCCGGAAACGCCGCGCCGCCGCGTCCGCGCAAGCCCGAATCGATGAGCGCCTGAACCACGGCATCGCCATTCATGTCGAGCACGTTGCGCAAGCCCTGCAAGCCGCCGAGCGCCACATAATCGTCGATGGAAAGCGGGTCCGTCTTGCCGATGCGCGCGAACGTGAGCCGCTGCTGGTTCTTCAGATACGGAATCTCATCGACGATGCCGACGTTCTTTTCATGCTCCGCGCCCTCGTGAAAGCGCGCGTCGAACAGCGCGGCGACATCCTCGGCTTCGACATTCGAATACCCGATGCGATGGCCTTCCGCCGTCTCGACTTCGACAAGCGGCTCCAGATAAAACAGGCCGCGCGAACCGTTGCGCACGATCTGCACGTCGATGCCACGACGTTGCGCCTCATCGGCGATGGCATCGGCCACGGCTTGAGCGCCGAGCGCGAGTGCGGCCGAGTCGCAGGGTACGTAGATGCGCGTCATGCCGTCACCTCGGTCACTTTGGATTGCGCGGCGGCGAACAGGCGGTCGAACTTGACCGATGTGACGCGCGCGTGGAGTTCGCCGTTGATCGTCATTGCCGGAGAAAGCGCGCACTGGCCGAGGCAGAAGACCGATTCGAGTTCGGTGTCTTCCGCGTGGCCAGCATCGAATTGGCAACCCGTGTGCGCTTCGATGTGATCCTTCAGCGCCTCGGTGCCCATGCTGCGGCACGCTTCGGCGCGGCACAGTTGCACCGTCACGCGCGCAGGCGGCGCGGAACGAAAGTGGTGATAGTAGGTGATGACGCCATGCACCTCGGCACGCGACAAGGACAACGCACGCGAGAGCGGTGCCACCGCCGATGCCGGCACGTAACCGACTTC
This sequence comes from Caballeronia sp. A2-2, assembly GCF_057612605.2. Taxonomy (NCBI): domain Bacteria; kingdom Pseudomonadati; phylum Pseudomonadota; class Betaproteobacteria; order Burkholderiales; family Burkholderiaceae; genus Caballeronia; species Caballeronia sp. A2-2. The sequence goes on along the minus strand of NZ_CM172587.1, from coordinate 3,072,696 downwards.
GTCCTGAATGGCGTGCAGGATCGTCATGAGCGTCGCGCCTTGAATCGCGTGACGGCGAACGAGGTCTTCGGATGCGGCAGCGGACAGCTGCGGGTGTGTCATTGTGGGCTCCTCCAACAAGCTCGGCATATGTTTTATCAGCGCATATTCGGTGACTATAATGAAAGGCGCCGAGCTTCAAAAAGAACAATAGGCGTCGTGATATATCTTGGCAATAGGAGGAGGGAAAACATATGGTCGATGTCGACTGCCGCGCCGAGCTGATCCTGAGAGACGCCGATGGCCGGGAAACCAGTCTCAGCGCGGTCGTGCCGCTTTTGCAGCTTGTTTCACAGACGGGCAGCATCGCGAATGCCGCAAGCGCTAAGGGTTTGTCCTATCGGCATGCGTGGGGTTTGTTGCGCGAAATCGAGCAGCGGCTGGGCGGCGCGCTCATCACGAAATCGCGCGGACGCGGGTCGGTGCTGTCGGAACTGGGCGAGTCGGTGCTGCGTGCGGAGCGTGTGTGCAACGAGCGGCTCGAAGCGCCGATGCAGTCCGTCGCCAGCGATGTATCGAGCGAACTGAATCGCAGGCTGTCGGGCGCGGTGTCGCAGGTGCGGATTCATGCTTCGCACGGCTATGCAGTCGCGACGCTCGTGCGCGCGCTCGGCGAACAGCGCGTGCCGGTCGATATCAAGTATCGCGAGAGTGCGGAGGCCGTGTGCGCGCTGGCGCGTGGCGAATGCGAACTGGCGGGATTTCATTTGCCGATCGGGCCGTTTCGCGCGACCTGCGCCGAGATTTACCGGCCGTTTCTGGATTCGGGCAAGCATCAGTTGATTCATCTGACGCGGCGCACGCAGGGGCTCTTTTTGCCGAAGGGGAATCCCAAGGCTGTCGCGGGCCTGCGCGATCTCGCACGCGATGACGTGCGCTTCGTGAATCGTCAGCCGGGTTCGGGCACGCGCATGCTGCTCGATCTTTCGTTGCGCAACGTCGGCGTCGATCCCGATCAGATCAACGGCTACGCAACGACCGAACTCACGCATTCGGCAATTGCCGCGTTCGTCGCGAGCGGCATGGCGGACCTCGGTTTCGGCGTGCAGCCGGCGGCGCAGCACTTCGCGCTGGACTTCATTCCGATCGTCGACGAGGACTATTTTTTCGCTTGCGAACGCGCGCGGCTCGACGAGGCGCGGCTCGCTTCGGTGCTGCGCATTCTTCGCAGCGACGCGTTCAATGACAGCGTGGCGCACCTCGAAGGCTACGATCCCGCGCATTGCGGCGCGGTGCTCGAAGTGGACGACGGCTTGCGCGGCTGATCATGCCTATGCATCCTCGAAACGAACCGTAAAGAGGCGTAGTCCTACAAAAACTGTCACACCGGGCGATATGGTTTAACCTAACGGTTGGCCCACGGCGCAGCGCCCGTTGCGCCGCCCTCGGGAAAGTCCGGTTCCACCTTTGTTTTCGACGCGTCGCCCGCGCGACTTATCGCCATGAAATTCACGTTGCTCGCTTGTTCGTCCGCCGCGCTTATCGCCGGTGCGGTTTATCTGGTTCCTGTTGCTTTCGCGCAGAATTCGCCCGGCGTGCCCGGCGGCGTGCTACAGGACGAATTCCGTCTGAACCAGCATCCGCAGATGCAGTTCGCCGCGTCCGCGCCGTCGGGGAAGTATCAGACGGGCAAGTCGGCGCTGCGCCGCAAAGCCGATGACGGCGACCCCAACGGGTGCAATCTGAAGTGCCCGAACTACGAAAGCAACTCCAACTGACCTTCCCTCCACAACGCGGCGCGTTAATTGCGCCGCGTTCGTGTCAACTCGCGCGTCGTATCGTGCGCATCGTGTCTGAATTTTCCTCTCGTTGCACATGGTGCAATGCCGGCGTGCGCCGCGCCGCACAACGCTTTTAGTGCCACGAACACCGACCGAAAAACACTACCTGATGGCGTGCGTTTGGTATGAAGTCAGGAGTAACTTAACCGGGCGTGTCGCTGATCGGGTTTCATGGCGCGCGCGTTTCATGAATCTATACAAAGAAGAAAAACTGGAAGTGTGCCGCGACCGCATGTAGGCGGCTCGAACATTGCGGCGAAGCGGCAACGGGGTCACGAGATTGCAGGCATCATGTGTCCTTGGAAGCACACTTCGGAAACAGCCGAGGGACTGCACGATGCGTATTCTTCAAGTCATTTTGGCGCCCCGCTTATCGGGCGCAGAGGTACTGGCAAAAGGCGTGGCAATTGGCCATCAACACGCGGGGCACAGCGTGTGCATCGCCTCGTTGATGCCGGAGCACGACGATTTCAAGCACATCAGCGCCGAGCTTGCGTCGCACGGCGTGGCTTGCATTTTTCCGACCAAGAACCTGGGCAAGCTCGGGCGTTTGCTGTTTTTGCATCGCGCGATTCGCACGTTCAGGCCGGACATCATCTTCGCGCACGCGACCATTCCGGCGCTCTATGTGCGCGCGTTGCCGACGGCCGTGCCGATCGTCTGGGTCATGCACTCGGGCGCGAACGACTTCGCCAATCGCGCGCTGCTGCGCGCCGAGCGTCTGCTGTCGAGCCGCGCGAAAGCGGTGATCGGTGTATCGCAGAAACAGATCGACGATTACGTGAAGGAGATCGGCTCGCATCCTTCGATGATCGTCGTGCCGAACGGCGTGGACCTGTCGCGCTTCGCGAGCGAGCCGCAGGCGTCGATGCCTGCTGCGTGCAGGCAGATCGTGCAGGTGGGACGTTATATCCCCGAGAAGAACCAGTTGCAGACGGTCGAAGCGTTCGCGCATGTCGCGCGCACCGAACCGGATGCACGGCTGCTTTTGTGTGGCGTGATCGAGAATCTGGCGTATCACAAGGCGGTAGTCGATCGCGTCGCCGCACTCGGGTTGACGGAGCGCGTGTCGATCGAAGGGCCGCAGACGAACGTCGCGCAGATTTTGCGTGAATCGACCGTGTATGCCATGCCGTCGAGCTTCGAGGCGCACAGCGTGAGCTTTCTGGAGGCGCTGGCGTCGAGCATTCCGGTGGTGGCGAACGAGATTCCGTCGTTTGCCTTTGCGAGCAATTTCCCGAGCGTCAAGCTGCTGGATACGAACGATATCGATGCCTACGGCCGCGCACTTCGCGAGGCGCTCACGCAGCCGCGCACCACGCGTCCGCTGAATGGCTTTACCTTGCAGAGCACGGCGGACCGCTATCTGGCGATCGCGCGCGATGTGCTGAATCTGCGGGTTGGCTTGAGTTGATTTCGATGTGAAGAAAACGCGCCGCCCTTTATCGGGCGGCGCGTTTTTATTTGCTCCAGTAGGCGAGCGTTTTTAGCCACAGCGATTCCGAGAACAACCCCGGCAAATCACCCCAGATTTGCACCGGCCCGAGCGCGCCCGAAGCGTCGAAATCGTAGCCCGACAGACTCGGTGCGCCGCCCGTGTAGTAGTAGTCCTGCAGCCGTGCGTTCGCTCGCCGGAAAAGGATCAGCGTCGCGTGATCTTCGTTGTCTTTGTGGCGGATGATCGCGGGCATCGAGTCCGCGTAGGAGACGCCCGCGAGCGTGGCGGCTTCGCGCGCCGGGCCGAACACCTTGCCGCCTTTCATCGTGAAAACGTGCGTGCCGGTGGCATCGGCTTGCGGGGCGAGCACGGTGAGATCGTCGATGCCGTCGTCATCGATATCGCCCGCCACTACCTTCGCGTACGCCGCCTTGAATTGCGTGTAGGTGTTGGTGCGATAGCTTGCCGTGAACGCGTTGCCGTCGTTCGTAAATTGCGAGAGCGCGAGCGCGCCATCGACGTCTTCCAAGGCGAGCAGGCCTGTGTGCTTCGAGCCTTGAACGCGCGCGGGCAAGAGGCGGGCGCTTGCGTCCAGTTCGCGCGCTTCGAGCCAACGTACAGGCGCTTTGTCGCTCGATGTCAGCACCCAGAAGTCAAGTCCCGCATCCGGTCGCTTCTGCGCGATTAGCACATCGGCGCGGCCCGCACCTGTGAAATCCGCGGCGACGTATTGCTGGGCGATATCCGGCGTCCACTGGGCCGTCGTCTGATACCAAAGACGCGGCGCTTCGAAATGCGTGCCCGCGCTGCGCAGGAGCCAGAACGCAGTGCCGCCGTTGCGCGGCGTGATGACCATGAGGTCGGCGCGGCCGTCGCCGTCGAAATCGCCGAGCAGGAAGCGCGCGCTGTCGAAGCACATCGTGTCGGCCTGACAGGTTGGCGTGGTCGCCGCTTGCGGGTCGAACGGCACGGCATTCAGATACCACGGCGACGCCTGATCGATGCGCGACATCTCCGCGACCCATACGTTGAAGCCCGGGCCGTCCTTGCGTCGCTGAACGTAGACGGCGCTGTCGCGGCCCGTGCCCTTCACGTCGCCGAACAGCGCGCCTTCCTGACGCGTGTCCGTCCACACGGTCTGCGATGACGGCGACCAGCGGTATTGCGCGGTCAGCATCGAGCAACGGCTCGCGACGAGCGCGCCGTCCTTCTCGCCGAGACAATGGTTAAGCGGCGTATAAACGAAGCCGAAATCCCACGGCGTCCAACGTTGCGCGGCGCTTGTCGGATTGCACGCTTCTTCGACAAGCCCCGACTCTTTCTCCGCGATGCACGCGCGCGTCGCCGCGTTGACGAGCAGGGCGTCGTTCTTTTCGCCCGGATTGGCGGGGAGTTGTTGCCAGTACCAGTTCTGTTTGGGCGTGCCTGCGCAGGCGGCGAGCAGCGGTGCGTGTGTCGCGCCGTCGGAGGTGATGCATCGGCTCGAATATTCGTTGACGAGCTGAAATGGACGAAGCTGGAACTCCGCGCCGGCATCGTTCGCGTGCGCCATGCTGAAGTACCGGCGCGCGACCCAGTTGCCATCCCACATGTACTCGCCGAAGACGTGGCCTGCATCGTCGCCGTCGATGGCGAAATAGCTGCCGACCACGTCGCGCTTTCTGAGCGTTTGCGCGGCATCGAGATTCTTGGGCAGCCCGCCGGTCGGATAGGTGATGTGATAGCCGATCGGCAGATCCCGGTTCAGGCTCTGCGCGACCACGCGCGTGATGCGCGCCGCGAGAATGTGATCCGGATGCTCCATGAAGGCGACCGTGTCCGGATTGAGCGTATAAATTTCCGTGGCCGATGCGAGGATCGCGCGCAGTGTCGCCATCAGCGATGCGCGGTCGTAGGTCGTGGCGCCCGTGCCATCGGAGTGCAGAGGGTAGGTCGAAAGCGTCTGGCCGCGTTCCCACAACAGGCCCAGCGGCACTTTTCCGCCACGCACGGCGCCGCCCGGCAGACGCAGTTCGAGCAGCTTCACGCGCGGCTGCTTCGTGAGCACTAGTTGATGCACCGGTTTCCCGGCGATCGTCACCGTCGATTCGGTCCATTGATCCGGCACGTTCGCCATGCGCGCGTAGGCGAGCTTCGTGCCGGTCTCGCGCAGCACGACGTAATCGAACTTCGCGCCGTTCGCGCCGCCGATCAGATGCACGGTAGTCACGCACCATCCCGCATCGAGTTTGTCGCTGATGCCGGGGTTCACGAAGAGCAGGTCGTCATCCAGATGCGCCACGACGGTGATGAGCGTGCCGGCGTGACAATCCGGCGAAGGAGAAGGTGTGGCGGCGCGCGCCTGATTGGAGATCACCGCGGGGATCGCCCACGCGAGGATCGAACAGACAACCCGGAACCACTGCATCGATGCGCCTTTCAGCATGCTCTCCCCGAAGGCGCGAGTCCGTGCGCCAGCCCGTTAGGATAAAGCAGAAGAATGACGTGACCCCGTTGGATCGGTCGGTGGCCGAGCGAACATGCCGGTTGGATCGATCGCTTGACAGGCCTTTTGTGTCGGCGCAGGCCAAAAAAAAGGCCTCGTGCTAGACGAGGCCAAAGTACTTGGAATGACTCTTGTTGCCGAGGCGAACTCGAGTGGGTGGAGAATAAGTGCATTTACCCGAGCGGAACATAGGAGCTTTCCGGAGGATGCGCGGCCGGGGAGTTTATTGCCAGTAGGCAGCTAGTTTCGGAGCTATCCGATGTGAAGGTCTTCGCGATAAGCCTATTCTGTTCGACGTAGCCAAGGACGTCTCTGCCAAGGCTATGTCTCTCAAGGATGTTTGCCCCGCGCCATGCGGGGCTTTTTTTTGCGCATGAGATTCGTCGGGCAATAAAAAACCCGCATCAGCGGACTGATGCGGGTTTTCAAAAGTTGGTGGAGGCGGCGGGAATCGAACCCGCGTCCAAAAGCGCTCTACGACCAGTTCTACATGTGTAGTTCTGTCTTTTGATTTAACCCGAGCGACGCGGACGAACACGCTGCGCTAAGGCGATTCACTAGGTTTTCGACCCGGATGTCGTGACACCACCAAGGCTTAACTGACGTATATGACCTCTGTCGGTATTGCTACCGGTCTTGCGACTCTAGCCCGTCAGTAAGCTAGGCAGAGGACGGCGGCCCTTAGGCTGCCAGTGCGAACGTTTCGTCGTTTGCAGTTACGTTTTTCCCGCTTATTTACGAGGTGACGGGGCCTCGACATGCCCTGGCCGCTTTGCAACCCCTGTCGAAACCAGGTCGCCCCCAAGCGGAAAAGCGATTATCCCACGAAAGCCGATATAAAGGCGAAGAGCGGCACTTTCAAGCCGCGTCCTCACGCGTTTTAGCCGATGTCGCGCAACAATTGTTGTAGTTCTTCGGGCGACGCCACGACGTGATTGGCGTGCCAGCGCTGCGGCGGAATATCGTCGCCGCAATAGCCGTACGCGGCCGCGACGGTGATCATGCCCGCCGCAAACCCCGCCTGCACATCGCGCAGATCATCGCCGACATAGACGATGCGCTCCGGCACCGTGTCCAGCAACTCCGCCGCATGCAGAAGCGGCGCGGGATGCGGCTTCGAATGCGGCGTCGTGTCGCCGCACACAAGACAGCCCGCGCGTGTATCCAGCCCGAGCAGACCGACGAGCGGCGCCGCAAGCCGCGTCACCTTGTTCGTGACGATGCCCCAGCGCACGCCGCGCGCATCGAGCTGATCGAGCAACTCGGCGATGCCCGGAAACAGCGTCGTCTCGATGCACAGATCGGCTTCGTAATTGGCGAGGAATTCATCGCGCATCGCCGCGAAATCGTGATGCTCCGGTCCGATCTCGAACGCGCCGCCAAGCAGCCCACGCGCACCGGCCGAGGCGAACGGCCGCAGCGCTTCGAGCGGCCGCATTTCGAGACCGCGATCGTGCCGCATCTTGTTGACCGCCGCGACCAGATCCGGCGCGGTATCGGCGATGGTGCCGTCGAGGTCGAACAACACGGCCTGACACAGCCCGAGGCCGTCGCCGTCCGCGACGCGCTGAGGCAGGGGCGTGGGATCGTCGGGAAGGGGACGAGTGATGATGGTGCCTGTGGGATCGTCTTGAATCATGGCGTCAGGCTTCCCGGCGGCAAGCCATCATGTAGTTGATGCTCGTGTCGTCCGAAAGGCCGAAGCGCTTCGAGAACGGGCGATAGGTGATGCCCTTGAGATCCACCGGCAAGAGCGATGCCGCGCGCGCGAAGGTCGCGAGTTCAGACGGCTTGATGAAGCGCGCGTAATCGTGCGTGCCACGCGGCAGCATGCGCGCGATGTATTCCGCCCCGATGACCGCGAACAGATACGCCTTGGCGTTGCGGTTGAGCGTGGAGAAGAACACCCAGCCGCCCGGTTTGACCAGCGTCGCACATGCGGCGACGGTGCCCGCCGGGTCCGGCACGTGTTCGAGCATTTCCATGCAGGTGACGACGTCGTAGGACGCGGGTTCGCGTGCGGCGAGCGCCTCGGCGGCGATCTCCTCGTACGCCACTTCCACGCCGCTCTCGAGACTATGCAGATCCGCTACCCCAAGCGCACTCGACGACAGATCGATGCCCTTGACCTTCGCGCCGCGCGCCGCCATCGACTCCGACAGAATGCCGCCACCGCAGCCGATATCCAGCACTTGCTTGCCCGTGAGATGCGCGTGTGCATCGATCCAGTCGAGTCGCACAGGGTTCAGTTCGTGTAGCGGCTTGAACTCGGCGTTCGGGTCCCACCAGCGATGCGCAAGCTCGCTGAATTTCTGCAGTTCGTGGGGATCGACGTTGGTCATGTGATGAGGCTTCCAGAGTCGTGATGCAAAGTCGTGAATCGGTTAGAGCGAGTATATAGGCGGCGCAATAGGTCGGCAAAAAGGCGAATCGACTTCGGGCGCGACCCGACATCGATATTTGCGCCGGATGCCCGATGTTTCGCGCATAAAAAAACCCCCGCCGAGGCGGGGGTTCGATCTGCTACGAGACAGCTCGCAATTACTGTTGCGGCTGACGCGTCGTGCCGACAACTTCGACTTCCACGCGACGATCCGGCGCGAGGCAGGCGATGAGTTGCTTGCGGTTCTTCTGCGTGCAGCTGCCCTTCGTAACCGGGTCGCGCTTGCCCTTGCCTTCCGTGTAGATACGGTTGGCTTCGATGCCCTTGCTGACCAGATACGCCTTCACAGCTTGCGCACGGCGCAGCGACAGACGATCGTTGTACTTGTCCGAACCGATGCGGTCCGTGTAACCCGTTGCAACCACGACTTCCAGGTTCAGCGCGCCGATCTTCGATGCGAGATCGTCAAGCTTTTCCTTGCCAGCCGGCTTCAGGACGGCCTTGTCGAAGTCGAACAGAGCGTCGGCCTGATAGGTGACCTTTTGCGACTGAATGACCGGCGGCGGCGGCGACACTTGGGCCGGCGGCGTCGGTGCAACAGCGACCAGTGCGCCATCGCACTTCGCGTTTGCCGTAGCCGGGGTCCAGAATGCGTCGCGCCAGCACAGTTCGTTCGTGCCGTTCATCCACACATATTCGCCCGTGCCATTCACCCAGTTATCGTTCACAGCTTGTCGCGAGGCCGGCACGGACTGCGCCGAGGCCGATGCAGCCATAACTGCGGTAGCTGCAATGAACGCGAGCTTTGAAAGTTTATTCATATTTCTCCTCTCGAAATTGAGATTACCGCAGGTTTACTGCGAGCCTGTAGACGGAAGACTAGTCATACATTGCTCGAAGTATAACATTCCCACGGAACACAACGCGTTGTATAGACTTCGAGCAGTGTCTAACTTTGTGCGTTGGCATTTTGCCATATCGTTCCCTTGCAACGATAAAAATATCCCCGCACCCAGTTCGCCCGCAACCTTATGTGGTGCATGAGCAACAAGCAGGGAACAGGAGCCGCTTTGGGCCGTAGAGAGCGCGAAACATGCGCACTTTGCGTGCCCGAGGGCCATTTCCTGCGAATTTTTATCACCGCGTTTTCCCGTACCGGCGAAACGATGAGGCGGCATGATAGCCCGACGCGATGACGAATTGATTGATTCGTTCCCGCTGTTTTTGTAAGTAATTGGTACGGCGTTGCGCATCGTGCACGCGGCTTTCATCTGGCGGCGATCGACGTCAGCACCAACACTATGTATACGCACGCGTCCGGGGCGGCATATCGCGCATGTTAGAATCTTTTGATGCGCTGCGTCCGCAGCGCCGCAGCGTGCGTCGGCTGCGCGCCACACCGGCGCACGTCGTGCGGCTGGCGTGCGAATGTCCTGGACGCGCTGCCGTGTCGCCGCTGCACAGTTCAAGACACGGATAATGGATCAATTCGCCAAAGAGACTCTGCCAATCTCCCTCGAGGAGGAAATGCGCCGTTCGTATCTCGATTACGCGATGAGCGTGATCGTCGGACGTGCGCTTCCCGATGTGCGCGATGGCCTGAAACCGGTGCATCGCCGGGCGCTGTATTCCATGCACGAGCTGAACAACGACTGGAACCGCCCCTACAAGAAGTCGGCGCGTATCGTCGGCGATGTGATCGGTAAGTACCACCCTCACGGCGACGCCTCGGTCTACGAGACCATCGTGCGCATGGCGCAGCCGTTTTCGCTGCGCTACATGCTGGTGGACGGCCAGGGCAATTTCGGTTCCGTGGACGGCGATAACGCCGCCGCCATGCGCTACACCGAAATTCGCATGGCGAAGATCGGTCACGAACTTCTGGCGGACATCGACAAGGAGACCGTCGATTTCGGCCCGAACTACGACGGCAGCGAAAACGAACCGCTCGTTCTTCCCGCGCGTATCCCGAATCTGTTGATCAACGGTTCGGCCGGCATCGCGGTCGGCATGGCGACCAACATTCCGCCGCACAATCTGCGCGAAATCGTCGATGCCTGTCTGCATCTGCTGAACAATCCTGAAACGACCGTCGACGAACTCATCGAGATCGTGCCGGCGCCGGACTTTCCGACCGCGGGCATCATCTATGGCGTGGCCGGCGTGCGCGACGGTTATCGCACCGGGCGCGGGCGCGTGGTCATGCGCGCGACCACGCACTTCGAGGAGATCGACCGCGGCCAGCGCATGGCGATCATCGTCGACGAGATTCCTTATCAGGTGAACAAGCGCACGCTACTCGAGCGCATCGCCGAACTCGTCAATGAAAAGAAGATCGAGGGCATCTCCGATATTCGCGACGAATCCGACAAGAGCGGCATGCGCGTCGTGATCGAACTGAAGCGCGGAGAAGTGCCGGAAGTCATTCTGAACAACCTGTACAAGCAGACGCAGTTGCAGGACACGTTTGGCATGAATCTGGTCGCGCTCGTCGATGGCCAGCCCAAGCTGTTGAATCTGAAGGAAATGATCGAGTGCTTCCTGTCGCATCGACGGGAAGTGTTGACGCGGCGCACTGTATACGAACTGCGCAAGGCGCGCGATCGCGGACACGTGCTGGAAGGTCTGGCTGTTGCGCTCGCAAATATCGACGAGTTCATCGCCATTATCAAAGCCGCGCCGACGCCGCCCATCGCCAAGCAGGAATTGATGGCGCGTCCGTGGGATTCGTCGCTTGTGCGCGAAATGCTCACGCGCGCCGAGACCGAGGAATCGGGCGGGCGGCTGGCGTATCGGCCGGAAGGGCTGAACCCGGCGTACGGTTTGCAGGAAGACGGTCTGTATAAGTTGTCGGATGTGCAGGCGCAGGAAATTCTGCAAATGCGTCTGCAACGCCTGACTGGCCTCGAACAGGACAAGATCACCAGCGAATATCGTGACGTGATGGCGCAAATCGCGGATCTGCTCGACATCCTGGCGCGCCCGGAACGTATCCGCCAGATGATCGTGGACGAACTGGGCCAGGTTCGCGCCGAGTTCGGCGATGCACGCCGTTCGCGCATCGAGCTGAATGCAACGGAACTGAACACCGAAGACCTGATCACGCCGACGGACATGGTCGTGACCATGTCGCACACGGGTTACGTGAAGTCGCAGCCGCTGTCCGAGTATCGCGCGCAGAAGCGCGGCGGGCGCGGCAAGCAGGCCACGCAAATGAAGGAAGACGACTGGATCGATACGTTGTTCATCGCGAACACGCACGATCACATGCTGTGCTTCTCGAATCGCGGCCGCGTGTACTGGATCAAGGTCTACGAAGTGCCGCAAGGCTCGCGCAACTCGCGCGGCCGTCCGATCGTCAACATGTTCCCGCTGCAGGACGGCGAGAAGATCAATGTCGTGCTGCCGATCAAGGAGTTCTCGGCGGACAAGTACGTGTTCATGACCACTTCGCTGGGCACGGTCAAGAAGACGCCGCTCGAAGCATTCAGTCGTCCGTTGAAGAAGGGCATCATCGCGGTTGGTTTGGATGAGGGCGATTTCCTCATCGGCGCGGCGATCACCGATGGCGCACATGACGTCATGTTGTTCTCGGATGCCGGCAAGGCCGTGCGTTTCGACGAAAACGATGTCCGCGCGATGGGCCGCGAGGCACGCGGCGTGCGAGGCATGCAACTGGAAGACGGGCAGCAGGTCATCGCCATGCTGGTTGCGGGCGGCGAAAATCAGTCAGTGCTGACCGCTACCGAGAACGGTTACGGCAAGCGCACGCCGATCAACGAGTACACGCGTCACGGTCGTGGCACGAAGGGCATGATCGCGATCCAGACCTCCGAACGCAACGGCCGCGTGGTCGCGGCGACGCTCGTGGAGCCGGAAAGCGAGATCATGCTGATCACCACGGCAGGCGTGCTGATCCGCACGCGCGTGTCGGAAATCCGCGAAATGGGGCGTGCGACTCAAGGTGTTACACTCATCAGCCTTGACGAAGGAACGAAATTGTCGGGACTGCAACATATCGCTGAGGCCGAAGCCGAAGCCGCGCTGGAAGGCGAGGCGGATGCGAACGGCGCGGCATCCGAACCTGACGATTCCAACACCGGCGAAAGCGGCCCGAACGAAGAAGGCGCCTGATACTTTTTGTGTCGCGGCGCATTCGTTATCGCTTTTGTAAGCCTGAATTAGTTAAGCTGCGCGACTTGGGCACTTTTGCGGCGCTCCGTCCTCGCATGAAGTCGATGCATCATGGAACCGAAACGCGAAAGCCCGTCGCCAGTGCAGAACTGGATATTTTTAACAGGGAGTAATGATGCAAGGACGTTTCAAGCAGTGGATGTTGCTGGCCGCTTTCGTGCCGACTTTCGCGATGGCTCAGTCGCTTCAGAATCAGGCGCCGGCTCAGTCGGCCGCGCCGGCACCCGCAGCAGCACCGGTTGATCCGGCCAAGCAAGCTGCGATCAAGGATCTGCTCGACGCGATCGACGCGCAAAAGCTGGTCAGCGCAATCGGCAACAGCGCTCAGATGCAATCGAAGCAGCTCGTTCCGGCCATCCTGTCGGACGCGCTCTCCGAGAACAAGACCCTGAACGACAAGCAAAAGCAAGCTGCCGTGCCGACGCTGCAAAAAAACGCAGTGCCGAAGCTGGTTGATTCCGCAGGTCAGGTGTTCGCCACGGATTCCTTCCGTCACGACGCCATGCAAGCTCAGTACGACGCCTACGCGAAGTACTACACGACCGACGAAATCAAGGATCTGACCACGTTCTACAAGAGCCCGACTGGCCGCAAGTTCATTCAGGTTCAGGACCAGGTTGGCCGTGATGTCGTGAACGGTCTGATGCAAAAGTACATGCCGCAATCGATCAAGGCAACGCGCACGCAAGCCGATTCGGAAGTGGCAAGCGTCAAGCCGGGCAAGTAAGCACGGCGGCATCGTCCTTCGAAAATCCGGCGGCGGGGTCATCCGACTTCGCATTGGCGGGTTTTCGGGACAGTGCGATAATGGCTGTTTGCGCGCAAGCGCAAGCAGCCATTTCTTTTTGAGCGTGATTTCGCGAATATTCATCGCGTTTCGTTGACTTTCGCCGCTCTCGCTTCTGCACCACGGGATTCCACATGCGCGTGTTCAATTTCTCCGCCGGTCCGGCCGCTTTGCCCGAAGAAGTGTTGAAACAAGCCGCCGACGAAATGCTCGACTGGCACGGCAGCGGCATGAGCGTGATGGAAATGAGCCATCGTGGCGCGGAATTCATGTCGATACACGAAGAAGCGCTGACTGATCTGCGCGAACTGTTGAACGTGCCGGCATCGCACCGGATTTTGTTCTTGCAGGGCGGCGGCATCGGCGAAAACGCCATCGTGCCGATGAACCTGCTCGGCAAGAAAAAAACGGCGGACTTCGTCGTGACCGGCTCGTGGTCCGCGAAGTCGTTCAAGGAAGCGCAGAAGTACGGCACGCCGCACCTCGCGGCGAATGGCAAGACCGAGAAGGGCTACACGCGCGTGCCGGCGTTCAGCGAATGGAAGCTCTCTGACGATCCGGCCTACGTGCATCTCTGCACCAACGAAACCATCGATGGCGTGGAAGCGTTCGAACTGCCCGATCTCGGCGACATTCCGCTCGTCGCGGATGCCTCGTCGCACATCCTGTCGCGTCCCATGGATGTCGCCAAGTACGGCGTGCTGTTCGGCGGCGCGCAGAAGAACATCGGCATGGCGGGCGTGACTGTGGTGATCGTGCGCGAAGATTTGCTGGACCGCGCGCTGCCCATTTGCCCGTCGGCGTTCGAATGGAAGACCGTCGCCGAGAACAATTCGATGTACAACACGCCGCCGACCTACGCGATCTACATCGCCGGGCTCGTCTTCAAGTGGCTGAAGAAGCAGGGCGGCCTGACGGCCATGGAAGCGCGCAACATCGAAAAGGCCAAGCTGCTGTACGACGCGATCGATGCCAGCGATTTCTACCTCAACAAGATCGAGCGGCACAACCGCTCGCGCATGAACGTGCCGTTTTTCCTCGCGGACGAATCGCGCAATACCGATTTCCTGACCGGCGCCAAAGCGCGCGGTCTGCTGCAACTGAAGGGCCACAAGTCCGTCGGCGGCATGCGGGCATCGATCTATAACGCGGTGCCGGTCGAGGCCGTGCGCGCGCTCGTCGAATACATGAAGGAATTCGAGCAGAAAAGCGCCTGAGCGCCTTCGCCGATCTCACCGCATCCAATCAACCGCATGGACGACGATCTCAATTCAAGACTCAAACCGCTGCGCGAACGCATCGACACGCTCGACGCGCAGCTCATCGCGCTGCTGAACCAGCGCGCCTCGGTCGCGCTCGAAGTGGGCGAAGTGAAGAAGCATTTCAACGCGCCGGTGTTTCGTCCCGAGCGTGAGATGCAGGTCATCGCGCGCCTGCAGGAAATGAGCAAAGGGCCGCTTGCCGATGCGCATATCGAGTCGATCTGGCGCGAGATCATGGCCGCGAGCCGCGCGCTCGAACAGACACTGAGCGCGGCGTATCTCGGCCCGGTCGGCACGTACAGCGAACAGGCCATGTTCGAATATTTCGGCCATTCGATCGATGGCCTGCCGTGCCCGTCCATCGACGAAGTGTTTCGCTCGGTCGAAGCGGGCGCGGCGAACTACGGCGTCGCGCCTGTTGAGAATTCGGCGGAAGGCGCGGTGTCGCGCACGCTGGATTTGCTGCTGGAAACGTCGCTCTTGATCGGCGGTGAACTCGCGTTGCCGATTCATCACAACTTGCTGACGGCAAACGGCACGCTCGAAGGCGTCACGCGCGTGTGCGCGCATCCGCAGGCGTTGGCGCAGTGTCAGCGCTGGCTCACGGCGAACGCGCCGCATCTGGAGCGCGAGGCGGTGTCGAGCAACGCGCAGGCCGCGCGCATGGCGGTGGACGATCCGAGCGTCGCGGCCATCGCGGGCGACCGCGCCGCCACGCATTACGGTCTGGGCGTCGTGTTCTCGAAGATTCAGGACGATCCGCACAACCGCACGCGTTTCGTCATCATGGGTCGCGAGCCGACCGGCCCGAGCGGGCACGATCAGACCTCGCTCATCGTGACCGTGAAGAACGAATCCGGCGCGATGTTCAAGCTCCTCGAACCGCTCGCGAAGCACGGCGTCTCCATGACGCGTTTCGAATCGCGGCCCGCGCGCTCGGGCACGTGGGAGTACTACTTCTACATCGATTTCGAAGGGCATCGCGACGATCCGTTCGTTGCCGCCGCGCTGGAAGAACTGGGCCGCAAGGCCGCGTTCCTGAAGATTCTCGGCTCGTATCCGCGGGCGCGCTGAAGTTTGTCTCATGCCGTTGCGCGTGCCGGGTGATTTCGGCGCGCGCGGCGGTTCGATTGTCCAAGCGTCGCGAGACGCGTTTTTATCGATGTCCCGTGGCTGCGTTCTCTTTCAACAAACTGGTGATTTTCGGCGTCGGTCTGATCGGCGGATCGCTCGCGCGCGCGTTGCGTGAACGCGCGGGGCTGGCGGGGCACATCGTGGGCGTCGGGCGCTCGGCGTCGTCGGTCGCGCGTGCGCTCGAACTCGGCGTGATCGACGAAGCGGCCACGCTCGACGACGACGCATCGCTTGCGCGCGCGCTGCATGGTGCCGATGTCGTGCTGATCGCCGCGCCCGTCGCGCAGACCGAAGCGCTGCTCGCGCGCATCGCGCCGCTGCTGGATGCGCGCACCGTCGTGACGGACGCAGGCAGCACGAAGGGCGATATCGTCGCGGCGGCGCATCGTGCGCTGGGTGCGCGCGTCGGCCAGTTCGTGCCGGGACATCCGATTGCCGGGCGCGAGTCGTCGGGCGTGGATGCGGCGCTCGCCGATCTCTACGTCGGCCGCAATGTCGTGCTGTGTCCGCTCGCCGAGAACGCGCCGGAAGCCGTGGAACGCGTCGCGTCGATGTGGAGCGCGACCGGCGCGGCGGTACGTCAGATGAGCGAAACGCAGCATGACCGCGTGTTTGCATCGGTGAGTCATTTGCCGCACGTGCTTTCGTTTGCGCTGGTCGATCAGATTCTCGCCACGCCCGACGCCGAACTCAAATTCTCGTTCGCCGCTGGCGGCTTCCGCGATTTCACGCGCATCGCGGCGTCCAGTCCGGAAATGTGGCGCGATATCTGTCTCGCCAACCGTTCCGCGCTGCTCGCCGAACTGGATGACTACGCCGCCGTGCTCGCGCGTTTTCGCGCGGCCATCGATGCATCGGATGGCGCGGCGCTCGAAGCCGCGTTCTCGCGCTCGCGCGTGGCGCGCCAGGAATGGCAGGAACGCGGCGGCATCAAACCGTCTGGCGACATCGCCGCCAAATAAGGAATGACCATGGAACATCTCGATCTCGGACCCTTCGCCCGCGCGTCGGGAACGGTCCGGCTGCCCGGCTCGAAGAGCATCTCGAACCGCGTGCTCTTGCTGGCCGCGCTCTCGGACGGCGAAACGTCGCTCACCAATCTGCTCGATTCCGACGACACGCGCGTGATGATCGCGGCGTTGAAGGATCTGGGCGTCGGCGTGACGCAGGAGGGCGAGCGCGTCGTCGTGCGCGGCACGGGCGGCGCGTTTCCGTCGAAATCGGCGGAACTGTTTCTCGGCAATGCGGGCACGGCGGTGCGTCCGCTGACGGCGGCGCTGGCCGTGAATGGCGGCGAATACCGCGTGCACGGCGTGCCGCGCATGCACGAGCGGCCGATCGGCGATCTCGTCGATGGCTTGCGGCAGATCGGCGCGCGCATCGATTACGAACTGAACGATGGCTTTCCGCCGCTCAAGATCCACGCGGCGAAGATCGCGATCGATAAACCCATCCGCGTGCGCGGCGATGTGTCGAGCCAGTTTCTCACCGCGCTGCTCATGAGCCTGCCGGTGATCGAGGGCCGCAGCGCGCCGGTGACGGTGGAAGTCGAAGGCGAACTCATTTCGAAGCCGTACATCGAAATCACCGTGCGGCTGATGGAGCGCTTCGGCGTGACGGTCGAACGCGAGGGCTGGGCGCGCTTCACGGTTGCCGCCGACGCGCGTTATCGTTCGCCGGGCGCGATCATGGTCGAGGGCGATGCATCGTCCGCGTCGTATTTCCTGGCGGCGGGCGCGATCGGCCACGGCCCGTTGCGCGTGGAAGGCGTCGGGCGCGCGAGCATTCAGGGCGATGTCGGTTTCGCCGACGCGCTCAATCGCATGGGCGCG
Organism: Caballeronia sp. A2-2; assembly: GCF_057612605.2. Lineage (NCBI taxonomy): Bacteria > Pseudomonadati > Pseudomonadota > Betaproteobacteria > Burkholderiales > Burkholderiaceae > Caballeronia > Caballeronia sp. A2-2. The sequence goes on along the minus strand of NZ_CM172587.1, from coordinate 3,055,361 downwards.
AACGTGATGATGGGCGAGGACTGGATCGAGGTGCGCGGCGTCGAATCGGACGATGGCAAGCTGCTGCCCATCGACATGGACTTCAACCTGATTCCTGACGCGGCGATGACCATCGCCGTGGCCGCGCTGTTCGCGAGCGGCACCACCACGCTGCGCAATATCGCGAGCTGGCGCGTGAAGGAGACGGACCGCATCGCCGCGATGGCGACTGAACTGCGCAAAGTCGGCGCGACGGTCGAGGAGGGCGCGGATTACCTTGTCGTCACGCCGCCGGCGACGCTCGTGCCGAATGCCGCCATCGACACCTACGACGATCACCGCATGGCGATGTGTTTTTCGCTGGTGAGTCTGGGCGGCGTGCCGGTGCGCATCAACGACCCGAAGTGCGTCAACAAGACGTTTCCGGACTATTTCGACCGCTTTTTGACGCTCGTCAAGGCGTGACCGACGAGGTGTAATGATGAAGCGCGAATCCTTCGACTTTTATGACAGCACTCATGCGCCTGACCGGCCCGATTCAATGAAACCGACGCGTCCATTCGACCCCACTCCAGTGATCGCCATCGACGGGCCGACTGCTTCGGGTAAAGGCACGGTCGCGGCGCTCGTCGCGGCCACGCTCGGCTTCCATCTGCTCGACAGCGGCGCGCTCTACCGGCTGGCGGCGCTGGCGAGCATCCGCTACCGCATCGAGAAGGACGATGCGCCGGGCCTTGCAAAACTGATCGAAGCGCTCCACATCACGTTCCGCGAAGGCTGCGCGCAGCTCGACGGGCTGGACGTTTCGACGGAAATCCGCGCGGAGGAAGTGGGCAACCGCGCGTCCGCCATCGCCGTGCACACGGAAGTGCGGCAAGCGCTGGTGGCGCGTCAGCGCGCGTTTCGCAAGCGTCCCGGGCTCGTCGCGGACGGCCGCGACATGGGCACCGTGATCTTCCCCGACGCGACGCTAAAGGTGTTTCTGACGGCCAGCGTCGAGGCGCGTGCCGCCAGACGGCATAAGCAATTGATGCAAAAAGGCTTTTCTGCTAATATGGATGACTTGCTGCGCGATTTGCGCGAGCGCGATGCCCGGGACATGAACCGAGCCACCGCACCGCTCAAGCCCGCAGCGGACGCGAAGACGCTGGATACTTCCGGTCTTTCCATCGATCAGACGGTCGAGGAAATCATCGGCTGGTATAGCAAGATTCGCGTGCAGTAACCGGCAGTTGCCGGAAGTTTGGTGCTCCCTCGAATCTGGGAGCGTGTGTTAAACCCTTTAACCCCGTTCGGCTTCGCGCACTTTCCGGTCGATACCGGCGGTCCATTTCAAGGACCATCGCGCCAGCTGTACAAATATCGATTTTTATGTCCGACCTGCAAACCTCTACCCCGAATACCGAATCCTTTGCGGCTCTGTTCGAAGAGTCGCTGACCAAGCAAGACATGCGCGCTGGCGAAGTGATCTCCGCCGAAGTCGTGCGCGTCGACCACAACTTCGTGGTCGTCAACGCTGGTCTCAAGTCCGAAGCCTACATTCCGCTCGAAGAGTTCCTGAACGACGCGGGCGAGGTAGAAGTGCAGGCGGGCGACTTCGTTTCCGTCGCGATCGACGCGCTGGAAAATGGCTATGGCGACACCATCCTGTCGCGCGACAAGGCGAAGCGTCTGGCTTCGTGGCTGTCGCTGGAAAAGGCGCTGGACAACAACGAACTCGTGACCGGCACGATCACGGGCAAGGTCAAGGGCGGCATGACCGTGATGGTCAACGGCATCCGCGCGTTCCTGCCGGGTTCGCTGGTCGACACGCGTCCGGTCAAGGACACGACCCCGTACGAAGGCAAGACGCTGGAATTCCGCGTCATCAAGCTCGACCGCAAGCGTAACAACGTCGTGCTGTCGCGCCGTGCCGTGATCGAAGCCACGCAAGGCGAAGAACGCGCCAAGCTGCTCGAAACGCTGAAGGAAGGCGCGATCGTGGAAGGCGTGGTCAAGAACATCACCGATTACGGCGCGTTCGTGGACCTCGGTGGTATCGACGGCCTGCTGCACATCACCGACATCGCATGGCGTCGCGTGCGTCACCCGAGCGAAGTGCTGTCGGTTGGCCAGGAAGTCACCGCCAAGATCCTCAAGTTCGATCAAGAGAAGAACCGCGTTTCGCTCGGCATCAAGCAACTCGGCGACGATCCGTGGGAAGGCATCTCGCGCCGTTACCCGTCGGGCACGCGCCTGTTCGGCAAGGTCACGAACATCACCGACTACGGCGCATTCGTCGAAGTGGAATCGGGCATCGAAGGCCTGGTCCACGTGTCGGAAATGGACTGGACGAACAAGAACGTTGCACCGTCGAAGGTCGTGCAACTCGGTGACGAAGTCGAAGTCATGGTTCTCGAAATCGACGAAGACCGCCGCCGTATCTCGCTCGGCATGAAGCAGTGCAAGCCGAATCCGTGGGATGACTTCAGCCGCAACTTCAAGAAGGGCGACAAGATCAGCGGCGCGATCAAGTCGATCACCGACTTCGGCGTGTTCATCGGTCTGCCGGGCGGCATCGACGGTCTGGTTCACCTCTCCGACCTGTCGTGGAGCGAAACCGGCGAAGAAGCCGTGCGCAAGTACAAGAAGGGCGACGAAGTCGAAGCCGTGGTTCTGGGCATCGACGTGGACAAGGAACGCATCTCGCTGGGCATCAAGCAGCTCGAAGGCGATCCGTTCAACAACTTCGTCGCGATCAACGACAAGGGCGCCACGGTTGACGGCGTCGTGAAGTCGGTGGATGCGAAGGGCGCGGTCATCACCCTGACGGCGGACGTGGAAGGTTACCTGCGTGCTTCGGAAATCGCGCAAGATCGCGTGGAAGATGCTCGCAACGTGCTGAAGGAAGGCGACAAGGTCAACGCGATGATCATCAACATCGATCGCAAATCGCGTGGCATCAACCTGTCGATCAAGGCGAAGGATTCGGCCGAACAGCAGGAAGCAATTCGCAGCCTGCAGGGCGATTCCACCGCTGCCGCCACCGGCACGACCAACCTCGGCGCGCTGCTCAAGGCCAAGCTCGACGGCCAGAACAGCTAAGCCCTTCAAGGCAAGCTGAAGTATGACCAAAAGTGAATTGGTCGCCCAGTTGGCGTCGCGATTTCCGCAACTTGTCCTCAAGGATGCGGATTTCGCGGTGAAGACGATGCTGGATGCGATGTCGGAGGCGCTTGCCAACGGTCATCGCATCGAGATTCGCGGCTTCGGCAGCTTCGGGCTCAATCGTCGTCCGTCACGCGTCGGGCGCAATCCCAAGTCGGGTGAAAAAGTGCTGGTGCCGGAGAAATTCGTGCCGCACTTCAAGCCGGGCAAGGAACTGCGTGAACGCGTCGATGGCCGTGCAGGCGAGCCGCTGACGGAGTCGGATGACGACGATTCGGACGATCTCTGATCGCAGCGCTTCGTCAATCAGGCCAAACGGGCACTCGACCAGAAAGGCACCCTTCGGGGTGCTTTTTTTATGCCCGCGCGCCCGGTGATCTGCGTAAAGTGCGATGGGTGCGCGCCTTGCTGCCATCGACAAACACCGACGATGCGCCGTTGCAAACGCATCCATTACAATACCGGTCACTTTGACCTGATCGTCCATCCCGCAGGCTGCGCCGAAAGGGCGGCCGCGCACTTGCGAGAGACCACCATGAAAATAATCGTCTGGCTGTTTCGCGTCTTGATCTTCGTGCTTCTGCTGGTGCTCGCTGTCGAGAATCGCGATTTGGTCACGCTGCACTTCTACGCGAATTACGACTGGTCCGCGCCGCTGATTCTGATCGGTCTGGCTTTCTTTATCGTGGGCATGCTGGCGGGTCTGCTCACAGCCGTGGCGCCGATCTTTCGCATGCGCATGGAAAACGGCCGCCTCAAGCGCGAACTGCGCGTGGCTCGCGAGCAGCCGGTGGTGAAAGAAGAACCGCCGATGCCGCCGCTCATCTAACCGATTCAACGACTAAACGCATGGATCTAGACTTTTGGTGGCTGCTCGTCATCCCTATCGCGTTCGCGCTGGGCTGGATGACGTCGCGCTATGACCTCAAGACGCTGCTTTCCGAGAACGCCAACCTGCCGCGCTCGTATTTTCGCGGTCTCAACTTTCTGCTGAACGAACAGCACGACAAGGCCATCGACGCGTTCATCGAAGTGGCGAAACTCGATCCCGAAACCATCGAACTGCACTTTGCGCTGGGCAATCTGTTTCGGCGACGCGGCGAGACGGATCGCGCGATTCGCGTGCATCAGAATTTGTTGAGCCGTGCCGATCTGCCGGTTGCGGAACGCGATCACGCACTGTACGAACTCGGGCAGGATTTTCTGAAGGCCGGTCTGCTCGACCGCGCCGAGGAAACGTTCCGCTCGCTCGAAGCCGGCGAATATTCGCTCGGCGCGCAGCGGGCGCTGCTGACCATTTACGAGATCGAAAAAGACTGGCCGAAGTCGATCACGACAGCGGAGCGCATCGAAAAGATGGGTGCGCCGTCGCTGCATATGGAGATCGCGCATTTTCACTGCGAACTCGCGCAGGAAGCCTTGCAGCGCAAAAGCCCGGACGGCGCGCGCAGCGAACTGAAACTCGCGCTGGCATCGAACCCGGACAACGTGCGCGCGACCATTCTCGCGGGCGATGTCGAAGCCGCCGCCGGCAACCTCGACAGCGCGATCGAGCACTGGAAGCGCGTCGAGGCGCAGAACGAGGCGTATCTGCCGCTCGTCGCCGAGAAGCTGATGAAGGCGTACAGCGCGATGGAGCGCAAGGATGCGGGCGTCGATCTGCTGATCGATTACGCAAGCCGCTATCCGTCGAACGATTTGCTCGATGTCGCCTATAAGCATGTTCAGGAATTGCGCGGCCTCGATGCGGCGCACGCGCTCGCGCGCAAGCAAATGCAAAGCGCGCCGAATCTCGCCGGCATGACGCGGCTGCTCGAAGCGCAGGAAGCCACCGCCGAGGAACCGCGACGCGGCGAGCTTGAACTAATGCGCAATCTGGTGAAACAGCGCACCAAGAATCTGCCACGCTATACGTGTCAAACTTGCGGTTTCCGGGCGCGTCTATTCTATTGGCAATGCCCTGGCTGCAGCGGCTGGGAAACTTACGCGCCGCGCCGCGTCGAACCGATCACGAGTTCGGCCTGAAACCCGGACGCACCACCGGGTTCGAAACGCTGGAGACACACGCGCGGCGCAGGCCTTCGTGGCGCGCCGCTTTCGCCATCCCTCTCTGAAGAACCTCCAGACCCATGAAAATCACTATCGTCGGCACGGGTTATGTCGGTCTCGTCACTGGCGCTTGTCTTGCGGAAGTCGGCAACGATGTTTTCTGCGTCGACGTCGATGCCCGCAAGATCGAAATCCTCAATAACGGCGGCGTGCCGATCCACGAGCCGGGCCTCGAAGAAATGCTGCGCCGCACGCGCGCGTCGGGCCGCATCCAGTTTTCCACCGATGTGAAGGCGAGCGTCGAGCACGGCGACATTCAGTTCATCGCGGTCGGCACGCCGCCCGATGAAGACGGTTCCGCCGACTTGCAATACGTGCTCGCGGCGGCGCGCAATATCGGCATGTACGCGAACGGCTTCAAGGTGATCGTCGATAAATCGACGGTGCCGGTGGGCACAGCGTTGCAAGTCAAGGCCGTCGTCGAGGAAGAACTGAAGGCGCGCGGTTTCGAGAATCGCGGCAAGCACGGCTTCTCGGTCGTGTCGAATCCCGAATTCCTGAAGGAAGGCGCGGCCATCGACGATTTCATGCGGCCAGACCGTATCGTGATCGGCATCGACGACGATGAAAACGGCCAGACCGCGCGCGAGAAGATCAAGCGCCTCTACGCGCCGTTCAACCGCAATCACGAACGCACGCTTTACATGGATGTGCCGTCCGCCGAGTTCACTAAATACGCCGCCAACGCGATGCTCGCCACGCGCATCTCGTTCATGAACGATCTGTCGAATCTCGCGGATACGGTCGGCGCGGATATCGAATCGGTGCGGCGCGGGATTGGCTCGGACCCGCGGATCGGCTATCACTTTCTGTATGCGGGCTGCGGTTACGGCGGCTCGTGTTTCCCGAAGGACGTGCAGGCGCTCGTGCAGACGGCGCGGGAGAACGGGCATCGGCTGCGCATTCTCGAATCGGTCGAGGCGGTGAACAACGACCAGAAGGAAGTGCTCGTCAACAAGATCGTCAAGCTCATGGGCGAGGATTTGCGCGGGCGCACCTTCGCGATGTGGGGCCTCGCCTTCAAGCCGCAGACCGACGACATGCGCGAGGCATCGAGCAGGCGTATTGCGGCGGCGCTGCTGGCGCGCGGGGCGACCGTGCGCGCCTACGATCCCGTCGCGATGCAGGAAGCCGAGCGCGTGCTCGCCCTGGATCTGAAGGATCGTCCTGACGACATGAAGCGCATGCATCTGGTCGGCACGCAGCACGAAGCGTTGCGCGGCGCGGATGCGCTCGTCGTCGTGACCGAATGGAAGGAATTCAAGAGCCCGGATTTCGCGTATCTGAAGAACGAATTGAAGGTTCCGGTGATCTTCGATGGCCGCAATCTGTACGAACCGGAAGCGATGGCCGAATTGGGCATCGACTACTACGCAATAGGACGTCCCCATGTCGAACTCGACAACCACGGCAGCAGCCGTGACTGAACCCGCCGATATTCCCGTCGTGCCGCGCGCCCGCATTGCCGCCGCGCGCGTGCTCGTGGTCGGCGATGTGATGCTCGACCGCTACTGGTTCGGCGATGTGAACCGCATCTCGCCGGAAGCGCCCGTGCCGGTCGTGCGCGTGCAGAGGAAGGAAGATCGCCTGGGCGGCGCGGCCAACGTCGCGCGCAATGCGGCGGCGCTCGGCGCGCAGGCGGGCTTGCTGTGTGTCGTTGGCCATGACGAGCCGGGCGAACGCATCGTCGAATTGCTGGGTGAGAGCCGGGTGGCGGCGCATCTGGAGCGCGATCCCGAGCTGCCGACGACCATCAAATTGCGCGTGCTGTCGCGCCAGCAGCAGTTGCTGCGTGTCGATTTCGAGGATGCGCCGAATCACGAAGTGCTGACCGCGTGCCTCAACCGTTTCGCGGACCTGCTGCCGCAACACGACGTGATCCTCATGTCGGACTACGCGAAAGGCGGCCTCACGCACGTCACGCAAATGATCAGCGATGCCAAACGCGCCGGCAAACCCGTGCTCGTCGATCCGAAAGGCGACGACTGGGAGCGTTATCGCGGCGCCACGCTCATCACGCCGAACCGCGCGGAGTTGCGCGAGGTCGTCGGCCAATGGAAGTCGGAGGACGATCTGCTGAACCGCGTGAGAAAGCTGCGCGAGGAACTCGAACTGAGCGCGCTGTTGCTGACGCGCTCGGAAGAGGGCATGACGCTCTTCACGGAGAACGAAGTGCTGCACACTTCGGCCGAAACGCGCGAAGTGTATGATGTCTCGGGCGCGGGCGACACCGTCATCGCGACGGTCGCGACCATGCTGGGCGCGGGCGTGCCGCTCGTCGATTCGATCGTTTATGCGAATCGCGCGGCGGGCATCGTCGTGGGCAAGCTCGGCACGGCAACCGTGGACTACAACGAACTTTTCGCCTGAACTCCATCGACTCCACCATGACTATCATCGTCACCGGCGCGGCCGGGTTCATCGGCAGCAATATCGTCAAGGCACTCAACGATCGCGGCGAGCATCGCGTGATCGCCGTGGACAACCTCACGCGCGCCGACAAGTTCAAGAATCTGGTCGATTGCGAGATCGACGATTATCTCGACAAGACCGAATTCGTCGAACGCTTCAGGCGCGGCGATTTCGGCAACGTGCGCGCGGTGTTCCACGAAGGCGCCTGTTCGGACACGATGGAAACCGACGGCCGCTACATGATGGACAACAACTTCCGTTATAGCCGCGAGGTGATGGACATTTGTCTCGCGCAGAACGTGCAGTTCTTGTATGCGTCGTCGGCGGCCACGTATGGCGGGTCGAGCCGGTTCGTGGAGGAACGCGAGTTCGAGAAGCCGCTCAACGTCTACGGTTATTCGAAGCTGCTGTTCGATCAGATCGTGCGGCAGACCATGCCGAACGCAAAAAGCCAGATCGTGGGCTTTCGCTACTTCAACGTCTACGGCCCGCGCGAGACGCACAAGGGACGCATGGCGTCGGTCGCGTTCCACAATTTCAACCAGTTCCGTGCCGAGGGCAAGGTCAAGCTGTTCGGCAATTACAACGGCTATGCAGCGGGCGAACAGACGCGCGATTTCATCTCCGTCGAGGACGTGGTGAAGGTGAATCTGTTCTTTTTCGATCATCCGGAGAAGTCAGGCATATATAACCTGGGTACGGGGCGCGCACAGCCGTTCAACGACATCGCATCGACGGTGGTCAACTCGCTGCGCGCGATGAACGGCGAGGGCGCGTTATCGCTCGCGGAGCTTGTGCAGCGGGGCTTGATCGAGTACATCCCGTTCCCGGATGCCCTGCGCGGCAAGTACCAATGCTTCACGCAGGCGGACCAGTCGAAGCTGCGCGCGGCGGGTTGCGAAGCGCCGTTTTTGACCGTTCAGCAGGGGGTAGAGCGCTACGTTCATTGGCTGTTCGGCCAGCTATAAACACGTTCGCAGTCTCTCTACACTGGGTCTCACGGCTGGCGCGTCGCCAGCCGCTTCTTCACGGAGACTCAGCATGTTCAAGCACATTCTTTCCTCGGTCGCCGCGCTCGCGCTGACCTTCTCGATCGGTTCCGCGTTCGCATCGGTCGATGTCAACACCGCCAACACGGATGCGTTGCGCGGCATCAAGGGCATCGGGCCCGCCAAGGCCAAAGCCATTCTCGACGAGCGACAGGCGCACGGTCCCTTCAAGGACGCGAGCGATCTTTCCACGCGCGTGAAGGGCATGGGCGGCAAGACCGTTCAGCGGCTCGAAGCCGAGGGTCTCACCGTCGGCGGCGGCGCGACGAAAACGGCGGCCGCTCCGGTGAATGCGACGCAGGTGTCGTCGTCGGCATCGACCAAACCGGTCGTGGTCAAGAAATAGGATCGGCGGTCTTCTAGCTACTTGGTGTTGGTTCTCGGATTGGCTTCTCCTTCAGCCTTCGAATGATTTGGGCTCCCCGCGGTTCGCATTGGCCGCGGGGCTTTTTGCGTGTGGCGCGGCAATCCATCCGCGCAGCAGGGGCGCGGCGGCATCGGACGGAACGCTGGGCTACAATCGGCGAATCCTTATATCTAAATGATGCGATGGATCGCGCGATGCGTTGGAAATCGCGTCGCGGGATCGAACCGGTTCCCCTTATGGCTTACATGACTATCGAAGACACGATCGGCAACACGCCGCTCGTGCAGCTCGTTCGCATCGTGGACGAGGACATCCGCAGCCGCAACAACGTGGTGCTGGGCAAGCTCGAAGGCAACAATCCGGCGGGTTCGGTGAAGGACCGCCCGGCCTTGTCGATGATCAGGAAAGCTGAAGAGCGCGGCCGCATCAAGCCGGGCGATACGCTGATCGAAGCGACCAGCGGCAATACCGGCATCGCGCTGGCGATGGCCGCCGCCGTGCGCGGCTACAAGATGGTGCTGGTCATGCCGGAAGATTTGTCGATCGAGCGGCGTCAGAGCATGGGCGCGTATGGCGCGCAGATCAGGCTTACTCCGACGACGGGCGGCATGGAATACGCGCGCGATCTCGCCGAACAGATGCAGCGCGATGGCAAGGGCATCATCCTCGATCAGTTCGCGAATCCGGACAATCCGCTCGCGCACTATGAGACCACGGGTCCCGAGTTGTGGAAGCAGACGGAAGGGCGCATCACGCACTTCGTTTCGTCGATGGGCACGACCGGCACGATCATGGGCGTGTCGCAATACCTGAAGGAAAAGAACGAGAAGATTGAGATTGTTGGTGCGCAGCCGGAGGAAGGCTCGCGTATTCCGGGCATCCGCAAATGGCCGGAAGCGTATTTGCCGAAGATCTTCGACCGCTCGCGCGTGGATCGCGTGGAGAACGTGAGTCAGGCTGCGTCGGAAGCGATGGCGCGGCGGTTGGCGTCGGTGGAAGGCATCTTCGCGGGCATTTCGTCGGGCGGCGCGTGTGAGGTGGCGCTGCGCGTGGCGCGCCAGGTGGAGAACGCGACGATTGTGTTCGTGGTGTGTGATCGCGGAGATCGGTACTTGTCGACGGGGGTGTTTCCGGCTTGAGGGCTAATCGACTCATGGTTTAAGGCGATTAGCGGTTTTAATCGCCTCATGGCGCTATACTTATTCGACTCATGTTTTGAGTCGAATAAGTCGCTTAATCGCCTCACAGGTCATCCGTCACCATGTCCCTCACTCCTTTGCTTATCTGGCAGGCTTCGACGTGGCCGGGCATGCACTATGACCTCGTGCGTGTCGGAGGCGAACTGGCGAACGCCCATCGGGTTCGAGGCGTGGTCGAAGGGAAGTTGGCTGGTCTTGGCTTCGAGCGACGTCTCGAACTGGCCGCCGAGGCATGGAGTCAGGATGCGGTGGCGACGGCCGCCATCGAAGGCGAGCGAATCGATCTGACCGCCGTGCGTTCATCGGTTGCGCGTCGGCTGGGTGTCGGCAATCAGGACGGCCCGAATGCGCCTCGAAGCGTCGAAGGTCTGCTCGACATCATGGACGACGCGGTGCGAGGGAGAGACGCGCCACTCACACACGAGCGCTTGTGCGCATGGCAGGCGGCGCTGTTCCCGACGGGTTATTCCGGCATGGTCAAGATTCTCGTCGGGGCTTATCGAACACATCCCGAGCCGATGCAAATCGTGAGCGGACACGTGGGACGCGAACGGGTGCATTACGAAGCCCCGTCATCGGCGCGCGTGCCGGTCGAAATGCAAACGTTTATCGACTGGTTCAACGCAAAGACCGAGCACGACAGTCTGGTCAAGGCTGCGCTGGCTCATTTGTGGTTCGAGACTATCCATCCTTTCGAGGACGGAAACGGCCGGGTGGGCCGAGTCCTGATCGACCTCGTACTGGCGCAGGAAGCCGGTGAGATCAGCCGCCTCATTAGAATTTCTCAGCGATTGCTCGACAAGCGGCGTGAATATTACGAGCAACTCGAACGTGCTCAGCACGGCGACCTGAACGTGACCGAATGGGTTCTGTGGTTCGTCGAACAGGTGCGGGTGTCCTGCGAGGAAGCGTCCGCTGCCATCGACGCCGCGCTCGCCAAAGCCGCTTTCTGGATGAACCATCACGACAAGGCGCTCACGACCAGACAGCGCAAGGTCGTGAATCTTCTCCTCGATGCCGGTCCCAACGGATTCGAAGGCGGCATGAGCACGAAGAAATACGAGAGCATCGGCGGCACTTCGCGGGCCACTGCGTCGCGCGAACTTATCGAACTCGAAGACATGAAGCTGTTGTCGAGAATTGGCGCCGGTCGGTCAACGCGCTACTACCTGAACATCGCAGGGTGGGGACCGGCCGACGCATGATGCGTCTTGCTTACTGCGCCCCCGCCTGCATCCTAGCCTTCACCGCCTCACCCAACTGATAAACCGCCAGCGCATAAAAGAAGCTGCGGTTATACCGCGTGAGCACATAGAAGTTCTTCAGCCCAAGCGTGTACTGCGTCGCCATTCCCGGCGTGGGTAGATCGACCACCGTGAGCGGCGTCGCCGCTTCGGCATCGATATTGAGCCCCGGCTCGCTCAGCAGCATGCCCGCTTTGGTCAACTGCGCGAGCGACCAATGCAGCTCCGCCTGACCATCGGCCGCGGCCTGCGCGATACCCTGGCTGCCTTCGTCCGGCGCGATCCGCCACACCACCGGCCGACCCGTCTCCCATCCGTTCTGCTTCAGATAATTCGCGACGCTGCCGATGGCATCCGCCGGGCTGTTGCGCAAATCGATGCGGCTGTTGTTGTCGTAATCCACCGCGTATTGAACGATGCTGCTCGGCAGAAACTGCGGAATGCCGATCGCGCCCGTGTACGAACCGAGCACGGAAGTCGGCTCGATCTGCGAATCGCGCGTCCACACGAGGAAGTCTTCGAGATTCTTGCGGAACGTCACCATGCGTTCGGCACGGTTCGGCGTGTTCGGATAGTCGAACGTGAGCGTGGTGAGCGCATCGAGCACGCGGAAGTTGCCCATGTATCGCCCGTAAATCGTCTCCACGCCGATGATGCCCACGATCACCTCAGGCGGCACGCCATACTGTTCGCTCGCGCGCTGCAAGGTAACCTGATTCGCGCGCCAGAACTTCACGCCCGCGTTGATGCGCACCGGCTCGATGAAGCGCGCCTGATACGCCTTCCAGTTCTTCGCTTGCGGCGTGGGCGAGGGCAGCACGAGCTTCGCCGCCGTCGCCGAATAACTCACGCGGCCGAACAGGTCGTGCAGCATGGCCGGATCGAAATCGTAGCGCGCCACCATGTCGTTGATGAACGCATCGACGTTGGGATTGTTCGTGTAGCGCTGCGGAATGATTTCTTCTTCGAAGTCCTGTCCTTGCGGCGTCGCGGTCTGCGGTTGCTGCGACTGCGCGAAAACGCGATTGCCCGCAGTCGCGCCGAGCGCGCAGACGAGCGTGAGAAGACAGGCGCGGCGCAATGGCTTGAACGAGTTTCCGGGCGAAGCGAACAGAAAAGTCATAGTGTGCGTGGTTGGGGCGAAGGTGCGCTGCCGATTATTGACGTTTGAAGGGATCGCGCGGATGTCATGCAGCGTCCCGCAATGGTCCCGATGGACGCAGCAGCGATGCATGAACAGCGACGGACGACCGGCGAGGCGTCGGGGCAGTATAACCGACGCCTCGCGCCCTTACTGACCGAAGCGGCACGCCAGACGGCGGCTCGGGGCGATGTGGTAACTTAACGTCAAACGCGCGCGTCATGGTCGCGTATGACGAAAAAACACGAGACGAAAGCCGATTAAACAGCGGCATTGCGAGACATCATGGCCACCGGCTTTTATTCCCACCCCGACTGCCTGCGCCACGACAACGGCGAATATCATCCCGAGTGTCCGGCGCGTTTGCAGGCCATCGAAGATCAGTTGATCGCGAGCCGTATCGATTCACTCATCGGACGTGAAGAAGCGCCGCTCGCGCAGGAATATCAGCTTGCGCGCGTGCATACGCAGGCGCATATCGACTACCTCAAAAGCCGCACGCCAGAGCATGGCCGCAGCGAGCTGGACCCGGATACGTCGATGTGCCCCGAGTCCTATCGCGCGGCGTTGCGCGCAGCGGGCGCGGCCATCGCGGCCACGGATGCCGTCATCGCCGGGCGCTACGACAACGCGTTTTGCAGCGTGCGCCCGCCGGGCCATCACGCCGAACCCGCTCGCGCGATGGGCTTCTGCCTCTTCAACAACGTCGCGATTGCCGCGCGTCACGCGTTGCACGTGCATGGACTGGAGCGCGTGGCCATCGTGGATTTCGACGTGCATCACGGGAACGGCACCGAGGCCGCATTCGCAGGCGACCCGCGCGTGCTGATGTGCAGCTTCTTTCAGCATCCGTTCTATCCGTTTTCAGGCGCGGAGAATCACGCGTCGAACATGGTCAACGTGCCGTTGCCCGCGCGCACGAAAGGCATGGCGGTGCGCGAAGTGGTCGATATGCTGTGGCTGCCGCGTCTGGAAGAATTCAAGCCGCAGATGATCTTCGTGTCCGCCGGATTCGACGCGCATCGCGAAGACGACATGGCGAACATGGGACTCGTTGAAGATGACTACGCGTGGATCACGCAGCAAGTTCGCACGGTGGCGTTGCGTCACGCGCAGGGGCGCATCGTGAGTTGTCTGGAAGGCGGTTATAACTTGTCAGCGCTCGGACGGAGCGTGGTCGCGCATTTGCGGGTGTTGGCGGAGATTTGAGCGCTGAGAAATGCGCCTCTAAATTGCATCCGGTTATGAAAACAGCAGGAATCATTATATGAGGGAATGAAGCCCGTCCTGTAAAATCCGGGATCACTCTGAACAAGCGAGCAGAATCAGCGGCGGCCGGTGGCGCGGGTGCAATGCACCTGGGCACTGCGTCCGCCGTTTGCGTTTCTGCGCGCGATGCACGATCGACGAATGATCCGCGAATGATCCAACTAAGCAATCTCTCACAGCGCTTCCCCGGCCCCACAGGCTGGGTCGAAGCGCTGCACAACGTCAATCTGACGATTCCCGCCGGCGAAGTGTTCGGCATCATCGGGCGGAGCGGGGCGGGCAAAAGCACGCTGGTGCGCACGATCAATCTGCTGACGCGTCCGAACGAAGGCAACGTCGTCGTCGATGGACGCGATCTCATGACGCTCGGCCGCGACGACCTGCGCGCCGCGCGCCGTGACATCGGCATGATCTTTCAGCATTTCAATTTGCTGTCCTCGCGCACGGTGTTCGACAACGTCGCGCTGCCGCTCGAACTCGCGGGCAAGAAACGCGCAGAGATCGCCGAAACCGTGTTGCCGCTGCTCGATCTCGTCGGGCTGACGGCGCACAAGGACAAATATCCCGCGCAGATCAGCGGCGGGCAGAAACAGCGCGTGGGCATTGCGCGGGCGCTGGCGAGCAAGCCGAAAGTGCTGCTGTCCGATGAAGCGACCTCCGCGCTCGATCCCGAAACCACGCGCGCCATTCTCGACCTGCTGCGCAAGATCAATCGCGAACTCGGCCTGACCATCGTGCTCATCACGCATCAGATGGATGTCATCAAGCAAGTATGCGATCGCGTCGCGGTGCTCGATGCGGGGCGCGTGGTCGAAGAAGGCCGCGTCGTCGATGTCTTCATGCAGCCGCACCACGAAGTCACGCGCGCGCTGATCGGCGATGTCATCGCGCACGAGTTGCCGCCCGCTCTCAAGGTGCGCGTGGCCGAGCGCCTGAAAAGCGGCGGCCATCTGCTGCGGCTCGCCTTCACCGGCTCGGGCGTCGATCAGCCGATTCTCTCCGAGACCATCCGCCGCTACGAGCTGGACTTCAACATCCTGCACGGTCAGATCGACGAGATTCAGGGGCAGGCGTTCGGCTCGCTCGCGGTGCTCGCGGGCGGTCAACCGGCGAAGGTCGCGGAAGCGATCGTTTATTTGCGCACGCAAGGCGTGGTGGTGGAGGAGTTGTCCCATGTTGAGTGAAATGTTCGACATGTTCGTGCAGTCGTTCTGGGAAACGCTGGTGATGGTCGGCATCTCGGGACTCATCGGCGCGGCGCTCGGGTTGCCGCTCGGCGTGCTGCTCTATCTGACCGATCGCGATGGCGTGCTGCGCAATCTCGCGGTGAATCGCGTGCTCGGCGGCGTCGTGAATGCGGTGCGCTCGACGCCGTTCATCATCCTGCTGGTCGCGGTGATTCCGTTCACGCGGCTGGTGGTCGGTTCGTCCATCGGGACGGCGGCGGCGGTCGTGCCGTTGACCATCGCGGCGGCGCCGTTCATCGCGCGGCTCGTCGAGACGGCGTTGCGCGAGGTGGATCGCGGTCTGATCGAAGCCGCGCAGGCGATGGGCGCGACCACGCGTCAGATCGTCTTCAAGGTGCTGTTGCCGGAATCGCTGCCGGGCATCGTCGCGGGTCTGACGATCACCTTCGTCTCGCTGGTCGGCTATTCGGCGATGGCGGGCGCGATCGGCGGCGGCGGTCTGGGCGATCTCGGCATCCGCTACGGCTATCAGCGCTTTCTGCCGGAAGTCATGCTGACGGTGGTCGTCATCCTGATCGTGTTCGTGCAGCTCGTGCAGTCCTTCGGCGACTGGCTCGTGCGGCGTCTGAGTCACAAATAAACCTTCGGAAAATCATGCAACGTCGATTCGTCTTCAAGTTGGCCGCGGCATTCCTGAGCACGGCTCTCATCAGCTTCAACGCGTTTGCCGACGACAGCATCAAGGTCGGCGTGACGGGCGGCCCGCACGCGCAGATCATGGACGTGGTGAAGCAGGTCGCCGCGAAGAACGGCCTGAAGATCACCGTGGTCGAGTTCTCCGACTATGTGCAGCCGAACGCCGCGCTTGCCGCGGGCGATCTCGATGCCAACAGTTATCAACATCTGCCGTATCTGGATGCGCAAGTGAAGGATCGCGGCTACAAGCTCATCAAGGTGGCCGACACGGTCACGTTCCCGATGGGCATCTATTCGAAGAAGCTCAAGTCGCTGTCGGAGTTGCAGCCGGGCGCGCGCATCGCCGAACGATCCGACCAACGGCGGGCGCGCGCTGCTTCTGCTGCAAAAGATCGGGCTCATCAAGCTGCGCGCCGATGCGGGCCTCAAGGCAACGCCGCTCGATATCGCCGAGAATCCGAAGAAGCTGAAGATCGTCGAACTCGATGCCGCGCAAATCCCGCGCTTGCTCGCCGATGTCGATGCCGCCGCGATCAACACGAACTTCGCGATGGAAGCGGGCCTGAAGCCCAAGAGCGATGCCATTGCCATCGAAGATCCGCACGGTCCGTATGCGAACGTCATCGCGATTCGTGCGGCCGACAAGGACAAGCCGTGGGTTGCGAAGCTCGTCGCGGCGTACCACTCGCCGGAAGTGAAGCAGTTCATCGACGGGAAATACGCGGGCGCGGTCATCACAGCGTGGTGAGCGAGGGTTTTCCGGGAATGCAATGCGAACGATCGTTCGATAAAATTTCGGCCTATACCTATATACCGACTGCACGACGAGCCGGACTACCCGTTTCGGCGGGGGGAAGCCCGCTCGCGTCGCTCGTATAATGACGCTGGGTTGACGTATTCGTAACTTTGGAGCGTGTGGATGAAAATTCTGGTGCCAGTCAAGCGCGTGGTCGACTACAACGTCAAGGTCCGCGTGAAATCGGACAACACGGGTGTCGATATCGCCAATGTGAAGATGTCGATGAACCCGTTCGACGAAATCGCTGTGGAAGAGGCGGTTCGTCTGAGGGAAGCGGGCGTCGCCACCGAAGTGATCGCGGTGTCGTGCGGCGTCACGCAATGTCAGGAAACGCTGCGCACGGCGCTGGCCATTGGCGCGGATCGCGCCATCCTCGTCGAATCCGCCGATGAACTGCAACCGCTGGCCGTCGCCAAGCTGCTGAAGGCGCTGGTCGATCAGGAGAAGCCGGAACTGGTGATCCTCGGCAAGCAGGCCATCGATGACGACTCGAATCAGACCGGTCAGATGCTTGCTGCTCTTGCAGGTCTGCCGCAAGCGACGTTCGCCTCGAAAGTCGTCGTCGCGGATGGCAAAGCCACCGTGTCGCGCGAAGTCGATGGCGGCGCGGAAACGCTTTCTTTGAAGCTCCCGGCGGTGATTACCACCGATCTGCGCCTGAACGAGCCGCGCTATGTGACGCTGCCGAACATCATGAAGGCGAAGAAGAAGCCGCTCACGACGGTGAAGCCGGCCGACCTCGGCGTGGACGTCACGCCGCGCCTGAAGACGCTGAAGGTCGTCGAGCCGCCGAAGCGCAGCGCGGGCATCACGGTGCCGGACGTGAGCACGCTGGTCCAGAAGCTGAAGAACGAAGCGAAGGTGATCTGAACATGACGACTCTCGTAATTGCAGAACACGACAACGCGTCGATCAAGGCGGCGACGTTGAACACGGTGGCGGCGGCGGCGAAGATCGGCGGCGATGTGCATGTGCTGGTCGCGGGTTCGAACGCGCAAGGCGCGGCGGATGCGGCGGCGAAGATCGCGGGCGTGTCGAAAGTCCTGCTGGCCGATGCGCCTCAACTCGCCGAAGGGCTGGCTGAGAATATCGAAGGCACGGTGCTGAATATCGCGAAGGATTACACGCATATCCTCGCGCCCGCCACGGCTTACGGCAAGAACATCGCGCCGCGTATCGCGGCGCATCTCGATGTCGCGCAGATCAGCGACATCACCGCCGTCGATAGCGCGGACACGTTCGAGCGCCCGATCTACGCGGGCAACGCAATTGCCACCGTGCAATCGGGCGATCCGATCAAGGTCATCACCGTGCGCGCGACGGGTTTCGATCCGGTCGCGGCGGAAGGCGGCAGCGCATCGGTCGAAAAAATCGAAGCGGCGGCGGATGCGGGCATCTCGTCGTTCGTCAGCCGCGAAGTCACGAAGCTGGATCGGCCTGAACTGACGAGCGCGCACATCATCGTGTCGGGCGGGCGCGGGTTGGGCAGCGGCGAGAACTACACGGCGACGCTCGAACCGTTGGCCGATAAGTTGGGCGCGGCGCTGGGCGCATCGCGTGCGGCGGTCGATGCGGGTTATGTGCCGAACGATTATCAAGTCGGTCAGACGGGCAAGATCGTCGCGCCGCAGTTGTACGTGGCCGTCGGCATCTCGGGCGCGATTCAGCACTTGGCCGGGATGAAGGACAGCAAGGTCATCGTCGCGATCAACAAGGATGCCGAAGCGCCCATTTTCAGCGTCGCGGATTATGGTCTGGTCGGCGACCTGTTTTCGGTCGTGCCGGAACTGGTGAAGGAACTCGGCTGACGCGGGCGGCTGAAGGAATCGGCGTGTGAGAGAAGGGGCGTGACGAGGGTTGCGCCCCTTCTTTTTCATCTGAACTGGAAGGAGACGAACAATGAGCTACAACGCCCCGGTCAAGGACATGCTGTTCGTGATGAAGGAACTCGCGGACATCGAGCGCATCGCCGCGTTGCCCGGTCATGAAGATGCGGGCATCGACACCGCGCAGGCCGTCATCGAGGAAGCTGCGCGCTTTTGCGGCGAAGTGGTCGCGCCGCTGAACGTCACGGGAGATCGTCAGCCGAGCACGTGGGCGAACGGCGAAGTCACCACCACGCCCGGTTTCAAGGACGCGTTCAGGCAGTTCGCGGAAGGCGGCTGGCAAGGCGTCGTGCATTCGACGGAATTTGGCGGTCAGGGCTTGCCGAAGCTCATCGCGACGCCGTGCATGGAAATGCTCAACGCGGCGAACTTATCTTTCGCGCTGTGTCCGTTGCTGACCGATGGCGCCATCGAAGCGCTGCTCACCGCAGGCAGCAACGAGCAGAAGGCGCGCTATCTGCCGAAGTTCATCGAAGGCGAATGGACCGGCACGATGAACCTCACCGAGCCGCAAGCGGGCTCCGATCTCGCGCTGGTGCGCACGCGCGCGCAACCGCAGGGCGACGGCAGCTTCAAGATCTTCGGCACGAAGATTTTCATCACCTATGGCGAGCACGACATGGCGAAGAACATCGTCCATCTCGTGCTCGCGCGCACGCCGGATGCGCCCGAAGGCGTGAAGGGCATCTCGCTTTTCATCGTGCCGAAGTTTTTAGTCAACGATGACGGCTCGCTCGGCGCGCGCAACGACGTGCATTGCGTGTCGATCGAACACAAGCTCGGCATCAAGGCGAGCCCGACCGCCGTGCTGCAATTCGGCGATCACGGCGGCGCGATCGGGCATCTGATCGGCGAGGAAAATCGCGGGCTCGAATACATGTTCATCATGATGAACGCGGCGCGCTTCGCGGTCGGCATGCAGGGCGTCGCGGTGGCGGAGCGCGCGTATCAGCAGGCGGTTTCGTATGCGAAAGAGCGCGTGCAAAGCCGTCCGGTCGATGGCAGCGCGAAAGAGCCGGTAACGATCATTCATCACCCGGACGTGCGGCGCATGCTCGCGACCATGCGTGCCTATACCGAAGGCGCGCGGGCGCTGGCGTATGTCGCGGCATCGCACAGCGATCTGGCGCACGGCCACGCGGATGAGGACGCGCGCAAAAGTCATCAGGCGATCTACGAATATCTGGTGCCGATCGTGAAGGGCTTCAGCACGGAGATGTCCGTCGATGTCGCGAGTCTCGGCGTGCAGGTGCATGGCGGGATGGGTTTCATCGAGGAAACCGGCGCGGCGCAGCATTATCGCGATGCACGCATTCTGCCGATCTACGAAGGCACCACGGCCATTCAGGCGAACGATCTGATCGGCCGCAAGACCGTGCGCGATGGCGGACGCGCGGCGCAGGCGCTGCTCGCGCAGATCGATCAGACCATCGTCGCGCTGTCGGATGTGGAAGGGCAGGCGTTCAAGTCGATGCATCGGCACTTGAGCGCGGGGAGTTTGTCGCTGGCGCGCGCGATCGAGTTTATCGTCGCGAAGTTCAAGAGCGATCCGAACGCGGTGTTCGCGGGCAGCGTGCCGTATCTGCGTCTGGCTGGAACCGTGCTGGCAGGCTGGCAAATGGCGCGCGCGATGCTCGTCTCACACGCGAAGCGCGGCGAAGACGAGCGCTTTCATACGGCCAAGATCGCGACGGCGGAGTTTTACGCCGAGCACATTCTGTCGCACGCACCGGCCATCGAGGCTTCGATTGTCAGCGCGAACGGGAAGGAAGGCGTGCTGGCGTTGAGCGAAGATCAGTTCTAGGAACGACAAAGGCGCCCGAGAGCGCCTTTGTTCGGATTACGCGTTCGCGTAGCCCGGACGCGCCTTCACGCCCGCATCGCCGAAATAACGATGCACCGACAAATCGTCCGCGCGGATGGCGGGTTGCGTGCCCGACATCACATCGGCGAGCAACTGGCCGGAACCGCACGACATCGTCCAGCCGAGCGTGCCGTGACCGGTGTTGAGGAACAGATTCGGCACCGGCGTGCGGCCGACGATGGGCGTGCCGTCCGGCGTCATCGGACGCAGGCCGGTCCAGAACGTGGCGCTGGCCGTATCGCCGCCGCCGGGGAACAGGTCGTTGACGCACATTTCGAGCGTCTCGCGGCGCGCTTGCTTCAGCGCCTTGTCGTAACCCACGATCTCCGCCATGCCGCCCACGCGAATACGGTCGTCGAAGCGCGTGATCGCGATCTTGTACGTTTCGTCGAGAACCGTGGAGACCGGCGCGCGGTTCGCATCGACGATGGGCGCGGTGAGCGAATAACCCTTGAGCGGATAGACGGGAATCTTCAACAAATTGCCGAGCAGCCTCGGCGAATACGAACCGAGCGCGACGACATACGAATCCGCCTGCACAAGTTCCTTGCCGCACTGCACGCCCGCGACGCGGCCGTTGTTCATGGCGAGCGCATCGATGGACGTGTTGTAGCGGAACTTGACGCCGAGCGCTTCGGCCATCGCGGCGAGGCGCGTGGTGAACATCTGGCAGTCGCCGGTTTCGTCGTTCGGCAGGCGCAGACCGCCCGTGAGCTTGTGCGACACGGCGGCGAGCGCGGGTTCGGCGTGCTTAAGTTCTTCCGCGGAGAGCAGTTCGAAGGGCACGTTCGCATCCTTCAACACGGCGATGTCTTTCGCCGCGCCGTCGAGTTGCTGTTGCGTGCGGAAAAGCTGCAGCGTGCCGCCGGTACGGCCTTCGTAGTGGATGCCGGTGTCCGCGCGCAACGCCTGCAAACAGTCGCGGCTGTATTCGGCCAGACGCACCATGCGGCCCTTGTTGACCGTGTAACGATCCTGCGTGCAGTTGCGCAGCATTTGCCACATCCACTGAAGCTGGTTCATGGTGCCGTCCAGACGGATGGCGAGCGGCGCGTGTTTTTCGAACATCCACTTCACGGCCTTGAGCGGCACGCCCGGCGCGGCCCACGGCGACGCATAGCCCGGCGAGATTTGCCCGGCATTCGCGAAACTGGTTTCCAGCGCGGGCCCGGCTTCACGGTCGATGACCGTCACTTCGTGCCCGGCGCGCGCGAGATAGTACGCGCTCGTCACACCGACCACGCCGCTTCCCAGAATAACGATACGCATGTGAATACCTTCCTGAATCGAAGAAACCGTCTGCGCGTTCGTTTGAGTGGATCAACGGGGCAGTCGGATGTTTGAATAGTGTTATCGACTATAGTATTGATGTCGATATAGTTTTTGTTATTGTATTTCGTCGATTTTCAGGAAAAGGCGATGAGAACACAGCGTAATCCCGTCCGCGCGCTCGATAAGCTCGATCACAAGATTCTCAACGCGCTTCAGCAGGACGGCCGGATCGCGATGAAGGACCTCGCGGAGCGGGTTGGATTGTCGGTGACGCCGTGCATCGAGCGCGTCAAGCGGATGGAGCGCGATGGCGTCATCACGGGCTATTACGCGCGGGTGAATCCGGCGCATTTGGGCGCGGCGCTGCTGGTGTTCGTCGAGATCACGCTGGATCACAAGAGCGGAAACATGTTCGATCAGTTCCGGCGCGAAGTGCAGAAGATTCCCGAGGTGCTCGAATGCCATCTCGTTTCGGGCGATTTCGACTATCTGATCAAGGCGCGCATCGGCGAGATGGCGGATTATCGAAAGCTGCTCGGAGACATTCTTCTGCAACTGCCGGGCGCTGTGCAGTCGAAAAGTTATGTGGTGATGGAGGAGATCAAGGAGACGTTGTTCATCCCTGTCGAAACGTGATTTCCTGCTTGCGGTCGTGCGCCGATACTGTATATTTATACAGTACTTTTTCAGCGTTATCGTTCCGCCATGTCCGACTCCAACGACCACGAATATCCTGTCGCGCCGCCTGCGCCGCACAAAGGGCGCGGCGCGGTCACGAACATGCAGGGCCGTTATGAGAAAGACGCGCGCGAGCGGGTGGATGACGGCTGGCTGCATATTTCTGAAGACGGACCGCCGCCGTTACGAACGCAGGTGTTCGAGGAGCGCGCGAAGAGCATCCTCACGCGCAACAACTCGCCGGACATTCCGTTTTCGGTGTCGCTCAATCCGTATCGCGGGTGCGAGCACGGCTGTATTTATTGCTTCGCGCGGCCTACGCATAGTTATCTCGGTTTGTCGCCGGGACTGGATTTCGAAAGTCGCATTTACGCGAAGATCAACGCAGGGGAACTGCTCGAACGCGAACTGGCGAAGCCGAGCTACAAGCCCGAGCCGATCGCGTTGGGCGTGAATACGGATGCTTATCAGCCGGTCGAGCGCGATTTGAAGCTCACGCGGCGCGTGATCGAGATCCTGCATGACTGCGGGCATCCGTTCGCGGCGATCACCAAGTCGTCGCTGATCGAACGGGATATCGATCTGCTGGCGCCCATGGCGGAGCGCGGGCAGGTCATGGCCGCGATCACTGTTACTACGTTGGATGCTGAAATCGCGCGCACGCTCGAACCGCGCGCGGCCACGCCGGCGCGGCGTCTGCGCACCGTTCGCATGCTCACGCAGGCGGGCATTCCGGTGGGCGTGAGCATCGCGCCGGTCATTCCGTTCGTGACGGAACCGGACATGGAGCGCGTGCTGGAAGCGTGCGTGGAGGCGGGCGCGACGAGCGCGAGTTATATCGTGCTGCGTCTACCGTGGGAGGTCGCGCCGCTGTTCAAGGACTGGCTGGCCGCGCATTTTCCGGATCGCGCGGATCGCGTGATGAGCCGTGTGCGCGACATGCGTGGAGGCAAAGACTACGACTCGGATTTCGCCAAGCGCATGAAGGGCGAAGGCATTTGGGCCGACATGCTCAAACAGCGCTTCAACACGGCGACGAAGCGGCTCGGCTTGAATCAGCGCCAGCGCGGGATTCTGGATATATCGGAGTTTCAGCGACGTATCGTTGATGCGGCGAAGCCTCCCGCCGCGCCGCCTTCGAATCCACAACTCGACTTGTTTTAGCTTATTGCGACAGCGTTTTTGCCGCTTCGACCTGGCTTTCGAAGTAAGTCTGGAACGTAAGCGCCAGGCCGGTCATGAGCAGGAACGCGCCGAATAGCAGCGAGAAGATCACGATGAAAATCACTGTCCAGCCGGAATCGCTCTCTCGGTTCGTGTGCGCGTTGAACTGCGCGTCCCACTTAGCATCTGGCCGCAGCCCATAAACGATGGCGGAAAGAAACGCCGCAAGCAGCGACACCGCGCCCGGAAACGCGAGCACCCAGCCCAGAATCGACGTGCGCTCGGTGGCGGCAAGCAGCAGATAACCGAACGCCCCCATGACAATGCCGACGATATGCGCCCATCCGTACTTGTCGCGCATCCCGTACAGATAGAAGCGGTGCAGCCCGATATAGCCGAACAGGAACGCGAGCGCCGCCGTGAGCGTCTTCGAACGGAAATACGACGGCGCTGGTTTCGAACGGGGGTGTATAGCGACGGACGGGGAAGTCATCGGCAAATGCGGAGATTAGAGGAGATCGATGTACTACAGGTCCGGCATTTTACGCTGACGGACAGGTGCACCGACAGAAAGTCACATTGTCGCAGCGCGTGCTTTGTGCTCCCTGACGCGTTTCGAAACTCGCACCACCCCGTATGATGCACGCAAAAAATGCGTTAAGTGTTTGTTAGGGCTTCGGATTCCAGCTATAATCGCCTGTTCTCGTTGTTCCGAACCCCGGTTTTTCAAGGATTTCAGCATGGTCATCATCCGCTTGGCTCGTGGCGGCTCGAAGAAGCGCCCGTTCTACAACATCGTCGCCACTGACTCGCGTAGCCGCCGTGACGGCCGCTTCATCGAGCGCGTCGGCTTCTACAATCCGGTTGCGACGAAGGGCGAATCGCTTCGTATCGCTCAGGATCGCCTGACCTACTGGCAAGGCGTTGGCGCGCAACTGTCGCCGACCGTCGAGCGTCTGGTCAAGCAATCGCAGCAGGCTCAACCGGCCGCCTAAGTGGTTTCTGGCGCTGGAAGTGTTTGCAAGCTGTTCAAAGTCGTTCGAAATCTGCCCAAGGCTCGCTGATGTCCGCGCGTGATCCACAAGATAGCCGCGCATCGAAAGACATCGGCCAGCCGAAGCCGGGGCAAGATGACAGCGCCGCCGCATTCGGCGCGTTCGTCCGCAAGCCGGGCGCGCGTCGGGCGGCGGTTGAAGTTTCGGGGCGTGAATCCGAGAAGCGCGTGCAGGAAGTTTCGGCAGGCGCGGTCGAATCGGTTCAGGCCTTGCCGGAAGACGCGGTGGAAGTCGGCTTCATCGCCGATGCCTACGGTCTGAAGGGTTGGGTCAAGCTCGTGCCGCATGCAGGCCAGTCAGGCGGTGACGCGCTCCTGAGCGCGAAACGCTGGTGGCTCGTAAAGGGCCGCGACGTCAAGGCGGCGCGTTGCGCGCAGTCGAAAGTGCATGCGGACACCATCGTCGCGCGCCTTTTGGGTTGCGACGACCGCGATGCCGCACTCGCCCTCAAAGGGCATACGGTGCACATCGCGCGCAGCGACTTCCCGAAACTCGACGACGAAGACGAATTTTACTGGGTCGATCTGATCGGCCTCGATGTCGAAAACGAAGCTGGCGTGGCTTTGGGCCGCGTGGCGGACCTGATCGACAACGGCGCGCAATCCGTTCTGCGAATCGAGTATCCGATTACCGGCGCGGAAGGCAAAGCTGGCATCGGCGAGCGGCTCATTCCGTTCGTCGGCGTGTATGTGAAGACGGTGGACCGGGCGGCGAAGCGTATCGTCGTCGACTGGGATGCCGATTATTAACGGCATCAGTCAAGGGACGGGAGCGCGATGCAGTTCGATATCGTGACGCTCTTCCCCGAGATGTTTCGCGCGCTGACCGACTGGGGCATTACCAGCCGGGCGGTGAAGCAGGGGCGGTTTGGTCTGCGGACCTGGAATCCACGCGATTTCACCACGGACAATTACCGCACCATCGACGATCGCCCTTACGGCGGCGGCCCCGGCATGGTCATGCTGGCGCGCCCGCTGGAAGACTCGATCGCCGCCGCGAAGGCCGCGCAACGCGAGCAGGGCATTGCGTCCACGCGCGTGGTCATGATGTCGCCGCAAGGTGCGAAGCTGGATCACGATCGCGTCATGAAGATCGCGCAGGAGCCGGGTTTGGTGCTGCTGTGCGGCCGTTATGAAGCCATCGATCAGCGTCTGATCGACCGCGAAGTGGACGAGGAAATCAGCCTCGGCGATTTCGTGCTGTCGGGCGGCGAATTGCCCGCCATGGCGCTTATGGATGCCGTTGTGCGTCAGTTGCCCGGCGTGCTGAACGATTCACAATCGGCGGTGCAGGATAGTTTCGTCGATGTCTTGCTGGATTGCCCGCACTACACACGCCCGGAAGAATACGAAGGCGTGCGTGTGCCGGATGTGCTGCTCGGCGGCCATCACAAGGAAATCGAAGCGTGGCGTCGACGTGAAGCATTGCGCAACACCTTCGACAAGCGGCCCGATCTGATCGAGCGGGCGCGCAAAAGCAGAATGCTGAGTCGTGCCGATGAGGCATGGCTCGTGGAACTCGCCAGGCAAGCATCGAAGTCTGACTAGATTTCGGGCTGACGAGCGGGAATAGTGGGTGCCAAAGCATCGGTGCCTGAAGCAAACCCATCCTCTACCGAGGCCTCATCCAAGCGGAAACGCGAGGCACACAACTTCGGCAAGATGGCACAAGGAGTCAGTAATGAATCTGATTGAACAACTCGAGAAAGAAGAAATCGCCCGCGTGCTCGGCGAGAAGACCATCCCCGACTTCGCGCCGGGCGACACGGTCATCGTCAACGTGAACGTGGTCGAAGGCACGCGCAAGCGTGTTCAGGCTTATGAAGGCGTCGTGATTGCCAAGCGCAATCGTGGCCTGAACTCGAACTTCATCGTTCGCAAGATTTCCTCGGGTGAAGGCGTCGAGCGTACGTTCCAGACGTACTCGCCGCTGCTCGCGAGCATCGTCGTGAAGCGTCGTGGCGATGTCCGTCGCGCAAAGCTCTACTACCTGCGCGAGCGTTCGGGCAAGTCGGCGCGTATCAAGGAAAAGCTGTTCACGAAGGACCGCTCGGCAGCAGCAACGGCAGAGTAAGTCGCAAGACAGCCGGCAGTCGATGCACCGGAAAAAAGCACCCCAAGCGGGTGCTTTTTTCTTTGGTGTGTTCAAATCATGGCTTCGACAGCGAAATTTCCGACCGTGTCCACCGGCAAGACATCGACTCCACGCATTCTCGAACCCGAAAGCATGCCCGTCGTTTCGACGGGTGACGACCTTCCGCCCGTGCCATCCGAGCGTCTGACGCCGGACGGCTTACGCGCGCGATTCGAGATGGAGCTCGACTGGACACAGGAAGCGCGCGAACAGCGCGTCAAGGCGATTGGCGGCGATCCGCGTGTGGCGTCCGTGCTGGTGCCGCTCGTCGTGCGCGAGGACGGCCTGACCGTGCTGCTGACTCAGCGCGCCGATCATCTGTCCGATCACGCGGGCCAGATCAGTTTTCCCGGCGGACGCCGCGAGCCCGAAGACGCCGATGCCGCCGCGACCGCGCTGCGCGAAGCACAGGAAGAAGTCGGCCTGAACCCGGAGCATTGCGAGGTCATTGGCGCGATGCCGGAATATCTGACGGGCACGGGCTTCAAGGTGACGCCGGTCGTCGCGCTGGTTCATCCACCGTTCACGCTGAAGGCCGATTCGCGCGAAGTCGCCGATATGTTCGAGGTGCCGCTCGCGTGGCTCATGAATCCGGCCAACCATCAAGTGCGCGTGTTTCGTTGGGAAGGCGGCGAACGTCGTTTTTTTGCGATGCCTTACGCACCCGCCGAAAATCGCGCTCCGTATTTCATTTGGGGCGCAACGGCCGGCATGTTGCGCAATTTTTATCGTTTCCTCGCTGCTTGACGCGTTCGGTACGCGAAGCGCGCGTCAACGTAATGACCCGCGCGATTACTTAGCGCGCAAGACGTATAAGGCGCTGTGCTATCGTTACGCGAAACTCGAACTCATCCGACTGTTTCGGCGCACCGCATGACTTTTTTTTCCGTATTGCTGGCACTCATCATCGAACAGGTGCGCGCGCTGTCGCCGCACAATCCGATCTCGTCGTTGCTTCACTATCATGCGGATTCCGCCGCACATGGTTTCGATGCGGGCAAGGAGAAGCATGGCCTCATCGCATGGCTGGTCGTGGTGTTGCCGTGGACGCTCGCGGTCGGGCTGATCTACTACGTGCTGTATCGCATCAACTTCGTTCTGGCGTTTCTGTGGAACGTGGTGATCGTGTACTTCACGCTCGGCTTCCGGCAGTTCAGCCACTATTTCACCGACATCCATCTCGCGCTCAATAACGACGACGTGCCGCGCGCGCGCGAAATCCTCACGGAATGGACGGGCATGGACACGGTCGATATGCCCGTCAGCGAGATCGTGCGGCATACGCTCGTGCACGCGGTGGTGGCGTCGCACCGGCATGTGTTCGGCGTGTTCTTCTGGTTCCTGATTCCGATTGGTCCGGCGGGCGCGGTGTTCTATTGCATTGCCGAATATCTGGCGCGTGCGTGGTCGGTGCCGAATCCCGAGCGCACGACCGCGTTTTCCACCTTCGCGCAGCGCGCGTTCTTCGTGATCGACTGGATTCCTACGCGTCTTACTGCGCTGGGCTTTGCCATCGTCGGCAATTTCGAGGATGCGATCTACGCGTGGCGCAATCAGGCGCGCCAATGGCCGGACGCCAACGAAGGCGTGCTGCTCGCGGCGGGCAGTGGCGCACTCGGCGCACGTCTGGCTGGACCGCTTGCGGAGCCGTTGAGCGTGGAAGCGCTCGCCGTCGGCGATGCCAGTCCGCCCACCGTCGGCGATGACTGCACGCCGCGCACGCTGCAATCCGCCGTCGGCCTCGTCTGGCGCGCGGTCATTCTGTGGATGCTGCTGTTGTTGATGCTCACCATCGCCGTCTGGCTGGCGTGATAAAGCGCGATAAGGTCAGTCGTCGAGCGGATCGCGCGGCGTCTGACACTGCCAGCAAACGGTGAACTGCGGCTCCAGTCTTTCGCCGCATTGTTTGCATATCCAGGGCCGGGCATTCGCATCCGGCCCATTTTTCGCGCGTTCCAGCAGACGCCGCGCCAAAGTCTCGTCGCGCTCGTCGCTGATCCAGATTTCCGGCGCGCACTGATCCGCCGGAATTTCCCCCATCGCGCCATTCAAGTAGCGGTTGTGCAGTTCGCACGGCACGCCCGCGGTCGTCAGCACGTTCATCCAGTGATGAGCCGTGATGAGATTGGGCGCGCGCGTGAGGCGTTTCATCGCACGATCTGGCTGGCTTCGTGAACGAGTTGCGCGTAGAGCGCGTGCCGTTCGCGACGAATCTTGCCTTCCTCGACCGCTTCCAGCACCGCGCAACCCGGCTCATGCAGATGATGGCAGTTATAGAACCGGCATTTGCCGAGATAAGGCCGGAAATCGGCGAATGCGCGTTCGAGCTGCCCTTCGGACAGATGATGCAGTCCGAACTCCTGAAAGCCTGGCGAATCGATCAGCGAACCGCCCTCCGGCAAGCGATAGAGCCGCGTGAACGTCGTGGTGTGACGCCCGCTGTTGAGCGCGGACGAAATCTCGCGCGTGGCGGCATCGGCGTCGGGCACCAGCAGATTGACGAGCGTGGATTTGCCCATGCCCGACTGGCCGAGCAGGATGGTCGAGCGGTCCTTGAGACGCGCATCGAGTTGCGGATGCACATCGCCGGGCGCCATCTTCGCCGACAGTTCGATCACCATGTAGCCGAGTTCGCGATATGGCGCGAGCCGCTGGCGTGCGAGCGGCAACGCGCTTTCCACGTCGATCTTGTTCAGCACGATGAGCGCATCCAACCCATGCGCTTCCGCCGAAATCAACGCGCGCCCGAGCAGGTCTTCGCTGAAATGCGGCTCCGTGGCGAGCACGACCAGCAGTTGATCGAGGTTCGCCGCGAACAGCTTCGACTTGAACTGATCCGAGCGATACAGCAGATTGCGCCGCTCGCCGATCTCGACGATCACACCCTGATCCGCCGACGATTGCTCGTAGCTCACGACATCGCCGACGGCGACTTCGCTTTTCTTGCCGCGCGGGAAGCACTGGAGCATCGCGCCGCCATCGTCGGGCGCGACGAGATAGTGCCGGCCGTGCGCGGCGATCACCGTGCCTTTGAGCCGCGCGTCAGCGGATGCCGAACCGTGTCCGCGCGATGCGCCGCGCGTCGTCATGCGGCGTGCTGCATCAATCGGTCGATGCGCTGCGAAGCAGGCGGATGCGAGTAATAGAACGCGGTATAGAGCGGATCGGGCGTGAGCGTCGAGGCGTTGTCCTCGTACAGCTTGACGAGCGCGTTGACGAGATCCTTCGGATCGGTCTGGCTCGCGGCGAAAGCATCGGCCTCGAATTCGTTCTTGCGCGAAGTGAGGCTGCCCAGGGGCGTGATGAAGAACATGAACACCGGCAACACCAGCATGAACAGCACGAGCGCCAGCCCGTTATTGCTGTCCACGAGCGACGGCCGCACGCCCAGTCCTTCGTAGAACCACACGGTTTCCTTGAGCCAGCCGAGCAGCGCGAGCATGGCGAGGCTGATGCCGAACATCACGACCATCAGCTTGAGGACGTGGCGGCGTTTGAAGTGGCCGAGTTCATGCGCGAGCACCG
The DNA here is from genome assembly GCF_057612605.2 of Caballeronia sp. A2-2. Taxonomy (NCBI): domain Bacteria; kingdom Pseudomonadati; phylum Pseudomonadota; class Betaproteobacteria; order Burkholderiales; family Burkholderiaceae; genus Caballeronia; species Caballeronia sp. A2-2. The sequence continues at coordinate 3,025,186 of NZ_CM172587.1, read as the reverse complement.
CTTCGATCTCGCTGCCGGACAGGCGCGCGAGCAGCGTATCGAAGAACACGATGCGCTTGGCCGCGCCAAAGCCCGTGAAATACGCATTGCCGTGCGCCGAGCGGCGGCTGCCGTCCATCACGAAAAGGCCTTTCGCGGCAAAGCCCGTGCGCGACATCAGATTCTGGATGCGCGCGACGAGCGCTTCGTCCTTCAGCGGCTCGAACTTGTTGAAAAGCGGCGCGATGAAGGTGGGATAAATGATCATCGCGAGCAACTGGAACGCGACCCAGACCGCCCACGTCCACAGCCACCACAAGTCGCCTGCGCGCCCCATCAGCCAGAGCGTGAGCAACAGGAGCGGCACGCCAATGACTGCCGCGAGCACGGTTCCCTTCACCAGATCGACGAAAAACAGCTTCTTCGACATGCGGTTGAAGCCGAACTTTTCCTCGATCACGAAATGGCGGATGTAGTCGAACGGCAAGTCGATCACGCTCGTGATGACGACGACCGCGCCGATCAGCGCGATCTGCCCGAGATAGCCGCGCCCGAGCGAATCCGAGATGGCGTTATCGAGCGCCTGAACGCCGCCCAGCAGCGTGAGCGCGACCAGCACGACCGCGCTTGTCACCACTTCGATCATGGTCAGGCGCGTGCGCTCGACCGTGTAATCCGCCGCGCGCTGATGCGCCGACAGCGGAATGGCGGCGGTGAACTGGCTCGGCACGCCGTCGCGATGGGCGGCGACATAGCGAATCTGGCGCGAGGCCAGCCAGAGCTTGGTCGCCACCATGGCGACGAGCGCGATCGTGAAGACCGTGGAGAAGGCGAGGGTGAGGTGCGTCATGCGGGAATTCCGATTGAACTATGCGAGAATTATAGGTTCTAGCCGTTTACCGCGTTGTCACTTCATGCAATCGCTGTCGGGCGGCGAACCTTCCTTTCAGGCCATCTTCATGACCGACTCTCCAGATTCCGCCGAAACCACGCTCGTGCGCAGCGACATGAACCTCGTGTGGCTCGACATGGAAATGACCGGGCTCGATCCCGACAATGATCGCATTATCGAGATCGCGGTGGTCGTGACGAATTCGACGCTCGACAAACTGGTGGAAGGCCCGGTGTTCGCGATCCATCAGACGGACGAGGCGCTCGGGCGCATGGACGAGTGGAACCGTAACACGCATGGGCGCTCGGGACTGACGGAGCGCGTGAAAGCATCGACGGTGGATGAAGCCGAGGCCACGCGGCAAATTCGCGAGTTTCTCGGTCAATACGTACCGCCCGGCAAGTCGCCGATGTGCGGCAATTCCATCTGCCAGGACCGCCGCTTCATGGCGCGCTGGATGCCGGAACTGGAGACGTTCTTCCACTACCGCAATCTGGATGTCAGCACGCTCAAGGAACTGTGCCGCCGCTGGCAGCCGGCCATCTACAAAGGCTTTCAGAAGCGCGCGATGCACACGGCGTTGGCGGATATCCACGAATCCATCGACGAACTGAAGTACTACCGCGAGCACTTCCTGATTCCGTCGGCGCAAACCGGCGCGTCTTAACTCTTCGGCGCGCGAATCGCGTTTTTGGGACGAAACGCGGCCACGACTTCCGGCCGCGTCTCGATATACGGCCCGCCGATCAGATCGATGCAATACGGCACCGCCGCGAAAATGCCCGGCACTTTCGCGCGGCCGTCGGCGTCTTTCAGACCTTCGAGCGTCTCGCGAATCGACTTTGGCTGCCCCGGCAAATTGATGATGAGCGCGGCGTGATCCGCCGTCTCGCGAATCACCGCGACTTGCCGCGACAGAATGGCGGTCGGCACGAAGTTCAGGCTGATTTGCCGCATCTGTTCGCCGAAGCCGGGCATGGGTTTGGTCGCGACGGCGAGCGTCGCTTCGGGCGTCACATCGCGGCGCGATGGGCCGGTGCCGCCGGTCGTCAGCACCAGATCGCAGCCGATCGTATCCACGAGTTCGATGAGGGTTGCGGAAATGGTGGCGGCATCGTCGTGAATCAGGCGGGTTTCCGCGCGCCACGGTGATGCAAGCGCCGCGCCCAGCCATTCCGTGAGCGATGGCACGCCCTTGTCCTCGTACACGCCTTGCGAAGCCCGGTCGCTGATCGACACGAGCCCGACGATCAGTTCGTCTGGATGATTACGCGTCGCGGTCATCGGAATCGTCCTCGTCGTCGTGATCGGCGTCCGGTGCGTCTTCGTCGTCATCCACGCCCGCTGCGGTCTTTATCCACTGGAACAATTCACGGTAATAGCGCGGCGGCTTTTGCTGGTCGCGTTCCTTGCGCGCATTGCGGATCAGCGTGCGGCCTTCCTGCGGATCGACACCCGGATGTTTATCGATGAATTCGGTCAGCGCGGCGTCATTGGCGAGCAACTGATCGCGCGTGCGCTCGATCCAGTGCAGACGCGCGGTTTCCGCCTTATTCACGCCGCGATACGAATCCAGCGCGGTGCGCAGCGCGGCGATTTCTTCTTCGGCGAGCGAGCGCATGACCTTGCCCACGTACTGCAACTGCCGCCGCCGGCCTTCGTGATCCGTGATGCGGCGTGCTTCGCGCACGGCGTCATCGAGATGTTCGGGCATGGGCATGCGCTTGAGCGCGTCTTTTGGCAGCTCGATGAGCGCCACGCCCAGCTCCTGAAGCGCGTGCATGTCGCGCTTGAGCTGGGATTTGCTCGGCCGGTCGTAGCGCGAATCTTCGGCTTCGTCGCTGGCGTCGTTCGCGCCGATAGGTTGAATGCGGGTTTTACGGTTCATTTCGACATTGTAGCTTGCGCTCCGACGCGCTTCGGCCCACACGCACACATGCGGGCGCGTTTTCAATACGTGAATGGATCGGTGAAGCCGGGCGCTCCTTGCTATGATCGTGCGATGACTCGAAGCACTTGAATTCGCCGCTTGGCCGTTTGAGAGGCAGCGGCAACGGATACCACGGCAGCGGGCGCGACAAGCGCTCGCTCACTCGGGCGCGACCCGGCCAACGAACCTAGGGCAACGACAAAAATGGCAGCAGACATGGATGTCAGGCAACGCTACTTTCCGCATACGCAGGACGAACTCAAGGAGATCGCCTCCGATATCCTGCGCCACGCAAAAGAACTCGGCGGGACCGATGCCGCCACCGAAATCTCCGAAGGCGACGGCCTTTCGGTAAGCGTGCGGCGCGGCGAAGTGGAGACGATCGAGCATAACCGCGACAAGATGGTCGGCGTGACGGTGTTCATCGGCAAGAAGCGCGGCAATGCGAGCACCGCGGACTTCTCGCGTCAGGCGTTGCGCGATACGGTCGCGGCGGCGTACAACATCGCGCGCTTTACAGCAGAGGACAGCGCGGCGGGGCTCGCGGAAGAAGATCTGCTGGAGAAAGCGCCGCAGGATCTCGATCTCTACCATCCGTGGGACATCGACGCGGAAGAAGCCGCCGAGATTGCGCGGCGCGCGGAAGCAGCGGCGTTCGCGGTGGATAAGCGCATCACAAATTCCGAAGGCGCGAGCGTGTCGGCGCAGCATTCGCAGTTCGTGCTGGCCACCTCGCGCGGTTTTCTGGCGGGCTATCCGTATTCGCGGCATTACATTGCGTGCGCGCCGATTGCGGCAAGCGGGCGCGACATGCAGCGCGACGATTGGTACACATCGCGCCGCAGCAGCACCGAGTTGGCCGATCCCGAAGCGGTCGGACGTTACGCCGCCGAACGCGCGCTCGCTCGGCTGAACGCCAGGAGTCTCGACACGCGCAAGTGCCGCGTTTTGTTCGAAGCGCCGCTGGCCGCGGGCATTCTCGGCGCGTTCGTGCAGGCCGTGAGCGGCGGCGCGCTGTATCGCAAGACCACGTTTCTCGTCGATAGCCTCGGCAAGCCGGTGTTCGCGCCGCATGTGCAGATCGTCGAAGATCCGCATGTGAAGGGCGGCATGGGCAGCGCGCCGTTCGACGAGGAAGGCGTGCGCACGCATCAGCGCAGTGTCGTCGAGGATGGCGTCGTGCAGGGCTATTTTCTTTCGACGTACTCCGCGCGCAAGCTCGGCATGAAGACCACGGGCAACGCAGGTGGCTCGCACAACCTGACCATGACGAGTTCGCACACGAAACCCGAAGACGATTTCGAAGCGATGCTCAAGAAGCTCGGCACCGGCCTTCTGCTGACCGAACTGATGGGGCAGGGCGTGAACTACGTCACCGGCGACTATTCGCGCGGCGCGTCGGGTTTTTGGGTGGAGAACGGCAAGATCGTGCACGCGGTGGAGGAAATCACGGTGGCGAGCACGTTGCAGGAGATGTTCCGCCATATCGAAGCCATCGGCGCGGATACGGTCGTGCGCGGCACGAAGGAAATCGGTTCGGTGCTGATCGAGCGGATGACCATCGCGGGACAGTGATTCGCACCGCTTGAAAGAACGAAGGCCCCGGCAATGTCCGGGGCCTTTTTGTTTTTTCTTACGCGCTCGCGAAAGACGACGCGATGCGCTCGTAAGTAACAAACGCGAAGTCGAAGTCATTCGGCGCGCCCGCGCGATGCGCTTCCCGCGCCACTTCACGCCACAACTCATGATCGGGCGCCGGAAAGCGCGTGTCGCCGTCGAAATCGGCGTCGATTTCGGTGACGATCATTTTGTCGGCGCGCGTCAGGCCATCCTGATACAACTGCGCGCCGCCGATCAGAAACGCTTCCTTGACCGGTTCCAGCGCCAGCGCGTCTTCGAGACTCGCCACGACGTCGCAACCTTCATAGCGCCGCGTGGCATCGCGAGAAACGACGATATTGCGCCGTCCCGGCAGCGGCCTGCCGATCGACTCGTGCGTCTTTCGGCCCATGATGATCGGCGCGCCCATCGTCGTGCGCTTGAAGAAAGCGAGGTCTTCGGGCAGGCGCCACGGCAATTGGTTGTCGCGTCCGATCACGCCGTTGCGCGCGCGGGCGACGATCAGGGTCAGCATCGTCATGAAAGTCCGGAAGTGAGCGGGAGTCGCGACGATTCTAACCGACGCGAACCGTTCAACCGTCCGAACGATCTCCAGGCGAATCGCGCATGGCGAGCGGCGCGGGTGCGGCTTCATCCCACAAGGTCACGCTCACCGGCATATCCGAAGTTCGGTCCCGATCCGACGACGCGTTGTCGTGGACATTCATCCGATCTCTCGGATGCGTCCAACTCGTTTCATCCGTGATCTCACGATTTTGCGCGGTGGCGGCGTCGTGTTCGCCGCGTGAGGAAAAACGATCGAAAGACATCTTGACGACAAATCCCGAGGTAACTATTCCCGGAGAAAGAAATCCGGAATAAATCGATCGACCGAATAGTAACCACGTCGGTGGATCAATCGAATGTAATGGTGGGAGCAATAAAGACATGTTTCCGACGAATCCGGTAAGACTCGTCATGCACGAATGTTCGAGCGAGAGGCATGCCAACACCGCGCCATGCCTGTGGGGCTTGCCTGTCGAACAAAGGCGGCAAATTCTTCCTCTTCAAACCGCTTGAAAACGTTTCACACATGAAACATACGGCCAGAAAAACATGAATTCCAGTTGAAAGCGGTATAAGATTTTGTCTTATTAAAGCGGGCGGCAAGCTTTTAATAAAAGTGTGAGAAATTCTTTCTATTGGCACTGGAAGCAGGATTTGTAGCTAATCTCAACCCCTGTGCCGATATTTGTTTGCCAGTTTTCTGGGTTATAGTAGTCTCTCAAAAACAGCTCAGAATCAGACAAAAAGGTTTCGCGAAGGGTGCGCAGAGGAGAGGCGCCGCACCCGCCTCCGGGGCAACAAATCGAGATGCATTTACCGCTCGCCACCACTTCCCATCGGGCGAGGGCTAAGTCTTCAATGCAGCGAGAGCCTGACACACGCGACCTTTTTCAACGAACGTTGAACCAAGGATCTGAATAATGGACGTCGCTCGGCGGCAACTCATCTATGTGACTCGCGACCCCAGCGAGACGCTGTGCGCGCGGTTCCAGGAGCGCGGGTGGCACATCGAAATCGTGTCGAGCGCACGCGAAACGCGCAAGGCGCTGCGTCAGGACATGGCGATCGGCGGCTTGCTGGACCTGTCGAGTCATTTCGAATCGCACGAACTGGCGGCGTTCGAATCGTCGCTGACCATGACAAACGTGGGCTGGGTCGCCGCCACCGTTTCCGGACAACTGGAAGACGCGGCGGTCCGCCGTCTCATCCGCGATTATTGTTTCGATTATGTGACGCTGCCGACGTCGAACGACCGCGTGGTCGATTCGGTCGGTCACGCCTATGGCATGGTCGCGCTGCATGACGCCGCCTCGAACGATGGCCGCAGCGAAGGCCGCGCCGAAGGCGAAATGGTCGGTTCGTGCGATGCCATGCTCGCGTTGTTCCGCTCCATTCGCAAAGTCGCCATGACCGATGCGCCCGTGTTCATTTCCGGCGAATCGGGCACGGGCAAGGAACTCACGGCGGTCGCCATTCACGAACGTTCGGCGCGTCGCGATCAGCCGTTCGTCGCGATCAATTGCGGGGCCATTCCCGCGCATCTGCTGCAATCGGAACTCTTCGGGTACGAACGCGGGGCGTTTACCGGCGCGAATCAGCGCAAGATCGGCCGCGTGGAAGCCGCGAATGGCGGCACCTTGTTCCTCGACGAAATCGGCGATCTGCCGCTCGAAAGCCAGGCGAGCCTGCTGCGTTTCTTGCAAGAGCGCAAGGTCGAGCGTCTCGGCGGCCACGGCTCCACGCCGGTCGATGTGCGCATCATCTCGGCGACGCACGTCGATATGCAGACCGCGATGATCGAAGGGCGGTTTCGCGCCGACTTGTACCACCGCCTTTGCGTGTTGCAGATCGACGAACCGCCGTTGCGCGCACGCGGCAAGGACATCGAACTGCTTGCCAAGCACATGCTCGACCGCTTCAAGAAGGATGCGAGCCGCCGGTTGCGCGGTTTTTCGCCGGACGCCATCGCGGCGATTCACAACTACGGCTGGCCGGGCAATGTGCGCGAGTTGATCAACCGCGTGCGGCGCGCCATCGTCATGTCGGAGGGGCGGCAGATTACCGCGCGCGATCTCGAACTCGGCGAATACGTGGAAGTCGCGCCGGTGTCGCTGGCGCAGGCGCGCGAGGCGGCGGAGCGGCAGGCGATCGAACTGGCGTTGCTGCGGCATCGCGGGCGTCTTGGCGATGCGGCGCACGAATTGGGAATTTCGCGTGTCACACTGTATCGGCTGCTGAGCGCGCACGGCATGCGTCATATCGAAGTCGATGTCCCGCCGGAGCACGCCACGCGGGTCTGATCCGGCTGACGCCATCTTCCGGAACGGGCGCTGCGGCGCCCGTTTTTCATGGTCCGGCGATGAGCGTGCACATCCCGCGCTTGGTAAAATCCGTCTTTCCGCCTCTTTTGCACGGCATCGCACGTCGTGCGCGCAAGGAACATCGAATGAAACAGTACCTCGAGCTCGTCCAGACGATTCTCGATACCGGCACGTGGCAGGAAAACCGCACGGGCATCCGCACCATCAGCATGCCGGGCGCGATGCTCCGCTTCGATCTGCAGCAGGGCTTTCCCGCCGTCACCACCAAGAAGCTCGCGTTCAAGTCGGCCATCGGCGAGATGGTGGGCTTCTTGCGCGCGGCGAAGAGCGCGGCGGATTTTCGCGCGCTCGGCTGCAAGGTGTGGGACGCGAACGCCAACGAGAATCCGCAGTGGCTCGAAAACCCGTATCGGCAGGGCACGGACGATCTCGGCGACGTGTACGGCGTGCAGTGGCGCAAGTGGCCCGCGTACAAGCTCGTCGATGCTCAGGCCAACGATCAGATCGCGGACGCCACCAATCGCGGTTACCAGCTCGTGTCGAGTTTCATGGAGAACGGGCGCGAGCAGGTCTTGCTCTACAAGGCGATCGATCAGTTGCGCCAGTGTCTGGACACGATCATCGAGCGTCCGACCGACCGGCGCATTCTGTTTCATGCGTGGAACCCCGCGAAGCTCGACGAGATCGCGCTGCCTGCGTGCCATTTGCTGTATCAGTTCATCCCGAACACGGTGACGCGCGAGATTTCGCTGTGTCTTTACATTCGTAGCAACGATGTCGGTTTGGGTACGCCGTTCAATCTTGCAGAAGGCGCGGCGTTGCTGCATCTCGTCGGACGGCTGACGGGGTTCACGCCGCGCTGGTTCACGTATTTCATCGGCGATGCGCATATCTACGAGAATCAATTCGACATGCTTCAGCAGCAGTTGAAGCGCGAGCCGTTGCCTGCGCCGCAGCTCATCATCTCGGATCGCGTGCCGGATTATGCGCAGACGAAGCGCTATGAGCCGGAGTGGCTGGAAAAGATCGAGCCTTCAGACTTCGCGCTGGAAGGATATAAGCATCACGAAGCATTGACGGCGCCGATGGCGGTTTAAAGGTATAGCGGTTTCAATGTTGAAAAAGCGCGGCTTGAGGCCGCGCTTTTTTTTCGTGCGTTTGAAATGCTCAACCGTGCGGACGCTCGCCTCCGCCATGCGATTGCTGCGCCTGTTCTGGATGCGGCTGTTGATGCGGCGGTTCCTGGTGAATTTGCGGTTGCGGAGCTTGTGCGTGCATGGGCGCAGGCGCGGGCTGATGTGGCGCTTCCATGTGCTGCGGATGGAATTCCTGCGCGTGGGGTTGCGGCATCGGTCCATGCTCGTTGTTGATGTGCGGCTGCGGCGCTTCATGCGCCTGCATCGGCATATTCGGTGCGGCATGTTGCTGAATATGCGGTTGCTGCGCGGCTTGCATGGGCGGTGCGCCGCGTTCGATACGTGGCGCGTTGGCCGTCGGCTGCGCGGCATGAGGATGCTGAAACGCCTGCTGCGGCGCACGCGGCTCATGCCCTTGCGATACCTCATCGCCCCGATAAACACGCGGTTGCCCTGCGCCAGCCTGCTGCGCATTCTGCGGCGGATGCGGCACGCCATTTCCACTCGCTTGCGGCGCAGGCTGCACGCTCGCGATGCCCGGACGCGGCCCGCCATTTCCAACGGGACGCGGCGCTTCCTGCACGCTCGCGACGCCCGGATGCGGCACGCCATTTCCAACAGGACGCGGCGCTTCCTGCACATTCGCGACACCCGGATGCGGCGCCCCTTCATGCGGCGTGATAACCGCCCGCGCCGGTCCATGCGTCGCGACAACGTGAACGTCATTGAATCCTCGCGGCACCTTCGCGCCTGAATCACGCCCCTGAAACATAACCGGCGCACGCGTCGCCACCACCGGACGCCCGAACCCACCCTGCGGCGGCCGATAATCCGTCCGGCGCACACCCGGCGCATAACTGTCCCGCGTCGGCGCAATCGCAGGCGCGCCCGCCAAAAAGCGCGGGTTGCGCCAGCGCGACGGATCGACCGACACCGGCTGATGCCCCGCCGCCTGTCCGCGCACGAAGCCGCTCGCGGGCATCGCCGTCAATCCACGCGGCGCGCGATAGTTCACGTACGTGTTGTTGATATGCACCGACCGGTCGTTATAGACATTGCGATTCACCTGCTCGTAATAACGCGGACTCCATCCATCGTGATGCGGATGCCACGGTTCGCCCGGCCCGAGCGCGAACCACGCGACGCCCGCCGCCGCGACGCCGCCCACCGTCAGCGCCACGTTCCAGTCCACACCGCCACCGCCATCGCCGACGAAGCCCACCAGCGCGGGCGCATACGCGGGCGGTGGCGCGCTCGCGACCATCGGGCCCGGCACCCATGCCCATTGCGAGCCGACATACGCCCATCGGCCATAGTGATACGGCGCGAAGCCCCACGGCGCATCGTCGATCCACGTCCAGCCCCAGGGCGCTTGCCACACCCAATGACCTTCGCGATACGGCGCCCAGTCCGCCGAGACCGCTGTCGGCGTCCAGATTGCGCCATAGGTCGGGTCGTTGCGCCACGTGCCGTTCGCATCGAGATCCTGATAACCGGGGATGTCGCGCGATACGTAACGCGCCGAGACCGAGCGGTCTTCCGCTGCATCGCGGCTCGCGGTCCATTGATCGAACGCATCGGGTGCGGGCGCGGCGTTGGCGGCCGCTTGCTGGAGATTCGTGCCTTCGAACGTGATCTGCTGACCGGGCGACAGTTGCAGCGAGCCGCCATCGCCATAAGCGACGACGCCGCCACTGCGCACCGTGACCGTGGTCGCGTGCCCGTCCGGCGCGACATCCACGCGCATGTCGGCGGGCTGCGTGACGGTGAACGCAGCGTTCGGCGTGTCGATCTCGTAGCCGCTGCCCGGCGCGTTTTCGCGCACGCGCATCGACAACGTGCCTTGCGAGACCTTCAACTGCGCGTGCGCGTCGTCGAGTGCGAGAACGGCCAGTGACGTAGATGAACCGAGCCGCAACGCCGTCGAGCCGATATGCAGTTCGGAGCGCGCGTTCTGATCGTTCCAGAGTTGATCGCCGGTTGTGAGCGGACGGTTGATCTGCGCATAGGCCCAGTCGGATGCGCCCGCCGGTTCCGTCGTGACCGTGCCCGCCGTGTAGTTCAGACGCGCGACGCGGCCGGGCGGATCGGCCTGAGTCTGGGCTTGCGCCTGAGCCTGCATGTCGGGCGATGCCGCCACCCCGGGCGGCGTTTGCGCCAGCGCGTGAACGGACTGCATGGAAAGCAGCGCGAGCATGGCGGCGGTGAGCGTACGCATCTTCATCTTCTTCTCCGGCGGCCGCGCGTGTTGGCGTGATGTTGTGACGGCCTCCGAATCAATGTATCGCCCGCGCTTGTATCCATGCGATGGCGTTTGTAACCGCCGCACGCTGCGCGTAACAAAGCTTTGCCGCGCGTCATGTTCGCGTCAGGAAGCCCTCGAAATGCTGCCTTCCGGCAGGCGTCACCCGCAGAACGCGCCGCTTCGCCGTGTGTTCGATCCAGCCGTGCGTCGCGCACGCATCGAGAAAGGCCGCGCCCAACGCACCGCCCAGATGCGGCCGCCGCTCGCTCCAGTCGATGCACGTACACGCGAAGCGCCTTCGCCGCGCCCGCTGCGCCTTCATGTCGATGCCGAGTTCCGCGAACGCCCGCGCGCCTTCGGGCGTGGCATCGAGCGGCGTCGCGCCTCGTTCGGCGGTGCGACCTTCGGCGCGCACGAGCCAGTTGCGCGAAAGCATGCCATCGAAGATTTGCACCGCGAGTTCGCCCGCCAGATGGTCGTAACACGTTCGCGCGAAACGCATCTCCACCGGCACCGCGCTTGGCGGGCGCTCCGGCTCGCGCTGCGGCGCGCTCACCCGCGCAAGACTCGCAAGCGATTCGATGGCAGCCGCGATATCCGGCGTCGCGATTCGGTAATAGCGATGCCGTCCGCTCACTTCCAGCGCCAGCAGCCCGCCTTCCGTCAGCCGCGCCAGATGCCCGCTCGCCGCCGATGGCGACACGCCCGCGATCATCGTGAGTTCGCCGGCGGGGCGCGCGGTGCCGTCCATCAGCGACCAGAGCATGGCGGCGCGGCCCGGATCGGCGAGCAGCGCGCCGATGCGCGAGAGACCGGGGAAATGGCGCGAACGCGTGTCTTCATCGAGAAGGGAGTTCATGGTCTGAGCATTCCAGTCGAAGATGTCGATATGCCCACTCTAGCGCGCCCGCGCAACCGATGTTTCACCGCGTGCCGAAATGTCGATGCGAACCGCCTGAGACTAGAATGGAACGCTTGAAAGCAGCAGGAGAGTGCCGATGTCCAGAATCCTTTTCGCGGCCGTGTTCGGCTGCATCGTGCTGTGCGCGGGATGCGCCGGTGCGCCGTCGTCATCCTCGGGCAATGGCGCGAGCATCACCATGTACGGCACCATCGATCAAGGCATCAGCGTGCGGAATTAACGCGCTTTATTGGGTCTTTATAATCGCGATTGCGCGCCTGGCCGGGCGCGCTCATCGAATATAAAATGCCCATGAATACGCCGACCGCTTCGCCCATTCCCGCCGCCCCGAAAAGCCGCGCCGAAACCACTTTCCGCTTTCTCGCCGAACCGACTTCCGTCAATTTCGGCGGCAAGGTCCACGGCGGCGCGCTGATGAAGTGGATCGATGAAACCGCGTACGCGTGCGCCGCCATGTGGTCCGGCCGATACGCGGTGACGGTGAGCGTCGGCAATATCCGCTTCAGGCGGCCGATTCTCGTCGGCAATCTGGTTGAGTTGCGCGCGCGCGTGGTGAGCACGGGCCGCACGAGCATGCACATCCATATTTCCGTGCATGCGGGCGACCCGAAAGTAGGCGAACTGGAACAGACCACCGATTGCCTGATGGTCTTCGTCGCCGTCGATGAAAAAGGCCAGCCCACGCCCGTGCCGTCCTTCGTGCCGGAAACCGACGAAGAAAAGCGCCTTGCCCGCTACGCGATGGACGTGAAAGACGCGCTCGATGCGATCGTCGAACTGAAGCCGGAAGAAGTGGCGGCGGGCAAGGTCTGAGCGGCGAGGGCGGTTACTTCCCGACCATGTCCTGCGGCTTCACCCATTCATCGAACTGCTGTTCGGTGACGAAGCCCAGCTTCAGCGCGGATTCCTTAAGCGTCGTGCCTTCCTTGTGCGCCTGCTTGGCGATCTTCGCGGCCTTGTCATAGCCGATGTGCGGATTCAACGCCGTCACGAGCATCAGCGATTCGTTCAGCAGACTATCGATCCGCTTCTCGTTCGGCTCAATGCCCACCGCGCAGTTATCGTTGAAACTGAGCGCGCCATCCGCGAGCAGGCGGATGGATTGCAGCACGTTGTGCGCGATCATCGGCCGGAACACGTTCAGTTCGAAGTTGCCGCTCGCGCCGCCGAAATTCACCGCCACGTCGTTGCCGAACACCTGACAGCACAGCATGGTGACGGCTTCGGATTGCGTGGGGTTGACCTTGCCCGGCATGATCGAACTGCCGGGTTCGTTCTCCGGAATCGACAGTTCGCCCAGACCGCAGCGCGGGCCGCTCGCGAGCCAGCGGATATCGTTGGCGATCTTCATCATGCTTGCCGCGACGGTCTTCAGCGCGCCGTGCGCCGCCACGAGCGCGTCTGCACCCGCCATCACCTCGAACTTGTTCGGCGCAGTCTCGAACGGCAGACCCGTGAGCTTGCCGATGGCCGCCGCGACCTTCACCGCGAACTCCGGATGCGCGTTCAAACCGGTGCCGACCGCCGTCCCGCCTTGCGCCAGTTGATACAGATGCGGCAGCGTCGCTTCCACATGCCGGATGCCCTGATCCAACTGCGCCACGTAACCTGAAAACTCCTGCCCGAGCGTGAGCGGCGTCGCGTCCTGCAAATGCGTGCGGCCGATTTTCACGATCTTGTCGAACGCCTTAGCCTTCTTGTCGAGCGTATCGCGCAGCGTCTTGAGCGACGGCACCAGATGTTTGACGATGCCCACCGCCGCCGCGATATGCATGGCAGTCGGGAACACGTCGTTGGACGACTGGCCGCGATTCACGTCATCGTTCGGATGCACGAGGCGTTCTTCGCCGCGCTGCCCGCCGAGAATCTCGCTCGCGCGGTTCGCGATGACCTCGTTCAGATTCATGTTGCTCTGCGTGCCCGAACCGGTTTGCCACACCGCCAGCGGGAATTCATCCGGATGCTTGCCGTCGATGATTTCCTTCGCCGCGTCCATGATGGCGCGCGCCTTCTTCGCGTCGAGCACCTTGAGGCCTTCGTTCACTTCGGCGGCGGCGTACTTGACGGTGGCGAGGGCATCGATCAGTTCGGGCGACTGCTTTTCCGTCGAGATCTTGAAGTTTTGCAGCGAGCGCTGCGTTTGCGCGCCCCAGAGTTTGTCGTTCGGCACCGCGATTTCGCCGAACGTGTCTTTCTCCATGCGTACGTTGCTCATGACGATCGATTCCTTGCGAAGTTGGATCAAAGCTGTTTGTCGACGGGCAACAGCGTGAAGATGCCCGTCATCACATTGCGATAAAAGCCGGCCTCGGGATCGTAGTAATACATGACGGGCGCGCCGTTTTCCTCGGTCGTCCAGACGAGTCCCGACTGCGGCGAGCCCGTGCGCGCCAGCGACGCCTGCACCGCCTGACTCGCGAGTTCGACGCGCCAGCTTGCGCCCGGCGTGATGCCGCGATCGAACAGACCGGCGGCTTGCCCGGCGATCGGCTTGCTGTGGATCACCAGCGCCAGTTCGGTATTGAGCGAGGCCGAGCGCGGGTCGAGGTTCATCGAGCCGATCACGAGGATACTCCGATCGATCATATACGCCTTGGCGTGCAGGCTCGCGCGCGACTTCGAGCCGAACAGACCGGCGGTCGGGCGGCCTTCGCCGCGCTCCTGAATCGGCTTGAATTCGTACAACTCCACACCGTTTTGCAGCAGCGGAATGCGGTAGGGCGCGTAGCCCGCCTGCACGGCGACTGCATCGGTGGCGGCGAGCGAGTTGGTCAACACGGCCACGCGCACGTGGCGTTTCGTGAGCGCGGAAAGCGCGTTGACGCCTTCGTCGTGCGGCACGAAGTAGGGCGAGAGGATGAGGAATTCCGTCTGCGCCTGTTTGACGAGTTCGGCCAGACGATCCATCGGCGGGCTTTTGTAGTCGTCGCTCGGATGCGAGATTTTGGTGGGCGAATCCGCCCAGAATTCGGTTTGCGCCCAGGTCAGGCCGAGTTCGTCGCGCGCGATTTGTTGCGCGAGCGGCGTCGCGTTGAGCGGACGCGCGTTCAGCGGATCAGCCTGCGCTCGCCAGTGCGCGCGCAGGTCTTCGCGGGTGCGGTCGAGTTCGGCGGCATCGAACTGTTGCTTGTTGAGCGCGCGCAGCGGATAAGCGATCGAACTGTTCCAGTACTCGTCGAAGCTCGCGGAGATTTTTTGCGTCACCGGGCCCGCGCAGAACACGTCGAGATCGCGGAACTGGAGCGTCGGGCTGGCGCTGAAGTATTCGTCGCCGAGATTGCGTCCGCCGACGATGGCGATCTGGTTGTCCGCGATCATCGCCTTGTTGTGCATGCGGCGCGTGAAGTGATCGATCTGACTCAGGAACGTGCGTTGGGAGAAGCTGCGCTGGGCGCTGCCGAACGGGTTGAACACGCGAATCTCGATCTTGTCGTGCGAATTCAGCGCCGCCATGATCTTGTCGATGTCCTTGAAATTCAGATCGTCGACGAGCATGCGCACGCGCGCACCGCGATCGGCCGCATACAGCGCGGCGGCGAGCAGCAGCTTGCCCGAGTTGTCCTCGTTCGCGATGTAGTACTGCATGTCGAGCGTTTTCGTCGCGGCGCGCGCCAGCGCGATGCGGGCTTGCAGCGCGTCCGTGCCGGTTGGCAGGAGCCGGACGCCGGATTCATCGGGATGATGTTTTTCGAGCGGTGCGAGCGCGGTGCCGAGCGGTGTTTGGTCGCTTGCCGGGAGCGCGTGCGTGACCGGGCGATCGAACGCAGTCGCGGGCGGGCGCGTGGCGCACGCGGCAAGCGTGCAGAGCGTGGCGGTGATGAATACGCCGCGCAGGAATGCCGCGACCGTTCGTTTTGGTTGATGCGCGACTTCGGTACTTCCCCGTTGTTCCAACACTTCGGTTCCTCTTTTTATTGGTCGTTGGCGCGGAGTGTTCGTCTGTGCGAACGGCCGTGCGCGGTTTTACGCCTTAGCAATTTTCGTTCTTGAAGGCGGTTGTCTCGAAAATATTCTAGGGGATGTGGGGGCTTTCGTTCCTGACGTTGGACGAAAAAAAGCCCGCTCGGAAGAGCGGGCTGGAACCCCTGTCAATGGAGTCTCAAGGAAGAGACGGGTTCATCGTACGCAATCGGGGAATGTCGGACAAACAAGGAATTGAGATTTGTATTTCGGGGGTGGGGTGGGGTGCTTATGGACGTTCAGGCCTCGTCCCTTACGTGGCCAGCTTCTTGCTCCACATCGCGCCACCATCGCGCTCTCCCATTCCCATGCCAAGGCCGTCCTTCTCCACTCAGCTCTACGCGCTCTGGCTCCTCGTCGCGGTGCTATGCGGCCTGTTGACCGCCGCCGTCTGGCTCATGCTGTCTTCCGCGCTCGGCGAACGCGCCATCTCCGCGAAGCAGCAAGCGGCCGCAGCCTGCACCGCCGTCGCATCGCGCTACGATCTGTCGATGCAGCGTCCCGGCGAAGCCAACGTCGATCTCATGCACGCCGTGCTCGATCTCGTGCTGATCCGCACGGAGGGCATCGAAGGCGGCTTTTGGAGCACAGCGCCGAACGGCTTCCTCGCCTACGCCTTCCCGACCTACGAAGGCAGTGGCGTGAAGCGCGACATCCCCGAGGCGGAAACGCCGCTGATCCTGCGCACACTTCGAAACGTAGCCCGCACGGCGCAAACGCAGGCCGATGTCGTCTCCAGCGGCGCCGATGCCGTGATCGCCGTCGCCTGCCCCGTGCCGCGTCACTCGGGCCTGCTCGCCTGGACGCTCACCCGCGCACGCCCGCCGCTCGGCCCCTACGGCGAACGCGCGGCGACGATTCTCGCAGGCGTGCTCGCGATCATCGTCGTGCTCGCGCTGTTGCTCGCCATGACGTTGCGGCGCTGGAAGCGCAATCTCACGCGTCTCGAACAGGCGCTCGCACCCGCCGGCGGTCTCGAAAAGTGCAAGCGGCTGGACCGGCTGGGCGAACGCGATCTGGATCACATCGTCGATGCGCTCAACCGCTACGTCGAACGCGCCGAGCGTCTGCAGCGCGAGACCAACGACCTGAGCACGCAACTCGCGCAGGCCGAACGCTTCGGCACGCTCGGCAAGATGGCCGCGCAGATCGCGCACGAGATCCGCAATCCCGCTGGCGCGATGCGTCTGAAGGCCGAGAACGCGCTCGCGGGCGACGACACGCGCCGCAAGGCCGCGTTGCGCACGATCATCGAGCAGGTGGGGCGTATCGAGGCGCAGGTGACGAGTCTGCTCGCGCTCACGCAGCCGGTGACCGTGCAGGCGCGCGAGGTCGATCTCCGCGCGTGGCTCGACGACATCGTTCACACGCACGAATCGCAGGCGGAAAACCGCGCGGTCACGCTGAAAGCCGACGCAAACGAAGCCCACCAAACGCCGCCCGTCTTCGATCCCGCGCAACTGGCGCGCGCGCTCGACAATCTGATCGTCAACGCGCTGCGGCATGTACCGGCAGGCGGTCATGTGACGGTGCGCGGAACGAGCGCATCATCGGAGGCGGGCGAGCGGCTGCGGCTCGAAGTCATCGACGATGGTCCCGGCGTCGACGCCACCGAACGCGAGCGCATCTTCGAGCCGTTCGTGACGGGCCGTGCGGACGGATCGGGCCTGGGCCTGGCCGTCGTGCGCGAGATCGCGTCGGCGCATGGCGGGCGTGCGTGGCTCGCGGAGGATTCGAATGTCACTCGTTTCGTGATCGACTTGCCATGGCGACCCTACTGATCATCGACGACGACGACGCCTTTCGCGACGGCCTCGTCGAAACCATTCAAGACCTCGGACACACGCCGCTCGAAGCGCGTTCCGGCGAGGAAGCGCTCGACTTATTGAGCGAACATCCGCGTCCCGACTGCATCTTTCTCGACTTCCGGCTGCCGGGCGCGGACGGCCTCGCGGTGCTGGCTGCATTACGCGAACGCGACGGCCTGCAACACGTCCCCGTCGTCATGCTCACCGCCCACGCGACCAGCGACAACACCATCGGCGCGATGCGGCTCGGCGCGTTCGAGCATCTGACCAAACCCGTCGGACGCGATGAAATCGCCGCCTTGCTCGACCGTATCTTCGCGGCACATCCCGACGCGCCCGCCGCCGATCCGACCCACACTTTCGCCGATGAACCGTCCTCCCGCGAGCCGCAACTGCTCGGCATCAGCGCGGCCATGCGCGATGTGCAGAAGCGTCTGGGACGCGCGGCGAGCACGCACGCGACGGTGCTCATCACCGGCGAGACGGGCACGGGCAAGGAAGTGGCGGCGCATGTGCTGCATCGCGCGTCGGCGCGCGCGGGCGGGCCGTTCGTCGCGGTGAACTGCGCGGCGATTCCCGACGATCTGCTCGAAAGCGAACTGTTCGGTCACGGCAAGGGCGCGTTCACGGGCGCGCATGCCGAGCGGCGCGGACGCTTCGAGGAAGCGAACGGCGGCACGCTCTTTCTCGATGAAGTCGGCGACATGCCGCTCGCCATGCAGGCCAAGCTGCTGCGCGTGCTTCAGGAACGGCAGGTCACGCCGCTCGGCTCGAACCGGCCGATTGCCGTCGATGTACGCGTGGTCGCCGCGACGCATCGCGACCTGCCCGCGATGGTCGCCGCCGGAACGTTTCGTCAGGACTTGCTGTACCGGCTCAACGTGATTCCGCTGCACATGCCGCCGTTGCGCGAGCGCGTGGCGGACATCGTGCCGCTCGCGGAGCATTTCCTCGCGACGGCGGGGGCATCGCCGGAGACGGCGCGCAAGCGTCTTTCCGCCGATGCGCAACGTCTGCTCCTCACCTTCGCGTGGCCCGGCAACGTGCGCGAACTGGCGAACGCCATCGAACGCGCGAGTGCGCTCGCACCGGGCGCGCTGCTCACGCGCGATGACTTCGCCTTTCTCTTCGATGCCGCCGTCGGCGCCACGGATGCAGTGCCCGTCCACCTCGCCGAACTGCCGCTCAACGAGGCGCTCGCGCAACTCGAACGCGCGCTGATCGCGCGGGCGCTCGCGCTCACCGATGGCAACCGCGCCGAAGCCGCGCGCAGGCTCGGCATCAGCCGTCAGTCGCTTTATACGCGGCTGGCGAACCTCGGCATGTCCGACTCCGACGCGTAGGCACGCGAGTGTCGGGAAAGCGGACGGCGCGTGTCCGTTTCATTGACGATCCACGCGCGTTTTCGCTGCCGATCCATGCTCCATCAAGGCTTCCGGCAAATGGCACGACCTTTGCAGAGTACTTCGTGTCTCTTGAAGGAGTAGACCATGCAATCGACTTTGAAACACCGGACCCAACGCATCATCGGCGCGATGAGTATCGCGGCCATGCTCGCAGCAAGCGGCGGATGCGCGGCACAAGCTCAACCGCAACCGCAACCGCAGCCCGGCGCGATGCCGCCCCCGCCGCCCGCCGCGATGCAACCCGCGCCCGACGCCGGCCCGGCGATCACCGCGCAAGCCACCGTCGCCCGTTTTCTCACGAACCCCGACGGCGACGTCGATGGCTTCCTGACCAGCGACGGCGCATTCGTGCATTTCCCGCCGCACATGAGCGCGCAGCTCACCTCGGCGATCAAGCCCGGCGACAGCGTGAACATCACCGGATGGCGCGATGCGAGCGGCAACCTCAAGGCACAGCGCATCGCCGACACGAAAAACGGCCAGCAGATCGTCGATCAACCGCCGCTGCCGGGCACGCAACCCATGCCGCGTGAACTGCGAGGCGCGGGCCTCTCGCGTCTTTCCGTGCAAGGCCAGGTCGCGCACATCACGACCGCGCCGCGCGGCGAACCGGATGGCGTGATCCTCGCCGATGGCACGGTCATCAAGCTGACGCCGCCCGTCGCCCAGCAATTCCCGACGCTCGTGCAGACCGGCGCGAAGGTCTCCGCGCAGGGCTACGGCACGCGCAATCAGTACGGCACCTCGCTTCAGGCCACGGCGTTCGGTGCGCCGGGCAACCTCACGCGGCTCTATGACCGCGCGCCGCCGAATCCCTGAAATCAACGCTCAACGCACAACTAACGAGGACAACACCATGCATTGGATCGACGCCGACAGCCTTCCCGAAACGCGCGGCACCGTCACACGTTTCCTGCTCAATCCGCACGGCGAGCTCGATGGCTTCGTCATCGGCGCGCGTCAGCTTCGGCAGGTTCACTTTCCGCCGCATCTGTCGAAGCAGATCGCGCGGCTCGTCGGCATCGGCGATGAAGTGCGCGTGCGCGGCATCAAACCGCGCGGCGTGGACATGATCGCGGCCGTTTCGCTCACCACGAAAAGCGGCAAGGTGATTCTCGACGAAGGTCCGCATCACGATGGCGCGCATCACGAAAAGCCGCACGTCGAACACAAGCCGATGGAAGCAAGCGGCGAAGTCATCCTCTCGCTGCACGGGCCGAAGGGCGAACTGCGCGGCGCATTGCTCGACGATGGCACGTCGCTGCGCATGCCGCCGCACGCCGCCGCCGAACTGGCGTCGTATCTCACGCCGGGCGCGCATGTGCAGGCGTGGGGCGGCGGCATCAAAAACAAGCTCGGACGGACGATCGAAGTTCACGAGATCGCCGAACTGACCGACGCGGCGGCTTAAACGAACCATGAACCCCAATTACGCGCTCGAAGGACTGAATTTCTTCATGGCCGATGTGCAAGCGGGCATCGGGCCTTTCCTCGGCGTGTATTTGCAGGCGCATGGCTGGCATCCCGCCGCCATCGGCACGGTGATGACGCTCGGCGGCATCGCGGGCATGCTCGCGACGTCGCCGGCCGGCGCGCTGGTCGATGCCACGCGTCACAAGCGCGGCATCATCGTGGCGGCGGGTGTGTTGACGACGCTTGCATCGCTCGTGCTGTGGGTGTCGCATACGTACTGGATGGTCGCGGCATCGCAAATCTTTACCGGCGTGACGGGCGCGGTGCTCGGTCCGGCAGTCGCGGGCGTCACGCTCGGCATGGTGCGCGAGCGCGGCTTCGACCGGCAGTTCGGACGCAATCAGGTGGCGAATCATGCGGGCAACGTGGTGGCGGCGGCGCTGTCGGGCTGGCTCGGCTGGCGCTATGGATTCGGCGCGGTGTTCGCGCTCGCGGGCATTTTCGGCGCGATGACGGTCGTCTCCACGCTGCTGATTCCCGGCGATGCGATCGACCATGACAGCGCGCGCGGGCTCGGCTCGTCCTCGTCGTCTTCCAACGAACACGCCAGCGGCTTCCGTGTCCTGCTGACATGCAGACCGTTATTGTTGCTCGCCGCCGCGCTCGCCATGTTCCACCTCGGCAATGCCGCGATGCTGCCGCTCTACGGCCTCGCGGTCGTCGCCGCGCACAAGGGCGATCCGAGCGCGTTCACCGCGCAGACCATCGTGGTCGCGCAACTCGTCATGGTGGCCGCGGCGTTCTTCGCGAGCCGGTTGATCGGGCGTTTCGGCTACTGGGGCGTGATTCTCATCACGTTCCTTGCATTGCCGTTGCGCGGGCTGGTCGCATCGATGTTCATCAACGAGTGGGGCGTGTGGCCAGTGCAGGCGCTCGATGGCATCGGCGCGGGGCTGCAAAGCGTGGCCGTGCCTGCGCTCGTCGTGCGCTTGTTGCAGGGAACCGGACGCGTGAATGTCGGGCAGGGCGTGGTGATGACGGTGCAAGGCATCGGCGCGGCGCTGAGTCCGGCGCTGGGCGGCGCGCTCGCGCAACACATCGGATATTCGACCGCGTTTCTCGTACTCGGCGCCATCTCGACGGGATCGCTCGCGCTGTGGCTGTGCTTCGGGGCATCGCTCAGAAAGGCATGCGGCGTGTGCCGCGATCTCACCGACGACGACAACGACAACGCATCCAACAATAAATCCCTCGCTACATGAATCCGACTTTTCTTTCCTGGGGCATCGCGTTCGCGGCGACGGCTGGTGTGATCCTGCGGCCGTTTCGCTGGCCCGAAGCGATCTGGGCCGTGACGGGCGCGATCCTGCTCGTCGCGCTCGGCTTGCTGCCGATGAACCTCGCGTGGCAGGCAGTCGGCAAGGGCACCGACGTTTATCTCTTTCTCATCGGCATGATGCTGCTCTCCGAACTCGGCCGCCGCGAAGGGCTGTTCGACTGGATCGCGGTGCTCGCGGTGAATCGCGCGAAAGGTTCGCCGCGCACGCTGTTTCTGCTGGTGTATCTCGTCGGCGTGGTGGTCACGACGTTTCTTTCGAACGATGCCGCCGCCGTCGTGCTCACGCCCGCCGTGTTCGCCGCCGCGAAGAAAGCGAATACGAAGCCGCTTCCGCTGCTGTACGTGTGCGCGTTCATCGCCAATGCGGCGAGCTTCGTGTTGCCGATATCGAACCCGGCGAACCTCGTGCTCTACGCGAATCACACGCCCGCGCTCGGTGCGTGGATCGCGCGTTTCGCGGTGCCTTCGGTGCTGTCCATCGTTGCGACGTTTTTCATGCTGCGCTGGACGCAACGCCGCGCACTCGAAGGCAGTTGCGAATCTGATCTGCCGGTCGGAAAGCTGAGCGCGAACGGCAAGGTGACGCTGGCGGGCATCGGCGTGACGGCGGTGGCGCTGCTCGTCGTGTCCGCGTTCGACATGCAACTCGGCTTGCCGACCGCGATTCTCGGCATCCTCACGGCGCTGGTGGTGCTGGTGAAGGAGCGTCAGTCGCCGCTCGAACTGGTGAGCGAGATTTCGTGGAGCGTGCTGCCGCTCGTCGCGGGTCTGTTCGTGCTGGTGGAGATGCTCGCGCATACCGGCGTGGTCGCGCAGCTTTCGCATCTGCTCGCGATGGCGGCGAAGCAAAGCGAACCGGTCACGGCGGCGGTGTCGGGGCTGATCGTCGCGTTCGGCAGCAACGCGATCAACAACTTGCCTGCGGGACTCATCGCCAGCGCGACGGCCTTGCAAGCGCACAGCCCCGAGCGCGTGATCGATGCCTTGCTGATCGGCGTGGACCTCGGTCCGAATCTGTCGATCACCGGCTCGCTCGCGACCATTCTCTGGCTCGCCTCCATCCGCCGCGAGGGCGAGGAAGTGAGCTTCATGCAGTTTTTGAAAGTGGGCGCGGTCGTCATGGTGCCCGCGCTGGTGCTCTCGCTCGGCTCGCGGCTTTTGATCTCGTGACGGGCATGGAAGAACAACATTCGGAGAACAACGATGAATCAGGCGTGGATCTATCCGTTCATCATCATCGGCGGGATTTTGCAGGCGGCGGGTGCGCCGATCAACGGTCAGCTCAAGGGCGCGCTGGTCAATCCGTGGCTGGCCTCGGGCGTCTCGTTCCTGCTCGTGACGTTTCTCGCCGTCGCGCTGTTCTTCGTTCAGCCGATGCCGCTCCCCACGCTCGACGACTTGCGCAACATGAAATGGTGGGCGCCGCTGGGCGGCATCGTCGGTGCGGTGGCGGTGTTCGCCGGGTTGACGCTGGTGGAGAAGGTGGGCGTCGGCACGCTCAACGGGCTGACCATCTGCGCGAATCTCGTGGCTTCGGTCGCCATCGATCATTTCGGTTTGATCGGCGTGGCGGAACATCCCATCACGTGGCTGCGCTTGCTTGGCACTTTGCTGATGGTCGGCGGCGTCGCGCTCGTCATGCGCTTCTGAACGCCGCCGCCCGTCAAACCGTTCCGCGCGATGCCGCGACCTTGCCGCCGTCATCCGCCGTCGCGCGCTCGCCCGCCAGCACGAACCGCTGGCTGATGCGATGGAACCGCAGCGTCATCAGCACGGCGACGCTCGCCAGCCCCGCCGCGAGCCCCCACCACAGGCCGCGCGCGCCCAGTTCGAAGTGGAACGCGAGCACGTAGCCCACCGGGAAGCCGACGCCCCAGTAGCCGAACGCGGCGGCGAGCATCGGCACGCGCGTGTCTTTCAGGCCGCGCAGGCAGCCCGAGCCGACCGTCTGCATGCCATCGACGATCTGAAACACCGCCGCCACGCCAAGCAATGACGCCGCGAGCGACACGGTGTGCGCGTTGGCGGGATCGTCCAGATGCAGATAGAGCCCGACGATGGCGTGCGGCACCGTAATCAGCACGAGCCCCGAGCACATCATGAAGCCGACGCCCAGCGCCAGCGCGACGAACCCCGCATGGCGCGCCGCGACCGGCACGCCCGCGCCGACCCAGAACCCGACCCGCACGTTCGCTGCCTGACCGATGGCCAACGGCACCATGAACGCCACCGACGCCACGTTCAACGCGATCTGATGCGCCGCGAGCGGGGCTTCGCCGAGCAGTCCGACCATCAATCCCGTCGCGAGAAAGAGCATGGATTCGACGCCGTACGTGATCGCCACCGGCCAGCCGATGCCGAACAGTTCGCCCATCAACGGCCAATGCGGACGCGCCCGCACGACGAAATGCCGGTAACGCGGCCGCAAATGCAGGATCGCGACGAGGGCAAGCGCCGTGAGCCACACGGTGATGCACGTCGCCATGGCCGAGCCGAGAAAGCCTTCGCGCGGCAGGCCGTACGCGCCGTGAATCAGCCCGTAGTTGAGGAACGCATTGATGAACACGCCGCCGATCGACACCCACAAGAGCCGTCGCGCCGCGCCGATGGCGGGCAGGAACGCGCGCATCATGCCAACGCCGATCAGGCTGCCGGGCGTGCCCCAGCGCAGGACCGCGCAGTATTCGCCGACGTTCTTCGCCAGCAGCGCGGGCTCGTGGAACGCGCTGAGAATTTCCTCGGCATAACTCAGCAATACGAACGCGGGCACGGCGAGCAACACCGACAGCAGCAGCCCGGTCCAGTAGATGTGCGGCACGCGTTCTTCATCGTTCGCGCCGCGCGCATGCGCGACGGACACGCTCACGGAAGTCAGCACGCCCTGCAACAGCGTCACCACGACGAAAAACAGATTCGCGCCGAGACCGCCCGCCGCGAGCGAATCGGGGCCGAGCGAACCGAGCAGGATGGTGTCGGTCACGCCCATCGCCATCTGCGAGAGTTGCGCGATGGCGAGCGGGGCGGCGAGCCGCGCGGTGTCGGCGGCATGGCGCGACAACGACGGCGGAGTTTGACGAGCGCGCGTGATGCGCGAAAGGGGCGATTGCATGATCGAAGCCGAAACGGGATGGAACGCTGCGCTACGTTCCCGCGCAGAAATCCTGCAGAAAGGTATCTAGCTTATTGGTTCGCGCGAGGCATGTCGATGCCGCGCAGCCGATGACGGCTATTCCGCCGCCCGCACGCGGATAGTCTGCCCGTCGAGTTTGACAACCTGACCCGCGCGAATCTTTGCGGTCTTGCGCAGTTCCACTTGACCATCGACGATGACATCGCCCATGGCGACGCGCGCTTTCGCCGAGCCGCCGCTGTCCGCGAGGCCCATGAGCTTGAGCAGGTTATGCAGTTCGACGTAGTCGCCGGTAAGCGTGAATTGAAGTGGCGGCATGGCAAGTCGAAACGTAAAGAAGCGGTTGAACGAGGCCCGCCATCATAAAGCACCATCGTTCGATGGCACGCGTCCTGCTGGTGCAAGCGGACCGCATCGCGCGAGGGAATCTTCAAATTGTAGCCAAGTGAAACCACGGGTAACAATGACTGATTCCGGCGAACTTGCTTTCGCGCGATCCGGTCAGACGTTTTGATCGATGCAGCTTCGATCGACGTCAAACCTTCAATCGATAAAGCCGTGCAGCGCACCTCGTTTTCGACGAGCACCGTTCGCCGGCGTTCATTAAGAGAGGAATCGCTCATGACTCGCGCTCGAATCCTGATGATCGGCACCGCCATCGCCACGCTGACTGCTGGCAGCGCTTACGCCCAGACGGCGCAACCCGCCGCCGACCCCGCTCAGTTGATGCAGGCACAACCCGCGACGCCCGCGCCGCAGAATCTCGTCGCGCCCGCGCCGACTGATCCGCTCGTGCAGAAGCGCAATGCCAACGCGCAGGCAAACGCGGAATACAGCGCATCGAAAAAGGCTTCAAAGGCGGAGCTGAAGGCCAACAATCAGCAGGCCAAGGCTGAGTACAAGGAGCAAGTAAAGAACGCGAAGATCAACCGCAAGGCGGACAAGGATGCCGCCAAGGCGCAACTCAACGAAGCCGTGGATGGACAGGCGCCGAAGGATTCGGGCGAGGCTCATTAAAACGTAAGGGGAGAACATCATGATCCGACGCAATTCCATTTTGCTGGCCACGCTCGTTGCGGGTGCGCTGAGTAGCGCCAGCATGGCAACGCTCGCGCAGACATCCGCCGATCAAAAGGCATCGAAGGAACAGACGAAGGCCGATAAAAAGGCCGCCGTTGCACAGGCGAAGGCCGACAAGCAAAAGACCGAGGCACAGTCGAAAGCGGACGAAGCCGCCGCCGACGCCAAGGTCAAGAACGCAAAGAGCGCGGATTAAACGCGGCTGCTGAGCATTGCGGCGGGGCCACGCGGCCTCATCGTCCGGACGGGCGATGAGGCCGCTTTTCATCGTAAGCAAGGAATAAGGCGCGGATCGGCGGAGTTCGATGCAAAGGAGACGCGGCACGCGCATTGCTGAAGTGCTTACCGTGCAGACGGCAATCGTCTGCGTCCGTCATTCAATCCGATCAAGGAGACATAGATCATGAGCAAGACACTCAGCACATTGATCGCGGCGGTGGCCGCACTCACGCTGTCGGGCGGCGCGTTCGCACAGGCGGCCGGCGGTGCAGGTGGCGCGGGCGGCGCAGGCGGTGCGGGCGGCAGCACGGCCAGTCCGTCGAATCAATTGAACGGCGTGTCGGGCGGCTACGGCACGCCGGGCATGACCAATTCGGACAGCGGCATGGGCCGCGCAGCGCCGAATTCGGGCCTGCCGAGCGGCAATGCCCAGCCTGCCAATTCGACGCCGCCTGCCGCCACGAACAACACGCTGGCTACGCCGAGCGTGAAGTCGCCTGCTGCGCAGTAACGGTGTAAAGGCCGGGTTTCCGGCCTCGAGGGCTCGCCAGAACCGCTGTCTTCTCAGGCAGCGGTTTTTTTGCGCCCGTTTTCAGCGGCTTTGTAAATTGGTCATATGCGCGGTCGACAAAACCTGACCGCGGGCAAGAACTTGCGGGTGAGGCTTGTATGGATATACAGTGCTTGGCACGCCAATTCGTCACAAATCTTGCCTGTGTCCACGCTCCCCGAAACCGACGCCGAACCCGTCTGCGCGAAAAACGATCAGGCCGCTGCGGCCTATCTTGCGAAGCTCAATGACGCGCAGCGCCGCGCCGTGGAATTCGGCATCGATGAACCGGGGCACTGCGGCGGGCCGCTGCTCGTGATCGCGGGGGCGGGATCGGGCAAGACCAATACGCTTGCGCATCGCGTGGCGCATCTGCTGGTGAAGGGCGCGGACCCGCATCGGATTTTGCTGCTGACATTCTCGCGGCGCGCGGCGCAGGAAATGACGCGGCGCGTGACGCGTATTGCGACCGCTGCGCTTGGGAGCAGAAGCGCCATCGCGCAAGGCTTGACGTGGTCGGGCACGTTTCACGGCATCGGCGCGCGGCTGTTGCGCGATTACGCGGATCTCGTCGGGCTTGCGCCGTCGTTCACCATCAACGACCGCGAGGATTCCGCCGATCTGATGAATCTCGTGCGGCACGAACTCGGGCTGTCATCGAAAGAGAAGCGTTTTCCCGCCAAGTCCACGTGCTTCGCCATCTACTCGCGCGTGGTGAACACGGGCGTGTCGCTCGCCACCGTGCTCGATCAGTCGTTCCCGTGGTGCCGCGAGTGGGAAGCCGATCTCAAGCGTCTGTTCGCCGCCTACGTCCACGCGAAGCAAACCCAAAGCGTGCTCGATTACGACGACCTGCTGCTTTACTGGTCGCATCTCGCGATGGAGCCGAGCGTCGCCGCCGACTTGTCCAGCCGCTTCGATCACGTGCTCGTCGACGAGTATCAGGACACCAACCGCCTGCAAGCCACCATCCTGCTCGCGATGAAACCCGACGGGCGCGGCCTCACCGTCGTCGGCGACGATGCCCAGTCCATCTATTCGTTTCGCGGCGCGACGGTGCGCAATATCCTCGATTTCCCGCAGCACTTCGACCCGCCCGCCGCGACCGTCACGCTCGATCGCAACTATCGTTCGACGCAACCGATCCTCGAAGCCTCGAACGCGGTGATCGATCTCGCCGCCGAGCGTTACACGAAGAATCTCTGGACCGACAAGGCATCGGCGCAAAAGCCGCGCGTGGTGTCCGTCGCCGATGAAGCGGATCAGGCGCGCTATGTCGTCGAGAAAGTATTGGAAGCGCGCGAGGCGGGCATGAAGCTGAAGGCGCAGGCGGTGTTATTCCGCGCGGCGCATCACAGCGCGACGCTCGAAATCGAACTCACGCGCAAGAACATTCCGTTCGTGAAGTTCGGCGGCCTCAAGTTCCTCGATTCCGTGCACGTGAAAGACGTGCTTGCCGTGCTGCGCTGGGCGGAAAATCCGCGCGATCGCGTGGCGGGTTTTCGCGTCGCGCAACTGCTGCCGGGCATCGGGCCTGCGATTGCCGGGCGTTTGCTCGATAGCGTGAGCGCGCCGGACGCGGTTGCATCGGGCGCGATTGCGGCGTTCCATGCGCCCGCGAAAGCCAGCGAGGACTGGCCGCGCTTCGTCGGACTCATGGCAAAACTCTGCGGACGCGAAACCGGCTGGCCCGCCGAGTTCGAGATGATCCGCCGCTGGTACGAGCCGCATCTCGAACGCAATCATGAAGATGCGGCCATCCGTATCGGCGATGTCTTGCAGATGGAGAGCATCGCGTCCACGTATCCGACGCGCGAGCGCTTTCTCACCGAACTCACGCTCGATCCGCCCGATGCGACCAGCGACGAATCCGGCGTGCCGCTCATCGACGAGGATTATCTGATTCTCTCGACCATCCATTCGGCGAAGGGTCAGGAATGGCACAACGTGTTCGTGCTCAATGGCGTGGATGGCTGCATTCCGTCCGATCTCGGCACCGGCAGCGATGAAGAAATCGACGAGGAACGGCGGCTTTTATATGTCGCGATGACGCGCGCGAAGGAAGACCTGCACGTCATCACGCCGCAGCGCTTCTACGTGCACAACCAGACGCATCTCGGCGACCGGCACGTCTGGGCGCAGCGCACGCGCTTCATTCCGCAAGGCTTGATGGACAAGTTCGAAGCGGCCGCGTGGCCGCCGGTGATCGCGCCCGTCGCGCCGACGGCGGCGGGGCTGGCCGCGGCGGCGAAGGCGAAGATCGACATCGCGGCGCGGCTCAAGGGGATGTGGGAGTAGCGCTGGCGTTCAGCGTTGCTGCGCGCGCGCCGTCGTCCGTTGCAGCTTGGGCGCGGGCGTGAAGATGTTGCGCAGCCAGGCGGCGAAACGCGTGAAGCCGTCGTACGGTTCATCGACGAACAACTCCGGGCGAATCGAGCGCATGTATTCGAGCACTTGCTGCGCTTCCTGCTTTTGAATCGACCCATAGTAGATGCCCAGCCGCAGCAAACAACGCAACTCGCCGAGCTTCTCGCGCGCGTTCGAACCCACGCTGTTTTCCACCGCGATCTTCGTGTCGTACACGCGCTGACGCAGCGATTCCGCCAGACGCCACGATGGCGTGTGCATCTTCGCTTCGACATCGCGGATATCTTCGGCGGACGACTTGATCTGCGTGGCGAGCCGGTCGATCTGCGATTCATCGCCCTTGGCTTCGGTGACGATGGCCGTCGCCCACGCGCGCGACGCGTTGACGAGATCCTCGGCGGTCCATTCCGAACGCACCGCGACCGCGAAGCCATGTTCCGCCGCGTGACGAATCAGAATCTCCACGACCTCCGGAAATTCCTTGTCGAGCGCGCGCTTGGCCCATGCATATTGACCGTGCGTGAGCATGCGCTGCACTGCCTGCTCGGTGAGCGGCATGGCGTTGTCGAGCAACTTGGCCCTGAGAAAATCCTCGAACGACGGTGTGACGAATTGCGGGTCGAGCTTGAGCGATAGCCGCAAGAACGACTCGAAATCGCGATTCAGCGAAGAGAGGGTTTCTTCGCGAAACGTAAGGGTGATTTGACGCATATGAGTTCCCGTTTCCGCGTCCGACGGCCGTGCGCGGGTTGCTCGGCGCCGCTCTCTTGGCGGAGTCCGTTCGTTACTGATATCGGCGCGCGGCGGGGGAACTTGAGGGGAACATGAAAGGGACGTGTTTGCCGTGCATAAACGTTCGGCCGGCGGGCAGAAACATCATCGCAAAACGACGAACTGCCACACGAAAAAGACCGCGAGCGACACCGCGATGGTAAGCAGCGGACGCTTCGTGACGATGCACACGGCAAGCGCCGCGAGCGCGCCGATCAGTTGCGGATTGCGCCACGTGATCTCCGCGTTCTGGCCGTGCGGCGAGACCGTCATCGGCACGATGATGGCGGTCAGCACCGTCACCGGCACGAATGACAACGCATTGCGCACCAAGGGCGAAAACGTGAGCCGTTCACCCAGCACGAAGACGGCCGCGCGGATCTGAAACGTGAGCATCGCCATGCCGAGGATCAGGATCACATAGTTCATTGCGTGCGCTCGTTTGTCTTGCCGTTGGCCTGATCATTCGATGCCAGCATCGTCAGCAGCATGCCGGTCAGCACGCCCGCGATCACCGCCGCGAGCAAACCGAGCTTGTACGGCCAGCCTTGCCACGCGAACGAGAGCACGCCCGAGGCCAGCACCGCCGCGACGAAGCGCACGGCCACGAGCTGCGGCAGGATGATCGCGATGAACGTGGCGACCATCGCGAAGTCGAGCCCGAGCGACTTGAGGCCGGGAAACGCTGCGCCGAACAGCAGGCCGAGCAGCGTCCACGCTTGCCAGTTGAGGTACATCGACAGACCCGAGCCGAAGAAGTAGTGCGGGCCGATTTCGCCTGCCGGGCGCTTTTGATAATGCGCATAGGCGACGGCGAAGACTTCGTCCGTCAGCAGTCCCGCGAGCGCCCAGCGCCAGCGCGCGGGCAGATGCGCGACGTAGGGCGCGAGCGTCGCCGAATACAGAATGTGGCGCAGGTTCACGACGAAGGTCGTCGCCCAGATCACGGCGAAGCTCGCGTGTCCCGCGATCAATCCGACTGCGATGAATTGTGCGGAGCCTGCGAAGACCGCGAGCGACATGAGTTGGCCGTGCCAGAGCGTGAGCGGGCTGGCGGTGACGAGTGTGCCGAAGATGACGCCGAAAGGCGCGGCACCGACCATCATCGGGATGGTGTCGCGGGAGCCGGCGGCGAGTTCTCGCCAGTCTTGGTTGTTCAAAATGTCCTCCTTTTGGGTGGAGGATAAATGAGGTTTTGGTTGTTTCGCTTGTACGTTCTTGCGGTGGGGTTTTGATGTTTTATATGTCGTGCAAGGGGCTGCTTCTGTTTGTGCTGCTTTTTCAGTAGCCGCCTCCCCGGCGGGGGGGTAACTTTCTTTGCTGCTGCAAAGAAAGTCACCAAAGAAAGCAGCTTTTACCCCCATGCTCGCTGGCTGGAAAGGGTGGTCTGGTTTAACCATACAGTGGCCGCAATAGGACTTTCCACGCATGACAAACCGCTTAGGCAACCTCGCGATTTCCCGTTCGAAGAATCAACGTTTAGTGGCTCGCGCTCATTCTTTCGGCCATGCGCTGCGCGCGCCGAGACAGTAAGAACGGAATCCCGCAGCGTATCAGCGCCCAGCCACCTCACACTTTCCCGCAAGATTGCTATTCGGCCGTACCTTGGTTAGTGCTCCGACTAAAAGGTGACTTGCGTTGGCGTGTGCGCTTTGCTCAGAAGCGCTTACTAAGGTTGGGCCCAATGGGAGAGGTGCGGCGCGGTGTGATGTAGCTGGGCGCTGATACGCTGCGGGATTCCGTTCTAAAGCTCTCGGCGCGCGTAGCGCATGGCCGAAAGTATGAATGCGGTCCACTGAGCGTTGATTTTTCGAGCGCGTGATCGCTAGGTTGCCTAAGCGACTCGATATGCGTGGCAAGTCCTATTGCGGCCACTGTGTCCGTTAATCCAGACCAACACTTTCCAGCCAGCGAGCATGGGGTAAAAAGCTGCTTTCTTTGGTGACTTTCTTTGCAGCAGCAAAGAAAGTTACCCCCCCGCCGGGGAGGCGGCTACTGCAATAAAGACACAACCAACAGCAGCCCTTTGCGCGAAGGAACAACAAGAGCTAAACGAACATCGTCCGTCAGGTCAAATCAAAAGGATCACCGCCACCGCCCCGGCGGCACACCAAACACCCGCTTGAAATGACGCGTGAAATGGCTCTGATCAGTAAAGCCGCTCGCCGCCGCGACATCGGTAACAGACACGCCTGCGCGCAAAGCAGGCAACGCCCGCACGATACGCAGTTGATTGCGCCACGCATGCGGCGCGAGTCCAGTTTCGCGCGTGAACAACCGCGCAGCATGAAAAGTGGAAAGGCCGACGGTCTCAGCAAGTTCCGTGAGCGTAAGCGCCGTAGGAAGATCATCAGCAAGACGCGACTTCATGATTTCAACGCGCCGCGCATCCGTCGCCAGCGCAATGCCTGAAGTCCGCTCCGACGCATGACGCGCAATCAAAGTGGTGACCGCATCGACAAGCGCGATTTCAGCGTTAAGAGGATCAGCCCGCGCCTCAAGCACACGATGCGCATGCAACAACCGTCCCGCGAGGTCATCGTCATGAATGATGCCCACGGGAAACCACGGCGATGCCGCATTCGCCCCGAACACATCGCGCGCGAGTTCCTCGACGAACGGCACCGGCAGATAGAACACGCGATAACGCCAGCCGGATTCCACCGCCCGCGCGCCCGTATGCAATTCACCCGGATTGATGACCGGCACCGAACCCGCCTCCGCCACATGATGCGCGCCGCGATAGTCATAACATTCCGCGCCCGCCTCGATCACGGGAACGGTGTACGCGTCATGCCAGTGCGGCGTGAATTCGTGGTCGTAATACTCGGCGGTAACCATGTCCGCATCCGGCACGAGCGGCGAGCGCCAGTACCGGGCTGCGTTGCGAAAACGAGCGGCGTTCATTTGCGTGTGCTTAAGATCAAGACCGGGAACGGTGGATCGACCAGTCTACAACTTTCGCGCGGCTTATTTGACGGGGATGGTCGTGCCTTCGGGCATCGGCACGGCGGTGACGCTGTTTTTCGGGCTGCCGGTCGCGATGCGGTCGCTATACGTGAGATACACGAGCGTGTTGCGCTTGGCATCGACCACGCGCACCACATGCAGCGTCTTGAAGATGAACGACATGCCCGCGGAGAACACATCGGTCTTTTGCTTGAGCGGCTGCGTGATTTTGATCGGCGCGACCTGACGGCAGGCAATCGAGGCCTCGCTCGGATCTTCGGCGATGCCAAGTGTCCCCTTCACGCCGCCCGTGCGCGCCCGCGAGACATAGCAGGTGACGCCTTGCACCAGCGGATCGTCATACGCCTCGACCGTCACGCGATCGGAGCCGGTGAAGCGGAAGTTGGTGTTGACGCTGGCAATTTCCTCGGCCTGCGCGCACGCGGCGCCGGTGAGCATCGCGACGGTCGCGGTGAGAGTGAGGGCGCGTTTCATCGGAATCCTTTGGATCAGCCAAAAAGAGAAAGGGCGTCGTATTGTAACGACGCCCTTCGATGATCCGATAAGCACGATACCGCCCGCGTGGCTCAATGAAAAATCAGATACAGAATCACGAGCACGACAACCGGCACACCCAGCAACCATCCGAGAAGATAAGGCATGTCACCCTCCAATCCGTGTTTGTTTTCGACGGTTCCAGTATCGCGAAAACGAAAGCGGGTCGTTAGCCGTGGGTGTCCGAAACTCGTGTAGGCGTCGTCCTATCCGTCATTACGAGCGCGTTACGCTTTCATCATTTGATAGACGTGGAGAGCAGCGTTTCGCGCGGCTTTTTCGATTTCGCGGGACGGTCGTGGTAAAGCGTTCGAACGTAGTCGAGATGCGCACCGGCGCATTCGCGGGCGCGGGGGGCATCGCGCGCAACGATCGCTTCGAAGATCGCGCGATGCTGCGCGAGGAGCTTCGATTCCACTTCATCGTCGTAATCGACCAGACGGTGCGATGTCAGCATGGATTCGCGCACCAGTTCGTTCAGGCCATGCATGACATGCGTGAGCGCGACATTGTGCGTCGCATCCGCGATGGCGAGATGGAATGCCGCGTCCTTCTCCGCGATGCGCGCGTTCTTCTGTCTGACCGCCAGTTCCAACGCCTCGAACGCCGCCGCGATGCGCGCGAGATCGCTTGGCGTCGCGCGCTCGGCGGCGTAAGCGGTCGCGAGCGTTTCGAGACCGTGGCGCAGTTCGAGGACATCGGCGCTTGCATCGGGCTGTTGTTCGAGCAAAGCGGCGAGCGGACGCGAAACGAGCGGCGCAGTCACATCCGACACGACGAAACCCCCGCGCCCCGCCGCGCGAATGAATCCGTCTGACTCCAGCCGAATCAACGCCTCGCGCAGCGACGGACGCGAGACGTTCAGTTGCTCGGCCAGATCGCGCTCGGCGGGCAGGCGCTGGCCGGGCAGCAAACTGCCGTCGGAAATCAACTCGCGAATCTGACCCGAGACGACATCGGACAAACGAACGCGCGCATAAGCGTGAGGATGGACGGGCTGAAAAGTCATTTTTAACGGCTGGATAACATCGGTTCGACGTAGTTTGACACGATCTCGCAGGCTCGTTACAGTCTTGGTCAGACCAAGCTTACCAAAAGCGTCCGCTCCCCGCGATCCCCATGCCCCTATGAAAGTCGCCCTTTTCGTTCCCTGTTTCATCGATGCGTTCTATCCACAGATCGGCATCGCCACGCTCGAATTGCTCGAACGCCTCGGGCTGGACGTGGATTACCCGCAAGATCAAACCTGTTGCGGCCAGCCGATGGGCAACAGCGGCGCGCACAAGGAAGCGGCCGGCGCTGAACGCGTATTTGCGCGCAACTTCGCGGATTACGATTACATCGTCGGGCCATCGGCGAGTTGCACGCATCATGTGCGGGAACATTTCACGGCCATCGAGCAGACGAGTGCAGTGCAGAAAGTCCGGCGGAACACGTATGAACTCGTCGAATTTCTGCATGACGTGTTGAAGGTGCGCGATTTTCCCTGGGCTGAATTTCCGCATCGTGTGGGATTGCATAACAGTTGCAGCGCGGTCAGGCATCTGCGGGAGACATCGAATTCGGAAGTGGCGGGCGCGCGCTTTTCCAAGCCGCGTGCGTTGTTGGAAGGCGTGAAGGGCATCGAGTTTGTGACGCCCGAGCGGCCCGATGAATGTTGCGGTTTTGGCGGCACGTTCAGCGTCACGGAAGAAGCAGTGTCGGTGCGCATGGGTCAAGACAAGGTGCGCGATCATGTCGGCGCGGGCGCGCAGTACATCGTGTCGGGCGATATGTCGTGCCTCATGCATCAGCAAGGCTGCGCCGAGCGCCTGAAGCTCGATGCCAAGTTCATCCATATCGCGCAGGTTCTCAACGGAGCGCGCGCATGAGCAAGACCGTTCGAATCGATCACGCCAAGGCAGCGGGCGCATTCCTGCAAAAGCCCGATCACGTCGCGTTCCACGACAAGCGTCTCTGGGATTTGCGCAGCAAGCGCGATGCGCAGGCGCAAAGCATCCCCGAATGGGAGACGATGCGTGAGTTGGCCTCGCGCATCAAGGAACACACGCTGTCCAATCTCGCGGAGTATCTCGCGCAGTTCGCGGATCAGGCCGAGAAGAACGGCGTGGTCGTGCATTTCGCGGCGGATGCGGAGGAACATAACGCGCTCGTCCACAAGTTGATGAGCGAGCGCGGCATGACATCGCTCGTCAAGAGCAAGTCGATGCTCACTGACGAATGCTATATGCGCGACTATCTGGAGCCGCGCGGCATCACCGTGATGGAAACCGATCTGGGCGAGCGCATTCAACAGCTCGATCATCAGGACCCGAGCCATATGGTGGTGCCCGCTGTTCACAAGTTGCGCGCGGATGTGGCCGAACTGTTCGGCAAGACCATCGGCACAGATCCGAAGAACAGTGACATTCACTATCTCGCGGAAAGCCAGCGCATGAACACGCGGCCGTACTTCGTGCGCGAGAAAACGGCGGGCATGACGGGCTGCAATTTCGCGGTGGCGGAAACGGGCACGGTGGTCGTCTGCACGAACGAGGGCAACGCGGATTTGTCGGCGAACGTGCCGCCGCTGCATATCGCGTCGATTGGCATCGAGAAGTTGATTCCGTCGATTGCCGATCTCGGCGTGTTCGTGCGGATGCTCTCGCGCAGTGCGCTTGGTTCGCCGATCACGCAATACACGTCGCACTTTCGCGCGCCGAGGCCGGGCACGGAGATGCACTTTATCCTCGTCGATAACGGGCGCTCCGAGCGGCTCGCGATGGAGGATTTCTGGTTCTCGCTCAAGTGCATTCGCTGTGGCGCGTGCATGAATACGTGTCCTGTCTATCGGCGCAGCGGAGGGTTGTCGTATGGCGGCACGTATTCGGGGCCGATCGGCGCGATCATCAATCCGACTTACGATCTGAAGCGCTATAGCAGCTTGCCGTTTGCATCGACGTTGAATGGCAGTTGTACGAACGTTTGCCCGGTGAAGGTGAATATTCACGAGCAGATTTATAAATGGCGCGCGGTGATCGCGGAAAAGCACGAGGTGCCGTTCGTCAAGCAGGAAGTGCTGAAGATGGCGGGGCGTTTGCTCGCCAGTCCGACGCTTTATCGCGCGACGGTGGCATCGCTCGGCGGCGCGCTCAAGCGGCTGCCGAACTTCGTGCTGTATAACCCGCTCAACATTTGGGGCCGTCAGCGCGATTTGCCCGAAGCGCCGGGCGAGACTTTTCATGAGTGGTACAAAAAGAACCGGAAGCCCGCGAAATGACGACTCGTGAAGCGTTTTTATCGAAGATTCGCGCGGCGCAACCGGACTCGCGTCCGCGTCCTGAGTTGCCGATTTTTCCCGCGCCGGAAGGGGATTTGCGTGAGCGTTTTGTCGCTGCGTTGACGCCGATGGGTGGCACGTGCGTCGAAGCCGCGAGCCTTAGCGATGTGAACGCGTTGATCGCCTCGCGGTTCGGGGCGGATGCGGTCGTGGCATCGGCGGTGCCGGGTGTTGTCGGCACGCGCGAACTGAACGCGGATACCGTGCCGGCATCGCTCGAAAACGTGGATGTGGGCGTGGTGCGGGCGCGCTTCGGCGTCGCGGAAACCGGCTCCGTGTGGTTCAGCGAGAAGGAGTATGTGGTCAACTCGATCGGCTATATCGTGCAGCATCTCGTCGTGCTGCTCGATCCGTCGCAACTGCTCGAAGGCTTGCAGCAGGTCTATCGGCGCGACGACTTCAAGACCGCGCGTTATGCCGCGCTCGTGACCGGGCCATCCGCGACAGCGGATATCGAAGGCGTGCTGATTCGCGGCGCGCAGGGCGTGCGCTCGCTTACCGTGGTGTGGATTTAGTAGCGCCAGAAAATCGCCACGCCAATGCCCACGAACAACAGCCATTTCACGATGTAATACACGGTCCGGTTCCACGCCTTCAGCCGCTTGCCGACGAGCCGGATCTGATACAGATACTTGAACGCGCGATTCAACCCGCCCGTGCGGTCGCCGGCTTCGTTCGGCGACGCCGCCGCGCGCATCAAAAACACACCCATCGCGTGATTCACAACCTGCGCCCAGCGATATTTCATCGGCCGCTCGATATCGCAGAACAAAATGATGCGGTCCTTCTCCGTCTTGTTTTCCGCCCAGTGCAGATAGGTTTCGTCGAACACGACGGACTCGCCATCGCGCCACGAATAGCGTTCGCCATCCACGACGATCGCGCAGCCATCGTCGTTCGGCGTGTCCAGTCCGAGGTGATAGCGCAGCGAACCCGCATATGGATCGCGATGCAGCGTGAGCGTGCCGCCGGGTGGGAGCATCGCGAACATCGCGGCTTTGACGGTGGGAATGCGCTGGAGAATGGCGAGCGTTTGCGGGCACATCGCCTGAGCGGACGGATGCGGGCGGTCGTACCACTTGAGGTAGAAGCGCCGCCATCCGCGCCTGAAAAACGAGTTGAAGCCGATGTCGTTGTACTTGCCCGCCGCCTGAATCTTGCTCGCTTCATGCAGCGCGACCGCCTCCGCGCGGATGGTCTGCCATTGCGCCTCGATCGGCGCGAGATCGGGAAAGAGCGACGGCTTGAGATACGGCGTCGAAGGCACGCTTGAGAACAGATAGACGAAACTGTTCACCGGCGACATGAACGTCGAATGATCGGAAAGCTGGCGAAAGAAACCGTGCCGAACCTTGCCGCGCCAATGCGTGTAAGCCGCGCACGCAATGAAGATCAAGAGAATCACCCAGCGCATGGTTATGCCCCTTCGTATCTAATCGAGTCCTAAGTCGACGTATCTCGAAATTATACAAACGGTCACAATAAGCTTGCTTGGATCGCAGAGCGAAACGCTGGCGTAAGGGGAAGGATGGTGCGAGCGGGCGCGCAGAAAAGCAAAAAGCCCGGTCGAATGAACGACCGGGCTTTTTGGCAGAAGCACTTGGCTCCCCGACCTGGGCTCGAACCAGGGACCTACGGATTAACAGTCCGGCGCTCTACCGACTGAGCTATCGGGGACCATCTACAACGAAAACTGGCTGACTAAAAAGCCCAGTCGAAAAACTAACTGGGCTTCATTGCAACCTGGGTGAAGCGAGTGATGTTCTTGGCTCCCCGACCTGGGCTCGAACCAGGGACCTACGGATTAACAGTCCGGCGCTCTACCAACTGAGCTATCGGGGAACATCAACAACAGAGAAGCGGAATTATAGGGACCGTTGCATGTCCTGTCAACGCTCATTCCTCATTCAATACGGCTTTAAACAGCAGCACGAACGAAGTCCGAAGACAGGACGATCAACGTTCCAGCAAGTTCAGCTTGTCGGTCACGTCCTTGAACTGGTCCGAGTCGGGCAGCGGCGCCTTGGTCTTGGTGATGCTCGGCCAGTCGCGCGCCAGTTCGGCGTTGAGTTCGGTGAAGTGCTGCTGATCGCTGGGTACGTCTTCTTCGGCGTAGATCGCATTGACCGGGCATTCGGCCACACACACGGCGCAGTCGATGCACTCGTCCGGATCGATCGCGAGAAAGTTGGGACCTTCGCGGAAGCAGTCCACCGGGCACACGTCCACGCAATCGGTGAACTTGCACTTGATGCAGCTTTCGGTCACAACGTGAGTCATTCAGGCTCCTGCATGCGGAATTCGTGGGGGCGGCGACCGCGGGCTACTTGGGCGCCGGGTTCGTCCTGGGTTCGGGATTCGGCGCAAACAGGCTCGCGCGCCAAAGCGCATATTGTAGCGTAATGGTAAAACCCGACATGGGTCGGCCCGGCCGTGCTTTATATCGATTGGTGATGTATGTATATGCGCGATTCTTAAAAGGGTCGGCCTGTTCCGTGTCGCGATGCACATTCGGGTAACATGAGTTCAAGGCGCGCGGCCCGGAGACAAGCCTGCGCGTCACCCTGCGTCGAAGTTCCAGTCAGAACCATGATCATCAATTCGCTGCTCGATACCGACCTCTACAAATTCACGATGATGCAGGTGGTCCTGCATCACTTCCCGGCGGCGCACGTCGAATACAAGTTCCGCTGCCGCACGCCGAACGTGGATCTGGTGCCGTACATCGACGAGATTCGCGACGAAGTGCGCCAGCTCTGCAACCTGCGCTTCAAGGAAGAAGAGCTGGACTATCTGCGCAAGATGCGCTTCATCAAGAGCGATTTCATCGACTTCCTCGCGCTCTTTCACCTGAACGAGAAGTCCATTCGGATCGCGCCGTCGGCCAAGGGGAACGGCGAGATCGACATCGATATCAAGGGGCCGTGGCTGCACACGATTCTCTTCGAGATTCCGGTGCTCGCGATCGTCAACGAGGTGTACTTCCGCAACACGCAGCGCGTGCCGGAGTACGAAACCGGCCGCACGCGCCTGCGCGAAAAGATCAAGCTGCTCGCCACGCCGCCCGAATATTCCGACTGCAAGATCGCGGATTACGGCACGCGCCGGCGCTTTTCCGGGCAATGGCACGAGGAAGTGGTGCTCCGGCTCAAGGAAGGTTTGAGCGAACAGTTCGCGGGCACCAGCAACGTCTATTACGCGATGAAGCACGGGCTGCGACCGCTCGGCACCATGGCGCACGAATACTTGCAGGCGTGTCAGGCGCTCGGCCCGCGCCTGCGCGATTCGCAGATCTTCGGCTTCGAGATGTGGGCGAAGGAATATCGCGGCGATCTGGGTATCGCGCTGTCGGATGTGTACGGCATGAAGGCGTTCTTGCGCGACTTCGACATGTACTTCTGCAAGCTCTTCGATGGCGCGCGCCACGATTCCGGCGATCCGTTCGACTGGGGCGAGCGCCTCATCCGCCATTACGAGGAAAACCGCTGCGATCCACGCACCAAGGTGCTCGTGTTCTCGGATGCGCTCGATATCCCGAAGGTACTGCAACTGTACGAACGCTTTCGCGGACGCTGCCAGCTTGCGTTCGGCGTCGGCACTAATCTCACCAACGATCTCGGTTATCAGCCGCTTCAGATCGTCATCAAGATGGTTCGATGCAACGGCCAGCCTGTCGCCAAGCTGTCGGATTCGCCCGGCAAGAATATGTGCGACGACAAGGCGTACCTCACGTATCTGCGGCAGGTGTTCGGCATCCCGCAGCCGGTCGGCGAGGACTGAGCGCGCGTGCTTTTGGCTTATGCCATTCGGCCGAGGTTCGTATTCGATATGCGCTCGCTATAATTTCGACGCATCTCTCGACACGACACCCCGCGTCACGCACGCATTCAATAGGACGGCACAATGACCACATCGGCGGTTTCGCTCGATGGCGCTGCGCTCGCGCCCGCATGGGGCATTCCGTTCGCGGGCGTGCTGCTGTCCATCGCGGTGTTGCCGCTGATCGCGGGGCGGTTCTGGCATCACCATTACGGGAAGGTCGCGGCGCTTTGGGCGCTTGCGTTTCTCGTGCCGTTTGCATTGGCGTTCGGTTTCGGCACGGCATCGGGCGTGCTCGTTCATGCGCTGCTCGAAGAATACATACCGTTCATCGTGTTGCTGGCGTCGCTTTATACGGTGGCGGGGGGTATTTGCGTGCGTGGCGATTTGCGCGGGTCGGCATGGCTGAATACGGGGATGCTCTCGCTCGGCACGGCGCTCGCGAGCATCATGGGCACGACGGGCGCGGCTATGCTGCTGATTCGTCCGCTGCTGCAGGCAAACGAAGGGCGCAGGCATGCGGTCCATGTGGTCGTGTTCTTCATCTTTCTGGTGGCTAACGCGGGCGGCTCGCTCACGCCGTTGGGCGATCCACCGTTGTTCCTCGGCTTTCTGAATGGCGTCGGTTTCTTCTGGACGACGATTCATCTCGCTTGGCCCATGTTGTTCGTCTGCGTGATTTTGCTCGCGCTGTTTTATGCGCTCGATAGTCATTACTGGCGCACGAAGGAAGAACGGTTCGCACGCGTGAGGAAGCCCGCGCCCGTCACGATCGAAGGCAAGATCAACTTCCTGTTGCTCGCCTTCATTCTCGGCTTGGTGCTGATGAGCGGCATTTGGAAACCCGGCATCGAATTCGATGTGATGGGCACGCACGTCGCGCTGCAAAACCTCTTGCGCGATGTCTTGCTGATCGTCGTGCTGCTGGCGTCGCTCGTACTCACGCCGCCAGGCGCACGCAAGGGCAACGCGTTCGACTGGGCGCCGATTACCGAAGTCGCAAAGCTGTTCGCGGCGATCTTCATCACCATTGCGCCGGTCATCGCGATGCTTCGCGCGGGCGAGGCGGGCGCGTTCGCCGGCATCGTGCATGCGGTGACGGATGCACACGGCAAACCCATCGACATCGCTTACTTCTGGGCCACGGGCCTCTTGTCCTCGTTCCTCGACAACGCGCCGACCTACCTCGTCTTCTTCAATCTCGCGGGCGGCGACGCCCACACGCTCATGACCACGGACGCCAGCACGCTCGTCGCCATTTCGGCGGGCGCGGTCTTCATGGGCGCGAACACGTATATCGGCAACGCGCCGAATTTCATGGTGAGGGCAATCGCGCAGTCGCGCGGCATCCGCATGCCGGGGTTCTTCGGCTATATGGCATGGTCGGGCGTCGTGTTGCTGCCGCTCTTTGCCGTCATGGGCTGGCTATTTTTCTAGGAGCATTCGATGAAGAAAGTTCTGGTTGCGCGTCCCACGTTTCCCGATGTGATCGAACGCCTCAAGCAATATTTCGATGTCGATGTGAACCCCGGCGACGTGCTGCCGCAAGCGGAATTCGCGCAGCGCCTCGCGGACAAGGACGGCGCGTTCACGGCGGGCGAAATGGTCGGCGAAAAAGAACTCGCGGGCGCGCCGAACCTGAAAGTGGTCGCCAACATGGCGGTCGGCTACAACAACTTCGACATGCACGCGTTCGATGCGCACGGCGTGCTCGGCACCAACACGCCGAACGTGCTGAACGAAACCACCGCCGATTTCGGCTGGGCGCTGATGATGGCGGCGGCGCGGCGCGTCACCGAATCCGAGCATTTCCTGCGCGCGGGCAAGTGGCAGAAGTGGTCGTTCGATTCGTTCCTCGGCAGCGATGTGCATGGCGCGACGCTCGGCATCATCGGCATGGGGCGGATCGGGCAGGCGCTGGCGCGGCGCGCGATGGGCTTCGACATGCGCGTGATCTATCACAACCGTTCGCGCGTGTCGGCGGAGATCGAGTCGAAGCTCAACGCCGAGTATGCGTCGAAGGAAGACTTGCTCAAGCGCGCGGATCACGTCGTGCTCGTGCTGCCGTACACGAAGGAGAACCATCACACGATCGGCGCGGCCGAACTGGCGCTGATGAAGCCGACCGCCACGCTGACCAATATCGCGCGCGGCGGAATCGTCGACGATGCAGCGCTGATCGATGCGTTGCGCCATCAGCGGATCGCGGCGGCGGGCATCGACGTGTTCGAGGGCGAGCCGAACTTCCATCCCGATTTTCTCGTGCTCGATAACGTGGTGCTGACGCCGCATATCGCGAGCGCGACCGAAAGCACGCGCCGCGCGATGGCCAATCTCGCCGCGGACAATCTCATCGCCGGTCTTGGCGAAGGTCCGCGCGCGGGCAATCCGCCGAACCCGATCAACCCGGATGTGCTGAAAAAATGACGGAATGGCTGTACGGCGCGATAGCGCTGCTGGCGCTCGCGCTGCTCGTCGTGTCGATCGGTTGGTTCATGGCGCTGCGGCGCGGTTCGAACGCGGAAGTGCTCGACGAATTCGCGTCGCTCGCCGACCACATGCACGAGACGGGCGAAGCGCACGCGCGCACGCAGGAGCGGCTCGAACGCGGCTTGCGTGGCGATATTGCCGAGAGCGCGCGCGTGTCGCGGATGGAATCGCAAAGCGGCTTCGCGCAGTTTCATCAAACGCTCGCGACGCAATTGGCGAGCACGTCCAACGTGCAGAACGCGCAGTTCGATTCGCTGGCGCAGCAGCTTGCGCATCAGAGTCAGCAGGCGCGCGAGGATCAGAGCAACGCGCTCAAGCGCTTCGCCGATTCGATGGCGCTGCATCTCGGGCAGATGTCGGAGGCGAACGAGCGGCGGCTGGCGGAAGTGCGCGCGACGCTCGAAGCGCGGCTGAAGGACATCGAGGCGAACAACGCGCAGAAGCTCGACGAAATGCGCCGAACCGTCGATGAAAAACTGCACGCGACGCTGGAGCAACGGCTGGGCGAATCGTTCAAACTCGTTTCGGATCGGCTGGAACAAGTGCATCGCGGATTAGGTGAGATGCAGACGCTGGCGGCGGGCGTCGGCGATCTGAAGAAGGTTCTCACCAATGTCAAGACGCGCGGCACATGGGGCGAAGTGCAGCTCGAATCGCTGCTTGAACAACTGCTTACGCCGGATCAGTACGCGAAGAACGTCGCGACCGTGCCGAAAAGCGCCGAACGCGTGGAGTTCGCCATCAAGCTGCCCGGAAGGCACGACACGCCCGGCATGCCCGGCGACGTCGCTACGCCAGTCTGGCTTCCCATCGACGCGAAGTTTCCGCGCGAGGACTACGAACGCCTGATCGATGCGCAAGAGCGCGCGGACCCGGTGGGGGTCGAGGAAGCATCGCGGGCGCTGGAGGGGCGGCTGCGCGCGGAGGCTCGCGCCATCGCGCAGAAATACGTCGCGCCGCCGCACACGACGGACTTCGCGCTGCTGTTTTTGCCGACAGAAGGTTTGTATGCCGAAGTATTGCGACGTCCCGGTTTGACCGATGCGCTTCAGCGCGAGCATCGCGTGACCATCG
Organism: Caballeronia sp. A2-2; assembly: GCF_057612605.2. Lineage (NCBI taxonomy): Bacteria > Pseudomonadati > Pseudomonadota > Betaproteobacteria > Burkholderiales > Burkholderiaceae > Caballeronia > Caballeronia sp. A2-2. The sequence continues at coordinate 2,981,346 of NZ_CM172587.1, read as the reverse complement.
CCGGTCCGACCACGCTCACCGCCTTGCTCAACAGCTTGCAGATGGGCTTTCGCACGCTCGCCATCGAGAAGCGGTCGAGCGAGGTCTGGCAGGTGCTCGGTGCGGTAAAAACCGAGTTCGGCAAGTTCGGCGAAGTGCTCGCGCGCACCAAGACGCAACTCGAAACCGTCACGCGTTCCATCGAGGCGGCGCAGACGCGCACGCGCCAGATGAACAAGCGTCTGCGCGATGTGGAAGCGTTGCCGGGAGAGCAGGCGGCCGGCCTGCTGGGAGATGCGTCGTCGCCGGAAGAAGCGGGCGACGAGCCTTGATGATTTACTTCGCGAGAAGACTGAGCGCGTCGCCCGTCATGCGAACGATGCGCCAGTCCGGCAGCACGGTCGCGCCCATCTTTTCATAGAAGTCGATGGCGTTCTGGTTCCAGTCGAGCACCGACCATTCGAAACGGCCGCACTGACGTTCCACCGCGAGCGCGGCGAGATGCTTGAGCATCATGGTGCCGAGGCCGCTTCCGCGCATCGACGGACGCACGTAGAGGTCTTCGAGATATAGACCGCGCTTGCCGAGAAAGGTCGAGAAGTTATGGAAGAACAGCGCATAGCCGACGATCTCGCCCGCGTGTTCCGCGACCATCGCTTCCGCTGACGGGCGCGCGCCGAACAGGGCGTCGTGCACACCTTCCTTCGTCGCGATGAACAAGTGCGTGAGCTTCTCGAATTCGGCGAGTTCGAACATCAGCGCGAAGATCGCGCCGACATCCGCGGGCGTGGCCGGGCGAATCGACGCGCCGCTCATGCTTCCTCCACGGCATCGGACAAGACGATTTCGATGCCGCCGAAGCGCGACGCCACCCAGTTGTACGCGTGGCACGCAATCCACAACAAAATGAAGCCGAGGATCGCGTTGAGCAGCAGCGCGCTCGTCACGGTGCTCACTTCCACCGAGCCGAATCGCACGAACGCGACCACCACGGCGAGCAGCACGATGGGCACGCTGAAGGTGAGATACACGAGGATCAGCGCCTTGGCGGTCGGTCCCGGTGCAATGGATGTGATTTGCTTTTTCATGGAAGTAAAGCCCCGTCTATCGATGAAAATAAAGTCATTGTGATGGCGATGCCCGCGCGCGACAGGCGTCAGATAAGGCCGTCGAACGGCACGATCTCGACTTCTTCGCCGGGTTCGATGTCGCCGCGCGCCTGTTCGAGCACGATGAAGCAGTTCGCTTCGCTCATCGAACTGAGCACGCCCGAGCCTTGCGGGCCGGTCGTGACGACGTGCCAGATGCCATCTGCGCCGCGCGTGGCGATGCCGCGCTGGAATTCCGTGCGGCCAGCGCGCTTTTTAAGCGGCACTTCCGCTTGCGCGCGGATGACGGCCACCGGTTGGCGTTCGGCGCCCGACATCGCGAGCAGCGCTTCACGCACGATGAAGTAGAACGTCGCCATGACCGCGACCGGATTGCCCGGCAGACCGAAGTAAAGCGCCGAGCTTCCCGTGCCTGCGCGCGGACCGGACCACAAGCGCCCGAAGGCGAGAGGACGGCCCGGGCGCATGGCGATCTTCCAGAACGCGACATCGCCGAGCACGTTCATCAACTCGCGCGTGAAGTCGGCATCGCCCACGGAAACGCCGCCCGACGAGATCACGACATCCGCCGCTTCGGTCGCTTGCCGCAGCGCTTTTTCGAGCGATGCGCGATCGTCCCGCACGATGCCGAGATCGATCGTTTCCACGCCCAGACGTTTGAGCATGGCGAACAGCGTGTAGCGGTTGCTGTCGTAGACGCTGCCCGGCGCGAGCGGTTCGCCGACCGAGCGCAGTTCGTCGCCCGTCGAAAAGAACGCCACCACGATCCGGCGATGAACCGGCACTTGCGCGATCCCGAGCGATGCCAGCAAGCCAAGATCGGATGCCCGCACGATGCGCGCCGCACGCAACGCCGGCTTGCCGCGCGCGAGATCCTCGCCCGACAGACGACGGTTCTGGCCCGCGCGCACGGCGTTCGATGGGAAGTGGATGGCGTCGCCATCGCGCGTGACGAGTTCCTGTGGCACGACCGTGTCGAAACCGGACGGCATGAGCGCGCCGGTCATGATGCGCACGCATTGATCCGCGCGCGCCGTCGCGCTGAACGGACGGCCCGCGAATGCCGTTCCCGCGACATGCAGATCGAGCGTCGCGCCGTTATCCGCGAGCGCCGCGCCGGAAAATGCGTAACCGTCCATCGCGGAGTTGTCGAAGGCGGGCACGTCGATGGGCGATACCACGTCTTCAGCCAGCACGCGGCCCAGTGCATCGAACAGGTTGACGTGCTCGATGCGTGCATCACGCTCAGCCGAGCGCGGCAACGCCCACTGACGCACGATTTCCTGCGCGGCCTCGACGGGCAGCGCGTTCGGATCGTACTGCGTGACGCAATCGGAAAATGGCCTGAGCGTGGTCATGAATGGGAGCGGGTCGCGGCCGGACCGGAAGGCGCGGCGCATGGGCCGCACGAAGAAAATCCGTTTCGTACTTCTGTGCTTTCTTGCATGAGCGGCGAACTCGCCGAACAGCCCGCGTTGCTATTCGCGTTCCAGTTCCGCCAACTGATACAAATCATTGATATTGTAAAACGCACGCTCTTGGTGAAATGCCACTTCCACCGCGTTGTGGCGCGCGTACCACGCGCGTACCTTGCGTTCACCGGCATCGAGCCAGGCATCGAGATCATCGGCGAGCGATGTGCGCACGAGCGCGAAAACCGGATGCACGGTGCGCGCGCCGTCGGGTGCGACGGTCGCTGCATAGGCGATGTTTGCATCGGCTGAGTGCAACGCGTGCATGAGCGTCGCGCCGAGGTGTGGATCGAGAAACGGGGCATCGCATGGCGCGCACAGGACGAACTCGGTGCGCGCGGTGTGCAGCGCGGTCGCGAGACCGGCGAGCGGGCCGGGATAGTCGGCGTGGGTATCCGCGATGACTTGTGCATCGAAGGGCGCGGCGAGTTTTGCGTAAGCATCGGCGCTGCGGTTTGCGCTGATGAGCAACGCGCTTGTTTGCGGTGCGAGCCGGCGCAAGACATGAAGCGCGAGCGGTTCGCCGCGAAACGGTTGCATGCCCTTGTCGACACCGCCCATGCGTGACCCGCGTCCGCCTGCCAGCAGCAGACCGGTGACGTCGGAAAGCGGAGCCGAGGCCAAGCGTCAGCCGCCGATGTACGACATCTCGACGCGACGCCCTTCGTCCGGCTCCGTCGCCGACGCGCTGCCGCGCAGTTGCGAATAGCGATCGCCGCGCGCCTGCCAGATGCGGGCGACGGCGGTGGCGACCTCTTCATCGCTTGCGCCATTGCGGATCAACGCGCGCAGATCGTGGCCCGAACTCGCGAACAGGCAGAGATACAGCTTGCCTTCGGTCGACAAACGCGCGCGCGTGCAATCGCCGCAAAACGCGCGCGTCACACTCGAAATGACGCCGATTTCGCCGCTGCCATCGAGGTATCCCCAGCGTTGCGCGGTCTCGGCGGCGGAATGCGCATCGAGCGGTGCGAGCGAAAAGTGCTCGCCGATACGGTCGATCACCTGCGACGACGGCAACACTTCGCTCATGTTCCAGCCGTTGGATGCGCCCACATCCATGTATTCGATGAAGCGCAGCACCGCGCCGCTGCCCTTGAAGTGACGCGCCATCGGCACGATTTCGTGATCGTTCGTGCCGCGCTTGACGACCATGTTCACTTTCAGCGGAGACAAACCCACGGCCTGCGCGGTTTCAATGCCCTGAAGCACGTCGCCGACAGCGAAATCCGCGTCGTTCATGCGGCGGAACAGGGCGTCGTCGAGCGCATCGAGGCTCACCGTGACGCGCGACAGACCGGCGTCTTTCAGCGCGCGAGCCTTGCGCGCCAGCAGCGAACCGTTGGTAGTGAGCGTGAGATCGAGCGGGCGTCCTTCCGGCGTGCGCAACAACGCGAGCCGTTCGATCAGGAATTCGATGTTCTTGCGCAGCAGCGGCTCGCCGCCCGTGAGCCGGATTTTCTCCACGCCATGCGCGACGAACACGCGCGCCAGCCGTTCGATTTCCTCGAAGGAGAGCAGCGCCGCGTGCGGCAAAAAGCGGTAGTCCTTGTCGAACACTTCGCGCGGCATGCAGTAGACGCAGCGGAAGTTGCAGCGATCCGTGACCGACACGCGCAGGTCGCGCAACGGACGCGCGAGCGTGTCCGTGAGCCATCCCGATGGCGACGCCGCCACGCCGGAGAAATCCGGAATCGCGCTGATGTCGGCAAGTGGAATGACGCGTCGGGACATGGTGGCTTCTGGTTTTCCGGTGCGGCCGGTCGGGCCTTGTTGGAATAGGGGCGAGATGTTCATTCTAGCGGATGCCGCGTGCATGAGGGCATCGCGCGAACTGATGCCCGGCCTCAGGCTTTTCACTGATTTTTCAGGCACTTGAGCCGTGAAAACAAAAACGCCATCGATGTGGGTCGATGGCGTTTTCACTACTTTTGCGTTCGCCCGGCCACGAAGGCCGGGTTGCTTCACCGGTCAGAGAGTGCTTTTGCCGGTTTCCACTTGCTGCATCGGCGTGGTGTCGGCAGGCGGCAGCGCGCGGCGTTCGCGCGGAACGCGGGCCGGCGTTGCTTCGCTGGCCGCTGACGCAGCGGCTTCGCGCAGCTTGTCGCTGTCCGTGTTGACCCAGACCAGACCGGCGCTTTCCAGCATCGGCTTGAGGGCTTCCGTGGACATCGGCGTAGCGGGGCGCGGGGCCGGAGCCGGGGCCGGAGCTTGAACCGCTTGCGGGGCAGGTTCGAACGTCTTGACCGGCTCCGTCTCAACCACTTCGGCAGCAGACACTACGACGACCGGTTCTACCGCAGTAGCCTCAGGCGTCGGCGCGACGGCGGCGACCTTCACCGGCTCGGCGGGCGTGGCTTCGACCGATTCCGGCGGCGCTACTTCGACCGGTTTCGGCGCTTCCACAGCTTTAGGCGCTTCCGACTCCACCTGCACGAACGGGTCGGCGGGTTTGGCTTCGGCAACCTTCGGCTCCGGTCCGAACGGATTGTCGATCGACGGCGTGCCGGACGGCTTCGCGAAGAATTCAGGCGCTTGTTCAGGCGTGTGAATCTCCGGCTCTGCCCGCGTCGGCTCAGGCTGAGGCGCAGGCGCTGCTTCCTGCGTACGCGCTTCGACCTGCTCGACCACCGGCTGCGGCGTCGGTTCATGACGCGGTTCGCGGCGAGCAGCGGCTTCCTGCGCGGCTTCGGTATCGAACACACCGGCTTGCGCGGACACGCTTTCCGAGCCATCGGCCTCCGCCACATCGGCAGCGTGATTCACCGTCATGCCGTCTTCTTCGCGCTCACGGCGACCACCACGGCGGCCACGGCGACGACGACGACGCTCCTCACCCTCACGCGCTGCTTGTTCGGCCTGCGCATCCAAACCCGGCTGACCGGCGACATCCAAACTGACCTGCGACGTTTCGACGATTTCCGACGCCACGGTTTCGCCTTGCGTCAGTGCTTCGACGGCGGCTTCCGGCTGCGGCTTGCGGCGCTCGCCGCGTTCTGTGCGCTCGGGACGCTCGCGGCGTTCCTGACGCTCGGCGCGTTCCCCGCGTTCCGGACGCTCCGATCCTTCCGTGCGCGCCACGCGTTCGCGCGGCTCGCGTGCTTCACGTGACTCACGCGGCTCGCGAGTTTCACGCGGCTCACGTGCCTCGCGCGGTTCGCGGTTCTCACGCGGCTCGCGGACTTCGCGCAACTCACGGCCTTCGCGGCCTTCACGTCCTTCCCGCGCCGGACGCGGTTCGCGCTCCTCACGACGCCCACCTTGCCCCTGACGACCCGACGCCCCATTCGCGCCCGCGCCACCCACCGCCGCGCCATCGCGATTCGCGCCGCTGCGACGGTTACGGTTACGGTCACCGCCGCTACGTTCGGTGCGCTCGCGCTGCGGCTTCTGCACCGGCTGCGCTTCGACCGGCGCAGGCGCCGGCGCTTTCACCTCGGGCTGAATGCCGAACAGATTCTTGATCCACGCGATGAACCCGCCGCTCGCCGGCACCGGCGTGGCAGCAACCGGCGCTTCGACCGGCGCGGCTTTAACCGGCGCGCTCGGCGCGGGCTTCTCGGGCGTGATGCCCTTGACCGCCGCTTCCTGCTTCGGCTTCACTTCCTCGGACCGCTTGCTGTAGCCCGTTTCCGACTCCAGCTCGGTCGCGGCTTCCACGGCCATCTTCCACGAGGCGCGCGGATCGTCCAGACGGGCATCGTCGTGACGCAGACGTTCCAGCTTGTAGTGCGGCGTCTCCAGATGCTTGTTCGGGATCAACACCACGTTGACCTTGAAGCGCGACTCGATCTTGTTGATTTCCGAGCGCTTTTCGTTCAGCAAGAAGGCAGTCACCTCGACCGGCACCTGGCAATGGATCGCCGCGGTGTTTTCCTTCATCGCTTCTTCCTGAATGATCCGCAGCACTTGCAGCGCGGACGATTCGGTATCGCGAATATGACCCGTGCCGTTGCAACGCGGGCACGTCACATGGCTGCCTTCCGACAGCGCCGGACGCAGCCGTTGACGCGACAATTCCATCAGGCCGAAGCGCGAAATCTTGCCCATTTGCACGCGCGCACGATCGTGCTTGAGCGCATCTTTCAGGCGTTGTTCGACTTCGCGCTGGCTCTTGGCCGATTCCATGTCGATGAAATCGATCACGATCAGCCCGCCCAGATCGCGCAGACGAAGCTGGCGCGCGACTTCGTCGGCGGCTTCGAGATTGGTGCGCGTGGCGGTTTCCTCGATATCCGCGCCCTTGGTGGCACGCGCCGAGTTCACGTCGATGGCGACCAGCGCCTCGGTGTGGTCGATCACGATCGCGCCGCCGGACGGCAGCGGCACCGTGCGCGAGTACGCCGTTTCGATCTGATGCTCGATCTGGAAGCGCGAGAACAGCGGCACGTCGTCGTGATAACGCTTCACCTTCGAGACGTTATCGGGCATCACGATATCCATGAAGGCGCGCGCCTGGTCATGGATTTCGGTCGTATCGATCAGAATTTCGCCGATGTCCGGCTGGAAATAGTCACGAATCGCGCGGATGACGAGGCTCGATTCGAGATAGATCAGCATGGGCTGACCGGCCACGCCGCTCTGCGACGCCGCTTCGATCGCGCGCCAAAGCTGCATGAGATAGTTCAGATCCCACTGCAATTCCTCGGCCGACCGGCCGATCCCCGCCGTGCGCGCGATGATGCTCATGCCTTCCGGCAATTCGAGCTGCGCCATGGTTTCGCGCAGTTCCTGCCGCTCGTCGCCTTCGATCCGGCGCGACACGCCGCCGCCGCGCGGGTTGTTCGGCATCAGGACGAGATACCGTCCGGCCAGCGAAATGAACGTGGTGAGGGCCGCGCCCTTGTTGCCGCGTTCTTCCTTTTCGACCTGAACGATCAGTTCCTGGCCTTCGCGCAGCGCGTCCTGAATGCGCGCGGAGCGCATTTCGACGCCATCGCGGAAATACTGGCGGGCGACTTCCTTGAACGGCAGAAAGCCGTGGCGATCCTCGCCGTAGTTGACGAAGCAGGCTTCGAGCGACGGCTCGATGCGGGTAACGACTCCCTTGTAGATGTTGCCTTTGCGCTGTTCGCGCCCGGCGGTTTCGATGTCGATATCGATGAGCTTCTGCCCATCGACGATGGCGACGCGCAATTCTTCTTGCTGCGTCGCGTTAAACAGCATGCGTTTCATGAAACGGCTCCAGAGTGGCTCCGCGGGTCCTCGTCGGGCGAATCGGCGCAGGTGATGCGAACGTCATGCGCGCGAAGCAAGAGGGCGGGCGTGCCACGCTTTTTGTGTGTTGTCACAAAGCACGCTGGAGCGGGACTTCTGGCGGGAGAATTGCCGAAAGCAAGCGCGGGCCGCCGACGTGTTGAAGGGCGGCCGCGCCAAGGGGCACGGGCGGATAATCGAGAGGCGCCGACGCGATGGGCCGCGCGGCCGAGGATGAACGGCGGCGCCGGGATCTCGCGCGTCTCAAAATAGACGCGCCGAAACCGCAGCGCTCTTACAAAAGCCAAAACCCTCCAAACGGCGGCAGGGCGACAGTCAAGCCTGGGCGGACGCGCGCCATTGCTCGCGCTTTCCGTTCGGCCTGCTGTGTTTCCTTGCCTTGCCGCGCCGATGTCACCGCGGGTTTTCCTGTCCCGGCGGCTCGACCGTGTCTCGCCTCTATGCGACGTTCTCGCGCTTCGCAGCAAACAGCGCAGCAGCGGGTGCGTCGTCGATTATTCGCCACCGGCGAGTGGTGGGCCGGGTCGCCCGCATGCTGGCTGGGCCGATCCGGCTGACATCCGATTACGATCCGGATGTCGTCATCGCTCACCGATAAAATTCTTTTTGACCAAAAATCCGTTACCGTCGGCGATCGACACGACCGAACGCGCCTGTGGGCTCCGTCCCTGCCGGTGATATCGCCGTGCGTGCAACTTGTTGCTCGATCTTCCGGGTGAGCAACCGACCCTGTGCGCAAGTAAAATGATGGTTTATCGCTTGCGCCGTTACAGTCTGACCAATCCCGGTCGCGACCCGGTTTTTAACCAGTCACCGACTCCGACCTTTTCAGGCTGCTCGCAAATTATATTCAGAATGAATGAGTTAGGCAAAACATCCCATAAACAGGTCGCGAGCGAGCAGGTGTCGTTGATCGAGATCGACGAGACCGCTGCCGGACAGCGCATCGACAACTTTTTGCTGCGCGTCTGTAAGGGTGTGCCCAAAAGCCACATTTACCGGATTCTCCGCAGCGGTGAAGTGCGCGTCAACAAAGGGCGGATCGATGCCGCCTACCGTCTGGAGCAGGGCGATCTCGTGCGCGTGCCGCCCATCCGCGTGGCGCAGCATGACGAAACGCCGGTGTCGTCCAACGCGCCCGCCGCCGAATTTCCGATTCTTTTCGAGGACGATCACCTGATCGTGATCGACAAACCTTCGGGGGTCGCGGTGCATGGTGGCAGCGGCGTGGCGTTCGGTGTCATCGAACAGCTTCGGAATGCGCGGCCGCATGCGAAATTTCTTGAGCTCGTGCATCGGTTGGACCGCGAGACGTCGGGCGTGTTGATGCTCGCCAAGAAGCGCGCGGCGCTCGTCAATTTGCACGAGCAGATTCGCGAGAACCGCATCGACAAGCGCTATTACGCGCTCGGCTACGGCGAGTGGCAGTCCGATTGGGGACGACGGCGCGTGGTCAAGGCACCGCTTCACAAGTACGTCGCGGCGGACGGCGAGCGGCGCGTGCGCATTCAGGAAAACGGCTTGCCGTCGCACACGGTCTTCAATCTGATCGAGCAATGGGACGATTACGCGTGGCTCGAAGCGGAACTGAAGACCGGGCGCACGCACCAGATTCGCGTTCACATGGCGAGCATTGGCTTGCCGATTGCGGGCGATGCCAAGTACGGCGACTTCGCGTTGAACAAGGAACTGGCGCGGCCGAACGCGAAACCATCGCTCAAACGCATGTTTTTGCACGCTTATCGCTTAAAAATTACGCATCCGGCGACGGGTGAACCGCTGCAACTTGAAGCACCGCTGCCTGCGGAATGCCGGCGCGCCATCGAGCAATTACGGCAGGCCAGCGAAAACCATAATCAAAGAGAGACAAGCTAAATGGCACGGAGGCAGTTCGATCTGATCGTTTTCGACTGGGACGGCACGCTGATGGATTCGACCGCCCACATTACACGCAGTATCCAGTCGGCTTGCCGCGATCTGGGCTTGCCGGTGCCGGCGGATTCGTCGGCGAGCTTCGTCATCGGGCTGGGGTTGAAGGATGCGCTGCAAATCTGCGCGCCCACGCTCGACCCGTCCGATTACCCGCGTCTGGCGGAACGTTATCGCTTCCATTTCCTGACAATGGGCCAGAAAACCGAATTGTTCGATGGCGTGCGCGAACTCCTTCGGGAATTGCGCGGCGAAGGTTATTTTCTCGCCGTGGCGACGGGCAAGAGCCGCGTCGGGCTGAATCGCGCGCTGGACGAAGTGCGGCTCATGAGCGCCTTCGACGGCACGCGCTGCGCCGATGAAACCTTCTCCAAGCCCAATCCCGCCATGCTGCTTGAACTCACGCGCGAACTCGGCCAGGACCTGTCGCGCACGCTGATGATCGGCGACACCACGCACGACCTGCAAATGGCGATCAACGCGGGCGCGGCGGGCGTGGGCGTGGGCTACGGCGCGCATCCGCTCGACTCGCTGAAGGCGCTCGAACCGCAGTTTTGCGCGGATTCCGTCGAATCGCTGGCGGGCTGGCTGCGGGAGCACGCATGAGCGATCCGGCGACGGACGCCGTGCGCGTGTGCGCATCGGACGAACTGGTGGATGGCGGCGCGGGCGTGCGTGTCGGCGCGGCGGATGCGGGCGGCGAAGCGGTCGTCTTCTTCGTGCGCTATGACGGCAAACCGTACGGCTACCTCAACCGCTGCGCGCATGTGCCGATGGAACTCGACTGGGTCGAAGGGCAGTTCTTCGAAAGCTCGGGCCTATACTTGATGTGCGCCACGCATGGCGCGATTTACGAGCCCGACACCGGCAAGTGCGTCGGCGGGCCGTGCCGGGGCGCACGCCTGCGCGCGGTCGCCGTCGAGGAGCGCGACACGCCGGAGGGCCGCGCGGTCTTCTGGCTGCCGGACGACGCGCTTCATCGCTGATTCCTTTTTTACGATACCCATCACGCATGTCCGACAACTTTCCGCCCGACCGGTCCGATTCCCGTCCGCCCGCGACCGGCGACGCAAACTGGGAGCGCGCGGCGCTCGAACGCATTGCGCTGGCCGCCATTCGCGAGCAGCGCGCGGCGCGGCGCTGGCGCATCTTCTTCCGCTTCGTGTTTCTCGGCGTGATTGCGCTGGTCGCGTTCGGCATCTTCAATTACGCGGGCGGCGACCGCGTGGCGAAGGGCGCGAAACATACCGCGCTCATCGATCTGCAAGGCGAGATTTCGGCCAATGGCGATGCCAGCGCCGACAACATCGACGGCGCGCTGCAATCCGCGTTCGAAGATGACGCAACGGCGGGCGTGATCCTGCGCATCAACAGTCCGGGCGGCAGTCCGGTGCAGGCGGGCATCATGTATGGCGAGATTCGCCGGCTGCGCGCGAAGTATCCGAAAACGCCGCTGTACGTGGTGGTGGATGACATGTGCGCGTCGGGCGGTTATTACGTCGCGGCGGCGGCGGACAAGATTTACGTCGACAAGGCGAGCATCGTCGGGTCGATCGGCGTGCTGATGGACAGCTTCGGCTTCACCGGTTTGATGGACAAGCTCGGCATTCAGCGCCGCATGCATATTTCCGGCGACAACAAGGGCGCGTTCGATCCGTTCTCGCCCGAAACGCCGCAGATGACCGCGCACGCGCAGGACATGCTCGACCAGATTCACGCGCAGTTCATCGACGCGGTGAAACAAGGGCGCGGCAAGCGTCTGAAGGACGATCCGGAAATGTTCTCCGGCATGTTCTGGACCGGCGCGAAATCCGTCGATCTGGGTCTCGCGGATGGTTTCGGCGACGCGAATTACGTGGCGCGCGAGATCATCAAGCAGCCGGATATCGTCGATTACACGCAGAAGGAGAGCATCAGCGAGCGCGTGGTGAAGCGCTTCGGTGCGTCGATCGGGGATGCCGCCGTGCGTGCGCTCACGCTCGGCGACAAGGTGCATCTGCGTTGATTGTTGATTAAGACGCGAGCAGCAGAAAGATGGCCGGACGCTTGTGCAGGTCCGGCGCATCCGCTTTTTTCCAGTTCGACACCGTGCGCGTGACGACGGTTTCGCCCGGCAGCGTGAGATCCACTGCGACGCAGATCAGCGTCGAAGGCGCGCATGTCGCCACCAGCGTGTCGAGCATCGCGCGGTTGCGATACGGCGTTTCGATGAAAATCTGCGTCTGATTGGCCTTGCGCGACAGTTGTTCGAGTTCGCGCAGGCGCTTGCCGCGCTCGGCGGCACCGACGGGCAAATAGCCGTTGAACGCGAAGCTCTGGCCATTCATGCCGGAGGCCATCAGCGCGAGCAGGATCGAACTCGGTCCGACGAACGGCACCACTTTCACGCCGCGCTCATGCGCACGACGCACCAGCAGCGCGCCCGGATCGGCCACGGCGGGACAACCGGCCTCCGACACGAGACCCGCGTCCGTGCCCGCGAGCACGGGTGCCAGCAGCCGGTCGATTTCCCCTGGCGGCGTGTTCACGTTCAACTCGCGCACGTCGATTTCCTGAATCGGCCGCGTGGTGCCGACTTTCTTCAGGAACGCGCGCGTGGTCTTCGCGTTTTCGCCGATGTAGTACGCCAGCGCCGCCGCCTGCGCGCGCACCGGTTCGGGCAGCACGCTTGCGAGCGCAGCGGCGTCGCCATCGCCGAGCGTGTTCGGGATCAGATAGAGGACGCCGCTCATGCTGTTTCCTCGCCGAGAATAGGGAAGCGGGCGGCGCGCAGCATCGCGCTCAACGCGATCAGCGGCAGGCCGATCAGCGCGGTCGGATCGTCCGATTCGATGCCTTCCAGCAGCGCGATGCCCAATCCCTCTGCTTTCGCGCTGCCCGCGCAGTCGTACGGCGTTTCCGCGCGCAGATAGTGTTCGATCCCCGCGTCGGAATAGTTGCGAAAGCGCACGCGAGTCACGATATCGGCGGACTGAACGTGGTCCGTGCGGCTGTCGAGCAGGCAAAGCGCGCTGTGGAATTCGACGGTGCGTGCGCGCATCGCGCGAAGTTGGGCGACGGCGTTCTCGTGCGTGCCGGGCTTGCCGATTTGGTTGCCATCGAAAGTCGCGACCTGATCGGAGCCGATCACGAGCACGCCTTCGGGGCGCGAAAGGCGGCTGGCAGCGGCGCGCGCCTTGGCAACCGACAGCCTGAGCGCGGTCTGCTCGGGCGTTTCGTCTGGGAGCGGTGCTTCATCAATATCAGGCGATACGGTTTCGAACGGCACGCGCAGCCGTCCCAGCAACTCACGGCGATACGGAGAACTTGACGCCAGAACCAGAACAGGCGGCGCAGAAGACACTTCGAACATGACGAAATCAGCAAAAATAGGATGAAAAAACGAGGCGAGTCTTATGTACCGATACCGCGAGTTTAAGTATTTGACTCGAAAGAATAAAGCCGATATGATTTTGGGCTTTTCATCGGTATGCAAGTTCGTTGTTGAACGTTGCGCTCGATGAAGCGGTGAAGGACGGCAACGGTGTTACAGCACGATTGCCGGCGCCATGCAAATCCGGGCAAGCCACGTCTGCCCATGGAAAGCATCGCGGCGCATACTGAATAAATCAGTCCGTCACCGAAAGCACGAACCATGAAGGCCATGCAGGAGCGCACATGACTCAAAATCCTGGCAAACCTGCGAGTCCGGCCGATCCGCGCTCGCTCGACCTGTACGATTTCGCCGAGCGGGGCAGGCAGGCTGCCGGCGCGCTGCATCTCTCGCAGATGCCGCGCATGTTAGCCGAAGTGCCGGCGGACGCGCCAGACCGCGACACCGTCTTTACCTGGCAGGGCGAAGGCTCGACCCAACCGGAATTGCAGGACAACGGCACGGAAGCACCGCAGCCGTATCTGCGTCTCGCGGTGCACGGTTCGGTGTGGCTCACGTGTCAGCGCTGTCTTCAGCCGTATTCGCAACATCTCGATGTCGATGCAACCTATCGGATCGTGGCGACGGAGGAAGAAGCAAACGAGTTTCCGCTCGACGACGATGAGGTGGATGTGATCGTAGGCTCGCGCCAGTTTGATCTCGTCGACCTGATCGAAGAAGAATTGTTGTTGTCCCTGCCGCTCGTGCCGAAGCACAACGTCTGCCCCGAGGTGCACGAAAGCCTGCTCCCGGCCAGCGACGATGCCGAAGCCGAAGCGGGAGAAGAAGAGGGCGATGGCGGCAAGCCGAACCCCTTCGCGGTGCTGGGAAAGCTCAAGCCGCCCGGCCCGGACGACAAGAAGCACTGAACGAGATTTGGCAGCACGCAACAAAAAGGTAGCGCGATGCGCACTCGACCAACCCGGCGCCCATGCGGTCCAAGGGGCGTCGGCGAATCGGGCTGTGTTAGAATTCGCAAAATTTTTCTGGAGTAATCATGGCAGTTCAGCAAAACAAGAAGTCGCCGTCCAAGCGCGGCATGCATCGTTCCCACGACTTCCTCACGACCTCGCCGCTGGCCGTCGAGCCGAGCACGGGTGAAGTGCATCTGCGTCACCATGTGAGCCCGAACGGCTACTACCGTGGCAAGAAAGTCGTCAAGACGAAGAACGACTAAGCGTTTTACGCTTGGCCTGCCTGCGCGTCACCGTTTCGCGGTTGGCCGCGACTGGCACGCTTTTGACACTTTCCCGGTACGACAAGAAGGCGGCATTTCACTGCCGCTTTTTTGTGCCTGAAATTCGTCGCTTTCCATGACCGTAAAGATAACCATTGACTGCATGGGAGGCGACCACGGTCCGGCCGTGACCGTGCCCGCTGCCGTCAATTTCGTGCGCGCGCATCCCGATGCGCATCTGATGCTTGTCGGCATCGAACAGACCATTCGCGCGCAACTCAAAAAGTGCCGGGCGTCGGACGAACCGCGTCTGACCGTTGTCGCCGCGACTGAAATCGTCACGATGGACGATCCGGTCGAAGTCGCGCTGCGCAAGAAGAAAGATTCGTCGATGCGCGTCGCGCTCAATCTCGTGAAAGAGGGGCAGGCGCAGACCTGTATCTCGGCGGGCAACACCGGCGCGCTCATGGCGGTATCGCGCTATGTGCTCAAGACGCTCGCGGGCATCGAGCGGCCGGCGATCGCCTTCGCCATGCCGAGCCAGAAGGGCTACACCACGGTGCTCGATCTGGGCGCCAACGTCGATTGCGAACCCGAACATCTGCTGCAATTCGCCGAGATGGGACACGCGCTCGTGTCCGCCATCGAAGGGCGTGAGCGTCCGACCATCGGGCTGCTCAATATCGGCGAGGAAGTCATCAAGGGTAATGAAACCATCAAGCGCGCGGGCGAACTGCTGCGCGCGAGCACGCTCAACTTCTACGGCAACGTGGAAGGCAACGACATCTATAAAGGCACGACGGATGTGGTGGTGTGCGATGGCTTCGTCGGCAATGTCGCGCTGAAGACGTCCGAAGGGCTCGCGAAGATGCTCGCGGACATCATCAAGGAAGAGTTCAGCCGCTCGCTGCCAAGCAAGCTGATGGCGCTGGTTGCCATGCCCGTGCTCAAGCGCTTCAAGAAGCGCGTCGATCCGGCGCAGTACAACGGCGCGGCCTTGCTCGGATTGCGTCACCTCGTCATCAAAAGTCACGGGTCTGCCGAGGCCTTCGGGTTTGAGTGGGCTATCAAACGCGGGTATGATGCCGTCAAAAATGGCGTGCTCGAACGCCTGGTGCGCGCGATGGAAGAAAACACGCTTCCGGCACGCGCAGCCGGCGTGGGCACGCCTTCACCCGACGCAGCACCGGCTTCGCAGAATCCGCCGGGCGCCGATCCCGCGCTACACTCGAAGGCATAATGGCTCAATCCAATCTTTACGCTCGCGTGCTCGGCACCGGCAGTTACCTGCCCTCCGAGCGTGTCACGAATCAGGCATTGGCGGATCGTCTCGCGCAACAAGGTGTCGAGACGAGCGACGAATGGATCGTCGCGCGCACCGGCATTCACGCACGGCACTTCGCTTCGCCCGATCAGACCACGAGCGATCTCGCGCTGGTCGCATCGAACCGGGCCATCGAGGCGGCGGGCATCGATCCGCAGAGCATCGATCTCATCATCGTGGCGACCTCCACGCCGGACTTCGTGTTTCCGAGCACGGCGTGTCTGTTGCAGAACAAGCTCGGCATCAAGAATAACGGCGCGGCGTTCGACGTGCAGGCCGTGTGTTCCGGTTTCGCTTATGCGGTGGCGACGGCGGATAGTTTCATTCGCAGCGGCATGAATCGCACGGCGCTGGTCGTCGGCGCGGAGACGTTCTCGCGCATTCTCGATTTCAAGGATCGCACGACCTGCGTGCTGTTCGGTGATGGCGCGGGCGCGGTGATTCTCCAGGCATCCGATGAACCCGGCGTGTTGTCGAGCGCGCTGCACGCGGACGGCAGCTATTCGAACATTCTCTGCACGCCGGGCAATGTGAACGGCGGTGTCGTGAGCGGCAGCGCGTTCCTGCACATGGACGGTCAGGCCGTCTTCAAGCTCGCGGTCAACGTGCTGGAGAAGGTCGCCATCGAGGCATTGGATCGTGCGCAGTTGTCGGCGCAGGACATCGACTGGCTCATTCCGCATCAGGCCAATATTCGCATCATGCAGAGCACGTGCCGCAAGCTCGGCTTGCCGCAGGAGCGCATGGTCGTGACGGTCGGCGAGCACGGCAACACGTCGGCGGCGTCGATTCCGCTCGCGTTCGATGTCGCCGTGCGCGATGGCCGAATCCAGCGCGGTCAAAACATTCTGATCGAAGGCGTGGGCGGCGGCTTCACGTGGGGCGCATCGGTCATTCGCTACTGATCTCCGTCGATCAAACTCAGATCCCTCCATCCATTCGTAACTGATCCCGTCTTCAAGGCAGTCGCCGCGCGCAGCACTTGCGCGCGCGGTCAGCAGGCAGACACCGAAGACCGCGCGGATCATTCCAATTCAACGAGGACGATATGAAATTTGCGTTCGTTTTTCCGGGCCAGGGCTCGCAATCGATCGGCATGCTGAACGCGTTCGCCGATCACGCCATCGTGCGCGACACGCTGCAACAGGCGTCCGACGCGCTCGGTCAGGATCTCGGCAAGCTGATCGCCGAGGGTCCGGCCGAAGAACTGAATCTCACGACCAACACGCAGCCGGTCATGCTGACTGCGGCGTATGCGATCTACCGCGTGTGGGAACAGGAAACGGGCCTCAAGCCCGCGCTGGTCGCCGGTCATAGCCTTGGCGAATACACGGCGCTGGTGGCCGCTGGCGCGCTGGCTTTTTCCGATGCCGTGCCGCTCGTGCGCTTTCGCGCGCAGGCCATGCAAAACGCGGTGCCGGTCGGCGTGGGCGGCATGGCCGCCATTCTCGGCCTCGATGACGACACGGTGCGCGCGGTCTGCGCGGAAGCCTCGTCGGCGGGCGTGGTCGAAGCGGTGAACTTCAATGCACCGGCGCAAGTGGTCATCGCGGGCAGCAAGGCGGCGGTCGAGAAGGCGTGCGAAGTGGCCAAGGCGAAGGGCGCGAAACGCGCGCTGCCGTTGCCGGTGTCCGCGCCGTTTCATTCATCGCTGTTGAAACCGGCTTCGGATCAGTTGCGCGACTATCTCGCGAAGGTCGAAATCCAGACGCCGAAAATTCCGCTGATCAATAACATCGATGTCGCCACGGTTTCCGAGCCTGCCGCGATCAAAGATGCGCTCGTGCGTCAGGCCGCCGGTCCGGTGCGTTGGGTCGAATGCGTGCAGGCGATGGCCGCGCAAGGCGTGACGCATATCGTCGAATGCGGTCCGGGCAAGGTGCTCGCGGGACTGACCAAGCGCATCGACGGCAATCTCGTCGGTGCTTCGATCTTCGATCCGGCATCGCTCGAAGAAGCGCGCAAACTGATCGCTGGCTGAGGAACACGACATGAATCTCGACAATCAGGTGGCGATCGTCACGGGCGCATCGCGCGGAATCGGACGCGCGATCGCGCTCGAACTCGCGAAGCAGGGCGCGACGGTCATCGGCACGGCGACCAGCGAAAGCGGCGCGGCGGGCATCAGCGAGGCGTTGCAGCAGGCGGGCGCGAAAGGGCGCGGCGCGGTGCTCAACGTCAACGACGCAGCCGCCGCCGACGCGTTCATCGACGCGACCATCAAAGAGTTCGGCGGACTGAACATTCTCGTGAACAACGCGGGCATCACGAAAGATCAGCTTGCCATGCGCATGAAGGACGACGAGTTCGATGCAGTTATCGATACCAACCTTCGCGCCGTATTTCGTCTGTCGCGCGCGGTGCTGCGCCCGATGATGAAGGCGCGCGGCGGGCGCATCATCAATATCACGTCGGTGGTCGGCTCGTCGGGCAATCCCGGTCAGGCGAACTACGCGGCGGCGAAGGCCGGCGTGGCGGGCATGACGCGCGCGCTCGCCCGCGAGATCGGCAGCCGGGGCATCACGGTGAACTGCATCGCGCCGGGTTTCATCGATACGGACATGACCAAGGTGCTGCCCGAAGAACAGCGCACCGCGCTGACCGCGCAGATTCCGCTCGGGCGGCTCGGCGCGCCGGAAGATATCGCGCATGCGGTGGCGTTCCTGGCTTCGCCGTTCGCCGGATACATCACCGGCACGACGCTGCACGTGAACGGCGGCATGTACATGTAATGGCGCGATAGGCATTTCGCCGAATTTCGCTTAATATCCGCGCCGGGACGGGCGCGCAAAATGCTCGAACGGCATGGCGCGCACGGCTCGCAGCGCGACAGTGAAGAATGCATGCGAAGCCCCGGCAGCCCTCTTGATGAAGCGCACCGGACGGTAGAGCATGGAACTGACGCGCCGTATTTTGCGGGTCCAAACCTGATAAAATGCGCGCACTCGTATTTTTGAACTTTTTTCCCCTCGGAGGGCTGCATGGACAACATCGAACAGCGCGTGAAGAAGATCGTCGCCGAACAACTGGGCGTGGCGGAAGCCGAAATCAAGAACGAAGCATCGTTCGTGAACGATCTGGGCGCTGACTCGCTCGATACCGTCGAACTGGTGATGGCGCTCGAAGACGAATTCGGCATGGAAATCCCCGATGAAGAAGCCGAGAAGATCACCACGGTTCAGCAAGCAATCGACTACGCTCGCGCCAACGTCAAGGCCTGAGGCCGGACGCGTCAGCGACTCAACGCCTTACCGGCTCCACGAGCTTGACAGGCCGTCGCTGCAGAGACCGATATAACAGCCACAGGGCACACAGGGCGGTTTCCTGTGGCCGCTGTGGCTTTTGTTTTTCGTCATTCTATGGATAAGGGGTTACCGTGAGCCGTCGTCGAGTTGTTGTTACAGGCCTTGGGCTCGTTTCGCCTGTCGGCAATACCGTTGCCGACGGCTGGGCCAATCTGGTGGCGGGCAAGTCGGGCATCGCCAACATCACGAAGTTCGACGCCACGAACTTCTCCACGCGTTTCGCGGGGGAAGTGAAGGGCTTCAACATCGAGGAGTACATGCCCGCCAAGGAAGCGCGCCATATGGATACCTTCATCCATTACGGGTTCGCGGCCGGCGTGCAGGCCATGCAGGACAGCGGCCTCGAAATCACCGAGGAAAACGCCGAGCGCGTGGGCGTGGTGGTTGGCTCGGGCATCGGCGGCTTGCCGATGATCGAAGTCACGCAGACCGAACTGCTCAATCGCGGCCCGCGCCGCATTTCGCCGTTCTTCGTGCCGGCCTCGATCATCAACATGATCTCGGGGCATCTGTCCATTCGCTTCGGCTTCAAAGGTCCGAACCTGTCGATGGTCACGGCCTGCACCACGGGTCTGCATTGCATCGGCGAAGGTTCGCGTCTGATCGAGTATGGCGATGCCGACGTGATGATCGCGGGCGGCGCGGAAGCGACCGTTTCGCCGCTGGGCATCGGCGGTTTCGCGGCGGCGCGCGCGCTCTCGCAGCGTAATGACGATCCCGCAACGGCCAGCCGTCCGTGGGACACCGATCGCGATGGTTTCGTGCTCGGCGAAGGCGCGGGCGTGATGGTGCTCGAAGAGTACGAACATGCGAAGAAGCGCGGCGCGAAGATTTACGCCGAAGTGCTCGGCTACGGCATGAGCGGCGACGCGTACCACATGACCGCGCCGCCCGAAGATGGCGACGGCGGCCGCCGCGCCATGGTCAACGCGCTGAAGAACGCGCGGGTCAACGCGGATCAGGTGAACTATGTGAACGCGCACGGCACCTCCACGCCGTTGGGCGATATCGCGGAAACGATCGGCATCCGGCGCGCGCTGGGCGATGCGGCAAAGCAAGCGGTCGTGAACTCCACGAAGTCGATGACCGGCCATTTGCTGGGCGGCGCGGGCGGACTGGAATCGGTCTTCACCGTGCTCGCGATCCACAATCAGGTGTCGCCGCCGACCATCAACATCTTCAATCAGGACCCGAAGTGCGACCTGGATTACTGCGCGAATACTGCGCGGGAAATGAAGATCGACGTCGCGGTAAAAAATTCGTTCGGCTTCGGCGGAACGAACGGCTCACTGGTTTTCAAGCGCCACTGAGCCAACACGGGGCGCTCGTCGAATGGAAACAGGGTTGACGGGCGCACGCGTGGAACGGCCGCATCGTGAACAGCGTGTCGCGATGCGGCCGTCGCGTTTTCTTTGGGTATCGTTGCTGGCGTTCATTGGGATTGCGGGTGCGGCGGTGTTTCGCACGGTTGGCGGTGTTCATGGCGTGGTCGCCGCGCTCGTCGCCATCGCCACGCTTGGGCTGGCCGCGCGTGTCTGGGCGCGCAGGCAACCGGTCGCCATTTCCCATTTCGCCGATACGCTTACCACGTGGAATCGCGCCGGTCAGGAACGTGCGTGGCGCATCGTCGGCTGCGCGCAATGGAGCGGATGGCTGCTCGCGTTGTCGCTATCTGATGGCCGAAGCAGGCCGCAAACCCTGCTGATTCCCGCCGACGCCATCGATCCCGACACCTTCCGCCAGCTTGCCGTGAGCGCCCGCCGCGCCGCCAGCGCTTACCTGTAAAGACTGTAACCGCAGATAAGCATCCGGGATAACGCCGAGGCGTGGACGTTACAATACCCGTCCGCGAACAGCCCAAGCCAAACGGACTTCCCAGGTGAGTGAAAAAGAAATCGACCAAGTGCTGGTCGAGCGTGTGCAGAAAGGTGACAAAGCCGCGTTCGAACTGCTGGTCGCCAAATACCACCGCAAGATCATTCGACTGATCTCGCGCCTCGTGCGCGACCCCGCCGAGGTCGAGGACGTCGCCCAGGACGCCTTCATCAAGGCCTACCGCGCGCTGCCGCAGTTTCGAGGCGAATCCGCCTTCTACACATGGCTGTACCGGATTGCGGTGAACACCGCAAAGAACTACCTTGCCACTCAGGGCCGTCGCGCCCCCACTTCTACCGAGGCAGATGCAGAAGAAGCGGAAACTTTCTCCGATGCCGACCAACTAAGGGATATCAACACGCCCGAATCGATGTTGATGAGCAAGCAGATTGCCGAGACGGTCAACGCTGCGATGGCGTTGCTGCCGGAAGAACTGCGCACCGCCATCACGCTCCGGGAGATTGAAGGGTTGAGCTACGAGGAAATCGCCGAGATGATGGATTGCCCCATTGGCACCGTCAGATCCAGAATTTTTCGTGCTCGCGAGGCCATTGCGGCAAAATTGCGTCCGTTGTTGGACACTCCCGAAGGCAAACGCTGGTAAAGCAGCGACAATGCACGGGGCAAGGGCGCGATATCTGGGTTAGGTGGTGTCACTTCGGCGTAGTGTCTAAGGATGGGGAGCATCATGGGGTCGGCTTCGACGCAAAAGCAGGCGCAGGGTCAAACGATGTCGCGTGGCGAGCGCCTGTCGGCGTTCATCGACGGGGAATCGTCGGGAGATTTCGGCAATCTCGGTCAGTTCCTCGCGGAAATGACAAAACAGGACCGCGATTCGTGGTCCGAATATCACCTGATCGGCGACGCCTTGCGTTCGGACGATCTCGCGGTAAGCCCCGCGCGCAGCAGCGCGTTCATGGCGTCGTTCTCGACGCGTCTGGAATCCGAAGCGCACGTTCTGGCGCCGGCTGCATTGGCGGTCAAATCGCGCGGCGGCGTGTTCCGCAAGCGTTTCGTGCCGGCCTTCGCGGTGGCGGCGGCTGCGGCCACGCTGACTTGGATCGTCGTGCCGCAACTGCAACGTGTCGATAGCCACGCTGGTGCGCAGGTCGCAAGCGTGAGCGACGCCTCCGTGCAGCGCGTCGCCATGGCGCCGGTTCCGACAGCCAACACGCGCTTGCCGGTAGTGGAAGCGAACATCATCCGCGATGCGGATCTCGACCAGTATCTGGAAGCGCATCAGCAATTCTCACAGCAGCCGTCGATGCCGGGGTCCATGCCCCTGATCCGAGCGGCCGCGGTGTCGCAGGGTCAATAATTTGATGCAGCGTGTGCGGTTCAATAAAACGAGAATGTGGGGGCGGCTGCCGGCGTTGATGCTTTGTGCGGCCGCGTTGCTGACGGCGGCGCACGAAGCATCCGCGCAAAGCGGGGATTCCGCCGCCCAGCGCAAGACCGCCGCCGCGCTGCTCAATCGCATCCACGATGCGGCCCAGCAGCAAAACTACGAGGGCACCTTCGTCTATCAGCGCGGCGCGACGGTTCAGTCGTCGCGTATCGCGCATGCCGCCACGCGCAACGACGGCGAATACGAAGCGCTCGAGAGCCTCGATGGCGCGCCGCGTCGCATGCTGCGTCACGACGACGACATGTACACGTTCGTGCCGGAGCGGCATCTGCTCGTGATCGAGCATCGGCTGAGCAAGGACCAGTTTCCCGCGCTTTTGTCGAACAGCGGCGATCAGGTTCTCACGGTCTACGATCCGAAGTTATTGCCCAATGACCGCGTGGCTGGTGTCGACAGCCAAGTGCTCGAACTCGATCCGAAAGATTCCTATCGATTCGCCTACAAGCTCTGGGCCGATGCCAAGACCGGCCTTTTGCTGCGCGCGCAAACGCTCGACCCCGACGGCACCGTGCTCGAACAGCTTTCGTTCTCGCAGGTGCGCATCGGTCAGCCCGTGGACAAGGTGTCCATTGCGAAGGACATGCGCTCGACGACCGGATGGACCATCGTCCGCCCGCCCGTGCAGACGGTGGACATGCAGGCGCAGGGCTGGAAGCTGGCGCCCGATATTCCCGGTTTCCGGTTGATTCGCGAACTGCGCCGGCCAATGGCGTCGAGCCAGCAAGGCCAGCCGAACATTCCGGTAGATCAGGCGGTGTATTCGGATGGCATCGCCGCGATCTCGGTTTTTGTCGAACCGGTCGAGAAGAATTCGAAGAAGGAAGGCGCGGGCAGCAACGGCGCCACGCATGTGCTGGTGAAGAAACGCGGCGATTTCTGGATTACTTTGCTGGGTGAAGTGCCGCAAGCGACGTTGCAGCAATTTGCTTCTACCATAGAATACAAGCCTTCCAAGTAATTCTCGGCCTCCAAGACATGAGCAATTTCTCGCTGCGCAAGTTCATCGCGGCTGCGGCACTCGCCGTGTGCCTGCCTTTCTACATGGGCGCGGGAACGGCGACAGCGGCAGTGCCCACGGTGACGCTGCCCGACTTTACGGTGCTGGTCGACAAAGTCGGGCCGTCGGTCGTGAACATTCGCACGACATCGCGCGTCGGTTCGTCGAGCGACTTGCGCGGCCTGCCGCCGGGTCTCGATGACGGCGATATGTCCGAGTTCTTCCGCCGCTTCTTCGGCATTCCGATGCCGGGCACGCCGCCGCGCGGCGGTGGAGGCGGCGGTGGCGGAAATAACGGCGGCGGCAACAACGGCGGCGGAAGCGGCGATCAAGGCAAGGGCGATCAGGGCAAGGGCGGCAGCCGCACACCCGACGACAGCCAGGACAACTCGGAACAAAGCAGCGGCGTGGGCTCGGGCTTCATCCTCTCGACGGATGGCTACGTGATGACCAACGCGCACGTCGTCGACGATGCCGACACCATCTACGTCACGCTCACCGACAAGCGCGAGTTCAAGGCGCGTCTGGTCGGCGTCGATGAACGCACGGACGTGGCCGTCGTGAAGATCAACGCGTCGAATCTGCCGGCCATCACCATCGGGGATTCGAACAAGGTACGCGTGGGCGAATGGGTGCTCGCCATCGGCTCGCCGTTCGGGCTCGACAATACCGTGACGGCGGGCATCGTCAGCGCGAAGGGGCGCGATACCGGCGACTATCTGCCGTTCATCCAGACGGATGTGGCGGTGAATCCCGGTAACTCGGGCGGTCCGCTCATCAACATGGCGGGCGAAGTCATCGGCATTAATTCGCAGATTTACAGCCGTACTGGCGGCTTCATGGGCATTTCGTTCGCGATTCCGATCGATGAAGCCATCCGCGTGGCGGATCAGTTGAAGACGACGGGCAAGGTCACGCGCGGGCGCATCGCGGTGGCGATCGGCGAAGTGACGAAGGATGTCGCGGATTCGCTCGGCTTGCCCAAGGCGCAGGGCGCGCTCGTGTCGAGCGTCGAAGCGGGCGGTCCGGCCGACAAGGCGGGCATTCAGCCGGGCGACATCATCACGAAATTCAACGGCGTGAGCGTGGATACGGCGACCGACCTGCCGCGCATGGTTGGCGATACCAAGCCGGGCACGAAGACGTCGATCACCGTCTGGCGCAAGGGTTCGTCGCGCGATCTGCCGATCACCATCGCCGAGATGCAGCCGGACAAGGTCGCGAAGACCGAGCAGAAGAAGCCGCCGCAGCCGAAGGAACGCGCGAGCAATTCGCTCGGTCTTGCGGTGAGCGACATTCCCGCCGACCAGAAGAAGGCGCTCAAGCTGACGAGCGGCGTTCAGGTCGATGCCGTCGAAGGGCCGGCCGCGCGCGCGGGCTTCCAGAAGGGCGACATCGTCATGCGCATCGGCGACACGGACATCACCGGCGCGAAGCAGTTCGAGGAAGTCGCGGCGGGGCTGGATGCCAGCAAGATGGTCGCGATTCTCGTGCGACGCGGCGACAACACGCAGTTCGTGCCGGTGCGTCCGCGCGTGCCAACGCAGAAGTAACACGCCGATGACGTCAACACCGGACGCCCCGTTCATTCTCTACGGTCGCGTCTGGTGTCATCTCTGCGAAGAGATGCGCGCGGCGCTCGAACCCATCGCGCAGCGCTTCGGCGTGGCCATCCAAAGCGTCGATATCGATGCCGATCCGGCGCTCGTCGCGCGTTACGACGAACTCGTGCCCGTGCTGACGCTGGACGGCATCGAACTATGCCATTACCGGCTGGATGCGCACGCGGTCGAAGCGGCGCTTCAGGCGCGTCCACGTTGACGCGTTCCTTACAATCGGCGAAAGGCGAAAAGCGCCGGGCCGACGCCGATTTCAGCTAAAATGCTGAGGTTTTCCCCCAATTTTCAAGGCGTGCTCCGCATGTGTGAGGGCGCGCCTTTTCGCTTTTTCGCCCGATCGGTACTGAATGGATCATATTCGTAACTTTTCGATCATCGCGCACATCGATCACGGCAAATCCACGCTGGCCGATCGCATCATCCAGCTCTGCGGCGGCTTGTCCGACCGCGAGATGGAAGCGCAGGTGCTCGATTCGATGGACCTGGAACGCGAGCGCGGCATCACCATCAAGGCGCAGACGGCGGCACTCTCTTACAAGGCGCGTGACGGCAAGGTCTACAACCTCAACCTGATCGACACGCCGGGTCACGTCGATTTCTCCTACGAGGTCAGCCGTTCGCTGTCCGCGTGCGAAGGCGCGCTGCTCGTCGTCGATGCCTCGCAAGGCGTGGAAGCGCAGACGGTCGCGAACTGCTACACGGCCATCGAACTCGGCGTGGAAGTCGTGCCGGTGCTCAACAAGATCGACCTGCCGGCCGCCAACCCCGAAAACGCGATTACCGAAATCGAGGACGTGATCGGCATCGACGCGACCGATGCCGTGCATTGCAGCGCCAAGACGGGTCTGGGCGTGGCGGACGTGCTCGAATCGCTGATCGCGAAAGTGCCGCCGCCCAAGGGCGACACGGAAGCGCCGTTGCAGGCGCTCATCATCGATTCGTGGTTCGATAATTACGTCGGCGTCGTCATGCTGGTGCGTATCGTCAACGGCACGCTCAAGCCGAAGGACAAGATCAAGATGATGGCGACCGGCGCGCAATATCCGGTCGAGCATCTGGGCGTGTTCGCGCCGAAATCCACCAACCTCTCGCAGTTGTCGGCGGGGCAGGTGGGCTTCGTGATCGCGGGCATCAAGGAACTGACGGCGGCGAAAGTGGGCGATACGGTCACGCTCTCCACGCGTCCCGCCACGGAACCGCTGCCGGGTTTCAAGGAAGTGAAGCCGCAGGTTTTCGCGGGGCTTTATCCGGTCGAGGCGAACCAGTACGACGCGCTGCGCGAATCGCTCGAAAAACTCAAGCTCAACGATGCCTCGTTGCAATACGAACCGGAAGTCTCGCAGGCGCTGGGCTTCGGTTTCCGTTGCGGGTTCCTCGGCTTGCTGCACATGGAAATCGTGCAGGAGCGGCTCGAACGCGAGTTCGACATGGACCTCATCACCACGGCGCCCACGGTGATTTACGAAGTCGAGCAGCGCGACGGCACGACCATCTCGGTGGAAAATCCGGCGAAGATGCCGGAGCCGCAGAAGATCGAGGAAGTGCGCGAGCCGATCGTCACCGTGAACCTGTACATGCCGCAGGAGTATGTCGGTTCGGTCATCACGCTGTGCACGAACAAGCGCGGCTCGCAGACCAACATGCAGTACCACGGCCGTCAGGTGCAACTGACCTATGAAATTCCGATGGCGGAGATCGTGCTCGATTTCTTCGACCGGCTGAAGTCCACGTCGCGCGGATATGCGTCGATGGACTACGAGTTCAAGGAATACCGCGCGGCGGATGTCGTCAAGGTGGACATGCTCATCAACGGCGACAAGGTGGATGCGCTATCCGTCATCGTGCACCGTTCGCAGAGCCAGCATCGCGGTCGCGAAGTGGCGGCGAAGATGCGCGAACTGATCCCGCGCCAGATGTACGACGTGGCCATTCAGGCGACCATCGGCTCGAATATCATTGCGCGCGAGAACATCAAGGCGCTGCGCAAGAACGTGCTGGCCAAGTGCTACGGCGGCGACATCTCGCGCAAGAAGAAGCTGCTCGAAAAGCAGAAGGCCGGCAAGAAACGCATGAAGCAGGTCGGTTCGGTCGAGATTCCGCAGGAAGCCTTCCTTGCGATCCTTCGCGTGGACGATTGATGACGATGTCGGTATCGCAACTCGAATCGATCTCGCGCACGTTCGCGCAGCCCGTCTCGCCTTCGGGCGAAAAACGATAACAACCGGAAGCGATTGATGAATTTCGCACTTATTCTTTTGATCCTCGTCGTGCTGACGGGTATTGCCTGGGTGCTCGACAAACTCGTGTTCGTGCCGGGCCGCCGCCGCGCGGCCGATGCCGCCGTCGCCGAGTTCGACCGTCAGCAGGAACGCGTGGGCGAGCGCTTCGCCGATGAAAACGCCGACCAGACCCGCGCGCGTCTGCGCGACGAAAAGCTGCGTCAGCCGTGGTGGCTCGAATACACGGCGAGCTTTTTCCCCGTGATTCTCGCGGTGTTCGTGGTGCGCTCGTTCATCGTGGAGCCGTTCAAGATTCCGTCGGGTTCGATGGTGCCGACCTTGCTCGTGGGCGACTTCATCCTCGTGAACAAGTACGACTACGGTCTGCGCATGCCGATCACCAACACGAAGATGACGGAAGGCCGTCCGCTCGAACGCGGCGATGTCGTGGTGTTCCGCTATCCCAAGGATGAGTCGGTGGACTACATCAAGCGCGTGATCGGCCTGCCGGGCGACACTGTGACGTACGCGGACAAGAAGCTGACGATCAACGGCAAGCCGGTTCCCGAAATGCCCTTGCCCGATTACTTCGACGAAGAACGCGTGGGCTACGCGAAGCAGTTCGAAGAGGATCTCGACGGCCGCAAGAACGCCATCCTGAACAATCCGCAAGTGCCGCCTTACGTCATGGGCGTGGAAGACTTCCCGTTCCGCGACAACTGCAACTACAACGCGCAAGGCGTGACGTGCAAAGTGCCGCCGGGCAATTACTTCATGATGGGCGATAACCGCGACAACAGCGCCGACAGCCGTTACTGGGGCTTCGTGCCGGACAAGAACATCGTCGGTCGTGCGTTCTTCATCTGGATGAACTTCGCCAATCTGAAGCGCATCGGCGCGTTCCACTGAACGCCGTGACGCCGGTTTCCGTTCTGCATGCGAAGCCGGCGTTCTGCACCATCCAACTTGCTTCGAAACGGCGTGAAGAAGCGCGGCTAACACCGTCTCGCCACGCGGTTTCCGGTCTGGCCTGGCGAAATCGTCGCCTCAGGCGCCCGCGTTATACTGTCTAAATGCCATCTTCTCCGTTGGAAAGCCGGCTGCGGTACGAATTTCGCAATGCGGAATTACTGCGCCAGGCGATGACCCATCGCAGTCACAGCGCCACGCACAACGAACGGCTCGAATTTCTGGGCGATTCCGTTCTAAATTGCGTGGTGGCTGCGCTTTTGTTCCAGCGATTCGGCAAACTCGACGAAGGCGACCTGTCTCGCGTGCGGGCGAATCTGGTCAAGCAGCAATCGTTATATGAAATCGCGCAGGCGCTGAATGTGTCGGAAGAACTCCGGCTCGGCGAAGGCGAACTGCGCAGCGGCGGCTTTCGCCGTCCTTCCATTCTGGCGGACACGCTCGAAGCCATTTTCGGCGCGATCTTCCTCGACGGCGGATTCGACGCCGCTCATACCGTCATCAAGCGGCTCTATACGCCGGTGCTCGATCACATCGATCCGCGCACCATCGGCAAGGACGCCAAGACGCTGCTTCAGGAATATCTGCAAGGCCACAAGATCGCGCTGCCGACTTATACCGTCGTCGCCACGCACGGCGCGGCGCATAACCAGCAGTTCGAAGTCGAATGCACGGTGCCCAAGCTCGACGTGAAAGTGTCCGGCTCCGGCGCCAGCCGTCGTGCGGCGGAACAAGCGGCGGCGAAGAAGGCACTCGATGAAGTCGCGGCCGCCGCGCCTACGCTCGGCGTCAAGCCCAAGCGTCGTGGCGCGCGCGCGGCGAAGCTCAACGAGCTGGAAGTCGTGCCGGGCGTGACGGGCGTGCAAGGCGCGCTCGATCTGCGTTCGCCGGACCGGCGCGAACGTGAACGCGAGCGGGAGAAGCATCATCACGCGGCGCATGCGTCGTCCGGAAGCGATGAGCGCGCCCCGCTTGCCGTGATCCGTGCCACGCATGTGGAACCTTCCGCTGCGGCGTATGCGGCGGCAGAGAAGGCAGAAAAAGCCGATCGTCAGGTTCTTCACCGTCCGGAAAAAGCAGAAAAACCTGCAAAGAACGACGCCCCGGCAGCGGACAACGCATCCGAAAGACCGAACACCGAAGGCCGCGGCAGCGCCACCGTGGAAGCACCTGCGAGCCGCGTCGCGCGCGCCGCCGATGCCGGCCACTGACGCCGCCGCATTCGCGCATCGCTTATCGCGACTCAGGCCGCGCTCACCCGAATCCTGCTGCACATCATCATGACAAACGCTCCCACTTCCTCCGGTTTTCGCTGCGGCATGGTCGCGATCGTCGGCCGCCCGAACGTCGGTAAATCGACGCTCATGAACGCGCTCGTCGGCCAGAAGGTCAGCATCACGTCGCGCAAGGCGCAGACGACGCGGCATCGCATCACCGGCATCAACACGGTGGACGACGCGCAGTTCATCTTCGTCGATACGCCCGGTTTCCAGACGCGCCACAGCGGTGCGCTCAACCGCTCGCTGAATCGCGCGGTCACGTCCACGCTGACTTCGGTCGATGCCATTCTCTTCGTGATCGAAGCCGGCCGCTTCGGCCCGGACGACCAACGCGTGCTCGACCTCATTCCCGCTGGCACGCCGACGCTGCTCATCGCCAACAAACTCGACCGCGTGAACGACAAAGAGAAGCTCTTTCCGTTCATGCAGCAGATGTCCGCGCTGCGCGACTTCCGCGAGATCGTGCCGATGGCGGCGACGCATCCCGACGACATCAAGCGTCTGCTCGCGGTCATCAAGAAGTATCTGCCGGAAGGCGAGCCGATCTACGGCGAGGACGATCTCACCGACCGCAGCGAACGTTTTCTCGCGGCGGAAATCCTGCGCGAGAAAGTGTTCCGCTGGACCGGCGACGAGTTGCCGTACACGAGCACCGTGCTGATCGACAAGTTCGAAACGGAAGGTCGGCTGCGGCGCGTGTTCGCGACCATTCTCGTGGATCGCGACGGCCACAAGGCGATGATCATTGGCCAGAAGGGCGCGAAGCTGAAGCAGATCAGCACGGAAGCGCGCATCGACATGGAAAAGTTGTTCGATGGCCCGGTGTATCTGGAAACCTTCGTCAAGGTAAAGAGCGGCTGGGCCGACAACGAAGCGGGCCTGCGCGCATACGGTTACGAATAACGCACGTGATGCCCGGACAACGCGCATGGACGACGGCCCTGACGACGCGCGGATGAATGCGCCCGCCGATGACGACTTCGAGGACGCGAGCGAACCCGCCGCGCCGAAGCGTCGGCGTGCCGCGCCGCGTTCGGATTTGCGCATCAACGAACAGCCGGGTTTTGTGCTGCATAGTTATCCGTATCGCGAGACGAGCCTCATCATCGATGTGCTGTCGCGCGATCATGGGCGCATCGCGTTGGTCGCGAAGGGCGCGAAGCGTCCGCATTCGGCGTTGCGCGGCGTGTTGCAGACGTTTCAGCCGCTCGGTCTTTCATGGACTGGAAAGGGCGAACTCCGCACGTTGACGAAGGCCGAATGGGTCGGCGGCATGCTGCCGCTCGCGGGCGATGCGCTTCTGTGCGGCTTTTACGTCAACGAACTGCTCGTTAAGTTCTGCGCGCGCGAAGATGCGCATCCCGCGTTGTTCAATCATTACGTGCTGACGCTCTCGCGTCTCGCGCACGACGAACCCGCCGTTCAAGTATTGCGCTCGTTCGAAACCGTGCTCCTGCGCGAAACCGGCTACGCGATGAACCTCACGAACACCGTCACGCGCCAGCCGGTAACGCCGCAAGGCCGCTACGTGTTCGATCCCGATCGCGGCGTGCGCGAGGCATCGGACGAGTTCCCGCCGCAGTGGCCGGTGATCGCCGGGCAAACGCTCATCGACATGGAACGCGACGACTATTCGCTTCCGCAAACCGCCGCGCAAAGCAAAACCCTCATGCGCTTTCTGCTCAACCATCATCTGGGCGGTGCGCCGCTCGCTACCCGTCAAATCCTGATCGACCTGCAAAACCTATGAGCTTCTTTCTCACTTCGGCCGCGAACGTGATCGATCTCGGCGTGAACATCGATCATGTCGCGACTTTGCGCAATGCGCGCGGCACGTCCTATCCCGATCCGATCCGCGCGGCGCTCGCCGCTGAAGAAGCGGGCGCGGACGCCATCACATTGCACTTGCGCGAGGATCGCCGCCATATCGTCGATGCGGATGTGCGCACGCTGCGTCCGCTGCTGAAAACACGCATGAATCTGGAATGCGCGGTGACCCGCGAGATGCTCGATATCGCGTGCGAAATCCGTCCGCACGACGTTTGCCTCGTGCCCGAAAAACGCGCAGAACTGACGACCGAAGGCGGTCTCGATGTCGCCGGCCAGTTCGAAGCGGTCAAAGCCGCCTGCAAGCAACTCGCGGATGCGGGCGCACGCGTGTCGCTGTTCATCGATCCGGACGAAACGCAGATTCGCGCCGCGCAGGAAGCAGGCGCGCCGGTGATCGAACTCCACACGGGACGCTACGCCGAAGC
The DNA here is from genome assembly GCF_057612605.2 of Caballeronia sp. A2-2. NCBI lineage: Bacteria > Pseudomonadati > Pseudomonadota > Betaproteobacteria > Burkholderiales > Burkholderiaceae > Caballeronia > Caballeronia sp. A2-2. The sequence continues at coordinate 2,949,800 of NZ_CM172587.1, read as the reverse complement.
GCACGAGGAACCCGAGCAAAAGCGCGAGTTCGAACGCGTGGCGAAAAGCGTCGATCTCGGCAATTCGCTGGGCCTGAAGGTCAACGCGGGCCACGGACTGCATTACACCAACGTGCAGGCAATCGCCGCGTTGCCGGGCATCGTCGAGCTGAATATCGGGCATGCGATCGTCGCGCATTCGATCTTCGCCGGATGGGACAACGCCGTGCGCGAGATGAAGGCGATCATGGTCGCGTCGCGGCTCGCGTCGCTCAACGCATAAGGCGCGCGTCATGGCGATCTACGGAATCGGCACGGACCTCGTGCAGGTGAGCCGCGTGGCGGCGGTCATGGAGCGCACGAAAGGGCGCTTCGCCGAGAAGGTGCTCGGGCCGGACGAATTGCGCGTCTATCACGCACGCAAGGCACGCTCGGAAGTGCGCGGCCTCGCGTTTCTCGCCACGCGCTTTTCGGCCAAGGAAGCGTTTTCCAAGGCGATTGGCCTCGGCATGCGCTGGCCGATGACCTGGCGCGCGCTGCAAACGCTCAACGAGCCGAGCGGCAAGCCCATGTGCGTCGCGTCCGGCGAACTCGCGCAATGGCTCGACGCGCGCCACATCACCGCGAAGGTGACGGTGACGGACGAACGCGATTACGCGGTGTCCTTCGTGATCGCCGAAGTGCCCGACTCTTCCACTCATCAAGAAAGCAAAGCCAATTGAATCCGATGAAACGCACTCCCGGCCCCGTCATGTTCGATGTGGCTGGCACCACGCTGAGCGATGCGGATATCGATCGCCTCGTCCATCCGATGACGGGCGGCATCATCCTGTTCGCGCGGCATTTTCAGGACCGCGCGCAACTCGTCGCGCTCACCGATGCAATCCGCGCCGTGCGCGACGATATCCTGATCGCGGTCGATCACGAAGGCGGGCGCGTGCAGCGCTTTCGCACCGATGGCTTCACGGTTCTGCCCGCGCCCGGCACGCTCGGCGCGCTGTGGGACCGTGACGTGCTCGCGGCCACCAAGGCGGCGACCGCGTTCGGTTACGTGCTCGCGGCTGAGTTGCGCGCGTGCGGCATCGACATGAGTTTCACGCCGGTGCTCGATCTGAACTACGGGCAATCGAAGGTGATCGGCGACCGCGCGTTGCACAGCGATCCGCGCGTCGTCACGATGCTTGCCAAGAGTCTGAATCACGGTCTTGCGCTGGCGGGCATGGCGAACTGCGGCAAGCACTTTCCGGGGCACGGTTTCGCCAGCGCGGATTCGCACGTCGCGCTGCCGACCGACGATCGTCCGCTCGACGAAATCCTCAACGCGGATGTGCGCCCGTACGACTGGCTCGGCATGTCGCTCGCGTCCGTCATTCCGGCGCACGTCATCTACACGCGTGTCGATGACAAACCGGCGGGCTTCTCGCGCATCTGGCTGCAGGATATTTTGCGTGGCCGGCTCGGCTTCAACGGCGCGATTTTCAGCGACGATCTTTCGATGGAAGCCGCGCGCGCGGGCGGCACGCTCACCGAAGCGGCCACGGCTGCGTTACATGCGGGCTGCGACATGGTGCTGGTGTGCAACCAGCCGGAAGAGGCGGGCCGTGTGCTGGAACAGTTGCGCTTCAAGCCATCGAAGGCATCTGAACAGCGCATCCGGCAGATGCGTCCGCGTGGCAAGGCGCTGCGCTGGAGCAAGCTGCAAGGCAACGCCGATTATCTGGCGGCAAGGGCGCTGGTGAAGGAATCTTTAGGCTAAGAAAAACGCCGCGGTTTGCAAGACCGCGGCGTTTTTTTCGAAGCGATGCGAACCACGCATCACGACGATTCCAGCTTCATCCGCTGAAGTTTGTTGTAGAGCGTCTTCGGGCTGATGCCGAGCAGCGTCGCCGCGCGATGCCGCGTGCCGCCCACGGCTTCTAGCGTCGCGCGAATCAGCATGTCCTCGACATCGGCGAGCGCGGTGCCGACCGTCACCTGCACGCTGCTGCCGTTCAGGCCGCGTCCGCCGACGCCGCCTTGCTCATCCACCCGCAACGTTTCGATGGTTTCGCCCGACGCGTGATACGCGCGCCGCACGCGTTCGCGCAGTTCGCGCACATTGCCCGGCCATTCGCTCCCGATGCATTCACGCAGGAACGTCGGACTGATGCGCTTGGGCGAGCCGCTCGTGATCCCGGCGATGTGATTCTCGCGATTCAGTTCATCGACGAATTCCTCGGCGATCAACGCGATGTCGTCGTCGCGATCTCGCAGCGGCGGCAACATGATCGACGACGCCGACAAGCGCTGGAACAAGTCCTCACGCAACGCGCCGCTCGCCACCGCGTCGCGAACCGGCGTGCGCGAAGCCGCGATCAGCCGGAAGTCCGTCATGATGCGGTTGCTTCCACCGACGCGCATGAAGGTCTGCGAATCGATGGCGCGCAGCAGCGCTTCCTGTTGCGGCGCGGGCAGCGAATCGATCTGATCGAGGAACAACGTGCCGCCGCCCGCCTGTTCGAGCAGACCCGGCTCGCGATTCTCCGCGCCCGCATACGCGTTGCGTTCGTGTCCGAACAGGATGCTTTCCATCGAGCGCGTGGTGTTGTCGCGCGCGGCGGAGCAATCGAAGGTCACGAACGGCCCCTTGCGGCGACGGCTCAACTCGTGGATGGTGCGCGCCGCGATCTTCTTGCCCGTGCCCGCCTCGCCGCAGATCAGCACGGCGGCTTCGGTCGGCGCGGTGTGCTCGATCAGATCGTAGACGTGCTGCATCACCGCGCTGCGGCCGAGCATGGTGCCGAAGTGGCCGAGATCGCGCAGCGTCGAGCGTAACGACTGCACTTCCTCCGTCAGTTCGTAAGGTCGCGGAATCCGCGCGAGCAAGCTGCGCAAACGCGGAATGTTGACCGGCTTGAGCAGGTAGTCCCATATGCCGTGCCGCAAACCCTCGATCGCGCTTTCGACCGTGGCGTTGCCGGTCATCACGATCACGGGCAGGGCGCCGTCGGGCGCGTGCGAGGGAAGGCTTGGCAGCAGGTCGAGACCGCTGCCGTCGGGCAAGTTCAGATCGATCAGCACGACATCGGGGATGAAGCGCGTGAGCGCGGAGCGGGCCTCGGCGAGGGTCGTCGCCGTATCGACGGAGAAACCGTCGGCGGTGAGGATCGCGGAAAGGCCGGACAGGCTGTTGGGATCGTCTTCGACAATCAGTGCGTGTGGCATGGCAGACACAACGTATCAAAGTGGACTGTAATCCGCCGTCGCCGCATGCATCGCCTGACTGGTGCCTGGCGAACGCATGGAGCTAGGGCGCTCGTGGGCGGACCTCGACTGCCTGACGCCTGAGTGATGCACGAGGCGCGTGAAGTGCCGCTGCGTGTGTTCTTCGTCCTGCGCTATTGCTATCGGTTGTTGGTTAGTGTTGGAAGCAAGTGAAGCGTCAAAAAAGGCGATGCGGAATACAGTTTCGAGGGCCGATCCTCACTTCGGCCTGACGTACAGATCGTTGTTGACGGATTGCACGCCCGGCACGCCGCGCGCCACCGCGATGGCCTGTTGCAGTTGAGCATCCGTGTCGACGTAACCGGACAACTGCACGGCGCCGCGATACGTGGCGACACTCACCGGCAGCGGACGCAGGCCCGGGTCGGACGCCAGCGCCGTCTTCACGCGCGCGGCGAGCGAGGCGTCGTCGGTCGGTTGCGTCGCTGGAGCCGCCTGCGCAGGCGGTGTCGACGTGCAACCGGTCATGGAGACGAAGCCAGTCAGGGCGAACATTGTCACGACCCACATCCGGCTTACGTTGAAAGGCGTATTTCGCATGTCGATCCTGTCATCCACATTTCGCTGATCGAGCAGGAACCGTGCCAATGAGTTGAATTTTCCGATGCTGTGCGCCAGACCCTTACGCATCGGCCTCGTTCCAGAAGCAACGGATTTCTAAGCGATCACTGAGCGGTAAAGTTTGCCTGAATTTGTCAAAAAATTCATGCAAAAGAAAAAAGCGCCTGCGATGAGGCGCTTTTTCTTCAGACGGACACGCACGGAATGCTTACCGCGCGGCCCTCATGCAACTGCGATGTAAGACTTAGGCGCGGCTGCGGTATTCGTTGGTGCGGGTGTCGATTTCGATCTTGTCGCCGATGTTGCAGAAGAGCGGCACCTGCAATTCGAAGCCCGTGTTGAGCTTGGCGGTCTTGAGCACCTTGCCCGAGGACGTGTCGCCCTTGACGGCCGGTTCCGTGTAGACGATCTCGCGCACCAGCGTGGTCGGCAATTCGACCGAGATGGCCTTCTCGTTGTAGAACACGACTTCGCACGCCATGCCGTCTTCGAGGTAGTGGAGCGCGTCGCCCATCATCTCGGCTTCGACTTCGAACTGGTTGTAGTCGGCGTCCATGAAGACGTACATCGGGTCGGCGAAGTACGAGTAGGTGACTTCCTTGCGGTCGAGCACGACGACATCGAACTTGTCGTCGGCCTTGTAGACCGATTCCATGCCGGCGTTGGTCAAGAGGTTCTTGAATTTCATCTTGACGACCGCGGAGTTGCGGCCCGACTTGTTGTATTCGGCGCGTTGCACGACCATCGCGTCGTTGCCGATCATGACGACGTTACCGACGCGGAGTTCCTGTGCGATCTTCATAAAACTGGTCCTGTACGATTGATTTGGCTTGAATGCCTGGAAAACGGGTGGATCTTTGATTCTGACGGCGGCGCGGTGCTTCTTGCTGCGACGCTGTGCTGATTTTCGAGGGATTGGAATGGCGCGCTTGGGCGCATGTAATACCTCGGATAACCGCTTATTTTAACTGAGTTTTTGCCTGCTTGGCCAGTTGGTGCAGGTCCGGCAATCATCAGCGCGCGAGGCGGGAGCGCACATGCGCGACGAGATTGCCAGCCAGATCGCCGATGCTCGCCAGTTCCTTCGCCCAGCTTTTTGCGCGCGCCTCGAACGCCGCGCGATGCGCCTGAAACGCCGCCCAATCCGGCGTGCCCGCGCCGTTCCACGCGTGCCAGAAGCGGCGCAGCGCATCGCCGGCGGGCGCGGGAAGGGCGTGCGTGATGTGGTCGAGCGCGGCATCGAGTTTCGGCAGATGCGCGTCGTCGCTTTGCGGATAGATATGCCAGACGAACGGCTTCTTCGCCCATTGCGCACGAACGAACGAATCTTCGCCGCGCACGAAGTTGACATCGGCGGCCCAGAGAAGCTCGTCGAAACGCGGTTGCTCGACGAAGCCGAGCGCATGCGCTTCCAACGCGCCCACGCTTGCCGATGCGCCCGCGGCGAACGCAGGCATGCCGAAGAATCGCGCGAGTGCGCCGGAGATGCGTCCTTCGGGCACGAGCAGCACGACCGGCGATGCGCCATCCCGCCACTGTTCGAGCAGCGCGCCGACTGCCGGATTCTCATACGCGAACAGCGAGACGATCGTCGCATCGCCTGAAGGCCGTTCGATGCCGACGCGCTCGCGCCACCAAACATCTACATCGAACTGCTGACGGCGCGTGTCGATATCGGCTTCGCGGATCACGCCGCCCGTGCCCGCGCCCAGTCCCGGAAAGAAGAAGCTCTTTCCCAGCGCATAGCGCGGATGCGGCGACGGCCGCAGATGAAAATCCGCGACCCAGTCCTCGCCGCTCAGATATTCGAGATTGATCCACACCGGCTTGCGTTCGCGACGCGCCATCGCGGCGATATACGCATGCGGGATTTCACACGCGAACGCTTCGATGACGACATCCGCGATTTCCAGCGTCTCGCCCGCGTGATCCGGTGCGTGCCAGTGCTCGATGGTCACGCCCGCCGCTTTCTGACGCGCAAGCGATGCATCGACTGCGGGGCAAAGCGCGTGAAAAACCCTGAGGTCGTCGACGAACAAACGCACGCGCCAGCCATGCTCCGCGCGCAACTGACGCGCGAGCCGCCAGCACACGCCGATGTCGCCGAAATTGTCGACGACCGCGCAAAAGAGGTCGCAGGCGAGGTCGGATGCGGGTTCGGCACAAGCAGCGAGAGTGGACATGGCACGCGTCGGTTGCCGCCGAGTACGTGGCGGAATGATCTAAACTGGCGATTCTAAGACACGGCCCGACCGTGTGGCTCAACGCGCGGCCGATGGCCGCCCACGCACCTCGCGCCCGATGCATCCGTTCCTCGCAGCATGACGAAAACAGACGCCTCCGAACCCGATTTCGATCCGAAAAAGACGCTCGCGCAATTGCCCAATCTGCCCGGCGTCTACCGCTATTACGACGGCGAGAGCAACGTGCTCTACGTCGGCAAGGCGCGCAACCTGAAGAAGCGCGTGTCGAGCTACTTCACGAAGACGCTGCACTCGCCGCGCATCGCGATGATGGTCACGCGCATCCGCAAGATCGAGACGACGGTCACCCGCTCCGAAGCCGAAGCGCTGCTGCTCGAAAACAATCTCATCAAGGCGCTGACGCCGCGTTACAACATCCTGTTTCGCGACGACAAGTCGTATCCGTTCCTCAAGCTCACCGGGCACACGTTCCCGCGCATGGCCTATTACCGGGGCGCGGTGGACAAGAAGAACCAGTATTTCGGGCCGTTCCCGAGCGCGTGGGCGGTGCGCGAGAGCATCCAGATCTTGCAGCGCGTATTCCAGTTGCGCACCTGCGAGGATTCGGTCTTCAACAATCGCACGCGGCCGTGCCTGCTGCATCAGATCGGGCGATGCACCGCGCCGTGCACCGGCCTCATCAACGAGGAAGATTACGCGCGCGATGTGGCGAATGCGTCGCGCTTTCTGCTCGGCCGTCAGGGCGAAGTCATGAAGGAGCTTGAGCAGAAGATGCACGCCTTCGCCGCCGATCTCAAGTTCGAGCAGGCCGCCGCCGTGCGCAATCAGATGAGTTCGCTGTCGACCGTGCTGCATCAGCAGGCGATCGAAGTGGGCGGCGAAAGCGATGTCGATATCCTCGCGGTCGTCGCGCTGGGCGGCAAGCTGTGCGTGAATCTGGCGATGGTGCGCGGCGGGCGTCATCTGGGCGACAAGGCGTATTTTCCGGCGCATGTGGAAAGCGCGATTGCGCTCGTGGACGAGGACGAGCTTCCCGAAGTCGTTTCCGTCGATGAAGAAGCGCCGGAAGAAGCGCCCGAAGAAGCCGAACCCCGCGAAGGCGCGTTCGAATCCGAAGTGCTCGAAGCCTTCATGGCGCAGCATTACATCGGCAATCGCGTGCCGCCGGTGCTGGTCGTGAGTCACGCGCCCGCGAGCCGCGAACTGATCGACTTGCTGACCGAGCAGGCCGGGCACAAGGTCACGCTGCTGCGTCAGCCGCAGGGGCAAAAGCGCGTCTGGCTCTCGATGGCCGAACAAAACGCGAAGCTCGCGCTCGCGCGTCTGTTGTCCGAACAAGGCTCGCAGCAGGCGCGCACGCGTTCGCTTGCCCAAACGCTCAGCATGGACTTGGACGATCTCGCGCAATTGCGCATCGAGTGCTTCGACATCAGCCACACGATGGGCGAGGCGACGCAGGCGTCGTGCGTGGTGTTTCATCATCACAAGATGCAGTCGGGCGAGTACCGTCGCTACAACATCAACGGGATCACGCCCGGCGACGATTACGCCGCCATGCGTCAGGTGCTCACGCGCCGCTACGAGAAGATGGTCGCGCAGGCCGCCGCCAACGCCAACGACGAAGCCGCGACGCTGCAACCCGAAGACGCCGCCGAGCCGGTCGCGGCTGCCGGTGCGCTGTTGCCGAATATCGTGCTGATCGACGGCGGCAAGGGTCAGGTCGAGATCGCGCGGCAGGTCTTCTCCGAGCTGGGACTGGATCACGGCATGCTCGTCGGCGTCGCGAAAGGCGAGGGGCGTAAGGTCGGCCTGGAAACGCTGATCTTCGCCGATGGCCGCGCGCCGCTCGAACTCGGCAAGGAAAGCGCGGCGCTCATGCTGGTCGCGCAGATTCGCGACGAGGCGCACCGCTTCGCCATCACCGGCATGCGCGCGAAGCGGGCCAAGACGCGTCAGACTTCGCGGCTGGAGGAACTGGAAGGCGTCGGCGCGAAACGCCGTCAGCGGCTGCTGTCGCGCTTCGGCGGCCTGCGCGGCGTGCAGGCGGCGAGCGTCGAGGATCTGGCGAGCGTCGAGGGCATCTCACTGGCGCTGGCGCAGCAGATTTACCGGCAGTTGCATTGAATTGCTTTGGTATTGGCCGGGCGGCCCGCGATGGCCGTCCGCCACGTGGGCCGTTTCCTTGTGAGCGCCGGACCGACGCGGCACAATGGCGGCTCCCTTACATGTCCCTCACTCGCTCTCGCCCATGCCGTTCAACTTACCGATCTTCCTGACATGGCTGCGAATCGTGCTGATTCCGCTCGTCGTGGGCGTGTTCTATTTGCCGGACATGATGATGAGCCTCGAGCATCGGAATTTGCTCGGCATGATCGTTTTCGTGATGGCGGCGCTGACCGATTGGTTCGACGGCTTCCTCGCGCGCAAGCTCAATCAGACTTCCTCGTTCGGCGCGTTCCTCGATCCCGTCGCCGACAAGCTGATGGTGACCGCCGCCTTGCTCGTGCTCGTGCAGTTCGCGCGGCTCAACGCGGTGATCGCGCTGGTGATCGTCGGGCGCGAGATCACCATTTCCGCGCTGCGGGAATGGATGGCGCAGATCGGGGCATCGAAAAGTGTGGCGGTGAATCAGCTCGGCAAGTTCAAGACCGTTTGCCAGATGGTCGCGATTCCCATGCTGCTGTTCTACGGGCCGCTCAAGATCACCGGCACGCAATGGGTGATCGACACGCGCGTCTGGGGTCTCTGGCTCATCGATGTCGCCGCCGTGCTGACCGTCTGGTCGATGCTCTACTACATGAAGCTCGCGTGGCCGCAGATCCGCGAACGCGGCGGCATGCTGTGAAATACCGGCAATGCGCCGGTCATTGCAAAAGATTGCGTCGAACCAGAAGAATCCACTCGAAAAACAGTTGACAGGTCCATTTGGCTTCTACATAATCTCGTTTCTCTGATGTACGGCACGGCGAAACTGGCGTAGCGGTAACGTCGAAGCAGCAGAGAAAAGCAGCAAAATGCGGGAGTAGCTCAGTTGGTAGAGCGCAACCTTGCCAAGGTTGAGGTCGCGAGTTCGAGACTCGTCTCCCGCTCCAGTTTCAAGAATTCGGTGTGAGCAGCGCGAGTGTTAGCGAGTGTCAAGCGGCAAGACGCTGGCGAAGCGGCATCGAAAAGAAGTAGCAGGATCATGCGGGAGTAGCTCAGTTGGTAGAGCGCAACCTTGCCAAGGTTGAGGTCGCGAGTTCGAGACTCGTCTCCCGCTCCAGTCAAAGGGGAAGCCAGGCTTCCCTTTTTGTTTGGTGCAGCAAGCCGTTTAAAACGGCCCACGTATCAACAACACTGTATAAGGCGCGGTAGCAAAGCGGTTATGCAGCGGCCTGCAAAGCCGTTTAGACCGGTTCGACTCCGGTCCGCGCCTCCAAAACAAAAAGCCCTGACCCTTCAGTCAGGGCTTTTTGTTTTTCCGCTGCGCCGCGCGCGGGGTGTCGCGCGGCATAATTGCCTCTCTTTGCTGGCAGGCACGATCTTCATGACCGACTCACTCTCCGACATCGAATGGCGCTGGAAGCGCTTCGACGATCTCACGACCACCGAGGTCTACGACATGCTGGCCGCCCGCAGCGCGGTGTTTGTCGTCGAGCAGAACTGCGTATATGGCGATATCGACGGGCTCGATCCGCACGGCTGGCACTTGCTCGCATATGGCGCGGGCGGCACGCGTCCCGCGCTTGCGGGCTATCTGCGCGTATTGCTGCCGGGCTTTCCGGATGACGAGGAGAAAGACGTGCGCATCGGCCGCGTGCTGACGACCGCGAAGTTTCGCGGCCTCAAGCTCGGCAACGCCATGCTCGAATACGCGCTCGAACGCATCCTCGCGCAGTGGCCGGACGAGCCGGTCAGCCTGCACGCGCAGGCGCATCTACAGAAGTTTTATGGGGCGTTCGGCTTCGTGCCTTCGTCCGGCATTCACGATGAAGACGGCATTCCGCATGTCTGGATGCGCCGCCCCGGCTTTCCTTCATGATGTCGCGGGTTTGACCGGCGCTTGCCTGCCGCGCGCGCCGCGTTCCGTGCGCAGGCGCGAGCGCGCCGACAAACGCATCCAGTGGCGCAAGGCGATCAGCGCGCCGATCACGCTCATCATCGAGCCGGGGATCCATAGCAGCAAGCCGCCGATTTGCTGGTCGCGCATGGGCGTGATCCAGGTGAAGGCGCGGCCGCAGATCGAGTAAATCGGATACAACTCGTGCGGCGTGAAGAAGATATACGCGCCGAGCAGAATCTGCGGCGGAATCGCCGCGATCACGACGAGAATTCGCCGCCCCGGCGCGAGCCGCGCGGGCGGTGCCGGACGCGGATCGAGCACGAGCCACCAGAACAGCAGGCCGTCGATCGTCATGCTCCAGTTCATCGCGCGGTAGAGCCGCCAGTCGAGCATCGCCTTGAAGTGGATGGGCGAGAGCAGCCAGAAATAGATGAGCCCGACGAACAGCGTCACGGCGACGACCGGATTGAACACGACATCGGAACATAAACGCGCGATTCGGCTTTGCGCGGCAGGCCGCAGCCAGCGTTGCCGCCACGCGAACGGAACGCCCGCGCGCAACGCCGCGCCCGGATACGACAACGCGATCAAAAACGGCCCGAGATGATGCAGCACCAGATGCTGCAACCGATGCATGAAGAACTCGTGCTCGAAGAAGTAATCCAGCCGCGTATGCAGCGCGACGTACAGCGCGCTCAAGCCTAGCCAAAACGAAATGCGCCGCGCGATCGACACCCGCGCATGCCGCGCGCCGCGCGCGAACAGAATCGCCGCGACGAGCACGCAGATCATGACCGTTGGCGACGGCTCCCACGGATCGAGCCAGTAAAGCAGCGTCGCAATCATGACGATTCCTTCGCGTCGATCACGCGTTTGAGGTCGCTGGCGATGGCATCGATGGAATCGTGGTCTGTCGCGAGCAGGCGCGCGTGGCCATCACGATCGAAGATGTACACGGCGGAACTGTGCGTCACTTCATACGCGCCGGACGGGTCGCGCTTTTCCATCTGATACGCGACGCGATAGCGCTGCGCGACCGCTTCGATTGCGCGATCCGTGCCGGTCAGGCCGACCGCGTGACGGTCGTCGAACGCGCGCACGTACGAGCGCAGGAGCGCGGGCGTATCGCGCGCGGGATCGACGGAAATGAACACGATGCGCGTGCGGTCCGCGTCCGGCCCCACGCGTGCAAGTACCTGCATGAGCCGCGCCATGGTTTCGGGGCAGACATCGGGACAGTGCGTGTAGCCGAAGTACACGAGCGTCGTGCGGCCCGCGTAATCGCGCGCGGTGACGGGCGCGCCGCCATCGTCGGTGAGAGAAAAAGCCAGGTCCGGCAAATGCCCGGAAACATCCGTGAGATGCCACGGTTCAGCGAGTTTCGAACAGCCGGCGAGGGCGCCAAGCGCGAGCAGAGAAACAAAGAATCGAAGGAACAAAGCGTGCATCGGAGAAAGTTTAAGCGGATTCGTCAAACGCAAAATACACGCCTTTGACGATCGATGAGGCGCATCATCTCCCTTGCGGCGTATTTTTGAGACAATTGGCCGCACGGCGTCAAGCTTGTGGAAAGGCAGCCGGACCGAGACGTAAGCGGAAACCTTTCGAATCTGCAGGGCGGCGGCGGTAAGATGCGCGCCATCGCGCGTCGCGTTCTCCGCGCGCCATCACAGGCAAAACTTCAGGTCCACGATCGATGCAAATTCTTCCCGATTCCCTGTCTCTTGCCGAGACCGCGTTTTTCTTCGACTTCGACGGCACGCTCGTCGAACTCGCTTCCACGCCGGACGGCATCTTCGTGCCGCGCTCGGTGCCGGACATTCTCGCCGCGCTCAGACGCGCCACCAACGGCGCGGTCGCCGTGGTGTCGGGACGCGGCATCGACAATATCGATTCGTTCTTGCAGATGCCGGACTTGCCCGTCGCGGGCATGCACGGCGCGGAACGGCGCGATTCGAACGGCGATGTTCAGCGCATCGGCTTCAACGACGAACGGCTTCTGCGCATGGAACACGCGCTGGAAAAGGTCGTGAGCGCGAACCCCGGCATGCTGCTCGAAATCAAGGGCGCGGCGCTGGCGCTGCACTATCGCAATGCGGCAGAGCGCGAACCGGCCGCGCGCGCGGCCACCGAACGGCTCGTCAAGGAATATGCCGATGCCTATGTGCTCCAGCCCGGCAAGATGGTCTACGAAATCAAGCCGAAGGATGTCGACAAGGGCCGCGCGGTGCGCGCGTATCTGAGCGAGCCGCCGTTCACGGGCCGCAAGCCGGTGTTCATCGGCGACGATCTCACCGACGAGAAAGGCTTCGCGGTGGTCAACGAATTCAACGGGCTGTCGGTGAAGGTCGGTCCGGGCGACACGGTGGCGCGGGCGCGCATCGAATCGGTGGAACTGCTGCTCGACTGGCTTCAGGTGATCGCGGGAACGGCGGGGAAGCACGCGTGAGCCGGCTCGTCATCGTGTCGAACCGGGTCGCGCCGATTTCCGAAGGCGGCCCGGCGGCGGGCGGTCTCGCGGTCGGCGTGTACGACGCGCTCAGGGAAACCGGCGGCGTGTGGTTCGGCTGGAGCGGCGACGTGCTCGATGCCGAACCCGCCGCGATTCGACTGGAGGAGCACGGGCCGGTCACGTTCGCGACCATCGGCTTGGCGAAGCGCGATTACGATCAGTACTACCGCGGCTTTTCCAACGCGACGCTTTGGCCCGCGTTTCACTATCGCCCGGACCTGATCGAATTCGATCGCGAGGAATACGACGGCTATTGCCGCGTGAATCGCTGGCTCGCCGCGCAACTCGCGCCGCTGCTTCGGCCGAAGGACGTGATCTGGGTGCACGACTATCACCTGATTCCGTTCGCGCAGGCCTTGCGCGCGCTGGGCGTGAAGAACCGCATCGGCTTCTTCCTGCACATTCCGTTTCCCGCGACGCAGATTTTGTTGAGCGTGCCGCGTCATCGCGAACTCGTCGAAGCGATGTGCGCGTTCGACTTGCTCGGATTTCAGACGGAGCCGGATTTGCGCGCGTTCTGCGATTACATCGAATCCGAAGCGGGCGGCACGTTCACGCGCGATGCCGCTCAGCCTACCCATGTGCGCGCGTTTGGCCGTGAATTGCGGGCGGCGGCGTATCCCATCGGCGTGTATCCGGATGAGATCGCGTCGCTGGCGAAGGACGGCGAGAAGGGGCGCGACGTCGAGATCGTCAAGGCGACGCTGCATGCGCGCAAGCTCGTGATGAGCGTCGATCGGCTGGATTATTCGAAGGGGCTGGTCGAGCGTTTTCGTTCGTTCGAACGGCTCATCGAGCACGATCCGAAGCAGCGTAACAACGTGTCCTTTCTCCAGATCGCGCCACCCACGCGCACGGACGTCGATGCGTATCGCGACATTCGTCTGCAACTGGAAGCGGAATCGGGGCGCATCAACGGGCGTTACGCGGAGCTGGACTGGACGCCGATTCGCTATATCCATCGGCAATACGAGCGGCCGGTGCTGGCCGCGCTGTTTCGCGAGGCGCACGTGGGGCTGGTCACGCCGTTGCGCGACGGCATGAATCTGGTGGCGAAGGAATACGTGTCGGCGCAGGACCCCGACGATCCCGGCGTGCTCGTGCTGTCGCAATTCGCCGGCGCGGCGCGCGAACTGACGGCGGCGCTGATCGTGAATCCGCTCGATATCGACGGCATGGCGGACGCGCTTGCCGCCGCGCTCTCCATGCCGCTCGACGAACGCAAATCCCGTTACGAAGAGATGATGGCGCTTCTGCGCAAGAACAACGTCTCGGTCTGGCGGGACAACTTCATGCGCGATCTGAAGGCGGACTAAGAAAAAGCCGCTGTCCTTTCGGAACAGCGGCTTTTTTGCTTCCGGCGCAACAAGAAACGCGTCAGGCAGGCTGCTTGTGCGGCGTCGCGACGATCGACGGCAACTTGCCATGCTGCTTCGCCAGCAATTCCCGGTACAAGCCCGGACGATCGCGCAATTCCTGCGGCGAGCCATCGTCGATGACCTTGCCCGAACTCATCACGATGATGCGGTCGAAGTTCTGCAGCGTCGACAACCGGTGCGCGATGGCGATCACCGTGCGGCCGACCATCAGCCGGTCGAGCGCTTGCTGAATGGCTTCTTCCGATGCACTGTCGAGCGCGGACGTGGCCTCGTCGAGCAGCAGAATCGGCGCGTTCTTCAAGATGGCGCGCGCAATCGCGATCCGTTGCCGCTGACCGCCCGAGAGCTTCACGCCGCGATCGCCGACGATGGTGTCGAAGCCTTCCGGCATCGCCTCGATAAAGTCCGTGCAGCGCGCTTCGCGTGCGGCGGCAAGCACTTCCTCGCGGCTCGCATCCGGGCGCCCATACGCAATGTTCTCGAACACCGTGCGGTGAAACAGCGAGATATCCTGCGGCACCAGCGCGATAGCCTGACGCAGGCTGTCCTGCGTGATCGCGTTGATATCCTGCCCGTCGATCTTGATGCTGCCTTTCTGCGTCTCGTAGAAGCGTTGCAGCAGCGCGAGCACGGTCGATTTCCCCGCGCCCGACTTGCCGATCAGCCCGACGCGCTGACCCGGCTCGATATGAATATGGAAGTTGTCGAGAATCGGCCGGCGGCGCGGATAGGCGAAGGTCACGCCTTCGAAATCCACGCGTCCGCCTTCCGGCACGAGTTCGGTGGCGTCCGAACGGTCGGGCATGCCGTGCGGCTCCAGCAGCGTTTGCACCGCTTCGGCGAGTCGCGCGACGTGTTGCGTGACATCGACGAGCGCCACGGCGAGATCGCGCGTGCCGTGCAGGATGGTGAAGCCGAGCGAGCTGACCAGCACGATATCGCCGGAAGTGGCCTGACCCTTCGACCACAGCCACAGCGCCCAGCCGAGCAAACCGGCCGAGAGAATCGCGGTGATGACCGCGTGCAGCAGGCGCAGCTTTTCCAGATAGAGCAGGCTTTGCTGACGCGCGACCATTTCGGCCTTGACCGTCGAGCCGAAGCGTTTTTGCTCGCGGAAGGTCATGCCGAACGCGCGCACCAGCGCCATGTTGCCGATCACATCGACCAACTCTCCATCGACCGATGCCGCCTTCGATGCAAAGCTGTGATGCCGCGCCGAACCGCGCTTGGCGAGCCGGTACAGGATGAACGCGAGCACCAGCGAACAGAACATGAGGCCCGCGGCCATCAGCGGATTGACCGCCACGATCATGATGATTGCGCCCAGCACCGCGATGCACGGCGGCAGGACGTTCCACGCCATCACGTTCTCTGACGTGTAGATGGCGTTCGATGTCGCGGTGATCCGGCTCGCGAGCATGCCAGGCTGTTTCTCGGAGAAGTACGTGGGCGAATGGCCGCTCAGATACGAGAACAGATCGCGGCGCAAATCGCCGGTGACGAGCACGAAGACGTGCGCGCCCACCCAGCCGCCGACGCGCCACAGCATGTTGTCGGCGGCGATCAGGCCGACCAGGATCATGAACGCGCCCCATAGCGGGCCGGGATGACCGCGCCCCTGACCGAGCACATCGATCAGATGCTTGATGGCGTATTGGGAGGCGAGCGCGCAGCCGACGGCGGCGAACACACTGCAAAGCACGATAGCGTGCGCCACCGGATGCCGGCGGATGTAACGCAACAGGAACGCGAGCGGGCGATGCGCGTAGCTCGATAGTTTCTCGTTGTGCGCGTTACGTTGGGAGACGGTGAGTTGGTCCAATGGTCTTTTTCGTCGTAGAGCGGTTGAGCGTGTGTTGCGCCTTCGGGCCCGTCCAAACAACTGGCATGGCGGCTTCCTCTGAACCCAACATCCGATCGCGGTGTCGTCGCCCTTGACGGACGAGGCAGCGCGGCGCCGTCTCCATCTCCGGATTGTAGCCAGTAAAGGAGAGGGCAAGCGTCTCACGGGACAACGATGTTCGGCGTACTGTCGCCTTTCGAACACGTTGCCAGACAAAAGCGTGCTGCGCACAGGGTTCGCGTACCGCTTGCCGCGTGCCTGACAGTGTCGCGCATCCCGTTTCGGTCATGGGCGCGCATTGTAAGCATTTTGCGCGGCTTTTAGCGATGGCGCGTGATTGCTGATCTTTGCAGGCTCGTGCATCGCTGGAAGCGCGACGTTCGAAGCTTGGTCCGGACACCAAAAGCATGTCGCGCGCCAGAAGCGCGTGCTGCCGTGAATTTTGACGTGCAAAGTTCGAAGGTCAGGCGATCATTCGTTCGCAGCACGGACCCAATGTAGAACAACCTTAATAAACAGGGGTTTGCAAAATGTATCCCCCTTGTAACAAGGTAAATAAGTTGAAATGCCTACGATGGCGACCGTGTAAAAGGCTCCATAATTCGCTCCGGGTTTTCACCTAAGTTTTTTGACACGTTTCTGTAAGACGCAGTCAACCACGGAAGCAGATGCGCGTTTATTGCTCGTGCGCGGATGTTTTCGAGATATTGGCCCCGGAGTTGCTTTGTGCTGCAACGCCAGCCAGCCGTCCGTGCAGAACCCAAGTGATCAGCGACCGCGCTTTTTCACTCGTGCACCAGCTCTTGCGCCGCGGCCTTCGCGCCGCGGAAAGCTTCGCCCGAGCCGAGCGATTCGCCCAACGTCAACAAGACAAGTTAGCCAGACCTTTAATCAGGAGTTTCACGACATGCGAATCGCTCAAATCGCGCCCCTCCACGAAGCTGTTCCGCCCAAACTCTATGGCGGCACGGAACGCGTGGTGTCTTATCTGACCGAGGCACTCGTGGATGCCGGACACGATGTCACGCTCTTCGCGAGCGGTGATTCGCAAACATCCGCCAAGCTCGAAGCATTCTGGCCGCAGGCGCTGCGCCTGGACCCGACCATCCGCGACACGATGGCGCCGCATATGCTCTTGCTCGAAGAAGTGCGCCGCCGCGCGGAAGAATTCGACGTGCTGCATTTCCACATCGACTATTACCCGTTCTCGCTGTTCGCCCGCCAGCCGGTGCCGTTCCTGACGACCATGCACGGCCGTCTCGATCTGCCGGAACTGCAGCCGGTGTTCAACACGTTCAGCGACGTGCCGGTCATTTCGATCTCGGACAATCAGCGTCAGCCGTTGCCGCAGGCGCACTGGCTGTCGACCGTCTATCACGGTCTGCCGGAAAACCTGCTCACGCCGATCCCGAACGTGAAGCCCGGCTACCTCGCGTTCCTCGGCCGCATCTCGCCGGAAAAGCGCGTGGATCGCGCGATCCGCATCGCGCAGGCGGCGGGCATGAAGATCAAGATCGCGGCGAAGCTCGACAAGGCCGACCGCGCGTACTACGAAGAAGAGATCAAGCCGTTGTTCGCGCTGCCGCATGTGGAGTACATCGGCGAAATCAGCGAAGCGGAAAAGACCGAGTTCCTCGGCAACGCGCATGCGCTGCTGTTCCCGATCGACTGGCCGGAGCCCTTCGGTCTGGTGATGATCGAAGCAATGGCTTGCGGCACGCCGGTGATCGCGTTCAATCGCGGTTCGGTGCCGGAAGTGATCGAAAACGGCGTGTCGGGTTACGTCGTGGAAGATGAACTCAGCGCGATCGCGGCCGTCAAGCGTCTGGACCAACTGCCGCGCGAGAAGGTTCGTCAGGCGTTCGAACAACGTTTCTCGTCGAAGGTGATGGCGCAGAATTACGTCACCGTGTACGAAGAACTGCTGCGTCAGAAGCGTCGCACGGTGCTTCGCGAAGTCAACGCGAGCTAAGGACTGCGCGCCGCGGTGTGATCGCGGCATCGCCTGAAAAAAACAACGCCCCGCGCGCCTCAAGGCACGCGGGGCGTTGTCGTAATAACACAATGGGAGCGCTTGCGAGCGCCAGACCGCGCAGCGCGTGTGAAACCTCTGACGAGACGGGCAATCTCCCTATAATGACCGGGCTTTGGCTTTCGTTTGCGCCTGCGTGCGTACAAGCGTAAAGCTGGCAGTGTGCAATATCGTGTTCAGGAGTGTTCTTTGGCGAGACCCAAGCAAATCAGCGCGAGCCCTGCGCCGGGCGCGGGCACCGTGTTCGCATTGCGGGCCATCGGTCTGGTGCTCGCGGCGCGGTGGGCGTTATCGATGTCGCAGATGGGCTATTTGTCCTCGTTGCGCGCGATGACCTCCTCGCCGTGGGCGTGCGTCAATCTCGTGCTCATCTTTCTGCTGGTCGTGCTGCCGGGCGCGAAGCCGCGTGCGGAACGGCCGCTGCATCCGCTACCGCAATGGCTGCGGCAGGCGTTGCGTCTGCTCGGACTGCTGACCTTTGCGTTCGCGGTGTTTTCGGTGTGCGCGTTCGTGTGGGAATCGGGCTGGCGCAACTTCGTTCATGCGCTCGCGCAAACCAATGGCTGGCTGCTCGTTGGCCCCGCGCTCTACGCGGTGGTGATGTGGATCTGCCGGCCGCGCGCGCTGTGGCGCACGAACATCGCGGCGCGGCGGTTTTCCATCGGCCGTTATGCGATTTCGATGGACCCGGTCGCCCGCACCGCGACAGTCTGGGCCGAAAGCCGCAAGCTCGGCCAGTACGATGCGCGCGAGCTATCGGTGAAGTGGCCGGAGCCGCCGGTGTCGAGCGTGCCGTCCATGCCGTCGACGGCCGTGCTCGCCACCGATCCGCCGACGCCCGTCATCGATGCGAGCGGCGAAGTGCGTCGCGGGGTGTTCGCGCGTCGTCCGAAGATCGAATTGCAATGGCATTCGCCGGCGGCGGCGGGGCACAATCGGACCGTGGTGTTTCGCACGCCGCTTGCGAGCGTCGCCGACCGCCATGCTGCGAAGGCGCTCGATATTTCGCTGCGCCAGATCTAGAAGCGTTTTCGCCGTTGTCGTCGATGACCGGAGGAAAGGGATGCTGATACGTTGGTTGCTCGCCGCGATTCATCTGCTTGCCTTCGGTTTCGCGCTCGGCTCCGTGCTGGCGCGAGCACGCGCGCTGCGGCGGCTCGATGTCACGCAATCGGTGCAAGCGAACGAGATGCGTCTGCGCGACGTGTTTCGCTCGGACGCGGTCTGGGGCATCACGGCGATCGTGTTGATCGTGACCGGCGTGACGCGCGCGTTCGGCGGCTTCGAAAAGGGCGCTTCGTACTATCTGCACGAGCCGCTTTTCCATCTGAAGATGACGGTGCTCGTGCTGATCTTGCTGATCGAAGTTTCGCCGATGCTCGCGCTGATCCGCTGGCGCGTCGCGGTGGCGCAGGGCGGGGCGATCGACCTGACGCGCGCGAAACGCTTCGCGTGGATGAGCGATCTCGAAGCCGGTCTCGTGATGGTGATGGTGATAGCCGCAAGCGGGATGGCGCGCGGCGTGTGGGCTTCGTGATCGTTTGGACGTGAGCCGCAAATGAAAAAAGCCCAAGTCGCAAGACTTGGGCTTTTTGGTCTTCGGTGTCTTGGCTTTACCAGCACCAGAATTCTGGTGGGTAGTACTGGGATCGAACCAGTGACCCCTGCCGTGTGAAGGCAGTGCTCTACCGCTGAGCTAACCACCCGAAGAAACGAGATTATGTCAGCCAATCTGCGTTTCGTAAAGTGGTTCTTTAAGCACCTTCGAAAAAATTATGCAGCGACGACATCGCCTTCGGCTTTCGCCGGTTCGGCGTGCCACACGCTTGCTGCTTTGTTGGCTTTGTCGAGGTCGTTCAGCACCGCTTGGTGTGCGGCGAGTTCGTCCGCGCTTGCCGCGAGCACGGGCAGATCGAGATCGTCCAGTGCAATGCGCGAAGTCGAAATCGAGCCCGACAGCGAAGGCGCATCGCCCAACATGTCGATGACGAGACTCTCCTGGCCGCGCGTCATCGACAGATAGACTTCGGCAAGCAGTTCCGAGTCGAGCAGCGCGCCGTGCAGCGTGCGATGCGCATTGCTGATGCCGAAGCGGTCGCACAACGCATCGAGCGAATTACGCTTGCCGGGGAACATCTGCTTGGCTTGCGCGAGCGAATCGATCACGCCGACGCAGGTTTCTGCCACCTTCGGCAAGCCGAGCAGCGCGAACTCCATGTCGAGAAAACCGACGTCGAAGGGCGCGTTGTGAATGATCAACTCCGCACCGCCGATGAACTCACGCAACTGCGCCGCGATCTCCGCGAACTTCGGCTTGTCGCTCAAGAACTCCGTGGTGAGACCGTGGACGGCAAGCGCGCCCGGATCGCTGTCGCGCTCGGGATTCACGTAGAGGTGCAGATTGTTGCCGGTGAGCCGGCGATTGATCAGCTCGACGCAGCCGATTTCGATGATCCGGTCTCCGGTCCTGAAGTTCAGGCCGGTGGTTTCGGTGTCCAGTATCAGTTGGCGCATGAATGTCGGTTTGTGTGGTGTTGGCTGTGCTTAACTGTCCGCAAGCGATGTCACGCCGCGATTGGCGAGCGCATCGGCGCGTTCGTTCTCGGGATGCCCGGCGTGGCCCTTGACCCAACGCCATTCGATCTGATGCTGCACGACGAGCGCGTCGAGCCGCTTCCACAGATCGGCGTTCTTCACGGGCGTTTTCGCGGCGGTCATCCAGTTCTTCTTTTTCCAGCCGTGAATCCATTCGCTGATGCCCTTCTGGACATACTGCGAGTCGGTATGGATGACGGCGCGGCACGGACGCTTGAGCGCTTCGAGCGCGGCGATCACCGCCATGAGTTCCATGCGGTTGTTGGTCGTCGCGGCCTCACCGCCGAACAGTTCCTTTTCGAGCGTGCCGAAGCGCAGCAACGCGCCCCAGCCGCCCGGACCGGGATTGCCCTTGCAGGCGCCGTCCGTGTAGATGTCGATTATGTTGTTCGAATCGGAGTCAGTCATCGATCTCGTTGCGAGTGTGCGGAGCGGCGACAGGCGCGAGTCCTGGCGCGAGCGCGGGTTTCTTGAGTTTGCGCGGGCCGATGAGCCGCATGCCGCGCACGCGCTTGACCGCCGTGATCATGTAGGCCGCGCCGAAGATGGGCCACCAGCGGTCGCCGGCCGGCTCCATGAATTGATAGCGTTGCAGCCATTTGTCGGTGACGAGCGGCGGACGATAGCACCCGAAGCGCCCGCGTTCAAGGTCGAAGCCGAGCAGCTTTATCCAGTCCTTGATGCGCGTGAACGCGATCATCTCATGCGCTTCCGGCACGAACGGCCGTCCCGCCACCTTGCCGAGCGATTGCCGAGCGCCCCACAGACTCAACGAATTGAAGCCGAGGATGATGAGCTGACCTTCCGGCACCAGCACGCGTTCGGCTTCGCGCAACAGACGATGCGGATCGCGCGAAAATTCGAGCGTATGCGGCAGCACGAGCAGATCGACGCTTTGCGCCTCGAAGGGCAGGTCGAGCAAGTCGCACCACACCGTGCTGCGCCCGTCCGGCGCGCTCGCGGCGGGCAACGCACTTACGCCCGGCGATGCCGCCAGCGGCAAGGTATAAGGCGCACTCGCGCCGCTTTCCGCATCCAGCACGAGCGCGCGGCCCGTCATGCGGTTCTCGCGCAGCGCGTCGAGCTGAGGCATGCCGAGCTGCAACGCGTGATAGCCGAAAATGTCCGACACCACGCGATCGAGTTGCGCCTGCTCCCAGTCCAGCACGTAGCGTCCGGGCGCGGAGCTCGTCCAGGAGGGCCAGTCTATAATCGATCGGTCTGACATGTTCGGGTTGCCGCGTTGATTCACGTTGAAGACGCCACATTAAAAGATCGGTCACGGAATCGCTATGAATTCACCTGCCCAGAATGCGCTTGAATACGTGCCGGTTCCGGCGTTCGAAGACAACTACATCTGGGTCGTGTCCGACGGGCGCCATGCCGTCGTGGTGGACCCCGGCGATGCCGCGCCGGTAGAGGCGTATCTCGCCGAACGAAGCTTGCGGCTGACCGCTATTTTACTCACGCACCATCACCACGACCACGTCGGCGGCGTGAAAACGCTGCTCGATAGCCGATCGGACGAGGGCAACATTCCCGTCTTCGGCCCGGCGACCGAGCGCATCGAGCATCTCACGAAACGCTTGTCGGGCGGGGATCGGATCAGCATCGAGACGCCTGCGATGGACTTGTCGGTGATCGATGTTCCGGGTCACACAGCCGGCCATATTGCCTACTTTCAGGCAAGCGATGCACGCGGCACGCCGCATCTTTTTTGTGGCGATACGCTGTTTGCCAGCGGCTGCGGGCGTCTTTTCGAAGGCACCGCCGAGCAAATGCTGAACTCGCTCGATGCACTCGCCGCGCTGCCCGATAACACGCTGGTGCACTGCGCGCACGAATACACGCTCTCGAACATCCGTTTCGCGCGCGCCTGCGAGCCGAACAATGCAGCGCTCGTCCGCTGGAACGACGACGCGCAGGCGCTCCGAAATGCCGGCCGGCCAACTTTGCCTACTACCATCGGCCATGAAAAGGCGGTGAACCCGTTTCTGCGTTCCGCTGTGCCCGCCATTCAGGCAACACTTTCCGGGCAAGCTGGACAGGCCATTTCCGACCGCCTGGAAGCGTTTCGCGTGATGCGCGCTTGGAAGGATAAGTTCCGTTAACACGATGCAATTGCGGCGAACTTAATCCGAAAAGTAGGAAACGTACTTAGATGCCGGATTTTGCAGGGGTTTTGCGCTCATTCTTATTGACGTCTTAAGTGTGGTTCCGTACCATCGGCTTCAAATTTCCAAGCAATATTTCTGGAAGCCGGAACGTTCATGCGACTAACTTTAAGCGCGCTTTCCGTCCTCACGCTGGCCGCCTGCGCCAGTCAAGGACCGACAGCGCCCACCGCCAGCACAGGCAACGCCACACCCACCGAAGCATCGCAGCAAAAAGTCGCCGATACCATTCGCCGCACCGCCGCAGCCAAGGAAACCATCGACGTAGACAAGACGCCCGTCACCTCGCTTGCCGGGTCGGCCGATTTGTGGGCGCGCATTCGCAACGGCTATCAGATTCCCGATCTGCAAAGCGATCTCGTCGATATGCAGGTCAACTGGTACGCGCAGCGGCCCGACTACGTCGAGCGCATGACTTCGCGTTCGCAAAAATATCTGTATCACATCGTCGAGGAACTTGAGCAGCGGCACATGCCGACCGAACTGGCGCTGCTGCCGTTCATCGAGTCCGCGTACAACCCGCAGGCATTGTCGGTCGCAAAGGCCGCAGGCATGTGGCAGTTCGTGCCGGGCACCGGCCGCGACTACAACCTCAAGCAGAACATGTGGCAGGACGAGCGCCGCGACGTGCTGGCATCGACCAGTGCCGCGCTCGATTACCTCTCGCGCCTGCATGACATGTTTGGCGATTGGCATCTCGCGCTCGCGGCGTACAACTGGGGCGAAGGCAACGTGCAGCGCGCTATCGCGCGCAACGAAGCGGCGGGCTTGCCGACGGACTACGAAAGCTTGCGCATGCCGAACGAGACGCGCAACTACGTTCCGAAGCTGCAGGCGGTTAAAAACATCATCGGCAATCCGCAGCAATACGGGTTGTCGCTGCCGGACATTCCGAATCACCCGTACTTCGTGACGGTGACGACCGCGCGCGACATCGACGTGACGATGGCCGCGAAGCTCGCTGGCATGAGCGTCGAGGAATTCCGCTCGCTGAATCCGTCGTTTGCGAAGCCGGTCATTCTTGGCGCAACCAATCCGCAGATTCTCCTGCCGTTCGACAACGCCACCACGTTCCAGCGCAACCTCGCGTCTTATACGGGCGCGCTGTCGTCGTGGACTACGTACACAGTGACCGAGCGTGCGCGTCCTGCCGCCATCGCCGAAAAAATCGGTGTCGATGCGACCACGCTCATGTCGGTCAACCGCATTCCGGCGGGCATGCGCCTGAAGCCGGGTTCGACCATCGTCGTGCCGCGCACGGATGACGACGATGAAGACATCAGCGCCGATGTCGCCGCGAACGCCATGCTCGCGGTCGAGCGCGACGTGCCGGACACGCGCAAGATGCTGATCCGCGTGCGCCGTCAGCAGTCGATCGCCGTGCTGGCCAGTCGCTATAGCGTATCGGTCGCGCAGATTCGCGCGTGGAACCGCACGCATCGCGAGACGTTCATGCCGGGGCAGGTCGTCGTGTTGCACGTGCCGTACGGTCGCGCGGTTCCGGCAGAACCGGGTCCGGTGCGCGTCGAAACCGTGTCGGCGTCGAGCCGGTCGGCAGGCGGCGTGTCGAAGATCGGCACGCGCGTGCCGGGCGGGCATGCTTCGGGCAAGGTCAAGAAGGTGTCGGCGTCGGGTGCTTCGCACGCGGCGAAACCCGTTGTAACCAAGCCTGCCGCCGTGAGCCATTCGACCACGACGAAGCACAAAAAGAAGTAAGCGTCGCATCATCGTCACGCTTTCTCCACGCCGTCACCGAGGTGACGGCGTTTTTATTTGGCGAGCGCAGTTAAACTAGCGTTTCAAAAAATCGCCGAAATCCGCTCCCTCGCATGTCGTCCTCACTCCGCCTCCGGGTCTTCTGCCTTTTCGCCGCCGGATATTTCGTCTCGTACGTGTTCCGCGGTGTCAATCTGGGCTTTGCGCCGCTCATCACGCATGATCTCGGTCTTTCGGCCGCCGATCTCGGTCTGCTGACTTCGCTGTATTTCATCGGCTTCGCCATGGCGCAGATTCCGATCGGCGTGTTGCTCGACCATTACGGACCGGCGCGTGTGACGGCGGGCATGCTCGTGTTTGCGGCGGTCGGGATTTGGATTTTCGGCGCGGCGCACGGTCTAGCTGGCTTGATGATCGGGCGTTTGCTCATCGGCGTGGGCGTGGCGGTTTGCCTTGGCGCAGCGTTCAAGGCGTCGGCGCAGCATTTTCCGGTCGCGCGGCTGCCGCTCATCAATGGTTTGACGATGGGCGTCGGCGGGCTCGGCGGTGTCGTCGTCGGGTCGCCGCTGGCGTCGCTGCTGCATGTGGCGACATGGCGTGAGGTGTGCGTCGGACTCGGCGTGTTCACGCTGATCGTGGCGGCGTCGATCGGCCTGTTCGCGCCGCGCAGCAATGGGGCGCGCCATCAAGTCACCATCGTCGCTCAGTTCAAGGGCACGTGGCAGATCATGAAAAGCCCGGCGTTCTGGAAGATCGCGTCGTTTCCCGTGGTGTCGCAAGGCGTTTTCTACGCGATGCAATCGCTCTGGATCCGCCCCTATCTGCTCGACGTGATGAACCTCGCGCCCGCGCACGCGGCAGCGCTGGTCTCCGTGCTCGGCTTCGCGATGATGTTCGGCTGCGTCTTTTTCGGCGCGGCGGCGCGCGGACTGGAGCGGCGCGGCGTGCCGGTGTACGTGTTCTGCGGCGCGGGCATGGCGCTTTTCGTCGTCACGCAAATATTGATGGTGCTGCGCGTGCCACTTCCGCCCGGTTTGCTGACGGCGGCGTACGGCATGTTCGGTGGCACGGGCATTCTGGCTTACGCCATCGTCACCGAATATTTTCCGACGCACGTCATCGGCCGCGTGCATACCACGCTCAACCTCGTGATTTTCCTGCTCATCTTCGGCTTCCAGGTAGGCGTCGGCGCGATGCTCTCTCACTGGCCGGTCGAAGGCGGGCGCTTCCCGGCGTCGGCGCACCTGACGGTATGGGCCGGACTGATCGCGCTGCAAGTGGCGAGCGCCGTGTGGTACTTCCTGCCGAGCCGCGTCCTGCACAAACTCAGCGACGAAACGCCGGGCGTGCCGTTGTAAAAACGGAGATGCAAGCTGTCCGACAGGCAAGCGGACGGCTCCCAAACTTGGCGAATGTGACGAAATAACGCTATAATTCGAAGGTTTGAGCATATCAACCCACACCCTAGCGCCTACCCCCATACACCGTTCGTTAGCAGCGCCGAGTCTTGCGCGCCGCATTGCCGCCGATCGTCCGAACAGAGCCTTCGCCCACCGCGAATCGCGCCTCGGAACGCCTTCCAAGCCGGCCTTGCGCGACGCCCGCCGCACTCGTGCCAAAGGAACCCGCGAACTCGCATCGCGGGCTCAAGCCTGAATTTCGGACAAACAGGTCGGTAACAGGGTGTCCCCCAAGGAGCCTTCCGTGTTGCCGTCATTTTCCCCAGCACTTCTCGCACTTGCCGACGGCACGGTCTTTCGTGGTCAATCGATCGGCGCGCCCGGTTCGACGATCGGCGAAGTGGTGTTCAACACCGCCATCACCGGCTATCAGGAAATCCTCACGGACCCGAGCTACGCCCGCCAGATCGTCACGCTGACCTATCCGCACATCGGCAATTACGGCGTAAACGCCGAAGATGTCGAAGCCACCAAAGTCCATGCCGCCGGTCTCATCATTCGCGACCTGCCGGTGCTCGCGTCGAACTTTCGCAGCGAGCAGACGCTTTCCGATTACCTGAAGGCGCAGAACGTCGTCGCCATTTCGGGGATCGACACGCGCAAGCTCACGCGCATTTTGCGTGAGAAGGGCGCGCAGAACGGCTGCATTCTCGGCGGCAGTGACGATGAATCCAAGGCGCTCGGCCTTGCGCGTTCGTTTCCGGGCCTTTCGGGCATGGACCTCGCCAAAGTCGTATCCACTGAAAAGAGCTACGAGTGGACGCAGACCGAATGGCGTCTGGGCAGCGGCTACGGCACGCAGCAAGCGCCTAAGTTCCGCGTCGTCGCGTTCGACTATGGCGTGAAGTACAACATCCTGCGCATGCTGGCCGAGCGCGGTTGCCACGTCACCGTGCTGCCCGCGCAAGCCACGGCAGCGGACGCGCTCGCGCTGAACCCGGACGGCATCTTCCTGTCGAACGGTCCCGGCGACCCGGAACCGTGCGATTACGCCATCGCCGCGACGCGTGAATTCATCGAGCGCGGCATTCCGACCTTCGGCATCTGCCTCGGGCATCAGATCATGGGTCTCGCCGTCGGCGCGAAGACCATGAAGATGAAGACCGGCCACCATGGCGCGAACCATCCGGTGAAGGACATGGAAGACGGCCGCGTGGTCATCACGTCGCAGAATCACGGTTTCGCCGTCGATGCCGCCACGCTGCCCGCCAACGCGAAAGTCACGCACGTCTCGTTGTTCGACGGCACGCTGCAAGGCTTCGCGCTGACCGACAAGCCCGCGTTCTGCTTCCAGGGCCATCCGGAAGCGTCGCCCGGCCCGCACGACATCGCGTATCTGTTCGACCGCTTCATCAAGTTGATGGAGTCGGCGAAGGTCGCCGCTTAAAGAACACAGACAGAGAGCAGTTATGCCGAAGCGCACAGACATCAAAAGCATCCTCATCATCGGCGCGGGTCCGATCATCATCGGCCAGGCGTGCGAGTTCGATTATTCGGGCGCGCAGGCGTGCAAGGCGCTGCGTGAGGAAGGCTACAAGGTCATCCTCGTCAACAGCAATCCGGCGACGATCATGACCGACCCGAACACGGCGGACGTCACGTATATCGAGCCGATTTCATGGGAAGTGGTCGAGCGCATCATCGCCAAGGAGCGGCCCGATGCGATCCTGCCGACCATGGGCGGACAGACTGCGCTCAATTGCGCGCTGGACCTGTTCCATCACGGCGTGCTGGAGAAGTACAAGGTCGAACTGATCGGCGCATCGCCGGAAGCCATCGACAAGGCGGAAGACCGTCAGAAGTTCAAGGACGCGATGACGAAGATCGGCCTCGGTTCGGCCAAGTCGGGCATCGCGCATTCGATGGAAGAAGCGCTCACCGTGCAGGCGCAGATCGCGGAAGCAACCGGCAGCGGCGGCTATCCGACCGTCATTCGCCCGTCGTTCACGCTGGGCGGTTCGGGCGGCGGCATCGCCTACAACAAGGAAGAGTTCGAGGAAATCTGCCGTCGCGGTCTCGATCTTTCGCCCACGCGCGAACTGCTGATCGAAGAATCGCTGCTCGGCTGGAAAGAGTACGAGATGGAAGTGGTCCGCGATAAGAAGGACAACTGCATCATCGTGTGCTCGATCGAAAACCTCGATCCGATGGGCGTGCATACGGGCGATTCCATCACCGTCGCGCCCGCGCAAACGCTCACCGATAAGGAATATCAGATCCTGCGTAACGCGTCGCTCGCGGTGCTGCGCGAGATCGGCGTGGATACGGGCGGCTCGAACGTGCAGTTCGCGATCAACCCGAAGGACGGCCGCATGGTCGTGATCGAGATGAACCCGCGCGTGTCGCGTTCGTCGGCGCTGGCATCGAAGGCGACGGGTTTTCCGATCGCGAAGGTCGCGGCCAAACTCGCATGCGGTTACACGCTCGACGAGTTGAAGAACGAAATCACCGGCGGTCAGACGCCGGCATCGTTCGAACCGACCATCGATTATGTCGTGACGAAGGTGCCGCGTTTCGCGTTCGAGAAATTCCGCGAAGCCGATTCGCGCCTGACCACGCAGATGAAGTCCGTCGGCGAAGTCATGGCGATGGGCCGCACGTTCCAGGAATCGTTCCAGAAGGCGTTGCGCGGTCTGGAAGTGGGCGTCGATGGTCTCGATGAAAAGACCACGAGCCGCGACGAAGTCATCCGCGAAATCGGCGAGCCGGGCCCGGACCGTATCTGGTATCTGGGCGATGCCTTCCGTCTCGGCCTCACGATGGAAGAGATCTTCGAAGAGACCTCCATCGATCCTTGGTTCCTCGCGCAGATCGAACAGATCATCCTGAAGGAAAAGGCGCTCGAAGGCCGCATGCTGGAAAGCCTGACGCGCGATGAAATGCTCTATCTGAAAAAGAGCGGTTTCTCGGATCGGCGTCTCGCGAAGCTCACGGGGTCGAAGCAGGACGATGTGCGCAAGAAGCGCCACGCGTTGAAGGTGCGTCCGGTGTACAAACGCGTGGATACGTGCGCGGCCGAGTTCGCAACGAAAACCGCGTACATGTACTCGACGTATGAAGACGAGTGCGAAGCGAACCCGACGGACAAGAAGAAGATCATGGTGCTGGGCGGCGGCCCGAACCGGATTGGGCAGGGCATCGAGTTCGACTATTGCTGCGTGCACGCCGCGCTCGCCATGCGCGAGGACGGCTATGAAACCATCATGGTCAACTGCAATCCCGAAACGGTTTCGACCGACTACGACACGTCCGATCGTCTGTACTTCGAATCGCTGACGCTCGAAGACGTGCTCGAAATCGTCGATCTGGAAAAGCCGGTCGGCGTGATCGTGCAGTACGGCGGTCAGACGCCGCTCAAGCTCGCGCTCGACCTCGAAGCGAACGGGGTGCCGATCATCGGCACGTCGCCAGACATGATCGATGCCGCCGAAGATCGCGAGCGCTTCCAGAAGCTGCTCAAGGATCTCGATCTGCGTCAGCCGCCGAATCGCACCGCGCGCGCGGAAGACGAAGCGCTCAAGCTCGCCGAAGAAATCGGTTATCCGCTCGTCGTGCGTCCTTCGTATGTGCTCGGCGGCCGTGCGATGGAAATCGTCCACGAGCCGCGCGACCTCGAACGCTACATGCGCGAGGCCGTGAAGGTATCGAACGATTCGCCGGTGCTGCTCGACCGCTTCCTGAACGATGCGATCGAATGCGATGTCGATTGCATCTCCGATGGCGAGGACGTGTTCATCGGCGGCGTGATGGAGCATATCGAACAGGCGGGCGTGCATTCGGGCGATTCGGCGTGCTCACTGCCGCCGTACTCGCTGTCGCAGGACACAGTCGATGAACTCAAGCGTCAAACCGCCGCGATGGCGAAGGCGTTGAACGTGATCGGTCTGATGAACGTGCAGTTCGCGATCCAGCAAGTGCCGCAGGACGATGGCTCGAAGAAGGACGTCATCTACGTGCTGGAAGTGAATCCGCGTGCATCGCGCACGGTGCCGTATGTGTCGAAGGCAACCGGCTTGCCGCTCGCGAAGATCGCCGCGCGCGCGATGGTCGGCCAGAAGTTGAAGGCGCAAGGCGTGACGAAGGAAGTCATTCCGCCGTACTTCAGCGTGAAGGAAGCGGTGTTCCCGTTCGTCAAGTTCCCGGCGGTCGATCCGGTTCTCGGACCCGAGATGCGCTCGACCGGCGAAGTGATGGGCGTGGGCCGCACGTTCGGCGAGGCGCTGTTCAAGTCGCAACTGGCGGCAGGATCGCGTCTGCCGGAATCGGGCACGGTGCTGTTGACTGTCATGGACGCGGACAAGCCGAAGGCCGTCGAAGTCGCGCAGATGCTGCATGAACTGGGCTATCCGATCGTCGCGACCAAGGGGACGGCCGCGGCCATCTCGGCGGCGGGCGTGCCGGTGAAGGTCGTCAACAAGGTGAAGGACGGCCGGCCGCATATCGTCGACATGATCAAGAACGGCGAGATCGCGCTGGTCTTCACGACGGTGGACGAAACGCGCGCCGCGATCGCCGATTCGCGCTCGATTCGCATGAGCGCGCAGGCCAACAAGGTCACGTACTATACGACCATGTCGGGCGCGCGCGCGGCCGTCGAAGGTCTGCGTTATCTCCGCGATCTCGAAGTCTATGATTTACAAGGCCTGCATGCTCGCCTAAACTAAGGCTTCGATTACCAGTCTAAGTATCACGAGCCGCGGTTGAGCGGCGTCTCCTTTCATCGGGAGATGCGCTTAACCGCGGTAATTTTTTTGGACGTTTTTGTTTGTGGGTTGTCTATGAGCACGATTCCTTTGACCAAGCGCGGCGCGGAGTTGCTGCGCGACGAATTGCAACGCCTGAAGTCGGTGGAACGTCCGGCAGTCATCACCGCGATCGCCGAAGCGCGCGCGCAAGGCGATCTGTCGGAAAACGCGGAATACGATGCCGCGAAGGAAAAGCAGGGCTTCATCGAGGGCCGCATCGCGGAACTCGAGTCGAAGCTGGCCGCCGCGCAAGTGATCGATCCGACGCAAGTGGAAGCCGATGGCCGCGTGGTGTTCGGCGCGACCGTGGAACTGGAAGATCTGGAGTCGGGCGACATGGTCACCTACCAGATCGTCGGCGATGACGAAGCCGACATCGATCACGGCCTGATCTCGGTGAGTTCGCCCATCGCGCGCGCGTTGATCTCGAAGACGGAAGGCGATGTGGCATCCGTGCAGGCGCCGAGCGGTGCCCGCGAGTATGAAATCATCGCTGTGCGCTACGTCTGATGGAGCACAAGCTCTTTCGAATGGTCAGCATGGTCTGGGTCGGCAGCTTGCTGAGTCTCGGGCTCATCGCCGCGCCGGTGCTGTTCTCCATGCTCGACAGCATGCAGGCCGGCGCCATCGCGGCGCAGCTTTTCATGATCGAAGCCATCATCGGTGTGATCAGCGCACTGGTGCTGATCCTCATGGGCAATCGCTTCGTGAAGAGCGGCATCGTCGATTACAAGCGCGTGCGGTGGATCGTCGCGGTCATGCTTGTGTGCGTGCTGGTGGGCTACTTTGCCCTGCAGCCGTTCATGAGTTCGCTGCGCATGGCCGCGCTCGAAGCGGGCACCGATCTCGCCCATTCGCCGGGCGCGACGCAGTTCGGCATTCTGCATGGCATATCGAGCACGATCTATCTGATCGAATGCCTGTTCGGCGTGGCGCTGTTGTGGCGTTTGCCGGGCGCGGCGCCGGTCAAGATCGTGCCGAAGAACAAGTCGGCCAGGATGGCGGCCAAGCGCGCGCGTAGTTGATTTCAGCGCGCGCTGTCGGCTTCGTTCTGCTTACTTCGCCGATTGGTGCTGGCGCTTGGAACTCGGCAGACGCTTCTTCGCGCGCTTGACGTTGCCGCCCGCGGTGACGCGTTCGTTACCAAGCACGCGCAAGGTCTGCTTCTTCGGCTTCTTGAAGGCCGGTGCATCGCGCGAAATCTTCACAGCCTTGACGATGCGCGGCGCACGTCCGCGCGTGGTGCTGTCCGACACTTCGCCCGCGCTCGGCGGCATGGTGCTGCGGGTGCGCGTGGCGCGGGTCTTCGCGGGCGCGGCGCCTTCCGGTCTCCAGATCACCAGCAGCTTGCCGATGTGCTGAATCGGCGCGGCGTTCAGCCGGTCGCAGATTTCGTCGTACACGGCCACGCGCGACTCGCGCTCATCGCCGAACACGCGAACCTTGATGAGCTGATGCGCGCCCAGATGCACTTCGATCTCTTTGAGCACGGCATCGGTCAGACCTTCCGCGCCGACGAGCACGACGGGCTTGAGCGCGTGGGCCTGGGAGCGCAAATCGGCGCGCTGGGCGGGGGAGAGTTTCAGTGCTGGCATGAGAAAATAGGGACTCGACTAGAATGTGGGCGGCGCGCGAGGTCCGCGCAGGCCTGCCGGCGTGGGGCGCGTGCAGAAAAATCAGATCGCGCCGCTGCCCGAACAAAAGAATTGGGCCGGATGCCGGGCGGGCGCGCAAGCGCCTCGCGACCGGTCCGGCCGACAAGACGCGTATTATCCGCTAAAAGCTTCCCGCAATGGAGCAAATTGCGCACCGGATGCGCCACGCTCACCCTGCGCGGCGCGGCTGGCTGCGTCACCCGAGTTCAGTTTCGATGGCAAAGAATCGCTTCAATCATTCGTGGTTGCATGACCACATCAACGATCCCTACGTGAAGATGGCGCAGCGCGAGGGCTATCGCGCGCGCGCCGCCTACAAGCTCAAGGAGATCGACGAGCAGGACAAGCTCATCAAGCCGGGCATGGTGATCGTGGATCTGGGCTCGACGCCCGGAAGCTGGAGCCAGTACGCGCGCAACAAGCTCACGTTGAGCACCAAGCGCGACGCGGAGCGGCAGGGCGGCATCGACGGCACGATCATCGCGCTCGATCTTCTGCCGATGGAACCCATCGCGGACGTGACTTTCATTCAGGGCGACTTCCGCGAAGATGCCGTGCTGAGTCAGCTCGACGAAATCGTCGGCGATCGTCAGGTCGATCTTGTTATTTCCGACATGGCCCCCAACCTCTCGGGAGTGGCGAGTGCGGATGCGGCTCGCATCGAGCATCTTTGCGATCTGGCGCTGGAGTTCTCCCAGAGCCATCTGAAACCGGACGGCGCGCTGCTGGTCAAATGTTTTCATGGCAGCGGGTATAGTCAGATCGTTGAGAAGTTCAAGCACCAGTTCAAGGTGGTGGCACCGCGCAAGCCCAAGGCGTCTCGGGACAAATCCTCCGAGACTTTTATTCTCGGTCGCCGGCTCAAGCATCCGGCCGCCGACCCGGCCTGAGTCATTTTGGCGATATTCGACGGCAATTTCGTCAAATATGCCGAAAAAAGGGCGTTTGCCGCCAGTCCGGCGGCTGCAAACCTTATGGCAGGGGTTAGCGGTCTGGATTAGAATGCTTTGGTGGCGCCGCAAGGTTTATGTAGGCGCCCGTCTATGAGTGAGGAGTGGTGCTTTGAACAACAATATGTTCTCTAAGGCGGCAGTGTGGCTCGTGATCGCACTGGTGCTGTTCACGGTGTTCAAGCAGTTTGACAAGCCTCGCGTCCAGGAAGGTGTGTCCTATTCGCAGTTCATGGACGACGCGAAGAACGGCAAGGTCAAGAACGTCACCGTTCAGGGCCGCAATCTCACGGTTACCCCGGCAGATGGCCAGAAGTACCAGATCGTGTCGCCCGGCGACATCTGGATGGTCGGCGATCTGATGAAATACGGCGTTCAGGTCAGCGGCAAGGCTGACGACGAACCCAACGCGCTGGTGTCCGCGCTGTACTACCTCGGGCCGACCATCCTGATCATCGGTTTCTGGTTCTACATGATGAGGCAGATGCAGGGAGGGGGCAAAGGCGGGGCGTTTTCGTTCGGTAAGTCGCGAGCGCGGCTGATCGACGAGAACAACAACGCCATCAACTTCACTGACGTCGCCGGCTGCGACGAAGCCAAGGAAGAAGTCTCCGAACTGGTGGACTTCTTGCGCGATCCGCAAAAATTCCAGAAGCTCGGCGGGCGCATTCCGCGCGGCGTGCTGCTCGTCGGCCCTCCGGGTACGGGTAAGACGCTGCTGGCGCGTGCCATCGCGGGCGAAGCGAAGGTGCCGTTCTTCAGCATCTCGGGTTCGGACTTCGTGGAAATGTTCGTCGGCGTGGGCGCGGCCCGCGTGCGCGACATGTTCGAGCAGGCCAAGAAGCATGCGCCGTGTATCGTGTTCATCGATGAAATCGATGCGGTCGGTCGTCATCGCGGCGCGGGCATGGGCGGCGGCAACGACGAGCGCGAACAGACGCTGAACCAGATGCTCGTCGAAATGGACGGCTTCGAGGCGAACTCGGGCGTGATCGTGATCGCGGCGACCAACCGTTCGGACGTGCTGGACAAAGCGCTGCTGCGTCCGGGCCGTTTCGACCGTCAGGTGTATGTGGGATTGCCGGATATTCGTGGCCGCGAGCACATCATGAAGGTGCATCTGCGTAAGGTGCCTATCGCAAATGACGTGGATGCATCGGTCATCGCGCGGGGCACGCCGGGTTTCTCGGGCGCGGATCTCGCGAACCTCGTGAACGAGGCGGCGCTGTTCGCGGCGCGTCGCGGCAAGCGCATCGTCGAAATGCAGGACTTCGAAGATGCCAAGGACAAGATCTTCATGGGTCCGGAGCGCAAGTCGGCTGTCATGCGCGAGGAAGAACGTCGCAATACGGCGTACCACGAGTCGGGTCACGCCGTGGTGGCGAAGCTCCTGCCGCATGCCGATCCGGTGCACAAGGTCACGATCATGCCGCGTGGCTGGGCATTGGGCGTGACGTGGCAGTTGCCGGAGCATGACCGCGTGAACTTGTATCGCGACAAGATGCTTGAGGAAATCGCAATCTTGTTCGGTGGCCGTGCAGCGGAAGAAGTGTTCCTGAACTCCATGTCCACGGGCGCTTCGAACGACTTCGAGCGTGCGACCAAGATGGCGCGCGACATGGTGACGCGTTACGGCATGTCGGATGTGCTCGGCACCATGGTCTACGTCGATACGGAACCGGATGGCATGTTCGGCAAGCTCGGTTCGAAGACGGTGTCCGAAGCCACGCAGCAGAAGGTCGATACGGAAATTCGCCGCATTCTGGACGAACAATACGCACTCGCCCGCAAGCTGCTGGAAGACAACCGTGCGCGCGTCGAAGCCATGACGAAGGCGCTGCTCGAATGGGAAACCATCGACGCAGACCAGATTACCGACATCATGTCGGATCGTCCGCCGCGTCCGCCGAAGAACCTGCCGCCGCCGTCTGGCGACACGCCTTCGGGTGGCAACAGCGGCGCCGAGGTCAAGCCGGGCAACGCGCCCGCAACGGCCTGAGGTTAGAGCAACGAATGAAATGGGCTGGCGTGCATTGCATGCCGGCCCATTTCCGTTTTTGGTCCTGCTTCGCCGCGTGCGCGCTGACGTAAGCAGCGATTCTTCCATCCACCGCTTTCGCCCGATTCGCTTGAGCACTTCGACATCACTCGCCCAACCGCTTCAATGCGGACGCTTCACGCTGACGTTCGAACGCCCGCTCGTGATGGGCATTCTCAATGTGACGCCGGATTCGTTTTCCGATGGCGGCCGCTTCCTGTCCCGCGACGACGCGCTCGCCCGCGCGCAACGCATGCTCGACGATGGCGCGGATCTGATCGATATCGGCGGTGAATCCACGCGTCCAGGCGCGCCGCCCGTGCCGCTCGACGAGGAACTCGAACGCGTCATCCCGATAGTCGAAGCCCTGCGCGCGATGAACGTTCCGCTCTCCGTCGATACCTACAAGCCCGCCGTAATGCGCGCCGCCCTGAACGCAGGGGCCGACATGATTAACGATATCTGGGGTTTTCGTCAGGAAAGTGCGCTGGATGCCGTTAAGGACAGTACGTGCGGTCTCTGCGTGATGCACATGCTCGGCGAGCCGCGCACGATGCAAATTCACGAACCTGTGTACACCGATGTCCTCGCAGATGTCCGCACGTTCTTCAACGAGCGTATCGACGCCATCGCGCAGGCGGGCATCGCAATGGAACGCGTGAGCCTTGATCCGGGCTATGGCTTCGGCAAGACGGTCGCGCATAATTACGTTTTGCTGGCCCGACTGACCGCGACCTTGCCCGCCGGCACGCGTTTTCCGCTGCTGGCAGGCATGTCGCGCAAGTCGATGCTCGGCGCAATCACCGGCCGCAGCGCAGGCGATCGGATGGCGGCGAGCATCGCGGCAGCGGTGTGCGCGGCCGAGCGAGGTGCTTCGATCATCCGCGTGCACGATGTCGCGGAAACCGTCGATGCCCTGAAGGTCTGGCAAGCGACGCGAGACGCGCTGCATCAGGCGTCGCATTGAACACAACACACAAGGCGCGCGGCGCACGCGTCGGCATTCAACATGATCGCGGACAACCATAAGCGCCCCGAGTCCGCGAGGAGGGCTGTACTGCAATGGCACGTCAATATTTTGGAACGGACGGCATCCGTGGCCGCGTCGGTGTCGCACCGATCACGCCGGATTTCGTATTGAGGCTGGGTTACGCGGCGGGCAAGGTGCTCGCGGGCGGCAATCGCTTGTCGCACAAGGGCGGCCGGCCCACGGTGCTGATCGGCAAGGACACGCGCGTGTCCGGCTACATGCTCGAAGCCGCGCTGGAATCGGGCTTCTCCGCAGCGGGCGTCGACGTGATGCTGGCCGGCCCGATGCCCACGCCCGGCGTCGCGTATCTGACGCGCGCGCTGCGGTTGTCGGCGGGCGTGGTGATCAGCGCATCGCACAATCCGTACGATGACAACGGCATCAAGTTTTTCTCCGCCGATGGCAACAAGCTGCCCGATGAGGTCGAGCATCAAATCGAGGCACAACTCGAACTACCGATGGAGTGCGCGCCGTCCGAGCGTCTGGGCAAGGCACGCCGGCTGGACGACGCGGGCGGCCGTTACATCGAGTTTTGCAAGAGCACGTTCCCCGCAAACTTCGATCTGCACGGCATGAAGATCGTGCTGGACTGCGCGCACGGCGCGGCGTATGACGTCGGCCCGCACGTGTTCCACGAACTCGGCGCGGAAGTCGTGTCGATCGGCGTGTCGCCGAATGGCTTCAACATCAACGACAAAGTGGGCGCGACCGCACCCGACGCGCTCGTGCGCGCGGTGCAGAAGCACAAGGCGGATATCGGCATCGCGCTGGATGGCGATGCCGACCGCTTGCAGATTGTCGATTCGGCGGGGCGTCTCTACAACGGCGACGAACTGCTCTACGTGCTCGTGAAGGACCGGATTGCGACCGATGGCCGCGTCGCGGGCGCGGTCGGCACGCTGATGACCAACATGGCGGTGGAAGTCGCGCTGAAGGAAGCGGGCGTGCAGTTCGTGCGCGCGGCAGTGGGCGACCGCTACGTGCTCGAAAAACTGGTCGAGAATGGCTGGCAATTGGGTGCGGAAGGTTCGGGCCATATCCTCTCGCTGGACCGGCATTCCACGGGCGATGGCATCGTGTCCGCGCTGCTGGTGTTGGCAGCGCTTCAGCGCAGCGGCAAGACGCTGGCGCAACTGCTCGAAGGCGTCACGCTGTTCCCGCAGAAGCTCATCAACGTGCGCATGAGCGCGGGCGCGGACTGGAAAGGCAGCGAGGCCATTCGTCGCGCGGTCGAGCAAGCCGAGCGCTCCCTCGAATCGCATGGACGCGTGTTGATTCGCGCATCGGGAACCGAGCCGGTGTTGCGCGTAATGGTCGAAGCCGCCGCGGAGCAAGACGCGGTTAAGCACGCGGAAACGATTGCTCAGGTGGTGAAGGACGCGACTTCGTAGACGTTTACCGATACTCGTCACATTTCACTAAAAGCGGGCCGCGAGCCCGCTTTTTTATTTACTCCGGACACTTGACAAATTACCCGCATCGCTACTTTCAGCCCGTAAGTCAAATGACACGCTTCCTTCACGATTAGTCATATTACTGTCACAGACACCTCCTATATTTCGCCCTGTCGTCTCTCGTATCACACGCACACAAACCCCTGGAGGTCTCATGAAATTGATGCAAACCGTGCTGGCCGGCGTCATTGGCGCAGTGTTCGCCATGTCTGCGCAAGCCGCCGATATCACCGGCGCGGGTAGTACCTTTGCAGCCCCGATCTACACCAAGTGGGCGGATGCCTACCAAAAAACGGGTGGCGGCAAGGTGAACTACCAGGGCATCGGCTCGTCGGGCGGTATCAAGCAGATCATCGCGAAGACGGTGGATTTCGCGGGCTCGGACGCCCCGCTCAAGGATGACGAACTCGCCAAGGACGGCCTGTTCCAGTTCCCGACGGTGGTCGGCGGCGTGGTGCCGGTGATCAACGTGCCGGGCGTGAAGGCCGGTGAAATCACGCTGTCGGGCGAAGTGCTCGGCGACATCTACCTCGGCAAGATCAAGAAGTGGAATGACCCGGCCATCGCCGCGCTGAATTCGAAGGTCAAGCTGCCGGACACGGACATCGCGGTGGTGCGCCGCGCGGACGGTTCGGGCACCAGCTTCATCTGGACGAACTATCTGTCGAAGGTCAACGCAGACTGGAAGTCGAAGGTCGGTGAAGGCTCGACGGTGAACTGGCCGACCGGCACGGGCGGCAAGGGTAACGACGGCGTGGCGGCATTCGTGCAACGTCTGCCGGGCGCGATCGGCTACGTGGAGTGGGCGTACGCGAAGCAAAACAAGATGACCTACGTCGATATGAAGAATTCGGCGGGCACGGTCGTCGAGCCGAAGACGGAGACGTTCAAGGCAGCGGCCGCGGGCGCAGACTGGTCGAAGTCGTTCTACCAGATCCTGACGAACGAGCCGGGCCAGAACGCATGGCCGATCGTCGGCGCGACCTTCGTGCTGCTGCACGCCACGCAAGAGAAGCCGGCGCAAGGCACCGAGACGCTGAAGTTCTTCGACTGGGCGTTCAAGAACGGCACGCAAGCTGCGAACGACCTCGACTACATCTCGCTGCCGGATTCCGTCGTCGCGGAAATCAAGACGCAATGGAAGGCGAAGGTCAAGGACGCATCGGGCAAGGCAGTCGCGGAGTAAGTGCATGATCTGAAACTGTTCTAAGCTGAAGTCAGCCGGGACAGCACAAGCAGTCAGCAGTCAAAAAGCCGCGCGGCGGGCCGAAAGGTTCGCCGCGCGGTCTGACACGTAGCGTAACCAAGGCTCCCATGTCGGACATCAACCTGACGTCGGCGGTACCGGCGGCGCATGCACAGCGCGCCCCCAGCCGTATCGGCGATATTCTTTTCGGCGGTCTCACGCGGCTTGCTGCCGTCGTGACGCTGCTCCTGCTCGGCGGCATCATCGTTTCGCTCCTCGTGGCGTCGATGCCGACCATCCAGAAATTCGGTCTCTCGTTCCTGTGGCGCTCGGAATGGGATCCACCCAGCGAGTTGTTCGGCGCGCTCGTGCCCATCTACGGCACGATTGCGACGTCGATCATCGCGCTTGTGATAGCG
The DNA here is from genome assembly GCF_057612605.2 of Caballeronia sp. A2-2. Lineage (NCBI taxonomy): Bacteria > Pseudomonadati > Pseudomonadota > Betaproteobacteria > Burkholderiales > Burkholderiaceae > Caballeronia > Caballeronia sp. A2-2. Next base: position 2,910,562 of record NZ_CM172587.1, on the reverse strand, counting down.
GTGCCGGTGAGCTTTGGTATCGCGCTGTTTTTGACGGAACTGTCGCCTGCGTGGCTGCGCCGGCCGCTCGGTGTCGCCATCGAACTGCTCGCGGCGATTCCGTCGATCGTGTACGGCATGTGGGGTTTGCTCGTGTTCGCGCCGATCTTCGCCGAATACTTCGAGAAGCCGCTCGGTCATCTGCTGGGTAATGTGCCGGGCATCGGGATCTTCTTTCAGGGGCCGCCGATCGGCATCGGCATCCTGTGCGCGGGTGTCATTCTCGCGATCATGATCATTCCGTACATCGCCTCGGTCATGCGCGACGTGTTCGAAGTCACGCCGGTGCTGCTGAAGGAATCGGCGTATGGCATTGGCTGCACGACCTGGGAAGTGATGTGGAAGATCGTGCTGCCGTACACGCGTGCCGGTGTCATCGGCGGCGTGATGCTGGGTCTGGGCCGCGCGCTTGGCGAAACCATGGCGGTGACCTTCGTGATCGGCAACACGAATCTGCTCGATAACGTGTCGCTGTTCTCGCCGGGCAATAGCATCACCTCGGCGCTCGCGAACGAATTCGCTGAAGCGAGCCCGGGTCTTCACACCTCGGCGCTGATGGAGCTTGGCTTGATCCTCTTCGTGATTACTTTCTTCGTGCTGGCCATCTCCAAGCTGATGCTGCTGCGCATGGAACGCGGGGAGGGCGTGAAATGAGCCGTCCCGCTACGTTTAGCCAAGGTTCCGCGCAAGAGCAGGCCGTGCGCGTCAAGCTGCAAGGCCGCCGTCGCGGCACCAATGCGCTCGCGCTCACGCTGTCGCTTGCCGCGATGATCTTCGGCCTCGTCTGGCTCGTGTGGATTCTCTATACGACGCTCAAGCTCGGCATCGGCGGTTTGTCGGTGGAACTGTTCACGCAGTCCACGCCACCGCCGAACACCGATGGCGGCGGTCTGGCCAACGCCATCGTCGGCAGTCTGATGCTCGTGGTGCTGGCGACCTTTGTCGGCACGCCGCTCGGCATTCTCGCGGGCGTGTATCTGGCCGAATACGGTCAGAACCGCTGGCTCGCCAACGTGACGCGCTTCATCAACGACATTCTGTTGTCGGCGCCGTCGATCGTGGTCGGTCTGTTCGTGTACGCGCTCGTGGTCGCGAAGATGGGCCGCTTCTCGGGCTGGGCCGGCGTGATCGCGCTCGCGTTGCTGCAAATACCGATCGTGATCCGCACGACCGAGAACATGCTCAAGCTCGTGCCCAACGCACTGCGCGAAGCCGCGTTCGCACTCGGCACGCCCAAGTGGAAGATGGTGATGTCCATCACGCTGAAGGCGTCGGTGGGCGGCATCGTGACGGGTGTGCTGTTGGCGATCGCGCGGATCGCGGGCGAAACCGCGCCGCTGCTGTTCACGGCGCTGTCGAACCAGTTTTTCTCGCTGGACATGAATCAGCCGGTGGCGAATCTGCCGGTCACGATCTACAAGTTCGCGATGAGTCCGTTCCCGCAGTGGCAATCGCTCGCGTGGGCCGGTGTGTTTCTGATTACGCTCGGCGTGCTGGGTCTGAATATCCTGGCGCGCGCGATCTTCTCGAAGAAATAAGGGCGGAGTGATTCCATGAACATGGTCGAAAGTGGTGTCAACCACCTCAATTCGAAGACTGAAGAGACGCCGGTCGAACGCGGTCCCGTGCCGGGCAGCGTGCGTCCGACGCATGGCTCGCAGCCGGCGGATTCCATCAAGCCGAAGATCGAGGTGAACAACCTCAACTTCTTCTACAACAAGTATCACGCGCTGAAGAACATCAACCTGCGCATTCCCGAGAAGAAGGTGACGGCGTTCATCGGTCCGTCGGGTTGCGGCAAGTCCACGCTTTTGCGCACCTTCAACAAGATGTACGCGCTCTATCCCGAGCAGCGCGCGGAAGGCGAAATCCTCATGGATGGCGCGAACCTGCTCGACACGACGAAAGACATTTCGCTGCTGCGCGCGCGCGTCGGCATGGTCTTTCAGAAGCCGACGCCGTTCCCCATGTCGATCTACGACAACATCGCGTTCGGCGTGAAGATGTTCGAACAGCTTTCGCGTTCGGAGATGGACGACCGCGTGGAATGGGCGCTCACCAAGGCGGCGTTGTGGACCGAAGTGAAGGACAAGCTGCAGCAGAGCGGCTACGGTCTGTCGGGCGGTCAGCAGCAGCGTTTGTGTATTGCGCGCGGCATCGCCATTCGTCCGGAAGTGCTGTTGCTGGATGAACCGTGTTCCGCGCTTGATCCGATTTCCACCGGCCGTATCGAAGAACTGATCGCGGAACTGAAAAGCGATTACACGGTGGTGATCGTCACGCACAACATGCAGCAGGCGGCGCGTTGTTCAGACTACACTGCGTATATGTATCTCGGTGAACTGATCGAATTCGGCGATACGGAAAAGATCTTCATCAAGCCGGCTCGCAAGGAGACGGAAGACTACATCACGGGCCGCTTCGGCTGATTTTTCTGCCGGACAAAAAGGACTTCAGGAGCATACACATGTCCGATAAACATCTGTCGAGCCAGTTCGACGCCGACCTCAACGCGGTGTCGTCGAAAGTGCTGGAAATGGGCGGTCTGGTCGAATCGCAGATCATCTCCGCGATGCAGGCGCTCAACGAATTCGATATCGGCGTCGCGGATCAGGTGATCGCCGCCGAAGTGCGTCTGAACATGATGGAAGTCGAGATCGACGAAGAGTGCAGCAACATCATCGCGCGCCGTCAGCCGGCTGCACGCGATCTGCGTCTGCTCATGGCGATCTCGAAGACCATCACTAATCTCGAACGCGCCGGCGACGAAGCCGAGAAGATCGCCAAGCGCGTGAAGCGCATCAACGAAGACGGCGCGGGCCGCACGGTGAACATCGCGGAAATCAAGCTCTCGGGCGAGATGGCGGTGTCGATCCTGCGCCGCGCGCTCGATGCCTTCGCGCGTCTGGACACGGTGGCCGCCGCGCAGATCGTGCGCGACGATAAAGCCATCGACGATGAATTCCGCGCCTTCGTGCGCAAGCTCGTGACCTACATGATGGAAGACCCGCGCACCATTTCGGCGGGCCTCGACTATCTGTTCATCGCGAAGGCGGTGGAGCGGATCGGCGACCATGCGAAGAACATCGCCGAGTTCATCATTTACATCGTGAAGGGCACGGACGTGCGGCACATTTCGCGCGACCAGCTCGAACGCGAAGCGCTCGGCTGATTGCTGCACTTTCAGCATCAAGCGCAAAACGTTTCACTATAAGCCCAAGGTCAAGAGGTGCCGATGCCCAGCAGTATTCTCGTCATCGAAGACGAACCCGCTATCTCCGAACTGATCTCGGTGAACTTGCAACACGCGGGACATTGCCCCATTCGCGCGTATAACGCCGAACAGGCGCAAAACCTGATCAGCGATGTGCTGCCCGATCTCGTGCTGCTCGACTGGATGCTGCCCGGCAAGTCGGGTGTGGCGTTCGCGCGCGAGTTGCGCAACAACGAACGCACGCGGCATATCCCGATCATCATGCTGACGGCGCGCGGCGACGAGCAGGACAAGGTGCTCGGCCTCGAAATCGGCGCGGACGATTACGTGACCAAGCCGTTTTCGCCGAAGGAACTGATGGCGCGCATCAAGGCGGTATTGCGCCGCCGTGCGCCGCAGTTGACCGAAGACGTGGTGGCGATCAACGGCTTGCGGCTCGATCCGGCGACGCATCGCGTGGCGGCGAGTCATTCGGGCAACGACATCAAGCTCGATCTCGGTCCGACCGAGTTCCGTCTCCTGCACTTTTTCATGACGCATCCGGAGCGCGTGCACAGCCGCACGCAGTTGCTGGATCAGGTGTGGGGCGATCATGTGTTCGTCGAAGAGCGCACGGTCGATGTGCATATCAAGCGTCTGCGCGCCGCACTGAAGCCCGCAGGCTGCGATGCTATGATCGAAACGGTCCGCGGCAGTGGTTATCGGCTGGCGAAGAGTGCTTGAAGAGGTTTGAGATAGGTTCGGTTTACTGGAGTCATCGCGTTAGTTCAAGCGTTGCTTGCATGACCTTACGCTAGACATTGCCGCATCAACCCGACGAACCCTACGCAACATGAATATCATCTGGACGCGGTCGATCGTGTCCCTCGCGCTGCTCGCCGTGCTATGCGCCGCGATCGGTGCGCTTGTCGGCGTGCGCACCGCGCTTGGATTCGCGGTGTTCATGCTCGTTTTGCAAAGCTTCTTTTCTACCTATCACACTCAGCGTCTGTGGCGTTTGCTCGAAGCGCCGGTTTATGGCGAGGTGCCGAGCGCGCTTGGTATCTGGGGTGAAATCTATTATCGGCTGCATAAGCTTGCCAAGCGTTGGCATGCGCAAGTGCGTCAGGTCGAGCAACAGCATTCGCGTTTCATTCAGGCCATTCAGGCGTCGCCGAATGGCGTGGCGATGCTGGACGATCACGATCAGATCGAGTGGTGCAATGCCATCGCCGAGAAACATTTCGGGCTCGATGCCAAGCGCGATCTTCGTCAGCACATCACTCATCTGGTGCGGCAGCCGGATTTCATTCGGTATCTGAATTCGCATCATTACGAAGAGATGCTCATCATGCGTGGCATGGGGGCGAACCGTCAGCGTTCGATCTCCGTGCAGGTTTTTCCTTATGGGGATAATCGAAAGCTCATTCTCACGCAGGATATTACGGAGCTTGAGCGCACGGATTCGATGCGGCGGGATTTCGTGGCGAATGTCTCGCATGAGTTGAAGACGCCGTTGACCGTGCTTTCCGGGTTCCTCGAAACCATGCGCGATTTGCCGCTCGATGAGGCCGATCGCTTGCGGTATTACGACATGATGGAGCAGCAGGCGCTACGCATGCAGAACATCGTGAGGGATTTGCTGGTGCTCGCGAATCTCGAAGGCGATATGCGGCCGCCGGGGGATGAGTTGCTCGATATGCGTGCTGTCCTTCGGCATCTTGAGGATGATGCTAACTCGTTGTCGGGGGGGAGGCATCGGATCGCTTTTCATAACGATGATTCTTTGACCGTGGCGGGGGTTGAGACTGAGGTTATGAGTGCGCTTGGGAATCTCGTTAATAACGCTGTGCGGTATACGCCTGATGGCGGGGCTATTGATGTGTCCTGGCAGCGCGCTGGAGAGCGGGCGGTCTTTACGGTCAAGGATAGTGGGTTCGGGATTCCCGCTGAACATATTCCTCGGTTGACCGAACGGTTTTATCGGGTGGATCGGAGTCGGTCGAGGGATACCGGCGGGACTGGGTTGGGGTTGGCTATCGTCAAGCACGTTTTGCAACGGCATCATGCGGAGCTTGATGTGAAAAGTGAAGTGGGGAGGGGGAGTACGTTTATTGTGCGGTTTCCGGCGTCTAGGACTGCTGCTCGGAGGTCGTTGGCGGCGTAGTTTTGTTTGGGGTGGTGTCGTGCAAGGGGCTGCTGTTGTTTGTGTCTTTATTGCAGTAGCCGCCTCCCCGGCGGGGGGGTAACTTTCTTTGCTGCTGCAAAGAAAGTCACCAAAGAAAGCAGCTTTTTACCCCATGCACGATGGCTGGAAAGGGTTGGTCTGGATTAATGGATGCAGTGGCCGCAATAGGACTTGCCACGTTTAACGGCCGCTTAGGCAACCTCGCGATTACACGCTCCAAAAATCTTCTCTCAGTGGACCGCATTCATTCCTTCGGCCAAGCGCTACGCGCGCCGAGAACTTCAGAACGGAATCCCGCAGCGTGCACGTGCCCAGCCACCCCACGCGCCATCGCTGTATTGTTATTCGGCCCTACGTTCGTTAGTGCTCCGACTAAAAGGCAATCGCTACCGTGACACCACGGCCCACGCGGGTTGAGCCTTGGCGCTTGCGTGACAGCCGCGCGTTTCGCGAAGGCACTAACCAAGGTAGGGCCGAATAGCAATCTTGCGGGGAGGTGTGAGGTGGCTGGGCGCTTATAGGCTGCGGGATTCCGTTCTCAAGCTCTCGGCGCGCGCAGCGCATGGCCGAATGAATGAGCGCGGTCCACTAACACCAAAAGATTCGAGCGCGTAATCGTTAGGTTGCCTACGCGCTTAACGAAACGTGGGACATCCTAACGCGGCCACTGCATCGTTAATCCAGACCAACACTCTCCAGCCAGCGTGCATGGTGTAAAAAGCTGCTTTCTTTGGTGACTTTCTTTGCAGCAGCAAAGAAAGTTACCCCCCCGCCGGGGAGGCGGCTACTGAATAAACAGCCCAAAAAACAGAAGCCCCTTCCACGACAACCAACCAACCCAAGCAAAACCTCAAGAGCAAAACTTAGCCAACAGTCCTAATTGCGCATTCCGAATAGCGCGCCCCGAGCGCCTCTTCCGATAATGCCCATCACTCTGCATGACCCACGCCGACTGATTATCCCCAAGACAAACCGAAAGCCCTTCAGCGATAACCCTTCTCTTGAGCCTCCGATCGCGAATCGGAAACGCCACCTCAACCCGTCGAAAGAAATTCCGATCCATCCAATCCGCGCTGGAGAGGAACACATCCTCCTTCCCATTAGCGTAGAAATAGAAAATCCGATGATGCTCCAGGAACCTTCCAACAATCGACCGAACGGTAATGTTCTCCGATAGATCCTCAACTCCGGGTTTAAGCGAACAAACCCCCCGGACGATCAAATCAATCTTCACCCCCGCCCGCGAAGCCTCATAAAGCGCGGCAATCACCGTAGGCTCGAGCAACGCATTCATCTTGGCCACAATCCGCGCCCGCCGACCCTCACGCGCATGATCGGCCTCGCGGCGAATGGCATCGATCAACTTGGCATGCAGCGTGAACGGCGACTGCCACAGCAGATGCAACGGAATCTCACCGCCGATCCCCGTGAGCTGCTGAAACACATGATGCACGTCCTCGCACATCTGCTGATCCGCGGTCATGAGACCGAAGTCGGTATAAAGCCGAGCCGTGCGCGGATGGTAATTCCCGGTCCCAAGATGCGCATACCGCTTGAGCACCATCTTCCCGCCTTGCGAAACCCGCCTGACGATCAGCATCATCTTCGCGTGGCACTTGTGGCCCACCACGCCATACACCACATGCGCGCCCACCGCCTCGAGCTGAGAAGCCCAGTTGATATTGGTCTCCTCATCAAAGCGAGCAAGCAACTCGACAACAACAGTCACTTCCTTGCCATTGCGCGCCGCCTGCATGAGCGCATCCATCAACGGCGAATCGGTGCCCGTGCGATAGATGGTCTGCTTGATCGCAACAACCTGCGGATCTTTCGCCGCCTGCAAGAGCAACTCGAGCACCGGCTGAAAGCTCTCGTACGGGTGATGCAGCAGGATATCGCCCTGATCGATGGCATCGAAGAGATTGGTGGTATTGGCGATGGCCTTCGGCACGGACGGAATATGCGGCACGAACTTGAGATCAGGCCGATCCACCATCTCCGGCAACTGCATGAGCCGCACGAGATTCACCGGCCCATTCACGCGATAGCAATCCTTGTCGCTCAACTGGCTCTCGTCGAGCAGACGGCGAATCATGTGCGGCGGCGTCTCCGATGACACTTCGAGCCGCACCGCATTACCCAGATGCCGCGCGGGCAATTCACCCTGCAACGCCACGCGCAGGTTCGTGATTTCATCCTCATCGACGAACAGTTCGCTATTGCGCGTGATGCGAAACTGATTGCAGTTCCTCACCATGAGATGCGGGAACAACTCGTTCACGAAGTGCTGCATGAACGACGACAACAACACGAACCCATGCGGATAACCCGACAGCGCTTCCGGCATGCGCACGAGCCGCGGCAACGCACGCGGCGCCTGCACGATGCCCATCATCGCCTGACGGCCGAACGCATCGGTGCCTTCGAGTTCGACCACGAAGTTCAGGCTCTTGTTGAGCACGCGCGGAAACGGATGCGCAGGATCGAGCCCGATCGGCGTCAACACCGGCAGCAGTTCGTTCAGGAAGTACTCGCGCGCCCAGGCGGTCTGCTGCTCGCTCCAGCTTTCCGCGCCGTGAAAGTAGATGCCTTCCATCTCCAGCGCGGGCAACACGATGTCATGCAGCATCGCGTATTGCTGATGCACGAGACGTTGCGCGCGTTCGGAAACGAGGTCGTACACGTGTTGCAGCGACATGCCATCCGGTGAAAGCGAGCCGGGGTTGTCGCGCATCTGCTCCTGAAGGCCCGCCATGCGGACCTCGAAGAATTCGTCGAGATTGGAGCTGGTGATGCAGATGAAGCGAAGGCGTTCCAACAACGGCACCGATGTATCGGCGGCCTGAGCGAGCACGCGCTCGTTGAAACCAAGAATGCCCAGTTCGCGATTGAAAAGCGGGTAGCGTATGGACATCGGGGGCGGGGAATAGATCTCTATAGGACAGGGACGAAAACTCTCGGATGTTCTCACAGTATGATGTACTTTTTATGACACAACGTATGACACAAATTCTACTCACATTGCAGGTAGCGTCGCTAGCGCGCGCCGTGCGTGTGGAAGAAAGTCTGTCGGCAGTCGGCTTAGAATAGAATTCGTGCGCTGCAACAGCAGCCTCATCCACCTCACGATTCCTGGATCTCCGATGGTCACTCATCCCCACTTGCTCGCAGCGGTAGACCTCGGATCGAACAGCTTCCGGCTGATCGTCGGTCGAGTCGAGGAAACGCCTGCCGGTAGTCAGATTTATCAGGTCGATGCACTGCGCGAACCGGTCCGGCTCGGCGGCGGTCTGTCGAAGGACAAGATGCTCGACCGCGCCTCGCAGGTGCGCGGGCTGGAAGCGCTCAAGCGCTTCGGCGAACGGCTGCGCGACTTCCATCCCGAACAGGTGCGCGCGGTCGCCACCAACACGCTGCGCGTGGCGAAGAACGCGCACGACTTCATCGTCGAGGCGGAAGCGGCGCTCGGGTTTCCCATCGAAGTCATCGCGGGGCGCGAGGAAGCGCGTCTGATCTACGCGGGCGCGGCGCATTCGGTGCCGGCGAGCGCGGGCAAGCGGCTCGTGGTGGATATCGGTGGCGGCTCGACGGAGTTCATCATCGGCTCGCATTACACGCCGATTCACATGGAAAGCCTGTATATCGGCTGCGTGAGTCATAGCCGCCAGTTCTTCCCGGCAGGCAACGTCGATGAATACACCATGCGTCAGGCCGAACTCGCGGCCAAGCGCGAAATCCAGATCATCTCGCGCGAATACAAGCAGACCGGCTGGGATCAGGCGATCGGTTCATCGGGCACGGCGCGCGCGCTCGCCGAACTGATCGAAGCGAACGATTTCAACGATCCGGGCATCACGCACGGCATTTCGCGTGGCGGGCTGGAACGGCTGAAACGCGCGGTCATCAAGGCGGAAAACGTCAATCGGCTGAAGCTCATCGCGCTCAAGCCCGACCGCATTCCGGTGCTCGCGGGCGGTCTGTCGATCATGCTCGGCGTGTTTGAGGAACTGGGCGTCGATTACGCCGATACGACCGATGCCGCGCTGCGTCTGGGCGTGCTCTACGATCTGCTCGGACGTTCGCAGCATCAGGACATGCGCACGGTGACGGTGGAAGGTTTCAAGCGCCGTTATGCCGTGGATGCCGCGCAGGCCGACCGCGTCGGCGAACTGGCGATCAGCTTCTACGATCAACTCGAAGAAGAGGACGAAGACTTGCGTCAGGAAAACCGCATGTTCCTCGCGTGGGCTTCGTCGCTGCATGAGATTGGCCTGTCAATCGCGCATAGCGCGTATCACAAGCATTCGGCGTATATCGCGAGCAACGCGGACATGCCGGGCTTTTCGCGCACGGATCAGGCGCGGCTCGCGGCGCTCGTGCTCGGTCACGCGGGCAAGCTCGGCAAGCTGGCGCAGGCGCGCGACATCGACTGGAAATTGTTGTTCTGTTTGCGGCTGGCGTGGCTGCTGTCGCGGCGTCGCGTGGATGTCGGTTTGCCCGGCATCGAGGTGAGGGAAGTGGCGGGCGGCTTCGAAGTGCGTCTGCCCAACGAATGGGTCGCGAGCAATCCGCTCACCGATTACAGCCTCGTGCAGGAATCGATGGAGTGGGAGAAGATCGGCCGGCCCTATCGCGTGATTTATACGGACGACTGATCTTTTCCCGATGCTTTCCCCGATGACTCAACGCGCCGTCATTTCGCCCATGAAGTGACGCGCGTATCGTGCGTTGATGTCCGACAGACGAAACAGCGTGAGAAAGTCCGCCGTGTTGAAATCCGGGTCCCATGCAGGCGCACCGCAAATCTTCGCGCCCAGACGCAGATAGCCTTTGACGAGCGGCGGCGGGCTGACTTCCACGCCCGTGCGCAGTTCTTCCACCGGCAGCGGCGTATGCGCGAACGCGCGATATTCCGGCGCCGTCAACGCGCTCGCAGCCAGCGAGCAATACAGATTGGCCGCGTAATGGCCGCCATCGACCATGCCGACGCTCGCGCAGCCGAGCATGGTTTCGTAGCCGTTCTGCATCATGTAGGTGGCGAGTCCACCCCACAGCGACATGATCACCGCGCCGTTCCGATAATCCGGATGCACGCACGAACGGCCGACTTCCACGAGCTTGGGACGCAGATGCGTGAGGCGCGAGACATCGAACTCGCTCTCCGCATACAACCGGCCGATGCGCGCGGCCTGATGCGGCGGCAGCACGCGATACGTGCCGACCACTTTCAGCGTGTCGAGATCGCGCACGAGCAGGTGATCGCAGAAGGCATCGAAGGCATCGACATCGAGTCCGGCGGGGCCGGAGAGGCGCGCGCCCATTTCTTCGGAGAACACACGATAGCGCAGACGTTGCGCTTCGCGAACCGCATCTTCCGAACGCGCCCACGAAACCTGAAGGCGATGCTGCTCTGTGACGGTTTCCGAATTGCGCGGGAGCTTGCGGCGCGAATCGAGCGTGCGCGATGACGCTCCGAGTTGCGGGACAGGCGTCGGACGATCTTGCATGGGCGTTCCTCGGCGAACTTAAGCGGGTGGCTTGAATTTCCGCCAGAGTAGTAACGCCGGGTGACGCTCGCATGGCATGGCAATGACGTTTCGATGAAACGACATTCGCATGAACGTGCGCTGACGCCTGCTTTCACCTCTTTAAGCTGCTCAAAGCATGTCGGGATTGATGACCGCGCGCAGCACCACTTGCCCGTCGCCATTGCGTGCGCGCTGCTGGAACCACCAGACGCCCGACTTCTTGATCGACCATTCGGCTTGCTGTCCGGTCATCAGCAACGACGCGACGCGCCCAAGCGTCGGTTGATGCCCGATTACAACAATCGTCTCCGCGATGCCTTCCGGCCAGCCCACTGCATCGAGCACGGTCTGCGCGCTTGAGCCGGGCGCGAGATCGTCGACGACGCTGTAACGGTCGCCGAACGCCTCGGCGGTTTGGATCGTGCGCGTGGCGGGGCTGGCGAGGATCATCGCGTCATCGTCGATGCGCGCCTTCAGCCACTTCGCGATGCCTTGCGCCTGTTTGCGTCCGCGCGGCGTGAGCTGGCGGGCGAGATCGCTCGCGGCCTGATCTTCCGCTTCGGCGTGACGCCAGAGAATGAGGTTCATCGAATGTCTCCTTGGATGATGCGGCGGACGACGTCCACACAGGCTTTCGGGGCAACAATCGTGCCCTTCACCAAGATATTTAGCAAAGACATTTGCGGCAATGAACATGACACGCTACAATCCGTGGCTCGACGGAGCGTAGCGCAGCCTGGTAGCGCATCTGATTTGGGATCAGAGGGTCGAAGGTTCGAATCCTTTCGCTCCGACCACGATACATGAAGGGGTTACAAGTTCAGGCTTGTAACCCCTTTGTCGTTTTCCAGGTTCCCAAGCTCAGGAAGGACAAGGACTCTCATGCCGCGTATCGTCGTTTCGCTCGTACTTGCAGCTTCCTTCACGTTGGCGCTCGCCGCGTGTTCCGCCGAATCGCCCAGCCAGAAACATCCGCCGCAAGATCCGCCCGACTACAAGGGCGTGCCGACCGACATGACGCCGCCGTCCATGGATACGCCGCCGTCTTCGAAGCCTCAATAAAGCCTCGATAAAAAGGCGAAGCCCCGATGCGGGCACACCGGGGCTTCTGACCCGCGCACACTGTTCGCGCAGAGAAAAACGCGGGCTGGCGACATTCTAGAAAGCACGCCGAACGATTGCTGTGTGCGCTTGTATCGGACCGTAACCGCTTGCAAGCCATCACGCACACAAACCTACGCGTGCATGGCACGCCAACCGTTTGCGCGGTAAAAATGTCGATCGGTCACGAATACTTGACCAAATAATGCTGCGGGCATTTGAGCGCATTTATTTCCGCCAGCGTATGATCCGATGACTTCATTGCAAAATGTCATCGTCATGGCTCTGCTGCTGGTTTTTGCCGCCGTCGCACCGCTCGCCATCGGATCGCTCGTGGCGTTCGCGGCGCATATCGATCCGCTGTCCGGGCACTGGAAAGCGCGCCGCGCGAAGCATCATCAAGCGAGCAGCCTGGACGATGCCGCGCTTACTGCTTGCAGCGGATCACCATCGACCGGTTCTTGACGTTCGCGCCGAAGATTCCACCCACCGAACCGCCCGCCGTCGCGCCGTTGTCGGTGTCCTTCGACACCACTTCGTAGCCGTACGCGCCGCACATCTCGCCTGCTTGTTTGTAGCACGCCGCCCAGCTCGTGCTGGCATCCGCGCCGCTGCAATTGATCGCAAAGCCCGTGTCGCCCGAAGGCAGGTAGGTCATGGTCGGGCCGTGCGCGCAGCCGGCCAGTGTCACGCTCAATGTCACGCCCAGCGCCGCGAGCAATGCGGCGGGTTTGATCCTCTTCATCGATAAATCCTCGTAGTCTTTTTTGGCCTTCTGTGTCCGGCGTTCAGCGTGCCGGCAGATAGCGCGCCGGGTCCGTCGAGCGGCCCAGATATCGCACTTCGAAGTGCAGCATGGTGCGATCGCTGTCGGTGTCGCCCATTTCGGCGATCTGTTGTCCTTGCCGGACCTGCTGGCCTTCTTTCACCAGCAGCACGCGGTTGTGTGCGTAGGCGGTGAGATAGTCGTCGTTGTGCTTAAGGATCAGCATGTTGCCGTAGCCGCGCAGGCCGTTGCCCGCGTACACCACGTTGCCCGCCGCCGCCGCGACGACCGGCGTGCCCGCCGCATTGCCGATGTCGATGCCCTTCGAGTTCTTGCCATCGAAGCCACGGATCACGCTGCCCTGCGCGGGCCAGACGAGCGACACGCCCGGTCCTGCCTTGGTTTGCGCGAGCGTGTCGGCGCTGGCGTCGCTCTTGGCGGTATTACCCGGCGTGGCAACAGTCGCCGTTCCCGCCGGCGGCGCGATACGCAGCACTTGCCCGACTTCGATCGCATCGGGATTGGCGAGCGTGTTCCATCGCTTGATATTGGCGACCGACGTGCCCTTGTCGCGCGCGATCTTGCTCAACGTGTCGCCACGCTCGACGCGATAGAAGCCCGGACCGACCGGAGCCGAGCCGCATGCCACCAATGTCGTGACCACGCACGCCGTCAACGTGGCGGCGAGAAGCTTTTTAAATCCTGTGTGCAAAACCAAAACCTGACCTCGCAAAGCGCCGCCGCGCAAGAGGGCGCGCGGCGGATCGAAAGGCGCGATTTTACCGGGTTGAACTTCGTCGTACAAAAGACCTCGATAACGCACGGTTCAATCGAGCGGTGTGACGACGAGCCTGAGCGATGCCGTCTCCGTCTTGCCCGGCGCGAGCCAGCGCAGACCGCGCCCGTTGTGGATGGCATCCGGCAGGCCGATCCACGGCTCCACGCAATAGAAGTCCGCCGTATCCGATTCGGTCCACGTGGTGACGGCGTACCACGGCACCGAATCCGGCTGATGCAATTCGAAGCTGATCGTGCGCTTCAGCCCCGGCAGATTCAGCCGCACCGGCTGGTCCGACGGTCCCGTGAAGCAATGGAAAACATCCACGATGCTTTTGTCGCCGAGCGAATAGCGCGGCTTGCCGGGCGTCGCTTCGCTGATCGCGCCATCGGGCAGTTGATGCCGTTCTTCCGTGCGCGGAAACTCCACGCTGCTCTCGGCGCGCTGCTCATGCGGCAGATGAAAATAAAAGTGATGCCCCGCGTAATAGGGCAGCGCGACTTCGCCCGGATTCGACGTGGTGAGTTCCACTTCGAGCGTGTTCGCATCGACGATGCGGTACGCCGCCTCGAAGCGAAACGCGAACGGATAGCCGGAACGCGTGGCATCGCTATCGACGAGCGTCATGCGCAGGCCGTGGCCGTCGGCATCGCGCGTGGACGAGAAGGGCAGATTGCGCGCGAAGCCGTGCGTCGCGAGATCGTGGACCACGCCTTCCGGATCGCGCCATTTGTTGATCTCGCCGTTCACGAAATGGCGGCCGAGAAACGGGAACAGCAGCGGATTGCCACCGCGAATCTTGGGCGCGTTGGCCCACGCGGCAGGGTCGAGCGGGTCCGGCCAGTGGATGACCGGCTGGCCGCCCACGCGCCACGACATGAGCCGTCCGCCTTCGGCAGGCGCGAGCTGGATCGCCGCGCCGTCGCGCTCGATTTCGATGATCTCGGGTTCGGATGACATGTTGGCTCGCCGTGTCGGTTGAATCGTTGAGTGAAATGGGCCGGCGGATTGCACACCGGACGCGACGATTCTGCCTGTGTTTTGAGTACGGAGAAACCCTTTGCGGGAAATCGCGACTGACGCCAGGAAGGGTGATGTGTTGTTATACGGTTCCAATGTGAGGAAGCAGACGGACAGGAGTCACCATGGACTTGGCGATGGCAATGGGTGTGTTGATGTTCGGCCTGTTCGGCGCGAGCACGGCTATTTTCCTGTACAAGCTCAAGGGCTGAGCGCAAAGCGGCTTTCTTAGTCGTTCGTTAGTGCCGTCTTAGCGAAGACTTTCCCCGAGCCTCCCTTCCGCCGACGATCTGCTTTCGTACACCTTTCTTGCGCGATTCGATGCGCATATCGCTTGGCGCTCGATAACCGGCTAGGCATAATCGGTCCGTTTCGCGCGCCGTATTCTCGTATCAATTCCCCGTTCCCATCCTTCCGGTTGCGATCTTCGCGATGTTTGCGAACTGCGGGGCACGGCGCGTCCATCCTCTCTTTTCACAAAGGACCGACGCGTGACTCTCTGGTTTCTCGTTTTCTTGAGCGTGCTGCAAGGCGTGACCGAACTCTTTCCGGTCAGCAGTCTCGGCCATACGTTGCTGGTGCCGGGGCTCATCGGCATGCATATCGACAAACATGCGCCGCAATTGCTGCCGTTTCTCGTGGCGCTGCATCTCGGCACGGCGCTCGCGCTGCTCTGGTATTTCCGCACGCGCTGGGTCGCGCTGATTCGCGGCTTCTTCGCCTCGCTCGGCGGTCGCCGCAACGACGATGGCCATATGATGTGGGCGCTCATCATCGGTACGATTCCGACGGGTATCGTCGGTCTCGTGCTCGAAAAGCGGCTCGAAGCGTTGTTTCATGATTTGCGGATCGTCGCGGCTGCGCTGATCGTCAATGGCGTGCTCTTGTGGTTCGGCGACCGCCTGCAAAAGCGCCGCGCGATGCAGGCGCCCGACAAGCTCACGTTCAAGCAGGCGTTTCTGGTGGGTCTGGCGCAGATCGGCGCGCTGATTCCGGGCTTCTCGCGCAGCGGTCTCACGATGATCGCGGGCGTCGGCGCGGGGTTGACGGCGGAAGCGGCGGCGGAGTTTTCGTTCTTGCTCGGCACTCCGATCATCTTCGCGGCGGGCGTGCTGGAACTGCCGAAGCTCTTTCACGCACCGTCGCAACTCGCCGATGCCTTGCTCGGCGGTGTGCTGACCGGCATCGCCGCTTATCTGAGCGTGCGTTTCCTGATGCGTTACTTCGAAGGCCACGGCAAGCTGGCGTCGTTCGGTGTGTACTGCGTGATCGCGGGGATTTTCTTCCTCGGCTGGTTCATGACGCATCCGCAGCCGCTTTGACGATGCAAGGCCGCGCGTTCTGGCGGATGAGGTAAAATCCCGCTCTCTTTGCCGGGCACGTGCTTGTGCTCGTGCTCGTGCAGAAACACCCGCCCTTAGCTCAGCTGGATAGAGCAACGGCCTTCTAAGCCGTAGGTCACACGTTCGAGTCGTGTAGGGCGGGCCAAGTGGGACAAGGAAAAAGCCCGGTCGGTGTGACTGGGCTTTTTGCGTTATGGGCTTCGTGTTGGCTCATGAGGAGATGAGCGTTTGAATGAAATTTGGCCTGTGTCGCGTCGATGCAATATCGGGTAGCGCAATAGTTATAGGTCAAGAGAAATTCTCGCCTTACTGTAATGATGCAGCATGCTTTAGTTTGATTAGCTCGCTGTCATCCAAAGCTCGAAACTCTCCGTCAAGTTCGGTGTGGCACAAGAATCGAGTGCCTTTATATGTTGCCGCGTACACGCCGCCTGACATCTGTTTTGGATCAAAAAGGTTCGGAGGATCGGAAAAGCAACCGTCCAACCCACACCAGCTGATCTCCGCTCCAGAGTCCACGAAAAACAACAATGTTCTTTGTGTCGCCGCCTTCCAATCCTCCGGATAGGCTGAAAATTTCAGATCCCACAGCCATACAACCCAGCTATCCCCATGTAACTTATGTTTTTTAACCTCAGTATTTTTGGGCCAAAGGAACAAAGGAAAGTCAGGCGAACTATATGCAATATCTTTCTTTAGAAGATAAAAAGTTTGTCCGCCTACTTCGCCAACGACACTGTCCCAATAAATTCCCAGTACCTGTTTCGTTTTCATAGTGTGATTCCCCAATTTGTTGCTTGCGCAGGACTTGGAATGACGGCCGTGGCGATTTGCCCTTGATTTGGCCCAGTTTTATAAACCATGATCGCAACTGTTTGTCCGTCGACAATACCAGAAAAACCTTTTACAGCATTTCCATCCCTTAAAACATGCTCGAATGTTTCAGCAGGATTTTCCAATATAGACACCGCTAAAGCTTTGAATGCAGCAG
Organism: Caballeronia sp. A2-2; assembly: GCF_057612605.2. Classification (NCBI taxonomy): domain Bacteria; kingdom Pseudomonadati; phylum Pseudomonadota; class Betaproteobacteria; order Burkholderiales; family Burkholderiaceae; genus Caballeronia; species Caballeronia sp. A2-2. Next base: position 2,893,615 of record NZ_CM172587.1, on the reverse strand, counting down.
CGGTACTTTTATTCCAATTAGGAAGAACGCCGGCGTCGATCAAATGGCGAGCTGCATGCTGATTACGCGAGCCGTTTGAGAGGGCGCTTTCTCCTGCACCTTCAGCAAATCCAATGACATTTCCACAGCTTAATCCAAGCGGATCAGCCCATCCCAAACTGCTTGGTGCAAATTGATACGGATTGAGTCCACCAGCAAGTCCGATCGGATCTTGAGATATAAACGAGCCCGTACTCGGATCAAAGTACCGATGGCGGTTGTAATGCAGGTTTGACTCCGCATCGTAATACTGGCCTTGCAGCCGAATGGGCTGATCGATCCCATGTGCCTTTACGTGATCGACCGCACCCGTCACACCATAACGCGCTTCCCAAACAATGCTTCCATCGCCCGTGCGCAATCTCACTGGCGCACCATTGACGTCGTTCTGGTAATAGTACAAGTGCGCAGGCGGTGTCGGTACAGAAGCGGCGCCCGTAGCCGCATCAACCAACGCCACTTGCATCACCAACGGCACAAAGCTATCCGCATGGTACGCATAAAACCGCCCCTGCTGATTCGACAACGTACGCCGCACTTCACCCGCCATCGCATCGCCGTCCCACAGGAACCACGTCTGGGACCCATCATCGCGATGCGTCATGCCAACGTATTCCACCCCCGCCGCCAGCTTGCCGATGCGCCGCCCAAGCGCGTCATAGCGATACGCCCACCGCTCATTCTGCGTGTTCTCGAAGCGCGCGAGCCGCCCGAACGCATCCCACTCGAAACGTTGCACGCCGAGTTGTGCACCGTACCGCCCGATCAGTTGCCCGGCCGCGTCGAGCCGCCAGCGCGTGCCATTATCGTGTTGCAACTGGCGTCGGCCTTGGTCGATGTGCTGACCGATGAAGCGGTCGCCTTGCTTGTCGTACACGAAGTGCCGCAGGCGTTCGCCCGGATCGGTGTGCGCGATGATGCGCCCCAGCGGATCGTAGCGGTACTGATCGATTCCGAGCCGCGAATCGTCGCGCAGCGTGAGGTTGCCCAGCACGTCATAGCGGTAGGAAACCTGATCGATCGACTGCGCCCCGCGCATCGTCGTCTGACGCGCGAGCCGCCCCGCGCGATCGTATTCGTAAAGCTGCTCCAGCTCGCCGGTGAAGCTCACGCGGCTCAGACGTCCGGCCCGGTCGCGCGTGAAGCGGATCGGCGCCCGATCGTCGATCTGCAGAGATTGCGGCTGGTTCAGCGCATCGTAGCCATAGGTCAGCTTCTGCTCGAAGGCTGAGCCCGCGCCCGCTTGCATCGTGCGATGTTGCGTGGCGAGCCGTCCGGCTTCGTCATATGCATAATCGATCGCACCGCACAGCGTGGGCTGCTGCTGCGTCTCGCGCGTGAGCCTGCCATCGGCGTCGTAAATGCGACTGACCGTGCTGTGCGCGTTCGTCGCCTGCGTGAGTTGGCCCTTGCGGTTGTAGACGTAGCGTTCCTCATCGCCCGCCTGCGTGGTTCGACTGACGATGCGTCCCAGCGGATCGCACTGAACGGCCAGCGCCTGTCCCAACGGATCGAGCGTGCGCGTCAGATGCCCGGCGGGATCGTACGCGTAGTGCCGCGATTGCCCCCAGTAATCGACTTCTTCGATCAGCCGTCCGCTCGCGTCCCGTCTGAGCTGCCACGTTTGCCCGAGCGGATTGCTCACGCCGACGAGTTGTTCCTCGGTGTTGTAGTGATAGCGCGTGATGCTGCCCGGCGGCGTATTCGAAGGTGCCATCCGCGTCGGTGCGCGTATGTAACCGGCCCTGTCCGAAGTAGGTGAAGGAGGTGACCAGATCGCCGACATCATTCTGTTCGTAGCGCACGAGCGGGTGACGGTGGCCTTGTGCATCGTGCAGCGTGATGTTGCCCAGACATCCGCGAACGCTGCCGTGCCCGCCATGCACGACACGGCCCGTCGCCCGATCGCCCGCATACTCGACCAGCCGCATCAACGCCGAGGAGGATGCCGCTTGCCATTCGATGCGCCACGCGTTGCCGTTCAGATCGTTGAACCGGTCGGGCCAGAGCGCCAATGGCCGGTTCAGAGGTGCCGCGCAGGCGCGCTCCCGCCACTGATCGGACAAGGGGAAACGATATTCGACCCCTTCGCGCGTGCGCACGATCAGGCATTCGCGATCGAGATAGAGCGCATGACCACCGATACTTTCGATGATGCGCGCATCCCACCCTTGAGCGGACGGCATCTGATCGAAGGCAACGAGCTTGTCCGCAAACCAGACGATGCCGCCGATCTCATCGTCGTGTTCGAACAGTTCGAGGCGGATATCCGCGGGCGTGCGCCAGCCATGTCCGGCTGCGCCCGCCTGCATGTCGTGGCTGGCGTAATAGCGGTTCCACACGAGCGGCAGGCGTCCGCTCACGGTGAAATCGTGTTGCTCGACGATGACTTCGCCGGTCACGCCATCGACAGGCTCACCGAAGAACCATTGCGAGGCTTTCTTGACGAACTTGCCCCACCAGCCGTCGCCCATGCGATCCTGAATCGCCTTCGAGAGCTTGCAGAACTTCGGCTCGCGTTTCATGGCATGCGCTTTGGCCTTCTGCATGGCCATGCCCGCGAGCGCGGTGATGCTCGGCACGGGCGCACCGCCCACCAGAACCGGACGCCCGGCGGGAATGGGCAGCATCGTCGAGGTCGGCAGCGAGGCGGATTCGCGTTGGGTGTGCTCGCTGTTATGCGCGAACGATGCCATGCCCGCGAACCAGCAACTCAGCGCGGGCAGCACCGCGTAGGACATCGGATCGCCGTTGGCGCGCACGGACAGGCTGCCGAGGAACGATTCGCTGTTGCCGGCGGGCCTGGGCGCATCGGGGCCGGTGAAGACGCCGGGGAGGATCGGGAAGTGCAGACCGGGCAAATGCATGGTCTGCGTGCCGGCGGTGGTGCGCATCAGTCCGTTGACCCAGATCGGCCCGCCACCGCCGCCCGCGGCCATCATGACGCCCATGGCCGCTGCGCCGGCCGCCGCCGCGCCGACACTGCGCATGCCCATCTTGACGATGGAGCCGACCTGCATCGCCATCATGCCCATCGAGACCATGCTGCCCACGCCTTCGGGCAGCATGCTCAGATACTCCATCGGATCGAGCACCAGTCCGACGTGCGGATGCGGCAGGACCACCGGCGGCGCACCGACGGGCTGGATCATATGAGCGTCGACGCCGATGACCGGCGTGATGTGCGTGACCGCGAGCAAACCCATTACGCTCGCCCTTCGGTCTCTTGCGGTTGCGCCGCATGTGGCATTCGGTCGATGTACTGCCGTGTCACTTCTTCGGCGGGGAGTGGCCGGAGAGTGTCGGGCCAGTCCTCGCCATAGAGGGCGGCGAGGCGTGAGGTCAATTCGCTGCGCTGCTTATGAAATAGGCCGATACGTTTGAGCAGGCTGTGCGCGACGATTTGCAGGTTGCTGTTGGCGCGCAGTGGCACGGGAATCAAATGGCCCGCATCCAGCGCACGAAGGCCGGTATCGATGGCGCGTTCCTCTGCGCGCAACTGTGCGGAACACTCGCTGCACATGCGCCAGCCTTCGACCGCGAGCAAGCCATCCCGATCCGCTTCGGCCAGTCGCGCGGCTTGTTCGTAGCGATTGGCGGCGCTGCGATAGTCGGCTTGCATCCAGTAGACGGACGCTTCGCCAAACAGACCGTTGATGGTCAGCTTGTTGCCCGCAGGATGCTGAGTCTGGATTGCTTGCTCGCCGGCACGCGTCGCTGCCTCATAGGCAGATAAGGCGAGTTGCGGTGAATTCCACTTCAAGTAGGCCGCGCCCGCGATCAGATGAACGACCACGCTCTGATCGAACCATGCGTGAGCGTGAGTGATCGCCAGCGCTTGCGAGCGCAGTGCTTCGAGTTGCGAAGGCGTGCCGTTTTCCATGACGCCGCTCATCGCGACGAACATGCGGCGAAAGTCCGCTTCGGGTCCGCGTTGATCGGATTCGGCCACCAGTTCGCGCGGCAGCGCTTCCATGTGATAGCGACCGTGCAGTACTCTGATTTGATGGGCGCGCCGCTTCGTGAGCCACGGCAAGGGCTCAGGGTTCGTGCCGGTCAGCACGATACGCAGGCGGCGTGATTGCCACGCATCGCGTTCGAGGCAATCGAGCAGGGCATCGAGCCAGCGCTCGAAAGCGGAGGGCTTGCGGATCGGCTCGGGTTCGAGGATCAGCACGAGTTGCGGGAATACGTCCGGGTGATGATGCACAAGGCTATGCGTCAGCCTGAGCAGGTAAGACGTAGCGCCTTCGTTGCGGTCTCGCGCGGGCGATATCCAGTCCGCTCTGACGCCGTGCGCTTCCGAAGCTTCCTTGCCGTTCTCGTACCAGGCAGTGACTTCAGCGGCCAGGTCGGTGGCGTACTGGTCGGCATTGTCAAAACTGGATTGCAGACGCAGCACCGCGCTCGACAACGTGTCTTGTCGTTGAATGTAGGCCGCAAGGATGCGTTGATCGGCTTCGCTTGTTTGCCAATAAAGCAGATTGGCGTGCTCATTGTTGGCAAAAGTCATCCAGTCATCGTGAACGGCCATGAAGCGGCGTTCGACCGGATTGGTGGGAAGCCAGTTACCCATGAATTGCGTTCGCTTCTGAAAATATCGTAGGCCGAATTTTTAAGCCATTAACGAAGCGAAAGCAAAGCGAGTAATCCTAAAAGTGAGCGGCTTTTGCTTGTTGATTGTGATGAGTGTGATTGCTTATTGTCAGGGATTTTGAGTCTTGGATTTATGGTTTTCTGGGAGATGGGTTTGGCGGTTTCTCTTTTTGGGTCAGGACGTTATGATCTAGGGGTTGCTCTGCGCATGCGGAGATAGACCATCGGCGAGCGTGAAGCCGATCAGCGAGTTGTCGGTTGCTCTGCGCATGCGGAGATAGACCGCTACCCAAACTGTTCGCTCCGAGAGCCATCCGGGTTCCTCTGCGCATGCGGAGATAGACCCAAGGTCGCCTCAGGCATGGCGATGCATAAAAAGGTTCCTCTGCGCATGCGGAGATAGACCCGTCTCGACACGCGTGCGGCTGTATGCAGCCGTGGTTCCTCTGCGCATGCGGAGATAGACCCGGCGGATCCGACCGAGGAAATGGCGACTGAGTGGTTCCTCTGCGCATGCGGAGATAGACCTCCTTCAGTACGGTGAGTGAAGACATCGAGTTGGGTTCCTCTGCGCATGCGGAGATAGACCGGTCATGATGGCTTTGATCGGAGGCGCGACATTGGTTCCTCTGCGCATGCGGAGATAGACCGGTCATGATAGCTTTGATCGGAGGCACGACATTGGTTCCTTTGCGCATGCGGAGATAGACCGGCGCAGACGAGGCTGAAGGAAGTGGCGATGCAGGTTCCTCCGCGCATGCGGAGATAGACCGAATGTATGGCGCTTCAGATGATCTTCTACAGAGGTTCCTCCGCGCATGCGGAGATAGACCCGACGCGCCGGTCCATTCGTAGACATCGGGCACGGTTCCTCCGCGCATGCGGAGATAGACCGACTGGAAGGAGGCGCAGGACATCGCCTTTGAGGGTTCCTCCGCGCATGCAGAGATAGACCTCAGACGTACCGCTTTAAAGGTCTGCAATCGGGGGTTTCTCCGCGCATGCGGAGATAGACCGGACGGGTACGGCTGGACTGCTGATCCGCGTCGGGTTCCTCCGCGCATGCGGAGATAGACCGGGATGCTCGACTTTACGAAAGCGAACAATGAGGGTTGCTCCGCGCATGCGGAGATAGACCCACCTATTGCGAGAGAGAAATGAGCGAGATCACGGTTCCTCTGCGCATGCGGAGATAGACCCGGCTCGATGTCGGCCGCGTATCAAGACGCGAAGGTTCCTCCGCGCATGCGGAGATAGACCCACGATCGACGCATATCATCAACAATGCAGGCTTAAGCTTTGTTTGTTGGCGGGAAGATCAAGCGTCACTCGAAACGACGACATCTCATCCAACCTTCTCCGATGAGTCGAGTACCGGCTCAATTCATACGAATACTCACCAAGCCTTCTATTCTTCCAAAACCAACTCAAGGCCCCGGCCGCTCCACCACCTCACCCACCCCGCGCACCACCACCACATCCTCCACCACATCCTCCACCCCCACCACCCGCCACTCCGTCTGTCCAATCCTGATGCTGTCGGCAGGCCTCAACGCCGCCACATTCAAAAGCCGCGCCCCATTCAGATACGTCCCACCCCGCGACCCCAAATCACTCAAATACAGCACGCCCGACTCGAACCGAATATTCGCATGCCTACGCGATACCGAATCGTCACGCACGACGAGATCCCCGGCATCATCGGAACCGATGCGAACGTTCGGCTTTTCAATCGCGTATCGAACAGGCGCGCGCAGTGGCGCTTCACTGACGAGCACAGCAGCAGGACGGCCCGAAGCAGGCGGCGGAAACTGCGCAAAAATCGGCTCAGGCTGTCGGGCTACCGGTTGCGGCGACCAATCGGAACGCGGCGCGTCGGCCGGTTCTTGCGGTTGTTGCGGCTTGCCTCGAAACCGATAGGCGACCACCGAAAGCACGATCGCCAGTCCAACCAACGCGGAGAAGCCGAAGCGAGCAAGCGGATGATGGTGAACGCGCACGATGCCAGCGTTCACAGCACTCCCGCCCGCGCCCGACGCAGCCGCGCCGGCCCTCGCATAAATCGGCTGCACCGCGCGCACGATCATGCGCGTGACGTCCGGCTGAAGCATCGTCGCGGCATGCGAATCGACGCACGCCACGACGAGCACGCTCGCCGCGAACACGCGCAACGCAGAGGTCAATCGTCGGACAGGCAAGATGCCTCCGCTCTCGATCGGGTGCGGACGAGCCGGACGCATCGTGCGCCGGCTGAGCTTCGGCATGTGCAACAACGCACGAACGCTGGGTCAAATGGTCGACGCGAGATATTAGGGGAAACTAAGTATTTTCGATGCGCGTATCGCGTGCCCGACCTGCCTGCCTTCGTTTAGTCATAGCTCATGCCGCGCGAATCTTGCCGACATTGATCCGTCCATCGCCGCCACGCGCATCGCACTCAGGAAAGAAAGGCAAAATCAGAGATTTGATCTGATCATTCCGCCAAGAAAGCGCTGCGCAGGTTGGCCCACTTCCTGCCCTATGTTCACCGATGCCTCCATCGGAGCGGTCCGTGAAGCCGCCTCTGGCAAGGCATCGGAAAAAATTAACCATCTCGTACAAGACAACGCTCGGCCCGGTTCCGGTGCATGAATGCGCCATCGTGACGCATTCATGCGCGAATCCGCCTCATCGAAAGGGATCACGCAACCAGTGAACAATCGAGCATACGAAACCAGTCCCGCGCAATGCTCGCTGTGGAATCGCAAGCAGACGCGCGTGCTGCCAGAGTCGCGGCGCGTGTTGATCGCGCTGACCGAGCGCGTGCTCGGCGCATCGCTCGTGTCGTTGTTCGAACTGAAGGGCTTTCCGTCGCGGCTCGCGGTGGATGTCGCATCGCTCAGGGACAATGTGACGGAGTGGCAACCGCACGTGCTCTTTCTCGACACACGTGTTGGCGGATGCAACAACTATCCGCTCGTGCGCGAATTGCGCGAAGAGAGCGACAAGGCCGGAAGATTAGTGATCGCGATGAGCGGATTCCTGCCGGAAGAACCCATCGCGATACTGAAGGACGCAGGCTACGACGGACATTGCAGGCGTCCATGTCCGGTCTGGCAAATGACGGACTTGCTCGACGAATACTTCGCGTCTCACGCGGTGAGGTGAGGGCGCGCACGCTTCGTTTCGTGTTGCTGCAAGGCGCGCGCGTAACCGTTCGGCCCAAAGGCGCAATTCAAGGCGATCATCGCGATGAGGCTGGCGGCAAGCATCGCCCATGACAATGTGAAGCCGCCGCTCATGTCGCGCACGAAGCCGGCTGCAACCGGGGCGAGCGCCGCGATCACGAAGCCCACGCCCTGCACGAACGCAACGAGTTTCGCGGCGAGCGCGTGGTCGTCGGCGTGATCGAGCGTCAGCACGAGCGTGAGGGCGAACACGCCGCCCAGCCCGCCGCCGAGCATCGCGACGGCGGCGATGGGCGCAGCAAGTGGCGCGAACAGCAGCAACGCAAAGCCCGCCAGTTGCGCAAGAAGCCCTAAGGCGATCCACGGACGACGATCCTTCGCATCGCCAAATAAATGTCCAAAGCGCGATGCTGCCATCGGCAACAACAACGCGGACGATGCCTGAAACACCGTGAGCAGGGCGAGCAACGCGCCGCTCGCCTTCACGCTCTGGCCGAGTTGCTGATAGTACGCGGGCAACCACGCGACGAGGCTCGTATAACCGCCGTTGACCAGCCCGAAGAAAATACCCAATGCCCACGCGCGGCGGTTCGTGAAAAGCGAAGGCGCGTTCGATGCATCGACGTGCGTCGATTTGCGTGTATCCGCACGCGTCAGCAGCAACCATGCGATAAGCGCCACGAGTGCGGGAATGGCCCATGCGGCAAGCCCCGTTTGCCACGTGGCACGCGTGGCGATGGCAGGCGTGATGCTCGCGCCGAGCCCGCCGCCCGCCATGATCGATGCGGAATACAAGCCCATTGCGAAGGGCAAACGCGCGGCGAAGCGCGTCTTCATCACGCCCGGCAAAAGCGCCTGAATGATGGCGACGCCGGTGCCCGCGACCGCCGCGCTCAGCACGAGCGCGATGGCATCACCAGCAAAGAGGCGACCGGCACACGCCGCCGCGATGGCCAGCAACCCGATGGCCACGCCGCGCGCTTCGCCGATGGCACGCGTCAACGCACTCGCGCCGAACGCGCACAGACCCATCGCGACGACCGGCAATCCGGTCAACATCGATGCCCCGCGATACGAAAGTCCCGTGTCACGCAGGATCACGCCCATCAACGGACTCACGGACGTGAGCAAAGGCCGCAGATTCAACCCGATCGCGACGATGGCCGCAAGCCAGACAACTTGTGTAGCGCGCGTGTTCATCGTGTGAAATCCGCCGGGATGATGACGCCATTCGCCATGACAAGCCGCCGTGGCGGACGCATTGCGACGGCATGCGCGATGCTGTCGGCATCCACGAGCACGAGGTCGGCACGCTGGCCCGGCGCGAGTCCATAACGCGCGAAGCCGCATGCTTTCGCGGCCTGCGTCGAGACGCATTCGAAGGCGGCGGCGAGATCGTCGTCGCGACGCAGGTCGTAGCGCATGGCGATCAGCATCGCGCGTTCGAGCATGTCGGGCGAGCCGAACGGCGTCCATGTATCGCGGATGCCGTCATTGCCGCCGAACAGCGTCACGCCCGCCGCGCGCGCTTCGCGAAACGGCGGCACCGCAACGGAAGCGGGCGCTGTCGTGAGCAACGCGACATCAAGCCGCGCGATGCGTTCGAGCAGCTTGCCGCGCCGCGCATCGGGCAATGCGCCGAGACAAAACGCATGGCTCACGACCACGCGCCCTTGATAACCGTGCGCCTGCACGCGGTCGAGCAGCAGATCGAACGTGAACGCGCCGAGTTCGCCCGGTTCGTGCAGATGCAGGTCGATCGGTTTCGCGTACTTCGCGGCGACCGCGAAAGTGATATCGAGCGAGGCGGCCGGATCGCCATCGATGGAAGCGGGATCGAGCGCGCCGAGCACATCCGCGCCATCCTGCAACGCGCGATCGAGCAGTGCGCGCGTGCCGGCGCGTTTCATCACGCCGGATTGCGGGAACGCGACGATCTGCATGTCCAGCACGTCGGCGAGTGCATCGCGCGTGGCGGCGACGCCTTCGAGATGGCGCAGGCCGGCATCGGTATCGATATCCACATGCGTGCGGATTCGCGTGGTGCCGCGCCGCAAAAATTCAAGCGCGAGCGCGCGTGAGGCGGTGGCGGCATCGTGACCGCTTTGCGCGCGCCAGCGCCGTTCGTTGTCGATACGATCGGTCAGCAGCGGCCCCACGGCATTGCGATACCACGGCATGCCCCACGTGGTTTTATCCAGATGCGTATGACCTTCGACGAAACCGGGCAGCAATAGCGCGCCCTTGGCGTCGATGACCGTATCGCCTGCGTCCGGCCTGCGTTCGCCGTGCGCGGTCACGCTGTCGATGATCGCGCCATCGATGCGCATATCCACGGATGCATTGCCGAACGGTCGTGCGTCGATGATCCAGACCGGTGGTTTCATGAGCTTGACTCCTCGGTTTTGGTTGACCATTCTAACAATCTTTGGTCAACCAAACATGCGCGCGCGGTGATAGGCGAAATTTGCGCACGCGCTCGCTACAATGCGGAACCACTTCATATCGCACGCTTTCATGGCATCCCGCAAGGACACATCATCGAACGAAATCGCGCCGGACGAGCGCGTTCATGCCGCGATCACCTCCGCCTTGCTGCAGGGCAAGCTCGCGCCGGGCGCGCAACTCGTGGAGCGTGATCTGGCGGCCGCGTTCGATTGCACGCGCGGCACCATCCGCAAGGTGCTCGCGCGGCTCGGGGCGGAAGGCAAGCTGGTTCTGGAGGCGAATCGCGGTGCGTTCGTGCCGTCGCCATCGGTCGAGGATATCCGCGAGGTCTATCGTGCGCGGCAAGTGGTGGAGGCGGGCATCGTCGCGGTGCTGTGCGGTGCGTTGCGAACGCAGGACAAGCGGGCGTTGCGCGCGCATGTGAAGGAAGAAAAGCGGGCGCAGAAAAGCGGGAACGTGGCGGAAGGCGTGCAGCTTGCCGGGCGGTTTCATCTGCTGCTCGCGGAGATGGCGGGCGCGGCAGATGTTCAGGCGTTTCTCGGCAAGCTCGTTTCGCGCACGGAGTTGTACAAGGCGCTGTTCGATCCGACGAAAGGCTCGAATTGCGCCTGCGACGAACACGCGCGTCTCGTCGATGCGCTGGAACAAGGCGAACGGGATGCCGCGCTCGAAGCCATGCGTGAGCATCTCGACGAACTCGAAGCGCGCGTGCTGGCGCAAGCGAGCGGCACACGCACGAGCGATCTGGCATCCGTCTTCGCGAATCCTTGAAGTGCTTTCATTGCTTTCGTCGATGCTGTCGGAAACATGACGTCATCGTCGTGCAAAAGTAAGCGGGCCGCGTCATCAAGACCGCGGCCCGCTTTCACATCACCACGCGAGACTTACTGGCTGAAATCCAGCGCGTTGGTCAGATCGCCCATCGCCTTGCCGCCATTGGCGACCAGCGCGGCATCGCGTGCGGCGAGGCCCGTGAGCGTCGGCAGGCTATAGCGTTTCGTGATGAAGCGCAGGATCGACGTGGTGTCGTATTGCGTGTGATCCACGAAGCCCTTCTTCGCGTACGGCGAGATGATGAGCGCCGGAATACGCGTGCCCGGACCCCAGCGGTCGCCCTTCGGCGGCGCGACGTGATCCCAGAAGCCGCCATTCTCGTCATACGTCACGACGACGACCATGTTCTTCCACTGCGGGCTCTTCTGCAGATGGCTGATGAGGTCGGCGATGTGCGCATCGCCCGAGGCAACGTCCGTGTAACCCGCGTGCTCGTTCAGGTTGCCCTGCGGCTTGTAGAAGGACACGGACGGCAGCGTGCCCGCATCGATCGCCTTGATGAACTCCGTGCCCGCCGTGCCGCCGTCGAGCAAATGCTGCGCGCGGTTGGTCGTGCCCGGCGCGAGATCGGCGAAGTAGTTGAACGGCTGATGGTGCGTCTGGAAGTTCGGCACCGAGTTGGTCGAACCGTAGATCACCGAACGGCTCGCCAGCGCCGCGCCCCACGAACCGCCGTACCACGCCCAGCTCACGCCCGCGTTGTTCAGCAGATCGCCGATATGCTGCTGCGTCTGCGGCGGCAGCGTGGTGGCGGCGTTCGGGTCGGCCAGCGTCGCGTCGCCGCCCGTGGCCGGCGTGTTGCCGCTCGGCTGATACGGCGGCTGCATCGTGTTGACCGCGAAGAAATCAGGCGTGAGGTTGCCCGAGTTCTGGAACTTCGGAATGCCCGTCAACGCGGACGCCGGGGAATTCGACGCCAGTGTGAGCGTCACGCCATCCGGATTCACGACCGAGATCGACGGCTTGGCCGCGGCCTTGTCGGCGTTCGGATAAGTCGGCGTGCACGCGCAGATGAGCCATTGATGGTTCAGGAACGAACCGCCGAACGCGCCCATGAAGAAGTTGTCCGCGAGCGCGTATTGCTGCGCGATCTTGTAGAGCGGAAGCTGCTGCGGCGGCGTGCTGTAATGGCCCATCACCAGACCGCCCGAATCGGCCCATGCGGCGAACTTGTCGTTCTTGCCGCCGTCGATCTGCATCTGGTTTTCATAGAAGCGGTGATACAGATCGCGCGTCGTCACGTTGAGCGCGGTGTTGAAACCGTTCGCATCGTCGATGGCGAAGGGCGCGTTCGGCAGATTCGCCGTCATCGCTTCCGAGACCACCGGCGTGACGCCCGTTGCCGTCAGACCGCCCCAGACCTTGGGCAGCGTGGCGAGCACCGTGCCGTCGCGATCGAGCTGTTGCGCGCTCGCGGCCGTCACGTTCTGCAGACCGTTCGCGCCCGGAAAGTTGCCGTAGAGGTTGTCGAAGCTGCGGTTTTCCGCGTAGATCACCACGACGTTCTTCACTTCGTTGATGTCGTGATGGTCGTCGTTGCCGCCGCAGGCGTAGAGGCCGAATGCAGCGGTCGCCGCGAGCGGCACCGCGCAAACGAGTTTCTTGTTCATGAGCTCTCTCTTGTGTTGGGGACCGGCGCGAAACGCGGGCTTTGCTTTCGATGAAAGCCTTTGTCCGCCGGCGTGCGCAGTGTGGCGACGACGTTTTACATCTCCATGTAAAATCGCTTTCAATAACGTAATGTTGAGGAAATAAAGTTTCGATACGGCTTTCTGGGAACCGTCATTTTTGTTTGACACATGAAAGTCATCTCGACGACATACGCTTGCGCATCTTTCAATTTGCCTTTGCCAAGTCATGTCTTCGATGCGTTTGCCGTTGGTTCTATGTTCCCTTGCGCTGATCGTTTCCACCGTGGCCTTGAATGGCTGCGATTCACGCCCGGCGGATGCAGCGGAAACCACGGCAGTCAAGGTCGCGGCATCGCAAGGACAATCGCGCGCGGAAGTCTTCGCGCACGTCCGACAGATGTCCGCGCTTGGCGAAAAGCTGTTCGCCGATCCTTCGCTTTCCGGTTCGGGCAAGCTCGCGTGTGCGTCGTGTCATAGCCCGCAGCACGCGTTCGGGCCGCCCAATGCGCTGTCCGTGCAACTGGGCGGAAGCGACATGCATCGGCCGGGATTTCGTGCGGTGCCATCGCTCAGATATCTGCAATCGGTGCCGCAGTTCACCGAGCATTTTCACGATTCCGACGATGAGGGCGACGAGTCCGTGGATGCCGGTCCGACCGGCGGTCTGACCTGGGATGGCCGCGTCGATCACGGTGCGGATCAGGCGCGCATTCCGTTGTTGTCGTCGTTCGAAATGGGCAGCACGCCGGCGAAGGTGGTGGCGTCGGTGAAGGCGTCGCCTTATGCGGACGACTTCAAAAAGACCTTCGGCGCGAATGTGTTCGACAACGACGATCGTGCGTTCGAGTCCGTGCTGCAATCGCTCGAAGCGTTCGAGCAGTCGCCGCAGAAGTTCTTCCCCTACACCAGCAAATTCGATGCATTCCTCGCCAACCGCGCAAAGCTCAACGATGCCGAACTGCACGGTCTCGAACTCTTCAACGATGAGAAGAAAGGCAATTGCGCCGCGTGTCACATCAGCCAGCGCGCGAAGGACGGCACGCCGCCGCAGTTCAGCGATTTCGGTTTGATCGCGCTGGGCGTGCCGCGCAATCGCGATCTCGCCGTCAACAAAGACCCGAAATATCACGACCTCGGCGCATGCGGACCGGAACGCACCGACCTGAAAGGGCGCAGCGAGTTTTGCGGCATCTTCCGCACGCCGTCGCTGCGCAATGTGGCGACGCGCAAGACGTTCTTCCACAACGGCATCTACCATTCGCTCGATGAAGTCGTGCGCTTCTACGTGATGCGTGATACCAATCCGGAGAAGTTCTATCCGGTGAAGAACGGCGTCCTGCGCAAGTTCGACGATCTGCCGAAGCAGTATTGGGAGAACGTGAACGTCGAGCCGCCGTTCGATCGCAAGAAGGGCGACAAGCCCGCGCTCGATGAAGCGGAGATCAAGGATGTCGTGGCGTTTCTCAACACGCTGACCGATGGGTACGATCCCGCGAAGGATAAGGACTCGCAGAAGGGGACGGCGATCGGGGAGATGAAGGAGGCGAAGGAGTGAGCGGACGCTGATCCGCGGGGCGGCCGAACGCCCGACGTCATGCTATCCTCGTTGCGGCCCGCATCTTGCGCACGGCGCGCCGAGCGCCGTTCGTGAGTACCGCTTCACAAACGAATTCGCAACGAGGACACCACCATGCTTTCCCGACACTGCATTCGCGCTGTCATCGCCGGGGCGCTCATCGCGACGAGCGCGGGCGCGTTCGCCGCCAATCTCGGCTTCCTGAACAACACGCCGGTCACCTACATGAAGGAGCGCGATTTCACCGCGCTCAATACCGCCGCGCGCGAGGCGCTCGAAACGAAGAAGGACGGCGAATCGCTCGACTGGAGCAACAAGGGCACGGGCAACAGCGTGGCGATCCACGGCACGATCACGCCGAAGGAAACGCTCGACGAGGGCGGCCTGAAGTGCCGCAAGGTCGAACTCATCGCCATCGCCAAGGGACAAACGCAAACCTGGACGCCGACCGCCTGCAAGCAGGCCAGCGGCAAATGGGCGCTCAAGAAACAGTGATAGCAGTGATGACCGGGGAAGACACGCCATGACCGCCCGCAGCGTCTCCTGCGGCGTGGTCATCATCAATACACAGGGCGATGTCCTGCTGTGCCACGCAACCGAAACCACGCACTGGGACGTGCCCAAGGGCGCGTCCGATCCCGGCGAAGCACCGGTCGATGCCGCCCTGCGCGAACTCATGGAAGAAACGGGCATCGTGCTGCCGGCGTCGCGCCTGAAGGATCTGGGGCGCTTCGTCTATCGGCGCGACAAGGATCTTCACTTGTTCGCCGTGCGTGTGTCGGACGACGAAGTGCGGCTCGAAGACTGCACCTGCGTCTCCTACTTCCCGCGCTACAGCGACGGCACGATGATCCCCGAAATGGACGCCTACCGCTGGGTCAGCCCGCTCGACGTGGACCGCTACGCCAGCCGCAGCCTCGCGCGCCTGTTCCAGACCACGCTGTCGCTCGCCGACCTTCACGACACGCTCTGATCAATCCACCGTCCGGTCGTTCGGATGCGCGAAGAGCGTCTTCATTTCCTGCGACATCGGAAACTGAAGGTTGATGCCGTCCGGCGGAATCGGCTGCATGAACCACGTTTCGTAGAGCTTCGCCGCCGCGCCCGAGCGCTGCATGTTGGCGATGGTGTCATCCACGATGCGCTTGAACACCGGATCGCCCTTGCGCATCATGCAGCCGTAGGTTTCGTTCGCGAGCGAATCGCCTGTCACCATGTATTGCCGCCGCGCCGCGCCTTCCTGCGCGATCTTGCCGTAGAGCAGCGGGTCGTCCATCACGAAGGCGACCGCGCGATCGCTCTTGAGCGCGGCGAACGCCTCGGCGTGATCGCGCGCGCTGATGATGCGCAGGCTTAAGTTTCGGTCGATCGACATCTGCCGCAGAAGGCGTTCGTCGGACGTGCCCGCCGTGGTCGCGACGGTCTTGCCCGCGAGATCGTCGTAATCGCGGATACCCGACTTGCGCTTCACCACCATGCGAATGCCGTACTGAAAGAAGCTGTTGGAAAAGGACACGAGCGTGTCGCGGTCCGTCAGATGCGCCGTGGACCCGCACTCCAGATCCACCTGGTTGTTCACCACATACGAAATGCGGTTCGACGATGTGACGAGCACGTTCTTCACCGCGAGTTTCGGCAGATTCAGACGTTGTTTGATGTCGTCCACCACGCTGAGCGCGATGGCATAGGAATAGCCGACCGGCTGCTGTTTGTCGTCGAGATAGGAAAACGGCACCGACGATTCCCGCACGCCGAGCACGATCGCGTTGTTCTCCTGAATCTTGCGCAAGGTCGCGGAAGGCGGCGCCGGATCGGCGGTGGGCCCAACGAGATCAGCGGGTGTGGCGATGCACGGCCAGAGCGCCGCGATGAAACACAGCAACGCCGACGCACGGCGTCCGGCATTCGACGATACCCGCGCGGAAGAATGCGCGGGGGAGTGCGGCAGCTTCATATCGTCCTCGTTCGAAGCGGCGGCCAGACTCGATGAAACCGATGAGCCTGCGCCGGCCGCTGCGTGATCCGTTGCGATAACCGCCGAACCGCTCGCTCAGGCGGGCTTGCCCCAACTGTCGCGCAGGCTGACGATGCGGTTGAACACCGGCTTGCCCGGTTGCGAATCCAGCCGGTCCGCGACGAAATAACCGTGCCGCTCGAACTGGAAGCGGTCCTCGGCGTTCGCCTCGCGCGCGCCGGGTTCGAGATACGCGTTCACCACGCGCTTCGAGTCCGGGTTCAGCGCATCCAGAAACTCCGCGCCGCCCGCGCCCGGTTGCGGCTCCTTGAACAGACGGTCGTAGATACGCACTTCCGCCGCATACGCGCTCGCCGCGCTGACCCAGTGAATGGTGCCCTTGACCTTGTAGCCGTTCGCGCCTTCCGTGCCCGACTTGCTGTCCGGAAAGTAGTTGCAGTGAACCGCGATGATCTTGCCGTTCTCGTCTTTCTCCGCGCCCGTGCACTCGACGACGAAACCATACTTGAGGCGCACTTTATTACCGGGGAACAAACGGAAATAACCCTTCTGCGGCGCTTCCTGAAAGTCTTCGCGCTCGATCCACAACTCGCGCGAGAACGGGAACGTGCGAACGCCGCGCTCTGCATGATGCGGATGCACCGGCGCGCTGCACGACTCGCTCTGTCCTTCCGGATAGTTGTCGATGATGAGCTTGAGCGGGTCGAGCACGGCAATCGCGCGCGGCGCTTTCTCGTCGAGATCGTCGCGCAGCGCGCCTTCGAGCACGCTCATGTCGATCCACGAATCCACTTTTGTCACGCCGACGCGTTCCACCATCAGACGAATGCTTTCCGGCGTGAAGCCGCGCCGCCGAACGCCGACGATGGTCGGCATGCGCGGATCGTCCCAGCCATCAACATGATTTTCCTGCACGAGCTGCAGCAGCTTGCGCTTGCTGGTGATCGCGTAGGTGAGGTTCAGGCGCGAGAATTCGATCTGTTGCGGTAGCGGCCGCGCGAACACGCCGTCGTCCGCGAGTTGCGCGAGGAACCAGTCGTACAGCGGACGATGATCCTCGAACTCCAGCGTGCACAGCGAATGCGTGATGTTCTCCAGCGCGTCCGACACGCAGTGCGCGTAGTCGTACATGGGATAGATGCACCACGTATCGCCCGTGCGGTAGTGATGCGCGAAGCGAATGCGGTAGATGACCGGATCGCGCATGTTGAAGTTCGGCGCGGCCATGTCGATCTTCGCGCGCAGCACGTGCTCGCCTTCCTTGAACTCGCCCGCCTTCATGCGGCGGAACAGATCGAGGTTTTCCTCGGGCGACCGGTCGCGATACGGCGAGTTGATGCCCGCTTCCGTGGCCGAACCGCGCGTGGCGCGCATTTCCTCGGCGGTCTGGCTATCGACATACGCCTGACCTTTCTTGATGAGCATCTCGGCGAACTCGTACAGCTTGTCGTAGTAGTCGCTCGCGAAGTACTTGTGCTCCGTGCCGTTCTTGTTCCAGTCGAAGCCGAGCCATGTCACGGCATCGATGATCGAATCGACGTATTCGGTGCTTTCCTTCTCGGGATTCGTATCGTCGAAACGCAGATGGCACACGCCGCCGTAATCTCCGGCCAGGCCGAAGTTCACGCAGATGCTCTTCGCATGGCCGATATGCAGATAGCCGTTCGGCTCGGGCGGGAAGCGCGTTTCCACCCGCTGCGACCATTTGCCGGAGCGGTTGTCGTCTTCGATGATGTTGCGAATGAAATTGGATGGCGCGGGGGCGTCGTTGCGATCGGTGTTCATGCGAAAAGAGTGGCCAGCGGGTGCGCTTGCGCGCGTGAGCGATAGGGCAAGCGCTCCATGCAGCCGGAACGCTTTCGTATGCCATTGATATGAGGTTGATTCTACATGACGCAACCCTCGAAGGCTGACGGTTGCGACGCAGCGGTCAAAGCGCGTGCCGTCGCGGGTGCCGGGGCGCTTTTTCAAGGGCTTTATAATGCTCGTCCTCCGCGCGTTCGCCGCGCGACGAATAGCCCGCCAGATTCCCTCGAATCTCGCTTTTTGTAGTCGAAGTCCTGCTGTCGATGCAGGTGAAGTAAAAGGAAGGCCCGCGTGGAGCATCTTTTCCAGACCGTGAACGCATTCTTCGCGTTCATTGCGCCCATCTCCGACTTTCTCTGGGATTTCCCGACGAACTTTTCCGCTTATGCGCGCCTTCCCGTGCTCGGGCAGTTTCCGTTTGCGATCCTGCTGCTGATCGGCGTGGGCGTGTATTTTTCCTGGCGCACGCGCTTCGTGCAGACCATGAGCCCGCGGCGCATCGTGCGGATGATGTTGCGGCGTCAGACATCGCGCACCGGCGTCAGCGCGCTTGCGTCGTTCATGCTCGGACTCGCGATGCGTGCGGGGCCGGGGAATATCGTCGGCATTACCGGGGCGATTTCCGTGGGCGGGCCGGGCGCGTTGTTCTGGATGTGGATCGCCGCGTTCTTCGGGATGGCGACGGCGTTCATGGAATCGACCCTTGCGCAGTTGTTCAAGGAAAAGAAGGGCGATGAATTCGTCGGCGGGTTGCCGTTTTATGGGCGGCGCATTCTCGGCGATCGGCGCGCGGTGGGGACGTTTTTGTCGCTGGTGTTCATCGTGTATGCGTTGTTCAATGTGCCGCCGCAGACGTTCAATGTGTTCACGGCGATTGGCACTATTGCGGATACGGTTTCCGGCGAGCATCTCGCGCGTACTTCGAGTGTGTATTACGGGATCGCGGTCGTGCTGGTGGTGGCGTGTTCGTTCATCATCATGGGCGGGATTCGGCGGGTGACCGCTTATACCGATGTTTTGGTGCCGATCAAGGCGACGTTGTTTTGTCTCATGTCGCTGGTGATCATCGGGATCAATCTGCCGTTGGTGCCTTACTTTTTCCATGAGGTGATCGTGGGGGCGTTCGCGCCGCATGCGCTTTTCGGCGGTGCGATGGGGACTGCGTTGGCGCAAGGGGTGAAGCGTGGGCTCATGTCGAATGAGGCGGGGCAGGGGACCATTACGATGGCTGCTGCTATTGCGGATAACGATCATCCCTGCGAGCAAGGGTTCGTGCAGAGTCTCGGCGTGTTCTTCGACACCATGGTCATCTGCACGATGACGGGCTTTATCGTCGTGATGGCGCATGTATGGACCGGGGCTTTGGATGGGCAGGCGTGGGAATCGGTCAGGGCTTCGAAGATCACGGTTTATCTGGGTTCTGTGCAGGCGTTGGTGCCGGGGTTTGCGGCGCATGCGGTCAGGATCATCATGTGTGCGTGTTATGGGCTTTTTGCTTTTACCACGCTGCTTGGGATGATCTCCTTTGCCGAGATTTCGGCGAATTTCATTTCGCGGAGTTCGCGGTTTATTCTTGGGATTCGGGTTTTGGGGTCGCTGGTTTTTGTGCCCTTCGGTGCTTTGACTGTGCTTGCGGGGCTTGAGCTTCCTAATTTATGGGCACTGTCGGATCTTATGAATATCGTGATGGTTTTGTTGAATGTGCCGATTTTGTTGGTGGGGCAAGGGGTGGTTTATCGCGCGCTTGAGGATTATCGGCGGGGGACGAAGGGGGTGTTTGAGTCTTTGAGGATTGGAGTTCTTACTAGGTGTTGGAAGGGTTAAGGGCGTTGGTGTCGTGCAAGGGGCTGCTGTTGTTTGTGCTTTATATTCAGTAGCCGCCTCCCCGGCGGGGGGGTAACTTTCTTTGCTGCTGCAAAGAAAGTCACCAAAGAAAGCAGCTTTTTCAACCAGACAGTGCAGCTTGAAAGGGCAAGGGGATTAATGGTCGCTCTTGGTGACAATAGTCACCCACCTCGGAGGCCTGCGCGGGGCTTGGTACGCAGAGATCACGCACCTCTCTTGGTCAAGCAAAGTGGTCCGCAGTCATACGCGCGGCGTTTTTGGCGCTCACGCGCCATCGCCGTAGGGGTCTGCACGTGAACCCGGCAGATCGCCGAGGCTCACAACTCATCAAATCTCCCCGCTTTAACGCTATTCGGCCCAACCACGTTTGGCGCTTCTTTGCTGATGATCTCAAAGCCACGCTGAGGCTGAATGGAAGCATCAGTTTTAACTACTGGCCAACGGTGTTTGGCGCTTCTTTACTGCCGACCTCAAAGTAACGGTAGGGCCGAATAGCATTAAAGCGGGGACATGTGATGAGTCGTGAGCCTTGCTGATCTGCCGGGTTCACGTGCAGACCCCTACGGCGAAGGCGCGTGAGCGCCAAAAACGCCGCGCGGATGACTGCGGACCACTTCGTTTGGCAAAGAGAGGTGCGTACTCGTTGCGTACCAAACCCCGGGCAGGCTTCCGGGGCCGGTAACTATTGTCACCAAGGGCGCGCATTAATCCCGTTGGCCTTTCAAGCGGCAGTGTCTGGTTGAGAAAGCTGCTTTCTTTGATTACTTTCTTTGCAGCAGCAAAGAAAGTGATCCCCCCGCCGGGGAGGCGGCTACTGCAATAAAAACACAAACACCAGAAGCCCCTTGCACGACACAAACCTCAAATAACCTTAAGCCGCCGCAGCAAAGCAACCTCCTCCACCCCATACCCCAACAAATCAGCAAGCACAGAATCAGTATGTTCACCCAACAACGGCGGATGCCGCAAAACCTCAACCGGAGTGCCACTCATCTTAATAGGACTAGCCACAACCTTAACCACCCCCGCAGAAGGATGCGGCAACTCAATCTGCATCCGCCGAGCCACAACCTGAGGATCCTCAAAAACCTCGGCAAGATCATTGATAGGCCCACAAGGCACCCCGAGCGCCTCAAGCGCAGAAAGCCACTCATGCTTACCGCGACCAACAACCATATCCGCGAGCAAAGGCACAAGCACATCCCGATTCCTAACCCGTGAAGGATTAGAAGCAAACCGCGGATCATCCGCAAGAAACCCGCATCCCCCGGCTTCGACGAATCGACGAAACTGCCCGTCGTTACCAACAGCAACAATGATCCACCCATCGCTCGTCTGAAACGTCTGATACGGCACGATGTTCGGATGCGCATTCCCCCACCTGACCGGCGCCCGCCCGCTAGCCAGAAAATTCGTGTTCAGATTGGCGAGCATGGCCACCTGCACATCGAGCAAAACCATGTCGATATATTGCCCCTCGCCCGTGCGATCCCGATGGCTCAACGCCGCCAACACGCCCACCGTCGCATACATCCCCGTCATGAGATCGGCGATCGCCACGCCCGCTTTCTGCGGCCCGCCACCCGGCTGCCCGTCGCGCTCGCCCGTCACGCTCATGAACCCGCCGATACCCTGAATGATGAAGTCATACCCCGCGCGCTGCGCATAAGGTCCGGTCTGCCCGAACCCCGTCACCGAGCAATAAACGATATCCGGCTTCACCAACTTGAGCGATTCATAATCCAGCCCGTATTTCTTCAACTGCCCGACCTTGTAGTTCTCCAGCACGACATCGCTCTTAGCGGCAAGCTCACGCACGATCCGCTGCCCCTCGGCCGTCGCGATATCCACCGTCACCGAACGCTTGTTGCGGTTCGCGGCAAGGTAGTACGCCGCCTCGCGCGTGTCCTCGCCTTCAGGCGTCCGAAGATACGGCGGCCCCCAATGACGCGTGTCGTCGCCGACCTCGGGCCGCTCGATCTTGATGACGTCCGCACCCAGATCGCTCAAGGTCTGCGCGCACCACGGGCCCGCCAGCACACGGGTCAGGTCCAGCACGCGGATATGGCTCAACGCTCCCATCGATGTCTCGCTCTCGAAGTAGTGGCTCGGGAACGGCGACTTTCGCACAGAACGCACGCGCGCGCGACAGTCGGCCTGCATCGCATCGCCCGAAAAGCCCGGCGCCACGGCCTGCGCGCCCGGTCCGGCGTGCCGAATCCCGTATAATCGAAAATCACCTGAATCTGGCAGAAAACCCTGATAACGCATAGCCGCAGGGCTTATCCAGACGCCATCAAAACCGCATCAGAAAACGCAAACGCGCCACGTACGCCATGAAAGCCGCCGAAATACGAGAGAAATTCCTGAAGTTCTTCGAATCGAAGGGCCACACGATCGTCCGTTCGTCGAGCCTCGTGCCCGGCAACGACCCGACGCTGTTGTTCGTCAACTCGGGCATGGTGCAGTTCAAGGACGTGTTCCTCGGCACCGAACAGCGTCCGTACAAGCGCGCCACCACCGCACAGCGCAGCGTGCGCGCGGGCGGCAAGCACAACGATCTGGAGAACGTCGGCTATACCGCGCGGCATCACACGTTCTTCGAGATGCTCGGCAACTTCTCGTTCGGCGACTACTTCAAGCGCGACGCCATCCACTATTGCTGGGAACTGCTGACCAAGGTCTACAACCTGCCGCCGGAAAAGCTCACCGTCACCGTGTACCAAGAAGACGACGAAGCCTTCGATATCTGGGCGAAGGAAATCGGCGTGCCGGTGGAGCGGATCATCCGCATCGGGGATAACAAGGGCGCGCGTTACGCATCGGATAATTTCTGGCAGATGGCCGATACCGGCCCGTGCGGCCCGTGCTCCGAAGTGTTCTACGATCACGGCCCGGAAATCTGGGGCGGCCCGCCCGGATCGCCCGAAGAAGACGGCGACCGCTTCATCGAGATCTGGAATCTCGTGTTCATGCAGTTCAATCGCGACGCGCAGGGCAACATGACGCCGCTGCCCAAGCAATGCGTCGATACGGGCATGGGTCTGGAACGTCTCGCCGCCGTGCTTCAGCATGTGCACAGCAACTACGAAATCGATCTGTTCCAGACGCTCATCAAGGCGGCATCGCGCGAAACGAACACGCCCGACCTGGAAAACAACTCGCTGAAGGTGATCGCGGACCACATCCGCGCATGCTCGTTCCTGATCGTCGATGGCGTGATTCCCGGCAACGAAGGCCGCGGCTACGTGCTGCGCCGGATCGTGCGCCGCGCCATTCGTCACGGCTACAAGCTTGGTCAGAAGGGCGCGTTCTTCCACAAGCTGGTGGCGGATCTCGTCGGCGAAATGGGCGCGGCGTATCCCGAACTCACCGAAGCGCGACAGCGCGTGACGGACGTGCTGCGTCAGGAAGAAGAACGCTTCTTCGAGACCATCGAGCACGGCATGTCGATTCTCGAAGGCGAACTGGCCGAACTGGACAAGAAGGGCGTGAAGCAACTGGACGGCGAACTCGCGTTCAAGCTGCACGATACGTACGGTTTCCCGCTCGATCTGACCGCCGATGTCTGCCGCGAGCGCGGCGTGACCGTCGATGAACCCGCCTTCGACGATGCCATGGCGCGCCAGCGCGATCAGGCGCGCGCAGCGGGCAAGTTCAAGTTCGCGGCGGGCCTCGAATACAGCGGCGAAAAGACCACGTTCCACGGCTACGAGAAGGAAGCCTTCGACGACGCGAAGATCATCGCGCTGTACGTGGATGGCTCGTCGGTGAATGAAGCGAAGGCTGGCCAGCAAGCAGTCGTCGTGCTGGATCACACGCCGTTCTACGCGGAATCGGGCGGTCAGGTGGGCGATCAGGGCGTGTTGGTGAACGCATCCACGCGCTTCGCGGTGACGGACACGCTGAAAGTGCAGGCCGATGTCGTCGGTCATCACGGCACGGTCGAGCAGGGCACGCTCAAGGTCGGCGACGTCATGAACGCGCAAATCGACGCCGTGCGCCGCGCCCGCACCGCGCGCAATCACTCGGCCACGCATTTGATGCACAAGGCGCTGCGCGAAGTGCTCGGCGGCCACGTGCAGCAAAAGGGTTCCCTCGTCGATGCCGACAAGACCCGCTTCGACTTCGCCCACAACGCGCCGATGACCGACGACGAGATTCGCCGCGTCGAGCAGATCGTGAATCAGGAAGTGCTGCTGAACTCGCCGGGCGTGGTGCGCGTGATGCCATACGATGAAGCGGTGAAGGGCGGCGCGATGGCGCTGTTCGGCGAGAAGTACGGCGACACGGTGCGCGTGCTCGATCTCGGTTTCTCGCGCGAGTTGTGCGGCGGCACGCATGTCCGGCGCACGGGCGATATCGGCTTCTTCAAGATCGTGATGGAAGGCGGCGTGGCGGCGGGCATTCGCCGGGTCGAAGCCATCACGGGCGATAACGCCGTGCGTTTCGTGCAGGAACTGGATCAGCGCATCAATGCGGCGGCGAGTGCGCTCAAGGCGCAGCCGGTGGAACTCACGCAGCGCATCGTGCAGGTTCAGGATCACGTGAAGACGCTGGAAAAGGAACTGGCGGCGCTCAAGTCGAAGCTCGCTGCAAGTCAGGGCGATGAACTCGTCTCGCAAGCCGTGGATGTCGCTGGCGTGGCGGTGCTCGCGGCGCAACTCGAAGGCGCGGACGTCAAGACCTTGCGCGAGACGGTGGATAAGCTCAAGGACAAGCTCAAGAGCGCGGCCATCGTGCTGGCTTCGGTCGATGGCGGCAAGGTCAGTCTGATCGCTGGCGTGACGGCGGATGCATCGAAAAAGGTGAAGGCGGGCGAACTCGTCAACTTCGTGGCGCAGCAAGTCGGCGGCAAGGGCGGTGGCCGGCCCGACATGGCGCAGGCGGGCGGCACGGAACCAGCAAATCTGCCGGCGGCGCTGGCTGGCGTGACGGGTTGGGTGCAGCAGCAGATGTGATCTTCTTTTAACCAAGAAGATGGGCGGCCCGGTCGGTGTAAATCGACCGGGCCGTTTTCATTTGGCTGACAGGCATACCCCGTGCATCTCCATCGATTACCAACCAGAAAGGGAGATGAATCATGAGTCGCAAACTTACATCGATCATGTTGACGGCGGCGCTTCTCGCAACCACGGGTCTCGCGCAAGCGAAGGGCTGTGTCGAAGGCGCGGCGGTGGGCGGCGTGGCGGGTCACGTCGCGGGCAAGCACGGTACCGCGGGCGCGGTGGGCGGTTGCGCGATCGGCCATCACGAGGCCAGCAAGAAGGATAAGAAGGCGCAGGAAGCCAACGCGGCGAGCGGAACGGGCGCGAAGTAAGCGCTAGCTGCCTTCACGGAAAGACGGGGCGCCCCACACGGCGCTCCGTTTTTTTTATGGCCTCATCGCGCTTAAGCTCAATAACCCACGGCGTAGTTCAGAACGTAGTGACTCGGATAACCCGTTCCGTTTTGCGTGACGCCGAAATCGCTCTTGAGCGCCGCGAAGAACAGCCGGAAACCATCGGTGTAGTCCGCCGCATAAAACTCGGAGCAATACTC
Organism: Caballeronia sp. A2-2; assembly: GCF_057612605.2. Lineage (NCBI taxonomy): Bacteria > Pseudomonadati > Pseudomonadota > Betaproteobacteria > Burkholderiales > Burkholderiaceae > Caballeronia > Caballeronia sp. A2-2. The sequence goes on along the minus strand of NZ_CM172587.1, from coordinate 2,868,157 downwards.
CGTGCCGTCTGCGGTGCGAAGCGCGTAACCAATCGCGACGTAGCCGTTCATGTTCAAGATGTACGGAATGGTGCCGGTGCGCGTGTCGAGCAGTTGCGCGTTTCCGCATGAGAGCGGAGGCGAAGCCACGGTAGACGCGCCGAGCGAAACACCGCTCACCACGCCGTTGTTCGCGATGAGCGTCACCGGCAAGCCGAACTCCAGCGAAGGCATCAGCAAGACGTCTCGGTTCTGCGTGGGATCGGTGGCCGGTGGAACTTGCGCACAGTATTGAACGCCTCCGGGAAGCTGAAGGACGTAATTGACCGTGCTCAGATCATCGCGATGAATCTTGCCGACGATCACGCCGCTGGCCGTGCCGTTCAGCACGTTCTGCACGCAACTCAGCGATGGCGCTGCGCCGACTGCCAGTTGTGTGACCACGTGACTGGCATCGCCGGTGATGACGACCGACTGGCCGGTCCTCAGCGCCATCATCATTGTGCTGATCTTGTCGCTTTCGCTGGCCGGCGTCTGGCAGCAGTAGTCCAGGCCGTCGTTCGCGTGCAGAACGTAGTTGATGTAGCCCCAGTCATCCCGATTGATGATTTGCGTGATGACACCGGTCCGCGTGAGGGTGCTTAACATGGTGTTCGCACACGATGGAGAGGGCGTAGTCACACTCTGCGAGCCGACGCTGACTGCCGTGATGTAACTCGCCGAATTCACCGAAACATAGATCGGCAGGCGGTTGACCAGCGCCATCTTCAGCAGGTCGCGTCGATTCGCCAGCCCGCTCGCACCATAGTCCGCGCAGTATTGCGCGCCACTCGAATCCTGCAGCACGTACTTGACATTGGCCCACTGGTCGCGATCGATGATATCGACGATCTGACCGGTCTTGCTTCCCGTGAGCGGCGTGCCCGTGCAATCGAGCGAAGGATACGTCGTGCTGCGAATGCCGATGGCCGCATCGGTGATATCGGCAGTCGCGTTGCAGATGATCGTGACCGGCAAGGACGATTCGAAGGCCGTCAGCAGCAGATCGTGCCGCGATGCATGCGCGGTCGTGTCGATGCGCGCGCAGAATTCGAGGCCCTCGGGCGTTTGCAGGGCGTAGGTGGCGTAGACATCGCCGTGAGCGCGCATGACGCGGCGGATGGTGCCGGAACGCGTGCCGGTGGGCGCGGCATCGGTGCAGGTAAGAGACGGGAAAACAGGGATATCGCATTTCATGGTGATCTCCTGATTTGATACGGAATACCAAATAATTTACGGAATCGAGAAAAGCTGCGTTAGCGTTATTGCCCGACCGCGAAGCTGGCCAGCACGCCGCTCGCGCTCGCCGTTGCCGTCACACCCAGGCCGGACGTAAGCGCGTCGGTCAACAGGCGATTGTTGACGTCGAAGTTAGTCGAGTCGAGTTGAAGGCAGTAGCCCGTGCCGTCTCCGGTTTCGAGCGTGTAGCCGACGGTGGCGGCGGCATCGCTGTCGGTGATGTATTGAATCAGCCCGGCGCGCGTATCCGTGAGCGTGGCCGAGCCACAACCGGGCGTGGTGGCGGCCGCCGCGCTCTGCGATGCCACGGTCACCGCCGTGAGATAACCGGTTGCATCGCCGGACGCCGTGATTTGCAGGCCGAGTTGCAAGGAGAGATCGAGCAACGCGTTTCTCACGCGGTTCGGATCGTCGTCGTTCTTGTATTGCGCGTAGTAGATCGTGCCGGAAGTGGATTTCAGAGCCCACGTCGTGTTCGCCTGAGCGTCGTCGATGATTTCACGGACGATCACGCCGGATTGCAGTCCGACGAGCGGAAGGGGCGCGGGATCGCGCGGTGAACGGTTCGATGTTTGGAAAATCATATGACACCTCGTTTCGTGATATTCGATGGAGACAAAGCACGCCGATCAGCTATTTCCAATGACGACTTTGGTAATGTGCCCGCTATCGTCGGTGGTGACCGCCACGGTCGCGCCCGAATCCAGTGCAAATAACAGCGCGTAAAACTTCTTTAATTCATTCGGATTGGCCGAAACACACCAGGACGTTCCGTTCGCTTCCTGAATGACATAAAAAACTTGCCACAGCGTATTCTCTTTGATGATTCGAATGATCTGGCCGATTTTCGTGTCGCTGGTAAGCGGCGGGGCCATGCAGTCGAGCGCGGGAAACTGCGAATCGCCATTGCCGAGCGCCATGTCGGTGATATAAGCCGTATCGCCGCCGACCAGCGTGATCGGCATGTTTTGAATCAGGGCGATGCGCAGCATCATGGCGTTGATGTCGGACGAATCGCCGGGGCTGTGGAACGCGCAATACGTGCTTTGATTCGCAGCCTGAAGCGTGTAATTCAGATTGCCGGATATGAGTTCGTCGTACACCTGGCGGACATACACCGATTGCTGCGACGTGAGCGGCGCACCGGTACATGCGATGACCGGCGCAGTAGTGCTGCCGCCATGCCCGATCGCCACCGCCGTCGCGTTGCCGTAGTTGTCGCCGGTCACGGTCACCGGCAGGCACGATTCGAATGCCAGCATTAAAAGATCGTTGCGGCTGACATGGGCGGCGGTATCGAGGCTGACACAGAATTGCAAGCCATCGGAAGTCTGCAATACGTAATTGGCGATAGTCGAATCCGCCGTTTCGATAATCCGCGCAATGACGCCGCTTCGCGTGTCAGTGAGCATGGCTGTTGCACAAGCCAAAGAGGGTGAAGCAAAGCGTTCCATTTTCATGAGAAAACTCCCTGGGTAAATTAAACAACGCTTGGATACACCGGTTCGATCGGAATACTTAGTAATTCCTTTGTCTCGATTTAGGAGTCTTATAACAACATCAAGAATCCTAAATAAATGTTTTATCAATCGAAGCCGGTGTGAATAGAGTCTAGTCAAATAAACCGAGTTTCTTTAAGGCGGAGCGCGTCAAATTGTGTGTCGCTTTAATACGTACGATTAATTAAATCGATACATGCGCGCTTGACGTGAAAGCGGTACTTATCCGATCCGTGCGAGATATCACGCATCCCTGCGCGCGGATCTCCTCCGTTCAAAAAGCCAAACCGCTAAAATGCACGAACTTGTTCCACGCCGTCACCATGCAAACGCCGATGCCGACTCGACAACACTTCGCCTCCGGCAACTACGCGGGCATCTGTCCCGAAGCGCTGGACGCGCTGATGCGGGCCAACACGAGCGGCCACGATTTGTTCCAGACCGATTGCGATTGTGCCAGTCGTACCATTCGGCGATCGAATGCGGCAAGACACCGTGGAACGTTTCACAGACGGAGTGCGCGCACGCTGCGCCTGAAAACAATAAAAGGAGCCTTTGAGACCGATGACCAAGCCGACCCCGACCCATCGCGCGGACTACGCGCATTTCCTGGCGATCAGCACGCGCTGGGCCGATAACGACGTGTACGGTCACATCAACAACGTCGTGTATTACAGCTATTTCGACACCGTGGTGAACGAGTATCTGCTGCGCGCGGGCGTGTTGGATTTCAGCGAAGGCGAGACCATCGGGCTGGTGGTCGAAACGCGCTGCAATTTCTTCGCGCCGGTCGTGTTTCCTGAACGTATCGATGCCGGTCTGCGCGTGGAAAAGCTCGGCAACACGAGCGTGCGCTACGAAGTGGCCATTTTCGCGGAAGGCGCGGATCAGGCCGCCGCGCAAGGGCATTTCGTGCATGTTTATGTCGATCGCGCGACGCGTCGTCCCGTGCCTTTGCCTGCGCCGCTGGTGGCTGCGCTCACGCCGCTCGTCATCGCCTGAGGAACTCTTTTCGATGCAGTGGTTCAGCGTCAGTCTGCTCAACGGCGTAAGCGCGGGCTTGCTGTTGTTTCTCTTGTCCGCAGGCCTCACGCTGATTTTTTCAATGCTCGGCGTGCTCAACTTCGCGCACGCGAGCTTCTACATGCTGGGCGCTTACGTGGGTCAGACGCTTGCTGCGTTCGGCGGTTTCTGGTTTGCGTTGATCGTGGCGCCGGTGATCGTCGGCGTGTGCGGTGCCATGTTCGAGCGCGTGTTGCTGCGTCGCGTGCATGCGCGCGGGGCGCTCGCGGAAATGTTGCTCACCTTCGGCGCGGCCTTTGTGATCGGCGAGGGCGTGAAACTCGTGTGGGGACTCGGGCCGTTGCCTGCATCGATTCCCTTGATGCTGGACGGCCCCTTGTTCACGCTTTACGGTGTTCCGTTCCCTCGTTATCGCGCCTTCATGATGATGCTCGCCATCTTGACGCTCATCGCCTTGTGGCTCGTCTTGCGGATGTCGCGCACCGGGCTGATCGTGCGCGCGGCGCTGACGCATCCGCATATCGTCGAGACGCTCGGCCACGATGTGCCGCGCGTCTTCACGATGGTCTTCGCCATCGGCACCGCGCTTGCCGCGCTCGCGGGCGTGATCGGCGCGCCGCTCGCGGTGATCGAGCCGGGCATGGCGGATGCGATGGGACCGATCGTGTTCGTCGTCGTCGTGATTGGTGGAATCGGTTCGTTGTCGGGTGCGCTCGCGGCGTCGATTTTGATCGGCTGCGTGCAGACTTTCGCGGTCGGCGCGACGGCGACGGTCGGCGGTATCGCGCATGTTTTCGATGTGACGTTGCCGCCCGCGTGGGCCGCGCTCACCGTCACGCAACTCGCGCCAGTGCTGCCTTATGTGTTGCTCGTCGCGATGTTGGCGGCGCGTCCGCAAGGCATGTTCGGCGAACGTCCACGCGATGTATAAGTTCGTCATCCTGATCGCCGCGCTTGGCGTTCCGCCGCTCATCTCCGATCAATCGTGGCTGCTCGCTTATCTCGCGCAAACCGCGACGCTTATCGTCTTCGCGCTCTCCTATAACCTGCTGCTTGGCGAAACCGGCTTGCTTTCGTTCGGTCATGCCGTGTATTCGGGATTGGGCGCGTTCGCGGCAGCACACCTGTTCAATCGATACGGCGTGCCTTTGCCGCTGCTTCCGCTCGTCGGCGGCGTGGCGGCAGTGTTCGTCGCGATGATCTTCGGCGCGATCTCGACGCAACGCGGCGGCACCGCCTTCGCGATGATTACGCTGGGCATCGGCGAGCTTGTCGCGGCGAGCGTGTGGCTTGTGCCGGGTTGGTTCGGCGGGGAAGGCGGCGTGACGATCGATCGCGCGAGCGGTCCGGCGTTTGTCTCGTTGACGTTCGGGCCTTCGCGACAGGCTTATGCGCTGATCGCGTGCTGGTGCGTGCTTTCTTGTTTTGCGATGTTCGCGTTCACACGCACGCCGATGTGCCGGCTCGCGAACGCGGTGCGCGACAACCCCGCGCGTGCGGCGGCAATCGGCTTCGCGCCGCGCCGCGTGCGCTTCACGATGCTCGTTGTATCGGCGTTTTTCGCGGGCATCGCGGGCGTGTTGTCGCTCGTCAATGTGGAACTCGTGTCGGCCGAAAGCGTCGGCCTTGCGCGTTCGACGAGCGCGCTCGTGGCCACGGTGATCGGCGGCGCGGGATCGTTCTTCGGTCCGATGATCGGCGCGGTGCTGTTCACGTTCTTCAGCGTCGCGGTGGCGAGCGTGTCCGGCGCCTGGCCCATGTATCTCGGGTTGTTTTTCGTGTGGGTCGTCATGATTGCGCCGGATGGCATCGCGGGAATGTTCGGGCGCGGCTGGCGGCTTGCTGTGTTGAACCTCGTGGTATGGGGGATCGCGGCGGTTGTTATCGTGGAGACGCTTTATGCGCGCTCGGTTCATCTCGCGTCGATTATCGCGCTGCCTTGCGTGTTGCTTGGGCTTTATCTTGTGCGTATCACAAGAAGGAAGGCGTCATGAACGGCGCACTCGAATTGCAACGGATCACTAAGCGATTCGGCGCGACGCATGTCTTGCGTGGCGTGGATTTGCGCATGGAGGCGGGCGAGCGTCATGCGCTAATCGGACCGAATGGCGCGGGCAAATCCACGCTGTTCGATATCGTGTCCGGACGCATGCGGCCCGACGATGGACGCGTTCTCGCAAACGGAATCGATCTCACGGGCAAACCGCCGCAGCGCGTGAGCCGCGTGCTTGCCCGCAGCTTCCAGACCACGAGCGTGTTCGGCAAGCTCTCCGTGCTCGATAACCTGCGATGCGCGGCGCTGGGCGCGGCATCATCGTGCTGGCTCGACCGGTGGTTACCGTCGCGCACAATCGAAGCGAAAGCGCACGCAATGCTCGACGCCATCGGCCTGACTTCACGCGCGAACGATCCCGCCGCGCTCCTGACCTACGCGGAGCAACGCGCGCTGGATCTGGGCATCGCGCTCGCGACCAAAGCGCCGCTCATTCTGCTCGACGAACCCACCGCGGGCATGAACCGCGCCGAAGCCGCGCGTGCGCTTGCGCTGATTCGCGCGACGACGCAGGGCCGCACGCTTTTGGTCATCGAGCACGACATGGATGCTGTCTTCGGGCTCGCGGACCGCATCTCCGTGCTCGTGCAAGGCCGCGTGATCGCGACGGACACGCCCGAGGCCATCCGCATGAACCGCGACGTACGCGATGCCTATCTCGGAGCGATGCCATGAGCGCCGGCGCATTGCGCATCCGCGATCTGCGCGCGTGGTACGGCGCGGCGCAAGTGCTGCAAGGCGTGAATCTGTCGATGGAAGCAGGCGAGGTCGTCGCGCTCATCGGCCGAAACGGTTCGGGACGCTCGACGCTGGCGAAAGCCATCATGGGCCTTGTGCGATGCGATGGTGAGTTGACTTACGGCGACGAGTCGTTGATTGGACTGAGGCCGTTCGATATCGCGCGCCGAGGCGTGGGTTATGTGCCGGAAACGCGCGATGTGTTTCCCACTTTGACTGTGCGCGAGAACTTGTTGCTCGGCGCGCGTCCATCTTCCCGCTTTACGCTCGATGACGCGTATCGTTTGTTTCCCGTGCTGGATGAGCGTGCGTCTGTGAAGGCGGGTGCGCTTTCCGGCGGCGAACAGCAGATGTTGTCACTTGCGCGCGCGTTGATGGGCGACCCGTCGTTGATCGTCGTCGATGAACCCGGCGAAGGGCTCGCGCCGCGTGTGCTCGCAGAGGTCGCCGCGTGTCTGGCGACGATGCGTGATCGCGGTGTGGCGGTGCTGCTGATCGAGGAGCGGCTTACGATTGCCCGCATGCTCGATGCGCGCGTCGCGGTGATGGGGCAGGGTGCGGTGAGGTTCGAGGGGACGTTGGAGGAGTTGGATAGGAGCCCGGCCGTTGTGCTTGAATGGCTTGCTGTCGTTTGATCTGTAGACGGTAGCACTTGACCCGACAGACTTCTGTCATGCAAAGCGCCGCTGTTGTTTGTGCTGCTTTTTCAGTAGCCGCCTCCCCGGCGGGGGGGTGACTTTCTTTGCTGCTGCAAAGAAAGTCACCAAAGAAAGCAGCTTTTACCCCCATGCACGCTGGCTGGAAAGTGTTGGTCTGGATTAACGATGCCGTGGCCGCAATAGGACTTGTCACGCATAACGAGTCGCTTAGGCAACCTGGCGATTACGCGCTTGAATAACCAACGCTTAGTGGACCGCATTCATTCTTTCGGCCATGCGCTTCGCGCGCCGAGAACGTAAGAACGGAATCCCGCAGTGTATCAGCGCCCAGCCACCTCACGCTTCCCCGCAAGATTGCTATTCGGTCCTACCTTGATTAGTGCTCCGACTAAAAGTGACTTGCGTTGGTGTACAAGCTTTGCCCAGAAGCGCTTACCAAGGTTGGGCCGAATAACGATATAGCGGTGACGTTTGATGTGGCTGGGCGCTGATACGCTGCGGGGTTCCGTACTAAAGCTCTCGGCGCGCGAAGCGCATGGCCGAAAGCATGAATGCGGTCCACTAAAGTAAATGAATTCGAGCGCGTAATCGCAGGTTGCCCACGCGCTAAACCAACCGAGGGACATCCTATTGCGGCCACTGCATCGTTAATCCAGACCAACCCTTTCCAGCCATCGTGCATGGGGTAAAAAGCTGCTTTCTTTGGTGACTTTCTTTGCAGCAGCAAAGAAAGTTACCCCCCCGCCGGGGAGGCGGCTACTGCATAAAAAGCCCAAAAACCAGTAGCCCCTTGCACGACATGTACACAGCAACACCGATAGCTCAAGCACCGCCCAATACACTTAATCAAGATCCCTTACTATCCCTCTCCACGATCCACTCATGCCTCGGATCGTTCTTGAAGTGCCAGGTCCGCTTATCCCCCGCCATCACATTGAGATAATAATTATCGTACCCATAAGGCACGACCACCGGATGATACCCACGCGGCACCATCACCACATCCTGATTCTCAACCGCCATGGTTTCATCCAGATCGCGCTCATCGGTGTACACGCGCTGAAACGCAAACCCTTGCGGCGGATCGAGCCGGTGATAGTACGTCTCCTCAAGCGAACTCTCCACCGGCACATTATCCCGATCATGCTTATGCGGCGGATAACTCGACGCATGCCCGCCCGGCGTGCGCACTTCGACGACAAGCAAGGACTCCGCATCTTCAGTTTGCGGAAGAATATCGCACACGTATCGCGTATTCGCGTGCTTGCCGCGCGTCGAGCGCTTCATCTGCGAAGGCTCGATCAATCGCGGCGGATAGATGCCCTTGGCCGGCGCGCTCGCCACGCCGATCTCGGCATCGCGTTCGGCGCGCACGATGGCCGCGAGCTTCGGCGGCACATACACCGCGTACGGCGCGGCATCCTCGAACACGCTGTCGCGCTTGCCCAGCGACTTCCAGTGCTCGTCGCCCGCCTCGATGCTCACCGTGCCCGTCAGCACGACGATGCAGCTCTCGCGCCCGGCATCGTAAATATGCACCACGTCGCCCGCATTCACGCGATACGCCGCGAACCCCACATGCTTCCATCCCGCCGAATCGGGCGTGACGCGCGCGATGGTCTGTCCTTCGCGCGATGCTTTCACCAGCAGAGTCATGCCGCCTCCTTGAATGTTCCGTCGACCAGTGCGCGCAGCGTGCGATAACCCTTGTCCGCATACGCGTAACTCGGCGCGATGACCGGGTCCTGTTCCGCCTCGACCACGAGCCACCCGCTGTAATCATGCTTCGCCAGACACGCGATGATGCCCGGATAATCCAGCGCGCCATCGCCCGGCACGGTGAACGCGCCGTTGATGACCGCATCGAGAAAACTCCAGTTACGGTTGCGTGCGAGCTTTACGATCTCGGGCCGCACGTCCTTGCAATGCACATGACACACGCGCGTTATGTGCTTTTGCAGCACGGTCAACGCATCGCCGCCCGCAAAGGTGATGTGTCCCGCGTCGAACAGCAAACCGACTGCGTCGTTCGTGAGCGCCATCAAACGATCTACATCCGCAGGCGTTTCCACATACGCGCCCATGTGATGATGATAGGCCACCCGCACGCCGCGCGAGAGCGTGTATTCGGCGAAGCGGTTCAGTCGCTCCGCATACTGCTGCCACTGCGCATCCGAGAAAAAACGCGGACGTTGATACAGCGGACGCGGCGCGCCCTGAATCGAATTCGCCACTTCGCCATAGACCATCACGGTCGCGCCGTTCTTTGCAAGCAAGTCCAGATGCGGCCCGACCGCTTCGATTTCTTCCTCCGCGCTTCGCTCCGCGAGGCGGCCCGAATACCATCCCGACACCAGCGCGAGATCGTATTGCGCGAGCAGCGTCTTCAACGCCTGCGGTTCGCGCGGAAACTTGTTGCCCAGTTCGAACCCGTCATAGCCGATCTGTTTGCCCTCGGTGAGCGCGGTCGCAAGTGGCGTTTCGCCGCCGAGCGAGGGCAGGTCGTCGTTCATCCACGACAAAGGATTGATGCCGATGCGCACGTTCAAAGCCATGTCTTCATCCTCAAGCGTTAAGTCGAGCCTTCCGCGCGTGCCTTCAAAGCCCGCTCATAGTCCTCGCGCGCCGTGTTGACGGCCGCACGTTCCGATACTTCCGGCACGGCCACTTCCCACCACCAGCCGCCTTCTTCCGTGGGGCGCGCGGGATCGGTATCGATGGAAATCAGATAGCTGCGGTCAGCGGCACGCGCGCGCTTCATCGCGGCTTCGAGTCCGCCGATATTCGATACGTGCTCGGACATCGCGCCCATCGCGCGCGCATGCATGGCGAAGTCGATGTCCGGCGCACCGCCCGGCCCCTGCTTGCTATCCGCGATGAGGTTGTTGAACGGCGCACCGCCGCACGCCTGCTGCAAGCGGTTGATGCAGCCATACCCGCGATTGTCGAGCAACACGACGATGATCTTCGCGCCCAGCATCACAGACGTCGCGAGTTCGCTGTTCATCATCAGATAGCTGCCGTCGCCGACGATCACGATCACCTCGCGTTCCGGCTTCGCGATCTTGGCGCCCAGCGCGCCCGCGATCTCGTAGCCCATGCACGAATAACCGTATTCGACGTGATAACCGCCCGGCGTGCTGGTGCGCCAGAGCTTTTGCAAATCGGCGGGCAATGTGCCTGCCGCGCACACGACGATATCGTTCGACGCCGAATCGTCCGATGAACGTTGCACCGCGCCGATCACATCGGCTTCGCGCGGAAGCACGCCATCGGAGACGGGTGTGTTCGTCACGTGCGCCACCGTCTCGCGCCATTCGTTCGCCAGTTGATGCGCGCGCGTGGTCCATTGCGGCGATGCCTTCCATTCGCCAAGTGCCTGCGACAGCGCTTCGAGCGCGAGCGCGGCATCAGCCTGCACGGCAATAGCGTTGCGCTTCAAGGCATCGAATGGATTGGGGTTGATCGCGATGAGCGGCGCCTGCGAAAACAGCGTATTCGAGCCGGTCGTGAAGTCCTGCAAACGCGTGCCGAGCGCGATTACGCAATCGCTCGACTGCGCGAGTTCGTTCGCCGCCGTCCCACCCGTCACGCCGATGCCGCCCGCATTCAACGCATCGTCCCAGGCGAGCGCGCCTTTGCCGGCTTGCGTCTCCGCAACCGGAATGCCGTGCTTGTGCGCAAATTCGCGCAGCGCCGCGACGCCCAGACCGTAGAGCACGCCGCCGCCCGATACGATCATCGGCTCGCGCGATTCGCGCAGGATCGCTGCAGCGCGTTCGATCTCGCGAGGAATCGGCGCGGGCGCGTGGAAATCCACCGTGCGCGGCTCAAAGAACGAAGCGGGGTAGTCGTAAGCCATCGCCTGCACGTCCTGCGGCATCGCGAGCGTCACGGGGCCGCATTGCGCGGCATCGGTGAGCACGCGGATCGCACGCGGCAGCGCCGACAGCAATTGCGCGGGATGCACGATGCGGTCGAAGTAACGCGACACGGCTTTCAATGCATCGTTGGCGGATGCGCCGCCATCGTGCGCATCCTCGACTTGTTGAAGCACCGGGTCCGGCGCGCGCGACACGAAAATATCGCCCGGCAGCAACAGCACCGGCAGACGGTTCACATGCGCGAGCGCGGCGGCGGTCACGAGATTCGTCGCACCGGGACCGATGGACGTCGTCACCGCCATCATGCGGCGTCGCATGTGCGCCTTGGCGTAGGCAATCGCGCTATGCGCCATCGCCTGTTCGTTGTGCGCGCGATACGTCGGCAACGCTTCCCGATGCGCGTAAAGCGCCTCGCCGATGCCCGCGACATTGCCATGCCCGAAGATCGCGAACACGCCGCCGAACAGCGGCTCGCCGTGTTCCGTGCGCTGCGCCGCGAGATAGCGCACGAGCGCCTGCGCGGCAGTCAGCCGAACGGTCGCGTTCGCGCCGGTCTTGGTTTCCTGCTGAGTTGCACGCTGGTTCATGCTGCCTGCTCCTGTCTGACGTGACGCGGTTGCGCATTCGACGCTTCCGGTCGCGCGTCGCGCCACGCGGCGATCAACGTTTCGAATGTGCGGCGCACGCGCGCGATGAGTTCGTCATCGCCGATCTCATTGGCAAGCCATGCTTCGCTCGGCTCATGAAAGATCGTGCGGCCGACCGTGAAACCCTTGCATGTCTTCGATTGCGCCGCCGCTCTGAAACCGTCGCGCAACTGATCGACCGCCGCCGACAGACCGAGCAATACCACGCCGTGACAATACGCATCGCGCTCGGCGATCAGCGCATCGACCGCTTGCCATTGCTTCGCGCTCATCGGCTCCAGCTTCCACCATTCCGGGTAGATGCCGAGGTTATAGAAGCGCTTGAGCGCGCGCAGCACGGTGTCTTCTTCCACGGGCGGTCCGTTCTTCGGCACGATCACTTCGAGCAGCAGATCGTTGCCGGTGGCCTGACACGCATCGTAGAGCGCGCGAACCTGCGCTTCCTGTTCGAGCCTCAAATCATGCGGATGATCGGGGTGATACTGCACGAGGCACTTCACGATCTGTTCGCGCGGCCAGTGCGCGAGCGTCGTGCCGATGGAGCGGCCATGATCGAACACGAGCGGCAACGAACCCGGCAACTCGACCGGACGGCCGACCCACCATCCGCGACCGGTGGCGGCGTTGAGCGCATCCTGTCCGTAGCGATCATCGATCAGTACGCCGATGCGTCCGTTCAGCCCGAGTTGCTTTTCTGTTTGCGCGACGGCATCGACGAAAAGATTTTTAAGCTTCGAGATGCGTGCTTCATCCGCGCCGGTGCGCTGCGCCAGTTCGAAAAACTGCGGACGATGATCGAACGCGAAGCCCAGCACTTCGTCCCATTGCCTGCGGTTCGGGCTCACGCGATGCAGCCGCGCAAGCGTCGCATCGAGGTCCGGGCGGCGCATGCGGGCGGGGTCTTGTTTCGCGGCGGCGAGGAAGTAATCGAGTTCGGCGGGCGTCGGCATGGCGGGCGCGCAACCATGACGCGATACAACCAGCGCGCCGCTCGCGTTGGCCGAACGCGCGCAGGCATCGAGCGGTTCGTCGCGCAGCCAGCCAGAGAGGAAGCCTGAAGCGAAGGCATCGCCTGCGCCGAGCACGTTGAGCACGTCGACCTGCACGCCGCCGTGAATCGGCGCATCGTCAATGCTCTTAGGCACCGCGCCTTCGACGATCGAACAACCGAGCGGACCGCGCTTCACGACAAGCGTTGCCGCAGTGACCGCACGCACCATCGACAGCGCATCGATCAGATGATCCTTGCCGCCCGCGATGCGAAACTCTTCTTCCGTGCCGATGACCAGATCCATCAACGGCAGAATGTGCTGCAAATGCGCGGTGACGCCTTCGTTCGCGACGAAGCGCGTTTCGCCATCCGCCTTGCCCGTGAGGCCCCACAACACCGGACGGTAATCGATGTCGAGAATCGTGCGCACGTTGTTGCGCCGCGCGTATTCCAGCGCGCGGCGGCTCGTGCGGTTCACTTGTTCGGTGGAGAAGTGCGTGCCGGTAATCAGCAGCGCCTTCGATGACGCGATATACGCTTCGTCGAAGTCTTTTTCATCGACGGCCATGTCCGCGCAGTTCTCGCGATAGAACACGAGCGGGAAGGTGTCGCGATCTTCAAGACCCAGCAGCACGAGCGCGGTGAGACGTTCATGATCCACGCGAACATGGCTCACATCGCAGCCTTCGCGTTCCATCGTTTCGATGAGAAAGCGCCCCATGTGATCGTTGCCCACGCGCGTGAGCATCGACGATTTCAGCCCGAGCCGCGCGCAGCCGAACGCGATATTCGCCGACGACCCACCGAGATACTTCGCAAACGTCGATACGTCTTCGAGCCGCGCGCCGACTTGCTGCGCGTACAGATCCGCGCCGAGCCGCCCGAGGCATACGATATCGAACGTGCGATCCGGCGCGAAGCGTGATGATTGTTGTGTTGTCATGGCCATGATTCCTCAGATCGTCGCGCCTTCGAGTTCGCTGATCATCGTCTGCATCTCAGCGCCGCCCGCCATCATGTCGAGCACTTCGTTCTTGCTGATGGTGTCCTTCGTGAACGTGCCCATCGAGCGGCCGCGATTGAGCAGCGTGAACGAATCGCCGATGGGATACGCGTGATGCACGTTATGCGTGATGAAGATCACCGAGATGCCTTTTTCGCGCGCCTTGTGAATGAGCTTGAGCACGTTGAAGCTCTGCTTCACGCCGAGCGCGGCGGTGGGTTCGTCCAAAATCAGCACGCGTGCGCCGAAGTGAATGGCGCGCGCAATCGCGAGACATTGCTTCTCGCCGCCGGACATCGTGCCGATCGGTTGATGCGCGTCGCGCACGTTGATGCCCATTTCCGCGAGCTTGGCGCGCGAGGTGTCGGCGGCGAGGTCGAGGTCCATCACCGTGAAGATGCCGAAGCGTTTTTTCTGCGGCTCGCGTCCCATGAAGAAATTGCGCGCGACGGACAAGAGCGGCACGAGCGCAAGATCCTGATAGACGGTCGCGATGCCCACGTCCAGCGCTTCCTTCGGCGATTCGAATTTCACCGGCTTGCCATCGACGAGATATTGTCCGGCAGAGGGTTGATGCACGCCCGCCAGCGTTTTGATGAGCGTGGATTTGCCCGCGCCGTTGTCGCCCAGGAGGCAATGCACTTCGCCGCGTCGCAGCCGCAAGGTCACGCCGCTCAGCGCGATCACCTTGCCGAAGAACTTGCTAACGTCTTCCAGCGCGAGGATATAGTCGTCCTTTTCATTTACGGTATTCATGTCCGTTCTCCTCTTACTGAGCCTGCGATACGCGGCGGCGCACGTAGTGATTGAAAAGCACGGCGAGCAGCAGCATCACGCCGAGGAACACGCGGAACCAGTCCGAACTCACATTCGTATAAGTAATGCCGATCTGCACGACGCCGAAGATCAGGGCACCGAAGCATGCACCGACCACCGAGCCATAACCGCCCGTCAACAGCGACCCGCCGATCACCGCCGCGATGATCGCCTCGAACTCTTTCTGCAAGCCGCGATCCGCCGCCGCCGAGCCGATGTCGCACACTTGCAGCACGGCGAACAGGCACGAGCAGAACGCGGTCAGCACGAACAGCGAAATCTTCACGCGCCGCACCGGCACGCCGACGTTCTTCGCGGCGTTGGCGTCGCCGCCGACGGCGAGAATCCAGTTGCCGTAGCGCGTCTTGGCGAGCACGAACGCGCCGACCGCCGCGAGCGCCAGCCACCAGATGATGACCTTCGGGATGCCCGGCACGAGCGGTTCGCCGCTATCCAGCAACTTGCCGATGCCCATGTGCGCCAACGAAGTGAACAACCCGTGGAACGCCACGCCATGAAAGAGAAAGTTCGACACGGGATCGTTCTGCGCGAGATCGCCCACGCCGGAAATGATGGTGCGGTCCGCGAACATGATCGACAGCGCGAGCGTGAGACCGCGCAGGATGAACAGGAACGCCAGCGTCACGATGAAGGACGGCAGGCGCGTCTTCATCACCAGATAGCCGTTGAGTGCGCCGAGCAGCATCGAGCAGACGAAGGCGAACACGATGGCGAGCCAGATCGGCCAGTGCGCGTAGACGGCGGGGAGCGCCACCATCATGCCCGCGAAGCCGATCATCGAGCCGATGGAAAGGTCGAATTCGCCCGCGATCATCAAGAGGCACGCGCCGACCGCGAGCAGGCCGAGATAGGCCGCGACCTGCGACCAGTTCATCACGCCATCGAGATTGAACATGCCCGAGGAGCCGGCGCCAAAGCCGAACACCAGAAACACGAGCACCGCGCCCGAGATCGCCGCGAATTCCGGCCGGTTCAGCAGATGGCCGAACCAGGATTGCGAACGCACGCGCTCATCGGAGGCTTTCACCTTGTCCGATGCTTCGGCGCTGTCGTCCGTGGGATTTGCGTGAGGAGGGTAGTGCTTTCCGGCTACGCCCATGATGGCTCCTTGAAACCTGATTGCGATGCAGTGGCGATTTCGACGCGCGTGTCCCGGCCGCATCCGCACGCGGACGCAGCAAGAGACACAAGTGTGTTGAGAAACGCGGGCGGTTCTATTAAAGCAACCGCCCGAAGAAGGTCACGCGGCGATCAGCGATACTGACCGGCGTATTTCACGACCTTGTCGAGATTGTCTTTGGTGATGAAGCCCGGGCCCGAACGAATGTTCTTCGGCCCGTACGACGGTTCCAGCCCGTAGGTGGCGAGGCGTTCCTTGAACTTCGGGTTCGCTTCGAGAATCTGACGGATCTTGGCCGGGTCGGTCGTATGTTCCTTATGCACGATGGCGAGCACCGCGACCGGGATATAGCCTTGCAAGTACGGCTGCTGATCGATCGCGAACTTGATCGTGCCGTCCTTGATCGCCTTCGCGATGTCATCCGAGAAGTCGAAAGTCACGAAATAGATCTTGTTTTGCAGGCCCATTTGCGTGACGGCCTTGAGCGTCGCGGCAGCGGGAACCGGGCCGAGCGTCAGGATCGATTGGGTATCCGGATGATTGCGCAGATACGCCGACACCTTCGACTGAATTTCCGTCGGGTCCTGTCCCGAGTCGATGGTCGAGGCCTTGTAGTCGATGCCTAATGCATCCGCGAAACCCTTGCAGCGGTCGAACGACACCGTGTTCGTCGCAATGTGGTTCACGCACAGGAACGACTTCACGCCCGCGGCCTTGGCTTTCTTGCCGGCCTCGTTGCCCGCCACGTATTCCGGCTGGCCGATATGCATGATCGCGCCCAACTGCGCGCTTTGTTCTTCCGTGCCCGAGTTGATCGTCACGAGCGGAATCTTCTTCGCGGTGACCTTGGTGAGCGAGCTTTTCAGCACGTCGAAATCGGCGATGGTGGTGATGACGCCATCGTAATTGCGCGCGGCGGCCTGCTCGATCAGACGCGACATATCCGCGATATCGCCGTTGGGCGGATTGCGGTAATCGGTCTGCACGTTGAAGTCTTCATCCGCCTGCTTGATGGCGTTCTTGATGGTGTTCCACCACGAGTCCGAGTCCGGCGCGTGGCTGATCAACACGAACTTGGCATCCGGCGCCGCCTGAGCGGGACTCGCCGTCATCAATGCCGCGCCGCACAGGGCGGCTGCCGCCACGAGCGCGCGCAAGGCGCCCCGACCGTTGTAAAGGGTCATTGTCTCCACCTATCTCGGTTGTTGTCTGGTGTGATGTTTTGGTGAGCCTGCGGCGGATTGGAAAATTCCCCGGCGCTGACTCAGGACCAAGATTAGGTCAGTTTTCGGCGCTCTGCAATAGGAATTTCACGCATACGAAAAATGGAAAATACATTCCATTTTGCTTGCCGCCTTCCTATAATCGCTTCCACGGCGACCCGCTCGCGGACGCATCACGACACAGGCATTGGAATGGATGAAAGCAGCACGGACGTGCAGAGCGTGGACGAACTCATGCAGCGGATCACCGATGCCTACGATTCCCTGCCGCGCCAGTTGAAGAACGTGGCGACGTATATCGAGCAGCATCGTCCGAGCGTGATGATGGACCGCACGAGCGATATCGCGACGGCGTGCGGCGTGCATCCGTCGGCGGTGGTGCGCTTTGCGCAGCGCTTCGGGTTTTCGGGCTTCTCGGACTTGCAGGCGGTGTTCCGGCAGGCGTACACGGGCGCGGGTGCATCGCAGAGTTATCAGCAGCGCATTCGACGGTTGATCGATGAGAAGGCGGGCGACCCGTCGGGCGTTTCTGTGGCGCGTGAGTTCATCGCGGCGAGC
This sequence comes from Caballeronia sp. A2-2, assembly GCF_057612605.2. Lineage (NCBI taxonomy): Bacteria > Pseudomonadati > Pseudomonadota > Betaproteobacteria > Burkholderiales > Burkholderiaceae > Caballeronia > Caballeronia sp. A2-2. The sequence goes on along the minus strand of NZ_CM172587.1, from coordinate 2,850,665 downwards.
CGCACCGGGCTCGACGAACTCGAAGCCGGTCTGGATGACGAACAATTCGAAGCCGCCGTGGACATGCTTTCGCAGGCGGAAAACATCTATGTGATCGGCGTGCGCCGCTCGTTCGCGGTGGCGAGTTACATCGTGTATGCGTTGCAGCATACGAGAAAGCGCGTGCATCTCATCTCGGGCTTTGGCGGCATGTTCCGCGAGCAGGTCCGAAGCGTGAAGAAGGGCGATGTGGTCGTCGCCATCAGCTTCGCGCCCTATGGCAAGGAGACGCAGTATTGCGCGCGCGCCGCGCAGCATCACGGCGCGAAGACGCTGGTGATTACCGATAGTCAGCTTTCGCCGCTCGCGCGACATGCGAGCGCCAGTTTGTTCGTGAAGGAGGGGAGCGCGTTCGCGTTTCGCTCGCTCACGAGCACCATCTGCCTGTGCCAGGCGTTGTTTATCGCGCTTGCGTACCGGCTGGAATTGAACGTCGAAGAATCCAAGGAGACAGGCGGCTATGACGATTGATGTGGCGGTGTTTGGTGCGGGTCGCATCGGCAAGATCCATGCGGCGAATCTGGCGCGGCAGCCGGGCGTGCGGCTCAAATACGTGGTCGATGTGAACCGCGAGGCGGCCGCCGCGCTCGCGGGCCAATACGGCGCGCAGGTCGCGGATGTCGATGGCGCGATGGGCGATGCATCGGTCGGTGCGACGGTCGTGTGTTCGAGCACGGATACGCATGCGGATCTGATCGTGGCATCCGCCGCGCAGAAGAAGCATGTGTTCTGCGAGAAGCCGGTCGATCTCGCGCTGGATCGTGCGCGCGCCTGCGCGGACGCGGTGGCGAAGGCGGGCGTGGTCTGCATGATCGGCTTTCAGCGGCGCTTCGATCCCACGTTCTCCGCGTTGAAGGCGCGCATTGTCGCGGGCGAGATTGGCGAGCCGGAGATGCTGATCGTCACGAGCCGCGATCCAGGCGCGCCGCCGGTGGAGTACATCAAGCATTCGGGTGGCATCTTCAAGGACATGCTGATTCACGATTTCGACATCTTCCGCTGGATTCTCGACGATGACGCCGACACGCTGCACGCCACGGGCGGTTGCCTGGGCGATCCGGCCATCGGCGAGGCGGGCGATATCGATTCGACGGCGGTCACCATTCGCACGAAGCGCGGGCGGCTGTGCCAGATCAACACGTCGCGGCATGCGGCGTATGGCTACGATCAACGTTTCGAACTCCTTGGCAGTCTTGGCATGTTGCAGGCGGGCAATGTGCGGCCCACCGAAGTCACGGCGTACTCGAAGACCGCTGTGTCGAACGATGTGCCCGAAGCGTTTTTCCTCGAACGCTATCGCGCGGCGTATGCACTCGAAATCGCGCATTTCTTCGATGCGGTCAATACCGGCAAGCCGGTGCGCACCACCGTCGCCGATGGTTTGAAGGCACTGGAGCTGGCCGAAGCGGCCACCGTGTCGTGGCGTGAGAAGCGCATCGTCAAGCTGGGGGAGAACGCTGCATGAATACGATTCGCTTCGGTATCGTGGGGCTGGGACGGCTCGGTCGCCGGCATGCGGAGAATCTTGCGTGGCATGTGCCGGGGGCGCGGCTGGTTGCGGCTTGCAGCCCTGTGCAGGAGGAGCGTGAGTGGGCGCGGTCTCGGTTTCAGGAAGTCGATCTTCATTCGGATTACTTGCAATTGCTCGCTGATCCTCTTGTCGATGCGGTGTGGCTTGTCACGCCGACGTCGCTGCACGCGCAGCAGATCATCGCCGCGTTGCGGGCGGGGAAGCATGTGTTTTGCGAGAAGCCGCTTTCCTTGAGTCTCGACGAATGCGATGCGGTGATTGAGGAGCATGCGCGGTATCCGCATCTCAAGGTGATGATTGGATTCGTGCGTCGCTTCGATGCGAGTTATCGGGATGCGTTCGAAAGAGTTTCTTCCGGGTCGGTGGGGCGGCCGTTCATGGTGCGCTCGCAGACTTGCGACAAGAATGATCCGGATGGGTTTTTTGTGCGGTTTGCGCCGACTTCAGGCGGGTTGTTTTTGGATTGCAGCGTGCATGATATTGATCTTGCGCGGTGGCTGTTGGGGAATCCTAAAGCTAAGCGGGTCTATGCCAGTGGGGTTATCGCTATTCACGAAGGGCTGAAGGAGTGCGGCGATATCGATAACGGTGTGGGGACGATCGAGTTTGAAGACGGGAGGATTGCGGTGTTGTATGCGTCGAGGACGATGGCGCATGGGCATGATACGCAGACCGAGGTTATCGGGACGGAAGGGGTGGTTGCTGTGGGGCGGAATCCGCGGGCTAATCGGGTGGAGGTTTTTGATGAGCATGGGGTTCGGAATCTTTGTACGCCTACTTTCTTCGAGCGCTTCGAGGATGCGTTTTTGCGGGAAGCGCAGGCTTTTGTGGGTGCGCTTTTAGCGGGGGAGGAGACCGGGTTGACGCTCGCGGATGCGAGAGAGGCTACGAGGATTGGGATTGCGTTGAGGGAGGCTTTGCGGCTGGGGCGCTCGGTTGAGTTGTGAGGTCTTTCTTGTCGTGCCATGGTCTGCTGTTGTTTGTTTTGTTGATTCAGTAGCCGCCTCCCCGGCGGGGGGATCACTTTCTTTGCTGCTGCAAAGAAAGTAATCAAAGAAAGCAGCTTTTTCAACCAGACAGTGCAGCTTGAAAGGGCAAGTGGATTAAGGCTTGCCCTTGGTGACAATAGTTACCGGCCTCGGAGGCCTGCCCGGCCTGTACGGGGCTTGGTACGCAACGAGTACTGACCTCTCTTGGTCAAACGAAGTGGTCCGCAGTCATACGCGCGGCGTTTTTGGCGCTCACGCGCCTTCGCCGTAGGGGTCTGCATGTGAACCCGGCAGGTTAGCAAGGCTCGCGACTCATCAAATGTCGTCGCTCTAACGCTATTCGGCCCTACCGTTACTTTGAGGTGGTCAGTTAAGAAGCGCCAAACACCTTTGGTCAATAAATCTTCGGCCTCAACATTGCATTAAGATCGTCAGCAAAGAAGCGCTAAACATGGTTGGGCCGAATAGCATTAAAGCGAGGACATTTGATGAGTCTTGAGCCTTGCTGATCTGCCGGGTTCCTTTGCAGACCCCTACGGCGAAGGCGCGTGAGCGCCAAAAACGCCGCGCGTATGACTGCGGACCACTTTGCTTCACGGATGGAGGTGCGTAATCTTTGCATACCAAGCCCCGTGCAGGCCGGGCAGGCCTCCGAGGCGGATAACTATTGTCACCAAGAGCGACCATTAATCCCCTTGCCGCCTCAAGCTGCAGTGTCTGGTTGAGAAAGCTGCTTTCTTTGATTACTTTCTTTGCAGCAGCAAAGAAAGTGATCCCCCCGCCGGGGAGGCGGCTACTGAATCAACAAAACAAACAACAGAAGCCCTTTCCACGAACCCGCTAAAATCCCACAATCAAGAACCCCAGACAAAGAACCCCAAAAAATGGAAGTCCACAAAGAAGTCGACGCCCGCGGCCTGAACTGCCCGCTCCCCATCCTACGAGCGAAAAAGGCCCTCTCCGACATGACCTCAGGTCAGATCCTGAAAGTCTTAGCCACCGACCCCGGCTCCCAACGCGACTTCGCCGCTTTCGCCAAACAAACCGGCAACGAGATCGTAGAAGTCACCACACACGAAAAAGTCTTCACCTTCCTCATGCGCCGGCGATAAAAAAAGGCCCGTCACATCCGCAACGGGCCTTTCCAAACAGCAAAACCAAAAACCAAAAAACTTCAACCCTCAAGAATCGGCGCCCGCGTCCGAAGATATTCCTCGAACTCATCCTTAACCTCAGGATGCCGCAGCGCAAACTCGACAGTAGCCTTCAAATACCCGAGCTTGCTGCCGCAGTCAAACCGCGTCCCGTGATACTTATAGGCAAGAACCTGCTCATCGGAAAGCAAGGACTGGATAGCATCCGTGAGTTGCAACTCACCGCCCGCACCCGGCTTGAGCGCACGAATGTGGTCGAAAACTCGCGGCTTGAGCACATAACGCCCGACCACACCGAGATTAGAGGGAGCCACAGCCGGCTCCGGCTTCTCGACAATCCCCGACAGCTTGAAAATATTGTCTTCCCATTCCTTGCCGTCGATCACCCCGTAGGACTTCGAATCCTGCGGCGGAATTTCTTCCACACCGATAACCGACGAATGGTAATGATCGAACACCTCGATCATCTGCGACATCACGGGCGGCTTGCCGTACAGCAAATCGTCCGCGAGGATGACCGCGAACGGGTTGTCGCCGACGAGCTTTTCAGCGCACAACACCGCGTGGCCGAGACCCAGCGCTTCAGCCTGACGCACGTAGAAACAATCCACATGACTCGGCTTGATGCTGCGCACGAGTTCGAGCAGTTTGTCCTTGCCGCGCGCTTCCAGCTCCGCTTCGATCTCATAGGACTTGTCGAAGTGATCCTCGATGGCTCGCTTGCTGCGGCCCGTCACGAAAATCATCTCGGTGATGCCGGCCGCCATCGCTTCTTCGACCGCGTATTGAATCAGCGGCTTGTCCACGACTGGCAGCATTTCCTTCGGGCTGGCCTTGGTCGCGGGCAAAAACCGCGTGCCAAGACCGGCGACCGGGAATACCGCTTTGGTAACTTTTAGCATGTGATAACCCTGATCCTCTTCATCATTTAGAACATCGAGTCTTTGGGGTTTCAGCAGCACCGGCACGACAGGCGTCATGCCGGTGAACGCGTCGAAAAAATTGCTTCGACGCCCCAAATCAAGCCGGCAGGCGCAAGATTTGCGCCTGGAGCTTCTCGATCGTGGTTTCGTATTCTGCCAGCCTTTTGCGCTCCTGTTCAACGACGGCCGGCGGCGCTTTTGAAACAAAGCTTTCGTTTCCGAGCTTCGCGTTACATTTGGAAATTTCGGTGGTCAAACGGTCCACTTCCTTGGTAAGACGCTCGCGCTCGGCCCCCACATCGATTTCAACCTTCAGCACCAGCTTGCTGCCGCCGACGATCGCCACGGGCGCGCCTTCTGCCTGCGCGTCGAGTGCGGCTTCGTCATCGATGATCGTTACATCCGAAAGTCGTGCGAGCGCGGCGACGTACGGCGCGAACGTCGAGAGACGCGCTGCATCGCCATGTGCGAGCAAAGGCACCTTCGTCGCGGGCGACAGATTCATTTCGCCACGCAGATTACGGCACGCATCGACCACGGATTTCAATTCGGCGGCCCACTGCTCGGCGGACTCGTCGATCTTTTTCGGCTCGGCGCGCGGGTAGGGCTGCGTCATGACGGATGCTTCGCCGTCCTGCGCACCCAACGGGTACGCGTCCGTCAGCGGCGCGACCTTCTGCCAGAGCGCTTCCGTGATGAACGGAATGACCGGGTGCGCCAGCCGCAACACGGTTTCCAGCACGCGCAGCAAGGTGCGGCGCGTGGCCGTCTGCTGTTCCGGCGTGCCGGTCTGAATCTGCACCTTGGCGAGTTCGAGATACCAGTCGCAGTACTCGTCCCACACGAACTTGTAAATGGCGCTCGCGATGTTGTCGAAACGGTAATCCGCGAAACCTTTCTCGACTTCCGCTTCCACGCGCTGCAAGAGCGAGACGATCCAGCGATCCGCCTGCGAGTAATCCGTGTAGCCGCCGGGACCGCAATCGCCCGGCTTGCACACGCCGGGATTCGCGAAACCGCAATCGTGGCCTTCGCAGTTCATCAACACGAAACGCGTGGCATTCCAGAGCTTGTTGCAGAAGTTCCGGTATCCCTCGCAGCGTGCCAGATCAAAATTAACATTGCGACCGAGCGTGGCCATCGAGGCCATCGTGAAGCGCAATGCATCCGTGCCGAACGCGGTGATGCCTTCGGGAAACTCGCGGCGCGTCTTCTTTTCGATCTGCGCGGCCGCCTTCGGATTCATGAGGCCGGTCGTGCGCTTGGCGACCAGCGCTTCGAGGTCGATGCCATCCACGATATCGATCGGGTCGAGCGTGTTGCCCTTGCTCTTCGACATCTTCTGGCCTTCGGCGTCGCGCACGAGACCGTGCACGTAGACCGTGTGGAACGGCACCTTGCCGGTGAAATGCGTGGTCATCATCACCATCCGGGCGACCCAGAAGAAGATGATGTCGAAGCCGGTCACGAGCACCGTGGAGGGCAGAAACGCTTTCAGTTCCTTCGTTTCGTTCGGCCAGCCGAGCGAGGAGAAGGGCACCAGCGCGGACGAGAACCACGTGTCGAGCACGTCCGCGTCGCGCCTGAGCGCGCCCTTGTAGCCTTGCGAATCGGCTTCCGCGCGGGCTTCGTCTTCCGTCTTCGCGACGAAAATCTCGCCATTCTCGCCATACCACGCGGGAATCTGATGCCCCCACCACAACTGGCGCGAAATACACCAGTCCTGAATGTTTTCGAGCCACTGGTAGTAGGTCGTCTGCCAGTTCTCCGGCACGAACTTGATCTGCCCGCTGCGCACGACATCGAGCGAGGTTTCGGTGATCGACTTGCCCGGATTGAACGTGCCTTCGGGCGCGGCCTTCGTCATGGCGACGAACCACTGATCCGTCAGCATCGGCTCGATGACCACGTTGGTGCGGTCGCCGCGCGGCACCATCAGCTTGTGCGGCTTGACGGATTCGAGCAGGCCGAGCGCTTCGAGGTCCTTCACGACGGCCTTGCGCGCATCGAAACGATCCATGCCGCGATACTTTTCGGGCGCGTTGTCGTTGATCTTCGCATCCAGCGTGAGGATTTCGATCTGCGGCAGCTTGTGGCGCTGGCCGACGGCGTAGTCGTTGAAGTCGTGCGCGGGCGTGACCTTCACCACGCCGGTGCCGAATTCGCGGTCCACGTAGTCGTCCGCGATCACCGGAATTTCGCGGTCGCCCAGCGGCAGCACCACCGTCTTGCCGATCAGATGCCGATACCGCTCGTCCTCCGGATGCACCATCACCGCGACATCGCCGAGCATGGTTTCCGGGCGCGTGGTCGCAACCGTCAGATGCCCCGAGCCGTCCGGCAGCGGATAGCGGATATGCCACAGGCTGCCGTCTTCTTCCTCGCTCACCACTTCCAGGTCCGACACGGCCGTGCCGAGCACCGGGTCCCAGTTCACGAGCCGCTTGCCGCGATAGATCAGCCCTTGTTTGTAGAGCGTGACGAAGACATCGCGCACGGCGGCGGACATCTTGTCGTCCATCGTGAAATATTCGCGCGACCAGTCGATCGACGCGCCCAGCCGCCGCACCTGACCCGTGATGGTGTTGCCCGACTGCTGCTTCCATTCCCACACGCGCTTGAGGAACTCCTCGCGGCCGAGATCATGGCGCGAGACGCCTTTCGCATCCAACTGACGTTCGACGACGATCTGCGTGGCAATGCCCGCGTGGTCCGTGCCCGGCACCCACAGCGTGTTCTCGCCGAGCATGCGGTGATAGCGCGTGAGGCCATCCATGATGGTCTGGTTGAACGCGTGCCCCATGTGCAGCGTGCCGGTGACGTTCGGCGGCGGCAACTGGATGGAGAAATTCTTCGCGCCGTCCTTGAATACGGGGGCGGCATAGCCGCGTTTTTCCCATTCGGGGCCCCATTGGGACTCGATATTCTGAGGCTCGAAGCTCTTCGCAAGCGTGTTGTCGCTCATTGTTGAATCTGCCGAAAAATGCGTGAAAAGATGCGGGGAATCCCCAATTATAAGGTTCGGCGCGCCCGTCGGAGGAATTCGGCCGGGTTCGCAGCCAAGGCGCGCCGAACGCCGCCATCGGCGCGGTCTTATAATGACCGGCCGGTCTTTGCCGCTTTTTCGCCGCATCTTCGCCGCCGTCCTTCATTGCCGTCCGACCGACTTCTCATGCCCGACCTGCTCGCGAACCTGAACCCCGAACAACTCGCCGCCGTGACCTTGCCCGACGAACCCGCGATGATTCTCGCGGGCGCGGGCAGCGGCAAGACGCGCGTGCTGATCACGCGCATCGCGTGGCTGATCCAGAAGGGTTACGCGTCGCCGCCGACCGTGCTGGCCGTGACCTTCACCAACAAGGCCGCGCGCGAGATGATGTCGCGTCTCTCCGCGCTCCTGCCGATCGACACGCGCGGCATGTGGATCGGCACCTTCCACGGCCTCTGCAACCGCATGCTGCGCGCGCATTACCGCGACGCGGGCCTGCCGCAGACCTTCCAGATTCTCGATACCGCGGACCAGCTTTCCGCCATCAAGCGGCTGATGAAGGGCCTGAATATCGACGACGAGAAATATCCGCCGAAGAACCTTCAGTACTTCATCAACAACGCGAAGGAACAAGGCCTGCGCCCGAAAGATGTCGATGCCACCGACGACTTCAACCGCAAGTTCGTCGAGCTTTATCTGGCTTACGACCAGCAATGTCAGCGCGAGGGCGTGGTCGATTTTCCCGAGCTGTTGCTACGCTGTCATGAACTGCTCGCGCACAATCCGCCGCTGCGCGCGCACTATCAGGCGCGCTTCCGCAATATCCTCGTCGATGAGTTTCAGGACACCAACAAGCTGCAATACGCGTGGCTCAAGCAACTGGCGGGCGAGCACAACGCCATCTTCGCGGTCGGCGACGACGATCAGTCCATCTACGCTTTCCGTGGCGCGAACGTCGGCAACATGCATGATTTCGAGCGCGAATTCCGCGTGCGCAATCTCATCAAGCTGGAGCAGAACTACCGCTCGCACGGCCATATTCTCGATGCCGCGAATTACCTGATCGCCAATAACGCGCGGCGGCTGGGCAAGAATCTGCGCACCGATGCCGGCCACGGCGAGCAAGTGCGCGTGTATGAAGCCGCGACGGATTCGCAGGAAGCGGGCTGGATCGTCGAGGAAATCAAGGCGCTGATTCATACCGGCACCGCGCGCGGCGAAGTGGCCGTGCTGTACCGGAGCAACGCGCAGTCGCGGACCATCGAACATACGCTGGTGAACGCGGGCATTCCGTATCGCGTGTATGGCGGGCTGCGGTTCTTCGAGCGGCAGGAAGTGAAGCATGCGTTGGCGTATCTGCGGCTGATCGACAATCCGAACGACGACACCGCCTTCGCGCGCGTGGTGAATTTTCCGACGCGGGGCATCGGTGCGCGTTCCATCGAGCAAGTCGCGGATGCCGCGCGTCTCTACAACTGTTCGATGGCCGCCGCCGTGCCTTATGTCACCGGCAAGGCGGGATCGAGCTTAGGCGCGTTTGCCACGCTCGTCGCGAAGATGCGCGCCGAAACGCAGCAGATGAGCTTGCCGGAAACGGTCGAGTATGTCGTGCGCGCGAGCGGTCTCGCTGCGTTCTATGAAACCGAGCGCGAAGGTCAGGACCGGCTGGAGAACTTGCAAGAACTCGTGAACGCGGCGGCGGCTTTCGTCAGCGAAGAAGGCTACGGCCTCGACACGCCCGCGCGTTCCATTCCGCTTCGGCCGGGCGCGAGCGCCGCGCCCGAAATCGCGGCGGTCAGCGAGGACGGCGAAATCGAAGTGCTCGATGCACCGGGCGTCACTGATCCCGCGCAGAATCCGGACACCATGACGCCGCTGGCGGGCTTTCTGTCGCATGCCTCGCTCGAAGCCGGCGACAATCAGGCGCAAGCCGGTCAGGATGCCGTGCAGCTCATGACCGTGCACGCGGCGAAGGGATTGGAATTCACGGCGGTGTTCATCACCGGGCTGGAAGAAGGGCTGTTTCCGCACGAGAACAGCGCGCAGGAAACGGACGGACTGGAGGAAGAACGGCGGCTGATGTACGTGGCGATCACGCGCGCGAAGGAGCGCTTGTATCTCTCGTTCGCGCAAAGCCGCATGCTGCATGGCCAGACGCGCTACAACATCCGCTCGCGCTTTTTCGATGAACTGCCCGAGGGCACGCTCAAGTGGCTCACGCCGAAGATGGAAGCGGGCGCGCGCTGGGGTGGCCGTTCGGACAACGCGGGCTGGGGCCGCGACTGGTTCGCGCGTCCGGGTCAGGAGCGCGGCACCTACTTCGAAAACGGTCAGACGGCGACGCCCGCGCCCGCCTTGCCTTCGTTCGCCAACGATCAGCGCGCGGCGGAAGCGGGCTTCAAGGTCGGACAAGCCGTGTTCCACACGAAGTTCGGCGAAGGCACCGTGACCGCGCTCGAAGGTTCCGGCGGCGATGCCCGCGCGCAGGTCCGCTTCAAGCGGCACGGCGAGAAGTGGCTGGCGCTTGCGGTGGCGAAACTTCAGGCGGTGGAATGAAGCGTCTGGGCATCATGGCGGCGCTGCCGCAGGAACTGGGCGATCTGATCGCGCAGATGCGGGACGTGCAAACCATCGCGCTCGGTCAGCGCGAGTATCACGTCGGCGTGGCGCATGGCGTGCCGGTCGTGGTGACGCTTGCGCGCATCGGCAAGGTCGCGGCGGCGGCCACGGCCAGCGCGCTCATCCACGTGTTCAAGGTCGATGCCATCGTGTTCAGCGGCGTCGCGGGCGGCGTGCATGCGGGCGTGCGCGTGGGCGATGTCGTCGTCGCGAATACGCTTTTGCAACACGATCTCGATGCCTCGCCGCTGTTTCCGCGCTACGAAGTGCCGCTGCTCGGCCGCGCACGTTTCGATGCCGACACCGCCTTGTCCGGTGCACTCGCCCGCGCCGCCGATGCCTTCCTTGCGCAGGAGCGCGACACGCTCGCCGCGCGATTCGCGCTCGATGCGCCGCGTGTGCATCGCGGCATGGTGGTGAGTGGCGATCGGTTCATCGCGAGCGGTGAAGCCGTGCAAGCCCTGCGCGATGCCTTGCCGGATGCGCTCGCCGTCGAAATGGAAGGCGCGGCGCTCGCGCAAGTCTGCTACGAACATAGCGTGCCATGCGCCGTCGTGCGCACGATCTCCGATACCGCGGATGCCACCGCGCCCGAGTCCTTCACCGATTTCCTGACCTCCATCGCTGGCACGTATTCGTCCGGCATTCTGCTGCGTTTGCTCGAAGCGCTGGCCTGAGCGCATCAACCCTCCATCCGTCGAAACCCCGCTTGTAATTGAGAATGATTCTCAATACAATGAGTTCGCACGTAGGGAGGGATGACATGACGACCGATTTCATCGCGGCCGCGCCGCGCGCCGAGACGGAGCTAAAGTCAAAAAACGTAATCGCCGTAAATGCAGAAAAGGTGCTGGAAACGACGCGCCACGCGTGGAGCGAGGCCCGTGTTCAAGCGCCCGAACCGGCGACGCGCCGCTCACCGCGCGCCGCGCAGAAGAAACGTGTCGTGGCGCGGCGGTCCCGCTGGCCGAGTCTCATCGCCGCGTTGAATTACTGGAGCCCGAAACCGCTGTGAATGCCGCCAACCTGATCCTCACGCCCGACACGCTTGCGAAATCCGCCATCGATATCGAAATCGATGTGGACGAGCGCATCTTCGACGCCAGCCGTTTTCCGCTCGTGCGCCTGCGCCGGCGCGCCGTGACGCCGGGCTATGCCTTCGGCTGGAGCGCGCAGATGCGCCGTCTCTTGAAGCTGGCGACGCCGTTCGTCATCGTCGCGGAGCATGCGGCGGAGGAAACCGCCGACGATCTGCGTCTGCGGACCGCGTGGTTTCGCACGCATCGCGCGCAACTGGCGGCGCATTGCCGGGGCGTCATCGTGATCGAACCGCGTATCGAGGCGCGCGCGACGACGCGTGAATCCCTGCGCGCGTTGACAGAAGGAAGCGGCGTGCGGACGGTGGTCGTGTCGAGCATGCGCGTGGCGGGTGAACTCGCGCCGGTGCTGCTCAAGCACGCAGCAGCCGTTCCCGCCGAGCCTGCGGTACGAACGCGGGCCATTTGAAGGATCGATCAGGGCGCGCCCTGTCTGGCAGGGGGCGGCAGGCTGTTCTATGCTGTGAGGCCGATATTCATTTCGGTTCATTGCATACCAGCCACCCGCCACCTTCCCCAGAGGACAGAGGACGCGCATGCCGACTTACCGAGAAGCGTATCGCCGGTCGATCGAGGAACCCGAAGCGTTCTGGGCCGAACAGGCGCGCCGCATCCACTGGCAGACGCCTTTCGGGCAAGTGCTCGACCGCAGCAATCCGCCGTTCGCGCGGTGGTTCATCGGCGGAAAGACGAACCTGTGTCATAACGCGGTGGATCGTCATCTCGCTTCGCGGGCGCAACAGGATGCGCTCGTGTATGTCTCGACGGAAACCGGCATCGAGCGTCGTTACACCTACGCCGAACTGCATGCGGAAGTGAACCGCATGGCCGCCGTCATGCGCTCGCTGCATGTGAAGAAGGGCGACCGTGTGCTGATCTATCTGCCGATGATCCCCGAAGCGCTGTTCGCCATGCTCGCGTGTGCGCGCATCGGCGCGGTGCATTCGGTCGTGTTCGGCGGCTTCGCCGCGCCCAATCTCGCTGCGCGCATCGACGATGCCGAGCCTGCGCTGATCGTCACCGCCGATGCCGGTGCGCGCGCGGGCAAGGTGATCGACTACACGCCGCTCGTCGACGAAGCGTTGTCGCGTGCCGAATACAAGGTGCCGCAAGTGCTGCTGATCGACCGGCAGCTTGCCCCGGAACGCTTGCAGGCCAACTATCTGGTCTCCTACGAACCGCTGCGCGAGCAATTTTTCGATGCGCATGTGCCGTGCGAATGGCTCGAATCGAACGAGCCGTCTTACGTGCTTTATACGTCCGGCACGACTGGCAAGCCGAAGGGCGTGCAGCGCGATGTCGGTGGTTATGCGGTGGCGCTGGCTGCATCGATGGAACATATTTTCGAGGGCAAGCCGGGCGACACGATGTTTACCGCGTCGGACGTCGGCTGGGTGGTCGGTCATAGCTACATCATCTATGCGCCGTTGATCGCCGGACTCACGACCGTGATGTACGAAGGCACGCCGGTGCGGCCCGATGGCGGCGTCTGGTGGCGGCTCGTGCAGCAATACAAGATCGATTTGATGTTCACCGCGCCGACCGCGATCCGCGTGTTGAAGAAGCAAGACCCGGCGCTGATGGAGAAGTACGACCTGTCGAGCCTGCGCACGCTGTTTTTGGCGGGCGAACCGCTCGATGAGCCGACCGCGCAGTGGATTCAGAGCGCGCTGAAGCGGCCGGTCATCGACAACTATTGGCAGACGGAGACTGGCTGGCCGATGATCGCGATTCCGCGCGGCATCGAGGAATTGCCGTCGAAGCTGGGCTCGCCGGGCGTGCCGTCGATGGGCTTCAACCTCACGCTGCGCAACGAAGCGACCGGCGAGATTTGCGCGCCGGGCGAGAAGGGCGTGGTGGCACTGGATTACCCGCTTCCGCCGGGCTGCATGCAGACGGTTTGGCGTGACGACAAACGGTTCGTCGAGACTTATTGGAAAAGCGTGCCGGGGCACATGCTCTATTCGACGTTCGATTGGGGCGTGCAGGACGAGGACGACTACGTGTCGATTCTCGGCCGCACCGATGACGTCATCAACGTGGCGGGGCATCGGCTGGGCACGCGCGAGATCGAGGAAGCGTTGTCGGCGCATCCGGCGGTGGCGGAAGTGGCTGTCGTCGGGATTGCGGATAGCGTGAAGGGTCAGGCGGCGGCTGCGTTCGTCGTGCTGCGGGATGCGGATCGGATCAATGCGCCCGGTGCGCGTGAGGGGATGGAGGCGGAGTTGTGCCACGCGGTCGATTCGCAGCTTGGCGCGATTGCGCGGCCGGCGCGCGTGCATTTTGTTTCGATGCTGCCGAAGACACGGTCGGGGAAGTTGCTTCGGCGCGCGATTGCGGCGCTGGCGGAAGGGCGTGATCCGGGGGAATTGCCGACGATTGAAGATCCGGGGGCGTTGATGCAGGTTCGGGAGGCGTTGGGGGAGGGGTGATTGCGCGAATGCATGGACTTTCGGTCGTTGGCTGATTATTGCCGCTCGATTACTTTAAAAGGCGTTCTATTGGCATTCGTTAAGCGCGCGAGCGTTGAAAACTTATTAGCTCGCGAATGCCCCGGCGCGTGCCACTGAATTATCATCTGGATCCCTAAGTCAATCCCGATGATATTCATGTCTTATCGCTATGCAGATGTTCTATTACTTGAAGAAGCGCCGCTCATCGCTTCAGGACAACGCGTAGATTTAGGCAAACATCGCGCAAAAAGCCTCTGCCAGAGTAAGTCGCATATGAAGCATCTGATCCTAACCACTTTGGTCCTGTGTGCATTTTCTGCGAAATCCAGCCTTGCGGTAAAAATCCAGTGCCCCGCCCGGATCGATATGCAACGGGTGCAACTGAACGACATTCCCGATGGTTGGCTTTCCGCCCAGACAGCGACCTCTCTTCCAGTCTGGAGCGTGGACATTTCGGTCGGGCCGCCAGTCGAGCGCGCGGTTTTGAAGCCGCAAGTCGTAAATGAACAGGGCGAAAAAGTGCTTAGGTGGACATTCGTTGAGACCGAGAACGAAGAAGGTCTATGGCTTTCGTGCTCATACGGCGGTTCGCCCGTCTTATTAACCACAAGGCTGCCGAAGAGACTTTCGAATTGTGAGGCGCGCGAACCCGTCCTACAAAATCACGCTCGGAAATTAATAGTGACCTGCCGGTGATCGACGCTGCGCGACTGCGCCCGACCACACGTCGGAGGACATGATCCGCAACACGAGCAAAGAATCTGGCGCGGCCTGCATTGAAGGTCCGAACTTGCTGACAGACAAAACGCGAATTCGGTCTTTTAGTTCGGTCCTGCGCATCGACGCGCCAGACGTTTGAGAATATGTCAGAGTCCCACGCATGTATTTGATAATCGGCAGACATTCGTGATTGCTGTCTTTGGTTTCACCTTCTTTTGCAAATTTAAATGAGGAATTCGAAGTATGATTTTCTACTAATTTCCAGAGAGACGAAATGAGCAGTGCTTTCATGAAAATTGATGGTGTCTCCGGTGAGTCCGGAGACTTAGCTCATCCGGGCGAAATCGAAGTTTTAAACTGGGAATGGGCTGTTGAAAGAAAATACGACGCGCGTAGCGGGTCGTGGGACAACACGGACTCAACCACGATAGCAGACCTTAACTTTACTCACCGAATTGACCGCGCAAGTCCAAATCTATTGATCTGCGCACTACGAGGGCAACATATTCCGACAGCCAAACTAACCGTGCGCAGAGCCGACGGTGCTCGGCCTGAACATCTGACGATCGCGCTTTATAACGTGAAAGTTACGCATATCGAGTTGGCGGCGGGTGGAAATATCGCCTTGGAGCATGCGAGGCTATCCTTCACGCGTTTGAGACTGGAATACACCGTGCAAAATGTGCCTGGGAGTAGTCAAGGCGCGGTGACGTCAATTTTTGACGTAGATAAGAAACAGACAATATAACTGCGGAGCATGGCTAGTGAATGTATATGAAACTCTGATCGGCAACGTACCGACCTCGGCGAAGCGATACGCGTACGGCGGTCGGGCCAACTTAACTACTCAAGAGTTGCTTTTCTGTGTGACATTGGAAGAAGCCCTCAAACACTTCGGTGTTAAAGGGTATAGCGGCGTGGTGGCTGTGGCTTTAATTTTGATCGGCCAGCCTTTGATCCCAACTCGAGTCAAGCCAATGGGAGCTACGGAAGGTACGTCGCTAGCATCTCTCGCCCTTCGCGCACTTATTGACGTTAATTTCGAAAGAGCAGTACTTCCAACGTTGACCAATCAATCGATGTTGCGTTTTCGCTTTGCGATGACCCGGAGTTTAGGTGGATTTATAGGACGGTGGGTTCCTCAGATTGGCGTCGTGATTGGTGTTTATGATGTTGTGCAAATAGCGGCGCGGTCAATCATGCGTTACAACCAAATGGTCATTCCCGAGGATCGATTAAATGACGCAACAAGCGGAAGTTTCGGCTGAACTCGAAACATTCATTCGGACCGAGGCAGGTCTCCATAAAAAATCAAAAATCTCGGGATCGACCACCCTCGAAGCCGACTTGGGCATCACCGGCGACGACGCCAGTAACCTGATGATCGCCTATTTCGAGCGCTTCAAAGTCGAAGGTGGAGACTTCGATTTCCATCGATACTTCGCCATGGAAGGCTTCAGCGTGTGGCCGTTCTCGATCCTGACGAATTGGCTTCATCGACGTTGGGGTATAAGACAATACGAACATCGAGAACCGCTAACCATTGGAATGCTTCAACACGCCATCGAGCTTGGGCAATGGGAAAGCGAGCGTTTAAGCGCATCAGCGAAAGAATGAAAAACAAGGCCCGCACAAACGCGGGCCTCTGTCCAACCTCAAACCCTCTCCTGCCCCTTAGGCAAAAACACCGTCAACACCCCAATCAGCGGCAAGAACGCACAAACCTTATAAACATAATCAATGCTCGTAGCATCCGCGAGATGCCCTAAAACCGCGGCTCCGACACCCCCCATCCCAAACGCGAAGCCAAAGAACAACCCCGCCACCATCCCAACCTTCCCCGGAATGAGTTCCGTGGCATAAACCAGAATCGCGGAAAACGCGGACGCCAGCACCAAACCGATAATCACCGACAACACGCCAGTCCAGAACAGATTCGCATAAGGCATCAACAAGGTGAACGGCGCGACGCCGAGAATCGACACCCAGATCACCGCCTTGCGCCCGACACGATCGCCCACCGGCCCGCCGATGATCGTCCCCGCCGCGACCGCCGCCAGAAACACGAACAGATGAATCTGCGCGGCCTGCACCGACAGCCCGAATTTGCTGATCAGATAAAACGTGAAATAGCTCGTGATGCTCGCCAGATAAAAGTACTTCGAGAACACGAGCAGCACGAGCACGCTCATCGCCATGAGAACGGTATTGCGCGGCAACGTGGCATGCGCGACCGTCGCGCGTCCCTTCTTAGTCGCGGGATGCCGCTTGTACCAGCGTCCGATATTCGCGAGCACGAACATGGCGACCAACGCCGCCGCCGAAAACCACGCAATGCTGCGCTGTCCATGCGGAATCACGATCAACGCCGCAAGCAACGGCCCGAGCGACGACCCCGCATTCCCACCGACCTGAAACAGCGATTGCGCCAGCCCATGCTTGCCGCCCGATGCCATGCGCGCCACCCGCGAGGACTCCGGATGAAACACCGACGACCCGCATCCCACCAGCGCAGCGGCGATCAGCAGCACGCCGAAACTACCCGCCACCGACATCAGCAAAAGCCCGCACAACGTGAATCCCATGCCGACCGGCAACGAATACGGCTTCGGATGCTTATCCGTGTAGAGCCCGACCAGCGGCTGCAACAGCGATGCGGTGACCTGATAAGTCAGCGTGATCAGCCCGATCTGCCCGAAGCTCAGCGCGAATTCGCTCTTGAACATGGGATAGATCGCCAGGATCAGCGACTGGATCATATCGTTGAGCAAGTGCGAAAAACTGATCGCGCCCAACACGGAATACACGGTGCGTTGCGCGCCGGTCTTGGGCGCGGCGGCGGGCGACAGGGCGCCCTCGGTCGTACTCGTCTGCATGATGAATTCGAAGTTGGCTGAAAGAAACGGTGTCCCGATTATCTTGTTCAGTACGCGATTCATGCGCGAACCGAATTTCAGAAAGTTTAGGCTGTCCGCGTTGCGTTGTCCTGCCAAGGTTTGTCGCGAATCGGACACGACGATTCAAGTATCGGCCGATGCCTGCCGTAAGCAACGAGATGCGGTGTAACGCGCGAAAGACGCGTCACCGATGACTCATCCATTCGGGGATCGATCGATGAAACTGTTCTCGCCGCGCGCATCGAGCGACGCGGGTTTTCTTCCGCAAGCCGGCGCTGCATCGGCGCATGGAAAGGGCGCGCATACGGCGCATGGCCCGAGCGTCAAGACTTCGCTGCGCATCGCGTTTGGCGTGCTGGTGGCGGGCACGCTCGTCATCGGCGCGATTTCGCTCACGCAGATCACGCGTCTGAAGGGCACCACCGAATCCATCTACACGCAAGGCGTGGTCGCGAGCCGCGCGGCGGAAGAAGCGCGCGCCGACCTGCTGCGCGCGAGCCGTTCGCAGAAAATGCTGCTGACCGCATCGACAGCGAAGGAGCGCGACGAACTCGGCAGCCAGATCGAACAGGCGCTCACGGCGATCGCGAACGATCAGACACAGCTTGCGCATTTCGTCGATGCCACCGACACCGAAGCCCTCACGCAACAAAAGCGTTTCGCCGATGCCCTCGCCAAGTGGAGCGACAACCTGCGCGCGTTCGTGAAGCTCGTGAAGGAGCAGCCGCTCGATCTTTCGCAGATGAACTGGCAAGTCGGCACGCAGGACGTGTCGCTGCTGGTGGAAACCGGCAAGCTGGAAAAGACTGTCGATGACCTCGTCGCGCGCCGTGCGCAGGCCGCGAAGGCGACCATCGACGCGGCAGGTTTCATCTTCCATTCGTCGCTGGTGATGCTGACGGTGCTCACGCTGGCGCTGTTTGTACTTGCGACGGTGGTGTCCGAATGGGTCGTGCGGCGGCTTTCGCGGCAACTTGGCGGCGAGCCGGGTTATGCGAAGAACATCGCGCGGCGGATTGCTTCGGGCGATCTGTCGTACCGCATCAAATTGAAGAAGCGCGATGACGGCAGCGTGCTGCACGCGTTGTCCGTGATGCAGTCGGGTCTGTGCGTGACGGTCGGCGAAATCGCGGAGAGCGCGGGGGCGATTGCATCGGCATCGACGCAAATTTCGACGGGGAATATCGATCTGTCGCGCCGCACGGAGGAGCAGGCGAGCGCGCTGGAGAAGACTGCGGCGAGCATGGAAGAACTCACGTCCACCGTGCGTCAGAATGCCGACAACGCCGTGCAGGCCAGCAATCTCGCGCGCAATGCCTCGCAGATCGCGGAGAAGGGCGGCGCGGTGGTCGGCCGCGTGGTCGAAACCATGCAGCGTATCGATGCGAGCGCCAAGAGTATTGGCGACATCATTGGCGTGATCGAGGGCATCGCGTTTCAGACGAATATCTTGGCGCTGAACGCGGCGGTCGAAGCGGCGCGCGCGGGCGAGGAAGGGCGCGGTTTCGCGGTGGTCGCGGGCGAAGTGCGTGGACTCGCGCAACGATCGTCGGCGGCGGCGAAGGAGATCAAGCAGTTGATCGGTGCGTCTGTTGCGCGTGCATCGGATGGCTCGGCTTACGCGCAGGAAGCGGGTGCCACGATGGAGGAAGTCGTGCGCGCGGTGCGTCGTGTGACGGACATCATGAACGAGATTTCGGCGGCGTCGGCGGAGCAGAAGACGGGCATCGAGGAAATCGGCCACGCGGTTTCGCACATGGACGCGGGCACGCAGCAGAACGCGGCGCTTGTCGAGGAAGCGGCTGCTGCCGCGCAATCGCTTGACGATCAGGCGCGCGCGTTGAAGGATTTGGTTGGCAAGTTTCAGTTGTCTTGACGACTTGCATCGGTTTAGAATCGCGGTCGGGTGCGACAGGGCGCCCGTTCTCGCGAAAGCCTTCCGCATCTGTCGTGTTGTTCGAAGCGTGTCTTGATGTTCCGAAGGCGCGCATCAACTGGATCGAACCATAACGTCGAACCTTTTCAGCCGCAGCGAGAACGGCTCATGCAAAGGAACAACGTCATGTGGTCTACATCCTGTCCGATTTCTTCTTCCGTTTCCAATAGCGATTATTTGCGCGAGCATGCGAGGCGTTTGCTGCGTCTGGTGCGTGATGGGGATACTGCTGCTTCCATGCCTGTGTTGCGGAGGTTGCTTGCATCGCAGATCACGCCTTTGCGAAGGCTCGCTGATCTCAATGCGACACGCGGCGCGCTGCAACTGAAGCATCTTTTGGCGATGCTCGCCGTCGAGCTTGGTTATGCGAATTGGGATGCCTGCAAGTCTGATATCGATATGCAACCGGTAGCGTGCATTGACCGTTATCGGCTGGATGCGGGTGCGTTTAATGACTTCGAGAAGAACTGGTTTGCTAGCGAGGTTGAGGCGCTGGCTTGGCAGCGGGGTAATGGGGGGTATGTTGTGCGGTATGGGGATCAGGCGGTGGCGATTTTGACTTGCTGATGTTTATTGGCTGTTTTGTCGTGCAAGGGGCTGCTGTTGTTTGTGTTTTTATTGCAGTAGCCGCCTCCCCGGCGGGGGGGTAACTTTCTTTGCTGCTGCAAAGAAAGTCACCAAAGAAAGCAGCTTTTTAACCCATGCACGATGGCTGGAAAGGGTTGGTCTGGATTAACGGATGCAGTGGCCGCAATAGGATGCCCTACGTTTCGTTAAGCGTGTGGGCAACCTTGCGATTTCGCGCTCGAATCCTTTGGTCTCAGTGGACCGCATTCATTCCTTCGGCCATGCGCTACGCGCGCCGAGAGCTTTAGAACGGAACCCCGCAGCCTATAAGCGCCCAGCCACATCACGCTTCCCCGCAAGATTGCTATTCGGTCCTACCTTGGTTAGTGCTCCGACTAAAGTGATTTGCGTTGGGAGGTGCACTTTGCCCAGAAGCGCTTACCAAGGTAGGGCCCAATGGGAGAGGTGCGATGCGGTGTGATGTGGCTGGGCGCTCATACGCTGCGGGATTCCGTTCTTAGGTTCTCGGCGCGCGCAGCGCATGGCCGAAAGAATGAATGCGGTCCACTAAGACTCAAGGATTCGAGCGCGAAATCGCGAGGTTGCCCATGTGCTTAGGCAAACGAAGGACGTCCTATTGCGACCACTGTCTCGTTAAACCAGACCACCCTTTCCAGCCAGCGTGCATGGGGGTAAAAGCTGCTTTCTTTGGTGACTTTCTTTGCAGCAGCAAAGAAAGTTACCCCCCCGCCGGGGAGGCGGCTACTGCAATAAAGACACAAACAACAGCAGCCCTTTGCACGAGAAACAAAACCAAAAACACCCGCGCTTCAAATAAGCGCCACTTCCTTCCAATCGGACCCAGCAAAAAACCGCCCAAGCTCCCGCGTCATTTCATTAAGCGAACTCATTTCAGGCGCAGAAATCTTCCGCACATTCTGAGGATTAGTCCAATCGCCATACACGAGCGCAACCGTGTTGTCGTTCATCTTCACGGGTAGCAGCACGAAGGCCTGCGCCTCCCCGAGCGTATCCTTGTACCACTTCGGCAAGCGCGCATCGATCCGCGCATCGTGTGCATTCTCGATGAAAATCCCCACCGGATGCGTGATGGCCAGATGAAACACATCCGGCCGGAAATCGCCGGAAAAGCGCAATTCCGATTGCATCGCTTCAAGGCCCGCACCAATGGCCACACGCGCCTGAAACTCATGATTCGGCTGACGCACAAACACCACCATGCGCGAAAGATGCAACCCCGCGAGCATCGCTTCCGACGCCAACGCGAGCGCGTTCGGCAACGCATTCTTCGATGGCATCGTCCGTAAATCCGCCGTGCTCGCGTTGATGCGCACCTCCGCCGAAATATCCACGCGCGCCATGGCGTCCGCGTTGGCCTTCAGTTCGGTGATCTCGTTCATCACGCCTTCCGCGCCTTCCTCGTTGGCGAGCGCGAGGCTCATCGAGGTCAGCACGTCGACATCGGTATTCAGCGCGCCGCTGTAGCGTTGCGCGATCTCGGAGAGCACCGGCTCGCGGCGTTCCTCGGTCGTGCTTTGCGCGATGAGCGCATCCGCGACTTCGGACGAATAGTTGGAAATGGCGCGCAGCCAGCGCACGTGCTTCGGCACGGATTCGTCTTCGGGCGCGGCCGGATCGGTCGCGCGCATGCCTTCGCGGATGGTCTCCGGCAAGCGCCAGCGCTCGGCGGCTTCGAGACCGATTTCATCGAACGTCACGCCCAGCAGTTCCGAACACGCGTGGCTGTCGCTGATGTTCTCGGCCGCAGCCTTGCGGCGCAACTGATCCCATTCGTGTTCCAGATAGAACGCGACCAGCAGCTTGCCGATCTGCCGCATCAACGTGCAGACGACCGCTTCCTCGGCGGAACGCATGTCCTTGTGTTCGGTCAGTTGCCGCGCGACCGCGCCCGAAAGCAACGTGCGGTTGAGTTCCAGTTTCGCGTCGATGCGGCGCGGCGCGCTCTGATGGAAGTGATCGACCAGTTTGAGGCCCACGACCAGATGACCGACCGCGTCCATGCCGAGCACCATGAGCGCCCGCGTGACGGTGGTGATGTCGCCGCCGAAGGCCACGTACATGGCCGAGTTGGCGAGGCGCAGCACCTTCTGCGTGAGACCGACGTCCGACAGCACGACCTGCACGAGGGACGTGAAGTCGAGGTCGTCGTCGTTCATCGCGGACACGGTCGTGCGCAGCGCCTGAGACAGCATGGGGAAATCCCCGCGCTCGCTCATGCGCCCCCACAACTTGTCCAGTAGTTCGGCCTTGGTGCGTGCCATGCGTGAAAAAGAACCTATCGTTGCGCGACGGTCGCCCGTCACGGCCCTGCTCAACCTGCTAATTCGGCATCCCGCGCCGGAACGCTACCGGCATCGGGACATGGCCGCTCATGATGTCTCGTGCAGCACCAGCGAGTGCGACTGGAACGACGACGCCAGTTCGTCCGACGGCAACGCCCGGCTGATCAGCCAGCCCTGAATGTATTCCGCGCCCATCGCGGCGAGCAGATCGCGCTGCTCCTCCGTCTCCACGCCTTCCGCCACGATCTCAAGCCCGAGCGACTGCGCCAGCCCCACGACGGCGCTCACGATCGCGCGATCGTTGTGGGACGTAATCAGGTTCACGACAAAGCTGCGGTCAATCTTGAGCTTTGAAAGCGGAAAGCGCTGCAAATAAGCGAGGCTCGAGTAACCCGTACCGAAATCGTCGATGGCGAAGCGAATGCCGAAGGCCGTCATTTCTTCCAGCAACCGCCGGGCTTCCTCCGGGTCGTGCATCAGCAAGCTTTCGGTGATTTCGAACACCAGCCGTTCCGCGCCGATGCCCGTCAACGCCAGCGCTTCCTTCACACCCGCGACGAAACGCTTGTCGCGGAACTGCTGCGGCGACACGTTGACCGACACGTAATCCAGCCGGATGCCGATCGAATCCCACTGCACGATCTGCATGCACGCGGCCTTCAGCACCCAGTTGCCCAGATAGTTGATGAGTCCGATGGCTTCCGCGAGCGGGATGAAGGTCGTCGGCGGCACCAGCCCGTGCACCGGATGATGCCAGCGCATCAGCGCTTCCACACCGACCACCGCGCTCGTATCCGTCTTCGTGATCGGCTGGAAGTGCAGCGAGAACTCGCCGTTGCGCACGGCTTCGTACAGGTCGGCTTCGAGCTTCAGGCGTTCGGCGTCGGCGGGGTCTTCGTCGGCGGTATGGAACACGAGCGTGTTGCCGCCCGCTTCCTTGGCCTGCGCCAGTGCGTGATCGGCCATGCGCAAGAGACTCGCGTCGATGCCGCGCCGCGCGCGCCCCGGCTTGTCGGCGGCGGCGTAGTCGGGATACAGCGCCACGCCCACGCTCGCCGACAAATGCGTGTGCTGGCCGCGAAAGCGGTACGGCTGCGCGATGGCCGTCAACAGCCGCCGCCCGAGTTGCTCCGCTGCTTCCGCCGATGCCCCGGCGGGCAGCAGCACCGCGAATTCATCGCCGGAAATGCGTGCCACGCGCTCGCCGTGTCCCGCCGCGTGCTGGATGCGCCGCGCGGTTTCGCGCAGCATGTCGTCGCCCGCGTCATAACCCAAGGCGCGGTTGATGCGTCGATATTCGTCGAGATCGAGCAGCACGAGCGCGGTCTGCGTGCGCGTGCGTTCGGCTTCGGCCTGTTCGTTTTCGATGTCCACGGTCAGCGCGGCGGCGTTGGGCAGACCCGTCAGCGCGTCGTGGTTGAGCGTGTGCAGCAGATTGGTTTCGCGCTCGCGCCAGTGCGTGACGTCGAACGCGGCGAGCGCGAAGCCGGGCGTGCCGGACGCGGCAGTCGAAACGAGCCGCAGCTCGACGCAGATCGGATAGGTCAGCGACTTGACCACATGCAGCGTCGCGGATTCGAGCTTGCCGCTGGCGCGTGCGCGCACGACCAGCGCATGCAGTTCGTCGGCTTCCTCGGACGGCACGAGATCGTGCAGCGTCAGCATGCTCAGATAGTCGCGGTGATAGCCGATAAACGCGATGCTCGCATCCGAGACGTGAACGAAGCGCAGGGCATCGTCGAGCTGGGCGAGGAAATCGACCGCGCCCAGGGCGGCGTCGAGTGCGGGCGCGGTTTTTTGAATGACGGCGGCGGGCGTGACTGGAAGCACCGGCGCTGGCGGCGCAACGCTTTCGGGCGCTGCCGCCGCTGCCGGACGCCGGTCACGCGCGGCGCTCAGCCAGACGCGACGCAGCGCATCGAGTGCGGTGCGCCAGTTCGGGCGGCGAGAGACAGTGATCCGGTTCGCTTGCATGGTCTGTTAGGTTCTGACGGCAACGCACGCCCCGGGTTGACCGAAGGCGGCGCGGCAAACCCCTTTACAGGGCTTGCAGGCCGGGACGCCACCGCAGTCATGCGGCGCGCTCTATCAGGCGGATTAACGGCGAACCGTGTGTTTTCTTTAGCGGGACAAAGCGCTCGTGCCGCTTTGCAGCATGACGTGTCGATAATTTGTCGATTTGACTTGCGTATGATGTCCGCTGTGAAATAGACGTTTAATCCACGCCTATTTCCGGATGCAGCGTCCAACCGGCCTTTTTGCGCGGAAAACCCTTAAGGAGCACGCATCGTCGTCCGATAAAGAGAAGCGTTCGGCTCGACTCAAGTCATGACAGCTCACCTCACATCGCCGGCCCGCGTGAAAGCGCCTGCGCCGGATTCTTCGCCCGATGCCGCATTCGCGCGCCGGTTGCCTGACCTTTTGCGCGTCATGTCATGCCTCACACTCAGTTGAAGCGCGCGGGCGCCGATCCGCAAGGCGAGCGCGTCTATGTCGGACGTCAGCCCATTCTCGATGTCAACGGCGCGCTGATCGCCTACGAACTGCTGTTCCGCGACAGCCCCGAAAACCGCGCGCAGTTTCATGACGACGTGCAGGCCACCGCCCATGTCGTCGCGCGCACGGTGGGCGAACTCGGCGTGTCGGCGGTGCTGGGCACGCATCTCGGCTACGTGAACATGAGCCGCGAACTGTTGTTCGACGACATCGTGCATCTCATGCAGCCGCAGCGCTTCGTGCTGGAACTGCTGGAAACCATCGAGTTCGACGATGCCTTGCTGCGTCGCCTCGAACAGTTGCGTGGCGCAGGCTTTAGTCTCGCGCTGGACGATGTGGTCGGTATCGATGCCACGTTTTTACGCGTGCTGCCGCTGGTGGACATCGTGAAGGTGGATCTGCTGGGTATCGACCGCGCGAAGCTGCCGGAACTGGCGCGTACCGTTAAGCGCGCGGGCAAGCGGCTGCTGGCGGAGAAGGTCGAGACCACCGAAGAATTCGCGCATGTCAAACGGCTGGGCTTCGATTACTTTCAGGGGTATTTCTTCGCGCGTCCGCAGGTGTTGTCGGCGCGTCGGGCGAGTCCTGCGCGCGGCGCGTTGATGCGCCTTTTGTCCGTGCTCGTCGCCGATCCCGGCATGCATGAACTGGAAGCCGAACTCAAGCGCAATCCGGATATCGTCGTGCAATTGATGCGTCTGGCCAATTCGAGCGCGTTCTCGCGCGGGCGGGTGATCTCGTCGTTGCGCGAGGCGATCGCGGCGACCGGCACGCGTCAGCTCACGCGCTGGACGCAGTTGTTGCTCTACGCCGAAGGCCGCAATCTGCCGTGGCGCTCGGACCCGCTGCTGCAACTGGTCGGCACGCGCGCGCGTTTCATGGAACTGCTGGCGCGCGCCTTGCGCGAAACCGATGACGCGTTCGCCGAAGCGGCCTTCATGACTGGCATCTTTTCATTGGTCCATGTCGTGCTGAACATGCAGCCGGCCGAAATTCTCGATAAGCTCCATCTGGCAGCGCCGATCCGCGCCGCGATTCTCGATGGCGAAGGTGAACTCGGCGCGCTGCTCAACATCGCGCAGGCAGCGGAGCGTGGCGATGCCGCCGCCATCGATGCGGTGCGTCTCGCGTATCCGGCGCTCGACACGGTCACGCCTGCGGCGTTGGCCAATCTTCAGGTCGATGCGGCCGAGTGGTTCGCGAAGCAGCAAGCGGAGCAGGATTCGGCCTGAGCATGCAAACGACATCGTAAGGAGTTCGGATGAACATGAAACTGGCAAAGGTTGGATCGGCCATCGCGGCGCTCGGTCTGGTTTGGGCGCTGTGTCCGCTCACGGCATCCGCCACGCTCAAGCCGGGCGATGCTGCACCGGCATTCAGCGCGCCGGCATCGCTCGGCGGCAATGTGTACGACTATTCGCTCGCCGATGCGCTCAAGAAAGGCCCGGTCGTTCTGTACTTTTACCCGGCGGCGTTCACCAAGGGCTGCACGATCGAGGCGCATGAATTTGCCGAGGCCGTCGATCAATACAAGGCTGAAGGTGCGACGGTGATCGGTGTATCGCATGATGACATCGACACGCTCAAGAAATTTTCCGTGAGCGAATGCCGCAGCAAATTCCCGGTCGCCGCCGATGCGGATTCGAAGATCATCAAGTCGTATGACGCTTCTTTGCCGATGAAAGCGTCGATGGCGAATCGCGTGTCGTATGTGATCGCGCCGGATGGGAAGATCATCTACGAATACACGAGTTTGTCGCCGGATCAGCACGTGGCGAACACGTTGCAGGCGTTGCGCGACTGGAATGCGAAACACAAGGCGCAGTAACGTTCGTGAAGATGTGACGGGGGATTGAGACATGCCGATCGTCGTCGGTCTGGTGGTCGTGGCGTTGGTGATTTACGGCGCGGTGTGGTCGTTCGATACGATCCACGCGCATTTCGGTTTGGGTGTGGCGGTGGGCGCGGCGGTCGTGGCGATTGCGATTGTCGCCGCCGCGATCATGCGGTGGCTGGCGAGCCGGCGGGAGATCGCGCCGAATGTGCCCAAAGGGAGCAACGGGGACTGGACGCATGAGTTGAAGCGCGAGTGGGGCGGGGTGCGGGTGGCATCGCAAAAGCGTCTCTGCGATGTGCGTCTGCGCGATGAAACCGGCAGCTATATCTTCGCGGATTTGCGCGGTGCGCGTGCGGAGGAAGCGGGTGGTGCTTGGCGCGTTTTGCTCGATGTTAAGGATGCGAAGCACGCTGAATGGGTGTTGCCGATGGAGGATCGCGGAGAGGCGCATAAGTGGGCGCGGATTTTGGGGCTGGCGGCGGCGGAGAGGCTTTGAGGATGTGCATCGCTTAGACCATGTCGCAGCGATTAGCATGATCGAGCGTTTTACGAGAGTTAAGACTTGGCGTGCAATGATAAAGAAATTGTTTAATGTTGGTGTCATCATTGCTTCTGGCCAAAGAAAAGTCCGCTTTCATCCTATTGGGACCGTGTGTCGACACGATAACTGCCTAGCTTAAGCGACCAGTCTTCTGAATCCGGTGACTTTGTTAAGAAATATTGCGTGAGTGATAGATCAATATAATCCTGCCCCTCAGCAGTATTGTTGAGGTTTGTCGTACGCGCTTGGTTCCGTTATAGTTACGCGGCGTAAGCATCTCGGTTGGACCGGCAGCATGCTTGCAATTTCCATAACGGACGAGTGCCTATCAGATGTATTACCACATAATTGTAGAAACGGATGAAAAAGATGGCAAAGGAAGATATGCTATTCGCTACGAGTTTGATGGTACGGATCTCGAAGAAATTAAAAAGTTGGTCGTCATTCCATACAAAAATGGTGGCCACATCTACATTGATGGACGTTATATAAAGCGCGATCAAATCCGATCGCTAAAGCTGAAGATGTCGGAAAAAAAGATGGACGATCTCCTTCGCGTGGCTCAGTCGAGGGTTTCGCCAGGCGTCCTGCTTGTTTATACGAAAGCACTCGTCGTAGCAAACGACAACTTTGTTTTCGATGTCACCAAAAAAGTTCTGAGTTCAGTTGGTGAAATCCTTGATTTCCCTGCTCAACTTGAAGTGCCCATCCGAGATAAGCCGGCTTCTCGAAGCGAGTTGAAAAACATATTTATCGTTCATGGCAGAGACGATTTTGCGAAAATTGAAACTGCGCGCTTTGTTGAAAAACTTGGATTTACTGCAATTATCTTGCATGAACAAGCGAGTGGCGGGAAGACGATCATCGAGAAAATTGAATCGTACACAAATGTTGGTTTTGCGATTGTTTTATATACACCGTGCGACGTCGGTGGACTATATGGTCAAAGCGATCAAAGGTCGCGTGCCAGACAAAACGTTGTTTTCGAACATGGGTTTCTTATAGGTAAACTCGGACGCGACCGCGTCTGTGCACTAGTCAAAGATGCTATCGAAACTCCGAACGATATTAGTGGTGTAGTCTATGTTCCGTTTGATACATTTGGTGCTTGGCGCTACCAACTGGCTAGGGAACTCCGTCAGGCTGGTTACTCGGTTGATTTGAACAGCATCTAAAAATGAAACCGGGGTAACGCGAAAACACTGAGACATAAAGCATTGACCTCATCAGTTCTCGCCGAAGCAACTAACATTTTACTGTTGACATCCGGCGAATAAGCTCTGAGCGCGTGCGGGTTTATTCGGCGTGATACCCCATATCCCCCCTTACTTTCCCCCGAAAAACCCAATACGACCAAATCACATAAATAATCAACACAGGCAGCAAAAACATCGTCCCAATCAACAAAAACTGATGCGACAACGGCGCCGCCGATGCCTCCCACAAAGTAACCGACGGCGGCGCGATAAACGGCCACAAGCTAATCACCAGCCCCGTGAACGCCAAAAAGAACAGCCCGATCGAACAAAGAAACGGCAGCACCTCACGACCCTTCGCCAGACTCGACCAAAGCGTCCACGCCAGCAAGGCAGTCAACACCGGCACCGGCGAAAACGCCAGACTTTGCGGAAACCCAAACCACCTCGCCGCGATACGCGCATCCTTCAACGGCGTCCAAAGGCTAATCAGCAAAACAAACGCAATCACCCCGAGCAACGCATAACGCGCCATCCCCCGCGCCCATTGCTGCAAATCGCCTTCGGTTTTGAGCACGAGCCACGTCGTGCCCTGCAGCGAATACCCAAAGATCAGCCCGACGCCCACCAGCAGCGGAAACGGCGCGACCCAATCCCAACTCGTCCCAACAAACGCACGCCCTTGAATCGGGAAACCCTGAATGAACATGCCGAGCACGCAACCCTGCGCAAAAGTCGCCAGCAGCGAGCCGACGCCGAACGCCGCGTCCCAGATCCACTTGCGCGCATCGATCACTTCGCGGAATTCGAAAGCCACGCCCCGGAAGATCAACCCGAGCAGCATGAACAGAATCGGAAAATAAACCGCCGGCACGATGATCGCGAACGCCAACGGAAACACCGCGAACAGCCCGCCGCCGCCAAGCACGAGCCACGTCTCGTTGAAGTCCCACACCGGCGCGACCGAGTTGATCATGAGATTGCGCGATTCGGGATCACGCCGCAGCAGGAACATCATGCCGACGCCCAGATCGAAGCCATCCAGCAACACGTACATGAACACCGCCAGCGCGAGAATGGCGGCCCACAACGGCACGAGATCGAGCATCGCGTTCTCCGGTTTTTGCGTTTGTGTTTTATGAGCGCGGCGGGACGATATCGTCGCTCGATGCCACCGCGCCCGCGCGGCCGCTGCCCGCCGAAACCGCAGACAATGGCCGCGCCGCCCGCGACTTCGGCTCCAGTTGCGCGCTTTCGTGCCCGTGCGCCGCTTCCGTCGGACCGATGCGAACGATCCGCCGCAACAAAATCAGCCCCGAACCGAAGATGACAAGGTACGCGAGCATGTAAAGAAGCCACGACAATCCGACATCGGCGGCGGTGAGCGAGGGCGTGACTGAATCGCGCGTGCGCAAGAGACCATAGACCGTCCACGGCTGACGGCCCGCCTCGGTAGTCGTCCATCCCGCCACCACGGCGATGAAACCGAGCGGCATGCACCACGTCGCGAAGCGCAGCCAGCGCGTGCTCGCCTCGAGCTTACCCCGTGCGAACAACACGATGCCCGACAGCACCAGCAAGAACATCAGCAGCGCAATGCCGACCATGATATGGAACGCGAAGAACACCACGGCCACGGGCGGCCGATCTTCACGCGGAAAGTCCTTGAGACCGCGCACGTAACCGTTCGGATCGTGCGTGAGATAGAGGCTGCCGAGTACCGGAATCGAAATCTCGAAGTGGTTGCGTTCTTCGTCCTGATCCGGAATGGAAAAGATATTGGCCGGAATGCGCGTGCCGGATTCCCACAAGCCTTCCATCGCCGCGAGCTTGGCGGGCTGATGCTGGAGCGTGTTGATGCCGTGCGAATCGCCGATCACCATCTGCACCGGCACCATGATGATGAGGAAGATCAGCGACATCTTCACCATCACGCGGCTTTCTTCGAGCGCGCGTTGCTGCCGCAAGTACATGGCGCCGACGCCGAGAATCACGAAACCCGCGGTGACCAGAAACGCGCTTACCGTATGGCCTAGCCGGAAGGGAAAGGAGGGCGTGAAGATGGCATCGAAGAAACTCGTTACTTCGAAGCGGCCATCGGGCAGGATCTTGTAGCCGCGCGGCGTCTGCATCCAGCTATTGACCGCGAGAATCCAGAACGACGAAATCACCGTGCCCGCCGCCACGAAAATGGCCGACATCACATGCGCCCATTGCGGCACGAGCTTGCGCCCGAACAGCAGCACGCCGAGAAACGCGGATTCGAGAAAGAACGCGGTGATGACCTCGTAACCCATCAACGGGCCGATGACGTTCGCCGTCATATCGGAAAACCGGCTCCAGTTGGTGCCGAACTGAAACGGCATGACGATGCCCGACACCACGCCCATGCCGAACGACACCGCGAAAATTTTCAGCCAGAACGCGGACAACCGGCGATAGACATCGCGCTTGGTGACCCACCAGTTGAATTCGAGCGTGGCGATAAAGCACGACAGCCCGACCGTGAAGGCGGGCAGCAAGATATGGAAGGCGACGACCCAGGCGAACTGAAAACGGGAGAGCAGGACTGCATCGACACCCATGAATGCTCCTTGAGTTCGGAACTTCGGAAATTCGGGCCATCTCGAGCGCAGCGTCGAAAACGTTCCGTGCACGGCGGTTCGTTTCACTTTAATACAGGTTTTCTACGAAAACGGCAGGAAGCGTGCGGCACCGCGTCACGGGATCGACCAAAAGTTGACGTTTTTTGTTAGAATTTCAGACTGCTTACAGCCACGCGGACGACCGCGTGTGCATCTTTTCTGTTGGGGACGGCCCCATTTTCACGGGAGTCTCTCCATGTCCTGGTTTCTGCTATTCATCGCCGGTTTGCTCGAAGTGGCGTGGGCCGCCGGTCTCAAGTCGTCCGATGGCTTCACGCGGCTCGGGCCATCCGTCTTTACCATCATCACCGCCATTGGCAGCTTCGTGCTGCTCGCCATCGCGATGAAACAACTGCCGCTCGGCACGGCCTATGCCGTCTGGACGGGCATCGGCGCGGTCGGCGCGTTCGTGTTCGGCATCGTGTTCATGGGCGAGGCGCTGTCGGCGGCGCGGATCATGAGCGCCGTGCTGATCGTGGCCGGACTGATCGGGCTCAAAATGTCTTCCGGCCACTGAAGCCGACTTTCCCCGCCGTTCCCTGTTGTTTCGATGCCGAAAACCATCGTGCGCCAGCCCACCGGGAACGGCAATCGCTTTTCTTCTTGCTGCACCGCCCGCTTTTGCGTGGATATAATGATCTGACATGCCCGTCCGGCGCGGTTTGTCAATAGGTGTACGCTTATCGTGCGCTGCATTTCCGGGCGGGTGATCTACCGAGTGGATTTTTAGCAAAAGGCCGCGGCAAGCGACCGATCTGGCTGGCGCAGCGAACGCCGGCATCTGGCGCACCAGGAGGCGGCAATGCTTGAATCACTTTCGCTCGCAGCGGGCCTTTCGTGGGCGAGCGGTCTGCGCCTGTATCTGACGGTGTTCATCGCCGGTCTGTTCGAGCGCATGGGTCTGATCCACCTGCCGGATTCGCTGGCGGTGCTGGGTTCGCCGTGGGTGATCGGCGCGGCGGCCGTGCTCGCCATCGTCGAATTTCTGGCCGACAAGATTCCCGCCTTCGATTCGCTCTGGGACGCCGTTCACACCTTCATCCGCATTCCGGCCGGCGCGGTGCTGGCCGCCGGTTCGCTCGGCCACGCCGATCCCGTCATGCTCACCATCGCCGCGCTCGCGGGCGGCACGCTCGCCGGGGCATCGCATTTTGCGAAGGCGGGGACGCGCGCGCTCATCAATCTGTCGCCGGAGCCGGTGTCGAACTGGGCGGCATCGGCGACCGAGGATGTCGGCGTGCTGGCGGGCATCGCGCTGGCGCTGTTCGTTCCGCTGCTGTTCCTCGTCATGTTGATCGTGTTTCTGGTCGCTGCTGGCTGGGCGTTGCCGCGTCTGGTGCGCGGCGTGCACGGCGGCGTTTCACGCATGGCCAAGCATATGTTGCCCTCGCATACGTCGATGAACCGGCTCGGGAGCAAGCACGATTGAGCACGGCTTCCCGTAACGACCCGGCGTCATTCAAGGCAGACCACGCTCATCCGGCCATCCGGCTAGGTTTCATGCAGATCGCGCGTCAGGCATGGCGGATGACCGCGCGCGACTGGCGCGCGGGCGAACTCACCATGCTGCTGCTCGCGCTGGTGCTGGCCGTGGCGGCGCTGGCGAGCGTCGGTTTTCTCGCTGACCGCATGCGCCAGGGATTGGCGCGCGATGGCCGTCAAATGATCGCGGCGGATTTCGTGGTGCGCGCCGATCATCCCGTCGATGCCATGTTCTCCGACGAAGCCCGCACGCTCGGCCTCGACACCGCCGGCACGACCATCTTCCCGAGCATGATCAGTTCGACCGCGCCGGAGCCGGTGTCGCGGCTCGCGGCGGTGAAGGGCGTCACGGCGGGTTATCCGTTGCGCGGCGCGTTGCGCATCGCGCCGGGCGTCGACAAGCCGGATGCGCCCGCGACAAGCATCCCCGCGCCGGGCACGGTCTGGGTCGATCCCGCGCTGCTCGACGCGCTCAAGACGCAGGTCGGCGGCACCGTGAAAGTCGGCACCAAGACGCTCACGGTGGCGGGCGTCATTACGCGGGAAATGGATCGTGGCTTCTCCTTCGTGAGCTTTTCGCCGCGTCTGATGATGCGCGCCGATGAAGTCGCGGGCACCGGCCTGATCGGCTACGGCAGCCGCGTGACTTATCGATTGTTGGTCGCCGGACCGGACGCGCAGGTCGCCAAGTTCGCCGATTTCGCGCGCGCGAAAACCGATGGCGGCAAGCTGCGCGGCGTCGGGCTGGAATCGCTGTCGGACGGGCAGCCGCAGGTACGGCAGACGATCGATCGCGCGAGCCACTTCCTTGTGCTCGTGTCGCTGTTGACGGCGCTGCTGGCGGCGGTCGCCATCGCGATGGCGGCGCATCGGTTCGCGCGGCGGCATCTCGACGGCTGCGCGCAGATGCGTTGTCTCGGCGTCAGTCAGCGCACGCTGCGCGCGTTGTTCTTCAACGAGTTCCTGGCGATCGGGCTGATCGGCAGCGTGGCGGGCGTGGCGCTCGGTTTCATCGGCCATCTCGTGCTGCTGAACTGGCTCGGTTCGCTCGTCGATGTCGAATTGCCGCAACCCACGGTCTGGCCCGCGCTGCAAGGTATCGCGATGGGTCTCGTGCTGCTGCTCGGCTTCGCGTTGCCGCCGCTCTTGCCGCTCACGCGCGTGCCACCGGTGCATGTGATCCGCCGCGAAATCGGCGATGCACAGCGCGTCGCGTATGCGGCTTACGGCGTCGGCGTGCTGCTGTTCGGCGCGCTGCTCGTGCTCGCGGCGGGCGAACTGAAGCTGGGCGGCATCGTCGCGGGCGGGTTTGCGGCGGGGCTAGTGCTGTTCGGCGCGATTGCGCGCGCGGCGCTGTGGGCGGCGGCGCGCTACGTGCGGCGTGAGCGCAGCCGCGCGGGCGTGGGCTGGCGTTATGCGCTTGCGTCGTTGGAGCGCCGCAGCGGGTCGAGCGCGTTGCAGATCACCGCGCTCGGCATCGGATTGATGTGTTTGTTGCTGATCGGCATGACGCGCAACGATCTCATCAAGGGATGGCGCGACGCCACGCCGCCCGATGCGCCGAACCAGTTTCTCATCGACATTCAGCCGGACCAGTCGAAGGGCGTGCTCGATTATCTGCACGCCCACGGTCAGCCCGACACCGTGCTCGCGCCGATGATACGCGGGCGGCTCGTCGCCATCGACGGCAAGCAGATCGATCCCGATACCTACGCCAACGCGGATGCCAAGCGCCTCGTCGATCGCGAATTCAATCTCTCGTACACGACGCAGCTTCCCGACGACAACCGCGTGACGCAAGGCGCGTGGTTCGGCACGGACAAGAAGCCGCAGGTGTCGATCGAAGAAGGCATTGCCAAAACGATTCGCGTGAAGATGGGCGATACGCTGCGCTTCGACGTGGCCGGCATTCCGGTGGAAGCGCCGGTCACGAGCGTGCGCAAGGTCGACTGGAATTCGTTCAAGGTGAATTTTTTCGTGCTGCTGCCACCTGAAACGCTCGCCGGATTGCCCGCCACCTTCATCACGAGCTTTCATCTGGCGAGCGACCAGCAACGCGTGATCGATGGCCTGATCGCGCAATATCCGAACATCACCGCCATCGACACCACGCCGATCCTCGCGCAGATTCAGCGCACGCTCGCGCAGGTGATCGGCGCGGTGCAGTTCCTGTTCCTGTTCACGCTCGCGGCGGGCGTGCTCGTGCTGTACGCGGCGCTTGCCGGCACGCGCGACGAGCGCATGCGTGAATCGGCGCTCCTGCGCGCGCTGGGCGCATCGCATTCGCAGGTGCGTTCGGTGCAGGTGGCGGAATTCGTCGCGGTGGGCGCGCTGTCTGGGCTGATGGCCGCGCTCGGGGCGCAGGGCATCGGTTACGTGCTGGCTTCGCGCGTGTTCGAATTCCATATCGATTTCAATCCGTGGCTCGTGCCGACGGGCATCGTCGCGGGCGTGGCCTGCGCGGCCCTGAGCGGCTGGTTCAGTCTGCGGCGCGTATTGGCGCGTCCGGCACTCCAGTCCTTGCGCGATGCCTGAGTTTTCCTAAGCGTTTTCAATGACCGAAGTGAATGACGAAGCAGCCAGGCCGACCGCGTTCGAACTGATCGGCGGCGAAGAACGCGTGCGTGCGATGGTGGACCGCTTCTACGATCTGATGGATCTGGAGCCGGAATTCGCGGGCATCCGCGCGCTGCATCCGCCGACGCTCGATAACTCGCGCGACAAGACTTTCTGGTTTCTGTGCGGCTGGATGGGCGGGCCGGATCACTACACCAGCCGCTTCGGGCATCCGCGTTTGCGGGCGCGGCATCTGCCGTTTGCCATTGCATCGAGCGAGCGCGATCAGTGGTTGCGCTGCATGGTTTGGGCGATGCAGGACGTCGGCATCGACGAAAATTTGCGCGAACGCCTGCTCACGTCCTTCTTCGATACCGCCGACTGGATGCGCAACCGTCCCGGTTGAATCGCGCGGATTTGTATCGGGCGAGCGGGGCGGGATCTGCTGCATCATCGCAAGAAACCCCACACAGCAAGGAATCGATGCAATGAGCACACGCGCACTCTTTCGCGAGGACGCCTATCAAACGCGCTGCGACGCGACGGTTATCGCCATCGACGAAACCGGCATCCGGCTGGATCAGACCGTGTTCTATCCGCTCGGCGGCGGTCAGGCGGGCGATGTTGGCACGTTCACCCTCTCGGACGGCACGCCGCTCGCGATTGCCGATACACGCAAAGCCAAGTTCGAAGGCGCGACGCCCGACGATGCCGTTCACGTCCCCGCGCCCGGTCAGGACGAAGCGCTTGCGAAACTCAAAGTGGGCGACCGCGTGAGCGCCGAAATCGACTGGACGCGCCGTTACCGGCACATGCGCCTGCACACGGCGAGCCATCTCATTTGCGCGGTGTTGCCGTTTCCGGTCGATGGTTGCAGCATCACGGCGGATTACGCGCGGCTGGATCTGGCGACCGTCGAGCCGATCGAGCGTGAAGCGGTGGAAGCGAAGCTCAACGCACTGACCGGCGCTTCGCACGCGGTGCGTACCGAATGGATCACCGATGACGAAATGGCCGCGCGTCCCGAACTCGTCCGCACGATGAGCGTGAAACCGCCGATGGGTCTGGGCCGCGTGCGTCTGCTGCGCATCGAGGATGTGGATTTGCAGCCGTGCGGCGGCACGCATGTGCGCAACACGGACGAGATCGGCGTGCTGCGTATCGCGAAGCTGGAGAAGAAAAGCGCGCGCACGCGTCGGCTGGTGCTGGAACTCGCGTGACGTTTCGAGCGCTCATCGATCCGCGTGCGCAGGCGGTGCTCGACTTCTGGTTCGGCGCGCCGGGTTCCGCGGAATCCGGCACGGAGCGAAAAGTTTGGTGGAAGAAAAAGCGCACCTTCGATGCCACGCTCACCGAACGATTCGGCGCATTGCTCGACGAAGCGCACGCGGGCAGCTTGCAATCGTGGGAACGCGAGCCGCTTTCGACGCTTGCGTTGATCGTCGTGCTCGATCAGTTCTCACGCAACTGCTACCGGAATACGCCGCGTGCGTTTGCATGCGATGCGCGTGCGTTGGCATTGGCGCGCAGGCTGGTTGAAGCGGACGACGATCTGCGCATGCCGGACGCTTACCATCGCGCGTTTCTCTACATGCCGTTCGAGCACGATGAAACCATCGAGAGTCAGCGCGAATCCGTGCGTTTGTTCGAGCGGCTTCAGGAAGAGACTGGCGTCGTCGAATCCATGCTGCGTTACGCGCGCGAACATGCCGATGTGATCGAACGCTTCGGGCGCTTTCCGCATCGGAACCGCATTCTCGGAAGGGAAACCACGCCCGACGAAGCGGCGTGGCTTCAACAGCGCGGCGGCTTTTGAATCAACGCCCGCCCGCCACATCCAGCAACGCGCCCGTCACATACGACGACGCATCCGACAGCAGCCACACGACCGATTCGCCGACTTCATCCGCCGTGCCCGGCCGGCCGATGGGCGTCGTCACGCCAAGCGTCTGTGCGCGGTCCGGCTTGCCGCCGCTCGCGTGAATATCCGTGTCGATCAGGCCCGGCCGGATGGCGTTGACACGCACGCCTTCACGGCCCAATTCCTTCGCAAGCCCGATGGTGAGCGTATCGATCGCGCCTTTCGATCCGGCGTAATCCACATACTCGCCCGGACCGCCGAGCCGCGCCGCCGCCGACGAAATGTTCACGAGCGATCCGCCCTTGCCGCCGCGCGCCGTGGACAGCCGCCGCGCTGCTTCCCGCGCGACGAGATACGCGCCGAGCACGTTGGTATCGAAGATGCGCTTCATCCGCGCGATATCCATATCCGCCAGCGCCGAACCGGGCGCGACGATACCCGCGTTGTTCACCACGCCATCGAGTTTGCCGAAGGCTTGCTCGGTGGCATCGAACATGGCGATGATCGCGGCTTCGTCACTGACATCGCCCTGAATGGCGATGGCGCGCCCGCCAGCCGCCTGCACGGCGGCGACGGTGTCGTTCGCGGCGTTCTGGTTGGCCGCGTAGTTCACGCCGACGGACCAGCCGCGCGCGCCCGCGAGAAGCGCCGCCGAGCGGCCGATGCCACGGCTCGCGCCGGTGATCAGGATGACTTTGGACATGCGTTTGTTTTCCTTAAACGGCGTTGCGTTTCTCGGACCACTTATCGTTGGCGGGCGGGATATAACGCGTGAGTTTGTCCAGCATCGCGTCAGGCTCCGCCGCCACCTGAATGATGTCCAGATACGGCGCGCGCATGAAGCCTTCCTCGACGGTGTGACGCAGCATCGCCATGAGCGGATCGTAGTAGCCGTTCACATCGAGCAAACCGACCGGCTTCTGGTGATAGCCCAGTTGCGCCCACGTATAGACCTCGAAAAACTCTTCGAACGTGCCGACTCCGCCGGGCATGGCGACGAACGCATCCGCGAGATCGGCCATTTTCTTTTTGCGCTCGTGCATGTCGGGCACGACGATCAGTTCCGTCAGATCGGTGTGGCCCACTTCCTTGGCGAGCAGCAATTCGGGAATCACGCCGATGGCGCGTCCGCCCGCGGCCAGCACTTCATCGGCGATCAGGCCCATGAGGCCCACGCGACCGCCGCCATAGACCAGCGTGAGATCGCGCGCGACGAGTGCGCGGCCGAAGGCTTTCGCCGCTTCGGCATAGACAGGGCGCGCTCCGTTGGAGGAGCCGCAATAAACGCAGACAGCTTTCATGCTCAGGAATCCTTGGGTGTTTCGTTCTTCGATGTATCTTCGCGCGGCGCGGACAGAAAATCCGCGAACTCGCGCTTCGGCAATTTACCGGAAACGAGGTCGTCGAAGATTTGTCGCGAACGTCCGCGCAGATAGGGCGCCATGATCGAGATGATATTCAGGCTCGCCTGATGCAGCTCCGCGCGGATCGCATCCTGATCGTTGTATTTGCGCGGGTTCATCACGTACTGATAGGACAGCCAGTACGTGGCGAGCAGCCCCATGTTGGTCGCGATGACTTCGATTTCCTCGGGCGTCGCGACCATCTCGGCATCGGCCACCAGGGCATCGCACAGTTGCCGCGCGAAGCGAACCTTGTGCGTGATGATCTGCTTGAAGTGCGTTTCCAGCGTGCGGTTGCGCGCGAGCAGGTCGTTCAGATCGCGATAAAGAAAGCGGTAGGCCCACAGAAAATCGGCCATGTATTGCAGATACGACCACATCTCGTCGATGGTCGGACGATGATCGTCCGGAAAGCGCAGGCGCTTTTGAATCTGCTGTTCGAACTGCGCGAAGATGCTGTTGATGATGTCGTCTTTGTTGCGGAAATGGTAGTACAGGTTGCCCGGACTGATTTCCATCTCCTCGGCGATCGTCGTCGTGGTGACGTTCGGCTCGCCGATATCGTTGAACAGCTTCAGCGATAGTTCGAGTATCCGTTCGCGGGTGCGGCGGGGTGGTTTGGCTTCCATGTCGTCCGGCCTTGGCATCGGCTGCGGTTGCTCAAATCAGCATGCGCGCGTCCGCTTGCGTGGGTAATTTTGAGAATGTCGGACGATTATAAACCGGTCGTTCGGCAGCACCCGCGCGGCTTGCGAGCCACGCGTCGCCTTTACAAGATACGCGAGACGAACGCGGATGCAAGTGGCCAGAGAATCAATGCCCACGTCAGCACGCACACGCCGAGCGCGACCATGACCGCCGCGCTGCCGAAATCCTTCGCGCGCTTGGAGAGTTCGTGCCGCTCCAGCGAGATACGATCGATGGCCGCTTCCACGCTCGTATTGAGCAATTCGACGATCAACACCAGCAGCACGGACGCAATCAGCGCGACGCGTTCGACCGGCGAGACCGGCACGAACAGACTGCACGGCAGGAGGATGGCCGCGAGCGTGAGTTCCTGACGGAACGCGCTTTCCTCGCGAATGGCGACGCGAAAGCCGTTGATCGAATTCTTCATCGCGTGCCAGGCGCGCGTGAAGCCGCGATTGCCCTTGTACGGGTTGAAGGGCAGATCGTCGGGGCCGAGCGGCTCGCGGGTCTCGGTACTCGTTTCGTCCATGTCTTCGAGGTCGTCGTCGAACGGGTCTTGCGCGCGCGGGCCTTGCGGTCTCATTCGTCCCGAGCCGCCGCGCGATTCCGAATCCGCGCGCTCCAGCGCCTGCGCGCGTCGCGTCATGCGGCCGCCCGGTCGGTGCTCGGCGCGGTCGGTCCGAACTGCCGCAAGTGCGATGCGAATTGTTCCGATGCCGCGCGCCATGAGAAACGTTCGGCCCATGCGCGGGCATCGGCGCGTTCGATTTTAAGCGCTTCGAGGCACGCTTCGCGCAGATCGTTGTTGAGCGCGCCGGGGCCGTCCGTGCCGAGCACGTCGATCGGGCCGGTCACCGGATAGGCCGCGACCGGCGTGCCGCAGGCCATGGCTTCGAGCAGGACGAGACCGAAGGTATCGGTGCGGCTCGGGAACACGAAGACATCGGCGGCGGCATAGACCTTCGCGAGTTCCGGCTGCGAGAGCACGCCGAGATAGTTCACGTTCGTGTAGCGCGATTTCAGTTCGGCCAGCGCCGGACCTTCGCCCGCGACCCATTTCGAGCCGGGCAGGTCGATCTTCAAAAACGCCTCGACGTTCTTTTCCACCGCCACACGTCCCACGTAAAGGAAGATGGGCCGCGCGGTGTTGAGCACTTTCGAATCCATTGGCTGGAAAATGTCGAGATCGACGCCGCGCGTCCACAGCACGACGTTGGTGAAGCCGTAGCTTTCGAGGTCGGTCTTGACGACGGGCGTGGGCGCCATCACCGCCTGCGAATGCTTGTGGAACCAGTGCAAAAAGCGATACGTCAGCGAAAGCGGAATGCCGAAACGCGCTTTCACGTACTCCGGAAAACGCGTGTGATACGCGGTCGTGAACGGCAGCTTGTGACGCAGCGCATACGAACGCGCGGCCATGCCGAGCGGTCCTTCGGTCGCAATATGCAGCGCGTCCGGCTCGAAGGCATCGATGCGCTCTTTCACGTGGCGGCCCGGCATCAGCGAGAGGCGAATCTCGGGATACGTCGGGCACGGAATGGTCTTGAATTCGAGCGGCGTGAGCAAATCCACCTGGTGTCCGAGCGCGGTGAGTTCGCGCGTGGTGTTCTTGAGCGTGCGCACGACGCCGTTCACTTGCGGCTCCCATGCGTCGGTAACGATCATGATTTTCATCAGCTTGTGGCCCGGTGTGGAGTTGTTGTTGCGATCAGTTGCGATGAGTTGCGGTGATTTCAGACGGTGGCGCGCGCTTTGGTCACGCGTTCCTGCGGCGAATGCATGACCGTCCAGTAGACGATCTTCAGTTCTCCGTCGTAAGTTTCGACGAGCGCCGAAAGGCTTTCGACCCAATCGCCGTCGTTGCAATAGAGCACGCCGTCGATGTCGCGAATCTCCGCCTTGTGGATGTGTCCGCAGACCACGCCATCGCAGCCGCGGCGGCGCGCTTCGTCGGTCATCACGCGCTCGAACTGCGAGATGAAGTTGACCGCGTTCTTCACCTGATGCTTGAGATACTGCGAGAGCGACCAGTAGTTCAGCCCGAGCCGCGTGCGCACGCGATTGAACCAGCGGTTGAGCAGCAGGATCATGGTGTAGGCGGTGTCGCCGAGATAGGCGAGCCATTTGGCGTGCTGGATCACGCCATCGAACAGATCGCCGTGCACGATCCACAGGCGCTTGCCCGCGAGCGTGGTGTGGAACGCTTCGCCGCGCACGTGGATATCACCGAACGCGAGATCGCAGAACTGGCGCGCGGCTTCATCGTGATTACCGGGGATGAACACGACCTGCGTGCCCTTGCGCGCCTTGCGCAAAATTTTCTGCACCACGTCGTTGTGCGCCTGCGGCCAGAACCAGCCTTTGCGCAACTGCCATCCATCGATGATGTCGCCCACCAGATACAGATATTCCGACTCGTTGTGACGCAGGAAATCCAGCAGATACGGCGCCTGGCATCCGCCCGAACCGAGATGGATATCGGACAGCCAGATGGTGCGATAGCGCTGCGGTTCGTCGCTTGTATCGGTGTCCTGATCGGGTGCGTTCAGGCGCGCGTCCGCGAGTTCGGGTTCGTTCGCCGATGCGCTTGCTTCCGCGCTATCGGGCCAGTCGGAGGGTTTGAGTGCGAAAGGCGCGGCGCGGAAGTCGGGA
Source organism: Caballeronia sp. A2-2 (assembly GCF_057612605.2). Taxonomy (NCBI): domain Bacteria; kingdom Pseudomonadati; phylum Pseudomonadota; class Betaproteobacteria; order Burkholderiales; family Burkholderiaceae; genus Caballeronia; species Caballeronia sp. A2-2. The sequence goes on along the minus strand of NZ_CM172587.1, from coordinate 2,809,068 downwards.
AGGCTGGAATGGCTGGAATGGCTGGAGTGCCGTGAGCGTGGGGTCGTGGTCGGCTCGATTGCCGGAGTGACTGTCGAGTTCAAGGCCATTGGCTCGCGCGTCGGGTTGCGGTAAGCGCATTGCGCCACGCGGCCGTGACCGAGCCATGACAGTCATGAGAAGTTCTTATTAACGGCGTCGATCCGTTATTTTTTGACGACAGGTTCCACGGCGACGATACGCGTGCCCGCTAATCTGTCATGCAGGAACTGACGCGCCGGATCGAGATAGATGGTGAGCGCCCACAACACGGCCCATATCACGAAGATGATGAGCGTTTGCGGCACGGCAAGCGAGAACAACGGATGCAGCGCGAGCGGCGGCAGGAACCACAACCATGCGAGCACGTAACGCACGAGTGCGCGCAGCGGCTTGATGGGCTGGGCGCGGCTATCGACGATCTTGAGCCGCCATGTTTTCATCGGCAATGTCTGGCCGCCGTGCGTCCAGAACCACACGAAATACGCGGCGAGCACGAGACCGACCCACGACATCAGCCAGTTGTGATGCGTGAGGCCATTGCGTTGCTGCGTGAGCGTGCTGAAGAGATAAGCCGCGATGAACACGACGCCGAACAGAATGACGGCTTCGTAGAGCATCGTCGCGAGACGGCGGCGCAGGGACGGGGCGCGCATCGGCGCATCGACGAGGGCGCTCATGCGGTGGCGGCGCGGCTCAGGAGCCGTTGTACATCGACGGCGCCTGCTGCGGCGACACCGGAATCGGCGTGGCCGGCACGATGCTCGCCGCATTCGGCACCGCAGGCGTGGTCGCCGCCGACGAAGGCGCGAGCGCGGCGGGTGCAGCCGAGCCGGCCTGCGCATGCGAACCATGCCCTTGTTCGCGCTGCGCCACGAGCCGGTTGATGTCCTTCACTTCCGTCTTGCCCGTGGGCGGCGCGGAAACCACGGTCGGCCGCCGCGTATGTTCGCTCGCGGCGAGTTTCTTCTTCTGTTCTTCGGGCAGCTTTTGATACGCGTCCCATGCCTTCTCGCGCTTGTCGAGCGGCACGGACTTGGACACCTGATAATTTTCGCGCGCGACTTTGCGCTCGTCGGGCGTCATGCGCGCCCATTCTTCCATCCGATGATGCAGCCGCTCCTGCGCTTCCGGCGACATCTTGTGATAGCGCGATGCGATCTTGAGCCACTTCTGCTTGCGTTCATCGCTGAAGGAATCCCACAGCTTGGCGAAGGGCGCGAGCGCGATGTGTTGCGCTTCGCTGAGTCGATTCCACGCCAGCGGACTTTCAGACGTGAGCGCGCCAAGCGGCGAGGTGCTTGCATCCGCGCCGGCACTCGCGCCACCGGGCGCGGCAGCCACGACCGAGGGCGCGGCGGAAGGGGAATAAAAGCGCGGATATGTGGCGGCGAACGCGACCAGACCGGCAATCGCACTACCAAAGACAATCGCGAGGCCGCGCTTGTAACTCACCCGAACTTTCTCCCGCCCGACTGGCGTAATTTGACTGTGACCGAACTGAAAGCTTTGCAGCTTAATGATTGCGTGTGAGATACGCGTTGAAACCGTGATCGAGATAGGCATCGAGCGGCAGGCTGTCGGAGAGCATGGCGGCGTCGATATCGGCGAGTTCCGCCTTGCGCTGCTGATCTTCCCAATACGCGATGCCCGCAATGCCGATCGCCAATGCCGCCAACGGCCACACGAGACCCAGACCGCCGAGCTTGCCGAACAGACCACGACGCGCGTTTCGATCCCCACCGCCCATTGCAACGGATGCACCGCCCGCACCGGCAAGCACCGGCGTGAAAGCGGGCGCGGCAACCGCCACTGTCTCCGGCTTTTTCCGCGCGATGGCGCTCCGGCGCGCTTGCGCCAGACGATCGACCGCGGCGGCCGGAATGTTCGACGAGCTTTCGTCCAGCGCACGGACGATTTTTAGCGCGAACTCGTTTTCCTTCGATTCAAGACTTGAACTCATAGCGTGATCCCCTTCGCTTTCAGGGCTTGGGCGAGTGAGTGCGTTGCGCGAGAGCAGTGCGTTTTCACACTGCCCTCGGAGCAGCCCATCGCGGCGGCCGTCTCTGCGACATCCATATCTTCCCAGTAACGCATGAGAAAAGCTTCTCGTTGACGCGCCGGCAACTTCTGGATTTCCGCGTCGATCAGATTGAGGACCTGTTCGCGCTCCAGTTGATTTTCGCTGCTTTCGACGCGCGTGGCGCCATCTGCCGATTCGAAAGTTTCGAGCGGATCGAATTCGTCGTCGTCGGCATTGCCGAACGAGGAAAAGAGGGTGATCCAGGTATTGCGAACCTTCTGGCGACGGAAATAGTCGTGCGTCGCGTTCTGAAGGATACGCTGGAACAAAAGAGGGAGTTCGGACGCCGGACGGTCGCCGTACTTTTCGGCCAGCTTGATCATCGCGTCCTGCACGATGTCGAGCGCCGAGTCGTCGTCGCGCACGGTGTAGACGGTTTGCTTGAACGCGCGTCGCTCGACGCCCGCCAGGAAATCGGCAAGTTCCTTGTCTGAAGCCATCCGTGGGGAGCCGGCGCAACAGGGTTGCGTCGAAAGAGATCGTGAAGTTCTGAGGAAACCTGCGGATGCTAGCAAATTTTCGCCACTGCCGGGACTTTTGAGCAGATTTCTTGCATTTCGAGGGTGCGTGCTGATTGCTTGTAAAGCGTTGTTGCTGCTGAAAGTCAGGCGTTATTCGCCCCGAAACAGTGCGCAGAAAGCCGCTCGGAGCTTTCCTACACTTTTTGCTTGACCCTTCGAGCGCCAGACTGTTACATTTTCTGACTCGCATCATCCAGTGAAATGTCTGCTTTGAGGCGAGCCCAAGAAGCACGCCTGTAAACCTAGACGCGCCGCTTGAACCCGAGCCATAAGCCCGGCAGAGAGCACCCGATCAATTTTTTGCCGAAAATTCGAAAGGTGATGAATGAACATGCCCAGCGCGGAATTCTCCACGTCGGATACGACTCCCTCTCCTGAAGCCGACTCCATCGGCGGCACCGTGCTCATGCGCGCACTGGCCGATGAAAACGTCGAATTCATCTGGGGCTATCCCGGCGGCTCGGTACTCTACATCTACGACGAGTTGTACAAGCAGGACGAGATTCAGCACATCCTCGTGCGCCACGAACAGGCCGCCGTCCACGCCGCCGACGCCTACGCGCGTTCCACCGGCAAGACGGGCGTGTGCCTCGTGACTTCCGGCCCCGGCGTCACCAATGCGGTGACGGGCATCGCCACGGCGTATATGGATTCCATCCCGCTCGTCATCATCAGCGGGCAGGTTCCGACCGCGGCCATCGGGCTCGATGCCTTCCAGGAGTGCGACACCGTTGGCATCACGCGGCCTTGCGTGAAGCACAACTTCCTCGTGAAGGACGTGCGCGATCTCGCCGCCACCGTCAAGAAAGCGTTCTACATTGCCCGTACCGGACGTCCCGGCCCGGTGCTGATCGACATTCCCAAGGATGTGTCGAAGGCCCCGTGCAAGTACGAGCCGCTCAAGAGCGTGTCGCTGCGTTCGTACAATCCGGTGACCAAGGGCCACTCTGGCCAGATTCGCAAGGCGGTGCAACTGCTGCTGTCGGCCAAGCGCCCGTATATCTACACGGGCGGCGGCATCATTCTGGCCGATGCCTCGCGCGAGCTGAATCAGTTCGCCGATCTGCTGGGCTATCCCGTCACCAACACGCTGATGGGCCTCGGCGGCTATCGCGCGTCCGACAAGAAATTCCTCGGCATGCTCGGCATGCACGGCACGTACGAAGCCAACATGGCGATGCAGCACTGCGACGTGCTGATCGCCATCGGCGCGCGCTTCGACGACCGCGTGATCGGCGACCCGAAGCACTTCGCGTCCTCGCCGCGCAAGATCATCCATATCGACATCGATCCGTCCTCCATCTCTAAGCGCGTGAAGGTGGATATTCCGATCGTCGGCGACGTGAAGGAAGTGCTCAAGGATCTGATCGAGCAGCTTCAGCACGCCGAGCACGGTCCGGACACGCAGGCGCTCGCCAAGTGGTGGGACGAGATCGAAACGTGGCGCGCGAAGGATTGCCTGGCGTACGACCGCAAGAGCGAGATCATCAAGCCGCAGTACGTGGTGCAGAAGCTTCACGAACTGACCGATGGCGAAGCCTTCGTGTGCTCGGATGTCGGCCAGCATCAGATGTGGGCGGCGCAGTTCTATCCGTTCAACAAGCCGCGCCGCTGGATCAACTCGGGCGGTCTCGGCACGATGGGCTTCGGCCTGCCCGCCGCGATGGGCGTGAAGATGGCCTATCCCGATGAAGAAGTGGTCTGCATCACCGGCGAAGGCTCCATCCAGATGTGCATTCAGGAGCTCTCGACGTGCAAGCAGTACAACACGCCCGTCAAGATCATCTCGCTGAACAACCGCTATCTGGGCATGGTGCGCCAGTGGCAGCAGATCGAATACAAGAAGCGCTATTCCAGTTCGTACATGGACGCGCTGCCCGACTTCGTGAAGCTCGCCGAAGCGTATGGCCACGTTGGCATTCGTGTCGAAAAGACCGCGGACGTCGAACCGGCGCTGAAGGAAGCGCTGCGTTTGAAGGATCGCACCGTATTTCTCGACTTCCAGACCGATCCGACCGAAAACGTATTTCCGATGGTGCAGGCAGGTAAAGGCATCACGGAAATGCTGCTCGGTTCTGAGGATCTATAACGCGGGTTTGTCTCGCGAGGCTCGCGCGCGCCTGTCTTCACAAAGGACATGTGTCGCGCGCGGGTTTTAAAGACTTGCTCATCTGGATATTCATCGGGAAAAGACAATGAAACACATCATCTCCGTGTTGCTGGAAAACGAGCCGGGCGCGTTATCGCGCGTCGTCGGCCTGTTTTCGGCGCGCGGCTATAACATCGAAACGCTGACGGTGGCGCCGACCGAAGACAGTTCGCTGTCGCGGCTGACCATCGTCTCGATTGGCTCGGACGACGTGATCGAACAGATCACGAAGCACCTGAACCGCCTGATCGAGGTGGTGAAAGTGGTCGACCTGACAGAGGGCGCCCACATCGAGCGCGAGCTGATGCTCATCAAGGTAAGGGCGGTCGGCAAGGAACGCGAAGAGATGAAGCGCATGGCGGATATCTTCCGCGGCCGCATCATCGACGTGACCGAGAAGACCTACACGATGGAACTGACGGGCGCGTCCGACAAGCTCGACGCGTTCATTCAGGGGCTCGACGCCACCGCGATCCTCGAAACGGTTCGCACGGGCAGCTCCGGCATCGGCCGGGGCGAGCGCATCCTCAAGGTCTGACGGCCTTTCCACCAAGTTAGCAGCGCAAGTGGCACACCATATTCACGCATCTGGACAAGGAACCAACATGAAAGTTTTCTACGACAAAGACGCCGACCTCTCCCTCATCAAGGGCAAGCAAGTCACCATCATCGGTTATGGCTCGCAAGGCCATGCACACGCGCTGAACCTGAAGGAAAGCGGCGTGAACGTGACGGTCGGCCTGCGGAAAGGCGGCGCTTCGTGGAGCAAGGCCGAGAACGCCGGCCTCAAGGTCAAAGAAGTGGCCGAAGCCGTGAAGGGCGCGGACGTCGTCATGATGCTGCTGCCCGACGAGCAGATCGCCGAAGTCTACAAGAACGAAGTGCACGGCAACGCCAAGCAGGGCGCGGCGCTGGCGTTCGCGCACGGCTTCAACATCCACTACGGTCAGGTCATCCCGCGTGCGGATCTGGATGTCATCATGATCGCGCCGAAGGCGCCGGGCCACACGGTGCGCAACACGTATCAGAACGGCGGCGGCGTGCCGCATCTGATCGCGGTGGCGGCCGACAAGTCGGGTTCGGCACGCGATGTCGCGTTGTCGTATGCCGTCGCCAACGGCGGCGGGCGTGCGGGCATCATCGAAACCAACTTCCGTGAAGAAACGGAAACCGATCTGTTCGGCGAACAAGCCGTGCTGTGCGGCGGTACGGTCGATCTGATCAAGGCCGGCTTCGAAACGCTGGTGGAAGCGGGTTACGCGCCGGAAATGGCGTACTTCGAGTGCCTGCACGAACTCAAGCTGATCGTCGATCTGATCTACGAAGGCGGCATCGCCAACATGAATTACTCGATCTCGAACAACGCCGAGTTCGGTGAGTACGTGACGGGCCCGCGCGTCATCACGGATGAGACCAAGAAGGTCATGAAGGAAGTCCTGAAGGACATCCAGACCGGCGAATACGCGAAGAACTTCATTCTGGAAAACCGCGCCGGTGCGCCGACGCTGCAATCGCGCCGCCGCATCACGGCGGAACACGAGATCGAAGTCGTCGGCGCGAAGCTGCGCGCGATGATGCCGTGGATCGCCGCGAACAAGCTCGTCGACCAGTCGAAGAATTAATTCGAAGCATTAATTCGCTGCGTCACGCTTTTTGCTGGAATAAAGCCGCCCTGAAGCCCAGTGCTTCGGGCGGCTTTTGCTATCCTACGGTTTTCATAATAGGCCGAACCCGTACATGAACTATCCCCATCCGATCATTGCCCGCGAAGGCTGGCCGTTTATCGCCATCGCGGCTGTCGTGGCCATCCTCGTGCAAGCGCTGGGCGGCTTCGGCTTCGCCTGGATTTTCTGGCTGATCGTGATCTTCGTCGTGCAGTTTTTCCGCGATCCGCCGCGTCCCATTCCGAGCCAGCCGAACGCGGTGCTGTGTCCCGCCGATGGCCGCATCGTGGCGATCGAAACCACGCAGGACCCCTACGCGGGCCGCGAGGCGCTCAAGATCAGCGTGTTCATGAACGTGTTCAACGTGCATTCGCAACGCTCGCCGGTGGATGGCGCGATCAGCAAGGTTCAGTACTTTCCGGGCGCGTATCTGAACGCGGCGGTGGACAAGGCGTCTACCGAGAACGAGCGCAATGCGATCGTCATTCAGACGGCGGCGGGGCATACGGTGACGTCGGTGCAGATTGCCGGGCTCATCGCGCGGCGCATTCTGTGTTACGTGCATGTGGGCGAGCCGCTCACGCGCGGTCAGCGTTATGGTTTCATCCGCTTCGGGTCGCGTGTGGATGTGTATCTGCCGGTGGGAAGCCGGCCGCGCGTGTCGATCGGCGAGAAGGTCTCCGCATCGTCGACGATTCTGGCCGAGTTCGCGGAATAACCACTGACGTCGTCAGTCGCGCAGGACTCGGAGGAATCGATGGCGGCATTCAAACCGCGCCGTAACCGGATGAACGGAACGCCACCGCGCGCGTTCCGCCGCAACAAAGCCGCGCAGGACGTGGGCGCGGTGGAAACGCGGCGCACACGGCGGCAGCAGTTTCTCAGGAAGCGCGGCATCTATTTGCTGCCCAATGCGTTCACCACGGCCGCGTTGTTCTGCGGCTTCTTCGCCGTCGTTCAGGCGATGAACGTGCGCTTCGAGATCGCGGCCATCGCCATTTTCGTGGCGATGGTGCTCGATGGCATGGATGGCCGCGTCGCGCGCATGACGAATACGCAGAGCGCGTTCGGCGAGCAGTTCGATAGTTTGTCGGACATGGTGTCGTTCGGCGTCGCGCCTGCGCTTGTGATGTACGAGTGGGTGTTGAAGGATCTCGGGCGCTGGGGCTGGCTCGCGGCGTTCGTGTATTGCTCGGGCGCGGCTTTGCGGCTGGCGCGCTTCAATACGAATGTCGGCGTGGTCGATAAGCGGTATTTTCAGGGCTTGCCTTCGCCTGCGGCGGCTGCGTTGATCGCTGGTTTCGTGTGGCTCGCGACGGATAATCGCGTGCCTTTGAAGCTGGTCTGGTTGCCGTGGGTGGCGTTTGCGTTGACGGTTTATGCGGGCGTCACCATGGTGTCCAACGCGCCGTTTTATAGCGGCAAGGCGCTCGATGTGCGGTATCGCGTGCCGTTTGCTGGCGTGCTGCTGGTGGTGGTGGCGTTCGTGCTGGTGTCGTCCGATCCGCCCGTCATGCTGTTCTGCTTGTTCGTGCTGTATGGCTTTTCAGGTTACTTCTGGTGGGCGTATATGGCGGTGCGCGGGCGGCCGAATCCGGCAAGGAGTTCGCAGCGGGATCATTGAGTTTCTGAGCAAAATAAAAAGGCGGTGGACTGTGAGGTCCACCGTCTTTTTATTCAAAGGTCCGAATTGGTTTAACCGGAAACCAACGTTCCGTTCGAGATATGCACGCGTTCGCCTTGCTGGAACGGCGGCGGATTCTTGTACGTGAAGTAGCGCGTATGGCCGTTTTCCATGTGCACGCGTACCGAATAATCGGTCTCGCTGCGCAGATTCTTTTCGACCGAGTTGCCTGCCAGACCGCCGCCGAGTGCGCCGAGCAGCGTCATCGCGGTGCGACCGCCGCCGCGTCCAAACTGATTACCGACGACACCGCCCGCTACCGCGCCACCGACCGCACCGATACCCGTTCCATGTCCTTGTTGCCTGACGGCGGAAATAGCTTCAACGGTGCCGCAAGTGGAGCAGACGGCTGCGTGTTGCGGCGGCGGCTGTTGCGCATAGGCTTGCTGCTGCGCTGCCCGTTGTTGCGCTGCTGCCTGTTGCGCTGCTGCCTGTTGAGCGGCGGCTTGCTGTGCTGCGGCCTGTTGCTGTGCCTGCGCCGCAGCCTGCTGCTGTTGAGCCGCTTGCTGCTGCGCCTGCGCCGCACTCGGCGCGGCCGAATCGACCACCGGCTGCGGCGTCACCGCGGCGCTCTGCGTCTGCGGGCCCTGCGCGCCAGTGCTGGATGCTTTCGGGAACAGTCCCGTCATCGCGGCCGTGGCCACCAGACTTGCGACGATCACCGCGCCCGCCGCCGTCGCGACAAGCGGATGAAGGCGCCGCTGCGGCTGCCCGCCGCTTGCGTTGTTGGCCGATGCCGGCGAAGTGCTGAATTTATTGGTCCCGTTGTCCATTTTTCGAATCTCCGTGTCGGGGCGACCCGTGCTGCCTGATCCCGGGTCGTTCCAACTTATTTTGAGGGAAACCCGGATTTCTCGCTTTTTCCGCTTGTAACAATTCCCAGGAAATCGCGCGTATGGGCTCGAGCAGGATTGATGCCATGCTTGTCAAGGCTTGCCGCAGCGCCGTCACGCTTCGGAGCGGCTTGAAACATTTACCAGCAGTTACAACAAAACCGACAGACGAAAAAAAAGCGCGCCTCGAAGGGCGCGCTTTCAACATTCACAACGCTCAATCTTCCCGACGCAAATGCGGGAACAAAATCACATCGCGGATGCTCGGGCTATCGGTCAGCAACATCACCAGCCGATCGACGCCGATGCCGCACCCACCCGTCGGCGGCATGCCGTATTCGAGCGCGCGGATATAGTCGGCATCGAAGTACATCGCTTCTTCGTCGCCTGCATCTTTCTGATCGACCTGCTTCTGAAAACGCGCGGCCTGATCTTCCGGATCGTTCAACTCCGAGAAGCCGTTCGCGATCTCGCGGCCTGTGATGAACAACTCGAAGCGCTCCGTGATACCCGGCAACGAATCCGACGCACGCGCGAGCGGCGACACTTCGACCGGATAATCGACGATATACGTTGGCTCCCACAACTGCGATTCCGCCGTTTCCTCGAACAGCGCGAGTTGCAGCGAACCCACGCCAGCGTTCAGAAACGCGGGCTGATTCGTGTCCACCCCGAACTTCTTCAGTTCCGTGCGCAGGAACGCGGCGTCCGTGAGTTGCGCGTCGGTGTAGTGCGGCGCGTACTTCTGAATAGCCTGCGTGATCGTCAGCCGATGAAACGGCCTGGAGAAATCCAGTTCACGGCCCTGATACGTGATGGTCGCGGTGCCGAGCGCATCGACGGCGGCCTGGCGAATCAACTGCTCGGTGAAGTCCATGAGCCACTGATAATCCGTGTACGCGGCGTAGAACTCCATCATCGTGAATTCCGGGTTGTGACGTGGCGATACGCCTTCGTTCCGGAAATTGCGATTGATCTCGAACACGCGCTCGAAGCCGCCGACGATCAGCCGCTTGAGATACAACTCGGGCGCGATGCGCAGGAACATCTGCATGTCGAGCGCGTTGTGATGCGTGGTGAAAGGCTTGGCCGCCGCGCCCCCCGGAATCGGGTGCAGCATCGGCGTTTCGACTTCCATGAAGTTCGCCTTCGCCATGAAATTGCGGATGGACGTGACGGCCTTCGTGCGCGCCATGAACGTCTTGCGCGATTCGGGCGTGACGATCAGATCGACATAACGCTGGCGATAGCGCATTTCCTGATCGGCCAGACCGTGGAACTTGTCCGGCAGCGGACGCAGCGCCTTCGACAGCAGACGCAGTTCCGTGCAGCGCACCGATAGTTCGCCCTTGTTCGTTCGAAACAGCACGCCCTTCGCCGCGATGATGTCGCCCAGATCCCACTTCTTGAAGGCGTCGTACGTTTCGGTGCCGACATCGGCGGGCGTCACGAAGAACTGAATCTGGCCGCTGCCGTCCTGCACCGTCGCGAAGCTGGCCTTGCCCATCACGCGCTTGAGCATCATGCGCCCGGCGAGCGCGACGGGCAGGGCGCTGGCTTCGAGCGCTTCCTTGTCGGTCTCGGCGTATTCGCTTTGCAGCGTGGCGGCCTGATGCGTCGGACGAAAGTCGTTCGGATACGCGACGCCTTGCTCGCGCAGCGCGCGCAGCTTGTCGCGGCGCTCGGCCATGATCTGGTTTTCTTCCAGTTCGGGAGCGGCGCTGGGTTGAGTCGGTTCGGTCATGGTGTGTGGCTTTCGGGATGGATGCGGCGACTGGCCGCGCGTGAGATCGAAACGGCGCGACCGATTGGCCGCGCCGCGCACAGGACGCTCAGACGCCCTGTTTCAGACTCGCGCTGATGAAATCGTCGAGATCGCCGTCGAGCACGGCGCGCGTGTTGCTCATTTCCACGCTGGTGCGCAGATCCTTCACCCGGCTCTGATCGAGCACGTACGAGCGGATTTGGTGCCCCCAGCCCACATCGGTCTTGCTCGATTCGAGCTTGTCCTGTTCGGCCTGACGCTTGCGCATTTCGAACTCATAGAGCCGGGCTTTCAGCATTTGCATGGCTTCCGCGCGGTTGCGGTGCTGCGAGCGGTCGTTCTGACATTGCACGACGATGCCGGTCGGGGCGTGCGTGAGCCGCACCGCCGAATCCGTCTTGTTGATGTGCTGCCCGCCTGCGCCCGATGCGCGATACGTGTCCGTGCGGACATCGGCGGGATTGATTTCGATCTCGATGGAATCGTCGATTTCCGGGTACACGAATACCGAGGAGAACGACGTATGGCGGCCGCCCGAGGAATCGAACGGCGACTTGCGCACGAGGCGGTGAATGCCGGTTTCCGTGCGCAGATAGCCGTAGGCGTATTCGCCTTCGACCTTGATCGTCGCGCTCTTGATGCCGGCGACATCGCCTTCCGATTCTTCGAGGATTTCGGTCTTGAAGCCTTTGCGTTCGCAGTAGCGCAGATATTGACGCAACAGCATGGAGGCCCAGTCGCACGCTTCGGTGCCGCCGGCGCCAGCCTGAATATCGATGAAGCAGTTGTTCGGGTCGGCCGGGTTGGAGAACATCCGGCGGAATTCCATGTCTTCGACGCGCGCCTTGAGCGCTTCTGCGTCGGTTTCCGAGGCGACGAGCGTGTCTTCGTCGTTTTCCTCGTGCGCCATGTCGAACAGATCGTTGGCGTCGCGCAGGTCGTTGTCGAGGGCGGTGAGCTTGCTGACCACGCCGTCGAGCAGCTTTTTCTCACGGCCGAGCGCCTGGGCGTTTTTCGAATCGTTCCAGACGTTGGGGTCTTCCAGTTCCTTGTTGACTTCCGTCAGACGCGCGGACTTGGCGTCGTAGTCAAAGATACCCCCGGAGCTCGCCTGCGCGGCGGCGCAGGTCGGAGAGGAGGGCTTCGATCGCGTTTAGGCGTTCCGCTTCCATTTTTTGTCGGTCTTTTTGCTTTGTAAAAGAGGGGTATTGTAGCTGATCCGGGGCGTATCTTTGGGGTTTGGGCGGGTTTTGCGCGGGTTGGTTGTCGTGCAAGGGGCCGCTGTTGGTTGTGCTTTTTATTCAGTAGCCGCCTCCCCGGCGGGGGGATCACTTTCTTTGCTGCTGTGTATAGACGGGAGACATCGCTGACAAACGTACGAGGACATGGTTGACACTTTCGGGTACTGAAACCCCGGTGCCGACCATGACTTGGAACATAAAAGACACGATGAGCCTGCGACAAGAATTCGTTCATTTGGCCACTCAACACACCCTCACGATGACGGAGTTGTGCGAGCGCTTCAACATCAGCCGGCAGACCGGCTACAAATGGCTCAAGCGGGGCGAACAGGCGCTGGCCGATCGCTCGCGCCGTCCCGCCAGCAGTCCTTCGAAGAGTTCTGAGGCTATCGAGCAGGAAGTGGTTCGACTGCGTCTGGCCCATCCGTGCTGGGGCGGACGCAAAATCAGCCGACGCCTTCAGGATCTGGGCTTTGAAGGGGTGCCGCACCCCAGCACCGTGACTTCGATCCTGCATCGGCACCAACTCATCCTGCCGGCCGAGTCGGCGCGGAGCGAGCCCTGGAAGCGCTTTGAGCACGCGCAGCCCAACGCGCTCTGGCAGATGGATTTCAAGGGACACTTCGAGACGCTGGACAAGCAGCGCTGCAGTCCGCTGACCGTGCTCGATGACCATTCGCGCTTCAATATTCTGCTGCGTGCCTGTGGTCCGACCGACACCGCAGCCGTGCAGGCGGGGCTGTGCGAGGCGTTCGCACGGTATGGCTTGCCTGCGCGCATCAACACCGACAATGGTGCGCCGTGGGGCTCGCCCAGCAGTCCGGGGCAACTTACTGAACTGGCGGTGTGGCTGATCCGGCTGGACATCGGCATCAGCTACAGCCGGCCCTATCACCCGCAGACCAATGGCAAGGAGGAACGGTTTCACCGCACCCTGAAGGCCGAAGTCCTGAACGGGCGATGCTATGAGAACCTGGAGCGCGTGCAGACGGTGTTTGAGCGCTGGCGCATCGTCTATAACTGCGAGCGGCCGCACGAGGCAATCGGCATGGCCACCCCCGAGAGCCGTTATCGGGCAAGCTCGCGCGCGTATCCCTCCGTCCTGCCGGAGATCGAGTACAGCCCGGACGACGTGGTGATGAAGGTCAGATCGGGTGGGCGCGTGGACTTCGAAGGACGACGCATCAAGCTATCCAACGCGCTTTATGGGCTGCCGGTTGCGGCTCGTGCAAAGCCCGGTGAAGACGGGGTATTCGACTTCTGGTTTGCCCATCATCGGATACTGACACTTGACCTGAGGGACCCAAAAGCCTGACCATAAAACTGTCAACGATGTCCTCGTACATCTGTCAACCATGTCTCCGGTCTATACACTGCTGCAAAGAAAGTAATCAAAGAAAGCAGCTTTCTCAACCAGACAGTGCAGCTTGAAAGGGCAAGGGGATTAAGACTTGCTCTTGGTGACAATAGTTACCCGCCTCGGAGGCTTGCACGGGGCTTGGTACGCAAAGATTTCGCACCTCTAGTGGTTAAACGAAGTGGTCCGCAGTCATCCGCGCGGCGTTTTTGGCGCTCACGCGCCTTCGCCGTAGGGGTCTGCATGTGAATCCGGCAGATCGCCGAGGCTCACGACTCATCAAAGCTCCCCGCTTTAACGCTATTCGGCCCAAGCTTGTTTAGCGCTTCTTTGCTGATGATCTCAAAGCCATGCTGAGGCCGAATGGAAGCGTCAGTTTTAACTACTGGCCAACGGTGTTTGGCGCTTCATGACTGACCACCTCAAAGTAACGGTTGGGCCGAATAGCATCAAAGCGGGGAGATTTGATGAGTCTTGAGCCTTGCTGATCTGCCGGGTTCCCTTGCAGACCCCTACGGCGAAGGCGCGTGAGCGCCAAAAACGCCGCGCGGATGACTGCGGACCACTTCGTTTGACAAAGAGCGGTGCGTAAGCTTTGTGTACCAAGCCCCGTGCAGGCCGGGCAGGCCTCCGAGGCGGGTAACTATTGTCACCAAGGGCAAGCCTTAATCCCCTTGCCCTTTCAAGCTGCACTGTCTGGTTGCGAAAGCTGCTTTCTTTGATTACTTTCTTTGCAGCAGCAAAGAAAGTGATCCCCCCGCCGGGGAGGCGGTTACTGCATAAAAAGCACAACCAACAGCAGCCCCTTGCACGACAAAAACCCTCAACCCGCAAACTCAACAATCATCTGCACCCTCGCCACCCCATTCCAAGAATCCGCCACAAGCCGATAAGCGACCAAAGCCCGCGAGGGCAACGGCTCCACATGATTAAACCAAATAGCATTAAACCGCTGCCTTCCGCGCAGCAAAGAAAGCTTGAGATGCTTCTCTTTAACCAGCGCCTGCGACGCCACCTCAAACTCCCCTGAAAAAGTCGGCGCCGGAAACCCTTGCCCCCAAACCGCCGCATCGAGCATCTCGACGAACGCGGGCGTGAAGTAAGCATCCTCGAGCTCCCCATCCGTCTCGATGGTCCGAGACAACGCCTCGGCACTGAGCCACTCGCGCCCAACCGTTTCAAACGCAGCAGTAAAGCGAGGAATATCCGCAGTAGAAAGCGTCAACCCGGCAGCCATCGCATGCCCGCCGAACCTATGAATCAAGCCCGGTTCCCGCTTGGAAATGAGATCGACCGCATCGCGCAGATGAAAACCGGGAATCGACCGCCCGGAGCCTTTGCATAAAGCCCCACTTTCATCCGCGTGAGCAAAGGTAAAAGAAGGCCGATGAAACTTCTCCTTCAACCGCCCGGCGACAATCCCGATCACCCCCTGATGCCATCCCGGATCAAACAGAGTCAGCGTGGCCCGCTCGCCGCAATCGAGCGTCTGCAACTCGGCAAGCGCCTGCTGCTGCATCCCCGCCTCGATCTCCCGACGCTCGCGATTCATCGAATCCAACTGCTGTGCAAGCTCCCACGCGCGCCCCACATCGTCCGTGGTAAGGCATTCGATGCCAAGCGACATATCCGACAACCGTCCCGCCGCATTCAACCTCGGCCCGAGCGCAAAGCCGAGATCGAAGCCCGAAGCGATCCGCGCATCGCGCGCGGCGGCGCGAAACAACGCCGCGATCCCCGGCTGCATGCGTCCCGAACGAATCCGCTTCAACCCTTGCGCGACGAGAATGCGATTGTTGCCATCCAACTTGACGACATCGGCGACCGTGCCGAGCGCCACGAGATCGAGCAGACCATCCAGCCGCGGCTCGGGCGCATTCTCCGAGGAATACGCCCCACGCCGACGCAACTCCGCCCGCAACGCGAGCAGCACGTAAAACATCACGCCCACGCCCGCGATGCACTTGCTCGGAAACTCACACCCCGGCTGATTCGGATTGACGATCGCGCGCGCCGCTGGCAACACATCGCCGGGCAAATGGTGATCCGTGACAAGCACGTCGATGCCAAGCGCATTCGCCGCCTCCACGCCCTCGACACTCGCGATGCCGTTATCCACCGTCACCAGCAACTCCGGCACGCCGAGCGGCGAACGCGCGGCCAGTTCCACGATCTCAGGCGTCAGCCCATAGCCATACTCGAAGCGATTCGGCACAAGATATTCGATACGCGCCCCGAACATCCGCAAGCCGCGCACGGCGACCGCGCAGGCCGTCGCGCCATCGCAATCGTAATCGGCGACCACGAGCATGCGCTTGTTCGCGGCGAGCGCATCCGCGAGCACGACGGCTGCATCCTCGCAACCCTTGAGACCGGCGGGCGCATGCAAGCGCTTGAACTCCGTCTCGATCTCGACGGGCGACGTGACGCCGCGCGCCGCATACAAACGCGCGATCACGGGATGCAGACCGTGACGCGCGAGCGCTTTGGCATCGGCGGGAGAAACAGCGCGGGTAACGATTCGCGTCATGCTGGTATCAGAACTCATTCGATGAACAAGGCAGCGATCGGACGACGCCGCCAGAATTTGCGCAAGTCCGCGCGCGTGACGGAGAGCGTGACCGAGCCGGTGTCGCCGCACAACGTGAGGCCAAGACGGCGCAGCGAGCCGTTATTGAGCGCATCGAGCGCGGGCGCGAACCACGCGGTTTCGAGCGCGCCGAGCGCCGCGTTCCAGCGCGCCCAGTCCTGTTCGATGAACGGCGCGGAAAACGGGTCGAGCTCGACGAGCGTGCTGCCTTCCACGTTGGTTTTCATCAGCGCATGGAAGGATTCGAAAGGCGATGCGGGCGTGACGCCGGAAGCCAGCGCGAGGCCGCGCGTGGCGGCGGCATCGGACAGAACGTGGGTGAAGGTGCCGGTGACGGGACGCATGGCGCCCTGAGCGTGCAGCCAGATGGAATTGATCGCAGGCAGCCCGCGCGATTCGCGCTCGTCGTTCAGCGGATGCTCGAACCACGCCATCTGCACTTCGTTCTGCAGCTTCATCCACGCGCGCGAGCGTTCGCCCGTGCGCGCTTCGTGCGGCAGCCAAATTTCGATGTTGCGCCCCGTCGCGCGCAACGGCGATGCGCCCGCTAGCGCGCCCAGCGCATCGCCGGAAACGTACCAGCGCAAGGGCGAGGGTGCCTGCACCACGATGCCCATGTCCTCCATCACCGGACGCGCCACGTCGAGCAACGCGCGCGCTTCCTCGGTGCGCACGCCGAGCGTGGCGGGATCGATCAGCACGAGATGATCGTGCGCGATCCGCACATGCACCGGCTCGATGCAGGCCCACGTCGCCGCGCCGGGATCGCCGCCATCGGCGAGCAGCATGTACGGAGCGAGCGGCGCGTCATCGGCTTTCGGCGATGCGACGCCGAAGCGCTGCGCGATCCAGCGCTCGTGCGGCAAGGTGCGCTGAAAATCCTCGCCGATCACGCGTTCTTCCAGCGTCGCGCGCGCCAGCAGCCGGTCGAGCGCGGCGCTCTCCAGTCCGTGCAGCGCGGTGGTGGAATCGGCGGCGGAAGGCAGGGAAAACGGAAGCAGGAGATGAAGGTCGGGTGCGGGCATGATGGTCGGGATTGTAGGGCATTGTGTCCGGCGGCATCGGCGCGCGCGTCATCTGAGTGCGCACAAAAATTCACGTCGCGCGATGCCGGAACGATCGAACCCCGTGACGCATAATCCCCGCCTTTCACGTACCGGCGAAATGCGCGCGCGGTCCCGTTTCCCCGACCTGTGGCAAACTTTCGCAAAATTTTGAGATTGGACAGGTCCGCGCGACGTCGCATCGTTCCGGTTATTGCATCCGGAGCACGCATCGCCGCGTATCGACCGATGCCATCCCGCTTCGGCTTCAAGTCAACCGAAGCACGGCCACGCAGCAACCGCAGAAAAGGATTCGCTTGAAACTCCCGTATGAATGGCAGATCGGCTGGCGCTACACGCGCGCCAGCAAACGCACGACAGGCAACGGCTTCATCTCCTTCATCGCGCTCGTATCGATGGCCGGCATCGCGCTCGGCGTCGCGGCGCTGATCGTGGTGCTCTCCGTGATGAACGGCTTCCAGAAGGAAGTGCGCGACCGCATGCTGTCGGTGCTCGCGCACGTCGAAATCTTCTCGCCGACCGGTTCCATGCCCAACTGGCAGCTCACGGCGCAGGAAGCGCGGCGCAATCCCGAAGTGATCGGCGCGGCGCCGTATGTGGAAGCGCAGGCGCTGCTCACGCGGCAAGGCGCGGTGAGCGGCGTGGCGTTGCGCGGCGTGGAACCGTCGCTGGAGCCGCAGGTGTCGGACATCGGCAAGGAAATGCGCGTGGGCACGCTCAACGCGCTCAAGCCGGGCGAATTCGGCATCGTGCTCGGCGCGGACTTGGCGACCAATCTCGGCGTGATGAATGGCGACAAGATCACGCTCGTCGCGCCCGAAGGCACCATCACCCCGGCCGGGATGATGCCGCGCCTCAAGCAGTTCACGGTGGTGGGCATCTTCGAGTCGGGACACTACGAATACGATTCCACGCTCGCGCTCATCTCGATACAGGACGCGCAGGCGCTGTTCCGTCTGCCCGCGCCGACTGGTGTGCGGCTGCGCCTGAAGGACATGCAGCGCGCGCCGGAAGTCGCGCGGCAACTCGCGCACACGCTCTCCGGCGATCTTTATATCCGCGACTGGACGCAGCAGAACAAGACGTGGTTCTCCGCCGTGCAGATTGAAAAACGCATGATGTTCATCATCCTGACGCTCATCATCGCGGTGGCGGCGTTCAACCTCGTGTCGTCGCTGGTGATGACCGTGACCGACAAGCAGGCCGACATCGCCATTCTGCGCACGCTTGGCGCGCAGCCCGGCTCCATCATGAAAATTTTCGTGGTGCAGGGCGTGACGATCGGGTTCATCGGCACGGCGCTGGGGGTGACGCTCGGCTGTCTGATCGCGTGGAGCATTCCGTGGCTGGTGCCGATGATCGAGCAGCTATTCCATGTGCAGTTTCTTCCGCCATCGGTGTATTTCATCAGCGAACTGCCGTCCGAACTCGTGCCGGCGGATGTCGCGCGCATCGGCGTGATCGCGTTCCTGTTGTCGTCGCTGGCGACGCTCTATCCGAGCTGGCGCGGCGCGAAGGTGCGTCCGGCGGAGGCACTGCGCTATGAGTGATCTGATCCCGGAAAACAATATCGTGCTGCATGCGTCGGCGGTGTCGAAGACGTTCGTGCAGGGCGGCTTCAACGTGCAGGTGTTGAACAACGCGCAACTCGAAGTGCGGCGCGGCGAGAAGCTCGCCATCGTGGGCGCGTCGGGTTCGGGCAAGAGCACGCTCTTGCATGTGCTCGGCGGACTCGACGAACCGAGCGCGGGCAAGGTCTCGCTGCTCGGCAAGCCGTTCACGGAACTGAAGGAAAAGGAACGCAACGAGTTGCGCAATCGCGCGCTCGGCTTCGTGTATCAGTTCCATCATCTGCTGCCGGAATTCACGGCGCTCGATAACGTGGCGATGCCGCTGCGCATCCGCCGCATGCCGGAGGAAGACGCGCGCAAGCAGGCGTTGGCTATCTTGGAGCGTGTGGGCATCGGGCATCGGGCGAAGCATCGGCCGGGCGAACTGTCGGGCGGCGAGCGGCAGCGCGTGGCGATCGCGCGGGCGCTGGTCACGCATCCGGCCTGCGTGCTCGCCGATGAACCCACGGGCAATCTCGACGGCGGCACGGCGGACACGGTGTTCAACCTGATGCTGGAGTTGTCGCAGACGCTGAACACGAGCTTTGTGATCGTCACGCACGATCCCGATCTCGCCGCGCGATGCGACCGCATCATGCGACTGCGCGACGGCGTGCTGCACGAAGAGCCGTCCGTGCCGGTGTAAAGCTACGGCGCGGAGGCCGCCATGTGGATCGACACGCACTGTCATCTCGATGCCTCGGAATTCGACGCCGACCGCGATGCCGTGGCAAGCGGCGCGCTGCAATCAGGTGTCGCGCGCATCGTGATTCCGGGCGTGGAGCGCGGCAACTTCGATACGGTGCGGCAACTCGCGCATCGCATCGAGGGCGGGGCGTATGCGCTCGGCATCCATCCACTTTTCACGCCGCGCGCCACCGACGACGATCTGCGCGTGTTGCGTGAGGAAATAGAAGCGAGTCTGGACGATCCGCGTTTCGTGGGCATCGGCGAAATCGGGCTGGACTATTTCGTGCCGACGCTCGACGATGCGCGCCAGCAATTCTTCTATAACGAACAGCTAAAGCTCGCGCGACAGTTCGGACTGCCGGTGATCTGTCACGTGCGCAAATCGCAGGACAAAGTGCTCAAGGGATTGCGCGTGCACGATGTTCATTGCGGCATCGCGCATGCGTTCAACGGCAGCTTTCAGCAGGCCGAGGCGTTCATCGCGCACGGCATGCGGCTGGGCTTCGGCGGCAATCTCACGTTCGAGCGCGCGCGGCAGATACGCCGTCTGGCCGCGGACTTGCCGCTCGATTCGATCGTGCTCGAAACGGATGCGCCGGATATCGCGCCATCGTGGCGCTATAAAGGGCGCAACACGCCGGATCAGGTCCCGGCGATTGCAACCGTGCTGGCCGAGTTGCGCGGCATCGATGAGCACGCGCTTGCCATCGGCACAACGGCCAATGCGCTTGCGGCGCTGCCACGACTGGCGTTGGCGTCTTCATAATCGCTTGCGGTGCTGCTTGCGTTTTTTTAAGCGCAAGCGGTGGTGTTTCCGTGAGACGAGCGAGGATGTGTGCGTGCGGGTTTGCTGGCGTTTGCATTAGGCGTGTGGTGTCTTCAGCAGCAGGCGACGTTGCCGGGGTGGGGCGTTGTCGTCTTTTCCTGCGCGTTAATCTTCGGCGCGATGCGTTGGCGCACAGTCGCGTTATGCGTGCTCGCCGCGATGTCGCTCGGTTTCTCCTATGCCGCGTTGCGCGCCGAATGGCGGCTTGCGGAGCAACTTCCGGCAAGCTACGAGCAACGCGACATCACGCTCACCGGCATCGTGCGCGGCCTGCCCGAACCGGGCGATGAAGGCACGCGGTTTCTGTTCGACGTGCAGACCAATGACTTAGGCATCGATCACTTTCCGCGCATCGTCAGACTGACTTGGATGAGCGATGCATCGCAAACCGCGCCGATGCTCGAAGCAGGTCAGCGTTGGACGCTGAAAGCGCGCCTCAAGCGCCCGCACAGCGAAGCCAACTTCGGCTTGCGCGACATGGAAGCATCGATGCTCGAACGCGGCATTCGCGCGACGGGTTATGTGTCGGATGCGCGCTCGGCACATCGACTTTCCGATGCGCATGGTCCGTTGATCGCGCTCGATCGGATGCGATCTCGTATTCGCGCCCGTATCGAATCCGTGCTGGGTGATGCGCCGCATCGCGGTATCGTCATCGCGCTCGCGGTAGGCGCGCAAAACGCCGTCAGCGATGCCGACTGGACGCTCATGCGTGCAACCGGCACGAGTCATCTCGTGGCGATTTCCGGGCTGCATATCGGCTTCGTCGCGGGATTGGCTGCGTTTGTTTGCGGCTTCGTGTGGAAACGTTTGAGCGTGCGTGCGCCTTTGCTTGTTAGCGCGCCGAAGATTGCGGCTGCAAGCGCGGCAATCTTCGCGGCATTCTATGCAGCGCTTGCAGGCTTGAACGTGCCAGCACAACGCGCGTTGTGGATGCTGTGTTTCATCGCGGTGGCGTACTTGCGTGGACGCAGGCCGGCCTCGTCGCTCGTGCTGTGCTGGGCGCTTGCCGCGGTGTTGATTGCGGACCCGTGGGCGGTGACATCGCCGGGATTCTGGCTATCGTTTTGCGCGGTCGCCGCGATTCTCCATGCGATGACATCGGCGGGACGTCAGGCAAAAAGGGCGCGCGTGGAAGGTGATTTGCAGATCGACTGGAACGATCGCGATATCGCTATTCAAGCCGCATTGACGGACGACTTTGCCGCGTCAGTCGATGAAGCCGAACGCGCGTTCCATCGCTCGCGGTTCGCGTCGATTCGCATCGTTCCAGCACGCGTAACGAGCGTGATCGCCGCGCGCTTGATGCATCGTCTACGTTCCGCCGCGCGCGTTCAATACGCCGTGACGCTCGCACTCGCGCCGCTGACCGTCTACTGGTTCTCGCAGATTCCGCTGCTCGGACCGCTCGCCAACGCGTTCGCGATTCCGTGGGTCAGTCTCGTCGTGACGCCCGCCGTGCTGGCTGGCGTGATCCTTCCCGCACCGCTCGATGCCGTCGCGTTTCAAACGGCGCACGCAGCGCTCTCTTTGTTGTGCGACGCGCTCGCCATGCTTGGCCGATATACAAACGGCGTGTCTGTCTGGCATCTCCCACGTCCCGATGCCTTCGCACTTGCTGCGTCTGTCGCAGGCGTCGCATGGGCACTCGCGCCTCGCGGATGGCCATTGCGTTTCGCCGTGCCGCTCACGTTCTTGCCACTGCTCGCACCAACGCCCAACGCCACGCCAACGGGCGAATTCCGCGTGACCGCGCTCGATGTCGGCCAAGGCTCATCGCTCGTCATCGAGACCGCGCATCACGCATTGCTGTTCGATGCCGGTCCCGGCCCGGAATCCACGCACGCGGGCGAGCGGATCGTCGCGCCGTATTTGCTCGCGGCAGGCGTGCATACGCTCGATGCGTTCATCGTGAGTCATGCCGATTCGGATCACGCGGGCGGCGCGCCTGCCGTCTTGCAAACCGTGGCGGTGCGTCAACTGCTCGCCTCGCTCCCCGACGATCATCCGCTCTGGTCCGATGCACGCGCACGCGGCACGCAGACGTTGCGCTGCATCGCCGGTCAGACGTGGCATTGGGATGGCGTCGAATTCCGCATGCTGTGGCCCATCGAAGACGCGCTCGGCGGCAAGCCGAACCGCACATCCTGCGTGCTGAAAGCGACCAACGCGTCAGGACGTTCCGCACTCCTCGCCGCCGATATCGAAGCCGACGTCGAACGCGAACTCATCGCGCGTGATTCCGCCTTGCTTCACGCCGATGTCCTGATCGTGCCGCACCACGGCAGTCGCACGTCATCGACCGAGCCGTTCCTCGATGCCGTCGGGCCGCGCGCCGCGATATTTCAGGTAGGCTATCGCAACCGCTTTCACCATCCGAACCCGACCGTGTACGCGCGTTACGGCATGCGTTCCATCGCGCTTGCACGTAGCGATGAAAACGGCGCGGCGCGTATCGACATCGGCACAGAGATCGTGCTCGAACGCTTTCGGGACGCGCACGCGCGCTACTGGATGGATCGCTGAAAACAAAGCAATGAAACCAGCCACGGAGACAGAAAGCGCTTGAAGGACAAAATTCATTTCTCGCACGCGAACGGCTTTCCGGCGTCCACCTATCGCACGATCTTCGCCGAACTCGCGGACGACTACGAGATTCGCAGCATCGAGCGTTACGGGCATGACGCGCGCTTTCCCGTCACGCAGGACTGGCCGCATCTCGTCGATGAACTGCTCGCGGACATGAACCGTCATCGCGAACGCGCGGAGCCCGTGCCGGTCTGGCTCGTCGGGCATTCGCTGGGCGGCTATCTTTCGTTGCTGGCGGCGCTCAGGCGTCCGCAATGGGTGAAGGGCGTGATCATGCTGGATTCGCCGGTGATCGCGGGATGGAAAAGCCGCCTGCTGCGCTTCACGCAATGGACGGGACTCGACGAGCGCCTGTCGCCCGCCGCCGCCACGAAACGCCGCCGCACGCATTGGGCGAGCCGCGACGAAGCATGGCGGCATTTCCACGCGAAACCGGCCTTCGCGCGCTGGGACGAACGCATGCTCTCCGACTACATCGATCATGCGATTCCGCAGACGCAAGCCGACGGCACGCGCACGCTGGCGTTCGATCGCGGCGTCGAATACACGATTTACCGCACGCTGCCGCACACGCTCGGCGCGCGGCTTGCGCATGGCGCGCCGGTGCCGGTCGGGTTCATCGCGGGGACGCATTCGCCGGAAGTGCGGCACGTGGGACTTTCGATGACGCAGCGCATCGCCGGAAACCGCCTCGAATGGATGGAAGGCAGTCACCTTTTTCCGATGGAGCGTCCCATCGAAACGGCGCGCGCGGTGCGGCGTCTTCTCGGTCAGATGCCGGACGCGCATTCGGCGTAGTTACAAGGGCGCGAGCAGCATCCTTCATGACGCATTTCGACCGTCCGCGCGCCTCAGGAGACCGGGCCTTTACGGTATAATCCGTTTTTCCCGCGAGCATCTAGCGATGACCAAATATGTATTCGTCACCGGCGGCGTAGTTTCTTCCCTTGGCAAGGGTATTGCTGCCGCCTCCCTCGCCGCGATCCTCGAATCGCGCGGTCTCAAAGTCACTCTCCTCAAGCTCGATCCCTACATCAACGTCGACCCCGGCACCATGAGCCCGTTTCAGCACGGCGAAGTGTTCGTGACGGAAGACGGCGCGGAAACCGACCTCGACCTCGGCCACTACGAGCGCTTCATCAGCACGAAGATGCGCAAGGCCAATAACTTCACCACGGGTCAGATTTACGAATCGGTCATCCGCAAGGAACGGCGCGGCGAATATCTCGGCAAGACGGTGCAGGTCATTCCGCACATCACCAATGAAATTCAGGCGTTCGTCGAGCGCGGCGCGGCGGCGGCCACCTGCGGCGAGCCGGATGTGGCGATCGTCGAAATCGGCGGCACGGTGGGCGATATCGAATCGCTGCCGTTCCTCGAAGCCGCGCGTCAGATGAGCTTGCGCCGGGGCCGCAACAGCGCGTGCTTCGTGCACCTGACGCTGGTGCCGTACATCGCCACCGCGGGCGAACTGAAGACCAAGCCCACGCAGCACAGCGTGCAGAAGCTGCGCGAAATCGGTATCTATCCGAACGTGCTCTTGTGCCGCGCCGACCGCCCGATTCCCGACGACGAACGCCAGAAGATTTCGCTGTTCTCGAACGTGCACGAAGAAGCGGTCATTTCCGTGTGGGACGCGGACAGCATCTACAAGATTCCGCAGATGCTCAACGATCAGCATCTGGACGACATCGTCTGCGAGGAACTCAAGCTCTCGGCACAACCGGCCGATTTGTCCATGTGGTCGGACCTCGTGCAGAAGCTCGAGAATCCCAAGAGCGAAGTGACCATCGGCATGGTCGGCAAGTACATCGAACTTACCGAGTCGTACAAGTCGCTGATTGAGGCGCTGCGTCATGCGTCCATTCACACGTCGACCAAGGTCAACATCGAATATATCGATTCCGAGCAGATCGACGCCGAAGGCACGGATGCGCTCAAGCATCTCGACGCTGTGCTCGTGCCGGGCGGTTTCGGCCGTCGCGGCACGGAAGGCAAGATCAAGGCGATTCAATACGCTCGCGAATCGAAGACGCCGTATCTCGGCATTTGCCTCGGCATGCAGCTCGCGGTGATCGAATTCGCGCGCGATGTCGCGGGCCTCACGGACGCCAACAGCACCGAGTTCAATCAAGACACGAACAACCCGGTGGTCGCGCTGATTACCGAGTGGTACGACCGTGCGGGCCGCGTCGAGAAGCGCAGCGAGGAATCGGATCTCGGCGGCACCATGCGCCTCGGTTCGCAGAAGTGCCCGATCAAGCCCGGCACCATGGCCGAGCGCATTTATGGCACGGATGTGAACGAGCGTCATCGTCACCGTTATGAAGTCAATAACCGTTTCGTGCCCCAGCTCGAAGCGGGCGGACTTATCATCAGCGCGCGCACGCCGAGCGAGGACTTGCCCGAGATGATGGAGTTGCCGCAGTCGCTGCACCCGTGGTTCGTCGGCGTGCAGTTCCACCCCGAATTCACTTCGACGCCGCGTGACGGGCATCCGCTCTTCAAGGCGTTCGTCGAAGCCGCGCGTGCGCATACGCAAGGCACCGGCGCGAATGCGTCGGCAGCGGCGAGCCACGCGACCGCAGGAGCGCAGGCATGAAGCTTTGTCACTTCGAAGCCGGTCTCGACAAGCCGTTCTTCCTGATCGCGGGCACGTGCGTGGTCGAGTCCGAACAGATGACGATCGACGTTGCCGGACGCCTGAAGGAAATCACGCAGAAGCTCGGTATTCCGTTCATCTACAAGTCGTCATTCGACAAGGCGAACCGTAGTTCGGGCAAGTCGTATCGCGGGCCGGGCATGGATGAAGGCTTGCGCATTCTCGGCGAAGTGAAGAAGCAGCTTGGCGTGCCGGTTCTCACGGACGTGCATGCCGAGGAAGAAATCGAAGCGGTGGCCTCGGTCGTCGATGTGTTGCAAACGCCCGCGTTCCTGTGCCGTCAGACGGATTTCATCCACGCTTGCGCGCGTTCGGGCAAGCCGGTGAACATCAAGAAGGGCCAGTTTCTCGCGCCGCACGACATGAAGAACGTGATCGACAAGGCGCGCGACGCGGCGCGTGATGCGGGGCTTTCGGACGACCGCTTCATGGCGTGCGAGCGTGGCGTGTCGTTCGGTTATAACAACCTCGTGTCGGACATGCGTTCGCTTGCGATCATGCGGGAAACCGGCGCGCCGGTCGTGTTCGATGCCACCCACTCGGTGCAGTTGCCGGGCGGGCAGGGCACGAGTTCGGGCGGTCAACGCGAGTTCGTGCCGGTGCTGGCGCGCGCGGCGGTGGCGACAGGCATCGCCGGGCTGTTCATGGAGACGCATCCCGACCCGGCGTGCGCGAAGTCGGACGGACCGAACGCGGTGCCGTTGCATCGCATGGAAGCGCTGCTCGAAACGCTGATCGCGCTGGATCGCGCGGTGAAGAGCGGCCCCTTCCTCGAAAACGATTTCAACTGAAATAGCGCGAAGAGTTGAAGCGAGTTGGTACGATAGCGGGCGTTTCGTCGGAGCGTCCCTATCGCGAAAATAGGTCATATGCAGTGACCAGCGGCGCGGAGGAGCAGGCAGGACATCGGCGCGACGCCATCCGTACACCGGACGAGGCGCGCCCGCTCCCCATGAATGCGAGATGCACCGGAAGGACCGGACGTGCCGGATGAACCGGAGGTTCATCGAACGGTCTGAGCGAAGCCATGAAGCGCCAGGCGTCAACGCGCTTCGTTGTGACTGACAGAATTCATCGTCATTTCTTGAGGAAACCATGAGTGCTATCGTAGATATCATCGGCCGCGAGATTCTCGATTCGCGAGGCAATCCCACCGTCGAATGCGACGTGTTGCTCGAATCGGGCACGATGGGCCGCGCGGCGGTGCCGTCGGGCGCGTCCACGGGTTCGCGCGAAGCCATCGAACTGCGCGACGGCGAAACCGGCCGTTACGGCGGCAAGGGCGTGCTGAAGGCCGTCGAACACATCAACACCGAGATTTCCGAAGCCATCATGGGCCTCGACGCCTCGGAACAGGCTTTCCTCGACAAGACGCTGCTCGAACTGGACGGCACGGACAACAAGTCGCGTCTGGGCGCGAACGCCATGCTGGCGGTGTCGATGGCCGTCGCCAAGGCCGCCGCCGAGGAAGCCGGCCTGCCGCTGTACCGCTACTTCGGCGGCTCGGGCGCCATGCAACTGCCGGTGCCGATGATGAACATCGTCAACGGCGGCGCGCACGCCAACAACAGCCTGGACATCCAGGAATTCATGATCGTGCCGGTGAGCCAGCCGACCTTCCGCGAAGCGCTGCGTTGCGGTGCGGAAGTGTTCCACGCGCTCAAGAAGATTCTGGCCGATCGCGGCATGAGCACGGCCGTGGGCGACGAAGGCGGTTTCGCGCCGAACTTCGGCAGCAACGACGAGTGTCTTTCCACGGTGCTTCAGGCTATCGAGAAGGCCGGTTATCGCGCGGGCGAAGACGTGCTGCTCGCGCTCGATTGCGCGGCGAGCGAGTTCTATCACGATGGCAAGTACCAGTTGGCGGGCGAAGGCCTGCAACTGTCGTCAGCCGAATTCACGGACTATCTGGCGGCGCTCGCCGACAAGTTCCCGATCGTTTCCATCGAAGACGGCATGCACGAAAGCGACTGGGATGGCTGGAAGATCCTGACCGATCGCCTCGGCAAGAAAATTCAACTCGTGGGCGACGATCTGTTCGTGACGAACACGCGCATCCTGAAGGAAGGTATCGAGAAGGGTATCGCCAATTCGATCCTCATCAAGATCAATCAGATCGGCACGCTGACGGAAACCTTCGCGGCCATCGAAATGGCCAAGCGCGCGGGTTACACGGCGGTGATTTCGCACCGCTCGGGCGAGACCGAAGATTCGACCATCGCGGATATCGCCGTGGGGTTGAACGCCGGTCAGATCAAGACCGGTTCGCTGTCGCGCAGCGATCGCATCTCGAAGTACAACCAACTGCTGCGTATCGAGGAAGACCTCGGCGATATCGCAAGCTATCCGGGCAAATCGGCGTTCTACAACCTGCGCTAAAGCTTTTCTCGCTTTGGCCGATAAGGACGACGTTATCTCATCTTCAGCCCGCCGCCCACGGCGCTCGCCTTCGCGCGAGGCCGCCGGGCGGCGCTCATTTCGGCTCCTCGAATGCGGCTTGTAACTGTCGTTCTAGTCTTGTTGCTGGCGGTGATTCAGTATCCGCTGTGGTGGGGTCATGGCGGCTGGCTGCGCGTGCACGAATTGCAGCAGCAGCTCGTGCAACAGACGGACAAAAACACCACGCTCAAATTGCGCAACGAGCGCGTGCAAGGCGAAGTGCAGGACCTGCAAAGCGGGACCAGCGCCGTCGAGGAACGCGCGCGCTACGAGATGGGCATGGTGAAGGACAGCGAGGTGTTCGTGCAGTTCGTCGCGCCCAATTCGACCGCGCCCGTCAACTCGGCCAATGTGCCGGGGATGAACGGGTCGACGCGCGGGCAGGTTTCGTCCGCGCCGTTGCGGGTGGTGCCCAATCCGGTGTCGCGCTCGAAGCAGGAATTGCGCGATCTGGATAAAAAAGCGCAGAAGGAAAAGGCGGCTGAGGCAAAGAAGAAGCCGTAAAGACACACGTTGCAGGCATTAAAAAAGGCGCAGCCGGGAAACCGGTTGCGCCTTTTGTTTGGGCGTTGCCTTCGAGACTTACCAGGCGTAACCCGTGCCGACACTCCAACCCGAACCCCAGCCGGGATAGCCCCAGCCACCGCTCGAATAGCCGCCGTAGATGGAAACCGGCTGCGGCGTGTAGTAGTTCGACATCATCTTGGCGTCGTTGCCCATTTGCGCGGCCTTTTGCGATTCCGCCAGCGCTTGTTTGTCGATGGCGTTATAGCGGTCCATCTGCTGCTGCGGCGTGAGCGCCTGTTGCTGCTGCACGGGCGTATTCGGCAGACGGCTATAAATGGGCGACGGGCCGGGCGGGTCCATCGCGCAGCCGGCGGCCGTTGCCGCGAGGCCGGCGCACATGGAAAGTTTCAGGGTAGCGATTGCAGTTGCGGTGTTCATTTTTTTCGACCTCCAGCGGGCCGGACAAACTCATCAGGAATCCAATCATACCGCGCCGTTCAAGCCTCACCGGAGGGGGAACGATGCGTGGATTGGAACCCCGATCGGAACCCCTTCAATGCCGCTGGCCGGACGCCGGGCTTACTCCCTGTAAGATTCCCGACGACACGAAAAGTTGCTCCACATCCACCGGATCGAACTCGTAGCGCTGATTGCAGAACTCACAGTGCACTTCCACGCTGCCGCGCTCCGCGATCACGCTGTCCACTTCCTCACGCCCGAGCATCTTGAGCATGCCGCCCACTTTTTCGCGCGAGCACGAGCACTGAAAACGCGCGGGCGCGGGCTCGAAGTGCTGCACGTTCTCCTGCCAGAACAGACGGCGGAACAACGTTTCCGGTTCTTCCTTCAGCAATTCTTCAGTGGAAAGCGTGCTGCCCAAGTGGCAGACGCGCGTCCACGTATCGGCATCGTGTTCGCCTGGGTGCGGGACGATACCGCCATCGCCCGGCAGCTTTTGCAGCAGCATGCCCACCGCGCGATCCGTATCCGCTGCGAGCCACATGCGCGTGTCGAGCTGCTCGGAATGATGCATGTACTGTTCCAGAACCTCCGCCATCGACGACAACGGCCCATGCTCGCCCGACAGCGGCACGATGCCCTGATACGGCTGCTGCCCCGGCTTCTTGTTCGCCGGGTCCAGCGTGATGACGCAGCGCCCGTGGCCGTGCCGGTTCAGCAGGTCGGTGAGCGACACACCGGCGTCGAGCGTGCCTTCGGCGCCGTCAGCGAGCTTCGCAGTGGCGCGTAGCGAAAGGTTCGAACTGCACTGCACGACCAGCATTTTCACGGGACCGTCGCCGTAGATCTGCATGATGAGCGTACCGTCGAACTTGAGATTCGCCGACAGAAGCGCGCACGCGGCCATCATCTCGCCGAGCACATTGCGCACGGCGGGCGGATAGGAACGGCGCGTGAGCACTTCCTGCCACGTATTGCGCAGCGAGACGATCTCGCCGCGCACGGGCGCCGCGTTGAACATGAATTTCTGCAACTGGTCGTTCACAACTCTTCCTTGGGTGTCGAGGCGCGTCTGCATCGATTGGATGCAACGTCAGCCTATGCGCACTAGCTGCGCCTTGTAAAATTCGCGCCGGTCCGTGTAGCTCGCCGCGGACCCGCGCATGCGGGCGATGTCGGCGTCCGTCGCCTGACGTATCACGCGTGCAGGCGAGCCCAAAATCACGCTGTTGTCCGGAAACACCTTGCCTTCGGTGACGAGGGCGCCCGCGCCAACCAGACAGTTGCGGCCGATCACCGCGCCATTCAAGACCACGGCCTGAATCGCGATCAGCGAGCCATCGCCGAT
This sequence comes from Caballeronia sp. A2-2, assembly GCF_057612605.2. Lineage (NCBI taxonomy): Bacteria > Pseudomonadati > Pseudomonadota > Betaproteobacteria > Burkholderiales > Burkholderiaceae > Caballeronia > Caballeronia sp. A2-2. The sequence continues at coordinate 2,778,969 of NZ_CM172587.1, read as the reverse complement.
GGTGCAGCCGTGCAGCATGGCCTGATGGCCGACCGTGACGCCTTCGCCAATCGTCAGCGGAAAGCCGGGGTCCGCATGCAGCACCGCGCCTTCCTGAATATTGCTGTTCCGGCCGACGACGATCGGCTCGTTGTCGCCGCGCAAAGTCGCGCCGAACCAGACGCTCGCGTTTTCTTCCAGCGTGACTTGGCCGATGATGGTCGCGGTATCCGCGAGAAACACGCTTTCGTGGATGGTCGGGGCGTTTTCGCCGAGCTTGTAGATGGCCACTGGGTCTCCTGAACGTGCCGGGCGTTGTTTCAAATCCTGCGTCGCGTTTAACATTTTAGCCGTTTGCGGTGCCATGACGCCGCGCCCGTCCACGCCTTCCCCGTCGAGAAAGTCTTATGCAGGATGCCTTTTTTCCTTCCGATGCCCGCGCCGCCGCGCTCCAAGTCCTTCGCCTGCGCGATCCCGCGGAGAAGGCTGCGCAGGCTCAGGCGCTGTTCAAGAGTGCCGCGCGCATTGTGCCGGAGGCCGTTTTCGCCGAGCCGGACGATCTGCCGGGGCGTCCGGAGAAACCATTGCTCGTCGAGCCATCGTCGCTCAAGCGGCGCAGCATGCAGTCGGATGCGGGTCGCGCGGTGCTGCTGCACGCGCTCGCGCATATCGAATTCAACGCGATCAATCTCGCGCTCGATGCCGTGTGGCGGTTTCCATCGATGCCGCATGATTTTTATCTTGATTGGTTGAAAGTCGCAGCGGAGGAAGCGCATCACTTTTCGCTGCTGAGTGCGCGATTGGCAGAGTTCGGCCACACATACGGCGACTTTCCCGCGCACGACGGGCTCTGGGACATGGCGCAACGCACGCGCGCCGACGTGCTCGCGCGCATGGCGCTGGTGCCGCGCACGCTGGAGGCGCGCGGGCTCGATGCATCGCCGCCCATCCGGCGACGGCTTGCGCAGGCGGGCGATCACGCATCGGCGGCCATCCTCGACGTTATCCTTCGCGATGAAATCGGCCACGTGCTGATCGGCAATCGCTGGTTCCGTCATCTCTGCGATGCCGCGAATCTCGACCCGCATCCAACGTACGCGCGGCTTGCAGCGCAGTACCACGCGCCCAAACTACGCGGCCCGTTCAACTTCGAAGCGCGCCGCGACGCAGGTTTCGACGAGGCAGAACTTCGCGCGCTCGCCGGTCTCGACGACAACGAACAATCGCAAATTTAAACTAAACAGGATAAAAATATGAAGGCGTCATGCTCCGATTTTGTCGATGCGCCCGGCGCGCGTTTGCACGTCCGGCGCTGGGGCGACCCGTCCGCGCCGATGATCTTCATGCTTCACGGCTGGATGGACGTGGCCGCTTCCTTCCAGTTCGTGGTCGATGAGCTCGCCGGAAACTGGCAAGTGCTCGCGCCGGACGCACGCGGCTTCGGCCTGTCCGACTGGCCGATCGCGCAAAAGGGCGGCGGCCACTACTACTTCCCGGACTATCTCGCCGATCTGGACGCGATCCTCGATCACTACGCGCCGACAGGCGAAGTCAATCTCGCCGGCCACAGCATGGGCGCGAACGTCGTGCTGATGTACGCGGGCGTGCGCCCCGAACGCGTGCGGCGCGTGGTCGATCTGGAAGGCTTCGGCTTGCCAGCGGCGCATCCGGGACAAGCGCCGGGACGCATCGCGCATTGGCTCGACGAGCTTCGCGCGCCGCCGGACCTGCGCAGCTACGCCACGCTCGATGAAGTCGCGGAGCGGCTCATCAAGACGAATCCGCGTCTGGCGTTAACGCGCGCGCAATTTCTCGCGCAACACTGGTCGCGGCAGGAAGCGGACGGGCGCTTCCACTTGCTCGCCGATCCGGCGCACAAGCTGCGCGGCCCGACGCTGTATCGACTCGATGAAGTCACGGCGATGTGGTCCCGCGTGCGCGCAAAAGTGCTGCACGTCGAAGCCGAAAATTCCCCGACGCTCAAATGGCTCGCAGGCGAAACGCCGATTCCCGAATACAAGGCGCGTTTCGCCGCGATCCCCGACTGGCGCGAAGCGTTCATCAGCGATGCGGGCCACATGATTCATCACGATCAGCCCGAGCGCGTCGCCGCGATGATCGAAGACTTCTGTGCGTGAACGCTTCTTGCGGACATCTCTGCATGAGCCGCATGTCATCCCATTAAAGTAGAATGTCAGGGAACGCTTAGAAACCAAGATGAACGCCGATCTGCATTGCCATTCCACCGTTTCCGACGGCCAGTATTCGCCCTCCGAGGTCGCTCGGCGCGCGCATGAGGGCGGCGTCACGCTGTGGTCGCTCACGGATCACGATCAACTCGGCGGTCAGCGTGAAGCGCGCGCGGCGGCGGAAGCGCTCGGCATGCGCTATCTGCCGGGCGTCGAGATTTCGGTGACGTGGGCGGGCAAGACGCTGCATGTGGTCGGCATGAATGTCGATCCCGACAACGCGGAACTGGAGAAGGGGCTGGAATCCACGCGCAACGGGCGTGCGGCGCGCGGTGCGGCCATCGGCGAGGCGCTTGCGGCGGTCGGTATTCCGAATGCCCACGAAGGCGCGCTGCGCTACACCGACGATCCCGACATGATCTCGCGCACGCATTTCGCGCGATTTCTCGTCGATCAGGGTTATGCGAAGAATACGTCGGAAGTGTTCGCGCGTTATCTCGGCGAGGGCAAGCCGGGCTTCGTCGGGCATCGCTGGGCGAAGCTGGAAGATTGCATGAAGTGGATTCGCGGCGCGGGCGGGGAGCCTGTGATCGCGCATCCGGGACGCTACGATTACACGCCGGTGCAGTTCTCCGCGCTGTTCGATGAATTCATCCAGATGGGCGGGCATGCCATCGAAGTCATCACGGGCAGTCATACGCCGGATCAGTACCGCGAATATGCCGATGTCGCGCGCCGCTACGGCTTCGAAGCCTCGCGCGGCTCGGACTTCCACGGTGCGGGCGAAGGGCGCGTCGAGCTTGGCCAGTTGCCGATGCTGCCGGACGATCTGAAGCCGGTCTGGGAGCGCTGGCTCTGACGGCTGCCGGTGGCGCGTGACATTGCGCACGCTCCTTGCATCGCGGTCACTTTTCGCGAAGGCGTTTCGTCGATGCAAGCGAGCGTCGGCGCGGTCACACCATTCCTCACGCGAACACGAACGAAACAAGAAGGCGTCGCCATGTCTCAATTCTTTCGCATTCATCCGGACAATCCGCAGCCGCGGCTGATCAATCAGGCGGTGCAGATCATCAAGGATGGCGGGCTCGTCGCCTTGCCGACGGATTCGAGCTACGCGCTCGCTTGCCATCTCGACGACAAGGACGCGGTCGAGCGCTTGCGCCGGATTCGCGGCATCGACGACAAGCAGCATTTGTCGCTGCTGGTGCGCGATTTGTCCGAGCTGTCCAACTTTGCGATGGTCGATAACCAGCAATACCGGCTCATCAAATCGGTGACGCCGGGGCCTTACGTGTTCGTGATGAAGGCGACCAAGGAAGTGCCGCGGCGTTTGTCGCATCCGTCGCGCAAGACCATCGGACTGCGCGTGCCGGATCATCAGATCACGCTGGCGCTGCTCGAAGCGCTGGGCGAACCGCTGCTCGCCACGACGCTGATCTTGCCGCCCGACACCGAGCCGCTCAACGATGCCGAGGAAATCCGCGAGCGGCTCGAAAAGCAGATCGAACTCGTGATCGATGCGGGCGCGTGCGCGGCGGAACCTTCCACGGTGATCGATTTGTCGGGTGGGGAACCGGTGCTCGTGCGCGCCGGACGCGGCAGTCTGGAACCTTTCGGCCTGACGGCGGAAGCCTCCTGAAAGCGCTTTCCGCTCTTTAAAGACGGACTTGAGCGATTCGCGCCATCATGCATGCAGAAGGCGCCGCAAGCGCCTGTCCGACACGGCCTGCTTGTTACAATACCGCCCCATGGATCCCTCTCTGATACAAACCATCGCGGTCTACGCGCTCCCGGTGATTTTCGCGATCACGCTGCACGAGGCCGCGCATGGCTACGCCGCGCGTCTGCTCGGCGACAACACGGCTTACGTGCTCGGCCGCGTGTCGATGAACCCGATGCGCCATATCGATCCCATCGGCACCATCGTCATGCCGCTCGTGCTGTATTTCGTCACCAGCGGCGCGTTCATGTTCGGCTATGCCAAGCCCGTCCCGGTCGCGTTCGGCAACCTGCGCAATCCGCGCTGGGGTAGTCTGTGGGTCGCGGCGGCAGGCCCGGCCAGCAACTTCGTGCAGGCATTGTTGTGGGGCGTGCTGCTCGTGCTCATGACCGCCTTTCATGTCGATGAAGCGTTCTTCACGCGCATGGCGCAGGCCGGCATCAGCGTGAATCTCGTGCTCGGCGTGCTGAATCTTTTCCCGCTGCCGCCGCTCGATGGCGGACGCGTTTTGATGGCGCTGCTGCCCGTGCGCGCCGCCGTCACGCTCCAGAAGATCGAGCCGTACGGCGTCTGGATCGTCATGGCGCTCATCATGACGAGCGTATTCACGCGGTTCTGGCTCAGTCCGCTGGTGAGCGTCGGTTACGCGGCGGTATCGGCCATCCTGAATCCTTTCGCATCACTCTTTCCATAACATCATGTTCCCTGACCGTATCTTCTCCGGCATGCGGCCCACCGGGTCGCTGCATCTCGGCCACTATCACGGCGTGCTGAAAAACTGGGTGCGGCTGCAGTCCGAATATCCGTGCTTCTTCGCGGTGGTCGACTGGCACGCGCTCACGACGCACTACGAAACGCCCGAGGTCATCGAGAAAAACGTCTGGGAAGTGCTGATCGACTGGCTCGCGTCCGGCATCGATCCGGCGCAGGCCACGCTTTTCATTCAAAGCCGCGTGCCGGAGCATGCGGAGTTGTCGCTGCTGCTCGGCATGGGCACGCCGCTTGGCTGGCTCGAACGCGTGCCGACCTACAAGGAACAGATCGAAAAGCTGCGCGAAAAGGATCTTTCGACGTACGGTTTTCTCGGCTATCCGGTGCTGATGGCAGCGGACATTTTGTTGTATCGCGCGTCGCTGGTGCCGGTCGGTGAAGATCAGGTGCCGCACGTGGAGATGACGCGCGAGATCGCGCGGCGCTTCAACTATCTCTACGGCAAGGAGCCGGATTTCGAGGAGAAGGCGCTCGACGCGGCGAAGAAGCTCGGCGGCAAGCGCGCGAAGCTGTATCACGAACTGCGCGTCGCCTATCAGCAGGAAGGCGATGACGAAGCGCTCGAACAAGCCCGCGCCATGCTGCAGGAATCGCAGAGCCTGTCGATGAGCGACCGCGAGCGTCTGTTCGGCTATCTGGAAGGCGCGCGCAAGCTCATTCTGGTCGAGCCGCAGGTGTTGCTGACCGAAGCGTCGCGCATGCCGGGTCTCGATGGCCAGAAGATGTCGAAGTCGTACGGCAACACCATCGGCTTGCGTGAAGATGCGGCGACCATCGAGCAGAAGGTTCGCAGGATGCCGACCGACCCCGCCCGCGTGCGCCGCACCGATCCGGGCGATCCTGACAAATGTCCGGTGTGGAAGCTGCACGAGGTCTACACGGACGAGGCCACGCACGAATGGGTGCAGAAGGGCTGCCGCAGCGCGGGCATCGGCTGTCTGGACTGCAAGCAGCCGGTGATCGAAGGCATTCTGCGTGAACAACAGCCGATGCTCGAACGCGCGCAGAAGTACATGGACGATCCTTCGCTGCTGCGCGCGATCGTCGCGGACGGCTGCGACAAGGCGCGCAAGTTCGCCACCGAAACCATGCGCGATGTGCGCGAAGCAATGGGCCTGTCCTACAACTGATGGCGACTGACGCCGGCACGCCGAGCGATTGGGTCACGCGCTGGGCGCATCTCATCGCGCCCGGCGCGAGCGTGCTCGATGTCGCATCGGGTCATGGCCGTCACGCACGATGGTTCGGCTCGCGCGGTAACACGGTGCTCGCCGTTGACCGCGACCCGCAAGCATTGGAATCGATGTCCGCATGCGAAAACATCGACACCTTGCAGGCCGATCTCGAAGGCGCACCGTGGCCGTTCAAGCACGACCGAACGTTCGATGCCGTGATCGTCACGCGCTATCTGCATCGGCCGCTGTTCGGTCATCTGTTCGATGCGCTCGCGCCGGGCGGCGTCTTGATCTACGAAACGTTCGCGGTAGGGAACGAGACCGTCGGCAAGCCGTCCAATCCGGCGTTCTTGCTCGATGCGGGCGAATTGCTCGAAGCCGTGCGTGGCCGCCTGCGCGTGATCGCCTTCGAAGATGGCTTTCTCGACGCGCCGCATCCTGCCTTCGTGCAACGGATTTGCGCAGTTCGCAGCGAACCGGGCTCTCGCGACACGCTCACGTTTCGTAACACGCCTCCGGGTCCGCCACGTTACGTGTTGCCCGGCTAATCCGCTACAATCGCGGTAGATCGCCTTTTTGCGATTAAATTCACGATTAAATTCAAGAGTTTCATGACAAACGGAACCAACGGCGGAACCAACGGCGGCATCACGATCCGCGGCAGCATTCCTGCCATCGTCACACCGATGCACGAGGACGGTAGTCTCGATCTGCCGGCGTTTCGAAAGCTGATCGACTGGCATATCGAGCAAGGCTCGAACGGTCTCGTCGTGGTCGGCACGAGCGGCGAATCGGCCACGCTGTCGGTCGAGGAACACGTCCTCATGATCCAGACCGCCGTCGAGCACACGGCGAAGCGTTTCCCGATCATCGCGGGCGCGGGCGGCAATTCGACGGCCGAGGCCATCGAACTGTCGAAGCAAGCCAGAAAGGTTGGCGCCGACGCCACGCTGCAAGTGGTTCCGTATTACAACAAGCCGACGCAGGAAGGCATCTATCGCCACTTTCGCGCGATTGCGGAAGCCGTCGATCTGCCGGTGATTCTCTATAACGTGCCGGGCCGGACCGTTGCCGACATGAGCAACGAGACCATCCTGCGTTGCGCGGAAGTGCCGGGCATCATCGGCGTGAAGGAAGCGACGGGCAACATCGACCGCGCGGCGCATCTCATCAAGCACGCACCGGCGCACTTCGGCATCTATAGCGGCGACGATCCCACGGCCATCGCGCTCATGCTGCTCGGCGGCCACGGCAATATTTCGGTGACGGCCAATGTCGCGCCGAAGGAAATGAGCCAGTTGTGCCGCGCGGCTATCGAGGGCGATGCCATCACCGCGCGCCGTATTCATCTAAAGCTGTTGTCGCTGCACAAGAATCTGTTCTGCGAATCGAATCCGATCCCGGCCAAATGGGCGCTACAAGCGCTCGGCCGCATGGAAGGCGGCATTCGTCTTCCGCTCACGCCGCTCGATGCGCGCTATCACGACATCGTGCGTGATGCATTGCGCGACGCCGGGCTGCTAGCCTGACCTCGGCGGCATGCGGCGCGAACACGGTGCCGCGATCCACCATCGTCATGTGCTCTCTTACTCATCCTTAATCGCCGCCCGCGCGCGCCGTTCCCTGCAAGTCCAGGGCCGGCGCACGGCCCAAGCGTTATCGCAGCAAAGAAGGACCTCATGAAACGTTCCGCTCTTCACATTCAAGCCAGGCGTCTGGGCATGCTGTCGCTCACCGCGGGCGCCGTTTTCGCGTTGGCCGGTTGCGACACGCTCAATGACTGGCTCGCGCCGGACCGCGTCAATTACAAGCAGGCCGAAACCGCGCCGAATCTGGCGGTGCCGTCGGACTTGTCCACGGCCGATATCAGCCAGCGCTATGCCGCACCGCCGCCGGTGAACACGCTGGGCGGAACGGCCTCGCGTCAGCCAACGCCGCAAGGCAACCTGACGCTCGGCGTGCCGAATACGCAGGACCCCTACGGCATGCACGTCGAGAAGGACGGCGATCGCCGCTGGCTCGTCATCGACGGTCGCACGCCGGATCAGGTCTGGCCGCAGTTGCAAGAGTTCTGGGCGGACACGGGCCTCACGCTCAAGACCGACTCGCCGCAGAGCGGCATCATGGCGACGGACTGGGCGGAGAATCGCGCGAACATTCCGAGCGACTGGTTCCGCAACAGTGTCGGCAAGCTGTTCGATTTCGCGTATTCGTCCGGCACGCGCGATATGTTCCGCACGCAAGTGGACCGTGCATCGGATGGATCGACGGATATTTCCGTCACGCACAGCGCGATGGAAGAAGTGTTGACCGGTCAGGACAAGACATCTTCACGTTGGGAAATTCGTCCGCGCAATCCGGCGCTCGAAGCCGTCATTCTGCAAAAGATGATGCAGAAGTTCGGCCTGACCGAAGACCAGAGCAAGCAATTGATTGCGAAGGCGCGTCCGGCGGGCGCGAAGGTCGCGGTGGAGCAGAACGGCGGCGCGTCCGCGCTCGACCTCGCCGAGCCATTCGATCGTGCGTGGCTGCGTGTGGGGCTCGCGCTCGATCGCACGAACTTCACGGTCGATAATCGCGACCGCGAGAAAGGCATCTATTACGTGCATTATTCGGACTCCATGCAGGATCTGAAGAAGGAAGGGCTGTTCGGCAAGTGGTTCTCGAGCGATTCGAAACTGCCGACGCGCCAGTTCCTCGTCAACGTGAAGCCGAAGGCGGATGCAGTGACGCAAGTCGTCGTGGTCGATGCGAACGGTCAGCCCGACACGTCCTCCGATGCGCAGCGCATCGTGTCGTTGCTGCACGCGCAGTTGAACTAAGCACGGGGCGACGAGACCGTGAGATTCGCCAGCCTCGGCAGCGGTAGCGAAGGCAACGCGCTGCTGGTCGAGGCATCGAGCGGCACCACGACCACGCGCATCCTGCTCGATTGCGGCTTCTCCGCGAAGGAGGCGCAGCGGCGTTTGCTGCGTTTGGGCTGCAGCGTCGACACGCTCGATGCCATCGTCATCACGCATGAGCATACGGATCACATCGGCAGCGCGCTGACGCTGGCGCGCAAGTGGTCCATTCCGCTGTACATGAGTTGGGGCACCGCGCGCGCGGTGGGCGCGGATGAAGCCAACGTCGATCTGCGCGTGCTGTGGGGCGATGAGAGCGTCGTCATCGGCGATCTGAGCGTGTTGCCCTACACCGTTCCGCACGATGCCCGCGAGCCGCTTCAATTCGTGTTCTCGAATGGCGCCAGCCGGCTTGGCGTGCTCACGGATGTGGGCGTGTCCACACCGCATATCACGAGCGTGCTAAGCGGCTGTGATGCCCTTGTGCTCGAATCCAATCACGATCTCGACATGCTGGCCGCGAGCCGTTATCCGCCTTCACTGAAGGCGCGCATTCGCGGGACGCACGGACACCTTAATAATGATGCAGCCGCCGCCATTCTCGCGGCGCTCGATCGTTCCAGGTTGCGGCATCTGGTCGCCGCGCATCTCAGTCAGCAAAACAATTTGCCGCATCTGGCGCAGGCGGCGCTTGCCGGTGCGCTTGGCGCGTCCTTGCCGGATGTCGTGGTGGCATCGCAGGACGAAGGCTTCGACTGGCTCTCGCTCTAAGCTAAAGCGCTAAAGCGTAGGAATGCAGAGACAAAAAAACCGGCTCGAAAGCCGGTTTTTTCGTTTGTTCGGACCGCTTGCGCGGCCCGTGGCGAAACGCCAAGCCTTACTGGCTTGCGCCCGAAGCCGGAGCAGCAGCCGAAGCTGCAGCGTCCGCGCCCGAAGCAGCAGCGTCCGAAGCAGCGCCAGCAGCCGAAGCTGCGTCGCTTGCCGCGGCCGAAGCGCTCGATGCAGCTGCGTTAGCGTCCGAAGCGGCAGCGGCAGGAGCCGAAGCAGCCGACGAATCGCTTGCAGCGCTCGGAGCAGCCGAATCGCTAGACTTGTTGCATGCAGCAAGAGCAACAGCAGCCAACAGGGATGCTACGAGGAGGGATTTCTTCATGATCACGTCCTTTTATGGTTAAAGGTAAGCAACAGCGCAAAGTACCGGTAATGTGTGCTCCAACACCGACCTGGGCCGCTGTGGAGCCTCACAATCTTTTATTGGTGTGAGACAACCTACGGCTTGGCCGGAAATTATAGGCACTTTCGCAACGACCGTGTATAAATCGGGGGCCGATACGTTGTCTTTCTCATACAAACTTTCATATTGCGGAACAGCAAAACCATCGTTTCATGCATGTGCTGAGATGCTTTTTAACACTCGCATTTCAGGCATGCATCAAGCTCAAAGGTCCGTCTGAATCCAGCCCGCACAATACCATTCGTGAAGCAGCGATGTCATTGCTGAATCGCCTGTAAGTGTTACAAAGCGTTTCCCCTCCAAGCGTCGTGAATCGGCTAATTCAGGCAGCCATTTTCTGGCTTTCGCAGTTAAGGCCGCTGCCTCTCCATTAACAAAATACGAGTTAGCGTCATAGAGCAAGCTCGTCTTTCGGTCTAGCTTCACGCCGGTCTTTTTCGCACGCTCAACGAATCTTTGCAAATTCAATGGACGCGCAGGCGGATCGAATACGACATTGGATTTCGGTTCGCTCAAATAGCTGCCCAAAAACGCTGCCACATCCTTCTCATTCCATTTGATCTGCGCAAGGATCGCGCCAACCCGTTCGGTGAGTAAGACGGGCAAAGCAGCGGGTGTATCGACCGGCGGCTGATTCGGATCGCGATAACGCGCGCCGGACTTCGCATGCTCGGGCGGCTCGCCCATGTTCTCGGCCAGATGATAGAGAAACTGCGCCGTCAGTTCGTGTACGGAAGGCGAGCGAAAGCCGATGGAGCAGGTCATGCATTCGCCTTCCGCGATCCCGTCATGCGCGATATGCGGCGGCAGATAAAGCATGTCGCCCGGCTCCAGCACCCACTCTTCTTCAGGCTCGAAGTTCTGTAAAACTTTCAACGGCAGGCCGGGTTTTAGCGAGAGATCGCGCTGCGCGCCGATGCGCCAGCGCCGCTTGCCATGCACCTGAAGCAGAAAGACATCGTAGGAGTCGAAGTGCGCGCCGACGCCGCCGCCGTCGGTTGCATAGGAGATCATGAGATCGTCCAGACGCGCATCCGGGATGAAGCGGAAGCGGTTCATCAGCGCATGAGCGCGCTCGTCATGCAGGTTCGCGCCTTGCACGAGCAAGGTCCATTCGCGCTTTCGGACCGAGGGCAGTTCATCGGGCGCGAAAGGGCCGTGTTCGAGATCCCATGTGTTTCGAAAATGCGTGATGAGCCGCGATTCGACATCGTCGAGATCGGCGAGCGCGAAGAGTTCATCACGCGGCAAAGGAGCGGCGATACCGGGAATCGCCTGCCGGATCAGCAGCGGTTTTTTCTGCCAGTAACGCCGCATGAACTGATTAGGCGTGCGATTGCCCAACAGCGGCGTGAGTTCATCGGGAGAAGGCGCGCCGGTGTTTTCGGTTTCGCTGGGAAGGGTTGTACGCGTTGCGTGGAGTGGCCGCTTGGGCATCGTATAATCGAGGCTTGTGTCTTGGAGGATCCAATGAAAATTGCTAGAAATACCGTCGTCTCGGTCGCGTACAAGCTATCGGATGCGCAAGGCAATCTGATCGAGGAAAGCGACGAGCCGATGGTCTATCTGCACGGCGGCTATGATGGCACGTTCCCCAAGATCGAGGAAGCGCTCGACGGTCAGGAGCCGGGTTATCAAACGTCCATTCAGCTCGAACCGCAGGATGCCTTCGGCGAATACGATCCCGAACTCGTGAAGGTCGAGGAGCGCAAGCGCTTTCCCGAACCGCTCGAAGTCGGCATGCAGTTCGAAGGCACGCCCGAAGATGGCGATGACGACATCGACGCGCTCATCTACACGGTGACGGACGTGGCCGAAGACAAGGTGGTGCTGGACGGCAATCATCCGCTGGCGGGCATGGCGCTGCGTTTCGCGCTGTCGGTGCAGGAAGTGCGCGACGCGACGGAAGATGAAATCGAACATCAGCACGCGCATGGTGCGGACGGCCTCTCCGTCGAAGGCGAAGACGAGGACGACGAAGACGACGAACCGCGCAAGGATTCCGGGCCGACGATTCATTGAACGTAGGCGCGTCGCATGATCAGGAGAGCGCAGCTTCGGCTGCGCTTTTTTCATGGGTTGCCGGTTTTCGCGCCGGATGCGGGCAGGGGATAGATCGGCGGAAGCGTGGTCGGCGGATTGAGCATCGGCGGCGGCGGTTCCGAGGCCGCTTCGGGCTCCGCGGGCGGTGGCAACGGCGTGGCGTCCTGCGGCTCGCTGCGTGGCTGCGCCGGTGGCGTCGATGACGGCGCAAGGTAAGCAGGCGGCGCGTTCGACTGTGCCGGAATCTGCTCCTGATAATCGGATGCATCGCGGCGGCGCACGTCGCTTACGTTGCGCACGCGCAGGCGAAATGGCGGATGCCACGCGGCATCGCTCTGCACATCGAGCCATTGCGATTGCGGTTTGCGCAATGAAATGGCAACGCGCGTGAGATTCGATACCGTGAGCCCGCGATCGTTATGCAAGGGCTGATCGATATGAAAGCCGTTCGGCTCTGGCGTCTCCGTGCTGTGAATCACGATGACCGGCCCGCGAAACGTTTCGGCCGCCTTCACGAGACTGCGCTTAAGTTCGAGAAACCCGTCACGCGGTTGGCTCGCACGCGAGAAACGCAGCCATGCGAAGCGATCGCGGCGTTCGTAACGCGCGAAGTCCGGGTCGCCCTGAAGGATCACGACGAGCGCACGCATCTCGGAACGACGCGCCGTTTCCGCCGCGTGTTCGAGCCAGAAGGACATGGCCACCGCGCGATCCTCGAACTCGCCATTACGCCCGCCCGCGGTCAGATAGTGATTGTTCGGACTCGGCGCATTCAGTCCGATGAACGCCACGCCGTTCTGCTGCCAGCGCACGAATTCGCGGAATGTCCTGAAGCGCGCGACATCGCTTTCGCGCGCGAGTTGCAGCGGGCTTTGACCGAGCGAATTGGCATCCGCGAAAAAGAGCTGACGCACGAAATCGAGCCGTTCGACGGGATCGTAACCGCCCGCATGCGCGAGGCTGCAATCGGCCCAGTCGCGCTGACCCGGCAACAGAATGAGCGGCAGGCGCGATGCATCGAGCAGATCGTGACGCGACTGATACACGCTATCGCGGCACGGCTCGTTCACGCCCTTGAGATTGCCGTCGTAGACGATGAACGAGATATCACGATCGCGCGCGATGGCATCGAGCATCTGACGCACGGGCGCTTCGTCGGCGGGGCGCGTGAGTGCGTTGGCGATGACGGCGAAGCGCAGCGGGGCATCGCCCTGAGCGAACGCGGGCGCGACGTGCGCACACGCGAGCGTCAATAGCGCACAGCGCGCCCAGCGCGCGAACGCGGCGACGATGCGCTCAACGCGAGGCATCCGGCGCCGGTTTCGCCAGTTCATGTAGTTCGTAGAGCAGATCGAGCGCTTCGCGGGGACGAAGATCGTTCGGATCGAGCGCACGCAGTTTGTCCAGCGCGGGATGCGGCGTTTCAACGACAGGCGTGTCGTTGTCCACATCGTCCGTGCTGTACGCGGGGCTCGCGAACAGATCGAACTGCGCGCTCGCCTGACCGATCGATTGCTGCTCCAGATGCGCGAGATGCTTGCGCGCCGCGCGGATGACCGCGTTCGGCACGCCCGCGAGTTGCGCGACCTGAAGCCCGTAGCTTTGATTGGCCGGGCCTTCGTTGACCGCATGCAGAAACACGATGCCATGATCGTGCTCGACCGCCGACAGGTGCACGTTCGCCGCCTGCGCGAATTCGGCGGGCAATTGCGTGAGTTCGAAGTAGTGCGTGGCGAACAGCGTGTAGCAGCCGTTATGCGAGAGCAGATGCCGCGCGATGGCCCAGGCCAGCGCGAGACCATCGAACGTCGAGGTGCCGCGCCCGATCTCATCCATCAGCACAAGGCTGGAGGCGCTTGCATCGTTGAGAATGGCGGCGGCTTCGGTCATCTCGACCATGAACGTCGAACGCCCGCCCGCGAGATCATCCGCCGCGCCGATGCGCGTGAAAATGCGATCCAGCGCGCCGAAGCGCGCACGCTTCGCAGGCACATAACTCCCGACATACGCCATCAACGCGATGAGCGCGGTCTGCCGCATGAAGGTCGATTTACCGCCCATGTTCGGACCGGTAATCAACAACAGTTTGCGATCCTGACTCAGACAACAATCGTTGGCGATGAACTGCTCGACCTGCGCCTCGACCACCGGATGCCGTCCATGCTCGATATCGATGCCCGCATCGGCGGTGAATTCTGGCGCGACCCAATCGAGCGCCCGCGCCCGTTCGGCAAACGCGCCCAGCAGATCGAGTTCCGCCAGCGCACTCGCCACCCGCTGACAATCCGCGATGAACGGCAACAAACTTTGCAGCAGCGCGTCGTACAGCGCACGCTCACGCGCGAGCGCGCGTTCCTGCGCGGACAGCGCCTTGTCCTCGAACGTCTTCAGTTCGGGCGTGATGTAACGCTCGGCGTTCTTGAGCGTCTGACGGCGGCGATAATCGTCCGGCACCTTGTCCGTCTGACCGCGCGTGACTTCGATATAAAAGCCATGCACCTTGTTGTACTCGACCCGCAAATTCGCGATGCCGGTGCGCGTGCGCTCGCGCGTTTCCAGATCGATGAGGAACTGATCGCAGTTCTCCGAAATATCGCGCAGTTCGTCGAGGTCGGAATCGTAGCCGCGCGCGATCACGCCGCTATCGCGGATCAGCGCGGCGGGTTCGGGCGCAATGGCCTGCGTCAACAGATCGAGACACTCAGCGGGCGGTTCGAGCGCGGCATCGATGCGAGTCAGCGCGGCGGCGTGCGAGGACATGGCCTGAACACGCGTGCGCAGTTCGGGCAATGCGGCGAAGGTATCGCGCAGGCTGGAAAGATCGCGTGGACGCGCGGACAACAACGCCAGCCGCCCGGTGATGCGCTCGATGTCCGAGATCCCGCGCAGCGTGGTGCGCAAGGCATCGAGACCGCTTGCCGTGCCTGCGTCGAGCAGCGCGCCGATGGCCTGCTGACGCCCTTGCGCAATCGATGCATCGCGCGGCGGATGATGCAGCCAATGCCGCAGCAGGCGGCTGCCCATCGTCGTGCAACACGTATCGAGCAATGAAAACAGCGTGGGCGATTCCGTGCCGCGCAGCGTTTCCGTGAGTTCGAGGTTACGGCGCGTGGCCGGATCGAGCCCGATGTACTCCGATTCGTACTCGACCTTGAGACTGCGCACGTGGCGCAATTGCTGGCCTTGCGTGGCCGCTGCATAGATCAGCAGCGCGCCCGCCGCGCCGCACGCACAGGTCAGCGTGTGCGCGCCGAAGCCATCGAGGCTCGCCACATCCAGTTGTTCACGCAGACGCTTGGTGCCGGAATTGACATCGAAATGCCAGGCGGGCACGCGCGTCGTCGCATTGAGATTCGGCACACCGAACGATGCCTGCATATCCGTGATCGAATCCGCGACCAGCGTTTCCGCCGGACGAATGCGTTCGAGCGCCGCGCCGACTTGCGCGGGCGTGACTTCCGCCAGCCGCAGCGCGCCGCTCGCGAGATTGAGCCACGCGAGGCCCACGCTCGTCACGAGGCCGCGACGGTTGTGCATGGGGCACAGCGCCATCAGATAGACATCGTTCTTGTCGGAGAGCAGGGCGGCATCCGTGAGCGTGCCCGGCGTGACCACGCGCACGACCTTGCGTTCGACCGGTCCCTTCGCCGTGGCCGGATCGCCGATCTGTTCGCAAATGGCAACCGATTCCCCGAGCTTCACCAGTTTCGCGAGATATTGCTCGCACGCGTGATGCGGCACGCCCGCCATGCGAATGGGATTGCCGCCCGACGCGCCGCGCTGCGTGAGCGTGAGATCGAGCAGGCGCGCGGCTTTCTCGGCATCGTCGAAGAAGAGCTCGTAGAAATCGCCCATGCGATAGAAAACGAGCGTATCCGGATGCTCCGACTTGATGCGCAGGTATTGCTGCATCATCGGCGTGTGCTGTGAAAAGTCCGCCGGAAGTGCTGGCGTGGCCGCGTCGGGAGGTGTGTCGGGGAGTGCCGTTTGAATGCCCATCTTGCGTGCGTGAGAAGCGAAGGGACCGGCGCCATGCGCCAGCCGCAAATCATCCGATAGGGCAAGAGTTTAACCTGTCGGGCGCACGGGAACGAGTTGGCCAATCCGGCCTACGACCGATACTTTTTTCAAAGGCTCGAACGCAAACAGGGCCACCGGAAGGTGACCCTGCGCTGACGACATCAGGCAAATTCGTCAGTCAATTCATCAGGTACGGCCAGCCAGAAAGCCGACCAGCAGGGCGAGTCCCGCCACCGCGCCGAGCGTGTGCCACGGCTTGTCGTGCACGAATTCATCGGCGTAACCGGCGGCATCGTTCAGACGGCCGGCGATCACGTTGCTCGCGCCGTTCATCTGCGTGCGCGCGGTCTTGAGCCGCGATTGCAGCTCCTTGCGCAACTTGTCCGCATCGAAGTCACGGCCGTTTTGCAGCGAGCCTTCGAGATCGTCGAGCAGGCTACGCAGTTGATCGCTGGCGGTATCGACCGCGTCGCTCGCACCGCGCACCGCGCGCTGGCCGATGTCGGCCGCGCCATTGATCTTGCTGTCGAGCGTCGAACGTGTGAACAGTCCCATTTTCATTGCTCCTCTATTTGACGTGCCGAAAAGAATGGGGCGCGCCCGGCCGGACATCGGATGCGCGTCTGACGCGCGATCGCGGTCCGCGCATCGGGCAGCGCCTCCCTGTGTTCTGCATCCTGTGCTGTCGCGGCTCTTTAAACATGCCGAAGAGCCGGACGACCCGGAACACAGCATCAAGCAAGGTTCATTCCTCGACCAGCGCGCCCAAATCGACCTCTCGTTCGTTTTGCGCGTGACGGCGCATGGCGAGCGCCATCAACGCGCAGACGAACAGCCCGAAGATCACGATGATCCACTCCACCGGCACCTTGCTCGTCAGCAGCAACGCGTAAGCGCCGAGCATCGCCAGCACGGCGATGTTCTGGTTGAAGTTCTGCACGGCGATGGAATGCCCGGCGGACAGCAGCGTCGCGCCGCGATGCTGGAGAATCGCGTTCATCGGCACGATGAAAAAGCCCGACAGTCCGCCGAGCAGGATCATCAGCGGATAGGCCATCAAAATGTACGCGGGGGCGAAAACCGGCCCGATATGCACGCCTGCATTCGGCGGAAACATGTCCTTGTTGTAGAACGCCATGGCAATCGATACCGCGCCGATCAGCACGCCGACCGGCAGCACCTTGAGCGATTGCCGCAGCGAGATCCACGCGGACGCCGCCGCCGCGCCCAGCGCGATACCGACGCCCGTCACGCCCTGCAAGACCGCCGCCTTCGAGAGCGACAGTCCGAGATTGGCGTCCGCCCATTTGAGCACGAGCAGTTGCAGCGTGACCGCCGCGCCCCACAGCAACGTGGTGACCCACAGCGCGATCTGCGCGAGCTTGTCTTTCCACAGGACCTTGAAGCAGTGCGAGAAGTCGTGGACGAGGCGCGTGGGCTGCGTGAGCAGGTTCGGATAGCGCGCGCCGGTATCGGGGATGAACGCGTTGATGACGGCCGCCGACGCGTAGATCACCATCACCGTGAACAAGGCGGCGTGCGCGGCCGTCTGCACGAACGGAATATGCGCCTGCCCGATCCATTGCCCGACGACCTGACTCACGAGCGCGCCGCCGATCACCGTGCCGAGAATCGTCGAGCCGACCGTCGCCGATTCGAGCCACGCGTTCGCGGCGATCAGCTTTTGCGGCGGCAGCAATTCAGTCAGGATGCCGTACTTCGCGGGCGAATAGGCCGCCGCACCAAGGCCGACCACGCCATACGCGATCATCGGATGCACGCCCGCGATCATCAGCGCGCAGCCGCCTGCCTTGAGCGCGTTCGAGACGAACATGACGTGGCGTTTCTGCATGGCATCGGCGAATGCGCCGACGAAGGGCGCGAGCACGACATACGAAATCGTGAAGAAGATCTGCAACAGCGGCGTCACCCACGGCGCGGAATGCACCACGGCAAGCATGGCGATGGCGGCAATGAGCAGCGCGTTATCCGCCAGCGATGAAACGAACTGCGCGGCGATGATCGTGTAAAAGCCTTTTTTCATGACGGAGCCGGCAATGGCGCGGCACGCCGGACAAGGTTCCGGCGGCGCATCCTTTTGGAACGGGAAAGCTGGGCGAAAGACTGCACTGTAGCGGAGCGCCGCGTTCGGTGCAGGACGAACGCGGACCGGAATAAATCGAGGATGCGTTGCGCGTCCTCGATCAAGCGCTTACTCGCCCGTCAGACGCGTGCGCGAATGCGGATCGAGAATCTTGATGAGTTGCGCGTAGACCTTCGGATTCGCCGCGACGATCTCGTTTTGAAACAGGAAATCCGATTCGCCCGTGTAATTGCCGACCAGCCCGCCCGCTTCGGTCACGATCAGGCTGCCCGCCGCCACATCCCACGGATGAATGCCTTGCTCGAAGAAACCGTCGAGCCGTCCCGCCGCGACGTTCGCCAGATCGAGCGCCGCCGCGCCCGGACGGCGCAGCCCCGCGCACGACAGTGTCATTTCGCTGAACAAACGCATGTAGCCGTTCAGGCCTTGTCCATCGCGGAAAGGGAAGCCGGTGCCGATCAGCGCATCCGACAGACGGTCCAGCTTGCCCACGCGGATGCGCCGTTCGTTCAGATAAGCGCCGCGTCCGCGCGAGGCGGTGAACAGGTCGTTGCGGGTCGGATCGTAGACGACGGCCTGCTGCACCACGCCCTTGTGCGCGAGCGCAATGGCGACGCAGTAATACTGGAAACCGTGGATGAAGTTGGTAGTGCCGTCGAGCGGATCGATGATCCACTGATATTCCGAGTTGCGGTCCGTCGCGCCGGATTCTTCGGCGAGGATGGAGTGATCGGGATAAGCGGCGGTGAGCGTCTCGATGATGGCGGCTTCGGACGCTTTATCGACTTCCGTCACGAAGTCGTTGTGCTGTTTCTTGCTGACCTCGATGCGGTCCAGGTCCAGCGACGCGCGGTTGATGATCTGTCCGGCGCGGCGGGCGGCCTTGACAGCGATATTGAGCATCGGATGCATGAGCGTGATCCTTTGAGCCGTCGACGGGCTTTGAAAGCGCGCGCGGACGGAAAAGTTGAGCGACAACGACGAATGTCGACGAAAGACGAATTGGATAAGAGCGGGGCGCATGCATCGGCTGAAAACCGGCTACGCGAAGGCGCTATTTTAACCGAACTCGATGCCTCTTAGCCCGCTCATCACACGGAATGCCACGCAAAGCGCGATAACATAGCGCGTTAATCACTGAGCACCGATCGCGCCTTGGAATCCACCGACTTTCTCGCCGCCCCCGCAGGCGGCTTCACGTCCACGCGTTTCATCCTCGTCGAGCCGAGCCATCCCGGCAACGTCGGTGCGGCGGCGCGTGCGCTCAAGACCATGGGTTTCGCGCGGCTCGTGCTGGTGGCCCCGCGCATCGCCGATGTGAAGAATGAACCGGAAGCCATCGCGATGGCCTCGGGCGCGGACGATGTGCTCGCAGGCGCCCATGTCGTGGACACGCTCGCCGATTCGCTCGTCGGCGTGCGCTGGTCGGTCGCGCTGACCGCACGCATGCGCGAATACGGCCCGCCGCAGATGCCGCCGCGCGCGCTCGCCGAACGCGCGCACGAATTCGTGCGGCACGGTGACATCGCACTCGTGTTCGGCAACGAGCGCACCGGTCTGTCCAATGCCGATGTCGAACGATGCAGCGCGCTCGCGCATATTCCCGCCAATCCGGCGTATAGCTCGCTCAATCTCGCGCAGGCGGTTCAGGTGCTCGCCTACGAATTGCGCCTCGCGTTTCAGGCGCCCGCGTCCGAACTCACGCTGGTGGAAACGGTGGAGCATGCTTCGAGCGATGAAATCGAAGGCATGTACGCGCATCTTCAGGAAGCGCTCGTCGCGCTGGAATTTCTCGATCCCGATAATCCGAAGAAACTCATGTCGCGCATCCGAAGTTTGTTCGCACGGTCGGGGTTGGAGCATGAAGAAGTGAATATCCTGCGCGGCATCGCGAAGCACGCGCTGCTGAAAAGCAAGAAGGACTGACCGCGCGGCCAACGTGGGCATCTCGGCGGACTTGGCGCGCGCGTCCTACAATCGCAGCGCATAAGCATTGCGCATTCCGTGATAAGGACAGCGCCGCACTTTCCCCACCGAGATAACGACATGTTCGACCGACTCCGCGAAGACATCGCCGCCATCCGCGAGCGCGATCCCGCCGCCCGCAGCGCATGGGAAGTCGTGACGTGTTATCCGGGTCTGCATGCCATCGTCATGCACCGGTTCGCGCATGCGTGCTGGCTTGCGCAGTGGCGCTGGCTTGCGCGCTTCGTTTCTCAGATGGCGCGCTTTCTCACCGGCATCGAGATTCATCCGGGCGCGACGCTCGGACGGCGCGTGTTTATCGATCACGGCATGGGCGTGGTGATCGGCGAGACGGCTGAAGTCGGCGACGACTGCACGATCTATCAGGGCGTGACGCTTGGCGGTACATCGCTTGCGCGCGGGGCGAAACGGCATCCGACGCTGGAACGCGGCGTGATCGTCGGCGCGGGTGCGAAGGTGCTGGGCGGGTTCGTCGTCGGGGCGGAAGCGAAGATCGGTTCGAACGCGGTGGTGGTCAAGCCCGTTCCGGCGGGTGGCACGGCCGTGGGCAATCCGGCGCGCATTGTTATGCCAGCAGTCGCGAAGCCTAAAGAGCAAACGCGCGATGGTTTCTGTGCCTACGGCATCACGCCGAATGCGGACGATCCGGTGTCGCTCGCCATTCACGGTTTGATCGATCACGCGTCCACGCAGACGCAGCGGATCGATGACATCGTGGCGGCGTTGGAACGCATCGGCGCGCGCGTGGAAGCGATGAACGGCATCGATGGCGCGTCGCTCGTCGATCTGAAACGGCTGTGTTCGTCGATGGACGGCAAGCGCGAGGAATCCGCCACGCGTTGATTCAGAGCGGCAGCGCGTGCATGCCGTTTTCATCTATACGCAGATAACCGCCGCGCGTTTCCGCGTGATCCAGTTCCCAGTCCGGCAGCACCCAACGCGTGCCTTCCACTTCATGATGCATGGCCGGGCGATGCGTATGCCCGTGGATCATCGTATCGGTGCGGCTATCGATGAATAGCTGCGACACGGCCTTGCGCGTGACATCGTATTTTGCCGACATGCCGTAAGTGCGCGCGCCCTGGCTATTGCTGCGCATGCGCTGGCCGATGCCCAGCCGTGTCTTCAGCGGCAACGATAGAAACAAGCGCTGCGCCACGCGATTGCGCGCGAATCGCCGGAAATATTGGTAGCCACGGTCCGCCGTACACAACGCATCGCCGTGCGCGACGATCACGCGTTTTCCATACGCGGTCACGATGTACGGATCGGGCAGCGACATCGCGCCGGCTTCTCTCATGAAGCGCTTGCCGAGCAGAAAGTCGCGATTTCCGCGCATCACATACAGCGCGATGCCGCGTTCGCTCAGCGTGTGCAGCCGCTTCGTCATGCGCCGCGCGAATTCCGCGCGCGGGTCCGTCACGGACGGATCGAGCATGTCGTCGCCGATCCAGAATTCGAACAGATCGCCGAGGATGAAAACGGAGTCCGCCTCGTTCGCCGTCACGTCGATGAAATGCTCGAAGGCCGCGACCGTCTTCGGAATGGCTTCGCTCAAATGCAGGTCGGCAAGAAAAAACAGCGGGCGCGCGTCATGTGCGCTGCCCGCCGTTTCACGACCGAACGTGTTCGTTTCGATCATGCGTGCCGCTTAGACTTCCACGGCCTTTTCGATCACGACGTCATCCACCGGCACGTCCTGATGAAAACCCTTCGAGCCGGTGCGGACCTTCTTGATCTTCTCGACCACGTCCATGCCTTCGACGACACGGCCGAACACCGTGTAGCCCCAGCCTTGCGGCGTCGGCGACGAATGGTTCAGGAAGTCGTTGTCCTTCACGTTGATGAAGAACTGCGCCGTGGCCGAATGCGGGTCGTTCGTGCGCGCCATCGCAACCGTGCCGTTCTCGTTCGACAGGCCGTTGTTGGCCTCGTTCTGGATCGGCTTGTCGGTGGGCTTTTGCGTCATGCCCGGCTCGAAGCCGCCGCCCTGAATCATGAAGCCGTCGATCACGCGGTGGAACACCGTGTTGTCGTAGTGACCTTTCTTCACGTAGTTGAGGAAGTTTTCAACCGACTTCGGTGCCTTCTCGGCGTCCAGTTCGATCTTGATGATGCCGTGATTCGTATGCAGTTCGACCATGATGTTTTCTCCGTGTGTTGATGACGGCGCGATGAGTGACGAGCGCTGCGCCGTCCGGTAATTCGGGTTTTACTGCTGCACCACAGTCGCCGATTCGATGACCGGCGGCTTCTGCGGCACGTCCTGCATGGGTCCGCGCGTGGTGGTCGGGCTTCCTTCGATCTTCTTCACGACATCCATGCCGGACACGACCTTGCCGAACACGGCGTAACCGTTGCCATCCGGGCTCGGATAGTCGAGACCCGCATTATCGACCGTATTGATGAAGAACTGGGCCGTGGCGGAATCCGGGTCGCCCGTGCGCGCCATCGCGAGCGTGCCCGTGACGTTCTTCAGGCCGCTGCGGCTTTCGAGCGGAATGGGCGCGCGCGTGGGCTTCTCGGCGAAGCTCGTGTTATAGCCGCCGCCCTGAATCATGAAGCCCGGAATCACGCGATGAAAAATCGTGCCGCTGTACTGTCCGGACTTCACATAGCCGAGAAAGTTCTCGACGGTCTTCGGCGCTTTCTCCGGATACAGCTCGACCTTGATGTCGCCTTGCGACGTCTTGATCAGCACGATCGGATGCGCCTGCGCCGACGGCGTCTGCGGTTGCGCAAAGGCGGGCGCGGCCGCGATCAGGGCGGCGCCGGACAGCGCCAACATCAGCAATTTCATGAAGGATCGATCCTCGGGTGATGAATGCAAAGAGTCAGCGCTAAACGTCACGGCTGCTGCGTGGCGGGCGCGGTATAGGGCGTGGTGGGCAGCGAACCGTTCGATCCGCCGAACGGCGAGAACGTATCGGGCGAGGGCATGTTGCCGGTGTTACCGGTGTTACGTGTAGGAGCCCATTCGTCCGATGCAGCACGCGGTATGGCAGCCGCGTTCGTGCCCGACGCCGCGCCCGCGAACTTGCGATTGACCGGCGGCGGCGTGATGATCTTCGCGATATCGCCGACGCGTTGCCGCGTGAGCGGACTGGTCGAGCCGAGCGACTGCGCGCGTTTGTACGATTCGCTCGCGAGCCGCAGATACAGATCGCCGAGATTGTCATACGCGAGCGCGTAGCCGGGGTTCGCCTTGGTGGCCGTTTCGAGCGCGGCGCGCGCATCTTCGTAACGGCCTTTCTTCGCGTACAGCGCGGCGAGATTGTTGTACGGCTCGGGTAGTTCGGGATAGGCCTGCGTGAGTTCGGTGAACGCGGTGATGGCGTCGTCGTCGCGGTTCATGCGTGCGAGCACGACGGCGCGCTTGAACTTCGCCTGCACATCGCGCGGATTGCTCGCGATACGCGCATCGAGTTGTTTGAGCGCGGTCGCCCAGTTCTTGTCGGCGATGGACGCATCGATCTGCGGCGTGCCATCGAACGTGGCCGTGGACGTTTGCGCGTGCGCGGGCAGGGCGGCGCCGAGACTCGCGGCTACGCCGAGCATCGCTATGACGAACGCCGACACGGCGAACTTGCGCGTGGCGCGGGGCGTCTTCGGGCGAGACTTCGGGCAGGACATTTGCAGAGGCATGCGCACCTTGTCGTGAGCGTCTTGGTGGATCACGTGGAATGAAATCAATGAACGATGCTGCCTGATATTCGAAATGAGATCCGAACTGAAACATGCGGCATGCATGGGGCTTTTTTCGCCTCTTCGAACGTGCGCGGCATGATGCTCGGGCAAGCCTCTTGCATGGCTCGCAGACCGGCTGACGAGACCCGTCGCGCGGCGGCCTTGAGGTTTCATGGGCAGAGGTCCGAGTGTTATACTCCGACCCATTCTAACAAAAGGTCCGCACGTTTCGCGCACGAGCCTCGGAGCTCGAAGCCAACGCCGGATCTTCTTATCGCCACTCGTGGCCGTCTCCGTCTTGGGTCGTCTGACCGTCGTACCGCGGGCGCGTGTGAGCATCACCGTTCCTGTCCGCATCGGCGCGTCGCGCAACTCCACACACGGTTGGTTCCGGACCACGCACTGTCTTCTATGAATTCGCTGCGCATCTACAACACGCTTGCACGTGAGAAGCAAACCTTCACGCCCCTTCGCGATGGCGAAGTGAAGATGTATGTCTGCGGAATGACCGTGTACGACTACTGTCACATCGGTCATGCCCGCGTGATGGTCGTGTTCGATATCGTGCAGCGGTGGCTGCGCGCGATCGGCTACAAGGTCACGTATGTCCGCAACATCACGGACATCGACGACAAGATCATCCGGCGTGCGGTAGAGAACGGCGAGCCGATCAAGGCGCTCACGCATCGCTTCATCACCGCCATGCACGAAGACGCGGATGCGCTCGGCGTCGCGCGCCCGGACCTCGAGCCGCGCGCGACCGACTTCATCCCGCAGATGCTCGGCATGATCGATACCCTGCACGCCAACGGCTACGCCTATCAAGGCAAGGACGGCGACGTGAACTACGCGGTGCGCAAGTTCGCGGGCTACGGCAAATTGTCCGGCAAGTCCATCGAAGACTTGCGCGCGGGCGAGCGCGTGGCCGCCAACGACGCCAAGCAGGACCCGCTCGATTTCGTGTTGTGGAAGCAAGGCAAAACCGGCGAGCCGGAAGATTCCGGCTGGGACTCGAAGTGGGGCCGCGGGCGCCCGGGCTGGCATATCGAATGTTCGGCCATGGGCTGCACCTTGCTCGGCGAACAGTTCGACATTCACGGCGGCGGCATGGATCTTCAGTTCCCGCATCATGAGAACGAGATCGCGCAAAGCGAGGGCGCGACGGGCAAGCGCTTCGTGAACTACTGGATGCACAACGGCTTCGTGCAGATCGATAGTGAGAAGATGTCGAAGTCGCTCGGCAACTTCTTCACCATCCGCGAAGTGCTTGAAAAATTTGATGCCGAGGTGGTGCGCTTCTTTATTGCACGGGCACACTATCGGTCGCCGCTGAATTACAGCGACGTGCATATCGACGATGCAAGGAACGGACTCACGCGCCTATATACCGCGTTGAAGGATGTCGAGCCGGACAATCAGCAGCTTGACTGGAACGAGTCGAACGCGCAGCGTTTCGAGGCTGCGATGAACGACGACTTCAACACGCCGGTGGCCGTGTCCGTGTTGTTCGATCTTGCGGGTGAAGTCAACCGCACACGCGATGCCGCGCTCGCGCGTCAGCTCAGGCAACTGGGCGGCGTGCTCGGCCTGCTTCAGCGCGAACCGCGCGCCTTCCTTCAGCAGGCAGGCGGCACGGGCGCCGAAGCCGGGCTCGCGCCGCAGGAGATCGAAGCCAAAATCGCCGATCGCATCGCCGCGAAGCAGGCAAGGAACTACGCCGAAGCAGACCGGATTCGCGCCGAATTGCTCGAAGCCGGAATTGCGCTTGAAGACAAACCGGGTGGGTCGACCGAATGGCGTCGCGTGTGAGCGCGGACCTTCGAACCCTCTGATCGACTCACCAGGCAGGAGGCACGATGGCAACGGCCAGGAAGACGCCGGTCAAACGACTCGCGTCTGCACGAAGCAACGCGTCGCCCGCATCGAAGAAAACGCGCGGCGCGCCCACGAAGGCGAGCACGCAAAATTCCGATGACACAACGACGACGGCACGCAAGGCAACGGTCAAACGCAGCGCAGGCGCGAAGCTGAACGGCGAGGCCGCGCCTGCCTCGCTGACGCAAGAGGCCGAGGCCGCGCCGCAAAAAGGCAATGGCCGCGCGGTCGCCGCCGATGGCGTGAGCGCGCACAAGCTCGTGCCCGATTCGAAGCAGGGCGAGATCGTGCGCAAGTCGCGCGTGGTCACGGCCGATGCCACGGTGCCGGTGCAGATCGGCGGCCTCACGCGTGAAGTCGCGCGGCCCGACTATTGGGATCGCGCGTGCGCGGACCTCATGCGGCGCGATCGCATCCTCAAGAAACTGATCCCCAAGTTCGGCGAGATTCATCTCGTCAATCTCGGCGATCCGTTCTCCACGCTCGCGCGTTCCGTGGCCGGCCAGCAGATTTCGACCAAGGCCGCGCAAGCCATTTGGGAGCGCGTGAAGGGCGCGTGTCCGGAAGTGCATCCGGCGCATTTCATCAAGCTCGGTCACGAGAAGTTGCAGGCGTGCGGACTATCGAAGCGCAAGGCCGAGTACATCCTCGATCTCGCGCAGCACTTCGAGAACGGCGCGTTGCATGTGGATACCTGGGCGTCGATGGACGACGAAACCGTGATCGCCGAACTCACGCAGATTCGCGGCATCGGACGATGGACGGCGGAGATGTTCCTCATCTTCAATCTCTCGCGCCCGGACGTGCTTCCGCTCGACGACCTTGGTCTCATTCAGGCCATCAGCGTCAATTACTTCAGCGGCGAACCCGTCACACGAAGCGAAGCGCGCGAAGTCGCGGCGAACTGGGAGCCGTGGCGCACGGTCGCCACGTGGTACATGTGGCGCAGCCTCAATCCCATTCCCGCGGACCACTGAACGTTGCAAGACAATTGCGGAACTATCGTTGATTTATAATCGATAGTTCCCGCGCGCATTTATCAGGGACGGACGCGGTTAAAATACGCCCTGCCCGTTGTTCTAGGACTCGAACACATGAAGACCACGTTTCTGGATTTCGAGCAGCCGATCGCTGAACTCGAAGCGAAGATCGAAGAACTCCGCTTCGTTCAGGACGATTCCGCTGTCGATATTTCGGAAGAAATCGACCGGCTTTCGAAAAAGAGCCAACAGCTCACGAAAGACCTCTACGCCAACCTGTCGCCCTGGCAGGTGTCGCAGATCGCGCGTCATCCGCAGCGTCCCTACACGCTCGACTACGTCAACGAACTTTTCACCGACTTCCACGAACTGCACGGCGACCGTTCCTACGCGGACGACCTCGCGATCGTCGGCGGCTTTGCGCGTTTCAACGGGCAGGCGTGCATGGTGATCGGTCATCAGAAAGGGCGCGACACGAAAGAGCGCGCACTGCGCAACTTCGGCATGCCGCGCCCGGAAGGGTATCGCAAGGCCGAGCGTTTGATGCGTACCGCCGAGAAGTTTTCGCTGCCCATTTTCACCTTTGTCGATACGCCGGGCGCCTATCCGGGCATCGGCGCGGAAGAGCGCGGGCAGTCGGAGGCCATCGGCCACAATCTGTATGTCATGGCGGAACTGAAGACGCCGATCATCACCACGATCATCGGTGAAGGCGGTTCGGGCGGCGCGCTCGCGGTCGCGGTGGCCGACACGGTCATGATGCTGCAGTTCTCCACGTATTCGGTCATCTCGCCGGAAGGCTGCGCGTCCATTCTGTGGAAGAGCGCGGCGAAGGCGCCGGAAGCGGCGGAAGCGCTCGGCCTCACCGCGCATCGGCTGAAGGCGCTGGGGTTGATCGACAAGATCATCAACGAGCCGCTGGGCGGCGCGCATCGCGATCCGAAGGGCATGGCGGCGCTGCTGCGTCGTGGTCTGGCCGATTCGCTGCGCCAGTTCCAGGGCATGAGCGTGCCCGACTTGCGCGAACGCCGCTTCGAAAAGCTCATGGCGTACGGCAAGTTCAAGGAAACCATGCCGGGCGCGTGATCTTCGCGTCTGCGTTCATCGACTCGTGACATCCACGGATAACGAAACCCCGGCCAGCCGCCTCGTGCTCGATGCGGTGCGCGCCGCGGTTTCGAACGCCGCGTTTCCCGCCGATTCCCTTCTCGCCGTCGCATTCAGCGGCGGTCTCGATTCCACCGTTCTGCTCGATGCCGCCGTGCGCGCGTTCGGCGCATCGCGCGTGATCGCGCTGCATATTCATCACGGTCTGAGCCCGAACGCGAACGCGTGGGCCGATCAGTGCGATGCCTTCGCGGCATCGCTCGATGTGCGGTATGCCTCGCGTCATGTCGATGTCGCGCGCGCCGGTGGCGAAAGCCTGGAGGCCGCCGCCCGCGATGCCCGTTATCGCGCGCTCGACGAACTGTGCGCCGAGCAAAGCGCGCAAGCCTTGCTGATCGCGCATCACGCTGACGATCAGGCGGAAACGGTGCTGCTGCAATTGCTGCGCGGCGCGGGCGTCGCGGGGCTTGCCGCGATGGCGCCCGAACGGCGCGAGGCGGATTCGGTGCCGCGTTTGCGTCCGCTGTTGCGACTGTTGCGCGCGCAACTCGAACAGTACGCGCACGAGCGCGACCTGAGTTGGATCGACGACGAATCCAACGCCGACACACGCTACTCGCGCAATGCCTTGCGTCACGACGTGCTGCCCGTGCTCGCGGTCCACTTTCCGGGTTTTCGCGATGCGCTGGCTCGCACGGCATCGCATGCGGCATCGGCGCAACGTCTGCTCGACGATCTCGCGCGGCTCGATCTGGCGAGTGCGGCGAGCATCGACGAAGAAGGCGCGCTGCGGCTCGATGCGCTACTCGCACTCGACGACGAACGCGCGCTCAATCTCATGCGCTTCTGGATTCGTTCGCGCGGTTTGCTGGCGGCATCGACGGCGCGCATCGCGGATATGCTGCGGCAGTTGCGCGATATCGCCGATGGCCCGAGCGGCCACGCCTTGCGCGTCGATCATGCGGGGCATGCTCTGCGCGTTTATCGCAACGCGTTGTTCTGGGAGCCCGGCGATAGCAGCGATGCGCCCGACCTCGACGGCGCAGGCGCGCAGAAGCCGGTCGTCGAATTGAATTGGCAGGGCGAAGAAGTCTGGCGTCTGCCGCAATGGCGCGGTTCCTTCGTGTTCGAACCGGCCGATTCACCGGCGGACGATGTCGTCGGCGAAGGCGTGCTGCGCGCCGTGCCGCTGATCGCGCGTTCGCGTGCGGGCGGCGAGCGCATGCGAGTGGCGGGCATCGCGCCGAACCGCACGTTAAAGAATCTCTTTCAGGAGCGCGGCGTGCCCGCGTGGAAACGCGATGTGCCCTTGCTTTATGCCGGCGGCGCGCTGCTGTTCGTGCCGCTCGTCGGCGTGAACCGGGAAGCCGCGCCCGATGCCGCGCACGGTCCGCTGCGCCGCATTTCATGGCGTCCGGACTTGCTGCTGGCCTGAGCAAAAGTTCAGGAGTACCGACACGCTATCTTGTAATTTTGTCGTCGATCGCGTACCCTAATCCGTTTTCGCGCCAGCGGTTTCGCGCGGCATCTCCGTTCAAAAGACGCGATTTTCGCCGGCAATCCGCGGAGTTGCGCATGCTGTATCAAGCGTGAATCAAGTGTGTATCAAGCGATCCGTTGCCGCGCTCATCCATCCCCGAAGCGGTCTGGCACGGCGCTGAAACAAGCGCCACGCATCCACGCGTGAAGCGCGGTTTTCCTTCCAGTTCAAGAACGACAATGGCACTCATCGTACACAAATACGGCGGCACTTCGATGGGCTCGGTCGAGCGCATCAGGAACGTCGCCAAACGCGTCGCCAAGTGGCACCGGGCAGGGCACAAGATGGTCGTCGTGCCCTCGGCGATGTCCGGCGAAACCAACCGTCTGCTCGGTCTCGCGCGAGAAATCAAGGCGGATGCGGACCCGCGCGAACTCGACGTGATCGCCTCCACCGGCGAACAGGTGAGCGTCGGGCTGCTCGCCATCGCGCTGCATGCCGAAGGCATCGACGCGGTGAGCTACGCCGGCTGGCAAGTGCCCATCCGCACGGACAGCGCGTTCACGAAGGCGCGCATCAGCGAGATCGACGGCGAACGCGTGCTGAAGGACCTCGACGCGGGCAAGGTGGTGGTCATCACCGGCTTTCAGGGCGTCGATCCCGAAGGCCATATCGCGACGCTCGGGCGCGGCGGTTCGGACACTTCGGCGGTGGCGATCGCGGCCGCGATGAAGGCCGACGAATGCCTCATCTATACCGATGTCGATGGCGTCTACACGACCGACCCGCGCGTGGTGGAAGAAGCGCGCCGGCTGGACCGCGTGACCTTCGAGGAAATGCTGGAGATGGCGAGCTTAGGCTCCAAGGTGCTGCAGATCCGTTCGGTGGAATTCGCCGGCAAGTATCAGGTCAAGACGCGCGTGCTTTCCAGCCTGACCGACCCGTTCATGCCGCTCGCCGACGAGATGCACTCCGGCACCCTGATTACTTTTGAAGAAGACGAGACCATGGAAAAAGCAGTGATTTCTGGCATCGCGTTCCAGCGCGACGAAGCGCGCATCGCGGTCATGGGCGTGCCGGACAAGCCGGGCGTCGCGTATCAGATTCTTGGGCCGGTGGCGGATGCGAACATCGACATCGACATGATCATCCAGAATCAGAGCGTGAACGGGAAGACCGACTTCACCTTCACGGTCGGCCGTGGCGACTACAACCGCGCGCTCGACATTCTGAACAACACGGTGAAGGGCCACGTGCAGGCCGAAACCGTGCTGGGCGACCCGAAGGTGTCGAAGGTGTCGGTGGTGGGCGTGGGCATGCGCTCGCACGTGGGCATTGCGAGCACCATGTTCCGCACGCTGTCGGAAGAGGGCATCAACATCCAGATGATCTCGACTTCCGAAATCAAGATCTCCGTGCTGATCGACGAGAAGTACACCGAGCTTGCCGTGCGCGCGTTGCACAAGGCGTTCGAGCTGGATCGCGCTTGAATCGCGCATGAGACTGTGACGTGACTTCGTTGCGGTTTGTGGGGAGTTTGTTCCTGTAATTCGCTCGAATGGAAAAAATCGTCATGCGAATTTGACCGACGCCCGCGGAATTGCTATTATCTCGATCTCGTTGCAGTGCGTTCCCGCCGCAACGAAAAGTTTGGGAGACGTGGCCGAGTGGTCGAAGGCACTCCCCTGCTAAGGGAGCATCTGGCTAAAAACTGGATCGAGGGTTCGAATCCCTCCGTCTCCGCCAGTAGTAGGAAGGAAGCCCCGTAAGTCGAAAGACTTACGGGGCTTTTTGTTTTGGGCGATGAAAGGGTTTGATTGAGCGGGTATTGGGGTTATGCCCTTCGTGCAAGGGGCTGCTGTTTTATGTGTTTTTATTGCAGTAGCCGCCTCCCCGGCGGGGGGATCACTTTCTTTGCTGCTGCAAAGAAAGTAATCAAAGAAAGCAGCTTTTTACACCATGCACGATGGCTGGAAAGGGTTGGTCTGGATTAACGATACAGTGGCCGCAATAGGACTTGCCACGCATATCGAGTCGCTTAGGCAACCTACCGATTTCGTGCTCGAAAATCAAGTCTTAGTGGACCGCGCTCATTCTTTCGGCCATGCGCTTCGCGCGCCGAGAGCTTGAGAATGGAATCCCGCAGCGTATCAGCGCCCAGCCACATCACACAGCATCGCACCTCTCCCATTGGGCCCTACCTTGGTAAGCGCTTCTGGGCAAAGCGCACACACCAAGCAAGTCACCTTTTAGTCGGAGCACTAAGCAAGGTAGGACCGAATAGCAATCTTGCGGGGAAGTGTGAGGTGGCTGGGCGCTTATAGGCTGCGGGGTTCCGTTCTTACGCTCTCGGCGCGCGCAGCGCATGGCCGAAAGAATGAGCGCGGTCCACTTAGACTAGAGAATTCGAGCGCGCAATCGCTAGGTTGCCTAAGCGGCTTGTTATGCGTGGATAGTCCTATTGCGGCCACTGCACCCGTTAATCCAGACCAACACTTTCCAGCCAGCGTGCATGGGGGTAAAAGCTGCTTTCTTTGGTGACTTTCTTTGCAGCAGCAAAGAAAGTTACCCCCCCGCCGGGGAGG
The DNA here is from genome assembly GCF_057612605.2 of Caballeronia sp. A2-2. Taxonomy (NCBI): domain Bacteria; kingdom Pseudomonadati; phylum Pseudomonadota; class Betaproteobacteria; order Burkholderiales; family Burkholderiaceae; genus Caballeronia; species Caballeronia sp. A2-2. The sequence continues at coordinate 2,747,191 of NZ_CM172587.1, read as the reverse complement.
CGGCTACTGCAATAAAAACACAACCAGCAGCAGCCCCTTGCACGAAGAAAAAACATCAAACCCAAGCTCCGCAGCCAAATCAAGGCTAACAAACTTCACCTGAGCATGCTTCCTCGAAACCCAAACGTCCCCAGCACGCCAACGCCGACTGCACCGAGCATGACCCCAAGATGCATCGCGCCAACCGCGCCCGCATGATCGAACGCCACGCCACCCGCCAGCGATCCCACCGCGATCGCCGTCTGCACCGCGCTCACGAACAACGCCGATGCCGCTTCCGGCCGCTCCGGCGATGTCATCTGCATCCACACGCTGAGCGCGAGCGGAATCGCGCCATAAGCGACGCCCCACGCAAGCACACCCGCAACAACGCCAGCAGGCCAGTGAGCCACCACCGGTAACACCAGCAACGAACCCATCACCAGCACACTCATCGCGAACAGCGACACACGCGGATGCGACGTCACAAACCGCGCCGCCACGAAGTTCGACAGAAACCCCACGACGCCGAAGCCGAGCAACAGCGCCGTCACCCACGATGCATCGAGCGCAGCGTTCGTCTCCAGATAAGGCGCGATATACGTATAAGCGCTGAAATGCGCACCGAACAGAAGCGCCACCAGCACAAGACTGCGCAGCACCGTCCCACGCGAAAGCATCTGCGCGAAATCCATCACACGCGCGGCCGTGCGTGGCGGCAAATCGGGCAGCAATAAAGCCTGCGACACCAGCGCGACGAACGCAAGCGCCGCCGTCGCGTAGAACGACACGCGCCACGACGTCATCTCCGCGATGAACGTCCCCAACGGCACGCCGACGACCGTCGCCAGCGTGATCCCCATGAAGATGATCGCGCTCGCCCGCGCGCTCTCACGCTCCGAGACGATCTGCCCGGACACGCCGAGCGCTACCGTCCAGAAGCCGCCAAGACTTAAACCGAGCAACGCGCGCCCGGCGAGCATCACGGTGAAATCAGTCGAAAACGCACTGACGAGATTCGACGCGACAAGCGCGCCCGACAGCATCAGCAGAATCAGCCGCCGGTTCAGACGCCCCGCTGCGAGCAGCAACAACGGCGCGGATAACGCTGCGATGATGCCCGGCGTCGTCGTCATCAGACCGGCGGTGCCGGGCGTCACCGCGAGGTCGGATGCGATCTTCGGCAACACGCCCACCGGCATGTATTCGGTCGTCACGAAAGCGAACGAACCGAGCGCGATGGACAGTACCGCGAGCCACGACCGCGCGCGTCCAGCGGAGGAGGGAATCATCGCGCCACGAACGGGCGCGGTCTGATCGGCATTCATGGAAAGCTCCGAAGAAAGTCAGGAAACCGTATCAAGCCGCCACCGCTTCCGCGCTATAAAACGGATAGTCGATATAGCCCTTGTCCGTGCCACCGAAGAACGTCTCACGGTCATACTTGTTCAACGGCAGATGCTTGCGCAGCCGCTCCGGCAAATCCGGATTCGCGATGAAATGCCGCCCGAACGCGACGAGATCGGCATCGCCCGCCTGGAGAATTGCTTCTGCGCTGTCGCCATCGAAACCGCCCGCCGCGATGATCGGCCCATGAAAATGCGGACGCAGCGACTGTGCGGCAAGCGGGCGCTGATCGCGCGATTCATCCTCGATATTGCCGACGATGCGCGGTTCGATCAGATGCAGATACGCAATGCCGAGCTTGTCGAGTTCGTCGGTCACGTAGGTAAAGAGCGCTTCGGGATTGCTGTCCGACATATCGCCGAACGCGCCGCTCGGCCCGATGCGCACCGCGACCTTGTCCGCGCCCCACACGCCGATCACGGCGCGCGTGGTGTCGAGCAACAGACGCGCGCGGTTGGCGATCGAGCCGCCGTATGCATCGGTGCGCTTGTTGCTGCCGTCCTGAAGGAACTGGTCGAAGAGGTAACCGTTCGCTGCGTGCAGTTCGACGCCATCGAAACCGGCCTTCACGCCACGCGCCGCAGCATCACGAAAACCTTCCACGATGCCCGCGATTTCCGCCGTCTCGAGCGCGCGATTCGGCGTGTTCGGCACCCAGCCGGATTCTGTATAAGCCACGCCGCCATGCTCGATTTCCGACGGCCCAACCGGACGACCGCCGTCAGGCTGCAACTGCGCGTTCGACTGACGCCCCGCGTGATAAAGCTGCAGGAAGATGCGGCCACCGCGCGCATGCACGGCATCGGTGACGAGCTTCCATCCTTCAATCTGGCTGTCGTCGTAAAGACCGGGCGCACCGAGATAACCATTGCCGTTTGCCGCAGCGATGGTCGCCTCGCCGATCAGCAGCGCGCCGGGCGAAGTGCGTTGCGCGTAGTATTCGGCCATCAACGGGCCGGGACGTGCGCCGCTCTCGGCACGCATGCGGGTGAGCGGTGCCAACACCACGCGGTGAGCAAACTCATACGAACCGATCTTGACGCTGGAAAAGAGGCTGGACATGACGATCTCCACATTCGGGTTAGCTGTTGTGTCGCGCCGTCTGGCTGCGACTCTGGACCGAACTGTAGACATCGATGACCGCGCGAAAAACGCTCCGCGCGTTCGGTCACACCGGACGCGCGTGTCCGCAATCCGCGCAAGCCTGTCGCAGCGGGGCTTCAGCGATTATTCGAATGCGGCGAACAGTTCATTTGCCTTGCCCGCATTTATTGCGTCGAGGCGCGTTCCGATAATCCGATCCATCTCGAAGGCGCTTTGCCTTTCGATTCCCCGGAGATTCGAATGATGGAAACGAACCAGAATGTGCCCTTGCGTGTTGGTGTGATCGGCGTGGGTAATTGGGCGCGGCATGGGCATTTGCGTGTGCTCGATCTGTTGCCGCAGTACACGTTGCAGGCGGTCTTTAGCCAACGTCGCGAGGCGGCGGAAGCGGCGGCGCGGGAATATCGCATTGCGCGGGTGGCTTCATCGGTGGAGGAGTTGATCGACGGCGCGGACATCGATTTGGTCGTCGTCCTGAATACCGCGCCTCAGCACGCGCAGACCGTGAGGCGCGTGATCGAAGCGGGTAAGGACGTGTATTGCGAATGGCCGTTGACGACAACACTCGCTGAATCGGAAGAATTGCTTGAACTCGCCCGCGCGCGTGGCGTGCGTCATGTCGTCGGGCTGCAGCGACGGCTCGCGCCGCATAACCGCTATGTGCGCGATCTGATCGCTCAAGGGTATGTCGGCGAATTGCGCTCGGTGCGTCTGCACGTGAGCATGAATTACTTTCAGGCGCTGCGTTCGCGTGCGCTCGAATGGACCGTGCCGCCGGAAAACTTCTCGTCGGTGGTGGCGATCTACGGCGGCCACTTCATGGACATGGTGTTCGCGGCCACCGGCTGGCCGGTGTCGATCGCCGCGCTCACGCCGAATCAGTTTCCCTCGGTGACCATCAAGGAAACCGGTGTGTCGATGAACACCACCACGCCCGATCAGCTCGTGCTCATGGGCATGCTGAACGAGCGCGCGGTGCTGTCGGTGCATATCGAAGGCGGCAAGCGTAATGGCTCGGGTGTGCAGATCGATATCACCGGCACGGAAGGCGACTTGCGCATCACGAACGAATCGGCTTTCGGCGATGTCGGCGACGACTACGTGATCCTCGGCGCGCATGGCGACAAGCAACCGCTCGCACGGCTCGACGTGCCGCAGGGTTATCATCGTCTGCCTGCGTCGGACTTGCCTTCCGCCGTGCTCGAACTGGGCGAACTGTATTGGGCGCACGCGCACAACACGCCTGATACACCCGATTTCGCCGATGCCGTGCGCATGCATCGTCTGATCGATGGCGCGCTTGAATCGTTCGCGACGCGCCGCTTCGTATCCACCGAATAGACGCGCAACCACGGAGACACGCGCGATGGCCAAGTCCGAACCGGCGAGCGCATCGAACGCATCGAACGCATCCAACGGCGCGATGGATCACCTGAGCGGCATGGCGATCTTCACGCGCGCGGCCGAAACGCTGAGCTTCGCGGAAGCGGGGCGGCAACTCGGGCTGTCGGCGTCTGCAATCGGCAAGGCTATCGCGCGGCTCGAAGCGCGCTTGAGCGTGCGGCTGTTTCATCGCAGCACGCGCAGCGTTCGGCTCACGAACGAAGGTGAATTGTTTCTCATGCGCTGTCAGCGCATTCTCGGCGAGATCGAGGAAGCCGAATCGGAACTCGCCTTGTCGCGCGCAACACCCACGGGCCGTTTGCGCGTGAGCATTCCGCTGGTCGGCACGTTGCTGATGCCGGTGATCTCCGCGTTCATGCTTCGTTATCCCGATGTTCAGATCGATATCGATTTCAGCGACCGTATCGTGGACGTGATCGACGATCGGCTCGATGTCGTGTTGCGCACCGGCGATGCTTTGGATTCCCAACTCACCACGCGGCTGCTCGGGCATTATGCGCATCTGATCGTGGCATCGCCTGCTTATTTGAAGGAGCGCGGCGTGCCCGAGACGCCTGAGCAACTCACAACGCACGCGTGTCTGCAACATCGTCTGTCGCGCAGTGGCCGTTTGCGTCGATGGAACTTCGTGCGCGATGGCGCGCCCGTGGACATCGAGCTTCCGGCGACGGCCATCGCGAGCGCGGTGGAGCCGCTCATCGCGATGGCCGAGCATGGACTAGGGTTGACCAACGCGCCCGATTATCTGGTGCGCGCGCAACTGGCCGATGGCAGGCTCGTCACCGTGCTGGATGCGTTTCTCGAAGACCGCATTCCGTTTCGCGCGTTGTGGCCTTCGGGACGCATGACGCCGCCCAAGGTGCGCGTGTTCGTCGATTTCCTGAGCGAGCATCTTTTCCCCGACGAAGATCACGCGCATCGGATCAATGCGACGTCCCCGCGTTGAGCGGCAATGTCGATGCCCGCGCGGAGTCTGCCGTCAGCTTTCCCGTGCCCGGCTTGTAGCCGTTCGAGTAGAGCAAAAACGCCATGATGTCCGCGTAATCCTGATCCTTGAGCTTGCCCGGACGGTCCGCCGGCATGTTCGTCGCCATGTAGCCAAAGATGCCGCCCACGGTCAGATGCGCATTCGACGCAGGCGCGAACGACGGTCCTTGCAACGCGGGCGCGCTCACGCCCTGAAGCTGCGCGCCGTGACACTTGGCGCACGAGCTCGAGTAGAGCGTCTTGCCGCGCACCGTTTGCGCCTGCTCGAAGGAGGGCGGTCCGGCGGCGGAATCATTGGCGATCCTGATGATATGGCCCATGCGCGCGGCGTTGGCATCCGCAAGCATGATGCCGCCTTCGCGCGATGCGTTCACCGGCACCGGCCTAGGCGCCTGCGATGCCTCGATATCCGCTGGCAACGCCCATTCCTGCGTGAGCTTTTGCAAGCGGCCATCGGCGCTCATGCGGGCGAGCGTGGCATCGACACGATCACGCAATGACGCCGCCTTAGGTCCGAAAGCGAACGTGAGCTGCCAGTCCGCATAAGCCGAGCGCGCGGCCGCTACCGAGAACTTGTGTTCGGGATGATCGAGCTTATAGGCCACCACCGCCGGATACCACACGATTGCGCGTCCCGCGTGACCATTCGCGACCGCTTCGACAGTTGCCGCCGACGTGTTCTCCAGATCGAGCGTCACGTCCTTTTGCTGCACGGCGATCAACTGCGCGGGGCTGGCATAAGTCGCGGCGACGGTACGGCTCGCCGCGCCCTGCAACACGGCATCGGGCGATTCGATGCTCACATACCCCGCACGCAGATAACCCCGCGAGAAACGCATCTTGCCGCCGGATGCATCCGCGACGCTCGAACGCGGAAAGCCCGCGATCACGTCGCATTCGCGGGCGAGCGTCTTGTCGAGTTCCTTGAGCGAGACGCCGTCGTCGTCGCCGTCGCCGATTCCGTGCGTGGCGATATGCACGGCGATATGCGCATCGGCGAACACGGCTTTTGCGACCGCACGATCGAGCGATGCGGATGGGCTGCTCGGAAACGTACAAACAGTCGTGGTGGCGGCGCGCGAAGCCGCAGGCGCGAGCGCCGCGCACGCCGCGATCAGGCACGCGGCGCGAATGGGTGTGATGGAAAGATTCATGATTTCGGATGACGAAGCAAGTCGAAAGAGGACATGGGCATGAAGATCACGAACGGTTCAGCGCGAACACATAGAGCGTGCCGCCTTTGGGAATCTTGTCCGCGGCCTTGGCCATCGGGCCGCCCCAGATCGGATTCGCGCCGCCGTAACCGGCCAGCACCGCGACGTACTCCTTGCCATCGATCTCGAATACCGAAGGCTGCGCGATGACACCGCTCGCGAGTTTCGGGCTTTGCCACAGTACCTTGCCGCTGGTTTCATCGAAGGCATAGAGATGTCCGTCGAGCGAGCCGCTGAACGCGAGACCGCCTGCCGTCGTCGCGACGCCGCCGTTCCACGGCAGCTTGGTCCAGTGGCTCCACAACTTCTTGCCGGTATCCACGTCGATGGCCTGCAATTCGCCATAACCCTTGCTGTTAGGCTCCGGCTTGATCTCGAAGCTCTCGCCGAGATAGGGCAAGCCTTCCATGTAAGTGATCGACTTGCCCGACAGCGACATGCACGCATGCAGCGTCGGCACCACCGCGATGCGCTTTTCTTCATCGTAGGACACGGACCACCAGTTCTTGCCGCCGAGGAAGCTCGGACACGTATCGATCGTCGTGCCAGCCTTCGGATACTTCGCCGGGTCCTGCACGGGCGCGCCTTGCTCGTTATAGCCCGTCACCGAGGTCGCGGTGACGAAGGGCTTCGCATAGATCAGTTTGCCGTTACTGCGATCGATCGCGTGGAAGAAGCCATTGCGGTCCGCGTGGATGATCGCATCGTAATCCTTACCTTGATACTTGATGTTCGCGAGAATCGGCGTGTTCACGCCGTCGTAGTCCCACGTGTCATGCGTGGTGTATTGATAGTGCCACTTGAGATCGCCGTTCTTCGGATCGAGTGCGAGCAGCGAGTCGGAGTAGAGGTTGTCGCCCGGACGCAGATCGGCGAGCCACGGTCCGGGATTGCCCACGCCCCAGTAGAGCGTCTTGCTGGCTGCATCGTAGGTGCCGGTGAGCCAGGCGGGCGCGCCGCCATGATCCTGCATGCCATCGGGCCAGGTGTTGCCGCCCGCTTCCTTCGCGCCCGGCACGGTGAAGCGCTTCCAGAGCGTCTTGCCATCGGCGGGATCGAGTGCTGCGATGAAACCGCGTGCGCCGTATTCGCCGCCCGAACTGCCGACCACGATCGACCCGTCGAGCGCGAGCGGCGCCAACGAGAACGCGTAGCCGATGCCCGGTTCGAACATCGACTTCTTCCACACGACTGCGCCGGTCTGCGCATCGAGAGCGGCGATTTCGCCGCTCAGCATCGCGACATAGACGTTCTTGCCGTAGAGCGCGACGCCGCGATTCACGACATCGCAGCAAGCCGTTTTCAAGGATTCGGGACCGAGCTTCGGCTCGAATTTCCAAAGCTGCTTGCCGGTCGCGGCATCGAACGCGTAGACGTTGTCCTTGGGCGTCGTCACGAAGAGAAAGCGGCCGTTGACGATAGGCGTGGCTTCGAAACCTTGTTGAAGATCGGCGGGAAACTTGTAGGCCCACACCTGCTTCAAGCCCTTCACGTTGGACGTGTCGATCTGCTTGAGCGGCGAATGCGCGTGGCCGTTATAGGTGCGGTAGTAGGTGAGCCAGCCGGGGTCGCTCTGCGCGTTCGTGAGGCGGTCATACGTGACTTCGGGATACGCACCCGATGCGTCCGTCGCGGCATGCGAAGCGGCGCAACTCAGACCGAAGGCCGTCACGGCAGCGGCCGTGAGTGTCGAGAGGCGCCACGTCGTGGGGGATGTCTTCATCGTTGTCTCCTTGAACTTGTATGAGGGCGAACGGTGCATCAACGGCTGTGTAGGCATGCGAAACAGCGGTGTGCCCTTCAAGGCAAGTCGTATGCCATCGGGTGTTTGCCTTGATGCATGCGGCGATGAGGTCGAGCGACGTTGTTATGTCTGTTCCAGCGTGGAGCAATGGGACGGCGCAGTGTTGCTGCGCGTGACAGCGAAGGTGGTTATTCGAGCCATCCGAGCATGCGCGCTTCATCGATGAAGCGGCATACGTCAGCAGCCAGTCCCGAGGTATGAAAGCGCGCTTCGAGTTCGCCGATGATCGTATCGAGTTCGCGCGTGCCATCGCAGAGCGTGAGGATCGCGCCTGCGCTGCGGTTCAACTCCGTGCTGCCGTACGCGTTCACGAGTTCGCACGCGCGCATGTCCGCTTGCCACTCGACGCGGTAAGCGGCGCGCAGACGCGGGCGCGCATCGGCTCTGTTCATGATTGGACGTTGGGGGAGTCGATGCCGCTCACATCGTCATGCGATGGATGCGAGCGGCGTAATGCTTCTAGCGCACGGCGATATACATCGTGATTTCAAAGCCGAAGCGAAGATCGGTGAAGGCGGGGGTGGTCCATTGCATGGCTGTCTCCTGTTTCGAAGGGTTGAATGAAGCACCGCTGGCGATCCAGCGGCGCGGCCCTCGAAATGCAAGCTCCATGCCTTCGAATGCTTCCTTTCAAAGAGATTTCGTGTGCGGCACGCGCGTTGTCCCGTTATGCAACAACCTTGTTGCACAGCGGAACAACCATGCAACAGTTCAGTGTTCGACAGGCGCGAGAACCGGCATCTTTCGATAGATCGTGTTGCGTGAGATGCCGAGCGCGCGCGCCGCCGCCGACACATTGCCGTGATGCCGCGCAAGCGTTTCCGCGATCAAAGAGGCCGTCACATCCTGCAGCTTCGACGAACCTGCATCCATGGAGACTGACAAACGCGCGTGATGGCCGAAGCTATCCACGTCGTCGAAGAAATCGTCCGGCAGATGTTCGCGGCGGATGCAGCCGTCTTCATCCACCATCGCGGCGGCGGTGCGCAGAAGGCTTGCCAGTTGCCGGCAGTTGCCCGGCCACGAATAACGCTCGAACAGAGTCATGACGTCTTCATCGACGGTAAGCGGCGTGGTGCGCGGTTCGTCGGCGCTCACGAGGCGCAGCATGTTGCGCACGACCGCCGCGAGGTCTGTGCGTTCGCGCAGCGGCGGCAGCTTCACGACCAGCCCGTTCAGCCGGTAGTAGAGGTCTTCGCGGAAGCGGTTCTGCGCGATCATCTCGCGCAGGTTGCGGTGCGTCGCGCAGATGATCGCGACATCGACGGGAATCGATTTGCTGGAGCCGAGCGGATCGACCAGCCGTTCCTGTAGTACGCGCAACAGACGGACTTGCAGCGGATAGGGCATGTCGCCGATTTCATCGAGAAAGAGCGTGCCGCCGTTCGCCTGCAAGAGCTTGCCCGCCGCGCCCTTGCGCCGTGCGCCGGTGAACGCGCCTTCCTCGTAGCCGAACAGTTCCGACTCGATCAGATTCTCCGGAATCGATGCACAGTTCACCGCGATGAACGGCGCGGCCGAGCGCGGCGAATCGTTGTGGATGGCTTGCGCGAGCAGTTCCTTGCCCGTGCCGGTTTCGCCGGTGACGAGAATGGGAATGTCCTTGCCGATCACTTTTCGAACCTTGCCGATGACGGCGGACATCGCGGCATCGCCCGTATCGAGCATGTCGAGTTTCGAGCCTTGACGGTTCGCCACCGGCACCCTGCTGCGCGACGGTTCGACGCTGACCGGACGCGTGCCCGAAGCACCCGGCATATCCGCGAACGATCCGCGATCCAGCCGCACGCGCGCGCACACCACGGTGCCATTGCTCAGGTCCAGCGTGATCGGGCCACCGCGTCCTGCGTGCGAACGATCGATCACTTCGGCGCTCGTCAGTCCGAACAACGACGACAGCGTATGCGCACGCAACGACGCCAGCGGCATGCCGAACTGGAACTGCGCGCTGCGGTTCGCGGAGAGGAAACGTCCATCGCCGGTGAACGCGACGATGCCTTCCATCAGCGTGCCCAGAAACTCCACGCGGCTGTGGAAAGCAATCTGCATCATCCCCTGAAAAGTGCTGGAAAACAGATGGTTTTCGATCATCTGCACCGACATCTTGGCGAGCGCCATGGTGTGACGGTGATAGCTGCGATGGTCGCCCGTCACATCGAGCACGCCGATCAGATCGCCGTACGGATCGAGGATCGGCACGCACGAGCAGGTGAGGAAATGATTGGCGGCGAGATAGTGTTGATCGCCATGCACGACGGTCGCGACACGCTCCGCGATGGCCGTGCCGATGGCATTCGTGCCCTGACGTTCCTCGGCCCAGTTCGCGCCCGCCCGCAGCGCGACCTTCGCCGCGCGCGCGAGGAAGTCATCGTCGCCGGTCGAGTGGAGAATGAGGCCTTGCGCATCGGTCAACACGATCATGCTCTGCGTGTTGACGATTTGTTCGCGCAGCGTTTCCATCACGGGCGTCGCATGGGCGCACAGCACGCGGTTCTGTTCGAGCTTGAGCATCAACTCGCCGCGCGTGAGGACGTCGTAGTCCGGGCGCGTCGTCGATGAAAGCCCGAAGGTTTCGGAGCGTTCGTGCGCTTTCTGAATCGTGGGGACCAGCCAGCCGTCATCCGGCTGCGAGCAGGGAACTGCGATGGCTTGCGGGTTTGCGTGCATCGTCTCCTCCTTGTGCACTTGCTTGCACGGCCGGTCGAATCGCCGGGGTGTCGGAGGAGGGTAAAAGCAAGTCCTGCGCCATTGGGTCGCGTTATCCGATTGAAAGCTCCGTGCTGTTCAGAATTTTTCGACCCACGGACGCAGTTCGATTTCCCACGACCACGCGCTGCGATGCTGACGCAGCACATCGACATAGGCCTGCGCGATGGCGTCCGGGTCGAGTGTGCTGTCGTCGTTCGAGGCGTCGCGGCGAACCGCGCCGTCGATCACGAAGTGAACCACGTGGATGCCCTTGGGCGCGAACTCACGCGCTGCGCTTTGCGCGAGACCACGCAGCGCGAACTTGCCCATCGCGAAAGGCGCGGAGAGCGCGAACCCTTTGACGCCCGCAGTCGCGCCCGTCAGGAGAATCGCGCCGTGCGAGGCGGGCAGCATGCGCTTGGCGGCCTGCTGCACGGCATAGAACGCGCCGAGCGCCGATACATCGACCGCCTGTTTCACCGCGTGCGGATCGAGTTCCGCGATGGGTCCGCGCACGCGTCCGCTCGCGTTATAGACCACGAGTTCCGGCGCGCCGATGCGGGCCTCGGTTTCATCGAACAACTTGGCGATTTGCTCGGGGCTCGTGGCATCGACGGGCAAGGCAATCGCGCCGGTTTCATCGACGAGGGAAGCGAGCTTGTCCACATTGCGCGCCGCGATGACCACGGGGATGTCCTGCGCGCGCAGCAGCCGCGCCAGCGATCCGCTGATGCCGGGTCCGGCACCGATGATGAGTGCATTGCGATAAGGAATGTCGGTCATGGCGAGGTCTGTCCTTTGGTCTGAAATCTGGCGTTACATCTGCCGAAGGGCTTTCAGAAGCGTCCGATTATTGGAGTTGCCAATAGGCGTTTAGTCTCGCGGGTTGCTCGCCAAAAAGCAAATAACTACGCAAGCGCCTAAGCGGTCAACGCGGCCAAAGGCGCATATCGGGCAGCCATCAACGACTTATTTTCTGCTTCTATTGCCTTATGAAAAGTATCAAGAAACTCGCTATTCCCGTCTTGTTCGCCGCTTTCGGTGCAATGCAGGCACAAGCGCAAACCTCGGACGCGATCGATCCTTCACTGCTGAAATTGATGGGCGTCTATGGACCGCACAGCGCGTTCGCCGGTCCTTATGTTGGAGCAAAGCTCGGCATGAACTGGTCGGATGCCACGGGCTATCACCCGCGCTCGACGCACTCCACGTTCTTCCCCGGCCTCGTCGCCGGTGTGAACTATGACGTCGGCCCGATGGTTCTCGGCGTGGAAGGCTTCATGGATTTCCACGAAGGCTCGACCACGAAGAAGGATGGCGGTATCGATGCCCGCATCGGCATGCCGTTGAATAATGTCGTCATGCCGTACGCACGCATCGGCTTTACCGGAACATCGCCGGACACGCGCTTTCACTATGGCGTGGGCACGGAATACAAGTTCGCGAAGAACTGGAGCGTGGCGGGCGAATACACGGCCGACACGTCTCACTATGACGGCGGTCATCGTCGCAACGACAGCGTGACTGTCGGCGTGCACTACTACTTCTTCTGATTTTTCTTTTACCGATGCGCGGGCCTTTAAGCGCCCGCGCATTCCCGCCTAAACGTTCACTGCTTTTACTTGCCCGACGCGATGCGATCTTCGATATGCTTCGCGCGCGACGGCGACGACGGGTGCGAACTCAGCATGTCCGACTTGCCGCCATCGATCGAGGACAGCTTCTGGAACGCGGTGACGAGACCCTTCGGATCGTAGCCGCGCTTCTTCTGCAGATCGAACGAATAATCGTCGGCGGCGCTTTCCTGCGATTGCGAGAACTGCGCGTTGATGAACTTCTCCGACAGATCGCCCAATTGCGAGGCCGACAGATTGCCGACCACGCCGCCCGCCGACGACGCCGCCGAGCGCGCCGCCGACGTCGCATAAGCGACCTGCATCGCGCGCTTCACGTGACCGAGCGCCACGTGGCCCATTTCGTGGCCGACCACGCCGCGCACTTCGTCGTCGTTCATCATGTCCATCAGGGCGCTGTAGACGCGCACGCAACCGTTCGCCATGGCAAACGCGTTGACATCCTTCGTCATGTAGACCTTGTAGTTGACCGGCACGCCGTTGATGTTGTCGCCGAGTTGCTTGGCGAGCTTGTTGACGCGCTGCGTGTATTGGCTCGATGCCGGCGCGATCTTGTTCTTGGCGTCGAGTTCCTTGCAGGACTTGTCGGAGAGCGTGCGCACATCGGTGTCGCTGAGCGAGAGCGCCTGCGAGGCGAGCTGGCCGGTTTGCAGAAGCTGGTTCGGGTCCATGCTGCTCACGCTGGCGCATGATGCGAGCACGACGAGCGCGGATGCTGCCAGTGCGATGCGGCTCATGCGGCCGATATTCAGTTTGGTCATTTTTTTCGCCTTTTTTCGAATGCGTTTTGGTTGCCGCTCGCGCGTGGTGGCGAGCGGAGCGCAATGCTCAAGGCGAGCCGGTGTTTTCGCTAGGTGAATATTCTGAAAATGCTTACGGTGAGTGACAAAAAGCTGTCGACTCAGTTGGCGGCGCGTTTTTTGATCGCTCGAACGCGGGCGGCGATGGCATCGATGGGCGAGGCATCGACGGGAAAAGAGGGCAGTTCGGGCATGGCGTCGGCGGCGAGTTGCGTGAGCGTCTGGCCGGGCGGCATCTCGACGAACACCGTCGCGCCGAGTTCCTGAAGCGCCACGGTGGAGTCATGCCAGCGCACCGGATGACGCAGATTGGTCGCGAGATCCTCGCGCACGGCGTCGGCGCGACGCAGCACGCGCGCGCCTCGATTGCTCACGTACGGAATGCGCGGCGCTTCCATGCGCACCGTTTGGGCCGCTTCGATGAGACACGCGGCGGCGTCTTCCAGCAACACGCAATGCGAAGGCACGCTCACCGCGAGCCGCTCGGCCCGGCGCGCGCCGCGTTCGAGGGACAACGCGCGCACTCGTTCGAGCGCGGCATCGCTGCCCGATACGACGATTTGCCTCGGCGCGTTCAGATTGCCGATGTAGGCATCGGCGTGACTGTCTTCGATGACGCGCGCGATTTCCGGCTCGCTCAGGCCAAGCACGGCGAGCATGCCGTAACCGTGCGGGTAGGCGTCTTGCATGAGCGTGGCGCGTAGCTGGACGAGCTTCAAGGCATCGTCGAAGGCGATGGCGCCGCTCGTCACCGCCGCGCCGTATGCGCCGACCGACAGACCTGCGACTGCATCCGGTTCGATGCCTTCTTCTGCCAACGCCCGCGCCGCCGCGACACCGGCGACAACGAGGCCGATCTGCACATTAACGGTCGAACCGAGCGCATCGGCATGATCGATTGCCGATACATCGATGCCAAGCACATCCGATGCTTCGGCCAACGTGCGCGCGATAGCCGGATGCGGATTATCGCCGCCCAGCCGATGCAAAAACCCCGGCATCTGCGCGCCCTGACCCGGAAACAGATACGCAATCACCGCGCGCTCCACGGATCAACGGACAGACGCGGACCGTCCGCGTGACGCAGCATCACACGAAGATTCGAGCGCGCGAATTCGGCGAGCGAGAACGCGGCATCGGGGGTTTCGATCTGCACGTCGATTCGCGTGCCAATAGCCTGCGCGGCTTGCGAGAGCGCGTCGAATAGCGCGGTGGCTTCGTCGCGTGGCAATGGTTGCGGTGCGCGCACGATCAGGTCGAGATCGCTTGCGGGCGTCACGGTGGGCGCGCCGCTCGCGAGTTCGAAACCGGCGCTGCCGGCCGGACCCCATGCGAGATGCGTTGCATCGATGATGGGTGACACGGCGCGCAGCAGTTCGAAGCAGGGCAGATGCGCGCGTGTTTGATCCGGCTCACGCCCGCATAAATCTTCAGGTGCGGTCACGTTCAGCAAAAACCGCGGCTCGATCCACGTACCGAAGCGTTCGCCACGCGTCGCGCCACGCACGCCGACCGCGACCGCATGCTCCAAAGGCGGCGCGCGACGCGCAACAACATACGGCGCCCGTTCGAGCGCGGCCGCAACCCACGACGGCGCATTGGCAAACGGCGGCGCATCGTGGGTCAGGCGCGCGAGATCGTGCGGACGCACGGTGGCTTACCTCACGCGTTCCATTGTTCGCGCATGCGCTTGCGTACATCGATCGATGCCGCGCGCATGCGTTTCGCATCGTCGGAAGCGAGACGGCTCGACAGATCGCGCGGACCGTCGCGCGCGTCCTTCACGGCATCGGCGAGCGTCTTGCGCACGCGTTCGATGTCGGCGGACGAAGGCGAATCCGCGTCGATGTCTTCGATCAGCGCGTGCAGCAAGCCGAGCTTCGCGTACGCGCTCATCTTGTAGGACATCGGCAGCACGCGGTCGCCGAGTGCATCGAGGCTCTCGACGCTGCGCCGCGTGACGCGCGCGGCGGCTTCCTTACCCATTGCGTGGACGGCGGTGCCGGGCGCATCGAGCGCGACGATGCGGTTCGCCTGATAGCCGTGCGCCAGATACGCGCCCGACATCGCCGGACCGACGATCAGCGCGATCACCGGATGCCCGTCGAGCCGCGCGCTGGCATAGGCATCGACGGCGGCGGCGCACGCCAGATGCACGCCGAGCAGTTCTTCGCGCCGTCCGTAGGCCTGGCTTTTGACATCGACCACGGCGACGATGGGGCGCTTCACCGCAGCATTCGTGTCGGCATCGATGACTTCGCGTACGGCGCGTGCCAGCAACCAGCCTTGTTCGAGTCCGACCACGTTGTCGCGCGCGCGCGGAAAGCGGTTGGCGGCATCGGGGACGACGGTGAAAAAGCGGGCGGTTTCATCGCCTAAAACGCCATCGCGTGCGCGGATCGGGCCGTGTTCATCGCCGGAGGAAGCAGAAGAAGTCAGCGCGTCGAGCCAGCGCTCGCCACGGGAAAGCGTATCGCTCATGATGTGCCCCACAAGTCGCGCAAGGTATCGGCATCGATGGCATCGGGGTTCACGCGCGCCAGCCGTTCGAGAAAGCCATCCACGTCTTCCGTGCGATGCCGCGCCGGAACACCGCGCGCGAACGTGGCAAGCACCGCGTCGCGGACCTGCGCCGTATCGTCCTCGACAAGCGTATCGGCCAGACCCACGGCCACGCGTTCCTCGCCGCCGATCATCGACCAGATCAGCCGCCGGTCGCCCGAATCCAGTTCCTCGATGCCCGCTTCCTGCTCGATCACTTCCGGCCCGTTCATGCCGAGCCGCGCCTGCCGCGTCATCACGAGTTCGCTGCACAGCGCCGCCGCCAGCGACATGCCGCCGAAGCAACCGACCATGCCGCCGATCACGCCGACCACCGGCACATGCCGCCGCAACGCGACGATGCCCGCCTGAATCTCCGCGATCACGGCAAGCCCGAGGTTCGCTTCCTGAAGCCGCACGCCGCCGGTTTCGAACAGGATCACCGGACGGATCGCGCGGCCTGCATCGAATTCGCTCAAGGCCATTTCGAGCGCCGCCGCGATCTTCGCACCCGACACTTCGCCGATGCTGCCGCCCTGAAACGCGGGCTCGATCGCCGCGATCACCGCTGGCTCGCCGCCGAGCGTGCCGCGCGCGATCACCGCGCCGTCGTCCGACTGGCAGACGATATTCTGCATCGCCAGCCACGGCGATTCGAGCCGGTCGAACGGGCCGATCAGTTCGCGGAACGTGCCGCGATCGAGCAAGGCCTGCGCGCGCTCCCGCGCCGTCAGTTCGATGAAGCTGTGCCGCGCGAGAAAGGTATCGTGCGCGTTCATGCGGTGTCTCCTTCGCTGGCTTCGACCGCTTCGGCGAGCCGCAGCATGACCACGCCGGGCGTCGCGCCGAAGTCGTTCAGTTCGATGCGCGCCGCGCCGTCATAGCGCTGAAAGAAGCGGTCGAGCACGCTTTTCCAGACATGCCCGTAGCCATCGACGCTCGTGCGGATCACGACTTCCGCGTGTCCCGATGACGACGCCGAGAGCAGCACTTCGAGATCGCCGGAACCGACCACGCCGACATGCGCCGCACGCGTGACGGGCCGCCTGGCGGGATATTCATACTGGATGTTTTCCATCTTCGATCCTCATGCATGCGCCAGATTCAGGCGACGAAGACTGTCGAGAAAAAGAGTGGCCGCGAGCAGATCGGCCGCGCCGCCCGGCGATGCGTTCAGCCTGAGCAGCGCGTGTTCGAGCGCATCGAAGGCGAGGCGTCCTTGCGCGGTCGATATGCCGCCCGCATCGAGCACATGTTGCGCGCCGTTTTGCGCCGTGCGCAGCGCGTGCATGCCGCCGCGATGCAAGAGGCACGTATCGTCGAGCGTGGCGACAATCGCCATCAGCGCATCGACGCGTGCTTCGTTTTCGCCGATGCCGCGCGCGCGCGCCGCATCGAGCGCGGGCAAGCCGATGCGCCACACATGCGGGAAGCCATCGCGAGCTTCGCCGCGTGCGCCTTTCACGGCATAGCGCTTCATGGCGCGCGCACCGTGACTGCTTGCAGGCGGCGCGTATCGGTCTTCATACGCCGCGATGTCGGCAGCGGTCGAGCAGATCGCATCGGCATTCATCGCCGCGCCCGCGCACAAAAGACCCACGATCCAGATTGCACCGCGATGCGCGTTGCTGCCATCGGTCGCATGCATCATCGCGACTTCGCCTTCGCGGCCGATGCGCGCCAATCGTTCGCGCAAGGCTTGCGACGGCACGCCGCCATCCGCCGCGCGCGCGATGGCGAGAAACGTAGGCGCGAGCGCACGCGCGGAACGCAGCATCGTGTCCAGATCGAGATCGCGATGCGCGCCGCTGCCGCGTGCATCGACGAGCGCGGGTTTAGGCGTGAGACGCGCCTCGGCGATCAGCGCATCGACGGCGAGCGTCGCGATGAGCGAAGGCGCGAGCGGGCATTCGGCGCGTAAAAGAGGAAGCGCGGACGTCATCGGGCTCACCAGCTTCTGAAGCGCGCAGGCGGCGCGTAAAGTCCGCCCGACCACGCCACCAGATCGTCGATGCTGCGCGCCGCAAGCAACGAACGCTTCGCTTCCCCGCGCCGCACGCCTAAATCTTCAGGATACGCAACGATCCCGCGCCGCCGAAGTTCAGCGGTTTTCGCAGGCTCCGCGCGCATGCCGATGGGCGTCACGCCCGCGACCGCCGCCAGCGCCGCGCGCCGTTCATCGACGCCTTGGGCCGCGTGCAGATACGCGATGCCTTCTTCCGTCACCACATGCGTCACGTCATCGCCGTAAATCATGACGGGCGCGATCGGCATGCCGCTTTTCTCGCCGACGGCAATCGCATCCAGCGCATCGACGATGGTCGGCTCGCCGCCTTTCTTGTACGTCTCGGCGGTCTGCACGACGAGCTTGTGACCGCGCGCGATCTTCGGATTCGGGCCATCGTCCTTCAGCAGCTTGAGCCACGCCTCGCTCGAATGACGCCGGCCGCGCGGATCGTGGCCCATGTTCGGCGCACCGCCAAAACCCGCGAGACGTCCGAGCGTGACGGTGGAGGAGTTGGCATCGGCATCCATCTGCAAGGTCGAGCCGATGAACAGATCGACGCCGTATTGCCCCGCGAGCTGGCAGAACACGCGGTTCGAACGCAGGCTGCCGTCGCGGCCGGTGAAGAACACATCGGGCCGCGCCTCAATGTATTTCTCCATGCCCACTTCGCTGCCGAAGCAGTGCACGCTCTCCACCCAGCCGGATTCGATGGCCGGAATCAGCGTCGGATGCGGATTGAGCGCCCAATGCGTGCAAATTTTGCCCTTCAGTCCGAGCGATTCGCCGTAAGTCGGCAACAACAGTTCGATGGCGGCCGTATCGAAGCCGATGCCGTGATTGAGCGAGGTCACGCCATAACGGTCGTAGATGCCGCGAATGGTCATCATCGCCATGAGAATCTGCAATTCGCCGATGTGACGCGGATCGCGCGTGAAAAGCGGTTCCACCGCGAACGGACGATCCGCCTGCACGACCACATCGATCCACGAGCCGGGAATATCCACGCGCGGGAGTTCATCGACGATTTCATCGACCTGCGCCACCACGATGCCTTGCCGGAACGCGGTCGCCTCCACGATGGTCGGCGTGTCCTCGGTGTTCGCGCCGGTGTAGAGATTGCCGTGACGGTCCGCCTGCACCGCGCACACCAGCGCGACTTGCGGCGTGAGATCGATGAACATGCGCGCGTACAACTCGATATACGTGTAGATCGCGCCGATCTCCAGCAAGCCGTCTTCGAGCAATTGCGCGACGCGCAGACTTTGCGGCCCGGCGAACGCGAAATCGACCTTGCGCGCGATGCCTTGTTCGAACAGCGCGAGATGTTCAGGACGGCTGATGCTCGAAATGAGCAGATGGACGTCGTGAATCTTGTCGGCGTCCAGCCTGGCGAACGAGCGCGACAGAAAATCCGCCTGCTTCTGATTGTTGCCTTCGAGCGCGACACGATCGCCGCTCACGATCAGCGCGCTCAACGCATCGACGATACGGTCGGTGTCGAGCACCGGACCGTTCATCCACGGCGCGATCAGCTTGAGGCGGCGCGCTTTCTCCTGCGCGCGCGTGTTCCAGGAACGGGTGGTCGGAGCGAGAGCGTCTTCGTTCATCGGTCTGCCTGTCGTGAAGTCGTTCTGGACGATGCACGGCGTTTCTTCCTGACGTGCGTGGTTTGCGCGAGCGCCTGGGCATCGGCGAGAAAGCGGTAAATAAGTTCGCCCGTGGCCAGCAGATGCCGCGCCACGAGAGTCTGCGCCTGTTCGATATCGCGTGCAGCGAGCGCTGCCAGAATCGCGCGATGCTCGGCATCCGACGCGTCCTTATGAATCGGCAAACCGAGTTTCAGGCGCAGATAGCGCTCGCCGCGCCGGTGCATCTGACCGATGAGTTCCATCAGACGAGGACGCGCGGCGGGCGCATAAAGACTCATATGAAACTGCTCGTTGCGCACGACATAGAGCGCGGGGTCCGGCTCCTTCTCGGCAGCTTCGAGCAGACGTTGCGCGACGGCGAGCGTTTCCGGCGTGTGATGTTCCAGCGCGATGCCAATGGCAAGACTCTCCAGCGACGCGCGTATTTCATAGATTTCGCGCGCTTCGTCGGCGGATTGAAGGCTGACCGCCGCGCCGCGATTTTGCTCGATGGTCACCCAGCCTTCGCTTTCCAGTTGCCGGAACGCTTCGCGCACGGGAATGGCGCTCACCGAAAACTGCCGCGCAATCGCGTCCTGCCGCAATGGCTCGCCCGGCAACAACGAACCCTCGACGATGGCGGTGCGCAAGGCATCGGCGATAAAGCGCGAAGTGCTCTGGCGCGGCTCGAACTGGGCATCGCGGAAGGCGCCGTTGCCGGACGCGCCGCTTGCGGATGTAAGGTCTGTCGGCATGGCTAGGTGAAAGTGCGGACTTGTCGGAAGTCGATGTTCAAATATTATATATAAAAACGCGCTTATGTTTTGAGTGCTTTCCCCGAGACGCCGACTTAACCGATGCAGCCGACGTGCTCGTTCTTTCATCTGGAGAGACAAGGCCATGCCGACCACGCTAGACAGTCAGATCCGCGCGCGACGCGCGACGAAGACGCCGCTGAACCGTTCTCAGATCACCGGCTTCTGGGGCGCCTGGGCGGGCTGGACGCTCGACGGAATGGATTCGTTCATCTACGCACTGGTGCTCGCGCCAGCGCTCACCGAGTTGCTGCCGAAGTCCGGCTATGCCGCGACGCCCGCGAATGTCGGGCTGGCCGGGTCGATTCTGTTCGCGCTGTTTCTGGTCGGATGGGGACTGTCGTTCATCTGGGGACCGCTCGCGGATCGCTTCGGGCGCACCAAGGTGCTGGCCGCGACCATCTTCACGTTCGCGATTTTCACGGGTCTGGCCGCGACGGCGAATTCGGTGTGGGCGCTGGGCATTTATCGCTTTTTCGCGGGCGTGGGCATCGGCGGGGAATGGGCGCTGGCGGGAACGTATGTCGCGGAAGCGTGGCCGGAAGATCGCAGGAAGATGGGCGCGGGTTACTTGCAGACGGGTTACTACGCGGGCTTCTTCCTGGCGGCGGCGCTGAACTACACCATCGGCGCGGCATTCGGCTGGCGCGCGATGTTCTTGGTCGGCCTGTTTCCGGTCGTCGTGTCGATTCTCGTGCTGCTGCGCGTGAAGGAAACCGACAAGTGGGAACGCGCCGAAGCGACCGCGCCGAACGTCAAGCACGAAAGCTCCCTCAAGACGATCTTCAATGCGCAGTACCGCAAGCGGACCATCGTGGCGGCGGTGTTGCTGACGGTGGCGATCATCGGCTTGTGGGCGGGGGCGGTGTATGAACCGTCGG
Organism: Caballeronia sp. A2-2; assembly: GCF_057612605.2. Lineage (NCBI taxonomy): Bacteria > Pseudomonadati > Pseudomonadota > Betaproteobacteria > Burkholderiales > Burkholderiaceae > Caballeronia > Caballeronia sp. A2-2. The sequence continues at coordinate 2,726,297 of NZ_CM172587.1, read as the reverse complement.
CGGTCATTCAGCTTGCGACGAAGGCGGGCATGAGCAAGCCCGAGGCGGCGCGCATGGCGTCCATCGCGACGGGGCTGTTGTCGATCGGCACGATCGTCGGCTGTCTCGCGCTGCCGCCGATGGCCGAGCGTATCGGCCGGAAGAAGACGCTGGCGGTGTACTTCGTGGGCATGGCGGCGTCGATTGCATTGGCGTTCGGCTGGGCGTTCTATCTGCAGAACGGGCTGGTGCCGTTCATCGCGATGCTCGTCGTGCTGGGCTTCTTCGGCGGCAACTTCGCGCTGTTCTCGCTGTGGCTGCCGGAGCAGTTCGAGACGCGCGTCCGGGCGACGGCGTTTGCGTTCTGTACATCGGTCGGGCGCTTTTTCGGGGCGATCGTGAACTTCGGCATCGGCGCGATGGTGCTCAACATGAAGACGCTCGGCGTGCCGATTGCGCTGACATCGATTGCGTTTTTGATCGGGCTTGCGGTCATTCCGCTGGCGCCGGAAACGAAGGGCGAGGAACTGCCGAGTTAATCATTCGAGGTGCCTCCACGCTTACTTCGCGTAAGCATGTTTTCATTGGTAATGGGACGTTACCAAGTTGCACAGATGCCCATCGCCGGGTTGGTTATAGTCATCTCACGACAACAACCAACCCATCGAGGTGGGCTTCACATGAACAAGGTATCGAAGACTTCCGTGGCTTACGCGCTTGCAATCGGCGGTTTGATGGCCTCGGGCGCGGCCATGGCGGGGGTGTCCGTGGGCGTGAACATCGGGGTGCCCGCGCCGGTCTATGTTGCGCCCGCGCCGGTGTACGCGCCGCCGCCTCCGCCGGTGGTGTATGCACCGCCTCCGCCGCCGGTGTATGGCTATGGCGGTCCGGCCATCGTGATCGGCTGGCATGGCGACCGTTACTGGGATGGCCGCCGTTACTGGAATCGCGACGACTGGTATCGGCATAACGGACATGGCGGCGGTGGGTATTACTACGGGCACGACCACGGCGAACATCGCGGCTGGCATTAAGCCAAGTTTTGCCGCGTGACTTTATGAGGGCCATTCGCTCAAAAGCGGATGGCCCTTCGTCTTTTTCGCGATGTAACAAAAGGTAAGGTTTCTCCTGACGATTCGCTGACGCGCGCAAGAACTTACAAAGCTGAAATATTGCAGCGGCGGAGGTTTGCTACATTGCTTCGCACGTGTTCAAGAACAGCGAGGTTCGTCGCACATGAAAAACAATCGGTCGGGGAAGGTCGTCGCGGGCACGTTGATCGCGATGTCGTTTGCAACGAGCAGCGGGGCGCGCGCAGCGGATGTGCGCATCGGCGTGAATATCGGACCGCCGCCGGTGTATGTCGCGCCGACGCCCGTTTATGCGCCGCCACCGCCGCCTGTCTTGTATGCGCCGGGGCCGGTTTATGGTGGGCCGCCGATCGTGATCGGCTGGCATGGCAACCGGTATTGGGACGGACGCCGCTACTGGAACCGCAACGACTATTACCGCTATCACGGACATGGACGCGGACCGTATCACGGACCGCCGCCGCCGCATCATGGCAATGGCTATGGACACGGCGGGCATGGAGGCCACGGTGGACACGGCGGCCCGCAGCACGGACGTCACTGATATAAAAAAGGCCGCTCTCGCAATGAGAGCGGCCTTCGTGTTTCTACGCTGCCTTCTTATTTATTCCCCGATGCCTGCCATGCCGCCGACCACCGCGTGAAACCCCGCATCGACGTGAACGATTTCAGCGCTCATGCCGCCCGACAGATCCGACAGCAGAAACGCCGCCACGTTACCCACTTGTTCGATGGTCACGTTGCGCTTGAGCGGCGCGTTGTCTTCCACGAAATCGAGAATCTTGCCGAAGCCCTTGATGCCGCTCGCCGCGAGCGTCTTGATCGGGCCGGCCGAAATGCCGTTCACGCGCACGCCCTTGCTGCCGAGCGATGCTGCGAGGTAGCGCACGCTCGCTTCGAGCGATGCCTTGGCGAGACCCATCGTGTTGTAGTTGGGGATGGCGCGTTCCGCACCGAGATACGTCAGCGTGAGCAGCGAGGCATCGGCGGAAAGCATGGGTTGCGCGGCCTTGGCGAGCGCCGGGAAGCTGTACGCCGAGATATCGTGCGCGATGCGGAAGTTCTCGCGCGTCATGCCGTCGAGGAAGTCGCCCGCAATCGCCTCGCGCGGCGCGAAGCCGATGGAATGCACGAGACCGTCGAGCGTGTCCCAGCGTTCCTTGAGCGAGGCGAAGGTGCCTTCGATCTGCGCGTCGTCGGCGACGTCGCAGGGATAAACCATGTCGCTGCCGAATTCGGTCGCGAACTCGGTGACGCGTTCCTTGAAACGCTCGCCGACATAAGTGAACGCCAGTTCCGCGCCTTCGCGTTTGCATGCCTGCGCGATGCCATAGGCGATCGAACGGTTCGACAGCAAGCCCGTCAGCAGAATGCGTTTTCCAGCGAGAAAGCCCATGAATGCTCCTTTGATGTCAATGTCGCGCGCGAGTCAGTCATCGAATCGCGATGATGTTCGACGCGCGCAGCGCTCCGGCTTTTGATACGCGCCGGCCAGTGCGTGAATTTGGGTAGAATTCTCTCACATCGCAACGCCCGGTCAGGCGTGTGGCTACAGTCGTTCAACGCGCATCATCCACGAAAGGGGCTTATGACGACTCGCACGACGATCCGCTCACTGAACGCCTGGCGTGGTTGCATCGCGCTCTTGCTGACCGGATCGGCCGCGTGGTTCGCGAGTCCCGCGCTTGCCGTGCATGCCATCGCGCAATATGGCGAGCCGAAGTATCCCGCCGGCTTCAAACATTTCGATTACGTCGATCCCAACGCGCCGCGCGACGGCACGCTGGTGCTCGCCAATCCGAGCCGGCTCACGAGCTTCGACAAGTTCAATCCGTTCACGCTGCGCGGCAACCCTGCGCCGGGTCTTTCGCTGATGTTCGAAAGCCTCACGACCGGCAGCCTCGATGAAGTCGCGACCGCATACGGGCTGCTCGCCGACGATATCTCCGTCGCGCCCGATGGCAAGTCCACGACGTTTCACATCAACCCGAAAGCGCGCTTCTCGAACGGCGATCCGGTTACCGCCGAGGACGTGAAGTTCTCCTTCGAGACCTTGAAAAGCCCGCTGGCCGCGCCGCAATTCGCGACGTACTTCGGGCAGATCGCGCGCGCGGTGATCGTCGATCCGCTGACCATCCGCTTCGAATTCAAGGTGGCCACGCGCGAGATGCCGCTGCTCGCGGGCGGCATTCCGGTGTTCTCGCGCAAGTGGGGGATGAAGCCGGACGGCACGCGCATTCCCTTCGATCAACTCGCGTTTCAGCAGCCCATCGGCAGCGGTCCGTATCTGATCGATCACTACGACAACGGCCGCACGATCACGTACAAACGCAATCCCGATTACTGGGGCGCGGCGCTGCCGGTGCGCGCGGGATACTTCAACTTCGCGCATATCGACTACAAGCTTTACGGCGACTCCACCGCGCGTCTCGAAGCGTTCAAGGCGGGCGAGTACGACGTGCTCGTGGAATACATCGCGCGAAGCTGGGTGAGGCGTGACATCGGCAAGCGCTTCGACAGCGGCGAACTCATCAAGCATGAGTTTCCGCAACACAACGGCACCGGCATGCAGGGGTTTTTCATCAACACGCGGCGGCCCTTGTTCAAGGATGTGCGCGTGCGCCGCGCGCTCGATCTCGCGCTCGACTTCGAATGGCTCAACCGGCAGTTGTTCTTCAATCAGTACAGGCGTATCGACAGTTTCTTCGTGAATACGGATTTGCAGGCGAAGGGCACGCCGGGCGCGGGCGAACTGGCGATCCTCAATCCGCTCAAGAGCCAGCTCGATCCTTCCGTGTTCGGTGAAATGCCCGCGCAGCCCAACACGAATCCGCCGGGCTCGCTGCGCGCCAATCTCATCGAGGCGCGCGCGTTGCTGGCGCAGGCGGGCTGGACGTATCGTGACGGCGCGCTGCGCAATGCGAAGGGCGAGCCGTTCGTCTTCGAGATACTGGATGACACGGGCAGCGGTGTATCCATGGAACCGGTCGCAGCGGCGTTCGGGCGCAATCTGCAAAAGCTCGGCATCACGATGAACTTTCGCACCGTGGATTACGCGCTGATCCAGAAACGGCTCGATGCCTTCGACTTCGACGTGACGAGCGTGCGCATGGGCGATGTGCAGATTCCCGGCACCGAACAGATTTCGCGCTTCGGCAGCAAGTCGGCGGACGAGCAGGGCTCGGACAATCTCGCGGGCGTGAAGTCGCCGGCCATCGATTCGATTTTGAATCAGGTCGTGTCCGCGCAGACCCGCGAACAACTCGTCGATGCCACGCACGCGCTCGATCGGGTTCTGATGAACGGCTACTATGTGATCCCGCACTGGTATTCGGCGACGCATCGCGTGGCGTATCGCAACACGTTGGGTTATCCGGCCAAACTGCCGCTGTACTACACGGCGGAAGACTGGATCGTCTCGACGTGGTGGGTCAAACATTGACGAGGTGACGGGTACGCCATGTGGAGCTACATCCTCAAACGCATTCTGTTGATGATCCCGACGCTCATCGGCGTGCTCACGCTCACGTTCGTCGTGATCCAGTTCGTGCCGGGCGGGCCGGTGGAACAGGCCGTGCACGATCTGCGGCGCGGCAACGCGGAAGGCGGCGGAGGCGGCTTCGGGCTGCGCACGCACAGCGGCGTCGATGCGCAACAAGTCGAGCAACTGAAGAAGCTCTACGGTTTCGACAAACCGCCGCTGCAACGTTATGTCTCGATGCTCGGCCGCTTCGCGCGCTTCGATCTGGGCGAGAGTTACTTCCGGCATCAGAGCGTGTGGTCGCTGATCGTGTCGAAGCTGCCGGTGTCGATCAGCATCGGCTTGTGGACGTTTCTGCTCACGTATCTGATTTCGGTGCCGCTCGGCATCGCGAAAGCCGTGCGCAACGGTTCGCGGTTCGATGTCGCGACGAGTCTCGTCGTGCTCGTCGGCTTCGCCATTCCGGGCTTCGTGCTTGGCGTGCTCTTGCTCGTGCTGTTCGGCGGTGGTTCGTTCTGGCAACTGTTTCCGCTGCGCAATCTCACGTCCGACAACTGGGCAACGCTTTCGCTCGGCGGCAAGATTCTCGATTATCTGTGGCATATCACGTTGCCGATCGTCGCGTCGGTGGTGGGCAGCTTCGCGGTCGTCACGATGCTCACGAAAAACGCCTTCCTCGATGAAATCCGCAAGCAATACGTGCTGACCGCGCGCGCCAAGGGATTGAGCGAGCGCCGCGTGCTGTGGAAGCATGTGTTCCGCAACGCGCTGCTGCCGCTGATCGTCGGCTTTCCGGCGGCGTTTATCGGCGCGTTCTTCACGGGCAGCCTGCTGATCGAAACGCTGTTCTCGCTCGATGGCCTCGGGCTCCTGTCCTACGAGTCCGTCGTACGGCGCGATTATCCGGTCGTGCTCGGCACGCTCTATCTTTTCACGCTGATCGGACTCGCGACCAAGCTCATCTCGGATCTCTGCTATGTCTGGGTCGATCCGCGCATTCAATTCGAACAACTGGAGCGCTGAACGTGAACCGTGCGGCTTCGTCACGAACGCAGCAACGCGCAACGGATGCGCAACCCTTGCGCGAACGGCCGTCGATGTCGCCGGGGCGGCGGGTGTGGTTGCGCTTCAGGCGTAATCGGCTGGGGTATTGGAGCTTGATCGTGTTCGTCGCGGCGTTCGTCATCAGTCTGGCCGGGCCGCTGTGGTCGAACGACAAGCCGCTCGTCGTGCGCTATCAGGGGCAACTGTATTTCCCGCTCGTCAAGACGTATGCGGAGACGACCTTTGGCGGCGACTTTCCCACGCCCGCGGATTATCTCGATCCTTTCGTGCGCGACCGCTTCGGCACGCCGGGCAACTTCGTGATCTATCCGCCGAATCACTATTACTACGACACGCTCAACTATTTTTCGAAGGCGTCGAACCCGGCGCCGCCGTCGCGCGAGAACTGGCTCGGCACCGACGATCGCGGACGCGATGTGTTCGCGCGCCTGGTCTATGGCTTTCGCGTGTCCGTGATGTTCGCGCTCGTGCTGACGGCCATCGGCACCGTGCTCGGCGTGCTGGCGGGCGCGGTGCAGGGTTACTTCGGCGGGCGCATCGACATTACCGGGCAGCGGTTGATCGAGATATGGAGCGCGATGCCGGAGTTGTATCTGCTCATCATCTTCGCGTCGATTTTCGAGCCGAGTCTGGTGCTGCTCATCATCCTGTTGTCGCTGTTCGGCTGGATCGGGCTGTCGGATTATGTGCGCGCGGAGTTTCTGCGCAATCGCACGCAGGACTATGTGCGCGCCGCCCGCGCGATGGGTCTGTCGAATTGGCAGATCATCTGGCGGCATGTGTTGCCCAACAGTCTGACGCCAGTTATCACGTTCCTGCCGTTTCGCATGAGCGGCGCGATTCTCGCGCTGACGAGCCTCGATTTTCTCGGCCTCGGTGTGCCGTCGCCGACGCCATCGCTCGGTGAACTGCTGGCGCAAGGCAAGGCCAATCTCGATGCATGGTGGATTTCGCTTTCGACCTTCGGCGTGCTCGTCGCGACGCTGCTGCTGCTGACCTTCATGGGCGATGCGCTGCGCAACGCGCTGGATACGCGCATCGCGGATGCGGTGAAGGCCGGAGGCGGCCAATGATGGAACCGTTGCTCAAGATCGAAGACCTGCGCGTGCGCTTCGGCGACACGCTCGCCGTCGACGGCGTGAATCTCGACATCCACGCGGGCGAACGCGTGGCGCTGGTCGGCGAATCCGGTTCGGGCAAGAGCGTGACCGCGTTGTCCATCCTGCGCCTCGTGCACGAAGCCGAACTCAGCGGCTCGATCCGCTTCAACGGCGAGGACGTGCTCGCCAAAAGCGAACGTGCGATGCGCGGCCTGCGCGGTTCTGACATCGCCATGATCTTTCAGGAGCCGATGACCGCGCTCAATCCGCTCTACGCGGTGGGCGATCAGATCGGCGAAACCATTCAGCTTCACGATGGCGCGACGCCGCGCGAGGCGCGCGCGCGGGCAATCGCGCTGCTGGAGCGCACCGGCATTACCGAGCCGCAGCGGCGTGTGGACAGCTATCCGCATCAGCTATCGGGCGGGCAGCGTCAGCGCGTGATGATCGCGATGGCGCTCGCGTGCCGTCCGCGCCTCTTGCTCGCCGACGAACCGACGACCGCGCTCGACGTGACGATCCGCGCGCAGATCGTCGAACTGCTGCTGGAGCTTCAGCGCGACGAGGCGGAAAAGCGCGGCATGGCGGTGCTGCTCATCACGCACGATCTGAATCTGGTGCGGCGCTTTGCCGAACGCGTGGCGGTGATGGAGCAGGGCGTGCTCGTCGAAACCGGCAGCGTGAAGGAGATTTTCGAGTCGCCGCAGCATCCGTACACGCAGCGGCTTTTGCAGAGCAGGCCGAAGCGGACTGTGTTGCCGGTTTTGCCCATCGCACCGGTCTTGCTCGACGCGAAAGACGTGTCCGTCGATTACCCGATGCATCTGCCGGGCGTCGTCGGCTGGTTCCGGCGCGGCCGCTTCAAGGCCGTGGACGATGTGTCGCTGACCGTGCGGCAGGGCGAGACGCTGGGCATCGTCGGGGAATCGGGTTCGGGCAAGTCCACCCTCGCGATGGCGCTGCTCGGGCTGCAGCGCGTGTCGCACGGCCGCGTGCAGTTCCAGGGCCGCGCGCTCGGCGATTTTCGCGGACGCGAAAAAACCGTGCTGCGCTCGAACCTGCAAGTGGTGTTTCAGGACCCGTTCAGTTCGCTGTCGCCGCGTCAGACGGTCGAGCGGATCGTGGGGGAAGGGCTGGCGCTGCATCGCCCGGAAATGGATGCCGCCGCGCGTCGCACACGCGTGATTGCAGTATTGCGCGAAGTCGGACTGGACCGCACGGCGCTTACGCGCTACCCGCACGAGTTCTCAGGCGGGCAGCGTCAGCGGATCGCGATTGCGCGCGCGCTCGTGCTGGAACCGAGCATTCTGATTCTCGACGAGCCCACCAGCGCGCTCGATGTCTCGATTCAGACTCAAGTTCTGGCCCTGTTAGCCGACATACAGAAGAAACACAATCTCGGATACGTTTTTATTAGCCACGACTTACAAGTGATCGGCGCCATGGCGCATCGCGTCGCGGTCATGAAAGATGGAATTGTCGTCGAGTCCGGCGAAGTAGAGAAGATTTTTGCGAACCCGTCTGAGGAATACACCCGAAAGCTCCTAAGGGCATCGCTGGAATCCTAAAAATCTTTCTCTTTCTCCAATTGGGTGCATGGCTCGATTGTATTTTCCTATTTCTTTTGACAGTTAAATAATTTGTGGCTAGTATCCTCCAAACTTTCACGTATCTCCCTGATTTAACAGTCTTTAATTTGTAAAACCTACCGACCGATGCAACCACAAAAGTTGACTCAGACATGCAAGCGTGCTACCGCCCGCATGTTGATCGGCCTTCTGATGACAACCACCTCCGTCGCGTTCGCCGACGAAGTCAGCAGTAACAGCCAAATTTCTAGCAACAGCGCCGCTTCATCGAAGTCCGGCGACACCGCAAACCAGGTCACGGCCAGCACGTCTGGCGGCGCACGATCGTTTCTCTCCGGCGTGGCGAGCAAGGCAGGCGACGTCGTCGTCGGCGCGCTCAATATGATCGGCGTGCGCTACCGCTGGGGCGGCAACACGCCGGATTCCGGTCTCGATTGCAGCGGGTTCGTGCGCTACGTGTTTCAGGACACGCTCGGTATGACCTTGCCGCGCCGCGCCGAGGAAATGAGCCGCGTCGGCGAGAAGGTCACCGTCGCCGATCTCAAGCCGGGCGATCTCGTGTTCTTCAACACCATGCGGCGGTCGTTCTCGCACGTGGGCATTTATATCGGCGACAACAAGTTCGTGCATTCGCCGTCTACCGGCAGCACCATCCGCGTGGACGATCTGGATGAGGGCTACTGGGAAAAGCATTTCACCGGTGCGCGCCGCATCGAGAATGCGCAGATTGGCGATGGCAGCGAGTTGCGCCAACGCGTGAGCGCGACCATCGGCGCCCAGTAAGTTCGCGGTCGGTCGGTATATCGAAAAGCCTGCTTCCTTCTCGGGAATGCAGGCTTTTTGCTTTTGATGAGCTGAAAAGCTGCCGATGAGCAGCAAACCAAGTCAATCGGTGCAATCGGAAAGCCTCATTGCACGCGCCGCCGAAAGCCGTTATAGTTTTTGAATGAACTTTTTCTCGTTCCCTCTCTCGCTGTTCTCCGCTGGTGCGCTTCTACGCGCACTATCGCATCTAGCGCGCCTACCGCGCTGAGTCGTCTCGCCCTCCGTCTGCTCGTTCTCGGTTTTCGACGCCAGCGGTGGCGCGAACACCCGAATTCCCTTTTGTTCTATCGTTTGTTTACCTCGATTACCGATAATCGATAAATCTCCCCACAGGAGCAGGAGTCCAACATGGCAGCAGACAAGTTGATCATCTTCGATACGACCTTGCGCGATGGCGAGCAGTCCCCCGGCGCGTCGATGACGAAGGAGGAGAAAATCCGCATCGCGAAGCAGTTGGAGCGCATGAAGGTCGATGTGATCGAAGCGGGTTTCGCCGCCAGCTCGAACGGCGATTTCGATGCGATTCAAACCATCGCCTCGCTCGTGAAGGACAGCACGGTCTGCTCGCTCGCCCGCGCGAACGACAAGGACATCCAGCGCGCCGCCGATGCGCTCAAGCCCGCGAACCAGTTCCGCATCCACACGTTCATCGCGACGTCCGCGCTGCACATGGAAAAGAAGCTGCGCATGACGCCGGAACAGGTCTACGAACAGGCCAAGCTCGCGGTTCGCTTCGCCCGCAAGTTCACGGATGATGTCGAGTTTTCGCCGGAAGACGGCAGCCGCACGGACATCGACTTTCTGTGCCGCGTGCTCGAAGCGGTGATCAACGAAGGCGCACGCACCATCAATATCGCGGATACGGTCGGGTACGGCGTGCCGGAACTGTACGGCCAGCTCGTCAAGACGCTGCGCGAACGCGTGCCGAATTCGGACAAGGCGGTCTGGTCCGTGCACTGCCACGACGATCTCGGCATGGCCGTCGCCAATTCGCTCGCGGGCGTGCAGATCGGCGGCGCGCGTCAGGTGGAATGCACGATCAACGGGCTGGGCGAGCGCGCGGGCAATACATCGCTGGAAGAAATCGTGATGGCTGTCAAGACGCGCAAGGATTACTTCGGGCTGGAGCTTGGCATCGATACATCGCAGATCGTGCCGACTTCGAAGCTCGTCTCGCAGATCACGGGTTTCGTCGTGCAGCCGAACAAGGCCGTGGTCGGCGCGAATGCGTTCGCGCATGCGTCGGGCATCCATCAGGATGGCGTGCTCAAGGCGCGCGACACCTACGAAATCATGCGCGCGGAAGACGTGGGCTGGAGCGCGAACAAGATCGTGCTCGGCAAGTTGTCGGGCCGTAACGCGTTCAAGCAGCGTCTGGAAGAACTGGGCGTGACGCTCGAATCCGAAGCCGATGTGAACGCCGCGTTCGCGCGCTTCAAGGAACTCGCGGACCGCAAAGCCGAAATCTTCGATGAAGACATCATGCAGATCGTCTCCGAGGAATCCGCCGAAGCGCAGGCGAAGGAACACTTCCGCTTCGTCTCGATGAAGCAGCACTCCGAAACCGGCGAGCAGCCGCAGGCGCAGGTCGTGTTCGCGGTGGAAGGCGCGGAAGTCACGGGCGAAGCGCGCGGCAACGGCCCGGTCGATGCGACTTTGCACGCGATCGAATCGAAGGTGGACAGCGGCGCGGAACTGATTCTGTATTCGGTCAACGCCATCACGACGGGCACGCAGGCGCAGGGCGAAGTGACGGTGCGGCTGTCCAAGAGCGGGCGGATCGTGAACGGCGTGGGCACGGACCCGGATATTGTCGCGGCATCGGCCAAGGCTTATCTGGCGGCGCTCAACAAGCTGCATTCGAAGGTCGAGAAGCTCAATCCGCAGCTTTGATGCGTCAAGGCTTGCGGCAAGAAAAAGCCCTCGCGGAACGAAAATTTCCGCGAGGGCTTTTTGCTTTTTCGATGCTCAGAACATGTTGCGCCGGTCGGGATCGTGCAGCGGGTCGGGCGTTTTCTGCGTCAGGCGCACCACGCCTTGTTCGTCAAAATAGAAGCTGTACATCATGTACCAGATGTTCGACTCCATGTAGCGATAGGTCCAGACTTCGCGCTTCATCAGCGGAAAATACGAAGTCTCCACGGGCCGGCCGAAGTTCACGAGCACGTCCTTCTTGGTCCATGTGCCGATCTGCGCCTTGTAGAACTCGTTTTCGTCGAGCACTTGTCGAAGGCTCACCACCTTGCCCGATGCATCCACGTCCGCTGCCGTGGTGAATTCGCCGAGCGGTTGCGTCGGCCACATGAGGCGCTTGTCGCCGTTGGGCAAATCGTAGACTTCGCGCGGCGGGCCGAGACGCGCGGTGAGGGCGGATGCATCCGCGCCGGGCGGCACGGCTTGCCACGGCTGAACGCAGGCCGTGAGCATGAAAGCAGCGGCCACGCCCGCGAGCGCGCCGCGTAGTTTGTCGCAAGAGAACCGCATGTCAGCCTCCAAGTGCTGTATTCGTTTTGCCTTCTGATTTTGACACGCGAACGGGCCAAAACATTCGCCGCAACGCGCATCGATTCGCGCTTTATTGTCGATGCTTGCCTTCCCGACGCTTGCGCGAAAATCTCCACGCAGCCTATGATCCGCGCTTTCACTGCAACGGAAAGTCCGATGGCGTTCTGGTTCAAACGAGGATGGCGGCTGGCGGCATCCGCCTGCGCGGTTTTGTCGCTGATGACGAATGCGCTCGCGGCCGATCTTCCGCCGGTGAAGCTCGCGCTGATCGAAGGCATGTCCGGTCCGTTCGCCAACGCAGGCGCGATGGTCGAGCGCAATCTGCGCTTCGGCATCGAACGCGTGAACGCGCGCGGCGGCGTGAAGCTGGCCGATGGCATGCATCCGCTGCAACTCGTCGTGCTCGATGGCAAGGGCAGCAGCGAGGCGAGTCTGGTGGCGTTGCGCGCGGCCATCGACGACAAGATCGGCTTCGTCATGCAGGGCAATAGTTCGGCGGTGGCGGCGGCGCTGGTCTCGGCCATCGACAAGCAAAACGCGCGTGAGCCGGACCGTCGCGTGGTGTTTCTGAACTACTCGGCTGACGATCCCGCGTTGACCAACGAAGCATGCGATTTCTGGCATTTCCGTTTCGATGCCCACGTCGGCATGCGCATGGACGCACTCGCCGACGCGCTGCAACGCGATCACGCGGTGAAGAAGGTTTATCTGCTGAATCAGGATTACAGCTTCGGCCACGACGTAAGCCGCGAAGCGCAGCGCGCGCTCAAGGAGAAACGGCCCGACATCGCGATTGCGGGCGATGAGTTTCATCCGATCGGGCGCGTGAAGGATTTTGCGCCGTACATCGCGAAGATTCGCGCAAGTGGCGCGGATGCGGTCATCACCGGCAACTGGGGCAACGATCTCACGCTGCTGGTGAAGGCGGCGCGTGAACAGGGTCTGGACACGAAGTTCTACACGTTCTATGGGAACGGCTTGGGCGCACCGGCCGCGCTCGGCGATGCCGGCGTGAAACGCGTGATCGCGGTCGCGGACTGGCATCCGAACGCGGGCGGCGCGGCGTCTGACGCGTATTACCGGGCGTTTCGCGCGCGCTTTCCGGCGGCATCGGACGATTACCTCGTGTTGCGCATGCCGCTGATGATCGAAATGCTCGCCGCCGCCATGACCCGCGCCGGCAGCGCCGATCCGTTCGCGGTGGCGCGCACGCTCGAAGGCATGCGCTTCGACGGCGACGGTTTTCATCCCATGACGATGCGCGCCGAGGATCATCAACTGATTCAGCCCCTATACGTGATGGAGATGGACAAGGCCGGAGCGCCGGGAGTTGCCTTCGATAACGAAGGCTCGGGCTACGGTTTCCGCACGTTGCTGGCCGTGCCCGCCGAAAAGACCGCGCCGCCGACGACCTGCCACATGACGCGCCCGGCACGCTGAACCCGCGCCGAAGCGACGTTGCGTTGTGCTATACTCTGCGCTTCGTTTTTTGGCATGGCCTGCGTTCTGAAACTGGGCCTCCGAAAACCGAAGCAATCGTCGAATGTAAGTGTAAAAACCCACGGCACGGCCTTTCTTCCGTGACCGCTTGTCTGTTTCAAAGGAAAAGTAAATGTCCGTCGCAGAAATCAAGAAGTCCGACATCGTCGCCGAACACGCGCGCGGTGCCAACGACACCGGTTCTCCCGAAGTGCAAGTCGCACTGCTCACGAGCCGCATCAACGAACTGACGCTCCACTTCAAGGCCCACTCGAAGGATCACCACAGCCGCCGCGGTCTGCTGCGCATGGTGAGCCGTCGCCGCAAGCTGCTCGACTATCTGAAGGGCAAGGACGCAGATCGTTATCGCTCGCTGATCGAAAAGCTGGGTCTGCGCAAGTAATTGGCTTCACGCGACCAGCGTTAGATCGAAGTGCCTGTGTCAGTTCGCTGATACAGGCACTTTGTTTTTGCGCGTTCCGGTCGTCATGCCGTCATTCGAAGTTCGGTAGTCACAGGCTTTACCCGGATCGCATATCCGGATAGACACTGGTCCGGCCTCGCGGCAGAGCTTTATGTCATTCCAGCGCCGCACGCGCACAGCGGCCGCGCTGGAATGGCATAAGACACCTCTACGCGTGGCGCGGATCGTCCCGCCCGCACCGTCGCAGCGACGGCGCGGGCGCAAACGTAGAAGGAGTCAAAATGTTCAATAAGATCGTCAAAGAATTCAAGTGGGGACAGCATAACGTCCGCCTCGAAACGGGTGAGATCGCCCGTCAGGCAAGCGGCGCGGTCATCGTCGATGTCGAAGATACCGTGGTGCTCGCAACCGTCGTCGGCGCGAAAACCGCCAAGCCGGGTCAGGACTTTTTCCCGCTGACCGTCGATTACCTCGAAAAGACCTACGCCGCCGGCAAGATTCCGGGCGGTTTCTTCCGTCGCGAAGGCCGTCCGTCGGAAGGCGAAACGCTGATCTCGCGCCTGATCGACCGTCCGCTGCGTCCGCTGTTCCCGGAAGGCTTCTATAACGAAGTGCAGGTCGTGATTCACGTTCTGTCGCTGAACCCGGACGTTCCGGCAGATATCCCGGCGCTGATCGGCGCATCCGCGGCGCTGGCCATCTCCGGTTTGCCGTTCAACGGCCCGGTGGGCGCGGCACGCGTGGCCTACATCAACAACGAATTCGTGCTGAATCCGACGCGTCCGCAGATGAAGGAATCGGCGCTCGATCTGATCGTCGCCGGCACGGAACGCGCGGTGCTTATGGTCGAATCCGAAGCACAACAGCTTTCCGAAGAAGTGATGCTCGGCGCGGTCGTGTTCGGCCACGAGCAGATGCAGATCGCCATCGACGCGATCCATGAACTCGTGCGTGACGGCGGCAAGCCGGAATGGGACTGGCAGCCCGCGCCGAAGAACGAAGCGCTGATCGCGCGCGTCACGGAAATCGCCAAGCCGGAACTGGAAGCCACCTACCAATTGCGCAATAAGCAGGCACGTTCGGCCAAGCTGAAGGAAGTGTATTCGGCGACCTCGAAGAAGCTGGCCGAGGAAGCAGCGGCGAACGGCACCGTCGCGGCAGATGCAGCGAGCGTCGGCAACGTCCTGTTCGATATCGAAGCGAAGATCGTCCGTTCGCAGATCCTGAACGGCGAACCGCGTATCGACGGCCGCGACACGCGCACCGTGCGTCCGATCGAAATCCGCACGGGCGTGTTGCCGCGCACGCACGGCTCCGCGCTCTTCACGCGTGGCGAGACGCAGGCGATGGTCGTCGCCACGCTCGGCACCAAGGGCGACGAGCAGAGCATCGACGCGCTCGAAGGCGAATACCGCGAGCGCTTCATGCTTCACTACAACATGCCGCCGTTCGCGACGGGCGAAACGGGCCGCGTCGGTTCGCCGAAGCGCCGTGAAATCGGCCACGGCCGTCTGGCCAAGCGCGCGCTGGTCGCGTGCCTGCCGGGTCCGGACGAATTCGGTTACTCGATCCGCGTGGTGTCGGAAATCACGGAATCGAACGGTTCGTCGTCGATGGCGTCAGTCTGCGGCGGCTGCCTCGCGCTGATGGACGCCGGCGTGCCGATGAAGGCGCACGTCGCGGGCATCGCCATGGGCCTGATCCTCGAAGGCAACAAGTTCGCGGTGCTGACGGACATTCTCGGCGACGAAGATCACTTGGGCGACATGGACTTCAAGGTGGCCGGCACGGCGCAAGGCGTGACCGCGCTGCAGATGGACATCAAGATTCAGGGCATCACCAAGGAAATCATGCAGGTCGCGCTCGCGCAGGCGAAGGAAGGCCGCATGCATATCCTCGGCAAGATGACCGCCGCCGTTCCGCACACGAACACGAACCTGTCGGACTACGCGCCGCGCATGATCACCATCAAGATCAATCCGGAGAAGATCCGCGACGTGATCGGCAAGGGCGGTTCGGTCATTCGCGCGCTGACGGAAGAAACGGGCACGACCATCGACATTTCGGACGACGGCGTGGTAACGATCGCCAGCACGAGCGCGGAAGGCATGGCGGAAGCCAAGAAGCGCATCGAGAACATCACGGCGGAAGTGGAAGTGGGTCAGATCTACGAAGGCCCGGTGCTCAAGCTGCTGGACTTCGGCGCGATCATCAACATCCTGCCGGGCAAGGACGGTCTGCTGCATATCTCCGAGATCGTCAACGAGCGCGTGAAGGACATCAACGACTATCTGAAGGAAGGCCAGATCGTGAAGGTCAAGGTCATCCAGACGGACGAGAAGGGTCGCGTGCGTTTGTCGGCCAAGGCGCTGCTGAACGAAGCTGCACAGCAGGGCGAGCCGACGCAGCAGTAATGCGTTAAGGTGATGGACGGCCGGCCGCGAATGCGAGCCGGCCGTTTTCTTGTCTGACGCTCATCGGGCGATGCTTTGTCCGACGAGCGCCCGGACCCGATGGCAGTGTGGAGCGCGAATTGCTGTGCCCGCGCACGCAGTGTCATCCGGTTCGACTACGCGACCCACGGAGAGAATATGAAGGCCGTCGAAATCACCGAATTTGGCGCACCCGAAGTCTTGAAGCTGGGCGAGCGTCCGACGCCCGCCGCGGGCAAGAAGGAAGTGCTCATCAAGGTCGCGGCGTCCGGCGTGAACCGGCCGGACGTGTTTCAGCGCAAGGGTGCGTATGCGCCGCCGCCGGGCGCGTCGGATTTGCCGGGGCTGGAAGTGGCGGGCGAAATCGTCGATGGCGATTTCGATCCGAAGCACAATCCGTTCGGGCTGAAGAAGGGTGATCGCGTGTGCGCGCTGCTCGCGGGCGGCGGGTATGCCGAGTTCGCGGTTGCGCCGCTCGAACAGTGCTTGCCGGTGCCGAAGGGGTTCTCGGATATCGAGGCGGCATCGTTGCCCGAGACGTTCTTCACGGTGTGGAGCAACGTGTTCGAACGCGCGCATCTCGGTTCGGGCGAGAACGGCGAGGAAGAAACGCTGCTCGTGCAGGGCGGGTCGAGCGGCATCGGTGTGACGGCGATTCAGATTGCGAAGGCGTTGGGGCATCGCGTATTCGCGACGGCAGGGACCGACGAAAAGTGTCGCGCGTGTGAGGCGCTGGGCGCGGAGCGGGCGATCAACTACAAGACGGAAGATTTCGTCGAAGTGGTGAAGTCGCTGACGAACGATCGTGGCGTGGACGTGATTCTCGACATGGTCGCGGGCGACTATCTGCCGCGCGAACTGAAGTCGCTGGCCGATGGCGGACGCATCTGCGTGATCGCGCTGCTCGGCGGCGCGAAGGCCGAGATCAACCTGAACGATATTTTGCGGCGACGGCTCGTCATCACGGGATCGACGCTGCGGCCGCGTTCGGTCGCGTTCAAGGCGAAGATCGCGGCGAAGCTCAAGGAGCATGTGTGGCCGGAGCTGGAAGCGGGGCGCATCAAGCCCGTGATTCATGAAGTCTTCCCGGCACGCGATGCCGCGGCCGCGCACACGCTGATGGAAAGCAGCACGCACGTCGGCAAGATCGTGCTGGACTGGCGCGATGACGCTTAACGGATAAGCTGGCGCGCGCATTATTTCGGAAGTTTGACCGGTTTGCGCGTATCACAGTAAAATCGCCTGTTTTGCAAGCGGTTGGCAGGGAGTTTGCGGTTCCAGCGGTTCAATCCAACAACAGGGCGGCGCTCTCATCCGGAGGCAGAACAAACCGGAGCAGGCAAAAAATCGAGTCGCCGCCGAATCAGAGAGTTTGGCGAGACTTATGTCCAGAGAGCGAGCAAAACTGGTGGTGGGCAACTGGAAGATGCATGGCCGCATCAAGGAAAACGCGGCCTTGCTGACCGAAGTCGCGGCGGGGGCATCGGCTTTGCAGAAGAGTGTGCGGGTGGGCGTTTGCGTGCCGTGCCCGTATCTCGCGCAGTCGCAGGCGTTGTTGAGCGGCTCGGTGGTCCGTTGGGGCGTGCAGGATGTTTCCGCGCACTCGCACGGCGCCTACACCGGCGAAGTAGCAGCGGAAATGGCGGCGGATTTCGGCGTGACTTACGCGATCGTCGGGCATTCGGAGCGTCGGGCGTATCATGGCGAAACGCCGGAACTGGTGGCCGAAAAAGCGCTGCGTGCGTTGAGCGCGCATCTCACGCCCATTCTTTGTCTGGGCGAAACACTGGAGCAGCGCGAGTCGGGGCAGACCGAGCAGGTCATCGCCACGCAACTCGATGCGGTGTTGACGGCGTTGACGCCGGAGCAGGCCGCGAAGATCGTGGTGGCCTACGAGCCCGTCTGGGCGATTGGCACGGGCAAGAGCGCATCGACCGGACAGGCGCAGGACGTTCATGCGTTCGTGCGCGGCAAGCTGGCCGAAGCGGGCGAAGCAGTCGCGAACGTGTCCATTCTGTACGGCGGCAGCGTGAAGCCGGAGAATGCCAAGGAATTGTTCGGGCAACGAGATATCGACGGCGGGCTGATCGGCGGCGCGTCGCTGAAGTCGAAGGATTTTCTGGCGATCTGCCAGGCCGCACAGGCCGCTCAATAACGGGCGTTCGTGCGGGTGAATCGAAAGAGGCATCGCGATAATCGCGTGTCACGGAAACATCAAGATCAGGTGAGTTGAGATGCTGTATTTGAAGACATTGATTGTCGTCGTCCAGTTGTTGTCGGCGTTGGGCGTGATCGGGCTGGTGCTCTTGCAGCACGGCAAGGGCGCGGACATGGGTGCGGCGTTCGGCAGTGGTGCATCGGGCAGTTTGTTCGGTGCGACGGGTTCTGCAAACTTTTTGTCGCGCACGACTGCGGTTCTCGCGGCGGTCTTCTTCGTGACCACGCTCGCGTTGACTTACCTCGGTAGCTACAAGACGCAGGCATCGGCAGGTTTGTTGGGTGCCGCACCTGCGACATCGGCACCGGCGGCGGCAAAGTCGGCTTCGGCACCGGCGATGGCGGCTCCTGCTGCGTCTGCTGCCGCACCCGCTGCGCCTGCATCCGGCTCTGACGTACCGAAGTAATGCATAGTCAGCGAAGAACAAATATTTCGCGTTATCCGCTTTTTGTGCGTTGAACAATTCGCATGGGGTGGTTATAATTCAAGTCTTGAAGCGATTCGCGGCAATAAAGAAGTTGTTTTCCCGGATTGCAGTACAGTGCCGACGTGGTGAAATTGGTAGACACGCTATCTTGAGGGGGTAGTGGCGAAAGCTGTGCGAGTTCGAGTCTCGCCGTCGGCACCAAAGTTATCCAATGCCAGCCGCTGCTTCGCTTCGGCTGGCATTGTCACTTCTGGAGTACCCTTACGTTATGGTTGTATTCGTGAGCGGTCCCAAGTGATTTCGCGCCGGGCGGTTTGTCCCGGCAGCAGTGCCTCAATCAACAACAGACCACATCTACCGATCAGAGGATAGCCTTGAACCTCGCACCCTATTACCCCGTCTTCTTGTTTCTGCTGGTAGGCCTCGGTTTAGGTATAGCGTTGGTTAGCATTGGCAAGATTCTCGGTCCCAACAGACCTGACACCGAGAAGAATGCGCCGTACGAATGCGGCTTCGAAGCGTTCGAAGACGCGCGTATGAAGTTCGATGTACGGTACTATCTCGTCGCGATTCTATTCATCATTTTCGATCTCGAAACGGCGTTCCTGTTCCCGTGGGGTGTTTCCCTGCGCGACATCGGATGGCCGGGCTTCATGGCCATGATGATCTTTCTGCTCGAATTTTTGCTTGGGTTCGCCTACATCTGGAGAAAGGGCGGGCTCGACTGGGAATGACGGTCAGATCACCGGATTCATGGGCGGCTTTGGCTGGCGGCTCATCTGGAGTGGAAAACAAATGAGTATCGAAGGGGTCTTGAAAGAAGGCTTTGTCACCACCACGGCTGACAAGCTCATCAACTGGACGCGCACCGGCTCCCTGTGGCCGATGACGTTCGGTCTCGCGTGTTGTGCGGTCGAGATGATGCATGCGGGCGCGGCCCGCTACGATCTGGACCGCTTCGGCGTGGTGTTCCGCCCGAGTCCGCGCCAGTCGGATGTCATGATCGTCGCCGGCACGCTCTGCAACAAGATGGCGCCCGCGCTCCGTAAGGTGTACGACCAGATGGCCGAGCCGCGCTGGGTGATCTCCATGGGTTCGTGCGCCAACGGCGGCGGCTACTACCACTATTCGTATTCCGTCGTGCGTGGCTGTGACCGTATCGTTCCAGTGGATGTCTACGTTCCGGGCTGCCCGCCGACCGCCGAAGCGCTCGTCTACGGCGTGATCCAGTTGCAGGCGAAGATTCGCCGCACCAACACCATCGCCCGTCAGTAAGGGCTGAGCCTCCCGAAACTATGGCAAGCAAACTCGAGACCCTCAAAGCGAATCTCGAGACGGCAATTGGCGGCCGTCTCCTGAGCATCACGGATTCGCTCGGGCAAATGACGATCGTGGTCAAGGCGGACCACTACCTGGACGTCTGCAAGGAACTGCGCGACAACCGTTCGCTCGGCTTCGAACAGTGCATGGACGTGGCCGGCGTCGACTACTCGACCTTCGGTGAAGGCGCGTATGACGGCCCGCGTTTCGCGGCGGTGCTGCATCTGCTGTCGGTGTCGAACAACTGGCGCGTTCGCGTTCGCGTATTTGCTCCGGACGACGAAGTGCCTATCGTGCCGTCCGTCGTCGATATCTGGTCGTCGGCGAACTGGTACGAGCGCGAGGCGTTCGACCTCTACGGCATCGTGTTCGAAGGCCATCCGGATTTGCGCCGCATTCTCACGGACTATGGTTTCATCGGCCATCCGTTCCGCAAGGACTTCCCGATTTCCGGCTACGTCGAAATGCGTTACGACCCGGAAGAGAAGCGCGTCGTGTATCAGCCCGTGACGATCGAACCGCGCGAGATCATCCCGCGCGTGATCCGTGAAGATCGCTACGGCGGTCTGAAACATTAAGAGAACGCCATGGCAGAGATCAAGAATTACACGCTGAACTTCGGCCCCCAACACCCTGCCGCGCACGGCGTGCTGCGTCTCGTGCTCGAACTGGATGGCGAAGTCATCCAGCGCGCCGACCCGCATATCGGCCTGCTGCATCGTGCGACCGAAAAGCTCGCGGAAACCAAGACTTTCATCCAGTCCGTTCCGTACATGGACCGTCTCGACTACGTGTCGATGATGGTCAACGAGCACGGCTATGTGCTCGCCATCGAAAAGTTGCTCGGCATCGACGTGCCGGTGCGCGCGAAGTACATCCGCGTGCTGTTCGACGAAATCACGCGCGTTCTGAACCATTTGATGTGGATCGGTTCGCACGCGCTGGACGTCGGCGCGATGGCCGTGTTCCTCTACGCCTTCCGCGAACGCGAAGATTTGATGGACGTGTACGAGGCGGTGTCGGGCGCGCGCATGCACGCGGCCTACTATCGTCCGGGCGGCGTCTATCGCGACTTGCCTGACGCGATGCCGCAATACAAGGCGTCCAAGATTCGCAATGCGAAGGCGTTGGACCGGATGAACGAGACGCGTCAGGGTTCGTTGCTCGACTTCATCGAAGACTTCTTCAACCGCTTCCCGGGTTGCGTCGACGAGTACGAAACCTTGCTCACCGACAACCGTATCTGGAAGCAGCGCTTGGTGGGCATCGGCGTGGTGAGTCCGGAGCGCGCGTTGCAGATGGGCTTTTCCGGCGCCATGTTGCGTGGCTCGGGCATCGAATGGGATCTGCGCAAGAAGCAGCCGTACGAAGTGTATGACCAGCTCGACTTCGATATCCCGGTGGGCGTGAACGGCGATTGCTACGACCGTTACCTCGTGCGCGTCGAGGAAATGCGGCAGTCCGTGCGCATCGCCAAACAGTGCATTGACTGGCTGCGCAAGAATCCCGGCCCTGTGATGGTCGATAATCACAAGGTTGCGCCGCCGTCGCGCGTCGGCATGAAGAGCAACATGGAAGAGCTGATTCACCACTTCAAGCTCTTCACCGAAGGCTTCCATGTACCCGAAGGCGAGACGTATGCCGCGGTCGAGCATCCGAAGGGCGAGTTCGGCATCTATCTGGTGTCGGACGGCGCGAACAAGCCGTACCGCCTGAAGATTCGCGCGCCAGGTTACGCGCACCTTGCCGCGCTCGATGAAATGGCGCGTGGTCACATGATCGCCGATGCCGTGACGATCATCGGCACGCAGGACATCGTGTTCGGCGAGATCGATCGCTGAGCACGCAGGGCGCCAGGTTGCGACAGCGTCGCCATGAATCGCCGTGAAGCGAAAGCGAAGCAGCACTAACAGGAAACCGCAGGACGCCAGGTCTGCCGCAAGCCAACGCGCGGCAGGTTTTCGTTCGGTAGGAATTGAAAGAGTCGTGTCTGAAAATGATCTCAGCTGAAGGCCTGAAAGAAATCGATCGCGCGGTCGCGAAATATCCGCCCGAGCAGAAGCAATCGGCGGTGATGGCCGCATTGGCTGTCGCTCAGGAAGAGCACGGCTGGCTGTCGCCCGAACTCATGGAGTTCGTCGCCACCTACCTGAGCATGGCGCCGGTCGCCGTGCAGGAAGTGGCCACGTTCTACACCATGTTCGAACTGAAGCCGGTGGGCCGCCACAAGATCACGCTGTGCACGAACTTGCCCTGCCAACTCGGCCCGGACGGCGGCTCGGACAGCGCGGCGCAATATTTGAAGCAGAAGCTTGGAATCGATTTCGGCGAAACCACGCCGGACGGCAAATTCACGCTGAAGGAAGGCGAGTGCTTCGGCGCTTGCGGCGATGCGCCCGTGGTGCTGGTGAACAACCATCGCATGTGCAGCTTCCTGAGCCGCGAGAAGATCGACCAGTTGATCGAGGAACTTTCGAAATGACGTCACTCCACGATCGTCACATCAAGCCGCTGATCCTCGCCGGTCTCAATGGCGAGAACTGGCATCTCGAAGATTACGTCGCGCGCGGCGGCTACAAGCAACTGCGCCGTATTCTCGAAGAGAAGATTTCGCCCGAGCAGGTCATCGCCGACGTGAAAGCGTCGGGTCTGCGTGGCCGAGGCGGCGCGGGCTTCCCGACCGGCCTGAAGTGGAGCTTCATGCCGCGTCAGTTTCCGGGGCAGAAGTATCTCGTCTGCAACTCGGACGAAGGCGAGCCGGGCACGTTCAAGGACCGCGACATCCTGCGCTGGAACCCGCATTCGCTGATCGAAGGCATGGCCATCGGCGCGTATGCCATGGGTATCACCGTGGGTTTCAACTATATCCACGGCGAGATTTTCGAGGTCTACCGCGTGTTCGAGCAGGCGCTGGAAGAAGCGCGTGCGGCCGGTTATCTCGGCGCGAACATTCTGGGCTCCGGCTTCTCGTTCGAGCTTCATGCGCACCACGGTTACGGCGCGTATATCTGCGGCGAGGAAACCGCGTTGCTCGAATCGCTGGAAGGCAAGAAGGGCCAGCCGCGCTTCAAGCCGCCGTTCCCGGCGAGCTTCGGCGTGTATGGCAAGCCGACCACGATCAACAACACCGAGACCTTCGCGGCCGTGCCGTTCCTGCTCGAAATCGGTCCGCAGAATTACCTCGAAATCGGCAAGCCGAACAACGGCGGCACGAAGATCTTCTCCGTGTCGGGCGATGTGAACCGTCCGGGCAATTACGAAGTCCCGCTCGGCACGCCGTTCGCCACGTTGATGGAACTCGCCGGCGGCGTGCGCGGCCAGTCGATCAAGGCCGTGATTCCGGGTGGTTCGTCCGCGCCGGTCGTCCCCGGTGACGCCATGCTCAAGACCGACATGGACTACGATGCCATCGCCAAGCAAGGCTCCATGCTGGGCTCGGGCGCGGTCATCGTCATGAACGAAACGCGCTGCATGGTGCGCTCGCTCTTGCGTCTGTCGTACTTCTATTACGAGGAGTCATGCGGTCAGTGCACGCCGTGCCGTGAAGGCACGGGCTGGCTGTATCGCGTGGTGCATCGGATCGAGCATGGGCTCGGGCGCAAGGAAGATCTCGATCTCCTGAACTCGGTCGCGGAAAACATCATGGGGCGCACCATCTGCGCGCTCGGCGATGCAGCGGCCATGCCCGTGCGCGGCATGCTCAAGCATTTCTGGAACGAATTCGAATATCACGTCGAGCACAAGCATTGTCTCGTCGGCGGGCACGCTCACGCGCCGTCGGAAGCGCTTACCGCGTAATCAGGCGCGCAGCAGTTGCGCGAGATAAGAGGTTGAGGACCATTCCCCATCATGGTTGAACTAGAAATTGACGGCAAGTCGGTCGAGGTGCCCGAAGGCAGCATGGTGATCCAGGCTGCGCATAAGGTCGATACTTACATCCCTCACTTCTGCTATCACAAGAAGCTGTCGATCGCGGCGAACTGCCGCATGTGCCTCGTCGAAGTCGAGAAGATGCCGAAGGCCGTTCCCGCCTGCGCCACGCCGGTATCGAACGGCATGGTCGTGCGCACCACCTCCGACAAGGCTGTGAAGGCCCAGCAATCGGTGATGGAATTTCTGCTCATCAACCACCCGCTGGATTGCCCGATCTGCGATCAGGGCGGCGAGTGCCAGTTGCAGGATCTGGCCGTGGGTTACGGCAAGTCGCAGTCGCGCTACAGCGAAGAAAAGCGCGTGGTGTTCCACAAGAACGTGGGACCGCTCATCTCCATGGAGGAGATGTCGCGCTGCATCCACTGCACGCGCTGCGTGCGCTTCGGCCAGGAAGTGGCCGGCGTGATGGAACTCGGCATGCTGGGCCGCGGCGAGCATTCGGAAATCACGTCCTTCGTCGGCAAGACGGTGGATTCGGAACTCTCGGGCAACATGATCGACCTGTGCCCGGTCGGTGCGCTCACGAGCAAGCCGTTCCGCTACAGCGCGCGGACGTGGGAACTGTCGCGCCGCAAGTCGGTGAGCCCGCATGATTCCGTGGGCGCGAACCTCGTCGTGCAGGTGAAGAACAACCGCGTCATGCGCGTCCTGCCGATGGAAAACGAGTCCATCAACGAATGCTGGATCTCGGACAAGGACCGCTTCTCCTACGAGAGCCTGAACAGCGAAGAACGTCTCACCACGCCGATGCTCAAGCAAGGCGGCCAGTGGATCGAAACCGACTGGCAGACCGCGCTCGAATACGTGGCAAAGGGCATCAACGGCATCAAGGCGGATCATGGCGCGAACGCCATCGCCGCGCTCGGCACGCCGCACAGCACGGTCGAGGAACTGCATCTGCTCAAGGCGCTGGCTGAAGGCGTCGGCACGCCGAACGTCGATTTCCGTCTGCGTCAGAACGATTTCTCCGCGCCGGTCGGCGTGGGCGCGCCGTGGCTCGGCGTGAGCATCGCGGACTTGTCGATGATCGACACCGCGTTCGTGATCGGCTCGTTCCTGCGCCGCGATCATCCGCTGTTTGCGGCACGTCTGCGTCAGGCGGCCAAGAGCGGCGCCATGGTCACCTTCCTCAACGCCAGCAACGACGACTCGCTGATTCCGACCGCGCATCGTCTGGTCGCGGCGCCTTCGGCGTGGCTCGATCAGCTTGCGGGCATCGCGGCGGCGGTGTCGGAAGCGCGCGGCGTCGCGATGCCGGACGCGTTCGCGGGCCGCGAAGTATCGGCGGCGGCGAAGGATGTCGCGGCATCGCTCTCCGCTGGCGAAAAGCGCGTCGTGTTGCTTGGCAACGTGGCGGTTCAGCATCCCGATTTCGCGCAGATTCAGGCGGCCGCGCAATGGATCGCCGATAACACCGGCGCCACGCTCGGCTTCCTCACGGAAGGCGCGAACTCGGTCGGCGCGTATCTCGTCGATGCGCTCCCCGGCGAAGGCGGCCTGAACGCGCGCGAAGTCTTTGAGCAGCCGCGCAAGGGTTATGTGCTGCTCAACGCCGAACCCGAATTCGACACGGCCAACCCGGCACAAGCCATCGCCGCGCTCAAGGCTGCGGAAATGGTCGTCGTGATGTCGCCGTTCAAGCACGGTCTCGAT
Source organism: Caballeronia sp. A2-2 (assembly GCF_057612605.2). Lineage (NCBI taxonomy): Bacteria > Pseudomonadati > Pseudomonadota > Betaproteobacteria > Burkholderiales > Burkholderiaceae > Caballeronia > Caballeronia sp. A2-2. The sequence continues at coordinate 2,700,776 of NZ_CM172587.1, read as the reverse complement.
TACGCGGACGTGCTCCTGCCGATCGCGCCGTACACCGAAACATCAGGCACGTTCGTCAATGCCGAAGGCACGCCGCAGTCGTTCAACGGCGTGGTGCGTGCGCTTGGCGACACGCGTCCGGGTTGGAAGGTGCTGCGCGTGATCGGCTCGATCCTCGGCTTGCGCGGCTTCGATTTCGACACGGCGGAAGAAGTGCGCGTCGCGGCGCTCGGCACGGGCGAACTCAGCGCGCGTCTGTCGAACAAGACGTCGGTTGCGGCCACGCGGGCGGCATCGAACGTCGTGCTGAACGGCAGCGGCCTGCAACGTCTGGCCGATGTGCCGATCTATCACGCCGATCCGCTCGTGCGCCGCGCGCCGTCGCTGCATCTCACGACGGCGGCCCGCAACGCGAACGTCGCCGGTCTGCCGACCGCGCTGTTCGACCGGCTCGGCCTGAAGGATGGCGAGCCCGTGCGCATCAAACAAGGCAACTTGTCGGTGACGCTGCCCGCCGTTCGCGATGCGAATCTGGCGGAAGCGGTGGTCCGCGTGTCGGCGGGCACGACGGCTGGCGCCGCGCTCGGCGGCCTGTTCGGTGAACTGGTAGTGGAGAAGGCGTAAATGGGCTTGTTCGATACGATCAACGCAGGCGGCACGCAGATTCTGGGCGTTGCATGGCCGACGGTATGGGCGCTGGTGCGCATTGTCGTGGTGGCCGTGGTCATCCTGCTCTGCGTGGCGTACCTGATTCTCTGGGAACGCAAGCTCATCGGCTGGATGCACGTTCGTCTCGGCCCGAACCGTGTCGGTCCCGCAGGCCTCTTGCAGCCGATCGCGGACGTGCTGAAGCTGCTGCTCAAGGAAGTCATTCAGCCGTCGGCCGCAAGCAAGTGGATCTACGTGATCGCGCCGATCATGACCGTGGTGCCGGCCTTTGCCGTGTGGGCGGTGATTCCGTTCCAGGCGCAGGCGGTGCTCGGCAACATCAACGCGGGCCTGCTGTACGTGATGGCGATCTCGTCCATCGGCGTGTACGGCGTGATTCTCGCGGGCTGGGCGTCGAACTCGAAGTACGCGTTCCTCGGCGCCATGCGCGCGGCGGCGCAGATGGTGTCCTACGAAATCTCGATGGGCTTCGCGCTCGTCGTGGTGCTGATGGTCGCAGGCACGCTGAACATGTCGGATATCGTGCACTCGCAGCAGCGCGGCATCTTCGCCAACTTCGGCGTCAATTTCCTGTCGTGGAACTGGCTGCCGCTGTTGCCGATGTTCGTCGTGTACTTCATCTCGGGCATCGCGGAAACGAACCGTCACCCGTTCGACGTGGTGGAAGGCGAGTCGGAAATCGTCGCGGGCCACATGATCGATTACTCCGGCATGGCGTTCGCGCTGTTCTTCCTGGCCGAGTACATCAACATGATCGTGATCTCGGCGATCGCCACGACGCTGTTCCTCGGCGGCTGGGATGCACCGTTCGGCTTCCTGACGTTCATTCCGGGCGTATTCTGGTTCGCCTTCAAGGTTTTCCTGCTGCTGTCGGTCTTCATCTGGGCGCGCGCGACTTTCCCGCGCTACCGCTATGACCAGATCATGCGGTTGGGCTGGAAGGTATTTCTGCCGGTGTCGGTGGTCTGGGTGGTGGTGGTCGGTTTCTGGATCATGTCGCCGCTGAACATCTGGAAGTAATGGGACAAGCGGGACCAAGCGCGGACGCGAAATCATCATGAACGCAATACAGAACTTCTTTAAGACCTTCTTCCTGACCGAACTGCTCAAGGGTCTGGCGCTGACGGGACGCTACACGTTCCAGCGCAAGATCACGGTGCAGTTCCCCGAGGAAAAGACGCCGATCTCCCCGCGTTTTCGCGGCCTGCACGCGCTGCGCCGCTATGAAAACGGCGAGGAGCGGTGCATTGCCTGCAAGTTGTGCGAGGCCGTGTGCCCGGCGATGGCGATCACGATCGAATCGGAAACGCGCGCGGACAACACGCGCCGCACGACGCGCTACGACATCGACCTGACCAAGTGCATCTTCTGCGGTTTCTGCGAGGAAAGCTGCCCGGTCGATTCGATCGTCGAGACGCATATCCTCGAATATCACGGCGAGAAGCGCGGCGACCTGTACTTCACGAAGGACATGCTGCTCGCGGTGGGCGACCGTTACGAAACGGAAATCGCTGCGTCGAAGGCGGCGGACGCGCCTTATCGTTGATTGATGCAGTGAAGCCGGCGTGTAGATTCGCCGGCAATGAAGCGATGTAGCTGTATCGGCACATTGCAGTGCGCGTCGAGGGCGGGCTCGGTCCACGAGGAGGACTCGAGCCGGAAGCGCCGACACACCATGCCTGAATGATGGCCTAACGATGAACCGGTAATCATGGAATTCACAACCGTACTGTTCTATATCTTCGCGCTGCTGCTGACGATGTCCGCGCTGAAGGTGATCACCTCGCGCAACCCGGTGTCGTCCGCGCTGTTCCTGGTGCTCTCGTTCTTCAACGCCGCCGCCATCTGGATGCTGCTGGAAGCCGAATTCCTCGCGATCCTGCTGGTGCTCGTCTACGTTGGCGCGGTGATGGTGCTGTTCCTGTTCGTGGTCATGATGCTGGACATCAACATCGACGAACTGCGGCGCGACTTCAAACGTTTCGTGCCGCTCGCGAGCCTCGTGGGCGCGATCATCGTGATCGAAACGGCGCTCATTCTGTGGCACGGCTTCGGCGCGACGGTCACGCCGGTGGTCGGCGCGGCGGTCAGCGGCGCGGGCGTCATGCCGAACACGCAACTGATCGGCAAGGTCATCTACACGGATTACATCTTCGCGTTCGAAATCGCGGGACTGGTGCTGCTGGTCGCGATCATCGCGGCGATTTCGCTGACCATTCGCGACAAGAAGGACAAGAAAACGCAAACCGTCAGCCAGCAGGTCAAGGTGCGCCGCGAAGATCGCGTGCGTCTCGTGAAGATGCAGTCGGAGAAGTCGGCGCCCGACGCTTCGACGGAACCTGCCGTCACCGGAAACATCGGTGCCGGCACGGTGGACAACAAGGGCTGAGCACCGAAGGAGATAACAATATGTTGAGTCTTGCCCATTACCTGGTGCTCGGCGCGATCCTGTTTGCGATCAGCATCGTCGGCATCTTCCTGAACCGCCGCAACGTCATCATCATCTTGATGGCCATCGAGCTGATGCTGCTCGCGGTGAACACCAATTTCGTCGCGTTCTCACACTATCTGGGCGATATCCACGGCCAGATCTTCGTGTTCTTCGTGCTGACCGTCGCCGCGGCCGAAGCCGCGATCGGTCTCGCGATTCTCGTGACCCTGTTCCGCAGCCTCGACACGATCAATGTCGAGGACCTCGATCAGCTCAAAGGTTAAATTCAGGCCAGGCCAGTTATGTCGACGACACTCAATGAAAACCTCCTGCTCGCGGTTCCTCTGGCGCCGCTCGCCGGTTCGCTGATCGCGGGGCTGCTCGGGAAAATGATCGGCCGTCGCGGCGCGCACAGCGTCACGATTCTCGGCGTGTTCATCTCCCTCGTTCTCTCGGTGATGGTCTATGCCGATGTCATGCAGGGCGCAAGCTTCAACGCGACCGTGTACGAGTGGATGAACATCGGCTCGCTCAAGATGGAAGTCGGCTTCCTGGTCGATTCCCTCACGGCCATGATGATGGTCATCGTGACCTTCGTCTCGCTGATGGTGCACATCTACACGATCGGCTACATGGCAGACGAGGAAGTGGGCTACGAGCGCTTCTTCTCGTATATCTCGCTGTTCACGTTCTCCATGCTGATGCTCGTCATGAGCAACAACTTCCTGCAGTTGTTCTTCGGCTGGGAAGCGGTGGGTCTGGTGTCGTACCTGCTGATCGGCTTCTACTTCACGCGTGAAAGCGCCATCTACGCGAACATGAAGGCGTTCATCGTGAACCGCGTGGGCGACTTCGGCTTCCTGCTCGGCATCGGGCTGATTCTCGCGTTCACCGGCTCGCTCAATTACGGCGATGTCTTCGCGCAGGGCGACAAGCTCGCGGGCCTGACTTTCCCGGGCACGGACTGGGGTTTGCTGTCGGCGGCGTGCATCTGCCTGTTCATCGGCGCGATGGGTAAGTCCGCGCAGTTCCCGCTGCACGTGTGGCTGCCCGATTCCATGGAAGGCCCGACGCCGATCTCCGCGCTGATTCACGCGGCAACCATGGTGACGGCCGGTATCTTCATGGTCACGCGCATGTCGCCGCTGTTCGAGCATTCGGATGCGGCGCTCTCGTTCGTCACGGTCATCGGCGCGATCACGGCCTTGTTCATGGGCTTTCTGGGCGTGGTGCAGAACGACATCAAGCGCGTGGTGGCGTATTCCACGCTCTCGCAGCTCGGTTACATGACGGTCGCGCTCGGCGTGTCGGCGTATCCGGTCGCGGTGTTCCACCTCGGCACGCACGCGTTCTTCAAGGCGCTGCTGTTCCTTGGCGCGGGTTCGGTCATCATCGGCATGCACCACGATCAGGACATGCGCAACATGGGCGGCCTGGCGAAGTACATGCCGATCACGTGGATCACGTCGCTGCTCGGTTCGCTCGCGCTGATCGGCACGCCGTTCTTCTCCGGCTTCTATTCGAAAGACTCGATCATCGATGCGGTGAAGCTTTCGCATCTGCCGGGTTCGGGTTTCGCGTACTTCGCGGTGGTGGCGAGCGTGTTCGTCACGGCGCTGTACTCGTTCCGCATGTATTTCCTCGTGTTCCACGGCCCGGAGCGTTTCCGCGGTCCGAAGCACCCCGATTCGCCGATGGGGCAGGCCGAAGCGCATGGTCACGGTCACGACTCGCACGGTCATGACGATCATGGTCACGGCCCGCATATTCCGCACGAAAGCCCGCTGGTCGTCACGCTGCCGCTCATCTTGCTGGCGATTCCGTCGGTCATCATCGGCGCGATCATGATCGGCCCGATGCTCTACGGCGATTTCTTCTCGCACGGCGTGGCGTTCGACAAGGTCATCTTCATCGGCGAGAACCACGAAGCGCTCAAGGAAATGGCCGGTGAATTCCACGGCTGGTTCGCCATGGGTCTGCATTCGGTCGCGGGTCTGCCGGTGTGGCTGGCGCTCGCGGGCGTGGTCGTCGCGTGGTTCCTGTACATGAAGCGTCCCGATCTGCCGCCGGTCATCGCGAAGCGGTTCGGCCCGATCTACACGCTGCTGGACAACAAGTACTACTGCGACAAGATCAACGAAGTCGTGTTCGCCAAGGGCGCGGTCGCCATCGGCCGTGGCTTGTGGAAAGAGGGCGATGTGGTCGTGATCGACGGCATCGTCAATGGCAGCGCGCGGTTCATGGGCTGGTTCGCCGGGGTGATCCGCTTCCTTCAATCCGGATACATCTACCACTACGCGTTCGCCATGATTATCGGCATGTTGGGGCTCTTGACCCTGTTTGTGACGCTCGGCGGCAAATAAGGCGAGGGAACCCATGCATTCATTTCCGATTCTCAGCGTCGCCATCTGGCTGCCGATCCTTTTCGGCCTGTTGGTCCTCGCGGTAGGTAACGATCAGAACCCGATGCCCGCGCGCTGGATCGCGCTCATCGGCTCGGTGCTCGGGCTGATCGTGACGATTCCGCTCATCACCGGCTTCGATACCTCGACGGCCGCGTTGCAGTTCGTCGAGCAGTCCAACTGGATCGAGCGCTTCAACATCACGTACCACCTGGGCGTCGATGGCATCTCGATGTGGTTCGTCGTGCTCACCGCGCTCATCACGGTGATCGTCGTGATCGCCGGCTGGGAAGTGATCACCTCGCGCGTGTCGCAGTACATGGCCGCGTTCCTGATCCTCTCGGGCATCATGATCGGCGTGTTCTCGTCGGCGGATGGCCTGCTGTTCTACGTGTTCTTCGAGGCCACGCTCATTCCGATGTACATCATCATCGGTGTGTGGGGCGGCCCGAACCGCGTGTATGCGGCCTTCAAGTTCTTCCTCTACACGCTGGCCGGTTCGCTCCTGATGCTGGTCGCGCTGCTGTACCTGTACACGCAGACGCACACCTTCGATCTCGCGACGTGGCATGAAGCGAAGATCGCCATGACGCCGCAGGTGCTGCTGTTCATCGCGTTCTTCCTGGCCTTCGCGGTCAAGGTGCCGATGTGGCCGGTCCACACGTGGCTGCCGGATGCGCACGTCGAAGCGCCCACGGGCGGCTCGGTCGTGCTGGCGGCGATCATGCTGAAGCTCGGCGCGTACGGTTTCCTGCGCTTCTCGCTGCCGATCGCGCCGGACGCGAGCCATTTCCTTGCGCCGGTCGTCATCACGCTGTCGCTGATCGCGGTGATCTACATCGGGCTGGTCGCGCTGGTGCAGGCCGACATGAAGAAGCTCGTCGCGTATTCGTCGATTGCGCACATGGGCTTCGTCACGCTCGGCTTCTTCATGTTCGGACCGTCGAGCCAGCTCGGCATGGAAGGCGGCATCATCCAGATGATTTCGCACGGTTTCGTCTCGGGCGCGATGTTCCTCTCCATCGGCGTGCTGTACGACCGTGTGCACTCGCGCCAGATTTCGGATTACGGCGGCGTCGTGAACACCATGCCCAAGTTCGCCGCGTTCGCCATGCTGTTCGCGATGGCCAACTGCGGTCTGCCGGGCACCTCGGGTTTCGTCGGCGAATTCATGGTGATTCTGGCGGCGGTGAAGTTCAACTTCTGGATCGGCTTCCTCGCGACCTTCACGCTGATTCTCGGCGCGGCCTATACGCTGTGGATGTACAAGCGCGTGTACTTCGGCGCGGTCGCCAACGATCACGTCGCGAAGCTCGCGGACATCAACAAGCGTGAGATGTTCATGCTCGTGGTGCTGGCGGCGTTCACGCTGTACATGGGCCTCTATCCGAAGCCCTTCACCGATGTGATGCACGCGTCGGTGGCCAATTTGCTTTCCCACGTCGCGCAGTCCAAGCTGCCGCTGGCTCAGTAACGCTGGGCGGAGGAACTACAAGATCATGCAAAACGCCCCTATGAGTCTCATGTGGCCGGACGGCCTTCTGATGGCGGCGGTCGTCATCGCCTGGCTGAACGACACCATCTTCGGTCAGGCGAGCCGCCGCACCACGTATCTGATCGCGCTGGTCTCGACCATCGTCGTTGGCGTGGGGTTCGCCTTCACCGCGCTCAATCCGACGCCCGCGTACTTCTTCTCGCGCATGTATATCGTCGATCCGTTCGCGAGCGCGATGAAAGCGGTCGTGTGCCTGGGTTACGCTGTATCGATCGTCTACTCGAAGAAGTATCTGGAAGACCGCGATCTGTTCCGCGGCGACTTCTTCCTGCTCGGCCTGTTTTCGCTGCTCGGCCAGTGCACGATGATTTCGGGCAACAACTTCCTGACGCTGTACCTCGGTCTGGAACTGATGTCGTTGTCGCTGTATGCGGTCATCGCGCTGCGCAAGGATTCGACGCAGGCCAATGAATCGGCGATGAAGTATTACGTGCTCGGCGCGCTGGCATCCGGCTTCTTGCTGTATGGCATCTCCATGCTGTACGGCGCGACCGGCTCGCTCGAACTGAACGAAGTCTTCAAGGCGGTGGCTTCGGGCCGCATCAACGACGCGGTGTTGCTGTTCGGCGTGATCTTCATCGTCGCGGGCGTGGCGTTCAAGATGGGCGCGGTGCCGTTCCATATGTGGGTGCCGGACGTGTATCAGGGCGCACCGACCGCCATGACGCTGCTTACCGGTGGCGGCCCGAAGGTCGCGGCGTTCGCGTGGGGGCTGCGCTTCCTCGTCATGGGCCTGCTGCCGTTCGCGGTCGACTGGCAGGAAATGCTGGTGATTCTCGCGGCGCTTTCGCTGATCGTCGGCAACGTGACCGGGATCGTGCAGAAGAACATCAAGCGGATGCTGGCGTACTCGGCCATCTCGAACATGGGCTTCGTGCTGCTCGGGCTACTGTCGGGCGTGGTGGACAACAAGGTCGATGGCGCGGCGAGCGCCTACGGTTCGGCCATGTTCTACAGCATCGTCTATCTCATCACGACGCTCGGCAGCTTCGGCGTGGTCATGTTGCTCGCGCGCCGCGACTTCGAAGCCGAAACGCTCGAAGACTTCAAGGGCTTGAACCAGCGCAGCCCGGTGTTCGCGTTCGTCATGATGATCATGATGTTCTCGCTCGCCGGTATCCCGCCGACGGTCGGCTTCTACGCGAAGCTCGCCGTGCTCGAAGCGACGATGAACGCCGGTCTGACGTGGCTCGCCGTGCTGGCCGTGCTGACCTCGCTGGTGGGCGCGTTCTACTACCTGCGTATCGTCAAGCTCATGTACTTCGATGCGCCGACGGATCAGTCGCCCATCGTCGCGGGCAGCCTGAACCGCTCGCTGCTTGCCTTCAACGGTCTGGCCGTGCTCGTGCTCGGTCTGGTGCCGGGTCCGCTGATGACGGCTTGCCTGCAAGCAATCACGCATACGCTGCCGCTGTAATGTCGGCTGCGGGTTGGTTTATCGTGTTGTTGGCGCTGGTCGGCGCCAACGTGCCGTTTCTGAATCAGCGTCTTTTTGCCGTCGTTCCGGTGCCGCTTCCCGCGCCAGCGGGGCGCCGGGCGGCGAAGAAGAGTGTGTGGATCCGCATCGGCGAATTGATCGCGCTGTACTTCGTCGTGGGCGTGCTCGGGTTCATGCTCGAAGCGCGCGCGGGCAATCGGTTCGATCAGGGATGGCAGTTTTATGCCATCACTTTCTGTCTCTTTCTCGTGTTCGCCTTTCCGGGCTTCACCTATCAATATCTCGTCAAGCGCCGCTGACGGCATGTGCCGTCGGTGGCTTGTTTGCTTTTAAGTTTCAAGGCGCAGGCACCGAACATGGCAGATCATCCTTCCATTCCCGATAACGACGACGGCCTGATCGAAAAGCCGGTCGAAAGCGTTACGCTCCACGAAGGTAAGTTCCTCACGCTCAAGCGCGATACGGTTGAGTTGCCCGATGGCACGCACGCGACGCGCGAGTTCGTCGTGCATCCGGGCGCGGTGATGATCCTGCCGGTTTTCGACGATGGCCGCGTGCTGCTCGAACGTCAGTTTCGTTATCCGATCGGTCGTGTGCTGATGGAGTTTCCGGCAGGCAAGCTCGATCCGAACGAGGACGAACTCGATTGCGCCAAGCGCGAACTGCTCGAAGAGACCGGTTACACGGCGCGCGAGTGGACGTTTCTCACGCGCATCCATCCGGTCATTTCGTATTCGACGGAATTTATCGATCTGTATCTGGCGCGCGGTCTGACAGCGGGCGATGCGAAGCTCGACGAAGGCGAGTTCCTCGAAACCTTCATCGCCGATGAAGCGCAGCTCATGGACTGGGTGAAGGACGGCAGCATCAGCGATGTGAAGACGATCATCGGCGTGTTCTGGCTGGAAAAGCTGAGGTCGGGCGAATGGAAGGCGTGAAGCGTCGAGCAGAGCAAACGGCTAGAATCGACCGGGCCAGATTGAACGGTCTTTCGCACGATCGTTCAAAAAACGTCATTCTGAGATAAACTCCCCGGCAAGCTCCATGAAGGTTCTCGATCTGAAGTGCCCGCACGAACACCGCTTCGAAGGCTGGTTTGCCTCGACGGACGCGTTCGAAGCGCAGTTGTCGCGCGGTCTCGTCGCGTGTCCGGTTTGTTCGGCCACCGAAGTGAGCCGCATGCCATCCGCGCCGCGATTGAATTTGTCTACGGCGCGTGGTGAAGCTGCACCGTCGCAAGCGTCCGAGACAACGGAACCGCAAACGCTGCAAGCGCGCGCCATGCAGGCCATGCGCGAACTGATCGAGAAGACCGAGAACGTGGGCGAACGCTTTGCAGAGGAAGCGCGGCGCATGCATTACAACGAAGCGCCGGCGCGCAACATTCGTGGCGTCACCACGCCGGAAGAAACGCACGCTTTGCTCGAAGAAGGCATCGAAGTATTGCCGTTGCCCGTTCCGGCCGCGCTGAAAGAGCCGCTTCAGTAATCTGAACGCGGCGTCTCCTGTGGCCCGGTTCGGGTCATCCAATGGAGACAGCGCATGACCTACAGCTACGAAGATTTCAATGTCGGCGACGCGGTGCAACTGAGCGCGCATACCTTCACGCGTGAAGAGATTGTCGAATTCGCGGGACGTTACGATCCGCAGCCATTTCACCTGAGCGAAGAAGCAGGGCGAGCCTCGCATTTCGGCGGCCTCGTCGCCAGCGGCTGGAACACCTGTTCGGCGATGATGGGCATTCTCGTGCGCGACATGCTCGCCGATTCCACCTCGATGGGCTCACCCGGTCTCGACAATATCCGCTGGCTCAAGCCGGTGCGCGTCGGGGATTCGGTGCGCTTGACCGTGCGCGTGCTGGACAAGCGCGTGTCGAAAAGCAAGCCGGATCGCGGTATCGTGGCGACGCGCTGGGAAGCGCACAATCAGGACGGCGAACTGGTGCTCACAGTAGATTCGAGCGCGCTGTTCGGCCTGCGCGAGCCGGGCGCGGCGTCTTGATCTAGGCGTATCGCCCGAATTCGAGCTTGGCGATTGCGTTGCGATGCACCTCGTCCGGTCCATCCGCGAGGCGCAACGTGCGTGCCGACGCGTAGGCATAAGCGAGCGGAAAGTCATCGCAGATGCCGCCGCCGCCGTGCGCCTGAATCGCCCAGTCGATCACCTGACAAGCGACGTTCGGCGCGACGACCTTGATCATCGCGATCTCGCCACGCGCGCCTTTGTTGCCGACGGTATCCATCATGTAAGCGGCTTTGAGCGTCAGCAAACGCGCCTGCTCGATCATGATGCGCGCTTCGGCAATACGCTCCTGTGTCACGCCGTGCTGCGCAATCGGTCGGCCGAACGCCACGCGCGAAAGCGTGCGCTTCGTCATGAGTTCAAGCGCGCGTTCCGCGAGGCCGATCAGCCGCATGCAATGGTGAATGCGTCCCGGCCCGAGCCGACCTTGCGCGATCTCGAAGCCGCGTCCCGCGCCCAACAAGATATTCGACGCAGGCACGCGCACGCCCTCGAGCGTGATGTCCATATGCCCGTGCGGCGCGTCGTCATACCCGAACACGTTCAACGCACGATGCACCGTGATGCCCGCTGCATCCGCAGGAACGAGGATCATCGACTGTTGCGCGTGCTTCGGGGCATCGGCATCGGTCTTGCCCATCACGATGTATACCTTGCAGCGCGGATCGCCCGCACCGGATGACCACCACTTATGGCCATCGATCACGTAATCGTCGCCATCGCGCATGATGCTGCACTGAATGTTCGTCGCATCCGATGACGCCACATCCGGCTCGGTCATCAGAAACGCCGAGCGGATTTCGCCGCGCAACAGCGGTTCGAGCCACTGCGCCTTGTGCTCGTCCGTGCCGTAGCGTTCGATGGTTTCCATGTTGCCGGTATCGGGCGCGTTGCAGTTGAAGACTTCGGGCGCCCACGGCACGCGGCCCATGATTTCGCACAGCGGCGCGTATTCGAGATTGGTCAGGCCCGCGCCGCGATCGGATGCGGGCAGAAAGAGATTCCACAGTCCTTCCGCGCGTGCTTTGGCTTTGAGTTCTTCCATGAGACGCGTCGGCAGCCACGCATTGCCCGCCGCGCGATTCGCCGCGATTTCCTCGCTGAAGGCGCGCTCGTTCGGATAGATGTGGGCATCGAAAAAGGCGAGCAGTTTTTCGCGCAGGGCTTGCACTTTCGGGGTGTAGTCGAAGTTCATGCTTTCGCTCGTCTCCTTGTCATGCGACGCGTTGCGCGTAGCGCCACGCGAGTTCCGCCATGGGCCGTGCGCGGCGTCCGGCGTCGGCGGCTTGCGCGCTCGCGGCGGTGCCATCGACCACGCGTTTCATGATGCCTTGCAAAATCGCGGCGATGCGGAACATGTTGTAGGCGAGGTAAAAGTTCCAGTCGCCCTCGATCTCGAAGCCCGTTCGCTCGCAATAGCGCGCGACGTATGCCTGTTCGTCCGGAATGCCGAGCGCCGCCCAATCGAGTCCCGCGATACCGCGAAACTGCGACGGATCGACATGCCACGCCATGCAGTGATACGCGAAATCGGCGAGCGGGTCGCCGAGCGTCGAGAGTTCCCAGTCGAGCACGGCGAGCACGCGCGGTTCGTGCGGATGGAAGATGAGGTTATCCAGCCGGTAATCGCCATGAACCACGCTCACGCGCGTCTGCCGCGACGCCGGAATATGCGCGGGCAACCATTCGATCAGCCGGTTCATCGCGTCGATCTGCTCTGTCTGCGAGGCGATGTATTGCTTGCTCCAACGCCCGATCTGCCGCTCGAAGTAGTTGCCGGGTTTGCCGTAAGTCGCGAGACCGGCGGCATCGACATCGACCGTATGGAGCGCGGCGATCACGCGATTCGTTTCGTCGTAGATCGCGGCGCGTTCGGCAGGCGTCATGCCCGGCAGCGACGGGTCCCACAACACGCGGCCTTCGACGAACGCCATCACGTAAAACGCGCGGCCGATCACGCTTTCGTCCTCGCACATCGCGAGCATGTCGGCGACGGGTACATCGGTCGATGCAAGCGCGTGCATCACGCGATATTCACGCTCCACCGCATGCGCGGACGGTAGCAACTTCGCGGTCGGACCGGGCTTCGCGCGCATCACATAACTGCGTGATGGCGTGATGAGCTTGAACGTGGGATTCGACTGTCCACCCGCGAATTGCTCGACAGTCACCGGCCCCGCGAAACCTTCGACATGCGTCTCAAGCCACGCCGTCAACGCGTCCATGTCGAAACGCTGGCGCTCATGCACCGGGCGCGTTCCCTCGAATGCCGAAAAATCGTTGTGGTCGTCGGCCATCGTCTCCTCCTTGTGATGCGCGTTCAGTCCATCTCGTTCTCGTCGGCCTTGTGGCGGACGAACTGCGCATAGAGCAGTTCCATCGTCGTGTTGCGCACATCGGCGTGAAGCGGCGAGGGCGGCGAATGATTGATCGCATGCACGATCCAGTCGCCCGGGTTCTCGCCCACATCGAGCACGTTGATGCAGCCCGTCGCCTGCGACAGATGCCCGAAGAACGCGCGCCCGCCCGCCGTGATCGCGTGTGAGAGCAACGCGCGGTTCACCCCGCCGTGCAGCACGAGCAGAACCGTGTCCCACGTCGTGTCTTCGCGCAGGCGTTGCATGGCAGGCAACGCGCGGTCGAGCAATTCGCCGATGGTCTCGCCGCCCAGAAACTGCGTGTCTTCCGGGACGACGCCATCGAACACGGAAAGAAACGCGCGCTCGATATCGGCGTTGGAAAGTTGCCTGAGCTTGCCGCCGCGAATCTCTTGCCACTCGGGCCAGACTTCGGGTTCGATCGACTGCGCGGTTTCATCGAGCACGCGTCGCGCGGTTTCGAGCGTGCGCGGCAAACCGCTCACGATCACGCGGTCGAAACGAGTCTTTTGCGCGACGAACACGCGGCCTGCCGCGCTGGCTTCTTCGCGTCCACGCGCGTTGAGCGGCACGCTTTCGGGATCGATGGCGCGGCCGGTGTCATCGAAATAGGTGACATCGCCGTGACGCATCAGGAAGATACGGCGGCGCTTCGGCAGTTCGTAACGTGCCATGTCGATGCGCTCAGCGATAGTTCGGCTGACGCTTGTCGAGAAACGCGGTGATGCCTTCGAGCGCATCGCCGTGATGCAAGGCATCGACGAAACAATCGCGTTCCATGTCCAGATGCGCGGCGAGCGGCTGAACATCCGCCGCGTTGATGAGCGACTTGATGCGCGCCATGGCTTTGGGCGACACGCTGCCGAGATCGTCCGCCCAGGCGATGGCTGCATCCAGCGCGATGCCTTTCTTCGTCAGCCGATTCACCACGCCGACCTCATGCAGACGCACCGCGCCGATGGGCTTGGCTTCGAGCAGCACTTCGCTGGCGAGCGTGCGCGGCAACGAGCGCGACAGAAACCACGAAGCGCCGCCGTCCGGCGTCAAACCAATTCGCGCATAGGACATCACGAAGCGCGCGTCATCGGCGGCGACGATCAGATCGCACGCCAACGCAAGCGAAAAGCCCGCGCCCGCCGCCGCGCCTTCGACCGCCGCGATTACCGGCTTGGTCGATGCCCGCAGCGCGCTGATCCATTCCGCCAGCAGATCAATGCTCTGCGCTTGCACGGACGGCGCCTGCGCGCGGTTCTCCATCAGCCGGTTCAGATTGCCGCCCGCGCAGAAAAAGTTATCCGCGCCGGTGAGCACGATCGCGCGCACGGAGTTGTCGCGCTCGGCGGTGTTGAGCGCTTCGATGCCCGCCGCGTACATATCGGGATGCAATGCGTTGCGCGCGCCGGGGTTCGACAGCATCAGAACGAGCGTGGTGTCGCTGCCCGCGGGGCGATTCGTCAGCAATTCGGCGCTCATCCGAGCTCCTCGATAGGGGTGAATCAGAGCTGCGCGAGCCGTTCCAGCGCGAGCGCGAGCGTGGCTTCTTTCTTGGCGAAGCAAAAGCGCACCACGCCCGATTCATGGCTCTCGTGATAGAACGCCGAAACCGGAATGGCCGCCACGCCGATCTCGCTCGTCAGCCACTTGGAGAACTCGGCTTCGGGCATGTCGCTGATCTTCGAATAATCGACGCACTGGAAATACGTGCCATCGCACGGCAACAGCGAGAAGCGCGATTTCGACAGACCTTCGCGGAAGAAGTCGCGCTTCTTCTGATAGAACGCGGGCAGGTCGAGATACGGCTTCGGGTCTTCGAGATAGTGCGCGAGGCCGACCTGCATGGGCGTGTTGACGGTGAATACGTTGAACTGATGCACCTTGCGGAATTCTTCGGTCAGCGCGGCGGGCGCGGCCACGTAGCCCACTTTCCAGCCGGTGACGTGAAACGTCTTGCCGAAGCTCGACACCACGAAGCTGCGCCGCGCGAGTTCCGGGTAGCGCGACACGCTTTCGTGCGGCGCGTTGTCGTAGACCATGTGCTCGTAGACTTCGTCGGAGACGATCAGCACGTTGGTGCCGCGCACGATGTCTTCGAGCTTCTGCATGTCCGCCGCGCGCCAGACGCGGCCGGTCGGATTGTGCGGCGTGTTGATCATGATGAGGCGCGTCTTCGGCGTGATCGCGGCGGCGATCTTGTCGAAGGGCAGGGCGTAGTCCGGCGCTTCGAGCGACACGAACACCGGCTTGCCGCCCGCGAGTTCGATGGATGGCACGTAACTGTCGTACATCGGCTCGATGACGATGACCTCATCGCCCGGATGCACGCAGCACAGCACCGCCGTCAGCAGCGCCTGCGTGGCCCCGGCGGTCACGGTGATTTCGCGGTCGGCATCGTAGGCGCGGCCGTAGAGCGCTTCGATCTTGCGCGCGATCGCGTGACGCAGCGGCGCGGCCCCGGCCATCGGCGGATATTGATTGTGGCCTTCGCGCATGGCGTTGGACACGGCATCGACGATGCGCGCATCGCAATCGAAATCGGGGAAACCCTGACCGAGATTCACCGCGCCCTTCTGCGCGGCGAGCGCGCTCATGACGGTGAAAATGGTCGTGCCGACATTCGGCAGACGCGAGGGAAACGAGAGTTCGTCAGGGAAAGCGGGCAGATCGTGCGATGCGTTCATGGTGATGAGGTCGTTGTCTCTGCGGATATTTTAGGAGTGTCAGCGGATTGCCGCCTCGACCGCGAGCACGAACGGCTTCGGCTCGGCGATGCGAAAGGCAAAATCACGCGCGATGCGCCGCGCAAGTTTGAGCACCGCGCGGTCCTTCGATACGAGCCACGCAGCCTGCGCGGCATGCGCGAGTTCGAGGAACTTCTGGTCGTCGCGATCCTTGCATTTGGGCAGCGGACGCTCGCTGTCGGGCGCGGCGGTCGCGACCAGCGTGGACAGGCGAGCGACCGTTTCCAGCGCGGCCGTCTTGTCCACGTTCATGCGCACGAACTGAGGATAATCCAGCACGCGCGTGAGTTCGTTCAGACAGCGCGAGTCGATCAGCGCATCGAGCGTGCGCGCCTCCAGTGCGGCGTGGATGGGGCGCGTGGCCGGATCGTCGAACACGAGGATATCGATCCACACGTTCGAGTCCAGCACCACGCGTAAAGGTGCTTGCAAAGGTAATGACGCGCACGACGCGCCCGGCGCAGCGGAATTTTCCATTCGATACAATCGGGGATTCAAGTCTAATCATCGCCGGCAGTGACCGGCGAGCCTCCATGATAATCGTTCTCTCGCCTGCCAAATCGCTCGACTACGAGACGCCTGCTCATATCAAGAAGCACACGCTGCCCGAATTCGTCGATGACGCCGCCGAACTCATCGATGGTTTGCGGCAACTCACGCCTCAGCAAATCGGCGGCATGATGGGTATTTCCGACCAACTCGCGACGCTGAATTTTCAGCGCTATGCCGAATGGTCGAAGACTTTCGATGCGGACAATTCGAAGCAAGCCGTGCTCGCGTTCAATGGCGATGTGTACGAAGGCTTCGCCGCGAAAACGCTGTCGTCCGCCGATCTGGACTTCGCGCAGAACCATGTGCGCGTGTTGTCCGGGCTGTATGGCTTGCTGCGTCCGCTCGATTTGCTGCAACCGTATCGGCTGGAAATGGGCACGCGTTTTCCGAACGCGCGCGGCAAGGATCTTTATGCATTCTGGGGCGAGCGGATCACGGCGACGCTCAACGCGCAATTGAAGAAGCAGCGTGGCGCGCGTGTGCTGGTGAACTGCGCATCCGGCGAATATTTCAAATCGGTGCGGCCGAAGCTGCTCGCCGCGCCCGTCATCTCGCCGGTGTTCGAGGACTGGAAGGGCGGGCGCTACAAGATCATCAGCTTTCATGCGAAGCGCGCGCGTGGGTTGATGGCGCGCTATGCGGTGGAGAACCGCATCGACGAACCCGAACAACTCAAGGGATTCGACAGCGAAGGGTATAAGTTCGACGCGAAGGCATCGAACGATACGACATATGTGTTTCGCAGGCGTATTGCCGACTAAGGCGCGCGGACACGCAAGATCAAGTTTGAGGACACGAAGATGAGCATCTCCATTTCCAGCAACTTCGACGCGGGCGCGATCGAAGTGGTCAAGGCGGACGATTTCGAGGATATCCGCCTGCGCGTGCGCAAGGATAGCCACGCGGAATTCGCGCAGTGGTTCTACTTCCGCGTCTCGGACGTGCGCGGCCAGCGTCTGGTAATGACCTTCGAGAACGCCGCCCAGTGCGCGTTCCCCGAAGGATGGCGCGACTACGAAGCAGTCGCGAGCTATGACCGCGTGAACTGGTTTCGCGTCGCGACCGAATACGATGGCCGCGTGATGAAGATCGATCACACGCCCGATTTCGATCGTGTGTATTACGCGTATTTCGAGCCGTACAGCGAGGAGCGCCAGTCGGAGTTTCTGGGCACGGTCCAACAGTTGCCCTACGCAACGCTCACCGAACTCGGCCAGACCGTGCAGGGCCGGCCCGTTTCGCTGCTCACGCTCGGCCTGCCGGATTTCGGCGATGCACCGCCCAAGAAGAACATCTGGATCATCGCGCGCCAGCATCCCGGCGAGACGATGGCGGAATGGTTCGTCGAAGGTCTCGTCAAGCGGCTGGCGGGCTTCGGCGACTGGGCAGGCGATCCGGTCGCGCGCGCGTTGTTCGAGCATGCGGCTTTCCATATCGTGCCGAACATGAATCCCGATGGCAGCGTGCTCGGGAATCTGCGCACGAACGCGGCGGGCGCAAACCTGAATCGCGAGTGGATGGAACCGAGCGCCGCGCGCAGTCCCGAAGTGCTGCTCGTGCGTGAGGCCATCAAAGAAACAGGCTGCGATCTGTTCTTCGATATTCACGGCGACGAAGCCATTCCGTATGTGTTCGTCGCGGGCTCGGAGATGTTGCCGGGCTTTACCGAACAGCAGGCGAAGGAACAGAAGGCGTTCGTCGAATTCTTCAAGCAGGCGAGCCCGGACTTCCAGAACGTGCACGGCTACGAGTCGAGCAAGTATCAGACGGATGCGCTCAAGCTCGCGTCGAAGTACATCGGCAACGAGTACAAGTGCCTGTCGCTCACGCTGGAGATGCCGTTCAAGGACAATGCCAATCTGCCCGATGACGGCGTGGGCTGGAACGGCGCGCGCAGTGCATCGCTCGGCGCGGCGATGCTGCAGGCCGTGCTATGGCATCTGCAGTCATTCTCCGGTTGATGCGCTGAAGGACGCGAAGGCGGCTAGTGTTTCTTCTTGCTGGTCGCCTTTTTCTTCGACTTCGCAGCGTGTTTGCCGTGTGCGGTCGAGGTCGAATGCGACTGGGCGCGCAGCGGCGGCACCGGGTCGTTCCAGCCGAACGCGAGCATCTGACTGCCGACATAGCCGCAACGGAACTTGAGCGTTTGCGGATCGCCTTCGCCGCTTTTCGGCACGCCTTGTCCTTCGACGGTGACCACGTTGTCCACCTTGATCTTCTGCTTGTGTTCGTCGAACGAGTCGTTCCATGGTTCGATGGTGAAGTGCGAAGGGTCGAAGGACTGCGACGGGAACTCGACGTGATCGAAGGCCGTCGATGTGCTTGCGACGAAGCTGCCATGCGCGGCGCAATCGGCGACCAGCGGATTGGCGTTGAAATCGGTCACGAAGTGGTGAATCAGTTCATTGCGCTCATCGAGCGAATCGGCAACGGCGGACACAGCGTATGCGAGCGATGCGCATACCGCAATCCGGCCGACGAGCCGCAGGAGCCGGCGCGGTGCGAAGATACTTTCCATCAGGTTTGGCGCTAAGACGACACGGGCAAGTAAGATGCCGCGTGGTGGGAAGGAGTTCAATCTTATCGCAATTAAGACAGGCTTCGATTGTCTTGACTTGCGGTTGAGCCTGGCTTTATCTTTGGCTTCGTTCAGACGCGCGGTCCGCGATCGAGACGATAACGGCGCACGTCGTACGTGGTGATCCACGCCGGTTTGTACACGGTGATCAGAATCGTGAGCAGTCCCGTAAAGAGCGCTTCACCGATTCCGAGCAAGAGCGAACCACGCATGAAGGCGGCCGGCACGGTGACAGGCACGCCCGCGAGCGCCGATTCCAGCAACACCGTAGCGCCACATGCTGCTGCAATCGCAGCGCCGGCCGTCACGAAACCATGTCCGATGATGAAGGTGAACAGGTTGCGAGGCACCCACGCGCTCGACAGTCGTTGCAGAACCGTGGATACCGTGACCGGCACGACACCGAACAATAGATACGTTGTGGCAACCGAGAGCCATGATGCATCGAGCACGACGGCTGCAAGCCCCGTGGTCGCCGCCGTGCCGATCAGCGCGAGGCGCCAGTCGAACAGCGTGACCATGAGCGTCGCGCCCAGAAGGTGGATGACGGGTCCGTCGTCGAACCAGGCGTTGCAAGCCCAGAGCACCGTCACCGCGACGACGATGCCAAGCCACACATGCTGAAGCGTGGCGTCCTGCAGTCGTCCGAAAGGACGCTGCGCCAGAACGAGCGCGAGCAACCCGACGGCAACGATCGAACTGCCGACAGCAAGCCAAAGCGGTAGCGGTGTGTAGAAGAACCCCATGCCTTGCATATTACTCGTTGCGCGAGAAAACGTGTACGCAAACGACAGACCCGTTCGGCGTCATTGTTGCCGGAAAGACGGTGAGGGCTCGGCGGCCATGGGTATCGGCCCGCTTTCCCGGCCCAGCGACGGCGGGTAGCTTTCATGTTTCGGCCGAAGGGGCACGACGTTGCTTTCTTCGGGCATGACGTCCTTCGCATCTTGTGCGTTCTGCGCTTGTTCGGCTTGTTCCGTTTGCGCTGCTTGCGCCGGTTGCTCCGCTTGGTCTGGTTGCTCGACTTCCTCTTCCTGCTCCATGTCCTCGACGGGCTCTTCGTGCTCTTCGTGCTCTTCGTACTCCAGGTCTTCCTGCTGGTCACGCAGGATTTCCAGATGGGAGTCCTGCACACCGTTGTAGATGGCAACCGCCGCCGCGCGATTCGCAGCCCCCAAAAGTTGGAAGATGCTTGCAAGGTGTATTTTCACCGTCCCTTCGCTAATGCCCAACGTCTTGGCGATTTGCTTATTCGTGCTGCCCATATGCACGCAACGCATGATTTGCTGCTGACGTGGCGAGAGCGACAGCTCGGCGCGTACTCTGCGCGGCGGCCGCGTTATTTTCGGCGCCGCGGCGCGCGCCCGCGGTCCGCGTCCGAAGTTCGGATCGATGATGTCAGGCGGCACGTAGTGACCTCCGATCATTACCATTTCGAAGGCGCGAAGCACCAGAACAGAGTCCAGCGTGCGGGGAATGATGCCCATGGCGCCCGCGCCCATGAGTGTGAAGACGTGCATCGCCGTAGGCCGATTGACCACGATCGCCGAGGGCACACCCCGCGCGCTGTCGAGCAGGCGCTGAAGGTCGCTGACGCGCAGCGCGGAAGACCAGTCGATGACGATCAATTCCGGCTTGCACCGCTTTTGCGCAGCATGCGCTTGCTGCCAGTTCTCCACTTCGATGAACTGAGCGTGGCGTGCGACCCGGCGCAACAGCGTTTTCAGACCCGCGCGACGTTCCGCATCGAAGCCAATAATGTTGATTTTCATGCTTTTTACCTCGTTCCATTTCTACCCGTGCCATGTCTCGGGACTTGATGCCTTCAAATTGTCAGCAACAGGGAGAATGGTGACAAAAATTTCGTGTTTCCGCCTCCTGTCCGAATGGCATAGGCCAAAAGCACAAAAACCCCGTGTTTACAGGGTTTTTGCATGCCTTTTAGTTAATTTTAATGCTTGATGTCAGTGAAAATGAGGTTGTGCTGGCTCCGCGTCCTCCGGCATTTCGGCGTGGACGATTTCGCCCAGCGGATCTGCGTAAAGCGGAACGCCGCAGTCGTCGCAGAATTCGGGTTCAAAACGGCCGGCGTGGCGGCGCACATCCGACACCCCTGCCTTCTTCAACAATTCAACGATTTCTTCGACCGGACCTTCCGGACCTTCGAGATCCGCGGCTTCGTCTTCCATGCCGAGTTCGCCATTTTCGCGTCCGTACAAGGGCCACACGACACCGTAGATCACGTCGTTGCTGCCACGGCGTGTGAAACCGATGCGATATTCATCGATGCGCCGCTCCCCGAACCCCGCGATGACCGCGCGCAACTCCTGCGGCGCACTGCCGAGCGTGTCGAAAAGATAGCGCACGGCAGTCCGTACGGTATGCGGGCGAACTTGCTCATCGGCATCGCGACAGGCCGAATAGTAGGCATCAGGCAGCAAGCATTCGAATTCGCAGCCAGGAAGAATGGTGCCGAAACTTGGGCCACCCTGAGCCATCCACTGTTCGAGGCATTGACCGCGTTCGATCCGACCGCCGTTTTCATGCTCCTGCCAGCGAAAGAACGCGGCGCCGTCCGGCACGACCGCGACGGCGAGCAGGAAACGCGGGTCAGCGAGAATAGGTGACGTTTCCGGCAGATCCGACAAATTCAGGCGCGACGTGGGTCCGCCGAGTGCGGTCTGCATCAACTGTTGCGCCATGCGTGCCGTATCCACGTGATGACGCGGTAACTGGTCGATGCTGAAGAGATAGGGCGCCACTGCCACGCGCGCGCCTTCCGCGAGAACGTGAGCCTGTAGCTGCGTTTTCAGTGCGTCGATCGTGTCGGGTTTCAGCGTGCCCGACGGAATCGCATAGCGCGTCCACGCGAGCACGGGCGCGGCTATCAGCAAGGCCTCATGAGGCGCGCCGTCCACCTCGATTCGGAACGACTCGCTATGCGTTTCGGCCATATCGGCGAGCGCGCCGTACGCGTCCGGGTGATTTTGTTGTAGATGATCAAGCGCAGCGTCGAGCGTGGTTTGATTGCCGTTACGCACGAGCTTGGCAATCAATTCGTCGAGGCGTGCTTCCCAGAAGCGATCCTCGACGCGGCTGCCCGACGCGAACAGCGCGAGCGACAGGCTGACGAGCTTGTCGGCATCCGGGGGAATACGTTTTGCGATTCGCGAGCGCATATAAGTACAAGTTGTTGGGCAGGGAACCTTTGATTGTAGTCGCTCGGTCGCCGGTTGATCGCTGAACTTGGACGCTAAGTCTTTGTTGGCCGTCAGGACTATGACTTCTTACGAACGACCTCGGCCTTCAAGATTTTCTGCTTTGCCCCCTTGCGCCCTGTGTTCCGAGCCACTAGAATTCCGTTCCTTCGCGATTCAACGAACGCGAAGGGAAGCGGGAAAAGGCGGTTTGGTTGGAAGTGTCGGGCAAAGGTGGTTTGAAGCGCTTGACAGGTTCTCAGGTGAATAAAGTTTCAAAAACCTGTTGACACTCCCCGAAACGTTGTTCATAATCTCGTTTCTCTGCTGCTGATGCAGCGACGCAGAACGGTCCGGGTGGTGGTGAAGTGGTTCCGGGCGGTGTGCGATGTGCTCTTTAAAAACTAACAGCCGATAAGTGTGGGCGCTTGATGCGAGTGCGGTTTCAGTCTTTCGGGGCTGGAGCAAAAGCAAAAGTATCAAGAGTCTCACACGAAGTATAGAGGAAGGTTATTTCATCTTCGGATGGAAGCAATCATCGTCAGTACGTTGAGTGAGCGACCGGTTCTTAACGGAACCGAAAAACAGTAACAGGGTTTGAACTGAAGAGTTTGATCCTGGCTCAGATTGAACGCTGGCGGCATGCCTTACACATGCAAGTCGAACGGCAGCACGGGGGCAACCCTGGTGGCGAGTGGCGAACGGGTGAGTAATACATCGGAACGTGTCCTGTAGTGGGGGATAGCCCGGCGAAAGCCGGATTAATACCGCATACGATCTACGGAAGAAAGCGGGGGATCGCAAGACCTCGTGCTAGAGGGGCGGCCGATGGCAGATTAGCTAGTTGGTGGGGTAAAGGCCTACCAAGGCGACGATCTGTAGCTGGTCTGAGAGGACGACCAGCCACACTGGGACTGAGACACGGCCCAGACTCCTACGGGAGGCAGCAGTGGGGAATTTTGGACAATGGGGGCAACCCTGATCCAGCAATGCCGCGTGTGTGAAGAAGGCCTTCGGGTTGTAAAGCACTTTTGTCCGGAAAGAAAACCTACCTGTTAATACCGGGTGGGGATGACGGTACCGGAAGAATAAGCACCGGCTAACTACGTGCCAGCAGCCGCGGTAATACGTAGGGTGCGAGCGTTAATCGGAATTACTGGGCGTAAAGCGTGCGCAGGCGGTCTGTTAAGACCGATGTGAAATCCCCGGGCTTAACCTGGGAACTGCATTGGTGACTGGCAGGCTTTGAGTGTGGCAGAGGGGGGTAGAATTCCACGTGTAGCAGTGAAATGCGTAGAGATGTGGAGGAATACCGATGGCGAAGGCAGCCCCCTGGGCCAACACTGACGCTCATGCACGAAAGCGTGGGGAGCAAACAGGATTAGATACCCTGGTAGTCCACGCCCTAAACGATGTCAACTAGTTGTTGGGGATTCATTTCCTTAGTAACGTAGCTAACGCGTGAAGTTGACCGCCTGGGGAGTACGGTCGCAAGATTAAAACTCAAAGGAATTGACGGGGACCCGCACAAGCGGTGGATGATGTGGATTAATTCGATGCAACGCGAAAAACCTTACCTACCCTTGACATGGTCGGAAGTCCGCTGAGAGGTGGATGTGCTCGAAAGAGAACCGGCGCACAGGTGCTGCATGGCTGTCGTCAGCTCGTGTCGTGAGATGTTGGGTTAAGTCCCGCAACGAGCGCAACCCTTGTCCTTAGTTGCTACGCAAGAGCACTCTAGGGAGACTGCCGGTGACAAACCGGAGGAAGGTGGGGATGACGTCAAGTCCTCATGGCCCTTATGGGTAGGGCTTCACACGTCATACAATGGTCGGAACAGAGGGTTGCCAAGCCGCGAGGCGGAGCCAATCCCAGAAAACCGATCGTAGTCCGGATCGCAGTCTGCAACTCGACTGCGTGAAGCTGGAATCGCTAGTAATCGCGGATCAGCATGCCGCGGTGAATACGTTCCCGGGTCTTGTACACACCGCCCGTCACACCATGGGAGTGGGTTTTACCAGAAGTGGCTAGTCTAACCGCAAGGAGGACGGTCACCACGGTAGGATTCATGACTGGGGTGAAGTCGTAACAAGGTAGCCGTATCGGAAGGTGCGGCTGGATCACCTCCTTTCTCGAGCTTCGCACGAAGGTACTGGGTGTTCGCACACAGTACCGTGCATTCAAGCGCTCACGCTTATCGGCTGTTGTAGAAGACAGGCTAAGGGTCTGTAGCTCAGTCGGTTAGAGCACCGTCTTGATAAGGCGGGGGTCGTTGGTTCGAATCCAACCAGACCCACCACGAGTCGGGATGTATGACAGGGGGGATTAGCTCAGCTGGGAGAGCACCTGCTTTGCAAGCAGGGGGTCGTCGGTTCGATCCCGTCATCCTCCACCACGCATGACCTTTGAGTCTTCAATGCACAGCGTTCGACCCCGAGCGCTGTGCATTGGCGACTGTAGCCAGTTGATGTCGCGGGCAGTGAAGTAGCTTGTCGGCTAAACGTTCTTTAACAATCTGGAAGAAGTAGTAGAGAGATGCACTGAAAGCACTTAGAGATGGGTGTGAGTAGGGGCATCAGGGTAGTGATTGTATCGAGTATGAAAAGTGATCTTAAATGATGACTTGGAATACGGCACAACGCGAATACTCAGCCTATAGCGGGACGTGACAAGCGCAAGCAGACACACTCGTTATAGGGTCAAGCGAACAAGTGCATGTGGTGGATGCCTTGGCGATCACAGGCGATGAAGGACGCGGTAGCCTGCGAAAAGCGGAGGGGAGCTGGCAAACGAGCTTTGATCCTCCGATATCCGAATGGGGAAACCCGGCCCGTATGGGTCATCCTAAGCTGAATACATAGGCTTAGCGAAGCGAACGCGGTGAACTGAAACATCTAAGTAACCGCAGGAAAAGAAATCAACCGAGATTCCCAGAGTAGTGGCGAGCGAAATGGGATCAGCCTGTACCTTTTATCTGTATTGTTAGTCGAAGGCGCTGGAAAGCGCGGCCATAGCAGGTGATAGCCCTGTAGACGAAAACAGTATGGAAGAACTAGGGGTACGACAAGTAGGGCGGGACACGTGAAATCCTGTCTGAAGATGGGGGGACCATCCTCCAAGGCTAAATACTCGTGATCGACCGATAGTGAACCAGTACCGTGAGGGAAAGGCGAAAAGAACCCCGGGAGGGGAGTGAAATAGATCCTGAAACCGCATGCATACAAACAGTCGGAGCCTGGAAACGGGTGACGGCGTACCTTTTGTATAATGGGTCAGCGACTTACGTTCAGTAGCGAGCTTAACTGATTAAGGCAGGCGTAGCGAAAGCGAGTCCGAACAGGGCGATCAGTTGCTGGGCGTAGACCCGAAACCAAGTGATCTATCCATGGCCAGGTTGAAGGTGCGGTAACACGTACTGGAGGACCGAACCCACTAACGTTGAAAAGTTAGGGGATGAGCTGTGGATAGGGGTGAAAGGCTAAACAAACTTGGAAATAGCTGGTTCTCTCCGAAAACTATTTAGGTAGTGCCTCGTGTATCACCTTCGGGGGTAGAGCACTGTCATGGTTGTGGGGTCCATTGCGGATTACTACGCCATAGCAAACTCCGAATACCGAAGAGTGCAATCACGGGAGACAGACATCGGGTGCTAACGTCCGGTGTCAAGAGGGAAACAACCCAGACCGCCAGCTAAGGTCCCCAAGATTGGCTAAGTGGGAAACGAAGTGGGAAGGCTAAAACAGTCAGGAGGTTGGCTTAGAAGCAGCCACCCTTTAAAGAAAGCGTAATAGCTCACTGATCGAGTCGTCCTGCGCGGAAGATGTAACGGGGCTCAAGCCAGTCACCGAAGCTGCGGATACACGTTGAAAGACACGTGTGTGGTAGGAGAGCGTTCCGTAAGCCTGCGAAGGTGCGTTGAAAAGCGTGCTGGAGGTATCGGAAGTGCGAATGCTGACATGAGTAGCGATAAAGGGGGTGAAAAGCCCCCTCGCCGTAAGCCCAAGGTTTCCTACGCAACGTTCATCGGCGTAGGGTGAGTCGGCCCCTAAGGCGAGGCAGAAATGCGTAGCTGATGGGAAGCAGGTCAATATTCCTGCACCATTGTTAGATGCGATGGGGGGACGGATCGCGGAAGGTTGTCCGGGTGTTGGACGTCCCGGTCGCTGCGTTGGAGAAGGCACTCAGGCAAATCCGGGTGCGTAATTCAAGGGCGTGGCGCGAGCTTCTTCGGAAGCGAAGCAATTGGAAGTGGTTCCAAGAAAAGCCTCTAAGCTTCAGTCTAACGATGACCGTACCGCAAACCGACACAGGTGGGCGAGATGAGTATTCTAAGGCGCTTGAGAGAACTCGGGAGAAGGAACTCGGCAAATTGGTACCGTAACTTCGGGATAAGGTACGCCTCTGTAGCTTGACTGGCCTGCGCCAGGAGGGTGAAGAGGTTGCAATAAACTGGTGGCTGCGACTGTTTAATAAAAACACAGCACTCTGCAAACACGAAAGTGGACGTATAGGGTGTGACGCCTGCCCGGTGCCGGAAGATTAAATGATGGGGTGCAAGCTCTTGATTGAAGTCCCGGTAAACGGCGGCCGTAACTATAACGGTCCTAAGGTAGCGAAATTCCTTGTCGGGTAAGTTCCGACCTGCACGAATGGCGTAACGATGGCCACACTGTCTCCTCCCGAGACTCAGCGAAGTTGAAGTGTTTGTGATGATGCAATCTCCCCGCGGCTAGACGGAAAGACCCCATGAACCTTTACTGTAGCTTTGCATTGGACTTTGAACCGATCTGTGTAGGATAGGTGGGA
The DNA here is from genome assembly GCF_057612605.2 of Caballeronia sp. A2-2. Taxonomy (NCBI): domain Bacteria; kingdom Pseudomonadati; phylum Pseudomonadota; class Betaproteobacteria; order Burkholderiales; family Burkholderiaceae; genus Caballeronia; species Caballeronia sp. A2-2. The sequence goes on along the minus strand of NZ_CM172587.1, from coordinate 2,674,031 downwards.
GGCTATGAAGCGTGAACGCTAGTTTGCGTGGAGCCGTCCTTGAAATACCACCCTGGTTTGTTTGAGGTTCTAACCTTGGTCCGTGATCCGGATCGGGGACCGTGCATGGTAGGCAGTTTGACTGGGGCGGTCTCCTCCCAAAGTGTAACGGAGGAGTACGAAGGTACGCTAGGTACGGTCGGAAATCGTGCTGATAGTGCAATGGCATAAGCGTGCTTAACTGCGAGACCGACAAGTCGAGCAGGTGCGAAAGCAGGTCATAGTGATCCGGTGGTTCTGTATGGAAGGGCCATCGCTCAACGGATAAAAGGTACTCTGGGGATAACAGGCTGATACCGCCCAAGAGTTCATATCGACGGCGGTGTTTGGCACCTCGATGTCGGCTCATCTCATCCTGGGGCTGTAGCCGGTCCCAAGGGTATGGCTGTTCGCCATTTAAAGAGGTACGTGAGCTGGGTTTAAAACGTCGTGAGACAGTTTGGTCCCTATCTGCCGTGGGCGTTGGATATTTGAAGGGGGCTGCTCCTAGTACGAGAGGACCGGAGTGGACGAACCTCTGGTGTACCGGTTGTCACGCCAGTGGCATCGCCGGGTAGCTATGTTCGGAAGAGATAACCGCTGAAAGCATCTAAGCGGGAAACTCGCCTTAAGATGAGATATCCCCGGGGCTTCGAGCCCCTTGAAGGGTCGTTCCAGACCAGGACGTTGATAGGTCAGGTGTGTAAGTGCAGTAATGCATTGAGCTAACTGATACTAATTGCCCGTAAGGCTTGATCCTATAACCAGTGTGTTTGCGTCTCCTCAGGAGCCAACACTGGCGAGTACAGCGTGTGTGATCAATCACCACCCGAATTCAATACTGCTTCTTCCCAGATTGGTTGTGTGCCCCCAAGGCCCGCAACAACAAGTCATGCCTGATGACCACAGCGAGTTGGTACCACCCCTTCCCATCCCGAACAGGACCGTGAAACGACTCCACGCCGATGATAGTGCGGATCTCCCGTGTGAAAGTAGGTAATCGTCAGGCTCCTCTTGCCGAAAACAAAAACCCCACCCCGAAAAGGTGGGGTTTTTGCATTGGGCAGCGAAAAGTAACCAATCAACCATTCTTCCAGGCCCTACCTCGCTAGGCGCCTAAAGCAATTCCTTTCCTCCTACGTTTACCGCAACCACGTCAAATACTGTATAAATATACAGTACAAGTCGAGGCCATCGAGCTGATCTCGAACCGGCCCTTGCTGCATCGGACGGGGAACGCATGGGCGCAGCGCTTTCATTAGTCGATATCGGGTTGGCATCGCGCCTGCAGCAGCAGTTATGGCAAGGCGAAGGCGTCAACGTTCAGGACTCGGACATCGTCTCGAGTGGGCATCGCATGCTCGATCGGGCTTTGCCAAATGCGGGATGGACGCCCGGCGCCGTCACCGAATTGTTGATCGAAGAGAGCGGTGTCGGCGAAATCAGGCTGCTCGCGCGTTCGCTTCGGGAACTGACAGTGAACAAAAGCCGGTTTGTCGTCTTCGTTGCGCCGCCCTGGCAACCCAATTTCGCGTGGTTCCGGAGGATGAAGATCGCGACGAGCAAGCTCGTGTGGGTCAAAGCGGCCGAGGATCAAGTGTTGTGGGCCGCAGAGCAATCGCTGAAGCAGGAAGGCATCGGCGCGGTGTTGATCTGGCTACCAGAGGCGCATCCTCAGGCCCTGCGCAGACTTCAGGTAGCGGTGCAGGAATCGCAGTCGCTGGCGTTCGTGTTTCGGCCGCTCAAGGCGGCGAAGCAATCATCCGCCGCGCCGCTGCGCATGGTGTGCAAGCCGATTCTCCCCGCCCACGCGCAGACGATGAACCGTCGCGAATGGATGCAGACCGTCATGCTCGAAATCGACATCATCAAGCGGCGCGGTCCTTTGTTGGTGAAGCCGTTGCAATTGCGCCTGCCTTTGCAGATGCCCGCGCTGCCCGAACCCATCCGCCGTGCGCAGCAGGCCAGGAAAGCACGAGAGGTCAACCATGTTGTGGATAGCGGTGACATTGCCGCTTTTGTCGCTCGAAGCAGTCAGGCCGCCATCGATGCCGCCCGTATCGGGAAGTTCGATTTCGCCTGGAGCGACGTCGATATCGACGTCGAATGATGACATCGAGCAGCCTTGTTTCGCGCTCGCCGATCACGCTCGCATTCTGCTGCCGGATCTCATCGCGTTCAGGCTTGGTGTGCGGCCGGGCTGCACACGCTCGCACGCGTTCGCGCTGGCGCCGCGGCTGAGCTTGCTCGCCGTCGATATCGACGAGGAGCAGCACGCGCTCGAATCGGTGGCGCTGGCGTTGCTCGCCTTCACGCCGAAGGTCGTGCTCGCGCACGCCAACACGGTGTTGCTCGAAGTCGGCGCGAGCATGCGGCTCTTCGGCGGATTGCGGACCTTGCTGTCGAAAGTGATGGCGACGGTGAAAGGCTGCGGCTTCACCTCCCGCGCGGGCTGCGCGCCGACCGCGTGGGGCGCGTGGCTGCTCGCGCATGCGCGCACGCGCCGCGTGACGCGTCGGGTGCGTATCGTGAAGCCGGAAACGCTCGTGCGCGTGCTCGATGCCCTGCCGGTTTCGCTGGTGCCATCGGCGGAATCGCACGGCAACGCGTTCGAGCAGATCGGCTGCACGACGCTCGCAGACTTGCGCCATCTGCCGCGCAAGGGCGTGGCACGCCGCTTCGGACCGGGCATTTTGCTGTGGCTTGCGCAAGCCTACGGTCAGGCCGCCGATCCGCGCGAGGCGTTTTGCGCGCCGGCATCGTTCGAGGCGCGGCTCGAATTGCAGGCGCGCGTGGACAGCGCCGAAGCGTTGTTGTTCGCGGCGCGTCGTCTGGTGCTGCAACTCGCAGGCTGGTTGAGCGCGCACCACGCAGCGGTCAGTGAGTTTTCGCTGCTGCTCGAACACGAACTGGCCGCACGTCACGCGCCGAAAACATCGACATTGAGAGTCGCGTGGGCCGTGCCGACGCGCGATGCCGATCACGTCCTCTGGCTCTTGCGCGAAAAGCTGAACCAGACCGCGCTCGCCGCGCCCGTGATCGAAATGAGGTTATTTGCCGACAAGATCAGCGAACATGCGCCTCCTGCCGACACGTTGTTTCCCATGCCGGGTTCGGGCGATGACTCCATGGCGCAACTGCTCGAACGCCTGAGCGCGCGGCTCGGTGCGGAGAACGTCGTGCAACTGACCGCGCATGAAGATCACCGCCCGGAAGCCGCAATGACGGTCGAGCCGTATCAGGCAAAAAGCGAAGCCAAATCGAAGCGCAAGAAAAAGACTACACAAGAGAAAACCGAAGTCGAAACAGAAAGCGAGGAAGCCGAAGAGCAACCCGTAGAAATCGACGAATCGCTGGCACTCCCAGACCGCGCCGTTCCGTCCCAACCCCGCCCGTCGTGGATACTCGAAACGCCGCAAAAGCTGATGTTGCGCAACGAGCGGCCGTTCTATCGCCGTCCGCTGAAGCTGATCAGCCGGACCGAGCGCATCGAGTCGGGCTGGTGGGACGGCAACGGCGTCCAGCGCGATTACTACGTCGCCGCCGACGAGCGCGGCCGCATGTTCTGGGTGTATCGCGAACGTCTGACCGGCGCCTGGTTCCTGCACGGATTTTTCGGATGAGCGCGCGATGGAAGACCTGAGCGACATCATCGGCTTCGAGAATCTCGGCACTCTCGGCAATCCGGACGCGTCGGTGTTTTCATCGTCCCTGTTGCCGGGTTATGCCGAACTGCATTGCCTGAGCAATTTTTCGTTTTTGCGTGGCGCGTCGCATCCGCAGGAACTGGCCGCGACGGCGCTCGAACACGGCTATACCGCGCTCGCGATCACCGACGAATGCTCGCTCGCGGGCGTCGTGCGCGCACACGGCGCGATCAAGGATATCGAGGCGCAAGTGAAAGCCGCCGCCGATGCAGCGCGCAAGGCCGGTTTGCCGCTGCCGCAAAAGCAGCCGTTGAAGCTGATTATCGGCAGTGAACTGCATCTGACCGATGCCGATGGCGCGCCGTTCTGCACGCTGATTGCGCTCGCGACCAACCGCGAAGGCTACGGCAATTTGTCGGAACTGATTTCACTCGGACGCTCGCGTTCGCCGAAAGGCACCTACCACCTCACGCCCGATGACTTCACCAATCCCGCTGCGTCTTCCGATACGAGCGATCTTCGCGGCGACATCGCGCATCTGAAACACTTGCCCGATTGCCTGCTGATTCTCGTGCCGCAGCGCGCCGCGACGCTCGCCGACACGCTCGACCGCGCGCATTGGCTGGCAAGTTTCGCGGCGGGCCGCGCGTGGCTCGCGCTGGAGTTGTGGCAAGACGGCAGCGACGACGAACGTCTCGCGTCCTGCCGCGTGATCTCGCAGGCGAGCGGTCTGCCGCTCATCGCGGCGAGCGGTGCGCTCATGCACGCGCGCTCGCGCAAGCCCTTGCAGGACACGCTCACGGCGGTTCGTCTCAATCGCTCGCTCGCCGAATGCGGCTACGCGCTCGAAGCGAACGCGGAACGGCATTTGCGCACGCGCTTGCGGATCGGCGCGCTCTATCCGAAAGAGGCGATCGCCGAGACGCTGAAAGTGGCCTCGCGCTGCACGTTTTCGCTCGACGAACTGCAATACGAATATCCCGAGGAACTCGTGCCGCCGGGCGAGACGCCGGCGAGTTATCTGCGCAAACGCGTGATGTTCGGTGCGCGCATCCGCTATCCCAATGGTCTCGATGCCGACACGATCGGTCTGATCGAGAAAGAACTGGCGCTCGTCGCCAAGCTCGAATACGAGAAATACTTCCTGACGGTCTACGACATCGTTTCGTTCGCGCGCAGCCAGAAGATTCTGTGTCAGGGACGCGGTTCGGCGGCGAATTCGGTCATTTGTTATTGCCTGTTCATCACCGAACTCGATCCGATCAAGATGAACCTGCTGATCGAGCGCTTCATTTCGAAGGCGCGCAACGAGCCGCCGGACATCGACGTGGATTTCGAGCATCAGCGGCGCGAGGAAGTCATCCAGTACATCTACGGGAAGTACGGGCGGCATCGCGCGTCGCTGGCGGCGTCGGTCACGACGTATCACACGCGCAGCGCGCTCAAGGATGTCGGGCGCGCGCTCGGGCTGGATGCATCGCTGATCGAGCGCATTGGGAAAGCGCAGCAATGGTGGGATGGGCCGTCGGCGGTCGCGGGCTATCTGAAGGAAGCGGGCTTCAAGGAGGACTCGCACGTCACGAAGCATCTGATTCGCCTGACGCGCGAACTGCGCGGATTTCCGCGTCATCTGTCGCAGCACGTCGGTGGTTTTGTGATCGCGCGCGAACGTCTGTCGCGCCTCGTGCCAATCGAAAACGCCGCGATGAAAGACCGCTGCGTGATCCAGTGGGACAAGGACGACATCGATCAACTCAAGCTGTTGAAGATCGACGTGCTCGCGCTCGGCATGCTCTCGGCGATCCGTCGCGCGCTCGAATTCATCGCGCTGCGGCGGGGCATTCCGGATTTCGGCCTGAGCCACGTTCGTCGCGAGGATAAAGCCGTCTACGAGATGTGCTGCCGCGCGGACACCATCGGCGTGTTTCAGATCGAGTCGCGCGCGCAGCAGAGCATGCTGCCGCGCCTGCGTCCGGAGACGTATTACGACCTCGTGATCGAAGTGGCGATCGTGCGGCCCGGTCCGATCCAGGGCGGCATGGTGCATCCGTATTTGCGGCGCAAGCAAGGTTTGGAACCTGAGGATTATCCGAAGGAAGAACTGCGCCCCGTGCTCGGCCGCACGCTCGGCGTGCCGATCTTTCAGGAACAGGTGATGAAGCTCGCGATGGTCGCCGCGGGCTACACGGCGGAACAGGCCGATCAGTTGCGCCGCGCGATGGCGGCATGGCGACGCGGCGGGCATCTGGAAAAGTATCAGGCCGATCTCATGACGAAGATGCTCGCGCGCGGCTACGAGCAAGAGTTCGCGGCGCGCGTGTGCAAGCAGATCGAGGGCTTTGGCGAGTACGGTTTTCCGGAAAGCCATTCGGCGAGTTTCGCGCTGCTCGTCTACATCAGCGCGTGGATCAAGCGTTACGAACCGGCGGCGTTTCTGGCCGGTTTGCTGAACAGCCAGCCGTTGGGCTTTTATTCGCCGTCGCAACTCGTGCAGGATGCGAAGCGTCACGGCGTGCAAGTGTTCGCGCCGGACGTGTCTTTGAGCGACTGGGAATCCGTGCTCGAAAGGCCGCCGGGCGTGGGCGAGCGAGTCGTGTTCGATGGCGATCGCGAGCGGCTTCGTCAGCAGTTCTACGGCGTGCCGTTGCCGGAGCAAGTATTTCGCAAGACCACGCGGCGCGGTGCGCGCAGGCTTCGGAAGCGCGTCTATTTGGCAGCGGAGAAATACGGCGCGGGCGGGCCGGGCGTGCGCATCGGTCTGCAACTCATCAAGGGGTTTTCCGAAGCGGCGGCGCTACGAATCATGATCGCGCGCGCACAGGCGCCGTTTTCCGATGTCGATGACCTCACGCGCCGCGCCGACCTGTCGCGTCGCGAACTGGAAGCGCTCGCCGCCGGGAATGCGCTGGCGAGCATCGCGGGGCATCGGCGTCAGGCGTGGTGGGCGGTGACCGCGCAACAGCGCGCGCCCGAACTGCTGCGCGACGCGCCGATGACCGAACTACCGCTCGCGCTGCCGCACGCATCGGAAGGCCGCGAGATCGTTGATGATTACGCAAGCCTCGGGCTCACGCTCAATCGTCATCCTTTGGCGCTGCTGCGCGAACGGCTATCGCGGATGCGCTTCAAGACCGCAGCCGAACTCGGCGATACGCGCAACGGCCGCATCGTGCGCGCGTGCGGCATCGTGACGGTCCGGCAGCGGCCGGGCACCGCGAACGGCACGATCTTCATTTCGATCGAGGACGAAACCGGTGCGATCAACGTGATCGTCTGGCCGGCGCTCGTCGAGAAGCAACGCAAGGTGTTGTTGGGCGCGTCGCTGCTCGGTGTGCACGGCGTCTGGCAAAAGGACGGCGACGTGCGGCATCTGGTCGCCCAGCGTCTGGAAGATCACAGCGCGTTGCTGGGCCGCCTGTCCGCATCGAGCCGCGATTTTCACTGATCTTGCGGCAAGGCCGGATAGTGCTCGATGATCGATGCAATCGCGCGATCGAACGGCGTGCGCCTGCCGATGCCGAGCGCTTCCAGCCGTCCCGAATCGAGATGACAGTCGCGCGGGCGCGGCGTCGAATCCGTCGGCGTGCGCTGCGCGACGAGTTTCGCGTCCAGCTTCAACACCCGCGCCATGCGTTCGGCGATGTCGAACTTCGTCATCGGTTCGTCGCCGGACCAGTGCGCGATGCCGGAAATGGACTCGCCGCGCGCACGATGTTCCAGCATGCCGCGAATCACGACGGCGACATCGGGCGTGAAAGTCGGATAGCGCGTGGCCCACGCATCCATTTTCGCGGGCGCGCTCGCCGCGTTCGCGGATTCGACGATGGCCGGCGTCAGGCTCGTCACCGCCGATTCGCTCCATTCCACGCACGGTCCGTAAAGCAGCGGCAGACGCAACACGCAGGACGACGGATCGCGCGCGAGCAGGGCGCGTTCGCCGTCGAGTTTGCTGTGACCGTAGGCGTTGAGCGGCGCGGGCGTGCTGTCGGGGAAGTAGGGCGGCGACGTGCCGTCGAACACGTAGTCGGTCGATATGGACAACACCCACGCGCCGATTTCGCGCGCTTCACCGGCAATCGCCGACAGCGCATCGACGTTCAGCGCGCGTGCGAGGGCCGGGTCGTTCTCGCAGACATCGGGACGGCGCTCGGCTGCCGCGACGACGATCGCGTCCGGCGCTTTGGCGCGCAGGAAAGCGCGGATCGCGTCGTGATCGCGGATGTCGAGGCGCACGCTTTCCGCATCGGCGCGCCGGTGTGCAGTGCGCACGACACGCCAGTTCGGCACATTTGCGAGTTCACGCGCGACCGCCCGCCCCAGCAAGCCCGATGCGCCGATCAGCGCAACGGTGAACGGTTTCGCCGCGCTCATGCCGACGCGACGCCCAGCACGGTGTAACCGGCATCGTCGATGGCCGCCTTGAGTGCATCGTTCGATTGCGTCGATTCGACGCTGACCTTGCCGTTTTCCAGATCGACGCGCACTTGCGCTGTGCCATCGATTTCATGGATCGAGCGCGTCACCGCAGCGACGCAATGCTGGCAACTCATGCCTTCGACATCGAATTCGGTCATTTCGGGTGTCCTCGGTTGAAAAATGCATCGATGAACGTCATCGTATACGTTCCCATCATGGGAAGGTGTAGAGTCGGGGCGAGAAAATTTTGGGAGCGACGGATGAACATCGGCGAAGCGGCGCGCGCATCGGGCGTGACCGCGAAAATGATCAGGTATTACGAGAGCGTTGGATTGTTGAATCCCGTGGGGCGTACTTCGTCGGGATATCGCGTCTATGGCGCGCAGGAAGTTCACGCGTTGCGGTTCGTCCGGCAGGCGCGGCGGTTGGGTTTTCTCGTCGAAGACATTCGAAAGTTGCTGGCGTTGTGGCAGGACAGATCGCGCGCCAGTGCGGAAGTCAAGCTGATCGCGCTGGAACATGTCGCGGAATTAGACCGCAGAATTGCAGAACTGACCGACATGCGCGACACGCTCTCGCACTTGGCTCATCACTGTCACGGCGATGAACGGCCCGATTGCCCCATTTTGGATCGTCTCGCCGAGTGATGCACATAAGTAGTGCGTGAAACTTGACCGACTCGTCAGAAACGGCCAGAAATCAACAGAATAATCATCGACTTATAGCCCTTATAAAGCACGCACCTTTTCGAGAAAAAATGCACAGTCTTCACGCATTTTTCTAACACAATGTCAAAAAGTTAGGTATACTCCGGGTTATCCCTTACGCGGGTAATCCCGTACCCGACCAACGCCAGGGACTCATTCTCTGGAGCACATCATGTTTGCCATCGTCATCGAAAAATTGAGCCTGTGGTTCGAAGCTGCTGAACAACGCCGCCGCGAAGAGTACCTCGCGCAATCGTCGGATATCGTTCAGCTCGAAAAGCGCATCCGCTCGCTGGAACAGAACGGGTACAACGCCTGAAGCTGTTCGCCGACTGCGCCGAGGCGCATCGGACAAAAGAAAGCCCCGCATTGCGGGGCTTTGTCGTTTCTGGAGCAACGCCTTCCTTATTGATTGTGCGGATGCGCCGCTATCCATTGCTTCATGAACGCGATTTCCTTCTCCTGCGCCGCGATGATGTCCTTCGCCAGCTTGCGCAGCTTCGCGTCCTTGCCATACTTCAACTCGACTTTCGCCATCTCCACCGCGCCTTCATGATGCGGAATCATGTGCGCGACGAAATCTCGGTCGGCGTCGCCGGTGAACTGAACGCCTGACATGCCCGACATCATCGACTGATCCGCTGCCTTGAACACGGCGGTCGACCCGTCGCCCGTCTTGCTCGCTGAATGCTGCGTCATGTCCATGCCGGGCATCGCGTCGCCGCTTGAGGCCGCGGTTTGCGCGAAGGCGGTGACGCTTGAAACCGCCAAGAGCGCGGCGAGCAGGATTCGTGTCGGTTGCATCGAGACTCCTTTGAAAAGCGGGTTGTGTGACGAAACGCCTAGCCTAAAGCTTGACACCGGGGTAAGGTAAAGCCGTTTTCGTCTGAATATAAGAGCGAGCGATGCAAGGCCAAATCAAACTAAATGGCGTAATCCTGTTTGCATTACTGAGCGTCGTGCGGAGTGCATGTGCGACGCCGGGCGGTGAGCCGTTCGTACTCGATACAGAGACGGGCATTCACAGCGGCGTGCCGGGAACGGTGCTTCAAACCGCGCCGCTCGGTTCGTCCGGCATGGTGCAGATGCAGACCTTGCCCGAGTTGCAGCCACAGGGACAACAGCAGCCGATCGTGGTTTCGCCGTATGTCGAATATGGTGGCCAAACTACTTCGGCACCTTCGAGCGGAAATGGCTACGGCGGACGCAATCGCCCACGCGCGCCCTCCGGCCAATAAATTTTCAGTCCGCGCGATATTCCAGCTTGAACGACGCGTCCGCATCTTCACCGAGCGTTTCGGCAAGAAACGGCAGCGCGGTCTTCAATTCCTTCGCGAGCGTGTAGGGCGGATTCAGCACGAACATGCCGCTGCCAAATAAACCGAAGCCATCGGACGGCGGCGCCTTCACAGTCAGCGACGCGTGCAGCCAGCCGGTCGGGCGAATCGCTTTCAGTTGCTCCGCGAACCGTTGCGACTCCGGACGCGTGACGATCGGATACCAAACCGCATACGTGCCCGACGCAAAGCGCTTGAGCGATTCCTGCAAGCAAGTCAGCGTGCGCGCGTAATCGCGCTTGTCCTCATACGACGGATCGATCAGCACGATCGCGCGACGCGGCGGCGGTGGAAGAATCGCCTTGATGCCTTCGAAACCATCGCCGTCGTAGATCATCGCGCGGCGGCCAGCATCGCGGAAATTATGGCGCAGCACATCGATCTCTGTGCTGTGCAGTTCGTACAGACGCATGCGATCCTGCTCGCGCATCAGCCGCCACGCGACATACGGCGAGCCGGGATAAAACCGCAGCGTGCCGTCCGCGTTGAGCGCTTTCACTTCATCCACGTAATCCGCGACGAGCGGCGGCAAATCCTTCCGATCCCACAGCTTCGCGATGCCCGACTCGTACTCCGCGTTCTTCGCCGCGAACCCTTCGTTCAGCGCGTAGACGCCCGCGCCCGCGTGCGTGTCGATGTACCAATACGGTTTGTCCTTCTGACCGAGATACCGAAGCATCTGCAGAAGGATGGCGTGCTTGAGGACATCGGCGTGATTGCCCGCGTGGAAGGCGTGACGGTAACTGAGCATGGCGAGCGGTTGAGACAGGTTGAGTGTGTCATTCTAGCCGAGGCCTTCGCTGCGGCGCGTCACGTCCTTCATGCACAATAGCCGCTCCGGATGGCTGCAAACAAGGAGCGACGACGCATGGCGGAAAACGACGACAACCCGGCACTGCAAACATCGGCGGAGCGCGCGGCGCGGCGCATCGCGCTGCCGCCTTACGAAACCGTTGCGCTGATGCTTCAGGGCGGCGGGGCGCTCGGCGCGTATCAGGGCGGCGTCTATCAAGGGCTGCACGAGGCGGGCATTCATCCGAACTGGATCGCGGGGATTTCCATTGGCGCGCTGAACACGGCGATCATCGCGGGGAACGCGCCCGAGAATCGCGTGACGAAGCTCGCGGAGTTCTGGGACACCATTTGCCAGCCGGCCTTCGGTTTCCCGATTCCGCCGTTCATCGAGCGCGCGTTGTTCGATTCGGCCGATGAAATCCGCAAGGCGTTCACCGCGTGGCAGGCGTTCGATGCGGTCGTCGAAGGGCAGAAGGGCTTTTTCGTGCCGCGCTTTCCGCCGCCGTCGCTAATTACGTCGAGTTCGCCGCAGACGGCGAGTTACTACGACACCACGCCGCTCAAGGCCACGCTCGAACGTCTCTGCGATTTCGACCGCATCAATTCCGGCGAGACGCGCGTGTCGGTCGGCGCGGTCAATGTGGCGACGGGCAATTTCGCGTACTTCGACAACACGCAGATCACTTTGCGCGCGGAGCATTTCATCGCGTCGGGCGCGTTGCCGCCGGGGTTCGCGGCGGTCGAGATCGACGGCCAGTTCTACTGGGATGGCGGCCTCATGTCGAACACGCCGCTTTACGAGATCGCGCAAGCCACGCCGCGCCGCGACACGCTCGCGTTTCAGGTCGATTTGTGGAGCGCGCGCGGGCCGGTGCCGGACAGCATCGTCGATGTCATGGGCCGCGTGAAAGACGTGCAGTTTTCGAGCCGCACGCGTCTGGTCACCGATCAGATGCAGCGCGCGCAGCGATACCGCAACGTGCTCCGGCACGTGCTCGACCTACTGCCTGAAGATGTCTGCAAGAGCGATCAATGGTGCAAGCTCGCCGAAGAACTCGCGTGCTCGAAGCACTACAACATCGTTCACCTGATCTATCGGCACAAGGAATACGAAGGGCATTTCAAGGATTACCAGTTCGGTTTCTCGACCATGCGCGAGCATTGGGAAAGCGGGCTGTCGGACATTCGACGCACGCTCGCGCATCGCGACTGGCTGGACATGCCGACCAACGAATCGCGCTTCATCACACACGATATTCACCGCGACGAACGCTGACGCGCTTTCGGACTTATCCGGCAGATTTGCGCGGAAATTCGTGCCCCTTTGTATAATCCGGGACGCATTCGGGCAGCGTCGCCCGCGTCCGACCGGAAATGCTTTCGATGAAACCCATCGCCGTCTGCTTCGTCTGCCTTGGCAACATCTGCCGGTCGCCCAGCGCCGAAGCGGTCATGCGTGACCGCGTCGAGCAATCGAAGCTGGCGGATCGCATCGTGATCGATTCGGCGGGGACGGGCGTCTGGCATATCGGCGCGTCGCCGGACGAACGCGCGCAGCGCGCGGGCAAGAAGCGCGGCTACGACCTGTCCGCCATTCGCGGACGCCAGATCGAAGCGGACGATTTCTCGCGCTTCGACTTGCTCATCGTGATGGACGACGACAACGCCGCCGCGCTCGCCGCGCTCTGTCCGGCGGAGCATCGCGACAAGATTCGTCTGCTGATGGAATTCGCCACGCGCGACGACAGCCGCGTGGTCGCCGACCCTTTCTTCGGTGGCGACGAAGGCTTCGAAAAAGTGCTCGACCAGTGCGAAGACGCCTGCGACGGCCTGCTCAAGGCGCTCCGCACGCAGCTTGTAGTCTGACAAGCGCGAAAAAGCCTGTTAAACGGCTACATATTTCGCCCTGCATACTTGACTAAATTTGTGGGCTATTTATACTTGATCAAAACCATCGAGTATTAGCGGTAGCCCCCAATTATGAGACTCACCACGAAAGGCCGTTTCGCTGTAACAGCGATGATCGACCTGGCCCTGCGCCAGGAGCATGGCCCGGTGACGCTGGCAGGCATCAGCCAGCGCCAGCGCATCTCGCTGTCCTATCTCGAACAACTGTTCGGCAAGTTGCGCCGGCATGAGATTGTCGAGTCGGTCCGCGGGCCGGGCGGCGGGTACAACCTCGCGCGCCGGGCGGAAAACGTCACGGTCGCGGACATTATCATCGCGGTCGATGAACCGATCGACGCCACGCAATGCGGCGGCAAGGGCACGTGCGAAGGCACCAAGCAGCACGACGGCCACTGCATGACGCATGAACTGTGGGCGACCCTGAACCAGAAGATGGTCGAGTATCTCGATTCCGTCTCGCTCAAGGATCTCGTCGATCAGCAGCGCGCGCGCGAAGGTTCGCCCACGGTGTTGCGCGACCGGCGCACCGAATCGTCCAGCGTCGAGGCGACGCGCGTGGTGCCCAAGGGCCCGAATTCCATTTTCAATCTGGCCGGATGACTTCCCGCGCTGCGCCGGCATCAGCGAGCCCGCGCGCGAACGAAGTCCCGAGCCCGATGCATTGACCGTTTCCCGGAGCGACTGATGAATAACGATATTCCCCACCTGCCCATCTACATGGACTACAGCGCGACGACCCCCGTCGATCCGCGCGTGGCGGACAAGATGATTCCGTATCTTCGCGAGCAGTTCGGCAATCCGGCCTCGCGCAGCCATCAATATGGCTGGGATGCGGAGCGTGCAGTCGAGGAAGCGCGCGAGAACGTCGCGGCGCTCGTGAACTGCGATCCGCGCGAAATCATCTGGACCTCGGGTGCGACGGAATCGGACAACCTCGCCATCAAGGGCGCGGCGCATTTCTACAAGAGCAAGGGTAAACACCTCATCACGGTGAAGACGGAGCACAAGGCCGTGCTCGACACCATGCGCGATCTGGAGCGCGAGGGCTTCGAAGTCACGTATCTGGATGTGAAGGACGACGGTCTGATCGATCTCGACGTGCTCAAGGCGGCCATTCGCCCGGACACGATCCTCGTTTCCGTGATGAGCGTGAACAACGAGATCGGCGTGATTCAGGACATCGAGGCAATTGGCGAGATCACGCGTGAGAAGGGCATCATTTTTCACGTCGATGCAGCGCAGGCTACCGGCAAGATCACCATCGATCTGCAAAAGCTGAAGGTTGACCTCATGTCGTTCTCGGCGCACAAGACGTACGGTCCGAAGGGCATCGGCGCGCTGTATGTGCGACGCAAGCCGCGCGTGCGGATCGAAGCGCAGATGCACGGTGGCGGTCACGAGCGCGGCATGCGTTCGGGCACGCTGGCGACGCATCAGATCGTTGGCATGGGCGAGGCGTTCCGCATCGCGCGTGAGGAAATGGCGACGGAGAACGAGCGTATCCGCATGTTGCGCGACCGGTTGCTCAACGGTCTGCAAGCAATGGAAGAAACGTACGTGAATGGCGACATGGAACGCCGCGTGCCGCACAACCTCAATATCAGCTTCAATTTCGTCGAAGGCGAATCGTTGATCATGGCGGTGAAGGATGTTGCGGTGTCGTCGGGTTCGGCGTGCACGTCGGCGTCGCTGGAGCCGTCGTATGTGCTGCGCGCGCTCGGCCGCAACGACGAACTCGCGCATAGCTCGATCCGCTTCACGGTGGGCCGTTTCACCACCGAGCAGGACGTCGATTACGTCATCAACCTGCTGAAGAACAAGATTGCGAAACTGCGCGATCTGTCGCCGCTGTGGGAAATGCACAAGGACGGCATCGACATTTCGAGCATCCAGTGGGCCGCGCACTGAAGCTGCGGGCGCACGACCGAACGACATCGAATATCTGGAGAGTGTGAATCATGGCTTATAGCGACAAGGTTCTGGACCACTACGAAAACCCGCGCAACGTCGGTTCGTTCGCGAAGGACGACGACACCGTCGGCACCGGCATGGTCGGCGCGCCGGCCTGCGGCGACGTGATGAAACTGCAGATTCGCGTGGGCGCGGATGGCGTGATCGAAGACGCGAAGTTCAAGACGTATGGCTGCGGTTCGGCCATTGCGTCGAGTTCGCTCGTGACGGAATGGGTGAAGGGCAAGACGCTGGATCAGGCGCTCACCATCAAGAACACGCAGATCGCCGAGGAACTGGCGCTGCCGCCGGTGAAGATCCACTGCTCGATTCTGGCCGAAGACGCGATCAAGGCAGCGGTTGCCGATTACAAGCAGCGTCACGGCGTTGCGGCGCCGGAAGCGCAGGCATCCGAAGCCAAGCAACACGCAGCTTAAACGTTGGAAGCGGGCGTCACGCGTGTGCGCGGCGCCTTGACAAGAGAAGAAGCGAAGATCATGGCAATCACGTTGACGGATAAAGCGGCACAGCACGTGCAGAAGTATCTGACGCGACGCGGCAAGGGCGTCGGTCTGCGTCTGGGCGTGCGCACGACGGGCTGTTCCGGGCTCGCGTACAAGCTCGAATATGTCGATGAACTCGCGCCGGAAGATACCGTGTTCGAATCGGCGGGCGTGAAGATCATCATCGATCCGAAAAGCCTCGCGTATCTCGACGGCACCGAACTGGACTTCGCGCGCGAAGGCCTGAACGAAGGCTTCAAGTTCAACAACCCGAACGCGAAGGACGAGTGCGGCTGCGGCGAATCGTTCCGCGTCTGACGCGGCAAGCGCCGGCGGCATCGGCAAAAGAGGCGGCGCGTGCCGCCTTTTTCATTCGCGCGAGCTAAAACACACATGACGTCATGGCTTCATTGAGCGACACCCATTTCGAGTTGTTCGAACTGCCGCCGACCTTTGCCGTCGATCAGGCGAAGCTCGACGACGCCTATCGCACCGTGCAGACGCAGGTTCATCCCGACCGGTTCGCCTCCGCCGGCGATGCGCAACGCCGCCTCGCCATGCAATGGGCGACGCACGCGAACGAGGCGTACCAGACCTTGCGCGATCCGCTCAAGCGAGCGCGCTACATGCTCTCGCTGCGCGGCATCGATGTCGGCGCGGAGAACAATACCGCGATGGAGCCCGCTTTCCTGATGCAGCAAATGGAATGGCGCGAGAATATCGAGGATGCCGCGGGCGCGAAGAATATCGGCGCGCTTGAAGCGCTGCTCGACGAACTGCGCGACGAAGAACGCGTGCGCTTCACGAAGCTCGAAGCGCTGCTCGATAGCCAGTCGAATCAGGCGGCGAGCGAAGCGGTGCGTCAACTGATGTTCATCGAGCGCGTGGCGACGGAAATCGGCGCGCAGATCGACAGGCTGGAGCACGCTTAAAGCGAACCTGCCATAACCCCATAAGACTCAACGATGGCATTACTGCAAATCTCAGAACCCGGCATGGCGCCCGCGCCGCATCAACGGCGCGTGGCAGTCGGCATCGATCTCGGCACCACGAATTCGCTCGTGGCGGCCGTGCGCAACAGCGTGCCCGAAGCGCTGCCCGACGAGGACGGCCATGTGCTGCTGCCGTCGGTCGTGCGTTATCTGGAAAAGGGCGGACGGCGCATCGGGCGGATCGCGAAAGAAGAAGCCGCCACGGACCCGCGCAATACCATCGTGTCGGTGAAGCGCTTCATGGGGCGCGGCAAGAGCGAAGTGGAAGGCGCGGAGAACGCGCCCTACGATTTCATCGACGCGCCCGGCATGGTCCAGATTCGCACCATCGATGGCGTGAAAAGTCCGGTGGAAGTCTCGGCGGAAATTCTCGCGACGCTGCGTTATCGCGCGGAAGATTCGCTCGGCGAGGATCTCGTCGGCGCGGTCATCACGGTGCCGGCTTATTTCGATGAAGCGCAGCGTCAGGCGACCAAGGACGCGGCAAAGCTCGCCGGTCTGAACGTGTTGCGCCTGCTGAACGAACCGACTGCGGCGGCAATCGCCTACGGTCTGGACAACGCCGCCGAAGGGCTTTACGCGGTCTACGATCTCGGCGGCGGCACCTTCGATCTGTCGATTCTCAAGCTGACCAAGGGCGTGTTCGAAGTGCTCGCGGCGGGCGGCGATTCCGCGCTCGGCGGCGACGATTTCGATCACGCGTTGTATCGCCATGTGCTGGAGCAGGCGGGCATCGCGCTCGATACGCCGGAAGACGTGCGGCTGCTGCTCGATCGCGTGCGCACCGCTAAGGAAGCGTTGTCGTCCGCACCGGAAACGCGCGCGCAGGCGGCGCTTTCCAACGGACGCGAAATCGATGTCGCCGTGACCGAAGCGCAATTCGCCGCGCTGACCGAAGCACTTGTCGCGCGCACGCTCGGGCCGACGAAGAAAGCCCTGCGCGATGCGAAAGTCACGACCAAGGAAATCAAGGGCGTCGTATTGGTCGGCGGCGCGACGCGCATGCCGGTGATTCGTCGCGCGGTGGAAACGTTCTTCGGCCAGCCGCCGCTCGTCAATCTCGACCCGGATCAGGTCGTCGCGCTCGGCGCGGCAGTGCAGGCCGATCTGCTCGCGGGCAACCGTCGCGGCGATGGCGACGACTGGCTGCTGCTCGATGTCATTCCGCTGTCGCTGGGCGTCGAAACCATGGGCGGGCTGACGGAGAAGATCATCCCGCGCAATTCGACCATTCCGACCGCGCGCGCGCAGGACTTCACGACCTTCAAGGACGGCCAGACCGCGATGGCCATTCACGTCGTGCAGGGCGAGCGCGAACTCGTGTCCGATTGCCGGTCGCTGGCGCGTTTCGAGTTGCGCGGCATTCCGCCGATGGCGGCGGGCGCGGCGCGCATCCGCGTGACGTATCAGGTCGATGCGGACGGCTTGCTGTCCGTGTTCGCGCGCGAGCAGTTGTCGGGCGTGGAAGCGTCCGTGGTCGTGAAGCCGTCCTACGGCCTCGCCGATGACGAAGTCGCCCGCATGCTCGAAGAAAGCTTCAAGACCGCCGAAGTGGACATGCACGCCCGCGCGCTGCGCGAGGCGCAAGTGGAAGCGCAACGCCTGATCGAAGCGACGCAAGCCGCGCTTGAAGCGGACGGCGAATTGCTCGACGACGCCGAACGCGCGCAAATCGCCACGCTCACCGCGCAACTCGCGGAACAAGCGCAGGGCGATTCCGCCGAACGCATCGAGGATGCCAACAAGGCGCTGGCCGTGGCCACCGACGAATTCGCCGCGCGGCGCATGAACAAGAGCATCCGGCGCGCGCTCGCGGGCCGCAAGCTCGACGACGTCTGATCCCATCTCAAGCATTCACAAAAAATCATGCCTCAAATCGTTGTGCTGCCTCACGTGGAACTCTGTCCGGACGGCGCGGTGATCGATGCCGATGTTGGCAAGAGCATCTGCGACAATCTGCTGGAACATGGCATCGAAATCGAGCACGCGTGCGAAAAATCCTGCGCGTGCACGACGTGTCACGTCATCATCCGCGAAGGGTTCAACGCGCTCGAACCGTCCGAGGAACTGGAAGACGATCTGCTCGACAAGGCGTGGGGACTCGAACCCACATCGCGTTTATCATGTCAGGCGATGGCGCCCGCGGACGAGGATCTGGTGGTCGAGATTCCGCGCTATACCATCAATCACGCCAAAGAAAATCACTGACGGGAGGCTCGCTCATGAAGTGGACGGATACTCAGGACATCGCGATGGCACTCACCGACGCGCATCAGGATATCGATCCGCAGTATGTGCGTTTCACGGACTTGCATCGCTGGGTGACGGAGCTGGACGGTTTCGACGACGATCCGCAAAAATCCAACGAAAAGATTCTCGAAGCGATTCAGGCGGCATGGATCGAAGACGCGGATTATTGACGGTCGATTCCGTCGTCCGGTTTAGAAAATCTGATTTACGACAAACGGCGGCTTCCTTGTGAAGCCGCCGTTTTATTATGCCTGCGGTGTTTGCTCGTTCGCGCGACCACAAACGTTTCAGTCTTTGACACAACTTGACGTGATGAACGTCATTTGGCGATTGCCCGCGACTTAAAATCGCGCCCGCTGCGGGTGCTAAGTCGATCTATTGCATTCGCGCACGGCGCAAGTCCGCGTCATTGTTTCGGATTGCAAACAAATTTTACATGCCTGCGTCAACGCGGCGCGCGGCCGTTTCCATTTCATTGGGCGAACGGCTTTCGGGCGATCATCTGAAGGAGAAGTACATGGGGAAACTCGGCCTCTCGCGTCGCGGTTTTCTGAAGGCGAGCGCGATCGCCGGCGTGACGGTATTCGTCGCGCCGCTCGGCAGCCGCGCTTTCGCCGCATTGTTCGAAGAGAAAATCCTCACGCCGGTTCAATGGGATGCGACGAGCGGCAACGCGAAATTCCGCATCGACGGCATTGCCAAGGTGACGGGTTCGAAAGTGTTCGCGCGCGACATCCGCGCCGCCGACATGCCGCACTGGCCGAACTCGCAATCGCACGCGATGATCCTGCGCACCACGCAAGCCGACCGTCTCTACGAAGGCTTCGACCTGTCGATGCTCGAAGCGGCGGGTCTGGCTCCGGATCGCGTCGTGACCGCGGACGACCTCGCGCGCGATCACATCGCGTTCCCGGCGTTCTATGGCGACGACATGCTCTTGCCCACGGGCAAGACGCCCGCGTATCTGGGCCAGGCGGTCGCCATCCTGATCTATCACGACTTCGCGCGTTTCCGTTTCGCCAAGAACAAGCTGCAATTCCGCGATGACGTCATCCGCTACGGCGCGCAAACCGGGCCGCTCGAACGCGATCCGTGGGCGGCGTTCCGCTTCGTGCGCGTGGGTGGCAACACGCCGTACGACGACGACACCTTCTCCAGCATGAAGGACTCGCCGCTCTTCCCACACATGATGAAGAAGCGCGAGCCGGTCTGGGCCGATGCCAGCGAACACGGCAAGCTGGACGAGCAGGGCATGTACTACGCGGACATGATTTCGCGCGCGCTCGATCATCCGCAGGAACATTGGCTCGTCGTCGAGCGCGAATACCGCACGCAGTCGACCGACACGGCCGCGCTCGAACCCGACAACGCCAACTGCTGGTACGACCCGGCGACGCAATCCCTGCACATGGTGATTCCGACGCAAGGCCCGTTCGAGGTCGCGCAGAGCACGATCGAAATGGCGTCGAAGTCGCACTTTCCGGTGAAGAACCTGTTCCTGCATCCGTGCTACACGGTCGGCTACGGTTCGAAAGATCACTACAACATGCCGTTCTACGGGCTCGTCGCCGCCATGTACGGCGATGGCCGTCCGGTGCGTCTCGCCAACGACCGCTTCGAACAGTTCCAGACTTCGCTCAAGCGCCACGCGTTCGACATGCGCTATCGCATGGCGGTCAATAAGAAGACCGGCCTCATCCAGTCGTTCAAGGGCGCGTTCGAAGCGAATGGCGGCGGACGCAGCAACTTCTCGCCGTCCGTCGCGATGGTCGGCGCGACCGCCGCGCAATCGATCTACTACATCCCGCAGAGCGATCTCACGGCGGTCGCCATCGCCTCGCGCGCGATCGATGCCGGTTCCGCGCGCGGTTACGGCACGCTGCAAAGCATGGCCGCGACCGAGATGATGATCGACGACATCGCCGCGCAACTCGGCATGGACCCGATCGAACTGCGCCTTAAGAACGTGATGCGCACCGGCATGAAGAACACGCAGGGCGCGATTCCCGCAGGCGCGATGCGCGCCGAGGACGTGCTGCTCAAGGCACGCGCGCATCCGCTATGGCAGGAGCGCGCGAAGCGCAAGGCGAACTATGAGCTTGCGCATCCCGGCAAGCGTTACGGCGTGGGTTTCGCGTGCGTGCAGAAGGACTTCGGCACCGGCGCGGAAAGCTCGTTCGCCAAGGTGGAATTCACCGCCGACGGGCGCATCGTGCTGACGCATTCGGGTTCGGAAATCGGCACGGGTTCGTCCACGTCGCAGGCGCTGGCGGTGGCGAAGTGGCTCGGCAAGCCGGCCGCCGAAGTGCACATGGCCGTCACCGACTGGGCCGATTTGCCCGTGGTGACGAGCGGCGATCCGTACATCATGTCGCAGGCGGAGCAGGACAAGCTCGTGACGAATCCGCGCTGGTCGCCGGCGCTGGCATCGCCCGCGAGCGCGACGAACTCGGCCTACTACTTCACGCATGCGACGCACGAGGCGGCGCGCGTGGTGTTCCGCCACGGTCTGTGGCCGGCGGCGATGGCGATCTGGGGGCAAGGCATCGGCGGCGGTCAGGCGGCGTCGTTCGTCGTGCGTATCGAAGATGCGCGCTGGGTCGACGGCAAACTCACGGCGAACGGTCTCGAACCGCTGGCGCTCGACACGCTGATGAACAAGGCGCACGAACTCAATCTGGTGACGGGCGCCGCCGTGCACGTGTTCAACCGCTGGCAATGGGCCGAAGCGGAGTTCGACATCGGCGGAAACGTGGATCGCGTGCCGCTGGATGGTTTGTCAGTACGTCTGGGCAATGGCCAGTCCGGCAAGGTCACGGCCAACGGCTACACCGTGCTGGACCGCAAGAAGGTCTTCATCCCGCCGGTTCAGCGTAACAACGCGACGGTGACGTATTACAGCGCCGTCGGCACGCTGGTGGAACTCGCGATCGATGAAGCCAGCGGCAAGGTCGATCTGCTCTCGCATCACTCGATCATGGAATGCGGCAATCAGATTGCGCCGCCGCTCGTGTCGGGTCAGTTGCAGGGCGGTCTGGCGATGGGCATCGGTCACGCGCTGCACGAGTATCTGCCGCTCTACGAAGACGGTCCCGGCAACGGCACCTGGAACTTCAACCGCTATCACATGCCGCTCGCGAGCGATGTCGCCGTGTGGAAGCAGACGGGCGAAGTGCTGCCGCCGCTGTCGGAAACCGATCCGCCCAAGGGCATCGCGGAAGTGGTGATGATTCCGGTGGTCGGAGCCATCGTCAATGCGATCGCGCACGCGATCGACCATCGCTTCACCGCGCTGCCGGTGACGCCGCAAAACATTCAGGAGGTGCTCGCATGACCGCGACCCAATCCGCGGGCATCGAAACGCGCTCGCTCTCCATGACGCTCAACGGCAAGAAAATCGGCCCGATGGACGTGCCATCCGGCCTGCCGATGATCGATTTCCTGCACGAGTACGTGGGCCTGACCGGCACGCGTCTCGGCTGCGGCCAAGGCATCTGCCACGCGTGCGTGGTGATCGTCGATGGCGCGGACGGCGTGAGCGAAGAAGCCCGCACCTGCATCAAAGGCGCGCATTTCTTCGACGGCAAGACCGTGCGCACCGTCGAAGCCCACGCGAAGCGCAACGAGCAGGGCGAAGTGGTCGAACTCGCGGCCGTGCAGCAGAAGTTCCTCGAACACTTCAGCTTCCAGTGCGGCTACTGCACGCCCGGTTTCGTCAACGCGGCGATGGTGCTGCTTGAAAAGCTCAAGCGCGAGCCGATCGCGAAAGACCAGATCGAGCCGGTCATCATGGACGCGCTCAACGACCACATCTGCCGATGCACGGGCTACGTGCGCTACTACGAGGCCGTCAAGGACCTCGTGCTCTCCACGCCCGGACTCGTGAAGGACGCCGCATGAAGAAACTCAATCTGATGCGCGGCGCGCTCGCGATCGTGGCGCTGGCGCTGTTCGGATGCGGCCAGCCGCAGGATTCCGCCGTGAGCGTGAAGAGTTCGCCTGAACAGATTGCGCGCGGCCGTTATCTCGCGCACGCGGCCGATTGCGCCGCCTGTCACACCGCGTCGGGCGGCGCGCCGTTCGCGGGCGGCGTGAAGCTCGCCTCGCCGTTCGGCACGTTCTACGGCAGCAACATCACGCCGGATGCGACCAACGGCATCGGAAAGTGGAGCGCGGACGAGTTCTACACCGCGCTGCACGATGGCGTCGCGCCAAGCGGCAAGCTGTATCCGGCGATGCCGTACACGTCGTACCGGCAGATGTCGCGTGAGGACAGCGATGCCATCTACGCTTACCTGATGGCGCAGAAGCCCGCCGCCGTGCCGAGTATCGACGCCGATCTGCGGTTCCCGTTCAACCTGCGTTTCGCCGTGCGTTTCTGGGACATGCTGTATCTCAAGGACACGTTGCCGGATGCATCGACGGGTCAATCGGCCGACTGGCGGCGCGGGCGTTATCTGGCCAACGCGCTCGGTCACTGCGCGGAATGCCACACGCCGCGCGGCGTGTTCGGGCAACTGGACTTGTCGAAGCCGTTGCAGGGCGGCGCGCTCGGACGTGTCGGCGCACCGGATATCACGCCGGGCGCATTGGCGGCGCGGGGTTGGGCGAGCGCCGATCTTCAGGCGTTCTTCTCGACGGGGATGGCGAAGCAGGGCAGCGCGTTCAGCGAGATGCATCCCGTGGTCTATCTGAGCACGCAGCATTTGAGCAGCGATGACCTGCGCGCGCTCGCCACGTATCTGCTCGGCGATGCACCGGCCACGCCCGCGCCCGTCGTCCCCGGCGATTCGAGCAAGCTCACGGTCGGCCACGATCTGTATCTCGACTCCTGCGCGGGCTGTCACGGCAGCGAAGGTCAGGGCAAGCCGCACGTCGCGGTCGCGATGGATGGCAATTCGACCTTGCGCCAGTCCGATCCGCGCAATCTGATCGTGTCGATGCTCGACGGCATCGAAGCGCAGCCGTTCACCGGCACGGACGCGATGCAGGCCATGCCCGGTTTCGCCTCGACCTACAGCGACGAACAGATCGCGCAACTGGCGAACTATCTGCGCGTGCGCTACGGCGGCCGTCGCGCCGATGTAACGGCGGCGGAAGTGAAGTCGCTGCGTTGAAGTTAAAAAAGAGGCCACGCAGATACGTGGCCTCTTTTGCTTTCAAACGCGCACGCCGCGCTGCTGCAATTGATCCTTGAGCGCCGGCCACATCTTCGTGACCGCTTCCTCGCCCGCCAGGATCGACGCGTTGCGTTGACTGAAGTCGCTGCTGCTCATCGCGTTGAGATTCGGGCGGATCACGACATTCGCGTACTTGTCGAGTTCGTAGGTCTTGATCGACTGGCTCATGATCGTGAAGGTCTGCATCAGCACGTCGAACGAGCTATGCGTGATGGCGTCTTCCGGGCGCGCGGAAATATCCACGGCGATCACGAAATCCGCGCCCATCTTGTGCGCGAACGCGGCGGGCACCGGACTAACGAGCCCGCCATCCACATACTCGTGATCGCCGATCTTCACCGGCTCGAAGATCGACGGCACGCTGCACGACGCGCGCACCGCGATGCCCGTGTTGCCGCGCTGAAAGAGGATCGGCTGGCCGTTGCGCAAATCCGTGGCGACGATGCCGAGCGGCTTCGTCATCTTCTCGATCGGGCGATTGTCGAGCGTCTTGTTCAGATAGTTCTGCAGCGCGACGCCTTGCAGCAGACCGCGCGTGCGAAAGGGCGTGGCCCAGTCGCTGATCGAGGCTTCGTCCATCGTCAGGGCGAGCTTGTTGATGGCGATGCCGTTCATCCCCGACGCGTACAGCGCCGCGATCACCGAACCGGCGCTCGTTCCCGCGACGAGATCCACCGGCACATTGCGCGCTTCCAGCGCCTTGATGACGCCGATGTGCGCGAACCCGCGCGCCGCACCGCCGCCCAGCGCCAGCCCGATGCGCACGGGACGCTGCGGTTCGGTCTTGGGCGTGGCAGTGGCGAGCGTATTACCCGACGTGCTTCCGCCCGTAGTCGTGCAGGCAGCAAGTACAGACGAAGCCGCCGCGAGCGAAAACGCGCGGCGCGACAAGCGAGGTGAGGATTGCGTCAAAATGAACTCCACCGATGCGGCAAAAACAAGGCGCGCACATCATAAAGCAAAGCGCTGCGGCCCGGCAGAAAGCGCCCGGCGGGTATAATTCGGGCTCATTTGATCGAGCGCCCGCCGCGCATGTTCGAAGGCCGACAGTTGAATTTGAACCGGCTTTATCGAACGGCCTCGCGCAACACGCGCGCTTCTTCCGCCGCGCTCGCATCCACCATCCGAGTACAACCGCAATGACCACCCAAGTCCGCACCCGTTTCGCGCCGAGTCCGACCGGCTTCATCCATCTCGGCAATATCCGCTCCGCGCTGTATCCGTGGGCGTTCGCGCGCAAGATGAAGGGCACTTTCGTGCTGCGCATCGAGGATACCGATGTCGAGCGTTCCACGGATGCCTCCGTCGATGCGATTCTCGAAGGCATGGGCTGGCTCGGTCTGGACTACGACGAGGGCCCGTTCTATCAGATGCAGCGCATGGACCGCTATCGCGAAGTCGTCGCGCAGATGATGGACAAGGGTCTGGCGTACCACTGCTACATGTCTACGGAAGAACTCGATGCGTTGCGCGAGCGTCAGCGCGCTGCCGGTGAAAAGCCGCGCTACGACGGCACGTGGCGGCCCGAGCCGGGCAAGGTGCTGCCGCCGGTGCCCGAAGGCGTGAAGCCTGTCGTGCGCTTTCGCAATCCCCTGACGGGCGCGGTCGCGTGGGACGACGCGGTGAAAGGGCGCATCGAGATTTCGAACGAGGAACTGGACGATCTCGTGATCGCGCGTCCCGATGGCACGCCGACCTACAACTTCTGTGTCGTCGTCGATGACCTCGACATGAAGATCACGCACGTGATTCGCGGCGACGATCACGTGAACAACACGCCGCGCCAGATCAACATCCTGCGCGCGCTGGGCGGCGAAACGCCGGTGTATGCGCATCTGCCGACCGTGCTGAACGAGCAGGGCGAGAAGATGAGCAAGCGTCACGGCGCGATGAGCGTGACGGGTTATCGCGATGACGGTTATCTGCCGGAAGCGGTGGTGAACTATCTCGCGCGCCTCGGCTGGTCGCATGGCGATGCGGAAGTTTTCTCGCGCGAGCAGTTCGTCGAATGGTTCGATCTGGAGCATCTCGGCAAGTCGCCCGCGCAATACGACCACGACAAGCTCAAGTGGCTCAATGCGCATTACATCAAGGAAGCGGACAACGCGCGTCTGGCGGACCTCGCACGTCCGTTCCTGCGGCAAGCCGGTATCGATGCCAGCGCGATCGACGGCGGCGCGCCGCTGGATCAGGTGGTCGGGCTGCTGAAGGACCGCGCATCGACGGTCAAGGAAATCGCCGACAGCGCCGCGATGTTCTACCGCGAGCCCGCCATCGACGCCGATGCCTTCGCGCAGCATGTGACGGAGGCGGTGAAGCCGGCCATCGCCGACTTGCGCGCTGCACTCACCGACGCCGAATGGACGAAGGAATCGATCGCCGCCGCGATGAAGGCCACGCTCGGCGCGCACAAGCTCAAAATGCCGCAACTTGCTATGCCGGTGCGCCTGCTCGTCGCCGGTACGACGCACACGCCATCGATCGATATGGTGCTCACGCTGTTCGGCCGCGAAACGGTGCTCAAGCGACTGGAACGAGCGGCCGACTGAAAATGTCGTCAAGTCAATAACTTGCGCGTGAATGGCGAAATCCGAGTCAAAAAAATTTCGCTTTGAGCGTCGAACGGTATTTACAGCTTCAAAAATGGCCTATACAATCTCGTTTCTGTTCTGCAAGGGGGTATAGCTCAGCTGGGAGAGCGCTTGCATGGCATGCAAGAGGTCAGCGGTTCGATCCCGCTTACCTCCACCAAGCAAGAACAGATGAAGTGACCGCGAAAATCACTTCACAGGAAACGCTAAGTTGTATAGAATCTCGGTCTTTGCCAAATAGCAGTAAGTGTTCGGCAAAAAAGCCAGTAGAATCAAGCGTTAAAGACAGAATCACAAGTTTCTGTCCCCTTCGTCTAGAGGCCTAGGACATCACCCTTTCACGGTGAGTACAGGGGTTCGAATCCCCTAGGGGACGCCAGAACATCGGCGGCTGCTAGTAAATAGCGCTGCGAGATTCGCGGGTGACGCCGCGAAGAGTAAGGAAGCGCTGGAGCGGTAGTTCAGTTGGTTAGAATACCGGCCTGTCACGCCGGGGGTCGCGGGTTCGAGCCCCGTCCGCTCCGCCAACAACCTTGCGAGCAGGAATACTCCGGCTGACCAGCCGGTTTTTTTTCGCCGCAGGGTCGTGTTTGAAGTTGAAGTCCCCTTCGTCTAGAGGCCTAGGACATCACCCTTTCACGGTGAGTACAGGGGTTCGAATCCCCTAGGGGACGCCAGAACATCGGCGGCTGCTAGTGAATAGCGCTGCGAGATTCGCGGTTAAAACGCGGATCGATGAAAGAGTTGGAGCGGTAGTTCAGTTGGTTAGAATACCGGCCTGTCACGCCGGGGGTCGCGGGTTCGAGTCCCGTCCGCTCCGCCAGCCAAGCGTTGAAAAACGCTAGAAAAATCCAGCCTTCGGGCTGGATTTTTTTTGGCCTTCGTTTTCGATCGAAGCGAAAGTTCATCGATTGAATTCATCAGACGGTATTTGCATCCATTGCAAGGCGGCGCGTGCTGTCATAGTGTTGAGGCACTTGTTATCGTGCCCGGCCTGCGTGCAATGCTCGACCCGACCGAAGACCTCTCTCTTTTCCAACTCCGCCAGGCGTCGATGGCCGACTTTCCGTTCGCCGAGGCGCTCACGCACGACAACATGGTCGGCTACTACCGGCGACATGGGCTCGTCTGGCGCGGCGATCTTTTCCTATCAAGCTGGCGCGAGTCGGAGAACTTCGTTCTTCAGGCGGACGGCGTGCCGATCGGCGTGATGCGCGTGACCGAAGAAGACGATTCCCTGCATATCCGCGATGTGCAGATCGCCAAGGGTTACCGCGGTCGCGGAGCGGGCACGTTCCTGCTGAATACGGCGCATCGCTGGGCGCGGGCGCGCGGGTTGTCCGAATGCCAGTTGCGCGTGTTCGTCGACAATCCGGCGGCGCGGCTGTATGTGCGGCTGGGTTATCGGCCAGCGGGTTCGCGTCTCGCGCAACTCGGGGCCATCCGGCACATGGTTCGTCGCGTTTAAGCCGTTGCTGCGCGAGCGTCACGCTTCGTCCGAACGCTCCACATGCGCATCGCTACCGTCACGCGCGAAGAATTCGCGTGGGCTTTCGCCGAAGGCGCGTCGGAACATCGCTGAGAAAGCGCTCTGACTTTGATATCCCAGTTCCCGTGCAACTTGCGCCAGCGGCCGCCCCTGGCTCAACAGCGGAATCGCGCGCGCAAGCACGGCCTGCTGACGCCATTGCGAAAAGCTCACGCCCAGTTCGCGCTGAAACAGCCGTGCGATGGTGCGCGTACTTGCGCCCGCTTCGGACGACCATCGTTCGAGATCGGAATTCGACGGGTCGGCAAGCACGGCATCGCACAGGGCGCGCAGGCGCTTTTCATTGGGCATCGGCACAGACAAGGGCAGCGGCTGCGAGCGGATGATTTCATCGAGCGCGAGCGTGCCGAGCAACCGCTCGCGATGACGCGGCAACGTGCCTTCATCCAGCGCGGCGATCACTTCACGCAACAGCGGCGACACTTCGACGACGCGGCACGCGCCCAGACCGGCCGGCACGACGCTCGCATCGACATAGAGCGTGCGCAGGTAAGCGTCTTCCACGATCACGACTTCGTGCGTCACATTCGGCGGAACCCAGATCGCGCGCGACGGCGGGACCATCCACGTCGAATTCGCCGTGGCGACGCGCAGCACGCCCCGCGACGTATAAGCGACTTGCGCCCACGAATGCGTATGCAGCGCGATGCGCACGCCATACGGCATCGGCCGCGAGCGCACGCGAATGGGATGATCGAGCGTCGGAGCATGCTCGACAGGGATGTCCAGATGCTCGACCTTTTCGCTCCGTGGTTTCGAGTCGATGAGCGTCGTCATGAAGGTTTGTGCCCGGCATTGATGCTCCGATGGTAATCGAAACATGGGAGCGCCATGCCAAAGCAATGAGCGCATTTCGGCACGGCATAATCGCGGAGACGACTTCACCACGAAAAGGCGCTCCTTCCGATGCAACACGTCTTTGTCTACGGCACGCTGCGCGCGGGCGAAATCAACGATATCAACCGGGCAGCGGATCGCAGCGGCGTCACGCGGCCGACCTTGATCGGCGCGGCGACCGTGCGTGGCTCCTTGTTCGACTTCGGAAGTTATCCGGGACTGGTGCTGGATGAAAATGCCTTGCCGGTTCGCGGCGATGTCTACGAAATCGAAGAAGCGCTGGTCCCGGTTCTCGATGAGATCGAAGAGGTGTATCCGGGCGTGGAGGGCTTGTTCCGCTCACATCGGCTGCATGTCGAGGTCGAGCTGCAGGACGGGCGCAAGCATATCGATTGCCTGATCTATCCCGTGGCCGCCGAGGCCGTGAACGGCTTGCCGCGCATAGAAGGCGGCGACTGGGTGAAGCATCGCGCAGCGCGCGGGTAATGCGTCGATACACGACCGCACGACGGCCGTGTATCGACGCTGCGCTCCTAAGTTAGAGCGAGAAACGCGCTTACTGGCTGGCGGCCGGCTTCGCGTGCTTCTTGTGATGCATCGGCTTGTGCGAGCCGCTCTGCATTTGCATGTTTTGCATGCTTTCCTGCTGCGATTGCAGGCTCTGCGCGCGCGCTTCGACGTCTTGGGCGACGGCGGGGTCGGTGCTCATCCGCACGCCTTGATCGCTCTGCGCAAACGCGCTCGTCGTGAGCGCGCCAAGGGACAACAGAACAGCCAGGGACACTTTCTTCATTGTTACCTCCTAGTAGTAGTTGAACCCGGGAATCGTCTGTCCGATCCGGTTGGGAAAAGCGCTTCGTTCAAAAGCGCTTAGGTCAGAGCAAAAAACGCTCCTGTCCGCCTCGTGGCAAACGTTGGCGTAAGCTGACGCAAACCGCCGGCATTCATCTGACTCACCGCCTGCTGCACGTTTGGAACCCGGACAGACGACATCATAGGCTCAGAATCGGTCAGCGGTGTGTCGTGCATGGTTCGATTCCTTCAGCCATGAAAGCCGGTCTGAAATCATAGAGGCGCGATGCCTTGGTTTCCAGTCCTGATTAATCATAATTTGTGTTCGCGACGCCTCGACGCAGACGTCGCATCTTGCTTAGTACAGCTTGAGCCAGCGCCACACGCGAAAGCGCGCCAGGCCGACCAGTTCGTGCACTGCAAGCTCGCTGTTCTCGAAGCTGCGAAAGCGCGGAAAGAGCGTGACGGGATTGAGCCGGACATCGGACACATAAGGCTGCGGATGGTAGCCGAATGCCTCGAACGCTTCGAGCGAACGCTGCATGTGATACGCCGATGTCACGACGATCAAACCGGTGTCACGCGCATGGCCCACGATGCGGGCGACGTTCTGCGCATTCTGGTACGTGTTGAGGCTCTGGTTCTCACGGATGAGATGCGCGGAATCGACACCCTGCGCGACGACGTAAGGCGCGTAGTTATCGGCTTCCGCCTGTCCGTGATGTTGCGGATCGCCGCCGCTCAGAATCACGCGACAATCAGCGCCGGACGCGTGGCACGCCTTGTAAAGCGTCGCCGCCGCCGCGATGCGCGCCATCGAATCCGCCTTGGGAATCAGCGCGCCGGAATCGGTCTTGTCGGTGCCGCCGCCCATCAGCACGATGGTCGTGTCAGGCGCGAAGCCGGGCGTGTTCGTCTGCGGAAAGTCGTGTTGCGTCAGGTCGAGAAGCGGGGTGGCGAACCATCCCGCACCGCATGCCCATGTCAGCAGAATGATCGTGACGGCAATTTGCGCACGGCGGCGTCGCCAAAGCGCAAATAATGCAAAAAAAAGCAGCAATAAGGTGATGAGAACCAATTTGATTGGGGTAACGTATTGGTTTAAGGACGAAACGTTCCGTCATCGCGTGCCTGGGAACGCATCGGCGGGTGTCGCAGTAAAGCGCGTGATCAGCGCGCTGTCACGGGGGCTTTTAATAGAAAGCAGCACCTAACGCAAGCGGCGGCCAAACATTCGCACGGCATCTCTCTTCACGCCGGCGCGAAATTCGGCGTGCCGCGTTCAGGCGACGTCGCGGACCTTCTCAGCGACCGTCTCGCGCGTCGTCATGGCTGCACAGGAAGAAACAACGAGATGACCACGTATTCTAACGAAGCCGTACTCGAAGCACTTCGCCGGGCTCAATATCGTCAGGTTCCGTGGGCGAAACGCCCTAACGTTTTCGATCTTCTGCGCGCCCTCGGGCTGCTCGAACTGACGCGTCAGCGCACCGTCGCCCCCGCGCCCGGGTTTCATGCCCCGGTCGATATCGCGGTGGTGACCGAACGCGGCAGGCTCGAGTTCTCGCGGCTCTCGCGCGACGAACGTTCCATCGACTGGGATCTGCGGCGCATCGAACCTTATTCGTTCGGTGGCCACGAAGCCGTTCTGGAGGCGAGGGTTTAACGACAGCGCGCCGCGAAGAGGGAACCGCGGTCCCCTCGTTTTTAGGCGCTTTGTCCGATGAAAGCCGATCGGCCGGTGCCGAGGGACGCGTGTCGTTTCGAGAAATGCGCGGTAAGCCATGCGCAAGCAGCACGAAAAAAAGCCCGTATCGCGAGACACGGGCAGACCGGATTCCACTGTTGCCACAATGCTCATGGCTAAGGTGTGACTGACGCGCATCGGACTGGTTCCGCCGATGCGCGCATTCAGTGATGTCGCGACCTTTCCTCGCGTTCGTTGTCCGGACGCGCGCGTGCGTTGCTGGCGATATCCCCGCGCAGGTCGCCGCGCGGCGCGGGCGGCGCTACATCGCGCGTGCGTGCGAATTCCTGCGGCGAACCCGCTGAGTTTCGGCTTGCCAGATCGGATAAGGGCGGCGGCTGAGCCTGGCCCGATGCCATCACCGCGAGCGCGGACAGCGTGCCGGCGGCGAGCAGTATCGATACCTTCATGATGAATGTCCTCAAGCTCACAAAGAGCCTGTTGGGTCATCCATCAAACTAAGCGGAGCGGCGTCATGCCGCTGTAAGCATTAGTAAAGAGTTGTATCGGCGGAAGGTCGTCGCGAACGCGCCGCGCATGACGAGAACCGCGAAGAAGGAAGTGCGAACCGAAGCCGGCGCGAAACCGGCTTCGATGTGGCGGAGCGATGTGGTACTCAGGCCATCTTGGCCGGAGCGCGCCAGGATTCCGGGTTGGTCCAGAACGCGCCACGCAGGCGATCGCGGCTCGGCGGCGCGGGCGGCTTTGCCGCGCTCGAACCGATCCGGCCACGCAGCGAGACTTCGCGGCCGTTGCTGGCAAGACGCTTCACGATTTCGGCCAGCGTGCCGTCCGCTTGCCACTCGTCGAAACGACGACGGCAGGTCGGGGGCGAAGGATAGCGGCCCGGCAGCTTCGACCAGCCTTCACCCGTCGAAAGCACCCAGAGGACCGCATTCACCACCGCGCGAGCTTCAACACGCGGCCTGCCGCGCCGCTCACTACGTGCGGGTTCGGAACAAAACAAAGCCTCAACCAGCGCCCACTCGTTATCTCTCAAATCGTCGAACAGCACCATATTTCACCTCAGCGAAGCTAACCCCGGTGCGCTGCCCCGCGCCGCGCACTCTGGTCGAATCCGAAGAACGAATACCAGGGGAGGACGAAGCGCTGCGGTGAGCGATTTTTTCGAGAACCGCGTGGCTTCGACCTCTGTGCGCAATGAAATGCGAGAACCGTGCCATGCGTGCCTGAAAACCCGGGAAAGCCGCATGGCAGTAGGCTGACGCGATGTCAGCATGGCCCGTATGAGACCCGAAACAGACTAATTCCGAAATCGGGACAATCACCAATCGAGTGCAAAAGGCCCTCCGAGCGTGCGTTGAGGCGCTTTTGCTGCACCGCAGCGAAACGCTCGTTCGGGTCGATCTGAAGCCGCCATCTTATAATTCGGGAATGAAAACGCGTTATCCATGAGTTTGGCGAATGAACGTACCCTTGAATGTCACGTTACGGCAGTTGCGCGTGTTTATAGCGGTATCGCGGTTGCGCAGCTTCAGCCGCGCCGGCGATGAAATCGGCCTCACGCAATCCGCCGTCAGCCGCTGCGTGCGGGAACTGGAGGGCGAGATCGGCCTCAAGCTCATCGACCGAACCACGCGCGAAGTGCAACTGACCGACATGGGCGTCAATCTCGTCGGCACGGTGTCGCGCCTGCTTTCCGATCTCGACGAGGCGCTGCGCGAAGTCCGCGACCTCGGCCAGCAAAAACGCGGGCGCGTGATCGTTGCGGCGAGTCCGACCATCGCGTGCCGGTTGATGCCGCGGGTCATCGCCTCGTGCATGCAGCAGTTTCCGCTCGTCACGCTGAGTCTGCGCGATGACGTCCAATCCGATGTCCTGCGCCGCGTGAAGTCCGGCGAAGTGGATTTCGGCGTCGTGATCGGGCCGTTTTCATCGGACGAGCTTCTTGGCCAGCGGGTGATGACCGACTCGTTTTGCCTCGTCGCGCGCCGCGATCATCCGCTCGCGCGCGAAACAGCCGTGCCGTGGGGCGCGTTGACGGGCGAGCGGCTCGTGATGCTCGATTACGCGTCCGGCAGCCGTCCGATCATCGATGCCGTCATGCAGGAGCACGGCATCGAGGCGCAGGTGGTGCAGGAACTCGGTCATTCGGCGACCGTGTTCGGGTTGGTCGAGGCGGGCGTCGGCGTGAGCGTGCTGCCGTGGCTCGCACTGCCGCTGCCTGCGGATTCGTCGCTGGTCGCGCTGCCGCTCATGCCGCGCGCCGAACGCACGGTCGAACTGGTGCGGCGGCGCGAGCGTTCGCTTTCGCCGGTCGCCGAATCCGTGTGGTCGCTGATCGCCGCGCTGCCGGGCCGCGCGGAGGAACTCGGCTGATATCTCGAAATAAACATGCACACGTTAGACTTGAGCCTTGATCGACAAGGGCGAGACAGACAATGAGCGAATCGGAAGGCGCGGTGAGGGCGGAACTCAGTGAACTGACGAACACGCACGGCCACGGCGCGCCCAACGCGCGCGATGCCGTTCGGGCGCTGCGTCCGTCGCAGATTCGCGAGGTAGCGAACGCGGGCTTCGGCGTGCCGGACGTGCTGCCTTTCTGGTTCGGCGAGTCCGACCGCGTCACGCCCTCGTTCATTCGCGATGCCGCGAGCCGCGCGCTCGCCGATGGCGCGACCTTCTACACGCACAATCTCGGCGTCGCGCCGCTGCGTGAGGCGCTGGCGCGTTACGTCGGTGGTCTGCACGGCGCGACATCGGCGGACCATATCGCGGTGACGAGCGCGGGCGTCAACGCGCTGATGCTCGCGGCGCAACTCGTCGCGGGCGCGGGCGATCGCGTCGTCGCCGTCACGCCGTTGTGGCCGAACCTCGTCGAGATTCCGAAGATTCTCGGCGCGAGCGTCGAAACCGTGTCGCTGACGTATGGTTCGCGCGGCTGGACGCTCGATCTGGATCGGCTGCTCGCCGCGCTCACGCCGTCCACGCGCATGCTGATGATCAACTCGCCGAACAACCCGACCGGCTGGACGATGACGCGCGACGAGCAGCGCACCGTTTTAGAGCACTGCCGGCGTCACGGTATCTGGATCGTCGCGGACGAAGTGTACGAACGCCTCTATTACGGCGATGGCGGCCGCGTCGCGCCGTCGTTTCTGGATCTCGCCACGCGCGACGAACGCGTGATCGCGATCAACTCGTTCTCGAAGGCGTGGCTCATGACCGGCTGGCGGCTCGGCTGGATCGTTGCGCCGACGTGTCTCATGGACGATCTCGGCAAGCTCGTCGAGTACAACACGTCGTGCGCGCCATCATTCGTGCAGCAGGCGGGGATCGTCGCGGTCGAGGAGGGCGAGTCGTTCACACGTTCGTTGGTCGACGAAATGCGCGCGAGCCGCGATCACCTCGTCGCCGCGCTTCAGTCGATCGAAGGCGTCGACGTGCGCGCACCGGATGGCGCGATATATCTGTTCTTTTCCTTGCCCGGCGCGGCGCGCAGTCTCGACCTGTGCAAGCGTCTCGTGCGCGAGGCGAGGCTGGGACTCGCGCCCGGCAGCGCGTTCGGCGCGGAAGGCGAAGGCTTCGTGCGATGGTGTTACGCATGCGATCCGGCGCGTCTGGATGTCGGCGTCGAACGACTGAAGCAATTCTTGGCGACGCCCCCACGCTGAACGCCCGTGCCGAAGTGAGCGCCGAAGCCCGTTATCGATTCACCTTTACGCCCCGATTCTTTTTGCGTAATATGGCGCTCAGTCACGCGCTTTCGCCTTGGAAAGCGCCACCTCGTCCGGCTGGATGGCCCGGCGGTTCGCTGATCGACCGCCCAGTTTCGCCTCCCCCGGTGCGTGCTCCCAATCAATATGACCGACCAAAATCGGGCGAGCGCGTCTTGAACATCCGCGTCCAGGTTTATCGTCCGCTGCGCTCCAATGGTGCTTCCGTGGCGCGCGAACCTGCATAAGCTCGAATTCGTATCGGATCATTGACCATATAGGGTTGGCTCAAGCTGCATGAATACCCAAGAGGCGAAAATCGTCCTCGAGACTGCTTTGATTTGCGCGCAGGAACCGTTGCGGTTGAGTGATTTGCGCAAGCTCTTCACCGAAGATATTTCGGTGGATACCGTTCGCACCTTGCTGGAAGCCCTGCAGACAGACTGGACGGGGCGCGGCGTGGAACTGGTGGCGCTCGCATCGGGCTGGCGTTTTCAAAGCAAACCCGCCATGCGGGCTTATCTCGATCGTTTGAATCCGGAAAAGCCGCCGAAGTATTCGCGCGCCGTGCTCGAAACGCTGGCAATCATTGCTTATAGGCAACCGGTTACGCGTGGCGATATCGAAGAAATTCGCGGCGTGACGGTCAATACGCAAGTCGTGAAGCAGCTTGAAGATCGCAGTTGGATCGAAGTGATCGGGCATCGGGACGTACCGGGCCGTCCGGCGCTGTATGCCACGACCAAGCAGTTTCTCGACGATTTGGGTCTCAGCGCGCTCGACGAACTGCCTGCGCTCGATAACCCTTCCGCGACGCTCGAAGCATCGCTGCTGGCGCAGCATTCGATCGAATTCGCGGATGCCGCGGCGGTGCAACCCGCCGGCGACGAAGCCGAAGCGGCGCCAGAAGAAAACGCAGGACAAACACACGAAGATATCGGAACGATTCCTGCGAACGAGGACGTGTCGACGCCGCCCGAGTTTCTGCACGCTGCGTCTCACGCAACGGGCGAGATCGCGCCGGACGCGGCCGCGCAAGACCCGGCGCCGCGCGATGACATCGACCAGGACGACGATTCCGAAGAACCCGAGGCGCGACGCGCCTGAACGATTGCATGGCCCCTGATTCCGCGACCCGGCTCTCCAAAAAGATCATTTCGAGACGACC
Organism: Caballeronia sp. A2-2; assembly: GCF_057612605.2. NCBI lineage: Bacteria > Pseudomonadati > Pseudomonadota > Betaproteobacteria > Burkholderiales > Burkholderiaceae > Caballeronia > Caballeronia sp. A2-2. The sequence continues at coordinate 2,637,967 of NZ_CM172587.1, read as the reverse complement.
AGCCGGAAGAATCAGCGGAAATTTCTGACGCGCCCGCGATGGGCGCGCGATTCGACATTTGAGGTTGTTTTGACACACTCCCACGACAGCGATTCGCCTGAATCCGTGCGCCACGCGCATGCCGCGGACGCCCCAGAGTCGGCCGATGCCGGCGAACGCACGCGCACCGACGAAAGCGGTGAGGGCGAAGATCGTCCGCGCCGCGGCTTGCGCCGAGGCCCGCGCAGTCTGATTGCGCGGCGTCGCGCTGTCGCCAAGACGAAGGGCACGGAAGGCACGGCGACGCCGGGCGAAACCGAAAACGAGACGCCGGCCGACGGCGTCGCCGATGCGCCAGCGCGCGCGCCGCGTAATGCGCGGCCCCGTCGAGAGGCGAGCGAAGGCGGTGCGTCCGGGCCGCGTCGCAACGGCAAAGCGCGAGGCGCGAACGGGGAAGCGAGAGCGGAAGGCGCAGGCGAATCGACCACGCCGCCGCCGCGCGGCAGGAACGCACAGCAAAAGCGCGGCAAGCCACGCGGTGACGCGGCGGCTCCGGCAGCGGTCGAAAATGCGGCCGCCGCTGCCGTGGACGACGTCTTCGCCTACGTGACATCCCCCGCGTTCGACGCCGATAACAACGCCGCCGGCGTGCGCGCGCCGATGCTCCGCCGTGGCCGCAACGCCCCGCAACAAAAGCGCGTGCTGGAACCCGACGACGACGCACCGAAGCTCCACAAAGTGCTCGCGGATGCCGGCATGGGTTCGCGTCGCGACATGGAAGAACTGATCATCGCGGGGCGCGTGTCGGTGAACGGCGAGCCTGCGCATATCGGGCAGCGCATTCTGCCGACCGATCAGGTTCGCATCAACGGCAAGCCGATCCGGCGCAAGCTGGCAAGCAAGCCGCCGCGCATCCTGCTGTATCACAAGCCCACGGGCGAGATCGTCAGCCACGCTGACCCTGAAGGCCGTCCGACCGTATTCGACAAACTCCCGTCGATGAAAACCGCCAAGTGGCTCGCGGTCGGTCGTCTGGACTTCAACACGGAAGGCCTGTTGCTGCTCACGACGTCGGGCGATCTGGCGAACCGCTTCATGCATCCGCGTTACAGCGTCGAGCGTGAATATGCGGTGCGCGTGGTCGGCCAGTTGTCGGAAGGGATGAAGCAGAAGCTGCTCAAAGGCGTCGAACTCGACGACGGCCCCGCGAACTTCCTGCGTATTCAGGATGGCGGCGGCGAGGGCACGAATCACTGGTATCACGTTTCGCTGGCCGAAGGCCGCAATCGCGAAGTGCGACGCATGTTCGAAGCCGCCGGCCTGATGGTCAGCCGGCTGATCCGCACGCGCCACGGTCCGATCGCGCTGCCGCGCAATCTGAAGCGCGGCCGCTGGGAAGAGCTGGAAGACAATCAGGTGCGCAGCCTGATGGCGACGGTCGGACTCAAGGTGCCGACTTCCGAGAAGGGCGGACGCGATTCCGCACCGCGCGTTCAACCCGATCCGATGCAAACGTCGATGGGCATCATCACGCGCGAGCCGGTGCTGAGTTCGCACTCACGCATGATGCAGCAGCAGACGCCGGGACGCGGCGGCCGGCGCGGCGCGCAAGGCAATGGCATGCCCGGCGCGTTCGGGCTGGGCGGTGCCGGTGGTGCGTCCGGAAACGGCTTCGGTGGCAACGCGGGCGGCGGTATGAATCGTCGCGGACGCGAGGCGAACGGCAACCGTTTCGGCGAGGAGCCGAATGGCAATCGCGCGAACAACGGGCGCGGCGGTCCGCGCGGTCCGCGTCCGCAAGGCAGCGCGCCGGGCATGGGCGCGCAGGGCAAGCGCACCGCAGACGGCAACGGTCCGCGCGGCAATCGTTCGGGCGGTGGCCCGCAAGGCACCGGTCAGGGCAAGCCGGGCGCGCCGCGCGGCACACGCAATCGCACGCGGGGACGTTGACCCGCAGCGATGACGGATCGGCCGGAACATCGTTTTCCGGCCGGTTTCGTTTACCGCAATGCGTAAGCGTGTTCAGTCGCGGCCAGCCGCTCCGAACATGCCGCCAAACCCGGCAAAACAGGCGCGAAACGGCCCCCAACACGGGCTCTACGTTTGCGTTTATCGCGAAAAACGGCTAAAATCTTGAAGTCGCTGGGCACGTAGTTATTCTTCGCTGCCCGGGTGCGACCTCGGTTGAAGAAGATGGGCGTTGGCCCATTTTTTTTTGGCTTTTCGGTTCGGCATCTCGGGAGCAAGGGTGCGCGCCCGCTCGGTAGGCGCTGCCCGCAGGTGTTTCGGCGTGGAGCGCGCGAACACCTTGGAGTTACTGTGCAACTGACGGAATTGATTGAAACCACGGTTTCGGGCCTGGGTTATGAGTTTGTCGATCTCGAACGCGCGGGAGGCGGCATGCTGCGTGTGTATATCGACCAGCCGGCCGGTATCGCCATCGAAGACTGCGAGAAGGTCACACGTCAGCTCCAGTACTTGCTCGAAGTCGAGAATATCGACTACAACCGGCTCGAAGTCTCATCGCCGGGACTCGACCGTCCGCTCAGGAAGCTGGCCGATTTCGAACGCTTCGCGGGCAGCGAAGTCGTCATCACACTGAAGAAGCCGCTGGACGGGCGCAAGTCCTTCCGGGGCATCGTGCACGCCCCCGAAGGCGAAACGATCGGTTTGGAATTTGAAGGGAAGGACGGCGCCGCGATGTTGGATTTCACGCTCGCGGACCTCGATAAAGCACGTCTCGTCCCCAAGGTTGACTTTAGGAGCCGCAAACAATGAGTCGCGAAGTTTTGATGCTGGCGGATGCGCTGGCGCGCGAAAAAAACGTCAACAAGGACGTGGTGTACGCAGCACTGGAAGCCGCTCTGGCTTCGGCAACGAAGAAGCTGTTCGAGGAAGACGTCGATATTCGCGTGGCCATCGACCGTGAAAGCGGCGAGCACGAGACTTTCCGCCGCTGGCGCGTGGTGCCGGACGAAGCCGGTCTGCAGGAGCCGGATCAGGAAATCCTGCTGTTCGAGGCGAAAGAGCAAAAGCCCGACGCCGAAGTGGACGATTTCATCGAGGAGCCGATTCCGTCGATCGAATTCGGCCGGATCGGCGCGCAGGCCGCCAAGCAGGTCATCCTGCAGAAGGTGCGCGACGCCGAGCGCGAGCAGATCCTGAACGACTTCCTCGAGCGCGGCGAAAAGATCATGACCGGCTCGGTCAAGCGGCTGGACAAGGGCAATTTCATCGTCGAATCGGGTCGCGTGGAAGCGCTGCTGCGCCGCGACCAGTTGATTCCGAAGGAAAACCTGCGCGTGGGCGACCGCGTGCGGGCGTATATCGCCAAGGTCGATCGCACGGCGCGCGGCCCGCAGATCGAACTCTCGCGCACCGCGCCCGAGTTCCTGATGAAACTGTTCGAGCTGGAAGTGCCGGAAATCGAACAAGGGCTGCTGGAAATCAAGGCGGCCGCGCGCGATCCCGGCGTGCGTGCGAAAATCGGGGTGATCGCCTACGACAAGCGCATCGATCCCATCGGAACATGCGTCGGCATCCGCGGTTCGCGCGTGCAGGCCGTGCGTAACGAGCTTGGTGGCGAGAACGTGGACATCGTGCTATGGTCGGAAGACCCCGCGCAGTTCGTGATCGGCGCCCTTGCGCCGGCAGCCGTCCAGTCGATCGTCGTCGATGAAGAAAAGCATTCGATGGACGTGGTCGTGGACGAAAACGAACTCGCCGTCGCCATCGGCCGTGCCGGCCAGAATGTGAGGCTCGCCTCAGAACTCACCGGCTGGCAGATCAACATCATGACGCCGGACGAGTCTGCGCTGAAGCAGAACGAAGAACGCGGCAAGTTGCGCGATCTGTTCATGGCGCGTCTGGATGTGGACGAGGAAGTCGCCGACATCCTGATCGACGAAGGCTTCACGAGCCTCGAAGAAATCGCGTACGTGCCGCTCAACGAAATGCTCGAAATCGAAGCCTTCGACGAAGACACCGTGCACGAGTTGCGCAACCGTTCGCGCGACGCATTGTTGACCCAGGCGATTGCGAACGAAGAAAAGGTCGAGGGCGTGGCGCTCGATCTGAAGAGTCTCGACGGCATGGACGACGAACTGTTCGCGAAACTCGCCGAGCAACAGATTTATACCCGCGACGAACTCGCGGAGTTGGCAGTGGATGAACTGGTCGAAATGACCGGAATGCAAGAGGATGCCGCTAAGGCGTTGATCATGAAAGCACGTGAACACTGGTTCCAGTGAGAAATGACCATGGCGCACTGAAATTTGGCGGCCTGTCTGGCCGCGTGACCCCGATCTAACAGCAAGGACTTTTCCTTGCATCAAGAGGAATGAATGGCGAGTAACAACGTAGCCCAATTTGCCGCGGAACTGAAAATGCCTGCAGGCGTGCTGCTGGAGCAACTGCAGGCGGCTGGCGTACAGAAAGCGAGCGCGAACGACGACCTGTCCGAGACGGACAAGGCGCGTCTGCTCGATCATTTGCGCAAGTCGCACGGCTCCGCCGATGCCGACAAGCGCAAGATCACTCTGACCCGCCGGCATACGTCGGAAATCAAACAATCCGACGCAACGGGTAAAGCTCGCACCATTCAGGTCGAGGTGCGCAAGAAGCGTGTTTTCGTGAAGCGTGACGAAGCCGGTGCCGAGCAGTCGGAGCCGGTGGCGAATCACGTCGAGGAACCGGAAGTCGACGAAGCCGAACTCCAGCGCCGCGAGGAAGAAGCGCGCCGTGCCGCCGAGCAGCTCGAACGCGAGGAGCGCGAGCTGAAGGAGCGTCAGGCGAAGCTGGAACAGGAAGAAGCCGAACGTCGCGCCCGCGAGGAAGCGGCGGAAGCCGAGCGCCGCAAGCAGGAAGAAGAAGCGGCGCGCCGTGCCGCCGCTGCCGCTCAGGCCGCGGAACTGTCGCGTTCGGCGCAGGCCGCGCGTCAGGAAGCGCGTACGCCGGCTGCTGCCGAAACCAAGCCCGAGCCGAAGCCGGTCGAGAAGGACGACAGCGCCATGCGCGAAGCCGCCGAGAAGGCCGCCGAGGAAAAAGCCGCCAGCGAACGTGCTGCGCAGCGCGAAGCCGCCAAGAAGGCGGAGGAAACCGCACGCGCGGCAACCGAGAAGGCGCGTCTGGAACAGGAACAAATCGCGAAGCGTCGCGCGGCGGCGGAAGCCGAGGCACGCGCCATCCGCGAAATGATGAACACGCCGCGCAAGGCGCAGGTCAAGGCGCCGGAACCGGCGAAGCCGGCAGAAGTACCGGCCGCCGCTGCCGCCGCCAAGGCTGCCGAAGCCAAGGGCACGCTTCACAAGCCTGCACGGCCGGAAGGCGCGCCTGCCGCGCGTCCGCCTGCGGCGAAGAAGCCGGCCACGACGGGCGCGGCTGCACCGGCATCGACCGCACCGGCGGGCGCGGGCGACAAGAAAAAGGCCGGCGGCAAGGCTGGCTGGCAGCAGGACGATGCATCGAAGCGTCGCGGCATGAAGACACGCGGCGACTCCAGCGGCGGGGTCGATCGCGGCTGGCGCGGCGGTCCGAAGGGTCGCGGCAAGCATCAGGATCAGAACACGTCGTTCCAGGCGCCGACCGAACCGATCATCCGCGAAATCCATGTGCCGGAAACCATTTCGGTGGCGGATCTCGCGCACAAGATGTCGGTGAAGGCTTCGGAAGTCATCAAGGTGATGATGAAGCTCGGCCAGATGGTCACGATCAACCAGGTGCTGGACCAGGAAACCGCGATGATCGTCGTCGAGGAACTGGGCCATCGCGCGGTCGCGGCGAAGCTGGACGATCCGGAAGCGCTGCTGGTCGAAGGCGAAGCCACGGAAGACACGGCGGAAAAGCTGCCGCGTCCGCCGGTCGTCACGGTCATGGGTCACGTCGACCACGGCAAGACCTCGCTGCTGGACTACATCCGTCGCGCGAAAGTGGCGGCGGGCGAAGCGGGCGGCATCACGCAGCATATCGGCGCGTATCACGTCGAAACGCCGCGCGGCGTCGTCACCTTCCTCGACACGCCGGGTCACGAGGCCTTCACGGCCATGCGTGCGCGCGGTGCGAAGGCGACCGACATCGTTATTCTGGTGGTCGCGGCGGATGACGGCGTGATGCCGCAGACGAAGGAAGCGATCGCCCACGCTAAGGCGGGCGGCGTGCCGATCGTCGTCGCGATCAACAAGATCGACAAGCCGGATGCGAATCCGGAGCGCGTGAAGCAGGAACTCGTCGCGGAAGGCGTGGTGCCGGAAGAATACGGTGGCGATTCGCCGTTCCTCGAAGTGTCGGCGAAGACCGGCAAGGGCATCGACGATCTGCTGGAAAACGTGTCGCTGCAGGCCGAAGTGATGGAACTCACCGCACCGGTGGAAGCACCGGCCAAGGGTCTCGTCATCGAAGCGAAGCTGGACAAGGGCAAGGGCGCGGTCGCGACCATCCTCGTGCAGTCGGGCACGCTGAACCGCGGCGACGTGGTGCTGGCGGGCAGCGCGTACGGCCGTGTTCGTGCCATGCTGGACGAAACCGGCAAGCCGACCAAGTCGGCAGGCCCGTCCATTCCGGTGGAAATTCAGGGTCTGTCGGAAGTGCCGGCAGCGGGCGAGGAAGTCATCGTGTTGCCGGACGAACGCAAGGCGCGTGAAATCGCCTTGTTCCGTCAGGGCAAGTTCCGCGATGTGAAGCTCGCCAAGCAGCAGGCAGCGAAGCTCGAAAACATGCTCGAACAGATGGGCGAAGGCGAAGTGCAAAACCTGCCGCTCATCGTCAAGGCGGACGTGCAGGGCTCGCAGGAAGCGCTGGTGCAGTCGCTGCTCAAGCTCTCGACCGGCGAAGTGCGCGTGCAGATCGTGCACAGCGCGGTCGGCGCGATCAGCGAGTCGGACGTCAACCTGGCGACGGCATCGAAGGCGGTCATCATCGGCTTCAACACGCGCGCGGATGCTCAGGCGCGCAAGGTGGCCGAGGCGAATGGCATCGACATCCGCTACTACAACATCATCTATGACGCAGTGGATGAAGTGAAGGCAGCGATGTCCGGCATGCTCTCGCCGGAGAAGCGCGAAACGGTGACGGGCATGGTCGAGGTGCGTCAGGTGATCCGCGTGCCGAAGGTCGGTCTGATCGCGGGTTGTATGGTCACGGACGGCGTGGTGAAGCGTTCCTCGTCGGTGCGCGTGATCCGCAACAACGTCGTGATCCATACCGGCGAGCTGGATTCGCTCAAGCGCTTCAAGGACGACGTGAAGGAAGTGCGTCAGGGCTTCGAGTGCGGTATGTCGGTGAAGAACTTCAGCGATATCGTCGAAGGCGATCAGTTCGAAGTCTTCGAAGTGACGGAAGTGGCTCGTACGCTGTAATGCACTGAGTACGCCGAGCCCACGGGCGGAGCGGGCCTCGCGGCTCGCTCCGCCTTTTTTATTGGCGCGGCGCACGCAAGAAAACGGATAGAACATCATGGCTAAAAAACGGACGTCGGCGAACCGCAACGTGCAGATTGCGGATCAGATCCAGCGCGATCTTTCCGACCTGTTGCGCGAGGTGAAAGACCCGCGCATCGGGATGGTGACCATTCAGAGCGTGGAACTCACGCCCGATTACGCGCACGCGAAGGTGTATTTCACGACGCTCACGGGCGATCCTCAACAGACGCAGGAAGGGCTGAACCACGCGGCGGGGCATCTGCATAATCTGCTGTTCAAGCGGCTGCACATTCATACGGTGCCGACGCTGCATTTCCACTACGACCAGACCATCGAGAAAGCCGTCGAGATGTCGCGTCTGATCGATGAAGCCAACGCTTCGCGCGCCAAAGATGACGAAGAAGGCGCGTAAATGAAGGGCGGCACGAAGATTCCGCGCCGCGCGCTAGACGGCGTGCTGTTGCTCGACAAGCCGCTCGGTTTGTCGAGCAACGATGCGCTCATCAAGGCGAAGCGCTTGTATCTGGCGAAGAAGGCCGGCCATACGGGCACGCTCGATCCGCTCGCCACGGGCCTCTTGCCGCTGTGTTTCGGCGAAGCGACGAAGTTCTCGCAGGATCTGCTCGAAGCCGACAAGACATACGAAGCCACGATGCGTCTGGGCATCCGCACGACTACGGGCGATGCGGAAGGCGAAGCCATCGACACGCACGACGTGACGTGCGACGAGTCCGCCGTCGAGCAAGCGATGGCGAAATTTCTCGGCGACATCGTGCAAATTCCGCCGATGTACTCCGCGCTCAAACGCGATGGCAAGCCGCTCTACGAATACGCTCGCGCCGGTCAGACGGTCGAGCGAGAGGCGCGTCCGGTGACGATTCTCGCGTTGCAGATGATCGCGTGCGCGTTGCCGCTCGTGACGTTTCGCGTGACGTGCAGCAAGGGCACGTATGTGCGCACGCTTGCCGAAGATATTGGCGAAGCGCTCGGATGCGGCGCGCATCTGACGGCGCTCAGGCGCACGGGCGTGGGCGCGCTGACGCTCGAACACGCGGTGACGCTGGATGCGCTGGCCGATCTTGCCGAAACCGAACGCGACGCACGCCTTCAGCCGGTAGACGCGCTGCTCTCCACATTCCCCGCCGTGCGCCTCGACGATGAAGCGACAAAACGTTTTCTCCACGGCCAACGCCTGCGTCTGGCGGATGTCGCCAAAACGCGCCTCGAAGAAGGCCGTGTGCGTGTCTACGCGCAGGAGAGCGGTCGATTACTCGGCGTGGCGAAAGCAGGCGAGGGCGTGCTCGCGCCCGAGCGCTTGATCGTTATCGCGCAATAACAAAAAGCCCGGATCGTCTCCGGGCTTTTTGTCTTCCTGCCTAAGTTCAAAGATTCAATGCGCCGCCGATGCCGCCGCCGCCGAATCCCCGCCCGCGCGTTCCGGTTTGGTAATCCAGATCAACGCAATCAGCGCGACGAAAATCCCCGCCGAGATATAGAACATATCGTTCACGCCGAGCTGCGCGGCCTGCTGCGTCGCCATGCTGTTAAAGAGGCCGTAGGTCTGATCGTGCGAGAAACCCAGCGCGTTCATTTGCTGCATGGAGTTGGAGAAGGTCGGATTGAACGCGTTCGCCTGCTCCGTCAACTGAACGTGATGCACGATCGAGCGATGCTCCCACGCCGTCGAGAAAATCGACGTGCCGATACCGCCGCACATGATCCGCACGAAGTTCGACAAGCCCGACGCCGCCGGAATGCGATGTCCCGGCAAGCCCGACAGCGTGATCGACACCAGCGGAATGAAGAAGCCCGCCATCGCGATACCCTGAATCAGCGTCGGCACGGTGAGCGAGAACGTATCGACGCCGGTGGTGTAGCGGGAACGCATCCAGAAGCACAATGCGAACACGAGGAACGCGGCCGTCGCGATGCGGCGCGGGTCCGTGCGCGGCAGGAACTTGCCGGTGATCGGCGAGAGCAGCACCGCGAACACGCCGACCGGCGCCATTACCAGACCGGCATCCGTTGCCGTATAGCCGATGATCGTCTGCAGCCACAGCGGCAACAGCACCAGATTGCCGAAGTACAGGCCATAGCCGACCGATAGCGCGATCGTCCCGCCCGAAAAGTTGCGCAGCGCGAACAGCGACAAATCTACCACCGGATGTTCCGCCGTCAGCTCCCATACGAGGAAGAACGCGAACGCGATCACCGCGACCAGCGCCAGCACGACGATGGTCGTCGAATTGAACCAGTCGAGGTCCTTGCCCTTGTCGAGCATGATCTGAAGCGAGCCGACCCAGACCACGAGCAGGCCGAGCCCGACGGCATCGATCGGCGCCTTGCGAATGGCCGAATCGCGGTCGCGGAAGATGGCGTACGTGGCGAGCGCCGCGCCGATGCCCACCGGAATGTTGACGTAGAAGATCCACGGCCACGCGATGTTGTCCGAAATCCAGCCGCCGAGAATCGGGCCGGCGACCGGCGCGATGAGCGTGGTCATCGACCACATCGACAAGGCCATCGGCGCTTTCTCGCGTGGATAACTCGCGAGCAGCAGCGTTTGCGAGAGCGGGATCATCGGGCCGGCGACCGCGCCCTGCAACACCCGCGCGGCGAGCAGGAACGGCAGCGTCGGCGCGAGCCCGCACAGCCACGACGCGATCACGAACAGAATGATCGAGCCGAGAAACAGGCGCACTGTGCCGAGCCGCTGCGTGAGCCAGCCGGTCAGCGGCACCGAGATCGCATTGGCAACCGCGAACGAGGTGATGACCCACGTGCCCTGATCCGACGACACGCCGAGGTCGCCCGAGATCGACGGAATCGACACATTGGCGATCGACGTATCGAGCACATTCATGAACACCGCGAGCGACACGGCGATCGTCCCGATGACGAGCTTCGCGCCCTGAAGCGGTGGATGAACGATGTTTTGCTGAGACATGACGGATACGCGCTTACATCAACTTCGTGGCGGAAGCGGTCTTCGCACGCGATGACGACGACGTAGCCGTGCCCTGCGTGCCCGGACCTTCACCCGCGTTCTGCTGGATGATCCGCGCGATTTCCTGATCGGCCTGCGCGCCGTAGTTGTCGAACACGTTGGTCTGATAGACGGTGTTGGTCGCCTGACCGAGCTGGCCGCCCTGATCGTCCTTGATGGTCACATCCACGTCCATCGACAGGCCGATACGCAGCGGATGCTGTTCCAGTTCCTTCGGATCGAGCTGAATACGCACCGGCAGACGCTGCACGACCTTGATCCAGTTACCCGTCGCGTTCTGCGCGGGCAGCAGCGAGAATGCCGAACCCGTGCCCGCCGAGAAGCCGATCACCTTGCCGTGATAGACGACGCTCGAACCGTACAGATCGGCGGTCAGTTCCACCGGCTGACCGATGCGCATGTGCTTCAGTTGCACTTCCTTGAAGTTGGCATCGACCCAGACGCCGTTGAGCGGCACGATCGCCATCAGCGGATTGCCGGGCGCGACGCGCTGGCCGACCTGCACCGAACGCTTCGCCACATAACCCGTGACCGGCGCGGGCAGCGTGTTGCGCGCGTAGTTGATGTACGAATCGCGCACCTTGGCGGCCGCGGCCAGCACGTTCGGATGCTGCGCGATGCTCGTGTTCGCCGTGAGCGAGCGGTTCGACGCGAGTTCCTGTTGGGCGGCGTCGAGCGCAGCCTGCGCGCCGCGCACCGCATCGCGCGCGTGCGAGATTTCTTCCTGCGACACCGCGCCCGTCTGCGCCACCTGCATGCGGCGCTTCAGGTCGTCCTGCGCGCGCGACAAGTCCGAGCGGCGCAGCGCGATCTGCGCTTCGTACTGACCGTTGTTCACGAAGTACGTGCGCACCTGACGCACCATCTGCGCGAGATTGGCTTCGGCGGTATCGAGCGCGACTTTCGAATCGGCGGGATCGAGCGCGACGAGCGGATCGCCGACCTTGACGGTCTGCGTGTCGTCCGCGTTCACGGAGATGACCGTGCCCGTGACCTGCGGCGTGATCTGCACGACGTTGCCGTTCACGTAGGCATCGTCGGTGGATTCGTGGAAGCGCGCCACGAGGAAGTAGTACAGCCCGTAAGCCACGGCGGCGATGATGATGACGAGCACGATCAGCGTCATCAGCAGGCGGCGTCGGCCGGTGTTCTGCTTGGGCGCCGGCGCGTTCGCGGCGGCTGCGGCGGCGTTTTGTTGAGGGTCGCTCATGAAAGACTCCGAGTATTTCGTATTGTCGTGATGCGTATGCTGTTGCTGTGCGTGGCTTAATTCGCCGATGGCTTCTGTCCGCTGCCATCGATCGCGAGATTCGCGCTCGTCGCGTCAAACCCGCCGCCGAGCGCGCGGATCAGCGCGATCTGCAGGTCGCTGCGGCGCATGCGCAGATTCGTCAAGGTCTGCTCGTTGGCGAGGCGGTTTTCATCGGCCGTCAGCACTTGAAGCTGCGGCGACAAGCCGGCCTTGTAGCGAATCACGGCGAGGTTGTACGCGCTGGATGCCGCCGTCAGCGCGCGTTGTGCATCGCCCATTTGCTTGTCGACGGCGCGGATCGCGGAGATGTTGGTCGCCACGTCGTTGAGCGCGTTGATGATCGTCTGGTTGTAGTTCGCGACATCGTTGTCGAAGTCGGCGTAGCGGCCTTTCAACTGGGAACGCAAGGCGCCGGCATCGAAGATCGGCAGATGGATCGCGGGACCGGCCTGAATCTGACGGCTGCCCGCGGTCAGGAAACGGCCCCAGCCGAACGCGTCGAAACCGAAGCCTGCCGCGAGGTTGATGTCGGGGAAAAACTCCGCCTTCGCTTCCTTGATGTTGTGCGTCGAGGCTTCCACTTGCCAGCGCGCCGCGACGATATCCGGGCGGCGCGCGATCAGATCGGCGGGCACGTTGTCCGGCAGCGCCACGCTCACTTTAGTGTTGATCGAAGGCTTGGCGATCTGCAATCCGCGATCCGGGCCTTTGCCGAGCAGCGCGGCAATCTGATAACGCACGGATTCGATCTGGCCGTCGAGGTCGCTCAGGTTCGTCTGGCTCGTCGCGACGTTGCCTTCCGCCGTGCGGACTTCCACTTTGGTATCGAGCCCCGCCGTCACGCGCCCGTTGGTGATGCGCCCCACGTCCTGGCGATTGGCGATCTCGCGCTGCGTGACATCGCGCAACGCGTAGAGCAGCGCAAGCTGGTTATACGTGCGCGCCACCGACGCCGCGAGCGTCACGCGCGCCTGCTGCATATCCGCTTCGGCGGCCTTTTCCTGCGAGACGGCCTGATTCAGCCGCGCGCGGTTCTTGCCCCAGAGATCGAGATCCCACGAGGCGCTGGCCAGCACGTTGTTCTCGCTGTACCACGTCCCGCCATACGGCGGCGGATACAGCGCATTGCCGGAAAACAGTTCGCGATTCCACGAATACGACGCGTTGACCTTCGGATACAGTGCCGAACGCGAGTTTTCGATATACGCCGATGCCTTCGCGATGCGCGCCTGCGCCTGCGCAATCGTCGGCGAATCCTGAAGCGCCTCGGCGATCAGTTGCGAGAGTTGCGGGTCGCCGAACTGCTGCGCCCAGTCGAGCGTCGGCCACTGGCCGCCCTGACCGGGCACGCTCTGCGCGCTGTCGTAGTGACCGGGCGTGGCGATTTTCTTGTCGCTCGAAATGCCCGAGTAGTTCGCGCAGCCCGCGACCGCGAGCGCCGCCGCGATGACTGCCGCGCGTTGCGCGAAACGCAAGGCGGCAGGCGCGGACGAGGAAAGGTGTTTCATCGTTCGTCTCGTGAGAGAGGAATTAAACATGGACGTTGCAATCATTTTGTAGGCTTCGTTTGCCTTGATCGTGTCTCGATTTACTTGTCGTTGCAATCACGTGCCGGGCTTGTCGCTGCCCGTTAGCAGCGCGGCGGCGGCGGGATCGCAGGAGTTCGCCAGAATGCGCCTGAGCATGTTCTTCAGGAAGCCGACTTCCTCCGGCGTGAAGCCCGTGAGGAGATTGTCGAGCACGCGCGTGAAGATGGCGGGCACCTGCTCGGCCATCGCGCGGCCGTCGCCGGTGAGGGCCAGTTGCACCACGCGCCGGTCGGCCTCGCTGCGCACGCGTGACAGCAGCCCGCGCTTCTCCAGCCGGTCGATCAGGCGCGTCACCGCGCTCGCATCGATACCATATTCCCGCGCGATATCCGCCGCCGTGGCGCACTTGCCCTTAGCCAGCATGAACATGATGCTCGCCTGCGTGCCGGTGATGCCTAGCTCGGATGTGGTGTGCTGCGTGACCATGTTCCACATCGTCGAGCGCACGCGGCTGATCAGGTAGCCGACGCTTTCGTTCAGCGCGTAATCGCTGATCAGGCTCGGGGTGGGTGCGTCGCTCATTTGTGAATAATCGTGCGTTTGCAATAATTGACTAGGCAGGATTATAGGAGCGGCTTAACGACGCTGCAAGGATCTATTCTGAAAATGCTTAACAATTCCGGCACGCGGCTGGTGCAAGAGGGCGGCTCAAATAGCTGCAAAACGGCAACACTGTTAGGGGTAGCGTCCTATTGTCAGGAAATGACACTTGTGCGTGCTATAATTTTGGGTTCTCACCGCGCCGGGCCCACGATTTTCATGCGTTGCATGACAGTGAGGGATGGGTTTGCCGAGCCATGACATCTTCATGTTCGAGATGTTCAATCCAGGGCTCGCTCCGACGGTGCACAACCAAGACATCCTCATATGACTCGCGCCCTTCGCAATATCGCCATCATCGCCCACGTCGACCACGGCAAAACCACGCTCGTCGACCAGTTGCTCCGCCAGTCGGGCACCTTCCGGGAAAATCAACAGGTCGCCGAGCGCGTCATGGACTCGAACGACATCGAAAAGGAACGTGGCATCACGATCCTGGCGAAGAATTGCGCGGTCGAGTACGAAGGCACGCACATCAATATCGTCGATACGCCGGGACACGCGGACTTCGGTGGCGAAGTGGAACGCGTGCTGTCCATGGTCGATTCCGTGCTGCTGCTGGTCGATGCCGTTGAAGGCCCCATGCCGCAAACGCGCTTCGTGACCAAGAAGGCGCTGGCGCTCGGTTTGAAGCCGATCGTCGTCATCAACAAGGTGGACCGTCCGGGCGCGCGTATCGACTGGGTGATCAACCAGACGTTCGATCTGTTCGACAAGCTCGGCGCCACTGAAGAACAACTGGATTTCCCGATCGTCTACGCCTCTGGCCTGAACGGTTACGCCGGGCTCAATCCCGAAGTGCGCGAAGGCACCATGCGTCCGCTGTTCGAAGCCATTCTGGAACACGTTCCGGTGCGCCCGGCCGACCCGGACGGTCCGCTGCAACTGCAAATCACCTCGCTCGACTACAACTCGTATGTTGGCCGTATCGGCGTGGGCCGCGTGGCGCGCGGGCGTATCCGCCCCGGCATGCAAGTGGCCGTGCGTTCGGGCCCGGATGGCGCGATCATCAACCGCAAGATCAATCAAGTGTTGTCGTTCCACGGTCTGGAGCGCGTGCAGGTTGACGAGGCGCAGGCGGGCGATATCGTGTTGATCAACGGTATCGAGGAAATCGGCATCGGCGTGACCATCTGCTCGCCGGACAATCCCGAAGCGCTGCCCATGATCACCGTCGATGAACCCACGCTGACGATGAACTTCCTCGTGAATTCGTCGCCGCTCGCGGGCAAGGAAGGCAAGTTCGTAACGAGCCGCCAGATTCGCGACCGTCTCACGAAGGAACTGAACCACAACGTGGCGTTGCGCGTGAAGGATACCGGCGACGAAACCACGTTCGAAGTCTCGGGCCGTGGCGAACTGCATCTGACCATTCTGGTCGAGAACATGCGCCGTGAAGGGTATGAGCTTGCCGTGTCGCGTCCGCGCGTGGTGCTGCAGGAAATCGATGGCGTGAAGCACGAGCCGTATGAAAACCTGACGGTCGATATCGAAGATCCGCATCAGGGCGGCGTGATGGAAGAACTGGGCCGCCGCAAGGGCGAAATGCTCGACATGACGTCGGACGGCCGTGGCCGCACGCGTCTGGAGTACAAGATTTCGGCGCGTGGCCTGATCGGCTTCCAGAGCGAGTTCCTCACGCTCACGCGCGGCACGGGCCTGATGAGCCACACGTTCGATTCGTACTCGCCGGTCAAGGAAGGTTCGGTCGGCGAGCGCCGCAACGGCGTGCTGATTTCGCAGGACGATGGCGCAGCCGTGGCCTACGCGCTGTGGAAGCTGCAGGATCGCGGCCGCATGTTCGTGACGCCGGGCGATGCGCTGTACGAAGGCATGATCATCGGTATCCATAGCCGCGACAACGACCTCGTCGTGAACCCGATCAAGGGCAAGCAACTGACCAACGTGCGCGCCTCGGGCACCGATGAAGCCGTGCGTCTCGTGCCGCCGGTTCAGCTTTCGCTGGAATACGCGGTCGAGTTCATCGACGATGACGAACTGGTCGAAGTCACGCCGCAGTCCATCCGTCTGCGCAAGCGCCATCTGAAGGAACACGAGCGCCGTCGCGCGAGCCGTGAAGGCGCAAGCGACTAAGTTTTAGTGGTCAAAGAAGCCGCCTTCGGGCGGCTTCGTCGTATCCGGCGTATCCTGAACGGGTCGTCAACCGTGCTCTTGTTTATCTCTAAAACACCCGCACATCCTTACAGCATAAGGGCGAGCGCGCCCCGGCACATGCGGCTATCGGTCATATGACGAATGCTTCTGTGCTATGCTAACGAGATTCGCAGTCGCTTTTTTGGTCCTTCCAAGCAAGACTTGATTCGCGCAATCCGCCAAACGGTCAGGCCGTGTCGCGGAAGGTTTCGTAACCCGCACTTCCTCGAGAAACTCGAAGAAAGGTGAGCGTAAAATGATGAAGCAATTCCAGTCGAACTCCTATCTGTTCGGCGGTAACGCTCCGTACGTCGAAGAGCTGTACGAGCAATATCTCGATAATCCTGCGTCAGTGCCCGAGACCTGGCGCGCGTATTTCGACGCGTTGCAGAACGTGCCCGCATCCGACGGCACGGCGCACAACGACGTGGCCCACGGCCCGATCGTCGAATCGTTTGCGCAGCGTGCGAAGCAGAACGCTTTCGTGCCACGCGAAGGCGCATCCGAAGACCTCGCCACCGCGCGCAAGCAGGTCTACGTCCAGTCGCTCATCGGTGCGTATCGCTTCCTTGGCACGCAATGGGCCAATCTCGATCCGCTCAAGCGCCGCGAGCGTCCGCATATCCCCGAACTCGAACCTGCGTTCTACGACTTCACCGAAGCCGACATGGACCAGACGTTCAGCGCCACGAACCTGTATTTCGGTTTCGAGCGCGCGTCGCTGCGCGAGATCGTCAAGGCGCTGCGTGACACTTACTGCGGCACCATCGGCGCCGAGTACATGTACATCAGCGATCCTGAACAAAAGCGCTGGTGGAAGGAACGCCTCGAATCCATCCGTTCGACGCCGGATTTCTCGAACGACAAGAAGAAGCACATCCTCAACCGCCTGACGGCTGCCGAAGGTCTCGAGCGTTTCCTGCACACGAAGTATGTCGGCCAGAAGCGTTTCTCGTTGGAAGGCGGCGAGAGCTTCATCGCGTCGATGGACGAAGTCGTGCGTCACGGCGGCAAGAACGGCGTGCAGGAAATCGTCATCGGCATGGCGCACCGCGGGCGTCTGAATGTGCTGGTCAACACGCTCGGCAAGATGCCGGCTGACCTGTTCGCCGAATTCGAAGGCAAGCACGTGGATGATCTGCCGGCCGGCGACGTGAAGTACCACAAGGGCTTCTCGTCGGATGTCTCGACCGAAGGCGGCCCGGTTCACCTGTCGCTCGCGTTCAACCCGTCGCACCTCGAAATCGTGAACCCGGTGGTCGAAGGTTCGGCGAAGGCGCGGATGGACCGTCGCGGCGACGAAGAAGGCCTGCAAGTGCTGCCGGTGCAGATCCACGGCGACGCCGCCTTCGCGGGTCAGGGCGTGGTGATGGAAACGCTGAACCTCGCGCAGACGCGCGGTTACGGCACGCACGGCACGCTGCATATCGTCATCAACAACCAGATCGGCTTTACCACGTCGGACCCGCGCGATGCGCGCTCGACTTTGTATTGCTCGGACGTGGTCAAGATGATCGAAGCGCCGGTGCTGCACGTGAACGGCGACGATCCCGAAGCCGTCGTGCTCGCCACGCAGCTCGCCATCGACTTCCGCATGAAGTTCCACAAGGATGTGGTCGTCGACATCATCTGTTTCCGCAAGCTCGGCCACAACGAGCAGGACACGCCGGCCGTCACGCAGCCGCTGATGTACAAGACCATCGCGAAGCATCCGGGCACGCGCGCCGTGTACGCGGAAAAGCTCGTGCAGCAAGGCGTCATCACAGCGGAAAACGCCGATGAAATGGTGAAGGCCTACCGCGCCGCGATGGACGAAGGGCATCACACGGTCGATCCGGTGCTCTCGAACTACAAGAGCAAGTACGCGGTGGACTGGGTGCCGTTCCTGAACCGCAAGTGGACGGATGCGGCGGATACCGCCGTGCCGCTCGCCGAACTGAAGCGTCTGGCCGAGCGCATCACCACGATTCCCGAGAACTTCAAGGTTCACCCGCTGGTCGAGCGCGTCATCAATGACCGCCGCGCAATGGGTCTGGGCGAAGCGAAGCTCGACTGGGGCATGGGCGAGCATCTCGCGTTTGCGTCGCTGGTGGCGTCGGGTTATGCCGTGCGTCTGACGGGTCAGGATTCGGGCCGTGGCACGTTCACGCACCGTCACGCGGTGCTGCACGATCAAAACCGCGAGCGCTGGAACGATGGCACGTACATTCCGCTGCAAAACATCGCGGAAGGTCAGGCCAAGTTCAATGTGATCGACTCGGTGCTCTCCGAAGAAGCGGTGCTCGGTTTCGAGTACGGCTATTCGACCGCCGAACCGAACACGTTCGTCGGCTGGGAAGCGCAGTTCGGCGACTTCGTGAACGGCGCGCAGGTCGTGATCGACCAGTTCATCTCGTCGGGCGAAGTGAAGTGGGGCCGCGTCTCCGGCCTCACGATGATGCTCCCGCACGGCTACGAAGGCCAAGGCCCGGAACACTCGTCGGCGCGTATCGAGCGCTTCCTGCAACTGTGCGCGGACCACAACATGCAAGTGGTTCAGCCGACCACGCCGGCGCAGATTTTCCATTTGCTGCGCCGTCAGATGATCCGCCTGTTCCGCAAGCCGCTGATCATCGCCACGCCGAAGTCGCTGCTGCGTCACAAGGAAGCCGTGTCGGACCTCTCGGAACTGGCGAAGGGCTCGTTCCAGCCGGTCATCGGCGAGGTGGATGCGTCGATCGAAGCGAAGAAGGTCAAGCGCGTGGTCGTGTGCTCGGGCCGCGTGTATTACGACATCGTCGCGCATCGCCGAGAAGCGAAGGCGAACGATGTGGCCATCGTGCGTATCGAGCAGTTGTATCCGTTCGCGCACAAGCAATTCGACGCGGAAATCAAGAAGTACGAGAACGCGACGGAAGTGGTGTGGGTGCAGGACGAGCCGCAGAATCAGGGCGCCTGGTTCTATATCGAGCACCATCTGCGCGAAGGCATGCGCGACGGCATGAAGCTGGCCTACAGCGGCCGTCCGGCTTCGGCTTCTCCCGCGGTCGGCTACTACGCGAAGCACTACGAGCAGCAGAAGGCGCTCGTGGAAGGCGCGTTCGGCCGCCTCAAGGGCGCGCAGGTCGTCTCGAAGTAACCGCTGATTGAAAGAGGCCGGGTGAACGCGACAAGAAGCGCTCCCCGGTCTCGCTGCTCGAACACACAGACACGCATCAGGAAAATACAGAAATGGCTATCGTAGAAGTCAAGGTTCCCCAGCTTTCCGAGTCGGTCTCGGAAGCGACCATGCTGCAATGGAAGAAGAAGCCGGGCGAGGCTGTCGCTCAGGACGAAATCCTCATCGAAATCGAAACCGACAAGGTCGTGCTCGAAGTGCCCGCGCCGTCCGCGGGCGTGCTGGCGCAGGTTATCAAGCATGACGGCGATATCGTCGCGGCCGATGAAATCATCGCCAAGATCGATACCGAGGCGAAGGCCGGCGAAGCGCCAGCCGCCGCCGCTGCCGGCGACGCGGAAGTGAAGCCCGCACCGGAAGCCGAAACGACCGCTGCATCTTCGGCACCGGCTGCGGCGCAGTCGAGCGCGCAGGCCACGGGCGGCGCGGCATCGCCTTCGGCGGCCAAGATTCTGGCCGAGAAGGGCGTGCCGGCGGATCAGGTTCCGGGTTCGGGCCGCGATGGCCGCATCACCAAGGGCGACGCGCTTGGGGCGTCCGCTTCGGCACCCGCACCGGCTGCGAAGCCTGCTGCCGCACCGGCACCCGCCGCGCCCGCGAAAGCTGCGAAGCCCGCGCTGCCGCAAGTCAACGCGCCCGCTTCCGCCGATGCATGGCTCAAGGATCGCCCGGAGCAACGCGTGCCGATGTCGCGTCTTCGTGCGCGGATCGCCGAGCGTCTGCTCGAATCGCAGCAAACCAACGCCATCCTGACGACGTTCAACGAAGTCAACATGGCGCCGGTCATGGATCTGCGCAACAAGTACAAGGACAAGTTCGAGAAGGAACATGGCGTGAAGCTCGGCTTCATGTCGTTCTTCGTGAAGGCTGCTGTTGCCGCGCTGAAGAAGTTCCCGCTGGTGAACGCGTCGATCGACGGTAACGATATCGTCTATCACGGCTACTTCGACATCGGTATCGCGGTGGGTTCGCCGCGCGGTCTGGTGGTGCCGATTCTGCGCAACGCCGATCAAATGAGCCTCGCCGACATCGAGAAGAAGATCGCCGAATTTGGCCAGAAGGCCAAGGACGGCAAGCTGTCGATCGAGGAAATGACCGGCGGCACGTTCTCCATCTCGAACGGCGGCGTGTTCGGCTCCATGTTGTCGACGCCGATCATCAACCCGCCGCAGTCCGCCATTCTCGGCGTTCACGCGACAAAGGAACGCGCGGTCGTCGAAAACGGCCAGATCGTGATCCGTCCGATGAACTACCTCGCGCTGTCGTACGACCATCGGATCATCGATGGTCGCGAAGCCGTGCTGTCGCTGGTCGCCATGAAGGACGCGCTGGAAGATCCGGCCCGTCTGCTGCTGGACCTGTAAGAGCAAAGTTGCCTTCGGTGCGCGCGATAGACTCGCGCGCACTGCCGAGGCGTCTCCGCAAGAGCGGAGTCAGACACAAGGAAAGTCATGTCCCAAGAATTTGATGTCGTCGTGATCGGCGCGGGCCCGGGCGGCTATATCGCGGCCATTCGCGCAGCGCAACTCGGCAAGACGGTTGCGTGTATCGAGAAGTGGAAGAACCCGGCGGGCACGCTCAAGCTCGGCGGCACGTGCCTGAACGTGGGCTGCATTCCGTCGAAGGCGCTGCTGGCGTCGTCGGAAGAATTCGAAAACACGTCGAAGCATCTGGCCGATCACGGCATCAGCGTGTCGGATGTGAAGCTCGATGTGTCGAAGATGCTGGCGCGCAAGGATGGCATCGTCGAGAAGATGACGAAGGGCATCGAGTTCTTGTTCCGTAAGAACAAGATCACGTGGCTCAAGGGTCATGGCAAGTTCACCGGCAAGAATGCTGCTGGCGTGCAGATCGAAGTGTCGGGTGAAGGCGAAACCGAAGTCGTCACCGCGAAGAACGTGATTATCGCGACGGGTTCGAAGGCGCGGCATCTGCCGAACATTCCGGTCGACAACAAAATCGTCGCGGACAACGAAGGCGCGCTCGCCTTCGACGCCGTGCCGAAGAAGCTCGCCGTGATCGGCGCGGGCGTGATCGGTCTGGAACTCGGCTCGGTGTGGCGTCGTCTGGGCGCGGATGTGACCGTGCTCGAAGCGCTGCCGCAATTCCTGGGCGCGGCGGATGAATCGCTCGCGAAGGAAGCCGCCAAGCAGTTCAAGAAGCAAGGTCTGGACATTCACCTCGGCGTGAAGATCGGCGAAGTGAAGACGTCCGACAAGGGCGTGTCGATCGCTTACACGGACAACGCGGGCAATGCGCAGACGCTGGAAGCCGACCGTCTGATCGTGTCGATCGGCCGCGTGCCGAACACGGATAACCTCGGACTCGAAGCCATCGGGCTGAAGGCGAACGAGCGCGGTTTCATCGACGTGGACGATCACTGCGCGACGAGCGTGCCGAACGTGTACGCCATCGGCGACGTGGTGCGCGGCCCGATGCTCGCGCACAAGGCGGAAGACGAAGGCGTGGCGGTGGCGGAGATCATCGACGGACAAAAGCCGCATATCGATTACAACTGCGTGCCGTGGGTCATCTACACGGAACCGGAAATCGCGTGGGTCGGCAAGACGGAACAGCAGCTCAAGGCCGAAGGCCGCGCGATCAAGACCGGCCAGTTCCCGATGATGGCCAATGGCCGCGCGCTCGGCATCGGCCGTGCGGATGGCTTCGTCAAGATGATCGCGGATGCGAAGACCGACGAGATTCTCGGCGTGCATATCATCGCGGCGGACGCGTCGGATCTGATCGCGGAAGCGGTCGTGGCGATGGAGTTCAAGGCGGCGTCGGAAGATATCGGCCGCATTTGCCATCCGCATCCGTCGCTCTCGGAAGTGATGCGTGAAGCGGCGCTGGCCGTCGACAAGCGCGCGTTGAACATGTAATAGCTCGGCTTCGGGCAGCAAGGCATCACACACGAAGGCGAGCGGATTGACCGCTCGCCTTCGTCACTTCAAACGGCAGAAGATGAACGTCACCGAATACTACGAAAACGAACTGCGGACGCGGGGTTATCAATCCGACGAGGCGCAACTCGCGGCGGTCGCGCGCCTGCAGCGTTGCTATGACGAGTGGGTGTCGTACAAGTCGCGCCGCTCGAACGCGATCATGAAGTTTCTCGTGCATCCGGACTTGCCGCGCGGCGTGTATCTGTGGGGCGGCGTCGGGCGCGGCAAGAGCTTCCTGATGGACAGCTTCTATGCCGTGGTGCCGGTGCAGCGCAAGACGCGGCTGCATTTTCACGAGTTCATGCGCGAGGTGCATCGCGAGCTGGAGGAACTGAAAGGGCAGGCCGATCCGCTCGATGAACTGGCGCGGCGCATCGGCAAACGTTATAGGCTGATCTGCTTCGACGAGTTTCATGTTTCCGATATCGCGGATGCCATGATTTTGTATCGCCTGCTGGATCGGCTGTTCAAGAACGGCGTGCAGTTCGTGATGACGTCCAATTACCAGCCGGACACGCTTTATCCGGATGGGTTGCATCGCGACCGTGTGCTGCCGGCCATCGAACTGCTCAAGACGAACATGGACGTGCTCAACGTCGATGCGGGCACGGACTACCGCAAGCGCACGCTTTCTCAGGTGCAGGCGTATCACACGCCGCTTGGGGCATCGGCGGACAAGGCATTGCGCGCGGACTTCGCCAAGCTCGCGGCGGTGCCGGACGAAAGCCCGCTGCTGCATATCGAGAAGCGCGAGATCAAGGCGCTGCGCCGTGCGGATGGCGTCGTGTGGTTCGACTTCGCCACGCTCTGCGGCGGCCCGCGCTCGCAGAACGATTACCTCGAACTGGCGAACCGTTTTCACGCCGTGATTCTCTCCGACGTGCCGCAGATGTCGCCGCGCATGGCGTCCGAAGCGCGCCGCTTCACCTGGCTCATCGACGTGTTCTACGACCACAAGGTGAAGCTGCTGATGTCGGCGGCGGTGCCGGCGGAAGAACTCTACGTGGAAGGTCCGATGTCCAATGAATTCGCGCGCACGGTTTCGCGCATCGTCGAAATGCAATCGACGGAGTATCTCGAATCGCCGCGTCGCGTGGCGTCGGTTTCGCTGACTTAAAACGAGAATCAAAATTCCGCGCCGGGCCAATCGGGATAAGGCTTGGCGGGTATTTTCAAGATTCGGACCGCTCCGATGTCGCGGTTTGGGTGCGCTCTGTATCGTGCTCCGGTACTCATTAGCTATTGGAGAAGATACCGTGAAACCCTACCGCGATTTAAACGACGAAGAATGGCAGATGGTCGCACCGCTGCTTCCCGAACTGCGTCCGCGGTCGGAGTTGCGGGGCCGTCCGCTCGCCAACACGCGCGCGGTGTTGAACGGCGTGCTGTGGGTCATGTATAGCGGCGCATCATGGTCCGCGCTGCCGCGTAAATACCCTTCGTATCAGACGTGTCATCGCCGCTTCAAGGCGTGGCACGAGACGGGCGTGCTGCTGCGTGTCATGACGCAACTGTTTGGCCCGGCGGGCGAGTCCTTATATTCGATCATGACTTCGCGCATGCGCGTGCCGGCGGATCTTCCGTTCATCGCGGCAGCGGAGACTTATCCCGATGTTCACGAAGAAGCGGCAGCAAGCGCATCGGACGTGGAAGAGGTGTCGGAGCGTCAGGCAGCATGATCGGGCATTCGCTTCGAGAAGCATGAAAAAACCGGCCAGAGATGAAAGTCTTTGGCCGGTTTTTTTATGCTTCTTGGCAAGAAGTCAGCGGTTCATTGTTGCCGAATCCACGTTTGCGAACGCCCAAGCAGCGAGACACCGATATAGCCGCGCACGGTCAGCTTTTGACCGTTGTCTTCGACCTTCATCTTGCATTTGTAGAGCTTGCCGTTACCGGGATCGAGAATCTGGCCGCCGTCCCATTGATCGCCGTCCTGTCGCATGCCGGTGATGATCGTCATGCCCTTCACGAGTTGATCGTGGCGTTCGTCCGTGCAGGCGCTGCATCGCATGTCGGGGTGATCGAATTCCCCGATGCCGCGTATCACCTTGCCTGAGAGCTGGCCGCTGCCGTCGTCCGTGATCTGGATGATGGCTTTGGGTTTGCCGGTGGCATCGTCGATGGTTTGCCACGTGCCTACCGGGGTTGCTGCGGTTTGCGCGAAGGCGCTGGTGGCGGTGAGGAGTATGGCGCAGAGTGCTAGGCGTGATTTGGAGGATGTCATCGGGGTTTTCTCTTGTTTTGGTGTTCCGGTTGATCGACAGCTTACGGGAAAGCGAGGTAAGGGATCAACGGAGATCTTTATGTCATGCAAAGGGCTGCTGTTGTCTGTGTTTGTTATGCAGTAGCCGCCTCCCCGGCGGGGGGGTAACTTTCTTTGCTGCTGCAAAGAAAGTCACCAAAGAAAGCAGCTTTTTACCCCATGCTCGCTGGCTGGAGAGGGTTGGTCTGGATTAACGATGCAGTGGCCGCAATAGGACTTGCCACGCATAACAAGCCGCTTAGGCAACCTCGCGATTGCGCGCTCGAATTCTTTGGTCTCAGTGGACCGCATTCATTCTTTCGGCCATGCGCTGCGCGCGCCGAGAACGTAAGAACGGAATCCCGCAGCCTATAAGCGCCCAGCCACATCACACTTCCCCGTTAGATTGCTATTCGGTCCTACCTTGGTTAGTGCTCCGACTAAAAGGTGACTTGCGTTGGTGTGTGCGCTTTGCCCGGAAGTGCTTATCAAGGTAGGGCCGAATGACGACATAACGGTGACGTGTGATGTGGCTGGGCGCTGATACGCTGCGGGATTCCGTTCTAAAGCTCTCGGCGCGCGCAGCGCATGGCCGAATGAATGAATGCGGGCCACTAAGACTTAAGGATTCGAGCACGAAATCGCGAGGTTGCCCACGCGCTTAACCAACCGAGGGACGTCCTAACGCGGCCACTGTATCGTTAATCCAGACCACCCTCTCCAACCATCGTGCATGGTGTAAAAAGCTGCTTTCTTTGGTGACTTTCTTTGCAGCAGCAAAGAAAGTTACCCCCCCGCCGGGGAGGCGGCTACTGCATAAACAACTCAACAACCAGCAGCCCCTTGCACGCAAAAAACAACAACAAAACCCCACAACGCGAAAAGCTGAAAATCAACCCCGCAGCCCAGACTCCAACACCCCAAACGTCCCCTCATCCGTCCGATCGAAATGCAACGGCGTAACCGAAACACGCCCCGCCCCAACCACCGCCGTCTCACTATCCGCCGCATTCAACCGCGCGCCACGCGCAAACCGCAGCCAATGATAAGGAATCCCACGCGGATCGACCCGCTCCACGACATCGATGCCCTCCACAAGCCCCACACCTTGCCGCGTGACCGTCAACGGCCCCGCATCCGAAGCATCGCAATCCGGAAAATTGACGTTGAGACAAGTCGGCGCATCGTGCGAAATGGCGAGCAATTGCCGAATGATGCCGGGTGCAAGCGCACGCGCCGTATCCCATCGAACATTGTCGCGATCGCTGAAGGTCTGGCTCATCGCAATCGACGGAAGCCCAAGCAACAACCCCGTCATCGCCGCACCGACCGTCCCGGAAAACATCGTCTCGACACCCAGATTCGCGCCGCGATTGATACCGGACAGAACCAGCGTAGGCGGCGCATCTTTCATGATGTGACGCGCGGCCATCACCACGCAGTCGCCGGGTGTGCCCTGCACGCCGAAGCGCCGCTCGCCCTGACGCGACATGCGCAGCGGCGAATGCAAACTGATGGAATGCGACGTGCCGCTCTGATCGTGCTCCGGCGCGACCACCCAAACCTCGTGCGCGATTTCAGCAGCAACGGCTTCGAGCACGGCCAGGCCCGGTGCATCGATGCCGTCGTCATTGGTGAGCAGCACGCGTTGAACGATGGGTGAGGAAGCGGGCATCGCGAAGCACTCCTTGATCGGTGAATGAACGTTCAACCGATTATCACAGAGTTTGCGATATCAACGCGCACAGCAAGCCTTACTTCACCCCAAGCCCGCGCAGCACCGCATTGCCATCCTCGGTCAAACGCAACTTCGGCCCGCTCGAATCCGCCTCGGGCGACACGATCTCGACATAGCCATATTCCTGCAGCGATTCGACATCGGGCGTGGCCGCCATCACATCGATCGGCGCATGCAATAACAGCAGCAGCGTGGCGATTTCGTGATGGCTGAGTAGCTTTTTCATGGCTCGCAGAGGAGCCGAAACCGGACGGATGTTCATAGGTCGTGCACCTTGGTTTTACATGACGATGTGCGGTCGCCCGTCTAACGGGCCCAACGCCGCGATGTCGATGGAGTGAAGCGAGGTTATCGACGCTTTCTTAGGCCAGACTTAAAACGCGCGTAGCGCTTGTTACATCACATGTCGCGCCAAAATCAGAACCGGTATTCCGGGTTCTTCGGATCGAACGTCAGCGCGTCGAAGGACTTTTCCTCGATATGCTCGAACACCACGCTTTCGAAAATATCGCCGTCGTTATCGAACGATTCGACCGAGCGCAACAGCGGACGCGTGAGATCGAGCCCGAGCACTTCCTTCTTCGCATAAAACGTAGGCTGGCCCGTTGGCGTCTCGTACGTGAAAGCCACCACGCGCACGCCGTCGATGGTCTTCACATCGATCGCGCTCGGCCGCGTGATGCCCGCATCGGCGAATTTCTGGCCTTCATCCAGAAAGCGCTGCGTGATGGATTCGATGCCCAGCTCACGAATCGAATGATTCGACTGCGCGCGCGCCAGCGACCCGTTCACCGAGGTCCAGATCGGCACGACGCCCAGAAAGCCGCCGAGATGCCCGTAGAGTTGATCGGGACGCGTGTCGGCATCGTAGAGAATTTCCTGACCGGCGTGCGCGCCATCGGGCAACCATTTGGCGTAGATGCGCAAAGGATCGCGCGCGACGCGCACGAGCATGTGATCGGCGCGCTTCGGCCATTTGTCTTTGATGCGTTCGCGCCGCCACATGGTGAATTCGCACGAGGCATAGACCCGCTGGTTATCGCGCAGATAACGCGGCACCGCGAGCGGATCGAGCGAGCGGAACAGCGTGGCCAGGCGGTCGTCGTCGAGGTCTTCGAGCGTGCCGTTCTTCGCGGCATCCGCGAGCCAGCGCGCTTGTCCTTCGACGCCAAGCGAGGCGACCTGCGCAATGTCGGCGGTGTCCTGCGCGCGCGCCACGAACGCGCAGACGCACAGCACGGCGCATAACAACCCGCGCATCAGCATTCGTTCCCGCATCCGGTTCTCCGTTCGCGACGTCGTGTCACGTGTCACGCAATTGCCGCCGCAGCACCTTGCCGATGGCCGACAAGGGCAGCGACTCGCAAAACTCCACCACGGCAGGCACTTTGTAACCCGTCAGGTGTAAACGGGCGAAGGCGAGCAACTCTTCCATCGTGAGCGACGAATCGCGCGCGACGACAAACGCCTTCACGCGCTCGCCGGTCACGGCATCCGGCACACCAACGACCGCCGCCGCGCTCACTTTCGGATGCGCGCTCAGCATCTCCTCGATCTCGGTCGGATACACATTGAAGCCCGACACGATCATCATGTCCTTCTTGCGGTCCACGAGTTTGATGAAACCGCGCGCGTCCATCGCGCCGATATCGCCGGTCGCGAACCAGCCTTGCGTGTCGATGGCTTTCGCCGTGTCCTCGGGCCGGTTCCAGTAGCCTTTCATCACTTGCGGACCTTGCACGCACACTTCACCCGTCTCGCCGATGCCCGCCCACGAACCATCCGCGCGGCGCAGACGTACAAGAGTAGAGGGCACGGGCACGCCGATGGTTCCATCGAACGGTAGCGGTTGGTCGAGACGCAGCGGCGTCGCACAGACGAGCGGCGAGCATTCGGTCAGGCCATAGCCTTCGATCAGCGCGCGGCCCGTCACAGCTTCGAAGCGTTCGGCGACGGCGCGCGTCGTCGCCATGCCGCCGGACATGGCTAGTTTGAGCGGGGAGAAATCGCGTCGGCGGAACTCATCGTTGTCGAGTAGCGCGGCGTAGAGCGTGTTGAGCGCGGTGATCGCGGAAAACGGCACGCCGCGCAGCGCGCGCATGACGGCTGCCATATCGCGCGGATTCACGATCAATACATTGCGCGCGCCGATGCCGAGAAACACCAGCAAGTTCACCGTCAACGAGTAGATGTGATAAAGCGGCAAGGGCGTGACGACGATTTCCTCACCATCGACGAGCGTCCCGCGCGCCCACGCCAGCGCTTGCATCAAATTGGCGATGACATTGCGATGAGTCAGCATCGCGCCCTTGGCGACGCCTGTCGTGCCGCCGGTGTACTGCACGAACGCGATGTCGCCATGCCCGATGCGCACCGGCTCGAACTTGCGCCGCGCACCGCGTGCGAGCGCATGAGCCAGCGTGACGGAATCGGGCAGAACGTAATCAGGCACGTCCTTCTTCACATGCCGCAGGAACAGATCGAGCGCGCGGCCCTTGAGATTGAGGCCATCGCTCATCAAGTCGCCGATGCCGGTCACGACGACATGCCGCACGCGCGTGCCCGGCAGCGCATCCTGCAAGGTCTTCGCGAACCGGTCGAACACCACGATGGTCTGCGCGCCGCAATCCTTCAACTGATGCACCAGTTCGCGCACCGTATAAAGCGGATTCACGTTGACGAGCACCGCGCCCGCCAGCAGCGCGCCGAACAGCGTGACGGGATAGGCGAGCGTGTTGGGCATCATCAGCGCGACGCGGTCGCCCGAACGCACGCCGATATCCTGAAGATACGACGCGAACGCATGCGCTTTCTGGCCGAGCGTATCGAAGGTGATATCGGAGCCCAGGCTCGTGAACGCCGTGTGTCCGCGAAAGCGTCCGATGCTTTCATCGAAGAAATGCGCGAGCGAACGCCAGCGCGCGGGATCGATCTCGCGCGGCACATCCGGCGCGTACGACGCGTACCATGCGCCGTCCGTGCCGTGCGGTTCGCCGGGCGCTGCGTGTGCAGGCCTCATGCGGTGTCTCCATCGACGCGGCTTTGCGCGCCTTTTTATGTTGGTCTTACTAGCGTTCCAGAATCGCCACGACGCCCTGACCGCCCGCCGCGCAAATCGATATGAGTCCGCGTACCGGCTGCCCGTCGATGCGCGCAGGCGCTTTCGCCAGCATCTTCGCCAGCGTCCCGACGATCCGTCCGCCCGTCGCCGCGAACGGATGCCCCGCCGCCAGCGATCCGCCATTCACGTTCAATCGCGCGCGATCGATCAGGCCGGGCGGTGCATCGAGTCCGAGCGTGTCGCGGCAATACTCGTCGTCGTCCCAGGCCGCGAGCGTGCAGAGCACTTGCGCGGCGAAGGCTTCGTGAATCTCGTAGAAATCGAAGTCTTGTAACGTGAGGTTCGCGCGCGCGAGCATCGCGGGGACGGCGTAGGCGGGCGCCATCAACAAGCCTTCGCGTTTTTCCACATAATCGACTGCGGCCGTCGCCGAATGCGTGAGATACGCCTGCACCGGCAGACCGCGCGCGGCGGCCCATTCTTCGGAAGCGAGCAACACGGCGGACGCGCCATCGGTCAGCGGGGTGGAGTTGCCTGCGGTGAGCGTGCCGGCATCGCGATCGAACACGGGTTTGAGATGCGAGAGTTTGTCCAGCGTGATGTCGGGACGCAGATTGTTGTCGCGCGCGAGACTCTTATACGGCGACATCAGATCGTTGAAGAAACCGCGCTCGTAAGCTGCCGCCAGTTTGAGATGGCTTTCGTGCGCCAACGCATCCTGCGCCTCGCGCGAAATCTTCCAGCGCTTGGCCATTAATTCGCAATGCTCGCCCATCGACAGGCCGGTGCGCGGTTCGGCGTTGCGCGGCAATGCGGGCTTGAAGAACATGCCGGGCCGCAGCTTCGACAGCGCGCTCACACGTTGTCCTGTCGAACGGCTGCGGTTCGCTTCGAGCAGGATCTTGCGCATGCGTTCGTTCACGCCGATGGGCGCATCCGATGCCGTATCCACGCCGCCCGCGATACCCACATCGATCTGTCCCAACGCGATCTTGTTGGCGACGAGAATGGCCGCTTCGAGTCCGGTGCCGCAAGCTTGCGTGACATCGTAGGCGGGCGTTTCCTTTGCAAGCGTGGTGGAAAGCGCGGCCTCGCGTGTGAGATTGAAATCGCGCGAATGCCGGACGACCGCGCCCGCCGCGATCTCGCCCAGACGCAAGCCATGCAGTTCGAACCGATCGACGAGCCCTTGCAGCACGAAGCTCAACATGTCCTGATTCGATGCCGTCGCGTACGCCGTGTTCGAACGCGCGAACGGAATCCGGTTGCTGCCGATGATCGCGACACGCCGCGCCATGCTCACGTTCGTCATGGCAACTCCCATTCGAAGTGTCCACGCAGATGCGGCTTGTCGCCCGCCAGATCGCGCACTTCGAAATCGCGCGCGGCGGGTGAGGGCGCGGCGCTCCATAACGTGGCATCGCCGGGAAGATACAGCGGCAGCTTGAAGTCGCCATGCGCCGTGCCGGATGCGATCGCCTTCGACGGATGCAGCGCCGAAAGCGCACGCGCCAGCGTCCACATGCCATGCGCGATGGCGCGCGGAAAGCCGAACGCCTTCGCCGTCAGCGCGTGCAGATGAATCGGATTGAAGTCGCCCGATGCCTTCGCGTAATCGCGTCCGAGTTGCGCAGGCAGTTGCCAGCGGGCTTCACGCACGAGCAGCGGCGCGTGCGTCATGGCGTTTTCATCGTCGGGCGTGATGACGAGACTCTCGCTGCGCACGCCGCGTTTAAGATAGATGCTGTCGCCGTCCCACACCGCCTCGCCGCGCCGATAGATGCGCGTATGCAGCGTGAACGCCTGTCCCTTCTGATGCGGCACCAGCGCGCCGCACTCCACTTCGATGCGCAGCCCTTGCCCCGCCGACAGCGGCCGACGCAGCCGCACACTGTTCGACAGATGCACGACACCGAGCGCGGACCACGGAAACGACGGGTCGGTCAGCATCATGAGATGCAGCGGAAAGGCCAGCACATGCGGAAACGTGAGCGGCACGCCATGCTCGGGAATGAAGCCGCACACGCGCGCATAGTGGCCGATGGCTTCGGCATCGAGCTTCACGTTCGGACGCACGAGCCTGAGCGCGGGCAATTGCGTCGCGCGCTGACGGCGGAACAGTCCGGGCAGCGCGCGGCCATAGAGTTTCGCGGGCGGCGGCAAGGTATCGATGACGACGGTGCGGGCGCGTTGCATCGTGGAAGCGTGCATCGGGGTCATGTCCTCCTCAGGCACCGATCAGGCTTTGACCGCACACGCGCACAACGTTGCCCGTCACGCCTGCGCTTGCCGGACTCGCGAGCCACGCGACCGTTTCCGCGACATCCACCGGGCGGCCGCCTTGTCCCATCGAATTGAGGCGGCGTCCGGCCTCGCGCACGCCGAAAGGCATGCGCGCGGTCATCGCCGTTTCGATGAAACCCGGCGCCACCGCGTTGATGGTGATGCCACGCGCGCCCAGCACCGGCGCCATGCTCTGCACGCGGCCGATCACGCCCGCTTTCGAGGTCGCGTAATTAGTCTGCCCGCGATTGCCCGCAATGCCGCTGATCGACGACACCGCGACGATGCGCCCGCCCGCGCGCAACACATCGCGCGCGAGCAGGACATCGTCGATACGCTCCTGCGCCAGCAGATTGATGTCGATCACGCTGTCCCACATCTCGCTCGTCATGCGCGCGATGGTCTTGTCGATGGTGATGCCCGCGTTATGCACGACGATATCCACGCCGCCGGATGCCGCGAGCGCCGCCGCGATCTCGGCGGGCGCATCGGGCGAGGCGATATCGGCAAGCAGCGCGGCATGCGCGCCGTTCGAGGGCGACAGGTCTTCGATGGAGAGCATGGTCTGATCGAGCGCATCGCGCGCGCCTTCGATGTCCAGACCCGTGACGATCGCGCCACGTTCCGCAAGCACCGTCGCGATCGATGCACCGATGCCGCGCGCCGCACCCGTCACGAGCGCGCGCTTGCCCGCGAGCGGCTTAGACCAGTCGTCGAGCGTGTTCGGCGAGGTTGCGCTGGCAACATGAACCGCCTGTCCCGACACATACGCCGAACGTGGCGACAGAAAAAAGCGCAACGCGCCTTCGATATCCGCGCCATCGTCCACTCGTAATAAATTCGACGTGATGCCGTTACGCGCTTCCTTGCCGAGCGACCGAACCAGTCCTTCGAGCGCACGCTGCGCCGTGGCCGCGCGCGGATTCGTGCACGAGGCAGGTTCACGCCCGAACACGACGATGCGCCCGCTTGCCGCCAGCGAACGTATCGCATCATGAAAGAACGCATAGAGCGCGTGCAACTCGCCGCTTTCGGCGATGCCGGTCGCATCGAAGATCAGTGCTTCGACGCGGTCGGCGCGCTCGGAGACATCGCGCGGGCGCGGCACGAAGCGTCCGCTCATCGCGCCGTGACGCGCGGCGGCGGGCAGCCAGCCGGTGGCGCTTTCATGCGCAACGCCGGTCATGCCGAGCGTGGACAGAATGCCGACGAGCGCATCGAACAGCGTGGGCGAGGGGCCCGCGCCAATGGCCGCCATGCCGCCGAATTCGGGCTGACCCGCGCGATGGCGGCGCAATGCTTCTGGCTTGGGCAGGCCGAGCGTGCGTGCGATGCTCGTGCCGAAGGGCGAGTTGACGAAGTCGAGATAGCGGTCTTTCATCGATTGACGTTCGGTCCGGGACGCTTCGCTCAGGCGACGGGCTCGGGCAACGGCTGTTCGAGCGCCGCACTGCGCTTCTGCAATGCTTCGAGGATACCGAAGTCTGGAGGAAAGTCATCGACTTTCACCGTCTCGCGCGCAAGCGACGCCCATTCGAACAGCAACGCATGATCGTTTTCGTCGATGTGACCGCCTTCGGCAGCGCGGTTGGCCCACGCTTCGAGTTCGTCGGGGCTTTGCGGCATGGGTTTGAGCGCGCCGGTTTTGATGGCATCGCGCAGACGGGTTTCGAGCGCGGCAAGCGCCGGCATGAGCGCGAGCAATTTTTCGCCGTTTGCGATGGGGTCGGCGTGCAGGGCGGAGACATGCGAGCCTTCGACGAGCCGGTCGCGCGCATCGCCCGGTGTTTGCATGATGAGCGCGATGTCGTTGCCGAGCGCATCGGCGGCGCTGGCGTGCGGCAGGCCGAAGGGGAACGCGAGCGTGCGCAGGAAGATTGCCGCCGCGCGCTTCGGATAGTTCGCGAGCAAGCCTTCGAACGCGATCCGCGCCTGATGCAACGCATCCTCGACGCCCCAGCGCACGAGCGGCAGATCGGCGTCGGGACAGCCATCGTCCTCGAAGCGTTTGAGTGTCGCGGATATCAGATAAAGCTGCGCGAGGATGTCGCCCAGACGCGCGGACAGACGCTCGCGGCGTTTCAGTTCGCCGCCGAGCGCGAGCATGGAGACATCGGCGAACAGGGCGAACGCGCTCGACAGGCGCGTGGCGGCGCGGTAGTAGGGCACGAGGCGCGCATCGGCTTGAGCGGGACGGCGGATCAGCGCGCTGCCGCCGAACGCATAGACGAGGCTGCGCATGGCGTTCGATGCCAGAAAGCTCGCGTGGCCGAAGAAGGCCGTGTCGAAATCGCGCAGGGCTTTTTGGGCGTCGGGTTCGCGTGTCGCGGCCATTTCCTTGAGTACGTAGGGATGACAACGAATCGCACCTTGCCCGAAGATGATGAGGCAGCGCGTGAGGATGTTCGCGCCTTCGACGGTGATCGAGATCGGCATCTGCTGATACGCGCGCGCCAAAAAATTCGACGGTCCCATGCAGATGCCCTTGCCCGCGACCACATCCATGCCATCGTTGATGACGAGCCGCGCGCGCTCGGTGATGTGATATTTCGCGATGGCCGAAATCACCGACGGCTTCTCGCCGAGATCGACGGCCTGCGCGGACAGGCGGCGCGCGGCGTCCATCACGTACAGATTGCCGCCCATGCGCCCGAGCGCTTCCTGAATGCCTTCGAAGCGGCCAATCGACGTGCGGAACTGGCGGCGCGCGGCGGCATACGCGCCCGTGCCGCGCACCGCGAGCTTCGCCATGCCGACATTCGATGACGGCAGCGAGATCGCGCGCCCGGCGGCGAGACATTCCATCAGCATGCGCCAGCCGCGTCCTACTTGCGCCGCGCCGC
Source organism: Caballeronia sp. A2-2 (assembly GCF_057612605.2). NCBI lineage: Bacteria > Pseudomonadati > Pseudomonadota > Betaproteobacteria > Burkholderiales > Burkholderiaceae > Caballeronia > Caballeronia sp. A2-2. The sequence goes on along the minus strand of NZ_CM172587.1, from coordinate 2,603,702 downwards.
CGATGACCCATTCCATCGGGATGAACACATCCGTGCCGTGGTTCGGGCCGTTCTGGAACACTGCGTTGAGCGGCCAGTGACGTCGGCCGATGTGCACGCCGGGGTGCTTCGTCGGAATGAGCGCGCAGGTGATGCCGGGTGCGTCGTTCTCGCCGAGGAGATGGTCGGGATCGAGCGCGCGGAACGCGAGGCCGAGCACGGTCGCGACCGGACCGAGGGTGATGTATCGCTTGCTCCATGTCACGCGAAAGCCGAGCGTGTCGCGGCCTTCGTGCATCTGCCTGCACGCGATGCCGACATCGGGAATGGCGGCGGCATCCGACCCGGCGTAGGGGTTGGTCAGCGCGAAGCAGGGGATTTCGTCGCCGCGTGCGAGGCGCGGGAGATAGTGGTTCTTTTGTTCTTCGGTGCCGTAGTGCAGGAGCAGTTCGGCGGGGCCGAGCGAGTTGGGGACCATCACGGAGACGGCGGCGGCGGATGAATGCGTCGCCAGTTTCATGATGACCTGCGAGTGCGCGTAGGCGGAGAACGCTTTTCCGCCGTACTCCTTCGGAATGATCATGCCGAGAAAACCGCGTTCCTTGATGAAGGCCCACGCTTGCGGGGAGAGGTCTTGCCAAGTGGAAGTGGTGTCCCAGTCGTTGGCGAGGTCGCAGAGTTGCGCGCAGTCGTTGGCGATAAAGTTTTGTTCTTCGGGCGTGAGCGTGGGGGTGCCGTGGGAAAGCAGGGTGTCCCAGTTCGGACGGCCGGAGAAGAGTTCGGCGTCCCACCAGACGGTGCCGGCTTCGATGGCGTCGCGCTCGGTGGCGGACATTTCAGGCAGGATCCTGCGGAAGAGGGCGAGCACGCGGCGGGTGATGAGGGTGCGGCGTAGGGGTTTTAGGGTGATGAGTAGGGCGGGGAGGATAAGCAGTATCGCGAGGATGACCGTCGCCGCTGTGTTGGCGATGCCAGCGAGCGGACCGATGGTAACCCACGCTGTGAGACCTATGAGCCAGGCGATGGCGGGCGCTTGGATGAAGGTGAGCGCACCGGCTAGAAGGAGGAAAGCGATGACGTAGAGGGCTAGCATCACGGGACTCCGGCGGGTGATGCGAATGGCGAAGCACGGTGTGTGCCGCCAACCCTCATTAAATAGGAATTATCTGGTTACGCCGACGCTCGTGTTGGATAAAAATATCTTCAACAGTTGAGATTAACCTGCTCTATACGAATTATCGAGGCTTTAAATAGGGTTCCGTCATGCGACGGCGGCCAAGTAAGGTGCACGCAACACCAGTTATCCAGAGGACTTCGGGAATCGCCCTTCTGACCGGGTATCGCGGACGGAACCGGGCGGTATTCTAAATCAACGAAGGTTCTGAAGGAGAACTGTATATGGCAGTTTTAATCTGTTTGGGGGAGTGTGAGCTTAGTTCAGCCGGTCTCAAATGCATTGTTCTGCAGACGTCAAAGCACTGCCCAAGAGCATCGGCTGCAAGTCGAACAAGTTACAATAACTTAATACGTATAACGAAGAGACGAGGGCATGAAAAGTATCCTAACGACATGAAAAAAGCGGCTTCTCTGCTCTTTGATTCAGATTGGTCAGTCGCACGAGTTGCGAAGACGCTCAACATTCCAGCAAGCACTTTGCGAGGTTGGCAAGCAAATCGTTCTGTGACCGGTGAGTTCCCAAATCTGAGCAACAAAGAGATTTTTGAGCCAGCACTGCCGCTTTGCAAACGAGCGGGAAATGCGTCGAAGTCACGCTGTTGCGATCATTGGTGCTGTTTTTTGTTTACTGACCATATGGCTTGATTTATTGGCGGGGATGCCTTCCAGAAGCGCTCCCCGCATTTCATTCAAGTAGTTCCCACCTCTTGGGCGGACCGCGTCATATCGATCCCCCTTCGCTCTCGACTAAAGAAGATCAACCCCGCGATCACCACCGCCACCGTCCCGGCGACGATCGCCATCGCCATGCCGTAGTTATTCCCATGCGTCTGCGCGATCTCCGCCTGCATCGTCGCGTTCACGGCCGCCAGCAAATTGCCAAGCTGATAAACGAGCCCCGGAAACGTCGCGCGAATCTCATCCGGCGATATCTCATTGAGATGCACCGGAATCACCCCCCACGCGCCCTGTACGGAAATCTGCATGAGGAACGCGCCGATGGCGAGCATCACCGGCGTTGTCGAAAACGCCCACAGATAAAGCACCGGCAACGCGATCAACGCCGCAATGAAAATTGCCACGCGCCGCCCGATCTTCTCCGACAGCGACCCGAAAAACAGTCCGCCGACGATCGCGCCGAGATTCAGCACGATGGTGATGATCGACACCGTATGCGGATCGAAGTGATGCTGTTCGCGCAGGAAAGTCGGATAAAGATCCTGCGTACCGTGCGAGAAAAAGTTGAACGCGGTCATGAGGACGATCGCGTAAAGCGAGAGTGTCCAGTTCTTCCTAAGCGTCGCGATGAGGCTCGGCCGTGGACGCTTTTCCATCGCGCGCCAGGCGGGCGATTCGGGAACATGCGCGCGCACGTACAGCACGAGCAACGCGGGCGCCACGCCAACAAAAAACATCCCGCGCCAGCCAACAAACTGATACAGCACGCCGAACACGATCGAAGCCAGCAGATAGCCCGTCGGATAACCCGCCTGCAACAAGCCCGACACGAAGCCGCGCGAGGACGGGTGCACCGTCTCCATCGTCAACGCTGAACCGACGCCCCATTCGCCGCCCATCGCGATGCCGAACAGCGCGCGCAGGATCAACAGCGTCGTGAGATTGGGCGAAAGACCGGAGAGCAGTTCGAGCAGCGAGTAAATCGCGATGTTGATCATCAACGTCGGACGGCGGCCGAACTTGTCGGCTAAGCGTCCGAAGATGAGCGCGCCGACCGGACGCATCGCGAGCGTCAAGGTGATGGCAAACGCGACATCGGGAATCTTGACGCTGAACTCGGCGGCGATGTCCTTGAGGATGAAGACCATCAAGAAGAAATCGAAGGCATCGAGTGTCCAGCCCAGGTAGGCTGCGATCGTGACGTTTCTTTGTTCTCGCGTCCAGCTCATCTCCAAGGTCTCCAATGCAGTTGATTGATCGACTTGTGATGCGAAGCGCTCAGCAAAAAACGAACCGCTTGCCAGCGCGAAGCCGTGACGGATCACGACCACGAGCGAGTGTACGCCGCATGTTAAACGCCCGCTGAACGAAGCAAAACGAGCTAACGAAGATGAAAGATTGAGAGCAGAAAAACAAAAAGCCCCACGCGCGATACGTGGGGCTTTTAGATTCGAACCGGCAAGCTTCAAAAGAAGAACAAGCGATTCGCGAGAATAAGACCTTGGTGCCCAAGAGAGGACTCGAACCTCCACGGTGTTGCCACCGCCAGGACCTGAACCTGGTGCGTCTACCAATTCCGCCACCTGGGCCAAGGGATACTACATACAACGAGGTCGCCATTTTAGCGGCCAGCCGGACCGTGTCAACCTGATGCTTCAAGAAGTCACAAAGCCACGTTCCTGCATAAATAGAAAACGCCACCCGAGGGTGGCGTTTTCAAACATCTGGTGCCCAAGAGAGGACTCGAACCTCCACGGTGTTGCCACCGCCAGGACCTGAACCTGGTGCGTCTACCAATTCCGCCACCTGGGCAGGGTGCGTTGTTCAGCAAAGAACGACATTATATCGGCCGTAACGATGCTGTCAAGCATTTCTGCCCGAGCTTCGAAAAGACATGAAAAGATGCCGCAAAACGCCCGCTGGGAAGGCTTCCGGCGTCCGTGGGCTCCGAATGGCGGGTGTTAGAATGGTCCGAACGATGTTCGCCCGGAACGCATGCAAGACAAGACGTTTCCGGTCCAGACGAGCCGTCCAAACGAGAAAAACACCATCAAGCCCTTGAGCAAATATCCGTATCCGATTCCCAGCCGCGAAGAGATTCTCGGCGTGCTGCGCACGAGCGAGACTCCGCATGCCGCGAACGACATCGCCGAGGCCTTGTCGATCAAACGCCAGGAGCGCGAAGGATTTTTCAAGCGACTGGCGGCCATGGAGCGCGACGGGCAAATCCGCCTCGACAAGCGCGGCCATTATCAACTCACGCATCCATCCAATTTCGTGGCGGGGCGCGTGCAGGGACATCGCGATGGCTTCGGCTTCCTGATCCGCGATGACGGCCAGGACGATCTCTTCCTGCCCAACGGCGAAATGCAGAAGGTCATGCACAACGACCGCGTGCTCGCGCGCATCGTTGGGTTCGACCGGCGCGGGCGGCCGGAAGGGCATATCGTCGAAGTCACCGAGCGCGCGAACAAGCGCATCATCGGGCGGCTCATCAACGAGAACGGCGCGATGATTCTCGTGCCCGAAGACAAGCGTATCGGGCACGACATCCTCATCACGCAGAACGCGAAGAAGGCGAAGGTCGGGCAAGTGGTGTCCGTCGATCTGACGGATTTCCCGAGCCGCCATTCGCAGCCGCTCGGCCGCGTGGTCGAAGTGATCGGCGATATCGACGATCCGGGCATGGAAATCGAGATCGCGGTGCGCAAGTACGGCGTGCCGCACGAGTTCAGCGATGCCGCGCTCGCCATTGCCGCCAAGCTGCCGGACGAAGTGCGGCCCACGGATATCCGGCATCGCGTGGATTTGCGCGATGTGCCGCTCGTCACCATCGACGGCGAAGATGCGCGCGATTTCGACGACGCCGTGTTCTGCGAGCCCATCGCCGTCGGTCGCGGTCAGGGCTTCCGGCTGCTGGTCGCGATTGCCGATGTATCGCATTACGTGCGTCCGAACGAAGCGCTCGATGTCGATGCGCTCGACCGCAGCACCTCGGTCTATTTCCCGCGCCGCGTGATCCCGATGCTGCCGGAGAAGCTCTCCAACGGTCTGTGCTCGCTGAACCCGAACGTCGACCGTTGCGTGCTCGTGTGCGACATGGTGATCACCGCGCGCGGCGAGATCAAGGCGTACCAGTTTTATCCCGGCGTGATGCATTCGGCGGCGCGGCTTACCTATACGGAAGTCGCGGCCGTGCTGACCAACACGAAGGGCCCGGAAGCCGCGCGCCGCGCCGAGATCCTGCCGCAACTGCAAGACCTGCATGGCGTGTACAAGGCGTTGCATGCCGCGCGGCAGAAGCGCGGCGCGATCGATTTCGACACGACGGAGACGTATATCGTCGTGAATTCGCAGGGCAAGATCGAGCAGATTGTGCCGCGTCATCGTAATGATGCGCACCGGCTGATCGAGGAATGCATGCTGGCCGCGAACGTCTGCGCGGCGGATTTTTTGAAGCGCAACAAGCATCCGGGGCTGTATCGCGTGCATGCGGGGCCGACCGAGGAGAAGCTCGAGAACCTGCGCACGTTCCTGCGCGGCGTTGGCCTCACGCTGACCGGCGGCGCGAAGCCGCACGCGAGCGATTACGCCGCGCTGATCGCGCAGATTCGCGACCGGCCCGACGCGCAGATGTTGCAATCGATGGTGCTGCGTTCGATGCAGCAGGCCGTGTATAGCCCGGACAACATCGGTCACTTCGGTCTGGCGTACGAGGCTTACGCGCACTTCACGAGCCCGATTCGCCGCTATCCCGACTTGCTCACGCATCGCGCGATTTATGCCATCTTGCAGGGCAAGAAGTACATGCCGGAAATTGGCCACGATGTGTCGTTGAGCACGGGTTTGACGAAGGCTGCCCGCGAAATGCAGAAGGCCGACGACACCGCGCGCGGCCGTGCGCGCAACAGCGTCGCGATTTGGGAAGAACTCGGTTTGCATTGCTCGTCCAACGAGCGCCGCGCCGACGAAGCCTCGCGCGATGTCGAAGCCTGGCTCAAGTGCTATTTCATGCGCGACAAGCTCGGCGAGGAATACGGCGGCATGGTGAACGGCGTGACGTCGTTCGGCATCTTCGTGCAACTGGATTCGTTGTTCATCGAAGGGCTCGTGCATGTGACGGAACTCGGCTCCGATTACTTCCAGTACGACGAGATCAAGAACGAACTGCGCGGCGAGCGCACCGGCATTCGCTATCGCATGTCGGATCGCGTGCGCGTGCAGGTGGGCCGTGTCGATCTCGATGCCCGCAAGATCGACTTCCGTCTCGTGCGCGATACGCCGGTCAAGCCGCCGTCGCCGCGTCCGCAGGGGAATGCGGCGGAGCATGCCGGCAGTGGCGTCGATGGCGCAGGGCCGCGCGTGCGCCCGATCGCATCGAGCAACGATGACGACATGCCGAGCACCCGCGCGCGTGGCGGCACGAAGAAGGGCACGCCGCCCGCGGGAGGTTCGCGCGGCACGGCGAGAAAGCGCGGCACGGCGTCGAAGTCGGCGTCGGCGGGGCGTCCGGCGCGCAAGAAGCGCTGAATTGAATCACGCGGCATCGGACGTGATGTAGCTTTCGTTCGATGCCCGCGACACACACAAGCACGCGGTCCGATGCCTTTCGCATCCGACCGCGTGATGCTTTTCATGGATTTCACGCAAGGTTCGGATCACAGTCATGTCACGTCTCAAGGTTCTTTACGGTTTTCACGCGGTGACCGCCCGCGTGCGCGCGGATGCATCGTCGGTCGAGGAAGTGTTGTACGACCCGACGCGCAAGGATCGGCGCATGCAGGAGTTTCTGCGCAGCGCGAAGGAAGCGGGCGTGCGTTTGATCGCGGCCGATGAGCAACGGCTGTGGGGTTTGGCGGGGAATATGCAGCATCAGGGCGTGGTCGCGCGTGCGCATGATTTGCCGCTGGCGCAGAACCTGGCCGAGTTGCTCGATGGCATCTCCGGCACGCCTTTGCTGCTCGTGCTCGATGGCGTCACCGATCCGCATAATCTCGGCGCTTGCCTGCGCGTGGCGGATGCCGCGGGTGCGCATGCGGTGATCGCGCCGCGCGATCGTTCGGCCGGGTTGAATGCGACGGCGGCGAAGGTGGCGAGCGGGGCGGCAGAGAGCGTGCCGTACATCACCGTGACGAATCTGGCGCGCGCGCTGCGTGAGTTGAAGGACGCGGGCGTGTGGGTGATCGGCACGGCGGGCGAAGCCGACAAGGGCTTGTATGAGACGAAGCTGGATGGGCCGGTGGCGATTGTCGTTGGTGCGGAAGGGGAAGGCATGCGACGGCTCACGCGCGAAACCTGCGATGAAGTGATGAATATTCCGATGGCGGGGGCGGTGGAGAGTTTGAATGTGTCGGTGGCGAGCGGGGTTTGTTTGTTTGAGGCGGTGAGGCAGCGGGGGGTGAAAAAGTAAGTTCGATCTCACATAGCTAGTTATGCCCTTGTTTCAAAGCATTCTTGAACGACTGACGCCATCGCATCGCGCCGCGTTGCAATGGTTTCACGATCACACAGGCCAGGAGGTGAGTTGGCCGCAGCCTCTTGCGGACGGAACGTTTATTGTCAATAAGGCAAAGGGAATTCATAAACCAGCCGGAATTGATTACGCGGTAAGCGTGCGCCAATCCCTTAACGGACCATACGCCGACCGGGACGTCATTCAGAACGTTGATGGATCATGGACCTATCGTTATTTTCAAGAGCAACATGACCCCGCTCAGCGAGACAGCCAATTCACTAACCGCGCATTAATGGCCTGTCGCGCCGATGGCATTCCGGTGGGTGTCATGCGACAAGTCAAGACCAAGCCTAATCCCCGTTACAAGGTGCTTGGATTAGCGTTTGTGATCGACTGGCACGACGGCTACTTTGTCCTTGAAGGTCCCGGCGACGCGTACTTCGACACGTCTCACGCGCCGCTTAAGCAACTGGAGCAGGCGATCGCTTTTTCGGTCGCCTTCAATCCGGCAGATATCGAAGACGAGCGGCGGTGGACCAACGCTTCAATCGTGTTACGCCAAGGTCAGAAACCGTTTCGAGACGCCTTGCTGACTGCGTACGATCGACGCTGCGCCATGTCTGACTGTGGGGTGGAGCAAGTGCTTGAGGCTGCGCACATTCATGGTTACATGGGCACTAAGACAAACGTCGTTCAAAACGGATTACTTCTTCGCGCTGATTTGCATACGCTTTACGACCGGGCGCTTATCACTGTTGACCCAGGTACGCTCGCGATTGTTGTCGCGCCGCACGTGAGGAACAGTGAATACGGCGCGCTCGATGGACGCATGATCCGTCTGCCTGAAGACCCTGGCTCCCGGCCGAGCCCTGTTGCGCTTTTAGAGCATGCGCGGTGGGTCCGATCGCTTTGGGATAGACAGGCTTAAGCGGAACTTTTCTAATGAACTTATTGCGACTGAACGCCGTGTTTTTGCTGGCTGTTTCGTTTCTATCCCTCCTCCTCACCGCCTGCACCCCCACCATGCTAAACCGCGGCACCTACTACGCCGACACGCAACACACGGCAAAAGGCATCGACTCTCGCATCCGTTTCCTCGTGATGCACTACACCGAGATCGACGAGCCGCGTTCGCTCCAGGTCCTCACGGGCGATCAGGTCAGCGTTCACTACGTCGTCCCGGAGACACCGCGCATCCAGAACGGCGAGCCGGTCGTGTTCCAACTCGTGCCGGAAGAAAAACGCGCCTGGCACGCGGGCCTGAGCTATTGGCAAGGCGCGACAGAGCTGAACGCATCGTCGATCGGCATCGAAAACGTGAATCTCGGGCCGCTCGGCGATGGCAAATGGCAACCGTATCCGCCCGCGCAAGTAGACGCGCTCGTCAGGCTCGCAAAGGACATCGTCACGCGCTACCGCATTCCGCCGACGCGCGTGGTCGGCCATAGCGACATCGCGCCGCAGCGCAAGATCGATCCGGGTCCGCTCTTTCCGTGGCGCACGCTGTACGATGCCGGCGTCGGCGCATGGCCGGACGATGCCACGGTCGCCGCGCATCTGGCAGGCCGCGATCCCAAAGCGCCCGTCGATGTCCGCGCCCTTCAGGACAAGCTCAAACGCTACGGCTACGATGTCGCGACCGACGGCGTCCTCGACGAAAAAACGCGCCGCGTCTTCGCCGCCTTCCAGATGCACTTCCGCGCCTCCGATTACGCCGGCGACGCGGACGCGCAAACGGATGCCATCGCGCAGGCGCTGCTCGACAAATACTTCCCGAACTAGGACCGATGTCCAACGCCTTCATCACACTACGCGCCGTGCACATGACCTGCGCCGGCCTTTCCATCGCGGGCTTCGTGCTGCGCTGGATCTGGGTGCTGGCGAACTCACGCTTAGCCACCGCGCGCGCGACGAAGATCGTCCCGCATATCGTCGATACAGTGCTGCTCGTGAGCGCCATCGCGTTGGTCGCGATCATCGGCTTCAGCGCGAACGCCGCGTGGCTCGGCGCGAAAATCGCGGGGCTCATCGTCTATATCGTGCTCGGCACGTTCGCGATCAAGCGGGCACGCACGCGCGGCGGGCGCATCGTGTGCGGCGTGCTGGCGATCATTGTGTTCGCGTTCATCGCCTCGGTCGCGCGCACGCACGATCCGCTCGGCTTCCTGCACGCCATGCGCTGAAAAACAGGCGCACAATCGTATCGCTGCACGCGCCGCATCGGCGTTTCGAACGGCTCCGATAAAATCCCGGCTTTTCTTTACGCGTCACTCAATCCATGACTCAGGACGAACTCAAGCAACTGGTCGGTCAGGCCGCCGCCGACTACGTGAACGCGAATGTGCCCGAAGGCGCCATCATCGGTGTCGGGACGGGCTCGACGGCCAATTGTTTCATCGATGCCATCGCGAAGTCGAAGGCACGCTATCGCGGCGCGGCGTCGAGTTCGCTCGCGACCACGGCGCGGCTCGAATCGCACGGCTTCAAGGTGTTCGACCTGAACGAGATCGAAACGCTGACGGTCTACGTGGACGGCGCGGACGAAATCGACGCCTCCGGCGCAATGATCAAAGGCGGCGGCGGCGCGCTCACGCGCGAGAAGATCGTCGCCTCGGTGGCGGATACGTTCGTGTGTATCGCCGATTCGAGCAAGCGCGTGCCAGTGCTCGGCACGTTCCCGCTGCCCGTCGAAGTGCTGCCGATGGCGCGCACCGCGATCGGCCGCAAGCTCGCGGCGTTGGGCGGCGTGCCGCTCGTGCGCGTGACGAAGGACGGCATGCCGTTCGTCACCGATAACGGCAACGAGATCATTGACGTGAAAGGTTTGTCGATCACCGACCCGTGCGCGCTCGAAGCGCAGATCAACGCATGGCCGGGCGTGGTGACGGTGGGTTTGTTCGCGGCGCGCGGGGCGAATGTGTGTCTGCTCGGCACGGAGCAGGGCGTGGAGCGAATCGACTACACGGGCTGCGCCTGAGGTCAAAAAATGCCCGGCGAACTCGCGTTGGCCGGGCCGTCTCCTCTTCTAAGTCGATACGGGCGAAGAATCAAAACGCATTGCGCCCGATGAACCCCTTGAAAATCGTCATCACGACGATCTTGATGTCGAACCAGAACGACCAGTTGTGAATGTAGAACAGGTCGAACTTCACGCGGTTCTGCATCTTTTCCACTTTCTCGGTCGCGCCACGATAGCCGTTGACCTGCGCCCATCCCGTGATGCCCGGCTTGATGCGGTAACGGAACATATAGCCGTAGACCAGATCCTTGTAGAGATCGTCATGCTCCAGCGCATGCGGACGCGGACCGACCACGGACATATGTCCGAACAGCACGTTCAGAAATTGCGGCAACTCGTCGATGCTCGTGCGGCGCAGGAACGCGCCCACTTTCGTCACGCGCGGATCGTTGCGGCTCGCTTGCGTGACGTGCCCGGTGGTTTCCTGATGCACGGCCATCGAACGGAACTTGAAGATGCGGAAGGTGCGTCCGTCCGCGCCCTTGCGGCTCTGCGTGAAAAACACCGGACCTTTCGAGGTCGCTTTCACCGCGATCGCCACGCCGATCAGAACCGGACTCAGCGCGAGCAGCGCCGTCGCCGCGAACAGGCGGTCGAACAGCATCTTCGGCCACATCTGCAGGCTGCTGACGGGCGAGGTCGTCAGGTTGATGGTCGCGAGCCCGGCGACATCCGTCATCGAATGATTGAACAGCGAGATGCTGCGCGTGTCGGGGATCAACCGCAGGTTCACGAAGTCATGCCGCAACGCGTGAACGAAGCGATAGATCGTGTGTTCCTGCGATAAGGGCAGCGCCAGCCACACTTCGTTGATGTTCTCCGCGCGTACTTTCTCGATCAACTCGTCTACATCGGTGAGCACCGGAAGACGCGCGCCGTCCGCACCCGCCGTCGTCGTGATGACGCCCGCGCCGCTCGCGTGCATCTGCGCGTGACCGGTCGTATCGAGCAGACACACGGGCGTGAAGCCCTGTTCAGGCGTGCTCGACAGATGCGCCAGCAGCGTGCGCGCAAAGCCCTGCGCGCCGACGATCGCCACCGTCCGCTGATTCAGGCCGTGGCCGCGCATCGCCCGCAAGGCCGTGTAGACCACGCCCTTCGATACGACGATGAGCGCGCCGGAAATCAGCGTCGAATAGCCGAACCAGAGGCGCGACACCGCATCCATCCGATGCAGCGTGTAGGCCAGCAGCAGCGCGGTTGCGACCACCGACATCCAGGCCAGCGTGACGCGTGCGAGCATCATCGGCAGGGACTTGCCGCGCCATGTGTCGTACACGCCGAACGCGGGAAAGAGCAGTAACGCCAGCACGCAATTGAACGCGATCAGCACTTTCTCGACATCGCTGATATCGAGCGAGGACGTGAAGCGCATGGAATGCGCGATCACGCCGCCGGCGACGATCAGCAGGACATCGAGACAACGTGCGGTTCTGGCGAAGATCTGTGTGTTTTGTTTTGTGTGCATGTGAATCGTCAAACGCTGGAGGCCGACGCCGTTTCCGTTGCGCGCAAACGCGGCAGCAGACGGTCGAATTCACGCTTGACGAGGCCATAGCATTCGCACGCGCGCGCTTCCAGACCTTCGCGGTCCACCACCTTGATGCAGCCACGGCTGTGATGGATGAGGCCCGCATCGTGCAGCTTGCCCGCTGCTTCCGTCACGCCTTCGCGACGCACGCCCAGCATGTCGGCGATCAATTGCTGCGTCACCTGAAGCTCGTTGGACGCGGTGCGGTCGATCTCGATCAAAAGCCACCGGCACAGTTGCTTGTTCAGCGAATGATGCCGGTTGCACGCTGCCGTCTGCGCGACCTGCGTGAGCAGGGCTTGCATATAGAGCAGCATGAGGCGGCGCAGGAAGTCCGAGCGGCCGAACTGTTCGCGCAGCGCTTGCGCGCTCATGCGATACGCGAAGCCGGGGCACTGAACCTGTACGCGCGTCGGCATGGTTTCGCCGCCGGTGAGAACGGGCACGCCCGTCATGCCTTCACGGCCCACGGCCGCGATTTCGACCGAGCCGCCATCTTCCATGGTGTGGAGCAGGGAGATGATGGCCGTCGTCGGAAAATACACGTGATGAATACGTTGACCGGAATCGCACAGCAATTGTTCCGTGCGAAGTTGAACGAGTTCGAGATGCGGGGTGAGCGCTTGCCATTCGCTGGCCGGAAGGGCGCCAAGCAGGTGATTGCCGTGCAGGTCGGACTGGAGGGTCAGCATGGTCGGTTCTCTCTCGTAACTTAGCGCGTTGCGCTTCACTTTTTATACTGGTCCGAGCATCCGGTTCGTGTGCTGCTGTGTCCGGCGAGTCCGCTCTTTCCAGCCCCGTTACTTCCCGTCGGCGCCTGTTTGTTTTTGTCGGTGACGCCTGGCCGGGTTGCGCGACGGTAATAGCGAGGACCGTGCCAAAGAACGCGGTGGCAATGCTGGTAAGGCCTCACAAACAACTGAGAAAAGGTGGTGCAGTGCAGCGCTTCGTTTTTGTTTCAGTATTGAACATGCGTGGTCTTAGGAATGGCTTCGCACCGCTCGAACTTTCATATGCGCATACCCCCCAAATGTCGGGTGACTCGAATGATGTCCCGCCGTGGCGTGCGCTGCAGGCCGTTCCTCATGCGAAAGGACACCTACTATCGTAGGGATAAAGAAAAATGATTCATCCGTGTTCCATTCGCAAAGTGCCCTAACGAACGTGGTTTTATCGCACACCGCTTGCATCGCGAAGAAGGCTTGCGGGACAAGGCTCGCGTAAGTCTCATGTGACATTTTTTAAGGACCGTGCGAGTGGATGAATACGTGCGCGCAAGCCATGAGCATCGAAGCAGCTTCTTTCGGGACCGCGTGCGCATGGGGTTTCGCCAAGCCAACGAAGCGTAAGAAGACGCACATGTCGTCAACAACGCGACAATCGACGATTAGATGAAGCGTTTGTTGCGGTGAAACGTTTGCGGCGTTTTCATCAGTTCGATGCATTGAATCGCACGTCGAACAGATCGTGGGACAAGAATCAGAAATGTTTCATCGCGGACATTCGCTTGCGCCAGCAAGAGATCACACTTTAAAAAAAGTTCCCTGCGTGGGCCGGAAGGCAAACGTTATGAACACACGAAAGTGCCTTGAAATAAGGGCGTCGCGCAGCGCAAGAAGATCGTAGGGCGTCCTTACGGACGCGATTCCACGGCGTCACTGCGCATATGGAATGATCAACACACGATATCGGCGAGCGGAGGAACGACGCGTGCGTAAGCGTCTTCCATCACGTCGAACGAGGCTTCGCACAATTCGCGCTTGCCACGTGAAAGCGCGCGTGCGAGGCGGCATTGCAGCACCATCGATTCGCTCGCCAGCTTGCGTGCGCTCGTGTGCGTCTGCACGGGGATATCGAAGCCTTGTCCGCGCATCCATTGCAGATAGTGCGCCAGCAATTCGAAGTTCACGCCGAGTTGGCGCATCACGTTGAACGCATAGAGACGCGCATAAGGTTCGCCGCGCGCGAGCATGGTATCGACATGCTCGGGAAAAACTTCGCGCCAGCGCGTGACCGGATTATGCAAGGGACGACGCAAGAGATGCGCGCACAACAAGTCCGCCGATGCTTCCGCCAGCGGCGTGCCCGTCAACGGTTCACGCACGCGCTTAACGAATTCGACATGCGGAAACAGCGCCTGCGTATCGCTGGTTTCGTGTGCGCCATGCGTCTTGAGCACGCCATCGTAGTCATCGCCATCGAGCAGGTGATAACCGGTGTGATGAAAGTAGCCCAGACGTCGCGCATCGGGATCGATCACATCGATGCCGATAGTCGTCTTCGCATGTTCGCGGTGATACGAAAGCGCGCGAGTATCGGGCAAGAAAAACGCATCCACTTCGACCAGTACCGTGTTCGAGCGACGCGTCTGCACCAGCGCGCGTTCTTCTAACGAATCGAATACGGAAAGCTCCTGCGTTTGCAGGCCATACAGTTTTTCGATGTCTTCCTGCGGCACGCGCCCGAGCGTGAACTGATCGTCCTCGAAGTCCTGCGCCACGGTATAGGCCAAAGCAGCACGCGGTTCGAGTCCATTACCGTGCAGCAGTTCGATCCACAGATCGGCGGGATTCGCGCCATCGGCCCAGATGCGTTCGCCGCGATGCAACGGATGCGCATGATGACGCCGCGCACGCATGCGCAAAGGGTCGAGCGCCACGACGCGCGAACGACTCGCGCCGGAACTCGTCACACCGTTGGTGTGGAACGCGCTCATGCCGCTACCTCGATGAGGGAAGGCCAGCGTCCGGTGATGATCCCGGTGCTTACGTCTGCGCTATTCATTGCGAACGTAATGTACTTGATGCAACGAGTGCGCAAAGCGCGTCCGATGGCGGTATGCATTGTGATTTTCCCATGAAGGCGCCGGGTGACGCGAGTGCAAAACGAAGCAGATTCGATTCAGAAAAAGACTCGCGCCGTGCGCACGAGTTCACACGCACGACATCGCGCGAAAGCTCGTTCAGGTGGCAGGCAAGGACTCGTTCGATCGAAGCGGCGTCTTTTTCCCCGAGACGCCTTTTCGTGTGTCAGGCCTTATTTGAAAGGGCCGCAAGCACCAGCGTCGGTGCGATGCCGCACGGAATCATGGCGGGTCGGGACGTAACGTGTAACCGTCTAAGAGCGGGCCTCAAGTCCGCTCGATGCATGGAGAAAAATAAATGAACTGGAAGACCCTGGATTTCGAACAACTCACGGCGAGAGAGTTGTATCTGATCATGCGTGCGCGCAGCGCGGTATTCGTCGTCGAGCAATCGCATGTGCATCTCGATGCGGATGGCCGCGACGAAACCGGTGTGCACGTGTTCGCTGCCGAAGACATGAGCCGCCCGATGCCGGTGCTCGCTTATGCACGCGTTCACGAAGGCGACGCGGAAGACCCGGAAGTGGTCGTCGACAAGATTCTGACGAGCCCGCTGCGCCGCGGCGATGGCACCGCGCACGCGCTGATCGAACGCGTGCTGGCGGTAGCCGCCGAACGCTGGCCGGGACGTGGCGTGCGTCTGGCCGCACCCGTCAGCCTGCGTGGCTTTTACGAGGCATTCGGCTTTCGCAAGACCGAAGGCCCGTTCCTCGAACATGGCATGCCTTATATCGGTCTGACCAGAAAAAGCCGTCAGTCGCGCGAAACGTCGAGCGCCGCGAAGCTGCAACTCGCGGGGCCGGGCTCGTTCGCGAACACGTACGAACTGCTTTGAGCGCAGCGCCTTCAATTCGATCACAACGTCAGCATCATGATTCCCGCAGCCGGTGTCGAACCGGCGCGCGGGCAACCGGCCACCCATGCGCATAGTCCACCTCGCCAACCACGCACAAACCATCGGCAACGGCACCGTCAACATGATGGTGGACCTCGCCTGTGCTCAGGCGCGCATGGGGCAGGATGTGGTGGTGGCGTCCTCGGGCGGCGGGTTCGAGCCGCTGTTGCGGCGTCACGGCATCACGCATGTGCCTTTGCAGCAGTCGCGCCAGCCGTGGCGCGTGCCGTCGATGATCGCGGGCTTCAATCGCCTCATCGATCGTTTCGATCCGGATATCGTGCATGCGCACATGATGACCGGTGCGCTGATCTCGCGCTTCGGCAGCATGCGGCGGCGCTTCGCGCTCGTCACCACCGTTCATCACGAGTTGCAGAAGAGCGCGTCGCTGGTGCGCGCGGGCGATCGCATGGTAGCGGTGAGCGATGCCGTGGCGCAGTCGCTCGCGGAGCGCGGCATCGGTCCTGAGCGGCTGTCGGTGGTGCTCAACGGCGCGGTCGGTGCGCCGCGGCTCGTGTGCAGGCCGCCAGCGAAACCTGTGCGATTGAAGCATCCGAATATCGTTTGCGTGGCGGGCATGTATCGCCGAAAAGGTATCGCGGACCTGCTGCATGCGTTTGCGCTGCTGCGCGAGCAATCCGTGCACGAACGCGAATTCATGCCGGAGCCGCATCTGTACCTCGTCGGTGACGGCCCCGACCGCAGCGCAATGGAAATGCTCGCGGCCGAGCTCAACGTCGCGCCTTTCGTGCATTTCACTGGTTTCGTCGCGGACCCGCGCCCGTATCTTGCGAACGCCGATGTGTTCGCGCTGATATCGCGTCAGGATCCATGCCCGCTCGTGATCGCGGAAGCGCGCGAGGCGGGCTGCGCGATCGTGGCCACGCGCGTGGGCGGCATCCCCGAATTGCTGGAAGATGGCGCGGCGGGCGTGCTGGTGCCCGCAGGCGACCCCGCGCAGACAGCGGCCAAGTTGCGCTGGCTGCTGCTCGATTCGCAGGCGCGCGGACAACTCGCGGTGCGTGCGCGCGAAAACCTCGAACAACTTTCGGTGGATCGCGTGAGCGTCGAATACATGGCGATTTATCAGCACACGCTCGCCGAGCGCGCGCAGATGGATCGCCGTCAAATGCGGCTCGATGCGCGTCGTGCGCGTGCGCCGGATGGCGCGGTGTAAGTATCGGAAACGAACGGCGTCGCGCGGATTGATCCACTCCACGAAACAACGCGGCATCGCGCGAGTCAATAAAAACACACTTAAAGCCGCCGCGAGTCATACAAAAGCCCTGTGTAATCAAGCGAGCGTTCGCGTTCGCACAGAAGATACGTCGGATGCTTGCTCAAATGCGTCCATACCGGTCCGAAGATTGCATCGGGCCGACAAAAAAACGCACGCCGCGCTGCGACGTCTGCATTCTTCAGTTTCCCTGATGAATGTCGGCGCGCGCGCGGCGCGAGTGCAGGACGCGCACCGGAATCGTGATGGTCCGATTCCGCAAAGGGAATACCCTCCCGGGGAATTCCCTGACTGGTTTTGAAGGCAGCGAAGACGCAACGTATCAAGCACGACGAAACGACCGGTCGGGAGTTCGTCGGGCTTGTTCGGCAGGAAATGAGGCGGAAAGCGATGCGCTTACGGGTTACAGGGCTACGGACAGGCGGATAGGGGAGAAGCGAGATGGATGAAAACAAAGAGCGATCGCTGGTGGCGAAGGTCATGGACGGACTCGTATCCGGCATCGTCGAGCAGAAATACGGCGCGATACTGCCGCCGCAGGACATTCTCTCGAAAGAGTTCGACGTGAGCCGCACCGTCATGCGCGAGGCGCTCTCGATGCTGCTCGCGCGGCACATGCTCGACGTGCGGCCGAAAACCGGCACGCGCATCAGGCCGATGAGCGACTGGCGTCTGATCGACGAAGACGTGGTGAGCTGGCGTTTTCGTGCCAAGCCCGATCAGACCTTCCTGCGCGACGTGATCGAGTTCCGCATGCTGATCGAACCCCGTGCTGCGGCCTTGGCTGCGGCGCGCGCGACGCCGGATGAAATCGCCGGTATCCGCGATGCGTTCGAGGCGCTGTCGCGCATGCAAGTGGGCGAGCCGGAATATCAGGCCGCCGACGAAGTGCTGCACACGCGGATTGTTGCGGCAAGCGGCAACCAATTCTTTCGCCAGATGACGGCGATCGTGCGCGGCGCGCTGGTGACGGTGAATCCGATCGTCGATGGCATCGAGTCAGTGCGTGAAGCGACGCTGGCCGCGCAGCGCAACGTGGTCGAGGCGATCGAGGCGAAAGATCCTTCCGCCGCCGAACGTGCGACGCGCGCGCTGGTCGATCTTGCGGCCGAGGAAGTGGGCCGCGCGTTCTCGCTGGAGCGCTCGAATCCGTATTCGGTGCCGCCGTCGCCGAGCATCAACGAATCTGCGGGCGTTTGATTTGAATTAAGCGCGCGTGGAGATCGACGCAATGCAACGAAGCCGGGGCGTGTCTCCGGCTTTTTTGCGTTTGGCGAAGTGAGCGCCGTGATCGGGCACAATGCGTCGCACCACGAACTTCGCAGGAGGCGGCATTGAGCATCGAGCAATTCAATAACGGCACGATACGTTGGGGCATCGTCGGCGCGGGACGTATTGCGCGGCGGTTTGCCGAAAGCCTCGCGCATGTGCCCGGCGCGCGGCTCGCGGGCGTGTGGTCGCGGCGCGAGGAAACAGCGCGTGCGCTGGCCGAACCTTTCGGCGCGAGCGCGTTCGACGACTTCGACGCATTGCTCGCGAACATCGACGCGCTCTATATCGCGACGATGCAGGACAGTCACCCGGAATACGCGTTGCGCGCTTTCGCCGCTGGAAAACCGGTGCTGTGCGAAAAGCCCGCTGCGGTGAATGCACGCGCGTTGCAATCCATGATCGATGCCGCGCGCGCGAAGAAGCTGCTTTTCATGGAGGCGATGAAGCCGCCGTTCTATCCGCTGTATCGCCGTTTGCGCGAGCATCTGGAACATGATCCGATCGGCGCGGTCGGACTCGTGCGCGCGGGCTGCTCGATGGCGAACGTGCCGCCCGATCATCCGTCTTTCTCGATGGAAGTCGGCGGCGGCGCGCTGCTCGATATCGGCGTGTACGAAGCGTTTCTCGCGGTGGACTGGCTGGGCGAAGCGCTCGATGTGCAGACCATCGGGCGGCTGGGCGAAACGGGCGTCGATACGTTCGCGAGCCTGAACGTGCGGCACGAACGCGGCATCGCGCAATTATTCTGCGGGCTGGATTTGCAAGGACGTGGCGATGCGCTGATCGCCGGGACGCTTGGCACGGTGAGCATCCACGAGAACTGGTGGAATCCCGCGCGCGCGACGATTGCCTATACCGATGGCCGCAAGATCGAACTCGATGAGCCGTTCACGGGCGGCGGTCTCAACTACGAAACCGCGCACTTCTGCGAGCTATTGCGCGCGGGCGCGACGGAAAGCCCGATCATGTCGCATGCAACGTCGATGCGCGTGATCGCGATCATCGACGCGGCGCGGCGCGATCTGAACCTGCGCTTTCCCTTCGAAACGGATTGACGCTTTAAAAGCGCGCGTCTCTTAATGTCTTCCCGGCAGCGAGAGACGTTTTTCGACGCGCCGTTGAACAACTTCCAGCACGCTGCACAGCACCCAATAAACAAACGCCGCCGCCAGATAAAGCGGCAAGGGCTGATACGTCGCCGCGATCACTTCCTGCGCGCTGCGCAGCAACTCCGTCACGGTGATGACCGACACCAGCGACGTATCCTTGATGAGACTGATGAGGCTGTTCGACAGACTCGGCACCGCGATGCGCAGCGCCTGCGGCCCGATCACATAACGCAGCGTCTGCCCGCGCGACAAGCCGAGGCTATAGGCTGCGAGCCATTGGCCGCTGGGAATGCCCAAAATAGCGCCGCGCATGCTCTCCGACAGATACGCCGCGACATTCGCCGACAACGCGATCACGCCCGCGGGCGTCGGTTCCAGCGAAATGCCGAGACTTGGCAGACCGTAATAAATCACGAAGATCTGCACGAGCAGCGGCGTGCCGCGCATCACGCTGACATACACACGCTGAATGCCGATGAGCGCCTTGTTGCGGCTGATCGCCATCAACGCGAGCGTGACGGCCGCGATCAGGCCGAAGATCATCGAGAGCAGCGCGAACTTGATCGTCAGGAGCGCGCCTTGCGCCAGCGCGGGCGCGGACTGAACGAGCAGGGAAGTGGTGGACATTGAGCGAAAGAGGCGTGAAACCATGCGCCGGTCGAAATAATCGGCACATCATAACCGGCGTTGAAAAAAGAGAAGGGCGGCATCGTCGCCGATGCCGCCCGTATCGCGCAACCCGCGCGAGATGCTGCGCGCGTTATTTCGCCGGCTTCGTCACGTCGATGCCGAACCACTTGTCCGAGATCTTCGTGAAGGTGCCGTCGGCTTCGAGCTGCGTCATGGCGTCGTCGATCGCCTTCTCGAACTTCGGATTGCCCTTCTTGAACGGAATGCCCGACGGATTGCCCGGACCCACGTTCGAGCCCGTGCGCAGCGGCAGTTGCGAGTTCTTGAGCAGATACGCGAGCATCAGACGGTCGTTCAAGGCGGCATCGAGCCGGCCCGCAGCGAGATCGCGCAGATATTCCGGCGCGCCCGGATACGTCTTCACGTCGATGCCAGGCACGGCCTTCGCCATGTCCATGTAGTTCGTGCCGAGACCCACGCCGAGCTTCTTGCCCTTGAGTTCATCGAGCGTCTTGAAGTCGCGCTTGTCGTCGGTACGCTGGATCAGTTGCGCGAACGAATACGTGTAGGCCGGCGAGAAATCGAGCGTCTGCTTGCGCGCATCGGTGATGCCAACCTGATTCACGATCACGTCGAACTTGCCCGCCTGCAATCCCGCGATGATGCCGCTCCACTCCGTCGTGACGAACTCGGGCTTCACGCCCAGCTTGGCGGCGACGGCCTTGGCGATATCGACATCGAAGCCGACCAGTTCGCCCTGCGGGTTCTTCGAGTTGAACGGCGGGAAGGTGCCTTCCAGACCGACGCGCAGCGTGCCGCGTTGCTTGACCTGATCGAGCAGATCGTCCGCATGCGCGGCGGTGGTGACGGCGGTGAAGGCCGCGCCGATCAGGCTGGCGGCGACGAGCTTCTTGAGCGTGGACAGTTTCATCGTGTTCTTTTCCTCATGTTGGGCGAGCAGCGATCGGCCCGATTCGGCAGGCGATGCGCTCTAATGGTGCGGCATGATAGAGAAAATGCAACGGCAGCGTCATATCGTTTGCTTATGTCTATATTCCGCGCGGCTTTGTTTGTCTAACGAGCCAGCGCTTCGACACATTCGTTGACCAGCGCAGGCCCGCGATAAATCAGCCCGGTATAAAGCTGCACGAGCGATGCCCCCGCCGCGAGTTTCGCGCGCGCGTCCTCGCCCGAGAAAATGCCGCCCACGCCGATGATCGGCACCTCCGCGCCCACTTCCGAACGCAACTTGCGGATGACTTCGTTCGATGCATCGAACACCGGGCGCCCCGACAAACCGCCCGCTTCGTCGCCGTGTTTCAGGCCGTTCACGGCGGTGCGGGAGAGCGTGGTGTTGGTCGCGATCACGCCATCGATCTTGTGCGTGAGCAACGTGCCTGCAATCGACTTGATCTGTTCGTCGTCGAGATCGGGCGCGATCTTCAGCGCCAGCGGCACGAGCTTGCCGTGCAGATCGGACAGACGCGTCTGCTTGTCCTTGAGCGCGCCGAGCAGCGCGTCCAGTTCGCCCGCGCCCTGCAATTGCCGCAGATTCTTCGTATTCGGCGACGAGATGTTGATCGTCACATAGCTCGCGAACGGATACACGCGTTCGAGGCAGTACAGATAGTCTTCGGCGGCGCGTTCGATCGGCGTATCCGCGTTCTTGCCGATATTCAGCCCCAGAATGCCGCGATAGCGCGCCGCCTGCACATTCGCCACGAACTGATCGACGCCGCCGTTATTGAAGCCCATCCGGTTGATGAGCGCGCCCGCCTCGGGCAGCCGGAACATGCGCGGACGCGGATTGCCCGGTTGCGCGCGCGGCGTCACCGTGCCGATTTCGATGAACCCGAAGCCCAGCCCCGCCAGCCCGTCGATGCACGCGCCGTCCTTGTCCAGCCCCGCCGCCAGCCCCACAGGATTGCGGAACGGCAGGCCCATGACGGTGCGCGGGGAATCGGGTCCGCGCGTGGCGAGCAAGCGCGAAAGCCCGGTGCGGCCAGCCGCGCCCAGCATGCGCAGCGTGAGGTGATGAGCGTCTTCCGCATCCATTCTGAACAGATGCGAGCGCGCGAGCGGGTAAAGGGAACTGAACACGAGGAGAGCGCCGGTGACGGCGTGTTTTTTTGAGACCGCTATTTTAGCGGTTTCGTGAACAGTGACCGGCGGTGTTGCGCTTGCTTATCTCGCCTGACTCGCCGTGCTGATGCGCCCAGGCATCGGCAGCGTGCCGGCGGCGTGCGTCGTCGCGGGGTCGAGCACGGACCAGCGGCCATCGACGAGCCCTTCGAGCGGCCGGAAATTGGCCTTGTAGGCCATCTTTTCGCTCTCACGAATCCAGTAGCCGAGATAGACGTGCGGCAAGTCCAGACTGCGCGCCTGTTCGATCTGCCAGAGGATGTTGAAGGTGCCGAAACTGGTCTTCGGCATGTCCGGCTCGAAGAACGTGTAGACCGAGGAAAGCCCGTCGCCCAGGATGTCGATCATGCTGATCATGCGCAGCACACCGGGATGCTCGGATGTTCCCGGCTCGCGAAACTCCACTAGCCGCGAGTTGATCCGGCTTTGCAGCAGAAACTGCTCGTACTGATCGCGGCTGTCGCGGTCCATGCCGCCGCCCGCGTGGCGCGCCGACTGATAGCGCATGTAAAGCGCGTAATGTTCTTCGTCGTAATGCAGCGGCGCGACGCTCGCGACCAACCCGCCATGCAGCTTCCACACGCGCCGCTGCGCGCGGTTCGGCACGAAGCGCGTCACCGGCACGCGCACCGGCACGCAGGCGCGGCAACCGTCGCAATACGGACGATAGGTGAACACGCCCGAGCGCCGGAAACCGGCCTTGACGAGTTCGGTATAGACATCGGAATTGATGAGATGGCTGGGCGTCGCGACTTGCGAGCGCGCGACGCGCCCTTCAAGGTAACTGCAAGGGTAGGGCGCTGTTGCATAGAATTGCAGCGCGGAAAGCGGTGACAGCGGCAGCTCGTTCGGATGTGTCACGTTGACGGCTCTCGTTGATATCGCATTCGATGTCGGCGTGCGCGATCTAGTTCGTTCGACTCACCAGATCGAGCAGGACCGACTTGTCGAACGCCCACGGAATCGGCTCCAGCATCACGGCCCGTTTCAGATGCGCGACGAACGCGCGGCGCGGAATCTCGCGGCCGCCTAGCGACGCCAGATGCGACGTATTCTGTTGGCAGTCTATCATCTCAATTTGGTTGCGGCGCAAGTGTCCGACGAGTGCGGATAGCGCGATTTTCGAGGCATCGGTCTTGTGCGCGAACATGGATTCGCCGAAGAACATTCGCCCGAACGAGACGCCGTAAAGCCCGCCCACGCGCACGCCGTCGTACCAGCTTTCGATGCTGTGCGCGCATCCCGCGCGATGTAGCGAGCCATACGCCTCCACGATATCCGCCGTGATCCACGTGCCGCGCTGACCCTCGCGCGGCGTGTCGGCGCAGGCGTGCATGACGGCGGCGAAGTCGTGATCCACGCGCACTTCCCAGAGCGGGTCGCGCACCACACGTTTCAAGGTCTTGCGCAACGAATCGGACACCTTGAAATCGGCGGGACGCAGCACCATGCGCGGGTCGGGACTCCACCACAGCACCGGCTGGCCATCCGAATACCACGGGAAAATGCCGCGCCGGTAGGCATCGATCAGACGCGCGGGCAACAAGTCGGCGCTCGCCGCGAGCAAACCGGGCGCACCGCTCGCCGCCCCGAGCGCGCGCTCGACGGGCGGAAAGGGATCGTCATGAGCGAGCCACGGAACCATGATCGGACCGATCGGGCGATGAGCGCGCGTCAGCCGTCGCGCAGCGTGCGGAAGATGTCGCCCGTATGCAGCGTGAAATTGCCCGCCGCGCGGTCCGCGAAGAAGAAACGCAAGGTCTGCCCGACGGTCGGAAACGCGATCTCGTCCCACGGAATCTCGCTTTCGTCGAACAGTTTGACTTCGAGACTTTCCTCGCCCGGATCGAGGTCGATATCGAGCAGCCGCGCCAGATAAAAGATATGCACCTGATGCACATGCGGCACGTTGAGCAGCGTGAAAAGGCTCTGAATCTCGACGCGCGCGCCCGCTTCTTCCAGCGTCTCGCGGGATGCGCCCTCGCTGGTCGTCTCGTCCATTTCCATGAAGCCCGCGGGCAGCGTCCAGAAGCCGTAGCGTGGTTCGATCGCGCGGCGGCACAGCAGCACCTTGTCGTCCCATACCGGCACCGTGCCGACGACATTGCGCGGGTTCTGATAATGAATCGTGCCGCAACTGCCGCAGACGAAGCGCTCGCGGTTGTCGCCGGGCGGAATGCTCAAGCTGACCTCGTGGCCGCAGACGGAACAAAATTTCATGGAAATGGATGTGGGAAGTGTCCTGCGAGTGTATCACCGGGCGCGGGGCGTTTTGACGCGGCGCGGCGGATCGCGGCCATGCGGCGAGCGCGGTTTCGACGTTGCCTCATCTCGCTACAATAGCCGCTTGTCCTATTTCTTCCCGGCGCGTTCGCGTTCGAGCAACTCATGTCATCCCCATCCGCTGCACCTTCCCGTCCGCCGATGCTCGCCACCGCCGAGGCGCTCGCCATCTTGCTCGATGCCGCGCGGCGCGTGCCCGAGCGCGAGCAGATCAACACGCTCGATGCGCTAGGCCGCGTGCTCGCCGCCGATGTCGTGTCGCCGCTCGACGTGCCGCCCATGCACACCAGTTCGATGGACGGTTACGCCGTGCGCGCCGCCGATCTCGACGCCGCGAGCGTCGATGCGCCCGCCGTGCTGAGCGTGTCGCAGCGCATTCCGGCGGGTCATGCGGCCGCGCCACTCGCCGCCGGGACCGCCGCGCGCATCTTCACGGGTGCCACCGTGCCGCCGGGCGCGGACACCGTCGTCATGCAGGAAATGGCCGAACTCGCCGATGACGGACGCGTAGCCTTCGCGCAGCCGCCGTCGCCGGGCGAATGGATCACGAAGCAGGGCGCGGACATCGCGCGCGGCGCGGTGATTCTGCCCGCTGGCACGCGCATGACGCCGCAGGCGATGGGGCTGGCGGCATCGGTCGGCTGCGCGACGCTCGAAGTCGTGCGGCGCGTGCGCGTGGCGATCTTCTTCACCGGCGACGAACTGCGCATGCCCGGCGAGCCGCTCGAACCCGGCGCGATCTACAACTCGAACCGCTACACGCTGCGCGGTTTGCTCGAACGGCTCGGCTGCGAAGTGAGCGATCTGGGCATCGTGCCGGACCGGCTGGACGCGACGCGCGAAACGCTACGCCGCGCGGCGCTCGGCCACGATCTCATCCTGACGTGCGGCGGCGTGTCGGTGGGCGAAGAAGACCACGTGAAGCCTGCGGTCGAAGCGGAAGGGCGCATCGCCATGTGGCAGATCGCGATGAAACCCGGCAAGCCGCTCGCGTTTGGCGCGGTGCGGCGCTGGGAAGCGGCGGGCGGCGATCCGGGCGATCTCGGCGAGGCGTATTTCATCGGACTGCCGGGTAATCCGGTGTCGAGCTTCTGTACGTTTTTGCTGTTCGTGCGGCCGTTTTTGCTGCGGCTCGCGGGCATGGATAAAGTCACGCCGCGCGTCCATGCCATGCGCGCCGACTTCAGTCAGAAGAAGGGCGACCGCCGCAACGAATTTCTGCGCGCGCGTCTGAACGAGAACGGCGGCCTCGATCTGTTCCCGAATCAAAGCTCGGCCGTGCTGACGTCAACCGTCTGGGGCGATGGCCTCATCGACAATCCGCCGAATCATGCGATCAGCGCGGGCGAGAGCGTGCGCTTCATCCCGTTTTCAGAACTGATGCAGTGAAGGAACAAGTCGATGAAGGTCGAACTGAGGTTTTTTGCGAGCGTGCGCGAGGCGTTGGGTATTGCGAACGAAACGGTCGTGGTGCCGGACACGGTCGTCAATGTCGGCGATGTCCGCGCGTGGCTGCGCATGCGCGGCGGCATCTGGGCCGAAACGCTCGCCGATGGCCGGCCGCTGCGCATGGCCTGCAATCACGTCATGACGGATGCGGGCCAGCGCATCACCGAGGGCTGCGAAGTCGCGTTTTTTCCGCCGGTAACGGGTGGCTGAGATGAAAATCCGCGTTCAGGAAGACGACTTCGACATCAGCGCGGAAGTGGCCGCGTTGCGCGCCGACAATCCGAAAGTAGGCGCGGTGGCGTGCTTCGTCGGCACGGTGCGCGACCTGAACGAAGGCAGCAGCGTCCAGACGATGGAGCTCGAGCACTATCCCGGCATGACGGAGAAATCGCTCGAAGCGATCGCCGTGCAGGCGCGCGAACGCTGGCCCGGAACGGACGTGGCCATCGTGCATCGCGTGGGCAAGTTCTTGCCGCTCGATCAGATCGTGCTCGTCGCCACCACGGCGATGCATCGCGCGGATGCTTTCGAATCGTGCGCCTTCGTGATGGACTATCTGAAGACGCAGGCGCCGTTCTGGAAGAAAGAGAAGACCAACGCAGGCGAACGCTGGGTAGACGCACGCGAATCCGACGACGCCGCGCTCGCCCGCTGGAAATCCCGCTAGTCTCTCGACTTGCCGATGAACCTCGCCGGAAACGGCTCGCCCGCAGGCCGCTCGGGAAAGCGCGGCTCCGGTTCGTCGGAGCCCGTGCGTTGACGTTTGAGCGCCGCGAGCAACTCAAGCTGCGCGGCGGGAATCTCGTAATCCCATCCGAACTTGCTCAGTTGCAGACTCTGCGCAATGCGCAGCGCCGGTTCCATGAACTGCACGGCGGCGGCAGGCTCGTAACGCTGCTCGACCGTGTTCAAAAACAGCGAAAGCCAACGCGCGAAGTGACGCGGCTCGATATCCGTGAGCGGCCGATGCGCCTCCTGCACGTTGCCGCGATAGTGTTTCGAGCCGAGCACGAGGCTCGACCAGAACGTCGCCATCTTCGCGAGATGCGCGTCCCACCGGCCGGACAATTCGCGTTCGAAGATCGGGCCGAGCAACGGGTCGTCGCCGACGCGCGTGTAAAAGGCATCGACGAGCGCACGCACGTTGGCTTCGGTCGGTTCGTGTTCGCGCAAGGGTTTCGGGGCAGTGTGTTCGGTGGTCATCGTGTTGGAAAATCGAATTGGCCGACGAGAAGACTTAGCTTCCGTAAGCGTTTTGCTGACGAGCATCATCAATATGACGCAGAATGAGGCCTGCGCGCGGCAGGCCCTTGGCTGCTTCGGTCATCCCATGGTGTGTGTTCAGTCCAGATGATCGCGAGGTTCGCGCGCCCGCTGGCCGTCACGCCTCATCTCCGCGCGCATCACGCGAACGCGGCCCGAGAACGTCCATTCGCTGCCGACCTCAACCGATGCGCCTCGGCGCTCAACTCATCGCGACACCATGCGACTGACCGACTACACCGATTATGCGCTGCGGGTTCTGCTCTATCTCTCCGTGCGTCCTTCCGGGCTCTCGACGATCCAGGAAATTTCGGAGGCCTACGGCATTTCGAAAAATCATCTGATGAAAATCGTGCAGCAACTCGGCGAACTCGGCTGGGTGGAAACCGTGCGTGGACGCAACGGCGGACTGCGGCTCGCGGAGCAATCGGCCGCGCTCACGATCGGCGAGATCGTGCGCAAGACCGAAAGCGATTTCGCGCTCGTCGGATGCCTCTCCGACGGGTCGGATCAGCGCGGCTGCGTGATCGAATCGCAGTGCCGGTTGAGGAACGTGTTCATCGCGGCGCGCGAGGCGTTTCTCGCGGAACTCGACAAGCATACTGTCGGCGAACTCGCTCGACCCGCGAGCGAACTGGCGCGCTTGCTCGGACTCGCGCCCATGCCGCAAACGCGTTTCCTCACGCTCACGCCGCGCGGCGCCGCAAGCTGAGCACGCGGCGTCTTTTATCAGTAGTTGACGAAACCTGAACGCACGCGTCATTCTCATTCGCGCCGTCGTGGCGCCGACTTCCGCCGAAACGCAAAAAAATGATTGATTTCGAGCCAAACTGTGCTTGAAAGCGGCGAAAAGCGCCTCATTTTGGACGTATTCAGATTGGAGCTGTCAAAAAATGAGAATCGACAAATTCACCACCAAATTTCAGGAAGCACTGTCCGACGCCCAGAGTCTGGCCGTCGGTCACGACAATCAATACATCGAGCCGGTTCATTTGCTTGCCGCGCTGCTGGCGCAGCAGGACGGTTCGGCGCGCTCGTTGCTCTCTCACGCGGGCGTTCAGGTGCAGGCGCTGCAAACCGCATTGACCGATGCCATCAAACGCCTGCCGCAAGTGCGCGGCACGGACGGCAACGTTCAGGTCAGCCGCGATCTCGCCGGCTTGCTGAACGCCGCCGACAAAGAAGCGCAAAAGCTCAACGACACGTACATCGCGAGCGAGATGTTCCTTATCGCGGTAGCGGATGACAAGGGCGAGGCGGGGCGTATCGCCAAACAGCATGGTTTGACGCGGCGCGCGCTCGAAGCCGCCATCAATGCCGTGCGCGGCGGCGCGCAGGTCGATAGCCAGGACGCGGAAAGCCAGCGCGAGGCGCTCAAGAAATACACCGTCGATCTGACCGAGCGCGCACGCGCGGGCAAGCTCGATCCGGTGATCGGCCGCGATGACGAAATCCGCCGCTCCATCCAGATTTTGCAGCGCCGCACGAAGAACAATCCGGTGCTGATCGGCGAGCCGGGCGTGGGCAAGACCGCGATCGTCGAAGGGCTGGCGCAACGTATCGTGAACGGCGAAGTGCCGGAAACGCTCAAGGGCAAGCGCGTGCTGTCGCTCGACATGGCGGCGCTGCTTGCGGGCGCGAAGTATCGCGGCGAGTTCGAGGAGCGTCTGAAGGCCGTGCTCAACGACATCGCCAAGGATGAAGGGCAAACGATTGTCTTCATCGACGAGATTCATACGATGGTCGGCGCAGGCAAGGCCGAAGGCGCGATGGACGCGGGCAACATGCTCAAACCGGCGCTTTCGCGCGGCGAACTGCATTGCATCGGCGCGACCACGCTGGACGAATACCGCAAGTACATCGAGAAGGACGCGGCGCTGGAGCGTCGTTTCCAGAAAGTGCTCGTGGATGAACCGTCGGTCGAAGCGACCATCGCGATCCTGCGCGGCTTGCAGGAAAAGTATGAACTGCATCATGGCGTCGAGATCACGGACCCGGCGATCGTCGCGGCGGCGGAACTGTCGCATCGCTATATCACGGACCGTTTTCTGCCGGACAAGGCCATCGATCTGATCGATGAAGCCGCGTCGCGCATCAAGATGGAAATCGATTCGAAGCCCGAAGAAATGGACAAGCTGGATCGCCGGCTCATTCAGTTGAAGATCGAGCGCGAGGCGGTGAAGAAGGAGAAGGACGAGGCATCGCAGAAGCGTCTGCAACTCATCGAGGAGGAAATCGAGCGGCTGAACCGCGAATATTCGGACCTCGAAGAAATCTGGACCGCCGAGAAGGCCGCGGTGCAGGGCAGCGCGCAACTGAAGGAAGAAATCGAGAAGGTGCGCGCGGATATCACGCGTTTGCAACGTGAAGGGAAGCTGGAGAAGGTCGCCGAGTTGCAATACGGCAAGCTGCCGGAACTCGAAGCGCGGCTCCGGCAAGTGACGCAGGCGGAATCGCAGGAGCAGAACAATCCGACGCGGCCGCGTTTGCTGCGCACGCAGGTGGGCGCGGAGGAAATCGCGGAAGTCGTGTCGCGTTCCACGGGCATTCCCGTGTCGCGCATGATGCAGGGCGAGCGCGAAAAGCTCTTGCAGATCGAAACGAAGCTGCATGAGCGCGTGATCGGGCAGGACGAAGCCATCGGCGCGGTGGCGGATGCCATTCGCCGTTCGCGCGCGGGTTTGTCGGACCCGAATCGTCCGTATGGTTCGTTCCTGTTTCTCGGGCCAACGGGCGTCGGCAAGACGGAACTGTGCAAGGCGTTGGCCGCGTTCCTGTTCGATTCGGAGGACCATCTCATCCGCATCGACATGAGCGAGTTCATGGAGAAGCACAGCGTCGCGCGGCTGATCGGCGCGCCGCCAGGGTATGTCGGCTATGAAGAAGGCGGGTATCTCACGGAAGCGGTGCGTCGCAAGCCGTACAGCGTGATCCTGCTCGATGAAATCGAAAAGGCGCATCCCGACGTGTTCAACGTGCTGCTGCAAGTGCTCGACGATGGCCGCATGACCGATGGACAAGGCCGAACCGTGGACTTCAAGAACACGGTCATCGTGATGACTTCGAACCTCGGTTCACACGTCATTCAGAGCATGGTCGATGAACCGCAGGAACGAGTGAAGGAAGCGGTCTGGGAAGAAGTGAAGCTGCATTTCCGGCCGGAATTCCTGAACCGGATCGACGATGTGGTGGTGTTCCATTCGCTGGATCGGTCGAATATCCAATCGATTGCGAAGATTCAGTTGGCGCGGTTGCATGAACGGCTGGCGAAGCTGGACATGCAGTTGGATGTGTCGGATGCGGCGCTGGAGCAGATTGCGAAGGTCGGTTACGACCCGGTGTTCGGCGCGCGGCCGTTGAAGCGCGCGATTCAGCAGGAGATCGAGAACCCGGTTGCGAAGCTGATTCTTGCCGGACGGTTTGGGCCGAAGGATGTGATTCCGGTGGATGTGCGGGAAGGGAAGTTCTTGTTCGATCGTGTGGTGCATTGATCGAACGGGGTGTGAAGGGAAGGGGCAGCGGAGGGTTCGCTGCCCTTTTTTGTTGCTCGGGGTGAAATCCGTGCGATTGCAAGGATTTCAGCCGTTTCGACGGTTCATCTACCGAAAATCCTTGCGATCGCACGGATTCTCAGGACAACACGTTATCGTCGACGAAAACAAAAAACCCCGCGCAGCTTCCACCACGCGGGGTTTTCCAAACATCAACCGTGCTTCGACTTCAAGCCTTGCCGAACAACCCCGCCAAACCACCCAGCGAACCCAGCACGCTGTTCACATCCAGCTTGCCGTCAGCCGGCACTTCGCCATTCGGCGTGGCGTGATCCACCAGATGCGGCAGCACCGCCGCGAGCATGCCCGACAGTTGATCGCCCGACACACCCGCCTTCTGCGCCAAAGCGCCGACATTATCCTGGCCGAGCACGTTGTTGAGCGTGTCCGGGCTGATCGGCTTGTTTTCGCCGGTGCCGATCCACGATTGAACGATGTCGCCCGCGCCCGCTTCATGGAAGCGCTGGATCAGGCCCATGACGCCGCCGGGCTGGCTGTTGACGAATTGAAGCGCTGCCGCGATCAACGCGGCCTGGCCCGACTGTCCCTGCGCGGGCTGGCCGCCTTGCTGGGAATTGCCAAGGGTAGAGGCGAGGATATCGAGTAGGCTCATGACGATCTCACTACGAGAGGTTGCGGGGTGGGCCGCATACGAATATGAACGGCCCTTGAACAGAACTTGATGCGTTGAATCACTGGCTCGCGGCAGCGGCGCTCGCGGCCTTGTCCTTCTTGCTGCGCTTGGTCTTGGCGGGTTTCGCGTCGCTCGCCGTGGTCGTCCCGGACGCCGCCATGGCCGATGCCTTGGCCTTTTTCGAAGCCTTGGTCGACGAAGCCGCAACAGGCGCGGGCGCCGGAGCGGGTGCAGGCGTTTGCGCCGTGGTCGCGGCAGGCGAAGTCGCCGCAGTCGCCGCCGTGGACGATTTCACCGTCGAATTCGTCGCCGCGCTGCCGCTCGTTTTCGCGGATGCCGCAGGCTTGGACATCGAAGTCGCCGCCGTCTTGCCGCTCGGCGGCGTGGACGAACCACCGACCGTCAGCCCATTCTCCTCCAGCTTGGTCACCGATTTCACGCCCAGACCCTTCACGCGGTTCGCCAGATCGTCGGCGTCCTTGAACGGTCCGTTCTTCGTACGCTCATCCACGATGGCCTTGGACTTGACCGGTCCCAGACCCTTGACGGAATCGAGCGCGGCTTCATCGGCGGTGTTGACATCGACCGCTGCGAACGCGGAACCGACGGACAGCATGAACGCTAGGCACAGCATCAAAAGCTTTTTCAGCATGACGGCACTCCAGGCATTGAGAGAAAAGAATGACGAATCGATATGTTCGGGCCTCGATGGACGATGCCGTTAGCATAGGCCAAAACCGCTGTCCGAACGATGACGGCTCGCATTGTGCACGACCCCGCGCCGCGCACAATGCGGTCCGCACAATCTTTAACGTTGCAAAGCGTTAGTCCGATGACTCGGCGTTTCGATATCTGCTTTTCGTCCGGTTTCTGCTCGATGACGCTTCGTGCTGCCAAGATTCGGCGTGCGCGGATTCATCGTTTCGGTGCGTTTTGTACGTTTTGCGCGGTTTTGGCGAATGCGCCGCGCACTTCGAAATGCACGGTATCGACCGTTGCGCCGTGCGCATCGACGAGTTCGAGCGTGTGCTTGCCCGGCCACGGCAGCCATGACGCGCGCGCCTGATCGCCGAACGGCTGGCCGTCGAGCCGCCACGCGGCCTGCGCGCCGCCCGCGCGTTCGAACCACACGCGCTGACGCGCAGGCGGAATGTCCGGATCGAGCGCGAAGATCGTGCCATCCGTGGGTGCGCCGATGCGCGCGCGGGCAGTATCGGCGGAATTCGTGGAACCACGCGCCCCGGCGGTGAGGCCGATCTCGCGCATCTGCGTGCCGCTCAGAAACCACTCGTCGCGCGCAGGCTCGATATCGTCCTGATACGCGACATGCGTTCGCACCACGCCATCCGGCGCGCGCGGCGCGGGACGCGTCTCGAAGCGCCCGCTCAGATAGTTGATGATCGCGTTCCACGCGGGCGCGGCGCCGGTGACGCCGGAGACGTCCCACATCGGCGCGCCGTCCGCATTGCCGACCCACACGCCGACGCTGTAGCGCGGCGTGAAGCCCACAGCCCAGTTGTCGCGCATGTCCTTGCTCGTGCCGGTCTTGACCGCGCTGAACCCGCGCGTGGCGAGCACGCTGTCGAAGCCGAAGGTCCGCGTGCGCGCATTGTTGTCCGAAAGAATATCCGTGACGATGAAACTCGCCTGCTGGCTGAACACGCGCGTACCGGCAGGCGCGGCCGCGTGACCCGCGACATCGAAAAACGGACGCGCGATGCCACCCGCCGCCAGCGCGCGATACGCATTCGTGAGCGACGCCAGCGTGACGTCAGCGCTGCCGAGCGCGAGCGAAAAGCCGTAGTAATCACCCGCCTGCGTGAGCGGCAATCCGAGCGCGACGAGCGTCTTCGCAAAGCGATGCGGCGTGACCATCACCAGCGTTCGCACGGCCGGCACATTCAGCGACGAACCGAGCGCGGTCCGCACGCTCACCCAGCCCTTGAAATCGTGATCGTAGTTCTGCGGAATATAGAGCCCGCCGCCGGTCGCGAGATCGAGCGGCGCATCATCGAGAAGCGTGGCCGCCGTAAGCCGTTTTTCTTCGATGGCCTGCGCGTAGAGAAAAGGCTTGAGCGTCGAACCCGCCTGACGTTTCGCGAGCACGGCATCGACTTCGGGCGCGTTCGACAGACCGCCCGCCGAGCCGACCCACGCGAGCACATCGCCCGTTTCGTTGTCGATCACGATGGCCGCTGCATCGTGCACATTACGCGGATGCGCGCGGCCGTTCAGCTCCGCCAGCGTGCGCGCGAGCGTGTCGCGCGTGAAGCGTTGCAGGCGCGCATCGAGCGTGGAGCGCACACGCGCGCCTGCTTGCGGATGCACTTCGCCCGCGATGCGTCGCGCGAGATGCGGCGCGAGCGCGTCGTCTCCAGTCACGACGAGCGGCGCCGAAGCGGTGCGCGTGAGGATCAGTTGCGTGTAGCCGTCGAGATTCACGCACGGATCGGACGCATCACGTTCGTCGTGCAGCTTGCGCATGTCCTGAAGGATGGCGCACGCACGCGCGCTCACCTTCGGATACGCCGCATTCGGCGCGCGCACGAGCGCGGCGGCAATCGCGGCCTCGCGCTCGTCCAGCCCCGACGGCGCTTTATTGAACAACGTCTGCGACATGGCAGACAAACCGATGATCTCGCCGCGAAACGGCACGAGATTCAGATACGCTTCGAGAATCTGATCCTTGCGCCATGAACGTTCGAGCCACAGCGCGCCGACCGTTTGCCCCGCCTTTTCGCCGATGCTGCGTCGCCCCGGCGTCCGGCCTTCTTCGTCGATGAGCGAGGTGAGTTGCATCGTCACCGTGGATGCGCCGCGCGTGCGCGTGTTCCACAAGTTCGCCCAAGCCGCCGCCGCCGCGCCGCGCCAGTCCACGCCCGAGTGTTCGTAGAAGCGCCGGTCTTCCGACACGACAATCGCCTCACGCAACGCAGGCGAAACATCGGCAAGCGAAACCCAGTCGCCACGCCGCGCGCTCGTATCGATGCGCGTGCGTTGCAGCGGCGTGCCATCGCGCGCGAGCAGCACCCAGTCGGAACTGCGCCACTTCGCGCGCACGTCGTCGAAGCTCGGCGCGGCGTGCGCCGACATCGAAACGATGCAGGCAGCGAGCAGGGCGGCGGCGCGCTTCATTACCATCTCACTTCGCTGGTGCGGACTTCACGACCACCGGCGCATTCGGCAGCGCACCGAACGACGAGGGCGCGTAGAGCGCCTCGACGCGCGTCGGCGGCAGGCCGAAGGTGCCGGGATTGTTCAGGCGCAACGTGTACTCGACTTGCAGCTTGCCCTTCGGCACATAGTCGTAATACGCGCGATACCCTTCGAAACTACGTTCGATGAACGCCGGCCACGCAGCACCATTGTTCGACTTCTCGCCTTGCGTCGCCGCTTCCGAGTCGCGGCCGAGACCGGAGCCGAGAATCGTCGCGCCAGCGGGAATCGGATCGTTGACGACGACCCACGTCATGTCGGCCTGTGCATCGATATCCAGATGCACGCGCACGATATCGCCGCGCGAAAGCTGACCCTTCACGGCGGGATCGACCGGCGTCACCGTCTTCGAGATGCGATAGCCCGCCGCCAGCGGCGCTTTCAACGCGACCGCCGCGAGACTTTCGATGGTCGCCCACGGCTTTCCGGTGCCATCTTGCGTCAACGTGAGCGAGCCGCTGGACCACGGCAGCATCACACTGCGGGCACGGCCGTTCTGCGTGATCGGCGTGGCCGAAGCAACCTGATCCGCCGATGCCGCCGCGTTCCAGTTCACGCCACGCGATTGCGAGCCAAGCTGAACCGACGTGTTCCCCGTCACCGGCTCGCTTTCGAACAGACGCGAGAAGCGCGCGACGGCGAATTCACCCCACAAGTTCGCGGTCGTCGTTTGCCACGCGCCATGCGTCTGCAAGGCGAGCAGGCCCGCGACGAGACGCGGCATCTCATCCTTCCAGCCGGGTGCATCCGCGAAAATCAATGCGGTGCGCGCGGCGTTCGATTCCGTGCCGGTCATGAGCCAATAGAGATCGTCGTCGCGCTCGGTCGAGAAGCTCAGGCGCGTGCCCTGATACGTGAGCCGCGCGCGGATGATCTGCTCGGCCTGTGCGCGCTTTTCCTCGCGGTCCGGAATGCTATCGACGCGCGACAGGATGGCGTAGTAATCGAGCACGGCGGAAGTCGGCCATTGATTCGGCGCGATGGTGATCGACCCGAGCATGCGCGGCTGCGCAAGCCCGTAGCGCGAGAGCGCTTCGATGGCGGCGAGCTTCTCGAAGTCGAGGTCGTCGCGCGGCGCCCAGAACTTGCGCTCGATCTTCCCGTCGATGAAGTTCGCCAGGCCCGCCGTCATCTGGTTGCGCGTGTCCGCCGAGAGGGCGAAGCGGCGGTCGAGCTTCGCGGCTTCGTCCGTGACGGCGAGCAGGTAGGCGGTGAGCGCCGGGCTGCCGGTCGGACGGGCGTCGTCATACGGCGGGAAGTAGTTCGCCAGACCATCGCGATCCAGATACGACGGCATGCGCGTGAGCACGCCTTGCCATTGCGCGGCATCCATCAGGCCGAGCGCGCGCGAAGTCTGCTGTTCGAGGCAGTTGAACGGATACTGCTCGAACCAGCGGCGCACGCCCGGCAGGCCATCGGCGAGCTTCGGCTGCAAGGACACGGCGATGCCGCCACGCACCGCGCCATCGCTCGATTTCGCGGCATCGGCGGGCGGTGCGACGGGCAGCGCGAGCGTGCCGTCCACTTGCGAAATGGTTGCCTGTTGCACGGTAATGGGGATGGCCGCGACGACGCGTTGCGTGAGCTTCACGGCATCCGACGCTTTCGACGCGCCTTGCTCCACCGCGCTCACGTTCCAGTCGATGCTCGCGGACGAACCCGCGCCGAGCACGTCCGGCGTGGTCACATTCCACGCGATGTCCTGCGACGACTCCGGCGCGAGATCGACCGTGCGCGCATCGAGCGCGAGTTGACCGGCGCGCGGCGTGACGATGACTTGCATCGATCGCTGCGTGGTGTTGCGCAGCGTGAACTGCGCGCGGAAGGCGTCCCCCACGCGCACGAGCGGCGGCAATCCCGAGATGAGTTGCAAGTCCTGCGTGCTCTGAATCGACGCGCTGCCGGTGCCGAAGCGTCCCGCGCCGACCGTCGCGATGGCGACAATGCGGAAACGCGTGAGCGCGTCGTTCAGCGGGACATCGACGGTTGCTTCGCCGTTGGCATCCAGCGTGACGCGCGGATTCCACAGCAAGAGTGTGTCGAACAGTTCGCGCGTCGCGCTATGTCCGCCACCGCCGCCCGCAGGCACGGCCTTGCGTCCGAAGTGACGCCGCCCGATGATTTCCATCTGCGCCGTCGATGTCTCCACGCCATAGGCGCGCTGCTGCAACATGGCATCGAGCACGTCCCAGCTTTGATTCGGCATGAGTTCGAGCAGGGCTTCATCCACGGCGGCCACGGCGATTTGCGTGCCGGCGGGCGCGGGCTTGCCATCGGGCAGCGCGACCTTCACCTTCACATGCGCCTTCGCGCGCACGGTGTACGACTTCGCGTCCGGCGTGACGCTGACCGCGAGCCGGTGCGACGCCGTGCCGACCTTGATCGATGCCACACCATAACGGAACGCGGGCTTCGACAGATCGACGAGCGGCGTCGGCGCCTGATATTGACGGCCTTCGTACCAGAACGAGTGCGCCCATTCGAGCGGCGCTTTCCAGCCCCACGTGAAGAACGAATACCACGGCACTTCATGAATGCGCCCACGCAGCGCGAGCACCGACACGTACACGTTCGGCCCCCACGCGTCCTGCACTTTCAGTTCGACGGTCGGGTCCTTGCCGTTGAGTTCGACCACATGCGTTTCGACGATACCTTCACGCTCCACGGCAACCAGCGCCGTCGCCGAACGGAAGGGCATGCGCACCTGAAAGCGCGCCGTCTCGCCCGGCTCGTAGCTGGTCTTTTCCGGAAGAACGTCGATGCGGTCGGTGTTCTCGCCGCCGAACCACAGTTCGTCCTCACGCGTGACCCACACCGACGTGCTCGCGTTCGCGACATGCCCATCGCCATCCTTCGCATACGCGATCAGATCGATGTTGCCCGCGTCCTTGAGCTTCGCATCGCACGACACGATGCCGTGATCGTCGCTCTTGCCGCTGCACAGCGTGCCGAGATCGTTCGTCTCCGAATGATTGTCGTAGGCGTAGAAGCCGCCGACCATGCGCTTGCGCGAACTGCTCATCACGCGCGCGATGCCCTTGATCTCGACCGATACGCCCGCGCGCGGCTTGCCCTGCAAATCGAGCGCGATTGCCTGCACCGGCAGCGTGTCGCCGACCGATACCCAATGCCCGGCCTTCACGCCCACCGCGACCGATGCCGGCCACAGCAACGCGCCGCCCGCGATGGTCTGCGTCTCGCCGTTCGGATCGGCGAAAGTGGCTTCGAGCGCGAGGCGTTTCGGTGAATCGACGGTGGGCAGCGATTGGATCGTGAGCTTGCTCGCGCCATCGCGATTCAGCGTGAGCCTGAGCTTGTCGGCGACGAGTTTCGTGCTCGCGGTATCGTCTTGTTGCTCGCTGTCTTCGTCTTCCGAAGGCGCGCTCGCACCGTCGTTCGCGGGCTTGCGATACGGCGAAAAATCGAACGCTTCGTATTGCGATGCAAACGGCACCGACGCATTGCGCACGAGCGCCGACACTTGCACCGGCAAGTTCGCGGCCGGACCGCCCTGCACGTATTCGAGTTGCACATTGACCGGTGCTTCGCTCGCGGCGATCAGTCCGGGCGATTTGGTATCGCCTGCGGTGATCGAGCCTTTGAAGACCGGCAAGCGGAATTCTTCGACGCGGAAAGTGCCGGTGTAATACGAGTGCTTGATGGCGCTTTCGTCGTCATTGTCATTGTCCGCGGTGCCGTCATCGAGCGAAACGGAGTACTCGCCCAGCTTCGCGGCGGCGGGAATCGCGAAGGTCGAATCGGCGCTATGGTCCGTGCTCCACTTGAGCGGCATGTGCCACGTCTGACCGCTGCCGACATGGCGGATCGTCACGCGGCTCGGATTAGCGGGCGCAAACGCAAAGCCATGCAGCGTCTCGACGCGCATCAGATGCTTCATCGACACGGTTTCGCCCGCGCGCAAAAGTGTGCGATCGAACACGGTATGCGCGCGCACGGTGCGCGTGGAATCCATGTCGGTCGGCACATTGAAGCGCCACGATTCGATTCCGCGATTCCAGTCCGACGAGACAAACGCCATGTCCGGTCCGGTCTGCGGATCGTTCACGCGCGCGGAGACGAAGAAGCCGTTGTCGCTGAAGCTGTTCTCGTTGCATTCGTGCAGCGCGGCAAGCGGCTTGCCGATTTTCGCGATGCCTTGTGCATCGGTGGTCGCGGTGGCGACTTTATCGCCGTTGCAATCCGTGACGAGCACGCTCGCGTTCGGCACGGGCTTGCCCTTGTCGAGCGTAGTGACCCACACGAGGCTGTTCTCGCGGCCTTGCTTGAAGTGCACGCCGAGATTCGTGACGAGCACGGACGTGCGCACGAACATCGACTGCTTCTTGCCCATCAGCGACGCACCGAGCGCAGGCGATTGCAGTTCGACCACGTAGAAACCGGGTTGGGTGATCGGCACGCCGACCACTTCGAACGGACGCAGCGCTTTCGGATCGGCGGCGGGCAGCGTGAGAGTTTGCGCGCCGTGCTGACCGGTAAGCATAGACAGCGAGCGTGTGTCGATGATCGAATCGTTCGATACGCTGCCTTCGCTGGACGGAATGATGACCGGCTTAATGCCGTTTCGCAGCATCGCCGGCATGTTCTTTTCAACGTGCGAGCGCCACATGCCGATGCCATCGAATTTATCGACGTTGCGCATCCATTGGCGGATGTCGGCATCGGCATCGACTCTAAGCTCGCTGACTTTCGACGCGCCCGAGTTCAAGCCTTGCACGTGAAGGTCTGCTTCGACGTGACGCAGCGTGACCGGCAGCATCGCAGGCATGCCGGGTTCCGCAAACCGCTCGATGATGCCGAAGTTGCCGGAAGAAAACTTCGCCAGCGGCGGCATGGAAGCGGTCGCGGTCTTGAGCGGAAAGAAGCTGGCGTTGGAGAGCGTGCGGCCGCTCGTGTCCTTGAGATTCGCGGGCGCTTCGATCGTCAATTCGGCGC
This sequence comes from Caballeronia sp. A2-2, assembly GCF_057612605.2. NCBI lineage: Bacteria > Pseudomonadati > Pseudomonadota > Betaproteobacteria > Burkholderiales > Burkholderiaceae > Caballeronia > Caballeronia sp. A2-2. The sequence continues at coordinate 2,564,367 of NZ_CM172587.1, read as the reverse complement.
GTTCGGGCAGCGGCGCGGCGAAATCGACGGACGAGACTTCGGTATCCTTGTTGTCCGGATCGAAGGTCGGCGACAACTTGCCGTTCGGTCCGCGCAGCACGAACTTCTGCGCGTCCTCACGGCTGATCGGCGCGCTGAATTCGACATGCAGCGGACGCAGCGGCGTGCAGGGCGCTTTCGCATTCTCGCGCTCGCAGGTGAAGCTCGCGCTGAAGGGATCGCGCACGGTGTAGTCGTAGCGTTTTTCCACATCGTTGGCGAGGCCGCTCGGACCTGTCACGCCCGTGCCGAACACGAGCTGCATCTTCGATGCCGCAGGCAAGGTCTGCTGACACGCCAGCGTCAGCACGCGGTCGCTTTGCTTGTCGAGATTGAACTGCTTGAGGATCGCCGCGCGCGTGTCGCGTTCGAGCGCGCGCACCGGAATGCGGTTGCCGAGCGCGCTCGATTCGCACCAGACATGATCCAGCACGGATGCCTGCGTGGCCGGACCGTTCAGCGTCAGCACGAACGCCTGATCTTCCTCGATCTCCCCGCCATCGCCCGGCCTGATGCTTTGCACGAACGGCCCGCCGGTCTCGAATGCGAAATGTTGCGGCCCGGACACCGCGTTGCCCGCCGCCGACTTGATGTTGGCCTTCAGATCGAACGCGCAGCGCACGCCCGGCGGCAAGTCGTTCTCGAAATCGAAAGCCCACGTTTTCTGGTCGATCCAGCGCGCATTGCCCTTGGTCGATGCCGCCGGTGCGCCGCTACAGGCTACCGTGCCGGGTTGCGCGGCGCGTGGATCGCCGAAGGCGGTCATGGCTTCGTCGAACTTGACGACGACCTGCCGCACCTGCGTCACCTTGCCCTGCGGCGAGACGCTCGTCACGCGGGCGGCATCGGCGGCTTGCCACGCAGCGCCCAGGCCGATCGCGGCGAACAGAGCCACTGCCGCCACGATCCATTTATTTTGATTAGTCATTCGGCTCATCCACTCGCTCCGGGCATGCTTTGAGCGGCGATTTTACGTGAGCCTTATGGCAGTCTTTCTGCCTTTATCGTGCCGGTGACGCTTTACAACAGAAGTGAATATTCAATCAGCATCGATGCGCGAGACATGACGCGCGCTGACCTTTCGCCAATACAGGAACAACCCCACGCCCGCCAGGCCAAGACTGATCGAATTGGCGATCCAGAAGCCGCGCGCGCCCTGCAACGATTCGGGCACCATGCCGCCGACATCGAAACCCAGCAAATACCCGCCGCCCAGCCCGATGCCCCACAGCGCGATGGCGTAGATCACCGTCGGCACGAGCGTGACCTTGTACGCGCGCAGAATGAACGCGGTCGTGATCTGCAAGGCATCGCACAGGTGATAGAAGAAGATGATGAACACCAGCGGCATGGCAGCGGCGATCACGTGCGTATCCGGCGTATAAGCCGCGATGATCTCCGGCCGCGCCACGAGCAGGATCACGCCGTACACGAGCGCCAGCACACAAGCCATGCCGATGCCGTGACGCGAGATCGAGCGGGCATCGTCGAATCTTCTCGCGCCGAGCGCCTGCGACACCAGCGTCGATGAAGCAATGCCGATGGACAGCGGCGTCATGTACAGCACCGCGCCGAGATTGCCCGCGATCTGATGACCCGCGAGCGTCGTCGTGCCGAAGCGCGAGATGAACAGCGCCATGAACGTGTACGACGTCACTTCGATGAGATACGAAAGCCCCATCGGAATGCCGAGCCGCAGCAGCGCCATCTGACGCCGCCAGACCGGCCAGCAGAAGCGCGAAAAGATGCCGAACGGCCGGAAGAACGCGACTCGGGACAGCACGGTCATGCCGACGATCGCCGACGTCCAGTTGATAAGCGTGCTCGCCAGCGCGCAGCCGGGGCCGCCCATCGCCGGGACGCCGAGCCCGCCAAAGATGAACCACGTATTGAGCGGGAACTTGAGCACGAGTCCGCCCACTTGCAGGAACATCACGAGGCGCGGTTTGCCGACTGCATTGGCGAGCGAACTGTAGACGCGAAACGCGAGACTCGCCGGCAGTCCGAACGAAAGAATGCGCAGATAATCCACCGTGCGATCGTGCAGCGCGGGCGGCGCTTTCGCGAGACTCAAGAGCGGTTCGGGATAGTAGAGCAGCACGAAGCCGACGATCATGAGCGCGGCGGCGAGCCAGAACGCCTGACGCGTTTCCTCGCCGATTTCGGCTTCGCGGCCCGCGCCGAAAAGTTGTCCGGCAATCGGCTGCAACGCGACGAGAATGCCCGTCAGGCCGATATACACCGAGATATAAACCGAGCCGCCCAGACCGAGCGCGGCGAGATCGGTCGCGGAGAAGCGGCCGACCATCGCGGTGTCGATCACGCCGAAGGCGATCACCGCGAGCTGGCCGATCAGCACCGGCCACGCGAGCGCGCCGATCTTGCGCACGTCGGCGAACATGCCGGTGGCGGCGCGTGATGTGTCGTTCATCGTTTGCATCGCGTCACTGTGTCCTGCGCAGGCTCTTCTGACGCGCGGGCTTGGGCGGCGGCGCAATCGGACGCTGAATGCGCACGTAGAGCCGGAAGCGTTCGTCGCGGTCGGCCACGCGCCGGCCTTCCCAGACCAGCTTCCATTCCTGATTCGAGATCGAGGGCGGATCGCCGTAATCGGCGCGGTCCTGACGCAGCACGACGTCGCAATCCTCGTCGAAGGCGAAATGCATGCCGCCGAAATAGGCGAAGGTGGCGATTTGAGCATCGCCCAGACGCGCGGGGGAGATGCAACTGTAGTCGGGCGGCAGATGATCCGCGATCTGTTCGGCGACGTCCTGATACGTGCGGCTATAGTTGACGACAGGCAGCCACAGCGTCATGAGCAGCACCCACATCAGCGTGGTGCCCGCGCTCGACAACACGACGCTGCGCCACAGCACTTTCGGATGCCGCGCGAGACGCCAGCGCGCCAGCACGAACCATGAGACGGTCACGACCACCGCGCAGACGAACGAGAGCAGCTTGAACTCGGGATGAAACCCCGGCACCAGACGCGCGAGGTTGCGCGCCATCGACGCGGGAAAGCCGATCATGCCCGCTGTCCACACCAGCCACACCAGCGAGCCGATGATCGTGAAACTCAGCATGGCGAACCAGTCGATCGCGTTGATCGCGCCGCGTTTGAGCGTGGGCAGCGCGAATGTCGCAAGCACGGACAGCGGCGGCAGCAGCAGCATGAAAAGCCGATTGGTTTCGTGCGCCTGCAAAACCACTAGCACCAGCAGCGGCCCGATGATCGACAAGGGCACCGCCACGTGCGGCGACCGGCGCATGCCGCCCCAGCTCACGAACGCCCAAATGGCGAGCGGCCACGCGGGCCACGTGAACAGCGGCAGGTTCTTTAGCGCATAACCGAACACGCTCGCGGGCGGCCCGGAGAAATAGTCGAAACTGTTGCGCCACCATTGATGCAGCCACCAGTCGCCATCGTCGGGGAAGAAATGCAGCGTCGGCAGCACCCACGCGGCGATCAGCACGGCGGCGAGCGGCAGGCCGAACATCAGCAGCGGCAGCGCACGCACTTGCTTGACGATGATGGTCATCGCCAGCGTGCAGAGCAGCAGCGCGAACACCAACACCGGCGAACTCGACAAACCGACCACGCCTATCGCCGCGCCCCACACCAGCGCGCCGTGCAGCGGTTTGTCGAGACTGCGCACGAGGCCGTAGATCAGCATGGCGGTGCCCGCGAACTGCGCGATCTGCGGCGTGGTTTCGTGGCCGCGTTCGGCCAGACCGAAACACGCGAGCAGGATCAGCAGCGCGCCATCGGCCAATGTGCGGCCGTAGTCGCGCGGTTCCGGCTCGCCGCCGAAGGCGTATTTGAACGGCTGCGCTTCATCGCGCCGGCCGAGCAGATACGCCGAATACCAGACGAACGCGCAGGCGAGCGTGAACAGCAGACCCGTGACCACGCGCGAGGCATTGCTCGCATCGACCCACGGACTCAACACGCGAATCGCGCCCGCGCCGAGCCAGTACATCAGCGGGCCGTCCTGCGTCATGGCCTTGCCGACGAGATTGGGCAGCAGCCAGTCGCGCGCATCGCCGTTGGCCATCGTCCACATCACGCCGAAACCGGCGGCGTCCTCGTTCTTCCACGGATCGCGGCCGAACAGCCCGAACGACGCATAAGTGATACAGATGGCGAGCAGGAGCCAGCGCGGCAGGGCGCTGGTGGCGGAGGCGGTGAGACGAACGACGGATCGCATGCGATAGGGCAGATTGAAAGAAACGGGCCGCGAGCCATGCGGTCGAACGCGGCGGGGTCAGAGCCGGAGCATCCGGCATTGTAGACGGGCCGTTGCGCGCGGTCACGGCGAACGGCGCGCGCGTAACCGCAGGCAACACGCTTTACGCGTATTCAGGTGTGACTCCAGCAACGGGAATGCCGCGAAAACCGCGCGGCGACAAAAAAGGGCAGCCAAAGCTGCCCTTTTTCGCTGAAACCCGAAGCCCGACTTACTTCTTGGTGGAGAAGCGCGCGAACTTGTTGTTGAACTTCTCGACGCGGCCGGCCGTGTCCATGATCTTTTGCTGGCCCGTGTAGAACGGATGCGATTCCGACGACACTTCGATCTTCGCGAGCGGGTACGTCTTGCCGTTAAAGTCGGCGGTTTCGCGCGTCTGGATGGTCGAGCGGGTCACGAAGCGGAAGTCGTTCGACATGTCGACGAACAGGACTTCGCGATAATTCGGGTGAATGCCTTCTTTCATGGTCTTTCCTGGTATCTGGCGGTAGCCAACCCGCTGCGCTTGGAAAAAGCGACCTGCGCGAGCCACTTGCCTAGGGTCGAAAAACGGCGATTATGCCAGAAAATCAGTCGGTTGACATTCTTTTCGAACGTTTTGCACGCGTTACGCAGCGTTATGCGAGCGCTCCGACACCCGCCGGATCTTGCCGGTAATAGCGCGCCAGCAGCCGGTAAAGCTCCGGATATTCCGCTTCGAACGGCTTGGGCGTGACGAACAGCGCCTCGCTGCACACCGCGAAAAACTCCGACGGATGATCCGTCGCATAAGGATCGATCAGCGATTCGCGCTCGAAACGCCCCCAGCGCCGCTGCGGCACCGCGTCCACGCGCGCGCAGAACTGGTCGTAGGCGTTGTCGAAAACATCGGCCCAGGCTGACGAATCGAGCGGTGCATGCCAGCGCCGATAAAGCGGCGGATGCCCGTCCGCGACGCCGTTCACCATGTCGATCTTGTGCGCGAATTCGTGGATCACGACGTTGTACGCGTCCGAGCCGTCGGCCATCTGCGCGTCTTCCCACGACAGCACGACCGGACCGCCTTCCCACGCTTCGCCGCTGGCATCGTGCTCGACTTCGTGGACCACGCCGTCCTCGTCCTCGACCGTCTTGCGAATGATGAACTCGCCCGGATACACGATCACGCCGACCCATCCGCGGTACAGCTCCAGATCGAGATTGAGCACCGGCAAACACGCCTGCGCGGCGATCGACACGATCATCTCGTCGGTCAGTTCCAGTTCGTGCGCCGTCGAAAATTCCTTCTGCGCGATGAACAGGCTCGCGGTCTCGCGCAGACGCGCGAGGTCGTCGGCGTTCAGATGCGCGAAGCACGGAAACGCATCGAGCGTGCGGCGCCAGAGGGCATCGTCGATCGCGTATTTACGCAGCGCGCGTTCGCGGCGTTGCGCGCCGAACCAGCGGGCGAAAAGGTTGGTCATCGTTCGTTCGATTCACGGGACAAGCCGGATTGTACGAAGTGTATGAAGCACGCTCCGCGCGCAGCCGAAAAAAAGCCGCCTGACGAAGCAGGCGGCTTTCTCTCGTGAAGTACGCGCGGTTTAACTTCCGCCGCGACGCATCATGTCGAAGAACTCGGAATTGCCCTTCGTCTGACGGATTTTGTCGAGCAGGAATTCCATGGCTTCGACTTCGTCCATGTCGTGGATGAACTTGCGCAGCACCCAGACCTTTTGCAGCACGTCCGGCTTGATGAGCAGTTCTTCGCGGCGCGTGCCCGACTTGTTCAGATTGATCGACGGATACACACGCTTTTCCGCGAGACGACGTTCCAGGTGCACTTCCATGTTGCCGGTGCCCTTGAACTCTTCGTAGATCACATCGTCCATGCGGCTGCCGGTTTCGATCAGCGCGGTGCCGATGATGGTCAGCGACCCGCCTTCCTCGATATTGCGCGCGGCGCCGAAGAAGCGCTTCGGACGTTGCAGCGCGTTGGCATCCACACCGCCGGTCAGCACCTTGCCCGAAGCAGGCACGACCGTGTTGTAAGCGCGCGCCAGACGCGTGATGGAGTCCAGAAGAATGACCACGTCATGCTTCATTTCCACCAGACGCTTGGCCTTTTCGATGACCATTTCGGCCACTTGAACGTGACGCGCGGCGGGTTCGTCGAAGGTCGAGGCGATGACTTCGCCCTTGACCGAACGCTGCATTTCCGTCACTTCTTCCGGGCGTTCGTCGATCAGCAGCACGAACAGCACGATGTCCGGATGGTTCTGCTTGATCGCATGCGCGATGTGCTGAAGCATGACCGTCTTGCCCGACTTGGGCGACGCGACGAGCAAGCCGCGCTGGCCCTTGCCGATCGGCGCGATCATGTCGATGATCCGGCCGGTCACGTTTTCCTCGCCGCGCATTTCGCGTTCGAGCGGCAGCGGCTTGTTCGGATGCAGCGGCGTGAGGTTCTCGAACATGATCTTGTGTTTCGAGGCCTCGGGCGGCTGCCCGTTGACCTTGTCCACCTTGACCAGTGCGAAATAACGCTCGCCGTCCTTCGGCGTGCGCACTTCACCTTCGATGGTGTCGCCGGTATGCAGATTGAAGCGGCGAATCTGCGACGGGCTGATATAGATGTCGTCCGTGCTGGCGAGATACGAGGTCTCGGGCGAGCGCAGGAAACCGAAGCCGTCGGGCAGCACTTCCAGCGTGCCGTCGCCGAAGATCGTGTCGCCGCCCTTGGCGCGCTTTTTAAGAATGGCGAACATGAGTTCCTGCTTGCGCAGGCGGTTCGCATTTTCGATTTCGAGGCCATTGGCCATCTCGATCAGTGCGGAGACGTGCTGAGACTTGAGCTCGGATAAATGCATACGGGTTTCCCGCCAGGGAGAGAGAGGTGCGACGAAAAGATTTGGGAGAAGAGGTGAGCGGAACCGCTCGAGACTTATTACTTCTGCTTGCTACAGCTCTAATTCTACTTCTTGGTACTTCAGAACTGTTGTGAATATAGCATAGCACACGCCACACGGGCCTTGAGTGGGCTTGAGGCGGGGCTTTTTCGTTCCATGTTGTGGTCAGACAACATGGAACGCTTAAGGCTCAAGCGGCGCGGATTAAGGAAACCGCTCGCACTCAAGCCTTGGTGCATCACAGATTGCTGTCGAGGAACGCGGTGAGCTGCGACTTGGACAATGCGCCGACCTTCTGCGCGGCGACCGCGCCGTTCTTGAAGAGGATCAGCGTGGGAATGCCTCGCACGCCGAACTTGACCGGCGTCGACTGATGCTCGTCCACATTGATCTTCGCGATTTGCAGGCGATCGCCGTAATCCTTCGCGACTTCGTCGAGGATCGGGGCGATCATCTTGCACGGACCGCACCACTCCGCCCAGAAATCGAGCAGAACGGGTTTATCTGACTTGACCACATCCTGTTCGAAGGATGCGTCGCTGATGTGCTTGATTGATTCGCTCATTGTCTGAATACCTCTATCGATTCGAGGCCCGCGTTTGAATGCTCGCCACGATACACCGGATCTGAAAAATGTTCGCCGCCCAACGGGCACTCATGTCGCCGCGCGCCGGAAGGCAAATGACCCGCGTATGCAGCAAGGATGCTCGCGCGCGGGTGATTCAGATGTCATCTTAGCTTACTTTGCTATCCGTTGCCGCGCGCCGATAGGGACCATTTGAGGCTCGAAATGCAAAGCACAAGAGGGCATCGCAGTTGAGCGCAAGTGCGGACAATCCTTCCGGGGAAAGCGTCATGCGTGATATGATTCGACGTGACGGGCCTCCTCGCATGGCGGCGCGGTCAACCTGGTCAGGTCGGGAACGAAGCAGCCACAGCCGTTTTCCACCAGTGCCGAGGGTCGGGCTCGTCACCTTCCGCTTTTTCTGTTGTCCATTCCCCTGATTTGTCTTTGTCCGCACGGCATTTTTTCTTGCCGATGCACGGGGAAATCACGCGTGCGCAGTACGCCGAAGCGCCCATACGCACGGCGTTTGCCGCCGGTGGTTGCTGATACAATTTCGCGCATGACCTATCAAGTTCTCGCACGCAAATGGCGGCCGAAATCGTTCGAGTCGCTCGTCGGCCAGGAGCACGTCGTTCGTGCGCTCACGCATGCGCTCGACGGCGGCCGTCTGCATCACGCCTATTTGTTCACGGGCACGCGCGGCGTCGGCAAGACCACGCTTTCGCGTATCTTCGCCAAGGCGCTCAATTGTGAAACCGGCGTGACGTCCAGGCCGTGCGGCGTGTGCCGCGCGTGCCGGGAAATCGACGAAGGCCGGTTCGTCGATTATGTCGAGATGGATGCGGCGAGCAATCGCGGTGTCGACGAAATGGCCACGCTGCTCGAACGCGCGGTCTATGCGCCGGTGGATGCGCGCTTCAAGGTCTACATGATCGACGAAGTGCATATGCTCACGAACCACGCCTTCAACGCCATGTTGAAGACGCTGGAAGAACCGCCGTCGCACGTGAAGTTCATCCTCGCGACCACCGATCCGCAGAAGATTCCGGTTACCGTGCTGTCGCGCTGTCTCCAGTTCAATCTGAAGCAGATGCCGGCGGGGCATATCGTCTCGCATCTGGAGAACATTCTTCAGCAGGAGAACATCGCGTTCGAATCGCAGGCGCTGCGGCTGCTGTCGCGCGCGGCGGATGGCAGCATGCGCGATGCGCTCTCGCTCACCGATCAGGCGATCGCCTATTCGGCCAATCAGGTCACCGAGGAAGCCGTGCGCGGCATGCTCGGCGCGCTCGATCAGAGCTACCTCATTCGCCTGCTCGACGCGCTCGCCGCGACCGATGGCGCGCTCGTGTTGTCCATCGCCGATGAAATGGCCTTGCGCAGCCTGTCGTTTTCCACGGCGTTGCAGGATCTTGCGAGTTTGCTGCACAGAATCGCGTGGGCGCAGTTCGCGCCGGCGTCGGTGCTCGACGAATGGCCGGAAGCAACGGATATTCGCCGCTTCGCGGAGATGCTGTCGGCGGAACAGGTTCAGTTGTTCTATCAGATCGCGACGGTCGGACGCGGCGAACTCGGCCTCGCGCCCGATGAATACGCGGGCTTCACCATGACGTTGCTGCGCATGCTCGCGTTCGAGCCTGCGGGCGGTCCGGGTGGCGGCGGGTTGTCGGTGAGTGCGCCTTCTGCTGCGAAGCCTGCGCGTGGCGCGGCGCTTGCCGGTGCGATGGCTCAGCGTGCGGCTACGCCTGTGCCTTCGCCCGCCCCCGCGCCCGCGCCGGTTCAGGAAGCCAAAGCGCCGAAGCAAGTTCCGCAAGCCGTGCCTGAAGCTGCGCGGCCAGCGCAGCCTATCGATGCACCTCCCGCCGACACCGCGCCGCTTCCCGCCGCGGCACGCGAAACCGCCGATCAACTCGCCGCGAAATCGCCCGATGCTTCGGCCACCGAAGCATCGCCGACGCGCGCGGGCGGTGGTGCGCGCGCCGCGCTTGATGTGCTGCGCAGCGCGGGCATGAAGCTGTCGTCGGATCGTGCGGGTCGGGCGGCATCGGCTCCGCAAGCCGCTGCGCCTGTCGCGCCGAAGCCTGAGCGCGTGGTGCAAGTCAAGGCTCCCACGCCCGCTGAACCCCCGGCGCGCGCCACCGTTCCACCGTGGGAAGACATGCCGCCGGACGACTACGCGCCGTCGTCATCGTCGTCCGAGGATGGCTATTTCATGCCGCCCGACGATGGCTTCGTGCCCGCGTTCGATAGCGGTCCCGACGACATGCGCTTCGGCGATGCATCGCCCATGAACGCGCCTATAACCGCTCCGGCGCCGAAGATCGACAGCACGCCGCTGCCGCCCGCCATTCCGCTCGATGCCTTGAATATCGACATCGAATGGGCGGTGCTCGCGGCCGATCTGCCGTTGAAGGGCGTCGCGTACCAGCTCGCGTTCAACAGCGAACTGACCGCGTGCGATGCCGCGTCCGTCACGCTTTCTGTGCCCGTGCAGATGTACACCGATCAGGCGCACGTGTCGAAGCTCAAGGCCGCGCTCGCGGAGAAATTCGGCCGCGCGCTCGAAGTGAACGTGAGCGTCGGTCCCGCGCGCCGCACCGCCGCCGCGCTCGATGCCGCCACGCGCGCGAAACGCCAGCAGGAAGCCGAGCAGGAGATCACGCAAGACCCGTTCGTGCAGTCGCTGATCCGCGATTTCGGCGCGAGCATCGTGCAAGGCTCGATCAAACCCATTTCCGCGACGGGCGCCAATCCTTCGTGAAACACGCCGCTTGCGGCTGAAACGCAAACGCGCCCGCCGAACCCGTTACCCTTTGGCAAGGAGCCGAATCATGATGAAGAACCAACTCGCCGGGCTGATGAAGCAAGCCCAGCAGATGCAGGAAAACATGAAGAAGATGCAGGACCAGCTCGCGCTGATCGAGGTCGAGGGCCAGTCCGGCGCCGGTCTCGTGAAGGTGACGATGACCTGCAAGAACGACGTGAAGCGCGTGTCGATCGACCCGAGCCTGCTCGCGGACGACAAGGACATGCTCGAAGATCTGGTCGCCGCCGCGTTCAACGACGCCGTGCGCAAGGCCGAGGCCACCACGCAAGAAAAAATGAGCGGCATGACCGCCGGCATGCCCATGCCGCCCGGCTTCAAGATGCCGTTCTGACCGCGCGGCCACGCACGCTGAACAAGCATCGCGTGGCCCGCATTCGAGGACACATGAAACAGCCTTCCGCCCTGTCGGCGCTCGTCGAAGCGCTGCGTGCGCTGCCCGGCGTCGGACCGAAGTCGGCGCAACGCATGGCGTATCACCTGATGCAGCACGATCGCGCGGCGGCCGAGAAGCTCGGGGCATCGCTCTTGTTCGCGACCGAGCATCTCAAGCATTGCCAGATGTGCAACACGTTCACCGAGGCGGACATCTGCGAAGTCTGCAGCGACGAGGAACGCGATCCCGCACAGTTGTGCGTCGTTGAAACGCCGGCCGATCAGATCATGCTGGAACAGACGCTCACATATCGCGGGCTTTACTTCGTGCTGATGGGGCGTCTCAGTCCGCTCGACGGCATCGGGCCGAAGGAGATTCACTTCGAACGGCTCATCAACCGCGCGCTCGATGGCGTGGTGCAGGAAGTGGTGCTCGCCACCAACTTCACCAACGAGGGCGAAGCGACCGCGCACTATCTCGCGCAAACGCTCAAGACCAAGGGGTTGAAGGTGACGCGTCTGGCGCGCGGCGTGCCCGTGGGCGGCGAACTCGAATATGTCGATGCCGGCACCATCGCGCGCGCCATGCTCGATCGCCGCTCGGTATGAATTCATCCGGAAAGCACGCAATGACAGAAACCGAAGCACTCGCGCTCGCGACGCATCGCCATTACAAGGGCGGGCTGTATCGCGTGGTCGGCGTGGCGCGTCACTCGGAAACCGAGGAAGCGATGATCGTCTATGAACATTTGTGGCCGCACGAGCGCGGCTTGTGGGTGCGTCCCGCCACGATGTTCAACGAAACACTCGCGGATGGCACGCCGCGTTTCAAGGCGCTCGATATCCCGCTCTGACCCACGCCAACCAATAAAAAGGAGACAACGCATGAGCGCATCGACGGGACCGCTCGCGGGCGTCAAGGTGCTGGAACTCGGCACGCTCATCGCGGGACCGTTCGCGGCGCGCTTCATGGGCGAGTTCGGCGCGGACGTCATCAAGATCGAAGATCCGAACGGTGGCGATCCGCTGCGCAAGTGGCGCAAGCTCTATCCCGAAGTGGGCGGCACGTCGCTGTGGTGGGCGGTGCAGGCGCGCAACAAGAAGTCGGTGACGATCAATCTCAAGGCCGAAGAAGGCAAGGAAATCGTGCGGCGTCTGGCTAAGGAAGCCGATATCGTCATCGAGAATTTTCGGCCGGGTCTGCTCGAAAAGCTCGGGCTCGGCTACGAGGTCTTGAGCGCAGAAAATCCCGGTCTCGTGATGGTGCGGCTTTCAGGCTATGGGCAGACTGGTCCGTATCGCGATCGTCCCGGTTTCGGCGCGATTGCCGAATCGATGGGCGGCCTGCGTCATATCACCGGCTATCCGGATTTGCCGCCGCCGCGCATCGGCATTTCCATCGGGGATTCCATTGCAGCGCTGCATGGCGTGATCGGCGCGTTGATGGCGCTGCATCATCGGCAAGTGAACGGCGGGCGCGGGCAAGTGGTCGATGTCGCGCTGTACGAAGCCGTCTTCAACATGATGGAAAGCGTCGTGCCCGAATACGGCGTGTATGGCATGGTGCGCGAGCCCACCGGCGCGTCGCTGCCGGGCATCGTGCCATCGAATACGTACGCGTGCCGCGATGGCAGCATCGTGATCGGCGGCAACAGCGACCCGATCTTCAAGCGGCTGATGACCGCCATCGATCGCGCGGACATGGCGAACGATCCCGCGCTCGCCTCGAACGATGGCCGCGTGCCGCGTACACAGGAAATCGACGATGCCATCGCCGCGTGGCTCGCCACCCGCAGCATCGACGAAGCGCTCGACGTGCTCAACGCCGCCGATGTCCCCGCAGGCCGCATCTACAGCGTCGCGGACATGTTCACCGATCCGCAGTACATCGCGCGGCAAATGCTGCAACGCTTTCCATGGCAGGACGGTCAGGAAATCGCGTTGCCGAACGTCACGCCGAAGATGTCGGAGACGCCGGGCGAAACGCGCTGGCTCGGGCCGACGCTCGGCGAACACACGGACGAAGTGTTGCAGACGCTCGGGTATCAAGCGGATGACATCGCAAGGTTGCGCGCGGCGAAGGTGATCTGAAGGCCGTCGCCCATTCGCGTAAGCAAGACAAAACGTATCAACTTCGTTCCCCAAATCAGTTATGTTCATGCGGTTCAGCGATGCTGAACCGCATGGCCTTGCCGTGTGCCTTGAACGAATGTCATCTGCGTGACGTAGAGTCGCGCAATTTTTCCAGAGCCGGGAATGAACATGCAGGCCGACCGTGCCGTGGCGGTGGTGTTGCCAGCGCCCATCGGCGACAGTCTGATCGGACTGGTCCTCGTCAACAATCTCGTTCGCAACGGTTATCGGCCCGTGGTGTTCGGCTGGGTGGCCGAGCAACTCGCGGACTGGCTGCCGCTCGTGCAGGTGGGTCAGGCAAGCGCCTGCGCCGGTCAGTTCGAGACGGTCATCGAATCATGGCCGACCGGTCACGCGGCGGCACTCAGCCGCACGGGCCGCACCATTTGCCTGTCGCATCTGCCGGAGTACGGCGGCTCCAAACACATGGTGGATCGTATCGTCGACATCGCGGCGAACGTGCTCGAGCTGCGTGATCTGACGCGCTCGAACGGACTCGTGGTGCCCGCTGGCGTGATGCGCGGGCGGGTGGCGAACCGTGTCGTGATTCATCCCACGGGCAGTCATCCCGAGAAGATGTGGGCGCGCGGCAAGTTTCTCGCGCTGGCGCAGGCGTTGTCGCACCATGAACTGAAGCCGAGCTTTCTGGTAGCGCCGAACGAGTTCGACGCGTGGCGTGATATCGCGGGCGAGGGACACGAAGTCAACGCGCATCCGCGTCTGGATGAAGTGGCGACGTGGATCGCCGAATCGGCATGGTTCATCGGCAACGATTCGGGGCTCGGGCATCTGGCGTCATCGATCGGCGTGCCTACGCTGTCGCTGTTCATGCGACGCGGGCTTGCGCGCTCGTGGCGTCCGGGCTGGGGGCCGGGTGCGGTGGTGATGCCGCCTTCGGTCGTGCCGTTCGCCGCGCTCAAGGAACGGACGTGGAAGCGGCTGCTGTCGGTGCGTCGCGTGATGTCGGCTTTCCATGCGTTGCATGGTCAGCCGAGGCTGTTAGCCGCGACGCATGCGCGGCATCACGCGCCATCCGCACCGCTTACATCTCGATCACGATCTTCCCGGTGACGCGGCGGTTCATCATGTCGTCGAGCGCTTGCGGCGCGTCATCGAGCGAATAGCGTTTGGTGACGACCGGTCGCAGCTTGCCCGCTTCGATCCAGCGGACCATGATCGCGAATTCTTCGTCGGCGAGCGCATGTTCGCGCCGCATGTGATCGCCCCAGAACACGCCAACGATGCTCGCGCCTTTCAGCAACGTGAGATTGAGCGGCAGCTTCGGAATCTCGCCGTTCGCGAAGCCGACGACCAGATAGCGCCCGCGCCAGCCGATGCTGCGAAACGCCGGTTCCGCATACGCGCCGCCGACCGGATCGAACACGACGTCCGGGCCGCGTCCGTCGGTGAGCGCCTTGATGCGCTCGCGCAAATCCTCCTTCGCATAGTCGATGCCGGCATCCGCGCCATGCCGTTCGCAGAACGCAAGTTTCTCCGCACTCGATGCCGCCGCGATCACGCGCGCGCCGAGAATCTTGCCGATCTGAATCGCCGCCAGTCCGACGCCGCCCGCCGCGCCGAGGACCAGCAACGTTTCGCCCGCCTTGAGCGCGCCGCGATCGACCAGCGCGTGATACGACGTGCCATAGGCGAGGGTGAAGGCCGCGGCATCGGCGAAATCGACATCGTCCGGCAACGCGATGCACGCGTCCCCTTTCGCGCGCGCCTGCTCGGCGAACGCGCCCTGCGCGGTGTACGCCGCCACGCGCATGCCGGGTGCAAGATGCGTGACGCCCGCGCCGACCGCGCGCACCACGCCCGCGAATTCCGCGCCGGGCGTGAAGGGCAGCGGCGGCTTGAACTGGTATTTGTTCTGGATGATCAGCACGTCCGGAAAATTCACGCTCGCCGCTTTCACATCGATGACGACTTCACCCGCCTCGGGCGTGAGATCCGGCAACGTTTCGATGGTGAGCGTGTCGGGCAATCCGTGTTCGTTGCAGCGTAGCGCGCGCATGTCGTCTCCTGTCGAAAGTCGCTTCAGTTTAGGGCAGGGCGAACAGGCGCGCCGGACCTTCCGGGCACGCTGTCGAGTCGTTCGCGTGCCATGTTTCCTCGGTTACAATCTTCGGATGCGAATCCTACTCAGCAACGACGACGGTTATCTGGCCCGCGGCATCAACGTGCTGCACGCGGCCCTGCAATCGCTCGGCGAAGTGACCGTGATGGCGCCGGAGCAGAACTGCAGCGGCTCATCCAACTCGCTCACGCTGTCGCGGCCCTTGAGCGTTCATCAGTCGGCCAACGGTTTCAATTTCGTCAACGGCACGCCGACCGACTCGGTGCATATCGCGCTCACGGGCATGCTCGATCACAAGCCGGACATCGTGGTGTCGGGAATCAACAACGGGCAGAACGTCGGCGAAGACACGCTGTATTCCGGCACGGTCGCCGCCGCCACCGAAGGCTTCATGTTCGGCATTCCGGCAATCGCGTTTTCGCTGGTCGGGCGCGACTGGCTGCATCTGGAAGATGCCGCGCGCGTGGCCGCCGAAATCGTCGCGCATTTTCTCGATCATCCGATGCCCGGTCATCCGCTGCTCAACGTGAACATTCCGAGCCTGCCGTATGAGCAACTCGGCGAATGGAAAGTGACGCGGCTGGGCAAGCGGCATCCGTCGCAGCCTGTGATCCGGCAGACCGATCCGCGCGGCAACCCCATCTACTGGATCGGCCCTTCCGGCGATGCGCTCGACGCCACCGAAGGCACCGACTTTCACGCGGTCGCCAACGGCTTCGTATCGATCACGCCGTTGCAACTCGATCTCACGCATACGCGTCTCATGAACGAAACGCGCGAATGGGCGCGCGCCGGGAGCCATCGCTCATGACGGACGAGCGCGCCAAGCGCTTTCCGCTGGCGCTCGCCGATCTGGTGCGCGATCCGCGCAAGCCGGCGAGCCGCGCCGATGCATCGCGCGTTGCGCGCAAGGCCGCGTCGTCGATGACGGCGAAGCCCGCGAAGGCGGTTGCATCGAAGACAGCGGCGAATCCCGCCGCGAAACCGGTTTCCGATTCAGCCCGCCGTGCGCCACATGCCAGACCCACGAACGCCGCTTCCGTCGCAACGAAGAAAGGCGCGCCCAACGTCGCGCTCGCCAGCAAGGAAGTGTTGAACTCCGAGCGCGTGCGCGAGCGCATGGTCGAGCGTCTGCGCGCGAACGGCACGACCGACCCGCGCGTGCTCAATGCCATGTCGGTCGTGCCGCGCCATATGTTCGTCGATCCGGGTTTGGCCGTGCAGGCGTATGAAGATGCCGCGCTGCCCATCGGCCATCACCAGACGATCTCGAAGCCGTCGGTGGTGGCGCGCATGATCGAACTGGTGGCGGCGGGGCGTGCGCTCGACAAAGTGCTGGAGATCGGCACGGGCTGCGGCTATCAGGCGGCCGTGCTGTCGCAGGTCGCGGCCGAGGTTTATTCCATAGAACGCGTGCGTCCGCTGTCGGAGCGCGCGAAGCTGAATTTACGGCCGCTGCGCGTGCCGAACATCCGGCTGCATTACGGCGACGGGCGGCTCGGGCTGCCCGCCGCCGCGCCTTTCGATGCCATCGTCATCGCGTGCGCGGGGCTGGATGTGCCGCAGGATTTGCTGGATCAACTGGCGGTGGGCGGCAGGCTCGTCGCGCCGGTTGGATCGCAGGCCGCTCAGTCGCAAGTGCTGACGCTCGTCACGCGCGTTTCCATGACGCAGTGGCGAGAAGAGCGGCTCGATCGCGTTTTCTTTGTACCCTTAAAATCCGGAGTGATTTGACACCGATGAGTATCTTGCGTGCTTTGCGACTAGATCGTGCAGACGACCGCCTGACGGCGGCGCAGCGCGGCGTGTGTATCTTCGCGCTGTCCGTGCTGGCAGCCTGCGCGTCGCGCATGGACATGGCGCCCGTGGTTGACCGGACCGGCGCGCCCATCGGCACGACGGCCCAGACGCCGGACAACGGCGGCCCGCCGCCGCCAGGCTATTACCGCGTGAAACCGGGCGACACCCTATATCGGATCGCACTGGAAAACGGTCAGAATTATCACGACATCGCGACGTGGAACAACCTGACCAATCCGAACGCGATCGAGGTGGGGCAACTGATGCGCGTCGCGCCCCCGGGCGCGAATCTGAGCGCGTCCACGCCCGGCGTCTCGACTGCGCCGATCGCGGGCGGCGGCGTACAGACACAACCGCTCAACGGTGCGAATAGTCCGTATGCACAGCCGGGCGTTGCGACCGGCGCCACGGCGCAGCCGCCTTACTACGGTCCGAATTCGGGCATGGGCGCGGCGCCCGGCGCGACCGCAGGCGCGGCAGCGGGAGCACTGGCGGGTGGCACGACACCGGGCACGACGCCGAACATTCCGGCGACGCCCGGCGCGGATAACGGCGCGGCGGCGCAACCGGCATTCATCTGGCCGGCGCGTGGTCCGATTCTCGGCACATTCGACGACGCGAAGAACAAGGGATTGAACATTGGCGGCGCAGCGGGAGACCCGGTCATTGCATCCGCTGATGGGCGCGTGGTTTATTCGGGAAATGGGCTGCGCGGCTACGGCAACCTCGTTATCATCAAGCACGACGCGACTTTTCTCACAGCGTATGCACATAACCGCGCTTTGATGGTAAAAGAAGGAGACGCGGTGACCAAAGGGCAGAAGATCGCTGAGATGGGCAACAGCGATTCGGACCGCGTGATGTTGCATTTCGAAGTTCGCCGGCAGGGAAAACCTGTTGACCCACTGAAGTATTTGCCGCCGCAATAAAGCGGAACCATCATGCCGAAAACGAAGCGCCGCCTGCCGCAAGCCGAGACTGAAACCATCAGTCGACCTTTGCAAGTGTCGATGGAAGACGGTGCTTCGACTGTCGATGAAGACGCCGAGAGCGTCGATGTCGACGTAGACTCCGACGAAGAAGGCGAGAGTCGCGGCAAGACCGGCGAAAGCGCGGCCGGAAGCGCAAACGATTCCGCGCCCGATGCGGACGATTTCCGCTCCATGCTTCAGGCCGAACTCACGGCCGACACCATTCAGCATTACCTGAACCGAATCAGCGTGAAGCCGCTGCTCACCGTCGAGGAAGAGCAGCGGTATTCGCGTCTGGCGAAGGCCGGTGAATTCGAAGCGCGCCAGGTCATGATCGAGCGCAATCTGCGGCTGGTCGTCAGTATCGCGAAGGGTTATCTGAACCGTGGCGTGCCGCTGCTCGATCTGATCGAGGAAGGCAATCTCGGGCTCATGCATGCCATCGAGAAATTCGATCCCACGCGCGGTTTCCGTTTCTCGACGTATGCCACCTGGTGGATTCGCCAGAGTATCGAACGCGCGATCATGAATCAGGCGCGCACGGTGCGCTTGCCGGTGCATGTCATCCGCGAACTGAATCAGGTGTTGCGCGCCAAGCGGCATCTGGAAAAAAATTCCGCTAATTCGAACGATGCCATCGCGCCGGAGCGCCGCGATGCGAGCATCGACGATATCGCCTATCTCACCGGTAAGACGCCCGAGGAAGTCACCGATATCCTCGCGCTCAACGAACACACGGCGTCGCTCGATGCACCGCTCGACCTCGATCCCGGCAGCAGCCTGCTCGACCTGCTCTCCGACGATCAAAGCCAGTCGCCCGATGCGGAAGTGCAGCACCGCGAACTGGAGTCGCTCACGCGGTTGTGGCTGTCGCGCCTGTCCGACAAGCATCGGCACGTGATCGAACGGCGCTTCGGCCTGAACCATATCGAACCCGCCACGCTAGAAGAACTCGCCGATGAAATGGGCCTCACGCGCGAACGCGTGCGCCAGATTCAGCAAGAGGCGCTGGTGCGGCTCAAGCGCTTTTTTGCGTCCAATGGCGTGCGCAAGGACGCCGTGCTTTAAGCTCTACGCTTTCCCGTTCTGAACGACGCCTCGCCGCGTCACGCATTCCGATTCAATGACTCCGATTCTCGTATTCGACATCGAGACCATTCCCGATGTCGACGGCATTCGCCGTCTCGAAGACCTGCCCGACGATCTCTCCGACCGCGAAGTCGCCGAACACGCGTTCGAAGCGCGCCGCGAGCGCGTGGGCAACGATTTCCTGCCGCATCATTTGCAACGCGTGGCGGCCATTTCCTGCGTGTTCCGCGATAACAACGGCTTTCGCGTGCGCTCGCTCGGCACGCCCGGCGATGGCGAGGCGGCGCTCATCCAGTCGTTCTATCGCGTGATCGAAAAGTACACGCCGCAACTCGTGTCGTGGAACGGCGGCGGGTTCGATCTGCCGGTGCTGCATTACCGCGCGCTGGTGCATGGCGTCGCTGCGCCGCGTTACTGGGACCTCGGTCAGGACGATCGCGAGTTCAAGTTCAACAATTACATCGGCCGCTATCACATGCGGCACATCGATCTGATGGACGTGCTCGCCATGTATCAGGCGCGCGCCAACGCCCCGCTCGATGCGCTCGCCAAGCTGTGCGGCTTTCCCGGCAAGCTCGGCATGGACGGCGGCAAGGTGTGGGACGCCTATTGCGACGGCCAGCTCGACGAAATCCGCAACTACTGCGAGACCGATGTCGTCAACACGTACCTCATGTACTGCCGTTTCCAGATGATGAGAGGCGGTTTCACAGCCGATGAGTACGCCGACGAAATCAACTTCGTGAAGAATGCGCTGGCGCAGGAATCGTCGCCGCACTGGGCGGAATATCTGGCGGCGTTCGCGAATTGAAAAAGGCGAACGCGACGTTCGTCTACAATCTCGCCTTCGCTCATCCGTCAGCCAGGAAGTACGCAGGTGTCTGAAGCCGCCCGAAAACAATCGCATCGCCGCCGCGCCGCGCCGGCGAGAACCGTCACGCCCGATGCTTCGTTCATCGCGCCGGAACTGGAAATCGACTCGCTCGACATGGACGCGCGCGGCGTCGGCCGCACGGTCAACGAGGACGGCGAGCCGGGCAAGGTCATATTCGTCGAAGGCGCGCTGCCGGGCGAACGGGTGAGCTATTCGAGCTACCGCAAGAAGCCGAGTTTCGAGCAGGCGCAGGTGGTGAGCGTGTTGCGCGAAGCGGTGATTCGCGCGCGGCCGAAGTGCCCGTTCTTCGGTACGTGCGGCGGTTGCTCCATGCAGCATCTCGAAGTAAGCGCGCAGATTGCCGTCAAGCAACGCGTGCTGGAAGACAACCTTCAGCATCTCTCGAAACTGCGCGCGGAAACCATGTTCCGGCCGATTCACGGGCCGTCGTGGGGCTATCGGTATCGCGCGCGGCTGACGGTGCGGTATGTCGAGAAGAAGGGCGGCGTGCTCGTGGGCTTTCACGAGCGCAAGAGCAGCTTCGTCGCCGACATGACGAGTTGCGAAGTGCTGCCGCCGCACGTTTCCGCGATGCTCGTGCCGCTGCGTCATCTGGTGGCGGGACTTTCGATTCGCGACCGGATGCCGCAGATCGAACTGGCGGTGGGTTCGGACGTGACCGCGCTCGTGCTGCGCATTCTCGAACCGCTGACCGAAGCCGACGAAGCGCTCATCCGCACTTTCGCCGATGAACACAATGTTCAGTTCTGGCTTCAGCCGAAAGGCCCGGACACCGTTTATCCGTTTTATCCGCTCGATCGCGAGTTGGCCTACACGCTGCCGGAATTCGACATCCGCATGCCGTTCAAGCCGACGGACTTCACGCAGGTGAATCACCAGATCAACCGCGTGCTGGTGGCTCGCGCGCTGAGTCTGCTCGCGCCAGCGCCAAACGACCGCGTGCTCGACTTGTTTTGCGGCATCGGCAATTTCACGCTGCCGCTCGCGCGACGTTCGCGCGAAGTGGTCGGGATCGAAGGCAGCGAGGCGCTCACCACACGCGCGCTCGAAAACGCGAAGCTCAACGGCGTGGATGCGCATACGTCGTTCGCGTGTCGCAATCTGTTCGAAGTGACCGCCGACGACATGCGCGCGCTCGGCGCATTCGACAAGTTTCTGATCGATCCGCCGCGCGAAGGGGCGCTCGCGGTGTCGAGGGCGCTGGCCGATCTCGCGCAGAGCGGCGACGAGGCGTTCTTGCCGAAGCGCATAGTCTACGTGTCATGCAATCCCGCGACGCTCGCCCGCGATGCCGGTCTGCTCGTGCACGAAGCCGGCTACCGCATGAAGGGCGCGGGCGTGGTGAACATGTTCCCGCATACGTCGCACGTCGAATCGATCGCGTTGTTCGAGCGGGATTGAATCGCCAAGCCGTTTCTCTGAAACGCGCGCGCATGAAAAAACCGGCTCGAAAGCCGGTTTTTTCGTTTGAAGCAGCAGCGATCCGTTCGATCAGTTACGGTTGCCGCCGAAGATGCCGAGCAGCGCCAGCAGGTTCGTGAACACGTTGTAAAGGTCGAGGTAGATCGCCAGCGTCGCGCTGATGTAGTTCGTTTCGCCGCCGTTCACCACGCGCTGCACGTCGAACAGCATGTACGCCGAGAAGATCACGATGGCGAGCACCGAGACGGTCAGCATGAGCGCCGGCAGTTGCAGGAAGATGTTCGCGACGCTCGCCAGCAGAATGACGATCACGCCCATGAACAGAAACTTGCCCAGGCCCGAGAAATCACGCTTGCTGACGGTGGCGATGGTCGCCATGGCCGCGAAGATCACGCCCGTGCCGCCGAACGCCATCATGATGAGCTGCGGTCCGTTCGAAAAACCGAGGATGAAGCTCAGGAGACGCGAGAGCATCAGCCCCATGAAGAACGTGAAGCCGAGCAGGACGACCACGCCCATGCCGCTGTTCTTCGTTTTCTCGATGGCGAACATGAAGCCGAACGCGATTGCCAGAAACGCGATGAAGCTCATGGCCGGGCTGGTAGCCGCGAACAGCGAGAAGCCTGTGGCCACGCCCACCCACGCGCCGAGCACCGTTGGCACCATCGAGAGCGCGAGCAGCCAATACGTATTGCGCAGCACGCGGTTGCGCGTCTCGACCGAGGTGACGCTGCCGTTGCGGCCAAAGCTGTAGGGTGATTCGTTCATGTTTTCTCCTTGCTCCAATTGTCTGTCGTTTCTGAAGCGACATCCGTCACAGATGAATGGTAGGGTGCGCGACTTAAGCCATTATTAGGCCGATCGGCCCGCTTTGCAGCAGCGCTTGCAAAGCGGACTTCGTTCCCTAATATGACCCGCGCGCGCGGCGATTTCAATGGCGCCGGAACAAATTTCCGGCAACGGCTGAAGCTCGCCCACGCATGCTTTGATGCTTACGAAGCCGTAAGGTTTCAATCGCAATCATACATTGCTTCGTGCTACAATTGTCGATTCGTTTTAATCCGTAAACCGTTCATTTTTTGGAGTTTTTCATGTCGATCGAGCGCACCCTGTCGATTATCAAGCCGGACGCAGTGGCTAAGAATGTCATCGGCCAGATCTACACCCGTTTCGAAAACGCGGGCCTGAAGATCGTTGCCTCGCGCATGGTGCATCTCTCGCGTGCTGATGCGGAAAAGTTCTACGCCGTGCACGCCGCGCGCCCGTTCTTCAAGGACCTCGTCGAATTCATGATCTCGGGCCCGGTCGTGGTTCAGGCGCTCGAAGGTGAAAACGCCATCGCCAAGCATCGCGAACTGATGGGCGCGACCGATCCGAAGAAGGCCGACAAGGGCACGATCCGCG
The DNA here is from genome assembly GCF_057612605.2 of Caballeronia sp. A2-2. Lineage (NCBI taxonomy): Bacteria > Pseudomonadati > Pseudomonadota > Betaproteobacteria > Burkholderiales > Burkholderiaceae > Caballeronia > Caballeronia sp. A2-2. The sequence continues at coordinate 2,541,653 of NZ_CM172587.1, read as the reverse complement.
CCGACTTCGCCGACAGCATCGACGCGAACGCAGTGCACGGTTCCGATGCGCCGGAAACGGCTGCGCAGGAAATCGCGTTCTTCTTCCCGCAAGTGAACGTCTACTCGCGTTAAGAACGTCGGTCGTCGCGGCGGTCCGGAATCGCCGCGACAACGCGCCTCGACGCAAGACAAGAATAGCGGTACAAAAAAGCAGGACATGGCGCGAACGGTCCCGTGCAGGCTCAAAATGAAGCTCACGGGCTTCGCAATCTGAATGGCAGAACTCGACATGACGAGCAGCTCCACCGTCAACCTTCTCGATCTCGACGCCGCCGGGCTCGTCGCGTACTGCGGCAGCCTGGGCGAAAAGCCGTTTCGCGCCAAGCAGTTGCAGCGATGGATCCACCAATTCGGCGCCGACGACTTCGACGGCATGACGGACCTCGCGAAATCGCTTCGTGAAAAACTCAAGGGCCGCGCCAATATGGCGATGCCCGATATCGTCCGCGACCACGTTTCCACCGACGGCACGCGCAAGTGGCTGATCGACGTTGGCAATGGCAACGCGGTCGAAACCGTGTATATCCCGGAAGAAACGCGTGGCACGCTGTGCGTGTCGTCGCAGGCCGGGTGCGCGGTAAATTGCCGCTTTTGTTCGACGGGCAAGCAGGGCTTTTCCCGCAACCTCACGACCGGCGAAATCATCGGTCAATTGCGCATGGCGGAATTCGCGCTGCGCAAATCGCTCGGGCGCGAAGTCGGCGGGCCGGGCAAGGGCGAGCGCGTCGTCACCAATGTCGTGATGATGGGCATGGGCGAGCCGCTGCTCAATTACGATGCCGTCGTGCCCGCCATGCGTTTAATGCTCGACGACAACGCCTATGGCCTGTCGCGCCGGCGCGTCACGCTGTCCACCTCGGGCGTCGTGCCCATGATGGACCGGCTCGCGGCCGATTTGCCGGTGGCGCTGGCAGTGTCGCTCCATGCGCCGAACGATCCGCTGCGCGACATGCTCGTGCCGCTCAACAAGAAGTATCCGTTGCGCGAACTGATGGCGGCGTGCCAGCGCTATCTGAAGGTGGCGCCGCGCGATTTCATCACGTTCGAATATTGCATGCTCGATGGCGTGAACGACACCGAGGCGCACGCGCGCGAACTGCTCGCCGTCACGCGCGATGTGCCCTGCAAGTTCAATCTCATCCCGTTCAATCCGTTCCCGGAATCGGGCCTCACGCGCTCGAAGAACGATCAGATCAAGCGTTTCGCGCAAGTGCTGATGGATGCCGGCATCGTCACGACCGTGCGCAAGACGCGCGGCGACGACATCGACGCGGCCTGCGGGCAACTGGCGGGCGAAGTGCAGGATCGTACGCGGCTGGCCGAGCGCATGGGACGCACGGCGGGCAAGATCATCGAAGTACGCGCGGTGTAAACGGGCGGCAGGATGCGCATGCGCGCCTGCGCGTAACGAAGAAAAATCGACATAAAGCGCGACAAGCGCTCGATGACGGCGCGCAAAGCCGAACATTTTGTTATAAAGCGGTCTGCAATGGCGCCGGGGCTGTATCGTTCACGTGGTTTTAACGTACGGCGGCGCAAGCGCGCTACATATACAAAAATCGAATCGAGGAAATTGGCATGAGTGAGCCGCAGCACCCGGCGCCTTTCGGCAGTCATACCGGCGAGACGTCGGGCAGTCAGCGCGACGCTCGCACGGGCGTCGAAGGGGCGGCATCGAACGAAATCCACGCGGGGACGCTGGATTCGATTCGAGCCGTCGGCGTTCGACTGGCGCAGCTTCGGCAGGCGAAGGCGTGGTCGCTGGACGATGTATCGGCGAGACTCAAGGTGTCGCCGAACAAGTTGCAGGCGCTCGAAGCCGGCGATATCAGTCAGATGCCGGACCGCACGTTCGCGGCGGGCATCGTGCGGAGTTACGCGAAGATTCTGGGTGCCGATCCGGCGCCGTTCACGCAGGCGTTTCGCCGTGATGGCGGAGGCGTCGAGCACAATTTGAAGGTGCCGGAATCGGGCGGCGCAGGTTTGCCGCGTTCGCGCGTGTCCGTGCCGCTTGGCAGTTCGTCGGGGCGCAAGCGCTCGTGGTTGTGGGGCATCGCGGCCATCGTGGCGGTGTTCGCAGCGCTCGCGATGTGGCATACCGGCGGGGACTCCGCTGCATGGCTTGCGCGCTTCAAATCGACGGCGGGCGTGAATACATCGTCGTCGGGCGACAATGGCGGCACCGCGACAAGCGCCGGATCGGCGACGCCGGACGAAGCCGCCGCGGCGAACACGGGCGAAGCGTCCTCGCTGCCGGAAGTGGCGGCATCGCCCAACGAGCAGCCGATGCCGCGTCCGCTCGGCACCAACGCGCTGCCGGCTGCGTCGGCGGTGGCGAGTGCCAGCGCTCCTGTTGCAGCAGCGGCGAAGGCGGCATCCGCGCCAGTGGCGGGCGCATCCGGCGCGGCAGTGGCCGGCACGGGCGCGAACGCCATCGAGTTGAAAGTGAAGGAAAATAGCTGGTTCAGCGTGCGCGGCAAGGATGGCCGGGAGTTGTTCTCCGGTCTCGTGCAGGCGGGCAGCACCCAGCGCGTGCAGGGCGATGCGCCGTTCAAAGTGACCGTCGGCAACGCGAAAGGCGTCGATTCGATCGCGGTGGACGACCAGCCCGTCGATGCGAAGAAGTACACCGGCGCGAAAGGAAATGTCGCGCGTCTGACGCTGCCTTGAAGCGAGGCGCATCGGGCGGACGCGTGGATTAGTCAGGGGCATCGCGGCGCCATGTCGCGATGTCCGTTCGAGGTTCCACATGCGCAACTCGACGCCTGTAGCGGCGTCCCGATTGCCAAAGGGTTTTTCGATGCAATCCGAAGCTCAATCCCTGATCAGCAGCAAGATTTGTTCGACCGAACCGGTTTTCGGCGGCCCGCTCGCGCGCCGTTCGTCGCACGCGGTGGATGTGCGCTGGGGCGGCCAACTCGTGACCATCGGCGGCGACGCACCCGTGCGCGTCCAGTCGATGACCAACACCGACACCGCCGACGCCATCGGCACCGCGATCCAGATCAAGGAACTCGCGCAAGCCGGTTCCGAACTCGTGCGCATCACGGTGAACACGCCGGAAGCGGCGGCCGAAGTGCCGCACATCCGCGATCAGTTGGACCGTATGGGCGTGATGGTGCCGCTCGTCGGCGACTTCCATTACAACGGCCATTTGTTGTTGCGCGACTATCCGGCCTGCGCCGAAGCGCTGTCGAAGTACCGGATCAATCCGGGCAATGTCGGACAGGGCGCCAAGCGCGACACGCAATTCGCGCAAATGATCGAAACGGCGGTCCGCTATGACAAGCCGGTGCGCATCGGCGTGAACTGGGGCAGTCTCGATCAGGACCTGCTCGCGCGCATGATGGACGAAAACGCCGCGCGCTCCACACCGTGGGAACTGCAAAGCGTGATGTATGAAGCGCTGATTCAGTCTGCCATCGGCTCGGCGGAACGCGCGGTCGAACTGGGACTGGGGCGCGACAAGATCATCCTGTCGTGCAAGGTCAGCGGCGTGCAGGATCTGATCGCCGTGTATCGCGAACTGGCGAAGCGCTGCAGCTTCGCGCTGCATCTCGGGCTGACCGAGGCGGGCATGGGCTCGAAGGGCATCGTCGCGTCGACGGCGGCGTTGTCGATTCTCTTGCAGGAAGGCATCGGCGACACCATTCGTATCTCGCTCACGCCGGAGCCGGGAGGCGCGCGCACGGGCGAAGTCGTCGTCGGACAGGAAATCTTGCAGACCATGGGTCTGCGCTCCTTCACGCCGATGGTCATCGCGTGCCCCGGCTGCGGGCGCACCACGAGCACGCTGTTCCAGGAACTCGCTTCGCAGATTCAAACCTATCTGCGTACGTCCATGCCTGATTGGCGCGAGAAGTACGCCGGCGTCGAGAAGATGCACGTCGCGGTGATGGGCTGCATTGTCAACGGGCCGGGCGAGTCGAAGCACGCGAATATCGGCATCAGTTTGCCGGGCTCGGGCGAGAATCCGGCGGCGCCGGTGTTCATCGACGGCGTGAAGGTGAAGACGCTGCGCGGCGAAAATATCGCGGTGGAGTTCCAGCAAATCGTGAGCGACTACGTCGAGCGCAAGTACGGCAAGCGCGAAGAAACATCCGCGGCATCCATTTAAAGACAGATGACTGAACAGAAGAAAAAGCTCGAAAAACTGAGCGGCGTGAAGGGCATGAACGACATCCTCCCGCAGGATGCCGCGTTGTGGGACTTCTTCGAATCCACCGTGAAGTCGATGCTGCGTGCATACGGCTATCAGAATATCCGCACGCCGATCGTCGAGCACACGCAGCTTTTCACGCGCGGCATCGGTGAGGTGACCGATATCGTCGAGAAGGAAATGTACAGCTTCACCGATGCGCTCAACGGCGAGCATCTGACGATGCGCCCGGAAAACACGGCGGCGGTGGTGCGCGCGAGCATCGAGCACAACATGCTGTACGACGGCCCGAAGCGGCTGTGGTACATCGGCCCCATGTTCCGTCACGAGCGGCCGCAACGCGGGCGTTATCGCCAGTTTCATCAGGTGGGCGTGGAAGCGCTCGGCTTTGCCGGACCTGATACGGACGCCGAAATCATCATGATGTGCCAGCGTCTGTGGGACGACCTCGGGCTCACCGGCATTCGCCTCGAACTGAATTCGCTTGGTCAGCCGGAGGAGCGCGCGGCGCATCGCACGGAACTGATTGCCTATCTGGAAAAGCACGTCGATGCGCTCGACGAGGAAGCCAAACGCCGTCTCTACACGAACCCGCTGCGCGTGCTGGACACGAAGAATCCGGCCATGCAGGAGATCGCGCAGAACGCACCGAAGCTGGTCGATTTTCTCGGCGAGGAATCGCGCAAGCATTTCGATGGCGTGCAACGTCTGCTGAAGGCGAACAACATTCCGTTCACGATCAATCCGCGTCTCGTGCGCGGCCTCGATTATTACAACCTCACTGTGTTCGAATGGGTGACCGACAAGCTCGGCGCGCAAGGCACGGTGGCCGGTGGCGGTCGTTACGATCCGCTGATCGAGCAACTCGGCGGCAAGCCGACGGCAGCGTGCGGCTGGGCGATGGGCGTGGAGCGCATCCTCGAATTGTTGAAGGAAGAAAAGCTCGTGCCGGAAGACGAAGGCACGGATGTGTACGTCGTGCATCAGGGCGAAGCGGCGGCGGAACAAGCGTTTATCGTGGCCGAGCGTCTGCGCGATACCGGACTCGACGTCATCCTGCATTGCAGCCCGGACGGCACGGCCGCGAGCTTCAAGTCGCAGATGAAAAAGGCCGACGCGAGCGGCGCGGCCTTCGCGGTCGTGCTCGGCGAAAACGAACTCGCGCAAGGCACGATCGGCGTGAAGCCGCTGCGCCGCGCGGGCGCCGAAACGGCCGATGGTCAAAAGAACGAACAAGTCAACGTTCCGGCGGAAGACTTGACCGATTATCTAATCAATGCGATGGTTGCATCCGCCGACGACGAGGCTGCCTGAATTCGGGCACGGGCTTGCGCGCATTGATGCAACGACATCGCGCGCAGCACACGTCGAGGGGATTGAAACGCAGGAAGGATCAGCTGGACGATGAGCTATCACGACGAACAAGAATCACTGGAAAGCGTAAAGGCCTGGTGGAGCAGATGGGGTAACACGACGACTTGGGTCGTGCTCATCGCGCTCGTCATCATGGCGGGCTATAACGGCTGGAATTACTGGCAGCGTCGTCAGGCCGCCGAAGCATCGGTGCTCTACGATCATCTTCAGGAAGCCGTCAACGGCAACGATCAGGCGCTGATCGCACGCGCGGCCGCCGACATGGAAGACAAGTTCGGCAGCACGGCCTACGCGGAAATGGGCGCGCTCGCCGCGGCGAAGGCGCTCTACATGGCGGGCAACGCGAATGGCGCGAAGGCGCAGTTGCAATGGGCCATCGATCACGCGAAGGACGACGAGTACAAGCAGATCGCGAAGCTGCGTCTGTCGCTCGTGCTGCTCGACGAGAAGAACTACGACGCGGGTCTGAAGCTGCTCGCCGATCAACCGCTCGATGCGTTCAAGGGTGTCATCGCGGATCGTCGTGGCGATCTGCTCGCCGCGCAAGGCAAGCGAGACGATGCGCGTTCGGCCTACAAGGTCGCGCTCGACACGCTGCCGCAGAACGACACGACCGCGCGCCAGTTGATCCAGTTCAAGCTCGATGCGCTCGGCGGCTGATACGACGATCACGCATTAGCCACCGCCTACGTCCGGCATCAGCCCGCGAACCGCCGCGCATCGCCCTCGAGGCGACAAGCGGCGGCGCCAATCAACCGAATCCAATTTCTCATGTTGCGCCCATCGATGACATTTTTGAAACGCTACGCCGTGCCGCTCGCCTGCGCGATGACCGTCCTGCTGGCTGCCTGCTCGTCCTCCAAGGATGAACGCCGCACGCCGACGCCGCTCGTTGAATTCAAGCCGGTGCTGACCGTCAATCAAGCCTGGAAGGCGAGCGTCGGCAAGGCGGGACGCTATCTGTTCTCGCCGGTCGCGGTGGGCGACTATGTGTACGCTGCGGGCGCCAATGGCACGGTCGCGAAGATCGACGCCAAGACGGGGCAAGATGTCTGGCGCGTCAAGCTCAAGGACGATCTGTCCGCAGGCGCGGGGAGCGACGGCAATCTGACGGCGGTCGGCGGGCTGAAGGGCCAGGTCGATGTGCTCGGTCAGGACGGCAAGCTGCTGTGGACGGCAACCGCGCCGGGTGAAATCATCTCGCCGCCGCTGGTCGGCAACGATCTCGTGGTGGTGCGCACCATCGACGGCAAGGTGGTGGCCTACAGCGCGCAGACCGGCGAGCAGAAGTGGATCTTCCAGTTGCGCGCGGTGCCTTTGAATCTGCGCGTCTCGGCGGGCATGACCTTCGCGGGCAATCAGGCCGTGCTGGCGGGCTTCCCGGGCGGCGCGTTCGCAGCCATCAACCTGCAAACGGGCGATGCCTACTGGCAGGCGCCGGTGTCGTATCCGAAGGGCGTGACGGAAGTCGAGCGTATCAACGACGTGACCGGCGCGCCGGGCCTCGTCGGTGCGCAGACGTGCGCGGTGACGTTCCAGGGCAAAATCGGCTGTTTCGATGCGAACACGGGCCGTCCGGACTGGCAGCGCAACTATTCGAGCAACAGCGGTCTCGCGCAGGACGAACAAACGGTCGCAGCACCGGATGACTGGTCGGTCGTCAACGCCTTCCGCGCGACGGACGGCACGCCGCTCTGGAAGAACGACAAGCTGAAGAACCGCGATCTGAGCGTGCCGTACATTCTCGGCCGCGCCGTCGTGGTCGGCGATTTCGAAGGCTACGTGCATTTCCTGAGCGCGGACAACGGCGAACTGGTCGGGCGCATGAAGACGGATGGCAGCGCCATCACGGCGGCGCCTGTGTTGGCGGGCAGCACGCTGGTCGTGCAGACGCATGACGGCGACCTCTACGGCTTCCGTCCGAGCAATTAAGGGCGAGTGGTCGCAAAGCAATAAACGCGGCGCGGCGGTTTGCCCCGCGCGCGGTGTTGAAAGAAAAACGGGTAGACGGGCGTCATGCCCCGAATGCGGCGGCGCAAGCTGGCAATGTGGCTCGCGCGAAAGAGAACAAGACGGTCGCCGCCGCAGCCGACCCGAAAAAAGCGAACCGAACTGAACGAAATCGAAGCGGCATCGCGCGCATCTCATGCAGAGCGCCAGACGCGCCGCAGGCCTGTCCGATGTGCACCGTGCGTGCCGCAGGCCGAATCCATGCTAATTTTCGAAGGCGCAGTCCCGCGCGGCCCGAGCTTGCGGCTCGAGTCCAAGCGAGCCGCTACCGCCTCGCGTTCAACCTTGAACAACATCTGATGAAACCCGTGATTGCCCTCGTCGGGCGCCCCAATGTGGGGAAATCGACTCTCTTCAACCGGCTGACGCGCTCGCGCGATGCGCTCGTCGCAGACCTGCCGGGCCTCACGCGCGACCGCCATTATGGCGAAGGCCGCGTCGGCGGCGAGCGTCCGTATCTGGTCGTGGATACGGGCGGCTTCGAGCCGGTCGCGAAGGACGGCATCCTGCACGAAATGGCGCGCCAGACGCGTCAGGCGGTGGAGGAGGCGGACGTCGTCGTGTTCATCGTCGATGGACGCAACGGGCTCGCGCCGCAGGACAAGTCGATCGCGGACTATCTGCGCAAGACCGGCCGGCCGCTGTTTCTCGTCGTCAACAAGGCCGAGGGCATGAAGTATTCGGCGGTCGCGGCGGACTTCTACGAACTCGGCCTGGGCGATCCGCGCGCGATTTCTTCCGCGCACGGCGACGGCGTGACCGAGATGATCAACGATGCGCTCGATGTCGCCTATGCCGGTCAGCCGGAAGAAAGCGAGGAAGAAAAGGCGCAGCACGGCATCAAGATCGCGATCGTCGGGCGTCCGAACGTTGGCAAGTCCACGCTCGTGAATACGCTGATCGGCGAGGAGCGCGTGATCGCGTTCGACATGCCGGGCACGACGCGCGATTCGATTTATGTTGATTTCGAGCGAAGTGGCCGCAAGTACACCCTGATCGACACGGCGGGTTTGCGCCGGCGCGGCAAGGTGTTCGAGGCGATCGAAAAGTTTTCGGTGGTGAAGACGCTGCAATCCATTTCGGATGCAAACGTGGTGATTTTGCTGCTCGACGCTCAGCAGGACATTTCGGAGCAGGACGCGCATATCGCGGGCTTCGTGGTCGAGCAAGGCCGGGCGCTGGTCGTGGGTGTAAATAAATGGGACGGCCTGGACCCGCATGTGCGCGAGCGCACCAAGTCCGAACTGGCCCGCAAGCTCAAGTTTTTGGACTTTGCTAAATTTCATTACGTTTCGGCGCTCGAGAAAACCGGCATCAGCGCATTGATGAAATCGGTGGATGAAGCTTATGCCGCGGCCATGGCCAAATTACCGACGCCGAAACTCACGCGTGTGCTCATCGAAGCGGTGGAGTTTCAACAGCCGCGCCGCCGCGGTCCGGTTCGGCCAAAGCTGCGCTATGCCCACCAGGGCGGGCAGAATCCGCCCATCATCGTCGTGCACGGTAATGCGCTCGATGCCGTGACGGAAACTTATAAACGCTATCTCGAAGGTCGTTTTCGCGATGCGTTCAAACTGGTCGGAACGCCATTGCGCATCGAGTTCCGTTCAAGCAAGAATCCTTATGCGGACAAGGACTGAAAGCCGCGCGCAACAAGGGTTTCAGGGGCATCGGCCATTCGGCCTGGCCGGCGCCTGAAACGTAAATTATCGAAAATCAGCTATAGTGTAGCGATTGTCGTCCGATCTCTTTTTCTTCGCCGACAATACTTCCAACCTGCAAAAAAATCACGGAGTTTGCTATGAGCAACAAAGGGCAATTGTTACAAGACCCGTTTTTGAACGCACTGCGTAAAGAGCACGTGCCGGTTTCGATCTATCTCGTGAACGGCATCAAGCTTCAAGGCAATATCGAATCTTTCGACCAGTACGTCGTGTTGCTCCGTAATACGGTTACTCAGATGGTCTACAAGCACGCCATTTCCACGGTCGTGCCGGCCCGCCCGGTGAATTTCCACCCGGACGCTGAATCGTCCTAAACCATGTCGCGACCGGCGCATTCTTGCCCTCTCGAACTCGAATATTGAGCAACTCGCCGGTCGCTTCAAAACCAGAACTTCATCAATTTGATCAACGCAGCGCTCGTCGGCATCGACTTCGGCAAAATCGATTTCGAAGCCAGTCTCGAAGAACTCAGCCTGCTCGCAGAAAGTGCGGGCGCCCATCCCGCTGTCACGCTCACCGGCCGCCGATGCAGTCCGGACGCCAAAATGTTCATTGGCTCGGGCAAGGTCGAAGAACTGCGCCTGTCCTGTGAAGCGAACGACGTCGAACTCGTCATCTTCAATCACGCGCTCGCGCCGGCGCAGCAGCGCAATCTCGAAACCGCGCTGAATCGTCGCGTGGTGGATCGCACGAGTCTCATCCTCGATATTTTCGCGCAGCGCGCCCGCAGTCACGAAGGCAAGCTGCAGGTCGAACTCGCGCAACTTCAGTATTTGTCGACGCGCCTGATTCGCGCGTGGACTCACCTCGAACGCCAGAAGGGCGGCATCGGCTTGCGCGGTCCGGGCGAAACGCAGCTCGAAACGGACCGCCGGCTGATCGGCGAACGCATCAAGGCGCTCAAGTCGCGGCTCGACAAGCTGCGTCGTCAGCACGGCACGCAGCGGCGTCAGCGGGTGCGGCGCGGCACGCTGTCCGTGTCGCTCGTCGGCTACACGAACGCGGGCAAGTCCACGCTGTTCAACGCGCTGACCAAGGCGCAGGCGTATGCGGCCAATCAACTGTTCGCCACGCTCGATACCACTTCGCGCCGCGTGTATCTCGGCGAGGACGCGGGGCATGTCGTCGTGTCGGACACGGTCGGGTTCATCCGCGAATTGCCGCACCAACTGGTCGCCGCATTTCGCGCGACGCTGGAAGAAACCGTCCACGCCGATCTCCTGCTGCACGTGGTCGATGCATCCAGCCCCGTGCGTCTCGATCAGATCGATCAGGTGAACGAGGTATTGCGCAGTATCGGCGCGGACTCCATCCGTCAGGTGCTCGTGTTCAACAAGATCGATGCGGTGCCCGAACTCGCGGCCCGTGACGAGGCGGTTGAAAGGGACGAGTATGGTAATATTTCGCGCGTTTTCGTGAGCGCACGCACGGGTCAGGGACTCGATGCGCTGCGTGCTGCCATCGCCGAAATCGCATCGGCGGAAGAAGCCGATACCGGCCTGGGCCAACCCAGTGTGCTCGCCGAATTTGGCGATCCGCACGAGGCCGCCGAAAGAACGAATCCCACGCAGTCCGGGTCAGAAGAGACACACGTCGCGAACGCACGGCCGCAGGACCAGCGGCCAGCCGATGAGCGCGACGTCCATAACGTTCCCGAGCACGGTGCCTGAACGGCGCCGCGTTGCATCGGACCCGGCATCGATCCGGTTGTCTAATGGTGAATCACCGAGTGAACGACTACAACGAGCGGACTTCCCGGCAGCCTTTGTCTGCTGTCTTTTCGATCAACGATCCGCGCTGGGGCCGGGGCGACGGCAATGGCGTGAAGAACGACACGAAGCGCCCGCAGGACAACAAGCGCCCCAACGGTAACGGCAATGACGACGGCCCGCCCGATCTCGACGAGATGTGGCGCGACTTCAATCGCCGCATCGCGGGCGTGTTCGGCAAGAAGCCCGGCAACGGCGCGCCGCGCGACAACGGGCGCGGCACGCGCATCGGCGCGGGCATCGTCATCGGCGTGCTGATTGCGATCTACCTCGGCAGCGGCGTGTTCGTGGTGCAGGACGGGCATGTCGGCGTGGTCTCGCAGTTCGGCCAGTATCGTCAGACGGTCCAGCAGGGCATCCACTGGCGTCTGCCGTATCCGTTCCAGTCGCACGATATCGTCGATACCTCGCAGGTGCGTTCGGTCGAAATCGGGCGCGGCACGGCGCTCTCGCAAGGCAACGTGCGCGACGCCTCCATGCTCACGAGCGATGCCGATATCGTCGATATCCGCTTCGCCGTGCAATATCAGATCCGCTCCGCCACCGACTTCCTGTTCCGCAGCGTCAACGCCGACGATAGCGTGATGCAGGCCGCGCAGGCAGCGGTACGCGAGATCGCGGGCGGTCTCAGCACGGACGATCTGCTTTACAAGGACCGCGAAGCATTGCGCGCGCGTCTGGCCGAATCCATTCAAGGTTCGCTCGATGCCTACCGCACCGGCCTTCAGGTGACCGGCGTCACGGTGCAAAGCGTGCAGGTTCCGTCGCAGGTTCAGAGTGCGTTCGAGGAAGCCTCGCGCGTGCGTCAGGACAACGAACGCGCGCGTGACACCGCGCAGGCCTATGCCGATCAGCTGATCCCGCGCGCCAAGGCCGACGCGTCGAAAATGATCGATGAAGCCACCGCCTACAGCAATCGCGAAGTTACGCAGGCGCAGGGCGACGCCGAACGCTTCAAGCAGGTCTACGACGAATATTCGAAGGCACCCGCGGTCATCCGCCAACAGATGTATCTGGACACGATGACGCAAATCTACTCGCGCGCCACGAAGGTTTTCGTGGACAGCAAGGCTGGCAACAACGTGGTGTATCTTCCGCTCGACAAGCTGGTCGAGGCGAACCGTCAGCAGCAGGCAAAGGACGCAGCGGAAGCACCGGCCGGCGCCAGTGCGCCCGCAGCCGCTTCCGAGCCGCAGGCGCGTGCACCGGGTGCGGCATCCGCACCAGCCGCTGTCGCCGCGCACGCGAGCGCCGCCAGCAATGCGAATGCGGGCGATCCGCTGCGCTCGCGCGATGCGTTCCGCTCGCGCAGCCGCCAAGACGACCTGCAGTGAGGAGCGCGAACTTATGAATCGAATCATTGCGCTCATCGTCGCCGTCGTGATCGTGCTGTTCATCGGCTCGTCGATGATCTTCACCATCGACGAACGGCATGCCGGCATCGTCGCGTCACATGGCGACGGACAAGCGCGTCAGGAAGGTCCGGGCCTGCATTTCAAGCTCCCGCCGCCGTTCCAGACGCTCACGCTGATCGACACGCGCACGCTGACCATCGACGAAGCCGGCGCGGACCGTTTCAACTCGTCGGACAAGAACGAAGTGCTGGTGAACACGGTCATCAAGTATCGGGTGATCGATCCGCTCAAGCTGTTCGAGAGCAACGAGAAGAACACGCAGTCGGCGGAGGAACGCATCACCGGGCTGGCGCGCACCGCGCTCGCGAGCAGCTTCGCGAAACGCACGCTGGTCGATGCGCTCGGCACGCAGCAGGCGCTGGCCGCCGAAGCGCAGACGTCGGTGGAAAGCGCCACAGCCGCGTTCGGCGTGCAACTCGTCGATCTGCAAATGACGCGGATCGACTTTCCGTCGGCGGTGGCGGATTCCGTGTACAAGCGCATGATCGCGGCCCGCCAGCAGGCAGCGGCGAACGAGCGCGCGCAAGGCACGGCGCAAGCAGACAAAATCAAGGCAGACGCGCAACGCGAGCAGCAACAAATTCTCGCGGATGCATACAGCCAGGCGCAGTCCATAAAAGGAGAAGGAGACAGCAAGGCAGCGGCCATAGCGGCCGACGCATACGGGCGCGATCCGCAGTTCTACCAGTTCTATCAGAGCCTGGAAGCGTATAAGAAGACGTTCAAGCCGGGCGACGTGATCGTGGTCGATCCGAGCAGCGACTTCTTCCGATTCATGCGCGGACCCAACGGCGGCGCCAGCGCGGACAATTCCGCGAACGCCGCCACGGCACGCCGCTGATCCTGCCCGCGTCGTGCGCCCGTGTTCATGCGGGCGCGCTGCCTTCTTTCTCCTGAGACATGCTCGAGACGTTACTGCTCGCACTTGCGTTGATGTTGATCATCGAAGGAATGTTTCCTTTCGTGTTTCCCACGGCGTGGCGTGACACGTTCAAAAGGATCGCCGAACGGCCGCCGCACCATATCCGCATCGGCGGACTGGTCGCGATGGTGCTCGGGTTGATCCTGCTGCTGATCGCCACCTGATCCGCTCATTCGCTTAATCTTTCCCATGCGCGGCCTCCGATGCGCCGCGCGCCCCGTAGGAAACGTTTCGATGTCCACCTGGTTACTTCCCGAGAATATCGCCGACGTCCTGCCGTCGGAAGCCCGCAAGATCGAAGAATTGCGCCGCCGCCTGCTCGATCGTTTCCGCACGTACGGTTACGAACTGGTGATGCCGCCGATGCTCGAATATCTCGAATCGCTGCTGACGAGCGGTGGTTCCGATCTCGATCTGCGCACCTTCAAGCTGGTCGATCAGTTATCGGGCCGCACGCTCGGCCTGCGCGCGGACATCACGCCGCAGGTGTCGCGCATCGACGCGCATTTGCTGAATCGTCAGGGCGTGACGCGTTTGTGTTACGCGGGCGTGGTGCTGCACACGCGGCCGCGCGGCCTGCACGCGACGCGCGAGCAGATTCAGATCGGCGCGGAAATATACGGTCATGCGGGACTGGAAGCGGACCTCGAAATCCAACAGTTGATGCTCGATTCGCTGCATCTCGCGGGTCTGACGAAAGTGCGTCTGGATTTGGCGCACGCGGGCGTGCTGGCCGCGCTGCTGGAACTGGAACCGGCGGCGGCATCGCTCGGTGAAGCGTTGTACGACGCGCTCGCCAGCAAGGACGTGCCGCGCGTGCACGAACTCACCGCGCATCTGGGACAGGTGCCGCGTGAAGCCTTGCGCGCGCTGCCGTCGCTTTACGGCGATGCTTCCGTGCTCACCAGCGCCCGTGGGCGTCTGCCGAATCTGCCGGTGATCGCGCGCGCGCTCGATGATCTCGCGTTCCTCGCGTCACAAGTCGAAGGCGCGGAAGTCATGATCGATCTCGCCGATCTGCGCGGCTACGCGTACCACAGCGGCGTGATGTTCTCCGGCTACGTCGATGGCGTGCCGAACGCCGTCGCGCACGGCGGACGCTACGACGACGTGGGCCTCGCCTACGGCCGCGCGCGTCCGGCGACCGGCTTCTCGCTCGATCTGCGCGAAGTGGCGCGCATTTCCCCCGTCGATGCACGCGGCAGCGCGATCCTCGCGCCGTGGAAACATGACGAACCGTTGCGCGCCGCCATCCTCGCGCTTCGCGATGCCGGCGAAGTCGTGATTCAGGCGCTGCCCGGCCACGAACACGATCAGGAAGAATTCGCGTTCGACCGCGTGCTGGTCGAGCGTGACGGCACATGGAGCGTCGAGCCGCGCGGCTGAACGCTATCGAAGGCGCCTATCGGCGTCACGTAATCCAACCACGAAACGTATCCCGAAAAATTCGGAACCTCGCGGGAACCTAGGTAAAATACGTTTTTAACCAGCTAACGAATCAACATGTCTGCCAGCGCAGTGAATGTGAACCCAGGGCGCAATGTCGTCGTGGTGGGCACCCAGTGGGGTGATGAGGGCAAGGGCAAGATCGTCGACTGGCTGACGGACCACGCCCAGGGCGTCGTGCGCTTCCAGGGCGGCCACAACGCCGGGCATACGCTCATCATCGGTGGCAAGAAAACCATTCTTCGCCTCATCCCGTCGGGCATCATGCGCGCCGGCACGGCCTGTTACATCGGCAACGGCGTCGTGTTGTCGCCCGAAGCGCTGTTCAAGGAAATCGACGAGCTGGAGTCGGCGGGCATCGACGTGCAAAAGCGTCTGTTCATTTCCGAAGCCGCCACGCTCATTCTTCCGTATCACGTTGCCATCGACCAGGCGCGCGAGACGCGTCGCGGCGCGGGCAAGATTGGCACGACCGGTCGCGGCATCGGTCCGGCGTATGAAGACAAGGTCGGCCGTCGCGGTCTGCGCGTGCAGGATCTGTTCGACGAAGCCGTGTTCGCGGAACGTCTGCGCGAAGTGCTCGATTTCCATAACTTCGTGCTGACGCAGTACCTCGGCGCGGAAGCGGTGGACTATCAGCAAACGCTCGATACCATGCTGGGCTTTGCTCCGCGCCTCGCGCCCATGGTCACCGATGTGTCCCGCCGTCTCTACGACGAAAACCACGCCGGCCGCAATCTGCTGTTCGAAGGCGCGCAAGGCACGCTGCTCGATATCGATCACGGCACCTATCCGTACGTCACGTCGAGCAATTGCGTGGCGGGCGCGGCGACTTCGGGCGCGGGTATCGGGCCGCAACGGTTGAACTACATTCTGGGCATCACCAAGGCGTACTGCACGCGCGTGGGTTCCGGCCCGTTCCCGAGCGAACTGTACGATGCCGACAACGCGCAACGCCAGGAGCAAGTGGGCCTGACGCTCGCGACAGTCGGCAAGGAATTCGGCTCGGTCACGGGACGCCCGCGCCGTACCGGCTGGCTGGATGCTGCCGCGCTGCGCCGCTCGATTCAGATCAACGGCATCTCGGGGCTGTGCATCACCAAGCTCGACGTGCTCGACGGTCTCGACGAAGTGAAGCTGTGCGTGGGCTACATGCTCGACGGCAAGCAGGTCGATATCCTCCCGCGCGGTGCATCGGAAGTGGAGCGTTGCGAGCCGGTCTACGAGACCTTCGGTGGCTGGAAGGAGAGCACCATCGGCATCACGCAATGGGACGGGCTGCCGGAAAACGCGCGCGCCTATCTCACGCGCGTGCAGGACGTGGCCGGCGTGCCGATCGACATGGTGTCGACCGGACCGGACCGCGACGAAACCATCCTGCTTCGTCATCCGTTCAAGGTCTGAGCCCGCGCGAATCTCGCACGCGTTTCAGCCCATGAACCGGATGCAGTAAAGAATGTGGCCGCCTATTTCCAATACGCGGCCACATTGCGTATATAACCGTAGTTTGCAATTGAAAGAGCCTCATCATGATCGCGATGACCGACCCGCGTAACGACGACAAGAACCTCTGGGTCAACTGGGATGAATATCACCGGTTGATCGAACTGCTCGCGCTGAAGGTGCACGAGTCGGGCTGGAAGTTCGACAAGATCCTGTGTCTGGCGCGCGGCGGCCTGCGCGTGGGCGATCAACTCTCGCGCATCTACGATCTGCCGCTCGCGATTCTCGCGACGAGTTCGTATCGCGAAGCGGCGGGCACGGAGCAGGGCGATCTCGACATCGCGCAATACATCACCATGACGCGCGGCGAACTGTCGGGCAACGTGCTGCTGGTGGACGATCTGGTGGATTCGGGCGTCACGCTGGCGCGTGTGCAGGAGCATTTGAAAGAGCGTTATCCGGCGATCACCGCCGTGCGCTCGGCCGTGCTCTGGTACAAGGGCTGCTCCAAGGTCAAGCCCGATTATCACGTGCAGTTTCTCGAAACGAATCCGTGGATTCATCAGCCGTTCGAGGAGTGGGACACGGTGCGTCCGCACAACCTCGGTGCGTGGATCAAGCGAGGCTTGCAGAACGAACGCGCCTAAACGCGTTTGCTTCATGCTTCGAACGACGCCGTTCGCCGGGTATCTCGCCCGCCGCAACGGCGTCGTGCTTTATGGGCACCCACGCGCCAACGCATGCAGAGCGCGATGCTAAACTCTCCCTCGCGTCTTTCTCGTTGCTCAAGTCACGCGCAAGACGGCGCTTTTGCGTGCCGCGTTAGATAGAATGGCGTTCGTCTTATTCCGCTCTGGACGGATATACCGCTTTTATGACTAACATGACTCACGCGCAAGAGCGCAAACACTCTTTGCCGTCCCTTGCGCTCTCCGCCATCGGCGTCGTCTTCGGCGACATCGGCACGAGTCCCTTATATTCCCTGAAGGAAGCCTTTAGCCCGTCGCACGGCATCGCGCTCTCCGAACAATCCATTCTCGGCGTCATCTCGTTGCTGTTCTGGGCCATCGTCATGGTGGTGGCCGTCAAATACGTGCTGTTCGTCATGCGCGCCGACAACAACGGCGAAGGCGGCGTGTTCGCCATGATGACGCTCGCGCTGCGCAGCGTGAAAGATCGCGGCAAAGTCTCCGGCGTCCTGATGATGCTCGGCATCTTCGGCGCCTGCATGTTCTATGGCGATGCGGTCATCACGCCCGCCATGTCCGTGATCTCCGCCGTCGAAGGTCTCGAACTCGCCGCGCCCAAGCTCACGTCCTACGTGATCCCCATCACGATGGTGATCCTCGTCCTGCTGTTCTGGATTCAGCGTCACGGCACGGCGGTCGTCGGCAAGCTGTTCGGGCCGATCATGCTCGTCTGGTTCGTGACGCTCGCGGTGCTGGGCGCGTATCACATCGCGGCGTCGCCTGCGGTGCTTATCGCACTCAATCCGTACTACGCGATCAGCTTCATGGCATCGCACGTGTTGCAGGCGTATATCGTGTTGGGCTCGGTCGTGCTGGTGCTGACCGGCGCGGAAGCGCTGTACGCCGACATGGGTCACTTCGGCGCGAAGCCCATTCGCTACGGCTGGTATTGCCTCGTGATGCCTTCGCTGCTGCTGAACTACTTCGGTCAGGGCGCGCTGCTCATGCATTCGCCCAAGGCCATCGAAAGCCCGTTCTTTCTGCTCGCGCCCGACTGGGCCTTGCTGCCGCTCGTGATTTTGTCCACGGTCGCGACGGTCATCGCTTCGCAGGCGGTCATTTCCGGCGCGTATTCGCTGACGAGTCAGGCCATCCAGCTTGGCTACGTGCCGCGCATGAAGATCCTGCACACTTCCGAACTAGCGATCGGACAGATCTACATTCCGCTCGTCAACTGGATGCTGCTGTTCATCATTCTGTGCATTGTCGTGGGCTTCAAGAGTTCGGAGAATCTGGCGGCGGCGTATGGTCTGGCCGTGACGGCGACCATGCTCGTGACCACGATTCTCGTATCGGTGGTCATGACCAATCTCTGGGGATGGAACCGCTTCGTCGTGGGCGGCATGATCGCGGTGTTTTTGATGATCGACATCGGCTTCTTCGGCGCGAGTCTGCTCAAGATCGAGCAGGGCGGCTGGCTGCCGCTGTGCATCGGCGGGGCGCTGTTCTTCCTGCTGATGACCTGGTACAAGGGGCGCATGATCGTGAAGGACCGCACGGCGGCAGACGGTATTCCGCTGATGCCTTTCCTTCAAGGGTTGCTCGCGCACCCGCCGCATCGCGTGTCGGGCACGGCGATCTATCTGACCGGCAGCGATTCGCTCGTGCCGGTGAGCCTGTTGCACAATCTCAAGCACAACAAGGTGCTGCACGAACGCACGATCTTCCTGAACTTCAAGGTGCGCGACATTCCCTATGTGGACGATGCGCACCGCGTGGAAGTGAAGGATATCGGCGGCGGTTTGTTCCTCGTGAAGGCCACGTACGGCTTCAACGAAACGCCCGACGTGAAGGCGGTTCTGGAGCAGATCACGCGCACGCACGCGATGACGTTCGAGCTCATGGACACCTCGTTCTTCATGGCGCGCGAAACGGTCGTGCCGACGGAGTTGCCGGGCATGTCGGTGTGGCGCGAGCGCGTGTTCGCGTGGATGCATCAGAACGCGGCGAAGCCTACGGATTTCTTTAGTATTCCGGCGAATCGCGTGGTGGAACTCGGGACGAAGATCGAGATTTAAGAACGCTTTTTCCCGCGCAGACGACAAAAAACCCCACGTAAAAACGTGGGGTTTTTTCATGCTCGATGCTTCAGCGCTTCAACTTGGCAAACGCTGCGGCCATCGCGCCGGACGGTTCCGGCTCTCGGCGCGTGTTCGGCCGAGAATCGCGTGCACCGCCGCCCGAGCGGCGATCTTGTCCCGCGCCTCGCGACTGGGAACTGCCGCCAGCACCCGCCGTGGAAGCAGGCGCGAAGTCATCGTCCAGACGCATGGTGAGCGCGATCCGCTGACGCTTCACGTCGGTCTCCACCACCTTCACCTTCACGACCTGTCCGGCCTTCACGACCTCGTGCGGGTCCTTGATGAACTTCGTGCTCATCGCGGACACGTGCACGAGCCCATCCTGATGCACGCCGATATCCACGAACGCGCCGAACGCCGCCACGTTCGTCACGACGCCTTCCAGCACCATGCCCGGCACGAGATCCGAAATCTTCTCGATGCCTTCCCGGAACGTCGCGGTCTTGAACTCGGGACGCGGATCGCGGCCCGGCTTTTCCAGTTCGCTGAGAATATCCCGGACCGTCGGCAGACCGAAACGATCGTCGACGAACTCGGTGGGTGAGAGGCCCGTGAGCGCGTCGCGGCGGCCGAGCACATCGCCGATATGCTTCTTGATCTTCGCAAGAATGCGCTCGACGACCGGATACGCTTCCGGGTGAACCGACGAGCGATCCAGCGGATTTTCCCCGTTGTTGATGCGCAAAAAACCCGCCGCCTGTTCGAAGGTTTTATCGCCCAGACGCGGCACCTTCTTCAGATGCTCGCGCGACGGAAACGGCCCGTTGGCATCGCGATAATCGACGATATTGCGCGCCAGCGTCGCGTTCAGCCCCGACACGCGCGCGAGCAGCGCGACCGACGCGGTGTTCGCATCGACACCGACGGCATTCACGCAATCCTCGACAACCGCATCGAGCGAGCGCGCGAGTTCGCGCTGGTTGACGTCGTGCTGATACTGGCCCACGCCGATCGCCTTCGGCTCGATCTTGACGAGTTCGGCGAGCGGGTCTTGCAAGCGTCGCGCGATGGACACCGCGCCGCGCAGCGACACATCAAGCTCCGGAAACTCCTTCGCCGCGAGTTCCGACGCCGAATACACCGACGCGCCCGCTTCCGACACCACGATCTTCTGCAATTTCAGTTCGGGATGCCTGGCGATGAGTTCGCTCGCGAGCTTGTCCGTTTCGCGCGATGCCGTGCCGTTGCCGATGGAAATAAGCTCGGCCTGCGTCGCCTTCGCGATGCGCGCGAGCTTCGCAAGCGAGCCGTCCCAGTCGCGGCGCGGCTCGTGCGGAAAGATGGTATCGGTCGCCAGCAGCTTGCCGGTGCGATCCACCACCGCGACCTTCACGCCCGTGCGCAGACCCGGATCGAGGCCGATCACGGCCTTCGGGCCTGCAGGCGCGGCGAGCAGCAAATCCTTCAGATTGCGCGCGAACACGCGAATGCCTTCGTGCTCGGCTTGTTCGCGCAATTGCGTGAGCAGTTCCGTTTCGATGTGCGGCTGCACCTTCACGCGCCAGCACCAACGGCACACGTCCGAGAGCCACTTGTCCGCCGCGCGTCCGCGATTCACGATGCCGACGTGTTGCGCGATCATCGCTTCGCACGGGTGGGGAATTTGCGCATCCAGTTCTTCGCCAAGCCCGAGCTTCACGGACAGCACGCCCGCATTACGCCCACGGAACAGCGCCAGCGCACGATGCGACGGCACCGTACGGATGGTTTCGCTGTAGTCGTAGTAATCGCGGAATTTCTCGCCTTCCTCGTTCTGCTTGCCGTCGACTACGCTCGACATGACGAGCCCTTGGCCAAATAAATGTTCGCGCAGCTTGCCGAGGATTTCGGCCGTTTCGCCGAACTGCTCCGAGAGAATGTCGCGCGCGCCATCGAGCGCGGCTTTCGTATCGGCAACGCCTTTTTCGGCATCGACGAACTTCGCGGCTTCGGCTTGCGGATCGAGCGTCGGATCGGCGAGCAAGGCTTGCGCGAGCGGTTCGAGACCGGCTTCGCGCGCGATCTGCGCACGCGTGCGGCGCTTGGGCTTGTAAGGCAGATACAGGTCTTCGAGCACCTGTTTGCTATCCGCGCCTTCGATAGCAGTGCGCAGTTCGTCAGAGAGCTTGCCTTGCTCGTCGATGCTCGAAATAATCGCGGCGCGCCGGTCTTCCAGTTCGCGCAGATAGATCAGGCGTTCTTCGAGCGTGCGCAATTGCGTGTCGTCGAGATTGCCCGTCACTTCCTTTCGATAACGTGCGATGAACGGCACGGTCGAGCCTTCGTCCAAAAGCTGCACGGCGGCGGCGACCTGACGCGGCTGCACGGTCAGTTCGGTGGCAATGCGCTGTACGATCTTGAGTGCTACGGTTTCCGTCATGATTCTGCGCGGTGACTGGCTCGTCGGGGCCAAACAAAAAGCGAAGGAGACAAAGGAGACAAGCGCCGCAGAGGAAGAAGGCACCGACCTTGGTGCGGGACAGCGGCGCGGGCGCTTCGCATTGACTTCGCATGGACGAGCCGGGTTGCTGGAGCGGGGGATTTTGCCATAAATGCCGAAGCGCTTCGGCGCACGGTGATAGAATTTCGGCATCGAAAAGACCGCTTCGCTACGGATTATTTATCACGTTGCCGCTCATTCAATCGCTCATTCTCCGCTCGCTTTCACGCACTGCGTCTTCGCTTTGCGTGGCTGGCGCTTTGGTCGCGCTTCCCGCGTTCGCTCAGACCCCGAAGCCAATCGATCCCACGACGTCCGTGACCGCGCAGCCGCTCGATGGCGCGTCGTCCACGCAGACTTCCGAAGCCGCGTTGCGCGACGATTTCGCGCGCCGTCAAAAGGCGCTGGACAAGCGCACCGAAGAAAACGACTATGCCTATGGCGTCAAGGAACACGACTGCTATGGCAATTTCTTCGTGAATCACTGTATCGACCGTGCGCGCACGCAAATGCGCGAATCGCGCCGGCAGATTCGTCAGGAGCAGTTGGCGCTGGACGATGAACAGCGCGCCGAACGTGCGAAGGAACGCGACGAGCAGAGCGCGATCAAACAGGCCCAGTACGATGCCGGTGCGCCGCAACGCGCCGCCAACGAGCAAGCCGCCCAGCAGTCGTACGAAGACAAGCAGCGCAAGAACGCGCTCGCCGCCGCCCAGCGCAACGCCGATGCACCGCAGCGCGCGGCCAATCAGGCGGCTTACGATCGCAAGCAGGCCGACTATCAGCAGAAGTTGAACGACGCGCGCGCCCGTGGCGTGCAGGATGCGCAGGACCGCGATCTGAAAGCGCAGCGTTACGAGCAGAAGCAGCAGGACGCCGCGCAGCATCGCGCCGAGGTGGAAGCGCGTCAGAAGGAAGCCGCCCGCAAGCAGCAGGAAAAGGCGCAGCAAGCCCAGCAGGAACAGCAGCGGCAGGACCAGTTGAAGCAACAGCAGCAACAAGGCCAGTAGTCCGAACGCCGTAGCAAGCGGACACTGGCCAGCCCGAAGCGACGAAGGAAGACAGGAGGCGAGCATGCAGCAGCGCTTGAACGCACCCCGACAACCTGCCGTGGACGCCAGCGTGCTCCGCGATCGCATCGCGCAGTTGCAGGACGAGCATCACGGCCTCGATGTGCTGATCGAGAAAATGGCCGGCATCGACGATCTTGAACTCAGGCGCCTGAAGAAACGCAAGCTCAAGGTAAAGGACACGATCCTCCTGCTTCAGTTGCAACTGGATACCGACATTCATTGAGCCGCATGCAGTCGATCCCTGCCAAAACCCACATCACGCCGCACCACGCAGCAGGACCGATTCCGCTTTGAACTCACCCGCATCCTCCGGCGACACCGAACGCGCGCCGCACGTCCTGACGGCGAAACGCCGCACCGAACTCGAAGCGATCTTTTCCGCCGATGGCCTGCTCGCGCGCGCCATCGACGGATATCGCACGCGCGCCTCGCAGATCGAGATGGCGCAGTCCGTCGCCGCCGCGATGGAAGCCTCCGGCCGCGCGATGCCCGAGCCCGCGATGTTCGAAGCGCAGCGCCGTCCCGCGCGCAAGCTCGGGCCATCGGACAAGCCGCATGCGCCAAGCGAGCCGAGCGCGGATGAAGTCGGCATCGCGACCGCGAAGGCGGCCATCGACGGCGGCGAGAACACGTTGATCGTGGAGGCCGGCACCGGCACCGGCAAGACTTATGCTTACCTCGTGCCGGCCATGCTGTGGGGCGGCAAGGTGATCGTGTCCACAGGCACGAAGCATCTGCAGGATCAGCTTTTTCAGCGCGATATCCCGACCGTGCGCGATGCGCTTGCCGTGCCGGTTTCCGTCGCCATGCTCAAGGGCCGCGCGAACTATCTGTGTCACTACTATCTGGAGCGCACCGCCGACAACGGGCGGCTGCCGTCGCGCAAGGACACGTCGCATCTTCAGGAAATCGTGCGGTTCGCGAAGATCACGCGCACGGGCGACAAGGCCGAACTCGCGAGCGTCCCGGAAAACTCGCCCGTCTGGCCGATGGTCACGTCCACGCGTGATAACTGTCTCGGTCAGGAATGCCCGCATTACAAGGAATGCTTCGTGATGCAGGCGCGCAAGGAGGCGCAGCAGGCCGATATCGTGGTGGTGAATCACCATCTTTTTTTCGCCGATGTGATGCTGCGCGACACCGGCATGGCTGAATTGTTGCCGATGGCGAACACCATCATCTTCGACGAGGCGCATCAGTTGCCGGAGACGGCGACGCTGTTCTTCGGCGACACGCTCTCCACCACGCAATTGCTGGAACTCGCGCGCGATACGGTCGCCGAAGGCCTGAGCCACGCACGCGATGCAGCGGACTGGACCAAGCTCGGGGCTTCGCTGGAACGTGCGGCGCGCGATCTGCGGCTCGCGTTCAAGGAAGATTCGGCGCGCTTCTCCGTGGGCCAGTTGGCTGACGGGCATCCGCTGTTCGAAGCGCTCGACGTACTGGAAACACATCTCGATGCCTTGACGGCCGCGCTCGCGCAACACGCCGAACGCGCGGAATCGCTGCAAGCCCTGGTGCGGCGCGCGCGTGAATTGCAGGATCAACTGTCCGGCTGGACCACGCCGCCGACCGCGCTCGAACGTGCGGTGGTCGAGTCCGAGGAAACCGCGAGCGCAGCCGCGAAGGAAGAACCGAACGAAATGGTGCGCTGGATCGAAGTGTTCTCACACACGGTTCAGTTGCATGAAACGCCGCTATCCGTCGCGCCGATTTTCGCGAAACAGCGCGCGGGTGTGCCACGCGCGTGGATCTTCACCTCGGCGACGCTTTCGGTGCGTGGCGACTTCACGCATTACGCGGCGCAAATGGGCCTGAACGCGCGCCGCTCGATGACCTTGCCGAGTCCCTTCGATTACCCGACGCAAGGCCTGCTCTACGTGCCGCGCAACGTGCCGCAGCCGTCCTCGCCGCAATTCACGGACGCCGTGTTCGACGCCGCGCTGCCGGTGATCGAAGCGGCGGGCGGCGGCGTGTTCTTCCTGTGCACGACTTTGCGCGCTGTGGATCGCATCGCCACGCGTCTGCGCGACATCATGGAACAGCGC
The DNA here is from genome assembly GCF_057612605.2 of Caballeronia sp. A2-2. Lineage (NCBI taxonomy): Bacteria > Pseudomonadati > Pseudomonadota > Betaproteobacteria > Burkholderiales > Burkholderiaceae > Caballeronia > Caballeronia sp. A2-2. The sequence goes on along the minus strand of NZ_CM172587.1, from coordinate 2,516,980 downwards.
GGCTGGGACAATCCGCTGCTCGTTCAGGGCGATGCCAGCCGCACCGAACTGCTCGACCGTTTTCGTGCGTACGGCAACGCGATTCTCGTGGGTAGCCAAAGTTTCTGGGAAGGCGTCGATGTGCGTGGCGATGCGCTGTCGCTCGTTGTCATCGACAAGCTGCCGTTCGCGCCGCCCGACGATCCGGTCCTCGCCGCGCGTCTCGATGCACTCACGCGCAAGGGATTGAGCCCGTTCGCCGTGCATCAGTTGCCGCAAGCGGTCATCACGCTCAAGCAGGGCGCGGGGCGCTTGATTCGCGCGGAAACCGATCGCGGCGTATTGATGATCTGCGATACGCGGCTCGTCGATAAACCGTATGGCCGGCGCATCTGGCAGAGTCTGCCGCCGTTCAAGCGCACGCGTGAAGTCGAGGTGGTGCAGGCGTTTTTCGAGGAATCGAAGCAATAAAAAAGGGCGCCTCGGCGCCCTTTCTCTTGTTGCTGGATCAACTTCGACTTACCAAATCTGATACCAAGGCTTCGCCGCGTTCGCGCGACGCTTGCCCGTCACATACGGGCTGTCCGGGAACGTGGCGGCGAGCACGCGCTTGGTGTCATCGGCCATTTGCGGCTGGTTCAACTGCTGATACGACAGCATCATGATATGCAGCGCGTCTTCCGTTGCCGGGGCGTTCTTGTACTCGCGAATGGCGAGCTGCGCGCGGTTGATCGCCGCCACATACGCGCCACGACGATAGTAGTAGTCCGCAGCATGCACTTCATGTGACGCCAGCGCGTTCACGATATAGCGCATGCGCTGCGCGGCATCCGGCGCGTACTTGCTTTGCGGATACTTGTCCACGACCATCTTGAACGCGTCATACGACTCGCGCAGCGACTTCGGATCGCGCTCGCTCATGTCCTGACCGGAGAAGCGGCCGAACAGACCCAGGTCGTCGTTGAAGTGGATCATGCCCTTGAGATAGTACGCATACGCGATCTCGGGATGATCCGGGTGCAGCTTGATGAACCGGTCGATGGCCTGATCCGCGTTGGCGGTTTCGCCGTCCTTCCAGTTGCAGTAGGCCACGTTGATCTGCGCCTGCTGCGCGAAATGCCCGAACGGGTCGCGGCCTTCGAGTCCTTCGAAGTACTTGGCGCATTTGCCCCAGTCTTTGCCGTCCAGCGCGTCCTGAGCCTCCGTATATAATTTGTTGTTATTCCAGGTCGCCGTTTCGTCGGTTTTCTCGGGCAGACCGTGGCAGGCCGCAACAATGGCGACGCTCGCGGCCAGCGCCAGATACTTGATCGATTGCTGCATCGATTGATGAAGGGTGTTGAAGGCTCGCATCAGTGCTTGCTGTTCCTGGCTGATTCTGTGTGTCTGGCCGTATCGCCGCGCGGTGGGCTGCCGACGACACGGTACGCAACGATCGAAGCGCGGCGTTTCGCGTGATACGTTGACCGGGCGACGATTGCCGCCGACCTGACCGACCACGCGGACTGTTTCCGCGAGCTTCCCGTTGCTCCCCTGGCATTACGTTTAAATGACCCGCTCAAGTACCCGCTCAGTGATCCGCTCAGTGAACTCATCTTCTTCGCGCAGTACCAAAGACCAACTCAAAGATTATAGCCGATGCGATTCGGCCGACGACTCATCGCGCATCGATGCGGAGCGTTCCGGCGCGAGCGCACCGGACGCGGCGGATGAGGCGCCGCGCGTGGCGCACGTGCCCGATTCGCTTGCGGGCGAGCGTCTGGACAAGGTGATCGCGAAGGTTTTCCCCGAGTTCTCGCGCAGCCGTTTGCAAGGCTGGATCGAGGAAGGGCGCGTGCTCGTGAACGGCGAGCGCGCCAAAGTGCGTCAGCCCGTGCCGCTCGATGCGCGCATCACGCTCGTGCCGGATCTGCTGCCGGAGCAGCTCGCGTTCGCGCCGGAGCCGGTGCCGCTGGAGATCGTGTACGAAGATGAAACGCTCGTCGTGATCAACAAGCCCGCCGGCATGGTCGTGCATCCGGCGGCGGGGAACTGGAGTGGCACGCTGCTCAACGGCCTGCTGCATCGTTATGCCGATGCGGCGGGACTGCCGCGCGCGGGCATCGTGCATCGGCTGGACAAGGAAACGTCGGGGCTGATGGTCGTTGCGCGCACGCTGGAAGCGCAGACCGACCTCGTGCGTCAGCTTCAGGCGCGCACGGTCAAGCGCCGTTACGTCGCGTTCGTGTGGGGCACCATGCCGGACGACGGCACCATCGACGCACCCATCGGCCGCGATCCGCGCGAGCGCACGCGCATGGCGGTGGTCGAAAGTGCGTCGGGCAAACCGGCGCGCACGCACTTTCGCACCATCGACCGGACGATCTGGAACAACCAGCCGGTGAGCGCCGTTCATTGCGATCTCGAAACGGGCCGCACGCATCAGATTCGCGTGCATTTCGCGCATGCGCGGCATCCGTTGCTGGGCGATCCGGTGTACGGCCACGCGCGCGGCAGGCGTTCGGTCACGCCGCTGCCCGATGGCTTCGCGCGGCAGGCGCTGCATGCGTGGCGGCTCGGGCTGATTCATCCGGCGACTGGCCGCGAAGTCCACTGGCGCGCGGACATGCCCGAAGACATGGTGGCGCTCGCCGCCGCGCTCGGCTTCGGCACGGCCGAGCAAGCCGAATACGATGATGACGACGACTTCCCCGAAGTCTACGAAGTCCACGACGACGAAGACTGGGAAGACGAAGATCCGGAGGACGACGAAGCATGACGAACGCATCGGAAGCGCTCGACGCGAAGCATTGCCTGTGGCCGCAGTGGCGCGTGTCGCCGCGCGTGCGCGCCTTCGTGACGACGCGTGCGGGCGGCGTGAGCACCGGTCCTTACGATGACGCCGCATCCGGCGCGGGCGGTCTCAATCTCGGTCTATCGACAGACGATGCGCTCGAAGCCGTCCACGAGAATCGCCGCCGCGCGCTGGCGCTGACCGGCGCGACGCAAGCCGCGTGGCTGGCACAGATCCACGGTGCGCAGGTCGAGGACGCGGCGCAGGTCATCGCGCGCCGCGCGCAGGGCGAAACCATTCGCGCGGATGCCAGCGTGACCGACCGTCCGGGCGTCGTGAGCGTCGTGATGACGGCCGATTGCCTGCCCGTTCTGTTCTGCGACGACGCAGGCCGCGCGGTCGGCGCGGCGCACGCGGGCTGGCGTGGGCTGGCGGCGGGCATCGTGGAGAAAACGGGTGAGCGCGTGGCGCAACTGGCGAATGTCGCGCCATCCGCGCTAAACGCGTATCTCGGTCCGGCCATCGGCCCCGAAAAATTCGAAGTGGGCGATGACGTGCTCGAAGCATTCATGACCGCCGCGAACCCGCATCGACGCGATGCGACCGCCGCCGCGTTCAAACCCGCAGGCGCACCGGGTAAACACTTCGCCAATATCTTCACGCTCGCGCGCTTGCGTCTCGCGGACCTGGGCGTCGATGCATCGCGCATTCATGGCGGCACGCATTGCACCGTCACCGAGACCGAACGCTTCTATTCCTACCGCCGTGACCGCGTGACCGGCCGCATGGCCGCGATGATCTGGCTCGCCGATTGATCGCACGACGAACGTCTTTTCAGACGCTTGTCATGCGCGTGCCGCATTCGACAAACTTCCGCCAAAAAGCAATATTTATGATGGGGGAAAACGATAATTAAAAAATTATCGCGCTGCGGCAAAATCGGGGCGAAGCATTGACATGCCCGACGCCTGAGAGCAAGAATGTTCCGGGAATTCAACCAATCGGGCACGGCGTAGCAAGGGTCACTCTTTGCCGCGCGCATAGAGCGCACCAATACTTGCGCGCTGGCAGATCAAGCCCGGCGATGCCTGCATCAGCAATCCAGTCTTGCAAGACTCACAGGTCAAAAGCGGGTATGGCTTCCAAAAATTCCTCCTCTTCTTCCCGCTCCCGTACTGCCGACAGCAATCCGGCGCAAGCATCTGCCGATTCGACAGGCGTACAGACAGGCGTTCAACAAGCGTTCGATCAGTGGCTCAACGCGTGGCGCTCGGTCGCGGACCCGGCGCAGTGGGCCAAATTTGCTGCCGCAGCAAATCCTCAGGCGAAAACGGCCGCTGAAGGTTCGAAAGGAAATGGCGCGGCGGCGTCTCCGTTCGCCACATTCGGCGCGATGGGCGCACCGGGTGCCATGCCGTTTCTGGCATTCCCCGGCATGAGCGGTTTGCCGAACGCCTTCCCGAACCTCGGCTCGCTGCCGCAGATGCCCGACTTCACGAAAGCGAACGGCATGGCGGAATTCGCCAAGCTCGCGAGCAGCATGCCGGGTTTCGGCGCGGCCATGCAGGGCTTGCCCACGCTGCCGAAGATTCCGACTGCCGCCATTCCGCCTGAAAAGCTGCATCAACTGCAAAGCGATTATTCGCGCGATGCCGCCGACTTGCTCAAGCAAGCGGGCGCGCAGGCCATCGATCCGTCGGCCATCAAGGATCGCCGTTTCTCGGATACGTCATGGCAGCAGACGCCCGCTTACGCCTTCACGGCGGCGTGGTATCTGCTCAACGCGCGTTATCTGCAGGAACTCGCGGATGCCGTGCAGAGCGACCCGAAAACGCGTGAGCGCATTCGCTTTACCGTGCAGCAATGGGCGGCCGCCGCATCGCCGAGCAACTTCCTCGCGCTCAATCCGGATGCGCAGAAGATGCTCATCGAAAGCAAGGGCGAGAGTCTGCGTCAGGGCATGATGAATCTGCTCAGCGACATGCAGCGCGGCAAGATTTCGCAGTCGGACGAATCGCGCTTCGCGGTGGGCAAGAACATCGCCTCGACGGAAGGTTCGGTGGTGTACGAGAACGAACTCGCGCAACTCATTCAGTACACGCCGCTCACGCCGAAGGTGTACGCGCGGCCCTTGCTGATCGTGCCGCCGTGCATCAACAAGTTTTATATCCTCGATCTTTCGCCCGAAGGCTCGCTCGTGCGTTATGCGCTCGAACAGGGGCATCAGGTGTTCATCCTGTCGTGGCGCAATGCGGATCAGTCGATCGCGCACAAGGACTGGGACGATTACGTCGAGGAAGGCGTGCTCGAATCGATCGGCGCGATTCAGGAGATCACCGGGCAGGAGCAGATCAACACGCTGGGCTTCTGCATCGGCGGGACCATTCTGGCGAATGCGCTCGCGGTGGCGGCGGCGCGCGGTGAAGACCCGGCCGCGTCGATGACCATGCTCACCTCCATGCTCGACTTCTCCGACACGGGCGTGCTCGATGTCTTCGTCGACGAAGCGCATGTGCAGATGCGCGAACGCGCCATCGGCGGCAAGCAGGGCGCACCGGCGGGACTCATGCGCGGCATCGAGTTCGCCAACACGTTTTCCTATCTGCGGCCGAACGATCTGGTGTGGAACTACGTCGTCGATAACTATCTCAAAGGACGAAGCCCGCAGGCGTTCGACCTGCTGTTCTGGAACAGCGATTCGACCAATCTGCCCGGTCCGATGTGCGTCTGGTATCTGCGCAACACGTACCTCGAAAACAAGCTGAAGGAACCCAACGCGCTGACGGTATGCGGCGAGTCGATCGACCTTTCGCGCCTCACGCTGCCCACGTTCCTGTACGGCTCGCGCGAGGATCACATCGTGCCGTGGAAGTCGGCGTATGCATCCGCGCCGATTCTGAGCGGGCCGCAGAAATTTGTGCTGGGCGCATCGGGACATATCGCGGGCGTGATCAATCCGCCCTCGAAGAACAAGCGCAGTTTCTGGATTCTCGACGGCGAGACGGACCGGCTGCCCGGCGACGCCGACGAGTGGTTCGATGCGGCAACGGAGCATCCGGGCAGTTGGTGGCCGACGTGGTCGGCATGGCTCGCGCAGCACGCGGGCGAGCAGGTCAAGGCAGCGACGACGCAAGGGTCGAAGGCTCATCCGGTGATCGAGCCTGCGCCCGGGCGATATGTGCTGGAACGCGACTTCTGAACGGCATGGGAGAGGAGGGTGCGCGATTCATGCATCGCGCGACTTGAGATCAATTAACTTCAATGCCAAAGGACAGAGAAAATGACTGACGTAGTGATCGTATCGGCCGCGCGTACAGCGGTCGGCAAGTTTGGCGGCTCGCTCGCGAAAATCGCGGCGCCGGATCTGGGTGCAACGGTCATCAAGGCCTTGCTGGAGCGGTCGGGCGTGAAGCCCGAGCAGATCAGCGAAGTCATCCTCGGACAAGTGTTGACGGCGGGTTCGGGACAGAACCCGGCACGTCAGTCGGTCATCAAGTCCGGTTTGCCGGACATGGTGCCGGGCATGACGATCAACAAGGTGTGCGGCTCGGGTCTCAAGGCGGTGATGCTCGCGGCCAATGCCATCATCGCGGGCGATGCGGAGATCGTGATCGCGGGCGGTCAGGAGAACATGAGCGCGGCGCCGCACGTGCTGCCCGGTTCGCGCGATGGCTTCCGCATGGGCGACGCCAAGCTGATCGACTCGATGATCGTCGATGGTCTGTGGGACGTTTATAACAACTACCACATGGGCACGACCGCCGAGAACGTCGCACGCGAATACGGCATCACGCGTGAGGAACAGGACAAGTTCGCGGCGCTCTCGCAGAACAAGGCCGAAGCCGCGCAGAAGTCCGGCCGCTTCGACGATGAAATCGTGCCGGTTTCGATCCCGCAGCGCAAAGGCGATCCGGTCAAGTTCACCACGGACGAGTTCGTTCGTCACGGCGTGACCGCAGAAGCGCTTTCGGGATTGAAGCCCGCGTTCTCGAAAGAAGGCACGGTGACGGCGGCGAACGCATCCGGCATTAACGATGGCGCAGCAGCCGTGATCGTGATGTCGGCGAAGAAGGCGGAAGCGCTCGGCCTCACGCCGCTCGCACGCATCAAGGCCTACGCAAACGCGGGCGTCGATCCGAAGGTGATGGGCATGGGCCCGGTGCCGGCCTCGAAGCGCTGCCTCGAACGCGCAGGCTGGTCCGTGAACGACCTCGACCTGATGGAAATCAACGAAGCGTTCGCCGCACAAGCGCTCGCCGTGCACAAGCAGATGGGCTGGGACCAGTCGAAGATCAACGTGAACGGCGGTGCGATTGCGATCGGGCATCCGATCGGCGCATCGGGCGCGCGGATTCTGGTCACGCTGCTGCACGAGATGCAGAAGCGTGACGCGAAGAAGGGCCTGGCGTCGCTGTGCATCGGCGGCGGCATGGGTGTCGCGCTGGCGCTGGAACGTCCGTAAAAATAATATACGTAATCCGAAGCATCAGGCGGGTCGGGAAGGGCAAGCGGACGGGGTCAGGAGGCGTCGTCCGCATAACAAAATGGAGTGAGGAATGGCGAAGCGTATAGCGTATGTAACCGGCGGAATGGGCGGCATCGGCACGAGTATCTGCCAGCGGCTGCACAAGGATGGCTTCACGGTCGTCGCGGGCTGCGGCCCGAATTCGCCGCGCCGGGTCAAGTGGCTCGAAGCCCAAAAGGCGCTCGGCTTCGACTTCATCGCCTCGGAAGGCAACGTGGGCGACTGGGAATCGACCAAGGTCGCGTTCGATAAAGTCAAGGCGGAAGTGGGCGAAGTCGATGTGCTGGTGAATAATGCCGGCATCACGCGCGACGTCGTGTTCCGCAAGATGACGCACGAAGACTGGACCGCCGTCATCGATACCAACCTCACGAGCCTGTTCAACGTGACGAAGCAGGTCATCGAAGGCATGGTGGAGCGTGGCTTCGGGCGTATCGTGAATATTTCGTCGGTGAACGGGCAGAAAGGCCAGTTCGGGCAGACGAACTATTCGACCGCCAAGGCCGGCATTCATGGCTTCACGATGGCGCTGGCGCAGGAAGTGGCGACCAAGGGCGTGACGGTCAACACCGTGTCGCCGGGCTATATCGGCACGGAGATGGTGAAGGCGATCCGCCCCGAAGTGCTGGAAAAGATCGTGGCGACCATTCCGGTCCGCCGCCTGGGCACGCCCGACGAGATCGGCTCGATCGTCGCGTGGCTGGCATCGGACGAGTCGGGTTTCTCGACCGGCGCGGACTTCTCGCTGAATGGCGGCCTGCACATGGGCTGACAGGCCGATGGACTGACACGGGGCTGCATCCTGCTTCCGGGCGCCCGCCATGCGCCCGAGGACGCCGCCCCTTGCCGGATATCTCAACAACGGCGAACCAGCAGCAACGCTTTTTGCGACAACGCAAGACTCGCTTGCTGCCATCGCAGTACAGTCTTGCGTTTAGAAGGCGTTCAATGACCACCACTACTACTACAAAGAAATCCGCCGAACGACTCATCAAAAAATATCCGAACCGGCGCCTCTACGACACCGAAACGAGCACGTACATCACGCTGTCCGATGTGAAACAGCTCGTGCTCGATCAGGAGGAGTTCAAGGTTCTGGATGCGAAGTCGAACGACGACCTCACGCGCGCGATCCTGCTTCAGATCATTCTCGAAGAGGAGAGCGGCGGCTTGCCGATGTTTTCATCGGTGATGCTCTCGCAGATCATCCGCTTCTACGGCCACGCCATGCAGGGCATGATGGGCACGTATCTGGAGAAAAATATCCAGGCGTTCATCGACATCCAGCAGAAGCTGTCCGAACAGAGCAAGGGCATTTACGACGGCAACGCGCTCAACCCGGAAGTCTGGTCGCAGTTCATGAACATGCAGGCCCCGATGATGCAGGGCATGATGACCAGCTACATCGAGCAGTCGAAGAACATGTTCGTGCAGATGCAGGAGCAGATGCAGAACCAGGCGAAGACGATGTTCAACACCTTCCCGTTCCAGGCGCCCACGCCGGCGTCGTCGACCGAGAAGAAGTGACGCCGGCGGTCGATGACCGTTACTGACCGCCTACGGCTCGCGCCGGATCTTGCGCCCACGCCGCGCCGAAATCCCCGCGATAAGTGTACGAGCCGTGGTGCGCGAGTTTCGAGCGCGTGTCCACGTGCACCTTGCCGCCGAGATCGCGAAAGCGCCGGCAGAACGCATAGTCTTCCGAGAGATAGCGGTTGGTCTCGGGTTCGACCATCACGTCGAAGAAACGGTAGCAATGGCCGTGCAGCGGCGACTCCGGCGGGGCGTCGGGCACGTACTGCAGTTCGGGCATGCGCGCGATCATCGTTTCCAGCACGCTTCGCTTGATGCACATGAAGCCGGTCGGCGCTTCGCTCACTTCCATGAAACCGTCGGCATCGATCGTCATATCGATGCTGTCGTGCGTGTTGACCGGATAGCGCAGCGCGCGCGTGAGGAACTGGTCCTGCGTCATGCCTTCGGGAATCGTGCCGCTCCAGTTGAAGCGCTTGAGCGGATAGACGCCCGCGACCACATCGCGGTCCGCCAGTAACAGACGCAACGCCTGATCCGGCGTGAAGCCGATGTCTGCATCGATCCAGAACAAATGCGTGTGCTGCTTGTGCGCCAGAAAATGCGCGGTGGCTTCGTTGCGCGCGCGCGTGACGAGGCTTTCGCCGGAACGGATGCGTACCGAGCCTTGCACGCCGAGTTGCCATAACTCGTTGGTGAGCGACAGCATGCTGGTGGCGAAACCGGAGGTGACCTGGCCTGAATAGCAGGGGGTGATGAAGAGGGGGTTGAAGGTGCGGAGTGCGGAGGTGTCGAGCATGGGGCGGCGAGCGATGCGAATGGAGAGCGCCATGTTAGAGCGCACTCTTGGCCTCTTTGTAACGTTCTGTCCTTTTTTAAGAATTCGAGATATAAGAACTGCCAAGATTAAGCCGTTGCTTAAGCCTGATTCGTCACGAAGACGGCGTGGCCTATATCAAGTAAAGGTCGACGCGGCGACCGTGGAAATGGAGTAAGTCAATGGACATTCGCCCAATCCGAAGCGAATCCGACTATGCCCGCGCGCTGAGCGCCGCGTCGGCGCTGGTCGATGCAGACCCCGCACCCGGCACGCCCGAAGGCGATGCGCTCGACGTGCTGGCGATCCTGATCGAACGCTACGAAGCCGAGCACTTCCCGCTGGCCGCGCCCAGCCCCATCGAGGCGATCAAGTTTCGAATGGAGCAGGCGGGTTTGTCGGTGCCGGACATGCAGCCGTACATCGGCAGTTCCAACCGTGTCTATGAGGTCTTGGCTGGCAAGCGCGCGCTGAGTCTCGCGATGATCCGGCGTTTGCACGAGGGGCTGCACATTCCTGCCGAAGTATTGATCGGGGCCGCCTGATTCAAGCCCAAAGCCGCCCCGGCATCACGGAGTAAAATAGCGGATTGCCTGCGCGCGTCCGCCGCTGCCCTCCACAAGACAGTCTCCCCGTGAAAAATTCTTTGGATTCAAACATCAAGCCGAATGCTGTGCCCCGCATCGGCATGGTTTCCCTCGGCTGCCCCAAAGCTCTCGTCGACTCCGAGCAGATCATCACCCAACTGCGCGCCGAAGGTTACGAAATCTCCGGCAGCTACGATGGCGCGGATCTCGTCGTCGTCAATACGTGCGGGTTCATCGACGAAGCGGTGCAGGAAAGCCTCGACGCCATCGGCGAGGCGCTGAGCGAGAACGGCAAGGTCATCGTGACCGGCTGTCTCGGCGCGAAAAAAAGCGCGAGCGGCACGGGTCTGATCGAAGACGTGCATCCGAAAGTGCTCGCCGTGACCGGCCCGCACGCGACCAACGAAGTGATGAACGCGGTGCATCTGCATCTGCCGAAACCGCACGATCCGTTCATCGATCTCGTGCCGGCTGCCGGCATCAAGCTCACGCCGCGTCATTACGCTTACCTGAAGATTTCCGAAGGCTGCAATCATCGCTGCACGTTCTGCATCATTCCGTCGATGCGCGGCGATCTGGTCTCGCGCCCGGTCGCGGAAGTCATGCTCGAAGCGGAAAATTTGTTCAAGTCGGGCGTGAAGGAATTGCTGGTGATTTCGCAGGACACGAGCGCGTATGGCGTCGATGTGAAGTACCGCACGGGCTTCTGGAACGGCAAGCCGCTCAAGACGCGCATGACCGAACTCGTCGGCGCGCTCGGCGAACTGGCCGCGCAGTACGGCGCGTGGGTGCGTCTGCATTACGTGTATCCGTATCCGAGCGTCGATGAAGTCATTCCGATGATGGCCGAAGGTCCGCTCAAGGGTCACGTGCTGCCGTATCTCGACGTGCCGTTCCAGCACGCGCACCCTGACGTGCTCAAGCGCATGAAGCGTCCGGCCAATGCCGAGAAGGTGCTCGAACGCGTGAAGGCGTGGCGCGAGATGTGTCCGGATCTGACCATCCGCAGCACGTTCATCGCGGGCTTTCCGGGCGAAACCGAGGAACAGTTTCAGACGCTGCTGGATTTCATCAAGGAAGCGGATCTGGATCGCGTCGGCTGCTTCGCGTATTCGCCGGTCGAAGGGGCGACCGCCAACGAACTCGACGGCGCGCTGCCCGACGACGTGCGCGAGGAACGCCGCGCGCGCTTCATGGAACTGGCCGAGGAACTCGCGGCGAAGCGCATGAAGCGCAAGGTCGGCAAGACGCTCAAGGTGCTCGTCGATGAAGTCAGCGCGGATGGCGGCGTGGGCCGTACCTCCGCCGATGCGCCGGAAATCGACGGCGTGGTGTATATCGCGCCGACGACCAAGGCGTCCAAGCGCTACAAGGCCGGCGATTTCGTCTCGGTGAAGATCACCGGCGCGGACGGCCACGATCTCTGGGGCGAGGTCTAAGCGATGTCACCGATGCCGCAAGTCCTCGCGCTCGGCGAGGCGATGATCGAATTCAACCAGTCCAAGCGCGGTGAGCCGAACTACCTGCAAGGCGTCGGCGGCGACGTGTCGAACTTCCTGATCGCGGCATCGCGGCAGGGGGCATCGACGGGCTTCGTGTCGGCCGTCGGTCAGGATCAGTTCGGCCAGTTGTTGCTCGATCTGTGGCGCGCGGAAAACGTGGATACGTCCGCCGTGCGCGTGAACCCGGACGCGCCCACCGGCGTGTATTTCGTCTCGCATGGCGAGAACGGGCATCGCTTCGATTATCTGCGCGCGGGTTCGGCCGCGAGCCGCTATGCGCCCGCGCATCTGCCGCTGGACATGATCGCGGCGGCGAAGGTGGTGCATCTGTCGGGCATCAGTCTGGCGATCGGCGTGTCGGCCTGCGATGCCGCGCTCGCCGCCATCGACCATGCGCGCACGCACGGCGTGAAAGTCAGCTTCGACACGAACCTGCGCCTGAAGCTGTGGCCGCTCGCGCGCGCCCGCGCCGTGATGCTCGACGCCATCCGCCAGTGCGATATCTGCCTGCCGAGTTGGGACGATGTCACCGTGCTCACCGGCCACGAAGACAAGGACGCCATCGTCGATGCATTGCTCGCGCTCGGCCCGAAGGTCGTCGCGTTGAAGCTGGGCCGCGAGGGCGCGTATATCGCCACGCCTGACGAACGGCGCGTCGTGCCGGGCCGTGTCGTGAATGCGGTCGATGCCACCGGCGCGGGCGATTGCTTCGGCGGCGCGTTCATCGCGCGTCTCGTGGCGGGCGACGATCCGTTCGCCGCCGCGCGCTATGCGAACGTCGCGGCCGCGCTCTCGACGCAGGGTTTCGGCGCAGTCGCACCGATTCCGACGAAAGCGATGGTCGAGCAAGCGCTGGCGGAATAAGCAAGCGCGTACTAAACGCGCGAAGATACCGATAACGTTAAAACGCTACCCAACCGATGGAGACTCGATATGCAGCGTGACGTAGTGGTGGTGAGCGGTGTACGCACCGCAATCGGCGATTTCGGCGGATCGCTCAAGGATTTCGCGCCGACCGATCTTGGCGCGCGCGTGGTGCGCGAGGCGTTGTCCCGTGCACACGTGCAAGGCGATGAAGTCGGCCACGTCGTATTCGGCAACGTCATCCAGACCGAGCCGCGCGACATGTATCTCGCGCGCGTCGCGGCGCTGGACGGTGGCGTGACGCAATCCGCGCCCGCGCTGACGGTGAACCGTTTGTGCGGCTCGGGCTTGCAGGCGATCGTTTCGGCATCCCAAGCCATTTTGCTGGGCGATGCCGATATCGCCATCGGTGGCGGCGCGGAGAACATGAGCCGCGCGCCGTACATCATGCCCGCCGCGCGCTTCGGCCAGCGCATGGGCGATGCGCGCATCGTCGATATGATGGTGGGCGCGCTCAACGATCCCTTCGACAAGATCCACATGGGCGTGACGGCGGAAAACGTCGCGCAGAAATTCGGCATCACGCGCGAGATGCAGGACGCGTTGGCGCTCGAATCGCACCGGCGCGCGGCCATGGCCATCGAAGCGGGCTATTTCAGGGAACAGATTCTGCCGGTCACGCTGGCATCGAAAAAAGGCGAGACCGTGTTCGATCAGGACGAGCACGTGCGCCTGAACGCGACGCTCGACGACTTCGCGAAACTCAAACCCGTGTTCGCGAAAGAGAACGGCACGGTGACGGCGGGCAATGCGTCCGGCATCAACGATGCAGCGGCCGCCGTCGTGCTGATGGAACGCAGCGTCGCGGAGAAGCGCGGCGCGAAGCCGCTCGCGCGCCTGGTTGCTTACGCGCATGCGGGCGTCGATCCGAAGATCATGGGTATCGGCCCGGTGCCCGCCACGCAGAAGGTGCTGGAGCGCGCGGGGCTGTCCGTGAACGATCTCGATGTGATCGAAGCCAACGAAGCATTCGCCGCGCAGGCGTGCGCCGTCACGCAGGAATTGAAGCTCGATCCGGCGAAGGTGAACCCGAATGGCTCGGGCATTTCGCTCGGGCATCCGATCGGCGCGACGGGCGCGCTCATCACCGTGAAGGCGCTGTACGAACTGCAACGCATCGGCGGACGTTATGCGCTCGTGACGATGTGCATCGGCGGCGGGCAGGGCATCGCGGCGATTTTCGAGCGGATTTAACCGTCGCGACATTGAAGGAAGCAAGCATGAAGCATGGAAAGAAGGGCGCGTGCAGTTTCATTGCAATGGCGTTCGCGCTCGTGGCGCTGGCGGGTTGTAGTTCGCCGATGCAACCCGGCGTCACCGCCGCCGATCAGCGCGCACCCGGCGAAGCCGATGCACACGGCGCGCAGGCCGCCATCAAGGAACTCGCGCTGCCGCCGAAGAAGGCGCTGACGCCGAACCCGGAATACGCGCGTTTTCCGCGCTATATCGGCACGCTCGGCGACAAGCAGATCGAGATGAAACTCGGCGCAAAGAGCGGGCCGGACGAAGATCCTTCCGGCGTGCATGGCGAGTATCAATACGTCGGCAATCCTGCGGTGTTTCTGATCGCGGGCGATCGTGATGGCGACACGCTCGAAATCGAGGAATCGGATGACGGCACGCATATCACCGGCAACTGGGTCGGCAAGTTCGCGGCGGACGGCAGCGTGTCGGGCGAGCGCATGAACCCGGACGATTCCAACGCGCAACCCTTCGATCTTCGCCCGGCGGTGGCGGGCCAGACGCTGCCTGCGACCGGCTCGGTAAAGCCTGCCGCGCCTTCTCTCGAACCGCCGCCGCCGAAGAACGGCGTCGGCGGCACGAGCAACGTCATCATCGGCGAATGATGCGCGCCACTTTTTCTCTCACGTCATGACCGATTCGAACGACAAGCTCAACCTGCAAACCCGTATCGTGCAGCCGGACGATCGCATCACGCCCGGCTTCGAGTCGTTCGCCGTGCCGGTCGTGCGCGGCTCGACCGTGGTGTTTCCCGACCTCGTCAGCATGCGCTCGCTCGTCTGGAGCGACGACTCAAAATGGCGCTATGGCCTGCACGGCACGCCCACGACGATGACGCTCGCGCAGCGCCTCGCGGTCATCGAAGGCGGCGAATTCGCGCTGTTGCAGCCGTCGGGTTTGGCGGCGATCTCGAACGTGTATTTCGGGCTGGTGAAGTCGGGCGATCACGTGCTCGTGCCGGACAACGTGTACGGCCCGAATCGCGATCACGCCGACTGGCTCGCGGCGGATTTCGGACTGCACGTGACTTATTACGATCCGATGATCGGCGCGGGCATCGCCGGTTTGATCCGCGCGAACACGAAGCTCGTCTGGATCGAGTCGCCCGGTTCGGTGACGATGGAAGTGCCCGATGTGCCTGCAATCGCGGCGGCCGCGCGTGCGCGTGGCGTCGTGACGGCGATCGACAACACGTATTCGGCGGGACTCGCGTTCAAGCCGTTCGAGCATGGCGTCGATATTTCGGTGCAGGCGTTGACGAAGTATCAGTCGGGCGGCAGCGATATCTTGATGGGCGCAACCATCACCAACGACGAAGAGCTTCACAAAAAGCTCAAGCGCGCGCGCATGCGGTTGGGCGTGGGCGTGTCCTCGGACGATGCCTCGCTCGTGCTCCGCAGTCTCGTCTCGATGAAGCTACGCTACGAAGCCCACGACCGCGCGGCGCACTCGTTGGCGTTGTGGCTGAAGACGCGGCCGGAAGTGGCGACGGTGCTGCATCCATCGCTCGAAGACTGCCCGGGGCACGCGTTCTTCGAGCGCGATTTCGAAGGCGGCGCGGGCGGTCTTTTCTCCATCGTGTTCGATCAACGCTACAGCGCTGCGCAAGTGGATGCTTTCGTGGAAGCGCTCAAGTTGTTCTCCATCGGCTGGAGCTGGGGCGGCTCGCACAGCCTCGCGATGCCCTACGACTGCCGTTCCATGCGCACCGCCGCGCAATGGCCGCACGGCGGCGTGCTGGTGCGCTTCTATATCGGTCTGGAAGACGAGGCGGATTTGCGCGCGGATATCGACGCCGCGATGAAAAAAGCGTTCGCGTAACGCGCGCCCGGCGCTCAAAACAAGCGCAGCAACCCGTCCAGCCCGACGAAGTTGAACGCGACGCTTGCCGCCTGCCGCACCACCGGCTTCGCGCGAAACGCGACCGACAGCCCGGCTTCCGCCATGATCTTGAGATCGTTCGAGCCGTCGCCCATGGCGATGGCCCGCTTCGGATCGATGCCGATCTTCGCGCACGTTTCGCGCAGCGTGCGCGCTTTCACATCGGCATCGACAATCTCGCCGGTGACTTGGCCGGTCAGCTTGCCATCGACGATTTCGAGCGTGTTCGCGTGGGTGTAATCCAGCCCGAGCCGCGCTTTCAGGCGGTCGGTAAAGAACGTGAAGCCGCCCGACACGAGCAACGTTTTGAGGCCCGCCGCGCGTGCGCCTTCGAGCATGCGTTCCGCGCCCGGCGACAGACGCAGCCGTTCCACATAAACGCTTTCCAGCGCGCTCGCATCCAGTCCCTTCAGGAGCGCCACGCGACGCGTAAGGCTCTCACGAAAATCCTTGATCTCGCCGCGCATCGACGCTTCCGTGATCGCCGCGACTTCCGCTTTCAGCCCGCAAAAATCCGCGATTTCGTCGATGCACTCGATGGTGATGAGCGTCGAATCCATGTCCATCGCGACGAGGCCGAAATCCGCGAGCTTCGCTTGTGGCGCGATATACGCGTAATCGAGCGCATGCGTGCCGCAGTACGCGTCGATGTCGGGGCGCTGGAGCGGATCGGCATCGGACAAACGAAGGAGCGTGTCATCGATACGCTGCGTGTCTTTCGAGCGGGCGAGCGCCGCGAGCGGCTTCAGATGCGGGTCGGCGATCGGGGCGAGGCTTTGGATGACGAGGTTCATCGACGGTGAACGGTAAGTGGGCGCGGAAGCGCTATTGTACGGGCGAGGCGTTCGGCGCGTTTGCTCGTCACTTTTTGATGAAGCCGTTATTTCGCGATGCTATCGATCAAACTCCACGTGCTCGTTGCCTATAATCGCGAGCCTGTCGGCGGTGTTGGAAGTCGCCGGGAAAGTGCAACGTCCTCATCAAAATTTTCATGCAAGACAATCTCTCCGAATGCTACAAGCGCGCCGTCGATGCCTACAACGCGCGACACTGGGACGCGGCCTTGCAATGGACCGAAGCGTGTCTCGCCATCGATGCCGCTCATCCCCATGTCCTGCATTTGCGCGGCGTCGTTGCGCTCGAGCAAGACCATGCCGGTGATGCCGAAGCCTGGTTGTTGCGCGCCATCGAGCGCTTGCCCGATCCGGTGTTCTACAACAGTCTGTGCGTCGCGCAGACGCGCATGAAAGCCTTTGCGCGGGCGACGGACAGCGCGCGCGCAGGTCTCGAACAAGCGCTCCGGCAAGAAACCAATCCGGTCGATCCCGCGCCGTTCCATTTCAACATGGGACGTGCGTTGCAACTCGATCGCAAATTCGAGGAAGCGGTCGAGGCTTATTCGAAAGCGGTGGAGATCGATCCGCGGCATGGACATGCTCACAACAATCTCGGCGCGACATTGAACCAACTCGGCCGCCTGCACGACGCGATCATCCATTTTCAACGCGCGATCGAGCTTCAGCCCGACAATCTCGTGGCACATTGCAATCTCGGCCATGCCTTGCTGGCTGCGGGGCGATACAGAGAAGCATGGCCTCATTTTCAACATCGTTCGGCTTCGTTTCAGGACCGGACCACCGGTCGTTCCATCTACGTGCCGCCTGAGCCGCCTTTGCCCGAGTGGAAAGGCGCGCCACCTCGCCCGGGCTTCGATCGACTGCTGATTCTCGATGAGCAAGGACTCGGCGATACGCTTCAGTTCTGCCGCTACATTCCCTTGGCGCTGGAACGCTTTGCGAAGGTGACGCTCGCGGGCCCCGCGCCTTTGCAACGCTTGATACTCGATTCATTCGGACAGCACTGGCCCAACTTCGAATTCATCGATTCCGCCGCTTGTCCGGCGGACTTCGGCGCGTGGGACTGCTTCACGTTTCTGATGTCCATGCCGATGGCTTTCGACACCGATATCGACACCGTGCCTGCCGCGATTCCATATCTGTTCGCAGAGCCAAACGCGGCGGCGCGCTGGCGGGCGCGGCTCCGGGAATCGGACTCGTCGGCGCGGCCACGCATCGGAATCGCCTGGGCGGGCAGCGATTATTTGCCCGAGGTCGATGCAACGCGCAGCCTGCGTCCCGAGCAGATCGATACATTGATCGCGTGGCCGCACGCGCGTTGGATCAGCTTGCAGAAGCCGGCAAACCAAAGCAAGGTGCTACTGGACCGTCAACGTTCGCAAGTCATCGACTGGATGGACGAGATGCACGATTTCGCCGATACCGCGGCGTTGATCGCATCGCTCGATCTCGTGATTTGTGCCGATACATCCGTGGCTCACCTGGCCGGGGCAATGGGCAAACCCGTGTGGTTGCTCAACCGCCATCCCGGCTGCTGGCGATGGATGCGCGACCGCGAAGATACGCCGTGGTATCCGCACATGCGCCTGTTCACGCAGGCCGAAGCGGGTAACTGGGACGAGGTCCTGGACCGCGTTCGGAACGCATTGGAAACGGATGGACCTACCGCTGCACACGCGCAGGCTCCACATCCCAATACGGCGGTTCCCCGAACTGCTTCGTCAGAAAATCGATGAACGCGAGCGTCTTCGGCGGCACGAACGCGCGGCTCGGATACACCGCCCAGATCGCCACGGTCTGCGCCAGCGGATAGTCGTCCAGCACGGTGACGAGTTCGCCGCTCGCCAGAAGCGGCGCGACACTCCACGTCGATTTCAACCCGATGCCGATGCCTGCCGCCAGCGCATCGCGGATCACTTCGCCGTTGTCCGTCACGAGCCGCCCCGACACACGCACGTCGATCACACCCGTCGGCGTGACGAAGGCCCAGTCGCGCTGATCGGCGAGGATCACGCATTCGTGTTGCGCGAGATCGGCCGGATGGCGCGGCGTGCCGTGTTCCGCGAGATAAGCAGGCGACGCGCACAGCACGCGACGATTGTTTGCGAGCTTTTTGGCAACCAGCGTCGAATCCTTCAACGCACCGATACGAATGGCCAGGTCGATCCCTTCATCCACGAGATCGACAATCTGATCGGTCATGCGCAGTTCAATGGACACGCCCGGATACTCGCGCAAAAACGCCGGAATGAGCGGCGAGATGTGCTGCCGTCCGAGCGACGAAGGCATGGTCACGCGCAACCTGCCATGCGGCCGCTCACGCGCATGCCCGACGGACGCCCGCGCCGCTTCCGCCGCCTCCAGCAGACCACGCGCATGCGTCGCGAAAATTTCGCCTTCCTGCGTGACGGATACGCGCCGTGTCGTCCGATGCAAAAGCCGCGCGCCCAGCATGCGCTCCAACCCCGCGATACGCGCGCTCGCCACCGCCGGCGACAGCCCGAATTCACGCGCCGCCGCCGACAAATTTGACAGCGTCGCCGCCCGCACGAACAAGCCGATATCGAGCAGATCCAACCGCTCCCGTGGCGCGTCATCCGCAACGAACTCACTCGCCATTTGATGGCTTTCCCGAAGAATGTTTCAGCGATTATGACGGTTTTCGATAAGCTACGCGCCGACTATGATTCATTCACCGCATGAAGCCAACATCACGGAGCCAAACATGAAAGCCATCGGACTGACGCGTTATTTGCCTATCTCCCATCCCGAATCGCTTATCGACATCGAACTGGATAAACCCGTGCCGACCGGCCGCGATCTGCTTGTGAAGATCGAAGCCATCGCCGTGAATCCGGTCGATACCAAAGTGCGCGCGCCCAAGGACAAGGTCGAGGAAACGCCGCGCGTGCTGGGTTGGGATGCGGCGGGCATCGTGGAAGCGGTCGGTCCCGAGGTCACGCTCTTCAAACCGGGCGACGCGGTCTTCTACGCGGGCGACATCACGCGTCCCGGCGCGAACAGCGAGTTTCATCTGATCGATGAACGCATTGTCGGCACGAAGCCGAAATCGATCGACTTCACCTGCGCCGCCGCGCTGCCGCTCACCACGATCACCGCGTGGGAAGCCATGTTCGACCGGCTCGGCATTTCGACCGAAGGCAAGGACGCGGGCAAGTCAGTGCTGATCGTGGGCGGCGCGGGCGGGGTGGGGTCGATCGCCATTCAGCTTGCCAAGCGCGTCGCGCGTTTGCAGGTGATCGCGACGGCATCGCGGCCGGAATCCGCGAAATGGGCGGAAGACCTCGGTGCGGACCACATCGTCAATCACTTCGAGGATGTGCCGAAGCAGATGAAGGAGATCGGCTTCGCGCAGGTCGATTACGTGCTGATCTTCAACGACACCGACAAGCATTTTCCGGCGGCGGTGGAAGTCATCAAGCCGCAGGGCGGCATCTGCACGATCGTGGAGAACGCGAAGCCGTTGCCGATCGAATTGCTGAAACCGAAAAGCGGCGCGTTTCACTGGGAGCTTATGTTCACGCGCGCGATGTTCAAGACGCCCGACATGATCGAGCAACACAAGCTGCTGTCGGAGGTGGCGCGGCTGATCGACGCAGGCACGATCCGCACGACGCTCGGCCGCGATCTCGGCAAGATCGAGGCGAAGAATCTGCGCGAGGCGCATCGCCTTCTGGAGGAAGGGCGGGCCATCGGCAAGCTCGTGCTGACCGGTTTTTGACGCAGGCGAAACGAACCGGCGATTGATTTCCGGCAAGGCGCGCACACGGGTATTCCACTACGATCACCTCGGATGCGCGGCGCTAGACTTGGCTCGGCTCAGGCGTCGCTCACGCCTGAGAAGGCGCGCGTCTTGCGCCGTATCGAGAGTCTTCGAAGCGCTCATACCGGAGGTGCCGACATGCATGGCCGTTCCAACATAGCTCGCTTCGTTTCCGTTGCTGTGCTCGCTTTTGCGGGCGCCGCGACGGTTCATGCAACGCCGGGCATCAAGGTCCTTTCGGAAGCACCGAACGACGGGCCGATCAAATACACCGTCAAGATGACGTCCAAGAGTTTCGGCAACGAGCAGGAGACACGCACCATCCGCTCGGGTCAGACGGACGACTTCACGTGGCAAGGCAGCGCACCGGGCGGCGCGCAGGCGGTGCCGGAAGAATGTCCCGACATCACTTCAGTACCGCGAAACGCAGATGGCGCAGCCGTGCGGCAAGTGCAGATTCGTTTCGCGCCGATGGTCGGCGACAACGGCTCGGCCAATGTGCAGATCAGTTTCCGCGCGTATGCGCCCAAGGGCGTGAACAAGGTCACGGTCAGCGGCAAGAACCTGCAATGTCCGGCAGACAATCGCTTCAGTCAGATCGTGCGCTTCACCATGCCGACTTCGACGGGTTCGAAGAAAACCGTCAAGCTCGATGACGGCACGGAACTGACGGTCACGGCTGATCGCAAATAGTGATTCGTCGTCGCAACTAACTGTCTTTCGCTTCCACGTCAGTGCGTCGGAATGATCAGTAACGCTTAGCGGTCTGCTCGCATCGCGGCCGGTTTGGCATGCTTTCTGCTCACATGGCATGAGCGTCATGCTCGACCGCACCGACAGCGAGGACATCGCGATGCCGCACATGATCTGGAAAGGCGCGATCAGCTTCGGGCTGGTCCATGTACCCGTGCAACTTTATCCGGCCACGCAGTCGGAGAAGGTCGGCTTCAATCTGCTGGATAAACGCTCGATGGACCCCATCGGCTACAAGCAGATCAACAAGAACACGGGCAAGGAAGTCACGCGCGACAACATCGTGCGCGGCTTCGAGTATGAAAAGGGCAAGTATGTCGTCATGACGGATGAGGAAATCCGCGCGGCGAATCCCGAATCGACGCAAACGGTCGATATTCTCGCCTTCGTCGATGCACCCGACATTTCGTTTCTTTCGCTCGACACGCCGTACTATCTCGCGCCCGACCGCAAGGGCGAAAAGGTCTACGCGCTGCTGCGCGATGCGCTCAAGGACACGGGCAAGGTCGGCATCGCGAGCGTGGTGCTGCATAACAAGCAGCATCTCGCCGCGCTCATTCCGGTAGGACCGGCGCTCGCGCTCAACACGCTGCGCTGGGCCGACGAAGTGCGCGACTTCGATCAGTTCAAGTTCCCCGATGAAGACACCAAGAAGGCCGGCGTCACGCCCAAGGAACTGGACATGGCCAA
This sequence comes from Caballeronia sp. A2-2, assembly GCF_057612605.2. Lineage (NCBI taxonomy): Bacteria > Pseudomonadati > Pseudomonadota > Betaproteobacteria > Burkholderiales > Burkholderiaceae > Caballeronia > Caballeronia sp. A2-2. The sequence continues at coordinate 2,495,133 of NZ_CM172587.1, read as the reverse complement.
GCGTCTCATCGACGACATGAGCGATGGCTGGGACCCGTCGAAGTATCACGACACGTTCCGCGACGACATCATGGCGCTCGTCGACAAGAAGGTGAAGCAGGGCAAGGTCGCCGAGGTGATGAAGATCGAGGAGGGCGGCGACAACAAGGCATCGGCGGAGATATTGGATCTGTCGGAACTGCTCAAGCGCAGCCTGAAGAAAGGCGGCGCGCCGGTCAAGAAGGGTGCGAAGGCGCAAGCGCCCGATGATGAAGATTCGGGCGAGGAAACCGCACGTCCGGCGCGCAAGACGACGACGCGTCGCAAACGCGCTTGACTGAGAGCCGGGCGCGATCATGGCAGGCAAACTCGACACCTATCACGCGAAACGGCGCTTCGAAAACACGCCGGAGCCTTCGGGCGTCGCGAAGAAACGCGCGCGTAAAACCGCGCCTAAAAAGACGAACGGCCACGCGCTGTCCTTCGTCATTCAGGAGCACGACGCTCGTCGCCTGCACTACGACTTCCGTCTCGAACTCGACGGCACGCTGAAGTCGTGGGCCGTGCCTAAAGGTCCGAGCCTCGATCCATCCGTCAAGCGCCTGGCCGTGCATGTCGAAGATCATCCGATCGATTACGGTTCCTTCGAAGGCGAGATTCCCGAGGGCAATTACGGCGCGGGCAGTGTCATCGTGTGGGATCGCGGGACGTGGGCGCCGCAGACGGGAACCGTTGCGGAAGCGGCGCGCGAGTACGAGAAGGGCAAGCTCAAGTTCACGCTCGATGGCGAAAAGCTGCACGGCGGCTTCACGCTCGTCAAAAGCCACATGCGCGGCAGCGGCGACAAGGAGCAATGGCTGCTCATCAAGGAACGCGACGACGACGCGCGCCCCGAAGCCGAATACGACGTCTTGCAAGCGCAGCCCGGCAGCGTGCTGTCCGATGCACCAGGCGCGCGCGGCAAGAACGGCGAAGTGGTGGAGCGCAGCACGCGCAAGGCCGCCGCGAAGAAAACGCCGACGCGCAAGACCGTGAGCCGCAAGTCGAACGGCCACGATCATCCCGATATCGTGGCGACGCGCAACGCGGAATCGTTGCGCACGTTGTCGCATGATCCGGCCATCGAAGGCGCGGTAAAGGGCAAGCTGCCCGCGACGCTCAAGCCGCAACTCGCCACGCTGGTCGATAGCGCGCCGCCCGGCGATGAGTGGGCCTACGAAATCAAGTTCGACGGCTATCGCACGCTGGTGCGCATCGACACGATCAAGGGCAAGCGCGAGATTCGCATCTTCACGCGCAACGGCAACGACTGGACCGCGAAGTTCAGCAAGCAAGTGAAGGCGCTGGAACAACTCGATATCGAAAGCGGCTGGCTCGATGGCGAAGCCGTGGTCCTCGACGACCGCGGTCTGCCGGATTTTCAGGCGCTGCAAAACGCGTTCGACGTGGGGCGTCCGCAGGACATCGTCGTGTATTTTTTCGACCTGCCGTATCTCAATGGCTACGACTTGCGCGATGTTCCGCTCGTGCAGCGCCGTGCGATTCTCAAGGCGCTGATCGAACCGGTGGACGATCCCGTGCTGCGCTATTCCGAGGACTTTTCGTTTCACGCGGACGACTTGCTCAAGAGCGCGTGCGACATGGCGCTGGAAGGGATCATCGGCAAGCGCATCGACGGCGGGTATGTGTCGGGCCGCAGTAGCGCGTGGATCAAGCTCAAGTGCCGGCGTCGGCAGGAATTCGTGATCGGCGGCTATTCGGAGCCGTCGGGTAGTCGCGGGCAATTCGGCGCGCTGCTGCTCGGCGTGTACGACAAGGAAGGCAAGCTGCAATACGCGGGCCGCGTGGGCAGCGGCTTCGATCACGCGACGCTCGCCGCCGTGAAGAAGGAACTCGACAAGCGCGAAGTCAAGCGCATGCCCTTCGCGCGCGAGCCGCAGGAACGCAGCCGCACGCCGGTGCATTGGGTCAGGCCCGAACTCGTGGCCGAATGCAATTTCGCGGAATGGACCAAGGAGCGCATCGTGCGACAGGCATCGTTCGTGAGTTTGCGGGATGACAAACCGGCGAAGCAGATCGTGAAGGAAGAACCGGTGGCGGCGAAGAAAACTTCGACGGCGCGCAAGACTGCGCCTGCGAAAAAAGCCGCTGAAAAGGCCGAGATCGAAGGCGTGAAGGTCAGCCATCCGGAACGCGTCGTCGATAAGTCAAGCGGGCATACTAAGCTCGATGTCGTGGAGTATTACGCATCGGTCGCGCAGTGGATGCTGCCGCATCTGAAGGATCGTCCGGTGTCGCTGGTGCGCGCGCCGGAAGGCATCGAAGGCGAACTGTTTTTTCAGAAGCACAGCGCGAAGCTCGCCATTCCGCATATCACGCAGCATTCCGATATCGATCCGGGACATCCGCCGCTGCTGACCATCGAAACGTCGCAGGCGCTGGTCGGCACGGCGCAGATGGGCACCATCGAACTGCATACGTGGAACGCGGTGGCGTCGAACATCGAGAAGCCTGACCGCATGGTGTTCGATCTCGATCCGGGCGAAGGCGTCGGCTGGAAGCCCATGGTCGAAGCCGCGCAACTCACGCGCGACCTGCTCACGGAACTCGGCCTCGTGTCGTTCTGCAAGACGAGCGGCGGCAAGGGATTGCATGTGGTCGTGCCGCTCGCGAAACAGGCAAGCTGGGACGAGATGAAGGACTTCTCGCAGGCCGTCGCGCAGCACATGGCGACGACGCTGCCCAAACTCTTTTCCGCCAAGATGGGCATGCAAAACCGCAAGGGCAAGATTTTCATCGACTATCTGCGCAACAACCGCGGATCGAGCACGGTCGCGGCGTTTTCGCTGCGCGCGCGGCCGGGGCTGGGCGCATCGATGCCGGTCGCATGGGACGAACTCGACGCAATCAAGAGCGGCGATGAATGGAACATCGACAACGTGCGCGAGCGCATGGAGGCGTTGCGCGCGGACCCGTGGAAGGACTACGCGAAGTCGCGTCAACGGCTGACCGCCGACATGAAGAAGCGGCTCGGCATAAAGACCGCTCGAAAAGCAAAAGACCCGGGCGAATGAACGCGCGGCATGAAGCGTGCTCATGAAAGCTGTGTGTCAGTCGGAGGGAGAACACCATGAAGCAAGCCACCATAGGCCCGCAAAGCGGCCGCGATAAAGACAAGCCCGAGAACGACGATGTGCCGCTTCCTCATGAAGCGGATCAGAGCGTCGATTCGCAGGACGATCACGAACCGCGCGATGTCGGCAAACAGGCCCACGAAGACATCCAAAAAGGTCTGGTCGATACCGACCGCCGCGGCGGCGACGAATATCAGCGCGCGACTCAAGGCGAACGCGTCAAGCATCCCGAACGCTGACCTTCGGTGAACCGGATGGTGAAAATCGCACGCGCGATGACAAGCCGCGCATGACAGGGCAATAGCCGGATGCGTAGAATGGGCCATTAGCCTTGCGCGACGCGGCTCCAACGCGTCGCGCGTCGTTTATACCGGCCTCGACCGACGTCACGCATGCGCTTTTCGGTAAGCCGTGCCGATCTTGTGCGCCTCGCAGGATCACGGTTGTACGGCCCAAGCCCCAGAACGCGGAACACATGCCACAAGACCTGTTGTCCCGACTCAAGAACGAAACTGCCGCCTGTCACACGCAGTTGGAGAACGCACTCGATCTCATGCGGGACGATCTTCGGCTCGATGAATACATCGTGCTGCTCGAACGCTTTCACGGTTACGTCGCGCCGTGGGAAAACGCGGTGGGCGATTGCATGCCCGCATCGCTGAAAGGTTTTTTCGATGAGCGTCGCAAGACGGCGTTGCTTGTGAACGATCTCGCAGCGCTGTCAGCCGAGCCTGCTTCTGCGCACGCCGAGTTGCCGCGCTTCGATAACATCGGCGCAGCCTTTGGTTCGATGTACGTCATGGAAGGCTCCACGCTCGGCGGACGCTTCATCGCGCCGCACGTCGCGCGGCTGCTCGGTCTCGAAGCGGGCAAGGGCAACGCGTACTTCAATCCGTATGGCGCGCGTACCGGCAGCATGTGGAACGCGTTCCGTGCGACCGCTGCCGAGCACGTTCCCGAATCGCAATACGACGATGCCGTGGCCGCCGCCATCGCCACGTTCGAGAGTTTGCAGACGTGGCTGTGCGAAGCATCGCTCGAAGCGCAGGCCATGCCGGAGCAGGACGCATGAGCGATTCCCCCAGCGACCCCATCGCACGAGACAACGCGCAAGGTCCGCCCGACGCGGAAGCCCGCCGACGCACGCTCGATTCGGGCGTCGCCAGCCGCGACTGCGATGCCGAACCGATCCACATCCCCGGCGGTATCCAACCGCACGGCTACTTGCTCGCGCTGGCTGATGATCTGCGCATCGTGCAAGTGAGCGAGAACTTATCGATGCTCACGGGCGCACCTGTCGAAACGCTGCTCGGGCAACCGGTCGCCGCCGTGCTCGGCGCCGATGGCGCGCGGCGCGTGGCGCACGCGGTGGAAAACATCGCGGTGGAAGATGCGCCGCTCTACGTCGGCGAGATTCGCTGCGCCTTCGCCGATACAAAACCGGTCCGGCTCGATGTCACGATGCATCGCCATGAAGGCACGCTGATCGTCGAGATGGAAGCGGCGGCGGAAACAGGCGAGGTCTTCGCGCCGATGTACCCGCTGGTGCGCACCTTCGCGCGCGGCCTGCAAGACGCTGCCACCGTTCAGGCGCTCGCCGAACTCGCGGTGCGCGAAGTGCGCAAGATCACCGGCTTCGGCCGCGTGATGCTCTATAGCTTCGACGAAGAAGGCCGCAGCCATGTGCTGGCCGAAGAACACGACGCGGGCTATGCCTCGTTCCTGCATCAGTTTTTCCCGGCGTCCGACATTCCGCGTCAGGCGCGCGCGCTTTATCTGCGCAACCGTATTCGTCTCGTCGCGGATGTGAACTACACGCCCGCGCGCCTCGTGCCGCCGGTCAATCCAATCACCGGACGGCCCACCGATCTCACGTATTCCACCTTGCGCAGCTTCTCACCCGTGCATCTGGAGTACATGCGCAACATGAACACGCATGCGTCGATGTCGGTATCGATCGTCGTGCGCGGCCGTTTGTGGGGCCTCATTTCCTGTCACGATCACGATCCGCGCATCGTGCCGTTCAGCACGCGCGTGGCGGTCGAACATCTCGGGCACATGCTGTCCTTGCAGATCGAGGCGAAGGAAGAGCGCGCCGAGGGCGAATATCTCGCCGCGCTGCGCCGCACGATGGGCCGCCTCATCACCGCGATGGGCGAGCATGAAAACTTCGTCGCGGGCCTGCGCTCCGTGCCGGAAGACATGTTGAGTTTTGCGCGTTCGACGGGCGCGGCGGTCGTGCTGAACGACAAGATCACGCTGATGGGCACCACGCCCGACGAAGACACCGTGCGCGCACTGGCCGACTGGCTCGCGGAACACACCACGGGCGTCTGGGCCACGGATGCACTCGCACGCGACTGGCCGCCCGCGAAAGCGCACATCGAGCGCGCGTGCGGCGTGCTGGCGGTGCCGGTATCGCAGATCTTCCGTAACTATCTGCTCTGGTTCCGGCCCGAAGTCATGCAGACGATCAAATGGGCGGGCGAACCGATCAAGCCCACCAACGCGGACGGCACCGGCACGCCGCGCACGAGCTTTAGCCCGTGGCTTGAAACCGTGCGCGGTCATTCGGCCATGTGGCGGGCGGGCGAACTGGAAATCGCGGGCGAACTGCGCGGCGCGTTGCTCAATATCGTGCTGCGCCGCGCGGAGGAACGCGCGGAACTCGCCACCGAACTCGCGCGCGCGAACAAGGAGCTGGAAGCGTTTTCTTATTCCGTATCGCACGATCTGCGCGCGCCGCTGCGGCACATCGCCGGTTACGGGGATTTGCTGCGCGAACTGGAAGGCGAGCGCATGTCCGACAAGAGCCGCCGCTTCCTCAACAACATGCTGGATTCGGCGCGCTTCGCCGGCACGCTGGTCGACGATCTGCTGACCTTCTCGCAGATGGGCCGTTCCGCGCTGCGTCCCGCGCCGATGGACCTCGACAAGCTCGTGCGCCCGATCGTGCAGGAGTTCGAGACGGAAACGTCCGCGCGCAAGATCGAATGGGTGATCGGCGAACTGCCGCGCGTGACGGGCGATGCCGCGTTCCTGCAACTCGCGCTGCGCAATCTGATCTCGAATGCGGTGAAATATACGCGGACGCGGGAATCGGCGAAAATCGAGATATTCGCGACCCGCACCGAGGACGAACACATCATCGGCGTGCGCGATAACGGCGTAGGCTTCGACATGAAGTACGGAGCCAAGCTGTTCGGCGTGTTCCAGCGGCTGCATCGCGCGGAGGAGTTCGAAGGCACGGGTATCGGACTTGCTAATGTCCGGCGCATCGTCGAGCGGCACGACGGGCGCACGTGGGCGGAAGGTCACCTGGGCGCGGGCGCGGTATTTTATTTTTCGCTGCCGATCGTATTTCGCGATGTGAAAGGCGCGGTAACGGGCGCGGGTACGCCCATCTCGCCGTCCGGGAGGCCGGACGGTTCGACAAGATCAAGACCAGACCATGCTTAAACCGATATTGCTCGTTGAAGACAACCCGAACGATCTGGAACTGACGCTGGTGGCGCTCGACAAGAGTCAGCTCGCCAACGAAGTGATCGTGGCGCGGGACGGTCAGGAAGCCATCGACTATCTCAACAGCGAAGGCGACTGGAAAGATCGCGCGCCCGGCAACCCCGCCGTGATCCTGCTCGATCTCAAGCTCCCGAAAATCGACGGGCTGGAAGTGCTCGGCATGATTCGCGGCACGGCGGCGCTCAAGAGCGTGCCGGTGGTCATGCTCACGTCCTCGCGCGAGGAACAGGACCTCATCCGCAGTTACGAACTGGGCGTCAATGCTTACGTGGTGAAGCCGGTGGAGTTCGCGGAATTCGTCGAAGCCATCAGCGACCTCGGCGTGTTCTGGGCCGTGCTCAACGAACCGCCGCCGGGTTCCACGCGTTTTCGCCGGATGCCGCCGACCCAATGACCGCCCGGCTCATGCACGTAATTTCGTTTTGCGCGCGTCCGCGTTCCTGTCCGAGCGAGGCCGCCTAGATCATGCAGCCCCTGCGTCTGCTTCTCGTTGAAGACAATTCGCTCGATGCCGAGCTGACCATCGCGCAACTCGAACGCGCGGATTACACCGTCGATGCGTCCATCGTCTACGACGCGGCGAACTTCATCGCGGCGCTGGAGAAACAGCGCTTCGACGTGATCCTCGCCGATTTCGTGATGCCCACGTTCTCGGGCATCGAAGCGTTGTCGATCGCGAGCGAGCGCTCGCCGGATACGCCGTTCATCTTCGTGTCGGGTTTGCTCGGCGAAGAACACGCGGTGGACATGCTCAAGCGCGGCGCGACCGACTACGTGCTCAAGCAGCGCCTGCAACGTCTGCCCGCGGTCGTGCGCCGCGCCATGCGCGAAGCGGCGGAGCGCGCGCAACGCATCGCGGTGGAGCGCGCGCTGCGCGAAACGGAGACGCACTTTCGGCTGCTGATCGACGCGCTCAAGGATTACGCGGTCATCACGCTGGACCCGGAAGGGCGCATCCGCACGTGGAATGCGGCATCCGAACGCATTCTGGGTTTTCCCGCGCAGGACGTGCTCGGGCAGTCGGCGAGCATCTTCTACAACCAGGAAGACCGCGAAACCGGCGTGTTCGACAAGGAACTGGACGATGCCCGCCGCGAAGGCAGCGCCAGCGACGACCGCTGGCTGTGGCGCAAGGACGGCCATTCGTTCTTCGCCTCGGGCGTGACGACCGCCATCCGCAGCGAGCATGACGAACTGATCGGTTTCTCCAAGATCGTGCGCGATGCCACCGACGCTCACATGGCGGCGGACGCCCTGCGGCTCGCCAAGGATCAGGCCGAATCCGCGAACCGCGCGAAGGACCATTTTCTGGCGGTGCTGTCGCACGAACTGCGCACGCCGCTCACGCCGATTCTCGCGGCGGTGCGTCTATTGGAAATGAAGCACGCGTTGCCGCAGGATGGGCGTTCCATGCTCGACCTGATCCGCCGCAACGTGGAACTGGAAGCGCGTCTGATCGACGATCTGCTGGATCTCACGAGCATCGCGCGCGGCAAGCTCTCGCTCAATTTCGCGAACGTCGCGCTCGATACCTTGCTCGGCAGCGCGCTCGATATGTCCGAAGCCGATCTGCGCGCCAAGGGCCTGACGCTCGACACGCGTTTCGATGCCGCGAAGTTCGTCGTGCTGGGCGATGCCGCGCGGCTTCAGCAGATCGTCTGGAATCTCGTCAAGAACGCGGTGAAATTCACGCCGGCGGGCGGGCGGATCGAAGTGCGCACGTGGAACCCGGATGATTCGACCATCGCCGTTTCGGTGACGGACAGCGGCATCGGCATCAGCGCGGAAGCGTTGCCGCGCATCTTCTCCGCGTTCGAACAGGCCGACGATTCCATCACGCGTTCGTTCGGCGGTTTGGGGTTGGGATTGGCGATTGCCAGCACGCTGGCGCAGAAGCACGGCGGCACCTTGTCCGCCTACAGCGAAGGCCGCGATGCGGGCGCGCGCTTCACGCTCACCTTGCCGCTCGCGCGCGTTCAGCCGGCGCACGAAGCCGCGCCCTTGCCCGAGACCGCGACGCAGGAACACGAACGCTCGCTCCGAGTGCTGCTGGTGGAGGACAACGAGCAGACTTCGTCGGCCATGTCGGAAGTGCTCGAAATGCTCGGTCATCGCGTGCAAGTGGCAACGACCGTGGCCAGCGCGCTCGAACACGCGAACGCAGGGCCGTTCGATCTGCTGGTGAGCGATATCGGCTTGCCGGACGGCACGGGGCTGGATGTCGCGCGTGCGTGGGCGCGGTTGCAGCCGGGCAAGCCGTCGGTCGCCATCACCGGTTACGGCATGGATGAAGATATTCGTCGCTGCCGGGAGGCAGGGTTTCGCGATCATCTGACGAAGCCCGTCAACTTTTCGCGGCTCGAATCGCTCATTCAGGCGTTGGCCGAAGCCGCGCCGGAGTAACCGCTGCTCGCTGCCTGAGCAATTGCGACATATTTCGTGTTTTCATCGGGATCGATGTCGATTGACGCGCGTCTCGCTCGTTGTAGGGTGTGAAGGCGGCGCCAGCGTGGCGCGCCTCATCCACTTCACGGAGCCGACATGTCCACATCCAACGTCAAGCCGATTCCCGACGGCATGCATTCCCTGACTCCGCATCTGTGCGTCGCGGGCGCGGCGGATGCCATCGAGTTCTACAAGAAAGCCTTCGGCGCGACCGAACTCGGCCGCATTCCGATGCCCGACGGCAAGCTCGCGCACGCCATGATCCGCATCGGCGATTCCACGCTCATGCTCGCTGATGAAAACCCCTCCTGCGGCATGCTCGGCGCAAAAGCCATGAAGGGCACGCCGGTCACCATCCATCTGTATGTCGAGGACGCCGATGCCACCGTGCGTCAGGCGGAAGCCGCCGGAGCCAAGGTCATCATGCCGGTGGCCGAAATGTTCTGGGGCGACCGCTATGGCCGCGTCGAAGACCCGTTCGGGCATTCGTGGTCGGTCGCCACGCATGTGAAAGAGGTGTCGGGCGAGGACATGCAAAAGGCGGTTGCATCGATGGGCGCACCGGCCGCGTGATTCCGCGCGCGACGCATTCAACATCGGAGACACTCATGCAGAAGATTTCGCCTTGCCTGTGGTTCGTCGATAACAACGCCGAGGAAGCCGTCAACTACTACCTCGGCATCTTCAGGAACGCGCGCATCAAGCAGACCATGCGGCACACGGCGTCCAGTCCCGGCGCCGAAGGCAGCACGCTCGCCGTGCTGTTCGAACTGGAAGGCGAGGACTTCATGGCGCTCAACGGCGGCTCGCAGTTCAAGTTCACGCCGGCCATTTCCATGTTCATCAAGTGCGACTCTCAGGAAGAGATCGATCACTATTGGGACAAGCTGATGGATGGCGGCCAGTCCTTGGCGTGCGGCTGGCTGACCGACCGCTTCGGCGTGACGTGGCAAGTCGCGCCGACAGTATTGCTACAGATGGTTCAGGACCCCGATCCGGTGAAAGCCGACCGCACCATGAAAGCGATGATGGGCATGATCAAGCTCGACCTGAATGAGCTTGAACGCGTGTACAAGGGCGAATGATGCATCGAAAGCGCGCGCCTCAGGCCGCGCGCTTCTTCGCCTTGCGTTCGATCAGCCGCGACGCCAGAAACCGCTGATCCGCCGAAAACAACCGCCGATACGTCAGCACCACCGCGCCGACCACGCCCAGCCCCGAACCCGCCGCGATCAGAAACATGATGACGATCTGATAGCGCACCGCCTGCAACGGCGATTGTCCGGCGAGCACCTGACCCGTCATCATGCCCGGCAGGCTGACGAGGCCGACCACCGCCATCTGGTTGAGCGTGGGAATCATGCCCGCGCGCACGGCCTGACGTGCCGGACCTTGCGCGGCTTCCCAGCGCGTCGCGCCGAGCGCCAGCGACATTTCCACCGCGCCGCGCCCCGAGGTGAGTTCTTCCGTCATCCGTTCGATGCCGAGCGACACGCCCGTGAGGCAATTGCCGAGGATCATGCCGAGAATCGGTATCGCGTATTGCGGCTCGTACCACGGATGAATGCGGATCACGACGAACAGACCGAACGCGCCGACCAGCCACGAACTGACCCAGATCGACACGATGCTGTCCGCACGCTGTCCCGCGTATGTGCGCCGCCCGCGATCGGATGCCGCCATGCCCGCGATCACGGTCATGATGGCCATGAGCGGCAGCACGACATACCAGCGGTTGAACGCAAACACCCAGCCGAGTACATAGCCGATCAGCAGCAATTGCACGACGGTGCGTACCGCTGCGATCAACAGCTTGCGTTCGAGCCGCAGATTCAGCGCGACGGACAGCGCGCCGTTCACTACGATCAGCATCGCCGCGAGGGCGAGATCGAAGAGGCTCAGGTTTTGATAGCCGCTCATTGCGCGTGCTCCGTGTCGTGCGTTTCGGTGAGCACGCCTGCGTTCATCACCGGATGACGGGTGGCGATACGCTGCGCCTGAACCGGATCGTGCGACACCCAGATGAACGCGCGCGCCGGATTCGCGTGGAACCATGCATCGACCAGTGCTTCGATGGCGAGCGCCGATACGGGATCGAGCGAAGCGGTGGGTTCGTCGAGCAGCAATACATCGGGCGCGAGTTGAAGCACACGTACAAGCGCGGCGATCTGCGCCTCGCCGCCGGAAAGATCGCTCGCGGCCTTGTCCAGAAAATCCGCGCCGCGTCCGGCGGCTTCGGCGATTTTTGCTGCCGCCGCGCGATCGAACCGAACATCGCGATAAACCTTCAGCGAATACGGATAGCGCAGATTGTCCTCGACGCTGCCATCGAGCATGGCAGGCCGCTGCGCGATATACGCCACGCTTCGCCGGTACGCCGTGATCCCCGTCCGCGCGATGCGCTCGCCGCGCCATGTCACATAGCCGTCGTCGCTTGCATCGAGCAGCGCGAGCGTGCGCAGGAACACGCTCTTGCCCGACCCGGACGGCCCCGTGACCGCGACGCGCTCGCCTTCGTTCAGCACGAAATCGGTGGGATGCAGGAGCACCGCGCCGCGTGCGGCATCGCGGCGCGTCACGCCATGAGTGACGATGAGTGGAGTCGGCATACGCAAATGACGCGGATTGAGGAAGCCGACATCTTACGGACATTCCGGCCGTTTCGATCCGCGATCGTCCGTTCAGACAAATCACGCGGGCATACTCTGTGCTGCGCCACACACAAACGGAAAAAATGGATGGAGCGACATGGCGCAAGCCCCTACCGGGAGAAGAATCGGCAAGATCGTCGCATGGTTCTTTGGAATTTTGGCGATCCTGATTGCAATACTCGTCGTCGTGTTTCTGACCTTCGACTGGAATCGACTGCGGCCTTTCGTCGATGACAAGGTTTCGGACGCGATCGGACGACGCTTCGAGATTACCGGCGACCTGAAAGTCGGCTGGCATCGCCCGCCTAATGAGACTGGCTGGAAGCGCTGGGTGCCGTGGCCGCGCTTCTCCGCTGAAAAAATCACCATCGCGAACCCCGACTGGACGAAGCAAAAGTTCTTCGCGACGCTCGACGAAATCGACTTTCAGGTGGAAGTGTTGCCGCTGATCGCGCACAACATCGTGATTCCGTCGATCAATCTGGTGAACCCGTCCATCGATATCGAGCGGCTGAAAGATAACCGCAATAACTGGACGTTCAAGTTCAAGCAATCGAACGAGCCTTCGACGTGGAACCTCAAGCTCGGTGATATTTCGCTGGCGAAAGGCACGGTCGGCGTGAGCGATGCCGTCACCAAGGCGGAAATGCAGATCGTCATCGATACGCTTGGACAAGCCGTGCCGATTGGCGAAGTGATGAAGCAGCAGGAAGCGGCGTCGGCCAAGTCGTCGGCGGAGATGGTCGGCAAGAGCGGCGCGAAGAAGCTCGATAAGCAAGCGGATGCGGCGGCGGCGTCAGAAGCGTCGGCGGCGTCTGCTGCGTCGGCAGCAGCGGCGGCGCAGGCATCGACGCCGAACCCGGCGAGCGTGTCGGCGAATGCGAGCATCACGACCAAGGAAGGGCCGAAGCCGCCCATTCCGCCTTATGCGTTTGGTTGGACGGTGAACGGCACGTACAACGGCGGCAAGGTATCGGGCGATGGCAAACTCGGCGGCGTGCTCGCCGTGCAGGACGCGATGCGCCCGTTCCCCGTTCAAGCCGATGTTCGTCTGGGCGACACGCATATCGCCTTCGTCGGCACCGTGACCGATCCCGCGCATCTCGCGGCGCTCGATCTGCGTTTGTGGGTGCAGGCCGTGAGCATGGCGCATCTCTATCCGTTCACAGGCGTGACGTTGCCCGAAACGCCGCCGTTTGCCACCGAAGGGCGGCTCACCGGTCAGTTCCGCGAGGATGGCAACGTCTTCCATTACGAGAACTTCACGGGCCGCGTGGGCGGCAGCGACATCAACGGTTCGCTGGTGTATGCAGGCAAGAAGCCGCGTCCGCTGCTCAAGGGCGAACTGATTTCGCATCTGCTTCAGTTCAAGGATCTCGCGCCGATCATCGGGGCCGATTCCAACGCGAGCAAGGCCAAGCGCGGCGAGAAGGAGAAGCAGCCGTCGAGCAAGGCGCTGCCGACCGAGGAGTTCAAGACCGACCGCTGGAAGGCCATCGACGCGGACGTGAAGTTCACGGGCGAGCGCATCGTCAAAGACCCGGACTTGCCGATCACGAATCTCTACACGCACGTGATCATGAACGATGGCGTGCTGTCGTTCGAGCCGCTGCGTTTTGGCGTGGCGGGCGGGACGCTGGCGAACAACATTCATCTGGATGGCAGCACGACGCCGTTGAAGGGACGCGTGTCGTCGGAGGCGCGGCATCTGAAGCTCAAGCAACTGTTCCCGACGGTCAAGACCATGCAGTCCGCGCTCGGTGAAATCAATGGCGATGCCGCGTTGTCCGCCACCGGCAACTCCCCGGCGGCGCTGGCGGGCACGTCGAACGGCGAGGTGAAGCTGCTCATCACGCAGGGCACGGTGAGCCGCCTGTACATGGAAGCGGCGGGTCTTAACGTGGCGAACGTGGTCTACGAAAAGCTGTTCGGCAAGCGCGATGTCAGCATCAATTGCGCGGCGGCGGATTTTGTGGTGACGGACGGCGTGCTCGATTCGCGCGTGTTCGCGCTCGACACCGACGATGCGGTCATCAACGTCGATGGCCACATCAACCTGAAGGACGAGTCGATGGACCTCGGCATTCATCCGCATACGAAGGGCTTCCGAATCTTTTCGCTGCGTTCGCCGCTGTATGTGAAGGGGACGTTCAAGGACCCGAAGGTCGGCGTCGATGCAGGGGCGCTGGCCGTGCGCGGCGGCGCGATGCTGGGATTGGGCCTCATCAACCCGTTCGCCGCGTTGATTCCGCTGATCGCGCCGAGCAACAACAAGCCGCTGCCTTGCCAGCAGATGTTGGCCGATATGAGCAAGGCACCGACTGCGCCGCCGGCCGGGCAGAAGGAAAAGACCAAGGCGGCGCCCGCGTATATGTCGTCGGGCGCTTCAGCACCGGCACCGACGAAAAAGCCGGCCGCGCCTTCGGGCGCGAGCGCATCGCTCTATCGGGGAAGTTGATCACGACGGCGTGGCGGAAGCGGTTCCGTCACGCCGTTTTGCATCACATCCGACAAAACCTTTTTCATCAACGACTTAACTCAGCTTAAAACGTAGTTCTCAACACGACTATCCACAGAAATTGTGGATAACTTGTGGGTTGCCCTTACGTCATCCGATCGTCACGCCGTTGCGCGATCCGCATCACACGGCATTTATCCCGCCGAATCAAGAATCTACGTGAGTAGCCCAGCGCTTTTGCACAGGTCTTTCCCCGTTTGCTGGGGATAACTTATGCACGCGCTTCTCGGCCGCGATGCGTGACGCAAAGTCTCTCAGCATGATGCCGCCGACGCACTATCATTGATCAGCGAAAACCGCGCGAACATCGATCAAATTCATTTAAGTTGATGCCTTCGTTGCCCAATTTGCATCAATCGACGGAGGATGCATGGAGCGCCTGCATGAGAAATATCAGCGGCTGATCGACTTCTGCAAAACGCTGCCGCCATTGCCGACCGCCGTCGCGCATCCGTGCGATCGAAGCGCGCTCGAAGGCGCGGTGCAGGCGGCCGAACTCGGACTGATCGCGCCGCTTCTGGTCGGCCCGCAAGCGCGGATTCGCGCGGTAGCCGAAGAACACGGAATCAACCTCGCGGGTTATCCGATCGTCGATGCACCGCACAGCCATGCATCCGCCGCGCGCGCCGTCGAACTCGTGCGAGAAGGCGCCGCCGAAGCGCTCATGAAAGGCAGCCTGCACACTGATGAACTCATGGGCGCGGTGGTGCGTCGCGAAGGCGGGCTGCGCACGGCGCGGCGCGTGAGCCATTGCTTCGTGATGGATGTGCCGGGCCACGAGAACGCGCTCATCATCACGGACGCCGCGATCAACATCGCGCCGACGCTCGCGGAGAAGGTCGATATCCTGCAGAACGCCATCGACCTCGGTCACGCGCTGCGCATGCCGGAAGTGCGCGTCGCCATTCTCTCGGCGATGGAAACGGTCAACCCCAAGATTCCCTCGACACTGGAAGCCGCCGCGCTCTGCAAGATGGTGGACCGGCGGCAGATCACCGGCGCGCTGGTGGACGGGCCGCTCGCGCTCGATAACGCCATCGACCCGCAAGCCGCGCGCACGAAGAAGATCGATTCGCCGGTCGCGGGCCGCGCCAACGTGTTGATGGTGCCGGACCTCGAAGCCGGCAACATGCTCGCCAAGAGCCTGTCCTTTCTCGCGAACGCGGATGCCGCGGGCATCGTGCTCGGCGCGCGCGTGCCGATCATTCTCACCAGCCGCGCGGATTCCGTGCCGACGCGCCTCGCCTCGTGCGCGGTCGCATCGATGGTCGCGCTCAAGCGCCGCGAAGACGCAAACCTTCTGGGGTGATGCGATGGCCGAACTCATACTCGTGCTGAACGCGGGCTCGTCGAGCATCAAGTTCAGCGCGTTCGATGCGGGCAGCGACGATCTCGCGCTCATCACGCATGGTCAAGTGGAAGGCCTGTTCAGCGCGCCGCGCTTCACCGCATTCGATGCCGACGGCAAGCAGGTCGGCCAGCACGCCTGGAGCGATGGCGCGCATCTCGAACACGCGCAGGCCATCTCGCATATCGGCGCGTTTCTGCGCGGACAGGGCGTGGGGCATCGGTTGATCGCGGTGGGGCATCGGGTCGTGCATGGCGGCGCGCGCTTCACGCAGCCGGTGCGCACCCACGATGCGATCGTCGCCGAACTCGAACGGCTCACGCCGCTTGCGCCGCTGCATCAGCCGCACAATGTGAGGCCGATTCGCATCATCGCGGAGTTGTTGCCGGACGTGCCGCAGGTCGCGTGTTTCGACACGGCTTTTCATGCGACGCAACCGGCTATCGTGCAGGCGTTCGCGCTGCCGGAATTCGTGACGCGCTACGGCGTGCGTCGCTATGGATTTCATGGGCTGTCGTATGAGTACATCGCGGGCGAATTGGCGCGTGTTTCGGAGCATGCGGTCAAGGGGCGCACGGTGGTCGCGCATCTGGGCAACGGTGGCAGTCTGTGTGCGTTGCTGGCGTCGAAGAGCGTGGCCAGCACGATGGGTTTCACCGCGCTCGATGGTCTCGTGATGGGCACACGCTGCGGCAATCTCGATCCCGGCGTCGTGCTTTATTTGCTGGACCAACTGAAAATGGATGTGCGCGAGATCGAGGACTTGCTGTATCGGCAGTCGGGATTGGCGGGCGTTTCCGGCTTGTCGAGCGACATGCGCACGCTTCAGGCAAGCGACGATCCGCGCGCGAAATTCGCCATCGAAATGTATGCGTATCGGATCGCACGCGAACTCGGCTCGATGATCGCGGCGCTGCAAGGCATCGATGCGCTCGTGTTCACGGCGGGCATCGGCGAGCATTCGGTGGATATTCGTCGCCGTGTGTGCGAGCAGGCGGCGTGGTGCGGAATCGAACTGGATATGCGGGCCAACGAGGCGAACGGACCACGTATCAGCGAGGCGTATTCGCGTGTCAGCGTGTGGGTGATGCCGACCAATGAAGAACTGATGATCGCGCGCCATACGCGCGCGTTGATTTGATCAGATGGAAAGACCGGGGCCGCCGTTGCTGCCTAAAAGATCCTCGACGGATGCGGCGTCGTTGTAGTCCTGCTCAGGCAATCCGTCGAACAGCGTGATGACGTCATTGCTCACGCCTGCTTCCCGCGCGGCATCGACTAGGGCGTCCTTGTTCGCGGGATAATCGACCGCGCGCAGGACCGAGGCGATTTCATCGTCGATGGGTTCATCGTTGAGCACTTCTTTTGCGGGCTTATCCGTCATGCGCTGGGCCTGTTATCTAATTTAGTAAGACTGCAAATTAAAACGCTCAGGTCTGAACCTGAATCGTCTGGCTCGCCATGCCATGACTCGGTGTGCGCGATTTCGGCATGGGCACATGACGCCAGCGCGCATGATCGAGGCTTTCCGCCACGATGTTCGGTGCGGGCGGCGCGACGGGCGCGGCGTTCACACGCAAGGCGGCGTGCATCGCATCGACGGCGACGGTGCTTTGGTCAGACGAACTCGTATGCAGTGGCGCTGCATAGCAAGAGACCGACACCAGGGCCATCGAAAAAAGCGTTGAGGTCTTCATCGCGCAACCCCTCCTCGGTTCAGCGGCGAGATGCCCAAGGCACGAAGCAAAGCCTATGCCGTGGCGGCATGTTCGCAGACTCGTGTGCGTTCATTCGAGAGCGGTCAGTCACGCACGGGCGCGCGCATCATGCGTCGCGCGCCAAGTCTTCGAGTGATGGTTTAAGTCGACGCCGCATGGTGGCGTTGCGCCATTCGAGTCGCATGATGCGCCGCGAAATTGCACGGCAGCGCACTTTCAACGCGTCGTCGGGTTCAGACGGAAGTATGCGTCCAGAAGCGATGTTTTGTACACGACGCCGAGCAGCATCGGCTGTGACTTATGTTCGATAACCGGCAAACGCTCGCCCTGGAACGCGAGGAAATGCTGAAGCGCTTCGCCCAGCGGCATGTCGGGCGTGAGCACATCGAAATGCGGCTGAAGATAATCCGATGCCGTCTTGCTTTCACAACCTTTCTCATCGAGCAGATCGGAGGTGATGTCCTTCAGCGCGACCACGCCCTGAAAATGTCCGGCGTCGTTTACGACATACAAATACTTCACCGGATATTCGAGGAACACGCGCGTCATTTCCTTGACGTTCGCCGTGAGCGGCACGACGGTGTCCGCAGGCCGGACGAGTTCGCGCATCTGCGTGGCGGCCAGACGCAGCCGCTCTTTTTCTTCGCGCGTGCGGCGCAGCGTGACTTCGTACATCGACGTTTGTTCGGAGGTGCGCGCGATGAAGTATGCAATCACGCAGGCGAGCATCAACGGCAACATGACCTGATACGAGAGCGTCATCTCGAAGATCATGAGGATGGCCATGAGCGGCGCATGCGTGGCGGCGGCGAGGAACGCGCCCATGCCGACCATCGCGTAGGCGAAGGGCGCGGAGGTGGAATTTGGCCAGATGGCGTGAACCGCGAGCCCGTAGAGGCAGCCGAGTACCGCACCGACGAACAGCGTTGGCGTGAAGATCCCGCCGACCGCGCCGGAGCCGGTGGTCGCGGCGGTTGCGATCAGCTTGAGCACGAGCACGGTGAGCAGCGCGCTCCACGTCCACGGATCATGGAGAAGCGAGTTCACCACTTCATAGCCGTTGCCCCAGACCTCTGGACGGTTGACGGAGATAACGCCGACAATCAGCCCGCCCAGTGCGAGCCGCAATGGCAAGGGCAGCGGCAGCGTCGAGAAACGCTTCTTCGATTCCGCGAGCAGGCGCAGAAAGTACGGCGCGAGCGCGCCCGACAAAAGCCCGAGCACGACGAACAGCAGCACTTCGACGCCGGTCACGGCCGGAAACACCGGCATCTCGTAAGGCGGCCGATAACCCGCGAACTCGCGCATGGTGATGTTCGCCACCACCGACGACACGACGATCGGCCCGAAGCTCTCCATCGCCATCGAGCCGAGCACGAGTTCGGTGACGAAGAACGCGCCCGCGATCGGCGCGTTATAGGCGGAGGTGATCCCCGCCGCCGCGCCGCACGCGACGAGCAGGCGCAAGCGCGGCGGATCGAAATGCACCCATCGCCCGATCAGCGATGACACCAGCGCGGCGAGTTGCACCATCGACCCTTCACGTCCGATGGACCCGCCGCTCGCAATCGTCAGCAGCGACGAAATGCTGCGCCACACGCTTTGCCACACCGGCACCACGCCATCGCCGATGGTGACCGCTTCCATGTAATCGGTATTCGACTGCTTGCTCGCGCGCTGCCGGGCGACGATCAGGCAAAAGCCCGCCAGCAAACCACCGATAGCCGGCAGCACCACGCGCGCATACCACGGCAGACTTTTGGCGAGCGCGACGAGTCCTTCCGAGGGATTGCCCAGCACATGTTCCAGCATCGAGATGCCTTCGCGAAACACCGCCGTCGCGAACGCTCCTGCGACACCGACGACCACCGCCCACACGAGCATGGTGTGCGAATCGGAGAAGCGGAAAAGCTGTTGGGCGCGCGTGCGCAGCTTGAGCAGGAAGGAGAGCACTTTGCTGAAATCGTGGAAAGCTTAGAAGCGAGAGGAATAAGGGAGGGGGAAGGATAGCATCGGACGATTGGTCAGGATATAAAAAAGCCCGGCCTTGTTAAAGGCCGGGCTTGTCGGTGTACCGTTGCGCGGCTTGCTACATCACCACTTCGGCGCAAACGACGGATTTGCATTGCGCCGCCCTTCGTCCAGCGAATCGATCTTCGCGATGTCTTCCGCATCGAGCTTGAGCTTCTGCGCATCGAAATTGACCTGCTGATGCTCCGCATTCGTCGATGCCGACAGCACCACGATATCCCGCGACAGCAGCCACGCGAACGTGACTTGCGCGGGCGTCGCGCCGTGCTTCTGCGCAATCGCGACGATGGTCGAGTCCTTGTGCGCGCGGCCTTCGGAGAGCGGCATGTACGCCGTGACCTTCACGCCGAGCCGCTGCGTTGCATCGACCAATGCGCGGTTCGCAAGGAACGGGCTGACCTCGATCTGATTCGTCACGATCTCCTTGCCGCCCGGTGCCTTCACGGCTTCTTCGAGCAACGATGCCGTGAAGTTCGACACGCCGTAATGGCGAATCAGCCCGAGTTCGCGCGCTTCCTGCATGGCGGCGAGCGTTTCGGCGATCGGCACCGCTTGATCCGGCGACGGCCAGTGCACGAGCGCGAGATCGAGCGTGCCGATGTTCAGCTTCGCGTGACTGTCCTTCAGACTGGCGATGAGCGCATCGCGCCCGAGGCGGTCCCACCATACCTTGGTCGTCACCCAGATGTCCTCGCGCGGCACGCCTGAATCGCGCACGCCGTCGCCGACCGCGGCTTCGTTGTTGTAGTACTGCGCGGTATCGACATGACGATAGCCGACCTGCAATGCGCTCTTGACGGCGGCCGCCGTTTTCGCGGCATCGACGCGGAAAGTGCCCAGACCGAAGGCGGGAATTGTCTTGACCATGTTTGCTCCTTGATTGTCGAAGATGAGGCGTGTTATTTCGCGTCCTGATCGAGTTCGGGGTAATGCCTGAAAATGCCGCTTTCGTTGAAGGCGAGACGCCGCTCCGAATCCACATAAGCGGCGATATTCGGCCGCTGCAAAACGGCATCATGCAGCGCGGCCACGCGCGGATAGTGCTTGCCGAATGATTTCATCGCGCGCGGAAACGCGTAGTGCAGGCCATCGACCACCTGAAAGACGGACAGATCGACGTAGGTCGTGGTGTCGCCCACCATCTGCGTATCGCCTTGCGGATTTTGCTTCAGCACGCGTTCGAAATAACCGATGAACTTCGGCACACGGCTGTCGATGAAATTGCGCGTGCGAATCTTGGCGGCATCTTTCTGATCTTCATAGTACAGATCGGTCGCCAGCGGATGATGCGTGTCGTGCACTTCCGCAATCAGATCGGCGATGGTAAGTTGCAGGCCATGCGCGACGTAGCGCAGACCTTCATCCTTCGGCGCGAGATTGAGTTTAGGCCCGAGGTATTGAAGGATATTCGCGACGTGCGGCACGATTAGTTCGCCATCCTTCAGAAATGGCGGCGCGAAGGGAATGTGCGGTTCGGTCTTGCTGTTGAGGATTTTCATCATCGCCTGAGAGCCGTTTTTCTCGCGCGCGACATCGACATATTCCGCGCCCGCATCTTCCAGCGCGAGGCGTACGAATTCGCCGCGTCCCTGCAAACCGTCCCAGTAATAGAGTTCGTAAGCCATGAGTGGGGTCCTCGTCATACAGCCGTTCGTGTTCTGGAGCATAGTGAAAAAGCAACGCGCGTACCCGGCTCGCTAGCGCCTTGTAGCGTGGGAAAGAGCGCCAAACGTCAGTGTAGAATCGACATTCGATCCGAAGCATCGGCAGCGCAACCTCGTATTGTTTTCGAAGCGGAGAAGGGATGGACAAGCAAGGCTTCACCACAGGCATCGTGCATGGCGACCGTATCGGCGGCGTGGAACATGGCGGCGTGCGTCAGTCGATTCATACGTCGGTGCAATACGGCTTCGAACGCGTGGAAGATCTGATCGGCGTGTTTCAGGGCACGAAGAAAGGCGGTTTCAATTACGCGCGGCAGGGCACGCCGACCACGGCCGCGCTCGAACGCAAGATCACGAAGCTCGAACAAGGCGTCGGGTCCATTTGCTTCAGCACGGGCATGGCCGCCATCACGGCGACGTTTCTCACGTTGCTGCGCGCGGGCGATCATCTGGTGTCGAGCCGCTATGTGTTCGGCAATACCAACAGCATCTTCGGCACGTTGAGGACGCTGGGTATCGAAGTGACCACGGTCGATGCGTGCGACGCGCAAGCCGTCAAGAACGCGATCAAGCCGAACACGCGCATGGTGTTCGTCGAGACCATCGCGAATCCAGGCACGCAGATTCCCGATCTTCAGGGCATCGGCGCGATCTGTCGCGAGCGCGGGCTGGCGTATGTGGTGGATAACACCATCACGTCGCCTGCGCTTTTCTTGCCGAAGGATGTCGGCGCGAGTCTCGTCATCAACTCGTTGACGAAGACCATCGCGGGACATGGCGCGGCACTCGGCGGCGCGGTGACGGATACCGGCTTGTTCGACTGGAGCGCGTATCCGAACATCGCCGACGATTATCGTCAGATGGGCGCGAAAGAGCAGGGGCTTCAGCAGATTCGCAAGAAGGGGCTGCGCGACATGGGCGCGGCGCTTTCATCGGAGCAGGCTCATTCGATTGCGCTGGGCGCGGAAACGCTCGCGCTGCGCGTGCAGAAATGCAGCGACAACGCGCTGGCGCTGGCGCAATTTCTCGAACAACAGGATGCGATCGGCCGCGTGTTTTATCCGGGACTTTCGAGCCACCCGCAGCATGAAATCGCGAAGGCGTTGTTCAAAAATGGATCGTGGCTGCTTTCGTTCGAACTGCGTGATGTCTCGCGCATGAACGAGTTCGTCAACGCGTTGCAGTTGCCCATCAAGGCGACAGGGCTTGGCGATACGCGCACGCTCATCATTCCCGTTGCGCCGACCATCTTTTACGAGGCGGGTGCCGAAACGCGCAAGGCGATGGGCATTTCCGATGGCATGTTGCGACTGTCGGCGGGCATCGAGGATATCGACGATCTGATCGCGGATTTCTCGCAAGCCTTAAAACGCGTGGCTTGAGGATGCAAATAAAAAAGCGCGGCATGCCGCGCTTTTTTGTTCATTCATCGAACGCGATGCTCAACCGAACAAACGCTCCACGCCGTACGTGATCGCGAGGCCGCCGAAGATCAGCCATGCGTAGAGAATCGCGCCGGTGGCAAGCGCACGCGGACCGGCTTCGCGAATCTGCGCGATGCGCGTTTCCATGCCGAGTGCGGTCATCGCCATGGTGAGTGCGAAGGTGTCGAGCGTGGTGAGCGTGCTGGTGGCGATGGCCGGCAACACATGCAGCGAATTCACGACGACCAGCGCCAGAAAACCGAGCGCGAACCAGGGCACCGCGAGCTTGCCCTTGCCTTGCGTATCGCTGCTGCCGTTCACATTGGCACGCGAGCGGCTTACCCAGAATCCGATTACGAGCAGCACCGGCACGAGCAGCATCACACGCGTCATCTTGACGATGGTCGCGATATGCGTCGCCTCGGGACTGACGTTGCTCGCCGCGCCGACCACCTGCGCCACTTCGTGAATCGTGCCGCCGAAAAACAGGCCCGTGCCGAGCGTGTCGAGATGCAGCCAGCCGGTCTTGATCGCGAGCGGGTAGAGGAACATCGAGAGCGTGCCGAACAGCACGACGCTGCCGACTGCCATCGCGCTCTTGTGCGGCTTGGATTGCAGCGTCGATTCGAAAGCGAGCACGGCGGCGGCACCGCAGATCGCGCTGCCAGCGGCGGTCAGCAACGCGGTATCGCGATCGAGCTTCATCAGCTTCATGCCGGCCCATGTGCCGATGGCGAGCGTGCTCACCACGACCAATACCGAGACGGTCAAACCCGACCAGCCGACCTGCGCGATCTCCTGAAGACTCACACGCAGCCCAAAAAACGCCACCGCGATTCGCAGCAGCTTGCGCGCCGAAAAGTTCACGCCCGCGGCCCAGCTATCCGGCATGCCGTGACGCAGCGCGTTGCCATACACCATCCCCGCGACGATGCCGACGATCAGCGGACTGATGCCGAGTCCCGCAATGAAGGGCACCGAAGCGAGGTGCGTGACGGCGGCGGCGAACAGCGCGACGAACAGAATGCCGTTGAGCTGGCCGCGTGTGGACGCGGAACCGTGCGGCAGAGTGGAAGCGGGCGTGGACATGAATCGTCCTTTGGAAAGAGTGACGTGATGGGCTAATCCTATTCGAGATATATGTATATGAGAAATCGTGATTTAGAATGCATTATATCGGCTGAACTGATACATTGAGGAGATGACCCCGGATCAACTGATAACTTTTGCAACAGTCGCGGAGCACGGCAACATCAGTCGCGCGGCGGTTGCGCTTCATCTGTCGCAGCCTGCCGTGTCGGGGCAACTCAGGCTGCTGCAAGAGGAATTCGGTGAGCCGCTTTATCAGCGGGAGGGGCGCGGAATCCGTCTGACGGCGGCAGGCGAGCAGTTGCTGGGTCACGCCGAACGTCTGCGCGATGACTTCCGCCAGGCGCACGCCCTGCGCGATGCCCTTCGCGGTCTGGAGCGCGGCACGCTGCGAATCGGCGCGAGCACCACGCCGGCGAGCTACGTGCTGCCGTATCTGATCGCCGCATTTCACAAGCGTTTTCCGGACATTCAGGTTACGACCATCGACGGAAACACGGCGGAAATCGTCGCCGCGCTCGGCTCGCTGGATGTCGCCATGATCGAAGGCCCCGCTGGGCAGGACGTGCCGTTGGGCACGACCGTCACCGCGTGGCGCGAAGACGAGATCGTGGCCATCGTTCCCTTCAACCATCCGCTTGCCGATGGACGCGATTTCGCATCGCTCGAAGCGCTCGGAGCGTTTCCGCTCGTGTTGCGCGAAGTCGGCTCGGGCGTCCGGCAGATCGTCCAGCGCGCTTTCGCGGACAGCGCCGTGGAGATGCGCGTCGTGCTCGAAATATCGGGTGTCGAAGCGGTGAAGGAGGCCGTGCGGGCGGGCATGGGTATTGGTTTCGTGTCGGCCATGTCGATTCGCCACGAAGACCGCGTCTTGCGGCCGCTGCGCATTGCGCCGAGTCCGCTCAAACGGCGATTTTCGATCCTCGTGCCGCACGCGGCCACGCCATCGCGTGCGGCGGCGCGCTTTATCGAGCTATGCGTCGAGCCGGACATTCCGGGCCTCGCACGCTAGGGATTTCCACTATGGCGCACGCGGTCGGTGCGGGCGCAGTATTCGGTTTCGTCACGAGGCGCTGTTAGCGCCTTTTTTGAAATCTCCGATTGGAACCGGTTCCAACGTCATGAATGAGCGGAAAAAGAGTGCGGTTGAAGTGGTGATCGTCGCAAGCGCGTTCGGCGCGGATGCGATTCGTCGCGACGGTCACGCCTTTTGGGCGGATCGAGCGGCGCGCGCCGGTGCGGACGGCTTCGAAGTGCGTCGAGAACTGTTCGCCGCCGATGACGACGCACACCCGAACGCGCTTTCGACGCTGGGCGAACGCATCCGCGCAGCAGGTTTGTGGCCGGTGTACTCGACGCCCGCCACGCTCTTTCGCGACGATGGCGCACTCGACCGCGCCGCGCTCGCGCAGGCAACGCGCGAAGCGGCGGCGCTTGGCGCGCGCATCGTAAAACTGCAACTGGGCGGCGCGGAAAGCGGCGTCGCGACCGATTCGGTCACGCTGGACCGATTGCTTTCGGGTGTTGCGGAATCGTCGGCCCGCGTGGTCGTCGAAAACGGACAACTGAAGGCGGGCGGCACGATTCGCGCATTCGAAATGCTTTTCTCAGCCGTGCCGCCGCAAAGCGGCCTTTCGATGACTTTCGACACCGGCAACTGGCGCTGGGCCGAACAAGATCCGCTCGATGCTGCCATTCGTCTCGCGCCCCATGTCGGATACGTTCATTGCAAGACGGTCATGGGTGAAGGCACACGCCGTTTCGCCGCCGCGCCCGCTGACGGCGACGCACGCTTCGCCACCTTGCTCACGCAGTTGCCGAGCGATGTGCCGCGCGGCATCGAATATCCGTTTATCGCGGATGCTCAAGGCTCGCCCGATGCCGACGCGGCGCGTCAGGTCGCGCGAATCGCAGCCTTTTGAATTTTGTATCAAGAATGTCATTTTGAATTATGAATTCAATCTGGACTCCGACAGGACACGCCATGCAAGCTCAGACCGAAGCGCTCGATGTCATCACCTACGGCGAAGCCATGACGATGTTCGTTGCGGCGCAAACTGGCGACCTCGCGAAAGTCAGCCAGTTCACCAAACGCGTCGCGGGCGCGGACCTAAACGTGGCGATCGGCCTGTCGCGGCTCGGCTTCAAGGTGGGCTGGATGAGCCGCGTCGGCAGCGATTCGTTCGGGCGCTTCGTGCTGGACGTGCTCGCAGCCGAGGGCATCGATGCGCGCCGCGTGAGCATCGACGAGCGGTATCCGACCGGCTTCCAACTGAAGGCCAGGTGCGACGACGGTAGCGATCCGGCGGTCGAATACTTCCGCAAGGGTTCCGCCGCGAGCCATTTGTCCATCGACGATTTCGATGCGGGCTACGTGCTCGGTGCGCGTCACTTGCATTTGACGGGCGTGGCGCCGGCGATCTCCGCCACGTCGCGCGAACTCGCATTCCACATGGCCCGTGAAATGCGCGCGGCAGGCAAGACCATTTCCTTCGATCCGAACCTGCGCCCGACGCTCTGGCCGTCGCGCGAGGCGATGGCCGAGTCTTTGAACGCGCTCGCGGCGCTCGCCGACTGGGTGTTGCCCGGCGTCTCCGAAGGCCTGACGTTGACCGGCCACGCGAAGCCCGAGGACATCGCGGCGTTCTATCTGGATCAGGGCGCGCGCGGCGTGATCGTGAAGCTCGGCGCGCACGGCGCGTACTTCCGCACGGCTGACGGCGATCAGGGCATCGTGCCGGGCGTGCCGGTGGCGCAAGTAGTGGATACGGTCGGCGCAGGCGATGGCTTCGCGGTCGGCGTGGTAAGCGCCTTGCTGGAAGGACGCGACGTGCGTCATGCCATCGCGCGTGCCAATCGCATCGGCGCGCTCGCGATTCAGGTGATCGGCGACAGCGAAGGTCTGCCGACACGGGCGGCGCTCGATGCGCTGGAAGCATCGGCAAACACGGCCGAGATCGACACCGCGCTCAATCCCGCCTGAATACAAAACGCAAAATTCAAAACGCAGAACCTGAGAGAACCACCGAACCGCTTCCGGAGACAGACAGCCATGCAATCAACCACGACCCCGAAGCTCGCGGTGCGCCGCTGGTGGGCGATCATGCCGATCGTGTTCATCACGTATAGCCTCGCGTATCTCGATCGCGCCAATTTCGGCTTCGCGTCGGCGGCGGGCATCAACAGCGATCTGGGCATTGGCAAAGGGCTGGCCTCGCTGATCGGCGCGCTGTTCTTTCTGGGCTACTTTTTCTTCCAGATTCCGGGCGCGATCTACGCCGAACGCCGCAGCGTGAAGAAACTCGTGTTCTGGAGTCTCGTGCTGTGGGGCGGCTGCGCGGCGTTGACAGGCATGGTCAGCAACATTCCCTCGTTGATGGCGATCCGCTTCGCGCTCGGCGTGGTCGAAGCCGCGGTGATGCCCGCCATGCTCGTCTTCATCGCCAACTGGTTCACAAAATCCGAACGCTCGCGGGCCAACACGTTTTTGATTCTCGGCAATCCGGTAACCGTTTTGTGGATGTCGGTCGTGTCCGGCTATCTCGTGAACTCGTTCGGCTGGCGGCACATGTTCATCGCGGAAGGCTTGCCTGCCGTGGTGTGGGCCGTGATCTGGTGGTTCATCGTGAAGGACAAGCCCGCGCAGGTGAGCTGGCTGAGCGATCAGGAAAAACGCGATCTCGATGCCACGTTGCGCGCCGAGCAAGCCGCCATCAAACCGGTGAAGAATTATCGCGAAGCGTTCAAGTCGCCAGCGGTCATCAAGCTCTGCGCGCAGTATTTTTGCTGGAGCATCGGCGTGTACGGTTTCGTGTTGTGGCTGCCGTCCATTCTCAAGAACGGCTCGACGCTCGGCATGGTCGAAACCGGTTGGCTCTCGGCGGTGCCATATCTGGCCGCGACCATCGCGATGCTGCTCGCGTCGTGGGCATCGGACAAACTGCAGGCGCGCAAGGCTTTCGTCTGGCCGTTCCTGCTGGTCGGGGCCATCGCGTTCGCGGGTTCGTATCTGCTCGGATCGACCAACTTCTGGGCTTCGTATGCCTTGCTCGTCGTCGCCGGTGCGGCGATGTACGCGCCGTATGGACCGTTCTTTGCGATCGTCCCCGAACTGCTGCCAAAGAACGTCGCGGGCGGGGCGATGGCGCTCATCAACAGCATGGGCGCGCTCGGCTCCTTCGTGGGTTCGTATGTGGTGGGCTATCTGAATGGCGCGACGGGTTCGCCCGCGGCATCGTACGTTTTCATGAGCGCGGCGCTACTGGCTTCGGTCTGGCTGACGCTGGCTGTCAAACCGCAAACGACGGCACCGGCGCGAGCGGTAGCACGGTCCTGAAGCCCGGTCTTTTGCGTTATGCATTTTGAATTCATTATGCGCATGACGTTTTTCGTAGAAGAATCACTCACACGCCCACTACTCGAATTCCGACCATGACCCGAACCATCGTAGCCTACAAAACCCTGCCAGCCGATGTCGATGCATGGCTTCGCGAGCGCGCCGAAGTCGTCGACGTCGATGCGAAAGATCACGACGCGTTCGTCGCGGCGCTGAAGAACGCGGATGGCGCCATCGGCGCGAGCGTGAAGATCACGCCGGATATGCTCGAAGGCGCGACGCGTCTCAAGGCCCTTTCAACGGTCTCGGTAGGCTTCGACAATTTCGACGTGGACGATCTGACGCGCCGTGGCATCGTGCTGACGCACACGCCGGACGTGCTCACGGAATCCACCGCCGATACGGTCTTCGCGCTGATTCTCGCGAGTGCGCGGCGCGTGGTCGAACTCGCGGATTGGGTCAAGGACGGGCAATGGAAAGGCAGCATCGGCGATGCGCTGTTCGGCGTCGAAGTGCAGGGCAAGACACTCGGCATCGTTGGGCTGGGACGCATTGGCGGCGCGGTGGCCAAACGTGCCGCGCTCGGCTTTGGCATGAAGGTGTTGTACACGAATCGGCATCCTAACGAAGAAGCGGAAACTAAATTCAGCGCAACGCGTGTGCCGCTCGACGAACTGCTCGCGCAATCCGATTTCGTCTGTCTGCAAGTGCCGCTCACGCCGGAGACGCGCGGCATCATCGGTCAGGCGGAATTGAAAAAGATGAAGAAGAGCGCGATTCTGATTAATGCCTCGCGCGGGCCGACCGTGGATGAAACCGCGCTCATCGATGCGCTCAAGGATGGCACCATCCTCGCGGCCGGACTCGATGTGTTCGAGCAAGAGCCGGTATCGCCGGATTCGCCCTTGCTCAAGATGAAGAACGTGGTCGCGTTACCGCATATCGGTTCCGCGACGCATGAGACGCGTCACGCCATGGCGCGCAATGCCGCGGAAAACCTGATTGGTGCGCTCGATGGAACGCTCGCGCAGAACATCGTCAATCGGGAAGTGCTCAAGCGTTAAAGGTCGCATTCGAAGGGAATCGTCGGGCGCATGCGCTAACATGCGCACATGCGAGGAGAACGACAAACGCGTTCGCCGTCTTATAAGTCAAGGCGGACGCAACATAATCGACCACCATGTCCGACGATCCCACTCCGACCAAACATCCCTCTGTCTTCACCATGCGCCGCGCGACGATCACCGATGTCGCGCGCGAGGCAGGCACGGGCAAAACGAGCATTTCCCGCTATCTGAACGGCGAACTCGGCGTGCTGTCGCCGGACTTGCGCGAGCGTATCGAGGCGGCCATCGCGCGGCTTGACTACCGGCCCAATCAGATGGCGCGCGGTCTCAAGCGCGGCCGCAATCGCCTCATAGGCATGCTGGTCGCCGATCTCACGAATCCCTATACGGTCGAAGTGCTGCAAGGCGTGGAGGCCGCGTGTCATGCGCTCGGTTACATGCCGCTCATTTGTCACGCAGCGAACGAAGTGGACATGGAGCGGCGCTATCTGCAATTGCTCACGACGTATCGTGTCGAAGGCGTGATCGTGAATGCGCTGGGCGTCAAGGAAGAACTGCTGCAAGGCTTCGCGCAAGGCGGCATTCCGGTCGTGCTGGTGGATCGTGCGGTGGAGGGCATCGTGACCGACATGGTCGGGCTGGATAACCTCGCAGCGGTCGAACGTGCCACGCAGCATCTCGTCGATGAAGGCTTCGATGAACTGCTGTTTCTCGTGCAACCCGTCACGCATGTGAGTTCGCGACGCTTGCGTGAAGCGGCGTTTCGTGAGACGGTCGCGTCGCTCGATGCAAGCGGCGCGACCATCGTGATCGATCTCGTGGATGCATCCGCCGCGCTGGCGGACCTCGATCGTCGCGTGACGGCCGCGCATGCGGCGGGGCGGCGCATTGCGTTATTCGCCGCCAACGGGCCGGTGGCGCTGCGCGTGGCCGTTCATCTGAAAGCGCGTCATGGCGTGGACTGGCAGGCGCATGCCGCGCTCATGTCGATCGACGATTCCGAGTGGGCTGAACTCGCCGGCATGACGACCGTGCGTCAGCCCACGTACGATATCGGCCAGCGCGCGGTGACGTTTCTGCACGAACGCCTGAACGGCGCGGCGATGCCCGCGCGTGAATGCCTGCTGCCGGGTGAACTGGTCATACGTGCATCGACTTCCGCAACATCAGCCACATCTGCAACATCAGCAACGGATAAGTGAATGGTCAGTTTTTCGACGTTAGTGAGCCTCGCGATCGCGACGTTCATCGTGGCCGCATTGCCGGTCGTGCTGTACAAGCTCACGCGTGCGCACTTCGGTTTCGAACGGCGCGCGACGATTCTGGGCGTCGCCGTTTTCGCGCTGTTCGCAATGGTCATCGAACGCGCGCTGCATGGCTTCGTGCTCGGCAACGACGTCACATCGAACCTGCTGCAAAACCCGGTGGCGTTCGTGGTCTATGGCACGCTGGCCGCAGGCATTTGCGAGGAAACAGGCCGTTTTCTGGCGATGAAATGGCTCATCTCGCGCGAGCCTTCCGCACTTGAAAAAGCGGGTTCAGGGCTCGGTTACGGCATCGGACATGGTGGGGCGGAAGCGTGGCTCGTCGGCGTGTTCGTGCAGATGCAGTGGATCATGTACGCGGTGCTCGCCAACGACAACACGCTGGACGCGCATTTCGCGAACGCGCCTGTCGAGGCGGTTGCGCGCATCCACATGGTGCTTGCGACGCTTTCACCGATTTCGGCGTTCATCTTCGTGGTGGAGCGTGCCACCGCTTTCGCATTCCAGCTCGGCTTTTCCGCGCTGATGTGGCAGATGTTGCGCGAGCGCTCGCGTCATGCGCTCGGCGTGCTGATCGCGGCGCATGCGCTCGTGGGCCTGCCTGCCGCGCTGTTTCAGGCGCGTTTGATTCCGCTCCTCGCCGCCGATGTGGTGTATCTCGTGCTCGGCGTGATCGTGACGATCGCACTCGTGCGTTACTATCGCGGCGCTCGCTGACCGTTTTTCGCGGACTCTAAAATCGATATGGATGACTATCAATACGACTGCCCGAGCGCGGACATCGATACGCTCGCGCATGTGATCTGCGATCTCTTTCCCGAGCAGACGCAATTCACCGAACGACGCGACGACGAAGGGCGCACCTCGCTCCTCGTGCATTACGTGGCGATGCGTTTCGGTCCGACGGCGCGGCGTATTCGCATCGACATACGCTTCGCGCCGGATGCGCTCGCGCGTTATCGTGCGATGCCGCCGCGTCTGCACGCGCGCAGTTACGCGGTGCTGCGTGCCTATGTGGAAGCGACGCTGGGCTCGCTCGAAGAGATGCACGCGAACGGCGAGACCGTGCCGCGTGAGTTGGACATCGACATGGGCGAGGACTTCGCGTGAGCGTTAGAGGCTCACGCGTCGCGATAGACCTTCGCGAAACGTTCCGCCTTCACGACACCATAATCGCCGGGTGCGTATTGCATGACCCAATCGCCTGCGTCGCCGTTGAGGACATCGCCGGCAGCGGATCGTGCGATGGAAAACGGCTCGTGCATCTGACGGGCGAGCACGACGTTCGGCACGTTGCGATACGTGCCGTCGTCACCATGAGCGTGTGAGCCTTCTGGTACGTACTTCGAATCGAATCGTTCTCGCGACACGACCCAGCGTTCGCCGCCGTTTCCGGTGACGATGGCATCGCGCGGCGCATACCGGTTCGGTCCTTCGAGGCTCATGAGTTCGCCTGCCTGCGTGGCGAATGAAACAGACACCGCTTCGTCCTTGACGACGCGGCGAGCGGCGGGATCGGTGGTCAGATCGAGTTGAGTGAGATGCAGCATGAGACGCTTGTATGAAAAGGCAATCGCGTCATTGTGCACCATTCCTTCGTGAAAAAGCCCGCATAGCGGGCTTCTTCGATCACGGCTTGATAGTCGATGCCGCATCCGCGCCCGCCGCATGCGGCTTGCGATGAGCGGGACCATGACGACCCGTGCCCGGACCGCTCTGGCGGAAGGTTGCATCCGCGAGTTTCTTTTGATCGGCAGACAGGCTGGCATAGAGCGGATCGAATGCATCGACGAGACGCTTGGTGCCGTCCGCATCGGTTTGCGTGATCTGCGCGTACTGCTTCATATCGTCGAGCGCGGACATGGTGTCACGCTGCGCGATCCGCTGGCGATAGAGTTCGCCCATTGTCTGCGAGTTCTCGCGCATGACATCGGCGAACTTGGACCATTGCTCTTCCTGCTGCGGCGTGATCTTGAGGCTGGCATGCAGTTGCGCGATACGGTCTTCGACACGCGCCTCACGACGTGCCGCACCGGGCGACGACGCGCTGGCCTGCATGGCCGGACCGGATGCCGAAACGGGTGCGGACGCCTGCGCGAACACCGCGCTTGTCATGCTGAACGCCGCCAATGCAACGAGGGTCTTTTTCATTGGGATACCTTGGATCGATGAAAGGGGCGGGCCGCGCATCGTCGTCTCTTTGAAAGCATCGATGCTTCGATTGAAACCATGCGCGGGTGGAACGCCATCGGCGGATATTAGTATCACGAGTGCGTGGCAATACGCCTGCCTTTGCACAATCGCTTACATTCGATACGTTCAGGAAAAATCGCCTTGGATACGTTGTTGAGCATGCGCGTGTTCGTCGCCATCGTGGAGGCGGGAAGCCTCTCTGCCGCCGCCGTGCGTTTCTCCATCTCCGCGCCAATGGCGGGAAAGCATCTTCAGGCGCTCGAAACGCGGCTGGGTGCGCGGCTCGTGGTGCGAACCACGCGGCGTCAAAGCCTGACCGAGATCGGCCGCGAATACTACGCGCGTTGCCGTCGCATCATCGCGGAAGTCGAGGCCGCCGATGCCGTCGCCGAGTCGATGAGCGCTTCGCCGCGCGGTCTATTGCGTGTGACGGTGCCGCTGACTTATGGCGCGCAAGTCGTGACGCCCGTGATAACTGAATTCTTGATGCAATATACCGAGATCAGCATCGAGCTGGATCTCAGCAATCGGATTGCCGATCTGGTGGATGGCCGTTTCGATGCGGCGGTGCGTATCGGCGAGCTACCCGATTCGAGCTTCGTCGCGCGGCCGCTGAAGCCTTACGCGATGACCGTGTGTGCATCGCCCGCGTATCTGGCGCGCGCGGGCGTGCCGGGTACGCCCGACGATCTTGCAGATCATCAATGTCTGGGCTTCGTGCACGAGGGCCGCGAGGCCGTCTGGCGGTTGCAAGGTGAAGATGACGCCACGCTCGCCGCACGCACGCAATCCGCGCGGTTTCGCGCGAACAACGGTCAGGCATTGCGCAAGGCCGCGCTCGCGGGCTTCGGTCTGGTTCTTCAGCCGCACGCGCTCGTCGAGGACGATCTGAATGCCGGTGCGCTTGTCGCGGTGCTGCAGGATCATCTGCCCAAGCCATCGCCTGCGCATCTGGTGTATCCGCGAGATACGCGTGCCACGCCGAAGCTGTCGCGCTTCGTGGACTTCCTGATCGATCGTCTGGGCGTGTGACGTGGCCTGCGTGGTGACGCGATCTATCGCCTGCGCTGCCGCATAATGCAAAATACAAAATGCCCGATGGCATGCAAAACACAAAACGCAATCATCACAGCATGAGGACGACATGAGACCGCCGCGCCTCGACCAACTCGACGACATCGACCGCAGGCTCATCGCGCTATTGCAGGAAAACGCGCGTGAGAGCGTGGCCAATCTGGCGCGGCTTTTGGGCGTGGCGCGGACGACGGTGATCGCGCGCATCGCACGGCTGGAGAAGAACGAAGTGATCGCCGGGTATGGCGTGAGGCTCGGGCAGGACGTGCTGGATGCCAGCATTCAGGCCTATGTCGGCATCAAGCTCGCGCCCAAATATGGCCGCGACGTGCAGAAACGCTTCGCCCGCATGGCTGAGATTCAATTGCTGTGCGCGGTGAGCGGCGAATTCGACTATGTGGCATGGCTACGCGCCGACTCTCCCGACCGCCTGAACGATCTGCTCGACGAAATCGGCGCGCTCG
This sequence comes from Caballeronia sp. A2-2, assembly GCF_057612605.2. NCBI lineage: Bacteria > Pseudomonadati > Pseudomonadota > Betaproteobacteria > Burkholderiales > Burkholderiaceae > Caballeronia > Caballeronia sp. A2-2. Next base: position 2,461,211 of record NZ_CM172587.1, on the reverse strand, counting down.
AAGGCGTGGAACGCACGACGACCTCGATCATCCTCGCGCGCAAGATCGACCGCGCGGGTTAAGCCGTGTTGGCACTTTGCATGCAAAATGCATTGAACAATCGTCGAAATGACGAAAACGATCGTCGAAGCGCATCATTTTGTGTCTAGGATCAGTATTCTGCGGCTTCTAAACTGTGTGAAGACAGGCCCGGACGGGCAACGACACACAAAAGGAGAAGACGATGAAAGTGGCTCTGGTCGGCGCCGGATTGATCGGTCAAAGCATCGCGCATTTGCTGCGCGAAACGGGGGACTTCGAAGTCGTCGCGTTCGATCGTGACGAGCACGCGCTGGCCGTGCTCGATGCACAGGGCATCGCGACGCGTCGCTTGGATTCCGCAGATACCGCCGCGTTGCGTCACGCGCTGATCGGCTTCGATGCACTGGTCAACGCGCTGCCTTATTACCTCGCGATCAGCGTTGCATCGGCCGCGAAAGCCGCTGGCGTGCATTATTTCGATCTCACCGAAGATGTGCGCGCAACCCACGCGATCCGCGCCATCGCGGAACAAGGCGATATCGCATTCATGCCGCAGTGCGGGCTTGCGCCGGGTTTCATCGGCATCGTCGCGCACGATCTGGCCAAGCGTCTGGACGATGTCCGCGAAGTCAAGATGCGCGTCGGCGCCTTGCCGGAATTCCCGACCAATGCGCTGAAGTACAACCTTACGTGGAGCATCGACGGACTCATCAACGAGTATTGTCAGCCATGCGAAGCAATTCGCGATGGCCGCACGCAATGGGTACAACCCCTGGAAGGCGTCGAGCATTTTTCGCTCGATGGCATCGAGTATGAAGCATTCAATACGTCGGGCGGACTCGGCACGCTGTGCGAAACGCTGGCGGGCAAGGTCGAAACGCTCGACTACAAATCCGTGCGCTATCCGGGGCATCGTGAGCTTATGAAATTCTTGCTCGATGATCTGCGCATGTCCACCGATCGCGACGGTCTCAAGGCCATGCTGCGGCGCGCAGTGCCTTCGACGGCACAGGATGTCGTGCTGATCTTCGTCACTGTCACGGGCATGCGGCGCGGCCAGCTCGTGCAGGACGTGTTCACGCGCAAGATTTTCGCGAAGGAAGTGTGTGGCGTGCCCATGAGCGCGATTCAGATCACGACCGCTGGCGCGATCTGCGCGGAACTCGATCTGTTCCGCGAAGGCAGCTTGCCGCATAGCGGCTTCATCCGTCAGGAACAGGTGCCGCTCGATGCGTTTCTGAATAATCGATTCGGCAAGCTGTATCAGGGTGCGTCGACGGTTGCGCACGAACGCGAGAAGGTCATCGTCTGAACGTCAGGAAGGGCTTATCAACCGGGCGAGAAGCGCGTCGAGGTCTCGTTGTGAAGACGTGGCGTTGTCGAACATGCAGAGGCGGCGCGCGACGGTTTCGTCGGGCATGACGAGGCGCGTGCGGTATTCATCCCAGTGAGCGATTTTGTATGCATCATTCGGATCGCCGCGCGCGACGATGCGCGCGCGTGCCACGTTCTCGCTCACATGCGCCCAGACGACGCGGATCGTCACGTCGTCCCCGATCCGCAACCACGCGCGGTCGAACAGTCGGCCTTCGCGCACTTCGCGCGTGAGCGGCGCGACCACGGCCACGCTCACGCCGAGCGCGAGATTTTCGGCGGCGGTGTCGATCAGGCTGCGGTACTCCGGATCGCGCAAATGCTGGATAAAAAGCGGACTGTCGCGGTCGTGCGGATCACCGGTCAGCGCGCCGATCGCGGCGGCACTGTACGCGCCGTAGAGCGTGTCTTTGTCGAGCAGGCAAAAAGGCTGGCCGGTTTCACGCATGAGCGGTGCGAACATTCGTTTGGCGAGCGTGGTCTTTCCGCTGCCTGCGTGGCCGCAGAAAAAGATGAGATGGGTCATGGGGATCCTCGTCTGTGCTCGGAAAAGTGCATTTTGCATGCGTAATGTGTATTCGCTGATACTCGACCTGTCAGAGTGCGGCTGTGTATATGTCGTGCAAGGGGCTTCTGTTGGTTGGGGTTTTATTGCAGTAGCCGCCTCCCCGGCGGGGGGGGGTAACTTTCTTTGCTGCTGCAAAGAAAGTCACCAAAGAAAGCAGCTTTTTACCCCATGCACGCTGGCTGGAAAGTGTTGGACTGAATTAACGATACAGTGGCCGCATTAGAACTTCCTTCGGTCGGTTAAGCGCATTGGCAACCTAGCGATTCCGTGCTCGAATCCTTTGGTCTTGGTGGACCGCATTCATTCTTTCGGCCATGCGCTACGCGCGCCGAGAGCTTTGGAACGGAATCCCGCAGCCTATGAGCGCCCAGCCACCTCACACTTTCCCGCAAGATTGCTATTCGGTCCTACCTTGGTTAGTGCTCCGACTAAAAGGCGACTTGCGTTGGTGTGGGTGCTTTGCCCAGAAGCGCTTATCAAGGTAGGGCCCAATGGGAGAGGTGCGATGCGGCGTGATGCGACTGGGCACTCATACGCTGCGGGGTTCCGTTCTTACGTTCTCGGCGCGCGCAGCGCATGGCCGAAGGAATTAATGCGGACCACTAAAGCTAAAGGATTCGAGCGCATGATCGCCAGGTTGCCTAAGCGGCTCGTTACGCGTGGAAAGTCCTATTGCGGCCACTGTATCCGTTAATCCAGACCAACCCTTTCCAGCCAGCGAGCATGGGGTAAAAAGCTGCTTTCTTTGGTGACTTTCTTTGCAGCAGCAAAGAAAGTTACCCCCCGCCGGGGAGGCGGCTACTGCAATAAAACCCCAACCAACAGAAACCCCTTGCACGACAAAACAAACACAGCACAGCGACATCAAAAAAACCCTATCTGTCAGATAAAGCGCCGCCGCCTACACATAATGAATCGTGCGCATCACGCACCCGAACTCACGCGCTGATAGCGCTTCATCAACGGCGTCGCGCTGATGCCATGAACCAACACCGATGCCACGATCGCCGAGATCACGAACGGCACGAGCGGCAGGGCGACCTTCTTCGGCGCATGCTCGATGGCATAAAGCACGTAATAAAACGACCCGACGCCACGAATCCCGAACCAGCTCATCAAACGGCGCTGACCGCCGGACGCACCCGACCCGATCAGCGACGCTTCCACCGCGAGCGGCCGCACGATGAAGAACAACGCGCCGAGCAGCACCGCCGTTTTCCACGTGAACAGATCGCGCCAGAGCGTGGCGAGCACCGCGCCCACGATCAGCATGATGGCCGCTTCGGCGATCCGTTCCAGCTCGATCGTGAAGCCATGCACGCGCTCGGCCATGAAGGCGTGCGCGCGGTCAGGATCGGCCGCGGTCGCGCCGAGGTCGTCGGTATCGATGGTGCCGACGGCTTCGCCCGGTGATTTGTCGCCGCTCGTTTTCTGCTCGACGCGCCGCATCGCCAGACCCGCCGCGAAGACGGCGAGAAACGCATACGTGTGGATCAGTTCGGCGACGCCATAAGATAGCGCGATCAAGCCGAGCGCGAAAAACCCTTCCGGACCGAGCGCCGCGCCGTGTCGTGTGCGCAAATAAGCCACGAGCCGCACGGACAGTTCGCCCAGCAGCCAGCCGCTCGCGAGCGCGCCGAACACGCCCCACACCGCATTCAGCGCGAAGGTCCAGTGCAGGGCCGCGGCGGGCGACGCCTCGTAGTTGCACACGGCGATGCCCAGCAGCGCGAAGGGCAGCGCGATGCCATCGTTCAGACCGCCTTCGCCGGTCAGCGAAAAACGCAGCAGATCGATATCGCCCGGCGTTTCGACCTGAACGTCATGCGCGAGCACGGGGTCGGTGGGCGCGAGCATCGCGGCGAGCAGCAGCGCCGGACCCCAGCCGAAACCGAGCACGTAGACGCAGACCAGCGACAACATGAACACCGTCAGCACCATGGCGACGACGCCCAGCCTGATCGGCAAGAGCCAGATGCGGTCGGTCGGCGAGATGCGCAGGCGCAGGCCGATGGCGAACAACGAAACCAGCATCGCGACTTCGGTGATGCGGCGCAAAGCGGTTGCATCGCTGGCGAGATCGATTTGCAGCAGATCGGCCGCGCCCGGCCCGAGCGCGAAGCCGATCGCGACATAGCACATGGCGGTGCTGATCGGCAGGCGCTTGAAGGTCGTGCTGGCGAGCCCCATGAAAATGAGCACGCCGCCGACGACGAGGAACCACAACGTCTCGGTCATGTATGCGTCGAATGGAAGGAGAGGACGTGAAAGAGCGCTCGGCTGGCGAGGCAGCGTGTTTATTGCATACAAAATGAAGCATGCGTTATGCCTGTACTTGCTTTTGGGCCGTGGCACCCTCGCTGCTCGCGCCGGACGTTGCGCGTACCATGTTCGCGTTCACTCATCCGGCAGGAGGCTCGGGCATGTCACAGCATTTCGATGCAGCCGTCATCGGCACAGGGCAGGGCGGATCGCCGCTCGCCGTCCGGCTTGCGCAAAGCGGCAAGCGCACTGTCGTTATCGAGCGGAAACTGTTTGGCGGAACGTGTGTGAACGTCGGTTGCACGCCGACCAAGACGTATGTGGCGAGCGCGCGCGCCGCGCATGTCGCGCGCACGGCGGCGAAGTACGGCGTGATGATCGGTGGCGATATCCGCATCGACATGGCGCGTGTGAAGGCGCGCAAGGACGAAGTGATCGGCAACTCGCGCAACGGTGTCGAGCAATGGCTGCGCGGCACCGAAAACCTCACGGTGCTCAAGGGGCACGCGCGCTTTACCGCGCCGCATGCGTTGCGCATCGAGACGAGCGATGGCGCAAGCGAGGACATCGATGCGGACATGATCTTCATCAACACGGGCACGCGTGCAGCAGTGCCGCGTGTGGAGGGACTGGACCGTGTGCCCTATCTCACCAACGCGACGATTCTCGAACTGACCGACGTGCCGGAACATCTCGTGATCGTCGGCGGGAGCTATATCGCGCTGGAGTTCGGGCAGATGTTCCGGCGCTTCGGCAGCCGCGTGACCTTGCTCGTGCGCGGCGAGCGCATTCTCGCGCGCGAGGACGCCGATATTGCACACGCGATACAGGATGTGCTGACGCGCGAGGGCATCGACATACGGTTCAATGCGCAGCTTCAGCGTGTCGAGCCTGCGAGTAGTGGCGTGCGTATCGTGACGAACGATGGCTCGCTTGATGCCTCGCATTTGCTCTTTGCAACCGGACGCACGCCGAACACCGATGATCTCGGTCTCGAGCATGCCGGTATTCAGGTGAACAAGCACGGCATGATCGATGTGGACGGGCAGCTTCGCACGAAAGTGGAGAACGTGTGGGCGCTTGGCGATATCAACGGGCGCGGCGCGTTCACGCATACGTCGTGGAATGACTATGAGGTGATCGCATCGAACGTGCTGGATGGCGAAGCGCGCAGCGTGGATGCACGCATCATGACGTACGCGGTTTTTGTGGACCCGCCGTTCGCGCGCGTCGGCATGAGCGAGGAAGAAGTGCGCGCCGATGGCCGCGACGCGCTGCTCGCGACCATGCCGATGTCCCGCGTGGGACGGGCAAACGAGCGCGGCGAAACCGACGGCTTCATGAAGGCGCTCGTCGATGCGAACACAGAACGCATTCTCGGTGCGGCGATCGTCGGGATCGAAGGCGATGAAGCGATTCATACCTTCGTGGACATCATGAATGCGGATGCATCGTACAAGATTCTTCAGCGTGCGATGCACATTCACCCGACCGTGAGCGAGCTGATTCCCACGCTGCTTGGCAATCTGAAGCCGATTTGAAGGCGATTGCGTTTTGCATGCAAGATTAAAAATGCAAAACGCTAAGCCTCCACCACCGGCTTCGGCGCTTCCTTCTCGACCAGCGCGCCACGTGTCTCCGGCATCGCGAACCAGACCAGCAGCACGGCCAGCACGCCTGCGCCCGCCAGCCCGAAGAAGCTGATCGCGGTGCCGAACTTGTCGGCGGCAAAACCCGCCGCTGCCGTCGAAAGCGTCGCGCCGATGCCCGCCGCCAGCCCGAAGAAACCGATGGTCAGGTTGTAGTGGCCGCGTCCGCCCGCGACGTCCGCCGCGATGAGCGGGAGCATCACGCCGAACACGGCTGCGCTGATGCCGTCGAGCATCTGAACCGGCACAAGCAGATACGGCGTGCTCACGCCCGCGAACAGGATCGCGCGCAAGGGCAACGCGCAGAAACCGAGGATCAACACAGGCCGCCGTCCCCACGATTGCGCCTGACGCCCGACCCAGGGCGAGAGCGCCGCCACGATGAACTGCGGCACGATGATGCACGCCGCGATCACCAGTTGAACGTTGTCGCCCATGTGCGCAGTGACTTCGCCGGCGGCGAGATTGAGCATCGCCGCATTGGACAGGTGAAACAGCACCACGCACGCCGCGAAAATCAGAAGCCGCTTGTCCTTGAGCAACTCGCGCAACGATTCGCGCTCCTCGCCCTCGTGCGTGCGTTTCGGCTTGCCGGGCGGCACGGGCGCGGGCGGTTCGTAATGGATCATGCGCAGCGCGAAGACCGCTGGTAGCGCGAGCGCTGCGGTCAGGAAAAATACCGAGCGCAGCGACAGATATTCGCCGAATGCGCCCATCAGCGCGGCCGTCAGCGCACTGCCGATGGACGCCCAGCGCGCGTTGCGGCCGAGCCGGTCGCCGAGATCCGCGCGCGAGACGAGCGCGAGCGAAATCGCGGCCATCGCCGGAACGAGCATGCAACTCGCGAAGCCGTGCAGCACTTCGGCGGCGAATACCGGCACGAAGGTCGGACTGGCGGCCAGCAACAACGCGCTCGCGATGATCGCGACGATCGCGGAGAGCGCGGCGAACTTCTTGTTGCGCATGGCGTCGACGAGCGCGCCCGCCGGCAACTGGCTCGCCATCGCGCTGATCGTGCCGACGGAGAGCATCAGGCCGATCTCGCCCTGCGTCCACTTGTTGGCCGCAAGATAGGACGCGATGAAGGGGCCGAAGCCGGTCTGCACGTTGGCGACGAAGAAATTCAGCCAGTCGAGCGCGCGCAGACTTCGTGCAATTACCATATTGTGATTCGGTGATTCAATTCGTTATCCGTTTTATCTTGTGCGTCGGTTGCGTCCGGTGTGTGAGCTTCGTCAGCGGTTCGGGCGCGCGCCGGAAGCCGATGCTTGCGGCGCGACGGACCCTGAAGCGGTGGTCGGACTTTTCGGGGCGGAAACCGGCGCGGGCATGTTCTTCGGCGCGGAGGCCACCGGAACGGACGCAGCCGATGCAGCCGACGCAGCAACTGCCGATGCAGCCGATGCGGGAGCCGCCGCCGAAGCCGCCACCGGCGCCGCCACCGCCACCAACGGCGACACGATCTTCACCGGCTGATCCGCGCCATAAGTCGGCGCCGCCTTCAACTGCGCTTCGCTGAAATCCATCTCCAGCGCGGGCTGCTTGTTGCGCGACACCACGTGCAGATCGCCCCAGTTCACAGCGATATGCCGCTTCTCCTCGGAAAGCGAGTTCGACAGATCGAGCACCAGCGCCTGCGCTTCGGCCTGCGCATCGACGAGCACATCTACAACTCGTCCGATGCGCGCACCGTTCTTCTGCGTCACCGTCGAGTCGATCAGTTGCAGGAAGTTCGCGGGCGCCTCGGCGACCGGCTGCGGCTTGGGCGCCGGATCGGCAGGCTTGCCCTTGGCGGCGGGCGCGGGCTGCACGAAGGTGATCGGCGCGGTCTTCGAATTCGGCGTGAACTTGAAGGCCGTCCACGGAAAATTCACCTTGCGGTCGCCCACGCCCAGAAAGCCGGCGAGATTGACCATCATGAGCTTCGGTTTCGAGGCCGGATCGACATACAGGTCCACCGCGCGGCCGACGACCTTGCCATCGGGACGCTGCACTTCGGCATCGAGCAGGCCGTGCAATTGTTCGTGCTGCATGATGCGCGTGGAAATGATCGGCGGCGGCGGAGGCGGCGGCTCGACCGGCTCCGGCGGCGGCGGGGGCGGCGGTTCGGGCGGCTTGGGCTTCACGATACGCTTCTTCGGCTTCGGCGCGGGCGCGGGCCGGGGTGTCGAGGCGGGCTCGGGCGCGCTCGTGGCGGACGCGGGCTCCTCGGTTTCGGCGGCTTCGGTTTCGGTCTCGTTCGGCCCCGGAATGTACGAGCGTTCGACGATCGGCGCGGGCGTCTGCGTCGGCAGGAGGCCGCACGCGGAAAGCAGGCAGGCGGCGAGCATCGGCATGCTCACGGGACGCAGCATGCGCAGGCGGATGATCGACATCACGCACGTGGCGCATGACATGCACCACGCCGTCCATCGGGCAAGGCCAACTGACCTATGCGGAGAACCGCCTGTCATCACAAAAGCTCCATGGTTCCGGGTCACCTGTATGGGTTCGATCGCCTGCTTTCGGACGATGCGCGGCGTGGCGCGTGCGTTCGCGTCAGGCGGATTGCTGGCCGTTGAAACCGTGCCGTGTTGCTGGCGCGCGATGCCTTCACACGCCTGACGCACGCAGATGCGCGGCGGCATCGACCGCGCCCATCCGCTCGGCGGCATCGCGCGCGGACACGCCGTTCGCATCGCGCGCATCGGGGTTCGCGCCGTGCGAGATCAGAAAATCGATCATCTCGATGCGGTTGAACATCGCCGCGATCATCAGCGCGGTGCGCCCGTCAGGCGATGCGCCTTCGACATCCGCGCCATGTTCCAGCAGCGTCGCGATCACATCCTTGAAGCCCTTGAACGCCGCGCCTGCTATCGGCGTCTGGCCGTTGTCGTTGCGCAGGTCAGGATCGGCCTTGTGTTCGAGCAGCACGCGCACGGCATCCGCGTGGCCGTGATAGGCGGCCAGCATCACGAGCGTGTCGCCGCGGTCGTTGCGCAGGTTGGGCGGCAGGCCCTTCGTGAGCAGCGCGTCGAGCATCGCGGCGTCGCCGCGTCGGGCCACGTCGAATACTTCGCTTGCGAAGGCGACCATGTCATCGTCGGGGCCTGCTTTCTTTGCATCGTTCGGGTCTTGCATGTTCTTCTCCCTGTCGATCGCCTGATGGCGGCGGGCGGTGGACTGGATGCGCGTGCATGCGTGATACAAACACAATGAATGCAAAATGCAATGCTTACGCCGATTCATCCGGCAGCATACACAGATTTGATATTGCACCGCGCATGTATTCGGGGCCGCGCAGCACGAATCGCGCCATGAACCGCTGAAGCAGCCGCTTGACGCAGCGCTGCGCCTGCCCTTAGGCTCATCGGCACTTTGTATTTTGCGTACCGATGCATCGACACTCATGACCGCCCATTCCGACGACCCCGCCAACACTTCGGTACGCCGCCGCGCCCCCGCCGCCGAGCGCAATCGCGATGCGATTCTAACGGTCCTCACCCGCGTGTTGCCCGAACGAGGCTTAGTGCTGGAGATCGCGAGCGGCACCGGACAGCACGCGGTGCATTGCGCGACGGGGCTGCCGGGCATCGTCTGGCAGCCGAGCGACCCGGATGCCGGCGCACGCGATTCCATCGCCGCGTGGCGCGCGCATGCGGCGTTGCCGAACCTGAACGCGCCGCTCGCGCTCGACGTGCAGCAGGACGACTGGGGCATCGGACACGTCGCGGCGATCGTCTGCATCAACATGATCCACATTGCGCCGTGGCAGGCGGCGCAGGCGCTGTTTCGCGGCGCGGGCGAACGGCTGGAGGCGGGCGGCGTGTTCGTGCTGTACGGTCCTTACCGGCGCGCGGGCGCACATACCGCGCCAAGCAACGAGGCGTTCGATGCGCAACTCCGCGCCACCGATCCGCGCTGGGGCGTGCGCGACATGGAAGCGGTCGTCGCGCTCGGCGCGGAGGAAGGCTTCTCGCTCGCCGAAGTGATTGCCATGCCGGCGAACAACTTCATCGTGGTGTTTTCGAAGAACGCGTAGCCGCCCGAGGCCACGCGGGACGAAGCACCGCGCATTGCGGACAAGCCGGAAGGGTCGCCGCCGTGTAGACTGCATACCGTCGTTCGCCGGACGTTCGTCGCGTCGCACGGGGTTGCGGCGGTCAAAGCGAGCTTTCCCGAATCCCCTCGATCTCCCATCAACCGGAGGCGTCGTACATGCACGCAGCGTTGCCGCAAGGCGATCAAGAAGCCGGTTCCATCGATACCACCATCGATATAACAACCAGACCGCCGCGCGATTTGCGCCGCGTCGATATCCATCCCGATCACTGGTATCCGCTCGCGTGGTCGCATGAAGTCAAGCGCGGCAAGACGCATGCGGTGCGCTTCGCGGGCGACCCGATCGTCATCGTGCGCACGGAGACGGGCAAGGTTTTCGCGCTCGAAGACCGCTGCGCGCATCGGCAGGTGCCGCTGCATGCGGGCGTCGTCGATGGCGAATCCATCCGCTGTTGTTATCACGGCTGGACCTACGATTGCACGGGCCGTTGCACCGACATCCCTTATCTCGGCCGCGAGCGCTTGCCCAATGGCGTGCGCAGTTATCCGTGCCGCGAGGAGGCCGGGCTGATCTTCGTTTTCACGGGCGATCCCTTGCTGGCCGATGACGCGAAGTTCCCCGAACTCGGCTCCGCGACGGACCGCGCGTACAAGACGCGCCGCTTCGGCCGCGAGGTGAAATGTCATTACAGCTTCATGCACGAGAACCTGATGGATATGAACCATCAGTTCCTGCATCGCCGGCAAATGGGCAGCATGCGCGCGCGTTCGCTCGGCCGGCGTCGTGGCGAGGACTGGGTGGAAGTGGATTATGTATTCGCGCGCGAGGCGGGCAAGCAGCCCATCGGCGAGGCGCTCGTGTTCGGGCAGAAGCGCGGCAGCAAGCCCGACGAGCAGCAAAAGGATGTGATGACCATCCGCACCGAATACCCGTACCAGACGCTCCGAATCCGCACGAAAGACGACACCATGGTGATGGATCTGTGGATCGCCTATGTGCCGCTCGATGCCGAGCAGCGCACCAACCGCACCTTCGGCCTGCTGTCGATCCGCCGCCCGAAAATTCCCGGTCTGCTCGATGCCGCGTGGCCCTTGCTCGTGTGGTTCACCGAGCGCATTTTCAAGGAAGACCGGTGGATCGTCGAGCGCGAGCAGGAAGCGCATGACCGGCAGGGCGCCGATCACAATCATGAGGTGTTTCCGGTGATCATCGATCTGCGGGCGTTGCTGTCGGAGCGCGGTGTGCCGAACCGGCTGCATGCGGAAACGGTCGGCGCGGGCGGCGAGGCGCGGCGTATTCATCGAATCGTGCCGGTGGAAGAATTGCCGGCGTCTTGATTGCATATTGCATGCAATGAACCGCGCGGCTATACCAGTAAAAGCACGTCATTCCTGAGGAGGACCGTCATCATGAACAGCGAACCGACCGGGCCGCGCGCGGACAGCCCGACCGCGCCGGACCTCGACGGCGCGCAGCCCGGCGTCGAACATTTCGATGCGGCGCTCACGCACGTCGATGAATCTTTCGCGGCGGGCAGGCTCGCGGCGCACGCGGCGCGCGGCATTCTGTACAGCATCATTGAGACGCTGGGGACGCTGATCGGCGACCCCGATCTGCCGGAACATGCGCGTTCGGGCTATGAAGGTTTGCTCGAAACCGCGCGCGAACTGCGGGCCAAGACCGAGCAGTAAGCCAAGCGTTTTTTGCATTCAATATCCGGGCGGCGTGACCGACTCGCCGCCCGCGACCTCCGACTTTTCCCTACCTACCAACGGCTTTCCGCGACCCCCAAATCGCGATGTTCCTGAAAGCCCGCTCGCCTTTTTTGGTCGCGCTGTGTGCGATGCGCAACTCAGGGTGTCCCCGTTTCCCGTTTTTATCTTGCCGAGATGCTTAACAAGGCATCGATGTTTACCCACATCTGCCAATTAAGATAAATATATTTATATAAATCAATCATTTATATAGGTAAACGTTTTTCTTAGACTGTTTTGACGGTCGCGCTGGCTATCGCAACGACGGTTAAAAGACGTTGTTCAGCCCGCTTTAAGTCAGCTTTCTGTCATTTTCATGCCGGAAATGCCAATATTTGCGACGCCGAAAATACAGGTTAACCATACAGTGCAAAAAAAAGACACGAATACGCCTGATTCTTTCGCATTCCATCTGTAAGCCATACACTGGCGAGCGACAAATTTACGAGTCGAGATAAGCCGCGCAGTATCGACCGGCATTCGTTACAGGCTCGGCAGCATCGCAAAAAATCGCCCAATCGCACAGAGCACAGAGGAGAGCAAATGAAGGGTATTAACCTGACCAAGGCTGCCATCGTCGCAGCGACTGCCTTCGCGGCCGCAGCCCCGGCCTTCGCGCAAAGCAGCGTCACGCTGTACGGTATCGTCGACGATTCGATCGTCTATCAAAGCAGCCAGACCAATACGGCCAAGTCGACGGCGGGCCGCTCGAACGTCAAGACGGCATCGGGCATCTGGGCGGGCAGCCGCTTCGGCCTGAAGGGCGCCGAAGATCTCGGCGGCGGCAACAAGGCCATCTTCCAGTTGGAATCGGGTTTCGACATCAACAGCGGCGGCCAGCAGTTCACCAACGCGATGTTCGGTCGTCAGGCCTGGGTCGGTTTGACGAACCCCGCCTACGGTACGGCGACCTTGGGCCGTCAGTACACCTCGTACTACACGCTGCTCGCACCGTATAGCCCGACGAACTGGCTGACTGGCTACTTCGGCGCGCACCCGGGCGATCTGGACGGCATGGACACGATCTACCGCGCGAACAATTCGGTGGTCTACACGTCGCCGAAGCTGTACGGCTTCACGGTGAGCGGTTCGTACTCGTTCGCAGGCGTCCCGGGCAGCGTCTATCAGGGCTCCACCTGGTCGGCAGCGTTGCAGTACGCGCAAGGTCCGGTCGGCGCCACGGTCGCGTTCGAGCGCATCAACAATGCGGCCAACGGCGGCGGTATCTACAGCGGCAGCTCGACCACCATCAACGACACGACGAGCACGACCGGCGCCGGTCAGGCAGGCGTGTCGGCGATCACGGCGGGCTACCAACGCGCGCAGGCGCAACAGCGCTTCGCGCTGGCTGGCGGCTATCAGTTCAACAGCGCTTGGGACGTGTCGGTCACGTACTCGAACGTGCAGTACATTCCGGGCGTGAACTCTTTGTTCACGGATACGGCAGTGTTCAACACGGTCGGCAGCGTGCTGCACTGGAAGGCCACGCCGGCGTGGGACTTCGGCGCGGGCTACAGCTACACGTGGGCGAGCGAAGCGAACGGCATCAACGATGCAGCGTCCTACCACCAGTTCAACCTGTCCCAGTACTACTCGCTGTCCAAGCGCACGGGCCTGTACGCGCTCGAAGCGTTCCAGCGCGCGAAGGGCAACACGCTGGCCGTCCCGGCAGGCACGACGAAGAATCGCCAGACCGCGGCCAACGCGTCGATCGGCGATGGCTTCCAGGGTGCGCCGTCGGCATCGCGCAGCATGTTCGCGGCGGGCGTGGGTATCATCCACCGCTTCTAAGCGACACGGCTGTTTCGCGAGAAAACCGGACGCTTCGGCGTCCGGTTTTTTTTCGTCTTTTGCACTTTGCATTTTGCATGCAGGCGGCGCCGCGGGCGCGGCCCTTGCTGCCTGTGGGAGACTTCTAACGGGAGATTTCCATCATGGCGACCCAGCACAATTCCGGCGATGCATCGCCTTTGGAGCAGCCGTTTCGTCTGTTCGCGGTCGAGCAGCGCGTGCTCGCGCAGAACGTGGACGGCAAGGTCATCGATATCGGCGCGATGGAATCGACGAACGGGCAGTTCTGCGCGCATCTGGACACGGACGATCTCGCACGCGAAAACGTCGAGCCGAAACGCAGCGCCGAACTGGCGCTGAAAGCGCTGGCGGAAGACCTCACTTTCGATTTCCTCGACGGGCTTTTTACCAGCGAGCGCGCGGTCGAAGTGAGCGGACGTTTGCAGGATTATCCGGGCATCGAGTTCGAACTCGATGAAGATTAAAGGCCGACCGGCAATGCACGCAGTTGGTCTCGCAGTGACGGAAATGCATTCAATAAACCAGTTTCGTCGAGTCGTTTCTTGAGGCTCGGATCGATTGTTTCGTTGAGCGCTTGTCCTGCCGTGCGCGGCTCTTTTTTGCAGACTTGCTGAAGGATCGGGCGGTCGGTTGTGAACTCGGTATAGGAATCGATCGGCTCGCAGGTGTAGGCAATCGGCGGAATGTCGATGGCCTGTGTGAAGTCCATTCCGTGCGACTGCGCTTTCTGACGCAGCCATTCGGCGGGAATCAGCGGCAGCAAATCTTCTGGCGTGCGCGGCGGCGTGAGATAACCGCCGCCCACATTCGCATGCGCGCCCGCGAACCAGCGCTGTTCGAGCGGCAGCGCGCCGCGATCTTCCGGGCCGGGCGTCCATAGCGTCGGTTTGTAGAGCGAACGATATTCGTTGGCCGCGATCGCGTGATAAGCGGCTCGCGTGCTGTTGGCGAGCGTGGTGTCGTGGAATTTATAGAAGTCGGTGAAGCCGGGAATCGGCAGGCCATCGACCGGAATGCCGAGTTCGCCGACGGTATCCCACACGCCCACGAATGCAATATTCACTTCGCGCGCATTGCGTCCGCGAAATTCGACGGCGGCGTCGTCCATTGCGCCGATGTCCTTTCGATAGAGCGAGTAGGCATCGTCGATCATGTCGTCGCTCATCACGGTCACGAGGCCGCATTTACGGATCAGGCCCGCGAGGCTGCGCGCCGAGTACGCGCCGCGCGAGAAACCGAAAATGAAGATCGATGCCTCTGGCGAGTAGTGCTGACACAGCCATGCATACGCGCGCTTGATGTTCTCGCTGAGGCCATCGCCGAATGCGCCCCCGAGCAGTTTGTCGGCGATCGCGAAAAGCCCTTTCCCCGTGGTCCCCACGCCTTGCACATAGAGACGTTGTTGCGCGGGCGTTTCTCTCGCCAGATTGAAAAGCAGAAACGCGTTGGTGTGGTCGCTGGGCTCGTTCCAGGTTCCATCGAAAAAAATGGCGAGGTTCATGATCGATCTCCTTGACCCGGTTCGTACGACAAAGCAGCGGCTCTTTGTAAGGAATAGGAAATCTGTGCGTCTGGTGCAAGTGTCGAATGCATGCAAAAAACATCCGGTGTTTCGCCGCGCTTGATATTGGCGGAAACGAGCGTGCAGGGTTTGCGCTCCGGCAAGCATCGCGCCGTTGTGCCATGCTTGGATGACGGCCGCGCATCGCGCCAACGGGATGGCGACGAGCACGCGCCGCGTTTGAACTGTGTGGGGACCATCATGAAAACAACGCGCTTCGCCACGGTTTTGATAGTGCTGGCCGCTTCAGTGGCTACATCGGCTTTTGCACGCGATGACGGTCCGCGTCTCGCGCAGGATCGACTCGATGCGCTTGTCGCACAGCATGCCGAGGCGGCCCGAAGCATCGCTGGAACGGGACATGACGTGCAGCGCGCGCAAACGATGCGCGATATGCACGATAAAGCGTCGTCCTGATCAATTGGCGTGACGGGCAGGTCGTTTGACACAGACCTGCCTGATCGCTGACCTTTTTTCAAACGGCGCGAACGCGCCGAGGGGAGGCCTTTTGCGATTTTCCCGGAAGAATTCCGCGTCAAAGGTATGAGAATTGCTGTCACGGCCCGAGTGTTCCGCGGCGTATGCCGACGATCCTTCCGACTCTCAAACACTCGAAGCCATGACAAGGAAAGCCTTATCGATCGCCCTCGTTTCCGCATCCTTTCTTGCAGCAGGCTGCGCGGGCATCGGCCCCGGCCGCCTCAAAGCCGATCAGGTGGATTACGCCCGCGCGCTCGGCGACGCGAAGAAGCGTGAAATCCTTGCCGCGATAGTCGGCCTGCGTTTCGCGGACGCGCCTTCGTTTCTCACCGTGAGCAACATCATCGCCGCCTACAATTTCGATGCCAGCGGCGGCGCGATCCTCAACGCCGGCTCCGGGGCTCAGCCGAATTACGCGCAGGCGACCGGCAGCGTGTCTTATTCGAATCACCCGACTTTCACCTTCACGCCGACTACCGGCGACGCTTACGCGAGTGCCTACATCCGGCCGCTTTCCCCGACTTTGGTCCTGCCGTTGGCCGAAAGCGGCATGCCGATCGATCTCTTGTTGCGCATCACGGCGCAGTCGATCAGCGGATTGCAGAATGGCAACTCGCTGGGTGGTCCGAACGCATCGGGTTCGCCGCAGTTCTTTTTGTTGCTTCAGGCGTTGCGTCGCTTGCAACTGGCGGGCGAGTTGAATATCGAGTCACGCAATTTCGACGACGCGGGCAAGAGCGACAAAGCGGCCAAGGGCGGCAACGAGGATAAGGGCGGTGTGTACATCACGCTCGGCGCCACGCGTAGCGGCGAGATCAAACAGGTCGTGGACGATCTCGCGCTCGTAAGAAAGCTGTTGCGCCTGTCGCCGAAGATGAAGACTTACGAGATCGTGTATGGCCAGTCGGCGGACCGTAACCGTGTTCCGATGGTCACGCGTTCGGTGCTCGGCATTCTCACGGATCTCGGCGCGCAGATTGCCGTGCCGGACGATCAGGTGCAAAGCGGTGCGACCAAGTCGGGCATTGGACTGATCGGCGGCGAGACGCGACCGACCATCGTCGTGAAGGTAGGCGAGAAGCCGCCGAAGGATGCCTACGTGAGCGTGAACTACGATAAGTCCAACTACTGGATCGAGCGAAGCGATTTCGACTCGAAATACGCCTTCACCGTGGTTCAAAACCTGATGGCGCTCGCGGAAGTAACCGACACCGCGAAGGCCCCGGTCGTGACCATTCCCGCCAACTGAATTTTGCATGCGTCACGCAATCCTGCATGTTGCATGCAAAATGCGAGCAGACCGAGCGCGGTCTTCTGGCAGCTTCCCTGGCCTTCGCTTACTGACCGAAGTACGTATTCATCGCGCGGGACTGCGTGGTTCCCGTGCGGCCGGATTGCGTCGAGCCAGTCGCACCCGGACCATAACCGTTGCCCGGAACTTGCGTCTGCGCAAGCGTTTCGTCGTTCACGCGGGCTTGTGCGCTTTGGAGATTCGACACATACGACGCGTCGCTGCTGTTCGGGTTATAGCCGGCCTTTTCGAGTTGCACGAGTTCGGCGCGGACCTGAGCGCGGCTCAAGGGGGCATCGTTTTGCTGGGCGAAGGACAAGGCCGGCGCGGTGAGTGCAGCGGCGATGGCAAGCGTGGAAATGAGCGTCTTCATGATGTGAATCTCCGGTCGTATTCGATGTTGCTGCCCGATTGTTTGCCGACGGGGCAGCTTGTGGACGGAGTCTAAATATCGGTGGTCTTAAGATCATTCCTGTTTTCGTTGAATGATCTTTGTGCCAATTGAAAGAATAGTGGCGTGGCTGCCAGGTTGTACGCGCCGCGAAGCCAATGAACACGGGTAAACGCGATCCTATCTAATCTTGCATTTTGAATTCGATAATTAATCAACCGTCCGGTCGGTTAATCGCTATACTGCTCCCATCGCATCTCAAAAACGATCGCGGAGCTCCGCATGTACACCCAATCTCTCGACCTGCCCACGACTCAGGCACAAGAGCCCGAGGCGCACTCGAACGAACAGACGCGCTTCGACACAGTCATGAAGGCCGACCGCAAGATCGAAGCGCAGGACTGGATGCCCGAGGCTTATCGCAAAACGCTGGTCCGTCAGATCTCGCAGCATGCGCATTCGGAGATCATCGGCATGCAGCCGGAGGGCAACTGGATCAGCCGCGCGCCGAGCCTTAAGCGCAAGGCCATTCTGCTTGCGAAGGTGCAAGACGAAGGCGGGCATGGTCTTTATCTCTACAGCGCCGCTGAAACACTCGGTGTGTCGCGCGATCAACTCGTGGATGCGCTGCATGCAGGCCGTGCCAAATATTCCAGCATCTTCAATTACCCGACGCCCACGTGGGCCGATGTCGGCGTGATCGGCTGGCTCGTCGATGGCGCGGCCATCATGAACCAGATTCCGTTATGCCGATGCACCTACGGTCCGTATGCGCGCGCCATGATCCGCATCTGCAAGGAGGAGTCTTTCCATCAGCGCCAGGGCTTCGACGCACTGCTCTCGATGATGAAGGGCACGCAGGCCCAGCGCGATCTCGTGCAGCAGGCGGTAAACCGCTGGTGGTGGCCGGTGCTCATGATGTTCGGTCCGAGCGATAAAGATTCCATTCATAGCGGCCAATCTTTCGCATGGGGCATCAAGCGTATTTCAAACGATGACCTGCGCCAGAAGTTCGTCGATGCCACCGTCGAACAAGCGAAGATTCTCGGCGTCACGCTTCCCGATCCCGATCTGAAATGGAACGCGGAACGTAACGCGCACGACTATGGCGCGATCGATTGGGACGAATTCTGGCGCGTCGTGAACGGCGATGGCCCTTGCAACAAGGAACGCCTCGCCACGCGGGTGAAAGCGCATGACCAAGGTGAGTGGGTGCGCGAAGCCGCGCTTGCTCACGCACAAAAGCAACAGGCCCGTGCCCGGCAAAAAGCCGCGTGAAGGAGACAAAGACATGAGCAACGAATGGCCGATCTGGGAAGTATTCGTGCGCAGCAAGCAGGGACTCGATCACAAGCATTGCGGCAGCCTGCATGCGCCGGATGCAGGCGCCGCGCTGCGCATGGCGCGTGATGTCTATACGCGCCGTCAGGAAGGCGTGAGCATCTGGGTGGTGCCTTCAGCGGCGATCACGGCATCGGACCCTGCGGACAAGGGCGAATTGTTCGAGCCCGCAGGCGACAAGATATATCGGCATCCTACATTCTTTGTGTTGCCCGATGAAATCAATCACATGTAAGGGCTCGCGCGATATGAACCACGCACATCTCGCCTATGTCCTGCGTCTTGCTGATAACGCGCTCGTTCTCGGCCAACGCAATGCCGAATGGTGCAGTCACGGCCCGGCGCTGGAAGAAGACATCGCGCTCGCTAATATGAGCCTCGATCTCATCGGGCAGGCGCGTCTGTTGTACACGCATGCGGCGACGCTCGAAGCATCGTTGACCGGTGCGAAGAAAACAGAGGATGACTACGCGTATTTTCGGACGGAACGAGAGTTCGCGAATTTCACCCTCACCGAGTTGCCGCACTTCGGCCCGCTCGCGGGAACGACACGTGCCGAACGCGATTACGCCGTGACGATCGTGCGCAACTTTCTGTACTCGGCCTTCATGGCGGAATTGTGGACTGCGTTGCACGCATCGAACGACGCGCAGTTGGCGGCGATCGCGGCGAAGTCGATCAAGGAAACACGCTATCACCTCCATCATGCGCGTGACTGGCTCGTGCGCTTTGGCGATGGCACGGACGAGTCACATCGTCGTGCGCAGGCGGCGCTCGATTATCTGATGCCTTATACACGCGAGTTCTTCGCCATCGATGCAACCGAACGCGCGGTGGCAGAACAGGGCGTAGCGCCACTCGCCAGCGATTTCGAACCGGCATGGCGCGCCCATCTGGAAGAAGCGTTCGAGGAAGCCACGCTCAAAGCGCCTGCCGAAGTAAAGCATGTCACCACGGGCAAGCAGGGCGAGCATTCGGAGCATATGGGTTTTCTGCTGGCCGAAATGCAAAGCCTCGCGCGTCAGCATCCCGGTGCGACATGGTGATGGCGCTCGACATGGATACGACGCTCGAACGCGCATGGTCCGTGCTCGAAGCGGTGCCGGACCCGGAAATTCCAATGGTATCGATTCGCGAGCTGGGCATCTTGCGCGATGTGCGTCGCGCTCAGGACGGCGTGCTCGAAGTGGTCATCACGCCGACTTATTCGGGCTGTCCGGCGATGTCGCAGATCGCGGAAGACATCACGCATGCGATCGATCAAGCGGCACTCGGCGAGCATCGCATCGAGACGGTTTTGTCGCCAGCGTGGACCACGGACTGGATGACTCCGGAAGCGCGCGAAAAGCTGCGTCTTTACGGTATCGCGCCGCCGGGCGGTGAATGTGCAAGCGCGGCTGCATCGACAGAAAAGCCTTTGCGCTTCGTGCCGTTCAAGCGAGAAACGATAGCGTGCCCGCGCTGCGGCTCCACGCATACCGAAAGACTCGCGCAATTCGGTTCGACCGCGTGCAAGGCGCTTTACCGTTGCATCGATTGCCGCGAGCCGTTCGATT
Organism: Caballeronia sp. A2-2; assembly: GCF_057612605.2. Taxonomy (NCBI): domain Bacteria; kingdom Pseudomonadati; phylum Pseudomonadota; class Betaproteobacteria; order Burkholderiales; family Burkholderiaceae; genus Caballeronia; species Caballeronia sp. A2-2. Next base: position 2,441,109 of record NZ_CM172587.1, on the reverse strand, counting down.
ACTTCAAGCCGTATTGACTCGACATCCTCGAAACCACACATGGCCACTCCGCAATTTCATCCGCTGCGTATCCGCGATGTCAGACCCGAAACCGCCGATGCAGTGACCGTTTCATTCGATGTGCCGCCCACGTTGCGCGATGCCTTTCGTTTCACGCAAGGGCAATTCGTCACGCTCAAGACGCATATCGATGGAGAAGAAACGCGCCGCTCCTATTCGATCTGTGTCGGCGTGACTGACTATGATCGCGACGGCGAACTGCGCATAGGTATCAAGCGCGTACGCGGCGGGCGCTTCTCCAATTTTGCGTTCGACACGCTTAAGCCGGGCCATGAGATCGACGTGATGACGCCGGACGGTCGCTTTTTCACGCATCTGAACGCGGATCACCGTAAGCATTACGTAGCGTTCTCGGGTGGCTCGGGCATCACGCCGGTGCTTGCGATCATCAAGACCACGCTCGACATGGAGCCGACCAGCCGTTTCACGCTCGTTTATGGCAATCGCAGCGTGGATGCGATCATGTTTGCCGAAGAATTGGAAGACCTCAAGAACCGCTATATGAGCCGGTTTTCGCTGTATCACGTTCTCTCGGACGATATACAGGATGTCGAACTATTCAATGGCGTGCTCGACAAGAACAAATGCAGCGCGTTTCTCGAGACGCTCTTGCCGCCCGAAGAAATCGACGAGGCCTTCATTTGCGGCCCCGGTCCGATGATGGATGCCGCCGAGGCCGCTCTAAAGGAATCGGGGATGGCCGCGAGCCAGATTCACGTCGAACGTTTCGGCACGCCGTTGCCACAGGCCGGTGTGCCGCCCGTCGAAATCACCGAGGACATGCCTGCGGCGGATCTCGAAATCGTCATCGATGGCAAGAAGCGCAAATTGCGTCTGCCGTATGAAGGCGTCAGCGTGCTCGATGTCGGCCTCAAGGCGGGGCTTTCGCTGCCCTATGCGTGCAAGGGCGGCGTGTGCTGCACGTGCCGCGCCAAGGTGCTGGAAGGCCAGGTGAAGATGGAGAAGAACTTCACCCTTGAACAACATGAGATCGACGATGGTTTCGTGCTGACCTGTCAGTGTCATCCGCTGAGCGAACGCGTGGTAGTGAGCTACGACGAGCGTTAATTCCCCTTCAATTCACGGCACGGAATCAGGCATGACAACTTCGATCGATCGTTCAGCGAGCGTCGGCGTGATCGGCGCGGGCGCGATGGGCGCAGGCATCGCGCAGGTCGCGGCGCTCGCGGGACATACGGTACTCCTGCATGATATCGATGCAGGCGCGGCCGAGCGAGCGCGGCAAGGCATCGCGGTGAACGTGCGGCGCATGGTGGAGAAGGGCAAGCTCGAAGCAAGTGCGGGAGAAGCGGCCATAACACGCGTGCGCCTCGTCGAAAGCCTCGCGGACATGCGCGGTGCGGCGCTCGTCATCGAAGCCGTGGCGGAACGGCTCGATGTGAAGCGTGCCTTGTTTTCGCAACTCGAATCGATCGTGACCGAGCAATGTGTTCTCGCCACGAACACGTCTTCCATCTCCGTCACTGCAATAGCCGCGCCTTTGCGTCATCCGGCGCGCGTCGTGGGCATGCATTTTTTTAATCCCGCGCCTTTGATGGCCTTGGTCGAAGTAATCAGCGGCTTGGCGACCTCGCCAGACGTTGCGCAACGGGTGCATGCGACAGCGGCGGCGTGGGGCAAGGAGCCGGTCTTCGCGAAGTCCACGCCGGGCTTTATCGTCAATCGTGTCGCAAGACCTTTCTATGCGGAAGCGCTGCGCGTGCTCAACGAGCAGGGTGCGGATGCAGCATCCATCGACGCCGTGATGCGCGGCGCAGGCGGCTTTAAAATGGGCCCATTCGAATTAATGGACCTGATCGGCCACGATGTGAATTTCGCGGTAACGAAATCGGTATTCGAAGCGTATTTCCACGATCCGCGCTTCACGCCTTCGCTTATTCAACAAGAATTCGTCGATGCAGGCTATCTTGGCCGCAAGACAGGCCGTGGCTTCTACGATTACGGCGCACAAGCAACGAAGCCTGCCGCGCATATCGAAAGAAATGGACGTGAGGCAACGCGTATCGTGCTCGGTGCGAACGTGCCGCTTCATTCCGCGCTGCAAGCTCGGATCACTGATACGGATGCCGAACGAATAGACGATATGCCGGGCCTCGTCGCGCAAATCGACGATGCATGCCTGTTCGTCACCGATGGCCGCACGGCGACCGAACGCGCGCATGCGCTTGGCATTCGAAATGTCGTGCTGATCGACCTCGCGCTCGATTATGCGCAAGCGCCGTGCGTCGCGCTCACGCGTGCGCGTCAATGCGCTGACGAAGCCTATGAAGCCGTTGCAGGCACGCTTGCGCGAAGCGGCTTTGATGTCGTGCCACTCGCAGACGTAGCCGGCCTGATCGTGATGCGCACCGTGGCCATGCTCGCGAACGAAGCGGCGGATGCCGTGAATCAGGGCGTATGCACACGTAGCGACCTCGATCTGGCGATGCGAAAGGGCGTGAACTATCCGCTCGGCCCGCTCGAATGGTGCGAGCGCATCGGCGTGGCGCATATTCATAACGTGTTGCTCAATCTCGCGGAACATTACGGCGAAGACCGTTACCGCGCCTCGCCGCTCATCGCCTCGCTGCGATTCGCGGATCAGTGCTTTCATTGATTCATGCAGGAGACAACCGTGCTTCAAGCCCATTCGCCAAGCGTACCTGAGCCCATCGAGCATGCGAGCCGTGACGGACTTGCCGCGTTGCAACTCGAACGGCTCAAGTGGACATTGCATCACGCTTACGAGAATGTTCCGCACTACAGACGCGCATTTGACGCGGCAAGGGTGCATCCCAACGACTTGCGTGAGCTTTCCGATCTTGCGCGCTTTCCCACCACGTCCAAGTCGGATTTGCGTGACAACTATCCTTTCGGTCTTTTTGCTGTTCCGCGCGAACGCGTGGTACGTGTACACGCGTCGAGCGGTACAACCGGCAAGCCGACCGTCGTAGGTTATACGGCGAACGATATCGACACATGGGCGAATGTCACCGCGCGCTCGATACGTGCAGCAGGCGGCCGGCCCGGCGACACGCTGCATAACGCGTTCGGCTATGGCCTTTTCACCGGCGGCCTGGGCATTCATTATGGTGCCGAGAGACTCGGCTGCATGGTCGTGCCGATGTCCGGCGGTCAGACGGAAAAGCAAGTTCAACTCATTCGCGATTTCGAGCCAAAGATCATTCTGGTCACGCCGTCCTACATGCTCAACCTGATAGACGAAATGACGCGGCAAGGCATGGACCCTTCGAAAACGTCCTTGAAAATAGGCATCTTTGGCGCGGAACCCTGGAGTCAGGGATTGCGCCGCGAGATCGAAACGCGCGCGGGCATTCAAGCACTCGATATTTATGGACTCTCCGAAATCATGGGGCCGGGCGTGGCGTGCGAATGCATTGAAACCAAGGATGGCCCGACCATTTGGGAAGATCATTTCTATCCGGAGATCATCGATCCGGCGACGGGCGAAGTGCTTCCCGAAGGCAGCACGGGCGAACTCGTGTTCACATCGCTTACCAAGGAAGCGATGCCCATGATCCGCTATCGCACGCGCGATCTCACTTCGCTCCTGCCGCCAAGCGCGCGCTCCATGCGGCGCCTTTCGAAGATCACCGGCCGCTCCGACGACATGCTCATCATTCGCGGCGTGAATGTCTTTCCGAGTCAGATCGAAGAACTCATTCTGGCCATTCCGCGCCTGAGCGGCCAATATCAATTGCAAATTTCGCGCGATGGACACATGGATTCTTTAGCAGTGTCAGTCGAAGCCCGCGCGGAGATTTGCAATTCGCTAAGCGAGAACGACCGCTCGGGACTTTCCCGTGAATTGCAGCAACGCGTCAAGACGATCGTCGGTGTCTCGACGAAAGTGTGCGTGCTCAATGCCGGTGAAATTCCCACGACAGCCACGGGAAAGTCGCGGCGCGTTCTTGACTTGCGCCACGCGTGAATCGTCCCGGCATATGAAAAGGCGGGCAGTTTCCTGACAATCCCGCCATTTAAGCCTTATTCATCAGCGGAATCTATTCCGCATAAACCCTCGCAACCGTTTGCGGCATTTGTTTTGTAAGCTTCTGTTGTGTCATCGTAGCGACTGATTTCGAATTGGTTTCGAAAGCATTCGAATAACGAAAACTGGACAGGGGCGGGCAGAACTTCGATGTGGATCGTCAGACTCGCGCTCAAGCGCCCGTACACATTTATCGTTCTGTCATTGCTGCTGTTGATCATCGGCCCGCTCGTCATTCTGCGCACGCCAACCGATATCTTTCCGAATATCGACATTCCGGTGGTGAGCGTCATCTGGACGTATAACGGCTTGCCGCCGGATCAGATGGAGCGCCGCATCACGCTCAATTACGAGCGGGGCTTGTCGGTGGCGGTGAACGATATCGAGCATATCGAATCGGAATCGCTGCCGGGCATCGCGGTGATACGCATCTACTTTCAGCCCAACGCGAACGTGGATGAAGCGATCGCGGAAATCACCGCGCTTTCGCAAACGCAGTTGCGCTCGTTGCCGCCGGGCATCACGCCACCGAATATCCTTCGCTTCAATGCATCGACCGTACCGATTCTGAGGCTTGCGTTATCGTCTGCCGAACTCTCGGAACAACAGCTATTCGACTTCGGCAATAGTTTTCTCAAGACACAACTCGCGACTGTGCAGGGCGCTTCCGTGCCTTTGCCGTATGGCGGCAAGCAACGGCAGATCATGGTCGATATCGATTCGCGCAGGCTGCAAGCGAAGAATCTTGCGCCAACTGATGTAGTGAATGCGATCAGCGCGCAAAACCTGATATTGCCGACCGGCACGGCCAAGATCGGTTCAACTGAATATTCCGTGGGCCTCAACGCGAGTCCCGATACGATAGAAGGGCTCAACGACATTCCCATTCGCACGGGGCCCGGCGGCACCATCTATATCAAGGACGTCGCGCATGTAAGAGATGGCTTTCAGCCTCAGACCAATATCGTGCGCGTGGATGGCACGCGCGCGGCGCTGCTCACCATCAACAAGAGCGGCAATGCTTCCACGCTGGATATCGTCGCGCGCGTGAAGGCACTTCTTCCGACCTTGCGCGGCATGGTGCCCGAATCGCTCAAGATCGATCCCGTCGCGGATCAGTCATTGTTCGTGCGTGCCTCGGTGGAAGGCGTGTTGCGCGAGGCGGTCATCGCGGCTGGCCTGACCGCGCTCATGGTGCTGCTGTTTCTCGGAAGCTGGCGCGCCACGCTCATCATCGCGGTATCGATACCGTTATCGATGCTCACGTCCATTGTGGCGCTGTCCGCGATCGGGCAGACCATCAACATCATGACGCTGGGCGGGCTGGCGCTCGCAGTCGGTATTCTTGTCGATGACGCGACCGTTGCCATCGAAAATATCAGCCAGAATCTGGAGCAGGGCAAGGCGCTGGAAGAAGCCATTCTCGATGGCGCGCAACAGATCGCCGTGCCAACGCTCGTGTCCACGTTATCCATTTGCATCGTGTTCATTCCGATGTTCCTGCTGACCGGCGTCGCGCATTATCTATTCGTGCCGATGGCCGAAGCCGTGGTATTCGCCATGCTGGCATCTTATTTCTTCTCGCGCACACTCATTCCGACGCTCGCGAAATATCTCTTGCGCCATCACGAACACATGGGCGGCGATGTCGAAACAATGAAGGGATCGCGCAATCCATTCGTGCGCATTCACCTTGCGTTCGAGCGAAATTTTGAAGGGGTACGTCAGCGTTATCGTGCGTTTCTCGAAGCTAGGCTCGACCGTCCGGGTCGCTTTGCAGCGTTGTTTCTTGCGTGTTGTCTTCTCTCGCTCGCACTCACTCCGTTTCTCGGACGCGATTTCTTTCCTTCCGTGGATTCCGGCGTGATCGCGCTGCACTTGCGCACGAAAACCGGTACACGTATAGAGGAAACGGCGGCATTGACAGATCGCGTCGATAACCGCATACGCGAACTCATTCCACGCGGCGAGGTACATTCGATCATCGACAACATGGGTTTGCCGATCTCGGGCATCAATCTTTCCTATAGCAACACAGGCACGGTGAGCACGGCGGATGCAGATGTACTCATCAGCCTCAATGAAAATCACAAGCCGACCGACGACTATATTCGCGAGTTGAGAAAGCGCTTGCCGCAAGAGTTTCCCGGCGTCGCGTTTTCATTCTTGCCCGCGGATATCACGAGTCAGATTCTCAACTTCGGTGTGCCCGCACCGATCGATATCGCCGTCACCGGCCGCGACGTGCGCGGCAATCGTGCATTCGCAAATCACTTGCTGGAGAAGATCCGGCGCGTGCCCGGTCTTGTCGATGCGCGCATTCAACAGCCTTCAGACCTGCCATCCATCAATGTCGATGTGGATCGCACGAAAGCATTGCAGGCCGGATTCACGCAGCGCGATGTGGCAAACAATCTGCTTATCACGCTATCCGGCAGTCAGCAGACGACGCCCACGTTCTGGCTCAATCCAGTCAATGGCGTGAGCTATAACGTCATCACGTCCGCGCCGCAATACGACATGAATTCATTGCAGTCGGTCGCCAACATCCCGGTGACGTCGGCCACGGGCAAGACGAATATTCTCGGTGCGCTCGCATCGCTATCGCGCGGTTCGCGCGATGCCGTGGTCTATCACTACAACGCGCAAACCACGATCAATCTCTATGCGACCACCGAGCGGCGCGATCTCGGCGCGGTGTCGGACGACGTGCAGCGCATCATCGACGATGCGCGCGCACAGTTGCCCAAGGGTTCATCCATCGAAATACACGGGCAGGTCGAAACGATGAACGGCTCGTTCTCCGGCCTCGCGTTCGGATTGATTCTCGCCGTGGTGCTGGTGTATTTGCTGATCGTCGTGAACTTTCAGTCGTGGCTCGATCCGTTCATCATCATCACGGCGCTGCCGGGCGCGCTGGCGGGTATCGTGTGGATGCTGTTTCTTACGCACACCACATTATCTATTCCAGCATTGACGGGCGCGATCATGTGTATCGGCATCGCGACGGCGAACAGCATTCTGGTGGTGAGTTTCGCGCGTTCTGCTTTGCAGGAACATGGCGATGCGGTGCGCAGCGCACTGGAAGCGGGCTTCACGCGCTTTCGTCCGGTGCTTATGACGGCGCTCGCGATGATGATCGGCATGGTGCCGATGGCGATCGGCCTGGGCGAAGGCGGCGAGCAGAACGCGCCGCTGGGACGCGCGGTGATCGGCGGACTGATGGTGGGCACGTTGGCGACATTGTTCTTCGTGCCGGTGGTGTTCTCGATGGTCTATAAGCGCATCGAGGCGCGCAATGACAGCGCGCGCCTGAAAGGCGCCGAGCAATGAACGGGGTTCGCATGAAAGAGCAGTCGAAGGACCGATCGCAAGCCAAACGGGGACGCCTGTGGGCCGTGATCGCGCTTATCGTGGTCGTCGGGCTCGTCGCGCAGGGCATTCTGTCGCGACACACGGCGCATGCGGAACTGGAGCGCGATGCCAACGAGCACGGCATGCAGACCGTCGAAGTCATCAAGCCCGTGCGCATGAAACCGACGCAGGATCTCGTGCTGGCAGGCGATATCCGCGCGTTTTCTGATGCGCCGATCTTCGCGCGCACGAGCGGTTATCTCAAGCGTTGGACTGTCGATATCGGCACGAAGGTGAAGAAGGGGCAATTGCTCGCGGAGATCGATACACCCGAGATCAACGATCAGCTTCGCCAGGCGCGCGCCGATGCGCAGACCGCGCGCGCGAACTATCTGCTTGCTAAGACGACGGCCGATCGCTGGACGCAGATGATGAAGAACAATTCGGTATCTCGTCAGGAGACCGATGAAAAGAATGGCGACATGCTTGCGAAGGAAGCGGCCTTGAATGCGTCGCAGGCGAATGTATCGCGTCTCGAACAGATGGTGTCGTTCCAGAAAATCTATGCGCCGTTCGATGGTGTCGTCACCGCGCGCAATACCGATGTCGGTCAGTTGATCGATGCGGGCAGCGCCTCGATGGGACGTGAACTCTTTCACATTCAGGATGCGTCGACACTGCGCGTGTATGTCGATGTGCCGCAGGCTTATGCGCGGTTCGTCACCGTGGGTCTGCCTGCGGAATTGATGCTCAACGAGGAACGCAACCGCACGTTCGATGGCGTGACGGTTCGCACGTCGGGCGCAGTCGATCCGGTCGCGCGCACCATGCGCGTCGAAGTCGATGTGAAGAATCCGACAGGCGAACTTTTCGCGGGCGCGTATGCGCAGGTGCGTTTCCGGCTCACGAATGCAAGCCCTTCCTATACGCTGCCGGGCAATGCCTTGTTATTCAGACCCGATGGCGTGCATGCCGCGAGCGTCGATGCGAACCATCGCGTGAAGCTCTTGCCGATCACGCTCGGCACGGACTACGGCACGCGCGTGTCGATCGTATCGGGGCTGAATGGAGACGAGCGTGTGATCGTGAACCCGCCGGATTCGATCATCGATGGGGCGGTCGTGCGGATCGGTGAATCGAAGGCGGCGGCACCGAAGAAAGCGGGCGACGAGTCATGATGCCGCGCCTGATGTTGCTTGCGCTCGCCATGGTGCTGGCAGGATGCACGGTCGGACCGGACTATGTGCGTCCCGAGGTCGCGGTTCCTGCATCGTACAAGAACGGCGAGCCGCTCGACTGGAAGCCTGCGCAGCCCGGCGATGCACAAGCGCGCGCGTCTTGGTGGGAAGTCTATCAGGATGCCAAATTGAACGCGCTTGAAGAACGCGTTGCGGGCGCTAATCAGAACGTGGCTGCTGCGGCTGCGCGTTATCGCGGCGCGCGCGCGGCGGTCGCGCAGGCACGTTCCGCTTATTTTCCGACCGTCACGGCGAATGCGTCGTTCAATCAGTCGCGCGTGTCCTCGAACGTGTTGTATCGATCGAGCGCGGGCAAGACCGTGCCTGACTATCTCGTCGATGCTCAGGTGTCCTGGGAACCTGACCTCTGGGGCCGCATATCGCGTTTGAGCGAGGGCGCAAGTGCGAGCGCGCAGGCGAGCGCGGCTGATCTGCAAAGCGCCATTCTGTCGATGCAGGCCGAGCTTGCGACCGATTACTTCGAGCTGCGCGGGACGGTGGAAGAGGAGCGCTTGCTCAAGGAAACTTTGCAGGCATACGAGAAAGCGCTGGCGTTGACGCGTGATCGATTCGCAGGCGGCGTCGCGGCGGAGGCGGACGTCGCGCAGGCCGAGGAGCAGTTGCGCTCCACGCAGGCGCAATTCATCGATCTGGAAACTACGCGGACGAGTCTGGTGAATGCCATCGCGATTCTCATCGGTGTCGCGCCATCCGATTTCACACTCGATGTCGCGCCGCTCAACGAAGCGCAAGCGACGCCTGCAGCGGCGCTTGCCGCATTGCCATTGTCGGTGCCGTCCGCGTTGCTCGAACGCAGGCCGGATATCGCGGCGGCGGAGCGGCGCGTCGCGGAAGCGAATGCACGCGTTGGCGTGGCTACGGCGGCGTTTTTTCCCAACCTGATGCTTGCGGCGACAGGTGGACTCGAAGCGACGCATTTCGGGTCGTGGCTCATGGCGCCGAGTCGATTCTGGTCGCTCGGGCCATCGCTTGCGTTCACGGCGCTGGACTTCGGCGGACGCGCGGCGGCTCGCGATGCGGCGCGCGCGGCGTATGATGAAAGCGTCGCCGATTATCGGCAGACCGTACTAATTGCATTCGGTCAGGTGGAGGACAATCTCAACGCGCTCGAAGTGCTTCGCCGTGAGAGCGAAGCGCAGCAAGATGCGGTCGGTGCCGCGCAGCGCGCATTGGGCAAAGTGAGCAACCGATATGAGAATGGAGCGATCACGTATCTCAACGTTGTGGTGTCGCAGGCGATCGTGCTGTCGGATCAGCGGGCGGCGGTGCGCATCGAGCGGCGCAGGATGGCGGCGAGCGTGGGGCTGGTGAAGGCGTTGGGGGGTGGGTGGGCGTTGCCGACGGAGGAGGAGGTGTTGGGGAGGGAGTAGGTAGCCGTTTGCGTTTGTTTTGTCGTGCAAAGGGCTGCTGTTTGTTGTGCTTTTATTGCAGTAGCCGCCTCCCCGGCGGGGGGGTAACTTTCTTTGCTGCTGCAAAGAAAGTCACCAAAGAAAGCAGCTTTTTACCCCATGCTCGCTGGCTGGAAAGGGTTGGTCTGGATTAACGGATGCAGTGGCCGCAATAGAACGTTCCACACATAGCTCGCCGCTTAGGCAACCTCGCGATTACGCGCTCGAATCCTTTGATTTTAGTGGACCGCATCCATTCTTTCGGCTATGCGCTTCGCGCGCCGAGAGCTTTAGTACGGAATCCCGCAGCGTATTAGCGCCCAGCCACCTCACACGTCACCGTTATGTCGTTATTCGACCCTACCTTGGTAAGCACTTCTGGGCAAAGCGCACACACCAGCGCCAGTCACCTTTAGTCGGAGACCTAACCAAGGTACGGCCGAATAGCAATCTTGCGGGGAAGCGTGAGGTGGCTGGGCGCTAATATGCTGCGGGATTCCGTTCTAAAGCTCTCGGCGCGCGAAGCGCATGGCCGAATGAATGACTGCGGTCCACTAAGCCAATAGAACTAGAGCGCGCAATCGCCAGGTTGCCTAAACGGCTCGTTATGCGTGGCAAGTCCTATTGCGGCCACTGCATCGGTTAATCCAGACCAACCCTTTCCAGCCATCGTGCATGGGGTAAAAAGCTGCTTTCTTTGGTGACTTTCTTTGCAGCAGCAAAGAAAGTTACCCCCCCGCCGGGGAGGCGGCTACTGCAATAAAACCCCAAACAACAGCAGCCCCTTGCACGACATGTTAGCCACCAGCACCGTATTCAATCAAACCACCACTTTCGGCCGGCAGATCATGAAATACTGCGAACTAATCCACCACGGCATGTGCGGCACCGGGCTCAAGTGAACTGCATCGATCACGAAGCGGTCGCTGATGATCGCGCGCAACGCGCGGAAATCGAACCCTTTGTGCGTCACACGCGGATTCTCCGGCCGCGTGACAGGAAGACCGATCATCGCCTTGAACACTTCGCCGGGCGTGTATTCGGATTTAAGCGTGCGTCCGCGAATCATCCAGTTCGAGACTTTCGGGGCGATCGCGAGCCCATACATGATCGGCACGGAAATCACCAGCGCGCCAGTGGGCTTGAGAATGCGCGAAGCATCCGCGAGCAGGGAATCCACTTCGTTCGCATAGAGATGCTCGCAGACCTCGAAGGCAGTCAGCACATCCACGCTATGCGGCGGAACATTCACCAGTGATTCGGCATACTGAACTTCAGGAAAGGTCGGTGCCATGTACGGGTCGTGGCCGACGAGCGTGACGTCGGGCCGTGTCTCGCCCAGTGTATGCAAGAACAGTCCCGGCCCGGCGCCAAAATCCACCACGGTGCCGCAACTGCCGCACAGGCTCGTGACGAGGTCGATCGCCATCGTCATGCGCGTGCGGTGCGCGTAACGCGCGAGCGGATTGCCAGATCTAACCGTTTGTTCTTCGTATGAAATCTCGCGCATGAAAAGGTCTCCCTCGATTCTTTGTCGACTTTGGTAATCCTGAGCAATGCTGGCCGTGAAGCGAAGTCCTTTCGGAGGATATTGCCGAGAAGCGTCGCAAGGTGCAATCGTTTCCGGTAGGCCATACCCGTCTAAGGTCTACTGAATTCCGCCATCTTTTTAAATCGTCTTTTAATGCAATGGCAAACGTGGTCAGTGCGATCGAGACTACAGGAAGAGAAACACGCCGCATGCGACCAGGGCCACATTCCAGACGCGGTCGATGTTGATCCAGCGTGTGCGAAGGAACGCAAGTCCCGCACGATCGTGCACGATCATTGCAGTCAGTGTGATCGCGGCGATGACGGCGAGCATCGCGGCTGTGTGAACGACGAGCGCGAGCGCGCCGGCTTCCACCGCCGGGCCCGTCGCGTGCAGCGTGGATGCGTTGGTGCACAGCGGCAGCAAGGCGGGCACCAGCATGAGGCCCGCGCCGTGCGCACCGGACATCACGAAGGACCATAGCGCGAGACCCGCCAGCCCCGTTCTCATGCCGACTGTCGGGCGGCCGCGATGTCCGCGCCACATGCGCCACACGCCCCAGCCGATCAGCAACACACCGCAGCCGCGCGACAATGCCTCATGCCCGACGTACGCGCCGAGCGTGAGCGCCCCGGCCAGCACGAGCGCGACCGACAGCGCGTGGCCGAGTGCGATCGGCACGAGCGCGAGCAAGGCCACGCGGCGGCTTTTCGCATAAAGCCCGAGCGCCACGGCGAACAGCCATCCCATCGCGGGATTGAGACCGTGAAACGCGCCGAGGCCAGCGGCGGTGAGCAAGAGCGCGGACGTCCCGTTCATTATTACGGATAACAGAACGAATCGGACGAACAATCACCCCCTTGCAAGCGTATCTGATGCGGCCGATGTCCCTTCGGCCAGTCGATGAAGAAATCGCGATCTACGGTGAGGCCGCCGTCCGCACCGGCATCGAGCTTCACCATCCAGCCGTCGATGCCTTCGGGGTAAAACTGCTTGTCCACCGCGCCATAAAGCGAGTTCGTGAAATAGACACGTTGACCATCGCGGCTCACTTCGACCATTTGCGGCGCGCCGTTCAGCGCGCCGTTGCTCGCACCCGGATGCGTCTGTTTCGACACGATGCCGCCTATGCGCACTTTGCCCGTGAGTTTCGGTGCGAAGGGATCGGAGACGTCGTATTGAAGCATGTCGCCCGTGCCCCAGCATGAGACGTAGAGGAAGCGATCATCCATCGACAGGTCGATATCCGACACGAGCGGCGGCACCGCGCCGAAGCCTTGCAGCAAAGGCGGCAACACGCTGGCATCGGCGGGTTCGGCGGGGATGTCGATGATCTTCTTCACGGCCCACTTGTCCTTGTCGCGATACCACGTCCAGATCGACGACGACAGGTCCTTCAGGCTGATGACGCAATTGACGAAGCCATACGCCTTGGTCGGATCATGCGCGGGACGCAATTCGAACACGAGCTGATATTCATCGCCGAAGTCGATCTCCTGAATGTGCCGGCGCTTCGTGAAGTCCCAGAAATGCAGCTTGCGGCCGTACTTCGCGCCAAGCAGCAGTTCGGGCACCAAACCATTTTCGAAGGAATCGGGCAGACCCCATTCGCTCGTGACCATCGTGTCGTAGCCGAGATGCCACCAGCCGTCGTAGGCGAGCCGCTGTGGACCGCGTTCCACTTCCCAGCGGCCGAGCGGGTCGAAGCTTTGCTGATCGAGCATCAACACGCCGCCGGGCGCTTCGCCCTGTGCGTTGCCAAGCGCGGTGATGTAAATGCCGCCCGGTCCGCAATGAACCGTATGAGGACGCGTATAACCGGTCTTCTCGGCGAGTTCTTCAGGCTCTATCGTCTTCACGATGACGGGATTCTTCGGATCGGGCTTGGTATCGATGATATGAATGCGCGATGAACGCAAACCTGGCACGATCAGATACCGACGCTCCATGTGCGGATGCGGCGCGTTCGGACACAGACACGACGAACACGCATTCCAGCCAAAGTGATGCAGTTCGTCGCCGATATCGGGCATCGCCACTTCACCGACGATCTTCGTATAGTCCGACGACTGCGGATCGACATCGACGGTCACGATCTTGTCCGGCGTCTTGCGCTCGGGATCGAAAGTCGCGACATACGCGAGCGTTTCGCGCGGTGCCTTCGCGGCGAGTCGAGGGGAAGGGTAGAAGCTCGGATCCGGTTTCCATGTCGCCATGCTGCGTCTCCTGGTGTGTGCCTGATGAGCACTATAGGATAGACGGCACGGTCGTGCCGCATGTTGCGCACGTGCATTGCTGCAAAGCTTTTTCGAACTGTTCATAAGCGCGAGTCGTGTTCGCTGGACTACAATGGAGCCTATCTAAACGTCTAGACGTCTCCACATGTTCAGTTATGTCGGCGGTTTCGTTTTGCTGGCCGCGCTTTTGCATGCCACCTGGAACGCCATGCTGCATGGCAACGCAGACCGTTTCTTGTCGATGACATGGATGAGTGTATGCATCGGCATCGTTTCGGTCGTGGCCATTCCGTTCCTGCCGATGCCGCATGCGGGCGCGTGGGCTTGCATCGTCGCGTCGGGTCTTGTGCATATTGCATACAACATGGCGCTGGTGCGTGCCTACCGCACGGGCGATCTCGGCGAAACCTATCCGATCGCGCGCGGGTCGTCGCCCGTATTGGTCGCGCTCGGTGCCGCGCTGTTTGCGCGCGAGCATCCGGGCGCGCTGCCGATCGTGGGCATCGTGCTGGTGTCGGCCGGCATCATCTCGCTTGCGTTGCAGCGCGGCAATGTGTCAAGAAAGGGCGCGTGGGCGGCGTTCGTCACGGGCGCGACCATCGCGGTTTATACGGTGATCGACGGCATAGGCGTGCGCGCCTCGGGCAGCGCGCTGGCCTACACCGCGTGGATGTTCGCGTTTTATCTGCTCATGCCGCCGCTGTTCATCGCCATGCGCGGGGCGGCGGCGTTGCGCGCGCCGCGTGGCGTGCTCCTGCAAAACGCGGCGGGCGGGCTTGTGTCGATCGCGGCCTACGGCATCGTCATCTGGGCGATGCAATACGGCGCAATGGGCGCGGTGTCCGCGTTGCGCGAGACGAGCGTGGTATTCGCGGCGCTGATCGGCCGGATGTTCCTCAACGAACAACTCACGGCGCGACGCATGATTTCATGCTGCGTGATCGCGTTGGGCGCGGTGTGCATCGGAGCCTGAAAACAAGGCATAGAATGAAGTCATCGCCCTCGACAGGAAGGAGACTGCGATGACCGAGCCGATGATCAGCCTGATGGCGGGTATCGTCCTGGTGCTATGCATTGCCATGGTTTTATGGATGCATCACCGGCACCCGCATATTCATACGCCCAAAGCCCGCTGGCTGGACACGCATCCGCCGCGCGACTGGTTGCACCACAGACATTGAAGCTGCGAGTTCTGAATTAAGCAGATGCAGCGCCGGTCCGATAACCGGCGCTTTCTACCGGCGCGGGCCCTTCATCGCTTCCGATTCCATCGCCGCGTGCCATTCCTCGCTGCTCTCGATCGGGTCCATACCTTCGTCGATGAAGGCCGACGCGCGCTCGGCCACGCCGCGCGTTTCCTCGTCGGTTTCGTCATCGAGGGAATCGTCGTCGCCGCCGGGCGGCTCCAGCATGTCGCGCAACATGGCCGCGAGATCGGGCGTGTCCCACGGCTCGCCGCGCTGCTTTTTCTTCTTGATGTAGTGCCTGACTTCGGCATCCTGGTCGGGCGTCAACGGAAGGCCGCGAAAGGTGCGGTTGGCGTCGAAATCACTCATGGTCGCCTCTCTTTCTCGCGAAGACGTTCGCGTTATTTCAAGCGTTCCGCATGGCATCTTGCATGATGAATGCAATCGCACCTAGTGTAACGCCGTTCCGGCGCGCGGCGATGTCGTGTTGGGTTGAAAGCCCGGCTCGTTTAAAATGGCCCGCCTTTCGCCATCTTCGACATTCCCGCCATGTGGTTCAAGAATCTCCAGCTTCATCGTCTTCCGCTTCATTGGTCCATCACGCAAGATCACATGCAGCAATGGCTCGCGCCATTGGCATTCAGCGCGGCATCGAGCATCGAAAACGAACGGCGCGGCTGGGTTTCGCCGCGTGGCGACGATGCGCTCGTGTATGCATCGAACAAACAGATGCTCATCACTTATCGTGCCGAAAAGAAGCTGTTGCCCGCGTCGGTCGTCACGCAGTTCACGAAAGAGCGCGCGCTGGAACTGGAGGAGCAGCAGGGTTTCAAGCCGGGCCGCAAGCAGGTGCGCGATCTCAAGGAGCAGGTCACCGACGAACTGCTGCCGCGTGCATTCAGTATTCGTCGCGACACGCGCATCTGGATCGATCCGGTGAGCGGCTGGCTCGCGATCGATGCGGCGTCGAACACGGTGGCCGATGACATCATCGGCCTGCTGGCGAAGTCGGTAACGGATTTGCCGCTCATGAGCGTGCGGGTGAAGCAAGCGCCCGTGTCGGCGATGACGGAATGGCTCCTGACCGGCGATGCGCCTTCGAACTTCACGCTGGACCGCGACACCGAACTACGCTCGACCGGCGAGGGCGGCGCGACGGTGCGCTATGTGGGCCACGCGCTGGAAACCGAGGACATGCGCCGGCATATCGAGTCGGGCAAGCAGTGCATGCGTTTGGCAATGACGTGGAACGACCGTGTGTCCTTCGTGCTGACGCCATCGCTCGTGCTCAAGCGTATCGCCGCGCTCGATGTTCTCAAGGAAGCCGCCGATCCGACCGCCGTCAACGACGAAGAGCGCTTCGAAACCGATTTCGCGTTGATGACCGGTGAACTCGTCAAGCTGTTTGCCGATCTCACGGACGCACTCGGCGGCGAAGAGGACCTGCGCGCGGCTGCATGAACTTTGCATTCAAAATGCATAACTCAAAACGCATCATGCAAAAACGCTTCACTCCGCATGTGAAGCGAAGGCAAACCCGTTCTTGCCGTTGCGTTTGACCGTGTACATCGTGTCGTCGGCGGCGGCGACGAGCCGCCAGTAGTCGTCGACACGATCCGGAAAACTCGCGATGCCCACGCTCGCGCGCACGAGCGACAGTCCCATCTGCGTATCCGTCTCGCTCACGCAGGCGATGATCCGCTGCGCGATCGCGGCAAGCTCCGCGTCGCTGGCGAAGTCATGCACGAGCACGGCGAATTCGTCTCCGCCGATGCGCGCGACGACATCGCTGTTGCGCGTGGTCTCGCGAAATCGCCGCGACACCGCAATCAAAAATTCGTCGCCGATACGATGACCGTGCGTGTCGTTCACGCGTTTGAAGCCGTCCAGATCGATATACAGCACGGCGATGCGTGTGTTCGTTTCGTTGCCCGCAAGCGCATTCGCCGCGACTTCGAGCGCAGCGTAGAGCTTGCGGCGATTGGGCAAACCGGTCATGGGATCGTGCAGGGAAGCCTGTTCGAACTCGTGCGACAGTCCCGCAAGATGTCGATTGCGTTTTGCATACATTCCGAGCGCGGTGATGAGCACGCCGAAGACGATCGCCGACAGCGCGATCAAGGTATGCGACACGCCGATGACGCGGCTTCGCACCGCCGCGCTGGTCCGGTCGCGCTCAGTGCGCCAGTAGGCGTTGGCGGAATCGAGCGCGCTGCTCACGTCGCGAGGCTCGGTCGCGGGAGAGAGCGCGGCGCTGGGCAAGGAAGGCGCGGGCATCGGGCTGGATGCGATCAACGCGTGGAGGCTCGCCATGCGTGCGGCCAGTTCGATGCGCGCTTCACGGTATGCCGGCTGATGCTCGCCATCCACACGCGCCGCATTGTCGAGCGCCGTCGCGGCGGAGCGTGCCGCATCCGCGCGTTCGACGGCTTCCAGAACCAGTCCGACATATTCCTGTTGCAACTGCGCCGAGAAGATCGCCCGCACTTGCCAGGCGAGAATCAGCAAACCGATCAACAGACAAAGCAACGCGGTGGCGGCGAGCGGCGTGGGGCCGGGCATGCGCGTGCGCCAGGCGAGCGCACGGGCCGCGCTCAGCGCGCGGCGCACGCGCGCCGGGAGCGTCGGCTCAGGGGCGGGAATATTCCTCTCGCTGGCGGGTCGGGCCATTGTGTTGATAGCTCACGCGATGAAAAAACGCGCCCACGCGCGCGAAAAGACCGGGTTCGGACTTGGGATGCGCGGTATGACGACGCACGCTGGCGCTGTTTTGCGCCGTCTGCGTGCCATTGCGGCTGGCGCGATTGGCGACGGGCTTGCGTTGAGCGGAAGCTGCGGGTGCTGAAGCCGTCGTGGGATCGGCGGCCGGCGCATTGTCCGCCAACGTGGCGGTATCGATCGGCGATGCCGTGAACGTCGGCGCAGGCGCGGGCGGCAGAGGTTGCACGATCCCCGCTGCCTGCGTTTGTGAAACCGCCGTGACGGGATGCTCGATCCCAAGCGTCCGCCGCGCGCTCGTCATCGCCTCGGCGTAGACGCGCTGATCGTGCGTGAACCACATGCCGTAGCCCACCGTGCCGAGCACGCCGATACCCAGCGCGCTCGCCGACGCCATCCACAGGGCGAGTCGTCCGAAGCGGCCCGGCGCGCGTGCCGGTGCAGCCATGTCGTCGAAGTCGGGCGCAAAGGCTGGGCTCGCCGACAGCTCGGCATGCATAAGTGTGGGATCGTTCGCCGGACCGGGATGGCCGGCGATGCTTTCTTCGGGTAGCTCGGCGTGACGAGACATGACAGCGCTCTCCAGAAGGTGACCGGCGTACGGCTCGCGACCACAAAGACCGTGACGCCGACGCTCGAAGCGGCGCGTCATCCTCGGGATGATCGGCTGGCCAGCCGAACGGTCGTGCATAGGCGCGTTCCGTTGCTTGGGGCCAATTCCGCCGCAATAAATCGATACCGCCATTCGTCCCGAAGATTCTCCAGGACGACTGGCGCTTGAGAGAAAACGAAGTGTTCCACACGAGGTCCGGCGTGCAGTCCGGGATCGCGACGAAGCCTGATCGCCGCGAGGCCGCATATGAGCGGCGAGCGTGCGGATCGGCCGAGGTAAAACGAATAGTACCGTAGCAGGGATCACGCCAGCACAAGGATGCGGCAGGTATCGGCGCAATTGTCAGACATTCGCACAGGCGGTGCGTGCGCCATCGAACAGACAAAAGCCGAACACGGCCGGCGCTTGCGCCATGCGGAATATTGCATTCAAAACGCATAATTCGAACGCCGCTAGCGGGCAAAACCGAGCGCTCACTCTAGCTTGTCAAACGGCATCGGAACGTGCGTGCGGAATCGGTCTTAGGCAGGGTAGCTTTGACCATTCGGGAATCCAAAGTTGCCGGCTTCACTCAGTCGTGAATTCGGGCGGCGGCGCCTTCGTTTCGACGCCGAAGCGCTCGAACTCCGAGATCACCTGCGCGCCGAACAACAGCAAGGTCGCGAGCGCTTCGAGACTGAACAGCACGACGATCGAGGTCGTCAGCGAACCGTACACCACGCTGACCTGCGAGAGCGTCGCGAAGTACCAGACGAGCACGTGCCGCGTGATTTCCCATAGCACCGCCGCCGTCACGCTGCCAAGCAAGGCGAGCCGGAAGGACGGCCGTCCCACGGGCATCACGAGATAGATCGATGTCAATACGAAAACCTCGCCCGCCACGCCGAGCAAATAAAGCAGCACGCGCGATACCCCGCGCAGCGACACTTCCACGCCGAGCAGGTCGATACTGTTCGAACCCATCGCCTGCAAACCATTCGACACGAACGTGACGATCAGCATGCCAACGCCGAGGAAAAGGATGTAGCAATACGGCAGCAGCGCGGACAGCAAAAAATGCCGACGCCTGACTGCCACGCGATGCACGAAGATGACCGACATCGCGTTCTCGAGCACGGTGAAGGCGAGCGAGCTGAAGAAGATCATGGTAACGAGCAGCAGCCAGCCGATCACCGCGCGATGCGCCAAAAAATTGGCAAGTTCGCGCACGACGGCGCGCGACTGTCCCGGCACGAGCCATTCGAGCAAATGCGCGAGCGTATCGAGCAACTCTTGTTGTCCGACAAAATTCGACAGCGCGATGACGATCAGAATCAGCAGCGGCACGATCGACAACAGCGCGTAATACGCGACTGCTCCCGCCAGCAACAAGCCCTGATTGGCGCGGAACGCTTTGATTGTGCGCATCACGAAACCGAAGGGATCGTGCGCGACGCTTGCGACCTGCGCGCCCAGCGCCGGGCCGAGAATCTTCGACATGGAAACCTCCGCGGCGCAGGGGCTTCGGGAGAGCGTGAATCAGACCTGGCCGGGAAGGGGGCAGCAAGGATCGATCCCGCGTGACTCGGGCGAATCTATTCCGGCAAGCCCGGCTCCATGCGGGCGGCGGCCATGTGCGCGGCTTCCTCGAAGGCGACATCCAAGAGCGTGTCGATTTCATGCGAGGGCAGATCGGCTGCATCGATATAACGCAGACGGCAGAACAAGGCCAGTGCTTCGGCCGCGGCGGCAAATGCGAGTGCCGACGTGTGCTTCGGGGTGTCCTCTGACGGGACATGGTGATTAGTGGTCTTCATCGCGATAGTGCAGTGCGTGGTTTCTTTTCTGATGATGAAAGCCTTAACGGCACGCCCGTGCATGGACTTTAGACGCATCGAAACATCGAACAAACGGGGTAAGCGTGCGCATCTTCGTTCACCTTCCGCGCCGCATGCACTAGTCTGTCCTTATCGGTTCTGCGTTATCGGTTCGCGTCGGATGCCTTCGAGGAGACCTCATGCCCGCTACCCATGTCACGGACCCCGCCTCGCTCGGTGCGAACGCCGATGTTCAGGTCGTCGATGCCGACGAGCGCCTCTACAACCACGACCTCGCACCGGTCCCGCGCTCACGTCGAACCTGGAACGGCTACAGCATCTTCGCGATGTGGATGTCGGATGTACACAGCGTCGGCGGCTATACGTTCGCCGCGAGCCTCTTTCTGCTCGGCATCTCGGGCTGGCAAGTGCTGCTTGCGCTGACCATCGGCATTCTCGTCGTGTATGTGCTGATGAACTGGGTTGGCAAGCCGAGTCTCGTTCACGGCATTCCGTTTCCGGTGATGGCGCGCGTCTCGATGGGCGTGATGGGCGCGAATCTCGCGGCGCTGATACGCGGCGTGGTGGGCATCGTATGGTACGGGGTGCAAACTTATTTCGCGTCCAAGGCCGTGGCGACGCTTCTGCTGCTGTTCGTGCCATCGGTCGCTGCGTGGCGTGAGACGAGCTTTCTGCGGCTCGACATGCTCGGCTGGGTGAGCTTCCTTTTTATGTGGCTCTTGCAGCTCATCATCTTTCAGCGCGGCATGGAGATCATCCGCAAGTTCATCGACTTTTGCGGGCCGGCGGTCTATGTCGTGATGTTCTTTCTGATGGGCTGGATTCTGTATCGCGCGGGTTTGGGCAGCCTCAACATGACGCTCGGCGGCAAGGTGCTTTCAGGCGACGATCAACTTCACGCGATGATCAACGCGATCCTCCTCGTCGTGAGTTACTTTGCTGCGCTGCTGCTGAATTTCGGGGACTTTTCGCGCTTCGCAAAAAGCGAGCGGCAGATGAAGATCGGCAATTTTCTCGGGCTGCCGTTCAACTTCGTGGCCTTTGCCGTTATCACGGTAATCGTCACGGCGGGTAGCGAGAAGGTCTTCGGTCAGATGATCATGGACCCGGTCGAGATCGTCTCGCGCATCGAGAACAAGTTCGCGGTGGCGATCGGCAGCATCACGTTCATCATCGCGACCATGGGCATCAATATCGTCGCGAACTTCGTGTCGCCGGCTTATGACATCGCCAATCTCTTTCCGAAGCATGTGGACTTCAAGAAGGGCGGGCTGATCGCATCGGTACTCGCGGTCGTTGTGTGTCCGTGGATTTTCGTGGATAGCCCGAAGGCCATCACGATCTTCGTGTCGGTGTTCGGCGCCGTGCTCGCGCCGCTCTATGGCGTGATGATGGCCGATTACTATTTGGTCAAACGTCAGCAGGTGAACACCGCCGAACTCTATTCGATGCAGCCCGGCGGACGCTTCTACTACGACGGCGGCTGGAACAAGGTCGGGCTGGCCGCGCTCGTGTTGTCGGGCGTGATCTCGGTCGGCTGGGAACTGTCGACGCAAATGCTCAAACTGCTGCCGCCGAACAATCTGGGCTGGCTGATCGGCGCGGCAGCAGGCGCGGTGTTCTATCTCGTGTTCATGCGCGTGGCCGGCCGGCGATGAAGCGCTTATCCGTTTTCACCTGAGCCACTTGCGCACGTCTTCTTCCCACGCAGGCTGACCGCAGTTCGGCGGGTTCTCCGGCCCGAGCACGGCGATATAGCCCTGTGTCTTCATGCATGCCTCGTAAGCGCGAACCTGCGTGCACTGGCCGGGGCCGGCCTTCGCGGCGCTTGCCTTGCACGTGTCCATGGCGTGATCCATGCCGCTGAAGTTCGCCCCGATGGAGGGATCGTTGACGTCCGGCGGATTCGCGCTCGCCGAAAACTCGACAGGACTCGTACAGGCAGCAAGGCTTGCGGCCAGCATCGCGAGGATGTACGGCACGCGCGGAAGGCGGCGCTTCATCATTGGATTCTCCCTTGGTTTTTTGCATGCAAGATTGTCTTATGCATTTTGCATGCATGTGCGCGCGTTTTTTAAGGTGTCAAAGCCGCGCGATGTGCTGGCAATTATCGGCGTTGTGGTGTGCGCCCGGACGCTCGATGTCGCATTGAAGACGGCAAGTGCGATGCACCTGAAAGGAAGTGAAGTAACGTTCTGAAACAATTTAAGGGTTCATTTAAGAAAAATCGGGGTGCAAATACACCGGCTGATCATGCATAGTTCGCACTCTTACGAATAAAAATGTTGCGCGTAGTTGGCGTGCGCGCGTGGCCAGTGGTGTTTTCGAATATTGTATGCTCGTCGTCAGCCTTCTTTTTCGTGAATCGCAAGGAGCACTTGCCAATCACCGTCGTTACGCACTCGCGCATGGCTACCGCCATCGCGTGATCGATGCGAGCAGCATCTATCGGCTGAATGCCGCGCAATGGCTCTTTAAGTACGAAACGCTGTTGCGCGAACTGAACCGCGCCGAGCCTGGCGAGATCGTGCTTTTGCTAAGCGAGAACGCAGCCATCGTGGAACCGGTAGCGATGGAACACATTCTCGGCGAGCGCGACTGGGTGCTTGCGCGGTTGATGAGCGAGTTTCCTCAGAGCGATGTGCAGCTCTGGCGAAATACGCCCGGCGTGCGGGCCGCGCTCTTGCGTGTCCTGCACACGTGCCGTTTCGGCTCCGAGATTCCGGTTGTGGAAACGGAATTGCTCAACGCGTTCGAAGCCTCGCCACCGGGTCAGACGGTGCGCGTGGACACCGACGATCTATACATCGTGCTGGGCGCGAGCGGCCCGATGTTTCCGGTCTGGCCGCGCGTGCGTGTCTTTGCGATAAGCATCGCTGAAGATCACAAGGATCTGTCCCGTACGTGCGTTCATCCGCGTCTGTGCGAGGCTATCTTCGAGCATCTGGAAGCGGCGCACGGCGATTTCCCTCACGCGTTCGCAGACTACGCACCGCCGGAACCGGCGCAGGCGCCCTACGTGATATACAACCCCGGGCGTCCTATCGCGATCACGACGCTCTACACGCCCAACGCAGCCATCTACGGGCATATGGCCGAGTCGAGCATGCGTGACTACTGCGAACGTCACGGCTACACGCTCCATGTCTGTCGCGACGTGCCGGCGCACCTCTCACAACGTTTGCAGATGCGCGGCAACTGGGCCAAGCCCTGGCTCCTCGGCGATTTGCTCCCGCAACACGAATGGGTCGTGTGGCTGGACGCCGACATACTCATCAACGATCTCGCACGGCCGCTCGAACCGCTTCTCGATGGGCGCGACATCCTGATCGCACGCGATATCGGTTGCTGGTTCTTCAATTCGGGCGTGATGGGTTTTCGAAATACGCCAGCGAATGCCGCCTTGCTCGCGCGTGTCGCCGCGGAGGTCGAATCCTCCGAACACGCGGACACCTTGCGTGAGCGCGGCGGCGATCAGCTTCACTTCAACCGGGTCGTGATGGACGAGACGAAGCTCACCAACGACGACGTCGTCAACTTGCTCGAAATCAACACGCCCTGGGGTTTCCGGACAGCGGAGAGTTTCATCGTGCATTACCACGGCATGGCGCCGCAGATGCGCGCACTTCTGATGCGCCACGATCTCAGGCTGCGGGCCACGGAAGCCGCTTCCCCTCGCGATTAAAGCCAGCTTAAAGCCAGCCGCGCGCGTCGAGCCAATGCCACGCGAGCGGCCCGCCGATCACGCACCACGTCATCACGCCGATGACGATGGCCACGCTCACCGCCGCGCTTCCACAATCCTTGGCGCGTCCCGATAGTTCGTGTTGCTCGAGCGAGATCCGGTCGACGATGGATTCGATGCCCGAGTTGATCAACTCCACCAGCAGCACGAGCAAGACCGAGCCCGCGAGCAGCACGCGCTCGGCGGCATTCACCGGCATGAAAAACGCGATCGGTAGCAGCACGGCGGCGACGCATGCTTCCTGACGAAACGCGCTTTCCTCGCGCCAGGTCGCCGCGATGCCCTTCCAGGAATGACGCAACGCGAACACGCCGCGCAGCAGTCCGCGCCGCTTGACGGCGGGGCTTCGCGCGCTTCGGCTCCGGGATGGATGACGGTCCATGAATTCAACGTGAGTGGTGAATCGCAAATTCGAAGTTTAAGCGCCACCCGCGCGACTCGGCGCCGAGACATCACGGGAATAACGCCTTGCAACCCGAAGTTGTATGAACGCGGCGTCGCACCGGCCGGGCGTCGCGCATTGAGACGATCGAGCGCCCAAACGAGACTGCGCGACATACGCGGCAAACGGCTCGCTCCTAAGCTTCTCTCTAACGACGGCCGGCAAACTCGCCGGACCAGAAAGCTCAAGGAGAAGGGACATGCAAACCAGCAATCTTTCGATGGATCGCGCCAGAAGCGGCCCGATGCCGGTGGCGTTTTTTGGCATCGCAGTCGGTGCGCTGGCGTTGGCGGGCGCATGGCGGGCGGCCGCGAGGGTGTGGGCCGTGCCGCACGACGTGCCGGCTTTGCTGACAGCGGGCGCGCTCGCCGTCTGGGTGGCGCTGTTGATCGCCTACGCGCACAAGTGGCTCGTGCGCCGCGACGACGCACTCGCGGAACTGGCGCATCCGGTGCAATCATCTTTCGTGGCGCTCGTGCCGGTCTCGACGCTGCTTGCCGCGCAGGCCGCGCAGATTTATTCGCGCGAACTGGGCATGGCGTTGTTCGTGATCGGCGTCGTCAGCCAGTTGGCGCTCGGCGCGTATCTTCACGGACGCCTCTGGCAAGGCGGCCGCAAGCCCGAACTGATCACGCCCGCTATCTATCTGCCGACGGTCGCGCCCAGCTTCGTCGCGGGAACGGCCGCGGCGGGCCTTGGCTGGACCCAGCTCGGCGCGATTTTCTTCGGCGTGGGCGTGTTCTCGTGGCTCGCGATCGAGTCGATGGTGCTGCATCGCGCGGCGGTGCATGATCCGCTTCCCGACGCGCTGCGCCCGACGCTCGGCATCCAGCTCGCACCGCCGGTCGTCGGCGGGGTGTCGTATCTCGCGATCACGCACGGCGTGCCCGACCTGTTCGCCTACATGCTGCTCGGCTACGGCCTCTATCAGGCGATGCTGCTCACGCGTCTGCTGCCGTGGATTCGCCAACGCGCTTTCGCGCCGTCTTACTGGGCCTTCAGCTTTGGCGCGGCCGCACTCCCGACGATGGCGATCCGCATGCTCGAACGCGGCGCGCAAGGTCCGGTGCAATGGCTGGCGCTCGGGTTATTCGTGGTGTCGAATGTGGTGATCGGGTGGCTTGCGGTGCAGACCGTTCGGGCGCTGGTGGAAGGCAAGTTACTGCCGATGCTGCCCGCCCAGGCAAAGAGCGTTTGAATTCTTAATGCGTAACGAAAAAAGCAGGGTCCGCTGTGACCCTGGCCTCGTAATCTCCATCAAGCGGTCTCGTTCGCCAGTTCCGCCTCGACGTATTCGCGCAGAAACGCGACCCACGTCCTGATCTTCGCATCGAGATATTGACGCGATGCGTACATGGCGTAGATCGTCATCGTTTGCAGTTCCCACTCCGGCAGCACGCGCACCAGTTCGCCGCTCTTGAGCGAGGGCAAGGCGGAGAGCGTCGGCAGCGGCGCTATCCCTAGTCCGTCCGCGACCGCGACGGCGAGCGCATCGGCGGAATTCACGCGCAGGCGGCCCGCCGGAAGTTCGATCTCGACGCGCCCTTGCGGACCCTCGAAAATCCAGCGATCGACCGGAAAGAACGTCGTGACGAGTTGCAGGCACGAATGCCGGGACAACTCCTCGATCGTGCGCGGCACGCCCGCGCGCGCCAGATAATCGGGCGACGCGCACAGTACGCTCGACATCGAACAGATGCGCGTGGAGACGAGCGCGGAATCGGGCAGCACCGTGGTCGTGATTTGCAGGAACACGTCGTAGCCCTCATCGAGCATGTCGGGCACCTGCTGCGAAAGCGTGAGCTCCACCCGCACCAACGGATGCGCTTCCAGATAACGCGTCAGTGCCGGTACGACGTAATGTTGACCGAACGTCATCGGCGCATGCATGCGCAGCACGCCGCTCGGTGAAACTTGCGCATTGCTGGCTTCGGCCTCGGAAAGATCGACGAGTGCCAGCACATCCTTGCAACGCGCGAGGTAGCGATTGCCGGCATCGGTCAGGGCGACGCGGCGGGTCGTGCGGTTCAGCAGCCGCGTGCGCAGGTGCGTTTCCAGTTCCGTCAGCGCGCGCGATGCCTGCGCGGTGGTGATGTCCAGTTGCTGCGCCGCGACGGTGAAGCTCGATGCCTCGGCCACTCGCACGAAGATTCGCATGGTCCGCAAGAGATCCATCGCCCCGATTCCCTTTTTTTTAGAAGCCGAACTATCCCACGGGCGAGCCGGCGCGCGCAACCGATGTGCATGCCAGTCATCACGGTCACGGGCCGTTACAAGCGGCATCGAGGCATTCACATCTGTTACAGCTGCTGTAACTCAGCACGCAACGGCTGCGGATAACATGGATTCATGGCCGTATCGCGGCTCAAAGCGGGAGTAAAAACATGACGATCAAGGGACTGATAGGCGCGGGGTTCGTGGCAAGTGCGGGGCTGGCTTGTGGCGTCGCCCATGCGGGGGGCGTGGGGATCGGCATTAATCTGGGTGTGCCGGTTTATAGCGCGCCGGTCTATGCGCCGCCGCCTCCGCCGCCGCCCGTGGTGTATGCGCAGCCCGCGCCGGTGTACGCCCAACCCGGCCCGGTCTATGTGCAGCCGGGGCCGGTTTATGCGCAACCGGTGTATTCGCCGCCGGCCATCTTTATCGGCTGGCATGGCAATCAGTATTGGGACGGCCATCGCTATTGGAATCGCCGCGACTATTACGCCTACCACGGCGGTTATCGCCGCTGGTGATGCAACGCGCACGGGGACGCTGTCATGACCATGAAAACATCATCGAACGATAAGCCGTTGGCGAACGGCGCCTTACGTTGGCTTCGCGTGCTGGCTTTGCCTGCCGCGCTTGCGGCGGGACTCAGCGGCTGCATCTACGCACCGCCATACGGATACGCGCCCGCACCTGCGCCAGCTTACGGATATGCCTACGCGCCGGGTTATTACAGCGCGCCAGCCGTGTCCGTCGGGATAGGCGTCGGTGGCGGCTGGGGCGGCGGCTGGCACGGGCGCTAAGCATTTGGAACATGCGTTGCTCCGGCTAACGGAAAACCGGAGAAACGCACCATGTCCCACGAAACATCGACTTTTCAGAAAACCGACGCGCGCTGCGAGTCCTTCATGCTCGCGGCAAACGGCTGGGTGCCCAATAATTCGCGCCTGCCGGTGCTGGTCTGGCATGGCGCGATCGACCCTCGCGAACCCGACACCGCAGGACGATTCGAAGCGCTTTTCGCGCAGAACGGCTGGCCGTCGCAATGGCGGGACGGCATCTTCGACTATCACCACTTTCATTCGACCGCGCACGAGGTGCTTGGCATCGCTTCGGGCGAAGCGGAAGTCATTCTCGGCGGTCCGAAAGGGCGCGTCATTGCCGTGCGCGCCGGGGATGCGCTCGTGCTCCCCGCCGGTACCGGACATTGCCTGATGACGAGCGGACGGCGCTTTCAGGTGGTCGGCGCCTATCCGCCGGGGCAGCAATGGGATATTCGACGCGATGCCCTGAGCGAACCCGAACGCCGCGCCATGGAAGCGCTGCCGTTTCCCGCCAGCGACCCCGTCGCGGGTGAGGACGGACCGCTCGTCGGGCTCTGGCGTTAGATCAGCTTCGCGTCGCGGCGGCGCGCATCCGGCGCGGCATGCGCTTGACGACGCCCGTCGCCAGCGCGGTGCCCGCAAGCACGACCGCGCATGCCGCCATCATGCCCGCCGATACGCGCTCCGATAAAAACAGCGCGCCCCACAGGATGCCGAATATGGGAATCACGAATGTCACCGTGATCGTCCTGGCCGGTCCGACGATCGAGATCAGGTGGAAGAACATCATGTACGCAACGCCCGTGCAGGCGACGCCCAGCCCGAGCACCGCGCCCCACGCGTGCAGCGAGACTGCGCCGGACGGCCAGTAGACGAGCGCGAAGGGCAGCAGCACCACTGTCGCGGCGGTCATCGTGCCGGTGGCGACAGTGAGCGAATCCACGCCCATCAGATGACGCTTCGTGTAGCTCGCCGCGATGCCGTAGCAAAGCGTTGCCGTCAACGCGGCAAGTGCGGCCAGCGCCGTCGTGAGCGGCAAAATGGCGGCGTCATGCGTGAACATCTGATCCCAGACCAGCGCCAGCACGCCCGCGAATCCGATGGCCAGTCCCGCCACGCGCAAACGGGTCAGCCGGTCGTTCAGCCACAGGAACGCGACGAGCGCGCCCCACAGCGGCGTCGTCGCGTTGATGACGGAGGTCACGCCCGCCGAGAGCGTCAGCTCCGCATACGCGAACAGGCAAAACGGCGCCGCCGAGTTCAGGATGCCGACCATCAGCAGCGATTTCGCGTGGGTTCGCATCGTCGAAAAACTGTCGCGCGTCTTGCCGCGCAGGACCAGCACGCCAAGCAAAAACGCCGCGCCGATGCCCACGCGCAAGGTCATCAGCGGCGCGACGCCCAGATCGGTCACGCCGATGCGGATAAATAGAAACGAACCGCCCCACAGCGCGGCGAGGATGAACAATTGAGCGAGATTGACAGGATTCATGGCGGGTTTGGTTCGGGTGATGGTGGCGAAGCCATCGTATCGGCGCGGGGCGGGGCAATGCTTCGGCGCGGCGTGAAGTGATTCATGCACGCCGCCGATGCGGGCGCACGGCCATCGTAGGCGGGCGGGCGCGGCCCAACAAACGAGCATTTCTCACGGGTTTGTGAGAAAAATTGCCAAGCGTTATTTCTCCCCGACGTCACTGGCTGGGTTGCTCGCGGGGCCGATCGGTGCGACGCTTACAGCGTGGACTTCAGTCGTTGAACCGTTGTCGCAGTCCTCAAGAACGATGGGACGACGCGAATCAGGAGAAAGCCATGGACCAGGCAAATGGCAATGAAAGCAGCGCATCAGTGACTTCCATCGATGTCACGCCCGCGTCGGGCAAGCGCGGGGCGGGAGAATCGCTGGCGCCGGGGGCGGTGTATCGGCCGGGGATCGTGCGTCAGCATGTGCACGGCAGCGTGCTCGAAGGCGGCGACAGCCCGGCCGTGCTCGCACAGCCCGCTGCCACGATGGCGCAAGGACTGGGCAGCAGGTTCGATCTCGACCGGCAGGCAGCGGAAGCCGCCCGCGCGGCGCAGGCGGCAAGGGCGGCGCGGCGGGCCATCGCGGAGGCGCGCAACAGTGTGTCGGCACGCTATCGCCGCGTCAGCGACAACACCGACGACTTCGTGCATGACAACCCGTGGAAGGCGATTACGCTTGCGGCCATCGGCGGTTTGATCGTGGGATTGCTCGCGACACGTTAACGGCGCATTTCGGACAGCAGGCCCCGGCTTTGCTCGACAAGTTGGATCGGCGCGGTTTTTCTGGCCGTGCCGAGACGCCATGAACGAGCAAAAATACGAAATCCGAAGTGCTGGTTTTGAAATCTGGACCGTGCGCAAGGCCGATATGGTCCAGCCCCGCCGCGTGCTGCTCGCGCACGCCGAGCGCAGTGTCGGCGACGCTTTCGCGCTGCTGCTTGCCATGCGCGGTTTCGAAGCCGTGCAGATCGGCGATGTCCAGACGGCGTTGCGCTTCACGCTGGAGTGGCGGCCGCAAGTGATGTTCGTGGACACGCGCATCGGCTGCTTGCAAAGCCTGCACGATCACGCGCTCGTGCGCGCGCTGCGCGAACGGGCGCAACTGCTGACGGAAAAGGGCAAGGAAGTGCAGATGGCGATCGCCTTCGCTGAAAACGAAACGAGCGATCCGAGGGAAACGCTTCGCGCGGCAGGCTACGACGGTTTCGTGCGCACGCCGTGTCCTGTGTGGAGGATGTTCGACCTGCTCAAACGCCTGTATGCAGGATGACCGACGGAGCGGACGCGCCGCCCCGCGCCGATGTCACTTGAAATCGTTGGTTTCCAGCTCCACGGATTGCCCGTGATTGCGCGTGAGTGCGCGCCGCGCGGCATCCTCGATCTTCATTCGTCCGCCTTCGAAGGCCGAGAGCAGATCGTGTGAGGACGTGCCGCTGTTGCCGAAGTGATCGTTGAGCGCATCGAGGGAGACGCTGCACCAGACCTCGCGGCCATCGACCGCGGCCTCGAACGCGACTCGCGCTGCTGCCACGACATGACGCCGCCCGCTGAACTCTATCGTCATCCTTATCACCTCCTGTTGATCGTTCGGAACACACGATGCCGGCAGTCCGATGCGTGAAGCGGATACGCCGCTGCATCGCCCTGCCGTTGTGCATGATACGCCGCCCGGGGCGCGCGGGGTGAGCTTGCAATGGATATGCCCGGAACACTCAACGGCAACAGAGACAGCCGCCGCGATGGCTCATGCCGTAGCTGCCGGCATCCTCGGATGCAGCGCCCGCCGTGGACTTGCCGAACGACGGCGCACCGACCGTCACGCGCTCCGCTGCGATGCCGCATTGCGGGCAAACCGCGGGTTCATCGCGCTCGGCGATACGGCGAACTGCTTCGAACGCGCCGCAATCCGCGCATTCGTAATCGTAGACAGGCATGACATTCCCGCTCGCGCAACATTTGAAGGACTTCCAGTGTAACAAGTGGATGCGGCGCATGTCGGCGCGTGGCATCGCCATTGCTGTTTCAGGAGACACGCTTCATCACGGAGACAATCTCATGAAACGCAATTCAGCTATTTTTGCAGCACTTTTGATTGCGACGCCGCTCACGGCGCTCGCACAAACGCAGGCGGCCAGCGCGACGCTGGCGAACGATTTGCCGCCGCAGGACAAGACTTTCGTGCAGGAGGCATCCGCTGCCGGTTCGACAGAAATCGACGCCGCCAAGCTCGCCAGCACGCGCTCGCAGGACAAGGACGTGCGCAGTTTCGCGCATCATATGCTGATCGATCACACGAAGCTGACGATGCAACTCAAGATGGCCGCGCCGTCAGGCGTGACCGTGCCGAAGGACAACTCCGACACATCGGCGATCGATTCGCTCAAGGCGCTGCATGGCAAGGCCTTCGACCAGGCCTATATCCAGAAGCTCGGCGTCTCGGGACACCAGAACGCGGTGAATGTGTTTCAGAAGGAAGCGCAGGATGGCCAGAATGCCAAGCTCAAGGACGCCGCGCAGAAAGCGCTGCCGACCATCGAGGATCATCTGAAGATGGCGCAGGCGCTGGCCGCGAAGAAGGGCGTTCAGGAGTAAGCGCGAAGAAGCTAGCCGCGCTGCATCCGCTCGCGCGCCTGTTCGATGGATTCGAAGCCGCCCGCGTGTTCGTCGAACACGGAAACCTTGCCGTGGCCGATGTCGTAGACCCATCCCTGCACCTGTAGCTGACCGAGCGCAAGCCGGCCGGCCACGGCCGGATGGGTGCGCAAATGCGTGAGTTGCAGGCGGATGTTTTCTTCGACCATCGCCTGCACCACGCGCTCCTGCTCCAACTTCCTCGCCGCGACGACGCTCTTCGCCGCTTCGGCATTGCGCAGCCACGCGTGGACCGTCGGCATTTCCTCGGCGATGGTCGCGCCCGAAGCGAGGCCTTTCATCGCGCCGCAATCCGAGTGACCGCAGATCACGATTTGCCGCACGCTCAACGCGAGCACCGCGAATTCGACCACCGCCGACACGCCGCCCAGCATTTCGCCATAAGCCGGCACGATATTGCCGATGTTGCGGCACACGAACAACTCGCCCGGACGCGTCTGCGTGATCATTTCAGGCGATACGCGCGAGTCCGCGCAGGTGATGAATAGCGTGTGCGGCGCTTGTTGATGCGCGAGACTCTCGAACAATTCCTGACTATCGGGGAACACCTTGCGGCTGAAGTCTTCCGCGCCCTGTAGCAAATACAGGAGATCGGGCGTCTCGGAGCCTGCGCGTGCTTCGCTCATCGATTGTTTATCGGACATGTTGGGTGCCTTTTATTGCGGTTTTGCGTACGGCGGCGCCGTTTCAGACCGAAAGCTTGATTGTTTTTGAGATTGCGCGCAAGTCAGGGCGGGCTTGCGGGCAAGACGCCGATGCACCGTGACGGGGTTTCGGCGCGAGCGTTGCGTGAATGGCGCGCAATTCCGGCGAATACGCGGTTATTTCATCGCGCGCAAGCCTCTATACATAGTTACGAATTGGCCTTCCGGGTTTGTTAGCTTTACCTTTTATTTTTTCCGGCATGCCACGCCATGTATTTCGATCAAGCCCGCTACGACGAAGCCTTGCACCATTATCAGAACGGGCGTTTCGCCGATGCGGTCGATGTCCTCGTACCGCTGCTGCAAGCCAGTCCTGCTCATGTCGAAGTGCTCAATCTCGCGGCCATCTGCTGCCACGGCGCGAATTGTTTCGATGACGCCGAGGCGCACTGGCGACGGGCTATCGAAGAGTGTCCCGCGTATGCAGCGGCATACGGCAATCTCGGCAATCTGCTGACCACGCGCGGCAAACCGTCCGATGCCGAAGCGGTCTATCGACAGGCCATTTCCGTCAATCCGGCGTTCGCGCAGGCGCACTACAACCTCGGCAATCTTCTCCTGCGCCTCGGACGATCAGACGAAGCGGAAGCGTCGTTACGCGAAGCCATCCGCCTGCAACCGGCGCTGGCTGAAGCCCACTACAACCTTGCCAATTTGCTTAAGGAACACAAGCGTATCGAAGAGGCAGAAACCGCGTTTCGGCATGCCATTGCCGTGCGCCCCGATTATGCGGAAGCCTTTAACAACCTCGGTAATCTGCTGCGTGAAGCCGGCCGCCCGCACGAAGCGCGACGCGCGCTCCGACGCGCCGTTGCATTGCGTCCGGCGTTCGTGGAGGCGTTGAGCAGCCTTGGGCACCTCTTGCGCGAGCGCGCAAGACCCGCGCGCGCCGCCGTGCTTTTTTCACGCGCCGCGACCTTGCAGCCGCATTCCGTCGATGCACGTTGCGCGCTCGGTCATGCGCTGCTGGAACTCGGCCGCATGCAAGACGCGCGCGATGCCTTCGCCGCAGCCATATCACTCGATCCGAATTGTGTCGATGCACTGATCGGTCTCGCGAGCGCATTCGAACGCGAGCAATGCAGAACCGAAGCCGTGCAGGCTTATCGCCGCGTCATCGCCGTCGAGCCGGGAAATGCGCGGGTACACGGCGCGCTTGCGTGCGTGCTGCATGGCCTCGGACAGCTTGCCGAGGCGGAACAGGCATGCCGCAATGCGCTCGGCGTCGATCCGCGCTTCGCGGAAGTGCGTTACAACCTCGGTTTGATCCTCAGCGATCAGCATCGCTTGCCGGAAGCGGAGCACGAGTACCGTGAGGCGATTGCGCTTCGACCCGATTACGTGGAAGCGCACACCAACCTGGGCCGAATCCTGCGCGACCAGCAACGTCTGCACGAAGCGGAAGCTATCCTGCGCGATTCGCTCGCGATCCGTGACGACGTGGCCGAGACGCACAACAATCTCGCCTCCGTGCTCAAGGACATGGGGCGGATGGACGAGGCAATCGCGAGCTTCCGGCAGGCGGTGCGATGCAACCCGGACAACGAACGCGTCCATCGCAATCTCAATTACGCCCTGACCTATCAGGCGGAAACGTCGCGCGAACTGCTGGACGAATGCACGCGTTTCACCGCGCATCACGAAGCGCCGTTTCTCGTGCAGCCGGTCGCGCATGCGAACACGCGCGAGCCGAGACGGCGGTTGAACATCGGCTATGTCGCACCGGATTTCAGCGTTCATTGCCAGTCCATGTTCACCGCGCCGGTTTTCGCCCACCACGATCACGCGAACTTCAAGATTGTTTGTTATTCGAGCGTCGAGCATTCCGATGACATCACGCACATGCTGCGCCCGATGGCCGATCTCTGGCGCGATGTCCATCACCTCGACGACGCGCAACTCGCCGATCTGATTCGCGCGGATGAGATCGATGTGCTCGTCGATCTGACCTTGCATATGTCGCGCGGCCGTCCGTTGCTGTTCGCACGCCGGCCCGCGCCGGTGCAGGTGCAATGGCTCGCCTATCCGGGCACGACGGGCAGCCGTGCCATCGGCTATCGCCTGAGCGATCCGTGGATCGATCCGCCTGATCGCACGGAGCGGGACGCGTTCTATAGCGAGCGCATCGTGCATCTGCCCGACACATTTTGGTGTTTCGACCCGCGCGTGACGTCGCCCGATGCGCCGGATGTGAGCGTGTTGCCGGCATCGTCGAACGGTTTCATTACATTCGGATGCCTGAACAATCCGTGCAAAGCCTCGGAGCGAACGCTGCGCATGTGGGCCGCCGTGCTCGGGGCCGTGCCTGATGCCCGCTTCATCCTGCTGGCAGGCGAGGGACCGCGCGAGCACTATCGCGCGCGATTGAGCGCTCTCGGCGTGGATCTTTCACGTATCGAATTCGTTGGATATCAGGCGCGGGTGGATTATCTGCAAATGTACGGGCGGATCGATATCGGGCTGGATACGTATCCGTACAACGGCCACACGACGAGTCTCGACGCGCTCTGGATGGGCGTGCCCGTGCCCTCGCGCGCGGGCGAAACGGCCGTGAGCCGTGCGGGCCTGAGCCTGCTCTCGAATCTCGGCCTGCCGGAACTGGTCGCGACAGACGACGATTCCTATGTCGATATCGTCACGCGCCTTGCAAACGATCGTTCGCGCTTGACCGCGTTGCGGTCCGGCCTGCGCGCTCGCATGGAACATTCGCCGATGATGGATGCGGCCCGCTTCACCCGCAATCTGGAAGGCGCGTTTCGTCAGATCTGGGAAGGGTATTGCGAGGCATGAGTACTTCGGTTTTTCCGAACCGAACCGCTCGAAATCTCTGATTTTTCCATTTCGCTTCGTCCGTTAGATTGTCTTCTTTGAAAGCAAACGGAAAGGAAGCGAAATGAAATGCCCTGTCTGCCCGCAAAACGAACTCCGCATGACCGATCGCGCGGGCATCGAAATCGACTACTGCCCGACGTGCCGTGGCGTGTGGCTGGATCGTGGCGAACTCGATCAGATCATCCGGCGTTCGTCGCAGGACGTGCCGTCGCAGACGCCGGAAGCCGCGCGCCATGACCTTCGCCACGCAGGCCATGACGAGCGCGACCGGCGGCTCATGAATCGTCACGACGAGCAGCGGTACGCGCGGCGCAAGAAATCGTTTCTCAACGACATCTTCGACTTCTGAACAACCCCGGCAAACGACGGAGAACGATCATGGCAACGGTAAAGCAGGTTTTGATAACGAAGGCAAACGACAGGGTTCATACCATCGCGCCCGGCGCGAGCGTGTTCGACGCAATTGCAATGATGTCGAAGGCAGGCGTCGGCGCGATCGTAGTGACCAGCAATGGCAACATGGACGGCATGGTCTGCGGCATCTTCACCGAGCGCGACTACGCGCGCAAGGTGATCCTGCAGGACAAGTCTTCGCGGACCACGACCGTGCGCGAGATCATGACCGCACCGGTGATGTCGGCGAATCTCGCCGCGTGCTCGGACGACTGCATGAGTCTGATGACGCAGCATCGTATCCGTCATCTGCCGGTGATCGAAAGCGGGCGGCTGCTCGGGCTGATCTCGATTGGCGATCTGGTGCGGCATTTGATCGACGAGCAGCGTTTCGCCATCGATCAGCTCGAACTCTATGTGCGCGGTCCGTGTGAGCGGGCACCGGCCGATACGCTCACGCGACGCAGTCCGCTGCCGCGCGCGGTGGCGGGAACGGCGGCCTGAGGATAGCGTGTGCGTCAGCGCAGATCGGCGACGAGCGTCTGGCGCAATGTGCCGATCATCTTGCCCCACGCGCCCAGTTCGGGCGCGCGCATGAGCCGCACGGACGGATACCACGCCGTCGTGTCCGGCGCGTGTTCGTAGCGCCATTCCGCCACCTGATTGAGCATGAGATAACTGCGTTTGCCGAGCGCGCCAGCGAAATGAATCAGGCTGCCGTCGTTGCCGACGAAGGCATCGAGCTTGTCGATCAGCGCCACCGACTGCGCGAAGGTCGTGTCGACGTTCAGCGTCATGAAACGGTCGCGATCGGCGGCGCGCGGGTCCGCAAGCCAGCGCCGGTGTTCGAAGCCGCGCTGCATGACGACCCAGTAGATATCGTCGGTTGCATCGAGCAGCGGCGTCACATCGGCAAGCCTCAGGCTGCGCGATGCAAAGTTGTTGGCCGATTCGCACGATGACCAGAAGATGCCGATGCAGCGCCGCCCGCGCGCGCGATGCCAGATTTCGTCGATGAGCGGTTGCGCGCAGGCGGTGTCCGATGGCGCGATGCTCCGCCGCCACGGCAAGTAGCCGAGCACGGGAAAGAGCGAGGTGAAGAGGGCGAACGGATCGGTCCACATTTTGCCGTCGTCCGAGGCGCGTGTGAACCCGGCCGCGTGCATCTTCTCGGCGAGAAAGGCGCGGTCCTCGTCCTGCGCTTCGAGATGAAACAGCGTGCGGTCGTAGATGACTTCGACGCCCATGACCTGCAACGCGACGAGATAGCGCGCCCAGTTCACCATGTCGCCGGTATGGCAGGCGAACACCTGCAACTCGATGCGTGCAGGCAGCGCGCGCTCACCGCTCCAGTAACCATCGAGATTCGCATGGGGATCTAGCAAGCGCCGCGCCTCGGGTGACGACCAGAAACGGTGCAGGTCGCCGACACCCTGCGCGATGCCCTCGCGCCGCATACGCCCGCGCGCCTGGTGCTGGCCGAGCATATAGGCCGTGTGCTCATCGAAGCCTTCCGCGCTGAGTTGCGCCACGCGGTCGTCATCGCCGAGATAATGCCAGCCGAAGACGCGCCATAGAAATGCATTGAGCGGCGGGGTGGAAGGCTTGCTGGCAAAGGTCTCGAGCGCCGCCAGCGCGACTTCCCTGAGGCCGAGATGCAGGCATGCATCGAAGAGACAATGGATATGGAAGGCGAAACCGCTTGCTTCGCGCGTCAGCCGGAAACAGATATCCAGCGCCTGAAGAAATTCCCCCGCGTGCATGTGCGTCACGGCGCGCCAGTGCCAGTATTCGGCCATGTGGCCATCGACGGACTGCCGGGCGTCGAGAAACTGGAAACACTCGTCCACGTCGCCTGCATAGAGGCGGCGCGGAAGTTCTTGGTCGTAGAGCTCGAACATGCGTGAGAGGGGCAACGAGACTAGGGCGGAGCATAGTGCCCACGGACAGGGGAACAGTTTCGGAAACCGAATCAAATTTGACAAATATGACCGAATTTTTCCGGAAACCGTTTATCGCCCCTCAAGTATAGATGCGCATGCGCCGCGGTTCGCCACGTATTCGCCTCGAAGCCGTCACGCCGCCGCGCGCGTCAGCCGCTTGATCTCGTGTGAGATGGCGCGCGGCGCGCCGCTCGTGACGCGCTCGCAAATATCGAGCAGCACGTCCAGTTCGTCGCGCTTGCTGACCATGCCGATGCGATCCAGCCGCGCGATCTTCTGCAGGACGGATGGACTGGTCTCGGCGGTGAAGACCACCATGTGAAGGTGCGGATGCTTCATTCTCAGCGTGCGCAGGAACTCGAAATCGGTCGCGGCGTAATGCGTGTGCGCGCACCACGGTTCGATCACGAGCACATGCGGACGAAACGACAGCAGCGATTGCAGAAGGTCCAGCTTCGTGAAGGCGAGATCGCTGCGATCCTCGGGCTGCACGTCATCGAGATGAAGCTGAAGGCTCTGTGCGTACATCGTGCATGTATCGGCGAGCAGCCAGCGTCGGGAGTGAAGAGCTTGTCTCATGTGCGGATTTATTGTGATTGCCGGCATTAACCGGCGGGTGACCTCGGAAATTCGATTGAAGCCCGAAAACGGTCGCACGACTAAGTAGAAAAATCTTATCTTTGTGAAGGGTGTCGGGTGAACGAAGGTTCTGTCGGATTTACGAAGATTTTTAATTGATTATCGGCAGCCGTTACTGTGTTCGTTGATGCCTTATCAAGCGAGTTGATGCTTTGTCAGCTATTTACCCAAAGAAGCAACATTCCGGCGCGCATTCTGTCTCGACAAGACGAACGCCAATCCGCACACCGCCGTGCTCAGCGCCGCCACGCACGCGCCGAACATGCCCGCCCAGTCCAGTCCGATATCGCGCGCGACGAACTTCCCGAACAGCGCGCCCGCACCGATGCCGATGTTGTACAGACCGCTGAACATCGAGATGGCGAGGTCGGCGGCGTCGGGAGCCAGTTTGAGCACGTGCGCCTGCATCGCGAGGCCAAAGCAGATGATCGAGATGCCCCACAGCACCAGCAGGATCGACAAGGTGGCGAGCGTGTGCGCAGAAGGCCAGAGCAGCAAGAGGCACGCGCCCAGCGCGGCTACGGTGATCAACAGAAAGCGTCGCGGCCGGCCGGCGTAGAAGCGGCTGAAACAGAACGCGGCCGGAATGCCCGCGGCACCGAACAGGACGAGCAGGAACGTGATCTGATCGTCGCTGGCGTGCGTGACGAGGCGCGCGAAGGGTTCGAGATACGTATAGGCCGAGAAGTGCGCGCAGACGGTGAGGACCGTGACCGCGAAGAGCGTGACCAGCATCGGGTTCTTCAGAAGCCGGGGCAGACTTTGCAGCGAACTGGCCGATTCGTTCTGGATTCGAGGCAGCGTGATCCATAAGGCAGCCATGCCGAGCACGCCCGCGCCCGCGATGATCTGAAACGTCGCGCGCCAGCCGAGCGCATCGCCGATGGCGCGGCCGATCGGCACGCCCGCGACCATCGCGACAGACGTGCCGATGGACATCATCGCGAGGGCGCGGCGCTCGCCTTCCGGTGGCACCAGACCCACCACGAGCGGAATCGAGATCGACCAGAAGACCGCATGCGCGAACGCGATGCCGACTCGCCCGATCACGAG
The DNA here is from genome assembly GCF_057612605.2 of Caballeronia sp. A2-2. Lineage (NCBI taxonomy): Bacteria > Pseudomonadati > Pseudomonadota > Betaproteobacteria > Burkholderiales > Burkholderiaceae > Caballeronia > Caballeronia sp. A2-2. The sequence goes on along the minus strand of NZ_CM172587.1, from coordinate 2,401,977 downwards.
TATCTCGAAGTTCGGCGCGATGCCCGTCACGATATGGCTCAGGATGAACACGACGAACACGCGCATCAACAGCGTGCGGCGCTCGATTTCGCGGACGAATATCGTCAGCGGCAGGGACGCCACCGATACCGTCCACGCATAGATGGTCATGACCACGCCGACATCGGTCGGGCGCATGTGGAAGCTCTCGCCGATGTCGGTCAACAAGCCGACCGGAACGAACTCCGTCGTGTTGAAAATGAAGGCCGAGAAGGTCAGCGCCATGACGCCCCACCAGGGGCGCCGGAAAAACGAAGCGTCGTGCGTCAGCATGAGGAATGGGGTGGACGAGCGGCGCGGTGACCGGCAAGCGGGTTGTTTGGGTTATGGACGAATCAGGTGGAAAAAACGACGGCCGCTTTGTCGTCGATCTGCGTGAAACTGCGCACGAAGCGATAGGACTCGGCGCCGATCTGCATCCGGTTGGGGCCGGACGATGTCGATTCGAGCATGTCGTTGGCAAGCGCCGCCGCAATCGAGCCGACGCGGCGAAGCTCGTCCTTCGGTCCCGATGGGTCGCCCAGATACACGGTGCAGACGTCCGGTGCGTTGCGCATCATGATGACGCTCGTCGCGGTGTCGAGTGCGCGTTCCAGAAAGCCGGCAAGCGCTTGCAGGGACTCCGGTGTGCGTTCGCTTGTCATGATGTGACCTCCGTCGGCGGGTTGACTATCGCATGATAGACCGGTGGCGGTCAGCATATCGCGCGCCTGGCGCAGTTTAACTGTTCAGATTTTGCGGTGGTGTGAAATGAATTCGACCAGAAACGCGGTGGAGGCGGGGCCGGCGGTCAAACGGGTGGCTGGGCTTTTCTTCGGATTCAGATAATCCCATTCGTGCAGGCGCGCGGTGCTGCCATCGGCGAATGTGGTTTCGACGTGTCCCGCTGCCACGAAAATCAGTTGGCAATCGGGCGAAATCGCGTGCTCCGCTTCTTCGACGATATGCAGACGCGCCGATCCGGCGGCGCGGCACACCATGACGTTGAAATCGAGCATCGGCCCGTCGAGCAGGCGGCCTTCGAGGCGGTGCTCGCCTTCGAACTCGAATAAGGAAGATGTTTTATCGAGCGTGTGGTGCGTGTCGCCGTAGTCGAGGTCGATCACGCGCATTCCGGCACCACGTAGCAGCGCGAGAATTCTGTGCACGCCGGGATAGCAGGAGAATTCGGCATCGCAGTTCACCTCCGCGACGCTCACGCGAAGGGCGAACGCTTCGTCATCGAAAGAGCCGTCGAGCCGCAATAATTCGCGTGTCGTGCCGTTGCCGTTCTTCCAGCGCGTCGGCGCGACATCGCGAAGATTCACGACGCCAGCCTGCGCGCCGTATGACCGATCACGTTGGTCAGCAGCCGGATGATGGTCAGCGCAGTCATGTCGCGCACATCGAGCGCCGGATGATGCTCGACGAAATCGATCCCCGCAAGCTGCGTTCTGCTGCAAAGATGCTTGAGGATGCCGCGCGCCTGATGAAACGTCAGCCCGCCGGGCAGCGGCGCGATCACACCGGGCGCGATGCTCGGGTCGAGGCCGTCCACGTCGAAGGTGACGAACCACGGGGCATCGTCGATCAGATGACGCGTCACGGCCGCGATGCCTTCTTCGTGCACCACTTCGGCGGGAACCAGCACGTTGCCGCTGCGCCGCGCGTCTTCGACATCGGTGCGTCGCGCGCTTCCGCTTCCTCGCAGTCCCACCTGCACGATCCGCTTCACGAACGGCATCTCGCGGATGCGGCGCATCGGGCTGGAATAGCCGTGGCGCTCGCCGTTCACTTCGTCGCGAAAGTCGAGATGCGCGTCGAACTGCAGCACGTTGAGCGGTCCACGCGTGTCGAAGGCGCGCACGCACAGCGGCGGAATGGAATCGTCGCCGCCGAGCACGAGCGGAATCGCGCCGCGTTCGAGCAACGTCCTGACGGATGAGGTGACTGCCGCTGCATTGCGGGCCACGTCGAGCGTTCCCGGCACGTTGCCGCAATCGACCGCTGTCGCGTGACTGTCGCCGAACAGCGTGCCGTCGAGATCGAAATCGTAGTGATCGGCCTGACGCCCATAACGGAAGCTCCGCTCGCGAATCTTGTCCGGCGCGTTGGAGACATCGCAGTGCAAAAGCGCAGGCCCGTAAGGCACGCCGTACGGCGCGCCAATCACGGCGAACGTGGCCTGAACGCGGTCGAGATCGGGTTCGGCCGGAAAAGCAAGAAACGGAACCTTCGGTGCTTCGCAAAGCATGGTTTGACCTCGTGAAAAAAGCATCAATCGGCGATGACGTGTTCAAGCACGTCGGAGCGAATCGGACCGAGCGCGAAGATATAAATCAGGCATCCTATGATTGCGACGACGGATGCCGAAACGAGCCCCGGCGTGAACGAACCGGTCGCATCCTTCAAAAAGCCGATGACAGCCGGACTCGCGATGCCCGCAAGATTCGCGATGCAGTTCTGAAAGCCCGCCACGGTGCCGGCAACGGAGCGCTCGCCCGGTGCGGAGACATCGGCGGGCAGCGCAAGAATGCTCGACGTCGCCACCGACACACCGAAGAACGCGATGGACAACAGCAGCAGGGCCAGCCACGCCTGCGTGACGATGCCCGCAAGCCCGATGGTCGCGCTCAACGCCATGCCCACCACAATGCACACCTTGCGCGCGAAGTTCAGGCCGTAATGGCTCGCCGCGATCTTGTCGGAAGCCCAGCCGCCGAGCCACGAGCCGACCAGACCCGCGAGCCCCGGCAAGATGCCGTAGAAACCGAGTTGCAGCAGCGTGAAACCGCGCGCCTTGACCAGATACGTGGGATACCACGTAATGAAGAAATAGATCACGTAGCCCTGACACGCGAAGCCGAGCGACATCGCCCAGATGACGCGCGACGAAAACAGCTTGCCCCATTTGATGCGCACCGAACGCTTCGCGACCGTGGGCGCGTCCTCCGAAATATGCGTGGCTTCCGCCTCGTTGACGAAGCGGTTCTGCGCGGGAAACTCGCTCGCGACGAATAACCACACGACCACCCACACAAGGCCGACCGCGCCCGTGAAGATGAACGACGCGCGCCATCCGTACGCCGTGATGATCGCGGTGCAGACCGGAAGCGCGATCAGCGTGCCGCCGCGCGCGCCGCAATCATAGATGCCGGAAGCGAGCCCGCGTTCGGTCGGCGGAAACCAGCGTTCGACGAACTTCGTGGCAGCGGGAAACGCGCCCGCTTCGCCCACGCCGAGCAAAAAACGCAGTCCGAGCAGCGATGCGCTGCCGCGCGCGAGACTCGTCGCCATCGTGAAAAGCGACCACCACACGACCGCCGCCGCAAAGACCGCTTTCGCGCCGAGCCGGTCGACCAGCATGCCCGCGGGAATCTGAAACGCCGCGTAGGTCCAGAAGAACGCGCCGAGAATCAGTCCCGCTTCGCCCGATGAAAGATGCAGGTCCGTCGTCATGTAAGGCAGCGCGACCGCCAGATTGGCGCGGTCCATGTAATTCGTGATGATCGCAATGAATGCGAGAAACACCATGAACCAGCGGAACCGGGTGGCGCGGCGCGTCTGCGCGATGGGTATCGTCTGCATTGTCTTGTCTCCTTGATCGCGGTCGCGGCCTGCGGCGGCGCGCTTGCGATTCGACAATTTCAGCGAAAAACAATCCTGTCCGCCAATACATTGTTCGGCGCGAGTCCATAACCGTGGGTTATGCTGGGCCGCAAAACCGACGTGAGGAGCGCAGCATGGCCCGGCCGACACTCAACTATCACCAGGTCGAATTGCTCTATGAAGTGGTGCGATGCCGCACGCTCACGGCGGCGGCGCAGAATCTTCATATCTCGCAGCCGGCGGTGACCAAGCAACTCAAGGCGCTGGAAGAAAGCCTCGATGTGAAGCTGTTCACGCGCGAGAAAGGGCGTCTCGTGCCGACCGCCGAAGCCATCTTGTTGTTCGATCAGACCGAACGCACGAACGCCAGCCTGCGCGCGCTCAACGAACTGGCGGATGGCCTGCGCACCGGTTCGCTGGGGCGTCTCAGTATTTGTGCCTATCCTGCGGTCACCGAACGCTTGCTTCCCGAAGCGATTGCCGAGTTTCAGGCGCGTTTTCCGAAGGTGTTCATCGAAGTCGCGATCGAGAATGCGGAAAAAATGCTCGATCTGGTGGAAAGCCAGCAGGTGGATATCGGCATCTGCACGCCGTTTCGGGCCATGCGTAACGTGAGCGAACTGCATCTGCTCGATTCGACCATCGTGTGCGCGGTGCGCTCCGACGATCCGCTGGCGAAGCAAAAACGGGTGCGCATGGGCGATGTCGATGACGTCACGCTCACCATCGTCGAGGCGCTCGAAAGCATTCCGGAGCTTCAGACCTTGCTCTCGTCCGCGACGCGGTCGATCCACGCGCGCGTGTCCAGTTCGGGGCTCGCCTGCCGCATGGTGCAGTTGTCGGGGCGGCGCGCGATCGTCGAGAGCCTCACGGCGGCGTCCATCGACGCGGCGAATCTCCGGTTCATTCCGCTGGACACCGTGCCGCTGCGCCGCATTTCCATGCTGCGGCCCTCCTTGCGCCCGGTCAGCGCCTTTGCCGAGGCGTTCTGCCAGATCCTCAAGAAGCACGCCGATAGCCTGAGTCCCCGCATGGCGCGGACGAGGAAGTAGGGGTTGCCCGAACGGCTTCAATATTTCCAAAGGAAAGCCGTTAACGAGGACAGAGGATAGATAGAGTTCATTTCTTTGCAAGGCCCGTTTCTCGCCCCACGCACGGGCGATCCCGGACACAGTCGGAAACGAACAGCTCTGGATTCATTGCCATCGCGTCGCACGCTGTCCACGGCGACCGATGAAGAGCAGCGCGTACGACGTCATGTTGTCGTTCGGTAAGGAGGAGGCGGTGATGCATTCATTGACCGAGAGGACAGAGCGGAAAAATTCGGCGTCGTGGATCGACCGGCATGCCGTGCGGGTCGCGATAGGCGCGACCATCGCCACGGTCATCATTCTGATGTGCACGGTGGCTTGCCTGATTTTCAGCCGTTACGATGCCATCGAGAAAACGCGGGCCACGTCGGCCAACATCGCGCAGGCCGTGGCGCGCGATATCGGTCGCAATCTCGAAACTTACGATCTCTCGTTGCAGGCCGTGGTCGATGGCATGTCGGACCCCGAAGTATTCAATCTTCCCGAAGAAATGCGCCGCCGGATTCTGTTCGATCGTTCGACGGGCGCGGAATACGTCAGCGCCGTGTATGCGGTGAACGAGCACGGGAATATCGTCGAGGCATGGTCGAGGCGCATTCCAACCGTCAATCTTGCCGATCGCGAGTATTTCAAGGTCCATCGCGACCGCGACGATCTCGGGCTGTATATCTCCCGGCCTTATGTGTCCAATTCGCGCGATGGCGCGCCTGCAATCGCGCTGAGCCGGCGTATTTCGAAGGCGGATGGAAGTTTCGGCGGCATCGCGCTCGTCGCCATCAATCTCGCCTATTTTCAGCAACTCGTCGATGACATCAAGCTCGGCGAGGGCGGCGCGTCGACCATTCTGCAAACCGATGGGCTCGTCGTCGCACGCAATCCGAGGCTCACGACGGATGGCGCCGTCAGCATTCGCAACTGGCCGGTTTTCGCGAAGGCGCTGTCGGTGATCAGCGGGTCGCTCGTGGCGCGTTCGCCGCTCGATGGCGTCGAGCGCATCATGACCTTCGCGCACGTTCCCGGCACCAATCTCATGGTGCTGATCTCGCCGTCGCTGAACGACGCCACGGCGGACTGGGCGCATCATTCGCTCATCACGGGGCTGTTCGTCGTGTTCGTGTCGAGCGCGTTCACGGTGGTCGTGTGGCTGCTCGTGTATGCCGTGCGTCAGCGCGACGCAGCGCAGGCGCGGCTGATCGAACTCGCGGATACCGACGCATTGACGGGCGTCGCCAATCGCCGAAAACTCGACTTCGCGCTCGAAGGTCTCTGGCACGATGCCGCGCGCGACAGCTACGAAGTGGCGCTGTTGTTCATCGACGCTGACCGCTTCAAGGTTTATAACGACGTCCACGGTCACGAAGTCGGCGACCGCGCCTTGCGCTTCATTGCGGAATGCCTCGCCATGCACGCGAGAAGAATGGGCGATCTGGTGGCGCGCTATGGCGGCGAAGAGTTCGTGGTGGCCTTGCCCGGCTGTTCGCTGGCACGCGCGCAAAGCGTGGCGGAAGCCATCCGGCGCGATGTGGCCGGTTCGGGCAGCGCGCACGCGTTGGAGTTGCCGGGCGTGACGGTCAGCATCGGCGTGGTGACGTGTCATCCTGCTGCGGGAATCGCCTTGCGCGAAGCATTGCGGAGTGCCGACGAAGCGCTTTACCGGTCGAAGACGGCGGGCCGGAATCAGGTCACGGCCTCGCTGGTATTGGTGGACTGCGAATCCTGATTTTTTTTCTTTCGATTGTTCAGCCTCACCGGCTAGTCAATTCGGCACTGGCGGCTTTTTCCTGCTTTTTTTAGGCCCTACAGTGACAGACTTCTCTTTAGCGTCTGTCATCATGCACATCGATACGCCCTCGAATACCGCGTCGCTGCAAGCAAGCACCACATCGATGCGTCAATGGCTTTCGGTCATTGCGGTCGCGGTTACCGCATTCGCCTTCGTGACGGCCGAGTTTCTACCGGTCGGATTGTTGCCGCAAATCGCGCATGAACTCGGCGTGAAGCCCGGCGTCGCTGGCCTCATGGTCACGACGCCCGGCGTCATGGCGGCCATCTTCGCCCCCGCGCTGATCGTCGGCGCAGGACGCATGGACCGCCGCGTCGTGTTCCTTCTGCTGACCGCCGTGCTGCTCGTCTCCAACATCGTGTGCGCGGTCGCGACGAACTTCGCGCTCGTGCTGGTCGGACGCGCCTTGCTCGGCGCGGCGCTCGGCGGCTTCTGGACGCTGGCGACTGCTGCATCGCCCCGGCTGGTTGCCCCGCGCGATGCCGCGAAGGCCACCGCCACGATTCTGGCGGGCGTCACGTGCGCGACGGTGATTGGCGTGCCGCTCGGTACGTTCATCGCGTCGTTCGCGTCGTGGCGCATGTCGTTTGCCGCCACCGCCGTGCTGGTGACGATTGCGTTCATCGCACAGGTGTTGCTCGTGCCTTCCTTGCCTTCGGCGTCCGCGCTTCGTCTCGCGGACTTTAGAACGCTGCTGCGCCGTCCGCAAACGCGCCTGAGCATGTTGATGGTCGCGCTCGTGTTCGGCGCGCATTTCTCGACCTATACGTATATCGCGCCGCTGCTCGAACAGGATTTTTCTTTGAGCGCGATCACGCTGCTCCTGTTCGGATTCGGCTTGCTCGGCTTCTTCTCGAATGCATTGATGTCGATGGTCGTCGCCAATCACCTCAAGAAATCGGTCGCGGTGATGACGTTGCTGCTGCTCGGCGCGATTGCCGCCATGCTGCTGCTCGATCACTCGATCGTCGGCGAATCGGTGGGCATGCTCGTGTGGGGCGTTGCGTTCGGCGCGTTGCCGCTTTGCTTCAGCGTGTGGATTCAGCGCGGCACGGCGGACCTGGCCGAAGCCGGTTCCGCGATGTTCGTGAGCATCATTCAGGTGGCGATCGCGGCGGGTTCCGCGGTGGGCGGCGCGATCGTCGATCATGCAGGCGTGGACGCGGATTTCATTCTCGGAGCCGGGCTGGCGGTGCTCGGCTTGATCACGCTGCAACGTTTGGCGACGCTGGAGCGGCCGCGTGTCAGCCCCGCGCTCGTCAGCAATTGCGATGCTTCGGCCGACTAAGCGCTTGCTCGAATGAACGTGTGCAACTCGGCGAGTTCCTGAATGACCGGCACCGGGCGGGACAGCGCGGCACGCGTCGTCTTGCTGAGGCGATAGCCGACTACTTGCACGCCAGCGGCCAGTCCCGCCTGAATGCCCGCCACGCTGTCCTCGACGAGCAGACAGCGGCCGGGCGAAATGCCGATCATCGACGCTGCGTGAAGAATGAGTCCGGGGTCGGGCTTCCACGAACCGACCTCATAGGCGCTGGCGATCCGGTTGGAAAAGTAAGGCATGAGCCCGGTGACATCGAGACACGCTTCGATCTTTTCTCGCGGGCCATTCGAGGCCACGCATTTCTCGATGGTGATGGCGCTGACGACTTCGACGGCGCCATTCATCGGCTGAAGCTCCTTCGCGAAAAGTTCGGTGCTGAGCGTGCGAAACGCCTGAGTGAATGCGCCGATTTCCATGACTGGAAAGTCCTGAAGAAGCGATGCTGCGAAGAGTGCGAAACGCGTGCCGCGAAATCGTTCGAGCATGTCGTCCAGCGGCACGCTCACGCCTGCGCTTTCGAGAATCTGGCAAAGCGCTCGCGCCGATAGCGTTTCACTGTCGACGAGCGTCCCGTCGCTATCAAAAATGATTCCTTCGATGTCCACTTTTATCCTGTGTTTCGTCCATGGCGAGTGGCGCAATCTTAGCGTTACAAGGCTGGCTTAGCGCAAGCAATCGGAATTGGCATTGACAATAGGTTGACGCCTTAAATAGACGGCCGTTTTTTTAGTGGCATTTCATCTACTACTTAAAAAAGGGCTTGCTTCACTAAAGGGAGTGATCCATGGGCCGTTAAAGCAGTTCTCTCAGGTTCTGGACGGCCCTCGGAATGACCAGAACTTTTTCTGCCAGCCACGTCGGCTGGCTTTTTTTTAGGGCTTTTAGCGCCCGGTGGCCGGTGCTCGCGACATCACCACGATGCCCAGACCTGAGAGCACCGTGCCGAAAAACATCGGCCACGAGAGCGGTTCACCGAACATCGCCCATGCCCATACGAGCGTGACGGAAGGACTCAGGAAAAGAACACTCGACACGCGCGCAGTCGTCGAGCGACGCAGGCAAACCCAATAGAGTCCGTATCCGCCGATGGTGGAGAGCACCGCCGTCCATCCCACGCTAATCGCAAAGCCCGTCGTGAAGGACGGCATGAGCGTGCCTTGAGACTTTTGCAGGCACAGGAATACGAGGCATGTCACGGCACAGTGAATCCACAGCGTGCTCAGGACACTCAGCGAGCCAGCACGAGAAGACGTTCGCGCTTGCCATAGGGTTGCGATGGCGAGCGAGGCCATGCCCGCCACCGGCAGAAAGAACGCCCAGACCGGCGTCGAGGCAAGCGAGAAGGCATCGCGGCTGACGATCAGCACACCTGCGAGACCGATCGCCATGCCCGCCCAAACGCGTTTTGCGTAGTGCTCCCGAAAGAAAACAGTCGATATCACGACAGTGCCGACGGGCAAAAGATTCGCGATCAATGCCGAAAGACCGGCGGGCACGCCAAGTTCGATTCCTTTCGATATGCCCGCCAGATAGCCCGCCAGACCGAGCAAGCCGAACATGGCTTGTCTTATCAATACGCCGGGTGCCGCTTTATGAAGTTCGCGCGCCACCCACGGAAGCAGGCAGACACAAATGAGCGCGCAACGCCATAACACGACGAGAAACACCGGCGCGTAATCCGCCGAATAGCGCATGCCGACGAATCCCGAACTCCAAGCCACGACCATGAGCGCTTCGAGCGCCGGCAAGGGCAGCCGCAAAAACACGCTGGCAGGCGCGAGGGATGCATCGCAAGCCGGAGAGAGTTTATTCATGCTTCGAGCGTAGCCACCGAAACACGATTCGAAAATCAAAATATACTGAGGTGGTCGTTCAACTTTATTTAACCATCATGGAATCGGTTCTCGACATCGAACTCTTGCGCACCTTTCATGCGGTGGCACGGCTTGGCAAATTTCGCTCGGCAGCCGAACTGGTCCACAAAAGCCCGGCGGCCATCAGCATTCACATTCAGCGCCTGGAAGCGATTGCGGGCGGCAGGCTGCTGGATCGCGACAATCAATCTGTGACGCTCACCACGCTCGGCAAGCGGCTTCTCGCCAGCACGAGCGAATTGCTGAACACGCATGACCGCGTGATGCAGGAAATCAACGGGAAAACGCTTGCAGGAAGGGTGGTGCTGGGCGTGCCGGACGAATACGCCGCGCATGTGATTCGGGACATTCTTCCGGGCTTTTCAGCAAGTTGGCCGAATGTCGTGCTGGAAGTACGCACCGCGCCAAGCCTCAAACTGCGCGATCAACTGATGCGCGGAAAGCTCGACGTCGCCTTGCTGGTTCAGCCTGTGAAAGCTAGCAGACCGGCGCAGGTGCTCACGGTGACTACGCCCGTCTGGGTCGGCGGCACTGCCTTCGTGCTGGATGAGAGCAGTCCGTTGCCGCTTGCTTTGTACGGTGAGCCGTGCCCTTACCGCATGGCGATGATGAGCGCGCTCGAACGCATGGGGCGCACATGGCGCGTCGTGTTGGATAGCGCGTCGAGTCAGGTCATCAAGGCATGTGTCGAGGCGGGGCTCGCGGTCACGCTGGTGGACCGCGCGCGCGTGAGCGACGGCATGCGCGTCTTGAAGGGGCTGCCGAAAATTGCCGATCACGAAGTCGTGCTGATGCGCGACGGCAAGGGACGCACGAACGATGCAATCGAACTGCTGATTTCGACGCTAAGCGAAAACTTCCGGCTTTGATGCGGGTTTCATTCAGACCGAAGGGAGTACGAAGCGATTGACCACGCTCGTCAGCCGCACAGTCTGATCTTTGAGGCTCTCGGTAGCGGCCGCGCTTTGCTCGACCAAGGCCGCGTTCTGCTGCGTGACTTCATCGAGTTGCTGAACGGCCGTGCACACACGCGAGATGCCCGCCGTCTGCTGCCCGCTCGCATGCGAGATCGTGGCGATCAGATCGCGCACTTGCCCGGCTCTAGAAACGACATCTTCGATGCTGCGTTTTGCATCCGCCACGAGGTCCACACCGGTATCGACCTTGCCGGAACTGTCGTCGATCAATTGCTCGATTTCCTTGGCCGCATTGGCCGACCGCTTGGCGAGCGAGCGAACCTCGGTCGCGACCACCGCAAAGCCACGGCCTTGCTCGCCCGCGCGAGCCGCTTCGACCGCTGCGTTGAGCGCCAGCAGATTGGTCTGGAACGCGATGCTATCCACTACCGAACTGATGATCGCGATTCGTTCGGAGGCCAGAGAAATATCCTTGATCGTTGCGACGACTTTTCCGACCGCATGGCCGCCTGTCGAAGCTACGTCGGAAGCCATCTGCGCCATTTCCGTGGCTTGGCCCGCAGTTTGCGAGGAGTCACGAACCGCGTCCGTGATTTGCGCGATTGAAGCGGCCGTTTGTTGCAGGCTCGTCGCCTGTTGTTCGGTACGCTCGCTCAAATATCCGTTGCCCAATGCAATTTCCGCCGATGCGTTCGCGATCGAAGTCGCCACTTCCCGCACTTCGTTCATGGCTATTGCCATGTTGACAACGGCTTGCTGTAACGCTTGTGCGGTCGGCGCGCTCACCGCGAGACTGCCGACATCGAGACAGATCACGCCGCTGTGATCCATGCTCCTGACAATCGAAAGAAGATCCGAGGCCTCGATGGCCGCCTGTCTCAAACGCAATGCCATGTAGATTTCCGTGCCCGTCTGCGCGGCGACGTAAGCCCCGTGCATGACCATCATCCAGATGCTGGGTTTGGTCGTGCAATAAACGTTGTAGCTCAAAGCCTGCAAGCGATCGAACAGGAAATGATGAACGACGAATAAAGCGGCACACAGGATCAACACCCGAAAGTCTCGGTAGACCAGTAGCAGACCCAACAAAACGAATACGCCGAAATGAAATTCGACCGTGCCGTGTCCCAATTGAATATGCAGGGCGACGAGGCACACGTTGCAGATGGTCAGGATCACGCGCGAACCCAGCGTGGCCCGTGCCGCGAAAAACGCCACGGTCGCGACCGTGAGCGCGACGGCGACCACGGCGAGCGCGAGATCGAACGATCCGTAGACGTGACCAATTCCTAGTGCTGCGGCACAGGAAACGAAGGTCGTGGCGTACATGACCGCATCGCCCGTGCGCGCAATGTTCAGCAGGACAGGATCGTCCTGCCCGCGACTGGAAGATTCAACCATCGGGATTTTTCTAGGTTATCGATGCTTACTCAGGAAGCCATATCAAGCTAAAACTCTCAAACTTTATCGGCAAAAATGGCCTCCTCTTGAGGTGGCAAGACTAAATTCCCGAATTTTTTAGTGCGCCAAGACCGCTTGCCTTTAAAAACTCCCGAATCGTGACATGTCGATCGGCATGGTTTGCATTGCATGAAATGTTTACTTGAATAACCGGTTTTCTTTCATTAATCTCCTGTCGAAAAGGAAATCCAAGCCGCCTGCAAGCGGCACGTATCCAAGGAGACGGCACATGCGTTCGTTCTGCGTAGCAATGCTTCTTATGGTCACGGCGGGACTTGCTTATGGCGATGGCTCATCCGCCATCGCAACGCATCAGCGCGCACTCAAAGTATTCGATGCGAACGGAAAGCTCGTCGGCCTGCTCTCGTCCTATAGCGGCGCGGACGGCGTGTTCCTCACCGTCAATGGCACGACCACGTTCGTGAAACTCTCGCGAGAAACGGGCAAGGTGGGAACACCAAGCCGGCGCTTCGTATGGTCAAGCAATTCGGCCATCGCTTTCGAATCCGCCGATTGCAGCGGACAACCTCTCATCAGTTTCGATTCGGGTTGGCCGCGTCCCTCGACACAGATTCAGCAAGGGTCCGATGTCGTCGTCTATGTCGGAAGCACGGTCAATTCCGAAGGCATACAAGCGAAATCGTCGCTACAGAACGCGACTTGCACCGCAAATGCCTCACTGGTGCAGGGCGTGAGACCGGAATCGAGTTTTTCGGTCTCGCAGCGTTATCCCGAGCCGCTCACGATCGATTATTGATTTCATCGACGGCAATCCCGCGTGACACGTTTTGAATGACGACATCGAGGAGCAACTGATGCGTGGCATCTGCATTTTTGTTTTGCTGCTGTTGGCTTCAACTCTATCGAACGCGCAATCGGATCAAGTGCGCGTTCTAAAGATTTTCGATGCGCAGGGCAGGGTAGTGGGTCCGCTCGAAACCTATCAACTCAAGGAAGGCGTTTATCTTCGCTTTGGCAACGCGGCCGTGTTCATGCCCGTGAGGCACAAGAAGATTTCCCAAATCAATTATTCGCTGTCGGAATTCGAATGGGACGATTCGACTTTCACAAACTACGTGACCACGGATTGCAGCGGCCCACCGCTGATCTATCAACTTTCCAATTCGCCGAATCCGATCGAAGTCGTGCGCACCGGCGTGGATGTGACGGCTTATATCGCCGGTTCCGGCTATTCGAGCAAGCAAACGACGAACTCGAACAGATCGTTCGACGGCGTTTGCTATCAAGGTACTCGAACCATGTCGAACTTCTGGACGCCGCAGAAAACGTTCGGTCTGACTCAGCATTATCCAGAGCCGCTTTCGATTCACTATTGAGCTTCGAAAAGGAAACGAACATGACGAAGCAACTTTCCGCGGCACTCTTAGCGCTAGGCGTGACCTTCGCACAAGCTCAAACAACAGACGGCGTCGCGATGAATACCACACCCGTGGTCCGCGATGCGCGCGGTCACGAAGTGGGCGGCTTGTCGCACTTCAACTTCAGTTACGGCGCGCTGTTGACTGTGGGCGATGAGCGTATCGTGGTGGCGGTCGAACGTCATTCCACCACTGACGATCCACTCGACCGCAACGCGCTTTATTCAGGCTCTCAGTTCATCTATCGAAGCTATATTTCGACGCTCTCTTATACGTCGGCCGATTGCAGCGGCGAGCCCATCGTTGACGATTCGACTGTCGGGCCATCGCCCGCTATCGTCGCGAGAGAAGGGACGACGGTGACGGCTTATATCGCGAGCAAGGCGCCGTATGAGACGTTCGCGATTGGATCGCGCCACAGCACGCAGACAGGCGCCTGCACAACGCTCGACACACCCGAGCAAAAGGGCGGCTGGCCCACGGGAACCAGGATCGTGCTAAGCCGTGAGCATCCCGAACCATTGACGATCGGTTATTGATAGATCTCCGACGATTCACCAGGGCGCGACGTATCGCGCGCCCTGAAGGTAGGCTGATCCGTCCGGATTGAGGACGATCGGCCGGCGGTCGGCGGGTGCGTTCGGCCCCGGCATGGCCGCGTACTGAACGCCGGATTGCCATGTCTGCGCCGATGGCGTGCCGAGATCGACTGCGATTCGGTCGGGATAGGTATAGGCCGCGCCATTGCCGTAATCCACGGCCAGCCCAATGATGCCACCCAGAAGGATATTCCCGAACACGGCACCGTTGGCCGATGACGATACCGACGTCGCCTGAGGCGCGAATCCGGCAGCGTTGCAACGTACCCAGAGCGTGTCCGAACTGCGGTGGACGCGGGTCGTGCCGGGCGCGACGACCGTCCATCGCCCCTGATTGTTCGACAGCGAGCAAGTCGCGCCATTCACGGCGCCGGTGTTCGAGGACGTGGTGACCATGACTTCCTGATCCGTGCCGCTGACGATCGAAGCACATCCTGACAATGCGCCGATCACGACGACGCTCAGAACCGATTGCAAACGAGCCAAGCGAAAGACGATCATATTTGCCTTGCGATGCGTCAGAATGTCAGCGCGGCCTGAATGCTATTGGCTGCGGCCTGATTCAATTGAATGCGGTAGTTCTGCGAATAGTTCAGCACATAGCCATTCGCCGAACCGGACGACGCAACGGGATAGATATTGCCGCCCACGCTTGCATTCGCCCTGATGAGCGTGCCGTCATAAACATTGCCGTTCAATTCGAAGTAGACGCGGTATTCAACCGTTGTGAGATTCGGACGCGCATTGGTGGCGACGAACATGTTGACGCCGTTCACCACTCCCACGACGCCGTCGACCGCTTTATAGGTCTTGGAATCCGCGCTTGAATAGATGCCGCCCGTCTGCATGAGCTTTGCGATCGTCGTGTTGGTTCCCACAGGCGAGGGCGTCGTGCCAGCCGTGCTTGCGGCATAGTCGATGACCGTGTAGCTGTCGCCGATCTCCGTCTGCGAATAGCGCAGATAAGCGGAACCGCTTTTCCACGTGGCCGTGGCATTGAGCAGCGCGGGGTTGTAATAGAGCGAGTTGAAGTATTGACTCAATTCAGCCGGAGCGGATGCAACCGCGCCCGCAAGCGACACGCTCGAGAAGTCGTGACGCATGCGGCTTTCGACGACTTGAGTCTGGTCGGCCGAGAGCGTATCGATGCGCACATCGTCGCCGAGATAGCTGACGCGTTTGGCCGTTGTCGAGCCAAGCACTATTTTTCCGTTGATGAGATAGCGAGTCACACCCGCGACGGCCGGTGCGGGAAGCGTGGCCGCGAGCGAAACGGGCGCGCTGACGGTCATGGTCTGCGCGCTGCCGTTCGACGGCGAAACCGCGACGGACGAATAATCCTGAGTCAGATAATGCGCGTTCGCCGTGGGCGTGCCCGAGTAGGGAAGCTCCCAGTCCAGCGAGTAGGCAGCGGAAGGGGCAAGGTTGAATTGCTCGAAGGCTTTCTGCGCGGCACTGACCGATGGTGTCGACGCAGAGCCTCCGCCGCCTCCGCATCCTGCCGTGGCCAGGAGGGCCGAAATCGTCATCGTCGCGGTACTCAGTTTCGCTTTATTCACTGCTTGACCTCTTTTGACTCGTTGTCGTCTATTGCGTCTATTTTCGGAAAAGCGGTCCCACTTCTTCGAGTGGACCTTGAGCTCGATCAGGTTGTCGGCACCGATTCTAAAAACTTGAGTCGTTCATTAAAAAATAGGACCATGGCATTCTTCTTCGGCCAATTTTTCTGCGCCATCCGCTAAAAGTCCGGCCTTCTCAGAAGCGTGTGCTTAGATTCAGACCAGTAGCGATGCTAAAGAAATAAAACAATCAATGACGCAAGCGCATCGTGTTTTTCCGCACCGCACGGGGGAAATCATGCAACCTGCCTGGATCGTTAAAAAATTCGCCGTCGTCATGCCCTGGGTTTTCCTGGCGCTCAGGCGTGCGCTGATTCCCACCCTTTGCTGCGCGTTTCTGGTTTTTCTTTTTTATGCGGTGCCGCAAAGCCGCGAGGTATTGCACGCATTGATTCCGCGCGATTCCGCGTTCGGACTCAAAAGAGAAGACTGGGTCGTCATCGATGCCTGGCCGTTGTTCTGGTATGTCGCCACCTCCGTGACGGTGGCATTCGCGGTGTGGTATTCGGCGCGGCTGCTTTGCGCCGTGCAATTCAAGATGAGTCTGCCCACGGCATGGCGTCCGTCTTATCGGCTGCTCACCAACCGGCAGATCATGAACGCGGTGACATGGTTGCCACGCAGCCTCGGAATCACGGCGCTCGCGGCGTGCATCGGCGCGCTGATCTTCTCGAATTTTCACTTCATCCTGCCGGGCATCCGGGCGCATTTGTTGGTGGCGCTGGGACTGTCCGCTCCCTTGATACTCGCCAGCGTATTGCTCAAGTTCCGGCTCAAAGGGCCCTTGCACTGGTCGCGCTTCGCGCTCTGGCCGGCCGTTGCGTTTTATGTGTTGTCGATATCCGCCTTCGTCCTCACCAAAGCCGAGTGGCAGGTGCAGGCCGTCAGCATCTGGACGTCGCTTCTGCCTGCGGACATGTTGCTCGTTCTCGTGATGCGTCGCGTCGAAATGAACGGGGCGGACACACAAGGATTCCGGCGACTCTGCATCGTGGTCCTGCTCGGGCTGGCGGGGCTGCTTCCGGGCGGCATGCTGGCGCTGCTGGCCGTGTCGCCGGTCATGATCCGGGGCGAGCACGGCAAGTCGCGCGTTCGGCCCGCCGACGTTCAACTCGGGGACGTGATCGGACGCGTCGTGTTGCTCATCGTTCTCGGTGTCGGCGCGTTGTTGACGCTCGCCGAGGCACGCAGCGGCGCGGCGCGGAGTTTCGGTTCCGCGTCGGCCATCATGCTGTCGCTGGCCGCGCTCGTGATTTTGCTAAGCGCCGTGCAACTGGTCGTGCGATGGCTGACGCAATGCGTGCCGGGCCTCACGACCGCGCTCGTGCTGCTGCTGATCGTGCCGGTGAGTCTGCTGGCCAACAGGAACATCGGGCATGAGGCGTTCAAGGACATCAACGACACGCTGAGCGGACAGAAGGACAAGTTGCGCGTATCGGCGACTATCGCGCCGGCGGTTCGTCGCGATACGCCGCGACCGCACGGGCCGGGGCCGCAGCTTTATATCAATGCTTTCGGCGGCGGCCTGCGCGCCGCGATCTTCACGGCGCAGGCGCTCGCGCTTGCCGACGACGCTTCGTGCGGACAGTTCGGCGAGCACATTCAGGCGACGAGCAGCGTATCTGGCGGCAGTCTGGGCATCGCGACTTATCTGGTCGCGCGTCAGGCGCTCGTCGAAAGTGCGCATCGCGAAGGGCTGGCATCGCCGTGGTTGAAGTGCAGGCCGGGCGCGGCGCCGGACGCGACGCCGCTGTTTCGAGCGGTCAGCGAAGCGCTGATTCAGGATCACCTGTCGGCGGCCATCGCGCGGGCCGTGAGCCTCGATCTCGTGCCGGGCGTGCCGCCGAGTCGCGGCATGGCCTTGCTCGACAGTTGGAACGATGCATTGAGGTCCGCCATTCAGATGAACGAGCTGAACAAGCAGGAAACGCCGCTGGCGCTCGAAATGCCGCTGGAAGCGCTCACGGGTGCGATCAAATATCCGCCGACGGTTTATTTCAACGCGACGGATTCGCGGCGGGGCGGCATCGTCTGGTTTTCGAACGAGACGTGGGATCAGGCGTCCTGCGAATTCGGCAGCGTGCCTAACGCAAGCAAGCAGCCCATGTCCTGCGATGGCCTGAGCGTGGGGCAGGCCGTGTTGCACAGCGCGCGTTTTCCGCTCATCACGCCGCCGGGTGCGTTCATGCTGCCGGGAACGTCCTCGGTGTCCCGCATCGCGGCCGTGTTGGTCGATGGCGGCTATGCCGACGATTCCGGCGGCCAGACGCTGCGGTATCAGATCGGTCACGAGCGCCTGAATAATCAGGATGCCACATTACTCGAAATCGACGGCAACCCGCCCGAAGATGGCGGAAGCTGTCACGACGCCCACGCTGACCGCCATGCGACGGCACTGCCCGTGGCGCTCGAAGCGTTGCTGGTTTCACGCTCGGCGCGCGCGACGCTGGATGCCCAGTTGTTGCTGGACATCGTTCCGCTGTGCAAGGAAGGCGACGGCGCCGCGAAGCACTGCGCATACCGGGCGACGCTCGACCCCGAGCAAGTCTTGCGCGCGACACAGCCCGATCACGCCGAGCTTTGCGCGATGCTCAAACAAGCCGAAATTCCCCCGCTCGGCTGGTACACGGGCAGTGATGCCGCCGAACTTATTTCGGAGTCCGTCATCATGCAAGTGCCGTCGATCTGCCGGCTGGCGGGACTTAAGTGCGACGTCGCCGCGTTGAGCCGCAAGGAGAAGCGCAGGCCGGGCGCGGATACCGTCACGCGGAACTAGCAGGCATCACCGACAGCGCGGTTTCTTTCTGCGCCTCCAGCATTTCAAGCTGGTTTCTGAGCGATGCCCGTATCGATTCGTAAGCACTCTTGCCCAATGCCAGCCGCAACGGCGGATGCGCGCGGTCGATCGTGTCGATCATCGCGTCCACGGTCTTCGCGGCATCGGCGAATTCGAAGTAGCCTGCTTCGATCGCGCGGCGAATTTCACCGACGGGCGTGGTGTCGTACACGCTCATCGGTTCCGCGCGATCGAGGCCCGTGCCGAAGTTCGTGCGCGTCGGTCCCGGTTCCACGATCACGAAGTCGATGCCGAACGCGCCCACTTCCTTCGCCACGCTCTCCACGAAACCCTCGATGCCCCACTTCGTCGCGTGATAGGCGCTGAAGGCCGGATAACCGATCCGTCCGCCTTCCGACGACACCTGCACGATGCGTCCGCCGCCTTGCTCGCGCAGACGCGGAATGACCGCGCGGATCAAGTGGATCGAGCCGGTCAGGTTCGTCGCGATCTGCCGGTCTATCTGTTCGTCGCTCAGTTCTTCGGCCGCGCCGAAAAGACCATAACCCGCGTTGCTCACGACCACATCGATGCGCGCACAGGCAGCGAAGGCCTGCGAAACGGCGGTGCGGATGGCATCGACGCGGGTGAGATCGCATTCGACGATATGCAGACGGTCGCCATGTTGGCGGCGCAAATCGTCCAGCGCGCCGGGCTTGCGCAATGTAGCGACGGCGCTATCGCCGCGTGCGAGCGCACGTTCGGTCAAGCCGCGTCCGAGGCCACTCGATGCACCGGTAATCAGCCAGTTCTTGCTCATGCTCGTTCTCCTTTTTAGGGTCGAGCGTTCATGCTAGAGCGCTATGATTGGTCCGAGAAGTCCTGCTAATCGGCATCCTGTGTTGAAGGAGATTCACCAATGGCCAAACCGACGCTCGCCGATCTGAACGCGTTCATGGTGGTGGCCGCGAAGCGAAGTTTCGTGCAGGCAGCGGGCGAACTGGGCGTGTCGCGCTCGGCGCTGAGTCACGCCATGCGCGGGCTCGAAAGCGATCTGGACGTGCGCCTGCTGCACCGGACCACGCGCAGCGTGTCGCTGACGGAAGCGGGCGAGCGCTTGCTTGCGCGCCTGCGTCCCGTGCTGAGCGATCTCGATCACGCCCTCGACGATGCCGCGCGCGACGACCGTGCGTTGCGCGGCACGCTGCGCATCAACGGCAGCGATGGCGCAATTCGCCAATTGCTGCGAACCGTCGTGCCGCGCTTTCTCGCGCTGTATCCGCAAATGGAACTGGATCTCGTCTCGGAAGGGCGCTTCGTGGATATCGTCGCGGAGGGTTTCGATGCGGGCGTGCGGCTTGGTGAAGCCGTGCACAAGGACATGATCGCAGTGCGCATCAGCGAGGATTTGCGCTTTCTCGCGGTGGCGACGCCGGGTTATCTGCGCAAGCATGGACGGCCTGCGGTGCCGGAGGAATTGCAGAAGCATCGTTGCATCCGGCAGCGGTTGCCGGGCGGCAAGCGTTATCGGTGGGAATTCGCGCGTCACGGCGAAGCGTTCACGATCGATCCGCCCGGCGCGCTCACGCTCGATAGCAACACGCTGATGGTCGAAGCCGCGCTGGATGGACTCGGCATCGCTTATGTGCCGGAGCCCTACGCGCGCGAAGCGTTGGCGCGCAAGCGACTGGTCGCGGTGTTGAGCGACTGGTGTCCGTCTATTCCGGGGCTGTATCTCTATTTCCCTGGCAGCAGGCATATCCCTGCCGGGCTGCGTGCGTTTATCGACCTCATAAGAGAGGCCGGAGGCAACTAACCGTCGATTTCCAAAGCAAACACGAGCGTTGACGGGCCCAGAAAATCGTTTCTATAATCAGCAAAGTCTGAAATATAAAACCATGTCCGACCAATCAGACACATGAAGACAAAACACATGGAGACTTCGACATGCCAGGCTGGACCGCCATCGAGCGATTCTTTGAAGACTACGCACTCGGCGAACGCGAGCCGGAGCGCCGCCGCACCATCGATCAGGCCGATATCAACCAGTTCGCGGGGCTGACGCTTGACTTTCATCCGGCGCACGTGGACCGCACTTATGCCGATCCGCGCTATGGCGGCCGTCTCGTGCACGGCATGCTCACGTTCGCGCTCGTCACCGGCCTGAATGTCGAATACAACCTGCGCGCCATTTCCTACGGCTACGACAAGGTGCGTTTCCCCAATCCGATGCGCTCCGGCGACACGCTCGTCGCGACAGCCGAAGTGGTCGAACTCAAGGAGCATCGCAAGCCGGAGATCGGTCTTGTCGTGAAGCAGTACACCGGAACGAATCAGGACGGTCTGGTCGTGTTCAGTTGCCAGCACACGCTCGCAGTCGATCGCCGGGGAGCATCCGCATGAACGAATTCCTGAAGGAATATCGCGGCACCGGACCATTGCGCGACATCACCGTGCTCGACTTCACGCAAATGATGATGGGCCCCGTCGCCACGCAATTGCTCGGCGACATGGGCGCGGTCGTCATCAAGGTGGAGAAGCCGGTGACAGGCGAGTGGGAACGCAGCTACATGCCGCGCGGGCGCAAGCTGCATGGCGAATCGCCGTATTTTCTGGCGATGAACCGCAACAAGCTCGCCGTCACCGCCGATCTGAACAATGCCGATGACCGCGCGTTCATCGAATCCCTTGTCGCGAAGTGCGATGTCGTCGTCGAGAACTTCAGGCCGGGCGTGATGGATCGGCTCGGCTTCGGTTATGAGCAAATGCTGCGCTTCAATCCTCGTCTCGTGTATGCGTCCGGTTCGGGATACGGCGCGCAAGGTCCGCTCGTGAAGCAGCCCGGACAGGACATGTTGCTGCAATCCATGAGCGGGCTTGCCGCCAACACCGGTCCCGGCGATGGCCCGCCGGTTCCTCTCGGCGCACCGGTTCTGGATGCGTCCACCGCCTTCCTGCTCGCGTTCTCGATCGTCTCTGCCGTGATGGATGCACGCGAAAACGGCACGCCGCATCGCGTGCAGGCGAGTTTGCTCGGCACCGCGCTGATGATCCAGTGTCAGGAAGCGCTCGTCGCCATGAACACCGACCTCAAGTGGCAGCGCAGCCAGTCCGGCATTGCCGCGCCGTGGACGGATGCGCCGTACGGCGTGTATCGCACGCAAGACGGCTTTCTCGCCATGTCGATGACGCCGCGCTTAAAGCTCGCCGAAATCTTCTCGCTGCCGAAGGAACTGGCCGCGTGCACCGACGACGAATGGTTCCTGCGCCGCGACGAAATCAACCCGCTGCTCAAGGACAAGTTGCTCGCGAAACCGACCGCCGATTGGGTCGCGGAACTCACCGAAAAAGGCATGTGGGTCGCGCCCGTGAATACCGTCGATGAAATCGTGGAGCATCCGCAAGTGGCGGCGAACGGGCTGGTCGAGGAGATCGACGTGCCCGGCGGCCATCGCGTGCGCGCCATCGGCATGCCGGTATCGGTGAGCGGCATCGAGCGCGCAAATCGTCTGCCGGTGCCGACCATCGGACAGCATAACGCTATTGTTAAGGATGCCTTGAAATCATGACGTCATCGGTCATCGAACTGAAGGGCATGACGTGGAGCCATCCGCGCGGGCTCGATCCGCTGCTCGCGGCGGCGGACGTGCTGAAGGCGCGAGGCATCGACGTGCATTGGGATGCGCGCTCGTTGCAGGGTTTCGAGGAAGCGTCGATTGCGGAACTCGCCGAACGTCACGACATGATCGCGATCGATCACCCGTTCATGGGGCGCGCGTTCGGGCAGGGCGCGTTGCAGCGTGTCGATACGCTGGTCGGTGAAGCGTTTCTTGCGGGGTTGCGTGCGTCGTCCGTGGGGCCGAGTTTCGACAGTTATATCTGGAACGATGCTCTCTGGGCCATTCCCGTTGATGCCGCCGCGCAAGTCGCCGCCTTTCGTGATGATCTTCTAAAGGCGCACGGCCTGAGCGCGCCGCGAAGCTGGAACGATGTCTTCGCGCTCATCGATGCATTGCCGCCCGAAAGCGTCGCCATGCCCGCGAACCCGACGCATCTGCTGCTCGCGTTCGCGACCATCTGTCATGCCGTGTCGAAAGTGCCGGGCGTGCAGCGCGATCTTCGGCCGAACTGGTGGCGTGATGAAGGCATTGATCGCACTACCGCACGCGATGCGCTCGCAGTGCTGCGCCGTCTGATGGCGCGCGCGCATCCATTGTCATGGTCATCCGATCCCATCGAGATTTTCGATCACATGACGAGCCGCGACGACATCGCCTACGTGCCCATCGCGTTCGGCTATTCGAACTATGCGCGCGCCTCGCAGGTCGCCAAGCCGCTGCATTTCGCGGCGGTGCCATCGGCGGATGGCGGCATCGGCAGCGGCATGCTCGGTGGCGTGGGCCTGTGTGTGTCTCGCCGATGCAAGCAGCCGGAAGCCGTCGCCGAAGTGCTGCGCTTCATCGCGGGCAGCGAGACGCAACGCGGTCTTTATCTGCAATCGGGCGGTCAACCGGCGCATCGCGATGCGTGGACGGATGCATCGACCGAACGCGTCTGTCCGAACTTCTTCGGCGCGACGCTCGAATCGCTGGACCGCTCGTTCGTGCGTCCGCGCCTTGCCGCGTTCCCCGGTTTTCAGCGCGATGGCGGCAAGCTGCTGCACGAGTTATTCCGCCAGCCGAACGTGTCCGACGACGCCCTCATGGAAGCCTTCGACGACATGTGGCGCCAGCGTCAGAAACAGGCCGATCTATGACGACCACGTGGGCCGCGTTGTTGCTCGCGGCGCATCGCGCGCATGCGGACAAGCCAGCCGTTCTGACTGACGATGGCGCGCTGACCTATGCTCAGGTGTTCGAACAATCGCGGCATGCGGCGGCCTGGCTTCACGCAAAGGGCCTTGAAAAAGGCGACCGCGTGGTGCTCGCGCTGGAAAACCAGCCCGCAATGGTAGCTTTAGAACGCGCGTTAGCGATGTGGGGATGGGTGCGCGTCGCGGTGAGCGCGCGGCTGCATGCGAAGGAGATTGCGTACATCGTCGAAGATTGCGGGGCGGCCGCCGTGTTCTGCGAGCCGCGCCTCGCGGATGGTTTGCGCGATAGCGGCGCCGTGCTAATCGCATCGGACAAACTGGATGATGTTTTCCGCGAAGGCGCGCGTCTTGAACAGCACGAACCGCCGCCGCTCGAAGCACACGACCTGTGCTCGCTGATGTACACCTCCGGCACCACGGGCCGTCCAAAAGGCGCGATGAACACACACGGCGCATGGCACGCCATGGCGACGAACCTGCTCGACTTGCTGCCCTCCGTCGGCCCCGGCGACGTGCTGCTGCATGCCGCGCCGATGAGTCACTTCAGCGGGTCGGTTTCATCGGCTTATGCGGCGGCGGGCGCGGCCATCGCGACGGTCGCGCGCTTCGATCCGAAGACCATCGTCTCGCACTTGGCGCGCGTCAACGCGACCTGCATGCCGCTCGTGCCGACCATGCTGAACGATCTCGTGCGCGCGTTGAAGGAAAGCGGCGAACGTCTGCCCGAACGCATGAAGGTCGTGCCTTACGGCGGCGCACCGATCGCGCCGCGCGCGCTCATCGACGCCCGCGCCACGCTCGGCAACGTTCTGCTGCAAATCTACGGCGCGAGCGAAGCGCTGATTCCGGTGACCAGCCTATCCACTGACGATCACGACGCCGGTTCGCTCGAATGGGCGCGTCTAGCCAGCGCGGGCGTGCCGCATCCGCGCGTGGAATTGCGCATCGACGAACCTGTCGATGATGTCGGCGAAATTTGCGTGCGCGGCGCGAACGTGACGACCGGCTATTGGAACAAGCCCGCCGAAACAACCGAAGCATTCGATGAAAACGGTTGGTATCGCACCGGCGATCTCGGACGCATCGATGCGCAAGGGCGCGTTGCCATCGTCGGACGCAAGCGCGAGATGCTTATTTCCGGCGGCTTCAATATCTATCCTGCGGAAGTGGAGCGCGTGATCGCGGATATCGAAGGCGTGCGCGAGGTGGCTGTGATCGGCGTTTCGCATCCGCGATGGGGCGAAGCTGTAAGCGCGTATATCGTCTGCGAGGAAGGCGCGCGGTTGACGGAGCGCGACATCATCGATGGATGCAACGCGCAGCTTGCGAGCTATAAGAAGCCGCTCAACATTCAATTCGTCGATTCGTTGCCGCGCACGTCCAATGGCAAGATCGACAAGCTCACGCTCAAGAGCGAGGTAAAACCCGCATGAGGATCGTTCCCGCACTGGATCGTGGTCTGCGCATTCTGGCGCTGCTCGCGGCGCGCGATTCGCGCATGAAAGTGTCGGAGATTGCCTTGACGCTCGACATTCCGCGCAGCGCCACGTATGAACTCATTTTCACGCTGGTGAGTCATGGCGCGGTCCGGCAATACGACAACGGCGAAGTCGGCCTCGGGCATCTGACGCTGGTGCTCGGTAGTGCGTATGGTCGCAAGCTCGATTTCGCGCAGACGGCGCAGGCGGCAGCACTTGCCATCGCGCAGACGTGCGATGAAACCGTGCAGATCGGCGTGCTCGACGGCACCCACGTTCTCTATCTCGCGAAGGCCGATTCGACGCGGCCCGTGCGTCTCGTCTCCAACATCGGCGCGCGCGTGCCCGCGCATTGCACCGCGCTCGGCAAGGCGTTGCTCGCGTTTCTTCCACAGGATGCCTTAGCACATTATCTCGATGACGCGCCGCTCGTCGCGCTGACGGAGCGTTCCATCACGGATCGCGCAGCATTGATGCGGCAACTCGAAGCCGTGCGCGAAACAGGCGCGGCGGCCGAAGAATGCGAATCGAATCCCGACATCGCATGCGTGGCAGCGCCCGTGTGGAACGGGCAGGGCGAGAACGTCGCGGCCATGAGCATCGCGGTGCCGATCTCACGCATGACGCCCGAGCGGCGCGAAGCATTGCGAACAATCGTCGTGCAGGGCGCGGCGCGTTTGTCGGAGCAACTGGGTTATCTCGCGCAAGGTGCATCGCTCGACGATGCAGAGCTTGCATAAGCCGCTTAATCGCATCAATTTGAAAACAGAGAGAGACATGACGAACCCGACTCACAAGCAATACGCCGGCGTGTTTCCGGTGGTCCCGACCACGTTCCGGGACGATGGCACGCTCGACCTCGACAGCCAGCGCCGCGCACTCGATTTCATGATCGATGCCGGCTCGGACGGGCTGTGCATCCTCGCGAATTACTCGGAGCAGTTCTCGCTGACCGACGAGGAACGCGACATTCTCATGAAGACGTCGCTCGAACACGTCGCGGGCCGCGTGCCGGTGATCGTGACGACGAGCCATTTCTCGACCGCCATCTGCGCGCAACGCAGCCGCCGCGCGCAGGACGCGGGCGCGGCCATGGTCATGGCGATGCCGCCGTATCACGGGGCGACGTTCCGCGCGTCGGAAGCGGCGATCTTCGATTTCTTCCGCGCGGTGTCGGATGCCATCGACATTCCGGTGATGATCCAGGATGCGCCCGTTGCAGGCACGACGCTCACGCCCGCGTTTCTCGCCGACATGGCGAAGAAGCTGGAGCACATCTCGTACTTCAAGATCGAAGTGCCGCAGGCTGCGGCCAAACTGCGCGAACTGATCCGGCTCGGTGGCGAAGCCATCGAAGGTCCGTGGGACGGCGAGGAGGCCATCACGCTGATGGCCGATCTCGATGCCGGCGCGACCGGCGCGATGACCGGCGGCGGCTATCCCGATGGCATCCGCGAGATCATGGGTGCGCACGAAGCGGGCAACCGGCAAGGCGCGATGGCGGCTTACGCGAAGTGGCTCCCGCTCATCAACTACGAGAACCGGCAATGCGGATTGGCCGCATGCAAGATGCTGATGAAAGAGGGCGGCGTGATTGCATCGGACTACGTACGCCATCCGCTGCTGCCGGTGCATGCGAAGACGCGCGAAGGGTTGATCGAAATCGCGCGGACTTTGGACCCGCTCGTGTTGCGTTGGGCGCGTTAAGCGCTATTCCGCCGCGCCGAGTTGAATCGACAGCTTGCGCGCGTGCTCGGTGACGACCACGCGTAGCTGATAGCGCCGCTGCGCGTTCATGCGCGTGAGCGGCGTGGAGATCGAGAGCGCGGCAATCGGCAGGTTGCGCGCATCGACCACGGGCGCGGCCACGCACGCGATATTCGCGTTCGACTCGCATTCTTCCCACGCGAAACGCTGTGCGCGTGCTTCGTCGAGATGACGTCGCAGTTGATCGATATCGATGATGGAACGTTCGGTCAAACGTTCGAGCGGTTTGGCGTTCAGGCGCGTGGCGAGTTCTTCCGGCGGCAGCAACGCGAGCAGCATCTTGCCAAGCGCCGTGCAATGCGCAGGCAATCGCGCGCCAACCGTCGATGCAAGCCGCACCGCGCGCGGCGAATCCGCCTTCGCCACGTAATACACCTCGCGCCCGTCGAGCATGCCGATTTGCGCGGTTTCATCGCACAACGACATCACGCGATGCACCGTGTCCCGCGCCAGCGCTTCGAAATCGATCTGCGTGTCGTAAGCGCTGCCAAGTTTTAAAGTTTGCGGTCCGAGTGTCACTTCGCCGAGTTCGTTTTGCCGGATCATCTGATGCGCGGCGAGCGTGCTCACGAGTTCATACGCCGCGCTGCGTGGCAACTCCAGCAGCGCGGCGATTTCGGCGACGCGCATCGGAGTCTTGTGCTCGGCGAGCAGCGCGAGGATGCGCAGCCCGCGGTCGAGGGCAGGGACGATTCTCATGGGAATGTGATGCGACAGGCGGAACGCGCATTGTCGCATTCCGCATCGCCATTTTCAGGCCGCCGCCTGCACCTTCGGTATCTTGCCGAACACGAGGATACCGAGCACGCCGAGTATGCAGATCGCGCCGGACACGCTGAAGGTCAGCACCCACGAATGCGTCCGGTCGACGATCGCGCCCACCACGATCGGCGCGAAAATGCCCGCCGTGTTCGCGATGAAGTGCACGAAGCCGACCACGCCGCCCAGCCGCGTGCGCGGAATGGTGTCCGAGATCAGCGTGAAGTAGTTGCTGCCCGTGAGATAGAGCAGGAACACGACCGCCGACATGAGCATGACCGCGCCCGCGAGCGTGGTCGCCGCGCCGACGAAGCAGAGCATGATCGCCGTGCCCGTGAGGCCCGCGATGATCACCGTCTTGCGGGCGAGCGCGGGGCGTCCAGTACGTGAGGCGATGGCATCGGTAATCACGCCGCCCAGCAAGTAGCCAACGAATCCGAGCACCCACGGAATCGCGCCGGTCAGCGCCACTTCCTTGAGGTTCACGCCGCGCGCCTCGACCAGATACACCGGGAACCACGACAGGAACGCGTACAGCACCCACGCGTAGCCGAAGAATGCGAACGAGGTCGCCAGCACGAGCGGCTGACGGATATAGAACGAGACAGGCGGTGCGTTCTTCTCGTCCTTCACCGACATATCCGGGCTGATGTCGTGAGCGAGATCGTCCACGTCGTCGCGCGTTGCCCACGGATGCACGTCCGGCGAATCGCGCACGATCACGAACCAGCCGACGGTCATCAGAATGCCGAGCCCGCCGAGCACGAGGAACGGCACGCGCCAGTCGCCCGAGGCGGCGATCATCCACGCGACGAGCGGCGTGCCGATGGCGCCGCCGAGCGGCGTCGAGCCTTGCGACACGCCCACTGCGGTGCCCATTTGCCGCTGCGGGAACCAGTTGCGCATGGTCTTGATCGTCACCGAACCTTGCGGACCTTCGCCGAAGCCGAACAGGAAGCGGATCACCAGAAAGCTGACGTAGCCCGCGCCTGCCGCCGTCATCGCCGTGAAGATGCTCCACCAGCCGACCGCCACGCCCATCACCACGCGCGGACCGTATTTGTCCGCGAGCCATCCGCCGATGAAGCAGAACGGCGCGTAACCCAGAAAGAAGATGCTGGAGATGAGGCCGAACTGCGTCTTCGTCAGCCCGAATTCCTTCAGGATGTGCGAGCCCGCGACGCCTAGCGCGGCACGGTCCGCATAGTTCAGCACCAGCACGAGCGCGGTGATGGTGAGGATGGTCCAGCGCAAGCGCGCGCGCTGCGTGCCCGCCATTGCCGATGACGACGATACGGCGTCTGCTCCCTGCTTTTTCACGGTGCTGTCTCCTTGTCCGAAATATCGAACACTTGGTTATGGTTGTAAGCCGTGCAAGGCGTTTTTCGCAGTCTAAGAGTCTGTTTTGTTTAGCGCAAACGAGGGTTTGTACGAATGCTTCGGGTTTCAGGTAACAACATGCGCTAGAAACTTTTGGCTGATTGGATGTAATATCTATCAAAATCTAACATTCGGCAATCACACAGGCTCGGCACCGATGGCAACACCGCTCAAAAGCACACGCACGCAGGCCATTCTCGAACTCCTGTCGGAGAGCGGGCGGGTGTCGCTCAAGGAACTCACGGAGAAACTCACCGCGTCCGAGATGACTTTGCGGCGCGATCTGAAAGACCTCGAAGCGCGTGGTCTGGCGCGGCGGGTTCATGGTGGCGCGGTGCTCGCGTCGGACCGCGATCCGGGCTACTGGCTGCGCTTCAAGCAGTTTCAGCGGGAGAAGCGCAGCATCGGCGTCGCCGCCGCGCAGCAGATCGAGGCGGGGCAGTCCATCTATCTCGATACCGGCACGACTTCCATCGAAGTGGCGCGCGCACTGGTGCGCCGCAGTCTCGAAGAAAACCTCAGGATTCGCGTCACCACGCATGCCATCAATATCGGCGCGGAGCTGGCGGGGCATCCGAACATCACGCTGCATCAGATTGGCGGCGAGATTTTTCCCGATACGTTCGGTGCGACGGGGCCCGCCGCGTTGCAGCAGATCGGCGCGCTGAATTTCGATCTCTTTCTGCTCGGCGTATCCGGCGCGGACCCCGGCGCGGGTTGGACGGCGAGCAGTCCCGTGGGCGTCGAAATCAAGCAGGCCGTGCTGGAGCGCGCGCGGCGCGTGTGCGTGGTCGCTGATAGCAGCAAGTGGGAAAAGGTCTGCTTCGCGTCCATCACGCCGCTCGATGCCGTCGACGCCTGGGTCACCGATCAGCGGCTCGATGAAAGCGTCTGCAATGCGCTCGGTGCGCGCGGCGTGCGCGTGACGCGCGCACCTGATCTGCCATCCTAACCTTTTTCCGATTCGACGGAGACATACCCGCATGAACAGCAACGACGAAGTGGTTCTCGCGCTGGCCGAGCGTCTGGGACACGAACGCGTTTCCACCGACGCAGACACGCTGCTCGCGCATTCGCACGATGCCTGGCCGCTCGCCTCGAAGTGGACCGACGACGAAGCACGCGCGCATCTGCCCGCCTGCGTCGCGCGTCCCGCCGATGGGGATGCCGTGAGCGCGATAGTGAGCATCGCGGCGCGCGCGGGCCGTGCCATCGTGCCGTTTGGCGCGGGTTCGGGCGTGACGGGTGCGGCAGTGCCACCGGCGCGCGCGGTCGTCGTCGATATGCGCGGCATGAACCGAATCGTCAAGCTGGACGAAGCGAATCTCATGGTCACGGTCGAGCCCGGCGTGATCGGCGGGGAACTCGAAAGCTGGCTCGGCGCGCGCGGTTATACGCTGGGCCACTATCCGCAGTCGCTGCATCTGGCGTCGATCGGCGGGCTGGTGTCCACGCGTTCGACGGGCACGTTTTCCAGCAAGTACGGCGGCATCGAAGATCTGTTGCTCGGGCTCGAAGGCGTTCTGCCCGATGGCGAGCGCGTCGCGTTCCGGCCGGTGCCGCGTGCATCGACGGGACCGAACCTCGCGCAATTGTTCGTCGGCGCGGAAGGCGCGTTCGGGTTCATCACGCGCGTGACGCTGCGGGTGTTTCAGAAGGCGGAAAAGCTCGCGCTTGCGGGTTTTGCTTTTCCCGATCTGACGAGCGCAGTCGCCGCAATGCGCGAAGCCTACGGCCGTCATGTCGATGCAGCGGTCTTGCGTCTCTATGATGCAATCGAAGCCGAAGGTCTATATAAGCGCGTCGGTGAAAACCTCGGCAAGCCCTTGCTCATCACGGGACACGAAGGCGTGCCCGAGATCGTGGATGCACAGGCGCGCGTGCTCGAAGCGATTGCCGTGAAGCACGGCGCGACGCCGCTCGGCGAAGCCATCGGGCAGGCGTGGGAACAGCATCGTTTCGATGCAAGCTGGCTCACCAAAGGCAACGAAGGTCCGACCCGCATGGCGGATGCGATCGAAGTCGCGGCGTCGTGGGACAAGCTCGTGCCGCTCTACGACACGCTGATGCGCGCGGTCGCGCCTTCGTGCTCGAAAGCGATGGGACATTACTCGCACTTCTACTCGACCGGCGCCTGTCTGTACTTCATCTTCTTCGTGGAAGGCGCGCATGCCGCCGACACGCGCGCACGCTATTCACGCATATGGCAGACCGTGATGGAAGAAGTGCTCGCCGCCGATGGCACCATCGGGCATCACCACGGTGTGGGACTGGCGCGGGCATCGCATCTGAAAGCGGAACTGGGTAGCGGTCATGCGTTGCTCGCGCGCATCAAGCATGCACTCGATCCGCAAGGTCTGGTCAATCCCGGAAAGTTCGGACTCTGAACGAAGAAGGAAATCACTATGTCTGAACCGCTTCCGATTGTTGGCATCACATTGGGCGATGCAGCGGGCATCTCGCCCGAGATCGTTGTCAAGGCGTTCGCGTCGGGCCAGTTGCATGCGTTTTGCCGTCCGGTTTTGATCGGCGATGCGCGTATCGTGCGCGATGCACTTCGCTTCGCCGACCATGCGCTCGACGTGCGCGCCATCGCCCGGCCCCGCGACGCGCGTTTCGAACCCGGCGTCATCGATGTGATCGATCTCGGCAATCTCGCGCCCGAAGATTTCGAGCCGGGCCGCGTGAATGCGTCTTGCGGACGCGCGTTCGTCGAATACATTCGCGCCTCGGCGAAGCTCGCGCTCGATGGCGAGATCGACGCCATTGCGTCCGCGCCCACCAACAAGGAAGCGATGCACGCGGCCGGCCATTTCTACGCAGGGCAAACCGAAGTATTCGCCGAAGCCACCGGCACGAAGAACTTCTTCACGGTGCTAACGGGCGGCAAGGTCAAGGTGTTTCTCGTGTCGTCGCATGTGTCGTTGCGCGATGCCATTGAACTCGTCACGCAGGAGCGCGTGGAGCGCGTGATTCGTATCGCGCGTGAAGCATTGCGCGAGTTGTGGCATATCGAGCAACCGAAGATCGCGGTGGCGGGGCTGAATCCGCATGCGGGCGATGGCGGCCTGTTCGGCAAGGAAGAAATCGATCACGTCATTCCGGTGATGGACCGTCTGAAGGGCGAAGGCTTTCATCTTGTCGGGCCGGGTCCGGCGGATAGTCTGTATTACGCCGCCGAGCATGGCGCGTATGACGGCGTGATCGGCATGTATCACGATCAGGGCGTGATTCCGCTCAAGCGCTACGGCTATGTGACTGTCATCGCGGGTGCGCCGATCATTCGCACGACGGCGGGGCACGGCACGGCTTATGACATCGCGGGGCAGGGGATCGCGCGGCCCGATGTGTTGATTCGCGCAATCCAGCTTGCGGCGGAACTCGCGGAACTGCGGCGTAAGGCTATTGTTTGAGGAGAGCGCGATCATGAGGAATCCGATGGTTTCCGTCATCGCGGACGATCTTTCCGGCGCGAGCAGCGTGGGCGCGGAATTCGCACGCTGCGGGCTTTCGACGGTGATCGTGCAGGACGCCGCCGCCCTCGATGAAGAACGCGCGGAAGTGCTCATTCTCGATACCGAATCGCGTTACGACACGGTGGAATGCGCGCGTGAAAAGGCCTTCGAAGCAGGGCGCGCGCTGCGCTTTCTGCGCGTGCCGCTGCTGCTCAAGAAGTTCGATTCGCTGTTGCGCGGGCCCATCGGTCATGAAATCGACGCGCTCATGGAAAGCACCGGCATGACGCAGTGCGTGTTCATCGGCGCGGCGCCGAAGATGGGGCGGATTACCGTGGGCGGTTATCAACTCGTCGATGGCTCGCTGCTCGCCGAGCGCATGCGTTCGGTCGATCCGACCGCGCCCGCGGGGTCGTCGTACATTCCGGAGCGGCTCGCGCAGGAAACGCAGCGTCCCATTCTGCGGCTCGATACTCAGGTCATCGCGCAGGGCGAAGCTGCCTTGCAGGAATTTTTCGCGGATGCGGGGGCGGGCATCATCGTCGCGGACAGCGCTTCGCAGGCCGATCTCAATGCGGTCGTCGCGACGGCGCATGCGGCGGGTGTGCGGCTCTTCGCGGGTTCGTATGGAATGGGCGAGGCATTGCGGTCCATCGCGGGCGGTGTCGCGCATGCAGCGCCTGTGTTGCTGGTTGCAGGCTCGACGAGCGAGATGACGCGCAGGCAGGTTGCGCGTCTCGAAGCCACGCTCGATGCAAAGAGCGTCGTGCTCGATCTGAACGATTCGTTCTTCGAAGTATCTCTCGAAGATTTTGCGCTGCCTTATCTCGATCAAATGCGCGCGGGGCATGACGTTCTGCTGCATACATCGGCTTCTCATGAAGCGTATGACGGCGTTCGGCGCCTAGCCGCAAGTCACGGTCTGTCGGACCTCGAACTTGCCATGCGCGTCGAACGTTTGCTGCAGTATCTCGTGACGCCGTTCCTCGCGGGCAGCAAGGCGTTCGTGTTTTCAGGCGGCAATACGGCTTACTCGATCTATCAATTACTCGAAGCGCGCGGGCTGACCATATTCGGACAGGAAGTGCTGCCCGGCACGCCGGTCGCGAGAGTGCGGGGCGGCCCCTATGACAACAGGCTTTTTCTGACGAAGCCCGGATCGTTCGGTACTGCGGACGATCTGGCGATCATGCTGAACTTCGCGAAATACGCACAGGACGATGCCTTCAGCATGCCGGGCTTCCACGCCTGAGCATCGGACAACAATAACGATTAGCGATGCGGAAGGTAATCGTAAGTAATGCGCTAATGCTTTTATGACCAATATTATTAACGCTATCGCAAGTGGTCCCATAATCTGGGTGCTTCAAGATTAATAATATTAGCCTATAAGAGGGATTACCCTACGTGGCTTAGTAAATAATATTTTCTAATATTACCGATCAGTGCGGTCCGTAACGGACAGCACTCTTCGACCGCCATCCGCTTCCCGGCCCGTCGATGAAAAAAGACAGGAGACGAAGATGGCGTACAGCATGGCAAGCCCATTCATCGCGGCCCATTCGGCGACCGCTCGTCTCTTCATCGCAGACGACACGTAACGACTGTTCCCTCGCGCGCATCGTCTGCCGTGCCTCACGCACGTTGCGGACGTGATAGCCGCGCTTCATCCTGAAACCTGAAACCCGGTTCGACAGCAACGCGCTTGCCGTCGTGGCCGGTTGCGCTCGCTCGACTTGAAGGTGTTCGTTCGTATGCCTAAGGAGGAAGTCATGTTTGCAAGAGGAAAGAGGTTGCTCGGTGCGTTGTTCGCCATGAGCATCGCGCTCGCGGCGTGTAGCGGGGATGGAGACGGCGGCACGCCGGGCGCGGTGGCCAACGCCGCGACATCGAACAGTAACGCGGCATCCGCGGTGAACGCGGTCGATGCAGCGGCGGTGGACAGTGCATCATTGCAAGCGCCCAACGCCCCGACACTTCCGTGCGATGTGGCGGCCAATGCCAACACGACATGCAGCGCCGCGCACAGCGTCGTGCGCCTGCTCACGCGGAATTACACGGGGCCGCTGTTTCAGGTCGTGCGCGCATCGGACAACCGGACGTTCGACGTGTATCCCTATTCGAGAAACACGCTTGCGGGCAACGGCGGCACGAATCTGATCGGCTCGGCCAACGTCGCCAGCACCAATTCCTTCTGCAACAAGACCACGTGCAGCGTGTCGTATATCTACGATCAGATCGACCTCGTGGCGCCGCTCAAGGGCACCTTCGGTAACGTGCCCGCGACGCTCACGCTGAACAGCGACGGCACGCAATCCCTGACGGTGCCGAACAAAAGCGCTGGGGCCAACAAGACGCTGACGGTTCCGGTGCTCAACGGCTTCGCGACGATCGTTCTGCCGGGCAGCGGCGGCACGTTGAAAGTTCAGTTGCTCCAGCCGCCAAAGGCATTGACCGCGCAGGCACCGACGCAGCAGATCACCATCGGCAATGATCTTCCTGCCTTGCCCGGCGCGCCCGCGAAACTCAGTTTCGTGACGACACAGGGCCAGCAGATTCCCGCGCTCGCCACGCTCGGCGGGCAGGCATACCGCAACCGGTTTGGTACGGTCAACCAGTCGATCGGCGACACCGATATCGCCGAATACATGGTCGCGGGCGCGCATTACAGCGCATCGTCGACGTGTTGCGGAACGTACGGCAACATGGAAAGCAGCGCCGATCCGAGCACGTACAAGAACGGGGAAATCGAAGGAGAAATGTTCGCGCTGGCGCTGTCGAACGGCAACGCCGCGACCTTCGGCTATTGCGATGGAAACGCCGAACAACCGCTCACCGTGAAGGACCCTGTCTGCAATAGCCTGGACATCAACTGGCCGGGCGTCGATGCGGAAGCAGGCGTTTATCTCTACGGTCCGCAGCAGCCGCCGAAAGAAAAGTTCGTGACGGTTCTTTCGAAGTACTCGCCATCGTCCGCATCGAATGTGTTCGCGGTCAAGAGCGGGAATGCGTCGCAACAAGTGTTGACCGCCGACTTCGACAGCGTGCCGCCCGAAGCCTATATCTTCGGCAAGGACGCGGGTTATGCGTTCAACGGTCAGTGGCAAGGCGGTTTGTCGCTGGGTGAAGGTGGCGATGCCAGCGCCGCGCCTATTCAGTTCTTCGAAGGCGCGATCATCACGAAGGCCACCACGGACACCACCGACAATCAGATTCAGGCGAGCATCGCGAAGTTTTATGGTCCTCCAGCCGATCCGGAAACTGCCGCGTGTAATGCAGGAAACCTGATCAATTCGCCGCTCGCGCTCGCCAAGCCCGATGCCTGGGTGCAGCAAAACGGCGGCGTCGCGATTGCCGCGCCTAATACGGGCGGCTTCGCGACGGGCGCGGCCACGGTGACGGGAACGAATGGCTCGTCGATTGCCAATATT
This sequence comes from Caballeronia sp. A2-2, assembly GCF_057612605.2. NCBI lineage: Bacteria > Pseudomonadati > Pseudomonadota > Betaproteobacteria > Burkholderiales > Burkholderiaceae > Caballeronia > Caballeronia sp. A2-2. The sequence goes on along the minus strand of NZ_CM172587.1, from coordinate 2,366,444 downwards.
CGCGAGATCATCCGTGTTCAGGGCGGGCAGACTTACAGCTTCAGCGATTATGTCCTTGCGACAAGCAATGCAACCGTGTTCCCCGGCGGCTCGATTCAGACCGACGATCCGAGCGGCAACGAGTTTGCGTGGGTCGTGAATACGAATACGGGCAGCGTCGTGAAGGGAACGTGGGGCGGCGGACAGCCCACGTCATTGAGCGCGGTGAAAGTGGGCAAGTGGTGGAAGGTGACCATGACGTTCACGGCGCCTGCGGGTTCGAACAACGCGCAAGTGTTCATCGATCCGCCGACGTCCAGCGCCGCAGGCGTGCGTTCGCAGCAGGCGTCTTATCTGAGCGCCACGCATTACTGTCCGGCGCTTGCCATCAACAAGGCGCCGACGACAGGTTCGTGATGGTCTAGCGAATGTCGGCGAGCGGGGAAGGCGAGTGGGCCTTCCCCGTTCTTTCTTTACAGCTTCAATCCACCCAGCATGCTGCCGAGCGAGTCCACCGACTTCGTGACGTTCTTCACGTCCACATTCGTGTGTTGCGAAGCATCGACTTGCGTCACGGGCGCGACGTTGATTTGCGGGCTCGCGAACGACACGCCGCTTTGCAGATTGCCGTTGAAGGCGCTGTTCGAGAACAGCGAGGAGCCGCCCTTTACAGCATCCATTTCGGCACGGTCGAGGTCTTTCTCGGCAGACAGGTTCTTGATCTTCAGCATGATGGTCTCCTTGGGCGCTTTGGATTAGAGCTTCACGCCAGCCATCAGGCTGCCGATGGACGTAAGCGACTTGTTGATGGTCGTCGCATCGACGTTGGTGTGCGTCGACGTATCCGCTTGCGTGACCGGCGCGATGTTCGACTGAGCCGAACCGAAGGACACGCCGCCGATTTGCGCGTTGGCGTTGACAGCGGAATTCGAGAAGAACGACGTACCGCCCTTGACGGCAGCCATGTCGGCACGGGCAAGGTCTTTTTCAGCGGCGATGTTGGCGATGGTGATCATTTTGAAGCTCCTTTAAGCAGGTTGGGTGGGTGAGAGCGTTTGGTTTGTTGCGCTCGACCACTCTGTTGCGAGAGCTGTGCCAGCGTGATCCCGGTGTTTGCTTGAAATCGAATAAGCCCTTGTTAATGCTGAATAAATTTCTTTACTCACACGGATCATCAGGACTTCTGTTGCATCGATCGGACTTCGAAGTGATTGCTGGAATCCGACATACGCGAAGCGCGCTGTACGTTCCGTTCGAACACTCCGATAAAACCTACCGCGCAACGGTTTTGAACACGCGGTTCTTATCGAGCGTCACGGGATCGAGCGCTTTGTCTCCGCCGTCGCGCGACGCACCATTTTCTTCGAGCGCTGGACCGGTATAGCGTCCGCGCGGCCGGATCACCTTGCCGACCCGAAGTTGCTCGATGCAATGCGCGATCAAGCCCACGCAGCGCGCCGTGGCGAACAGCGCGAACGAAGCATCGCGCGGCAATCGCAATTGCGCGGCAAGCGTGGCGAGTGCGACGTCGATGGTCGGCCTGAGACCGGTCAGCGCCACCACCTTGTCGATGAACGCCGCAATCTCCTTCGGCGGATCGAGACGTTCGAGCAACACGCGGGCGCGCGGATCGCCATCGGGATAGAGATGATGACCGAAGCCGGGAACCGGTATCGCGGACTGCAAGTGATGCCCGACCACGTGCTCTGCACCGAGCCGTTCTACATCGTCGAAGACGGCACGCACGCGGCCCGATGCATCGCCATGCAGGGGGCCTGAAAACGTGGCAAGACCGGTCAGCAGACATCCCGGCAATGACGCACCGGTAGATGCCGTGATCCGCGCTGCAAACGCGGAACTCGTGAGTTCGTGATCGGCCACCAGCACGAGCGCGCGGCGGATCAGGTCCGCACCCGCGTTGTTCTGATTCCAGCCGAGCGCCAGACGTTCGTGAATGAAGCGTGTATTGCCGTCGCAACGCGCGCCGAGTGCGTGCGCCACCAATGCAAGCAGCTTGCATGCTTCGGCGTGCAATGCGGCGTCGGTGCGTCCGTGGGTGGAGAGGCCATTGGCCGCGAGTGCGGCAAGTGATGTGAACGCGCATTGCCTTCCGCGTTCGCCGTCTTGCAGCGCGATGCCGTCCATGTCGAAACGCACCGGCTTGCGCGTGTTCCACAACAACGCGGCCACTTCTTCGAGCGTCGCGGTGTCCGACAGCAAGATGCTGTCGCGTCCGCGATACCACGCACGTCCCTTGGAAAACGTGGTGATGCCGCTCAGTATGCAAGGGTCCGCGCCGAAGATGGTGCCGGCCGCCAACGCCTCGCGTTTGCGGCCCACTTGCTTCTTGCGGCACAGCACGGCAACGTCTTCAGCGCGATACAGGCTCTTGCGCGGATCGTTGGGATCGGGCATCACGGCGATATTGCCGCGGCTCACATAGGCGTAGACGGTCTGCGGTTGTACGCCGAGTTGCCGTGCCGCTTCGGTCAGCGTGATCCAGGTTCGCATGAAAGAGAGGCGTCGCGCCGCAATGAAACGATGAGCCTCGATATTGACCTCTTTTCAGTTGAAAGTCATCTCGGCGGGTTTGCGTTCCAGAATCTCGATGAGGATATTGCCCGGCGATCTCACGAAGCATGCGCGCACGCCTGCGCGTACTTGTTTGATCGGTTCTACGATCTCTGCTTCACATTGCTTGAGATGCGCGAACGCGGCATCGAGATCGTTTACGGTCACACCGAAATGATCGATGCCCTGCATGCGCGCGCCCGCTTCGAGCTGCACGGTCTGCGCGTCCGCGCGTGACGTGATGAACATATCGATGTTGCCGATACGCACGTCCACGCGCCCCGGACGGCGCACGATCTCGGCATTCAGACATCGCGCGAACCATGCGGCGGTGGCTTCGGCATCGCTGGAACAGAGTTGCAGATGATCCCACTTGAATTCGATCATGCGAATGTCGTCGAAGAGAAGATAAGGTTAAAGCTCGATGCGCGACAGCTTGCCGAGCAGGACGGAGTACGACAGCGTGCCGAGCAGACAGATCGCGCCCATGAGGTTCAGCGCCCAATAAAAGTGCCCTGTGTGATGGGTGATATAGCCGATCATGAGCGGCGTCGTGACTGCTGCGATATTCGCCGCAAGACTCGTGATGCTACTCGTCAGTCCTACGTATTGACGCGGCGCGATCTCTGACACCGCTGCCCAGGACATCGAGCCGACCCCCTGCGCGAAGAACGCAATGGTGAGAATGGCGATCACCACTTCATTCGATTCGACGAAATTCACCAGCACGATACTCGCGCCCAACAGCGTGCCGATGATGAGCGGTGCCTTGCGCGCCGTCGAAATCGACACACCGCGCCGGATGAAAAAGTCCGAGAGCGAACCCGCCGCCAGAATGCCGCAGGTCGCGCCGAGAAACGGCAAGGCCTGAAAGATGCCGACTTTTATCATCGACATATGGCGCGCTTCGATCAGGTATGTCATGAACCACGTCGTGAAGAATACGAGCAGCGTGTTGTTGCAGAACTTGCCGAGGCAGATCGCGAGAATCTGCCGATAGCCGAGCAGTTTAAGCGCCATGCGCCAGTTGAATTTCTCGCGCGCCTTCTTCGTGGATTCAGTGTGTCCTTCGTTGATGTACTGAAGTTCGGCCGCGTTCACGCTGGCATGCTTCGACGGATCGCGATAGATGCGATACCACAGCGCCGCGAACAGAATGCCGAAGCCGCCCGTGACGAAGAACACCGAGCGCCAGCCATAGACACCCGAGATCCACAGCAGCAAGCCCGTGAAAAGCGGCGTGCCGATGTATTGGCCCATCACATAGACGCTCGTCGCGAAGCCGCGTTCCTGCGTGGGGAACCACAGCGTCACCGCGCGCGCATTGGAGGGAAACGCGGGCGCTTCCAGCGCGCCCATCACGAAGCGCGAGCCCAGCAGCATGTGATAGCCGTTCGCGATGCCCTGTGTGAGCGTGGCGCACGACCAGCCGATCAGCGACAGCGCATACGCCACGCGCGAGCCGACAATATCCGTCAACAGACCGCCCGGCAACAGCGCGATGGAATACGCGAGCCCGAAGACGGCGAAAAGTTCGCCCATCTGCATACGGTCGAGATGAAGATCCTTCGACAGACCCGGTGCGACGATGCCAAGCGCCGAGCGGTCCACGTAGTTGAGGATGGTGGCGATCAGCAACATCGCGAGCACGACGTAACGAACTTTCGATGCTTTGGCCGTCGATACATTCGATGCATAAGCGGCCTGCTCATGCATGCTCAATGGCTGCTCTTCTGCGACTTTCATCCGTGTCTCCTGAGATGAGCCTGCCGTGTTTTTATTCTCGATGCAGGCGGGCAAGGCGAGGCGTTATCCGCGTCCCACGAAGGGCATGGTGGTCGCCATGATGGTCATGTTCAGCACGTTGGTATCGAGCGGAAGGTTCGCCATGTGCACGACCGCATCGGCAACGTGACGCACATCCATGCGTGCTTCGGGCGCGGTGGTGCCGTCCGCCTGCAACACGCCGCGCGTCATGCGGTCCGTGAGCGAGGTGGCCGCGTTGCCGATATCGATCTGACTGCACGCGATGTTGAACGCGCGCCCATCCAGCGCAAGCGATTTGGTGATGCCGCTCACCGCATGCTTGGTCGCCGAATACGCGATCGTATTGGGGCGCGGCGAATGCGCGGAAATCGAACCGTTATTGATGATGCGTCCGCCTTGCGGGGTTTGCGTCTTCATCAAACGCCATGCGGCGCGCGCGCACAGGAACACGCCGGTGAGATTGGTGGCGACCACATCGTTCCAGAATTCGAGGCTGTATTCTTCGAGCGGCACCGCGCCCGCATTGCGGCCCGCGTTGTTGAACAGCACGTCGAGCCGGCCGAATGCTTCTGCGATGCGAGCGAACGCGTGTTCGACCGATGCTTCGTCAGTGACATCGGCGGGGAACGCTTCGGCGCGGCCGCCTGCCATGACGATCGCTTCCTTCGTTTCCAGCAGCGGTTCCGCACGGCGTCCGATCAGCGCGACCGTGAAGCCCGCGGTCGCGAGTGCGCTCGCCGTGGCACGTCCAATTCCGGAACCCGCGCCCGTGACGGCGGCAACCTTGTTCGATGCAGACATTGCGCGATCCTCTTTCCAATTTTTGCCTGAGCGTTGAAGCGTGGAAAGAGATTCGCACCGGCGCGGATGGCGGGCAATCTTGATTCGATCAATCAACATCAGAAGCGGCGCGGGGCGGGGGGCGATCAGGGTTTTCCTTAATCGATGCAATCACCGCCTGCCGAAGGAAGAGGGCGCTCTTCACGGCTTTTTCTTTTTGGCGGGCGCCTGAGCATTTTCCAGCCGTCCGCCGCCGGCCTTCAGGATGACGTCGAGCAAGCCCATTGCATCGAGATTGATCGACTGGCTCGCGACGATCGAATCGAGCCTGCCGTCGATCTTGAGCATGGCGAAGCCGTGGACCGTGGACCATGCAGTGATGAGGCGTGCCGCGCCATCGGTGGGCAAGGTGCCGTCCGATGCGAGTTCCGCGCCGACCGCCTCACGAAGCACGGACTGCGCGGCGATCATGGCCGCGCGCAGGTTAGGGCGCTGAAGGTCCAGTCGCTCGCTTCGGAACATCAGGAGAAAGAGGCCGGGAAACTCCGTCGCGAATTCGACGTAGGCGCGTCCGAGTGCGGCGAGTTTGGTATCCGCTGTCCTGGCGGAACGCGCTGCATGCAGTAGACGATGCTCGAAGCGCCTGAATCCAACCGCCGCCAGTTCGCTCAACAAGCCCGCCACGTTCTCGAAGTGATTCTTCGGCGCCGCATGCGATGCCCCCGCCTCGCGAGCCGCCGCGCGCAGCGTGAGTCCGTCGATGCCCTCGCGCGCGAGAATCCGCTCCGCGCCTTCGAGCATGGCTTCGCGCAGCGCGCCGTGATGGTACGGGCGCGGGGCTTTGCGTGTTTTCTTTGCTGTGGTCACGTCGTCGTTCGTTCGATATTGACACTGTCAATTTTAGCTTGACGTGAAGCAAAGCGATATCTATTCTGATGTTGTCACTGTCAATATTGCGCGCCATGTTCATCTTTATCGTCGGTCTGATTGTGTTTTTGGGCGTTCACTCCGTCTCCATCGTCGCGCCGCGCTGGCGGGATGCGCAACTCACGCGACTGGGAGAAGGACCGTGGAAGGGGCTTTATTCAGTCGTCTCCATCCTGAGCCTGATCGCGATGATTTACGGATACGGCATCGCGCGGCACATGCCGGTCGTGGTCTACGCGTCGCCACAATGGCTGAAGCACGTGGCCTTTCTGTTGATGCTCCCGGTCTTTCCCCTACTCATTGCCGCTTATTTGCCAGGGCGCATCAAGCGCGCTGCTCGCAATCCGATGCTCATTGCGGTCATCCTTTGGGCGGTCGCGCATCTGCTTGCGAACGGCACGCTGAACGACATCCTGCTTTTCGGCGGGTTTCTTCTGTGGGCCGTGGCGGACCTTGTTTCGGTATCCAGAAGAACGTCCAAGCGTGCTGTGCCGGGTGCGCCCGCGACTACCGCGAACGACGTGATCGTCGTCGTGGCGGGGCTGGCCTTCTATGGTTTCATGCTGTTCTGGGGACATGCGCATCTGACGGGCGTATCGCCGCTCGGCTGAATCGCCACATCGGCCTGATACGTAAATTTATTTTCCGCATTACCATGCTCCGTTACCGCACCGGAGAGTGGAATGAGTGACGCTACCGCGCAACCTGGCGCCGCGAGTTGGAAGCCCGCCGCGAATCCGTGGATGGTGGCGATCGTCGTGACGCTCGCGGCGTTCATGGAAGTGCTCGACACCACGATCGTCAACGTCGCGCTCCCCCATATTGCGGGCACGATGTCGGCAAGCTACGACGAAGCCACATGGACGCTCACGTCGTACCTCGTCGCTAACGGCATCGTGCTCACGATCTCGGGCTTTTTCTCGCGCGTGATGGGCCGCAAGCGCTATTTTCTTGTGTGCATCGTCGCGTTCACGATTTTCTCGTTTCTGTGCGGCATGGCGACGAATCTCGGTCAACTGATCATTTTCCGCTTGCTGCAAGGCTTTTTCGGCGGCGGCCTTCAGCCGAATCAACAGTCGATCATTCTCGATACCTTCCCGCCCGAACAGCGGGGAAGGGCGTTCTCGATTTCCGCGATCGCCATCGTGGTTGCGCCGGTGCTCGGGCCCACGCTCGGCGGATGGATCACCGATCACTTCTCGTGGCGCTGGGTGTTTCTGCTGAACGTTCCGGTGGGCATTCTGACCTCGCTTGCCGTCTATCAACTGGTGGAAGATCCGCCGTGGCGGCAAAAGCAGAAAGCGAGCGTGGACTTTATCGGCATCGGGTTGATCACGGTCGGTCTGGGCTGTCTGCAAGTCATGTTCGATCGCGGCGAGGATGCGGACTGGTTCAACTCGAACTTCATTCGCGTGTTCGCGACGCTGGCCGTAGCGGGCATCGTCGGTGCGATTTACTGGCTGTTGTACGCGAAAAAACCGGTGGTGGATCTGAGCGTGATGAAGGATCGCAATTTCGCGATCGGCTGCCTGACGATGGCCGCGTTTTCCGTCGTGCTGTATGGCAGCGCCGTGCTGGTGCCGCAGTTTGCGCAACAACAACTCGGCTACACCGCGACGCTCGCGGGGCTGGTGTTGTCGCCGGGCGCGGTGCTGATCGTCATGCTGATCCCGATCGTCAGCAAGGTAATGCCGTATGTGCAGACGCGTTTTCTGGTCGCGACGGGTTTTCTGTTGCTGACCTGCGCGATGATTTTCTCGCGCTACGAACTCGTGCCGGATATCGACTTCAAGACGCTCGTCGAGTTGCGATGTTTCCAGTCGATCGCCATCGGCTTCCTGTTCGTGCCGATCACGACGCTGGCTTACACGACTGTGCCTTCGGAACTCAGCGACGATGCTTCCGCGCTGTTCACCATGTTTCGCAATGTCTCGGGGTCCATCGGCATATCGCTGGCGACCGCGATTGTCCGGGAACGCGGTCAGGCGCGCTCGGCGCATCTGTCGGAGCATATGAGCACGCTTTCGCAGAGCTTCAACGACACGCTCGCGCAGACCACGACATCGGTCGTGCAACTGACGGGACAACCGATGGCGCAAGCCGCGCAGACGGCCACCGGGCATATGTATCAGACGTTCGCGGCGCAATCGACCTTGCTGTCGTATATCGATACGTTCGGTTATCTGGCGATTTTTTGCGCGATCTTCGTGCCGGTGTCGTTTTTATTTACGTCGGTGAAGTCTGCGGGTGGTGGCGGCGGGCATTGATGGGGCGACATTTCAATCCGGCTGGCGTTATGAAAATACCGATAATTAACATTATGTAAAGTGGAACTGCTAGCTCTTTAAGTTTGGTGCGATACATTGCGCAAAAAATGGAGCAACCGTTCGCAATCGTATCAGCACCACTTAATCTCTCGCCGGATTCCAAGTGCTCTCACCACCACGACATGCCTGCGTTGAGGATTTCCTCGCGCTCACGGATGGCCTTTCACTCAAAGACGTTGCACGACGGCTGCGCTGCTGCACCCGCACCGTGCGCAACTACCTCGCCGGGCGAACGCCAATCCCTTGGCACCGCGTCGAGGTGCTGCGCCTGCTTGCGCGCGAAGCGCTCAAAGATTCTGAAGAGGCTTCTACGACCGAAGAAGCCTCTGTGGTTGCCACCCTCGACCCCGACCCAGCCGCACCAGATATCACGCCCGACGAGATGCTTGCCTGGGTAGGCGTTCATTCGCCCCATTACCTGTCAAGCAAGCGAAGTCTCACGTTCTACGTTCGCGGATGGAATGTCGCCGACAAAATCCGCCGCGCGAAGGCCGAAGGCACGTTCGTCGCTGTCCTGGCTCGCTGGCGCTTGCTGGCGATGGAACTGCCGCGAATGTGGCGCTCCGGACCAATGTGGGCCGAAGTTGGGCCACCCGCGTACCGACGAAAGTGAACCGGTGAGCCGTTCTAATTGTTAGGAGCGCTGGCTCCTTCAACCGTCCTTTCGAAGACGAGGATTTGCGAGCGGCCGAACATGAGTTTGTAACCGTTCAGAAGCTTGGTCAACGAGCTTACCCCCGGATATGTGCCAGGCGGCGTCCCTTTTGCGACCCGACGGGTCCAAAGATACGAGAAGGGTTTCATCAAGAGGTAGAGCGGTATGAGAACCTTTCTTTTTGCTCGGTCGACACGTATGTCAGTGAGTCTGCAGCCCATAGAACCAAAGAAATAGATCAGGTGAAGGGGCGTATATGGGCTGATGTGACCGCGGTCGACCAATCTCCCATTGCTTTGACGCATGCCGTGCGCGGCGAACTGAAAGAACGTACCCGTGAACAAGAACTGCAGGCGCGAATGAAGGTTTGCGATATTGGGCGTGGAGATAATTATCCGACCTTGCGGCGCTGTCACCCTAACTAATTCCTGCATTAGACCAATCGAATTAACTACATGCTCGATTCCTTCGAGGCATGTCACGACGTCGAATTCATCGGTTGACCAGGGTAAAGGCCCCTCCATGTTTGCGCGAACAGTTCCTTCCCATCCGTTAATGTCTGCCTTTATCACCTCATGTCCTAGCTGCCTGAGAGTGGTACCAAAGACACCTGACCCAGCTGGAATATCGAGGATTCGTTCGTTTCCCCGAGAGTGCTCTGCCAGATAATCGAGCACAATTTCCATATACCTCGTCATGTCTAGACGGTCAAAGCTGAAACCCGGTTCCAGTGCCATTTTCCCTCGTAATTTGGAAGATTAAACTTACGAAGGTTACCGTTCGGCTGTTGTTTCGACTATTTGACTTTGTCCGAAAAGAAGCGCAAAAAAGGATTACCCGCCTTTGCGAAAGTGTGTGCGATGTCGACTCGTCGTTGGATCGTCGCGCATTTCCATTTCGAGCGATGTCGTGAACCCGCCATTTGCGTCCAGACGGGAGCTCACGCGTTTGACGAGCCACGGCGTTTCATCAATGCCCGGCTTGAACCCCTTCGCGCTCGCTGGCATTTCTGGATACACATCGGCCCGGCCAAGCGCCAGCGAAATGTCGAACGTCGCCTGCCCACGCTGCGTGCGTGCGTACTCCGCTTTCGCTGCGGCCGTTGCCTCTGCCTGCGTGGCAAAGGTTTCCGGCAATAGCTTCACGCTGCTGGCATCGTCACCGCCCACCGTGACCGACTGCGTGCGTCCTTTTTTCGATGAATGCCAGCGCGCGCGAACCGACGAATAGCTTTCTCGCTGCGAGACGTGATACCGATACGAGTCGCCGCTCGACTTGCGGATCTGGATCGTCGGCAACGGCTTGCCGCTTGCGGTAGCGCCCGCGCCGATCGGCAGGAACAACAGCCGACCATCCTTCACGGTCATCACCGCGTCGTAGCGCTTGGCAAGCCGCGTCAGAAACGACAGGTCACTTTCGCCTGTCTGGTCGATGTGATCGATCTTGATCTTGCCCAATGCGTCGCCGACCACCGGCGTGAGCTTATGACGGGCCGCGACTGCCTTAACAATCGCATGGATGGTCTGAGCGTGCCAACTTTTATCGCGCCGCTCGTGCATTGCACCTGTCATGGACGCCGATCGTGCGCTGACCGTGATCTGATCGGGCGCACCGTGGAACTCTATTTCATCCACGATAAAACTGCCCTTGTCCACGAGCGGCTGACCGACCCATCCGAGCATCAGCTTGATTGTGACGCCGCGCTTGGGGATTGCGAGCTCACCCTGCGTGTCATCGAGCACGAGATCGAGCCGATCCGCTTCATCGGCGCGCGATTCGGTGAGCGTCAGATAGACCAGGGAAGGCGAGATGCGGCGGGATATATCGCGCCCATCGAGCGTGATGCGGTAGTCGCATTGGGGCACTTTGCGGCCTGCATTCGCTGATTTTTCACCTGTCGGCTCACTCATCGCTTCCCCTTCTTCGCGCGTTTCGCCTTACCCGACTTGATGTATGTCGGCACGTCCGGCACCGGTGCCTGGTCTAGCTTCCCGTTTGCCGGCGCTTTCTTGTTCTGCGAGCCGCCATCCACGGTCGCGCCCAGCGCGTCGTTATCGGCGAGCTTGAGCGTCAACTCGAATTCGATTTTCAGGGCGACGCCGAGTAAGTTGAAATACGAATGTGTTTCTCTTAAAGCTTCCACGACGAACGCACCGTAGACACGCCCTGTACCATCGACCAGTACATGCGCATCACCGACATCTGCCATCGCGACGAGGAGATCGAGCGAAACCGGCGTGCCGATTTCGCCCGCCGCAATCATGCCCTCGATCACGATCGAGTCTTCACCCTGCCCGAGGTATTGGGTACTGTCTCGCGCACCGACGCGTGAATTGCTCGCGAATTTCCACGCGCGCTGACGATGAAACTGATGGAGCGGGGCAAGTTCCGTCAAAAAAACGAACGCCCCAAGGGAAAACAGCATGGCTTACCCCCACACGCGATCGGAAAGGCTCGAAGCGCTGCGCCGACGGCGTTCGCGCTCCGCATCCTGGAGTGCTCGACGCACGGCGGCTTCGATGTCGTTTGCATCGCCTGACTGCGCATGGATATGGATATGGATCGTGTAGTGATGCACGCCCGGCTCGCTCCCTCCGCCTTGGCGAGCGATTGCCGCCGAAGCCGTTGACCCAGCGCGCGACCCGCGCTCGCCGACCAGCGGGCGATACTGCTGGTCAGGCACCGGGCTTTGCATCGGCTGCATGAACGCGCCGAACGGGGCAGCGGCAACGCCTGCCAGTCGCGCGGCCGCCGACGCCACGCGTATGCGCTGCCCGTCGATCCCGTTTGCCGCGCCCTGCCCGATGAAGCCGCCCAGTTCGTCAAATACGCGGCTTGGACTGTGAATGCCGAGCTTTTCCTTGAACCATACCGCCGTCGAACTCGCCACGTTCGTAATCGCGTCCCGGACCGATTTCAGGCCGTTCGTGATGCCGTTGACCAGGCCTTGCATCAGGTTCGCGCCGAAGTCCACGAACTGCTTTGACGCTTGCGCCGCTGTCACGATCAACCCGGCCAGCCACTGACCGAACGCTCTGCCGCTCGACGATGCGCGATCGAGACTGTCTTTGGTCGCATCGATCGGCCCGAAAAGTTCCTTGAACCACTCCCACGCGGCCTGCACCTTTTCCAGCAGCCAATCCCACACCGGCTTGAGCGGTGCGAACAAGGCGGCGAGTGACACAAAAAGCCCCGAGAAAATGCCGCTCAACGGGGCCAACCCCTCTTTGAGCCCTTCCCAGAATCCTGAAAAAAATGCCTTGAGTGGTGCCCAATATCGAACGATGAGCAGCGCCGCGAGCGCGATCGCCGTGATCGCGATCCCAATCGGATTCGTCAGCGCCAGCCGACCGACAAACAGCAGTGTTTGACCGAGCGTTGAGAGTGCACGGGTGACGCCTGCGATCGCGCTGCGCGCCCCGCCCCTGATGAGGCTCACGCCACCACCCACCGCGTCACCGATGACACCCCGCACGCCGCGGCGCGCGACGTACCTACCCGCGCTCACGACGCGCGAGGCGAGCGCGGCCCGCTTCGCTGCGGCCACACGCGCCAACTCGACCAGGTATTCACGCGTGGCGTGCGTGCCTCGCTTGACGTTCGCGAGCGTATCCGCGCCCCACTTCCCGGACGCCTCACGTGCCGCACGCAAAGCGGCAGGAATACGCGTAGAGACGGTACGCGCGAACTGGCGCGGCGATGATGCGTCCCATGCGGCCGACAGCGCCAAGCGCAAGCGCGACGCCGTGTTGGTCGCCGCGCCCCCTGCCGAGCTGAACGCCCTCGCGAGCTTCGCGAATCGTCCGAGCGCCGCCACATTGACGTTGACCCCGCCTGCCGCCGCCGCACCTTCGACGCGAAGCATGCGCAGGCCGAATCGCATCATCGCGAGCGGGCCGATGATCGCCGCAAGCCCAATCGTGAGCGTTCCGCCCACACCGAGAATGACGCCGAGCGCCGCCAGTGCGATGAGCGCCATGCGGGCCGCTTCGCCGTGCTGGCGCGTGAATTCTGTCACCCGCGACAGCAGCTTGGAAGTCAGTTCAAGCTCCTGGTTGTACAGCGGCAGGATTTTTTCGCCCAGCTCGGCCTCCAGCGTGGCGCGCTTGGCGAGCGCGTCCATCTCCTTACCGTAGGAGATGTTGGTTCCTTCCTTGTAGAGTGCATCGACACCGAACGCTTGGGGCGCGCTCTCGCGGTGCTTCATGATGTTCGCGCGCTCCAGAAACAGCGAGGCGAAAAGGTCACCGCCCTTGCGCGACGAAAACAGATGACCTATCTTGGCCACGACCTGCATATCCGTCAGATTGCCTTTCGGGTTGATCTTCGGGATGACTTCCTTCATCAAGTATTCGAACGGGTCAGTTTTGTATAGCTCGATCTGGTTGAGCGCGTCGGGAAGGATTTTCGTGACGTGCCCGGTCTTGCCGTACTTCACCGAGTTCTGATTGATCAGCCCGGCTTTCACCAGTTCTTCGCCCGACTGCTGCGTGGTGCGCCCCTGCGCCCAGTTCGTGTAGGCGCTCATCAGGCCCGTACCCGCACGGAAGCCGCCCATTTCCTGCATCGTATGCAGCAAGCCGAAATAAAACGAGTTGTCGCCCAACTGCTTTGCGGCGATGCCGCCCGTTTTGATCGCGTTCAGGAAGTCTTCTGGCTTCACCGTGCCGCCCGAAGCGACATACGCTTTCGTCGCGTTGTCCACGGCCCGCTGGAAGGCTTCCGGACTCTTGAGCGAGCCGCGCAATTCCGTCGTCTTAACGAGGTCCATCAGCATGTTTTCGGCAAGCTCGCCGTGACCCTCACCGTGCCCGCGCCGGGCCATGACAGTCTCGATGCCGACTTTCATCCGGGCGAGCAGCGGGGCCATTTCTTCCGCGTGGTGCATGTCCCGCGTGATCGTGAACGTTTCTTTGAGCAACTTGAGCTTGTCGAGCTTGCTCAAGCCCTTCACGTCGATGCGCTCGGCAAACTTTCTTGCTTCGCTAAGCTTCGCTTCTCCGACGCCGAGCGCGCGGAACTGCGACACCTGCTGTTCGTATGCCTTCGCCTCGCTAAGCGCCTGCCCCATGCCGCCGAGCATGCGAGCGCCGACGGTGCGCGTCGCGTATCCGGCGACCGCCGTCCCGGCCGCGAACGTCTTCGTGTTCTGCAACTGCTCACGAGCGCGAGCGGCTTGACGCGCCTGCACGGATTGCAGCTTGCGGCCTTGATCCGCGAGCGCCGCGTTCGTGCGCGTGATGCTCGCGTGCAGCCCGCGCTCGTATTCCGTAAGCGTTTGCGCCCCGCGTCCGGCTTGCTGCATCCGGCTTCTCAGTTCGCCCAGGCGATCGCGCTGGCGCGCCTGCTGCGCCGTCAGCGACATGACAGCGGCCGATGCGCGCCGCATCGAATTCTGCATGCGCACGGTCGGCTCGTTGGTACTGCGGATCTTCGCGCTCAGATCGGCCACACTCGCGCGCGCCTCCTTGAGCTTCGTTGCGGTGCGCCCCATCTCCGCACGCAGCGACTTCACCGCATCGACGGTGCGTTTCTGATTCTGGAGTTGCGAGAGCTTCTGCTGGAGACTGCCGAGTTCCTTCGAGGCAGCACGACTGCCGCTGATGACCTTCTTCAGCGGCGCGGTGATTTTCTCCACCATGGCGAACACGACGCGCAGTTTCAGTTCGTTGTTCATTGCTCTTCGTATCGCTCTCGTGCGCGCTCGCGCCAGTCCATCAATTCAGAAACGGACATGCGGTCCATGACGAACGGCGGCCAGTGAAACACCAGCGCCACGTCCGCCATCGCGTCTTCGATTACAGGCGGGAGTCCATGCTTTCCCGCATAGCTTTCGTCAGAAAAAAACCGCTCACGACACCCCCGATTTGCAACAGGTCAGCCGGGTCGAGCTGCGCCACCTCGAATTCGACAAGCGCAGGCGACGAGATGCGTGGAATCACCTTCTGGAGCGCACTCACGTCAAGATTGACCAGCTCCGTGAGCGACACGCCGCGCAGCTCGCCTGCCGCCGGCTTACGCAGCGTGACGACCGAAATTTCGGTGTCGCCGCGCTGGATCGGTTGATCGAGGGTGATCGTGTTCTCGGCTGTCTTTGTTTCCATCTCGGTCGTTCCTTCGAATAGAGGTTAAGGGACCCGTGCGAGCCGGGCCGCATGAAATCAGGCACCGATGATTTTGTGCACTTCGGCGAATGAATCCTTACCGCCGATGCTCAGAATCATGTTGAGTACGTCGATTTCGATTTCGGCTGTGCCGTTGATCGACAGCTTGTAATACGTCAATGGCATCGTGACTTTCACAGTCGTGTCGTCGCCGGGCTTCGCGGTGCCGAAGTCCAGTTCCTTGAAGCGGCCGCGCACGACGATTTCGACGGCGATCCACTGTTCGGACGTTTCGTCCTGGTATGCGCCCGCAAAACGCAACATCAGACCGTCAACCGTGCCCTTTCCGTAATGGCGCAGTATGTCGCGCTCGACACCACCGAGCGTCCATTCGATTTCCATCGCCTCTTGACCAAAATCGATCTGGATCGGTCCCAACATCCCGCCCGCGCGATACTCCTCCATCTTGCGTGAGAGCTTGGGCAACGTCACTTCCGGGGTCTTGTGCAGAAAGGACGTACCGTCGAGAAACACGTTGAAGTATTTAAGCTTGCTGGGCATCCCCATGTTTTGTGCCTCCGTTCATGTGTGCGCGGCACAGGCCGCGCGGCGAGTTAGCGGTTGACCTGCGAGGCGAAATCGAGCAAATACGAATCGGTGATCGTCTGACGCAGCGTGAGGTTTTCAAGCGGCGGCACCGGCGTGTAGTCGTAATCGACCACCAGCTTTCCGTCGCGCAGTTCGGCCACGCCGTTGCGGTCCATGTCGTAACTGGCCGACGCGCCGATCAGGTAGCCGTTGGTCGTCATCGAGCGCAGCTTTGCGCTGATGCTTTCGATAATGTCGCGCGGGAGCTTCGGCGCCATCGCGCCGTCGATCGTGGGGAACTGCGCCTCGGCGATCGTGTCGGCAAGCACCTGAGCGGTACGGGTGTAGTTTTCGAACGCGAAATCGGTATCGTTCGAGGTGGTGCGCGAACCCCAGAAGCGAAAGCCATCACGGCTGATAAGCGTGGTCACCTGATTTTCGTTGAGGAACCCGGCATCCGTTGCCGGGTTCTGCAGGTCCCATGAAACGGGCTTGCTGATGCCCTGCACACCGTTCACGGCGACGTTCGACAACGTTTTATGCCAGCCGACGAGTTGATCGATTTTGGCGCGCATGCCAACCGCATAGGCGACGGCGGGCACCACGCTCGCCTGTGACGCATTCTCGTCCCATGCGATGAAGTCAGGCCAGATCACCATGACTTCGCGTTGACCGAACATCTTGCGATAGGCCACCGCGTCTTCTTTCGTTGCGACCAGTTCGCCATCCACACCGCGCGCGGCGATGTACGCGAACCCCCGCAGCATCTGCGCACTCGTCGCTAGCGCACTGGCGACAGGCTGTGTATCAAGTCCCGGTGCGGCGAGAATGCGAGGCTTGATGTGCACGACACCCGGTGCCGATTCGAGCGCGAAGATACCGGTTTTGGTGCCATCAGGGTTCACCGTGCCGATGACATTCGAAGTCGTTTCGTCTGAGCCCTTGCCTTGCGGCACGCGCACCACGACGACGAACGGGCGCGCCTGTTTCGAAATCGCATCGAGGGTCTTGTATAACGTCCCTTTGCGTCCTGCCTTGCCGAGCGCCTCAACCACGTTCGTGATGAGCACGGGCGTGTTCATCGGAAACGCCGCGGCGTCAGCATCGGGCGCGGTGCAGACGACGCCGATAATTGACGTTGAAATCGTCGTGATCGGACGAACCCCGGAACGGTCCTCCACTACGGTTACGCCGTGATGATAGCCCTGCGGCATGGTGTGCAACTCCTGATGTGAGGGTGAGGATTTACGGGATACTTGACTATGCCGCTGCGTGTTCGGGTAGGACTTCAGGCACAACTTCGGGCACCACTTGCGCGCCAGAGAACACATAGCGATTTGGGCTCAGCGTCGACTCATCGACGCCCTCGGCGGGCTGCACGACGAGTAGCCGTTCGGCAAAGCCGATCAGGTCTTCGCCCTTGCCGGGCAGACCCTCGACCTGCACGGTCGCAAAACCGATCGATTGCCCGCCTTGCTCGGCGACTTCCTTGTTGTAGAAGCTTGCGACTTCGATCGCACTTTGCTTGAGCTGAAGATCCACGGTAATGCGGCGCACGACATGGAACGAGGCAGGCACGCCAATCGAGGCGATCACAACGGTCTTGTCCAAGGGCATTTCAGTCACTCCAAATTAAGAAAGAGGATTTACAGCGGCGAGACGGGCCAGTTGATCGAGGCCGGGAATTCTGGTTGCTCGGTGATGCTGCGCAATGCCCGGCGATACGCTTGCAGGGCTGCAAACAGATCGGCAGATAGCGTCGTCGGCACGCCGCCGTCTCGCTCATCACGATGCCGATCAACCAGCCATTGCGTTGTGGCAAGCAGCTCATCGCGCTTCTCGCGCGCCTGTCGTGAGCGTGTTCCGATATCCTCCGCAAAGTCTGCGATCGGACCGAATTCTCCCGCGACCAGTCGGGCGAACAATTCCCGACCGTGCGCCTCGACATCGGTTGGCATCGCGGAGAAAACAACGGGATCGGTCATACCCATTGGATGATTGGGGAACGTCACGATGCAGCGTATGCATTGCTTCTGTTCGGGATCCATCCATTGCGGGCTTTTGACGGTGCCGATTTGATACGGGTTTCGTGTTTCAGACAAACGGGGTGATACCGCGCTGTCGTCGCGGGACGGGTTTGCGGCACGCGGTTTTGCGTTTGTGTCGTAAAGGACTGGAATCGTCATCATTAACTCACGCGCTGCCAGAGGTAGACATACAGTGAATGGTTGCCACCGATCATGCATTGATCGTGAACACGCCAGTTGCCCGGGTAGGCAGCGAAGCCGTTATCGGACGGCTGGTTCGGCGAGCTATAGCCACCACGCGAAGTACGAATACAGAATGAGCCTACGCCCCCTTGATCAAGGATCGTGCGGGGCGCGGCCCAATTGCCGAAGTTCGCGTGAGTAAGGATGGCGCCGATGTAGGTTGTATCGACGTGCATATCGACATTTCCACCCCAGTTCAGGGTGATTTTGTTGCCCGTGTCGCTCACGACATAGCCATAGCCGCCGTTGCCATTGCGAATGGGCGCGCGCGCGGCGAACTGGGCGTTCAACCAGTTGGATAACCAGCCACCCCAGACCGCACCGTAGGCGTTGCCATCAGGCGCGAATAGCCCCGTCCCACCGCCTGCATACACATTGCCTTGAGACACAACGGAATTGGCTCGCATTTCGCCGTTCACGCGCTCGCTCGCGTTGATTGTCAAGCCCCCGCTCAACACGCCTCCGGTCAAAGCAAGATAGGCGTTCGGGTTGAAATTCCACGTGCCGTACACAGCGCCGCCCGCGCCGCGCGTGATATCGCTTCGGCCGAACGTCCACGCGTTGTTTTGGCCGTCGAGATGCATCACGATCGAGGGCGCGCTCGCAACTGAACCGCCTTCGTAAGCGTCGATCGCGCCGATGTGCCGGCCGCCCTGGCGGGTCCAGCGCAAGCCCATGTATGCGCCCGTTGCAGCAGGCGTATCGATCTGAACAGCAGGCGTGCGGCCACGATTCCACTCTACAAAAGCGCCGCCAATGCCGTTGTTATCCAGCGAGCGCACGGCGAATGCTGCCTTGCCATATCCCGTGCGCGTTTCCACGACTGCGTTGTTGCCGAGTGCGCCCCCTGAGACGCTGAACTTCGAGTCCAGCGCGGCTTGCAGGCCATCGACATCGGGGATGACGTGCCGGTGTTTGCGATCGGCTTTATCGATGAGCGCGTGACCCAAGGCTGCTTGCACGCCAGCCGGTGTCACCGCGCGTTTAGCGTCCGTGCCCGCGACCGTCTCATCGTTGGTCGCGAGCTCGACTACGCCCTGTCGTTCAGTGGTCGCAGGCGGGTTGAGAAACGACGTTTCACCAAAAACGAGTTGCGTCGCGTCGATCGCGGCGAACTGCATGTCGCTCGACAGCAGCAGCAAGGCCACGGGCGACTTTTCCATGATCGGCGTGTCCTGGCCATAGACCGCGAAAAGCGTGCCGTCTTCCAGATACAGCCCAAAACCATACAGCGTGTATTGATCGGCGCTCTCATCCTTGATCGTCACGTGAATCGTGTCGTTCGCGACGTTCACGCCTCCAAAGGTGCTGATGCGTTTAAGCTCGCGCGGCAGGTTTTCGAGCTCCGGGCTCACCTCGAACGGTTCCGACGCCAACCCGATCTGCGTGACCTTGTGCGGGTTCGTGCCGGTATGCGCGGGCGAAACCAGCGCCGAGCGGCCTGCGTAGGTGATCACAAGAACGGTTGCCATACGCTGTTACTTCGCCTCGGATTGAGATTCGGATAAATTCAGCCTGCGATACACCGCCACGCGCGCAGCGCCTCCTATGGGCTGACGCAGTTGCTTAGAAAGTCCCTGCGTGAACGTGTAGTGCGCGCGCACGGGTTTCGCTCGATCGACTTCGCGCAGAATGTCTGCGACGTAAGCCGCGCTCGGCGGACTGCCCTCACGGGCGGCCACCACCATAAAAAGCTCGAAGGTGTAAGGTGCCGCGGGCGGATTCTGCTCGAACCATTCCCGAATCACGATGTTCGCGCCAAAGCTTTCGACCGCATCGCGTACCGCTGCTACCGTGCCGCTCTTGCGTGCGACCGGAATGGCCACCTTCACGCGCGCGCGGCGCACCTGTTCCGGCCACGCGTTACTCCACGCGGTTACGCCCAGATGCCATGCGAGCCACGGGAGCAGATCAACGGGAATCGTTTCCGGGTTCATCAGCACCCGCAGCGGGACGGGTACGTCGCCAAGCGGCGCAGTAGCACGCGCCGCTGCACGCATGAGCGGCGTCGCGTTCGGCGGTAACAGATCATCCGCCATACGCTCCCCCGTGCTTGACTTTTAACGCCGAGCAGAACGATGCCTGCGTAGCGGTGATCGCAATATCGCTTGTTGGCGAAATCAGCATGACGCGTTCGACGCCTTCTGCGTGGAGTGCGGCATAGATTCCGGACAAGGGGACTTCCCGGCCATTGCGACGCGAGTCATTCGCAAATTTCTGCGCACGCGTGCGTGCCTCGTCAATCACCACGACTGGGTCCGGACCCTCGAATGTGTAGATGATCGCGTCTATTGCGTACTTCACGATTTCCGCGCTTCTGACCGTCACCTTGTCCGTCATCGGGCGCACGTCGTCAGCGCTCAACGCCGTCATGACTGCATCAATGACCGCTTGCGGCGCTGTGCCATCGGCTTCGTGCACGAGCACGGACACGAGCACTTCGCCCGGACTCGGGCTGGTCGCCGACACATCGAGCACGGAACCGTGCGCTGCGCGCGCGTGCGACCGATACGCCCCTTCCGGCCCTGCGACGGAATAGCCTTGCGGCGCAAGCTGGGTACGCTCGCGCAAATCACTGTCCGACTCCATCACCGGATCGGTACCGGTGTCCGGATCGCCGGGCGTGATCGTCAGGCGCTTCACACCGAGCAGGGCTGCGAGTTGATCCAGATCGCCCTTCATCGCGAACGCGAGCATCACTGCACGCGCAGCGCTGTTCACGCGCTGGCGCAGATACATTTCGCGATAGACGCTCTCCTGCAACAGAATCGTGATCGGTTCGGATTGCAGTTCGAGCTTCGCGGTGAGCGCCGTGCGAACGTCGTCAGGCACCAGCGCGAGGATGCCCGCCTTGCGCTCGGCAAGCAGCGATTCAAAATCGATTTCTTCGACCACGTTCGGCGCAGGCAGGCGCGACAGGTCGATCACGCTTTGGCTCATACCCGGACCCCCGATAGATCAACGGACGACTTCACGCTGAGCGCAACACTGCGCCCATTCACTGTCCTGTATCCCTCGATCAGAATCGGCACGCAGCCACGCCGGAAGTCTCCAGCGGCCAACGCGGGCGCATCGAAGGCCACTTTGGTAAGCGTCAGGCGCGGCTCCCACCGCATGATTGCTGTCGCCACCGCCGCGTAAAGGCGCACGAGCAATGCACGGTTCGCCGGGCCGTCGATCAGATCAGGCAACTCGGAGCCGAATGTGCGGCGCTTCACGCGCGAGGCGAGCGGCGTTGACATGATGATCGCCAGAGATTGCGACAAGTGCTCGTCGCCATCGATGAAGCCGCCGGTGTGTGCGTTCATGCCGCTCATGCGCCCGCCTTAAGCCCAGCGGACGTGATCGCGAACGACCCCCGTGCCTGATGCGGATGATGGATAAGACTGACGCCGCCCGCCTGATGGTCAGCGGCCGTCACCACGCCCGAGAAATCGGCCGAGCCGTCGATTCGCATGACCGGACCGGAACCGTCCTTATCCGCGCGGCCGTTTGCACCCGACAGGAACTCGAACGGACCTTCGACGATCAGTTTTCCCTTGCATATCGTTTGCGCAGCATCGAGCGTGATCGCCTCGGCCTTTACCGTCGCGTCTTTCGTCTCCACGACAACGGACGCAGGCGCGATCATGCGAATCGTCGCGCCCGCTGGCAGATCGACAGTCAGCGCGTGCCATTCTTCGTCATAGGACAGACGCGCGCCGTCATCAAACTGCATCACGTGTTCACTCACGCTCGTGCTCGGCGCGGGTCGATCTTCGCAGTACAGCGCGCCGGTGACGATACCTTGCGCCAAGTCGCCCATCGGGCAATCGACCTTGACCTGTTCTCCGATCGCGGGCGCGCTCCACGTGCGCAAAGAGCCCGCGCGCGCAGTCGCCCAGCGCAGCCAGCCGGATTGGAGCCCTTGCCCGTCCGAATCCTCATCGCCGATCGCCACGCGGCACACCGGGTTCTGCGCATCCGACGCGTCGACGGCGATCACGCGAGCAAGCAGCACGCTATTGCGCGCCACGCGTCGCGCCTCATTTTCTGCCGCTTGATCCATTCTCAACACTCCCGAATATCAATGGACATGATGGCGCGTGCGCGAACGCACGGCGAGCCCATGCCGCACGTGCTCGTGCCAGACACAGAAATCAACATGGCGCGCTGCGTTGCGCGCCGATCAGCCGCGAGACTTACGGCCTTCGAGATGCGCAATCAGTCGATCGCGGATCGAGCCGCGATCCGGCATAGCGAACCCGAGGAGCGCGCGGCGTGGATACCGATACTCGGGGCCATGCGGCGCGACCGGTGCGCGCTCGCCGTATTGGTGGACTGCTGCGATTCGGGCGATGCGCCCCGCGAACCCCACTGCCGCCTCATTGGGACTTGCTTCGATTTTGAGCCACCGCGCGGTGCGCAGTTTACGGAACATCGCCAGTCGGCGAATACGGCCTTTACGCGAGCGGGCACCTGCACGCTTGCGCGGTTCGTAGGGTGTGCCCTCCGGGTCCAACTGCTGCGCGATGCGATCGGCCTGGTGCCGCCGCATCATGCGCGCGACGTCCATCAACGCGGCCCGGCGCTGCGACGGCGATAGCCGCACGAGCAGCTCAAGCGCTTCGGTTTCAAGTGCGTGCAGATCGTCAGTCATTGCGTCGCTCATTTCTTCGGACACACGCCATACGCCAGACCGCGACCTTCGACCCACGCCACCGGGTCCCAATCGGAATTCGCGGGCACGCTGTCGTCCAAGTGCACAAAGGTGCGCTGCTCATCCTCAGCCGTTCGTGCCACAACGCTTTCCGTGAGCTTGATGCGAATCGACAGGTCAACGGCGCTGTTATTGAGCACGTCGGCCTCGAACTCGATCCCGTGTACCTGAGTGTCGCGATTCTGGAACAGGTCGGGTTGGTTCGTCTGCGCCCATTGAACGATCGCCCCCATGACCGCATCGGCCGAGCCGCCAAAATCGAGCATCACGAGTCGCAAGAAATATCGATATTCGAACGACCCGGATCGTCCAGGCGAGGCCGCGATGTGACCGCCCTCCACGAATAGCAACAGCCGCTCGGGGTTCTGGGGTAGCTCCGGCAGGGCCGCAGCGATCGCGGCTCGAAGCGAATCGGATTTCTTCATTTCGCACCCACGGCTGCGGTTGGATCACCCGCATCGGCGCGCGCCTGACACTCAAAAATCATGTCCACCACAGCCGCGCAACGCGCCCACGCCGCTTTGACGGTGCTCAGCGCCATGCTCATGTCACCGTTCGTTTCTGGCGCCATGGCAGACATCGTGCAACGCGTCACTGTCGGGCACGAGTTGAATGTAATCACAGGCCCCGGTGATGGCGGGATGTGCGTGCAAGCGGGCAATGCCAGCAGGCAGCACAGTATCAGCCCATGCTTGAGATTCAGGCGTTTCATGGATGACTCTCCGGGTTACGTCCTCGACGCGCTTCTGTGCGTGGTCGATCTTCGATTGCGTGAGACCAAAACGGCGTTGCAGCTGGGCGTTTTGCTGCGCCTGCGCGCGCAACGCGGCAATCGTTTTATCGCGCGTGCTGATGGTCTCGCGCGCCTTGGATGCATCGTCCTGCGCGGCGCGCAGCTCGCCGCGCAGGCCATTGACGTAGCTCACCGCGCCCCATGCCGCGAGCGCGGCAACCGCAATCGCGATGGCGACACCGAGCAGCTTGGCGACGAGCGGGTTCATGCGCCGACCGCGTACGTCGTATGCTCACCGCTAAAACGCGCGGTCAGCACTTGTCGGCGGGGTTTCTTGCCATCAACGGCGAGCCCGATATGCACCCACCGCCCGCCTTCATGAATCACCTGATCGAACGGCAGATTCGATGCCGCGAGCTTGCGCACCACCTTGAGCGGCGAGCCGAATGCGGGACAGACGAAATCAGCCGCGAGTCCCTGAAGGTGCGCGCTGTTCGATACGCCGCCCACCGCGCGGTTCAGCGCCGCACACCGGTAGCCCGACAAAATTAACATCGGCTTTGCGCCAAGCAGCGTGCGAACCTGTTCCAGCGTCTGAGCGAGCCTGCGCAGGTTGTCGATCGTAGCGGCCGATGGCGTGTTGTCGATCCCGCGCTTATGCGCTTCTGCGCTTGCGATCAGTTCTCCAAGCGAAAAATGGTCGGTCAACTGCATACGTTCTCCTCAGCTCCTGACATGAGATATCTACTGGCTCGCATCGACGCCGCGGTCAACTTCTCGCAGCACCCGGCCGAGCATCCGATCGAGTACGCGCGATCCGCCGTAGCCGGATAACGTGATCACGCCCGCTTCAAGCACCGCCTCAAGATTCATCCATTCCGAGGCGAAGAACGCAAGCAAGCCCGCCACCAGCGACACGACCAGATCCTTGACGATTTCGAGCCACAGCGAACGGATGGCGGGCTCCGGTGCAGCAAGCTTTTGTAACGTGCTCGCCAGTCCACCGATGAACGACAGAAACAGGCACATCGCGACGGCCGCGAACGGGATGTGCGCCAGATCGTCATCGAACGTAATCGCGGCCGCCCACGCCGAGGGTGGCCAGACGATCGCCAACCAAAACCAGCGATAGCGAATCAGGTTTTGCACGCGACACCCCGGTGACGTTTTTGAATTTGATCGCGGAAAGCGAGCACCAGACCGAATGCCGCCATCGCGATATAAAACAGGTATTCGCGCCATGCATTGCCGAACCACGGCGCACACACAAACGGTGGCACCAAATAACAAAACGCGACCGCGACATACAGGCCATGGCGGCAACGTTCACCCCACCGCCACACGAACCGCACGGGAAGCACATCGTTCACGAGCAGGTCGGCAAGCAGCAGTACGGCAACGCTCGCCATCAGCACGGCGAGCGCGTCGCCCGCGACACCATCGGCGAGCACCATCAAGCCCGTGAGTGAAGATGCCCCCGACAGGCCGCACATCACGACGTTGCCCGCCATGAACGCGTACATCACGCGCGCGATCACATCAGGGCTGCGTTCTACTTCAACTTGCGAATTGCCCTGCGAATTGGCCTCCATACGCACCTCAATCGAATAGCTGCACGAGCGGCGCTGTTCCCGCCACGCCCGCCGGGTCCGGCATGTCGATCTCCAGGCCGATCGGCAGCAGCACGCCACACTCGGCCAGGCCCGGATTGGCCTCCAGGACCGCCTCGACCAGGCCATCGGTGCGGCCGTAGATGCGCCAGCACAGCGCGTCGGCAGACTCGTCTTGCAGCGTACGAACCTTCATCAAATCGCCTCGACCGTTAATCTGCGCCGCCCGACGATATCGCCCAGCGCCCAATACGCATCCCGGCGCGCCTCATCCTGCGACAACGCCACGGCATCGACTCGGCGTGTGCCGCTCTGCGACGTGTCGTAGCCGCGATACCGCTCCAACACCAACGCATGCGCCCAGCCGTACACCGCACGCCGATAGCGGCGCACCTGCACGCTTTCGCCCGCGACCTGACGAGGGTGAGTTGCCGCCAGATCGGCCGCGCCGCTCGCCTCACATCTCGCGCGCCACGCTTGCAGCACATCGCCCGCATGGGCGATGCCCTCGACCACGGCATCGAAGAGCCGCGCGTGCGTGACCGTGCCATCCAGACGCAAAACGTCGCGCACGTCTTGCAGATCGATATCCGGATACCAGCCATCGCCCTTGAGGATCGAGTCGCCGCGCGGCGCATTCGGATCAGGCGCCGTGTGCGCTGAAGTCGGCGCAACAGAGACGAAATCGTTCATCGCCGCCCCTTTGTGAAGGGTGGACAGTGCCGTGCACAGTTCGGTGGGCGGTGGACGCGTGCCGATCGGCTAAGCGCCAGGCTTGCCGCCCGGCACGCGTGCCGCCCTGTCGCGAGGGACTCGTTACGCATCCGATTCCCTCGCTAGCGAATCGGACGGGGGCGCTTGCGACGCGAGCGTCGCCTCGATGCGGGCGATGTCGCGTTTCACGCCAATCCGGTCGTTCAGTGCCAGCGCGTCTGTCAACGCCTCCAGCGCGCCGCTCGGGTTGCTGGCCTCGATCGCCAGCCCGTATGCCTTGTTCAGTTTCGCCTTGATCTGGTCGACCATATCGAATGGGCCGACCAGCGCAATCACTTCGGCGAGCATGTCCGCGTTCACACCCACCGCGTCGGCGAATCCTTCGGCGAGCGTCGCCGCAAGCGTGCGCTCAAACGTGGCGGGCATCTGCAACCCATGACGAATCGCATAGGCCGCGATATCGAGCGCGCCGCGCCAGTCGCCGGCGTCGATCATCCAGACCATCACTGTCACCAGCACGTCGTCCTGCCCGCCTTCGTCGCTCGACAGCGCCTGGGCGACGTACGGCGCGTAGTCCGGCAAGATTTCACGCTTGATGTCGATCTTGCGCGCGATCGAGCGCGTGTCCTTCAGGCGCATTTGATCGGACGCGAGTTTCGCGCGCATCAGGTCCTGCGCGCGGGCGTGTTGGCGGCCCGCGCTGGCCGATGCGCTCGACGTGTGCAGTGCCGCGACCTGTTTCAGGTGACGGGAAATCGGCGTGTCTCGAACCATGGCGCGCCTCAATCCGCTTGATTCTCGGAGGCCTGAGGCGCGCTGCCCGCGAACGTTACGCTGTCGATCAAACAGCCCGCGCTGTAGTCCTCGACCACGTACGCTTCGTTGCTCGATTCGAAGAACTCGTAGCGGTCGCGTTTCGGGTTGTCGATGATCGAGCGGCGTCGGCCTCCGATCTGCCAGTAAATCGACAGGTTTTGCTGCGGCGTAATGAACAGCTTGCCGCTCGGCATGAACGGCACGCGCACCGCTTTAAGGCCGCCCATGCGTTGCTGGCTCACAATCAGATTGGCCGCAATCTGGTCGACCGGGCGATTGTCGGCGTTGAGCGTGATGAAGTAGCGGTCGAGCATCGTTTCCCGGCCACACATCACAACCAGATCGGGGTTGCTCGCGTGCCACGGCGCGACCATTGAATTGACCGCCTCGAAGACGAGCGCGTCGGGCGTTTGATAGTGCGCGCCCTTTTTGCCAACCACAATCTCGTCTTTCAGGACCTGATGGGGTGCATACAGACGGTATTTCTCCAGCCAGCCGACGTTCACGTCCTCACACACCGGATTTTTCGACCGGTCCGAGGTAGCCGCACGCGTCTTGCCGTTAAAGCCGATGCGAATGCGATCCAGCGCTTGCTGACGAATCAGCATGTCGCGCAACTTCGCCTGAAAGCCATTCAGGTGCGCCCACGCATCGAGCAGGTCGTAACGCATCTGCGTATCGAAGTTCGTCTGCGACGCAAAATATCCGTTCGGGTCGAAATCGTGCGGATCGATAGGCTCGCGCTCCTGCTTGGTTGTGTCCGTCGTGCTCGCGATCGTCGTGCCGATCAACAGGCCCAGCTTCTCGCCCTGCTGCGCGGTCACGCCGATCATGTTGACGCCCCTCAGGAACTCATCCGATTCCTGAATGCGCTTTTCGATCGTTTGCTGGACCGACGGCGTGACGGCGAATTTCTTCGCCGCGTCCGATACGCCGTTCAGTCTCGCGATCTGCTGCGAATACGCTTCGATCGCTGCGCGTGCAATCGGTGTCATGTCGATTCCTCGTGTTCTGTGCGTGTGTTCTGTGCTTGTGTTGAGTGGTCCGCGACTACCACGATCAGCAGTCGGTCAATTCGCCCGTGCCGCCAGCACCGGTAACGGCCGGGCGCGGCGCACTGAACTGCACCGTTTCCATCTTCTTCACGAAATCGGAAAATTGTTGTTCGAATCTGTCGAGGCGATCGCTCACGGCTTTGTCCGCAGCCTCGCCCTGCGCCTCAAGCTGGACCTGATGGAACGCGTGGGCGAGTTGCTCGACCGTGAACGCCTGCGCGCTCTGCGCCGCGCCCGATGCTGACGTGCTGGCAGGTGTTTTTGCTTGCGTGCCAGTAGGCGAGGACGCCGCACCCGGCTGAGCGCTGCCGCTCGCTTGGGAGCTAAAACCGAGCTTGGCGAGCACGTTGCTGAAGAACGTCACCGGATCAGGTGCGCCCTCTGTTTTGTCCGCTTCACCAAAATCGGTGTCGATTTCGACGCTCGCCGCGAACAGGTTTTCCGGGCGTTGTTTCTTCGAGCGAAAGTGATCGGGATGCTGCTGCGCGAACGTCAGCACGTCGGTACCGAAACTGGCCGGGCTGTCGGTCACACCCAGACCGACCAGATACGCCTTGCCGGAACCGGCGAAGTTCGGATCGATCTCGACACTCGAATAGATTTTCTGACGGCTTCTAGCCATCGCCTTTAGATCGTCCGTCGGATCGATCCTCGCGAACAGCGCCAACTTGCCGTCCTCAACCGCTTCAGCCTTCAATGCGCGCACATCGCCGAACGCACGGAACGGGCTATCGGGTGCCATACCGCGAATATGTTCGCAGAACACGCGTGCACCGATTTTCGTTCTCGGGTCGTACGTGCTCGCCATGTCCTCAATCTGCTGACGCGTGATTTCGCGCCCGTCCGTCGTCGTGCCTTGCGTAGCCACCCGCTTCCAATTCAAAGGCATGGTGTTTCCTCCATGATCCAGTCCGCTTTTGTTGCATGGTGCGTGAGCAGCAAGCGCACTTCAATGCGCCGCGTGGCGAGTAAGTCTGAGCACAAATTGAAGGGCTCACGCCTGCGCTCTCGCGCGCGATACGCTCGACGCATGACCATCGCAAACCCCTTTTCCGCCTTCCCAGACCGATCACAAGTAGTCGAACTAGCCGTTCGCCGCGCCGCACGCGACCTGTTCTGGTCGGGCTGGACAATCACCGCTATTGCCGAACACATCGGGCAAAAGCGCTCGACAGTCGAGACGTGGAAGCAACGCGGAAAGTGGGAGCAGGCCACGTCCGTCGACAAAATTAGCGACGCGCTCGACCAGCGCATGCGCGTGCTCATCACGAAGGAGAACAAGGATCCGAAAGACTTCAAGGAGATCGATTTGCTCGGCCGCGAAATCGAGCGAATGTGCAAGATTCAGGCGCGCAGCGCACGCGCTTCCGCCGACGGCGGGAACGATGAAAACGCCGCGCCGCAATCACCAAGGCGCAGGCCCAAACGCAACGCGATGACCGACGAGCAGCGCCAAAAACTGATCGATGCCGTGAAAGAATGGCTAATCGGTCATCAGCGCATCTGGTACATGAATCGCGCAATGCGCCGTCGAAACATTCTGAAGTCGCGGCAGATCGGCGCGACGTTCTACTTTTCGATGGAAGCGCTGGAGCGCGCCCTCGAGACGGGCTATAACCAGATTTTTCTGTCGGCCAGCCGCGCGCAGGCTCACGTGTTCAAGAGCTATATCCGGAGCTTCGCCTTGAAAGCGGCCGAAGTGGAATTGACGGGCGACCCGATCATTTTGCCCAACGGCGCGGAAATGATTTTTCTCGGCACGAGCTCGCGCACCGCACAGAGCTATAACGGCGACCTGTACTTCGACGAGTATTTTTGGGTCGGCAATTTCATGACGCTCAACAAGGTCGCGCAAGGCATGGCCACGCACAAGCACCTGCGCATGACGCACTTCTCGACGCCATCCACGACGACGCACGAGGCTTATCAATTCTGGACGGGCGCGCACTTCAACAAAGGACGTGCAGCTGACAAGCGCGTTGAAATCGATGTTTCGCATACCGCACTCGCACGCGGCCTGTCATGCCCAGACGGACAGTGGCGGCAGATCGTTACGGTGGAAGACGCGGTAACCGCAGGCTTCGACAAGATCGATATCGACGAGCAGCGCAACAGCAACAGCCCGGCCGACTTCGCCAACCTGTATATGTGTGAATTCGTCGACGACACGGCGTCCGTGTTCCCGTTCGACATGATGAAACGCTGCATGGTGGATAGCTGGGAAGCCTGGACCGACGTGAAGCCGCACGAGGCGCGTCCCTTCGGCATGCGACCCGTCTGGATCGGCTACGACCCCGCGCTGTCGAGCGAAGGCGACGCGGCCGGATGCGTGGTGATCGCACCACCCAGCCAACCCGGCGGCAAGTTCCGCGTGCTCGAACGTCACCGTTGGCGCGGCGAGGATTTCGAGACACAGGCGCAATACGTGCGCGAGATCACCCGACGCTTTAACGTCACCAAGATCACGGTCGACGCAACCGGCGTCGGTTACGGCCTATATCGTCTTGTTCAGCAGTTCTTTCCGCGAACTTATGCATTGCAATATTCGCCGGAACTCAAGACGCGACTGATTCTGAAGGCGCAATCAGTCATCGGCAACCAGCGACTCGAGTTCGACGCCAGCTACACGGACCTGGTGCAGTCGTTCATGTCGATTCGGCGAGCGATGACCCCGAGCGGCAGCAAGCTCACCTACACCGCGGCACGCAGCCAGGAGATCGGCCACGCGGATTTGGCCTGGGCCTGCATGCATGCGCTCGACAACGAACCGCTTGAAGGCGCGACCCGCGCTCGCAGCACTGTGGAGTTTTATTAATGCCCCTCACCTCGATCAGCAGCGCCAGCGAAATCGCTGCGCGCGACACACTTAGCTCGATTACTACATTCGAGTTCGGCGAAGCCGCCACCGCGCTTGAAGCGTCCGACATTTTCGACTATCGGGAGCTGTGGACGATCAACGGCTATTTCGAGCCACCAATCTGTCGAACCGGACTGGCTAAATCGCTTCGCGCTGGCACCCATCATGCCTCCGCCCTGTATTTCAAGCGCAACGTGCTTGCATCGACATTCATCCCGCACAAGCGATTTTCGCGCGGATCGTTCAGCCGCCTGGCACTCGATTACCTAACCTTTGGCGAGGCCTATCTTGAACGCGAAACCAACTTTGTAGATAAAGCAATCAACTATCGGCCGACCGTGGCGAAATACACGCGTCGGATGACTGATCTCGAACGCGTGGCGCTGGTGGACGGATACCAGCTCGTCCACACCTTCGGGCGCGGTTCGGTGTTCCAGCTCGCCGAGCCCGATGTGAACCAGGAGGTGTATGGGATGCCCGAGTACATCGCGTCACTTCAATCGGCCTGGCTCAACGAGTCCGCGACATTGTTCCGCCGTCGCTACTACGCGAACGGATCGCATGCCGGTTTCATCCTGTACCTGAACGATCCATCGGTCGATCCAGAGGACGTCGACGCGATCCGTCAGCAGCTACGCGAAACCAAGAATCTTGGCAACTTCCGAAACTTGTTCGTCCATTCAGCCAGCCGCGACGGCAACGGTAACAAGGGCTCGCTCGAATTGATTCCGATATCCGAAGTGGCCGCTAAGGACGAGTTTTTTAATATAAAAAATATTACGCGCGACGACAGTCTCGCCGCCCACCGGGTGCCACCCCAACTAATCGGCATCGTGCCGAGCAATACGGGCGGATTCGGTGCGGCCGACACCGCCGCACGGGTGTTCGGCTACAACGAAATTCGACCGTTGCAGCAAAAATTTCTGTCGATCAACGAATGGGCCGAGGAAGAAATCGTCCGGTTTGAGGAATACGCCGTGCCGCCCGCCACAACCGCGTCCAATCGATCCTAAGAGCGAGAACATGAGCGCGCGTGAGACGGTTGCGCGTTGCGCGAGCATCGCCGCCTTTAGGCGAACGTGTCGGGGCGTTCGTGCGCAGCATGCGACGCCTAACGCTCGCTCGACAATGAGCGTCGTGTCCCCCGCCACTCGTCGCACCGGCACTGGTCAAGCTCAGATTTTCGAGCCTGCGTCTGGACCCGCACGCCGCACGTCAGATTGCGTCTGGAAATTTCCCAGAAAATCGCCGAAACCCGCGTCGTACCGGCCTGCGCCTCACCAACGGCTTGCGTCTGGTAGTGGCATTTTGTTTTGGAGGGCAGGCGCGGAGGGGACTGCGATTTTTAATGTTGCGCGAACCTCACACCCGACAGACAAGCTCGAGCAAAGCAGCACCGCTTGCTGTACATGAGTCCAGTGGTTGGCACAAAGACACTCAGGGGCTTCGGCCGCGCCCTCGCAGCGCCATGCCGCTACCGCCTCTATCGACTCATTCTTCCCGCCGTTGGCTTACAGCAATCATCACATGGCGGATCATGCTGACGAATGTCGGCGGCCACCTCTGTAGTCGAACAGACGCGTAGCTTGAGATCACCCTTTGTCAAAAAATCATCTAAATCTGAAACACCAAATGCTGAAAACGAGTCTGGCAGGCGCCCCAGCTCACCAAACTTCAAACGGATGATTCGATTAGGAATACGAATACACGCGAGCAGCCGATGAGCATCAAAGACTGCGACCTGTCATGCCTGTGATGCGCGCATCAACGCTGCGCCTGAGACCCGGTGTTTTGCCGGTGTGGTCCTCGGGTGAGGATGCGATAAGGCGCGTTTGGGTGAAATTCTTGGCGCTTACGGCCCGGAGCGCGCGTGCGGCGATTGAATGGCCAGGCGAACACCTACGAATTGGGGATGGAGAACATCAAGCGGCGTAGGCAAGGCTATTCAGGATGCGCCGTTAAAGCCAGTCGGGGAAGATTATCGCGGCAACCCAAGCTATAGTGAGAGCGTTTAAACTCACCTTCAACTTCATGAGTAGCCTCCATACGGCGGGCTGGGCAATTATAGGTTCAGTTGCTACAGCGCTTTGCAGCATCGTGGGCAATATCTATCTCGCGCTGAAGAGTCGCAGCCAGGTTATCGCGCAAGCGGCCAATCAGTTCAAGCAAGCTGCCGCTGCCCTTGACGTTCAGCGTACGTCGACAGCACGCACAGCAGCTACGTTCATCGCGGACAAACGCCAAGCTTGGATAAACGACCTTCAAGACGACGTATCGCTCTACTCTGCGTTGACGGTAGAGATGTTAGAGGGGTGGAAGCGGGTGTTCAGCAGACTTGGAAACAGGTGGGATGAATACGGGCCACCTAGTGTGCCCAGCGAGCTGGAAGTCTACAAAGAAGAAGTCCGCAAATTTGAGGAATACATTGCCGAGCGTGACAGTTTGCACGCCCAACTCCTAACGCGCATTATGCTGCGGTTGAATGGTGAAGAAGTGAGTCATCGGGAACTTGTCGAAGGCCTATATAGGGTTCGGGCCACGCTTCGCGTGATCGCTGTTAATGCCAGCAACCACGAATACGCGAACCGGTGCGCCTACGACAACATTGATCAGCGCTTGCAGCTCGCTCAGATATACACCAAGGCGATCCTCAAGGAAGAGTGGCAAAAACTAAAGCGAGAGGTGGCGGATCCTGAGCATTTAATCAGTCGCATCTTGTCTACCAGTCCGCCTGACGACGCCGACGTGAAGGCATTTGTGGAGAAGACGGCACCCAGCGTTCCGTCGTCCTTCTCCGGCATTTGATAACCCTGCGAATAGGCGTTGTTATGGTTCGCTCGGCACAGTGCAAAATCTCTGCATTAGGCAGTGGCGCTTTTCTCGCTTGCTTGTTGGGCTAGCTTGCCATGTTTCACGGTTGGCATCTTACGATCGTTCCGGTAAGAACCGGCGCTAACCACCAATCGGAAGCTTTTTTGTTATCCAACGCGTCTTTCATGTTATATAAGAGCTCGTCAAAATCAATAGATTCTTTGAGAGGGAACTATGAAGCTGAACATCGATTTGAAGAACTGCTACGGCATCAGTGAGTTGACCCATTGCTTCGACTTCACATCCGGCAGCGGCTATGCGATCTACGCGCCGAACGGATTTATGAAGACTTCTCTCTCAAAAACCTTTGATGACCATGCCAATGGGAAACCACCAGTTGATCTTATATTTCCGGATCGCGCGTCAAGTAGCACAATTACCGATGCTGCTGGGGTCAGCGTCGTTCCCGGGTCCATATTCGTGATAGAACCCTATAATCAAGAATTTTCTTCGGATAGCACTTCTCTATTGTTGGTTAATAGTGCTATAAAAAAACAATATGATGATGCGCTTAATCAGATTTCCGAAAAACTTAACATACTCTTCACCAAGCTTAAACAATTGTCTGGCCTGAATGGCCGGACCATCACACCTGAAGCCGAATTCTTGAAGTCTTTCGGTTCAAATAGTGTCGCCGAGGTATTTGAGTCGTTGGAGCAAACGGTTGCAGATACGCCTCCGAGCAAGCTTGCAGATCTCGTCTATTCTGAAATTTTTAACGAAAAGACCGTTGCCCTCCTCGAGTCTGGCACCATCAAAGATCAGATCGAAGAATATATCCAGCGATACAATGACCTCGTTTCTAAATCGGACGTTCTCAGCAAAAAGTTTAATCACTATAGTGCGGCAGCCGTAAATAAGCAGCTCAGCGATAATGGCTTCTTCGCCGCGAAGCATACTGTCAATTTGAATACTAAAAGCGGAAAGAAGGAAGTTGGTTCTGCTGCTGAACTGACGCAGAAGATCGAGGAGGAAAGGCATAGGATTTTCACCGACAAAGAGCTTGCCGGCAAGTTTGATGCGATCGATAAGAAGATCCAGAACGCCGAATTACGGAAATTTCGAGACTATCTATTCGACAACCAGGAGATCTTGCCTGAGCTTAAAAATTTCAAGCAACTACAGAAGACTATCTGGATTGCCTATCTTGTTAATCAAAAGGATTTGTTTGATCAGTTTATGGATCAATACAAAGCGGGGAAAGTTACGATTAATGAAGCAATCAAACAGGCGAGAGAGGAGCGGACAGACTGGGAAAAAGTTGTAGCGACATTTAATAAGCGATTCTTTGTACCTTTTACGATGTCTGTTTCGAATCAGGAAGACGTAATCTTGAAGGGAACGAAGCCGTCTATTGCATTCAAGTTTTCGGATGGAGAGCGCGAAGGCGAGGTTATGCGAGATTCCTTGTTGAAAGTGCTTAGCCAAGGTGAGAAGCGTGCATTATACATCTTGAATATTCTGTTCGAAATTCAAACTAGGATGAAGCGTGATGGCAATACGATCCTGCTAGTCGATGACATTGCCGATTCATTTGACTATAAGAACAAATATGCGATCATAGAATATCTGAAAGATATTGCGAACTCCGGAAAATTTTACTGCATTTTTCTTTCTCATAATTTCGATTTCTATAGAAGCATTAGCGGGCGGTTGAATTTAAAAAGACCGTGCAAGCTTATGGCATCCAAGAGTGGGCGCAAATTGACCCTATCTGAAGAGAAATACCAACATAATCCCTTTATTTTTTGGAAAAAAAGATTGCAGGAGCCGTCGTACTGTATCTCAGCAATACCGTTCGTGCGTAATCTTGCCGAATATTGTGGACACAGCGCAGACTATTTGACGCTTACATCGTTGTTGCACATTAAAGCAAACACCGAAACAATTACTCTCGATCATTTGTGCACAATCTATAAGAAAATCCTAGCGGATAAAGCCGCGTTGCACCTTATCCCTCCCGATAAAATCGTGTTCAATGTTATCTTAGAGGAAGCTGAAAAAGTCGCACTTAGCGAGGAGAATCACATTGAACTTGAAAATAAGATTGTGATTTCTATAGCAATTCGCCTGATTGCCGAAAAGCACATGATCAGGAGAATAAACAATCAAGATTTTGTTGATGGAATAAGTCAAAACCAGACGATTGAATTGTTGAGAGAGTATAAGAAGGATGCGCATGGCAGTTCGGAAGAGATTGAGGTGCTCGAGCAAGTGAACCTTATGACCCCCGAAAATATTCACTTGAACTCATTCATGTATGAGCCAATATTGGATATGGGTTCGGCGCATCTTCGAGCTTTATATGCTGATGTAAAGCAGCTTGCATGATAATGCTTGGTAGTTAATGTTCGTGATTTCATGCAAACGCAGGCACATCATAGATGTGCCTCGACATTGGCATCCCGCATAAGAGGACAAGACCAAAAAAGGCATAGAACCCGACGCGGGCGGTGAG
Organism: Caballeronia sp. A2-2; assembly: GCF_057612605.2. Lineage (NCBI taxonomy): Bacteria > Pseudomonadati > Pseudomonadota > Betaproteobacteria > Burkholderiales > Burkholderiaceae > Caballeronia > Caballeronia sp. A2-2. The sequence continues at coordinate 2,330,663 of NZ_CM172587.1, read as the reverse complement.
GTCGTTTTAGACCGACTACATAATGACCGATATGTCGGGCTGATCGGCAGCTTTCGGCGTGAGGTAAACGCGGATTTCGTAGATCCGCAGTATATTGTGGCGACGGTTCGGATGAAACGGCATCTGAATCAACGGCAGACAGCCGAGACTCTCGGAGGTGGCGCAAATGCCTTCTAACGATATAAAACTGGGAAAGCGAAGCCGTCTCTCTCTTTCGTAAAGCAACAGACAATGTTGGATCGTAACTAAAACTTGCTCAGCGAACTTAAGGCCATGTAATCTCGACTGACGCTCTAACGCTCGAAGTATTCCGTCGACTAACGCATCAAGCACTCCACATCGCGTTAATATTGCGCGCGTCGTGCATGAACCCCGCGACAACATCTGTGTCTGCCGACCCGAACTTCGGGACTGCGCGTGATTAGCTTTTCACGGCGAGACTATCTCCAATCTCCTTTCCGCTTTGATCGAAGCAATCGAAAGTTATTTGGCGAAGTGCAACAAACGTGGCATACCCCCAAAAAAGATTACATCGGGCAAGAGATTTCGATTGCCGTAGAGGCAGCGTAATCACTCAGGTTTGAAGCTTCAAATATCGCAATAGACCCACGATCGCGAGAGCATGGGGCGCCCGCTCACATAAATCTTGATCGGACTGGAAGCCCGCCCCGTCACGATCGCTCTACATGGATGAGAACGAGGATGTAGGCCATCACGATGCATCCTTCGCGTCCTCGCGGGCCGCATCAAGCGCGGCGCGGAGGTCCTGCCCCTTTCCGATGCATGCGCCATCATTGACGCGGATAACCTCAATAAGCCTCTGGAGTGCACTGCCTTTTGCCGGCGACACTTGAATGCTCACATCTCCACATCGCGAAGCTAGCCAGTCCAATCGAACGGCATCGAATACCGAAACCGTCGTGGACTCGATGGGCTTTGACAACTCGACCATACGGGGCGTCACCTTTGACTTCCCAGCCACACCAGCCTTCTTCACGCCCTCTTCAAGCGCGGCGACAGCATCCGCGCCATGCTGGCGCATTGGCTTGATGGCTGTCGTCGCCGACACCTTGCGCTCGTCACCATGTCGCGAATCGGTTTAGGCGCGCCAACGAGCGACAGCACGTTCGATACTTTCGCCAGGTGGAAACCCGTACGGCGTGAGATCTCCTTCTCAGAAAGGCCGCGACCGATTAGCGTCTTGCAGACCAACCCCTCCCCATACGGCGTTAAACGCTTGCCGCTGTTGTTCGTGATCAGCCCGACAATTCGATCCTCTTCTGTCGTGCCCCTGGCTTCGTTCACGACAGGCACAGCCTCAATTCCCGCGCCCTCTTCGTTCGCCAGCTCCAACGCTGCGAATCGCGAGTGACCGTCCGACAGATACAGAAATCCATCCGCCGCGGCGAGCACGGTCAACGGTTTGTGTCGATAGAACCCGTTTGCCTTGATCGAGTCCGCCAGCTCGCGGATATGCTGCCCGTACTCCGGGTCCGATGAACGGGCTTCGTTGAAGGCGGGCCGCAGTCGGATCGCATCGAGCGAGACCATGTAGATGTCAACGGAGCCTTGCCGATACGGAGCGACTACCTGTTTGACATTGCCAGCGACGAGATCAAGCACGCCCTGTTCAATTGACTGCCTTTCCACGGTCATTCCCCTTCTTCAAGTTGACGCGTTGCGCGGCCGCTGACGAAAACCGCCTCATCGCCAAGGTCAGCGTCTGCGAATAGCGGGAGCGTTTGCCGCCGCCCCAGTTTTGGAATCGGGACGACAGGCGGGATCAAATCGATACGCGTGCGGCACGCGTGACCACACCGCACGTTGTCGCACTGAAAATCGATCAGCCACGCAGTATCGGAAAGCTTCTCCATCGCGCGTGAGATTGAACGCGAGCCGCAATGCGGACAAGCAATCGAGAACCTCACGACACCCCCCGTAAGCGTTTGGTGGTGCGCGAATTTACTGGCCCACGCAGCCCAGGCGCAACCCCCGTATGAACCTCCAGTACAACTTGCGGATCCGGAGCCTGCGCGGGTGACAGCGAAAATAGGATTTCGAAACTGGCCGGAGCGCGATATCCGCACGACTCACAGCAGAAATACAAGCGGCGTAGCAGGACGCCGAGCTGCTCGCTGTGCCGCACCTCCATTTCCTCGCCACACGACGGGCACTCCATGACCATCGTGCGCGGCTGTTGGACGCATCCGCTCATCGCACCTCCGATAGCTTTGCGCGCGCCCAAATCGAGGGGCGGCCTCTCGCCTCCGCAAGCGCGTAATCCGCCAGCCAATCCCGCACGTCATCGGGACTCACGTGAATTTGCTCGACATTGCGTGCAGCCGGTCCCGTACGCAGATGGGGATGCGCATCCCCATCCGCAACTTCGGACGTTCGCAACGAATTTGTCGCCGCCGCGACGCATCCCGCGCGCTCTGCGCTATCCGCGTGATCGTAATCGGCAATCCAGTCGTCCACGTCACTAGATTCGGGCGTGGGGCTCTGCGTACAGTTATTGACACGAGTCCAAGGGCGCGCTTCGCGCGCCAACCCCATTCCCAACTCCCAACTCTTGCGGCTCGAATGACGTGTAAGGTCGATCTCAGTATCGATCGGCCGACGCGGCGTGATCGTCCACGTGTGCCGGTTCGTGCGAACCACCATGCTGACGAACTTCTCACGCAACACAATGCCGTCTTGCTCGCAGCGCGTGCCGCTGGCTTCCAGCCCTTTGATGCAATCGCCCACAGGCTCGCCGTACTGACTGAGCCGCGCATCGTACTCACGGTAAATCTGCACCGGACGAGCGTCGCGAGGACAGAAGATGCCGCCGTTCGACTTGACATACTTCGCCCACGACGCAGACTCGACTTCGCCATCGCTGTATTGCAGCTTGTTCACGGCCTCGTACATTTCATCCAGCACCGAAGGCGCGCCGTCCGGCACCTTGTCGAGTCGGCGCGCTTCGCGCCACACCGTGACAGGTGGTCCGCCAATTGGCTGGAATTGACGGATGCCCCACGTCGATGCCCACGCATCAACACGTATCGCCGTTTCCAGCCCGGCATTACCGAGCATGTCGTCTTGCACGCCGTACCCGTCGATATTCTTCGCGACGTATTTTGCGATGTAGCCCGCCGCTGTTCCGCGCTCCCAGTCGATCGGCTTGAAATCGACGCGGTGATGCTTCGCACCCGGCTCATTCGGCGAGTCCTCAAGCGCATAACGCCGTACCCATGCGCACAAGCGCGGCAACAGCGCTGCGCGCTCGTCGCGCACGAAAACGTCTTTCACTCGCCCGCGTTGACCTGGCGCGCGAACGCCCTTGCGGCGACGGAAAAGGACCGGATCGAAGAACAACAGAAAGTGCCAGTGCGGCGTGCCGTCGTGGTTCGGCTCCGCGATACGAAAGCCGTACCACTTCACGCCGCGATTGCCCAAGAACGCACGCAGACGCGCGAACATGGCCGATAGATAGGATTGCGCTTCGTTCGGGAGCGTGCCGTCGTAGCGCGGATTCTCGCGCACGTTCTTCACATACCACCGCCCCTTTGATCGAGCGGATCGTTTGCCCTTGGTGAACTTGTGCATCCGTGAAGGGCACGTCACCGTGAGGAACAGGCCAATGTGCCCGAGCTCGCGCGCGATGGCCTCGCAACCTTTAATGCGCGTCATCAGTTCGCCGCGTTTAAGCGCAGGACTCGATACCGAGCGTGAACGCAAATCGGCCAACGAGAAACACGCGCCCTCTTCGTTTATCGCGAGCGTGCGTTCAAGCATTTTTTGGGTCCGCTTGCACTGCTGCACGCGCCTCCTGACGGATTCGTCACTCACGTACGAACCCATCTTCGCGTTGATGAACCCAAGGTGCATCGCGGCGGCCTCGAAGAATTTGCGGTGCATGACGCGAATCACCTTGCGCCACCACTTCGCGCAGGTCATGCGCAAAATTGCGGGCTTATCCATTACGCCTGCGATCGTGCCGTTACGCGTGATTCGCATCGGCTTGGGTGGCTCGCAATTGAACCTGCGCACCATGCCCTCCAACACCGCGCGCCGATTCTTTACATCGGTAATCTTAGAGGCCATCGTCAAACATTCGCGAGCCTTCTTTTTGGCCGTATCGCGAATCAAATCGTCGTCGGCATTCAATGGCAAATGTAGGGCGTTGAGCCGATCAGTGATATTCAGCAAAAACAGGTTCGCGGTGCGGCGCGCGTCGATCTGATGAAGCGCACGCAGGTTGCGCCACTCCTGCGTGATACGATCGCGCCAGCGGACCGGAATGCCTGATAGACGCTTCGAGGCCCATTGCTCATCGGTCGGAATACGCCTGTAGCTCATGCGATTGCCGGAGAATGCATGGATAAATGCTCCTCAAAGTGAAACTCTTCGGCTCATGCCGGCTTGTGGCTTCGAACGTACGACTGCAATTCCCGGTACTGAATGTCTGCTGCCGCATCCCCGAAGCGAGACCGAACACGCTCGACCAGTGCGCTCAGCTTTCCTGAATCGCCTCGCCTCGCATCACGCACTGCCGCCATAAAGCGATTGCGGCATTGCACAATTTCGACATCCCGTGCATCCTCTATCAACACATCCGCCACCAAACTCTCCTGTCGGTGTTTGTTTAGCCTTGCGCAATAGATCTCGCGACGAGACATCAACCGGTAATGGGCTTGTCCGGTTGCAACTGCCATGTGGTGGGAGCTCTCACGCTTCAGAACCGATATCGGCTGCCAAGCCACGTCATCAGCACCTTTCGCTACGAGAGCTCCCGTTGGCCTTTGCATTTCCATTCAGCCCCGCTACACCCGCCGTTCCGCTTTAGCTGGCCATACGGGCAGCACACCATCTTCATCTTCTGGATGCGCGCCGCACCATGCGAGCACGCCCACAATTACGATCAGCCAGATCGCCCACAGTGGCATCGGCCTTTTCTCGGGCTTTAGGTTCATAGGATTGACTTCCTAATTGGCAACAGAACGGCTGCGCTTCGACAGGTCGCGCAGCAAGGGCCGCAGCTCTCGCATTGCTGCGGCTTCGGCTTGATCGGACAACTCCGTGCGCGGCGGGCTCGATAGATCGGGAATGACATCCAGCGCGGCGCAGGCTGACGGTGAGACCCATATCACCTCGTTTCGCGTGACCGAGCCTTTGCGTCCGCTCGCAAGCGCCTTGCGCGTGAAACGCGCCCAGCCAGCGAGCGCCTCGTCGTACATATCGGATGCGTACCCGCTCACCACCGCCATACCCTTCAGATTCGCCAGCGCCGCAAGCAGATCGGCGTGTTCGAGCAGGGACATTTCGCACCGGTAGTCGCGCCCTAAACCACGGGACACACCCTTGCGCACTTCGGGTAAATACGGCGGGTCGACGTAGAACAAGACACCCGGCGCGTCGCATCGCGCGATCAAAGAAGTCGCGGGCAGGTTCTCAATCACGGTTCCTTGCAGACGGGCACCGACGGCAGCAACACGCGCCGGGTACCGGGACCATTGCCCCGCCCCATCCGACCAAACGTCCGAGGCAAAGCCTGTCGGAGCGTGCAGCGGGCGAGTCGCTGCGCCGCTACCGAACCCCATCTGCGCCCGCACGCACAACCGCCGTGCGCGCTCAACCGGTTCCTCCGTCACGAGCCATGCATCGTCAAATTCCGCGCGCGCGTATGGTGTCGCCTCCAATGCCGCAACCAGGCGTGCGCGCATGGCATTGTCACGGACCACGCGAAACAGATTCACGATTTCGCCATCGAGATCGTTGTAAATCTCGACGCGGCTACGGGGCTTTCTCAGAAGGACGGCAGCCGATCCACCAAACGGCTCGACATAGGTTTCGTGCGGCGGCAGATGCGACAACACCCACTCAGCGATACGAAACTTGCTGCCAAAGTACGTGAGGAGCGGGACCTTGATGGACGCTTTGTGCAAAGTGCTGTTCATGCGCTCGCCTGCCCGGATTTGCGAACAAGATCGCGAGCATCCTGCAATGCCCAGTCGCGCGTCTTGAAGTGCTCGGAAATGTCATTGCCCGGTTCTTCATACCAGTGGAACTCGACACCGCGTGCGACAAAATATCCGCCGCGCACGGCTTCCGTGTTGTAGTACGGGCCAAATTCGGTAATGCCCGGTTCTATTTGACGGCTGATCTGCATGATCAAACTGATCGCACGAAGGAAAGCTTGCACTCGGAGCGGCTTGCAACGACTGCATGCCGGTCGGCTTCACACTCATCAAACGTCCGCCGACGTGCCATGTGTTCCGCGTTACTTGCACGGATCACTCGCTCAATTGCGAGTCTCTCTTCCTCCACCCAGTTAGGAATGCTATAGATTCTCATTGCTTGATATCCCCAAGGATGCAGACGCCTTAGCGCGCCTGAGATGTCAGAATGGTTGTGCCGGTAGCGGAAGCTTCGATTCCGAGTTCGGTGAAATTTGATTCATGCGGCACACCCACCTTCAGAAAGATGCTCGATCGCGCGATCTGAATTAGCCGTGCGCCAGTCCGGCCACGTGCGACGCTCGTTCGTTTCCAACTTCGCCGCGAGCGCGTCCGTGATCTGTTCGGGCGTCGCGCCCGTGCGCGCGGCACCGTCGAGCCCAAGCAGAATCACGTCGATCCACTCGGTCACGTCGTTAGGTGCGGCCTCGACCTCGAACAGTTCTTTGCGAATGTGATCGCAGACACCAGCGGTACGACGCCCTGGTCCGAATACGCGATCGGAAAACGCCCGTTGCCGACGCAGGAACGCGTGCATGTCGAATTTTGCGCTGTCGCCACAGATACGGGATATGCCAACGCCGTTCACGCCCGTATTCGGCAAGGAGTGCGATGCACCATCATCGGTCGCGTCTTGCAGAGGCAAATCCATGTCGAGTGCGCGAACCAACACGGCAAAGCGCGCATCGACGCGAATAGGCTCTCGATTTTGCGCTGCAGAGACACCATCTCGATAGTTCGCTGCGAACCAAAGCGAACTCTGATGCGGTGACAACAACCGCGAAATGTTCGCGATGATCACGTGCGCCCGATACAGTTCCTGGCACAGCATTAAAGGCGCGTCCTCGCCAATCACTGCCGCGCGGATCTGAGCGCGGGTGACGCCTTCCCACTCCTCGATAACAGCGGCGCGATGGTTGGCCGTTGCCCACTTCGTCTTCTGGTCGAACGTCACGACGCCGAGCGCGTTGTGGATGATCAAGTGCGCGGCGCGCAACTCGTCGCGCAGTTCGTTGACGATGGTTTTCATACCCGCACCTCAATCGCATTTGATACCCCTATTTCCGGACGATCTGCATGCAGGTCTACGCGAGGTGCTTCAAGAATGTGGGCTATCGGACTATCTGCGCAATCAAAGGAACGCGCGCGACAGAGCGCCTTGGTAGCGAGTTGAATGCGCGCTCGGAAACACTCGCCAACCTCACCGCTTGGCAGCTCGATATCGTCGATATTTGATTGACCGAAAGCCGCTCGGCCGACACTTGAGATGAGCATCGCGTCCGCTTCAGGCACCCCTCGTGCCTTGGCTTCCCAATCTTTATGCCCAGCAGTGCGGGCCAACCAATACGCACGATATGCGTCCTCGATCACCTGCCGGCATCCGGGTGCTTGGAGTCGTTCATCATCTCTGTTCAGCGATTTGGAAAGAGCGGGCGATGCGAGATCGAGACGCTGGAGGTCTTGCTCGGCCGCTTGTGCCTCCTCTTGCTCATCCCGAAGATCGAGCGCCGGGCCAATGATTCGCAGGACAACACTGGCGATCAGTCGCTTCATACCGCCCTCCCTTCACAGCAAGAGCCGACGAGAAAAGTCCACTTATAGACTTTAAAGATAATTCCATCCATTCGGGCACGGAAATCCAGCGTCCGCGATTGGCGCAGGCGCGCCGAAGATCTAAGCGTGTTTTGCAGCGAAACGTGCATTTGACTACCCCCATGTTTCTACCCAATTGATGAATGCCGCCGTTGAGGCGTCGCCCCGGCGACTAGCACCGTCGCACTAGCACCGGTGGGTAAGGCCGGCTGCCGGGGTGACGTGTGAAGAATAGTTCTGACCGCATGACATGTCAATAGGCCAGGACGTTCCGACATCAAGACGTTGCGACGGTCGGAGCGTTCGGATACCCTGACGTTGGGTTGAATCAATGGGGGTCTTATGAAAACCACTGTTCAGTGGCTTGATGCGGTCAAGGAGCGCCTTGACTTGCAATCGGATTACGCAGCAGCAAAGTATCTGGGAGTTACTCGTTCGACCGTTAGCGCATGGCGGAACGGCAAGCAAACTTTCGATGATTACGCGTGTTTTCGTATCGCAGATACGTTGGGACTGAATCCGTTTGAAGTGGTCGCTGCGGTGAATATTGAACGTGCTCGGGATGACGAGCGAAAGGCGATGTGGCTAGACGCTTGGGAAAAAATTTCCAAGGGTTTTCAGAAGCTGGCGCTACCCGCTAACGCTTGCTGGGCTTTGGTCCCGCAGGTGTAACGTCAGCTTAAGTTAGCAGTTCTCCTTAACATTATGTCAATTTATGAATGCAACGGCCGACTAGAAGTGCATCAACCCATCTCCCGAGCCCGCCCCAACAGAAACTCCTGCTCCCGTACATTCTTCGTCAATGCAGCCGCCCGTTCGAACTCGACACGCGCTTCCTTAGTCCGTCCGAGCTTCGCCAGCAAATCCGCGCGCACGCTCGGCAACCAGTGATACGCACGCAGCGCTGGCGCATCGCGCAGGGCATCGACGATATCGAGCGCTGCCTGCGGACCCGACGCCATGCTCACCGCGACCGCGCGATTCAGTTCGACCACGGGCGTTGGTGCCACTTGCATCAAGGCGTCGTAGAGCGTGACGATCATCGGCCAGTCGGTTCGATCGGCGCTCGGCGCGCGCGCATGGCACGCAGCGAGCGCGGCCTGCAATGCGTAGACGCCGAGCGCACCGCCCAACGCTTCAGCTCGTGCAAGCGCCGTCAGCCCGCGCCGAATCAGCAAAGGGTCCCAGCGGCTGCGATCCTGATCCGGCAGCAGCACCGGCCGGCCCTGGCGATCCACCCGCGCCTTCGTCCGCGATGCCTGTATCTCCATCAACGCGACGAGCCCGTGCACCTCGCTCTCGGCAGGCATCAGTTCGGCCAGAATGCGCCCGACCCGCAACGCGTCTTCGCAAAGCGCCGGACGCATCCAGTCGTCACCGGCCGTCGCCGAATAACCCTCGTTGAATATCAGATAGATGACCTCCAGCACCGATGCCAGCCGCGTCGCGCGGGCCTGTGCATCGGGTACTTCGAACGGCACGTGCGCCGCCGACAGCGTGCGCTTCGCCCGCACGATGCGCTGCGCGATGGTCGGCTCCGGCACGAGAAACGCCCGCGCGATTTCGTCCGTCGTCAAACCGCCGATGAGGCGCAAAGTGAGCGCGGCGCGGGCATCGACGGACAGCACGGGATGGCACGCGGTGAACACGAGCCGAAGCAGGTCATCGCCGATATCGTCTTCGCTCGCGGCGGCGAGTGCATCGACGAAATCGGGGGTGATGTTCGTCTCCTGCGCGTCCATGTCGCGGCCGAGTTCTTCCTGCTTGCGCGCGTGCAACGCGTGTTGCCGCAGCCGGTCGAGCGCCTTGTTTTTCGCAGTCGTCATGAGCCACGCTCCCGGCTTTTCCGGCACGCCCGCCGTGCCCCAATGCTCGAGCGCCGCGACGAAAGCGTCCTGCGCCAGTTCTTCGGCGAGCGCAACGTCTCGGACCACGCGCGCCACGCTCGCAATCACCTTCGCCGATTCGATGCGCCACACGGCATCGACCGCGCGGCGCGCAGCGGCTTCGGCCGAAGCGGCGGGTTCAGCGCGCCCGGTCACGCCGCTTCCGCGTTCATGTGCACGAGTTCCCAGATATGACCGTCGAGATCCTCGAAACCGTGTGCGTACATGAATCCGTGATCCTGCGGCGAGCGTGGCGCGCGGCCGCCCGCCGCCACCGCACGCGCGACGAGATCGTCCACTTCCGCCCTGCTCTCGCACGACAGACACACGAGCGCTTCCGTGTTGGTGTGCGCATCGACGATCGGCTTTTCGGTGAAGGTCCGAAAGAACGTCTCGACCAGCAGCATCGCGAAGATGTTCTCGCCGATGACGAGGCACGCCGCGTCATCGTTGGTATAGGCCGGATCGAAACTCAAGCCGAGCGCTTTGAAAAACGTCATCGAGCGCTTGAGATCGCGGACCGGCAGGTTCACGTAGATCTGCTTGTGCATCGCGTGGGTCTCCTTGTTATGGGTGAGCAAAATCGTCGCTCAATTCAACGACGAACGGGCATCGCCGAAACAGACACGGATTTACCGACTTCGGGAAAATACCCGGTCAAAGATAACAAGGGCCGATTTTACGGACCTCGACCGTGCACCACTCGGAAGCCGGACATTGAGCGGCAATTTCGACTGCCTGAGCATGTGTTTCGACGTCAAGCAGGAAGAAGCCGCCGATCATTTCCTTTGATTCAGTAAACGGTCCATCCACCACTCGTGTATCGCCTGTGACGCGAGAAACGCGACTGCCTTCCGACTGCGATGTCAGCGACTCGACCGCCTGCAAAAGCCCGCGGGCCTTGAGTCCTTCCGCAAATTCACCCATTTTTCGATACGCCTCCTGACCTTCTTCGAGTGTCCGGGAAGCGCGTTGTTCGACAGGTTCCACGACTAATAAGAGGTATGACACGGAGTCCTCCATAGAAAATTTTTTGAAACAATCCAAAACAATCGGTAATTCCCGCAACGGCAATACTGACGCGGTTCTGAGATTTCATAAGACAAATGCAAATCGTCTAACGTTACAGATTGTTGCGTCTCTTTACATACAGTTACTACTGAATGCTTGTAGGATTCGTCCGAAGCCCGAGGAAATAAATACTCGGACTTGTGAAAAGTCGCTGTAATTGTTACTGGTTCTAGTATCTATCCGCCAGTTTCGAGTTCCCAAGTGGTCTCATGTTGCAGCGGGCTTCGTCGTGTTTGTGACGAAGCAAACGTTTGCGCCCACGTTTTCGGTTGATTTTGGCCGAACATCGCGGGCTTCGCCCCGATGCTCGGATGGCTTGCCGCCGCCCCAGCCGCCGTTAAACCCAAGATGCCCGAACCGGCGTCACTGAGCGTCCAGAGCGACGCCCAGCCATTGCGCGTAAGAACCGATGAAAAAATCGCCCTTTCTCCTTTCGACGCTCGTTCTCGCTATCGCCGGCTGCGGCGGAGGCAACGACAGCAGTTCGCCCGCATCCGTGGCCAATTCCGCGACGCCGGCTTCCTCCGATGCCACGCAGCAAGCCGTCGCCAAGGCCGCCGCATCCCTGAAGCTCTCGTGCTCGGGACCGGCGGCATCGTCCGCATCGGGCGGCGGCGGGCTCATCACCGCCGATACCCCGAATTCGGACGGCTCGCGCATGTTCGCGACATCGAGCAAATTCCAGGTGGCGATCACCACGCGTCCCGGCAGCGCCGACACGCTCAAGTGGACTATTTCCGATGCAGTCGGCAACACGGCTGCAAGCGGCAGCTTTGCCGTGCCTGCCGCCGCGACCACCAGCACCCTCACCTGCTCGTCCACGCTGGCGGGCTACTTTCAGGTTTCCGCGACGCTCGCCAACGCGGGCGGTCAGGTTCAGACTTCCGGCACGCGCCCGAACGGCTTCGCGAGCTTCGGCGTGATCCCGAATCTGGCCAGCACGATCCCCGCCGTGACCTACGCGAAGCAGGAACAGCACCGCTTCGGCATGCAAGGTTTCAACGATAACGGCCCGCTGCTCAGTGCGCTGAACATCACGTCGACCATCGACGATCGCAACGAAGCCGTGATGGAACCGAACGGCCGTTATACCTTCAACCCGAACGCCAACAATCTCGACCCGTTCTACACCTCCGGCAAGGTGATGCGTCTGGTCCGCCTCGACGGCCTGCCCGGCTGGTCCAGCATGCACGGTCTGAGCCCTGATTACGGCTACATTCCGAACGATCTGACCTACTACGCCAATTACGCGGCGCGCGTCGGTCAGGAAACGGAATCGATTCGCCAGAAGTATTTCCCGACGATGTCCGCAAACTATTATCAGGTCACGTGGGAACCGATCTCCCTGTGGAAGGACAGCGACAAGAATCTGGTGGCGCTGTATCAAAAGACGTACAACGGTCTGCATTCCACCGATCCGCACGCAGTCGTGATGGGCCCGACCGAGCCGTTCCCGTCGCTCACCACGAGCCGCCTGCAAGCGCTCGCGCCGCTCGGCTTCAAGAATTACATCGATGCCGTCGCCACGCACGGTTATTACGATGCAGGCACCTCGCCCTCGCATCCGCCGGAGCGCCTTGCCACGGCTTCCGATCCCGCCGATGCCGCCAACGCGCTGAACAACGAAATGCGCCTGCTGCGCGCGGAAATGCAGAAAGAATACAAGCCGAACATGAAGTTGTTCGTGACGGAAACGGGCATCAGCTACGACCTCGGTTCGAGCTACGGTCCGAACTATCCTTCGACGAACATTCTGTACGCACAGGGCGCGGTCGTGGCGCGTGCGCACATCATCTTGCTGGGTGAAGGCGCGGATCAGACCTACGTGTTCTTCGGTCCCGACTTCCCCGGCGAAGTGGGCTACGGCACGTTCTTCGATCTGGACAATCCGCAGGCTGCGTTCGGCACGACCAACATCGCACCGAAACCGGCTGCCATGCAAGTCGCCACGATGACCCGCGTGCTCGACGGCACCACGACGCTCGGTCCGGTCAACAATCTGCCGTCCGGTGTCTACGCTTACGGTTTCCAGCAACTCGGCAACGGCAAGGTCATCACCGCTTTGTGGACGCACAACAATTCGGTGTGGCCGGCGTCGAACGGCAACTTTAGCTCCACGTACAGCGTGAACTACACCCTGAGCGTGGATTCGCCGGGAACCAGCGGCACCGTGCAACTGATCGATTCGATGGGCAATGTCTCCAGCGTCTCGTACTCGAACGGCGCGGTGACGCTCAAGCTCACGGAATCGCCGCAGTATGTCGTGTCCACCAACGCGACGGTCGCCAAGAGCAACACGACGGTGCCGGTGGGTTACACGGGCATGTAACGCGAAAGAAGTAATAGGCAGGCCGAAACAAGCCCGGACGCCCGAACAAGGCATCCGGGCTTTTTCTTTGTTTCGATGCTATCTCGATATTGACAGCCGCCCCGCGCGCCCGCGATACTTCATTCATGCACGCCGCCCTTCTCTTCGTCATCGCCGCGATTAAAAACCGAGTGAACGCCATCTCTGGCGGGTCATCGGAACTGCGCGCGCGTTAGCAAGACAAGCAAGCAAATCGATTCCGAAGGCCCCGCCGCAAGACGGGGCCTTTTGTTTTGATGCGTGCCCGGCCCTCCGTCTTCGGCTCACACACTGGAGAACGAGATGGATGAGGTTCGGCTGGCCGAGAAAGACACGCCCGGTTCGCGCGTGGTGGTTTATGTCGAAGTTCAGGCGCGTCAGACCGTGAGCTGGCGTTTGCCGCATGACGTGGAATTGCGCGTGGAAGATGCATCCGTGTGGCTCACGCGGCATCTCGATCCGTACGACTACTGGCTGAAGCCCGGCGATGTCGTGCGCTTGTCGCGCGGCGAGCGCGTGTGGTTATCGTCGGAGAGCGAACGGGCCGTCGAGGTATCGCTGACGTCGTATCGTGCGGGCGCGCGCGGATGGCTTTCGCGCTGGTTCATGCTGAGGCCGCGCATCGCGAATCTCGTCTAGCACTTAAAGCGCGGAGCACGCTCAAGGCGCGACGCAGTGAAAACTCGCCGCGACATTCAGACTGCCCTTGCCCATGTATCGCGGATAGTTCGGATAACGACACATCGGCCGGGTGCGTCCGTTGGTGGCGGGCGCGATATCGCTGCCGATGAGCGTTTCCGGCGCGACATCGTTGGTCACCCAGTCGTCGAGCGCGCCGAGTTCGTCCCAGGCGGGCTGGAACACGCCGTTGCCATGCTGAAAGCCCGGCACCATGTACAGGCGCATGAAGGAATCGACCTTCTCCTGTCCATAGCGTTCGATGAGATCGTTATAGAACGCGATGGTCTGATTCGGGCTGATGACTTCATCGGCCAGACCATGCATGGCGATCAGCTTGCCGCCGTGCGCGATGAACGCGGAGAAATCCGGGTTCATCGCGCCGACCGTGTAGGCGAGCGTGATGAGCCGTTGCTTGAAGTTGCCCGGATCGTCCAGATTGAATTGCAGCGCGTTGTAGCTCAGGTCGCGCGTGACGAAGTGGCGGATATAGGCATCGCCTTGGGCGAAGAGATAGCCGTTGGCGGCGAAGCTCGGGGGATCGACGAGCGTGGGGGAATCGCCCAGACCGAGCGTGCTCGTGAAGTCCACGCCCTGAAACACGTTGTAGCCGGGGTAATTGTCGAAGTCGTAGGCGAGCGGATATTTGAGCTTCAGACCGTCGCGCAGGATTTCGAGCGTGTCGATCTGCGCATCCGACAGACAACTGTCGCGCAGCGATGGCCGCTGTCCGTTGGAGCAACGCAGCGACGCGATGATCTGCGGCTCCAGCTTCCTGCACGCCTCCACATTGCTCACGATGCCGTCCGCCGCGCCGTCGAGCTTGTCGCATTCGTGCATGACCGTTTCGAACACGCGCCGCTGCTGCGCCAGTCCGACGAAGCCGCCCGGCTTCGTGTACGACGCCTGTCCGACCAGCACGCCGACCAGACGCACGCCGGAGAAGTTGATCGCGGGTGCGTTGGCGATCACGCCGTCGTAATCGTTCGGAAAGCGCTCGATGACGGTAAAGCCCTCGCGTCCGCCTGTCGATCCGCCCGCGAAGTAGGTTTTTTCCGGCGTGCGGCCGTAACCCATTTGTATGAGCGCGAGCGCCACGTCCCGTGTTTTCTTGAGATGCGCGAAGCCGAAGTTGACGATGGCTTCATCGTTGATGGCGAAGTCCGCGCGGCCTGCGTTGCCGACGTGGCCCGAATCCGAGCCGAAGGTCGCGTAGCCGCGCGCGAGCGGCGTGGAATCGGGCGCGAAGGACATCGGCTCGGTGCCGCTGACGATGGTGCCGTTGTACCCACCGCCGCCCATCTGCAAGGCGCGGCCGTTCCATCGGCTCGGCAGATTCACTTCGAAGCGAATATCCGGCGTGGTGTCCTGCAAAGCCTTGATGAAGCCCGTGATGCGGCAATACTCGCCGTTGCGGTTCGCCGCCGCAGCCGCCTTCACCACCGCCGCGCTGACGATGGTCGCTCCGCGCGTCGGCAAGCCGATCACCGATGACGGCACGGTCTTGCCCGCGAGATCCTCGCAATGCTTCGTGACGTAGGACGCGGCGTGCGCGCTTGAAAACGGCATCGTCATGGTCAGCAGCATGGCGCCGAACCCGACGAGGCCGAGCCGAATGAACGCGATGAAAGAAAACCGGCGAATGCAGGACACGACTGAGCCGTAAGACGTATTGTGGAGTGGATGCTTCAAACGCCGCCCAATATATAAGAAGCGATCACTGATAGCCATTCGGAGTGTCCGGACGTTGCAGCGACACAACCGGCCCTCCGGCAAGTTGCATTGACGTTGCACGTCGCGCGCCAGCCCCCGAGATTTATTCGCCGTCCCATGTGCCGCGCAGGTCGCTGTTCTGCAAAAGCTGAAGCAGCGTTTCCGCCGGACGGCTCAGATGCTTCGCGCCGAACGCGATGAACTCCACCTCGGGCAACTGCGGCAACTCCGCGCGATTGATCGGCGGCGCCAGCCCGCGCCCCGCCAGAAAATCCGAACGAACGGTCAGTCCCAGCCCGCCGCGCGCCGCTGCGATGCATCCCGCATGGCTGCTGCTGGTGCAAACCATCTGCCAACTGGCACCCGCCATCACAAGCGCATCGAGCACGACGGCGCGCGTGACGCTCGGCTCCGCGACGAGAATCAGCGGCAGCGGCGCGCTCATGTCGACCACGGTGCCCTCCTTCGCCAGCCATTCCAGCCGGCCGCTGAACAGGCGCGTGCCGCGCGCATCGCCGAGACGCCGTTTGCCGACGGCGAGATCGAGTTCGCCCGCATCGACAAGTTGATACAGCGTGCCCGTCATGCCGATGGTGATTTCCAGTTCCACATCGGGATGCGTGTCCCGGAACGCCGCGAGCACGCTCGGCAGTGGCCCGAGCGCGAGATCGTCGGACGAACCGAGCTTCACGCGCCCGCGCAGACGCGGCGAACTGAAATGCGATTGCGCGTGCGTCATGGCATCCAGAATGACGCGGGCGTGCATCAGCATGGCTTCGCCGTCGGCGGTGAGGGCGAGCGAATGGGTATCGCGCACGAAAAGCCGCCGCCCGACGCTCTCCTCCAGACGCCGGATATGCTCGGAAACGCTCGACTGACGCAGGCCGAGTTGCCGACCGGCATCCGTGAAACTGTGCGACGTGGCCACCGTCACGAACGTTTTCAGCCAGACTGGATTGAGCATGTCGCCATTGTGATCGGCAATGGCGATGACAGTCAATGTGGTGAGCGGTCTTCCCGATTACCCCGAAATTCAATAAACTTTCATGAATCCGCGATAAAGCGGTTTTTGGCTTCACCTCTGCTCACCATGAACCGACAGTCCCCGCACACGGCGCTTCTCTGGATCGTCGCCGTGGGCTTTTTCATGCAGGCGCTCGACACGACCATCGTGAACACGGCGCTGCCTTCCATCGCGCGCGATCTGCACGCCGCGCCGCTCGCGATGCAATCCATCGTTGTCGCCTACACGCTCACGATGGCGTTACTCACGCCCGCCTCGGGCTGGCTCGCGGACCGCTTCGGCACGCGACGCGTGTATTTCGTGTCCATCGCGTTGTTCGTGGTCGGGTCGCTGGCCTGCGCGAGCGCGCACACGCTCAATCAACTGGTCTTCGCGCGCGTGCTGCAAGGCATCGGCGGATCGATGCTGCTGCCCATCGGACGGCTCGCGGTGCTGCGTTCGATTACCGGCGAAGCCTACGTTTCCGCACTCGCGATGATCTCCGTCGCCGGACAAGTCGGCCCCATTCTCGGACCGACGCTCGGCGGCTGGTTCGTCGAATCGTTCTCGTGGCACTGGATCTTTCTGATCAATGTGCCCATCGGCGCAATCGGCATGTACGCGGCGCGGCGCTTCCTTCCCAACGACGCCAGCCACGATGCCCCGCCGTTCGACTTCATCGGCTGCGGTTTGCTGTCGCTGTGCATGGTGTCGTTTTCGCTGGCGCTGGATTCGCCGGTGCAGACGCATCGCGGCGCGGTGTCGGCGGTGTTGTTCGTGATCGCGGCGCTCGCGGCTTTCGCGTATATCCCGTATGCGCGGCGCAAGCGCGATCCGCTGTTCGAACTCACGCTCTTTCGTGAGCGCAACTTCAGCGTCGGGCTGATCGGCAATCTCGTGTGCCGCATCGGTTCCAGTTCGGTGCCGTTCCTGCTGCCGCTTTTGATGCAACTCGAACTCGGCTACACACCATTGCATTCCGGCCTGATGATGCTGCCCATCGCGCTCGCGGGCACGCTCTCCAAGCGCTGGATCGCGGGCCTCGTCAAACGCCACGGTTACGACAACTTCCTGCTTGTCAATACGATGCTCGTGGGCGCGTCGATCGTCGGCTTCGCGTTGTTTTCGTCATCGTTTCCGCTCGTGCTTGAAATCGCGATTCTCGCGCTATTCGGCGCGTGCAATTCCATGCAGTTCGCGGCGATGAACAGCGTCACGCTCAAAGGACTTTCCATCAAGGACGCAGGCAGCGGCAACAGCCTCTTTTCCATGGTGCAGATGCTGGCCATTGGTTTGGGCGTGTCGATCGGTGGATCGCTCGTGCAGGTGTTTCAGGGCGAGTTCGGTTCGGCTTCGATTGGCTTCCGGCTCAGCTTCATCTGCATGGGGGTGGTCACACTGCTTTCGGGCACCGTGTTCCGCCGTCTCGATCGCGCGCCGCGCAATGCGACGCCTGCCGCCGCACGCTAAAGACTTCAGGCACGTCGAGTTTTTGCTCACACGTCTGGCGCACAGGATTGTGAAACGCGTCACAGCATGCCGAATTCATTCGGTCTATGCTGTCCGACTTTGGCCTTCCCTCACACTGGAGCGCATACCGTGCAATACCGTCAATTCGGCCGCACCGGCCTCACCGTTTCACGCCTCACGCTCGGCACGATGACCTTCGGTTTGCAGACCGAAGAAGATGTGTCGCGCAGCATCATGGACAAGGCCGCCGATGCGGGCGTCAATTTCTTCGATACGGCGAATGTCTATCCGCTCGGAAGCGGCCATGAACAAGTGGGCCGCACCGAGGAAATTGTCGGACGATGGCTCAAGGGCAAACGCGATCGTTATATTCTCGCGACGAAAGCGTCGCATGAGATGGGACCGCTTGCCTGGAACAAGGGCAATTCGAGAAAGCATCTGCTCGATGCCATCGATGCCTCGCTCAAGCGCCTCAATACCGATTACGTCGATCTCTATCAGCTACATAACGACGACCCGACCACGCCCATCGACGAGACGCTCGAAGCGCTCGATATCATCGTGCGCAGCGGGCGGGCGCGGTATATCGGTGTGTCGAATTTTTTGTCGTATCGGCTGGCGCGTGCGCTAGGCCGCGCGGATGTGCTGCATACGGCCCGCTTCGTGTCCTTGCAGCCGCGCTATAACCTGCTGTTTCGTCAGATCGAACGCGAGTTGTTGCCGCTTGCCGAGGAAGAAGGTCTCGCGGTGATTCCGTACAACCCGCTCGCGGGCGGCTTGCTGACCGGCAAGCACAGTTACGGCGCGACGCCCACCGAAGGCCGCTTCACGGGCGCAGTCGGCAAAGCTGGCGAGATGTACACGAAGCGCTATTGGCACGAGCGCGAGTTTCATACCATCGAAGAGATCAATCGGATCGTCAAGCCGACCGGGCGGTCGCTCGCGAGCACGGCGTTGGCGTGGGTGTTGTCGCATCCGGCGGTGACATCGGCGATCATCGGCGCGAGCCGGCCGAATCAACTCGATGAAACGCTCGCCGCCGTGGACTTGCCGATCGACCCGGCGACGAAAGCGAAGCTCGACGACGCCACGCATGAATATCGCTGGGGCGACGCGCCGCGCTGATCTACGTCACGCAAGGGCGTGCGCGAACGGATGTCAGACGCGCATCGCCCGCGCCCGAAAAATCCCTTCGAGCGAATACAGCGCGAGCGCAGCCCAGATCGCGCCGTAGCCGATCAGTTGATCGTGGCCGAAGAACTCGTGATAGATCGCGACGCCGATCAGCAATTGCAGCGACGGCGTGATGTACTGGATCAGCCCGAGCATCGACAGTGGGATGCGCCGCGCGCCCGCCGCGAACAGCAGCAAGGGAACGGCGGTCACGGGCCCGGCCGCGGCCAGCAGCAGCTTCAGCCCGACCGATGCATGCGCAAAACCGCTGCCGCCGTGCAAATGCAGGAAGTACAAGTAGAGCAGCGCGACCGGACACAGAAGGATGGTTTCGAGCGTCAGCCCTTCGAGCGCGCCGAGCGTCGCCGTCTTGCGCAGCAGGCCATAGCCGCCGAACGTGAGCGCAAGCGCGAAGCTGATCCACGGCGGCGCGCCATTCACCCACGTCAGCCAGACCACGCCCGATGCGGCGACCGTCACCGCGATCCACTGCACGGGCCTTAACCGCTCATGCAGAAACGCCATGCCGAACAGCACATTGACGAGCGGATTGATGAAGTACCCCAAACTCGCCTCGACGATATGCCCCGCGTTCACCGCCCAGATATAAAGCCCCCAGTTCGTCGATAACAACACCGCGCTGGCCGCGAAGCGCGCGAGCAGTCGACGATCGCGCAGCACTGGCCCGAGCCATTGCCAGCGGCGCAGCACCGTCAGCACGATCAGCAGAAACGCCATCGACCACGCCATGCGATGCGCGAGCATCTCGACCGCGCCGATCGAATGCAGCGCCTTGAAGTAAATCGGAAACAGGCCCCAGAGTGCAAAGGCCGCGAATGCGTAGACGACGCCTGGATTCATTGTGTGCCAAGGTGCGCGCATGCCGGTGGCCGCAGACAACAAGCCGGAAGGCAATCGCAAGGAATGGAAGCCGGATTTTAGCGACCTCATGCCTATTCCTCCAGCGCGAATCGAACGCTTCTCGTATTCGACGCTCGAAAGGACTGCGGAATGGCGCGTGCTAGGATGGCCCGCCGGGTTTCATGGCGCCTTTTCCTTCACTTCGGTTTTCTATGAAAGATCAGTCCACGGTTCACCAGAGCTTCTTCCATCTCCTGCTGTTCGTCGTGACGATTTCGCTGGGGTGGGTGCTGCTGCCCTTCTTCGGCGCGATCTTCTGGGGCGCCATTCTCGCCATCCTGTTTCAGCCGATGCAGCGTTATCTCGCCGCGCGTTTCGGCAAGCGCCGCAATCTCGCCGCGTTGACGACGCTGGCGGCGGCCATCCTCATCGTGATTATTCCGCTGGCGATCGTCGCGGTCACGCTGGTGCAGGAAATCGCCTTCGCGTATGCGCAGATCAAGAGCGGTCAATGGAATTTCGGGCTGTATTTCCAGCACATTTTGCAGGCCTTGCCGACATCCGTGCAGCAACTGCTCGGGCGTTTCGGGCTGGATGACATCGCAGGCATTCAGCACAAACTCATGGATGGCGCGGCGCAGATCAGCCAGTTTGCCGCGGCGCAGGCGCTTTCCATCGGTCAGAACACGTTCCAGTTCGTGATTAGCTTCGGCATCATGCTGTACCTCGTGTTCTTTCTTTTGCGCGATGGTGGCGAAATTGGTCGGCGCATCCGCCGCGCGGTGCCTTTGGACCCGGAGCCGAAGCAGCATTTGATCGCCAAGTTCACGACGGTGGTGCGGGCGACTGTGAAAGGGAATATCGCCGTGGCGGCGGTTCAGGGCTTTCTCGGCGGGCTGATTTTCTGGATTCTCGGCATCAACGGGTCGCTGTTGTGGGGCGTGTTGATGGCGTTTCTTTCGCTCTTGCCAGCGGTTGGCGCGGCGATTATCTGGGCGCCTGCCGCGCTTTACTTTTTCATGACCGGCGCGATCTGGAAAGGCTTGATTCTGGTCGGGTTTTGCGTGGTAGTGATCGGGCTGGTGGATAACGTGCTGCGCCCGATTCTGGTCGGCAAGGATACGAAGATGCCGGACTGGGTCGTGCTGATTTCCACGCTCGGCGGAATGGGGTTGTTCGGGATTAACGGCTTTGTGATTGGGCCGTTGGTGGCGGCGCTGTTCATGGCGTGTTGGGATATTTTCACGCAGGATGAGGAAGGCGGACGGCCGACGTGATGTAAAAAAACCGGCTCGCGAGAGCCGGTTTTTTTGATTCATTTGAGAGGCATATCCGAAATAAAGTCGGTCAACTGCGCTGCGCGTATATTGTTCAGTTCGGCTTGGCACGCAAGATCGCGCGGATCAGGCGCTAACGGAATTGCGCCACCACTCAACGACGCCGCAAACGCGCATTCCGTGCCTCGATAACGCGCGAAGGTCTCGTTCGATTTGATGAGGGCGTTGCGCGCTCGCTCGATATACTCGTTCTCTTCGTCCCACTTCGTAATGGAAGCGAGTGCTCTGGCTTCAGCGCGTGTCAGGTTTCTTTGACTTGTCGAGGCAACTTTCTTCAAGCATTCATTCATGCCTGCTTCCGAATAGGCACTGCATTCTGCACGCAATATGCGTTCGCCCTGAACGGGGCCAGCGGGTGCTGCCAGCGTTCCCGACGACGCAGTGAATGCGGTCAACGTGATCGTCACATGGATAAGCTTGCGCATTGGTGTTTATCGGGAGTCTCTAATGATTTTCAAAGCGTAATCAAGCTTGGCTGCATAGTTGGCATCACGATTACCGTTATACAAACGAGCGGCTGCGCTCGTCGAAATAGTCCGCCACCCGACGATGATTTTTTGAAGAGATGCTTTCTTGTATCTCACTATCTCCCCCGGGCGAAGTGCGGAGCTTCCCGGATTCATGATCTTCAAAAGCTCGAGTGTGGTTCCCTGATTTTTCGCAATCTTATCGAGACTGTCGCCCGGTTTGACTGTGACGGTGTATTCCTTCTTATCAGTATCCAGCACGGTCTGAACGTCAAATCTCGCCATGCGCATCAGCAAATATCCGATTCCTGCTCGGATGTTGTGCGCCGGAATGTTCTTGCACGAAGACAAAGACAGGTGGTTTCGTAAATTTATAGGCGTGATTAAGTTGCCTCCTTCCTGTCCATTAAGAAAAGAGGACAAGCCTGGATCACCCGGTACACCGATTTGAAGAGGACGGGTATGCCATTGAGGGTTGGCCGCACCTGTTTCTACCCATGCCATTGCTTTGACAAAACGCCAGTCCAGACGCACGTACTCTGGCGTATCTGAGAGATGGTAATTGTATTCGTTGACTGCGCTATGATTTCCCGATCCCATCTGTCCCATTCGGGGTTTCCTTTGGCTCCCTTTAAACCGTCTAGCCATTTTTTGAAGCCAATTTCTATTTCTGCTACAACCGACATTCAGATCTCTCCTCAAAGCATACTTGTCTGCAATTGTGGAGAACTGTCTAGCGCTACGATACACGAGTTTTCTTATTAATCATGCCGAGACTGTAGAACGAAAAAAGCGCAGCTTGCGCTGCGCTTTTTAAACGACTCGCTATGCCGAGCCTTACCGCGGCGTCGGCGCCGTATACTTACACTCGAACCTCTTCCTAACCGTCCCATTCTCATCCACGCTTTCCAGATAAACGTCAAACTGCCACAAGCGCGCCATGTGCTTGAGCACTTCATCGCTATCGTTGGAAAGATGCCGGTTATCCGTCATGAAATGCCGCAGCGTGAGACTCCGGTCACCGCGCGTATTTACCGAATAAACCTGAATATTCGGCTCACGGTGATGAATATCATACTGCCGCGACAACGCCTGCCGCACATAACGATACCCACTGCCATCATGAATGGCGGACACTTCAAGCGCATCGCGCATGTCGTCATCGAGAATCGAGAACAAACGCATTTCGCGGATCAGATGCGGCGACAAATACTGCGCGATAAAACTCTCGTCCTTGAAATTACGCATGGCGTAATGCAACGACTCCAGCCAATCGCTGCCCGCGAGTTCCGGGAACCATTCGCGGTCCTCGTCCGTCGGGTTTTCGCAGATGCGGCGAATATCGCTCATCATCGAAAAACCCAGTGCATACGGGTTGATGCCGCTGTAATACGGCTTCGTCACCGGCGGCTGATACACCACGTTCGAATGCGAATGCAGAAACTCCATCATGAAGCCGTCTTCGAGCCGGCCTTCGTTATAGAGCGTGTTCAGCAGCGTGTAATGCCAGAACGTGGCCCAGCCTTCGTTCATGACCTGCGTCTGCCGCTGCGGATAAAAATACTGCCCGACCTTGCGCACGATGCGGATTACCTCCCGCTCCCAAGGCTCCAGCAACGGCGCGTTCTTCTCCGCGAAGTACAGCAGGTTTTCCTGCGGCTCCGGCGGATAACGGCTCTCGATTTCCTCGGAAGCCGACTGCTTGCCCTTCGGCAACGTGCGCCACAGTTCATTCACCTGCGATTGCAGATACGCCTCGCGCTCACGCCGCATGGCCGCCTCTTTCGCCAGCGACAGCTTCTGCGGACGCTTATAACGATCCACGCCGTAATTCATCAGCGCATGGCAGGAATCGAGCAACTCCTCGACGTGATCCAGCCCGTAACGCTCCTCGCACTCCGCGATGTAATTCTTCGCATACACGAGGTAATCGATGATGGCATGCGCATCCGTCCACAGCTTGAACAGATAGTTGCCCTTGAAGAACGAGTTGTGCCCATAGGCCGCGTGCGCGATCACGAGCGCTTGCATCGTCATGGTGTTTTCTTCCATGAGATACGCGATGCAAGGATTCGAATTGATGACGATCTCGTACGCCAGCCCCATCTGCCCGCGCCGGTAGCCTTTCTCGGTGGAGAGAAAGTGCTTGCCGAACGACCAGTGGCGATAGTTCACCGGCATGCCGACCGACGCATACGCGTCCATCATCTGCTCGGAGCTGATGATTTCGAGCTGAATGGGATAGACATCGAGCCCATAGCGGTTCGCCACGCGGGAGATTTCGGCGTCGTACTCCTCGATCAGCTCGACGCTCCAGTCCGACGGACACGGCAGCGGCCGTTTTTCTGCAACATTCATTCTGCCTTCCTTGTGCGCCTCGACATGCTCGGCGGACGCATTGGGTTGCCCCGCTTCGGGTCCGAGCCTGGATGCAAGATCATGCTCGGTCGTAGCTTTTGCACGATCGTCCGTGCCATCCAGGTGATAACCGCGTGCTTCGTTATGCAAATGCCGGTCCGTCATGCAGCCGCCTGTTGCTTTTCGAAGAGTTCGCGGAAGACCGGATAGATGTCCGCCGCCGAATCCACCTTCTTCATGGCAAGTTCAGGCGCGCCCAAGGCCAGTTGCGCGTACTCCAGCCAAAGATTCTGCTCTTCCGGCGCCACTTGTATATAAGCAAAATACCGCACCTTCGGCAAAATATCATCGGCGAGGAGCTTGCGGCATTTCGGGGAATCGTCGGTCCAGTTATCTCCGTCCGATGCCTGCGCGCCGTAAATGTTCCATTCGGTCGGCGAATAGCGCTCGTCCATGATCTTTTTCATGAGTTCGAGCGCGCTCGACACCACCGTGCCACCGCTTTCGGTCGAATGAAAGAACGTGTCCTCGTCCACTTCCTCGGCACGCGTATGGTGCCGGATAAAGACGACCTCGATCTTCTCGTAGTTCCGCTGAAGGAAGAGATAGAGCAGGATGAAGAAGCGCTTCGACAAGTCCTTGCGCTGCTCGTCCATGGAACCGGAGACGTCCATCAGGCAGAACATCACGGCCTTGCTGGACGGCGTGGGCTGCTTCACGCGGTTGACATAGCGCAGATCGAACGGATCGATGAACGGAATACGCGTGATGCGCCCCTGCATGATGACGATATCCGCTTCCAGCCGCGCGATATCGTCAGGGTCGCCCTTTTCTTCCTTGAGTTGTTCGAGCTGGCGCTCCATCTCGCGCAATTGCGCGCTGAGCGGAAACCCGAGCGCTATACGCCGCCCGAGCGCCGAGCGCAGCGAACGCACCACATCGATATTGTTCGGCGTGCCTTCCGCCGCCCAGCCAGCACGCACGTTCTTCCAGGTGGGCACGGCGAGCAGTTGCGTCTTGACCAGACGCGGCAGTTCGAGATCGTCGAAGAAGTACTGCATGAATTCTTCGCGGGACAGTTCGAAGACGAAATCGTCCTGCCCTTCGCCTTCGTTGCTGGCGGTCTTGCCGCCACCGCCCCCGCCGCCCGGTGGACGCGGAATCTTGTCGCCGCGAATGTAGTCGGCATTCCCCGGATGCACGAACTCGCGCTTGCCGCCCGGTCCATGACGGAACGAGGGTTCGGAGATGTCCTTCTTGGGGATGGTGATGCTCTGCGTGCTTTGAATGTCCTTGATGCTACGGTCGCGCACCGCGTCGGACACGGCACGGCGAATGTAGCTCTTGACGCGGCGCAGAAAGCGCTCGCGATTGGCGATGCTCTTGTTCTTGCCCGCTAACCGGCGGTCGATGATTTGATGCAGCACATCCAGTCTCCCGCGTTGATTGCAGGGGCGCGAGGCGCTGCGCGAGCCTTCGGCGCCCATGCAGCGTGACGGCGCCTCGCAAGGTGTCCACCGTGCCGCTCAAACGCAACTGCCGCGCCTGAGCGATGGGAACAGTTTATATCGGCTTCCACTTCCACTACTGAAACACGATTTACGACGACTTGCGCACACGCAGATACCAGTCGCACAGGAGACGCACCTGCTTCGGCGTGTATCCCTTCGCAACCATGCGATTCACGAAGTCTTCATGCTTGCGCTGTTCTTCCGCCGAACCCTTGGCGTTGAACGAGATCACCGGCAAAAGCTCTTCCGTGTTCGAGAACATCTTCTTCTCGATCACCACGCGCAGCTTCTCATAGCTGATCCACGCCGGATTCTTCCCGCCGTTGGCCGCGCGCGCACGCAGCACGAAGTTCACGATCTCGTTGCGGAAATCCTTCGGATTGCTGATGCCCGCCGGCTTCTCGATCTTTTCCAACTCCGCATTCAGCGATGCCCGGTCGAAGCTCTCGCCGGTGTCGTGATCGCGGAATTCCTGGTCCTGAATCCAGAAGTCGGCGTACGTCACATAGCGATCGAAGATGTTCTGTCCGTACTCCGAATACGACTCCAGATACGCGGTCTGAATCTCCTTCCCGATGAATTCGGCGTAACGCGAAGCCAGCACGTCCTTGATGAACGAGAGGTACTTCTGCTCCGTTTCCGGCGGGAACTGCTCGCGCTCGATCTGCTGTTCGAGCACGTACATGAGATGCACGGGATTGGCCGCGACCTCCGACGAATCGAAGTTGAACACGCGCGAGAGAATCTTGAACGCGAAGCGCGTGGACACGCCGTTCATGCCTTCGTCCACGCCCGCGAAATCGCGATACTCCTGATACGACTTCGCCTTCGGGTCCGTGTCCTTGAGGTTCTCGCCGTCGTACACCTGCATCTTCGAAAAGAGGCTGGAGTTTTCAGGTTCGGCCAGGCGCGTGAGCACGGCCATTTGCGCCATCATCTTGAGTGTGCCGGGTGCGCAGACCGCATCCGCCAGCGACGAATTGCGCAGCAGCTTCTCGTAGATCTTCACTTCTTCGCCGTAGCGCAGGCAATACGGCACCTTCACCACGAAGATACGATCGAGCAATGCTTCGTTGTTCTTGTTGTTGCGGAACGCCTTCCACTCCGACTCGTTCGAGTGCGCGAGGATCACGCCATCGAACGGGATGGCGCCGAAGCCTTCCGTGCCCTTGAAGTTGCCTTCCTGAGTGGCCGTCAACAACGGATGCAGCACCTTGATCGGCGCCTTGAACATTTCGACGAATTCGAGCATGCCCTGATTGGCCAGGCACAAACCGCCGGAATAGCTGTACGCGTCCGCGTCGTCCTGCGAATAGGTTTCGAGCTTGCGGATATCCACCTTGCCGACAAGCGACGAGATGTCCTGATTGTTTTCGTCGCCCGGCTCCGTCTTGGCAATACCGATCTGACGAAGGATGGACGGATAGCGGCGCACCACGCGGAACTTGCGGATATCGCCGTTGTACTCGTGCAGGCGCTTCACGGCCCACGGCGAGAGGATGCTCTTGAGATAGCGGCGCGGAATGCCGTACTGTTCTTCGAGCACGGGACCGTCTTCGTCGTAATCGAAAAGACCCAATGGCGATTCGTTGACGGGCGAGCCCTTCAAAGAATAGAACGGCACACGCTCGGCAAGTTGCTTCAACCGTTCCGCGATGGACGACTTGCCGCCACCCACGGGACCGAGCAAATAAAGAATCTGCTTCTTCTCTTCCAGGCCCTGCGCGGCGTGCCGGAAATACGACACGACGTTCTCGATCACTTCCTCCATTCCGTAGAACTCACGGAAAGCGGGATACACCTTGATGACCTTGTTTGCAAACGTGCGCGACAGCCGTGGATCGAGACGCGTATCGACCATCTCGGGTTCGCCGATGGCCTTCAACATGCGTTCGCCCGCTGTTGCATACGTGGCAGGATCTTCCTTGCAGAGCGCGAGATACTCTTCGAGCGAGAATTCCTCCTCGCGTGTTTTTTCGAAGCGGGTCGCGAAACTGCTATAGATATCCATGCTTCCTCCTCGCCGAAGTCAGAAAGCCTCGTCGTGCGCAATACGCGTAATCGAAACGAGATCGCTTGAATTCATCCTAAACCCTTTCGAATTTTTTTTCACGCAGAACCTTTGTGAGCAGAAGTTCTAGCTACACGAAATATTTTCGGTGACCTACAATCCTCATCCCAATGTTCATATCGTGATGCCGGGCACTGACATTGCATGTGCGCGGCGGCGCGTTTTTTCGCTACATGCGGGGGTACGTGCGGGCTTGCGCAGCAGATGCAAACAGCGCGAATAACCTCGCACCATGTATGGTGTTCGCGCCATGCGTATATGACCATGGCGCACATCCATATCATGTCAGCACGAGTTCCAGTTCCCCGATCCGATCGATCGCGCCATGCAACATGGCCGGTCCCTCGACATTCACCGCGCCCGTATAAGAGCCCGTGGTGATGGTCCAGAACGGCTCGACAGTCAGCCCCATGCGTGAACAATGATTGACGAGCCACGGCAACAATTCGCGCGGATCGCCCGCCGGATTGCCGAACGCGGCCGGTGCGATGGGAACGCCATCGAGCGTGAATTCGAGTCGTGGCGCGAGAAAGTCGAAGCCGGGCGCGACCAGGTCGTACGGCTCCATGCCGCTCACGATAAGCGCACCGTTGTTCTGCGAGTCCGCGAGTTGCGCGAGCGGATCGAGATTGGGCCATTGCGCGAAGCGGCTATCGACCACTTCCAGCGCCACCGCGATACCGCCGATGGCATCGAACACTTCCTCGCGCGTGTAGGGCTCGCTCTTGGGCGTCAATGCATAAGCGAAGCGGAACGCGATCTCCAGTTCCACCAGCACGCGAAAGAACGAATCGAACATCAACCGCGCAGGCGATGCATGCACGTTCTGCGCATCGATGGGCGCACCGGCGGCGAGCGCATCCGGTGCGCGTGCGCCGATCTTCCATGCGCCGATGCGTGCGTCGGCATGACGCAGCGCTTCGTGCTGAATGGCGTAGGCCGTGGGCGCGTCGGCGGGAATGTCGCACGGCGCGAGCGTGTCGATCAGTCGATGCTGGCGCCGCGCCTCCACGAGTTGCGCGGCGAGTGTCGATCCGGTCATGTCGGTATCCTCGTTGGGACGTGATGCAATAAAGCACCAGTGTACGAGTTACCGGTCAGAAGGTCTCCCAGTCGCCGCCCGCGGGTACGGGCTTGGGCTTGGGTGCCGGTGTTGGTGCTGGCCGCACGCTCGGCTTGGCCACAGGACGTTTCGCCACGACAACCGGTTTAACCGGCGCTATCGCGACTGCTTCCGTCACGCGAAACACGGCCACCGCCTCACGCATGCGCGCCGCCTGATCTTCGAGCGATTGCGCCGCGGCCGCCGCTTCCTCGACGAGCGCGGCGTTCTGCTGCGTGACTTCATCCATCTGCGACACCGCGCGTGATACCTGATCGATGCCGCTCGACTGTTCCTCGGATGCCGCCGCGATCTCGCCCATGATGTCGGTCACGCGTTGCACCGCATCGATCACCTGATTCATGGTGCGGCCCGCTTCATCGACCAACGTGGTGCCCGTGCGCACGCGCGCCACCGACGAATCGATCAGTTCCTTGATTTCCTTCGCCGCCGCCGACGAACGTTGCGCGAGGCTGCGCACTTCGCCCGCGACCACCGCGAAGCCGCGCCCTTCCTCGCCCGCGCGCGCCGCTTCGACCGCCGCGTTGAGCGCCAGGATATTGGTCTGGAACGCGATCCCCTCGATGATCGTGATGATGTCCGCGATCTTCGACGAACTGCGGTTGATCTCGCCCATCGTATCGACGACCTGCGTCACGACATGACTGCCCTTGCCCGCGATTTCGGATGCATTCGCCGCCAGCGTGCTCGCCTGCCGCGCGTTGTCGGCGTTCTGTCGTACCGTGCCCGTCAACTGCTCCATGCTCGATGCCGTCTCCTGCAACGCCGCCGCCTGTTCTTCGGTGCGCGATGACAGGTCCGTGTTGCCCGCTGCGATCTGACGCGTGGCCGAAGCAATGGATTCGCTGCCCGAGCGCATGGTGCCGACCGTCGAGGCGAGGCTCGTGCGCATCTTCGAAAGACCCTGAAGCAACTGGCCCATTTCGTCGCGCGAGGTGACGACGACTTCATGGCGCAGATCACCCGCCGCGATGGCGTCGAAATGGCCAAGCGCGGCTTCCAACGGGCGCGCAATCGCGCGACGCAGCGCGCCCCACGCGAACAGCGCCGCCGCCATGCCCAGCGCGATGGCGGACAGGCTCAGCGCACGGAACCACACGAAGCGCGCTTGCGCTTCCTCATAACGCTTGCGGGATGTCTCGGTAAGCGACGCCCGCAGCGCCTCGTTGGCGAGCGCGAGTTCGTTGTAGGTGGCTTGCATGGCCTTCGCCGTATCGATGATCGCGGTGCGATCGTTCGCCTGAATCGCTGCGATGCCTTTATCGACGATGCCCTGCAACGCGAGCCGCTTGGCCTGCGCGGCATCGGCGAGCGGCTGTTCTTCGGCGGGATGAGGCAGCGTGCTGTACTGCTTCCAGTAGTTATCCGCACGTTCGCGCATGAGCCGCGAGCGTTCGATGGTCGAGGACACTTCCGCCGATCCGGCCAGGAGCGCCGCGCGATCGAACACGAGCCGTTCGCGCGCCGCGTACATCTCAGCATTGCCAACCGCGATGGCCGCAGGCATCTGCACGGAGTAAGAATCGAGCAATGCGTCGTTGGAACGGCTCATGCCGGTCAGCCCGAGCACGCCCGTCACGATGAGCAACGCGCCCAGAAACGCCATGGTGATGCCCAGCCGCGCCTTGATCGTCAAAGCCTTGTTCATTGATGGTCTCTTTTGCCGCTTGATTGAACGGAGCGGACGACGTGAAACGCCCGCTTACGTGGTAAACGGCAGCGCGAACAAGCACTTGAGAAGAATATTTCGTATGACGAATCACGGGCGCGGAGATATGCGCCCGTTTCGGGAGATAAGCGAACGTTTATGCGGAAATTTCGCTGCGGCGCGGAATGGACGGCTGCGCGCCCTCGCGCGTGACGGCGATGGCCGCTGCCTTTTGCCCGAACGTAATGGCATCCACCACGGCCGTGCCGCGCGCCAGTTCCGCCGCGAAACCGCCGATGAACGTATCGCCCGCAGCGGTCGTATCGATGGCATCAACCTTTGGCGACGGCAAATGCTGCCCGTTCTCGCCATCGAGCAACGCGAACACGCCTTGCGAGCCGAGCGTCACGATGACATTGCGCGCGCCCTTCGCTTTCAACATTTCAGCAGCGCGCCGCGCGTCGTCCGTCGAATGAATGGCGACGCCCGAGAGCGTGGCCGCTTCGAGTTCGTTCGGAATCAGATAATCGATGAGCGGAAACCAGTCCACCGGCAGCTTGCTTGCCGCAGGCGCGGGATTGAGGATTGTCGTGCGGTTCAGTCGGCGTCCGGCGGCAAGCGCCGCGCGAATGGTTTCGGGCGGCGTTTCCAGTTGGCAGACGATCACATCTGCGCGCGCGATCAGCGCTTCCTGCGCCTCGATGCTCGCCGGTGACACCTGCGCATTGCTGCCCGCGACGATCACGATGGCGTTCTGGCTGGCGTCATCGACGACGATCAGCGCCACGCCGGTCGATGCGTCCGCGCTCGTCTTAAGCGCCGTGCAGTCGATGCCTTCGGCTTCCAGCGCCGCCTTGAGCACCGCACCGTTCGAATCGTCGCCGATGCAGCCGATCATCGCCACTTGCGCGCCCAGACGCGCAGCCGCGACGGCCTGATTGCCGCCCTTGCCGCCCGCCACCTGCGCGAACGCGTGTCCCGCCAGCGTTTCGCCGGGGCGCGGCAGACGCGGCGCGCGCGCGACCAGATCCATGTTCAGACTGCCTACGACTGTCACGCGGCCCTGCGCTTGTGCATCCGTCATCGTGCTGAAATTCCCATTGTTTATTGCGCCTGTGGCTGGTCGCTCGTCGTGGCCGGCTTAACCGATGCATGCATGCTCGCCACCACCGCCGTCGATTCGCGGCGCACCAGACGGGGCGGCACCACGCGGCGGCGCGACGTCCCGGCGAGTTTGCCGGTAATGCGCTCGATCAGCGTTTGCGCGGCCATTTCGCCGAGCGCGCGCACCGATTGTCCCACGGTCGAGAGCGCCGGGTACGTGTAACGCGAGAGCTCCACGTCATCGAAACCGATGATCGAGCAATCCGTCGGCACGTTGATATGACGTTCCGCCGCCGCCCGCAGCGCGCCAATGCCCATCATGTCGTTGCACGCGAAGATCGCGGTCGGGCGCATGTCGTCGAACAATTGCGATGCCGCCGCATAGCCGCCCGTCGCGGAAAAATCGCTCTGCACGATCGCGTTCGGCGCGATCTCGATGCCCCGCTCCGCCATCGCGCGGATAAAGCCGTGCAGCCGCATGGCCGAGACAGCGGTCGCCACCGGCCCGGTAATGCAGCCGATATGCGAATGCCCCAGTTGCAGCAGATGCCGGGTCGCAAGATACGCGCCCTTCTCGTGATCGATCTGCACGAGGTCCGCCGTGATGCCTTCGATATTGCGATCGACGATCACGAGCGGTTCGCGCGCACCGGCGAGACACTGCGCGAGCACGGAATCTTCCCCGGCAGACGCGATCACCAGCCCGTCGATACGCTTCTCTTGCAAGACGCGCAGGTAGCTGCGCTGCTTGGCGGGATCGTCGTCGGAATTGCAGAAGAACACGCAATAGCCGTTCTTGGCGCAGCCGTCTTCCACGCCGCGCGCGAGTTCCGCGAAGTACGGATTGGTTGCGTTCGGCACCAGCAGGCCGATGGTCGCGGTGTGCTTCGCCTTGAGCGAGCGCGCAACGGCCGAGGGCACGTAGTCGAGTTCGCTAATCGCGCGCTCCACTTTTGCCCGCACATCGGCCGACACCGGCCTCGAATTGTTCACTACATGGGATACCGTCGTGAACGACACCCCGGCAATGGCTGCCACGTCCTTGATCGTCGCCATACTTCGTCCTTCGCTATCTTTGGTCTGACTGCTTTTTTATGGATGGTGAGGCGTCCGGCACGCACGGCCAGTGCGTTGATGTGTGCTTCCCCGTTTCATCCGCACGGATCGATCCGGCCGATCCGTTTTCGGTCCTTTGCCCCATCTCTTGGTACTGCGTTGCTGCTTTTGGTTCTGCCGCCACGTTCCGCCCCGTGCGGAACGCTCTTACTGCTGCTGCTGCTGCTATTACCGCCGATACACCGCCAACGTTATCGCCAACGTTTGACCGGTTGTGTTCCCCGCCTCACTCAAGCACGCTTTCTGCGGCTGCGGTATGTGTCCAGCACCACGGCCACGACGATGACCGCCCCCGTGATGATGCGCTTGGTCGGCTCGTTCGCGCCGATCTGCGCGAGTCCCGCCGCCAGCACGGAAATGATCAACACGCCGAAGAAGGTGCTGATGACCGACCCGCGCCCGCCCATCAGACTCGTGCCGCCGATCACGACCGCCGCGATCACCTGCAATTCCACGCCCGAACCCGCATTCGGGTCGGCCGCTTCCAGACGCGAAATCTGAAATAGTGCCGCAAGCCCGGAAAACGCGCCCATCAGCGCGAAAACGATCACTTTGTACGGGCGCGGATTGACGCCCGCCAGTCTGACCGCTTCTTCGTTCGTACCGATTCCTACCAGATATCGGCCAAAAATCGTCCGAGTCAAGACCAGGTGCGCAATTATCATGACGGCGACCGCTATCAAGAAAGCGGGCGAGATGCCGAAGGCGATCGGATCGGACAAAAAATCAAACGCATCGCCGATGTACGCCGTGCGCGAGTTGGTCATCTGGTAAGCCAGACCGCGCGCCGCTTCCAGCACGCCGAGCGACACGATGAACGACGGAATGCGCCACGCCACCGTGACCAGCCCCGTCACCGCGCCGGTCAGCGCCGCGGCCGCCAGCCCGATGAGCGCCGACGGAAACGCGGGCCAGTGCCACTTCAGCGCCGCCACGCTCACGACCGACGCCCCGAGCGCCAGCACCGACCCCACCGACAAATCGATGCTCGCGATGATGAGCACGAAGGTCATGCCCACCGACATCACCACCAGATCGGGAATTTGATTGGCGATGGTGCTGAACGTGTCGTAGGTCAGAAAATGCGTGCTGAGCACGGAGAACAGCGCGATCATCGCGGCGAGCGCGCCCGCGAGACCGAGGTAATTCGAAAGGCCGAGCCGGGTGCCCACGCCCTTGGTGGTTTTCGGTGCGTCGGCGGGAAGGTTCGCCTGATTGGGTCCTGACATTCAGTGCTCCACTTGATCGTTATCGGGCGCTTTGGCATCGGGTGCGATGGGCTCGTGCAGGATCTCGTCGCGTTTCGCGTAGCCTGCGAAGGCGGCGGCGAGCAGCGCGTCCTGCGTCCAGGTCGCGCGCTCGAACATGCCCGTCATCCGTCCTGCCGACATCACGCCGATGCGGTCGCAGATCAGCATGAGTTCGCGCAGGTCGCTCGACACGACCACGAGCGCGCGACCTTCGCGGGCCAGTGCGCCCATCAGCCCGTAGATGTCGAATTTCGCGCCGACGTCGATGCCGCGCGTGGGTTCGTCGAACAGCAGCACCGTGCAGTCGCGCGCCAGCCAGCGGCCGATCACCACTTTCTGCTGATTGCCGCCCGACAGTTCCGACACCGCCTGCGCCGGCCCGGATGTGCGAATGCGCATGGCCTCGATCTGTTTCTGCGCGAGCGCGGCTTCGCGGCGCGCATCGACCACGCCATTGCGCGATACCGCGCTCACATTGCCCAGCGAGACGTTCGCGGCAATCGGCAGCGTCAGCAGCAAACCTTCGCCCTTGCGGTCTTCCGTGATGAGCGCGATGCCGCTCGCCACTGCGTCGGACGGCGAGCGCACGTTCACCGGCGCGAGCGCGTTGCCATTGCGCGCGACGGAAACTGTGCCCGCATCCGCGCGATCCGCGCCGTAGATCAGGCGCATGAGTTCCGTGCGGCCCGCGCCGATCAACCCGCTCACGCCAAAAATCTCGCCCGCGCGCACTTCGAACGACACATCGCGCACGACATTACCGCGCGTCATGTGCTCCACTTTCAGCGCCGTCGAACCGATCCTGCGTTCGCCCAGATCGATACGCTCGCCGATCTCGCGGCCCACCATCAGCGTGACGAGGCGGTCGCTGGTGAGTTCGTCCATCGGGCCGAGATGCACGAGGCGTCCATCGCGCAGGACCGCCGCCTGCTCCGCCACGCGCCGCAATTCCTCCAGCCGGTGCGAGATATAGACGAGCGCGACGCCGCGCGACTTCAGCCGCGCGATCTGCTCGAACAGCAGGTCCACTTCGCGCGCGGTGAGCATCGCCGTGGGTTCGTCGAGAATCAGCACGCGGCAATCGCCGATCAGATTGCGCGCGATTTCCACCATCTGCTGATGCCCGATGCCCAGACTGCCGACGAGCGTGTCCGGGTCGATCGCATCCAGCCCGACCTGCGCCATGGCGTGGCGCGCGTCTTCCGCCAGCCGCGTGCGGTCGATCCAGCCGAGCGCGCGGCGCGGCAGCTTGTTCAGAAAGAGGTTTTCCGCGACCGAGAGCGTCGGCAACAGATTGAGTTCCTGCATCACCATGCGCACGCCGAGCGCTTCGGCTTCGGTGCGGCTTTTCGGCGCGTAGGGCTGATCGGCGAGCGTCATCGAGCCGGTGGTCGGATCGACGAGACCGCCGATGATCTTCGACAGCGTGCTCTTGCCCGCGCCATTCTCGCCGGTCAGCGCGAGCACTTCGCCCGCCGCGAGACCGAGCGATACCTCGGCGAGCACAGGCTCGACGTAGGTCTTGCCGACGCCGGATACCGTCAGCACATGCGTGCGTGGCGGGCCGTCCGGTACGGCGGAGGGAGTGCTCAGGGCTTGGTCGTGCATCCTCGGCTTGAGTCTTGTCGTGCTCGCGAGGAACGCATGCGCTGCCTTCGTGCAAGGCGTGTCCGGCGAGCCGCGCGCAAAGCGCGCTCGTTCGTGCTTTATCGGCAGCGCCGGCGCGAACTTGAGAGGCGCGTTCGCGCGCGGCGGGAGCCGTCCTTGACCGTGTCCGCGTGGGTCGCGGGCTTATGCGTTCGTCGCGTGAGCGTCCGGCGGGCGCCGGAGGCTCACGCTGTGCCTGTAAAACGCGGAACGTGGCGCGTTACTTGACCACGCCCGCCTTCGTCACCAGATCGACCGGCGTTTCCACCACCGTCGACAAGTCCGCCTGCTTCTTGTGTTCCTTGATCGCCTTCAGCGCCACGTCGATACCGAACACGGCCTGCTTCGCCGCGTACTGGTCGGCGGTGGCGAGCACGCGTCCGTCCTGCAACATCGGCTTGATCGCGCTGATGTTGTCGAAGCCGACCACCTGCACCTTGCCCGCCTTGCCCGCCGCGCGCACCGCCGACACAGCGCCGATCGCCATGTTGTCGTTGTCGCACAGCAGCGCCTTCACGTTCGGATTGGCGTTGAGGATTTGCGAGGCGACCGCGTTGCCCTTGTCGATTTCCCATTCGCCCGACTGAAGCGCGACGATCTTCGCGCCCGCCGCGTCCATCGCGTCCTTGAAGCCGCCGCTGCGCATCTGCGAGTTCGTGGTCGTCGTCACGCCTTCGATGATCGCCACTTCGTCGCCCTTGTTGAGCTTCTTGGCGAGATAGTCGCCGACCTTCTTCGCGCCCTTGCGGTTGTCCGGGCCCACGAACGGCACGTTCAGGTCCTTCGACTTGAGCACGTCCTGATCGAGCCGGTTATCGATATTGACGACGATGATCCCCGCGTCCGCCGCCTTCTTGATGACCGGCACGAGCGCCTTGGAATCCGCCGGCGCGATGATGAGCGCATCGACCTTCGACACGATCATCTGCTCGACGATTCGGATTTGCGCGGCGGTGTCGGTTTCATCCTTGATGCCGTTGGTGATGAGGTCGAACTGGCCGGTGTTGTGCGCCTGATAATCCTTCGCGCCGTTTTCCATGGTCAGGAAGAACTCGTTGGCGAGCGATTTCATGACGAGCGCGACTTTCGGCTTGCCTGCGGACTGCGCGAATGCGGACGTCGCGCCGAACGGCAGAAGCGAAGTGACGGCGAGCGCCACGGCAGCGGTGAGAACACGGCGGCGGCGAGCGTTGGTCTTCTTCATATAAGAGTCTCCTCCAGAACTTTAATTTGTCTTGTGCGATCGCGGCTCGCTTAGAGAACACGCGATGACCGGAGCGTGGCGTTTGCGTCGGCATGCAGGACGCGCGGCCGGCGCGGGAACGTTTGCTCGCCGACGATTCTCGTCGGTGAGGCGCGCAAGGTCAATCGGGGTTAAAGGGAGATGCGCTCGCGGGGACGGTGGGCTAACCGTCGCGCGAGCTTGTGCTACATGACGTGAGGCTTTCTGGACAGGCATCCAGCCAGCATTGGCGATGCTTGAAACTGGCGGAATTGGTCGTATGGAACCGGCCCAATTGTCGGGACGGGGTTTAAAGCAGTTCAAAGCTCCTCGACCGACTGCCCTTCCACCTTCTTGTCGATGATGTCCCGCGCGTAGTCGATGCCCGCGCGCGTCGCATCGATCGGGCTGTCGAACGGTTCGTCGGACGGCACGCCGAACATCTGCGCGCGGCCGCTCTCGCCGTGCGAACTGCGCGAGATGGTCACGACGATATCGAAGTGGCGCGGGCCGTCGTCGGGATCGTCGCGATCCTTCGCGCGGCGCAGCGCCTGAACCTTGATCTCGAAGCCCTTGTAGTGGTCGGACAGCGGCGTGGACATGGTGCGGCTCCTTTCCGTGTTGTCGCGTTGTCGTGTAGTCGCGTAGTGGTGTTGCGTGATGATGCGCCCTTCTCGTGACTGACCAAAGTACGTGGCACACCTCATCGAAAGCAAGCTGCAAGCTATGTTCCCGCCGTGCCTGAACGCGCGCCTACAGATTTAACCTGATCCCACACACTGGTCAAATTCGTTTTGCCATAATGCGCGGGCGAGACGCCGGGTGCGCGTGCCGGTCTCGCGTCCTACAACAAGGGTCATTCATTTTTCAGGGAGCGTCACATGTCCATTCGAGCCACCGCCCTCACCCTCGCATTGAGCGCCACGCTGAGTCTCGCCCTCGGTGCGAACACCGCGTTCGCTGCCAATAGTCAGCAAACCAAAATGGGCGATTGCAACAAGCAGGCGGGCGACAAGAAAGGCGACGACCGCAAGGCGTTCATGAAAAGCTGCCTGTCGTCCGCACCGGCCGCCGCGCCCATGACGCAGCAAGAGAAGATGACGGCGTGCAACAAGTCGGCGACCGACAAGAAGGGCGACGACCGCAAGGCCTACATGAAAAGCTGCCTGAGCAACAAGGGCTGATCCGCGTCTGCGGGCTTACCCGAACCGGCGCGCCGTCGAACGCGGCGCGCCCGACTTATTTACCATCCCTGCCTGCTGTTATTGCACTGCACCCAAGCTATTCATTCGCACCGTCGTCTTTTTCTCATAAGATGGCGCGAAGGCGGCCCCCTCATCAATACAAAGATTCAACGCCATCGGCCGCCGCTGTTCTCGCTTGGGCGCATTGCGCGCGTGGAGGCAACGGATGGCATGGAGACACAAGAACCGCTGGTTCAGGCGGTGGCTCGTCACGATCACCTTCTGGCTCGTGCCGGTGATGATCGTCGCGGTCAACGAGGTGCGCGAGGAAATGGCCTATAACTCGGCCGACCTCGAAAAATCGCTCACCACGTGGGATCTCACCGACGCCCAGCGCGCGGCAGGCGCGTCCACGCACTGTTACGGCTATGTGGAAACCGCGCAATCCGCGGGCTGCCCCGCCGATGTCCTCGCCGCCAACGCAAAGAAGCATCAGGATGCGATCGACGAATACGCGCATCGCAAAGCCACGCTCGCCGATTATCTCTGGCATGCATTCGTCGGATATTGGGTGGTGCCGGCGATCTTCATGCTCGTGGTGGGATTCGTTATCGGCGGTATCCGGCGCGCGTTGCGCAGGCCGCAAAACGACCCCAAGACAACCCATTCCTCAGCCGAAGTAAAAACGACGACTCATCCGTGAGTATTCCTCGGGTACGGTCGTTGCTACTTGGTACGTCGGCTTTCATTGACTTCCGGGCGCGGCGCGGCGAAATATCTGCTCACCGAAAAATGCAAACCGGACGAAAACGCCCTCTCATCTTGCCGAGGCACGATGGCGGGCGCTGGCGATCCGGCATGCCACGGGTGGACGAAAGTAGTTGTTTTTATCGGTGCGTGCGACTGATACGGGGCGCGATTGGAGTAAGCTTGTCCGTCAAAGTTACCGTTTGCGGTACGCGGCGGCGCAGCGGCCCAAGGCCCAGCGTGTTCGGGTTGCTGTGCTATAACTTGGCGAGCCTCACTTCCCGCACTTGGGGTTTCCCAAATCCACGAAGGAGAAAAATGATGCAAAGACGAAACTTCATGCTCAAGTCGACGGCGGTTCTGGCGCTGGGAGGCCTCACGCTGGCCGGATGTACGACGAACTCGAACACGGGCGCAGCCAACGCGGCCGGCAAGGCCGACGACGCACGCTCCATCGACGCGGACGTCGACAGCACCATCCAGCGCCTGTACGCGTCGGTGCCCGGCTCGCGCGAACTGGTCGCGAAGTCGCGCGGCATCCTGGTGTTCCCGTCGGTCATTCAGGCGGGTCTGATCATCGGCGCGCAATACGGCAAGGGTTCGCTGCGCGTGGGCGGCGGCACGGTCGGCTACTACAGCACGACGTCCGGTTCGTTCGGACTGCAGGCGGGTGCGCAGTCGAAGTCGCTCATCTTCCTGTTCATGACGCAGGATGCGCTCGACAAATTCCGTAATTCCGATGGCTGGTCCGCAGGCGCCGATGCATCGGTTGCGCTCGTGAAGATCGGCGCGAACGGCGCAATCGACACGACCACGGCCACCAAGCCGGTCGAAGCGTTCGTGCTCACCAACGCCGGCTTGATGGCGGATGTCTCGCTCGCGGGCACGAAGGTGACCAAGCTCAAGATGTAATTGCGTCGCTGAAGTAAAAAACCGCCGTGCACATTGCACGGCGGTTTTTTTTCAAGTGCAGATTCAGGTCGTCGCCCGGTCAATCACCCTGAAACGCGAGCGCTTCTGCGCACGCACGACGCTCTGGTAAGCATCGACGTACTGCCGCGCCATCCGATGCGCCGTGAAGCGCTCCTCGAAGCGCTTGCGCACGCCTTCGCGCGACAAAGTGTGCAGCCTGTTGATCGCCGCGACCGCGCCGATTTCATCCTCGACGATAAAGCCCGACACGCCCTCGTCCACCACTTCCGGCACCGCGCCGCGATTGAACGCGATCACGGGCGTGCCGCACGCCATCGCTTCGATCATCGCGAGGCCGAACGGCTCCGGCCAGTCGATCGGGAACAGCAGCGCATGCGCGCCCGACAGAAACTCGGCCTTCTGGTTATCGTTGATCTCGCCGATGTACTCGACATACGGCAACTCCAGCAACGGCGCGATCTCGCGCTCGAAGTATTCGTGATCGGCGGCATCCACCTTGGCGGCGATCTTGATCGGCAATCCCGAACGTCCGGCAATGCGAATGGCCGTATCCACGCGCTTTTCCGGCGAGATGCGGCCGAGGAACGCAAGGTACTTCTGCTCGACCGGCTGCGGCTCGTAGAGCTTTTCCGGCAAGCCGTGATAGACCGTGGTCACCCATTTCGCCTGCGGCAGCGGATGACGCTGGGCATCGGAAATGGAAATCACAGGCGCGGTGTTGAAGGTGTCGAACACCGGCTGCTGCTCCGGCAGGTCGAGCCGGCCATGCATGGTCGTGACGAACGGCGTGTCCTGACGCCTGAACAGCGAGAACGAGTAGTAGTCCATGTGGAAATGCAGGACATCGAACTCCTCCGCGCGACGGCGCACCATTTCCAGCAGCAGCATATGCGGCGCGATACGGTCGCGGATGGCGGGATCGAGCCGCAGCGCGCGCGGCCAGACCGCCTCCAGATTCGCCTTGGTCTGCGAATCGCCGGTGGCGAACAGCGTGACATCGTGGCCTTGTTCCACGAGCGCATCCGTGATGTACGCCACCACGCGCTCCGTGCCGCCATACAACTTGGGCGGCACCGATTCGGTCAGCGGGGCAATCTGGGCAATTCTCATCTTCTCGTCTCCATGCGAATTTCGACGTGCGGCCGCGCCCTTGTTCGGTCGAGTGCGCCGCCGCAGCGCGCATCGAGTATGACAGCGGGCCGTAAGGCGAGCCTTGGAGGTTTGCCCTTACGCGTTTTCCTAACTGGCGGTTCGTCGGGCAGCAATAACCAATGTGCGCGACGAACCCATTATCCGGGGGAAAACGCCTGATTTACTTGTGATATTGCACTTTCATCGCTCTGTTACAGGGCGGAAACAATCGTTTCGGCGGGCGGTTACGTGTCATCCCGGCTTGCGTTTCGCTGGCGTCGCGCCGCGCAGATCGGCCAGAAAACGGTCGCGCCATGCTCCGAGATCGTATTTGCGCAGCGCCATCATGTTGGTCTCGTAGCGTTGCTGGCGTTCGGGCAACGGCATGGTGAGCGCGCGCGCGATGGCATCGCTCGTGCCGACGATATCGTGCGGATTCACCATCACCGCGCCGCTCATTTCGCCCGCCGCGCCCGCGAACTGCGAGAGCACCAGCACGCCCGGATCGTCCGGATTCTGCGCGGCGATATATTCCTTCGCCACCAGATTCATGCCGTCGCGCAGCGGCGTGACCAAACCGACCTGCGATTCGCGGAACAGCGACATCAGCTTCCAGCGGTCATAACGCTGATTGAGATACCGAATGGGCGTGTAATCCAGCCCGGAATAACGCCCGTTGATGCGCCCCGCCTCGTATTCGAGGTTCTGGCGAATCTGCTGATACGTTTCGACGTCCTCGCGCGTGGGCGGCGCGATCTGCACCAGCGTGACATTGCCGCGCCACTCCGGCGACTTCTCCAGAAAATGCTCGAACGCGCGAAACCGTTCGACCAGCCCTTTCGAATAATCCAGCCGGTCCACGCTCATGATGAGCTTGCGCCCTTCCAGACTTTGCTTGAGGTCCATCACATCCTGACGCGCTTCGCCGCGCTCGGCCTGCTCGGCGATTTCATCCGGAAACACGCCGATGCGGTACACGCCCGTCTGCAACTTGCGCCCGAACGCCTCGACGCGTCCGCCGTTCGTGACCGTGCCATGCGCGAATCGGCGGATATAGTCGTGGAACGCGAGTTCATCGCCCTCCGTCTGAAAACCCACCACGTCATAGCAGCACAGCGACTTCACCAGTTCGTCATGCGGCGGAATGTTCAAGAGAATCTGCGGCGACGGAAACGGAATATGCAGAAAGAACCCGATGCGGTTTTGAATGCCCGCCGAGCGCAACGCCTCCGCGAACGGAATCAGGTGATAGTCGTGCACCCAGATGATGTCGTCCGGTTCCAGCAGCTTGATGAGCTTGTGCGCCAGCCACGAATTCACGCGGCGATAACCGGCGTATTCGTCGCGGTCGTAGACGGCCAGATCGTTGCGGTAGTGAAAGACCGGCCACAGTTCCGCGTTGGAAAAGCCCCGGTAATACTGGTCGTAATCCTTCTTCGACAGACCCACGGTGGCGAACGTCACCGCGCCGTCCTGTTCGAGCTTCGGTCCCGCATTGGCGGCGGTTTCGCTCACCACGTCGCCGCTCCAGCCGAACCAGACGCCGCCGGTCTGCTTCAGCGCGCCGAACACGCCGACGGCAAGCCCGCCCGCCGAGCCCTTGGTTTCGGTCGGCGTGGCGACCCGGTTGGATACGACGATCAGACGGCTCATGTTGTTTCCTCGCTTCGTGTTTTTCGATTATCGTGCCACCGCCCGCTTGCGCGCGCACTCAGCCCGACGTTTTGACGGGCGCGGTCGATGCCGCCGAATGCGCGCGGCTGTCCGGCCCGGAACGTTCGCCACGGCTCGCGACCGGATCGGCGGGTGTATCGACCGTGCTCGCACCGGCGGGCACCGCCGCGCCCGATTGCGTGCGATCCAGCGGCGGCGCGAAATCCACATGCCGGTCCGTCGAGAGATCGGCGCGGGTGCGCGGCAGGTATTGCGGATACGCCGCCTGCACGAAGTTCAGCAGACCTTCGCGCACGCGGCATCGCAAATCCCAGTTGAGCGCGGAATCGAACGAACTGACGAGCACGCGAAGCTGCATGGAATGTTCGGTGGCGTCGGTGACTTGCAGGACCTGTACGCGGCCGTCCCATTCCGGCGCGTGGGCCAGAATGCGTTCCAGTTCCTCGCGCAGCGGCGCAATCGGCATGCGGTAATCGACGTAAAGGAACACCGTGCCGATGATCTGTGAACTATTGCGCGTCCAGTTGGTGAACGGATTTTCGATGAACCACTGCAACGGCACGATGAGCCGCCGCTGATCCCAGATGCGAATGGACACATACGTGCCGGTGATTTCCTCCACGCGTCCCCATTCGCCCTGAATCACCACCACGTCATCGAGACGAATGGGCTGCGAGAGCGCGATCTGCAAACCCGCGATCAGATTGCCGAGCACCGGCCGCGCCGCGATACCGGCAACGAGACCCGCCACGCCTGCCGACGCCAGCAGACTCGCGCCGATCTGCCGCACGCTCGGGAACGCCATCAGCGCCCCGCCGAACCCGACGATCACGATCACCACCATCACCGAGCGCGCCAGCACCCGCGCCTGCGTGTGGATGCGCCGCGCGTTGAGGTTGTCGTCGCTGTCGAGCGGATGCGCCTGCACGATCGCCTCGCCCACCGCGCCGACCGAACGCACGGCAAGAAAGGTGATCGCCGCGATCAGCGCGACGGTTTCGATATCGCGCAGCACCGCGATATACGGCAGCGTGTCCGGCGCCTCGAAAATCACGAACGCCAGCCCGGTGATGACGAGCAGCACCAGCGCCGGTTTGTCGATATAGCGCAGCACCACGCTCATCAACGGATAAGGCCGCGCGATGCGCGTCAATATTCGCGCGCCGATTCGATGCACGCCAAGCGCAACGACGATCATGACCGCCGCCGCGCCGAGCACGCCCGGCCAACTGCCGAGCGGCCGTTCCACGATATCCAGAAAGTGATCGAAAGAAGACATGAGCGTCGCGGATCGTCCTTGTTGAAGGGGGATACGGCGGTCTCGTTCACCGCCCGGCAGGTCCGCAGGCGGCAGCACGATTGGAATAGTCGCGCAGGTCGTGCGGCCTGGCGCGATCGGTCAGAAAATCAAATCAAATCAACGGGGGCAAGCGCGGTGCCCGCCCCGCGCTTCTAGCGTTCGCCCTTGCAGGGAAACGCCTTGCCCAAGCCGAGCGAGACCATGGTCGTCGCGTTGAAATTGGCCCGTTCCGGATTATCGGCGATGTACTTGCGCACGGCATCCATGAGTTGCTGCGGTTTGACATCGGTCGGCAGACAGAAATATTGGCCGACTTGCGGCCCC
Organism: Caballeronia sp. A2-2; assembly: GCF_057612605.2. Classification (NCBI taxonomy): domain Bacteria; kingdom Pseudomonadati; phylum Pseudomonadota; class Betaproteobacteria; order Burkholderiales; family Burkholderiaceae; genus Caballeronia; species Caballeronia sp. A2-2. The sequence continues at coordinate 2,286,500 of NZ_CM172587.1, read as the reverse complement.
GAGGTCCCGCCGATGGCTTCGATGGTGTTGTACACGCCATCCGCCGCGCCTTCGATATAGGCGGCGCACGCGGTGCGTGAGTTGGCGTCGGTCTTGGTGCAGAGCTTGTTCAGATCGCTGCCGGTGAATGCGAACGCACACGCTGGCGTCGCGAAAGCACAGGCGATGACGAATTCCCGCAGCATGGTCTTCCTTTTATGTTGAGCGGCGGCTTGAGATGAACACGCGGCGGCATGCGTCCTCGCCCGGCCGCTCGCGTTTTCTGTTTTCAGTAGTGCGGTGCGTTATTTTGCACCGTTTGCGGCTGGCGCGGCATTGCCTTGCATCGAATCCAGACGCGATTGCAGCCCCGCCGCGACATCGCGTGCTTCGTATTTGCGGGCGAAGTCCACCGCGGTCATGCCGAGCTGGTTTTTGACGCGCAGATCCGCGCCTTCGTCGAGCAGCAACTTGCAGGTCGAGAGATGGTTGCCGCGCGCGGCCATCATGAGCGGCGTGGTGCCGTTGGGCGAACCGGAGTCGATATAGGCCGAATGGTCGAGCAGGATTTTCACGACATCGTCATGGCCGTTGGTCGCGGCGTAATGCAGCGGCGTCCAGCCTTTCTTGTTCACTTCGGCATCCTTGGCGATCAGCGCATTCAGGAAAGGCACGTCGCCGTTGAGCGCGGCGAGCATCATGGCGTTTTCGCCCGCAGGGTCGGTTTTTTCGAGGTCGGTTTTCGCGTTGTCGGCGAGCAGCTTGCCCACCTTGTCCGACTTCTCGCGCGCCGCGATCACGAGGATCGGCGTGCCGGTGCTGTCCACCGTGTTCGGGTCCGCGCCTTCGGCGAGCGCTTTTTTCACCGCCGAGTCGTCGTCGAACTTGACGTACTTGACGAGCGAGTCCACGGACGCGGCCCACACGGGTTGCGCGAACGCGCAGGCGGCGAGCAGCGCGCCCGCGAGCAAGCCGCGCGCGGCCTGACGGCGGGCGTTGGAGATCGTGGAAATCGTGGAGACAGGAGAAAGCAGCGTCGATGATGTCATTGTGGGCCTTCGTAGTGCAATGAAACGGTTTCGGCGGATCAGGAAGCCAGCGCCGGCGCGATCTTGAACAGCCGGAAGAAGTTCTCGGTGGTCGCCTGCGCGATGGCTTCGTCGGTGTCCTCGCGCAACTGCGCGATGAAACGTCCGACATAGCTCACGTAAGCAGGTTCATTCGGTTTGCCGCGATACGGCACCGGCGCGAGATAAGGCGAATCGGTTTCGATCAGCAGCCGGTCGAGCGGCATGTTGCGCGCGACTTCCTGCACATCCTTCGCATTCTTGAACGTGACGATGCCGGACAGCGACACATGAAAATTCTGCGCGAGCGCCGCCTGCGCGACCGCCCAGGTTTCGGTAAAGCAATGCATGACGCCGCCGGGCACGTCCGCGCGTTCTTCTTTCATGATCCTGAGCGTGTCCTCCGCCGACGAACGCGTATGGATGATGAGCGGCTTGCCGGTCTCGTGCGCCGCGCGAATATGCGTGCGAAAGCGTTCGCGCTGCCATTCCATCTCGTCGATGCCGCGCCCTTCGAGCCGGTAGTAATCCAGCCCGGTTTCGCCGATCGCGCAGACTTTCGGATGCCGCGCCAGTTCGACCAGTTCCGCGACGGTGGGCTCTTGCGCATCCTCGTGATCGGGATGCACGCCGACCGAGGCGAATACGTTGTCATGCTTCGCGGCGATATCGAGCACCGATGGCAGCGTTTCCAGATCCACGGATACGCACAGCGCATGCGTGACCTGAAGCTCGCGCATCTTGTCGAGCACTTCGGGCAGGCGGTCGGCCAGCCCTTCGAAATTGATGTGGCAATGCGAATCAACGAACATCGGTGCTCCTTATACGCCTTAAGCTGCTTTTACTGCATTCAGGCGCAGGCCGAGAATGACCAGATCGCGCTCGACGCCATCGAGCACCGCAACGCGCGGCAGCGTTCCCCACGTCTCGAAGCCGAAGGCGCCGAACAACTTCATGCTCGGCTCGTTGTGGCCGAACACGAAGCCCAGCACGGTATCGACACGCAGCGACGGCGCGCGGTCCAGCGCCTCGCGCAGCAGCTTCTTGCCGAGGCCGCGTCCACGCGCGCGCTCATCGAGATAAATGCTCACTTCCACCGTGCGCGCGTATGCCGGGCGGCCATAGAAATCCGAAAAACTCAGCCACGCGATGACCTCGCCGCCCTCTTCCACGACCCACAACGGACGGCTGTTCGGCCCGTGCGCCTGAAACCACGCAAGACGGCTTTCGACCGACACCGGATCGAGATCGGCCGTGACGAGGCGCGAGGCGATCGTCGAATTGTAGATGGCGACGATGGCGGGCAAGTCGTCGAACGTGGCGTCGCGGTATTGAAGGCTCATGGATGGGATGGCGTGATCAGGCGGCATAAATGCCACGATAGGCGATGAACAATTCTTCGAACACGAGCCGCGCGTTCAGCGGATGGTTTTCCACCGCGCGCTGACGCGTCACCGTGCGGATGTATCGGGCCAGCGCGACGGGATCGGCGGTTTGCGCGCATCGCGCGAGCGCTTTGGTGGCGGCGGGAAAATAGCGCGGTCGGCCGGCGGTGCGCTGCGCGAGGACATCGTAGACCCAGCGTTGCAGCCAGCCGAGCACGAGTGGCACGGGCAGCTTTTGCAGGTTTTCGCCGCACGCGAAGGCATCGCAGTTCGGGCCGGCGGCGAGTTGTGCCAGCGTGAAGTCGCGCAGCGCGCGGTGTTCGTCGCTGGCAAGCGCGAGGGCCGTGAGCGGTGCGCCGCCAGCTTCCGCGAGCAGATTCGCCGGCTCCGCGATGCCCTGTGACGCGAGCCAGCGCTGCGCGTCGGCGGGCTCGGGCAGGCTCATGGGCCACTGGCGGCATCGGCTGATGATGGTCGGCAGCAACCGGTCGATACGCGCCGACACCAGCAAGAACACGACGCCCGACGGCGGTTCTTCGAGCGTCTTCAACAGCGCGTTGGATGCCGCGACATTGAGCGCTTCCGCCGGATAAAGCAGCACGACCCGCGCGCCCCCGCGATGCGAACCGAGCGCGCAGAAATCCAGCAGCGCGCGCACTTGCTCGATCTTGATTTCCTTGCTCGGCTGGCGCGATTTCTTGCTTTCTTCGCCATCGGCTTTTTCGGTGGACGCGTCGGCCGCATCGCCGCCACCGGCGACAGCCAGCCCCGCAAGCGCCTCGGGCAACACCACGCGGTAATCCGGATGATTGCCTTGCGAGAACCACAGACACGCCGCGCACTTTCCGCATGGCTCGCCGTTCGCTTGCGGCGTCTCACATAAAAACGCCTGCGCCAGATGTTGCGCGAACTGGAACTTGCCGATGCCCGCCTCGCCGTGCAACAACAACGCATGCGGCCAGTGCGCACGCAAGGTCTGAAGCCGCTGCCAGTCGCCGGTTTGCCAGGGGTAGATCATCGCGTCGGTCCGGGATTAAAGGAGCGTGAGCGCGTTTTCGAGCCGCTTGCGGATCGCCTCGATCGGCTGGCTCGAATCCACGATGAAGAAGCGCTCCGGCGCTTCCGCCGCGCGGCGCAGATATTCCGCACGCGTGCGCTCGAAGAACGCTTCCGACTCGCTTTCGAACTTGTCCGGCGCGCGCGCGGAGGAACGGCGCTCGCTGGCGGTGTCGGTCGGCAGATCGAACAGCACGGTCAGGTCCGGCTGGAAACCGCCCTGCACCCAGCGTTCGAGCGCTTCGAGCTTGTCGCGTGGCAGGCCGCGTCCGCCGCCCTGATAAGCGAACGTGGCATCGGTAAAACGGTCGGACAGCACCCAGTCGCCGCGCGTGACGGCCGGTTCGATCACCTGCGCCAGATGTTCGCGGCGCGCGGCGAACATGAGGAGCGCTTCGGTTTCGAGGTCCATCGGCTGATTCAGGAGGATGCCGCGCAAGGTTTCGCCGAGCGCGGTGCCGCCCGGCTCGCGCGTCATGACGACGGTGCGTCCGTGCGGCGCGACGGTTTCCGCCAGCCGCGCGCGGAACCACTCCAGATGCGTGGTCTTGCCCGCGCCGTCGATGCCCTCGAACGTGATGAACTTGCCCCGCACCATTCATTGACCCCGGATGTACTTGTCGACGGCCTTGTTGTGGTCGCCCAGATTGTCGGAAAAGATGCTGCTGCCGTCGCCGCGCGACACGAAATACAGCGCGCTGCTGGCGGCGGGATTGAGCGTGGCGTTGAGTGCGGCGATACCGGGCAGCGCGATGGGCGTCGGCGGCAAGCCCATGCGCGTGTAGGTATTGTACGGAGTGTCGGTCTGCAGATCTTTTTTCTTCAGATGTCCGCCGTAAGCCGGCCCCAGGCCGTAGATCACGCTCGGGTCCGTCTGCAACGGCATGCCGATCCGCAACCGGTTCGCGAACACCGCCGCCACGAGTGGCCGGTCCTGCGCGCGCCCGGTTTCCTTCTCCACGATCGACGCCATGATCAGCGCTTCATAAGGCGTCTTGTAAGGCAGATTCGATGCGCGCGTGGCCCATGCCTCGTTCAGCCGTTCCTGCATCAGCCGGTAAGCGCGCTTGTAGATCGTCAGATCGCTCGTGCCCTTGTCAAAGAGGTACGTGTCCGGAAAAAACAAACCCTCCGCCGTGCTCTTGTCCGTTTCCGCCGCGCCAATTCTCTTCAACAGATCGATATCGCTCATGCCCGCCGTGTCGTGCGCGAGTTGCGGGTTCGCATCCAGTTCCGCGCGCATTTTCTGCAGCGTCCATCCTTCGATGACGGTCGCGACGTATTCGTTCACATCGCCGCGCGCGATTTTTTGCAGCACGTCGTAAGGCGTGGCGCCGCTCTTGAATTCGTAGTTGCCCGACTTCAATTGCGATGCGAGGCCGAGCGCGCGCGTCATCAGCACGAATAATTCGGGCTGGACGGGCACGCCGCCGCGATTGAGCTGGGTCGTCACGCTGCGCAGACTGCTATGAGGCTTGATGGTGACGTCGAGTTCGGGCGTTGCAAGCGATACGGGCCGGTTGGCCCAGTAGTAGACGCCATAGGCGGCCGCAGCCGCGAGCACCGCGACGAACGCCGCCGCCCCGATGCATTTCTTCAAAAAGGACATGCCAGACGCGCCAGGAATAAGACCAATATAATAACTTGCCTGCCTCAGCCCCGGTCAGAATGACCGAGAGCACCAACCTCGATGGACCGCTCTTTTGCCTATGAATTCCCTGACCCACCCGCTTGCACCCGCCGATTTCGATGCCGTGAAGACTGCCGGCGTCGCCGTGCCGCTGTCGCAGTTCGGCGTGATCGATATTCGTGGCGAGGACGCCGCCGCGTTCCTGCACAACCAGATCACGCAAGATGTTCAGCATCTCGATGCATCGACTGCACGGCTTGCTGGCTATTGCTCGCCGAAAGGCCGTCTGCTCGGCTCGTTCCTGATGTGGCGCGGCGCGGATTCCATCCGCCTGCTGATCTCGCAGGACGTGCAAGCCGCCGTGCAGAAGCGCCTGTCGATGTTCGTGCTGCGCTCGAAAGCGAAGCTCACCGACGCCACGCCGGAACTGGCGGCGGTCGGTTTCGCGGGCGATGTGCGGGCCGCATTGTCCGGTATTTTCGATGCCCTGCCCGATGGCGTGCATGTGAAGGTGGAAGGCCCGCATGGCGTGCTCATCCGCGTGCCGGATGCGCTCAGGCGTGCGCGTTTCCTATGGATCGGACCGAAAGCCGAGGTCGAAGCGCAACTCGCGAAACTCGGCGACACGTTGCATCGCGCGCCGGCGGAACTGTGGGACTGGCTCGACATCCACGCGGGCGAGCCGCGCATCACGCACGCGACGGTCGAGCAATTCGTCCCGCAGATGGTGAATTTCGATGTGCTCGGCGCGGTGAACTTCAAGAAAGGCTGCTATCCGGGACAGGAGATCGTCGCACGCAGCCAGTATCGTGGCACGATCAAACGTCGCACGGCGCTGGCTCATACCGATGCGGCGACGCCCGGCGCCGAGTTGTTCCACGCCGACGATCCCGGTCAGCCGTGCGGCATGGTCGTAAACGCGGCGAGCGCGCCGGATGGTGGCGTGGATTGTCTCGTCGAGATCAAGCTCACGGCGTTGGATAACGGTTCGGTGCGCGTGGGTTCGGCGGAAGGTCCGGCGCTGACTTTCCTGCCGATGCCGTACGCGTTCCCGGCCGAACAATGACATGTGTCTGATCGTTTTCGACTGGCAACCCGACGCCGCGCCGAACGGCGACGTCGCGCTGCTCACGCTCGCCGCCAATCGCGATGAATTTTTCCGTCGCGATGCCGACCCGATGCACTGGTGGACCGATGCGCCCGGCGTGCTCGCGGGCCGCGATCTGACGGGCGGCGGAACGTGGCTCGGCGTGAGTCGCGATGGACGGTTCGCTGCGCTCACGAACTATCGCGCGCCCTCCGAAGTGCGTCCCGATGCGCCTACGCGCGGCACGCTGGTAAGCCGCTTTCTTTCCGGCTCCGGCGAGCGCATGACGCCGATGGATTATCTGCGGGCCGTGGCGAAAGACGGTCATCGTTATAACGGGTTCAATTTGCTGGCGGGCGATTTCACGCGGCGCGAGCTTGGCTGGTATGGCAATCGTGCCGATGCCCCGCCTGCGTTGCTCGATGCCGGTGTGCATGGCTTGTCGAATAGCTTGCTGAATACGCCTTGGCCGAAGCTCGTCGCGCAGCGGGATGCGTTGCGTGATCTCATCCACGCGGGCGAAGCGCCTTCGCTCGATGTGCTGATTGCGACGTTGCGCGATCCGCGGATCGCGAATGATGATGTGCTGCCTTCTACGGGGTTGTCGATCGAGCGGGAGCGTGTGCTGTCGGCGGCGTTTATCGAGTCGGCGGATTATGGTACGCGGAGTACGACGGCGTTGCGGGTGACGGCGGGGCTTGCGGTCGAGATTAAGGAGCGAAGCGATGATGATGGGTCGCATTCGATCGTGAGGCCGGGGGCGTTTGAAAGGGTGTTTGGGTTTGTGGTGTAGACAGTGGCACTTGACCGAACAGGCGGATTTTTTGCTGTCGTTGGTGGGTTGGTTTTGTGGTTTTGTCGTGCAAAGGGCTTCTCTTGTTTGTTTGGTTTATTCAGTAGCCGCCTCCCCGGCGGGGGGTAACTTTCTTTGCTGCTGCAAAGAAAGTCACCAAAGAAAGCAGCTTTTTACCCCATGCACGCTGGCTGGAGAGGTTGGTCTGGATTAACGATGCAGTGGCCGCAGTAGGACTTTCCACGCATAACAAGTCGCTTAGGCAACCTAGCGATTGCGCGCTCGAATATGCAACCCTCAATGGACCGCATTCATTCAATCGGCCATGCGCTTCGCGCGCCGAGAACGTAACAACGGAACCCCGCAGCCTATAAGCGCCCAGCTACCTCACGCTTCCCCGCAAGATTGCTATTCGGCCCTACCTTGATAAGCACTTCGACAAAAAGCCTGGAGCCAACGATATGCGCGTTTCGTCGAGGCACAATCCGGGGTAGAGCCCAATGGGGCGGGTGCGATGTGGCTTGATGTGACTGGGCGCTCATACGCTGCGGGATTCCGTTCTCAAGTTCTCGGCGCGCGCAGCGCATGGCCGAATGAATGAGCGCGGTCCACTTAGGCTAGAGAGTTAGAGCGCGTAATCGCTAGGTTGCCTAAGCGGCTCTATACGTGGAATGTCCTATTGCGGCCACTGCATCGGTTAATCCAGACCAACCTTCTCCAGCCATCGTGCATGGTGTAAAAAGCTGCTTTCTTTGGTGACTTTCTTTGCAGCAGCAAAGAAAGTTACCCCCCCGCCGGGGAGGCGGCTACTGCATAAACAACACAAACAACAGCAGCCCCTTGCACGACAGAACAACAAAATCAAACGCAACACAACGACCGCAAAAACAAACACTGTCTGTCAGGTCTAGCGCTGCTGTCTACAGTCAAGGCTTGCTCCCTCTGCGTTTCAATAAACGCCAGCCGAACGCACCCGCGACCCAAACCACCATATCGATGACGGCCAGCAAGGGCAACGGGTCGCTCCATTTGTCCATGTTGGTGGTTCGCGAATAATAGGGTGGCCCGCTGCCGTACGCTTCGTTCACGCTGTGAACGTTAAGTGAAGCGACGACAATCACCAAAGCCGTGAAACAAAAAACTTTCCCGCGACGCAATGCCATCTCAATCGATCTCACCCAACCGCCTCTCGCAACGCGCTTACCGCATCCGCATGCGCCCCCGCCACATCAGGCACAAACCCACCCATCTTAAAGAACTCGTGAATCATCCCTTCATATCGCCTGAGCGTCACGTCCACGCCCGCTGCCTTTAACTTCTCCGCATAAGCCACGTCCTCGTCATAAAGCGGATCATGATCCGCCGCCGCGATCCACGCAGGCGCGACACCTGCAAACGATGGCTGCCCGCCCGCCGCATCGAGCGGTGCGAAACGCCAGTCGTCGCGATCGCGCGCATCGCGGAGATATTGCTCGAAGAACCACTGGATCGTTTCGCCCGAAAGCAGATAACCCTCGGCCAATCGCGCATGCGATGCGCTTTTCTGCCACGCGCTCACGCCGGGATAAATCAACATCTGCAAACGCAACGGGATATGCGCATCACGCGCGAGCACCGCGCAGACCGTCGCGAGCGTGCCGCCCGCACTATCGCCGCCGATGGCCAAACGCGCCGGATCGATCCCGAGCGTCGGCGCTTCATGAGCGAGCCATTGCAGCGCGTCGAAAGCATCGTTCACGGCGACGGGAAACTTGTGCTCAGGCGCGAGCCGGTAATCGACCGATACGACCGCGCACGCCGCATCGTGCGCGAACTTGCGGCACAGCGCGTCGTGAGTCTGCGTGCTGCCGACCGTGAAACCGCCGCCATGAAAAAACAGCAGCGCGCCGGAAGGCTCGGCCCAGTTCGGCTCGCGCGGCTGATAAACCCGCACGTTGATGGTCTCGCCATCGCGCACGGGAATGCGCATGTCCTCGACGCTGAACATCGGCAAGGGCGCGATGTCGAGAATGGGCGCGCTCATCGCGTATGCTGCACGCGCCTGCTGCGGCGTCAGTTCGTGATAGGGCTTGCGCCGCGCGCGCTCGATCATGCCGAGCACCTGCGCGATTTTGGGATTGAGCGGCATCGCAGACATTCAGTCGTTCTTCGTGCGTACGAGCGACATCGGATCGGTCGGCGTGCGCATCTGCGCGATATCGTCATGCCGCAGTTGCACCGACGCCATGATCGACGGATGCGTGATGACGTAGAAACGGTTCTCGCGCACCGCATCGAACGTCAATTCGGCGATGTCGGCCGCCGACAACTTGCCGCTCTCCACCGCCTTCAACAGTTGCCGTGCAGCGAGCTTTTGCGATGCCGTGTGCGGCGCATCGTTGACGAGCGACGCGGGCCGTCCGCGTTCTGCATCCGCGATGCCAGTCGGCACGAACGCCGGACACAACAACGACACGCCGATCGATGCACGCGCCAGCCGTAAATCATGTTGAAGCGTCTCGGTGATCGCCACCACGGCATGCTTCGACGCGTTGTACACGCCCATGAACGGCGCGGCGAGCAGCCCCGCCACCGACGCCGTGTTGACGATATGCGCCGACTCCTGTTTCAGCATGTGCGGCACGAACGCGCGCAGACCGTTGGCGACGCCCATCACGTTCACGCCGAATACCCATTGCCAGTCGTTCGCGCTGTTTTCCCACACGAAGCCGCCCGCGCCAACACCCGCGTTGTTGAAGAGCAGATGCGCCGCGCCGTGCGCATCGAGCGTGGCGCGGGCGAGTGCATCGACTTGCGCGGCGTCCGAGACATCGGTTTTCATGCCGAGCGCGTCGGCGCCTTGCGCGCGCAGGGCATCGACGGTCGCGGCGAGCGCGGTTTCATCGACATCGGCGAGCACGAGCTTCATGCCGAGCGACGCGCCCTTCTCTGCGAACGCGCGGCCCAACCCGCTGCCCGCGCCGGTGATGACCGCCACCTTCCCTTCGAAACGATCCACTTGAGTGTCCTGTCAGACGAGCTTCACGAGTTGCTTGCCGAAGTTCTTGCCGCGCAACAGCCCGAGAAACGCTTCGGGCGCATTCTCCAGCCCTTGCGCGATGGTTTCGCGATAACGCAGCTTGTCGGTCGCCACGAGCGCGCCGAGTTCCTTCAACGCCTGCGGCCACACTTCCATATGCTCGCTCACGATGAAGCCCTGCAGCTTCAGCCGTTGCGTGAGCAGCAGCGCGGGCGCTTTCATCGCGAACGGCTTGCCGTCGTAGCCCGAAATCATGCCGCACAGTGCGATGCGGCCATGCGCGTTCATGCGCGGCAGCACGGCATCGAACACATCGCCGCCGACATTCTCGAAATATCCGTCGATGCCATCGGGCGCGGCGGCCTTCAACTCATCGCGCAAAGCGCCGGCCTTATAGTCGATGCACGCATCGAAGCCGAGCGTCTCCACCACGTAACGGCACTTCTCCGGCCCGCCCGCGATGCCGATCGCACGACATCCCGCCGCCTTCGCCAGTTGCCCGACCACGCTGCCCACCGCGCCGCTCGCCGCGCTCACGGCCACCGTCTGCCCCGCCTTCGGTTCGATGATGCGATTCAGCCCATACCACGCCGTCACGCCCGGCATGCCCGCCGCGCCGAGATAGACGGACATCGGCACGTGAGAGGTATCGACCTTATACAAGCCTTGACCGCTCGACGTGCCGTATTCCTGCCAGCCGAACATGCCGACCACGCAATCGCCCTTGGCAAACGATGCGTTGCGCGATTCGATGACCTCGCCCACCGTGCCGCCGATCATCACTTCGTTGAGCGGCTGCGGCGGCGCGTACGACTTCGTGTCGTTCATGCGGCCACGCATGTAAGGGTCGAGCGAGAGAAAGTGATTGCGCACGCGCAGTTCGCCATCCTGCAACGGCGCGAGCGGCGTTTCGACGAGTTTGAAGTTTGCCGCCGTCGCTTCGCCTTCGGGCCGCGAGACAAGCAGGATTTGACGATTCATCGTTGTATCTGCCATGAAAAACTCCTTGAGTTCAGGACGCGTCAGGCATCGCTCGGGCCGGGATGCGCGGCGGGATCGGAGCGCATCTTTTGCCGGACGATGTCGCGTCCGACCGCGAGCCGCTTCATGTATTTGAACGTGCCGAGCGCCTTCGCGACGAAATGCCCTTCGCTGTCGCGGATTTCGCCTTCGCAATAGGCCATCGTGGTCGAGCGGTGGAGGATGCGCCCGAAGCCGCGCAACTCGCCGCGTCCCGGCTGCATGAAGTTCACCTTCATCTCCACGGTGACGACGCCCACGCCATCGCCCGCGACACTGCGCGCGGCCAGCGCCAGCGCACTGTCCAGCAGTGTCATGGTGACGCCGCCATGCGCGATGCCCCAGGTGTTCATATGTGTATCGTTGAGCGGCAGGCACACTTCGCTTTCGCCATCGACCGCTTTGATAAGTTGCACGCCCAGCGAATCGATGAACGGGCTTTCGAGCATTTCTGTTTTGGACATGGCCGTCAGACTTCGTAGTCCACGCATTGCCGGTCTTCGCGCACGGCGGCGACGAAATCCTTCAATGCCTGATGTTTCGGATGCACTTGATACGCTTCGAGCGCGGCCTTGTCATCGAAATCCGAAACGAGCACGACGTCATACGTGCAATCGAAACCCGGTTGCGCCGTGCCGACTTCGAAATGCCCCTGACCCTTGACGATGCTACGGCAAGTTTCGAGCTTCGCCTTGAGGCGTTCGGCGTTTTCCGCGCGGCTCGCGCCCTCGGCGCTTTCCTTCAGCTTCCACATGACGATGTGACGTAGCACGGCGACTCCTGATCGAATATCCAATGAAGCTGAAAGCGTAGCAGGTCAGCGGGTTTCGAATGGCATGACGTGCGCCGAATCCACGCGCGCAATGCCCGCCTCCTCCATCTCACGCCACGCGCGTTCCAGCGATCCGTTCAGGTCAATGGCGCGGCACGCATCTTCGATCACGCTGACTTCGAAGCCCGCCGCGCGCGCATCCAGCGCGGACCACGCGACGCAATAATCCGTCGCCAGTCCGGCGATCCAGACGTGCCGCGCGCCGACATCGCGCAAATAGCCCGCGAGACCCGTCGGCGTCACGCGGTCCGCTTCGAGAAACGCCGAGTAGCTATCGACGTGCTCGTGATGCCCCTTGCGGATCACGAGCCGCGCATGCGGCACATGAAGATCGCGATGCAGCGCCGCGCCCGGCGTGTCCTGCACGCAATGCACCGGCCACAAAACCTGTTCGCCATACGGCAGCGTCATGGTTTCGAAGGGTTGCCGGCCCGCGTGATTCGCCGCGAACGACACATGCGAGCGCGGATGCCAGTCCTGCGTCAGCACCACATGCGAGAACGCGCACGCCAGACGGTTGATGACCGGCACGACTTCATCGCCTTGCGCGACGGCAAGCGCCCCGCCGGGCATGAAGTCGTATTGCGCGTCCACGATCAGGAAAACATCGTTCAGAGGTTTCATGGTCAGGTTGTGAAGCGGCCATTGGATGCCGCGAGTTCGATCACACGCGCGGCAGGCTGCCACGCATATTGACGCATGGCGCGTTCGACATTCGGAAGGCCAAGCATGTCCGCATAAAACATCGGCCCGCCGCGCCAGAGCGGAAAACCATAGCCCGTCAGATAAACCATGTCGATATCCGACGCTTTCGCCGCGATGCCTTCCTCCAGAATCTTCGCCCCTTCGTTGACGAGCGACAGCACCAGCCGCTCGACGATTTCCTCATCGCCGATACTGCGCCGTTCGATGCCCTGCTCCTTCGAATACGCGACGATCATGTCATCGACGAGCGTTGACGGCGCGGCATCGCGCTGGCCTGGCTGGTAGTCGTACCAGCCCGCGCCGGTTTTCTGGCCGAAACGCCCGAGTTCGCACAGCCGGTCGGCCACGCGCGAATAGTGCAGGTCCGGCCGTTCCCGATAACGCCGTTTCCTGATCGCCCAGCCGATGTCGTTGCCGGCCAGATCGCTCATGCGGAACGGACCCATCGCGAAGCCGAATTGCTCGATGGCGCGATCGATCTGCGCGGGCAGCGCGCCTTCTTCCAGCATGAACAACGCTTGCCTGATGTACTGCTCGATCATTCGATTGCCGATGAAGCCATCGCACACGCCCGAGACGACCGCGGTCTTTTTGATCTTCTTTGCCGTCTGCATGACGGTGGCAAGCACGTCCTTTTCGGTCTTTTCGCCGCGCACGACTTCGAGCAGTTTCATGACGTTCGCGGGACTGAAAAAGTGCATGCCGATGACATCGCCCGGACGCTTCGTGAAAGCGGCGATTTTGTCGAGATCGAGCGTCGAGGTGTTGGAGGCGAGGATCGCGCCGGGTTTCGCTACTTCGTCGAGTTGTTTGAAGACTTGTTCCTTCACGCTGAGATCTTCGAACACGGCTTCGACGATCAGATCCGCGTGGCCGAGGTCTTGATATGCGAGCGTCGGCGTGATGAGCGCCATGCGTTCATCGACCTTCTCTGGCTTGAGCTTGCCCTTTTTGACTTGCGCATCGTAATTGCGGCGGATGGTGGCGAGGCCTTTGTCGAGCGCGTCCTGCTTCGTTTCGAGCAGCGTCACTGGCAGGCCCGCGTTGACGAAGTTCATCGCGATGCCGCCGCCCATCGTTCCCGCACCGATCACGCCGATTCGTTCGATCTTGCGCGTGGGCGTGGTCGACGGCACATCCGCGATCTTGCTTGCCGCGCGTTCGCCGAAGAACGCGTGTCGCAGCGCGCGGCTTTCGGGCGTTTGCACGAGCGCGACGAAGCATTCGCGCTCGAACGTCATGCCGCGTTCGAAGCCTTCCTTCACGCCCTTTTCGATGGCATCGATGCATTTGTGCGGCGCCGGGAAATGCTTGGCCGTCGCCGCTGCATTGTTGCGCGCGGTTTCGATGAAACCATCCGCGTTCGGATGTTCGATCTTGCGATCGCGCGCCTTCGGATACGGACCGCCGCGTTCGGCTGCGCGCGCGGCGAAGCGGATGGCGGCATCGAGCAGATCGGTTTGCGCGAGTTCGTCGAAAAGCGCGGTTTGTGCGAGTTGTTCCGAGCGCACCGGCGTGCCCGACACGATCATGTCGAGCGCCGTTTCCAGGCCGACCACGCGCGGCAAGCGTTGCGTGCCGCCCGCGCCCGGCAGCAACCCGAGCTTCACTTCCGGCAGCGCGATCTGCGCACCGGGCGATGCCACGCGGTAATGCGCACCGAGCGCGAGTTCGAGCCCGCCGCCCATCGCGATGGCGTGGATCGCGGCGACGACCGGCTTCGGGCTGTTTTCCACAGCATCGATGACCGTGAGCAGCGATGGCTCCTGCGTGGCTTTCGGCGTGTTGAATTCGGTGATGTCCGCGCCACCCGAAAACGCCTTACCCGCCCCGATGATGACGATGGCCACAACGTTCGAATCTGCGTTAGCGCGCTGTACGCCCTCGACGATACCGAGCCGCGTCGAATGCCCGAGCCCGTTTACCGGTGGATTGTCCAGCGTGATGACGGCGACGTTATCGCGGAGGGTGTAGTTCACTGCCATGTCGGTGTCTCCTGTGCGGACGCGCTTGGGCGTCGTCGATGGTAGTGATTGTGGGGGAATGGGTCAGGATACACAAAGGAGAACGGGCATTCAATTAGCCGTTCGGATGACTAGTGGAGCGAGCGATGTACCACTACGGTATCGACGAGAACTTCGTCGCGACGGATTCTCATTAATACCGGATTCCTAATCATCGAAATAAAGGATGCGGACATGAACTACCCTCTCGCTCGCCGGTCAGTGGATGTTGCAAAGAACTCAGGTATCAAATGGCCGCCCGGTCAGTCCTCGCGTCATCCAACGCGCTCGTCGCCAACTCGAACGACATATTCGGAAAAACCGCCTTTTCGGAAAGGCTGTAATCGTGCAGGATCGCGATGGATATCGATTCCTGCGCAGAAGCGGCGCGAAAGGCTGCGCATTTTCGGCGCGACTCGTCTTTCTCGGCGCAAATCCGAGTCGCTCGACGCTATGCGAAGAACTGCTGCATGCCCTTCAGTTTCGCTGGGGCCTGCACGAATATGCAGCAGCGCTTTACGGCATGGCGACGGCTTCGATCATCATGGAATGGGTCGCCGGGCGTGTGCTCGTCACGCGAGAAAATCGCTGGCGAATTCCGCTGCGTGAGCGGCTTGAGAACCGGCAACGCCTGGCATCGTACTCGTATAAACTCAGAAAGGATTTAGGAGGAATACCGTGGCCTTTACGTTTGAAATCGAACGCGTGGATCGATTCCCTCGCCAAGGAATTGGAGTGCTGGATGGGAGACTTCTTGACGGGTATGTAAGCGAAGGTTCCTGCGTGGAACTGGTGCATCACGGCGAACATTTCCCGCTACGTGTTTCGGGCGTTGCGCTGGGTTCGCGGTTGCCTCAGCAGAATGGAAAGTTCAGCTTGTCGGTCGATCTGCGGCAAGACGCAATGGCAGTGGTTCGGCCGGGTGATGTACTCATGGCGGACAAAGCACATCGCGTTGCGAAGCGACATCGCACGCGCCGCTTTTGATCGATCATCGCGCCCCGGCGATCGGGGCGCGACAACCTTCAAGCGTCACTCTCCACCCCACTCGGCAACACATGATCGCGATATAACGCCCGCAACCTCACCTTCTGCAACTTCCCCGTCGCCGTATGCGGAAGCTCATCCGCGAACACGACATCATCAGGAATCCACCACTTCGCGACCTTGCCTCCGAAGTGCGCCAGCAGTTCCTCGCGCGTGATTGTCGCGTTCGGCTTGAGCACGGCGACGATCATCGGCCGCTCCGTCCACTTGGGATGCGCGCACGCAATACACGCCGCCTCCGCCACCTGCGGATGCGACACCGCGATATTCTCCAGGTCGATCGAACTGATCCACTCGCCGCCCGATTTGATGACGTCCTTGCTGCGGTCGGTGATATGCATGAAGCCGTCCGCGTCGATGGTCGCCACGTCTCCTGTCGGGAACCAGCCGTCGATCAGCGGCGAATCATCGCGCCGGAAATAACGGTCGATGACACACGGCCCGCGCACGTGCAGATCGCCGAACGACTTGCCATCCCACGGCAATTCGTGCCCGTCGTCGCCGACCACTTTCATATCGACGCCGAACATCGTGTGACCTTGTTTTTCGCGCGAACGCCGTTGGTCTTCCGCCGGACGCTGCTTTTGCCGATGACTCAACCGCGCAAGCGTGCCGAGCGGCGACATTTCCGTCATGCCCCACGCGTGAATCACGTCCACGCCGTAATCGTCCTCGAAGGTGCGCAGCATCGCGGGCGGACACGCGGAACCGCCGATCACCGTGCGCTTGAGCGTCGAAAACCGTACGTCCGCTTGCTTCATGTAGGCGAGCAGGCCGAGCCAGACAGTCGGCACGCCCGCAGAAAACGTGACGCCTTCGGCTTCCATCAATTCGTAGAGCGACTTGCCATCCAGATCCTTGCCGGGCAGCACGAGTTTCGCGCCGACCAATGGCCCCGCGTGCGGAATGCCCCACGCGTTGACATGGAACATCGGCACGACGGGAAGGATGGCATCGCTCGATGATGCGCCCATCGCATCCGGCAACGCAGCCATGTACGCGTGCAGCACCGTCGAACGATGCGAATACAGCGCGCCCTTCGGATTGCCCGTCGTGCCCGACGTATAGCAAAGAAACGACGCCTGTTGCTCGTCTAGCAACGGCCATTCGAAATCGCCGTCATACGCGCCGATCAAAGTCTCGTAGCTCTGCAGCGGCACGCTCAGATCGGAAAGATGCTCCGCGATACACGACGCCTCGCCCAACGCGATCCACCCTTTCACGTTCGGACATTGCGGCGCGATCATCTCGACGAGCGGCGCGAACGTCATGTCGAAGAAGACGTACGAATCGTCCGCGTGATCGATGATGAACGCCACCTGATCCGGAAACAGCCGCGGGTTGATCGTATGGCACACCGCGCCCATGCCGGCGATGCCGTAATAGCACTCCAGATGCCGGTAGCCATTCCACGCGAGCGTGCCGACGCGCTCGCCCGCCTCCACGCCCAGCGCGATCAGCGCCTGCGCAAGCTGTTTGGCGCGCTGCTCGCAATCACGGTACGTATAACGATGGATATCGCCTTCGATCCGCTTCGACACGATCTCCGTGTCGCCGAAGTGGCGCGATGCATGAGACAACAGGGACGACGCGAGCAGCGGTACTTCCATCATCTGGCCGTATAGCGGCGACGTCATAAGCCAAGTCCTCGTCTTAGGTCGGATGCGCGGCGAAGCACCACCGGACGGGCTCCTGCAGGTCCGCGAGCGCGGATTTACAATATCGTTTAACCCAAAGGCGCTCAACATGTCGTTTTCCCCAAGCAGTGCCGTGCACGACGAACCCGCCGCGCACGACGATCCGCTTTCGATGGACACGCTCGCCGCCGCCATTCAGGTCGCGCAGCCCGGCTCCTTCGCCGCGCTCGGTAACGCGTTTCTCACGCGCTTGCCCGCCGCACCGGTGCCGGACCCGTATCTCGTCGCGATTTCCGCCGAAGTCGCGCAATCGCTCGGTTTCGATGCCTCGCTCGCCCACGGCGACGAGCGCGATGCCTTCGCCGCCTATTTCGCCGGCAATCCCACGCGCGACTGGCCGACCGGCACGCTGCCTTACGCCGCCGTGTATTCGGGGCATCAGTTCGGCGTGTGGGCGGGTCAATTGGGCGATGGCCGCGCGCTCACGCTCGGCGAAAGTTCGCACGACGGCGCGCGACTCGAAGTGCAACTGAAAGGCGCAGGCCGCACGCCCTATTCGCGCATGGGCGATGGCCGCGCGGTGCTGCGCTCGTCGATCCGCGAGTTCCTGTGTTCGGAAGCGATGCACCATCTCGGCATTCCGACCACGCGCGCCATGGCGATCATCGGCTCGGATTTGCCGGTGCATCGTGAAAGTATCGAGTCGGCGGCGATCGTCACGCGTGTCGCGCCCAGTTTCGTGCGCTTCGGGCATTTCGAGCATTTCTACTCGAACGATCGCATCGGGGAACTGAAGATATTGGCGGATCACGTCATCGACCGGTTCTATCCACGCTGCCGCGAAGCTGACGACCCGTATCTCGCGCTGCTGGACGAAGCCGTGCGGCGCACCGCCGCGTTGATGGTCGAATGGCAAGGCGTCGGCTTCTGTCACGGCGTGATGAACACGGACAACATGTCGATCCTCGGTCTCACGATCGATTACGGCCCGTTCGGCTTCATGGATGGCTTCGACGCGCATCACATCTGCAATCACTCGGATACGCAGGGCCGCTATTCGTATAGCCGTCAGCCGCAGGTCGGCTACTGGAACCTGTTTTGTCTGGCGCAGGCGTTGCTGCCCTTGTTCGGCGCGAATCTGCCCGAAGAAGGCCGCGAGGAACGCGTGGTGCAGGAAGCGCAAGGCGTGATGGAGCGCTACAAGACGTACTTCGGCCCCGCACTGGAAGCGAAAATGCGCGCGAAACTCGGCCTCGAAACCGCGCGCGAAGGCGACGACAAACTCGCCAACGCGCTGTTCGAAGTCATGCATGCGAACCGTGCGGACTTCACGCTGACGTTCCGCAACCTGGCGAAGCTCTCGAAATCCGACGCCAGCGGCGATGCCCCCGTGCGCGACCTCTTTCTCGACCGCGCCGCATTCGACGCGTGGGCCGTGAGCTATCGCGAACGCCTGAGCCACGAATCACGCGACGATGCCGCCCGCGCCAAGGCCATGAATCGCGTGAATCCGAAGTACGTGCTGCGCAATCATCTGGCAGAAAAGGCCATTCGCGCGGCGAACGGCAAGGACTTCTCGGAAGTGGCGCGGCTTTTGGATGTGTTGCGCCATCCTTATGACGAACAGCCTGAACACGATGCCTACGCAGGCCTTCCGCCCGACTGGGCGAGCGACCTCGAAGTGAGTTGTTCTTCGTAGGATCGTCCCCAAATACGAGGCCTTCCCGGTCAAACAAGGAAAGACAAGGAAAGACATGAGCCAAGACGACACCACGCACTATCCGCTGAAAAAAGACGACGCCACCTACCGCAACGAACTGGACGACATGCAGTATCAGGTCACGCGCCACGCCATGACCGAACGTCCGTTCACCGGCAAATACTGGGATCACACCGAACGCGGCATCTACGATTGCGTGTGTTGCGGCACGCCGCTGTTCGAATCGGACACGAAGTTCGACGCCGGTTGCGGCTGGCCGAGCTATTTCAAGCCGATCAACGGCGAAGTCGTGCAGGAAAAGACCGACCGCACGCACGGCATGCTGCGCATCGAAGTGCTGTGCAAGAACTGCGGCGCGCATCTGGGCCACGTGTTCGAGGACGGACCCGCGCCGACCGGCTTGCGGTATTGCATTAACTCGGCTGCGCTACAATTCGAACCCAAGTAAGCGCGAGCCGGGGCCAGTCGCCCCAATAGCTTCAATTAACGCCCGCCGCGCCGCGGGCGTTCTTTCACGCGCCGCACGCATTCCGCAGTCATCCGGCTACCCGTCGCCAACCTTTCCGCACGCTCATGAAATTTCTGTTCGATCTGTTTCCGATCATCCTGTTTTTTGTCGCTTTCAAGGTGTGGGGCATTTACACGGCGACCGGCGTCGCGATTGCCGCGACGCTCGTGCAGATCGCGTGGGTCGCCTTCCGTCACCGCAAGGTCGATCCGATGCTGTGGGTCAGTCTCGGCGTGGTCGTGGTGTTCGGCGGCGCGACGCTCGTGCTGCATAACGATACGTTCATCAAATGGAAGCCGACCGCGCTCTACTGGCTGTTTGCGGTCGCGCTGATCGTCTCGCAGCTCGCGTTTGGCAAGAACCTCATCGAAGCGATGATGGGCAAGCAGATCGTGTTGCCGCATCGCGTGTGGGGACAGTTGAATGTCGCATGGGCGGTGTTCTTCGCGATTCTTGGCATCGTCAATCTGTTCGTCGCGTATAACTACACGACGGATCAGTGGGTCAACTTCAAGCTGTTCGGGGCGACGGGTTGTCTCGTGCTGTTTATCGTCGCGCAAAGTTTCTGGCTCGCGAAACACATGAAGGAGGATGGTCAATGAACGCGTCTTTCGACTTCATGAAGGCCAGCGCGCAGGAGAAGATCGCGCATCTCGAAGCGCGGCTGAACGCGGCGCTTGCTCCGCAATCCGTGCATATCGAGGACGACAGCGCGGCGCACGCGGGCCATGCCGGCGCGGCGTCAGGCAGCCATTACACGGTGACGCTCGTGGCCGATGGCTTCGCTGGCAAGCCGCGCGTGGCGCGTCACCGGCTCGTGTATGATGCGCTGGCCGAGGAAATGCGGCATGGCGTGCATGCATTGGCCATCAAGGCCTATACGCCTCAAGAGTTCGCAGAACTATTCCAATAGATACGCTGAGATACGCTGCGCTTCAGACTCTTTCGCATGTCCTCTTTTTAATCTCGCCTTTTGCAGGCGTCAGTTTGCTCAGTTAGGAACCTCCGATGACTTTGAATAAAACCCGTGTCTGGGTGTTGCTCGCTGCATTCGCGGCGGCTCCCGCGTTTGCGCAGAACATTGCCGTGGTCAATGGCACGCCGATTCCCACGGCGCGCGCCGATGCACTCGTCAAGCAACTGGTCCAGCAGGGTCAGCAGGACTCGCCGCAGTTGCAACAGGCCGTGCGCGAGGAACTCATCAATCGCGAAGTGCTGATGCAGGAAGCCGCGCGCGAAGGCATCCCGACGCGTCCGGACGTGAAGCAGCAGATCGCCGTGGCGCAGCAAACCGTGGTGCTGCGCGCGATGATCGAAGATTTCGCCAAGAAGAACACGCCGAGCGATGCCGAAGTCAAGGCCAAGTACGACGAACTGGTCAAACAGAATGCGAGTGGCGGCAAGGAACTGCATCTGCATCACATTCTGGTGGACAACGAACAGCAGGCGAAGGACCTGATCGCGAAGATCAAGGGCGGCGCGAGCTTCGAAGATCTCGCCAAGCAATATTCGAAGGACCCGGGATCGGGCAAGAACGGCGGCGATCTCGACTGGTCCTCGCCTTCCGCTTACGTGCCGGAATTCGGCGCGGCGGCTGCGAAGCTGAAGAAGGGTGAAGTCACGCCGGAGCCGGTCAAGACGCAGTTCGGCTGGCACATCATCCGTCTGGACGATTCGCGCGATGTCGCCCCGCCGCCGTTCGATCAGGTCAAGGCGCAGATCGCGCAGCAGATGCAGCAGGAAAAGCTGCAGGGGTTTGAAGAATCGTTGCGGAAGAAGGCGGTGGTGAAGTAACGCTTTTTCTTCTTTGACACTGCGATGTACGACAGAGCCGCCTTTGGGCGGCTTTGTCGTTTCCAGCGCCTGTCGAGTGTAGGCAGCAGTACTTGAGCTGGTAGACAGTTTTCTTCGTTCGTTGCCGTGTTGATTGTTGTTGTTCTGTTGTTCTGTTGTGCAAGGGGCTGCTGTTGTTTGGGCTTTTATTGCAGTAGCCGCCTCCCCGGCGGGGGGGTAACTTTCTTTGCTGCTGTGTATAGACGGGAGACATCGCTGACAAACGTACGAGGACATGGTTGACACTTTCGGGTACTGAAACCCCGGTGCCGACCATGACTTGGAACACAAAAGACACGATGAGCCTGCGACAAGAATTCGTTCATTTGGCCACTCAACACACCCTCACAATGACGGAGTTGTGCGAGCGCTTCAACATCAGCCGGCAGACCGGCTACAAATGGCTCAAGCGGGGTGAGCAGGCACTGGCCGATCGCTCGCGCCGTCCCGCCAGCAGTCCTTCGAAGAGCACTGAGGCCATCGAGCAGGAAGTGGTACGACTGCGTCTGGCCCATCCGTGCTGGGGCGGACGCAAAATCAGCCGACGCCTTCAGGATCTCGGCTTTGAAGGGGTGCCGCACCCCAGCACCGTGACCTCGATCCTGCATCGGCACCAACTCATCCTGCCAGCCGAGTCCGCGAGGAGCGAGCCCTGGAAGCGCTTTGAGCACGCGCAGCCCAACGCCCTCTGGCAGATGGATTTCAAGGGACACTTCGAGACGCTGGACAAGCAGCGCTGCAGTCCGCTGACCGTGCTCGATGACCATTCGCGCTTCAATATTCTGCTGCGCGCCTGTGGCCCGACCGACACCGCAGCCGTGCAGACGGGGCTGCGCGAGGCGTTCGCACGATACGGCTTGCCTGCGCGCATCAACACCGACAATGGTGCGCCGTGGGGCTCGCCCAGCAGTCCGGGGCAACTTACTGAACTGGCGGTGTGGCTGATCCGGCTGGACATCGGCATCAGCTACAGCCGGCCCTATCACCCGCAGACCAATGGCAAGGAGGAACGGTTTCACCGCACTCTGAAGGCCGAAGTCCTGAACGGGCGATGCTATGAGAACCTAGAGCGCGTGCAGACGGTGTTTGAGCGCTGGCGCATCGTCTATAACTGCGAGCGGCCGCACGAGGCAATCGGCATGGCCACCCCCGAGAGCCGCTATCGGGCAAGCCCGCGCGCGTATCCCTCCATCCTGCCGGAGATCGAGTACAGCCCGGACGACGTGGTGATGAAGGTCAGATCGGGTGGGCGCGTGGACTTCGAAGGACGACGCATCAAGCTATCCAACGCGCTTTATGGGCTGCCGGTTGCGGCTCGTGCAAAGCCCGGTGAAGACGGGGTATTCGACTTCTGGTTTGCCCATCATCGGATACTGACACTTGACCTGAGGGACCCAAAAGCCTGACCATAAAACTGTCAACGATGTCCTCGTACATCTGTCAACCATGTCTCCGGTCTATACACTGCTGCAAAGAAAGTCACCAAAGAAAGCAGCTTTTACCCCCATGCACGCTGGCTGGAGAGGGTTGGTCTGGATTAACGATACAGTGGCCGCGTTAGGACGTCCTACGTTCGGTTAAGCGGGTGGGCAACCTAACGATTACGCGCTCGAATCCTTTGGTGTTAGTGGTCCGCATTCATTCATTCGGCCATGCGCTGCGCGCGCCGAGAACGTAAGAACGGAATCCCGCAGCGTATGAGTGCCCAGCCACATCACACCGCATCGCACCTCTCCCATTGGGCCCAACCTTGGTAAGTGCGTCCGGGCAAAGCATGCACACCAACGCAAGTCACCTTTTAGTCGGAGCACTAACCAAGGTAGGGCCGAATAGCAATCTTGCGGGGAAGCGTGAGGTGGCTGGGCGCTTATAGGCTGCGGGATTCCGTTCCCAAGTTCTCGGCGCGCGCAGCGCATGGCCGAATGAATGAATGCGGACCACAGAACCAAGAAGATTCGAGCCCGCAATCGCGAGGTTGCCTAAGCGGCTTGTTATGCGTGGCAAGTCCTATTGCGGCCACTGTATCTGTTAATCCGGACCAACCCTCTCCAGCCATCGTGCATGGGGTAAAAAGCTGCTTTCTTTGGTGACTTTCTTTGCAGCAGCAAAGAAAGTTACCCCCCCGCCGGGGAGGCGGCTACTGAATAAACAGCACAACCAAGAGAAGCCCTTTCCACGACACAAACGGCAAGCCGTCAACGAACCGCAACCCCCGCCCGCACCACCAACTGCGCCCGCTGCAACTTGGGCATCTCCCGGTTCTGCACCACGCTGGCAAACCCCGCCCAATCCTGCGCGAGCGCGGCCTTGTCCACTTTGTCCGTATCGCCGAGTGCGTAGCGTTCGCCTTCCTTGTACGGCCGCTCCCATGTCGCGCGATGCCATGCGCGCTCTGCAAGCGCCAGCAAGCGCGGATACACCATGTACTCGAACTGCTGGTCGTTGCGCATGACTTCCGCCCACGCCTGCCCCTGAATACCTTCGATGCGCGGTGCAGGCCCGCTGCCGGTCGTCACCTCGAACGCCTGCCCATCGCGGCCAGCGAAAAGCTCGGCGTTCTGCGGCAGATTGTCCGGCGCGAGCGAGAACGTCTTGAAGCTGTCCGTGGCATGCGAGCCCCAGTAATAACCGCGCTCGTGCTGATCGAACGAAGACGGGAAGTCGAAGTACAGGTAATCCGGCAGCGCGAGCACGGTCTTGTAACCCTGCGCGCTCAACGAACGCACCGTGTCGGATGCGCCCCAGAACACCGTGTCCCACATCGTGACCATGACGTTCGATGTCGCGAAATCCTGTGGCCCGCTCGCGTGCTTGATGCCGTCCTGCCACGCGGCCATCGTGCCGGCGCCGTTGGTGCGCACGATCTTGCTGACATCGCGCGCGAACATGGACGGCAGTTCCTCCACGGACGCGACCTTGCCTGACTTGATGAGCGCGGCGCATTGCGGCGAACGCGCCCACGGCAGATCCTGCGCGGCAAGGTTCACGCGACCTTTGGCCGGGTCCGTGCCGTCGAGCGCCTGAAAGCCACCGCCGAGCAGGATGTTCTTTGCCTCGTCGCCGCCGAAGTGCCAGATGCCAAGCGGTGCGCCTGCTTCACGATGCATCGACGCGATATCGCCGATGACTTTCGCCACGAAACGCTGCGCGCTGTCCGAGCACGGATTGATGAAGCTGCGCCGGTCGTAGAACTGCACGGTCGTGACGTTCGAGGTATCGGCGGGATCGAGCAGCCGGTAGGCGCGCGCGGCGGCTTCATCGCCCTGAGCGTGCAGGCGTTGATAGCGCGCTTCCATCGAGACGACCGCGGCGCGTGCGTGCCCCGGCATGTCGATTTCGGGAATGACTTCGACGAAACGATCCGCCGCATAACGCACCAGCGCCACGTAATCCGCGCGGCTCAGATAGCCGCCGCCCGAGCGGTTGTCCGGACCGGAACCGAGTTGCGGCAGCAGACATTTCGTTTCGGTCAGATCGTGACAGCGTTTTGCGCCCACCGAAGTCAGTTCAGGCAGCCCTGCGATTTCGATTCGCCACCCTTCGTCATCGGAAAGATGCAGATGCAGGCGATTGAGCTTGTACGCGCTCATCTGATCGATCAGGCGCTTGAGCGTGGCGGGCTGGCGGAAGTTGCGCGCGAGGTCCGCGTGCATGCCGCGATGCGTATAACGCGGCGCATCCTCGATCGTCGTGATGGGCACGTCACCGCCGCCGACCGGCGTGAGCGAAAGCAAGGTTTGCACGCCGTAGTAAAGGCCCGCCGCGTCGTACGCATCGATGTTCGCGCCGTTCGCCGCGATGCTCAGCCGATAGCCGCCCGACAACGCGATATCCGCCGGAAGTGACGCACCGCTGATTTGCCCGCTCACATGCAAACCTGCCTGGCTCAAGCCGAGCGTACCAAAGCGCGATTTAAGAGCCGCAAGCTGCGACCCGCTCAGATTCGGCAACGCAAGATCGAACCCGGCGACATGCACACTGCCCTCGCCCGCCGTCTCCCGCAGCACCGAAGGCAACGCACGCGCGGCGGTCTGCTGCGCGCTCGGCAGCGCCGCTTCCGCATTCGCACGCGCCACTTGAACTGGCGTCGCGGCAAACGCGGATGCATTGTCCGCGCTCGGCGGAATGGCATCGACGTAACGGGTTTCGTCGTCGGTATCGTTGTGCGCGAGGACGGTGGCGGGCGCGCCATCGGTCACGACGTAGGCACGCGGCAACAGATCGCTGTAGCGGTCATACCAGTATTCACCGACGAACGGCACTTCGATCCGCTCGCCCGCTGCCAGCGAGAACGCGCCCGCGCGCGGCGTGATGACGTACAGATCGCCGGTGATATGCCGCCAGGCAAACGCCGGATGATCGACGCTCAAAATGCGCCGAATGCTATGGATGTACAAGGTCCAGCCACCGGCCACCACGTTCCCGCTCCCGGTGTTTTCTAGAATGAGACGCCCGCGCGCGCAACTCGCGCTGTCCGCGCCGAGACCCGCGCAATCGGTTCCGGTTTTCGCGGCGTCGTTGGCGTCCACGGCGACGCGCAGCATGAGATTCCGGCTCACCATGGCCACGCGCGCGGTGGGCGTGAGTTCAGTCGCATTGCCTGAATCCGAACCGCCACTGCATCCAGCGATCATGCACGCAAAAGCTGCTAGTAAGCAAAAGATTAGCTTGGCTAAGTAATTGTTCGACACTTTTATTTTTTCTCCTCCGACGCGGCCCTCTCACCGCAACCCGCAAACTATACCTGCAACTTTCAGAAACGTAATTTTGGGATAAATGCCTGTCAGCAACAAAGGCAGGAATCCAGATGAAAAAACACCCCGGGACTTTCGTCTCGGGGTGCCGTACATCAAGAAGAAAACGACGTGCTTAGCCGAGGAATCGCCGCGCATTCTGGAACACGCGCAGCCAAGGGCTCCCGTCCGTGGTCCAGTCGTCCGGCGTCCAGCTCATCTGCACATTGCGATGCACGCGCTCCATGTGCGGCATCAGCACGGAGAAGCGTCCATCGGGCGTCGTGACAGACGTGATGCCCTGCGGCGAGCCGTTCGGATTGAACGGATACTGCTCGGTCGCCTCACCGCGATGATCGACGAAACGCATGGCGACGAGCGCTTGCGCCGCATCGCCTTGTTGCGAGAAGTCAGCGAACCCTTCGCCGTGCGCAACCGCCACCGGAATGCGCGACCCTTCCATGCCCGCGAAAAAGATCGACGGCGAGTTCTGCACTTCGACCAGCGAGAACCGCGCTTCGAACTGCTCGGATTTGTTGCGCGTGAACTTCGGCCAATGCTCCGCGCCGGGGATGATCGACGCGAGGCTCGACAACATCTGGCAGCCATTGCAAATACCGAGCGCGAACGTATCGGGACGCGCGAAGAACGCAGCGAACATGTTCGAGAGCTTCGCGTTGAAGCGGATGGTTTTCGCCCAGCCCTCACCCGCGCCGAGCACGTCGCCGTAGGAGAACCCGCCGCACGC
Source organism: Caballeronia sp. A2-2 (assembly GCF_057612605.2). NCBI lineage: Bacteria > Pseudomonadati > Pseudomonadota > Betaproteobacteria > Burkholderiales > Burkholderiaceae > Caballeronia > Caballeronia sp. A2-2. The sequence goes on along the minus strand of NZ_CM172587.1, from coordinate 2,259,698 downwards.
CACCGCGCCCGCGAAGTCTGCGAGCGTCGCGCGACCTTCGAGCAGGTCGCTCATGTGGACGTCGTGCGCCTCGAAGCCCGCGCGGTCGAACGCATACGCGGTTTCGAGATGCGAGTTGACGCCCTGTTCGCGCAAGATCGCCACACGCGGGCGCGTGTTGGTCGCGATGAACGGTGCGGCCACGTCATCGGCGGGATCGAAGGTCAGGACCGGCGAGAGGCCCGGATCGGCGGCATCGAGAATGGCGTCGTATTCGGCGTCGGCGCAGGCGGGGTTGTCGCGCAGCCGCGCGATGCGCCAGCTCACTTCGCTCCACGCGCGATGCAGATCGATGCGCGGCGCATCGAAAATTTTCTTGGCATCGCGATAGATTTCGATGACGCCCGTCGCATTCGGCTTGCCGATGACATGCGCGCACGCCGACAGACCGTGCTCGCGCAACGCGCTCAAAACCGCGTCGCGCTCGGACGCGCGCACCTGCACGACCGCTCCGAGTTCCTCCGTGAACAGCGCGCGCACCGTGCGGTCATCGCGGCGTCCGCTGGTCTGCTTCGCCCAGTCCTTCGCGTCGCCGTAATCGGATTCGTGTTCGGCGTCCAGCGCCAGCATGTCCACGTTCAGCGACACACCCACGTGCCCCGCGAACGCCATTTCGCAAACCGTTGCCCACAGGCCGCCATCCGAGCGGTCGTGATAGGCGAGCAGCTTGCCGTCCGCGTTCAGCGCTTGAATGGCCGCGAAGAAACGCTTCAGGTCTTCGGCGTCGTCCACATCGGGCACGGCGTCGCCGACTTGCTGCGTGACTTGCGCGAGAATGCTGCCGCCCATGCGGTTGCGTCCGCGTCCCAGATCGATGGCAATCAGCACGGTATTCGCGTCGTTCACGAGTTGCGGCGTGAGATGACGGCGCACGTCTTCCACCGGCGCGAACGCGGAAATGATCAGCGACACGGGCGACACGACTTCCTTGGCCGCGCCGTTCGAATCCTGCCATTTGGTGCGCATCGACAGCGAATCCTTGCCAACCGGAATGCTGATGCCCAACGCCGGACACAATTCCATGCCGATGGCCTTCACCGTGTCATACAGCGCGGCGTCCTCGCCTGCGCTGCCACACGCGGCCATCCAGTTCGCGGAGAGCTTGAGCTTGTTCAGCGATTCGATCGGCGCCGACGCGATGTTCGTCACCGCTTCGCCGACCGCCATGCGGCCCGACGCCGGGGCATCGATGACGGCGAGCGGCGTGCGCTCGGCCATCGTCATGGCTTCGCCGCGAAAACCGGCGTAGTCCATCGTCGTGATCGCGCAATCCGCGACCGGCACTTGCCACGGGCCGACGAACTGATCGCGCGCGGTCGTGCCGCCCACCGAACGATCGCCGATGGTGATGAGAAACGACTTGCTGGCGACGGTCGGATGCTTCAACACTTCCACCGCGATTTCCGACAGCGCCAACCCCGTCACATCGACCGGCGCGAACGTCACGCTTTCCCGCTTCACATCGCGATGCATCTTCGGTGGCTTGCCGAGCAGCACGTCCATCGGCATATCGACGGGTTCCTGACCTTCGTTGGCATCGTCGATGAGCTTCAGTTGGCGCGCTTCGGTCGCCACGCCGATCACGGCCATCGGGCAACGTTCGCGTTCGCAGATGGCCTGAAACACAGGCAGTTCTTCCGGCGCGATGGCGAGCACATAACGCTCTTGCGCTTCGTTCGACCAGATTTCGCGCGGCGAGAGGCCGGTTTCTTCGAGCTGAACCTTGCGCAGTTCGAAGCGCGCACCTTTGCCCGCGCCATCGACGAGTTCCGGGAACGCGTTCGAGATACCGCCCGCGCCGACATCATGAATGGACAGAATGGGGTTGTGCTCGCCCATCTGCCAGCACGTGTTGATGACTTCCTGCGCGCGCCGCTGGATTTCCGGATTGCCGCGCTGGACGGAATCGAAATCGAGTTCGGCAGTGTTCGCGCCCGTTGCCATCGACGAGGCCGCGCCGCCGCCCATGCCGATGCGCATGCCCGGCCCGCCGATCTGAATCAGCAACGTGCCCGCAGGCAGATCGTTCTTGTGCGTGTGCTGATCCGAAATATTGCCGATGCCGCCCGCGATCATGATCGGCTTGTGATAGCCGCGCACGCGCCCGCCGACGTTCTGCTCGTACGTGCGGAAATAGCCGCCGAGGTTCGGCCGCCCGAATTCGTTGTTGAACGCCGCCGCGCCGATCGGCCCGTCGATCATGATTTGCAACGGCGACGCGATGCGGTCCGGCCGTCCATACGGTGCGTGCTGATCGCCGGGATTGCGGGACGCAGACGGCACCGCGCTGTCGCGGTCGTTTTCCCACTTCTGGCGCGCATCCGGCAAATCGAGGTTCGATACCGTGAAGCCCGCGAGACCCGCCTTCGGACGCGCGCCACGGCCCGTCGCGCCTTCGTCGCGGATTTCGCCGCCGGAGCCCGTAGCCGCGCCCGCGAACGGAGAAATGGCGGTCGGATGGTTGTGCGTCTCGACCTTCATGAGCGTGTGCGTCATTTCGGTGTGCCGCTGGTAGTGCTCGTCCGCGCCGCGCGGGAACCAGCGTTCGGCCATGCCGCCCTGCATGATCGCCGAGTTGTCCGAATACGCGACGATGGTGCCTTCGTGGTTCAGCTTTTCCGTGTTGCGGATCATCTGGAACAGCGAGATGTCCTGCTTCTCGCCATCGATGGTCCACTCGCCGTTGAAAATCTTGTGGCGGCAATGTTCGCTGTTGGCCTGCGCGAACATCATGAGTTCGACGTCGGTGGGATTGCGTTCGAGCGTGCGGAAGGCATCGACCAGATAGACGATTTCGTCTTCCGCGAGCGCGAGGCCGAGTTCCGCGTTGGCGGCATCCAGCGCCGCGCGTCCTGCGCCGATGATATCCACCGTCTGCAACGGTTTGGCGGGCAGTTCATCGAAGAGATGCAAGGCCTGATCGCGCGATGCCGCCACGTTCTCCGTCATGCGATCGTGCAACGCGGCGGCGACCGCGGCGCGCGCCTCGTCCGACAGCGCCTTCTTGCCGCCGAGAAACCCGCTTTTCATGACGACCGAATACTCCACGCCGCGCTCGATGCGCCGCACGCTCGCCAGCCCGCAGTGATGCGCGATGTCCGTCGCCTTGCTCGCCCACGGCGACACGGTGCCAAAGCGCGGCACAACCATGAACGTTTCGATGTGACCGCGCCCTTCCGGCGCTTCGAACGGCGCGCCGTAATGCATGAGCGCGTGAATGCGGCTGGTGTCTTCATCGGAAAGCGGCTCGGCCGATGCGACGAAGTGCAGAAACTGGCCGCGCACGCCGACGATGTTGGCATCGATGCGGGCGAGCGTTTCGAGCAGACGGGTTTGACGGAAATCGGAGAGGGCCGAAGCGCCGGGGAAACACGAGAAGTGGGCCATTGACGGTTGCGTCGAAGACGTCTGTGTGCCGACTCGATGCAGGCCCGATGCGCCGGGCAGGCAAAAGCGGCGTGAGGCGAAAGGAAGACCGCGATTATAACCCGGATGCGTCTCGAAATCGGACCGCGCGGCCGTCCGCAGGTTGATGCGCGGTGCACGCCGCGCGCGTCCAGCGCGGACTTTCATCCTGAAAATGAGTCTGTTGGACGACCATGCGCCCGGGGCTGCCTCAGCGCGACCATTTGGCGCTATCATGGCGCGCTTTCTTCGGGCGCGGCGCATTCCCGCGCCCGCCGTCCCACCGGACGACGCGCGGCCGCCCCGCCACGCGCCGCACCGCGCAGTACAACCACGCGCCTTCGGGCATCACACTGTCATGGATGTCATCGTCATCGGCGGAGGAATCGCGGGCATCGCCACCGCCTATCAGTTGCATGCGGCCGGGCATCGCGTCTGCGTCATCGAGCGGCACGCGACTGTCGCGCAAGGGGCCACGTATGGTCAGGGCGGCGCGCTGCTGCCCTCGCCGCTCGATGTCTGGTTCGGCCCGACCTTCATGTCGTCGCCTCGGACGAAGCAAAGCGGCATGCTGGTGAAGCCCGGTTTCGATGCCGCCGCGCGCGAGTTCCTCAAGCGGCTGAATGCGCTGCGCGAGCCGGAAGCGTTCGCGACGCAGTACGCGCTGTTGCAGCCGCTGGTCGCGGCGTCGCGCGGGGTCATCGACGAAATCGAGAAGAAGTTCGAGCTCGAATTCGAGCAGCGCAGCGGCATGCTGCATCTGTTCCGCCATCAACGCGATCTCGACGATGCCCGCCCCGCGCTCGATCTCCTCAAAAGCTATGGCGTGCCGTTTCGCGTGCTGGAACCGCACGAATGCATCGCGGCGGAATTGTCCGTGCCGGACGATCCGCCGTTCGCGGGCGGCGTGCTGCTGCCCGAGGAACGCACCGCGAATTGTCCGCTTCTCACCAAGCAACTGAAGCAGATTCTCGAGGACGGCGGCGTGCAGTTCCGCATGAATCGCGAGGTGACCGGCCTTCGTCTGGACGATGCCCGCGCGATGGTCGAACTGGCCATGCCGCACGAGCAAAAGAAGCGCGCGGCCGATGTGGAGACCATCGCCGCGGATGCGATCGTCGTCGCGGCGGGCGTGGATACGCCTGCGCTTATTGCCGGTGTGAAGGCAACCAATGCGCTGTTTCCGCTGCGTATGAACACGCTTACGGCGCCGGTCGCGTATGAGGAACGCGCGCCGCATCTGACCGTGGTGGATTCGGTGAAGCGCATCACCATGACGCGGGCGAATCAGCGGCTGCGCATTGCGGGCGCGGGCGTGTTTCAGAGCGCGGCGAAGGCCGACAAGCCGCTCGATGCGGGACTCGCGCGCCGCGCGCTCGACCTGCTCGGTCAGGCCACGCACGACTGGATTCCGGGCGCGGCGAAAGTGTCCGCCGCGCGCGCTTGGGATGGCTTGCGTCTGCTGTGCGCGGACGGCCTGCCGGTGGTCGGCGCGACGCGGCATTCGCGCTTGTTCGTCAACGCGGCGCACGGTCCGGCGGGATGGGGACTGGCGTGCGGCTCTGCTAGAGTGATCGCGGATCTCGTCTCGCGCACCACGCCCGAGGTGCCCGCCGATACGCTTGCCGCGTTGAGCATCGAGCGGTTCTGAGCGTTTCTGAGCACGGGTGCGGCCGGGCATGGTTGCTGCGACACGCGACGGTCTGCCTCCTTGCATCGTTTTGCGCACCCGACGACTCGCCATGACCGTGCCTCCCTCCTCCGCTTGCTTCATTCCCGGCGACGAACCGCTCGCGCTGCTCACGCTCGCGGAATTGCGCGCGCTCGAAGCACGTGCCGCCGCCGCGTTGCCGCCGCACACGCTGATGGCCCGCGCAGGCGATGCCGCCGCGCAAGCCCTGCGCGCCCTTCTCGATAACGACGATGCAAACACACGCGCGCTGCCTGTCTGGATCGCGGCCGGCCCCGGCAACAATGGCGGCGATGCACTCGTGATGGCAGAGCGTTTGCATCGCGCGGGGGTGAAGGTGCGGGTGTGCATGCCAGTCGAAGTGAAGCCCGACGATGCGCGCTGGGCACTCGAAAGCGCTCGCGCGGCAGGCGTTTCCATCGATACCGACATCCCCGCTTCGTTCGACGAATACGGCTGGCTCGTGGACGGGCTTTTCGGCATTGGACTCGCGCGGCCTTTGGAAGGCGTGTTTGCGGAGATCGCTGCGCGCCTGACGCGCCGTTCGCACCGCGTGCTCGCGCTCGATGTTCCGAGCGGCCTGAACAGCGACACCGGCGCACCCGTCACCGGAAGCGACACGGTTCGCGCCAACGCGACCGTCACCTTTCTCGGCGCGAAACCGGGGCATTACACCGCGCAAGGCCGCGACGCGTGCGGCAAGCTGTTCGTCGCGATGCTTGGCGTCGAGCCGCCCGCAGCGCCCGCCATCCTGCTCAACGCGCCTGCGCTATTCGCGAGCCACATGCCGCCGCGCGACAACGGCACGAACAAGGGCACGTTCGGCACGCTCGCGGTCATCGGCGGCGATACGGGCATGTGCGGTGCGCCGGTGCTTGCCGCGCGCATGGCGCTGTATGGCGGTGCGGGCAAGGTCAATGTCGCGTTTTTAGGCGAAGGCTTTCCGCCCTACGATCCGCCGCATCCCGAACTGATGCTGCATCGCGTCGATGACTTCGCGCTCGATCGCATGGACGCGCTCGCGATCGGCTGCGGCATGGGCAAGACCGACCGCGCAAAGAAAGTCCTCGCCGATGTGCTGAAACTCGACACGCCCAAGCTCCTCGACGCCGACGCGCTCAACCTCGTCTCAAAGGACGATGCACTCGCGCAAGCCGTCTCGTCGCGCGGCGCGCAGGGCGATCCGTGCATCCTCACGCCGCATCCGCTGGAGGCGGCACGGCTGCTCAAGTCCGACGACGCCAAAACGGTTCAGGCCGACCGCCTGCACGCCGCGCGGCAACTCGCGGCGCAATACAACGCCGTGATCGTGCTCAAAGGCTCGGGCACGGTGGTCGCCTCGCCCGATGGCCGCATCGTCATCAATGCGACGGGCAACGCGGGGCTCGCGACGGGCGGCACGGGCGACGTGCTCGGCGGATTGATCGGAGCATTGCTCGCGCAAAAACTGCCATCCTTTGAAGCAGCGCTCGCGGGCGTGTGGCTGCATGGCCTCGCCGCCGAGGCGCTGACCGATGACGGCATCGGCCCGGCGGGACTCACGGCGGGCGAACTCGCGCCCAAGGTGCGCGATCTCATCAATCATCGTTTGTATAGGCACCAGAACCAGAGATAGCTGCGCGCAATGCAAGCAAGCAGTCATGCATCGTCGCTATACTCTTTTTTGATTCGGCATTGACGTCAGGCGCCGGGTGCCGGCCGCGCCGAACGGATTTGCACGAACGTATTCCTCTGTCACTCTAGACCCACGGACCGCTCATGACCCAAACCTCGACGCTCAACTCGCTTCCTGCCTGGTCGGCGCTCCAGTCGCACTACGAGACCATCTCCAACGAACGCCTGCGCGACTGGTTCGCGGCCGAGAAGGACACCGCGCCCACGCGCGCCGAACGCCTGACTTTCGAAGGCGGCGGACTCACTATCGATTTCTCGAAGAACCGCATCACCGACGCCACGCTCAAGCTGCTCATTCAACTCGCCGAGGAAGCCGGCGTGACGAAGCGGCGCGATGCCATGTTCGCGGGCGATCACGTCAACATCACGGAAGATCGCGCGGCATTGCACACCGCACTGCGTGCGCAATCCGCCGATGCGCCCTTCTACGCGCAAGTCGAAGCCGAGAAGGCCAAGATGGCCGCCTTCGCGAACAAAGTGCGCGACGGTTCGTGGACGGGTTACACCGGCAAGCGTATTCGTCATGTGGTGAATATCGGCATTGGCGGTTCGGATCTCGGGCCGAAGATGGTCGTGCATGCGCTGCATCATCTGGCATCGAAGGAACTGGATACGCACTTCGTCTCGAACGTCGATGGCGCGGATCTCTGGAACGTGCTGCAACAGGTCGATGCCGAGGAAACGCTCGCGATCGTCGTGTCCAAGACTTTCACCACGCTCGAAACCATGACCAACGCGCACTCCATGCGCGACTGGTTCATCAAGTCGGGTTGCCCGGAAGATCAGTTGTCGAAGCACTTCGTCGGCGTGTCGGCGAACCCGGCGGAAGTGGTCAAGTTCGGCATCGCGAAAGAAAATGTCTTCGAGATGTGGGATTGGGTCGGCGGGCGTTATTCGCTGTGGTCGGCGGTCGGTTTGTCGATCGTGATCTCGGTCGGGCCGGAGAATTTCGAAGCGCTGCTGCAAGGCGCGGCGATGATGGACGAGCATTTCCGCACCGCGCCGCTTGCGAAGAATCTGCCGGTGCTGATGGGCATGATCGGCATCTGGTATCGCAACTTCTTCGGCTCGCAAAGCGATCTGATCGCGCCGTATTCGCAGGCGCTGCACTATCTGCCGTCGTATCTTCAGCAGCTTGAGATGGAGAGCAACGGCAAGTCCGCGCGTCTGGATGGCGGCATGGTCGATTATCCGACCGCCGCCGTGATCTGGGGCGAACCGGGCACCAACGGCCAGCACGCGTTCTTTCAAATGCTGCATCAAGGGCCGACGATCATCCCGATCGACTTCATCGCGCTGCTGACGCCGGAGCATCCGCTCGTCGATCATCATGCGAAGCTGCTGGCGAACTGCTTCGCCCAAAGCGAAGCGCTGATGCTCGGCCGCACGCTCGAAGAAGCGAAGAAGGTCGCGGGTCCGGGCAAGGAAGCGCTGGCGACGCATTTGAGCTTTCCGGGCAATCGTCCGACGACCACCATCATGCTCGATGCGCTGACGCCGCAAGCGTTGGGCGCGCTGATCGCGCTGTACGAGCACAAGGTGCTGGTGCAAGGCACGGTGTGGGACATCAACTCGTTCGATCAGTGGGGCGTGGAACTGGGCAAGATTCTCGGCAAGGTGGTCGAAGCGGATATCACCGCCGCGAGCGCCGATCCGAAGAAGCACGATTCCTCGACGTCCGCGTTGATCGAACGTGCGCGCAAGGCTTTGAAGCGTTGATGTTGCGTGCCTGAGAAAAAGCCCGCTGTTTTGCGGGCTTTTTTATACGCTCAGGCCGTTGACGAGCCGCCCTGCTTCGATGGTCACCGTCGCATCGCAACGTTCCGCGAGTTCGATATCGTGCGTGACGAGCACGAGCGTCGCGCCATTGCGGCGGTTCATCTCGAACATGAGATCGATGATGGCGTAGCCCGTGGCGGCATCGAGGCTGCCGGTGGGTTCATCGGCGAACAACACCGTGGGATGCGTGACGAACGCGCGGGCCAGCGCCACGCGTTGTTGCTCGCCGCCGGACAACAGTTTGGGATAGTGGCCGGTGCGTTCCTTGAGGCCGACTTGATCGAGCAACGCACGCGCGCGCGTCGCGATCTCGGCGTGCGGCAGTTCCGCGCGCAGTTCGAGCGGCAGCATGACGTTTTCGAGCGCGGTGAGATGCGGCATCAACTGGAACGACTGGAACACGAAGCCGACCGCACCGCTGCGCAATGCGGCGCGTTCGTCTTCGCCGAGCACGGATAACTCCTTGCCGAGCAGGCGAACCGAGCCGTCGCTTGCGCTGTCCAATCCTGCAAGCAGGCCGAGCAGAGTCGACTTGCCCGAACCCGATGCGCCGACGATCGCCACGCTGCTACCCTTCGCGATGGACAGATCGATCCGGTCGAGGATCGTGAGCTCGCCCGCTGCGTCCTTCACCCGCTTGCACAACCCCCGTACTTCGATGACCGGCTCGATATTGTTTTGCATGGACACCTTGAAAAAGAACTCGCTTGCCTTGTTTTGCGTCTGCCTGGCCGCTTTGTCTTTGGCGGCTCATGCAGCCGATGCGCCCATCGCACAGAAGCCCGCAATCGTCGTGCTCGGCGATAGTCTCTCGGCGGAATACGGCCTGCCGCGCGATACCGGCTGGGTCAATCTGCTGCGCCAACGCCTCACGCAGGAGCGTTTCGATTATAGCGTCGCCAATTCGAGCATCAGTGGTGACACCACGAGCGGCGGGCGCGCGCGGCTAACTGCCGTGCTCACGCGCCTGAAGCCCGCGGTAGTGATCGTCGAACTCGGTGCCAACGATGCCCTGCGCGGCGTGCCGCTCGCGACCACGGAGGCGAATCTGCGCGGGATCGTCGAGGCATCGCAGGCGGCGCATGCGAAGGTTTTACTCATCGGCATGTACGTTCCACCCAACTACGGCCCCGACTACACGCAGAAGTTCCACGCGGTGTACGAGCAGATCGCGAAAGAAAAGAACGTGCCGCTGGTGCCGTTTCTGCTCGCGGGTTTCGAGAACAAGCCATCCTTGTTCCAGGCGGACCAGATTCATCCGACAGTGCAGGCCCAGCCATTGCTGTTGAACAATGTCTGGCCAGGCTTGAAACCTTTGCTGAGCGCGAGTGCGTCGAAGTGATCGACGCCGCCGCGCCAGCGCTAAACAAACCTAAATCGATACGCGGAACACGGCCACGATTCAGGACTCAGACTTCTGAGCTTTCGCGTCACTCTGATCACTCCGCTCGCGCTCCGAGCGACTCTACAAGGAGAACACGTGAAATACGCTCCCCTTCTCGCATTGACCATTGCGATCTCCGCCTGCGCTTCGCAGCCGCCCGCAGGCGTCCAGCAAGTCGGCAACAGCAGCAAGCCGCCGAAGGTCGTCGCCCAATGCGTGGCGCACGCCTGGGCGGACAAGACGCAGCAGCAAGTGGTGTCGCAGGACGTGCTCGCGAACGATGGCGCGGTGGATGTGTTCGTGCCGGGTCAGCAGCCGCCCAATGGCGCGGCAGCGGTCGTGCGTCCGGCACCGGCCGGTCCGGGCACGTGGGTGGGTTTCCGCGCGGCCGGTGGCGCTGGCAGTCAGGCAACGGGTGACATTCAGGCTTGCCTGTGATTCTTTGACTTAACGTATCTCAAGCAAAAAAGCCCGCTTCCTTTCGGTAGCGGGCTTTTTGTTTGTCGCGAACAACGCGCTGCTTACTGGCCTGAAGACGGTGTAGGCGCCGCGCTGTACTTGACCTTCGAACGCGCTTTGAGCGAATCGAGATACGCGTTCATGTCCGACTGCGCGTAGACCTGCGCGATCTGCTGCTGCGCGCCCGTCAGACGATCCGCCGCCACCGGCGCCGCCTTTTCGATGCCATTCACGCGGTAAATCGCGTAACCGTCCGCGCCGAGATCGACACCGACATACGCCGGCAGCTTCGACGCATCCGCCTTGAAAATCGCGCTCAACGCGGTGGGCGGCAAGCCCTGTGCATCATTGCGCGACACGGCGATCTGCGACGTGAAGCCATCGCTCGACTTCGACTTCTGCAAGTCGGCAAGTTTCGCTTCGCCTTCCTTCTTCGCCATCGCTGCCGCCAGCTCTGCGACGACCTTCGTGCGCACAGCGTCCTTCACCGCATCGAACGCGGGAACGGTGGCGGGTTTGTAGTCGGTCACGTGAGCGGAAATCAGCGTGTTGTTGCCGACATCGATTGCCTGCGTGTTGTTGCGGTCCTTGACCGAGTCCGGCGCGAAGACTGCGGCGAGGAACTTCGCGTTGTTCAACGGGCTGTCGGGCGGCAATTGCGGATTGGGTTTCGGACTGAGCGTGGCGGTCTGGAGCGTCAGCTTGTACTTGTCAGCCGTGGGCTGAAGCGTTTTTGCCTTTTCGTACACGCTGTCGGTGAAGCCTTGCGCATCGTCGGCGAAACCCTTCGTGCCTTGTTGAGCCGCGTAGTCCTTCGCGATGGCGTCCTTCACTTCGTCGAACGGCTTGGTGGCTGCGGGCTTCACGTCCGTCGCCTGAATGATGTGATAGCCGAAATCCGACTCGACGATATCGCTCACGTCACCCTTCTTCAGGTTGAACGCGGCGTCGTCGAACGCCTTGCCGCCAGCGATCTGGCCGCGCGAGAAGTAGCCCAGATCGCCGCCCTTGCTCGCCGAACCCGGATCGTCCGAGTTCTTCTCCGCAATCTGCGCGAACTGATCGGGATGCGCCCTCACTTCCGCGAGAACCTGCTCGGCCTTCGCTTTCGCCTTGGCCTTGTCCGCCGCGCTCATGTCCTTCGGCGCGTTGATCAGGATGTGGCTCGCGCGCACTTCGCCTTCGGTGCGATAGCGCTGCACGTTGTCGTCGTAGAACTTCTTGAGATCGGCATCCGCCGGTTTCGACGATGCCGCGATGGTCGAAGGCGACAGCACGAGATACTGCACCGTCGCGGTTTCCGGCGTCGCAAAGTCATTGCGATGCGCGTCGTAGTACGCGGTCAGTTGCGCATCGGTCGGCTGCACTTTGGACGTGTAATCGGCCGCGCGCAGCGACAGACCTTGCACGTCGCGCTTCTGCTCCGAGAGTTCCGTGAGGCTTTGCGCCAGCGTCTTCGACGTGAACGCCGTCGATTGAATGCTGGTCGGAATCTGCTCGTTGGCAATGGTATAGCGCATGCGCTCGTCGTATTGCTCGGGCGTCATGCCCTGCATGGCGAGCAGTTGCTTATAGCGGTCGATATCGATGGTGCCATCGGGCTTCCGCAACGACGCGATACCCGGATCGTTGAGCAAGGCGCGGCGCACGGCGTCATCCGATGCGGTGAGATGCAAACGCTGCGTCTCATCCGACAGCGCGCGCTGTTGCACGAGGCTATCGACCATCGCGTGGCGTGTCTCGGGCGTATCGAACATTTTGGCGTCGAACTGCGCGCCGAGCATCGAGCGCGCACGGTCTACCTGCTGCCGGAAGGCGCTATCGAATTCCGCGCGCGTGATCTTGTGCCCGTTGACGCTGGCGACGTACGCGTTTTCATCGAAGTAATTGGAGAAGCCCTGAATCCCGACCATGCCCAAACCCGGCACGATGATCAGGATCAGCAGTGCCATCATCAGGCGCTGGTGGTTGCGGAAAAAGTCGAGCATGCGTAGCGCTGCGTGGTTGGAACAAAACGCTCGATATTACAACAGTGGGCGGGGAAAAGGCGAAAGGCGCAGTGGATTTGGCGTGAAGCCGCCTGTGCGTTGGCCAATTTTGTTTAAGAATCAGCGGCTTATCGGACCATTGCGAGCGACGAAAATATTGCCGTGAATTGCCTTGTTTCGCGTGAATTCGGCACGCCGGACAAATACTTAGCATCCTTAACGAATGCCAATTAGCAAGCGCAAAACAAAAATCCCGCAGGCCGTGAAGCCTGCGGGATTTTCATTCGAGATTCTGGCGGAGCGGACGGGACTCGAACCCGCGACCCCCGGCGTGACAGGCCGGTATTCTAACCAACTGAACTACCGCTCCATTTCTACTTCGTTAGCTTGGATGAACCCGGAACTGGTGGGTGCTGAGAGGCTCGAACTCCCGACCTACGCCTTGTAAGGGCGCCGCTCTACCAACTGAGCTAAGCACCCGAATTCATCCTTGCATTTACTTGCACTCGCCTGAAGATGTTGTGCACCGTTCCCAGCGAGTCCGCTAGTTTAGCGCATCCTTCAGCGCTTTGCCAGGGCGAAATTTGGGAACCTTCGCGGCCTTGATCTTGATCGCCGCGCCCGTGCGCGGATTGCGGCCCGTGCGCGCCACGCGCTTGCCGACCGCGAACGTGCCGAAGCCCACGAGCGTCACCGTGCCGCCCTTCTTCAACGTCGCATGCACGCCGCCGATGAGCGCTTCCAATGCACGTTGCGCCGCTGCCTTGGAGATATCCGCCTGCTGCGCGATATGGTCGATCAGTTCTGTCTTGTTCATTGTGATCCCCGAATCTGTGTTGGCCCGATGATGTCGATGTGTTCTCGCCGATTTGCATCGCATGGAGAAACAACGCGATGCGGGCTCATTAAACGCAGCCGAAAGCGCCGTGTCAACGAGGGTTCCGCCCAATGCACGAGGTCTCGCGCGTGCTTTAGAAGCGCTCTTCGGATAGTCGGCAGCCCAAATGAAAAAACCCGCGAAGACTTCTCGCGGGTTTGATTTCGACTGCGCAACCAAGGTCGCGCAGTCGCTGTGCAAGAACAGCTTTAATGCTTCACGACATCGCCTGAGGCCGGGGCATCCTTCGCTTCGGCAGCGACGGGTGCGGCAGGCTTCGGTTCTTCATCCGGCAACTGTTCGGGCGCGCGTTCGAGCGCAAGCTCGAGCACACGATCGATCCAGCGAACCGGCACGATCTCGATGGCGTTCTTCACGTTGTCGGGAATGTCGGCCAGATCCTTCGTGTTCTCCTCAGGAATCAGCACGAGCTTGATGCCACCGCGATGCGCCGCCAGCAGCTTCTCCTTCAACCCGCCGATCGGCAGCACTTCGCCGCGCAGCGTGATTTCGCCCGTCATCGCGACATCCGCGCGAACCGGAATACCGGTCAGCACCGACACCAGCGCCGTGGTCATCGCGATACCGGCGGACGGACCGTCCTTCGGCGTCGCGCCTTCCGGCACGTGAATGTGGATGTCCTTCTTCTCGAACGATTCATCCGTGATGCCGAGACGACGCGAACGCGAGCGAACCACCGAGCGCGCCGCTTCGACCGATTCCTTCATCACGTCGCCAAGCGAACCGGTACGGATCACGCCGCCCTTGCCGGGCATCACCGCCGCTTCGATCGTCAGCAAGTCGCCGCCGACTTCCGTCCACGCCAGACCCGTGACCTGACCGATCTGGTTTTCCTTCGCGGCCAGACCGAAGTCGTACTTGCGCACGCCGAGGAACGTGTCGAGGTTCGGGCCATCGACCTTCACCGCGCCTTCTGCCTTCTTCAGCAGCAACATCTTCACGACCTTGCGGCAGATCTTCGAAATTTCACGCTCGAGCGAACGCACGCCAGCTTCCCGCGTGTAGTAACGAATGATGTCGCGGATAGCTTGTTCGGTGACATCGACCTCGGTGTCCTTCAGGCCGTTGTTGCGCTTTTGCTTCGGCAACAAGTAACGCGTCGCGATGCTGACCTTCTCGTCTTCCGTGTAACCGGACAGGCGGATGACTTCCATCCGATCGAGCAGCGGCGGCGGAATGTTCAGCGAGTTCGACGTCGCGACGAACATCACGTCCGACAGGTCGAAGTCCACTTCAATGTAGTGGTCCGCGAACGTATGGTTCTGTTCCGGATCGAGCACTTCCAGCAAGGCCGACGCCGGATCGCCGCGGAAATCCATGCCCATCTTGTCGACTTCGTCGAGCAGGAAAAGCGGATTGCGCACGCCGACCTTGGTCAGGCTTTGCAGGATCTTGCCCGGCATGGAACCGATATACGTGCGACGGTGACCGCGAATCTCGGACTCGTCATGCACGCCGCCCAGCGCCATGCGCACGAACTTGCGATTCGTCGCGCGGGCGATCGACTGCCCGAGCGAGGTCTTGCCGACGCCCGGAGGCCCGACGAGGCACAAAATCGGCGCCTTCACTTTTTCCACGCGTTGTTGAACCGCGAGATATTCGAGAATGCGTTCTTTGACCTTTTCGAGACCGTAGTGGTCTTCGTCGAGCACGCGCTCGGCGTTGGTCAGGTCGTTGTTGACCTTGCTCTTCTTGCGCCACGGCAAGCCGATCAACGTGTCGATGTAGTTGCGTACCACCGTAGCTTCGGCCGACATCGGCGACATGAGCTTGAGCTTTTTAAGCTCGGCATCGGCCTTCTTCTTGGCTTCCTTCGGCATGCGCGCGGCGGTGATGCGCTTCTCGAGTTCTTCGAGATCCGCACCTTCCTCGCCTTCGCCCAGTTCCTTCTGGATGGCCTTGACCTGCTCGTTCAGGTAGTACTCGCGCTGGCTCTTTTCCATCTGACGCTTCACGCGCCCACGGATGCGCTTTTCGACCTGGAGGATGTCGATCTCGGCTTCGAGTTGCGCGAGCAAATGCTCGAGGCGCTCGATGACCGGAAACATCTCCAGAATGTGCTGCTTCTGGTCGAGCTTGAGCGGCAAATGCGCGGCGATGGTATCCGCCAGACGACCCGCTTCGTCGATACCCGACAGCGAGGTCAGGATCTCCGGCGGGATCTTCTTGTTGAGCTTCACGTACTGATCGAACTGCGAAACGATCGCACGGCGCAGCGCTTCGGTTTCGGCGCTATCGGCGTGGTCGGGTTCGAGCGGCATGACATCGCAGGAGAACTGCGTTTCCTGCTCTTCGATCGACAGCGTTTTCGCGCGCTGCAAGCCTTCCACGAGCACCTTCACGGTGCCGTCGGGCAGCTTGAGCATTTGCAGGATGTTGGCGACGCATCCCACTTCGTACATGTCCTTTTCGGTCGGCTCGTCCTTCGCCGCCGTTTTCTGGGCGACGAGCATGATGTGCTTGCCGCCTTCCATCGCGGCTTCCAGGGCCTTGATCGACTTGGGCCGCCCAACGAAGAGCGGAATCACCATATGCGGGAATACGACTACGTCACGCAGCGGGAGCAGCGGCAACGTAATGCGTTCCTGCGGCAGGAGTTGGGTTCCTGACATTTTCATTTCCCCAGTAGTTGAATCGGTTCGTTCGTAAGTAAGGCCATCAAACGCTATTGCAAGCCTTTATCGGAAGGGAAAAGTCGTTAGTCCAAATTCGTCAGTCACATCCACAAGATAAACCGAAAAAATAAACAAAGGCCGTTCACGTCGCCATGAACGGCCTTTCGCCGACACACAGCCCTGCTTTAGTTGGAACCCGCTACCTTCGGCGCATCTTCATAGATGAGCAGAGGCTTGCCGTCGCCGTCGATGGTGTTGTCGTCCACGATCACTTTCGAGACGCCCTTCATCGTCGGCAGTTCGTACATCACGTCCAGCAATGCCTGTTCCAAAATCGACCGCAGACCGCGCGCGCCCGTCTTGCGGCGAATCGCCTTCTGCGCAATGGCCTGCAACGCGGCCGGGCGAATCTCAAGCTCCACGCGTTCCATCGCGAACAGCTTGTGATACTGCTTCACCAGCGCGTTCTTCGGCTCGATCAGGATCTTGACCAGCGCGGCTTCGTCCAGCTTGCCGAGCGTGGCCACCACCGGCAGACGGCCGATCAGTTCGGGAATGAGACCGAACTTGATCAGATCTTCCGGTTCGACTTCGCGCAGCACTTCGCCGGCGTCGCGGTCCTGCTTGCTCTTCACGCTTGCGCCGAAGCCGATGCCAGTCTTTTCCGTGCGATCGGTAATGACCTTTTCCAGCCCGTCGAACGCGCCGCCGCACACGAACAGGATGTTGGTCGTATCGACCTGAATGAAATCCTGATTCGGGTGCTTGCGTCCGCCCTGCGGCGGCACGGATGCCATCGTGCCTTCGATCAGCTTGAGCAGCGCCTGCTGAACGCCCTCGCCCGACACGTCACGCGTGATGGACGGGTTATCCGACTTGCGGCTGATCTTGTCGATTTCATCGATATAAACGATCCCGCGCTGCGCCTTGTCGACTTCGTAATTGCAGTTCTGGAGCAGCTTCTGGATGATGTTCTCGACGTCCTCGCCGACATAACCGGCCTCGGTGAGGGTCGTGGCATCCGCGATCACGAACGGCACGTTCAGCATGCGCGCGAGGGTTTGCGCGAGCAGCGTCTTGCCGGAACCGGTCGGGCCGATCAGGAGAATGTTGCTCTTGGACAGCTCGATTTCGTCTTTCTTGTCGAGATGCTTGAGCCGTTTGTAGTGGTTGTACACGGCCACCGCGAGAATTTTCTTCGCGCGTTCCTGGCCGATCACATACTGATTGAGGATGTCGCTGATTTCCTGCGGGCTCGGCAGGTCGGACTTGGTCAGCCCGGCCTCTTCCGCCGCGCCGGCCGCCTCGTCGCGAATGATCTCGTTGCACAGGTCGATGCATTCATCGCAGATGAACACCGACGGCCCGGCAATGAGCTTCTTCACCTCATGCTGGCTCTTTCCGCAGAACGAGCAATACAGCAGCTTTTCGCTGCTGGAACCTTTTTTGTCCGCCATAAAAGTGTAAGCCTCCGGACACTCTCGTTACATGATACGCGCTTCGATTGGGCCACGCAGTTCAGGGACCGCGCGGCCTGTCGATGTACGTTTGCGCCTGACGCCCGCCCGATTCTCCGGGAGCCGGCGCGACGTCACGAAGGACGTCTCAGGACATTCTTCAAGGACGCTTGTGCAAAACCTGATCGACAAGACCGTATGCCTGCGCATCGTCGGCCGACATGAAGTTGTCGCGGTCGGTATCGCGCGCGATACGTTCCACGGGCTGACCCGTGTGATGCGACAACAACTGATTCAACCGTTCCTTCAGGTACAAAATTTCGCGTGCCTGAATTTCGATGTCCGATGCTTGTCCACGTGCGCCGCCGAGCGGCTGGTGAATCATCACGCGCGCATTAGGCAGCGCGACGCGCTTGCCTTTCGCGCCGGATGCCAGCAGGAACGCGCCCATGCTCGCCGCCAGACCCATGCACAACGTGGTGACATCCGGCTTCACGAACTGCATGGTGTCGTAAATGGCCATGCCGGCCGACACCGAGCCGCCGGGGCTGTTGATGTACAGGCTAATGTCCTTATCCGGATTTTCGCTTTCGAGGAACAACAACTGGGCAACGACGAGATTCGCCGACTGGTCGTTGACTTCGCCGACGAGAAACACCACGCGCTCTTTCAGCAGGCGCGAGTAGATGTCGTAGGCGCGCTCGCCGCGGCCGCTCGTTTCCACGACCATCGGGACGAGGCCGAGCGCCTGGGCTTCGAAGTCCCGCGATGCGTGGGACGCCAACGTGTCGAGCAATTCAGCGCGAAAGGTCATGCAATTTCCTTATTCGGAATAGGGATACTGACCGCAAGAGACAGGCATTAGAACGGCATGCCGACGCACAACTTTAATGCAAAAAAGGCGTGCGAGCCGTCTTGTCCGACGACTCCACACGCCCCCCGAGCCGAACGCGTCAGGCCTGCGCCGTTGCGCTTGCCAGTTCTTCGAAGCTGACTTCCTTGTCGGTCACCTTGGCCTTGCCGAGCACGAAATCGACGACGTTGCTTTCGACGACATACGCTTCCATTTCGGCGAGGCGCTGCTGGTTCGAATAATACCAGCGGACGACTTCCTTCGGGTCTTCGTAGCTTTTCGCGAATTCGTCCACTTCCGCGCGAATCTGTTCGGGCTTCGCCTGCAGTTGGTTGGCGTTCACCAGTTCGGCGAGAACGAGGCCCAGCTTGACGCGGCGCTCGGCCTGCTCGGCGAACATTTCAGCCGGGATCGGTGCGTCGGCGGCATTCGGCACGCCGCGCTGCTGCAAGTCCTGACGCGCCATTTCCACCAGACGCTGCTGGTCCTGCTCGATCAGCGCCTTCGGCACGTCCAGCTCGGAAATCTTGAGCAGTGCGTCCATGACCTGATTCTTCACGATCTGTTGCGTGCGGCGCTTGGCTTCGCGTTCCAGATTTTCCTTGATCTCGGCGCGCATCTTGGTGAGATCGCCGTCTTCGATGCCGAGCGACTTCGCGAATTCCGCGTCCACTTCCGGCAGATGCGCCCATTCGATCTTCTTGAGCGTGATGGTGAAGTTTGCCGTCTTGCCCGCGACATCCTTGCCGTGATAGTCGTCCGGGAACTTGAGGTCGAAGTCGCGCGTTTCGCCGGCCTTCAGGCCCGTGGCGGCTTGCTCGAATTCGGGCAGCATGCGGCCTTCACCCAAAACGAACGCGAAGTCTTCCGCGCTGCCGCCTTCGAAAGCGACGCCATCCAGCTTGCCGACGAAGTCCAGCGTCACGCGGTCGCCGTTCTGTGCGGCCGTGTCCGCGCCGCCGTCGCCATGCTCGCCGCCTTCGCCGCGTGCGTGGAAATGCACGCGCTGCTTGCGCAGGATGTCCAGCGTGCGATCGACTTCGCCTTCCGAAATGGTGGTGACGGTGCGCTCGATTTCAGCGTCGGCCACGTCGCCCAGTTTCACTTCCGGATAGACCTCGAAGGTCGCGTCGAAGGCATAGGCTTCGTTTGCGCTTTCGACCTTCGGCGCGAAGCTCGGCTGTCCGGCCACGCGCAGGTTCTCGGCGCGCGTCACGTCGAAAAATTCCTTGCCGACCTTGTCGCTCAGCACTTCCGCCTCGACCTGGCCGCCGTACTGCTGCGTGACCATCTTGAGCGGCACCTTGCCCGGGCGGAAACCCGGCATGCGCACGGTCTTGGCCAATTGGCGGATGCGCGAATCCACTTCTTTCTGCACGGTTTCCTTCGGCAGCGAAATGGTCACGCGGCGTTCGAGCTTGCCGATGTTTTCAACAACGTTAGCCATGGCTTCAATCGTCCTAGAGTAATTCGATGATGTTCGGTGGTCGGTTCTTCCGCGGTTCTAAAGGCGCGGGTCCGCATGTCTGTCTGGTTCGGGCCAGGACCGGCTCCGTGTCGAAAAACGCGCGCGATGCGCAGGGTTTCTTCATCGAAGCCGCCGTCGGCGCCTTGCCGACAACAGAGCCAAGTATTTTAGCAAACAAATCGGACGAGTCCGTAAAGGATCATCGACCGGTGCGATCCACGCAATTTCGCGGTGAATTGAGGCCGGTTTCGGCGTAAATCCGCGTTTTCCGCATTGGCGGGACCGCGCACAATTCCGGTTATCGCAGCGGCGCTATTCTTCCTCGGCCGATGCGCTGATAAGCTTGCCGGCGCACGTTCCACGCGCCCGCTGCGCGCCGTTCGCGGACCATTGACGCCGCGCATCGCGGGCATGCGCGAAATGCATCATTCGTGCGCTTTCTCAAGATCAGAACATCCGAGACATCATGCCTAATGCACTGAACGCAACGAACGCCGCCTCCATTCCCATAGTTGTCATCGCACCGGACTCTTTCAAGGGGTCGCTCTCGGCGGAAGGCGTCGCGGATGCCATCGCGCAAGGTATTCGACGTGCGCGGCCGGACGCCGATATCCGCATTCGTCCGATGGCCGACGGCGGCGAAGGCACGCTCGACGCCATGCTGGCGGCAGGCGGAGAACGTCGTCTGCTCGATGTGCGCGGCGCGTCGGAAGCGCGCCGGAAAGCGGCCACAGCGTTGCTGGCGGACGGCAGCGCGATCATCGAGACGGCGGAAGTGGTCGGCATCACCGATCCCGATGGCATGGCCGTGCCGGTCACGGAGCGCAGCACGCTCGGCATGGGCGAAGCGATCCGCGCGCTGCTCGACTCCGGCGCGCGGAAGTTTTTCGTGGCGCTCGGCGGCAGCAGTACGAACGACGGCGGCGCGGGCCTGCTCGTCGGCTTGGGCGTGAAGCTGTTCGATTCGAACGGACAGGAACTCGCGCCCGTGCCATCGGCGCTGGCGAAGATCGCGCGGATCGACGCTTCGGGGCTGGACCCGCGCGTGAAGGAAGCGGAATTCGTCGGCATGTCGGACGTCGATAATCCGCTCACGGGCGATCACGGCGCGACCGCGATTTTCGGCCCGCAAAAAGGCGTGACGCCGGAGCAGATCGAATCCGTCGATGCCGCCCTCGCCCATTTCGCCGATGTGCTCGAACCGGCCATGGGCCTCGTCAAGCGCGACGAACCCGGCGCGGGCGCGGCGGGCGGACTCGGCTTCGCGCTGCACATGCTGGGCGCGCGTTTCGAGACCGGCGCGGAAGTCGTGGCACGCGAGATCGCGCTCGATGCCGCGCTCGAAGGCGCGAACTGGCTCATCACCGGCGAAGGCCGCTCGGACGTGCAGACGTTGCACGGCAAGGCACCGTTCATCGCCTGCAAGCACGCGCGCGATGCGGGCGTGCCCGCCACGCTCTTGTCCGGCGCGGTGGATTCGGCCGCGTTGCCGCGCCTGTCGGAATACTTCAGCGGATGCTTCTCGCCCGCGCCCGGCCCGATCACGCTCGCCGTCGCCATCAGCGATGCCGCGCGCCTGCTCGCGAACGAAGCGGAGCAACTCACGCGGCTGCGCTTCGGCTCGAAGTGACGGTCACGCAAGCCGCGTTTCGCAGCCCGAAATCACGCTGCGCATCTGCCTTCCGATTTGGCAGACATGTGAAAGCGTATGAGTTAGAATCTCGCGCTTGGCACATTGGACCGGTGCCGAACGCGGCGGCTTCGCCGGGCAGGATCGAGCAGCAACGCAAGGCGTAGCGGATCGTTCGGCCCATGCGCGCGCTGTGTTGCGAGGGTGGCGAAATTGGTAGACGCACCAGGTTTAGGTCCTGACGCCCGCAAGGGTGTAGGGGTTCGAGTCCCCTCCCTCGCACCATCCCGAACCCCTTTCCATCGAAAGGGGTTTTTTGTTTTTGGGCTGTGCTGAACGTGCGCCTTGAAAGCTCAGAGGTGAATATCGTTAAGCTCGATATTGATCACTTCGCCCTTCGCCTGCGAACGTCCCACGAAGTCCACGCCCGACTGTCCCATCACCTTGCGAATTTCCTCGGGTATGCGCTCGCTCGCCTTCGCCGCCGCGATCGGGCGATCGAGGTTGGTGAGAAACTCGCGCACGCTCGACGGCTGCAAGAAGATGAACACGTTCAGCGGAAACGACTGCTTCGCGTCCGGCTGACGATGCGCGGTGATATGCAGTCCCATCGTCGGCGATGCGCTCATCTGGCGCGGGCAGACATGAAAGTCGAAGCCAAAGTTCTTCGCCACGCTGCGCACGAGGAACGGCATGCATTTATCGCCGAATTGTTTGTTTTCGGTCTTGCTCAAGGCCATGATGCCTCCGGTGGTCGTACGGGAACGTTTTCGTCCCCAAGGTCTCTCTCGATTGCGGGAGTGTTGCGCTCGACAATTCCCTCGTCGGTGGGTCGGCGCACAATCGGATGCGGGCTGTCCGCGCATGACGATGCGAGGCATCCATCTGGCGGATAAAATGGGCGCCCTTGTCACGCCAGCTTCGCATTAGACGAATGCCGGCGCGCAACCCTCGCACGATTCCAACTACAAGCCCCTTTGTGAATTTCGACGACTACTGTCAGACCAAGGCCGCGCCCGAAGGGTCGAGCACGTACTACGCGCTGCGCCGCGCATCCGGCGCGAGCCGGCCGTTGTTGACCGCGCTGTATGCGCTTTATCGCGAGCTTGAAGAAACCGTCCGGCAAACGAGTGATCCGACGATTGGCCGCACCAAGCATGCGTGGTGGCAAAGCGAACTCGGCAGGCTGGATAGCGGTGAGCCGACGCATCCGGTGACCAAGGCGTTGCACGCGCACGGTTCGAAAGTCCTCGACGATACTGCCCGCGCTTCGCTATCCGCGCTGACGGAAGGCTTCGGCATGGATCTGGATCAGGCGCGCTATCTCGACTGGCCGGGTTTGCGGCGTTATCTCGACGGCACCGGCGGCGCGTTCGCGACGCTCGTCGCGCGTTCGACCGCGCGCGATCCCCGAAAAGCGGCGACGTGGGCCGTTCCGCTGGGCGCGGCGCTGATGCTCGCCGAGCGCGTGGCGGATATCGGCGACGACGCGCGTCATGGCCGCATCTATCTTCCGATCGACGAATTGCAGCGCTTCAATGTGACGGCGGCGGACATCATCAATCGCAAATATGGCGATGCCTTCACCGAACTGATGCGCTTCCAGATCGAACGCGCTCGCCGTGCGCTGGATGAGGCCGTCGCCGCGATTCCGCGCGATGAACGCGGTACGCAACGCGTGTTGCTGGCCGAAGCCGCCATGTCGCGCGCGCGGCTCGATGAGATCGAACGCGAGCGCTTCCAGGTGTTGCATCAGCGGATTTCGCTCACGCCGGTGCGCAAGCTGTGGATTTCTTGGCGGGCGCGTTAATATTTTTTAGACGTGCAGTATCCGCAGCGCTTCGAAGCGTTTGTCTAACGCTGTCTGGAGCGAGCACGCTTTAATCACGGTTGCATAAAGGCAGCGAAAATCGGTCGTCACTTCCAGCGTATCCAGATTCGGCGGCGTGCCGTAGATGCCGCCGCGCACATTTCCGCCGAGCACGAATTGCGCGGACGCCGCGCCGTGATCCGTGCCGCGCGCATCGTTCTCGGATGCGGATCGTCCGAACTCCGAAATAGTCATGACCAGCGTGCGATGCCAGCGCCCTGCCCGCATCAGCGCGAGCCGCAGCGTGGCGAGTCCTTGCGCGAGTTGACCGAGCAGCAAGGCGTGACGGCGCGCCTGATTTTCGTGCGTATCGAAGCCGTGAAGCACGACGCGTATGTGCTTCGCGTTCTGCATGACGATGGCATTCGCTGCCTCCGCGAACGAATGGTTGCCTTCTGTGACGCCCGCACGTTCGAGCCAACCATCATCGCGGTATTTATCAGCGTCGGACGCCGTGTGCCAGATTTGCCGCGACCGAAAATGTGAGCGGTTGCCGCCCGCATGACCCACGCCTTGAACGACCGCGATGTCTCCCGCGCGCCACGCAGGCATCAACGGATGCAGCGACGGATGAAGCGCCGTGCGTCCATCCAGCTTCAACGCATCGTCAGCCGCGATGGCAAGCGTCGGTCTCAACTGACGATAGCGCGGATCAGAGAACGGGATCACGGTGTTCAAGCCATCGTTGCCGCCATCTAGTTCCACGATGACGAGCGTATCGATCGCCGATGAAAGCGCCGGAGCAAACGCGAACGCATCGCCGGTGCATCCCGCGAGCACGCCCGCCGTCGAGAGAAAGCGCCTTCGATCCATCGATGCGCTTAGCGCTTATAAAGATCGCGCACCGCTTCTTCGATGTGCTGACGAAGCAGGCGGCGCTCGTCGGCGGTCATCACGGTATGGCGCGGCGGGCGCGCGGGCGGCGCCTGATCGACTTGCTGGACGGGTTGCATCGCGGGCCGGGGATCGCGATCGGACGACGCCTCGTTCTTGCCCGTGCGTTGCTGCGCGCGCATCATGCGGCCGTCGAAGTTGGGGGTGTAGCCGGAGTAGTTGGTGCCGCGGTCGAACGCGGTCGAGGGACGGGCAACGGAGGGCTGCGCACAGGCGTGATGCGTGCTCAACGCGGCGTAGAGCGCGCTTGCGATGAGCGTTCGTCTGAGGTTGCGCTCGGCGCGCACAGGTATGCGCGGCCGCGCTCCCTTCATGTTGTTCCCTTCGTTGCTCGACAACCGGACAGCCTCATTCTTTTCGCGCGCATCGCTTTGCCTGGTCGAGCCGCACGACGCGCTGGTCTAATGGAGTATCTACCGAATGGCGGGCTTAGGTAAAGGAGTGTACGCACAGATGCTTTTTGCCGTGCCACCCGTGCCGTAAATTTTGTAACTAACTGTTACACTAGCTTTTGTTACAAACTCGGCGCTGGATCAAACGCGCTAAGATGACTCCATGGAAACCAAGAACCCTTCAAAGATCCTCGTCGTCGACGACGACCCGCGCCTGCGCGATCTTCTGCGTCGCTATCTCGGTGAACAAGGCTTCAATGTCTATGTCGCCGAGAACGCGCCGTCGATGAACAAGCTGTGGGTGCGTGAGCGTTTCGACCTGCTCGTGCTCGACCTCATGCTGCCCGGCGAAGACGGTCTTTCCATCTGCCGGCGTCTGCGCGGCAGCAACGACCGCACGCCGATCATCATGCTCACGGCGAAGGGCGAAGACGTGGACCGTATCGTTGGTCTGGAAATGGGCGCGGACGATTATCTTCCGAAGCCGTTCAATCCGCGCGAACTTGTGGCGCGCATTCATGCCGTGCTGCGTCGTCAGACGCCGTCCGAACTGCCGGGCGCGCCGTCCGAAACCACCGAGGTCTTCGAGTTCGGTGAATTCGCATTGAACCTCGCCACGCGCACGCTCACCAAGAACGGCCAGGAAATTCCGCTGACCACCGGCGAATTTTCGGTGCTCAAGGTGTTCGCGCGGCATCCGCGCCAGCCGCTCTCGCGTGAAAAGCTCATGGAACTCGCGCGCGGCCGTGAATACGAAGTGTTCGACCGCAGTCTCGACGTGCAGATTTCCCGCCTGCGCAAGTTGATCGAACCCGATCCCAGCAGCCCGCGTTTCATTCAGACGGTGTGGGGCCTGGGCTACGTGTTCATTCCCGACGGCGCGGCTTAATTAACTGAAGGCGTCGCGCAGTGCGGCGCCTTCGGTCTTCACAGCGAGTCCGCTACGCTTTATCCCCTTCATCGATCCGACCACGACCGGCCCATGCGAATCGACAGGCGGCTTTTGGCGCTTGCGTTCGGCGGCCTGTTCTGGCGAACCTTCGCGCTGATCGCGTTGCTTATCGCGGTCAGTCTCACCGCATGGTTCCAGAGCTTTCGCGTGATCGAGCGTGAACCGCGTGCGCAACGCGTGGCGCTTCAGCTCGTCGCGGTGGTCAAGCTCACGCGTACCGCTCTGCTCTATTCCGATCCCGACCTGCGCCGCGCGTTGCTTCAGGACTTGGAGAGCAACGAAGGCGTGCGCGTGTATCCGCGCGAGACTTCGGATAAGTACAAGCTCCAGCCCGATGAATCCCTCAACCGCCTGATCGAGCGCGACGTGCGCGGGCGCCTCGGCAACGACACCATCATCGCGCAGTCGGTGAACGAAATTCCTGGCGTGTGGATCAGCTTCAAGATCGATGACGACGACTACTGGGTCGCGCTCGACCGCGATCAGCTCGATACGGTCACGGGCCTGCAATGGGCCGGCTGGGGCGTGTTCGCGCTGGCGCTGTCTTTGTTCGGCGCGGCGTTCATCACGAGTCTGGTGAACAGGCCGTTCGCGCGGCTTGCGCTTGCGGCGCGCAAGGTGGGTTCGGGGCAATCGCCCGAACCTTTGCCCGAGCGCGGCATGGGCGTGGCCGCCGAAACGAACCGCAGCTTCAACCAGATGGTGACGGACCTCGAACAACTCGAAGCCGACCGCGCGCTGATGCTCGCAGGCATCTCGCACGACCTGCGCACGCCGCTCGCGCGCCTGCGTCTGGAAACGGAGATGAGCCCGTCCGATGAAGCCACCAAGCTCGCGATGATCGACGACATCGAGCAGATGGACATGATCATCGGGCGCTTCCTCGACTATGCGCGGCCCATGCAGCGCATGCCCGAGGCCGTCGATCTGTCGATGATCGCAAGCGAACTCGCCGCGCGCTTTCAGGCGGACGAAGGCGTCATCATGCGCACGGACCTCGCACCCGGCGCGGTGATCGAAGGCGACCCGACCGATGCGCGCCGCGTCGTCGGCAACTTGCTGGAAAACGCGCGCAAGTATGGCCGCAGCGCGCAGGACGACATCGCGCGCATCACGCTGCTCACGCGTGCGGCGCATGGCAAGGTCGAACTCTCGGTGATGGACGAAGGTTTAGGCATCCCCGACGATCAGGTGGCGCTCATCACCCGTCCCTTCTATCGCGTCGATGCCGCGCGCACGCAGGCCAATGGCACGGGTCTGGGCATGGCCATCGTGCAACGATTGGTCACGCGACAACGCGGCACGCTGCGATTGCGCAACCGCACACCGCTCGCGGGTTTCGAAGTCACCATCGACTTCCCGCAGATGAAGGGCAATCGCCTCGACAGCACGCGCGACTAGCCCTGGCGCCATTTTCCTATCAGCGCATTCGTAAAAAACTATCCACTTAGTTAGTTAAAATCTATTGTTGCGATGCGGCAATAGAGTTAGCATGGTACAGGTCAACGCGTCACGACAGTCCGACAAACGCTGTCACGGCCGCGTTACGGCGATCCGGTAGTTTTGCTTGAAGCATGTCCTTTCAACGAACACAGGAGTTTCTGCATGAAGACCGTTGGCGATAAAGTCGAAGCATTCACCGTCACCGCTGCCAAGCCGGGTTTCAACCACCACGAAGAGAACGGCCAGTCCGCCTTCGAGGAAATCACCGAGCAGTCATTCCCGGGCAAGTGGAAGATCATCTATTTCTATCCGAAGGACTTCACGTTCGTTTGCCCGACGGAGATCGTCGAGTTTGGCAAGCTGGCGAAGGATTTCGAGGACCGCGACGCCGTGCTGCTCGGCGGCAGCGTCGATAACGAGTTCGTCAAGCTGGCCTGGCGCCGTGAGCACAAGGACCTGAACAAGCTGAATCATTACGCGTTCGGCGACGTGAAGGGCGAGCTCATCGATCAGCTCGGCATTCGCGACAAGGACGCGGGCGTGGCGCTGCGCGCGACGTTCATCGTCGATCCGGACAATGTCATTCAGCACGTCTCGGTCAACAACCTGAACGTGGGCCGCAATCCGGAAGAAGTCCTGCGTATTCTCGACGGTCTGCAAACGGACGAACTCTGCCCGTGCAACCGCGCGGTCGGCGGCTCGACGCTCTAAGCCTCCGTCACGCAAGCCCGCCATGAAGCCGAGCATGTTGCCCGGCGCTGGCGGGCTTTTTTGACGCCGTTGAAATCGACATCGAAAGGGAGAAACGTATGGAATTCCTGGCTTCGATCAAGGAACTGGTCCCGGACTACGCGAAGGACATTCGCCTGAACGTGGATGGCACCATCGCGCGTTCGTCGCTCGAGGGCAATGATGCGGTCGGCTGCGCGCTCGCCGCCGCCTACGCCGCGAAGGCGACGAAGCTCGTGAGCATCATCCGCGAGGCGGGTGTGTTGTCGCCCGAAGAAACCAACGCCGCGCTCACCGCTTCCGCGCTGATGGGCATGAACAACGTCTGGTATCCGTATCTGGAGATGGCCGACAACGCGGAACTGAAGACCCAGCCTGCGGGCTTGCGCATGAACGCGTATGCATCGCATGGCGGCGTGGACAAGCGGCGCTTCGAGATGTATGCGCTGGCGGCGTCGATCATCGGCAAATGCCACTTCTGCGTGAAGTCGCATTACGAGAATCTGGTCGCTGAAGGCATGTCTACGACGCAATTGCGCGATGTGGGGCGGGTTGCAGCGGTTATTAATGCAGTGGCGCTGGCGGTGGCTGCCGAAGGCAAGTAAGCCTGCACCGGAACGACGCCACGCGCCGGGCGTCGTTCAGCCGTCGATCGAAGTCCGCCGCAACAACACCGCCGCCTGCGCCTCGATCCCTTCCTTGCGCCCAAGGTAGCCAAGCTTCTCGTTGGTCTTCGCCTTCACATTCACCCGGTCGATACCCAGATCGAGATCCTCCGCGATGTTCGCGCGCATCGCCTCGATATGCGGCGCGAGCTTCGGTGCCTGCGCGATCACTGTGCTGTCCACGTTTGCAATCGCAAACCCCGCTTCCGTCACGCGCTTGACCGCCTCGCGCAACAGCACGCGACTATCCGCGCCCTTGAACTCGGTCGCCGTGTCCGGAAAATGCCGCCCGATATCGCCTAACGATGCCGCGCCGAACAGCGCATCCGTGATCGCGTGCAGCAATACATCGGCGTCCGAATGGCCGAGCAGGCCGAGTTCGTAGGGAATCGTCACGCCGCCGATGATGAGCGGGCGTCCTTCGACGAGCTGGTGAACGTCGTAACCCTGTCCGATTCTGAAATCCATCGATGCCAACCTTGCTTGAGAAGCTTGAGAAAATTGTCAGGCCTTGTTGGCCAGAAACGCGCCCGCGAGACCGAAGTCTTCCGGGTACGTCACCTTGAAGTTGTGCAGGCTGCCCTGAACTAGTCGAGGCGAATGGCCGAGCCATTCGATCGCGCTGGCTTCGTCCGTGAGATCGTGGCCGTCGTGACGCGCACGTTCGATCGCTTCGCGGAGCATGCCGAGGCGAAACATCTGCGGCGTTTGCGCCTGCCACAATCCGTCGCGCGATTCGGTCCGTGCAATTCGCGCGATGCCGGGCGCATCGGGCATGTCGGCTGCGACGCGCTTCAACGTGTCCGCGACCGGCAGCGCAAGAATGCCGCCGATGGGATCATCGCGCAGTTCCGCGACAAGCTTGCGAATCAGCGCCTGCGAGATGCCGGGACGCGCAGCATCGTGGACGAGCACCCAGTCGTCGTCGCGCGCACCGAAACGGGTGAGCGCGACCAGCCCGTTATACACCGAGGCCTGCCGCGTCAGCCCGCCGCATCGTTCCACCGCGAAGCGCAGGCCGGCGAAGCGCCGCGCGTCGAAATGATGATCGTCCGGCGCGAGCACCACGAGCGTCTGCGAGAATTCGGAGCAGGCGTCGAAGGCGGCGAGCGTGTAGCCGAGCATCGGGCGGCCCGCGACGCTCTGGTATTGCTTGGGCATGGGCGCGCCGGAACGCGTGCCGGTGCCGGCGCAGGGAATCAGCGCAAACAGACGCGCGGGATGGGAAGGGGCGATACTGGAGGCGGCGGTCGTGGTCACGGGCGGATCATGGAGCCGAGTCAAAGTGAAGCCCGGATTTTATAATAGGTCCTTCGCGACCACGTCAGGCGCACGGTTGTTCTGCGTCACTCATGGGTTTTCGGCGTTCGCGCCCGGCCGTTTCATTGCACACCTTATGTCTCCCAAAGCCGTCAACGCGCAGTCCAGTTCTCCCATCGCACTCGTGAAGGCCGGTCAGCGCTTCGTTTTCGATGGCGCCGCCGGCTCCTCGGATGCACTTGCCATCGCGCGCTATCACGCGGCGAACCGCGAGAGCGTGCCGCTTCTGACCGTTCTATGCGCGAGCGCCGTCGATGCCCAGCGCCTCGCGGGCGAAATCCCCTTCTTCGCGCCCGAAGCCCGCGTGCGGCTGCTGCCGGACTGGGAAACGCTGCCTTACGACACCTTCTCGCCGCATCAGGATCTGGTCTCGGAGCGGCTCGCCACGCTGCACGATCTCGGCGAAGGACGCTGCGACATCCTGATCGTTCCCGCGACGACCGCGCTCTATCGCATGCCGCCCGCGTCGTTCCTCGCGGCCTACACGTTCTCCTTCACGCAAGGCGAACGTCTGGACGAAGCGAAACTGAAAGCCCAATTGACGCTCGCAGGCTACGAACACGTCAGCCAGGTCGTGCGTCCCGGCGAATACTGCGTGCGCGGCTCGCTCATCGATCTCTTTCCGATGGGTTCGCCCCTGCCCTATCGTCTCGACCTGTTCGACGATCAGGTGGACTCCATCCGCGCGTTCGATCCCGACACCCAGCGCAGCCTGTATCCCGTGAAAGACGTGCGCCTGCTGCCGGGCCGCGAGTTTCCCTTCGACGAAGCCGCGCGCACTGCCTTCCGCAGTCGTTGGCGCGAAGTCTTCGAGGGCGACCCGTCGCGTTCGCAGATTTACAAGGACATCGGCAACGGCGTGCCGTCGGCGGGCATCGAATACTACATTCCGCTGTTTTTCGATGAAACCGCGACGCTGTTCCACTACTTGCCGGAAGGCACACAACTCGCGTTCGTCGGCGACATGGATGCCGCGATCAAGCGCTTCACCTACGACACGAAGCAGCGTTTCGACTTTCTCTCGCACGACCGCGAGCGTCCTTTGCTCGAACCGCGCCGTCTCTTTCTGAGCGACGACGATTTCTTCGCCTTCGCCAAACCGTTCGCGCAACTCAAGTTTCCCGCCGCGCCCGAAGGCGGCTGGGCGGTGCCGCTGCCGGGCCTCGCGCTCGATCGTCAGGCGGACGAACCTTTGCTCGCGCTGCGCCATTATCTGGAGCAGAGCGAAAACCGCGTGATGCTCGTCGCGGAATCGGCGGGACGGCGCGAAACCATCCAGCAATTGCTGGTGGACAACGGTCTGCGCGGCGAAGCACGCGATACGTTCACCGAATGGCTCGCGGGCGATGCGAAATTCACGCTCGGCATTGCGCCGCTGGCGAACGGCTTCTCGCTGCCCGCGGAAAAGCTCGCCATCGTCACGGAAACGGAGTTGTACGGCCCGCTCGCGCGACGTCCGGGACGCCGCCGTCAGGAACAGGCGAGCAACGTCGATTCGATGGTGCGCGATCTCGCCGAGCTGAAGATCGGCGATCCGGTCGTGCATGCACAGCACGGCATCGGGCGTTACATGGGTCTGGTGTCGATGGACCTGGGCGAAGGCGAGACCGAATTCCTGCACCTCGAATATCAGAACGACGCGAAGCTCTATGTGCCGGTTGCGCAATTGCATGTGATCTCGCGCTACAGCGGCGCGGACCCGGAAAGCGCGCCGCTGCACGCGCTCGGTTCCGGCCAGTGGGAAAAGGCCAAGCGCAAGGCCGCCCAGCAAATCCGCGATACGGCCGCCGAACTGCTCAATCTCTATGCTCGCCGCGCCGCGCGCGAAGGCTACGCGTTCAAGCTCGAACCGCGCGATTACGCGAAGTTCGCGGAGAGCTTCGGCTTCGAAGAAACGCCCGATCAGGCTGCGGCGATTGCCGCCGTGATCGGCGACATGACGAGCGGCCAGCCGATGGACCGCCTCGTTTGCGGCGATGTCGGCTTCGGCAAGACGGAAGTGGCGCTGCGGGCGGCGTTTATCGCGGTGATGGCGGGCAAGCAAGTGGCGATTCTCTCGCCCACCACGCTCCTTGCCGAGCAACACACGCAGACTTTCACCGACCGCTTTTCCGACTGGCCGGTGCGTATCGCGGAACTGTCGCGCTTCAAGACCGGCAAGGAAGTGTCCAGCGCCGTGCAACAGATCAACGACGGCAGCGTGGATATCGTCATCGGCACGCACAAGCTCTTGTCGGGCGATGTGAAGTTCAAGCGGCTCGGGCTTGTGATCATCGACGAGGAGCATCGCTTCGGCGTGCGGCAGAAGGAAGCGCTCAAGGCTTTGCGCGCAGAAGTGGACGTGCTCACGCTTACCGCGACGCCGATTCCGCGCACGCTCGGCATGGCGCTCGAAGGTCTGCGCGACTTCTCCGTGATCGCGACCGCGCCGCAAAAGCGTCTCGCCATCAAGACCTTCGTGCGGCGTGAGGAAGACGGCGTGATCCGCGAAGCCATGTTGCGCGAACTCAAGCGCGGCGGTCAGGTGTACTTCCTGCACAACGAAGTGGAAACCATCGAGACGCGTCGCGCGATGCTCGAAGCGCTCGTGCCCGAAGCGCGCATAGCGGTGGCGCACGGGCAGATGCACGAACGCGAACTCGAACGCGTGATGCGCGATTTCGTCGGCCAGCGCGCGAACGTGCTGCTGTGCACGACCATCATCGAAACCGGTATCGACGTGCCGAGCGCGAACACCATCCTCATGCATCGCGCGGACAAGTTCGGGCTGGCGCAGTTGCATCAGTTGCGCGGGCGCGTCGGGCGTTCGCACCATCAGGCGTATGCGTATTTGCTCGTGCACGATCCGCAGTCGCTCACCAAGCAGGCGCAGCGCCGTTTGGAAGCCATTCAGCAGATGGAGGAACTCGGCTCCGGCTTCTATCTCGCCATGCACGACCTCGAAATTCGCGGCACGGGCGAAGTGCTCGGCGACAAGCAATCCGGCGAGATTCACGAAATCGGCTTCCAGCTTTACACGGACATGCTCAACGACGCCGTGCGCGCGCTCAAGGAAGGCCGCGAGCCGGACCTGAACGCGCCGCTCGCCGCGACGACGGAGATCAATCTGCATGCGCCAGCTATCTTGCCCGCCGACTATTGCGGCGACGTGCAGGAGCGTCTGTCGCTCTACAAGCGGCTGGCGAACTGCGAATCGAGCGATGCCATCGACGGCATTCTCGAAGAACTCGTGGACCGTTTCGGCAAGCTGCCGCCGCAGGCGCATGCGCTGGTGGAGACGCATCGCTTGCGGCTGGCGGCGCGGCCGCTGGGCATCTCCAAGATCGATGCCGCCGAGCAGTCCATCTCGCTGCAATTCGTGCCGAATCCGCCCATCGATGGCATGAAGATCATCGAGATGGTCCAGAAGCACAAGCACATCAAGCTGGCGGGTCAGGACAAGCTGCGCATCGAGTCGCGCAGCATCGATCTGGCGGTGCGCATCGCCACGGTGAAGGAGACCTTGCGCGCGCTCGGCGGGCCGGTGCGTCAGCCCGTTGCGGCAGTGCGGTAAGGCTTCCGGCGATTTTGTCCTCCTGCGGGAAAGCCCTCGTTTGGGCTATCATCGAACTCTTCCCGCAGGAGTCAAAACATGTCACAGATCGCTGATCCGGCGCATCTCGAAGCCTCATCTTCTTCCGATCAATCCCCCGCCTCGCTGCCGTGGATCGAGAAACTCGTCTCGATGGACACGGTCAGCCGCAACCCGAATCTCGGCCTGATCGAAACCGTGCGCGACGAATTCAAGCGCGCGGGCATCGAAGCGGTCATCACGACGGACCCGCGCGGCCAGTGGGCCAATCTCTTTGCCACCGTGCCCGCGCATGACGGCGAGACCAATGGCGGCATCGTGCTGTCGGGTCATACGGATGTCGTGCCGGTGGACGGCCAGAACTGGTCGAGCGATCCCTTCAAGCCCGAAGTGCGCGACGGCCTGCTCTACGGACGCGGCTCGTGCGACATGAAGGGTTTCATCGGCGCGGCGCTGTCCATGCTGCCGCAGATGCAGGCGACGAAGCTCGCCAAGCCGATCCACTTCGCGCTGTCCTACGACGAAGAAGTCGGTTGCGCGGGCGCGCCGATTCTGCTCGCGGATTTGCTCAAGCGCGGCGTGCGGCCGGATGGCTGCATCGTCGGTGAGCCGACTTCCATGCGGCCGGTGATCGCGCATAAAGGCATCAACACGTATCGATGCTGCGTGCGCGGCTTCGCGGCGCATTCGTCGCTGACGGTCAAGGGTCTCAACGCGATCGAATACGCCGCACGCCTGATCTGCTTCATTCGCGACGTGGCCGACGAATTCCGCGCGAACGGCCTGTTCGACGAACTGTACGACGTGCCCTTCACCACCGCGCAGACCAGCACGATCAAGGGCGGCAATGCGATCAACACGGTCCCGGCGCATTGCGAGTTCGAGTTCGAGTTCCGCAATCTTCCGACGCTGGACCCGGAGCGCGTCATCAGCCGCATCGAGGAATATGCGCGCGAGACGTTGCTGCCGAAGATGAAGAAGGAGCACGACCACGCGGCCATCGAAATCTCGAAGCTCGCGTCCGCGCCGGGGCTGGATGCGACCGAGCAAGCGGCCATCACGCAACTCGTGCGCGCGCTCACCGAGAATCAGGAGAAACGCAAGGTCGCGTATGGCACGGAAGCGGGATTGTTCGCGAACGCGGGCGTGCCGAGCATCGTGTGCGGGCCAGGCAATATCGAGCAGGCGCACAAGGCGAACGAGTATGTGTCGCTCGAACAGCTCGTGGCTTGCGAGGCGTTCTTGACGAAGTTCATCCACGGCATGTCTGTCGACGCGCAGGCTCGCTGAATTCCGATCATGTCCGACAACACCATCGACGGCACGCCTATCCCGACGCTCGACGATATCGCCGGGCAGCACATGGCGCTGACGCCGTGGGTCGCGCGCACGCCGACCTTCGAGAAGCACGATTTCCCGACGCTGGAAGGCACGCCGGTCACGTTCAAGTTCGAACTGCTTCAGGTGAGCGGGACGTTCAAGGCGCGCGGCGCGTTTTCCAACATTCTGGCGTTGAGCGAAAGCGAGCGCGCGGCGGGCGTCACGTGCGTGTCGGGCGGCAATCACGCGGTCGCGGTCGCGTACGCGGCGCAGCGCATGGAAACGGGCGCGAAGGTCATCGTCGTGAAAACGGCGAGTCCGGCGCGCATTGCGTTGTGCAGGCGGTTCGGCGCGGAAGTGGTGCTGGCGGACAATCTCGTTGAAGCGTTCGAACTCGTGCGGCGCGTGGAGGCGGAGGAAGGACGCGTGTTCATCCATCCGTTCAACGGGTATCGCACGATTCTCGGCACGGCGACGCTCGGTTACGAATGGGCATCGCAGGCGCCGGATCTGGACGCGGTGATCGTGCCCATCGGTGGTGGCGGGCTGGCGGCGGGCGTATCGACCGCCATGCGGCTCGCGAATCCGTCGCTGCATGTGTATGGCGTCGAACCGGAAGGCGCGGACGCCATGGCCCGCAGCTTCGCGGCCAATCACACCATCAAGCTGAGTTCGATGCACAGCATCGCCGATTCGCTGATGGCCCCGCACACCGAACAATACAGCTACGAGTTGTGCCGCCGGCATATCGATGAAATCGTCACCGTCTCCGACGATGCCCTGCGTCACGGCATGCAGCAGCTTTTCAGCGAAATGAAGCTCGCGGTCGAGCCGGCCTGCGCGGCGGCCACCGCTGCCTTGCTCGGGCCGTCGCGCGAACGGCTGCAAGGCAAGCGCGTCGGCGTGCTGTTATGCGGCACGAACACCGATGCTTCGACGTTCGCGCGGCATCTCGGCATCTGACTACATCACCTCGGCAAGCCTTCTGCGCTCGCTACGCTGCATGAACGCGTTCGCCGCAATCACGCCGATGGTCACCAGCGCGATGAACAAGGTCGCCAGCGCGTTCATCTCCGGATTCAGCCCCAGCCGCACGCGCGAGAACACGACGAGCGGCAGCGTGGTCGAACCCGGACCGGACAGAAACGCGGACAGCACGAGATCGTCGATCGACAGCGTGAACGACAGCAGCCACCCCGCCACCAGCGCCTGAGAAATCAACGGCAGCGTGATCGTGAAGAACACGCGCAAGGGCGTGGCACCGAGATCGAGCGCCGCTTCCTCCAGCGACGGATTCAACTCCCGCACGCGCGATTCCACGATGATCGCCACATACGAGATGCACAGCATCACATGCCCGATCCAGATGGTGAACAGCCCGCGCCCCGCCGGCCAGCCGATCAGCTTCGCCATTTCGACGAACAGCAGCAGCAGCGAGATGCCCTGAATGACTTCGGGAATCACGAGCGGCGCGTTGATCATGCCCGCGTAGAGCGTGAAGCCCTTGAAGCGCCCCATGCGCGCGAGCACGAACCCCGCCCACGTTCCGATGACCACCGACGCGCACGCCGTGAAAAACGCGATGCGCAGCGACAGCCACGCCGCGTTGATGAGTTCGTCGTCGGACCACAGCGCGCGATACCACTTCAACGAAAACTCGGTCCACACCGTCACCAACTGCGACTCGTTGAACGAATAAATAATGAGGCTGAGAATCGGGATATACAGAAACGCGAATCCGATTCCGAGCGCGGTGATTTGCAGCGGGCGGCTCGGGCGGATCATCGCTTCTGCTCCAGTTGCTTCGCCTGAAAGTGCTGGAACAAGGCCATCGGCACGAGCAGCAAGAGGACCATCGCGCAGGTGACGGAGGACGCCATCGGCCAGTCGGCGTTATCGAAGAACTCGTTCCACATGACGCGGCCGATCATGAGCGTATCCGCACCGCCGAGCAGTTCGGGAATCACGTATTCGCCCACCGCCGGAATGAACACCAGCAGACAGCCCGCGATGATGCCGTTCTTCGACAGCGGCAGCGTGACGGTCAGAAAGGCCTTCCACGGTTTCGCGCCGAGGTCGTAGGCGGCTTCGAGCAGCGTCAGGTCCATCTTCACGAGATGCGCGTAGAGCGGCATCACGAGAAACGGCAGGTAGGAATACACCATGCCGATATACACCGCGATATTCGTGTGATACAGCTCGATCGGCGTATGAATCAGCCCGATGGACATGAGGAAATTATTCAGCAGCCCGTTGTTCTTGAGAATGCCGATCCACGCATACACGCGAATCAGGAACGATGTCCAGAACGGCAGCATGACCGCCATCATCAGCAGATTGCGTGACTTCGGATTCGCGCGCGCGATGTAATACGCCATCGGATAGCCGAGCAGCAAGCACAGCAAAGTGGACACCGCCGCGACCAGCAGCGAATTCATGTAGGTCGCGAAATACAGGCTGTCCTGGAACAGGAACAGGTAGTGCGAGAAATCGAGCGCGATGTTCATCACGCCTTCTTTCATCGCCAGCAGTTCCGTGTATGGCGGAATGCCGAGCTGACTGTCCGCGAAGCTGATCTTCACCACCAGCAGGAACGGCACGAAGAACAGCAGCAACAGCCACAGATACGGCCCGCCGATCACCAGCGTCCGTCCGCTGATTCCGAAGCGCTTGAGCATCGCCATCATGAGGTCAGCACCACGCCGGCCGACGCGCTCCAGCGCACGTAGACTTCATCGTCGAAAGTGGGTGAATCGATTTCGCCGATGGCGAGGCTCGACAGATTCGCGACCACGTTCTTGCCGGAATCCAGCGTCACGTGATAGAGCGTGTAGCCGCCCATGTACGCGATATTCGAGATCTTGCCGCGCCCCCAGTTGAAAGTGCCTTCGGGCGGCTTGCGCGTGAGCGCGATCCGCTCCGGGCGCACGGAGATGGTGACAGGCATGCCCAGCGGCCCGGTGATGCCGTGATTCACGTACATGCGCACAGGCAAATCTGGCGTTTCCACGAAGACGTGATCGGGTTCGTCTTCGACCACGTGCCCATCGAACAGATTGGTCGAACCGATGAACTGCGCCGAGAACCGGCTGTTCGGATACTCATACACCTGATGCGGCGTTCCAAGCTGCACGATCTGCCCTTCGCTCATCACCGCGAGCCGGTTGGCCATGGTCATGGCCTCCTCCTGATCGTGCGTTACCATGATGCAGGTCACGCCGACCGAATCGAGAATATTGACCAGTTCGATCTGCGTGCGCTGGCGAATCTGCTTGTCGAGCGCGGACATGGGTTCGTCGAGCAACAACAGCTTGGGCCGCTTGACGAGACTGCGCGCCAGCGCCACGCGCTGCTGCTGCCCGCCCGACAACTGATGCGGCTTGCGCTGGGCGAACTTGCCCATCTGCACGAGTTCGAGCGCGGCGCGCACGCGGTCTTTCAGTTCGCTGCCCTTGATACCTTCCTGCTTCAGCCCGTAACCGACGTTCCCCTCCACGCTCATATGCGGAAAGAGCGCGTACGACTGGAACATCATGTTCACCGGGCGATGGTACGGCGGCATCTGCGCCAGATCTTCTCCGTCGATGAGAATCTGCCCTTCGGTCACGGATTCGAGCCCGGCCAGCATGCGCAGGAGCGTGGACTTGCCGCATCCCGAACTGCCGAGCAGCGCGAACAATTCGCCCTTCCTGACGGACAGGTTGACGCCCTTGACGGCCGTCGTCTCGCCGAATTTCTTCACGACATCGACGATCTGCACGAAGTTGTCTTCCGTGTTCTGGCCGAAGGGAAAACCGCCCGGCTCTTGCTTGCCGGGACCGGGCGCCGCTCTCGACGCGCTCGACTGCTCACTCATGATTGCCTGTTCGACTCCTGCGGCTGTGTTTGTGTCTATCTCTTTCCGGCCACCGACTGCGCCCACGAACAAAGCCCCCGGCGGTCCAGGGGCTTCGTGATTGCAAAGGATAACCGGATTTCCCGCTCCGGCGCGAGGCCGCGCGTCAGCGTCCGGACTTGAACTCGGTCCAGAGGCGCGTTTGCAGACGCTGGATTTCAGGCGGCAACGGCTTGAGCAAGAACAGCGTTTTGATGACGTCCTGCGGCGGATACACTGCCGGGTCGTTCGCCACGTCCTTGTCCACGTACTTGCGCGCTTCGGCGTTCGCGCTCGGGTAGTACACCGCGTTGGTGATCGCGGCGTGAACCTGCGGCGTCTCGATGTAGTTGATCCACTCGTGCGCGGCGTCCTTGTCCTTCGCGTCCTTCGGAATGGCCATGACGTCGAACCAGATCGGCGCACCGCCCTTCGGGATGTAGTAATCGATCTTGTACGGCTTCTTCGCTTCCACCGCGCGATGCTTGGCGATCACGACATCGCCCGACCAGCCGTAGGCGAAGCAGATATCGCCGCCGACCATGTCGTTGATATAGCCCGACGAGTTGAACTGCGTGATGTACGGGCGGATTTTCTTGAGCATCGCCAGCGCTTCGCGATAGTCGGCCGGGTTCGTGCTCATCGGGTCTTTGCCGATGTAATGCAGCGCCGCCGCGAACATCTGGTCGGGCGCATCCAGCACAGACACGCCGCATGCCTTCAGCTTCTTGATGTTCTCGGGCTTGAAGAGGATGTCCCAATTGGCGAGATCGGCGTTGTCGCCGAGAATCTTCTTCGCCTTGTCGACGTTGTAGCCCAGACCCGTCGTGCCATAGGCCCACGGCACCGCGTATTTGTTGTCCGGGTCCGCGCCCGCGACGAGCTTCATCAGGTCGGGGTCGAGATACTTGAGGTTCGGAATCTTCGATTTGTCCAGCGGCGCGAAAATGCCCGCTGCGATTTGTTTGCCCGCGTAATTGCTGGTCGGCACCACGATGTCATAACCCGAATTGCCGGTCAGCAGCTTGGCTTGCAGCGTGTCGTCGCTGTCGTAATTGTCGTACTTCACCTTGATGCCGGTCTGCTTGGTGAAGTCGGGAATCGTGTCCTTGGCGATGTAATCGGACCAGTTGTACACGTTGAGCTGCGTGTCCTTGGCCGCTGCGTCGAGCGAGGCGAGCGGCAAGAGCGCCACCGCGCAGGCGATTGCGCCCGCGAGTCTTGCGAACGTTGCCGTGGGGGCCGACATTTTTTGGTTCATCTCGATTCTCCCTTGTATCGACTAGTCACGGCTTCGTGTCGCGGGACCGGCCACTGCCCGCGCCTTGCGTTGCCGACTCCAGTAAAAACCCGAAAACTACCATTAAAGCCTTGCACGACAAAAATCAAAACATCGCCTGTCGCGCAAAATGCACATCGAAAGGGCATGCTGCCGTTCAGCCTTCGAAAACCCTTCGGTCTCCATGACGTTCGCCTTGCTGACTTTTCTTGCGCCCGGCGAGAAAAGTGCGCGCATTGTAGCCCGTCTCACGGCGCGCGGGCACGCCGGAAAATCCGAATAAAACCCCACTCGCCAAAGTGGCGCACGGCCGTGCAGCGCCGGTTCGATGTCATTATCCGAGACGGGGCAATGCATCTCTGCATCTCTTTATGGCGCTCGTTCGTACCTTCGCGGATGCTGCCATTCGATGCCCCCGAGCTTTCGAATAGCCAGCGGAACAGCCGTTGCTAGCCATTTCGAAGTGCGCCGCTTTTTACGGCGCATTCCTGAACCGGCGACGCCCGTCATCCGTCGCTCTGCCATTCGAGGCTGCCCGCTGCATGAATATCAACCCGTCCGCACTGATCCGACTCTCCGCTGCCCGCGGCGATGTTATCGACATCGACCGCCCCGCCGAGCCGCCTCGCAAGCCGCGCGGACGCTGGACCACGTTCACGGGCGCGGGCGCGCTCATCGCGGTCGGTTACATGGACCCCGGCAACTGGGCGACCGCGCTCGCGAGCGGCGCGCGCTATGGCTACAAACTTTTGTTCGTCGTGCTGCTCGCGAGTCTGATGGGCCTGCTGCTGCAATGGGTCGCCTCGCGCGTGGGACTCGTGACCGGGCGCGATCTCGCGCAGCTTTGCCGCGAGCGCTACAGCCGCCGCACCACGCTTATTTTGTGGATTGCCTGCGAGATCGCGATCATCGCGTGCGATGTGGCCGAAGTGGTCGGCAGCGCGGTGGCGTTGCAGATGCTGTTCGGCATCTCGCTGACGGCGGGCGTGCTGCTTTCCGCCGTCGGCACGTTCGCCATGCTCGCGCTGCAAAGTCGCGGACGACGCCCGCTGCAACGCGCGATCACGGCGCTGATCCTGTTCGTGAGCTTTTGCTTCGTGCTGGAACTGGCGCTGGCGCATCCGGTCTGGATGGATGCGCTGCGCGGCCTTGCGCCCACGCGCGAACTGGTCCGCGATGCGGGCATGCTCTGGCTCGCAGCGGGCATCCTCGGCGCGACCGTGATGCCGCACAACCTCTATCTGCATTCGTCGCTGGTGCGCGATCATGTCCCGTCCCACGACGATGCAGGCATCCGCGAGGCGCTGCGTGGCGTGAACATCGACACGTTCGCCTCGCTCGGGCTGGCGTTCGTGGTGAATGCGTCGCTGCTGATCGTGGCAGCTTCCGTGTTTCATGCGGGCGGCTATACGCAGGTCGATGATCTGGCGGATGCGCATCGCCTGATCGCGCCGCTTGTCGGGAGCCATTGGGCGGGCATCGCATTCGCCGCCGCGCTGCTCGCGTGCGGACTGAACGCGACCGTCACCGGCACGCTCGCCGGACAGGCCGTGATGGAAGGCTTCCTGCAACTGAAGATGGCGCGCTGGGCGCGGGCGCTGCTCACGCGCGGCCTGGCGATCGGTCCCGCGCTCGTCGCGGTGGCGAGCTTCGGGCAGCACGGCTCGAACGCGCTGCTCGTCGCGACGCAAGTTGTCTTGAGCCTGCAATTGCCGCTCGCGGTCATTCCGCTCGTGCGCTTTGCCTCCGATGCGCACCTGATGGGCCGCTTCCGCGTGGCGCGTTTGCCGCTCGGACTCGCGTGGGTATGCGCGGGCGTGATCCTCGCGATGAATGGAACCTTGCTCTGGCAAGCCGCGTTCGCGCAATAAATTTTGCGATCAGGCATCGCGATTGCTAACGTCGCTCGATTGCCTCATCCGATCCATCCGTGGACGTCGCGCGCATCACCCTTTGCCATGCGCGCAACCGACCACGGTCACGCTCGCGTCCGCGCGGCGGCGATGGCGCGCCGATCGACCGAATGATCTTCGACTCCTGACGCGCGCCGCTTTCGTCTCATGCGGCCGAACGATCTTCAGGACGCTAACTACATGGCCCGCCGCCCAAGACCAGCCTTTTCGCTTTCTGCTTTTGCCCTAGCTGTCGCGACCTTTGGCGCCACGAATACCGCGCATGCGACCGTCGCCGTGCTGCAACCTGCACGCGAAGCCGCCGCTTCGCAACCGCTGGAAATCACCCTGCTCTACACCGACGACGACAAGAAACCGCTTTCCGTCGATGTCCCGAAGCAACTGACCGTGAACCTGACGAACGGCGACCTTCCGCCCGCGCCGCTCGTTCTCACGCGCGCGGCGAACACGCCCGACCGTCTGCGCCTCGCGCCCGGACAATACCGCCGCGTGCGCTATTCCGCGCCGTGGCCCGACTCGGCGCGCGGGACCATCAAGATCGATCCGGTCGGCTTCGATGCCTCGCCGATGCTCGTCATGCTCAATCGCGGCCCGAGCCAGAATCAGGTCGTGGCGGCGGAACATCGCGAAACGCAAGCCGCGACGCCCGCGCAACTCGCCAGCGCCACCGCCGCCGCGGATACCACCGCCGTGCCGACGACGCCGCAGGACACCATGCTCTCCGGCCGCCTGTCCACCTTCGAGCCGATGTACTTCGCCGACGGCAAGAACGGCGACCAGCTCGCCAAGTTCCAGTTCAGCTTCAAGTACCGGCTGCATCTGCCGGACGATCCGCGTTCGCGCGGCTTCCTCGACAACCTGTACTTCGGCTATACGCAAACGTCGATCTGGAATCTGTCCGCGCCGTCCGCGCCCTTCCGCGATACGAGTTATCAGCCGCAGTTGTTCTATTACGTCGAAGATACCGGCTGGAAAAGCCCGTTTTTCACGCGGATGGGCGTGGCCTCGGGTATCGGGCACGAGTCGAACGGCAAGAGCGGTGACACCTCGCGCGCGATCAATATTTTGTTTGTGCGCCCGACCTGGGATTTCGGCGATCTCAATGCCAACCATCTGACGCTCTCGCCGAAGTTCTACTACTACGTGACCAAGAGCGGCAACGAAGATATCGCCGACTATCGCGGCTACGTGGATTTCCTCGTCAAATACGGGAGCCCGGATGGCCTGCAACTCGCGACGACCGTGCGCAAGGGCACCAAGCACTGGTACGGCAGCGTGGATTCGCAACTGACCTATCCGCTCTCGAAGCTCGCCGGGAGCGCATGGGGCGGCTATCTGTTCGTGAGCTACTTCAACGGCTACGGCGAAGATATTCTCGACTACGACCAGCGTCATCACTGGATCGCGCGGATAGGCTACAGTATCGCGCGGTGAGTTTAATTACCTGTGCTGCCGCGTCTTGATCGACGCGGTACAAAGTGAGTTTATGGCTTCGAATCTTCACGATCTTCCGGATAGCCCGTGCATCGGCGTGTGCTCGACGCTTTTCGACGATGTCTGCAAAGGCTGCGGGCGCACGGCCATGGAAGTGTCGAACTGGGTGTTCCTGTCCGATGAGGAAAAGCGCGTGGTCTGGGCGCGCATCACGAAGGAAGGGACGGCGATGCGGTTTCGGTATGACAACATCTGAACGTCCCTTCTCGCGGCAAGGCTAGATCGCGAACTTGAGCCGTGCGCCCTTCGATGCTGCATCGATGCGTGCGGCCAGTCGCGGCAAATTGCGCGTCGGCACACGCGGGAACAGATGGTGTTCCATGTGCAGGAACATGTTGTAGGTCAAAAGCAGCCTGAACTTGCCGCGCGCCGTGCGCGAGTGCGCGATCGCATCCTCTGCGTCGTGATGCACGGTCCACACCGCGAAAAACGACGTGAGACATTGCCCGATCGCCATCGCGATGACGTGGTACTTGAAAAACGTCACGTCGAACACGCCGAACACAAGCGACACCCACACGGCATTCGCCACCAACTCCCCGATGATCCAGCCACGCGTGCGGGCACTCGTGCGCGCAATCGCCTTTCGGTAGAGGCGGACCGGAAACAGCGGTCCTACCAGAATCGCCTTCCACCACGGCATGCGGGCGCTGGCCGCTTCGATATCCTCCGGTTCCATTGCGTGAGCGTGATGCGCGAGGTGGTTGTACTTGACCGCGTGCATCGAGCCGAGCATCAGCACGCTCATGACGAGCATCTGGAGATCGGTCCATCGGTTCGACAGGCGCAAGGTGTTGTGATACGCGTCGTGTACCTGTCGAAGCCCGGTGAGAAAGAACATGAACGAACATCCGAGCGCAACGACGATCCATCCATGACGCGCGACGAACCATGAGATCAGCAGCCAGGGCAGCGAAATGAGCAGTTCGTGAGCGACTTCGAAGCGGGTCAGCGGGATCAGGTCTCTCCACTCCACGCGCTTGA
The DNA here is from genome assembly GCF_057612605.2 of Caballeronia sp. A2-2. Lineage (NCBI taxonomy): Bacteria > Pseudomonadati > Pseudomonadota > Betaproteobacteria > Burkholderiales > Burkholderiaceae > Caballeronia > Caballeronia sp. A2-2. The sequence goes on along the minus strand of NZ_CM172587.1, from coordinate 2,215,659 downwards.
GCCAATCGGAATCGTGTGGAGTTGAGTCGGTGCAGATATTCTTCTCGGTCATGTGTCTTGCTGATGCATATTCGCGAAAGGGCGCGAAGTATGCCCGCAAGCAACAGATGATTCCTATGCGTGGACGTTTTGTTACGGTCCCAGAAAACAAAAAAGCCGCTTGCGCGGCTTCCTCGTTCCTGAACAGCAGGAAGCTTACTGAATCCCCTGACTCGACAAAAAGTCCTCGTAATTCCCGCCAAAGTCCCGCAACGTTCCATCCGTCTTGACCTCGATGATCCGATCCGCCAGCCCGCTCACGAATTCGCGGTCGTGCGACACGAAAATCAGCGTGCCTTCGAACTTGTCCAGCGCGATCTGCAGCGATTCGATCGACTCCATGTCCATGTGGTTGGTCGGCTCGTCCATCAGCAGCACGTTATGACGACCAAGCATTAGCTTGCCCCAGATCATGCGGCCCTTCTCGCCGCCCGACAGCACCTTCACGTTCTTCTTGATGTCGTCCGCGTTGAACAGCAGGCGGCCGAGCGTGCCGCGCATCATCTGTTCGTCGTCGCCTTCCTTGCGATACTGGTCGATCCAGTCGGTCAGCGTCTCTTCCTTCGGAAACTCTTCGTACGTGTCCTGCGGCATGTAGCCGACGTTCGCGTTCTCCGCCCATTTCACCGAGCCGTGATCCAGTTCCAGCGCACCCTTCAGCGCCTTGAGCAGCGTGGTCTTGCCCGCACCGTTCTCGCCGATGATCGCGATCCGCTCGCCCGGCTGCACGCTCAGGGAAAAGTTCTTGAAGATCGTGCGTTCGTACTTCTTGGTGATGTCCTCGGCCACAACCGCGATGTTGTGCAGCTTCTTTTCGTACTCGAAGCGAATGAACGGATTCTGCCGCGACGAAGGCTTGAATTCCTCGATCTTGATCTTGTCGATCATCTTCAAGCGGCTGGTGGCCTGACGCGCCTTCGACTTATTGGCCGAGAAGCGGCGCACGAAGTCCTGCAAATCGGCCACGCGGTCCTTGGCCTTCTGGTTGGCCGCCTGCTGACGCTCGCGCGCCTGCGTGGACGCCAGCATGTAGTCGTCGTAGTTGCCCGGCCAGACCTTCAACGTGCCGTAATCCATGTCCGCCATGTGCGTGCAGACCTGGTTCAAAAAGTGGCGATCGTGGGAAATGATGATCATCGTCGAGTTGTACTGGTTGAGCACGTCTTCCAGCCAACGAATCGAGTTGATGTCGAGGTTGTTGGTCGGCTCGTCCAGCAGCAGCACGTCGGGCTTGGAGAACAGCGCCTGCGCCAGCAGCACGCGCAGCTTCCAGCCGGGCGCGACGTTGCTCATCGGCCCGTTGTGATCGTTGATGTCGATGCCGATGCCCAGCAGCAGTTCGCCCGCGCGCGCCTCGGCCGTGTAGCCGTCGTATTCGGCGAATTTGGCTTCGAGGTCGGCGGCGCGCATGTAGTCGTCGTCGGTGGCGTCGGGGTTGGCGTAGATGGCGTCGCGCTCGGTCATGGCGGCCCACATTTCGGTGTGGCCCATCATCACGACGTCGAGCACGCGCATGTCTTCGTACGCGAACTGATCCTGACGCAGCTTGCCCAGACGGATGTTCGGTTCGAGCATCACGTTGCCGGAAGACGGCTCCAGATCGCTGCCGAGAATCTTCATGAACGTCGACTTGCCACAGCCGTTCGCGCCGATCAGCCCATAGCGGTTTCCTTCGCCGAACTTGACCGAGATGTTCTCGAAAAGGGGCTTGGGCCCGAATTGCATGGTGATATTGGCGGTAGACAGCACGGCGCGTCCTTTTGAATGATATACGGCGAAAAACCTGAGATTTTAGCAGTTATTAGCGGGGTTTGAGGCGTGGTGGCCTGGTTCGGCTGCCAGACCGATACAAGATAACCGACCGAAAAAAGCAACGGGGCGCGGCTGTGTCGGCCGCGCCCCGTGTGCTTCCGGCTCTGAAACAGGGAATCAGGTCCGCTCGGCGATGAACGCCTTCACCACGCCCGCCTCCGCAGGAACGATATCGAACCTTTGTGGCAGTTTTTCAAGTCCGGCGAAAGCAGCGGGACGCTCCGGTTCGCGGTCCAGCGCCTCGCGGATGGTCTCGCCGAATTTGATCGGCTGGGCGGTTTCGAGCACGATCATCGGCACGCCGGGCTTCAAGTTCTCGCGCGCGACCTTCACGCCGTCGGCGGTGTGCGTGTCGATCATCGTGTCGTAACGCTCGAACACGTCGCGGATGGTGTTCACGCGGTCATCGTGACCGCTGCGGCCGGACACGAAGCCGAACTCCTTCACGCGCGCGAAATCGCCGCTCGCGGCGAGATCGAAACCGCCCTTCTGCTCGACATCGTGGAAAAGTTGCAGCACGCGCGCCGGATCGCGTCCGAGCAGGTCGTACACGAAGCGCTCGAAGTTCGACGCCTTCGAAATATCCATGCTCGGACTGGTCGTGTGATACGTCTCCGCCGCCCCGCGCACGCGATACACGCCCGTTTTAAAGAACTCGTCGAGCACGTCGTTTTCGTTCGTGGCGACCACGAGTTGATCGATCGGCAGACCCATCATGCGCGCGATATGCCCCGCGCACACATTGCCGAAATTGCCCGACGGCACCGTGAACGACACGCGCTCGTCGTTGCCCTGCGTCGCGGCGAAATAGCCCTTGAAGTAATAGACGACCTGCGCCACTACGCGCGCCCAGTTGATCGAATTGACCGTGCCGATCTTGTGCTTCGCCTTGTAGGCGTGATCGTTCGACACGGCTTTCACGATGTCCTGACACTGGTCGAAATTGCCCGTGACCGCGAGATTGAAGATGTTCGGGTCTTGCAGCGAGAACATCTGCGCGGTCTGGAACGCGCTCATCTTGCCGTGCGGCGAAAGCATGAACACGCGCACGCCGGTCTTGCCGCGCATGGCGTATTCGGCGGCGCTGCCCGTATCGCCCGACGTCGCGCCGAGAATGTTCAGCGTTTCGCCGTGTTTGGCCAGCGTGTACTCGAACAGATTGCCGAGCAGTTGCATCGCCATGTCCTTGAAGGCGAGCGTCGGACCGTTCGACAACTCAAGCAAAGACAGCGGCGTGCCGTTTTCGATGCCGAGCGTCTTGAGCGGCGTGATCTGCGAGGCGCTTTCTTCGTGCCGCACGTTGCTGTACACCTGCGCCGTATAGGTCTTGCGCGTGAGCGAGCGCAGATCGTCGGCGGGAATGTCGTCGCTGAATTTCGACAGCACTTCGAAGGCGAGGTCCGCGTAGGAGAGCGTGCGCCAGCGCGCGAGTTCGTCCGCGCTGACACGCGGATATTCGTTCGGCAGATACAACCCGCCGTCCTTCGCCAGACCGCCCAGCAGAATGTCCGAGAACGTGTGGCGCTCGTTCGAGCCGGCGCCGCGCGTCGAGATGTAATTCATGTCGCTTGTCCGATGTTCAATACAACTCAATTCAATGAGGCCATGCGCAGCTTCGTCACCTTCGACACCACCGTGGACAGCGCTTCGATCTCGGCAATCGCCGCGTTCGCGTTCTTTTCCACGGTTTCATGCGTGATGAGGATGATGTCCGTCTCGCCCGCGTTGCCGCCATCGACCTGTTCGGATTCCTTCTGCAACAGCGCGTCGATGGAGATGCCCTTGTCCGCGAGAATGCGCGTGATGTTGGCGAGCACGCCCGTCACGTCCGCCACGCGCAGGCGCAGGTAGTAACCGCTCGTCACTTCGTCGATGGGCAGGATCGGCGTGTTGGAAAGCGCGTCCGGCTGAAACGCCAGATGCGGCACGCGATGCTCCGGGTCGGCCGTGTGCAGGCGCGTGACATCCACGAGATCGGCGACCACGGCGGAAGCGGTCGGCTCCGCGCCCGCGCCCTTGCCATAGTAAAGCGTGGTGCCGACCGCATCCGCATGCACGACGACCGCGTTCATCGCGCCTTCGACATTGGCGAGCAGACGCTTTTCCGGCACCAGCGTCGGATGCGTGCGCAACTCGATGCCCTTCTCCGTGCGCCGCGCAATCCCAAGCAGCTTGATGCGATAACCCAGATCTTCCGCGTACTTGATATCGATCGCCGCCAGCTTGCTGATGCCCTCGACATACGCGCGGTCGAACTGCACTGGCACGCCGAACGCGATCGCGCTCATGATCGTGACCTTGTGCGCGGCATCGACGCCTTCGATGTCGAAGGTCGGATCGGCTTCCGCGTAACCCAGTTCCTGCGCGGCCTTGAGCGCGGTGGCGAAGTCCAGGCCACGATCGCGCATCTCCGAGAGAATGTAGTTCGTCGTCCCGTTGATGATGCCCGCGATATATTCGATGCGGTTCGCCGTCAGCCCTTCGCGCAGCGCCTTGATGATCGGAATGCCGCCCGCCACCGCCGCCTCGAACGCGACCATCACGCCCCGCGCGCGCGCCGCCTGAAAAATCTCCGTGCCGTGCACCGCGAGCAGCGCCTTGTTGGCCGTCACCACATGCTTGCCGTTGGCAATCGCGCGCAGAACGAGTTCACGCGCGAAGCCCGTGCCGCCGATCATTTCGCACACGATATCGATGGAAGGATCGTCCACCACCGCGCCGAAGTCCTCCGTCACCGGAATGCCCGCGTCCTTCGCGGCCTGCGCCTTCGATGGCGTGCGCACCGCGACCCGCGCGATTTCGATGCCGCGGCCCGCGCGACGTTTGATTTCTTCCTGATTGCGGCGCAGCACCGTGAAGGTGCCGCTGCCCACCGTGCCGAAGCCCAAGAGTCCTACTTTGATCGGTTCCATGCAGCGTGAATCTATAAAAGGAGTTAAGCGGAATGACGTTTTCGGTAGCCGTCGAGGAAGCGCGCGATGCGGTTGATCGAATCCGCGAGATCGTCGAGATTCGGCAGGAACACCACGCGGAAGTGATCCGGCGTCGGCCAGTTGAAGCCGGTGCCCTGCACGAGCAGCGTACGCTCCTCAAGCAACAAATCGGTGATGAACTGCTGATCGTCCTCGATCGGATAGATTTTCGGATCGAGCTTCGGGAACATATACAAAGCGGCCTGCGGCTTCACGCACGATACGCCGGGAATGGCGGTGAGCATGTCGTACGCGAGTTCGCGCTGTTTGTAGAGCCGCCCGCCCGGCAAAATCAGATCGTTGATGCTCTGATAGCCGCCCAGCGCGGTTTGAATCGCGTACTGGCCCGGCACGTTCGGACACAGCCGCATGGATGCGAGAATGCCCAGTCCTTCGAGATAGTCCTTCGCGCGGCGGCGGTTTTCCTCGATCAAACCGGAAATGGCCATCCAGCCCGCGCGATAACCGCACGACCGGTAGCTTTTCGAGAGGCTGTTGAAGGTGACGGTCAGCACGTCTTCGGAGAGCGCGCCCATCGACGTATGCGTTTTGCCGTCGTAGACGATCTTGTCGTAGACCTCGTCCGCGAAAATGATCAGGCCGTGTTCGCGCGCAATGGCGATCAAGTCCAGCAACAGTTCGTCCGAATACAGCGCGCCGGTCGGGTTGTTCGGGTTGATGACCACCAGCGCACGCGTGTTCGGCGTGATCTTCGCGCGAATATCGTCGAGATCGGGCATCCAGCCGTTGCTCTCGTCGCACAGATAATGGCGCGGCGTGCCGGAGGACAGGCTCACCGCCGCCGTCCAGAGCGGATAGTCCGGCGCGGGAAGCAGCACTTCGTCGCCGTCGTTCAGAAGCGCCTGCATCGCCATGACGATGAGTTCCGACGCCCCGTTGCCGATGAAAATATCGTCCAGTTCCACGCCGGCAACGCCCTTCTCCTGCGTGTAATGCATGATCGCCTTGCGCGCCGCGAACACGCCTTTGGAGTCCGAATAGCCCGAACTGCCGGGCAGATTGCGGATCATGTCCTGAATGATCTCGTCGGGCGCGTCGAAACCGAAGGCCGCCAGATTGCCGATATTGAGCTTGATGATGCGGTGACCTTCGTCCTCCAGACGCTTGGCGTGTTCGAGCACGGGCCCGCGAATGTCGTAGCAGACGTTTTGCAGCTTGTTGGATTTGAGAATCGGTTTCACGGCTGGCTGGCTCTGGAAAAGGCGACTTGGATATGGTTCATGCGAAACCGGCGATGTGACGCCGGCGCATTCGCGAGCAGGTCGTGGTGTGACGTTGCGAAAGCGAATTGCGTGTCGAAGGCAGCTTGTGGCGGCACGCGAGCGCAACGGGCGCCGCGCGGGCGGGCCCGGCGGCTTAAAAGTTATAATTTACTGATTATGTGTCGGTTCCGCAATGCACCACCGGACTGCATGTTCCCACGGCGGAGCGCCGGACACGCCCTCCATTCCCTTGCCGGAACACCGTTTTGAAACTTCATCAGGACGCGAGCAACGCGCTCAACACCATCACGAGCTACGCAGACGGCTTCGTGGCAATCAACCTTCAGCGGTACGAAAACAGCGTGATCGTCATGCCGGAATCGCCTGTCGAGCCGTGGCCGGTTTCGTCGTTCGCGGCGCTCACGCCCGAGCATTTCGAGGCGCTCGTGCAGGCCGCGCCCGAAGTGGTCATCTTCGGCAGCGGGTCGAAACTGCGCTTTCCGCATCCGCGATTGACGGCGGCGCTCACGCGGCAACGCATCGGCGTCGAGACAATGGACTTCGGCGCGGCCTGCCGGACCTATAACATTCTGATGTCGGAAGGACGTCGCGTGGCGGTGGCGCTGCTCATCGAGCATTGAGCGGGACTGCGTACCTTATCTAAGCAATCGCTAAGGAAACGCAAGGCACAATCCAGCGGCATTGGACGAACGCGGATGCTTACACGCGTTCTAAATTGACCCTTCGGACGGCCCTCGTGCGCTACACTCCCGCCCGCGTGACCCGTCCGGGGACGGACCGGATGCGTTCGGACCGGCGTTTTGCCTTTCGTCAGGCTTTCGATCGCGCGGTTCGATGAATGCCCAGCCAAGGCGTCCCGACGCGGCACGGACAGCCCATTTCGTTTCACTAGCGCCGCATGACGGCATCGGATAGGTCGACTTCATGAACGATACGCCTTCGCGGCTACCGCTCACCCGTCTCTCGCTCATTCTTCTGCTCGTCGCGCTCGCGGTGATCTGGTTCGCGCCGCTGGGCCTGCGCCATCTGGTGCCGAGCGACGAAGGCCGCTACGCCGAAATGGCGCGCGAAATGTTCGTCACCGGCGACTGGATCACACCGCGCTACAACGGCTACAAGTACTTCGAGAAACCGCCGCTGCAAACGTGGGCCAACGCGCTGACGTTTGCGTGGTTCGGCATCGGCGAATGGCAGGCGCGGTTGTACACGGCGCTCACGGGTTTCGCGGGCGTCTTGCTCGTGGGCTACACCGGCACGCGCGTGTTCAACGCGATGACAGGCTTCGCCGCCGCCGTGATCCTCGCGACCTGCCCGTACTGGAATTTGATGGGCCACTTCAACACGCTCGACATGGGCCTGTCGTTCTGGATGCAACTGACGCTGTGCGCGCTGCTGCTCGCGCAACGCCCCGGCCTGCCGACGCGCGACGTGCGCCTGTGGATGTGGCTGTGCTGGGCCGGCATGGGCGCGGCGGTGCTCTCCAAGGGTCTCGTCGGCCTAATCCTGCCGGGCGCGGTGCTGGTGCTGTATTCGCTGATCGCGCGCGACTGGGCGCTGTGGAAGCGGCTGTATATCGGCAGCGGGCTGATCGTGTTCCTGATCGTCGTCGCGCCGTGGTTCGCGCTCGTGCAGATGAAGAATCCCGAGTTCTTCAATTTCTTCTTCATCGTCCAGCAGTTCAAGCGCTATCTGACGCCCGAGCAGAACCGCCCCGGCCCGATCTATTACTTCGTGCCGGTGCTGATCGTCGGCTTTCTGCCGTGGCTGTCGATCGCGGCGCAAAGCGTGCGGCATGCGGTGAAGACGCCGCGTCAGCCGAACGGCTTCGCGCCCGTGACACTGCTGCTCGTCTGGACCGCGTTCATTTTTCTGTTCTTCAGCGCGTCGCATTCGAAGCTGCTCTCCTATACTCTGCCGATCGCGCCGGCCATCGCGCTCCTGATGGGGCTGTACCTGCCGACGCTCACGACCGCGCGTTATCGCATGCATCTGATCGGTTACGCGGTGTTCCTGATCGCGGCGGCGCTGGGCGCGATCTTCATCGGCCGGGCGGGCAGCGCCAACACGCCGAACGTGCTGTATCGCGAGTTTCAGATGTGGGTCTGGGCGGGGCTGGCGGTGGCGTTCGTCGTGACGCTGTTCGCGCTTTGGCTGAATCGCCGCAGCGTGCTGGCGGGCGCGGCGGGTCTGGGCGCGGCGTGGCTGCTGCTCGGCACCATCGCCGGGACGGGACACGATGTATTCGGCACGGAAAGCTCGGGCGTGAAGCTGGTTCCGGCGGTCAAGGCCGTCATGGCGAAGCTGCCGCCGGACACGCCGTTCTACTCCATCGCTAAGCTCGATCACACCATGCCCTTCTACCTCGGCCACACGATGACCATGGTTCAGGAGGCCGACGAACTGACCTTCGGCGTGCAGACGGAGCCGCAAAAGTGGATTCCGTCCATCGACGAATGGATCACGAAATGGGACGCCGACCGTTACGCGCTCGCGCTGATGCCGCCGTATCGTTACGACCAGCTCGCCGCGCGCCATGTGCCGATGCAGGTGATCGCGCGGGACGAACGGCGCGTGATCGTCGAAAAACCGCAGCCATGAGCACAAGCGGCACGAGCACGCCTGTTCGGCTTTCGCGCCCAAACCGGGTATCCTTGACCAGCACTTGATTCGCGCACGATGAACCTTATTTCCTTTACCTGCATCATCATCGGCGTATTGTTGAACGCGGGCGCGCAATTGCTGCTCAAAGCAGGCGTGAATGCCGTCGGCCATTTCGATTTCACCTGGGCGAACGTCGTGCCCGTCGGTTTCAGGATCGCGACGCAGTTGCCCATCATCGGCGGGCTCGCGTGCTATGTGGTGAGCGTGGTCGTGTGGATCGTCGGGCTCTCGCGCGTGGATGTGTCGCTCGCGTATCCCATGCTCTCGCTCGGCTACGTCGTCAATGCGTTCGCGGCGTGGTATTTGTTCGGCGAAGTGCTCTCGGTGCACCGGCTCGTCGGCATCGGCATCATTCTGGTCGGCGTCGCGGTGCTGGCGCGCGGCTGAAGGCGCGCGGCGAATTGCAAGTGGCGAACCTCATTTCATCTTTCTTTTTGCATAGCCCATGACTCAGACTTCGCGGCCGTTCCTGCCCTTCGTCCGGCCTGAAATCGACGAAGAGACCATTCAGGGCGTCGTCGACGTGCTGCGCTCCGGGTGGATCACCACCGGCCCGCAGAATCAGCAGTTCGAAGCGGAATTGTCGGCTTATTTCGGCGGCCGTCCGGTACGCGCGTTCAATTCGGGCACCTGCACGATGGAAATCGCGCTGCGCATCGCGGGCGTGGGCGCGGGCGACGAAGTCATCACCACGCCGATGACCTGGGTCTCCACCGCCAACGTCATTCTCGAAGTCGGCGCGACGCCGGTCTTCGTCGATATCGATCCGGTCACGCGCAACATCGACCTGAACCTGCTGGAACGCGCGATCACGCCGCGCACGAAAGCGATCATGCCGGTGTATCTGGCGGGTCTGCCGGTGGACATGGACCGGCTCTACGAAATCGCGCGCGCCCACAAGTTGCGCGTGATCGAGGACGCTGCGCAGGCAATCGGGTCGAGCTGGAAAGGCAAGCGCATCGGCTCGTTCGGCGATCTCGTGTCGATCAGCTTCCACGCGAACAAGAACGTGACGTCGATCGAAGGCGGCGCGCTCGTCATGAACAACGAGGACGAAGCGGAACTCGCGCGCAAGTACCGTTTGCAGGGCATCACCCGCACGGGTCACGACGGCATGGACTGCGACGTGCTCGGCGGCAAGTACAACCTGACGGACGTGGCCGCGCGCGTGGGCCTCGGTCAGTTGCGACAGGTCGAACGCTTCACGCAAAAGCGCCGCGAACTCGCGCGCGCCTACTTCGACGCGTTCGAAGGCGGCGCGGCGGTGAAGCTCGGCGTGGGCCTGCCGGTCGCGAATTTCGACGACAGCAACTGGCACATGTTTCAGATCGCGCTGCCGCTGGACGCGCTCGACATCACGCGCGCGCAGTTCATGGAAGAAATGAAGCAGCGCGCCGTCGGCACGGGCGTGCATTATCCGGCGCTGCATCTGTTCACGCTGTATCGCGAACGCGGCTTCAAGGAAGGCATGTTCCCGCATGCGGAACGCCTCGGCGCATCGACGGTGACCTTGCCGCTGTTCACGCTGATGAGCGCGGAAGACGTGGCGCATGTCGTGAAATCGGTCGATGAAATCTGCGCGCTGCACGCACGCAAGCGCTGAAAAAACCGGATCAAACCCTGGACACCCACAGCAACATGAGTCAAATGGCTTTTGCGACGATACCCTCCGACGCGCCCGAGTTATCGGTCGTGATTCCGGTGTACAACGAGGAGGACGGCCTGGCCGCCCTTTTCGAGCGTTTGTACCCGGCGCTCGATGCGCTCGACGCCACGTATGAAGTCATCTTCATCAACGATGGCAGCCGCGACAAATCCGCCGCGCTGCTGGCGCGGCAGTTCCACGCGCGGCCCGACACCACACGCGTCATTCTGCTGAACGGCAACTATGGTCAGCACATGGCGATTCTCGCGGGCTTCGAGCAATCGCGCGGCGAGATTGTGGTGACGCTGGATGCCGACTTGCAGAATCCGCCCGAGGAAATCGGCAAGCTCGTCTCCAAGATGCGCGAAGGCTACGACTACGTCGGCACCATTCGTCAGCAACGGCAAGACAGCCTGTGGCGCAAGAAAGCCTCACGCGCGATGAACCGGCTGCGCGAGCGCATCACCAAGATTCGGATGACGGATCAGGGCTGCATGCTGCGCGCGTACAGCAGGCACATCATCGACACGATCAACCGCTGCGGCGAAATCAACACGTTCATTCCGGCGCTGGCCTACACGTTCGCGCAAAATCCGATCGAGGTCGATGTCGCGCATGAGGAGCGTTTCGCGGGCGAATCCAAGTATTCGTTGTACAGCCTGATCCGCCTGAACTTCGATCTGGTCACGGGCTTTTCCGTGGTGCCGCTGCAATGGCTGTCGTTCATCGGCGTGATTCTCTCGGTCGGTTCGGCGGCGTTGTTTCTCCTGCTGCTGATTCGCCGCTTCATGTTCGGCGCGGAAGTTCAGGGTGTGTTCACGCTGTTCGCCATCACGTTCTTCATGTTGGGCGTCATCATCTTTGCGCTCGGGTTGCTGGGTGAATATATCGGGCGCATTTATCAGCAAGTGCGCGCGCGGCCCCGCTATCTCGTGCAGACCATTCTCGAACAGCGCGATGGCCTTTCCGTCGCCACGAAGCCGCTTCAGGAAGCCGTGCATCAGGTGGCCGTGATCGACCCCGAAGAAGGCGGCCGATGAAGCCGCGCGCAGTCGTTTTCGCCTATCACAACGTCGGCGTGCGCTGCCTGCAAGTGCTGCTGGCGCGTGGCGTGGATGTCGCGCTCGTCGTCACGCACGAGGACAGCGCGAGCGAGAACATCTGGTTCGGCAGCGTGGCGCAAGTTGCGGCGGAGCACGGCATCGAAACGATCACGCCGGCTGACCCGAAAGCGCCCGAACTGCATGCTGCGGTCGCGCGCGTGGCGCCGGATTTCATCTTCTCGTTCTACTACCGGAACATGCTGCCGGTGTCGCTGCTGGAACTCGCGCGGCGCGGCGCGTACAACATGCACGGCTCGTTGCTGCCGAAGTACCGCGGACGCGTGCCGACCAACTGGGCGGTCATCAACGGCGAAACGGAAAGCGGCGCGACGCTGCACGAAATGGCCGCCAAGCCCGACGCAGGCGCGATCCTCGCGCAAACGCCCGTGCCGATCCTGCCGGACGATACCGCCGCGCTCGTCTTCGACAAGACCGTGGTCGCCGCCGAGCAAACGCTCTGGCGCGTGCTGCCCGCCCTCCTTGCAGGCGATGCGCCGCGCCTGCCGAACGATCTCGCCGCCGGCAGCTACTACGGTGGCCGCAAGCCGGAAGATGGACGCATCGACTGGTCGCAGCCAGCGGCGCGCATCTATAACCTGATTCGCGCCGTCGCGCCGCCTTATCCGGGCGCGTTCACGGACATCGGTTCGGAGCGCTTCATCGTCGCGCGGGCGCGGCGCGTGCCGGATACGGGCGCACCGAACGTATCGCCAGAAACGCTCGACGAACTGCGCCGTTTGCCCCCGGGCCTGAGCGTGGCGGATAATGCGCTGTTTGGCGTCTGCGGCGATGGCGGCGTCATCGCCATCCACGAACTGCGTCACCGGCCCCTGAACGCCGACTTGCAGCCAGTCGGCGACGAGCGCGCCATCGACCCCGCCGAGTTCGGCCGAATCATTCAATCCTCTCGTCATTCATGAAAAAAGTCCTCATCCTGGGTGTCAACGGCTTCATCGGCCATCACCTGTCCAAGCGCATCCTCGAAACCACCGACTGGGAAGTCTTCGGGATGGACATGCAAACCGATCGCCTGGGCGACCTCGCGAATCACGAGCGGATGCACTTCTTCGAAGGCGACATCACGATCAACAAGGAGTGGGTCGAGTACCACATCAAGAAGTGCGACGTGATCCTGCCGCTGGTCGCCATCGCCACGCCCGCGACTTACGTGAAGCAGCCGTTGCGCGTGTTCGAACTTGACTTCGAAGCGAACCTGCCGATCGTGCGTTCGGCGGTGAAGTACGGCAAGCATCTGGTGTTTCCGTCCACTTCCGAGGTGTACGGCATGTGCACCGACGAGCAGTTCGACCCTGAAAACTCCACGCTCTCCTACGGTCCTATCAACAAGCCGCGTTGGATTTACGCGTGCTCCAAGCAGTTGATGGATCGCGTGATCTGGGGCTACGGCATGGAAGGCCTCAACTTCACGCTGTTCCGCCCTTTCAACTGGATCGGGCCGGGTCTGGACTCCATCTACACGCCGAAGGAAGGTTCGTCGCGCGTGGTGACGCAGTTCCTCGGCCATATCGTGCGCGGCGAGAACATCAGCCTCGTGGATGGCGGTGCGCAAAAGCGCGCGTTCACGGATATCGACGACGGCATCGGCGCGCTGATGAAGATCATCGAGAACAAGGACGGCGTGGCGACGGGCAAGATCTATAACATCGGCAATCCGAACAACAACTTCTCGGTGCGCGAACTCGCCAACATGATGCTCAAGCTCGCGAGCGAATTCCCCGAATACGCGGATACCGCGAAGTCGGTGCAACTCGTCGAGACGTCTTCGGGCGCGTATTACGGCGCGGGCTATCAGGACGTGCAGAACCGCGTGCCCAAGATCGAGAACACCATGCAGGAACTCGGCTGGGCCCCGCAAGCCACCATGGACGACGCGCTGCGCAAGATTTTCGAAGCGTACCGCGGGATCGTGGGCGAGGCCCGCAAGCTCGTCGAGCAGTCGTAAGAGGCGCGCGTGGCCCGCATCGTTCTCAAGATCGACGTCGATACGCTGCGCGGCACGCGCGAAGGCGTGCCGAACCTCGCGCGCATCTTCGACAAGTTCAACGCGCGCGCCACGTTCCTGTTCAGTCTCGGCCCGGATCACACGGGCTGGGCGCTCAGGCGCGTGTTCCGGCCGGGCTTTTTGAAGAAAGTCTCGCGCACGTCCGTGGTCGAGCATTACGGCATCAAGACGCTCATGTATGGCGTGCTGCTGCCCGCGCCGGATATCGGGCGCGAGGCGGTGTCGGAGATGCGCGCCATCCACGAAGCCGGGTTCGAATGCGGCATCCATACGTGGGATCACGTGTACTGGCAGGACAACGTGCGCTCGCGCGACCGCGACTGGACGAGCAAGCAGATGCAGCGCAGCCATGCGCGCTTCGTCGAAGTGTTCGGTGCGCCGCCCGTCACGCACGGCGCGGCGGGCTGGCAGATGAACGGCCACGCGTTCGAGCAGATCGACGCGTGGGGCATGCGCTACGCCTCCGACGGACGCGGCCACGCGCCCTACATTCCCGTGCTCGACGGCCGCACGCTCAACCACATTCAGATGCCCACGACACTGCCCACGCTCGACGAAATGCTCGGCGTGGATGGCGTGGACGAAAGCAATGTGGCGGCGCATCTGCTTAAGCGGACGGCGAATAATCCGCACGATCAGGTCTTCACGCTGCACGCCGAACTCGAAGGCCAGAAGCTCGCGCCGGTGTTCGAACAACTGCTCGAAGGCTGGCGCGCGCAGGGACACAGCTTCGCCACGATGGGCGACTATCATGCGACGCTGGACCGTTCCATGCTGCCCACGTACCCTGTCACGTGGGGCGAGATTCCGGGCCGCGCGGGCGAATTGATCGTTCAGCCGGGGTAATCCACGCCTCTCATATCGAACACGTCCTTGTTCCGACAACCAAAAACAACCGGAGGATCCTTCGTGTCAGTCGCAGTCGACCAGCCCGTTCCCGACTTCACCGCACCCGCGACGGGTGGCGAATTCACGCTCTCCAGCCTGCGTGGCAAGAAAGTCGTGCTGTTCTTTTATCCCAAGGACAACACGCCGGGCTGCACGCTGGAGAACTCGCAGTTCCGCGACAGCTACGACCAGTTCACGGCGGCGGGCGCGGAAATCGTCGGCATCTCGCGTGACAGCGTGAAGTCGCACGAGAACTTCAAGGCCAAGCTCGAACTGCCCTTCACGCTCGTCTCGGATAGCGACGAAGCCATCTGCGCACTGTTCGATGTCGTCAAGATGAAGAAGATGTACGGCAAGGAAGTGCGTGGTATCGAGCGCTCGACCTTCCTCATCGACGCGAAAGGCGTGCTGCGCCGCGAGTTCCGTGGCATCAAGGTGCCGGGGCACGTGGATGGCATCGTCGAGGCTGTACAAGCCATTTGAGGCACGCTATATTGGTTTCCAATGAGCGCCTGTCCTCCCCATACCACTTTCCTGAGCGTCAATCGCCGGCGGCCTTCCGGGCAATTCGGCGTGGACCCGGGCTATGTGGATCGGGTACGGCGCACTCGCTCTGAAACAGAAGTCAAGCCGCTGGTTCCGGTCGTCGGGACGGCGGCTTTTTTGTTGGCGTCGCGCCAAAGCCACGCAGGCCATGAAGATCATGCCGAACGGCTCACGCGCGGCATCATGCATGCAACCTCCAAGGAGCAGATCGAAACTTAGGCGAACCGGCGTTTTCGACCACGAAGCGCGCCGCCGGACGCAAACTGCGATACACGATTCGCTGCGAGGGCGAACGGGGCAGGATGCGGCGGGCGGCGCACGATACACGACCCGATTCCTTTCGAGGGAACACCATGCCTTTGCCTACCGCCCCGGCCAAGCTCGGCCATCTCCTTCCGGCTGAAGAGTACAAGGCCCGAGCACGGCCCGCGAAGCAGCCGAAAAAACAAGCGGCCGCGAGCGACGACGACGCGTACGGCGCAGTCGATACCGCCACGGCCGAGCGTCCCGCCGCGAACGCATCGAATGCATCGAACGCGGCGCACACGCTGCGCGCCATCGCCAGCGACGTGCTCACGCAAATTCCCGCCGAAGCGCCCGCGGAAGCGGCCATGCCGTCGCCCGCGCCCGGCACCGTGCCCACGCGCGGCCGTAAGTCGAAGCAGACGGCGGCGCTTTTGCAATCGTCCGCGCCTGCCACGCCCGCGCCGGTTCAGGCCCGCACGGAACGCGCCGATGCGCCTGTCGCCGCCGCGCCCGCTGCATCCGCCGATGCACGCTCGGCCAACAAACGCAGCAAGCGCGTCACGCAGGAGGCCGAACTGAGCAAGCTGTTCGTGCTCGACACGAACGTGCTCATGCACGACCCGAGTTCCCTGTTCCGCTTCGAGGAACACGACGTCTATCTGCCGATGATGACGCTCGAAGAACTCGACAACCACAAGAAAGGCATGTCGGAAGTGGCGCGCAATGCGCGTCAGGTGAGCCGCACGCTGGATGCGCTCGTCGCCAATGCCGGCAAGATGACGGAAGGCATTCCGCTCGCCGCGCAGGGTAACCGCGATGCGCTCGGCCGACTTTACTTCCAGACCACGCTGACCGACATCGAACCGGTGGAAGGCTTGCCGGTCGGCAAGGCGGACAACCAGATTCTGGGCGTGGTGCGCGCCTTGCAAAAGGAGCGGCCGGACCGTCAGGTCGTGCTGGTGTCGAAGGACATCAACATGCGCATCAAGGCGCATGCGCTCGGTCTGCCCGCCGAGGACTACTTCAACGATCAGGTTCTCGAAGACAAGGACCTGCTCTACTCCGGCGTGCGCGCGCTGCCGCAGGATTTCTGGACCAAGCATGCCAAGGGCATGGAAAGCTGGCAGGACACCAAGACCGGCACCACGTATTACCGCGTGACCGGGCCACTGTGTTCGTCCATGCTCGTCAACGAGTTCGTGTATCTGGAGCCGCAGAACGGCGAGCCGTCGTTCCATGCGGTGGTGCGTGAGTTGAACGGCAAGACCGCGCTCCTGCAAACGCTGCGTGACTATGGCCATCACAAGAACAATGTGTGGGGCATCACGGCGCGCAATCGCGAGCAGAACTTCGCGCTCAACCTGTTGATGAACCCGGAAGTCGATTTCGTCACGCTGCTCGGGCAGGCGGGCACGGGCAAGACGCTCATGGCGCTTGCTGCGGGTCTCGCGCAAGTGCTCGACGACAAGCGCTATAACGAGATCATCGTGACGCGTGCGACGGTGCCGGTCGGCGAGGACATCGGTTTTCTGCCCGGCACTGAGGAAGAGAAGATGCAGCCGTGGATGGGCGCATTCGACGACAACCTCGAAGTCCTGCAGAAAACCGACGACGCCGCTGGCGAATGGGGCCGCGCGGCGACGCAGGAACTCATTCGCTCGCGTCTGAAGGTCAAGAGCATGAACTTCATGCGCGGACGCACCTTCGTGGACAAGTACGTGATCATCGACGAGGCGCAGAATCTCACGCCCAAGCAGATGAAAACGCTCGTCACGCGCGCGGGTCCGGGCACGAAGATCATCTGCCTCGGCAATATCGCGCAGATCGACACGCCGTATTTGACGGAAGGCAGTTCGGGCCTGACGTATGTGGTCGATCGCTTCAAGGGTTGGACGCACAGCGGGCATGTGACGCTGGCGCGCGGCGAACGCTCGCGGTTGGCGGATTACGCGTCGGACATTTTGTAAGTCTTTTTGCGGTTGATGAACGGCCCCGGTGGAGCAATCCGCCGGGGCCGTTTTTCTTGCCCGTCCGTTTGCTGAAGGCAACAGTTACAGCCGAAAGCTCATGTAATTTCTGAAGAAATGTTGTCGAACGCCCGTACTCAGGGCTAGTATCGGCACACTGCCCCTATCGAGGCGAGCGCGGCTCGCCAGTTCGAAATGCGTCGACTCTGGCTGTCGCTGATCGTCTGTCTCATGCTTGCTGCGTGTGGAAGCGCGCCGCAGCAGTCAGCGCGCAGGCCGTCGTCGTCGAGCACGGCGGCAAATCGAACTTATCAGCCGCCGCCCGGTTTTCCGACGTTCGTGGATCACAGCATCGGGCGCGAGGAAATCTCCATTCAGGCGATGGCGCTCGTCGGCGTGCCGTATCGCTGGGGCGGCAACACGCCGGAAGCGGGCTTCGATTGCAGCGGGCTGGTGCGCTATGTGGTGGATCGCGCGGCATCGGTGAATCTGCCGCGCACGACGGCTGAGATGAGCGGGCGCGGTGAGTCCGTCGAACCGGGTGAAGTTGCTCCGGGCGATCTGATTTTCTTCAACACGACGGGGCGCGCGCATTCGCATGTCGGGATTTATGTCGGCAAGCTGCGGTTCGTGAATGCGCCGTCGACGGGTGGCACCGTGCGGCTGGATTACCTCACGAATCCGTATTGGGCGAAGCGGTTCGATGGCATTCGGCGGGTTGCGCCGCCGAAGGCTTCGCCGTTTGATGGGCCGACTTATATTGCGTCGCCGGTGCCGGTGCCTGCTCCGGCTGCGCCTACTCCGGCTGCGACTGCGGCGCCGAGCGTGCCCGTCGATGCCTACGAGCCGCCGCCGCCTTCGATGACCGCCGCGCAGCGTCAGTCGCAGACATCCGCAGATGCATTCGAGCCACCGCCGCCCTCAATGACCGCAGCGCAACGTCAAGCACAAGCCGCAGGCGCAACCGCGCCATCAGCCGACCCGATCCAAGCCGCCGCCGACGCCTACGAACCGCCGCCTTCAAATTCGCACGCCGCGCAGCAACAAGCGCGCGCAGCCCAATCCACCGACCCCGACGATCCTCCCGCCCGCGTGATGCGTGCCTCCACCGGCTCGCTCGCCGCACCGAAGGACGACCCCATCGCGCGCTTCGCCAACTGAGCCAAACGCGCGGCGACCGGCGCGGCTCACGCGCCCCGCTCCACTCTGCTATCGTGTTTCGACTCGCCGCTCACGCGCGGCACGCATGCACCACGCAAACAAAAGGAGTCGAACACCATGGATCTGGGTCTTGCCGGCAAGGTGGTTCTGATCACGGGCGGCAGCAAGGGAATCGGCTTTGCCTGCGCGAAAGCGTTCGCGAGCGAAGGCGCGAAGGTCGCCATCGTTTCGCGCGATCCCGCGAATCTCGCCCGCGCGCGCGAACAACTGGCGAGCGCGGGGTATCACGTGCATCTGGCGCGAGCCGATCTGCACGAAGCGCATAGTGCCGAGGATGTCGTCGAGGAAGCCAGCGCCGCGCTCGGTCCTATCGACATTCTGATCAACAGCGCGGGCGCCGCGCGCCGCTACGGTCCCGATTCGCTCGACGCCGCCGCCTATAAGGCCGCGATGGACGCCAAATATTTCTCCTACGTCTATCCGCAGCAAGTCGTGCTCAAGCGCATGGCCGAACGCCTGCGCGAGCATCCGGACGCCGAGCCGGGCGCGATCGTGAATATCGTCGGGATGGGCGGGAAAATCGCATCGGATATTCATATCGCGGGCGGCGCGGCGAATGCAGCGCTCATGCTCAATACCGTTGGCCTTGCGCATCACTATGCGAAGCTGGGCATTCGCATCAACGCGATCAATCCGGGCTCGACGCTCACGGAACGCGTGGAAGAAGCGCTCGGGCTGGAAGCGCAACGCTTGGGCGTGACGCGCGAGCAGGCGCTGGCAGACAGCCAGAAGAAGGTGCCGCTCGGGCGCTATGCAAAACCGGAGGAAATCGCGGATGTCGCGCTCTTTCTGGCGAGCCGCCGCGCGAGTTACGTGTCGGGCGCGATTATCCCGATGGATGGCGTGACCTCGCCGATCATTTGATGCGATTTGATGCGTCGCGGCTTCGGTTTTCCGCCGAAGCCGCGAGCCAGAGACAGTTCTACAGAAACCGGTGGCCGACCCACCAGCCCGCCGCCGCCAGCAGCGCGGATGCCGGAATGGTCAGAATCCAAGCCCACACGATATTGCCCGCGACGCCCCAGCGCACCGCGCTGAACTTCTGCGTCGCGCCGACGCCGACGATCGCGCCGGTGATCGTGTGCGTGGTGGACACGGGAATGCCGAGGAAGGACGCGACGAACAACGTGATCGCCCCGCCCGTCTCCGCGCAGAAACCCCCGACCGGCTTGAGCTTGGTGATCTTCTGCCCCATCGTGCGCACGATGCGCCAGCCGCCGAACAGCGTGCCCAGACCCATCGACAGATAGCACAGGCCGATCACCCAGATCGGCGGCGCATCCGCGGCGGCGGACGCGTAGCCGGTCGCAATCAACAGCATCCAAATGATGCCGATGGTCTTCTGCGCATCGTTTCCTCCGTGCCCAAGCGAATACAGTCCCGCCGACACGAGTTGCAGCCGCCGAAAGCGCCGGTCCACCTTCGACGGCGGCGTGCGGAAGTACAGCCACGACACCAGCAACATGAAGAACGAGCCGAGCACGAAACCGAGAATCGGCGAAATGAAGATGAACGCGACCGTCTTGAGCAGCCCGTCCCAATTGAGCGAGCCCCAGCCGGATTTGGCCAGCGCCGCGCCCACCAGCCCGCCGATCAGCGCGTGCGACGAACTCGACGGAATGCCGTAGATCCACGTGACGATATTCCAGCCGATCGCCCCGACGAGCGCGCCGAAGATGACGTAATGATCGACGATGTTCGGGTCGATCGTGCCCTTGCCGACCGTCGCCGCCACCTTCAAATGAAAGATGAAGTACGCGATAACGTTGAACGCCGCCGCGAACGCAACAGCCTGCTGCGGCTTGAGCACGCCCGTTGAAACGACGGTGGCGATGGAATTGGCGGCGTCGTGGAACCCGTTCATGAAGTCGAACAGGAGCGCGACGATGACGAGCAGGGAAACGGCCCAGATGGCGAGTTGAATCGATTGCATCGGATGGTGTGTGTTCTTGCCGGCATCGCGGCGCGAAACCGGTTGTCGTCGTGGCCCGCCGCTTTCTTGTCAAGCGGCGAGCCCGGGCGGCGGGATCAGGCGTTTTCCAGCACGATGCCTTCGATGATGTTGGCGACGTCCTCGCACTTGTCGGTGATCGTCTCCAGAAGCTCGTAGATGGCCTTGAGCTTGATGAGGTTCTTCACGTCGTCTTCCTCGCGGAAGAGCTTCGACATGGCCGAGCGCAGCACGCGGTCGGCGTCGGACTCCAGACGGTCGATTTCCTCGCAAATCTTGAGGATTTCGCTTGCGCGCTTCATATCGGCCAGCAGTTCGACGGCATGCTGAACGCGCAGCGCCGTGGCCGTGCAGATATGCGCAAGCTGGCTCGCTTCCGACGTCACCGCGCGCACGTCGTACAGCGAAATGGCCGTGGCGACGTCTTCCATCAGATCGAGGATGTCGTCCATCGTCGTGATGAGCTTGTGGATTTCGTCGCGGTCCAGCGGCGTGATGAACGTCTTGTGCAGCAGATCGATGGTTTCGTGCGTGAGCTTGTCCGCGCGCTTTTCGTTCGCCTGCACGTTCTGCTTGTGCAGTTCGGCTTCGTCGAGGTTGTCGATCAGCAGTTCGAGTTCGCGGCTGGCATCGACCATGCATTTCGCGTGGGCGTTGAAAATCTCGAAGAATTTGCCCTCGGTGGGCATGAAACGACCGAACATGAAAATCCCGATAGATGGGTCAATGAAACATACATCAAACTGACATATTGTACAGGCGCGTAAGAGCCCGCGCACCGCGCGCGTGGGTGCGCGTCGGTGGGGATTTATGTCTTGACAGGCAAGGAGATTGGCTTATTCGCTGCCGTAGAAGGTCTGCGCGCCGGCGAAGTTGTCGAACTTCGTGTACTGACCGTGGAACGTGAGCCGCACCGGCCCGATCGGACCGTTACGCTGCTTGCCGATGATGATCTCGGCCGTGCCCTTGTCCGGGCTGTCCGGGTTATAAACTTCGTCGCGGTAGATGAACAGGATGATGTCCGCGTCTTGTTCGATAGCGCCGGATTCGCGCAGGTCGGACATGATCGGGCGCTTGTTGGGCCGTTGCTCCAGACCGCGATTCAACTGCGACAAGGCAATGACCGGCACATCGAGTTCCTTCGCCAGACTCTTGAGCGAGCGTGAGATTTCCGAGATTTCGGTCGCGCGGTTTTCACCACCGCTGCCGGAACCGGACATCAGTTGCAAATAGTCAACGATGATGAGCCCAAGCTTGCCGCATTGCCGCGATAAGCGCCGCGCGCGGGAACGCAATTCCATCGGATTCAAACCGCCGGTTTCATCGATGAAAATCTGCGCCTCGCTCATTTTCTGCACGGCGTGCGTGAGCTTCGGCCAGTCTTCGTCGGTGAGCCGCCCCGTGCGCATGCGATGCTGATCGAGCCGCCCCACGGAGCCGAGCATCCGCATGATGAGCTGCGTACCGGGCATTTCCATGGAGAACACGGCGACGGGCAGGCCATACTCCACCGCCACGTATTCGCCGACGTTCATCGAGAAAGCCGTTTTACCCATCGACGGCCGCCCCGCCACGATGATGAGCTCACCGCCATGCATGCCCGAAGTCATGCGGTCGAGGTCGATGAACCCAGTCGGCGTGCCGGTCACATCGCTCGGATTCGCCGTGTGATAGAGCGTGTCGATCCGCTCCACGACTTGCGTGAGCAGCGGCCCGATCTCCAGAAAACCCTGCGTGCCGCGCGCGCCGTCTTCCGCGATGGAAAACACGCGGGCTTCTGCTTCATCCAGAATCTGGCGGACTTCCTTGCCTTGCGGATTGAAGGCATCGGCGGAAATTTCATCGGCCACTGACACGAGCCGCCGCAGCACCGCACGATCGCGCACGATTTCCGCGTAACGGCGGATATTCGCCGCGCTCGGCGTGTTCTGCGCCAGCGCGTTGAGATACGCGAGACCGCCGACTTCCTCGGCCTTGCCGGAACTCGTCAGCGATTCATAGACGGTGATGACGTCGGCGGGCCGCGTGGTCGCGATCAGCTTGCCGATATGCTCATAAATGAGACGATGGTCGTAGCGATAGAAATCGCCCTGATGCATCACATCGGCGATACGGTCCCATGCCGCGTTATCCAGCAGCAAGCCGCCGATCACCGATTGCTCGGCCTCGATCGAGTGCGGCGGGACTTTCAGCGCATCGAGCTGCGGGTCTTTGGACGGTGCGTTCATGGGATGGAATTATCGATTAATGTCGCGCCACAGGCTACGTTCGGACGAAAAAAAACGGAGCCGTTGAGGCTCCGCTTTTCCGTACCGCTCGCGAGACCCGGAAGTCTCGCGTCAAACTTACGCGTGCTCGCCGAGCACCGACACCGTGACGTCGACCAGCACGTCCGTGTGCAGCGCCACTTGAACCGGATGGTCGCCCACCAGCTTGAGCGGCCCTTGCGGCAGACGCACTTGCGCCTTTTCCACTTCGGCGAAGCCTTGCTTCTTGAGCGCTTCAGCGATATCGGCGTTCGTGACCGAGCCGAACAAACGGCCGTCCACACCTGCCTTCTGCGAAATCTGAACCGTGAAACCGTTCAGCTTTTCGCCTTGCTTTTGCGCGACTGCCAGCTTTTCAGCCGCAACCTTTTCGAGTTCGGCGCGGCGAACTTCGAATTCGGCGATTGCGTCCTTCGTGGCGCGGCGAGCCTTCTTGCCGGGGATCAGGAAGTTACGTGCGTAGCCGTCCTTGACCTTGACGATGTCGCCGAGGTTGCCCAGGTTGACGACTTTTTCCAAAAGAATGATTTGCATTTTTGGCTATTCCTTATGCGTCGTCTGATTAGGCCTTGTGCAGGTCGGTGTACGGCAGGAGCGCGAGGAAACGCGCGCGCTTGATTGCCGTGTCGAGCTGGCGCTGATAGTGCGCCTTCGTGCCAGTCAGACGAGCCGGCGTGATCTTGCCGTTTTCGCCGATGAAGTCCTTCAGCGTTTCCGTGTCCTTGTAGTCGATGTACTCGACACCGGCTGCCGTGAAACGGCAGAACTTCTTGCGCTTGAAGAGCGGGTTTTGTTGCTGACGACGCTTGTCGAATTTCTTACCAGTCGGGCGGGGCATGATTAGTCCTTTCCAATGTCCTGCAATTCTGTGATGTGAAACACCAGGGTTCGCGCGTTGCGGCTCTTTTTCGCCAGAAAGCCCGTGAAGCGTGTTTCGACGCCCATCGGACAACTTTCCAGTCTGCCGCTCGCTTCACCGGCCGCGACCGCCTGCAGTGTCAGTTCGATTTTCCGGGCGATGCCCGCTTCGACGACTTCTGCCGCGTGTTGCAACGTGCAGCTTGCGATCGGAATGCCTGCGGGCGTGTATCGCACCGGTTCGCGTTCCACGACGCTCGCTGTCAGTTGCAGCCGGTTCACTGAATTCCTGGTGGCTGTGACAGTTCGAAACTGTCCTTAGGCCTGCGCTTCGGACGGCTGGCTGGCCGCCTTCTTGGCTTCTTCGCGCTGCACTTCCTTCATCATCGGCGACGGGCCGGTTTCGGCCTTCTTCAGCTTGACGATGAGGTGACGCAGCACGGCGTCGTTGAACTTGAACGCGTGTTCCAGCTCTTCGAGCGTGGCTTGATCGCATTCGATGTTCATGCAGACGTAGTGAGCCTTCGCGAGTTTCTCGATCATGTAGGCCAGTTGGCGGCGGCCCCAGTCCTCGATACGGTGGATCTGGCCACCGTGCGACGTGATCGTGCTTTTGTAGCGCTCGATCATGGCGGGCACTTGCTCGCTCTGATCGGGATGCACGATGAAGACGATTTCGTAATGACGCATATTCACTCCTTGTGGATATAAGCCACCCGGGCGTCGGACCGGTGCGGCAAGTGAGAAGCCTGCGAATATAGCGCGTTTCGCTTGTTCAGGCAAGTCTGATGGACGTTTCCCGAAAGATTTCAAGCAGTTACGCCGATGGCGCAACTTTCACGCGAGGCGGCTGCGGCTCGCCCGGAAGTGTCAACGGACGCTTCCAGTAATCCGGCTGCGCGTAAATTTCCTTCAAATAATCAATGAAGTAGCGCACGCGCGCCGGAATGTAACGCTGCTGCGGATAGACCGCGAGGATGTCGTAATCGGGCAGTTCGAACTCGTCGAGCACGGTTTCCAGTTCGCCCGCCGCGAGTTGCCGCTGGATCTCCCAGGTCGAGCGCCAGCCCAGCCCCAGCCCTTCCGACGCCCAGCGATGCAGCAATTCGCCATCGTTGCAATCGAGATTACCGGACACGCGCACCGTGACGAGCTTCCCGTTGCGCCGAAAGTACCAGCCGCGGTTCTGCCCGCCCTGAAGATTGAACGCCAGACAGTTGTGATTCGGCAGGTCTTCGAGCGTCTTCGGCCGCCCGTGTTTCTTGAAGTAAGCGGGCGTGCCGCACACCACGCGCCGGTTGCTCGCCAGCTTCACCGCGACGAAGTTCGGGTCCACCGCTCCGCCGATGCGTATCGACAGGTCATACCCCTCGCGCACGAGATCGACCACGCGGTCGGTCAGATTGAACGACATCTGCAATTCGGGCTTGTCGCGCACGAAAAGCGGCGCGTGCGGCGCGACATGCATGCGCCCGAACGCCGCCGGCGCCGACACGATCAAATGCCCGCCCACCGCGCGCCGTCCCGCCGCGAGTTCGTTCTCCGCCTGATCCCATTCCGCCAGCAGATTCTTGCAGCGGTCCAGAAACGCCGCGCCGTCCTCGCTGATGACGAGCCGCCGCGTCGAGCGATACATCAGCTTGACGCCCAGGCGCTTTTCCAGCGCGTCGATGCGTCTGCCGAGAATCACGGGCGACACGCCCTCCTCCAGCGCCGCCGCCGCGAGGCTGCCCGCCTCCGCCACGCGCACGAAGGTTTCGATCTGCTTGAAGCGGTCCATCTCGTGTCTCCAGCCGTGCCTTGTCAAACGGGCATTCGATACTTTTTGTTTGGGAAAAAACGACCGTAGCTGATCTTATCAAACCTTTTACACACTCTTAAAGTGCAACTGAACCCTGCTTCCAAGCAGACAGCCATTCGAGACGAAGACCCCCAGGAAGGAGACAACCATGCCCAAGATGAGAGCCGTCGACGCAGCCGTCCTCGTGCTGGAAAGAGAAGGAATCGATACCGCGTTCGGCGTGCCGGGTGCGGCCATCAACCCGTTCTATTCGGCGATGAAAAAATCCGGCGGCATCAGCCACGTGCTGGCGCGGCACGTCGAAGGCGCATCGCACATGGCCGAAGGGTATACGCGCGCGGCGCCGGGCAACATCGGCGTTTGTATCGGCACGTCGGGCCCGGCGGGCACGGACATGATCACCGGCCTTTATTCCGCCCAGGCCGATTCGATCCCCATTCTCGCGATCACCGGTCAGGCGCCGCGCGCGCGTCTGTACAAGGAAGACTTTCAGGCCGTCGATATCGAATCGATCGCCAAGCCCGTCACGAAGTGGGCGGTGACCGTGCGTGAACCCGCGCTCGTGCCGCCCGTGTTCCAGCAAGCGTTCCATCTGATGCGTTCGGGCCGTCCGGGTCCGGTGCTGGTCGATCTGCCGATCGACGTGCAACTCGCCGAGATCGAGTTCGACATCGACACCTACGAGCCGCTCCCCGTCTACAAGCCGCACGCGACGCGCGCGCAGATCGAAAAAGCGCTCTCGATGCTCAACGAAGCGGACAAGCCGCTGATCGTGTCCGGTGGCGGCGTGCTGAACGCGGCGGCGGAAGATTTGCTCGTGCAATTCGCGGAAACGCTCGGCGTGCCGGTGATCCCGACGCTCATGTCGTGGGGCGCGATTCCCGACGATCATCCGCTGATGGCCGGCATGTGCGGTTTGCAGACTTCGCACCGCTACGGCAACGCGACCATGCTCGCTTCCGACTTCGTGCTCGGTATCGGCAACCGTTGGGCGAACCGTCACACGGGCAGCGTCGAGGTGTACACCAAGGGCCGTAAGTTCGTGCACGTGGATATCGAACCGACGCAAATCGGCCGCGTGTTCGGTCCGGATCTCGGCATCGTGTCGGATGCGAAGGCCGCGCTCGAACTGTTCGTCACCGTGGCGAAGGAATGGAAGGCTGCGGGCAAGCTGAAAGACCGCAGCGCGTGGGTGACGGATTGCCAGCAACGCAAGCGCACCATGCAGCGCAAGACGCACTTCGAAAACGTGCCGATGAAGCCGCAACGCGTCTACGAAGAAATGAATCTCGCGTTCGACCGCGACACTTGCTTCGTCACGACGATCGGTCTCTCGCAGATCGCGGGCGCCCAGTTCCTGCATGTGTTCAAGGCGCGCAACTGGATCAACTGCGGTCAGGCCGGCCCGCTCGGCTGGACGATTCCCGCCGCGCTCGGCGTGCGTGCGGCGGACCCGCAACGCAAGATCGTCGCGCTTTCGGGCGACTACGACTTCCAGTTCATGATCGAAGAACTCGCGGTGGGCGCGCAATTCAAGCTGCCTTACGTGCATGTGGTCGTGAACAACTCGTACCTCGGGCTGATCCGTCAGGCGCAGCGCGGCTTCGAGATGGACTACTGCGTGCAACTCGCGTTCGACAACATCAACGCGCCTGAACTCGATGGTTACGGCGTCGATCACGTCGCGGTGGCCGAAGGTCTCGGTTGCAAGGCGCTGCGCGTGTTCAAGCCCGAAGAGATCGCCCCGGCGCTGAAGAAAGCGCAGGCATTGGCCGCCGAACATCAGGTGCCGGTCGTCGTCGAAATGATTCTGGAGCGCGTGACCAACATCGCGATGGGCACCGAAATCGACGCGATCAACGAGTTCGAGGAACTCGCGGAAAAGAAGGCGGATGCACCGACCGCCGTGACGCCGCTCGACTGAGTTTTCGAGCGATCCACTGACCGACCAACAGGACCCAACATGCCGAAATTTGCCGCGAATCTGACGATGCTGTTCACCGAACTCCCCTTCCTCGACCGCTTCGAGGCGGCGGCGAAGGCGGGCTTCAAGGCAGTCGAATTCCTGTTCCCTTACGCGTTTTCGATTGGCGACATTCAGAAGCGGTTGAAGGACAACGATCTGCGCATCGTGCTGCACAACTTGCCTGCGGGTAACTGGGAAGCGGGCGAGCGCGGCATCGCTTGTTTGCCGGATCGCGTGAACGAGTTTCGCGAAGGCGTGCCGCGCGCGATCGAATATGCGAAGGCATTGAACGTGCCGCAACTGAACTGCCTCGTCGGCATTCCGGGTGCGGGCGTGTCGGCGGAACAGGCACGCACGACCATCGTCGAGAACCTGCGTTTTGCAGCGGATGCGTTGAAGAAAGAAGGCATCAGGCTGCTCGTCGAGCCGTGCAATTCATACGACATTCCGGGCTTCGCGCTGAACCGTTCGAAGGAAGGTCTGGATGTGATTCAGGCCGTAGGTTCGGACAACCTGTTCCTGCAATACGACATCTATCACATGCAGCGGATGGAAGGCGAACTGGCCGCGACGATCAAGAAGAACCTGGCGAAGATCGCGCACATTCAACTGGCCGACAACCCCGGCCGCAACGAGCCGGGCACGGGTGAAATCAACTATCCGTTCCTGTTCGATCTGCTCGATGCGCTCGGCTATCAAGGTTACATCGGTTGCGAATACAAGCCGCTCGACGGCACCGAAGCGGGCCTCGGCTGGCTTCAATCCATCGGCGGCATGAAGGCGCAACGCGTCACCGCTTAAAGACGCTTAGCGATACATAGAGACACACGAAAGGAGGAGCATTCAGCATGGCAACCATTGGTTTCATCGGCCTGGGCATCATGGGCGCGCACATGGCGCGCAACCTTCTGAAGGGCGGCCACAAGCTCGTCGTGAACGGCAAGTTCCCGGTTCCCGAGGACATCCGCGCACAGACGCAAGTCGTCGACGATTCGAGCGCGGTGGCGAAGGCGAGCGAGATCGTCATCACCATGGTTCCGGACACGCCCGATGTGAACGCCGTCCTGTTCGCCGACGATGGCGTGGCAAACGGTCTGTCCAAGGGCAAGCTTGTGATCGACATGAGCTCGATCAACCCGCTCGACACGCAGGAGTTCGCGAAGAAGATCAACGCGCTCGGCTGCGATTATCTCGATGCACCGGTTTCCGGCGGCGAAGTCGGCGCACGCGACGCGACGCTCACGATCATGGTCGGCGGCCCGGAGAAGTCGTTCGCTCTGGCCAAGCCGCTGTTCGATCTGATGGGCAAGAACATCTCGCATATCGGCGATAACGGCGCGGGCCAGACGTGCAAGGTCGCGAATCAGATCATCGTCGCGCTGAATATCGAAGCGGTGGCGGAAGCGTTGTTGTTCGCGGCGCGTTCGGGTGCGGACCCGGAGCGTGTGCGCAAGGCGTTGATGGGTGGCTTCGCGGCATCGCGCATTCTCGAACTGCATGGCGAACGCATGACCAAGCGCACGTTCAATCCGGGCTTCAGGATCGAGCTGCATCAGAAGGACTTGAATCTGGCGCTCGATGGCGCGCGCAAGATGGGTCTCGCCCTGCCTCATACCGCGAGTGCGCAGCAGTTGTTCAGCGTGTGCGCGGCGAATGGCGGCAAGGCGTGGGATCACTCGGCGATGGTGCGTGCGCTCGAAATCATGTCGAACTTCCAGGTGGCGCAGGAACCGGAGCAGGCGAAAGCCGCTGCCTGACCTGTCCATCTGCACCGTGGGGCGTCCCGCGTATGGGCACGCGGGACAAATGCCGCTCTGGGCTGAGAGCGGCAAGTGGGGTCCGAGAGCGGCACCCGGCGGTGCGCCGGGTAAGCCTTGGTCGGTCAGACGGTTTCTCGTCGGGTGTCCGCGGTCGGATTTTTGGGTTTTTTCTTGGTGGTGTGGGGGTGTTGGCTTTTTGTCGTGGAAGGGGTTGCTGTTGGTTGTGTCTTTATTGCAGTAGCCGCCTCCCCGGCGGGGGGGTAACTTTCTTTGCTGCTGCAAAGAAAGTCACCAAAGAAAGCAGCTTTTTACACCATGCACGCTGGCTGGAGAGGGTTGGTCTGGATTAACCGATACAGTGGCCGCAATAGGGCTTGCCACGCATAACTTGCCGCTTAGGCAACCTGGCGATTGCGCGCTCGAATTCTTTGGTCTTAGTGGATCGCAGTCATTCATTCGGCCATGCGCTGCGCGCGCCGAGAACTTTAGAACGGAATCCCGCAGTCTATAAGTGCCCAGCCACATCACGCTTCTCCGCAAGATTGCTATTCGGTCCTACCTTGGTTAGTGCTCCGACTAAAAGGTGCGTGCGTTGGTGTGTGCGCTTTGCTCAGAAGCGCTTACCAAGGTTGGGCCCAATGGGAGGAGGTGCGATGCGGTGTGATGTGGCTGGGCACTCATACGCTGCGGGATTCCGTTCTAAAGCTCTCGGCGCGCGTAGCGCATGGCCGAAAGCATGACTGCGGTCCACTTAGACTTGACTATTCGAGCGCGTAATCGCTAGGTTGCCTAAGCGGCTAGTTATGCGTGGCAAGTCCTATTGCGGCCACTGCATCCGTTAATCCGGACCAACCCTCTCCAGCCATCGTGCATGGGGTAAAAAGCTGCTTTCTTTGGTGACTTTCTTTGCAGCAGCAAAGAAAGTTACCCCCCCGCCGGGGAGGCGGCTACTGCAATAAAAGCCCAGACAACAGCAGCCCTTTTCGCTCTCAATAAGTATCAAAAACCCGCTGCAAATCCTTCGCATTCGACGCAAGCGCCAACATCAACAAAACCCGAGCCTTAAAGGGATTGAGCGTCCCCGCACTCACCGACCCGAGCGCATCATCCGATGCCGCGCCATTGCGCATCACATGCCCCGAACCGACGCGCGACGAACGCACCACCGCCACGCCGTGCTTCACCGCATCCACGAGTGCTTGGGTGATATTGGCATGCATCGAGCCATTACCCGTGCCCGCGACCACGATGCCCTTCACACCCGCCGCCACTAACGCATCGATACCCACACGCGACACGCCCGCATAGCTCGCGACGATTTCCACCATCGGCCATTCATCGACGATGGCGAACTCGCTTGCACCGGTGTGCGGACGCGTGGCCTCGCGCTGAAACTCGACCAGCCCATCCTGCACGAAACCAAGCGCACCGAATTCGGGTGAGCGGAACGCATCGACGGCATACGTACTCGTCTTGGTGACATCACGCGCGCAGTGAATCTGATTGTTGAACGCGACAAGCACGCCCTGCCCCGCCGCACGCGCGGATGCCGCGACCGTGACCGCATTGAGCAGATTGAGCGGACCATCGGCGGACAGCGCGCTCGACGGACGCATCGCAGCGGTCAACACCACGGGCTTGTCACTCGTCACAGTCAGATGCAGCAAATACGCTGTTTCTTCGAGCGTATCCGTGCCATGCGTGACGACGACGCCATCGATATCGTCCTGCGCGAGCAGCTCGTTGATGCGCCGCGCAAGCATCGTCCACAGCGCAACGCTCATATCCTTGCTGTCGATGCTCGCAATCTGTTCCGCATGAATGCGCGCGACGGCAGCGAGCGCAGGCACGGCATCGAGCAATTTATCGACGCCGACGACGCCCGCCTTATAACCCGCTGTCTTGGATGCATCGCCCGCCTGTCCGGCGATGGTGCCGCCCGTGGCCAGCACCGCGATGCGAGGAAGTGAGGAAGTATTCATGCCGGCGATTGTAAATCAGCCGGCCACGATTCAAGCCGCTTCCCGAAGCTGCGAAGCAATCTGCGCTTCGTTCAACTGCGGCGCGAACATCTCGATCAGCCGGTACGCATACGCGCGCAGGAACGCGCCCTTGCGCAAGCCCACGCGCGTCGTGCTCGCCTCGAACAGATGCTGCGTATCCAGCGCCACGAGTTCCGTATCGCGCCTGGCGTCATACGCCATCGCCGCCACGATTCCGATTCCCATGCCCAGTTCCACATACGTCTTGATGACGTCCGCATCGATCGCGGTCAACACGATATCGGGTAACGCGCCCGCACTTGCGAACGCCTGATCGATATGCGAGCGGCCCGTGAAGTCGATGTCATACGTGACGATCGGATACTCCGCGATCTGTTCCAGCGTGATGTTCGCAACGCCAACCAGCGGATGATCCTTCGGCACCACCACCGTGTGATGCCACGAATAGCACGGAAACGTCACGATATCCGGATAACGGTCGAGCGCTTCCGTCGAAATGCCGATATCCGCCTCGCCATTGATGATCATTTGCGCGATCTGTTGCGGACTGCCCTGACGCAACGCGAGATGAACCTTCGGGAATACTTCGGTGAACTGGCGAATCACTTTAGGCAACGCGTAACGCGCCTGCGTGTGCGTGGTCGCCACAACCAGATGCCCGTTGTCCTGATCCGCGAACTGGCGCGCGACGCGGCGCAAATTTTCGGCATCGAGCAACATGCGCTCGATCAGTTGATGCACCTGCTTGCCCGGCTCGGTCAGACCCGTGAGGCGCTTGCCGCGTCGAATGAAGATATCGACGCCGAGTTCGTCTTCGAGATCCTTGATCTGCTTGGACACGCCCGACTGCGACGTATAAAGCACGTTGGCCACTTCGGTCAGATTCATGTTCTGACGCACGGCCTCGCGCACGAAGCGCAATTGCTGAAAATTCATCTCGCCTCTCCTTTACTTTTTAGTTCTTTGCCTGCGCGGGGAACACACGCAATGCACGCGGCACGGCGGTCACGCCATCGCCGACATTGAGCTTGAGTTCACGCCACGATTCGCGATCCAGTTCCGCTTCGAGCACGCTGCCCGCGTTGCCTTCGAGTTCGACGCGCACGGAACCGCCCAGCGTCACCACGCGCCGCACACCGACCACGATGCCATCGCGATGCGCGCCATCCGCCGGATACAGCGTGAGATCGTGAGGACGCACGTAGGCGAGCGCGGGACCTGCGAAATGCGCCTGCGCCGTGATGGGACGCGATGCGCCATCGGCGGTGAAGCCGGTTGCATCGACGTGACCTTGCAGGCGGTTGGCCGCACCGAGGAACTCATAAACGAACGACGTTTGCGGATGATCGTACACGTCCTGCGGACTCCCGACTTGTTCCACATGCCCGTGATTCATCACGACGATCCGATCCGCCACTTCGAGCGCTTCTTCCTGATCGTGCGTGACGAACAGCGTCGAGATATGCAGATCGTCATGCAGGCGACGCAGCCAGCTACGCAGTTCCTTGCGCACTTTCGCATCGAGCGCGCCGAAGGGCTCGTCGAGCAGCAGCACTTTCGGTTCGACGGCGAGCGCGCGTGCCAGTGCAATACGTTGCCGCTGTCCGCCTGAAAGCTCGG
This sequence comes from Caballeronia sp. A2-2, assembly GCF_057612605.2. Classification (NCBI taxonomy): domain Bacteria; kingdom Pseudomonadati; phylum Pseudomonadota; class Betaproteobacteria; order Burkholderiales; family Burkholderiaceae; genus Caballeronia; species Caballeronia sp. A2-2. Next base: position 2,183,066 of record NZ_CM172587.1, on the reverse strand, counting down.
AAGGAAAGCGTTGCGCCAGCCAGTCCAGTTGCACGAGCTTGAGCAGTTCATGCACTTTCTCGCGGATGACCGCTTCCGAAGGACGTTCGCGGCGCGGCTTCACGCGCAGTCCGAACGCGACGTTTTCGAAGACGGTCATATGGCGGAACAGCGCGTAATGCTGAAACACGAAGCCGACTTGACGTTCACGCGCGCCGACTTCGGCGACGTCTTCACCGTGCAGCACGACCTGACCGGCATCCGCGAATTCGAGGCCTGCGATCACGCGCAAAAGCGTGGTCTTGCCGCAGCCCGAAGGCCCGAGCAATGCGACGAGTTCGCCCGCCGGAAAATCGAGCGTGACGTTGTCGAGCGCGGTGAAATCGCCGAAGCGCTTCTGCAAATTGCGTACGTTGATGCTCATGATTTTTTACGCCCCTAAGCCCTGTGCTTTTGCGCTGGCTTCGCGGGCGGCCAGCGTCATGCGGCGCTCCGCGAGCAGCTTCAGTCCCAGCGTGACGAGCGCGAGCAACGCCAGAAGCGATGCCACCGCGAACGCGGCCGAGAAGTTGTATTCGTTGTAGAGAATCTCGACGTGCAGCGGCATGGTGTCGGTCTGTCCGCGAATGTGGCCGGAGACGACCGATACCGCGCCAAACTCGCCCATCGCGCGCGCGTTGCAGAGAATCACGCCGTAGAGCAGACCCCAGCGCACGTTCGGCAGCGTCACGCGCCGGAAAATCTGCCAGCCGGATGCACCGAGCACATGCGCGGCTTCTTCTTCGTCGTTGCCTTGCGATTGCATCAACGGAATGAGTTCGCGCGCGACGAACGGGAACGTGACGAAGATCGTCGCCAATACGATGCCCGGCACCGCGAAAATAATCTGCACGTCATGCGCCGCGAGCCACGGACCGAACCAGCCTTGCGCGCCGAACATCAGCACGTAGATAAGGCCCGAGATGACCGGCGACACCGAGAACGGCAAGTCGATCAGCGTGGTCAGCAGCGCTTTGCCGCGAAACTCGAACTTGGCGATGGCCCACGACGCCGCCAGCCCGAACGCCACGTTCAGCGGCACCGCAATCGCCGCCGTGATGAGCGTGAGCTTGATGGCGGACCACGCATCCGGGTCCTTTAGTGATTCGAAGTAATAGTCGATGCCCTTCGCGAACGCCTGCACGAACACCGCGACGAGCGGCACCACCAGAAACAGCGCGAGAAACACGAGCGCGACCGCGATCAGCAGCCAGCGGATCAGGCGCGGTTCGGTCACAGGATTGAGCGTGTTGGCCTCGCGCCGGACGACCGCGTTGAGCGCGACGGCTTTGCCATTGGGCGTGCTCATGCGTGACCTCCGTCGTGCGGCTGTGGCGCGAGTTGCAGCGAACCCGCGACGACGGGCACCGCGCCCGTTCTGCTCGTGCGCCGCTGAAGGAACCATTGCAGCGTGTTGATGAGCAGCAACATCAGGAAGGACACGCACAACATCACCACGGCAAGCGCGGTGGCGCCAGCGTAATCGTATTGTTCCAGCTTCGTGATGATGAGCAGCGACGTGATCTCCGACTTCATCGGCACATTGCCCGCGATGAAGATCACCGAACCGTATTCGCCGAGCGCGCGCGCGAACGCCAGCGCGAAGCCCGTCAACAACGCGGGAAACAGCGCGGGCAGTACGACGCGGCGGAACGTGAGCCAGCGCGTCGCGCCAAGGCACGCAGCGGCTTCTTCCTGCTCGCGCTCGAAGTCTTCCAGCACCGGCTGCACTGTGCGCACCACAAACGGCAAGCCGATAAACGTCAGCGCCACCAGCACGCCCAGCGGCGTGAACGCCACCTTGATGCCGAGCGGCGCGAGATACTGGCCGATCCATCCGTTGCTCGCGTAGACCGCCGCCAGCGAAATGCCCGCGACCGATGTCGGCAATGCGAACGGCAGATCGACGATGGCATCGACAACACGCTTGAAGGGAAACTCGTAGCGCACCAGCACCCACGCGACGAGAAAGCCGAACACGGCGTTCAGGCACGCGCCACCGAGCGCCGCGCCGAACGTCAGCCGGTACGACGCGAGCACGCGCGGCGAAGTCACCGCGCTCACGAACTGCGGCCAGTGCAGCGTGGCCGTTTTCGCGAAGGTGGCCGCCAGCGGAATCAGCACCACGAGGCTCAGATAAGCCAGCGTGATGCCAAGTGTCAGTCCGAAGCCGGGTAACGCGCTCGGCTTCCTGAATGTGAGGGTCGTCATCCTTGATCCATTCTTTCCATTGCGCCGGGGTGGGCGCTTACGTCTCATGACGATGCGCGGCGTCGTGTGCGCCGCGTCATCGCGTTATGCCTTACTGCGGCTGATAGATCGAATCGAACACACCGCCATCCGCGAAGTGCGTTTTTTGCGCCTTCGCCCAGCCGCCGAAGGTGTCATCGACCGTGTAGAGCTTGAGCTTCGGGAACTGCTTCGTCAGATCGGCAGGTACCTTGTCCGAACGCGGACGATAGAAGTTACGCGCGGCAATCTGCTGGCCTTCGTCGCTGTATAGATACTTGAGATACGCCTCGGCCAGCTTGCGCGTGCCGTGCTTGTCGACGACCTTGTCCACCACCGCGACCGGCGGCTCCGCCAGAATGCTCACCGACGGCACCACGATCTCGAACTTGTCCGTGCCGAATTCCTTGACCGACAGGAAGGCTTCGTTTTCCCAGGCGATCAAGACATCGCCCTGACCGCGTTGCACGAAGCTCGTGGTCGCGCCGCGCGCGCCGGAATCGAGCACGCCCGCGTTCTTGTAGACCTTGGTGACGAAATCCTTGGCGGTCTGCTCGTTGCCGCCCGGCTTGTGCTGCGCATACGCCCACGCCGCGAGATAGTTCCAGCGCGCGCCGCCCGAGGTCTTCGGGTTTGGCGTGACGATCGAGACGCCCGGCTTGGTCAGATCGTCCCAGTCCTTGATGTGCTTCGGGTTGCCCTTGCGCACCAGAAACACGATGGTCGACGTGTACGGAGAAGCGTTGTCCGGCAGACGCTTCTGCCAGTCCGCGTTGACGAGTCCTTTCGATGCCAGTGCATCGATGTCATAGGCGAGCGCCAGCGTCACGACATCGGCCTGCAAACCGTCGAGCACCGCGCGCGCCTGTCCGCCCGAGCCGCCGTGCGATTGCTTGAAGGTCACCGTCTCGCCGGTGTCTGCCTTCCACTTCTTCGCGAAAGCCTGATTGAAATCCTGATACAGCTCGCGCGTGGGATCGTAGGACACGTTCAAAAACGCCGTATCGGCGTGCGCCTGCGTCACCGCGCCGATGCTTGCCGCCGTCAGCGCGAACGCTGCAAACAAGCGCCGCGCGTTCAGTCCCAATCCCGTCTTGAAGCTTTGCATTCCCCGTTCTCCGTCTTATTGATTGACGGAATCAGTCTAACGACGTCTCTATATGATTAGAAATAATCGTTTTTCACTCTTTTATACCTATCCAAGCTGATAAGCATATTCCTGGAGCAAGAAAGCAGTGTTCGGGTTTAGACGACGCAAACGTGGGCCAGCGCGCGCGAACTTAAAGTAAAGCTTGAAAAGACCGAAATACTGTATAAAAATACAGTCACCTGTCCATCCATACAGTGAATCGGGACCTAAGCCTGTGACAAACAAGATCACCAAACTCACCGCGCGGCAGCAGCAAGTGCTGGAACTGATCCAGCGCGCGATCGAGCGCACCGGCTTTCCGCCCACGCGCGCGGAGATCGCCGCCGAACTCGGCTTCAGCTCGGCCAACTCGGCGGAGGAGCATCTGCGGGCGCTGGCGCGCAAGGGCGTGATCGAACTGGCGGCGGGTTCCTCGCGCGGCATTCGATTGCTGGGGGAATCGTCGCGTGAGGAGCAGCATCAGTTCACGCTTCCGCATCAGAGCATCATGCAGTTGGCGCTGCCGCTGGTCGGGCGTGTCGCGGCGGGTAGTCCTATCTTGGCGCAGGAGCACATTTCGCAGACTTACGTGTGCGATCCGGCGCTTTTCTCCAGCAAGCCGGACTATCTGCTGAAAGTGCGCGGTCTTTCCATGCGCGATGCCGGCATTCTCGATGGCGATTTGCTCGCGGTACAAAAGCGCACTGAAGCGAAGGACGGCCAGATCGTCGTGGCGCGGTTGGGGGATGACGTAACCGTCAAGCGCTGGAAGCGGCATCGCGATGGTGTGGAACTGATCGCCGAGAACCCGGATTACGAGAACATTTTCGTGCGCGCAGGCAGCGGGGAATTTGCACTCGAAGGCATTGCTGTCGGCCTGATTCGTTCGGGCGAATTCTGACGTTTTTCGCTTCAACTCCTTGTCCGCTCGAAGAAAATTCTTAATTCGAGACAAGAAATGTCTTAAGCCGGGCGGACACTGACTCCATGAACTGCGCCTGATACAAGCCACGGCGCTTCGAACATAACAAGCACGACGGCCCTCGTTCAGGGTGGCCGAGGTGCGTCCTATCGTCTGGAGAGTCACCATGGAACGTTTTGCCCGCTTGCTGCCCTTCCGCCAGTTCGGTCGTCTGCGTCATCTGCGCACGCTCATCGCTTGCGGCATTGCGCGTCAGCCGAGTACGCCCGACCTGTTCGACGAAATGCCCGCGTTGCCGTCGCGTCAGCCTGCGTTCGCGCGGGTGTCGCTCAACAGCACGGTGCGGGCGTCGGAGGAACAGCGTGCGGGCGTGCGGGTGTATCGCGGTCCGTCGCGTGTGATTCTGGTGGGCAAGATCGATGAGGTGTCGCGCATGATCGACCGGTGTATCGATGAGGAACGCGCGGGGATCACGGGCGGGATTCTCGCGTAATTGATGCAGCGTCGGGATAAATGCGGTCGGCGCGCGGTCAATGCACAATTGACCCTTCGCAATAGCAACAGAGAATCCGCGACCGCATGTCCTGCACTACACGTTACGTTGTCACCACGCTCGTCGTCGTTCTGCTTGTGGCGGCGCTCGGTTTTGTCTATGCCTCGCCTTACATCGCGCTCGATCGTGTCAAGCGTGCGGCCGATGCCCGCGACGCGCAGACCGTCAACCAGTACGTCGATTTTCCCGCGTTGCGCGCGAGTCTCAAGGATCAGGTCGGCGCGTTGCTTACGCGGCGCGTCGATATCCAGAAAAGTGGCAATCCGCTGGCGATCATCGGAGCCATGATCGGCGCGGCGCTCGTCGGGCCGCTGGTGGATTCGTATGCCACGCCGGATGGCGTCGCGGCCATTTTGAACGGCATTCCGCCGCGCGGCGATCCGGGCGAGCGGCCGCCTGAGCCTGCCAGCGTCGAAGTGCCCGCTGCCCCTTCGCAGCCGACGGCAAAGAAGCCGCCCCAAACCACCGCTGGTTATCGCAGCTTCGACACCTTCGTCGTGACCTACCAACACGGCGCAGGCGATGCGCGCTACTCCGCGATCTTCCACCGCAACGGGCTTATCAACTGGAAGCTCGTCGCAGTGGACCTGAACGGCTGAAACCAGCCTAAGCGCTCGCTTCTGCCTTAACGGGTTTAGCCTCGTAAGCCGCTTCGTCCTCCGCTTCCGCAGATTCGCCTGCCTGACAAACCGCAACCAGAATGCTGCAATTCACGCGATCGAGCAGCGGCGTATTGCCCGCGCCCATCCACCAGCGCGCCAGCCCGTTACGGCAGCGGTGACCCACCACGACGAGATCGACCTTCAGGTTGTCCGCCAGATTCGCGATTTCATCGATCGGATGACCGAACGCGAAATGCCCCTGCGCCGCCAGACCGCGTTCGCGCAGCCAGTCCACGCCTTCCTGAAGAATGTCGCGCGCTGCATCCTCGAAACGGCCGCACGCCATATCCGTAAGCAGTCCCGCGCTCTGCGCGATGCTGGAACGCATGTCCACCACGGCCAGCACATGCGTTTCCGCGTTGAGGTCGAGCGCGAGATTCGCGCCCTGACGCAACGCCTTGCGGCCTTCCCGTGAGCCGTCGTAGCACAACAGAATCTTGCGGTAGCTTGTCATGGTCAATCTCCCTGCCGCGTGGTGTGGCGGCTCAACATGCGCTTACTTCGCCTGGGCACCCGCGTTCGTCGTGAAGCGCGGATGCATGCGGCGTGGCTTCATCATCGTGTGTCGGTTCGTGCGTGGCAACGATGGAAAACGCTAAGCCGCGCACACGCGCGCCAAGGCTGTTAGCGCGCCGCGTGCCAGCCTGCCGCACACGCACGGCCAGCAAGGCTCCGAGCGTTTCAACCGCACAAGCGAACGCGCCCGCGCGCACAGCTTTGACGCCCTTTCGCCGCGCCCGATGGCACGTCAGCGCTGCCTTGGTGCATTGGATTACACTAGCCGGCTGAATTGCTTATGCGAATTAATGCGGATCGATTGCATGACTGATCAAACATTGCACGACCAAACAACGAACGAAGCCGCCATCGAGTTCAGCGAAGTCAGGAAACACTACGGCACGAAGCGCGTCGTCGATGGTCTCTCGTTCGACGTGCGTCGCGGCGAATGCTTCGGTCTGCTCGGCCCGAACGGCGCGGGCAAGACCACGACGCTCAAGATGCTGCTCGGCATAACTTCGCCGGATAGTGGTGCGATTCGTCTCGTCGGTGAACCGGTGCCGGCGCGCGCGCGTTTCGCGCGTCAGCGTGTAGGCGTGGTGCCGCAGTTCGACAACCTCGATCCAGACTTCACCGTCCGCGAAAACCTGCTCGTGTTCGGGCGTTATTTCGGTCTTGCAGGCGCGCGCATGGACGCACTCGTGCCATCGCTGCTCGAATTCGCGCGTCTGGAAAGCAAGGCGGATGCGCGCGTCGGCGAGTTGTCGGGCGGCATGAAGCGTCGATTGACGCTCGCGCGCGCCCTCGTCAACGATCCCGATGTGCTCGTGATGGACGAACCCACCACGGGACTCGATCCGCAGGCGCGGCACATGATCTGGGAGCGTCTGCGTTCGTTGCTCGCGCGCGGCAAAACCATCTTGCTGACCACGCATTTCATGGAAGAAGCCGAGCGTCTGTGCGACCGGCTTTGTGTGATCGAAGAAGGCCGCAAGGTCGCGGAAGGCCGTCCGCGCGAACTGATCGAAACCGTGATCGGCTCGGACGTGATCGAGATTTACGGTCCCGATCCACAGGCGCTGGCCGCAGAGCTCACGCCGTTCGCGCAACGCATCGAGATAAGCGGCGAGACGCTCTTCTGCTACGTCGAAGATCCGCAACCCGTGCATGCGCGCGTGAAAGGTCGCGCGGACGTGCGGTATCTGCATCGGCCGGCGAATCTCGAAGATGTATTCATGCGTCTCACGGGCCGTGAGATGGTGGACTGAACGAATATCGACATGGACACATTGGACCCAACCCGCGTCAAGACACGCCGCGCGCATCTCAAGCACGACGATGCACCGAGCCTCACGCCGTTTTCGAACGCGCTGCCCGCCAACGCCACGAACTGGATGTCGGTCTGGCGGCGCAACTATCTCGTCTGGAAGAAGCTCGCCATCGCCTCGATGATCGGCAATCTGGCCGATCCGATGATCTATCTCTTCGGCTTAGGCTTAGGACTCGGGCTGATGGTCGGTCACGTCGAGGGCGTGTCGTATATCGCGTTTCTCGCGGCGGGCACGACCGCTTCCAGTGTGATGATGTCCGCGAGCTTCGAGGCCATGTATTCCGGCTTTTCGCGCATGCATGTACAGCGCACGTGGGAAGCGATCATGCACACGCCGCTCACGCTCGGCGATATCGTGCTCGGGGAAATCGTGTGGTCGGCGAGCAAGTCGGTGCTCTCGGGCGCGGCGATCATGCTGGTGGCGGGCGCGCTCGGCTACGCCAGTTTTCCGTCGATGCTGATCGCGCTGCCGGTCATCGTGCTGACAGGCCTCGCGTTCGCCAGCACGGCGATGGTAATTACCGCCATCGCGCCGAGTTACGACTTTTTCATGTTCTATCAGACGCTCGCGCTCACGCCCATGCTGCTGCTCTCCGGCGTGTTCTTTCCGGTGACGCAGTTGCCGACAATAGCGCGGCATGTGACGCAGGTTTTGCCGCTGTATCACGCGGTCGAACTCATGCGCCCGGCCATGCTCGGACGTGCGCTCGATGGCGTGCCGCTGCATGTCGGCGTGCTGCTCGCGTATGCGATCGTGCCGTTTCTGCTGTGCGCGTGGCTGTTTCGGCGGCGGATGATGAAATAACGCCTACGCGTAGTGCTTCATGGCCTGCCAGAACTGCGGCCACGGTTGACGCGGGCCTTCGCACACAAAAATCTCGCGTGCGGGAATGGAACTGTTCTGAATGTCGATGCCCGTATCGATACGCGCCGCCAACCTGCACGAAACCAACTCGCGTTGCACGATGTCTTGCGGTAAGCCCACGACGATCAAAGGCTTCGGCGGTGGCTCGCCGTAACCGCGAAACCACAGCGAGTTTGTTCCTGAGATGACGCGCGGCAAATGCAACGCCTCGCCAAATAGCGCTATGGCCTCGGCCTGTCCCGTATCCGCTACAAGAATGCCTGCACCAGCGGGCAAGGAATCGCGTACGCGCGCGATGGTCGCGACCAGTTCCGGCCATCCGAGTTCTTCGTTGAAATTGCCACCGTTGATTCGGTCCGATACACGCCACCATGCGGAACCAACCGGCGCTACCGGCAACACGGGCGCCGCGCCAAGCACGCCCGCCACCGCGAGCGCGACCCACACAAGCCGCAAGCGAATCCGATCACACCACACCGCGCCCGCTGCAAGCAACATTGGATACGCTGGAGCGAGGTAATAATCGCGTCCTTTCGTGACCACGAAAAGCACGAGTGGCACCACGAACATCCAGCCGAGCGCGCGAAAGCGCTGGCCTTGAGCATCGAAGAAAATGAAGTACAGGCCGGCGATCCAGAGCGGGACCGTGAACACGTTTGTCGCGATAAGAAACTGACCGAGCAGGAAACCGTGATCGCGTCCGAGGCGAACATCGCGTGCGTGAATGCTTTTCAGAAAATCCAATGAGATGAAGTCGTGCCGCCACTCCCACAAGATATGCGGCAGAACGATCAGCACCGCGAGCGCCACGCCGCCCCAAAAGTACGGATTCCGAACGTATCGCCGCGCGGGCGTCAGCACGAATCCCGCGCCGATGCCTACAGCGAAGAACGCCATCGTGTACTTGGTCATCATGCCCGCGCCGATTGCCGCACCGATGCCCAGACACCAGCGCGGATTGTCGGAAGCAAGCAAACACGTCATCGCGCAGGCCGCCGCGACCCACCAGAGATAGTCGAGGCTGACGTACTCGAACATCGTGCCCTGACTCAGCGCGACCGGACTGATCGCCGATGCGATTGCCGCGACGATCTGCGCGCGGCGACTGCCACCGAGTTGCCGCGCCATCAGACCGGTGAGCATCAGCGCGATGCTCATCGCCAGCGACGAAAACAACCGCAGCCCGACAAGCGATGGTCCGAACAACGCAAACGCCACACGCGCGAGAAACGGCGTCAGCGGCGGCACGCCGACATAACCCCACGCCAGCTCGCTCGCATCGGAAAGCGTGGAAAGTTCATCGCGATGAAAACCGTAGCGGCCATTTGTCGCCGCGTGCAGTGCGAGCAACATCACGCCCAGCAAAAGCAAGGGCGCAAGATCATGAAAAAAGGTCCGGGAGAATCGCATGCAAAACCCGCCGCATCACGCGCAAGAAAAAAGCGGCGAACGAATCGCCGCTTCGATGCGCATGACCACGCCGCGCCCTACTTCACCGGAAATTCCTTATGCCCGCCGAAGCCGAAGCGCATGGCGGAAAGCATGCGTTCCGGGAACGATTCGGCATCGCGCGAGCGGAAGCGCGTGTAGAGCGCCGCCGACAACACCTGCGCGGGCACCGCTTCCTCGATCGCCGCCTCGATGGTCCATCGCCCCTCGCCGCTGTCGGCCACTTCGGCGGAGTAATGGTCGAGCTTGCCATCGCCCGCGAGCGCGCCCGCGGTCAGATCGAGCAGCCACGACGACACCACGCTGCCACGTCGCCACACTTCGGCCACGTCCGCGAGATCCAGCGAGTAACGCTCGTTCTCGGTCAGATCCTTCGAGTCCTTGTGCTTGAGAATGTCGAAGCCTTCGGCATAAGCCTGCATCAGCCCATACTCGATGCCGTTATGCACCATCTTCACGAAGTGTCCCGAGCCGACCGGTCCGCAATGCATGTAGCCGTTCTCGACGCGCGCATCGCGTCCTTCGCGGCCCGGCGTGAGCGGCACGTCGCCGCGTCCCGGCGCGAGCGTCGCGAGAATCGGATCGATGCGGCGCACGACTTCATCCTCGCCGCCGATCATCATGCAGTAGCCGCGCGTGAGGCCCCACACGCCGCCCGACGTGCCGACATCCACGTAATGGATACCCTGCTCCGCGAACTGCGCGGCGCGACGGATATCGTCCTTGTAGAAGCTGTTGCCGCCGTCGATCACCACGTCGTCGCGGCCGAGCATCTTATGCAGGTCGCCGAGCGTGTCTTCGGTGATCTTGCCTGCGGGCAGCATGAGCCAGATGACGCGCGGCGCCTGCAGTTTGCTCACCAGTTCGCCGAGGTCCTTCGAGCCGGTCGCGCCGTCGCCGACGAGCGCCTGCGTGGCCTCGGGCGCGTGATCGTAGACCACGGCCTGATGTCCGTCCCGCATGAGCCGTCTTGCGATGTTGCCGCCCATGCGCCCCAATCCTACGATGCCGATCTGCATGATGGAGTCACTCCTTGCTGTTGGATTTCACGCGTTCGATCTGTTTCTACGCCGCGATGTCACTCGTTCGCGGCGCGCAACCAGAACCATCGAGCAAATGTAGTGCCTTGATTGAGACAGGCGCTGCATCGCGAGTGTTGCGGCCAAGGGCATTCATGCTGCCACATTCGCGCGCCGGCCATCCTCATTCGCGGCAAGTGCCTGTACGCAAAGCGTTTTCAGGACTTGCCGCGAATGGCATCACGGCGCCGGATTCGGCTGACGCTCGTGCAGCGCGTCGATTTCCGCGAGGATTTCATCGGACAGTTCGATGTGTACGCTGCCGATGTTCTCCTTCAATTGCGCCATCGTCGTCGCGCCGATCAGCGTGCTCGCCGTGAACGGCCGCGTGTTGACGAAGGCCAATGAAAGCTGCGCGGGCGTGAGGCCGTGACGCTTCGCCAGTTCGACATACGACGTGACCGCCGCGACCGCCTGCGGCTTGCTGTAGCGCTGAAAACGCTCGAACAGCGTGATGCGCGCACCCGCAGGCCGCGCACCGCCTTCGTACTTGCCGGAAAGCCAGCCGAACGCCATCGGCGAATACGCGAGCAGGCCGACGCCTTCCTTGTGCGTGAACTCCGACAGCCCGAGTTCATACGTGCGGTTCACCAGACTGTACGGATTCTGAATGCTGACGATCTTCGGCAAACCGGCCTTTTCCGCCGCGCGCAGAAATTGCGCGACGCCCCACGGCGTTTCGTTCGACACGCCGATATGCCGCACCTTGCCCGCCTTCACGAGCGCGCCCAGCGCCGCGAGCGTTTCCTCGATCGGCACCGTGTATTCGTCTTCCAGATACGGATAGTTCGAGCGGCCGAAGGTCATCGTGCTGCGGTCCGGCCAGTGCAGTTGATACAGATCGACGTAATCGGTCTGCAAGCGCTTGAGGCTGCTGTCGATTGCCTCGTTGATGTTCTTCGCGTCGAACTGATTGCCCGCGCCGCGAATGTGACGCGGATTGTGCGGCTGCCGCGCCGGTCCGGCGATCTTGGTGGCGAGCACGATATCGCCGCGCTTCGCCTGATTCTTCGCGAGCCATGTGCCGATGTACTCCTCCGTGCGGCCCTGCGTTTCGGGGCGCGGCGGCACGGGATACATTTCGGCGGCATCGATCAGATTCACGCCTGCGGCCAGCGCATGGTCGATCTGCTCGTGCGCTTCCTGCTCGGTGTTCTGCTCGCCCCATGTCATGGTGCCAAGCCCGATGAGGCTCACCTCGACACCCGAATCACCCAGCTTCCTGAACTTCATTGTTTGGTTCCCTCTTGATTTGTTAGTTTGATGTGTGCAACGCGTCGGCGCTTTGTCAGCGGTGCGTTCCGGCATGTCGGCCGACCATCGCAAAACCTATCATAGCCGCGCGAGGTCTGCTCCCGCAGCTAGAATGGCAGTCCCCTCGCGCGTTCGCGGAGCATTCATCCGATGGCGTTTCAAGCCGGTAGCAACAACAGCAAGAGAAGCGCTTCGCTCATCATCTCGCTCGTCGCGGCCACCTTCTTCATGGAGAACCTCGACGGCACCATCATCGCGACCGCGCTGCCGCAGATGGCGCGCTCGTTCGGCGTGCATCCGGCGGACATGAGTCTGGGCATCACCGCTTATCTTTTGACGCTCGCGGTCTTCATTCCCATTTCCGGCTGGGCCGCCGATCGCTTCGGCCTGCGTACCGTGTTCGGCAGCGCGATTGCCGTGTTCACCGCGGCATCCGTGCTGTGCGCCACTACGACGACCCTGCCCGCCTTCGCCGCCGCGCGCGTGCTGCAAGGCATCGGCGGCGCGATGATGGTGCCGGTCGGACGCCTCGCCGTGCTGCGCGCCACGCCCAAGGACGGTTTGATGCGCGCGATTGCCATCATCACGTGGCCGGGGCTCGTCGCGCCGGTGATCGGGCCGCCGCTCGGCGGTTTCATCACGACGTATTCATCGTGGCGCTGGATTTTCTATCTGAACGTGCCGCTCGGTATCGCCGGATTGCTGCTGACGCTGCGCTTCATCGACAACGCGCGCGAGGATGCGAAGCGCCGCTTCGATTTGCCGGGCTTCGCGCTGTGCGGCATCGCCTGCACAACACTGCTCTACGCGATGGAACTCGTCGGCAGGACGGACGCGGACTGGACGCTGATCGGCGTGCTCGTCGTGGTGGGCGTGATCGCGGCGCTCACTTCGTTACGCCATTTGCAGCGCGCGGCGCATCCGGTCGTCGATCTCGCGCCGCTGAAGGTCAAGACCTTCGCCGTGGCGATGGGCGGCGGCTCGCTCTTTCGCATCGCGATCAGCGCGGCGCCGTTTCTCTTGCCGCTGATGTTCCAGGTCGGCTTCGGCATGAACGCGTTCGAATCCGGACTGCTCACGCTCGCCGTGTTCGCCGGCAATCTGTCCATGAAGGTCGTCACAACGCCCGTCATGCGCACATTCGGCTTCCGGCCGGTGCTGATCGTCAACGGCGTGCTGGCCGCGCTCTCGCTCGCCGCGATGAGCCTGCTCGGCCCGGCAACGCCCAAGCTCGTGATCGCGCTCGTGCTGTTCGCGAGCGGCCTGTCGCGCTCGCTTCAGTTCACCGCGCTCAACACGCTTTCGTTCGCCGATGTCCCCAAACCGCAGATGAGCGCGGCATCGGCATTGTCGAGCACGCTGTTCCAGATGACGATGGGCATCGGCGTGGCGATCGGCGCGGTCGCGCTCAGGTTCGGCGAATGGCTGCATGGGCACGACGCGCATTCCATCGGACCGGATGATTTCAGCGTCGCGTTCGTGATCGTCGCGCTGGTCGGCTTGCTCGGCGTGGCGGATCTTTTCGGCTTGGCGCGCGATGCGGGCGCGGTCGTGTCGGGACATGGCAAGGGCAAGGTTTGATCGATACGCCCTAAAGATTCTCGCTGCCCCGCCGTTTACCCCGGTATGAACACCCATACCCTCGATTCGATCGCGGCCCTGAGCGAAGCCGTGGCCATCATCCGCCACGCGCGCGGTCTGAAAAACCCGGATGACTTGCCGGTCGACACGCCGGAGTGGCACGCCACGACCAACGCGTTCGCGGCCGATTTCCTGCGCGCGCTCGATGGCGAGCCGACTGTGCGCGCCTGGTGGACCACGCTCTGAAGGCTCGCCGTCAGGTAATTCTTGCCCTCGCGCAACTTCACGATCCCTTCCCCCGCCGTCCGCGCAGGCGTTTTTTCCAAATCGTCTGCCTGCGAGTCAACTCTTGCTATTTCCCTGATCGATTGCTCGTGACTATCAAGTCGGCGGACGCCGCGCCGAAAACTTGAGTACCACCACGAACATTCCGGGAGTTGCCTGTGAAATCGGCAATGACTTTTCTCGTCAGCTTTTCCGTGGTCTGTGCGCTGGCCTTGTCCGGCTGCGCGCAGATGCCCGCGCAAAACGCGGCGACGCCTGCTGACAAACCGGCGGTCGAAACTGGCGTCATCACCTTCGAGATTCCCGCCGATGCGCTCGGCGCGCGCGACCCGCAACTGGCCAATGTGCTTGCCAAGGCCGGCGCGCTCGCTGCCGCGCAGAAGCAGGCGACGACCATCCGCGTGACGGCGCTGGCGCAGGATTTTTCCTTCATCAATCAGGCGATCTGGAAAGGCGTGCCCGCGCGTCATTCCGTGAAACTCAGCCTGGAAAACCTCACGGCCGGCGCGCGTCAGACATACAGCGTGTCGATCCGGCCCACGCAGGGAGGCTGAACCATGCGTTATTCACTGTTTGCAGCCGCGCTGCTTTCTTGCGCGGATGTCTGCGCCGGTCCGCTCGATGTATCCGCGCCCGCCTCCGTGCAGGCGATTCAGGTGGCCTCGCTCGCGCCCGCCGCACTGAAGGTCTATCCGCCGTTGCCCACGCTCGCGATGCTGCCGCCCGTCAGCAGCGATGACGACGATGCGCCTGTCTCGAAGGCCAGCGCGAAGAAAGGCAAGAAGGTGCATCGCGTGGCCGATTGCAAGTGCAATGGTCCCGAACCGCGTCTCGTGGTGTCCGACGATTCGCGCACTTACCTGAAAGACGTGGAAGCGCGCATCGATGCCGCTTTGACGCGATGAACAGGCTGCGCGTTTTGCTCATCCTGTGCGCGCTGCTCGCGTTCGACACCGTGCGAGCCGATGACTGCTTCGAGCAAGCCGGTGCTTATCAGGGCGTGAATCCTTTGGTGTTGCGCGCGGTTGCCTGGCGCGAATCCAAGGGTGATTCCAGCGCGATCAACCGCAATTCGAATGGCTCGATCGATATCGGTCAGTTGCAGATCAACTCGATTCATTTTCCCGATCTGGCGCGGCACGGGATTCCGCATCGCGCGTTGACGGACCCTTGCGTGAATGTGTTCGTCGCTGCGTGGCTGCTCAAGCAGAAGATGGTGAAGTACGGCAATACGTGGCAGGCGATTGGCGCGTACCATTCCGAATCGCCGAAACGGCGCGATGCGTATGCGCGGAGTATTCAGGATATTTTGGTGGGCTGGGGCGAGTTGCGGCCGACGATGTGAGCGGAGCTTCGGCCCCGGCTAGCGCTGCCGCGCTGCGGTAAAATCTCACATTCCCCGCCTCGTTTTCATCAGCCCATGTCCGCCGCATCAAAAATCAGCCCCCGCCGTGTCTCCGTCGCTCCAATGATGGACTGGACCGACCGTCACTGCCGCTCGCTGCATCGGCTGGTGTCGCGCCATACGTGGCTCTACACGGAGATGGTGACGACCGGCGCGCTCATTCATGGCGATGTCGCGCGTCATCTCGCCTTCACGCCCGCCGAAGCGCCCGTCGCGCTGCAACTCGGCGGCAGCGAGCCGGACGATCTCGCGACCTGCGCGAAACTCGGCGAACGTTGGGGTTACGACGAGATCAACCTCAACTGCGGCTGCCCGTCCGAACGCGTGCAGCGCGGCGCGTTCGGCGCGTGTCTGATGAACGAGCCGCGCCTCGTCGCCGACTGCGTGAAGGCGATGCGCGATGCCGTGTCCATTCCGGTGACGGTGAAGCATCGCATCGGCGTGGACGCGGCGGAAGATTATTCGTTCGTGCGCGATTTCGTCGGCACGGTGGCGGATGCGGGCTGCGAGGTGTTCATCGTCCATGCGCGCAACGCGATCCTCAAAGGGCTGAGCCCGAAAGAGAATCGCGAGATTCCGCCGCTCAAATACGACTACGCGTATCGGCTCAAGCGCGATTTTCCGCATCTGGAAATCTCGATCAACGGCGGCATCAAGACGCTCGACGAGGTGGAAGAGCATCTGAAACACGTCGATGGCGTGATGCTCGGCCGCGAGGCTTATCACAATCCCTTCGTGCTAGCGGATGTGGACCACCGCTTTTACGGCGCGAATTCCCCGGCGCCCTCGCGTGAAGCAATCGAGGCCGGGTTGATCGCATATGCGCAGGAAGAACTGGCGCGCGGGACTTACCTCGGCGCGGTGACGCGTCACGCGCTCGGGTTGTATCGCGGCGTCGCGGGTGCGCGCGGATGGCGGCGCGTGCTGTCCGACAGCCGCCGTCTCGCGAAAGGCGATCTGAGCATTTTCGATGAAGCGCGTGCGCAATTGCGTGACGCGATGGAACCGGCGACGCTTTAAATCTCCGAAACCGCCGAGAGCAGGAAAAAGATGCTCGCAGGGACTAGGCAAGCGCAACTCTAGTTCGTATAATCTCGCTTCTCGATTGGACGCGTCTCTGAAAGCGGGTTTGATCCGAGAATTGTTGTCCGTGGTGGCTGTAGCTCAGTTGGTAGAGTCCAGGATTGTGATTCCTGTCGTCGTGGGTTCGAGTCCCATCAGCCACCCCAAGAATTTTCGAACGGCACTGTGCAAAAGACAGTGCCGTTTTTGTTTTGGCGCACCGAATCAACCGGCCTTTTTGGCATCGCGTCGAACGCCGCAACGCACCACGAACTGCGTGCTAGCATCGTTGAATAGTCCCATCCGACCATCCGATACAACCGGAGGCAGCCATGACGACATTGGCGATCGACGGCGTACGCTGGGTCAACGACCGTGTGACCAACGTGCGCTGGAGCAGCTTCGATCAAGGCACGAACGACTGGGCAGCACCCACGGCCATCGTGGATGTCCAGCACGTCGTCGATGCAATCAAGAACGGCCAGGAAGTGCGCACGCTCTTCCATCTCGGCGGCCGAACGTTTCTCGGTCCGAAAGTCAGCGCGTTGCCTTACACGAACGGGCATGTCGGCATCGAGGCACGCGTGCAGGACGGGCAGATCGAGAAATCGCTGGAAGATTTGCCGGGCATCTGAACGCCGAACCACGCCGACGGAGAAGCGCTGGTGAACAAGCAACAGGCGCTCCGTTTCGAATCCGACTATCTGCCGCGCATCGCCGCGCGCGTGGCGGGGCTGCTCGGCCCGCGCGTGCGGATCGATTGCATCGTTCATGAAGGTTCGACGCTGCCTTCGCGCTTGCATGTCCGTGCTGCGCGTCATGCATCGGGCGAACGCGCGAGCCGCTACGCCTTCGACCTGAATATCACCCTGACCTGGGACGACGATGAAATCGAACGCCTGCTGCAACCCGGCGGCGAGGCGCGTTTTCTGCGTTATCTCGATTCGATCGACGCAAAGTTCGACGCCTGGCAGGGCGTGCGTGAGGTCGATCTGAAATCGTGCTCGCAGGCCGAAGCCGCCGTGCTGCTCGGCGGACTGGACTTCGAGCCGTGATCCCGAACAACCAAACCGGAGACAGACATGGCATCGTCGAATGAAGGGAAATTCAAGGCTTTCGTGCAGACCGCGGAACAGGCGGGCGGATTCGTGTGGGTGATCGCGCTGGTCGATTTCGAGGCGCACGAGGTCCGGCGCGCGATGGTCTCGGAAGAAAACTTTTCCACGGCCGACGCCGCCCGCGACGCAGGAACCGACCGTCTCAAGGCAATGGCCGACGACCGCTGACCGAACACGTTCGATTCTGTCGAACGTCTGCATCGATAAAGCCGCACGGCACGACGCGAAGCCGCGCCCATAATGCCTCCACACTGATCAACGTTCACAAGGAGAACGTCATGAATCGCTTCGAAGGCAAGACGGTTTTGGTGACTGGCGGCAATAGTGGAATCGGTCTGGCGGCGGCGCAAGCCTATGCCAACGAAGGCGCGCGCGTGGTCATCACGGGACGCGATGAAGCGTCGCTGGAGGCGGCGCGTGCGTCGCTCGGCGCGGATGCCATCGCCATTCGCAACGTCGCGGGTACTGTGGCGGCCGCGCGTGAACTCGCGCAACGTCTGACCGATGAACACATCCGGCTCGATGCGGTGTTCGTCAACGCGGGCATCGGCACCTTCGGTCCGTTCACCGACATCAGCGAGAACGCATGGGACGAGACTTTCGCGATCAACGTGAAAGGGCCGTATTTTCAGCTTCAGGCGCTCGTGCCGCTGTTCAATCAAGGCGCGTCCATCGTGCTGAACGGTTCGATCAACGCGCATATCGGCATGCCGATGTCCTCGGTCTATGCCGCGAGCAAGGCCGCGCTCGTGTCGCTCGCGAAGACGCTGTCAGCGGAGTTGTTGCCGCGCGGCGTGCGTGTGAACGTGGTCAGTCCCGGCCCGGTATCGACGCCGTTGCACGAAAAGCTCGGCCTCGTCGATGACGCCGCCGCGCAACTTCTGGCGCAAATTCCGCTCGGACGCTTCGGCAAGTCGAGCGAAGTGGCGGCGACGGTGCTGCATCTTTCATCGCCGGAATCGGGCTTTATCGTCGGCACGGAGATCGTGATCGATGGCGGCATGAGCCAGCTTTAAGCCACGCACTCGGGCGGCGAATATCAGCGATGATGCCCGCCGCCCGAGCCATGCGATCCGCCGTTCATGCCGCCATAAGAATGAAAACCATGCGGCGATCCGGCATACGGATGGAATCCGGGATGAAAGCCGCCGAAATGCCCGTGCCCGGCGCGATAGAAGTGGTGAAAGTGATGAAAGCGGTCGATGAACACAAAGCTCGCGCCGACGCCCACGAAAATCGGCGGCCCGTAGTACCACGGATCGGCATACGGATACGCGGCGGTCGGATACACGATGACGCTCGCGTCGTTATCGCGCACGATTTGCCAGAAGCCGTCGGGGCCTAAGCAGGCGCGCGCGGCGACGGGCTCGGTGACGCCATCGATATCGGCATCTTCCAGGACCGCGCGGCAATCGCCGGTGTGATCGAGCGGATCTTCGTAGTTCTGCGCGCGCGTTGCGTTCGCCCATGACAGCAGCGACACACAGACGAACGCGACGGCGGCATATTCACTTACACGCATGACGAGGGCAGCGAGAGGGTTGCTATCGTCGTAACGTGCGGAAGCCGCTCTTTATTCCGATTAAGGTTCCGAGGCAATCGCGCGAATCTTTCCCTTTCTTGCCGGTCAATATCCAAAAGCAGCCGCGACTTCCCGTGGCCGTCTCGCGGAGATAACCATCATGAAAACCACGCTCACGGCAGCTACCCTCCTCTGCCTTGCATTCGCCGCACAAGCTCAGACCGCCGCGCCCGCGGACAATTCTTCCATGGTCAAGCCTCCCAGCGCACCGGGCGCACCGGCCGCCAACACCGCGCGTCCCGACAACCCCGACAACATGCCCGTGAAACGTCCTGCCGCACCGCCAAACAGCGACCGCATGCTTCATCACAGTCCGGCGAGCGACGCGATCGCGAAGTAAGCGTCGTTGTCCTGATTCTCCTGAAAGATCGACGTCACAGCGACCGGAACGCCACGCGCGGCCCCTATAATGGCGCTCGTTCACGATAAACGGAGAAAGCGCGGTTTCGCCCGCCGCAAGCGTTCCAGCCAATGCAAAAAGTCATTCTGCCGTTCGTTTCCGGTTTTCTCGCCGCACTGTTCTTCAGAGAATCGACGCTGGCGCTGCTGCATGCCGCAGGCGTCATCGATCCCGCTGGCTTCTCTACCGTGCCGTTCCTGCCGCTGGGCATTCCCGAATTCATCGCCAATGCGCTATGGAGCGCGATTTTCGCCGTGCTGATGGCGTGGCTGCTGCGCGTGTCGCCCGAGCGCGGCGCGCCGTGGATCGGCTCGCTGGTGTTCGGCGGTATCGTGCTGACGGCGGTAGGTGCGTTCATCATCGATCCGGCGCGCGGCGTCTGGCCGAGCGGCAACATGCTGCCGCGCCTCACGCCGGGTCTGATCGCAAACGCCATCTGGGGATGGGGCGCGCTCGTCTTCATGCGCGCCTTCATGGCGGGACATGGCGAATCGAACTGAACGTCGCGGTCCGCTTCAGTCCTTCAACAACCGCAGCGGATGCGCCGACGCCAACCACGCGCTCTCGAACATCCGCTCGACGTCCTTTGCATTCACATCTTCGGCGCGCGCGACCTTCCACGCCGGCTTGTTGTCCTTGTCGACGATGCGCGCCCGAATGCCTTCCACCACGTCACCACGTTCGAAAATCGTGCGCGTGAGATCGAGGTCGCGCCGCAGCGTTTCAGCCATCGTGGAGAACTTCGCGCGATCGATCTGCTGAAGCGCGACATCCACCGATAACGGCGAGCGTTCGCGCAATTCGGCCGCCGTGCGCGCGGCCCAGTCGCTCGTATCGCGTTCGAGCGAGGCCAGAATCGCCGCGCCGTTGCCCGAGGCAAAGTGCTTGTCGATGAACGTGCGCGATTGCGCCAGTTCGCTTCTGTCGAGCACCGGCGCAACCTTGTACCGCGTGGTTTCGTTCTGCACGAAGCGCACGATCTCCACGCCGTCCAGAAAGCGCTGATGCCGCAGCGATTCGATCAGCCCGGGCAGCGCGCCATCGTCGAGATAAGCATCGGCCATGCGGGCGTACAGCGCATCGGACGCGCTCATGCTCGCACCGCTCGCGGCCAGATAGCGGCCGATCGCGCCCGGCGCGCGCGCCAGGAACCAGCTCGCGCCCACGTCAGGAAACAGGCCGATGCGCGTCTCCGGCATCGCCATCTTGGTGGATTGCGTGACGATCCGCAGGCCGCCCGTGTGATGCGCGCCCTGCGAAATGCCCATGCCGCCGCCCATCACGACGCCGTTCATCACCGCGACATAAGGCTTCGGGAAAGTGAAAATGGCGTGGTTGAGCTTGTATTCGTCGGTGAAGAAAGCGTCGATCGCGTCGCGGTCGCCCGCCTTCGCGGATTCGTACAGAAAACGGATGTCGCCGCCCGCGCAAAACGCGCGCACGTGCGGGCTGTAGACGATCACGGCGCGAATCGCCTGATCGTGACGCCAGGCCCGCAAGGCCTCGCTGATGGCGCGCAGCATCGGAGCCGTCAGCGCGTTGAGCGCCTTCGGACGATCCAGCGCGATGAAGCCGATGCCGTTGGCGGAGTCGATACGGATGTCTTCAGTGGTCATCGTGTTGGAGTTCGGGTCGGTTCGCTATTCGGTGACAGAGTTCGGCAATGCGCTCGTGAGCTTTTGGTTCCGGCGCGGTATGTGACGGACGCATGGCAAACGTTCCCCGGCAATCCGGGTTCGCGTGCATGCGCATTCATGCTCAACGATACGCGCGCGGGCTCGTTCGTGCACGCGTCCGGTGCGCGTTCACGTGCTTTTCACCGCACTCGCCGATACGCCTGTGCCGCCGTCGCCGCGCCGCTCAGACAATCATCTTGCTCTCGTCGTCCGGACGCTGCGGCGCAGCGTAAAACGGCTCGTCCGATTCGCGCATCATGACCGATGCGATCACCATGTAAAGCGCAAGCACCAGCACGCCAAGCGCGGCTGACATGAGCCACAACGCGTTCGATTCGACAAGTGCGTGCAAGAAGGAATGAAGCATGACGACCCCGCGCGACTTTTATAGTGGTTTGCTCGCAACTAGCCAGAGGCAAGCAGATGCAATCGAGCAAAACACGTGCCGAACGGAGCGCGCCGCTGCGTCGTTTCGGGCGATGCTACTCCGATGGGCGCGCAAGCGTAAGGATATGTAACCCGGCACAGCGGAGCACGCGCGAAGCTCTTACACGATTGCGTGTAAGAGCCGCTTTCGCCCGATTCAGGCGATCACACGGCCCGGCGGAAAATGGCCGCTCTTGAGGAGCACGGGCATGCCGTTGGTCACACGCAGGTGCTCACGCGCGACCGCTTCGATGCGCGTTCGCGCTGCGTCGAACGCGCCGATCCAGCCGTCGCTGTCGTAGCTTTTGACGCCGAAGTGATCTTCGAGCGCTTCGACCGAGATCGCGCACGGCACGCGCCGTCCATCCACGAGCGCGGCGAATTCGATGGTGAGATTGGCGTCGCGATAACCGGGCGCATCCGGCAGAAAATGAATGTCCATGGTGATCTCGGGAGCTTGAGCGCGGAGCGATTCGGCGAATATGGTACTCGCGTGTCCGGCACGCGGTCCAGCATGACGAATCACGCGGTCAGAACCGCATGGCCGACATCCACGACCAGTAGCGAACTGGCGAGCGGGTCGGCGTAGTTGAAATCGAGTTGACGGCTCATTTCGCGCACGCGCTCGCAGACACGCTGACGTTCTTCTTCCGGCAGATGCGGATAGTCGCGCAGCAACAGCGCGTCGAACCGGTAATGCACGCCCCACGCGATATTGCCCGGATGATTCGCCACCCCGCCGGTGCGCCAGCTCACGAACAACGCGGGCGCGGCTTCGACGCCGACTTCGGCGACATCCGCGCCGCTCGGAAACAAATCCATGAGGCAGTTCGCGACGTCATAAAGCACGGCGTTGCGAAGGTGGACGGGGCGCATCATGTCGCACGCAGCAGGCGGTCGATGTATTCGCGCGCCGCTTCCTCGACATATTTGAGCGCCTCGTCCTCGGTTTCGAAACGCTGCTCCGAGCCGAGATCGACGAGCGCCTCGAAGCGATGCACATCGTCCGGACCGCCTTGCGCCAAACTCACCGAACCGACATAGATGGGCGCCTCGCGCGCCTCTTCCGGATCGCCCGATTGCACGAGCCGCGCCGCTGCGCTGATGTAATAACCGCGATACGGTCCTGTCACGCGTTCCGCCATCTTGCTTCTCCCTTTTGATTTTTTCGCCGGCAATTAAAACCGAACGATCGTTGGTAAGGCGTGCTTCGCGGGAAAAAGTTCTTTTAAGCCTTCATTGATGTAGCTCCGCAAGCGCCGCGCCCGCCGTTAAAGGCCTACAGGCGCTTTATCGTCACGTAAGGCGGGTATGGGACAATGCGCATCTCAAAATCAAGGTGAAGCTGAAGATGAATCGATCCGATCGGCGCGCACGCCGACCTTTCCTGCCTGCATGGCGTCGCGTGGCCCTCGGTGCCGCCGCGCTGGTCGTCGCGAGTCTTGGCGCGTGTGCGTCGTCCAGCGATGCATCGCTTATCAATCTGCCCGATGGCCAGACGGGCTATGCCGTCAACTGCAGCGGCGCCGATGCCGGAACGAGTTGGGCAAGCTGCTATGTGCTCGCGGGCAAGGCCTGCGGCGCGACGGGTTACGACATCGTTTCCAAGGACAACGAGGAAGGCGGTCCGACGGGCGGCGGCGTCACCAACGTCATTTCGGCGAACGTCAAAAATCGCTCGATGATCGTCCGCTGCAAATAACCGCGTTCAGCCCGTCTCGCGTGGTCAGTGCGCGCTCATCTTAGAGAACGCATTGAGCACGACGACGCCCGCGACGATCAGGCCCATGCCAAGCATCGCGGGCAAATCGGGCGTCTGCTTGAACAGCAGCGTCGCGACCAGCGTGATGAGCACGATTCCCGCGCCCGACCACACCGCATAGACGATGCCGACCGGCAACGTGCGCAGCGTCAGCGACAACAAATAGAACGACACCCCGTATCCGATCACGACGATGCACGCAGGAATCGCGCGCGTGAAGCCATCGGATGCACGCAGCGCGGAAGTCGCGATCACTTCCGCGACAATGGCGATGGCGAGGAGCACATAGGCGGTGGAGCGCATCTTTTTTATCAGGCGCGTGACAGCGAGAGCGTGCTGAATTCAATCCCGAGCACCGCGCACAGCGCCTCGACTGCGAGTTCGTGATCGTCGCGCTGTGACAGGCCCGACACCGTCACCGCGCCGATCACACCCACGCCCGTCACGCGCAACGGAAAGCCGCCGCCGTGCGACGCGTATTCGGACAGGTTCAGGCCGTGCTTGTCGGTAAGCGTCGTGCCCGCCTGTTGCAGGCTCAGACCGATCGCATACGAACTACGATGAAAGTGCTCGACGGTCCTCGCCTTGCGCTCGGCCCAACGCGAGTTACTGGGCGACGTGTTATCCAGCGCGACGTGAAAGAGCGTGCGCCCGAGCACGCGTATATCGATGACGATGGCGGCATCGCGCGCGAGCGCCATCTCGCGCAGTTGCGTGCCGAGTTGCCACGCCTGTTCGGCATGGAACTGCGCGAACGCGAGCGTACGCTCCTGATGCGCGATGATTTGCAGATCGTGTGTGATGTCCATGGCGATGAGTCTCCGGATACGAGGCGTCGAGGAATTGTGTCATGCGCGTGTGGCGCGAGAACGTTTAGCGCGGCCATGAAGGCGAGGTAATGCGACATGACCGTAACGTGAGCAAACGCGAAAGCACAAAAGTATCCGCGGATCACTTGACTGATCCCAATCAGTTAAGAACCGTTAGAAGCGACGACGAGTGCGGGCTTCTTCCGAGAGGAAGATGCCCAGCGACTTCGCCGCGCTTCTTTGCAGGTCCGCGCAAACTCTGACAAGCGTTCAAGTTGTCCGATGAGGACGTTGCCTAGCAGTGAGGTGAGAGCCAGCGATCAAGGTATCGAATTAGCAGATCGCCATCAAACACTGGTTTCACGCTCACGCACAGGTGTTCAATCCGTAAACTTGTCGCTTTCGTCGATTGGACGAACTGTGAGATAGCCCCAATACGCCGGTCCCGTAGTTAATTTGCTCTCCATTTGGTCGAGGCGGTCGCCGGCCTCTTCGGCAAAAGCATCGTGGATGAATTGCTCAAAGACTGCAGAATTAGCTACATCCGCCGTCGAAAGCGGCTGACGATATTGGCCGTTAAAAGTCTCGAAGTCGCGCTGCCACGAGTTCAGCAAGCTCAGCTCGGCACTAAGTTCCTTCCGTAGCGACGCATTGACGACGTCCGCCGGATATAGGGAGGTTCTCGCAATAGGATCGTTGAAAGCGTTCTGAATTCCATGAATTTGCGTATCTAACCGGTCGAAGATTTTAGCGTACTTTTCCCGTTTCTCCGGCACACCGAATACACTTGCCAACCAGTGCAGGCGCTGTCGAGCGCCGGCTGCCAACCCTTCCTCGAGCGAGCCGGCATTTAGCGGCGGTTCAAATAACGACCGAATGCGCGCCGCGGTATCTGCTTGAACTCCGTTTTCGGTGAGTTTGTCGCTTAAAGCAAACGACAAAGCCAACGGCCGATCAGCGCTGCTTATTTGATCAAGTGAACGAAGGGGCACGCCCGCATGCAGAGCCTCTGAATACATGCGACGCAACGGAATTCGCGAGAGTTGATTACTCCGTTTCTGCTCGCCGGGAAGGTGTCCTCCGACGACGTCTTTCTGCTCGCCGGCAAACAACTCCTCTTTGACAGTCGGTGCCGAGCACTTACGAACGCTATCAATACGCTTATAGAGCCTATTCTCATGCGCAGCAACGGCATGATAAACACGTCGAAACTGTTGTCGGATTCCCATTGGTCCATCCAAGCCTTGCGAATAAAATCCAAGGCTTGCCTTGTCCAACGCCATAGAATTAACCAAACTCTTGCTTCGTGCAGATACGCAATCGAAAAGTCCCATCAGGACAAATTCAATTTCGGCATTTTTATAAAATATTTTGTCTCCTTTGATGGTCATGCTTCCGTTGATCAACTTGTTCGCGAATAGCCGAGCGATTGCAGCCCCAAAATCGGCACCAAATATTGCTATTCGAATCCGGACTATTTCCTCTGTATGCGCGTCTACAGCATTTTTGAAACTCTGAATGGCGTTATTGACTCGTGTAATTACGCCAGACCCGGTAAAGCTGCTGAAAAGCCGATTATCGCGTACGGATCCAATTGTTTCCGCCCCTGTGGAAATCACAATTTTTGCAAATACATTAGCCCAAGTTTTGGGGTTAAGGAGTGATTTCATTGAACCAAGCTCAATTTTATGCGATTTCGCCGTATCCTTAAGCGCATCCTTGCCTGCATCTTTTACTTTATCTTCGAACTCTTTGCTCAGCTTTTGGTTGCCTATTTCTTCCTGAGTGCCCGTCTTTGCAATATCTGGAGTATTTAGAGATTTTTGTAGCCCATTGTAATAAATTCGATAAACGCCACGCGCAGGATCAGTTTCAATATGCGCAGAAAATAACTTCCCCACATTCGTCATCTTATCTGGGTGACCGAGATCTTCGACAACGTCGCAACGAGGTGCGTCGAAAAAAAAGGACAGCCACAGCATCTTTTCGCAAACATAACAGGGACTTTGTGAGGCACTGTCTGCCTTATTAAACGCGCGATTCGCTTTGTCTGCAACATTCATACTTGTTTTTGCCATGCTGTTTTAATATCGTTTTAATTGTCAAATTTTGAAGCGTCGGTTCCCGCAGGCCATCGTGCACTGCCGGGGAATGAGACGAGACGTAGTTCGACGCGGCTCTTTGAATAAAAGTGCACCTCGAGATATTGGGGTTTTTTAGGGCCTTCTGGTTTGGGCACGACTACCGTCAAGTCGTGATCTTCATATCGAAGCCCCGCATCATATTGCTTACCAGTCGCACTAAACGTCCAGGTTATATGGGCAGGCTGGCCAACCGTGACTTCAGCACAGCAGGCCCATCCACTTCCGCCATTCCGTTGATTGGCGAACATATTTCCGCCGCCCGCACCATCAACTGCGTATCCTGCGATGGGCCTGTCTGTGTAATTGAATCCTGCCAGGGTAACAGTATATTTTTCTGATCGTGTGCACGACGCCAGAAAAATCGAACATATAAGTACCAAGAGTTTTTTCATCTTTTCTTCCAACATCACTATTTATTTGCGGTTTTTAAATTACGCTTGGTCCGTGAATGAGTGCCGACTTGCGCTCTTCCGTTACTAAGCCCGAACATAGGACAAAGTCTCATGCGTCGCATCCACTGCATTCCTCAGCTGTTTCATGTCGATCACGAACGGCTTCGATGCAGGCCATTCGGATAGCGGGTTCAACAGATACTCCCGCCTTTGTTCGCTGTGTTGATTTTTAAATCTTGATGTATCAGCCTCAGTTGACCAACTCAAAATACCAAGGAGCAAGCCAAGCCACACTCAATATGCGTCGGGGTATAGAAGTGCAGTTCAAGATACCTTTGTCGGCTTGGAGTCATCTGATTTGGCACGACCACCATTAACTCGCGACCGTTATCTCACATCTCTGCATTATATTGCGCACCTGTCGCGCTGGCCGTCCAAGTTATTTGAACCGGCTAGCCAAGCGTGACTTCAGCACAGCAGGTCCATTCGTTCCCGCCTTTCCCTTTATTAAGCAAACATTTTTCCGCCGCCTGCGCCATCGCCTGCGCACCCAGCGATTTGATTTGCGGTGTTTCACTTACGCTTTCGCGCAGGGCGCTGGCTTTTGGCTTGATTCGCCTCGTTTGCCATCGGCACAAGCGTGGAACCGGCTATACCCTCTCCCAATATTCAAGCGGGATAGAGCGCAAAGTGTCAGCAAGCTTTATCCTCGTATCTCTACCCTGTTTTAGCGCCTGTTGAATGTGTGGTGCTTTGTCGAAGTTTGTTCCAAACGCTTCCGCCAAGCTTGAAAACATGACGAAGTCTCGTCCGTCGCTTCCGCCCCAATCCTTGGCTCTTGCATGTTCGTCACGAATAGCTTCCAGACGCGTCATCCGCGTACCGAAGTTTGGAAGTTCTTCTGACGTCGGATGCAATGCGAAATAAATTTGTATCGGCCACATTGCGTCGATGAGTTTCGCGACGTGCTGCTCCTTCAAAACCATCGGTGTAGCGGGTTTATCGCTTGACCGTCGTGCCGGGGCGGATGAATACCATTGACCATCCATATCGGCCATCCACCAGACGTCAAGCGATGAGCACAACATCTGACCAACGCAACCCTCAAGGTCATTGGTCAGTGCGGACCACGTGTGTGGATCAGCAAGTCGCAAAAGCCCCGATCTTTTCGGCTGATGCTGGATCAGAATGAACTGCCGCAAATGCGCTGCAAGCGTTGGGGTGTCCGACTGACTCCAGAGCCATATGCCCGCAGGTTGAATCTTCGGATCAGCCCAATACTCGAGAACCTCTTCAGCCTGTCCCGCATCGATGGCCACCAGGTAAAAGCCCACGTCACGCGAGTCACCCTCGGGTAAATGCTCTAGGAGATTGACAATCGAGGCACTGGTTCGACGGACGTACTGCTCGACGGCGTCTAGCCCGGCTGGATGGTTTGCCGCGTCAAAGAGCAAATTCAAGCGGGATCTTTCATTCAACTGAGGGGTCGCGGCAATAGACTTCTTTATGCCGTCGGCGCTCGTTGGCTGGGCGGGTAGAAAACCTTTAACGGGCAGATTCATTGGCGCTCCACAATTGAAGCACGCGCACGGGCGGCTGACTTCATGCAATCTGGCGTGATTTGCTCCGGAAAACTTCGTAATTGGGCGACGCGCTCCTGAGGCGCAGCAAACTGATGGCCCGCTGCATGCATGGTAAAGCGACCATTGGAAAATCCCGAAATACCGGCCTCGCTGATCTCGATTTCTGTTCCGCCGCCGTTCAAGCGGATTCCCCGCTTAGCTTTCAGGCTAATCCAGTCCGTCGTGCTCATCAGTTCGATTGCTTTTTTGGCGACTATTTCGATCTGATCGCTTTGCGCTTCAAGCCGGACTTTGCCGGAGGCTGCAACAAGCGTTATGCCGACCCTATGAACGAACATCGATAGCCCGTTCGCGACGCTGGCGAAAAACGAACGGCCAGCTGCAATCCCCACGTCACCTCCCGTGGTGAGTCCCAGATGTTGTGCGCTCGCAATGTGCGTGCTTCGTGCTGTCGTGGTCTGTATTCCAGAAGGGCTTGCCAACGTCAGCTGAGGCGTTTCCAATTCAGGGAAATCGCGACCATCTCCCGATGCGTGGCCACGAATGCCTTCGTTTTGTTCGTCGATCGAGCGAACAAGCTCGCCCTGATCCGCACCTGTTGATTGAGCCTTGTGTTTTTGTGCAAGCTTCGCCAACGTTTCATGGAGATCGTGCGCAGTCGTGAGCCGCTGCACCGTCTCGCTCATGTCCTTGGCAGGGTTGCCGGCACCGCTGCGTGTCTCGGTCGTGATGAGCATGCCTTGATTGGCACGCAGCACGCCCCAGGCATCAGTGGCCAATTCCCAGCCAAGCCCGCGCGCCTGTTCCCGGCCCGCCTTATATTTAATTCGTGTGTTATACCCCAGCACCAGCCGCGAATTCGCCTGATCGCTCGCCACCTGCACTTGCTGTTGACCCGGCGTGTCATCGGTGACGACGTAGTTATGCCCCCTACCTTGAAGCGCATGACTCACCAGTCCCGTGAGCGCCATGTTCCTGGGCAATTCAAAAGGAGGCTGATTGAACTGATTCACCTTGCTAGCCATGATGAACGGTTTATCCGGATCGTCCTCGTGATATCCGATGGTCAGTTCATCGCCGACGCGCGGCACCGAGATAAAGCTATGCGGTCCGCCATGCCACGGAAGTGACATACGAATCCAGCAGCTCGAGTTCTCATCATTCTGACCGACCCTATTCCATTTGAACTGACAGCGCACTCGCGCGTATCCGTCCACCCAGATGGGCTGATTCTCCGGTCCCGTCACCACTGCTGTCTCGGGATGCGCTCGCGGCTTCGCCTGCGGCGGCCTCTTGAAGAATGTATTGGCCGGTTGCAGCACGAAATTCGTCACACAGTGATACTGTGCGTCGGTCCCGGGAGTAACGGTCAGCTCATCGGCATTGCGTACATCGAGCGAGGTCGAGACCACCAGATACCGCTGGTTCACGTCCTGTACCGGATGTCCCTTGAGGGTGAAGAGCTTGCCCGTCGTAAGCCCACGCAAATTACCCGTGCCGTGAAGACGCAAGCGCTCGCAGCGCAGTGCTTCCACGCGCACGCGAGCGAGATAGTCGCCCTCATTGTCGTAATCGTTGGGCGTCCCCGAGAGGCCCATCGCGCCTGCCAGCGGCTGCGTGTAATCGCCCCAGTGATACTGCTCAATGTTGTCGAACGACGCCTTGCTATGGCGCGACTGATTCACATCGAACTTGCCGTTCGAGCGCGTGTAGTCATAGTCGTTAAGCGTGACATCGCCTGCAGTGATGCGACGTGATACCTGCAGCCGATGAATATGCTCCTCGTCGATGCGCTTTCTCTCCGACGGGTGATACAGCACAGTGTCATAGACGTTATGATGCCTCTTATGTGAGCCGGGCGAATCGCAAAGCACGAGCGTCATTCCATCGAAAAGATAGTAGATGCCCCATTCGCTCCAGAGTTGGCTCAGAAATTCAAAGTCACTCTGCCAAAACTGCCGGATGAAGTCGCGCTTCGGGAAGACGTTGTTGTTCAGCGCAACCGCCGCCAGACGCGCCGTCCATGGGAAGATATATTTTCCGCTTTTGAATACCTCGTCCGTTACTTCCAAAACGCTCATGTTCTGGAACACTCTGCTGTCACGATTTTGACTCGCAAGCCAGAGCCACGGTCGAACCGTGAACTGATAGTAGGCGCGCCGGTCGTCGCTGCCGGTATGCTGCACCTCGGTGATGAGGCCGTCGATCGTGCGCACACCCGCGCCAATGTTGCCCGCGCCTGAATTGCCTGGCATTCCAGGAATGAAAGTGCCCTTGCCCTCAAATTCGATGGAAACAGCAATTGGCTTGCCGATCAGCTCGTCGGGCTTAATCAGTTCGCGCGCTCTATACACCGGCAAGGTCGGAAGGTCCGATGTTGCCAACTCCACGCGATATTCGAAGAGCTCGCCAAGCGCCTCGACGCCACTCACGCGTTGCACAAAGAGCACGTCGACCCCGGCCCAAGTGGGCAGGGAATCGCACGCAACTTTCAACGTGCGCGTTTGTAGGGGGTTGAACATGAATACTCTCTGATTATTTTGGTAAAGGTCACGGCGATACCGTGTGGTAAATCGCGGCAGCGATCAATTGTCTGGCTCTGTGTCAGCCCGCGGTTCGTGTTCCCGCGCGTGGTGGCCATTGCGCAAGGTGCCCGCGCTGCTTCGAACGCAACGCCGTTGTAGTAAAGGAGCCGCTAGATGCGTGACGGGCAAGGTAGTGCTCAAGAACCGTCCCGAACGCATAAGGGCTCACGCCGTCGAAGCCGTTTTCATCGAGGCTCACCGTGCACTCAAGTGCACGGACCATTGGTGGAACTTTGCCTGGCATGACGCAATACAACGGCCTGAGCGTCGCCGAGATGATGCTCTCGACCTGAAGTTGCTGAGCTTGCATGTAGTCGGACAGATACAAACGCAGCAGGCGACGCAGACCCTCACCTTGATGCGTTTCGTCGAAGCCGTCATCGAACGCCGATAAACCAATGCTCAATTGCGCGACGAGTTTCCATGCATTCTTGCCTGTGGCCAGCGACGGTCTCGACCGGCTGGGTGCGCGCACGAAGCCAATGCTCGCGATTGCTGCCGAAGCGCGCATGTTCAGATCGCGCACGCCGTTACAGCGCAGCAGTCCCGGCAGATCGCGATTGGTCAGCCATGCATCGACCGACAGATAATTGATGGGGTCATCGTCGCTGCGGTCGTAAGTTTCGCCATTGCGCCCGACGAGCGACAGGAACGTTTCGGTGCTGATGTAGGGCGTACGCGTACCATAGGCGCGGCGTTTGGCTTTCGACACATGCTTCTCGCGCAACACCGTGAAGTACGCTCCTCGGTCTTGCTCGTCGTGCAGCACTGCCTGATGCAAAGGACGAAACAGCAATTCGTCCGAGTCCTCGCTGACCTGACCGATCGCGCGTTCCACCGAATGAACCTCATAGTCAAGCGGGCTTTGCTCGAAAGGCACAAGATGAACGCGTCGCCCGCCATCGTGAATCGATGCGGTCGCGGTCCGCGCGCGAAACAGGTTCACGACCGGGGAACAAAAGAGCGCGAACATGGTTGCGTCCACTCGACCAGCCAAATCGCTCGTCGAATGGTCCAGCAGCACGATAACCTCAGCTTCACAACCCTGAATGCATGCGAAGCCCGCGCGGAGTCCTGTCAATGTGAAAAAGAAAAACCGCGCGGGGCAGGCAAAATACTCTTGCAACAGGTTGTGTCCATGAAACTGCGGCGAAACAAGTGGCAACACGGCTTCGTTGATGGCGAGCCCGTTTTGAATAACAGCGTTCGAGCGCACCACATGCGGCGAGTAGCCCGGTTCACCAAAGCGTCCCGGCTCACCCACGATCGAAACCAGCGCGGCGGTATGGATCAGCTCGTGCAAGTGCGAGGCGGTCTTCTCATCGCCCGCCAGATATACCGGAAGCAGATCCAAGTTCTGCAAGGAAGCGAACGGGGCGTGATCCATGGTGCGCAGGCGCAGACGCAGGGCGCCGCGGACGCGCCGCTCAGGCGGGACATAACGGTCCAGCCTCTGGAGATCGGGAGGAACGTCGGTGAGTCGCACATCTTCCACAGCGAGCGGGTAAAGCGTCACATCCTGCGTCGTGCGGAACACGCAAGGCGTTGTTTCCGCATCGGGAAGATGAGATGTGAGATCAGTGCCTTTTTTGACTGTGTGCCCCGCCAAGAACCCTGCTGACTCGCCACCCGGATAGAAGCGTGCGACCGCAATCGACGGCGTTGGAGCAAGATAGTTCGGATAGACGCTCGAAAGTAACGCCTGAGTCAGCAGCGGAAACTCGTCGGCGAAGCCCTGCTGCAAACGTGCGTTTACGAAAGCGGATGTTTCAAGCAGGCGACGCGCATAAGGATCACCGGCCTCCTCTCCCACCATACCAAGTCGACGGGCGATTTTCGGGTGCTCTGCTGCAAACTCGCCGCTCATTGCCTGCATGTAGCGAAGCTCGTCGAGGTACAGGTCCAATAAACGCGGATCCATGCTTGACAGTTTCAACTCTCTCGAGGGAGCGGCTGCACGCCGACAGTTGCCGCAACACACAAGCACAGCTGATTGGGAAGAGGACTACTTAATTTAAATGTGCATGAAGCCGCGAAACCTCGCATTGGAATTCCCTTGAACTGTTTATCTCTCGATTTTAGGCTCCAACCCTAAATTTCGATGCGGGAATCGTCCTAAAGTTAATTGCTATCAGCATCGCGGCGTTTTCGGGTTATTCCCGCCTCACACTTGGATCGACAACCGGCCGCTTGAATCCTTAGGTCGCGTTATACATGAACGACCTTGAATGACATCGGATCATCTTTGCCTCGCCCAATGGCATGGGCCGAATAGCGAACGTGCGAATGGAGCGAACGTCGAAGCGGATTGCGTTCGTTGAATAGGCCTGTAAAAGCTGCGTGCAAGAAGCCTAATTCCGCCCTGAATCAGTTCACGCTGTACGCGCAATGAATGACTTGGCTTCTGCGATCAAGTACACACAAAAGCTAGTCGTAACATCACCGGTTGCCGAGGCAAGGCAACCACACATTCATCGCTTAGGCCATCAACTGAGCGACAAGCATCGGCATTCGGCCTCTGATGTCGCGTGATTCGCGCTGTAGGCGTTGCCTGTCGAATAAGCGTCAAGGCGAGTCCGAACCAATGTATCGATGACATCGACGCCCCGCATTGCAGGCCACTTGCAGGCCACTCGCAGAGACTAGTCCGGAAGCTCAACGGATTGTTTGCGCGAATCAAGACGCGAAGTCATCACAATTATGCAATCGAGTAGATTGGCAGCAACGACAGTGCAGCGATAGCCATCGCGCGCGTGCGAGAATCGCAGAACCATGTTTGCGGCTGCTGGAAATGTAGTTGGGGCTAAACGCGATCGCCGCACTCTCTCGAGCGACAGCCATTAAAGAACTTGAACTGGCTTTACTTACTAGCCAACTTTGACGACGTTTCCGAACGACTTGCTGCGACAGCAATCAGAAACGTGTTTATGAGAATGGTTGCGGGGGTAGGATTTGAACCTACGACCTTCGGGTTATGAGCCCGACGAGCTGCCAGACTGCTCCACCCCGCGTCCGTCGAAGAAAAGAATTATAAGGGACCATCATCGATGATGCAACACCTCACGCACTTTTTCCTTTGCATGAAGGCCTGCGACATACTCGTCATCACGATCAGAACGCCATGACCTGCATGGCATAATCTTCGATCAACGAAACGAGTCGAGTTACGAAGTCAGTCATGCATCAATTGCGTCGAGGCATGGTCAGGATGATCGGCGGGTTCGCGGCTTTGTGCGCGATCCTGCTGCTGTCGTTCGCGCCGCTCGTCTCTCAGGCAATCGAGCACGCGCGCGACGATTTGACGTTCGCGAGCCTCTGCGCTTCGAAGCCTCGGGCAGATCACGCACCGCTGCATCACATGCAGGCTTGCGGTTATTGCGATCTGGTCACGCATGCGTCTGCGCCGCCTGCGTTCACGCGTGGCGATCACGGCATCGCGTCATGGAGCGAGACCTTCGAGCAAACGCATGACATCAACACGACGCGCAGTGCCCAACGCACGCACATACAGCCTCGCGCGCCACCCGCCCTCGCCTGATCTCTTCCGCCTTCAAGAAAGACTGCTTGCCGCAACTTCATGCGAGGCAAGCGCCAAGGACACACGAACATGACGACATCATCGACACGGCGTATCGCGCTCGGCGTTGCGCTGCTCGCATCCGCGCAGCTTGCGTTCGCGCACGCCATCCCCAAGATTCAGCAACCCGGTCCGGGCGCGACGGTCAATGCGCCGCGGGAAGTCTCCATCGAGTTCGGTGAAGACCTGGAACCGGCCTTCAGTTCGCTGCTCGTCACGACGGTGAGCGGCACGCAGGTGAACCACGAAAAATCCATCGTCGATGCCAACGACAGGAAGCACATGCACGTCGCGCTCGGCACGCTCGAACCCGGCGTCTACACGGTGCTATGGAAAGCGTTCGCGGCTGATGGGCATCGCACGCAAGGTCACTACAACTTCACGGTCAAGTAGAACATCATGAAAAAAATCGCTTTTCTATCCAGCGCGATCGCGCTTGTATCGCTCGCAAGTTTCTCGTCGTTCTCACAAGCGGCCACGCTCGAAGCGAGCGATTGCTGGGTCCGCGCGATGCCATCGACCCTGCCCTCGTCCGGCTACTTCAACGTGACGAACAACGGCGATCAGAACGCCACGCTCACCGGCGCGGACATGCCCGCCTTCGGCATGACGATGATGCATAAGTCCGAAACCACGAGCGGCACGGCGACGATGGCACCCGTCGATCATGCCGAGGTGCCCGCGCACGGCACGCTCAAGTTCGCGCCGAAGGGCTATCACCTGATGCTCGAACAACCCGCCAAACCGCTGCAGGTCGGCTCGACCATTCCCCTCACCCTCACTTTCGCGGACAAGAGCACGCTCAAGGTGGATTGCGCGGTGAAGTCGGCGTCGACGGTCGGCAAGTAAAGCGTCGCGCACAAAAGCAAAGCGCGCCGGGTTCGATGAGAACCCGGCGCGCTTTTTTTCATGGCAATGACCCGAAGATCAGTGCTTGCTGAACAAGTCCATGATCTGCTGACGTTCGTCCGTCGTGACTTGCGGCGGTGGCGGCGCCTGCATGCCGGCAGGACCGACGCCGCCCATCGTCGTGGCATCGCCCGCCATCGGGTTGGTGTTGTCCAGCCCGATGCTCGCGACGAAGCCCGCGCCCGGCGTGCGGTCGGCGAAGAACAGTTCGCCATCGACCGTGGTCACGCCATCGGGCTTTTGCATCTGCTCCTGCGGAACGCCGCGCAGCGCGCGGCCCATGTACTCGACCCAGATCGGCAACGCAAGCTGCGCGCCGAACTCGCGGCTGCCGAGCGTCTTCGGTTGGTCATAACCCATCCACGCCACCGCGACGAGCTGTTTCTGATAGCCCGCGAACCAGCCGTCCTTCGCATCGTTGGTCGTGCCGGTCTTGCCCTGCAAATCGTTGCGCTTGAGGATGTTCGTGCCCGAGCCGGTGCCTTGCGTGGCGACCGTGTGCAGCAGACTGTTCATCACATACGCATTGCGCGGTTCGAGCGTCTGCGGCGCATTCTTGCCCGCAGTCAGCGGATCGGCCTGCGACACAACGGCACCGCGCGCGTCCTGAATCTGCGCGATCAGATACGGGTTGATGCGATACCCGCCGTTCGCGAACACCGAATACGCGCCGCTCAGTTGCAGCGGCGTGACGAGCCCCGCACCGAGCGCGAGCGGCAGATACGGCGGCGTCTTGTCCTTGTCGAAGCCGAAGTTCTTCGTGACGAAGTCCTGCGCGTACTGCGTGCCGATAAACGACAGGATGCGGATCGACACCAGGTTCTTCGACTTCTGCAGGCCGGTGCGCATGGACATCGGGCCGTCGGGCTGATCGTCGTCCTTCGGTTCCCACGCATCGCCGCCATTCGCGGACGGGAAGGACAGCGGCGCATCGTTGATGATGGTCGCCGGTCCCAGACCCTTGTCGAGCGCCGCCGAGTAGATGAACGGCTTGAAGCTCGAACCCGGCTGACGCCAGGCCTGCGTGATGTGGTTGAACTTGTTCTTGTTGAAATCGAAGCCGCCGATGAGCGCGCGGATCGCGCCGTCCTGCGGCACCATCGACACGAGCGCGCCTTCGACCTGCGGCAACTGTGTGATTTGCCAAGTGCCCTTGTCGTCCCGCATCAGGCGGATGATCGAGCCGGGCCTGATGGCCAACGCCTTCGATGCATTGCCGCGCAGCGCCGCCGCGACGAAGCGCAGGCCTTCGGCGGAAACAGTCGCCGTATCCCCGCCGACGAACTGCGCCGTCACCTGTTTCGCGCTGGCAGCCGTCACCACGCCCGCGACCAGATCGCCGTTGTCCGGATGATCGACGAGCGCATCTTCGATGGCTTCCGCGCGATCGTCAGCGCTTGCCGGCAGCGTGATGTTGCCTTCCGGCCCGCGATAGCCGTGGCGACGCTCATAATCCATCACGCCCTTGCGCACGGCCTTGTAGGCGGCGTCCTGATCGGCGGAATCGATCGTCGTGGTCACGGTGAGACCGCGCGTGTAGGTCTCTTCCTTGTATTGCGCGTACATCATCTGCCGCACCATTTCCGCGACGTATTCCGCATGCACGCCGTACTCGGTGCCCGCGGACTTCGTGCGGAGTTCTTCCGCGACCGCCTGATCGTACTGTTCGCGCGTGATGTAGTTCAGATCCAGCATGCGCTTCAGGATGTACTGCTGACGCACCTTCGCGCGCTTCGGGTTCACCACCGGGTTATACGCGGACGGCGCTTTCGGCAAGCCCGCGAGCATCGCGGCTTCACCGAGCGTGATGTCCTTCAGATCCTTGCCGAAGTACACGCGCGCAGCGGCCGAAAAGCCGTACGCGCGCTCACCCAGATAAATCTGGTTCATGTACAGCTCGAGAATCTGATCCTTGGTCAACGCGCGCTCGATCTTGTACGCGAGCAGCATTTCGTAGACCTTGCGGGTATAGGTTTTCTCGCTCGACAGGAAGAAGTTGCGCGCCACCTGCATGGTGATCGTGCTCGCGCCCTGCGATGCCCCGCCGCGCGTCAGATCGGTCACGCCCGCACGCAGAATTCCGACGAAATCCACGCCGCCGTGATCGTAGAAGCGGTAATCCTCGATGGCGAGCACCGCTTTCTTCATCTGATCGGGAATATCCTGAAAGCGCACGAGACTGCGGCGCTCCTCGCCGAATTCGCCGATCAACACGTGATCCGCCGTATAGACGCGCAGCGGCACCTTCGGCCGGTAATCGATCAGCGCATTGAGCGAAGGCAGATTCGGCTCCATCACGACGAGCGCATACCCGACGATCAGCGCGCCCACCACCACGCCGAGTCCGGCCAGTCCCGCCAGCCACAGCATGATGCGCACGGCAAGCGGACGGCGGCGATTCCTCCCGCCCCGGTTCTTGCCGTTATCGCGGTTGTTACCGCCGTCGCGGCCGCCTCCGTTGCCGCCGCCGGAGCCGTTGCGTGAGTCGTTCCAGCGGGGTTCGCGATCGTGGCGCGACGAATTCGAGGGATCGGGTCGTTTGATGATGGGCATGACTTCTAGGGTTCGCCGCGCCTGCTCGCGGAAATCGTGGCTCGCGCAAAACGGCGCGGCCAAGGCGAGACAACTGCGCGGAATCTGCAACCGAGGACGATCGGGTAAACACGAACGCCATCGACCGCAAGGTAACTGCGCATTTTAAAGAATTCGAACGAGCCTCCACAAAACCCGCTCCGTTTTTTTGTAAGAGAGTGCCACCGTGCCTCGAAAAGCTCGCGCTTCCACTCGTTTGTGCCGTTCTCAGGGTTACCCACAGAAATTGTTGAGAGCCTTGTGGACAACCGTATGAGAAAATACGCAAGTCATTGATCGTGCGCCCGATTGTTGCGGCGCTCATGCCGTGACATGCGGACCGTCCCGCATGCATCCCGGCGTGAAACCGATATGATGGATGCATCGATTGCAGGTTCCCGGCCATATATCTAAAACGTGCCTGGAGCTTGCCGCCGGACTGTCGTGCCGTTTGAGGAACCCGTATCGAGATTGTCGACCTTCCAAGTTTGCAATCGCCTTACTGTTTGCGAGCCGCTCATGACAACCAAACCCAGCGAACGCATCGTCGTTTTCGTGACTCCCGCGCAGAAGCTCGCCATCAGCAAGACGGCGGACGATCTCGGCATCAGCGTGAGTGAGCTCATGCGGCGCGCCGTGCTCAACTTCAACGCGACGAGCGAGCAGATCAAGGCCGTGGGCATCGTTGACCGGCTGCGTGCGCCCAAGGCGCCCGATGCGCTCAACGCCGCGCTCAAGAGCGTCGCCGACAAGGCGGCTGCGCGCGAGGCGCGGGAAGCGGCTGCGAACATCGCTCGCAATGCGAACAAGAGCGCATCGCGCGCGCCTTCTTCATCGCATGAAAACCGTGACGATGACGACACCGAAGGCAGCGGCGAAGACGCATCCCTCAGCGGCGGCGGACGCTCCTGAATTTTGCTTCCCGTCATTCATCTGTAGGGCTTGCATCGTTACACTCCTTAACGTTCGTTAAGCCCCGATTAAGCGGCGCCATGCTCTAATAAGCGGGTATACCCGGCGTCGTTCTCATGGTCACTTGACGCTTGCAATCCTGCTTGCCGCGCCTCACATTCGACGAGCGCGCATGCTTGCCGCGGTTCATCCAAAGGAGAGTTACATGTCGCTTTTCGATTCCATCACGCGCACGGTCAAAGGTCTGCTGAACGACGCAGCCGACACCATGCAAGACCCCTCGCGCGATTCGCGCCAGATCGTGCGGGAGCTCGACGAGAGCATTGCAAAGGCGGAAAACGCGCTCATCGAGATCGAGGCGCAGGTCGCCACGCAGCAAAGCAAGCGCGACGCTTCGGCCGACAAGGCGAAGAAGTACGAAGACGGCGCGAAACGTGCTCTGCAAGGTGGCGATGAAGGCCTGGCGCGCGAAGCCATCGCCGCGCAGGCGAACGCCGAAACGGAACGCGATGCCTTGGCGGCGGAACTGCAAACGCTCGTGCCTTCGGTCGATCATCTCAAGCAGCAGATCGCCGACATGCGCCAGCGCCGCAACGATCTGAACGCGCGCTCGAACATCCTTCAGGCGAAGCAGCAGATCGCGCAGGCGAAGGACACGGCAGCGACGGCGCTGGGCGGCATCGGCGGGAAAAATCTGTCGGAAGACTTTCAGAAGCTCGAAGACAAGGTGGCGCTTTCCAACGCGCGTTCGGATGCCCGGCTGAATTCGGCGGATCAGAAGTCCGGCAAGGCGCTCGACGACAAGCTCGCCGCGCTCAATCGCGGACCGTCGGTGGAAGATCGGCTCGAAGCGCTGAAGAAGCAGATCAACACGCCGGCGCAGTAAGGCGTTGACCGGCGCGCGCCACAGGCCGCGCCAATATGCACTACCCTAAGTTGGAATCGACAGGAGACGGGCGTTTGCGCGCCCGGCCCGCATCATGAAAAAGACACTGACGGCTCTTGCGCTCACGTTGTCGCTGGCTTCGCCGCTCGCGTTCGCCGTTCCCACCGCGAGTCAGGTGGAACAGTCGATGACGCAGAACAACTGGCAGCAGGCCGACGCCCAGTTGCGGGAAGTGCTGCAAGCGCATCCCGACAATGCGCACGCTCACTATCTCTACGCGCAGGTCCTCGACCGCGAAGGCCGCGCGAACGATGCGCTCGCTCAGTTGCAGCAGGCGAAATCGGCGGACCCGTCGCTCAGTTTCACGGACCCGTCACGGTTCGCGCAGACGCAGGCGCGCATTCAGTCGCATGCGCAGGGCGGGTTCCGTTCGGGTAACGAAAACGGTGCGCGCTCGTCGAACTCATCGGGCACGACGAATCCGTTCGGGCAGGAGTTGTCTGCGCCGCAAAAACATGGTCCGGGGATGGGCATGTGGATCGGGCTCGCGGTGTTGATCGGCGCGATTGCACTGGTGTTGCGCTGGGGTCTGCGCCGGGCGCGCGCGCGTGATGACGGTCAGGCCGACGACAATCGCCGCGCACAAGTCAAGCGCGCCACCGAACTGCTCAACGAAGTTCGCACGCTCAAGCTCGATGTACGGCTATCGACCGCGCCCGGACATGAAGCGCTGTTGAAAGACGTCGAAGGCGCGGAAACGCAGTTGCGCGAAATGGTGGAAGCGTTGTCGAGTGCGAAGAATCCGGCGCCGCCGTATGCCATCGAAGATTTGGAGAATCGCGTCGCGAGTCTGAAGGCGCGTGCGGATGGGCGGCCTGATCCGAACGCCGCGCCCGCTGGCTCGCCGAACGATTCGGCGTATGCACAGGAAGCCGAACGGTTCGGACGCGGTCAGCCGCAGCCTTATCCGCAGCAAGGACCGTATCCGCCGCAACAAGGGCAGCAAGGTCCGGTCATCATTCAGCAAGGCGGTGGTGGGTTCGGTGGCGGCATGGGCGGCTTGCTCACCGGCGTGTTGCTCGGCGAAGCCATGTCGGGCGGGCGCGACCGCGTGATCGAACGCGAAGTGCCGGTCGAACGTCGCGACGACAACAACGGCGGCATCGACTTCGGCAACAACAATAACAACGGCGGCGGTCTGGACTTCGGCAACGGCTCGAACGACTGGAGCGACGGCGGCGGTGGCGGCGGTCTCGACCTCGGCAGCAACGACGACGATTCCTGGCGCGATTCCTAAGCAGACACAAATAGCCCCGCTCTTACGCGGGGCTTTTTTTTATAAGGACGTCTCACCCCGCCCCGCCCAAGAACTTCAGCAGCGCCCAAAGGAACTTGAAGAACCCGACGATGAATTCCCAGACACGTTCGAGCTGATCCCAACTGGCCACATGCATGATGGTGCGCAGGATCATGCGGGCATTCGAGCGCGAAGGCTCATCGAAACAGAAGGCATGAAATAGAAAGGCCGGCGGCTTGCACCGTCCGGCCGTCATCGCAAAAAACGCATGATACCCGCTCACGGCGCGCGAACGCCGTTGAGCGGAGTGCGCCGCTTACTTATCCTCTTTCTTCTCGTCGTCGCTTTCCGGCGGCACATCATCCGTCAATGCTTCTTCGAGCTGCCTGAAGATGCGTCGCGTCGCACCGCGCGGCTGCAAGGCGAACAGCAGCAGCGAGCGGCCCGTCACCTGATACTTATCGCCCGAATCGAACACTTCCAGTTCTTCGCGAATCGGCGCGTTCGTATCGATCAGGCACTTCCACTCGTCCGGTCCGGGAATATCCGGCAGCGTGAAATCCACGACATCGTGATAGGCGTTCACGATCAACAAAAGCGTCGCGTCCGATGCCGGTTTGCGAATGCCCGTCGCCTGCGCGCGCCCGTCGATGACGAGACCGAAGCACAGCATGTTCGGATCGTCCCACTGTTCCTGCGTGAGCACTTCAGCGCCGGGACTGAGCCACTTCACATCCGCGACTTCGAGATCCTCGCGATACTCGCCCGTGAGGAAACGCTGACGCCTGAGCACCGGCAGCGTGTGCCGCAACGTCGTCAGCTTGCGGACGAACTCGGTCAACGCGCGGCCTTCGTCGTTGATGTCCCAGTTGACCCAGCTAATGTCGTCGTCCTGACAATACGCGTTGTTGTTGCCTTCCTGCGTGCGGCCGAATTCGTCGCCAGCGAGAAGCATCGGCGTGCCTTGCGAGAACAAGAGCGTCGCGAGCATGTTGCGCTTCTGGCGCTCGCGCAGTGTGCGGATTTCGGCGTCGTCGGTCGGACCTTCCGCGCCGCAGTTCCACGACTTGTTGTCGGAGTGGCCGTCCTTGTTGTCCTCGCCGTTCGCGTCGTTGTGCTTGTCGTTGTAGGAGACGAGATCGTTCAACGTGAAGCCATCGTGTGCGGTGATGAAGTTCACGCTCGACCATGGTCTGCGCCCGCGCTTGTTGAATTTGTCGCCCGATGCCGTCATGCGCGTGGCCAGTTCCGGCGATGTGCCTTCCTCGCCCTTCCAGAACGCGCGCACCGTATCGCGATAGCGATCGTTCCACTCCGCCCAGCCCGGCGGGAAGCCGCCGACCTGATAGCCGCCCGGACCGCAATCCCACGGCTCGGCAATCAGCTTCACGCTGGAGAGAATCGGGTCCTGACGGCAACTGTCGAGGAAGCCGCCGCCTTCGTCGAAGCCGTACGTTTCGCGTCCGAGAATCGTGGCGAGATCGAAGCGGAAGCCATCGACGTTCATCTCCGTCACCCAGTAACGCAGGCTGTCGGTGACCATCTGCAACACGCGCGGATGCGAAAGATTGAGCGTGTTGCCCGTGCCGGTATCGTTGATGTAGTAACGCGCCTCATCCGGCATCAGCCGGTAGTACGAAGCATTGTCGATTCCCCGGAAGGACAGCGTCGGCCCGCGCTCGTTGCCTTCCGCCGTGTGGTTGTAGACCACATCGAGAATGACTTCGAGCCCGGCTTCGTGCAGCCGGTCGACCATCTCCTTGAACTCGGCGATCGCGCCCGGCCCGCGCGCAAAGAAACGCGGATCGGCGGCGAAGAAGCCGATCGTGTTATAGCCCCAGTAGTTCGTGAGGCCCTTGTCAAGCAGATAACTGTCGTTGACGAACGCCTGAATCGGCATCAGTTCGACGGAGGTCACGCCGAGGCTTTTGATGTAG
Source organism: Caballeronia sp. A2-2 (assembly GCF_057612605.2). Lineage (NCBI taxonomy): Bacteria > Pseudomonadati > Pseudomonadota > Betaproteobacteria > Burkholderiales > Burkholderiaceae > Caballeronia > Caballeronia sp. A2-2. The sequence goes on along the minus strand of NZ_CM172587.1, from coordinate 2,140,179 downwards.
TCGACCACTTCCTGCTGGCCTAGCCCTTCGAACGTGCCGCGCATGTGTTCGGGAATGGCGGGATGGCGCTTGGTATAGCCGCGCACATGCGTTTCGTAGAAGATCGTGTGTTCCCAGGGCACGCGCACGCGCGTTGCATGCGTCCACGAAAAGCTCTGATCGACGACCTGACACTTCTGCATGAACGGCGCGCTGTCGCGTTCGTCGAAGGTGAGATCGTCGCCTTCCGCGTTGAGCGTGTAGCCGAACACAGCCGGGTCCCACTTCAGTTCGCCGACGTGCGCCTTCGCATACGGGTCGAGCAGCAGCTTGTTCGGATTGAAGCGATGGCCGTTTTCCGGTTCATACGGCCCGTGTACCCGGTAGCCATAGACCGCGCCCGGCTGAAGGCCGTGCAGATAGACGTGCCAGACTTCGTCGGTATATTCGGGCAGCTCGATGCGCTGCGTTTCCTTCTCGCCCTTCTCATCGAAAAGGCAGAGTTCGACCTTGGTCGCGTTCGCGGAAAACAGCGCGAAGTTGACGCCATTTCCGTCCCAGGTTGCGCCGAGCGGAAAGGGAGAACCTTCGGCAATGCGGAGTTCGTTCGGCATGAGATGATGTTTTCGAATGATGGATGCCCGTTCGTCGCTGTTGCTTGACTGTGGGGTCTGGTGGCCTGAAGCGGGTTTCTAATGAGCAGAATGCGTGCCCACGTTCATGCGCCGGAGCCGCCCGCACGCTCTACCAACCCGCGCAGAACGCACGCATTGCGTGTAAAACATGCTGGTGTGGCGCGTGCTTCATGCGACGCTTAAAACCATCACGACTTACGCGCCAGGGAGAATCCGCTTTGTCCACGCGTCCGATATCCGCCCCCATTGCATCCGCCGATGAAAGCCGCACCGCTGGCCGCGCCCTGCGCGATGCCGTTCCCTTCGAAGCGCACGGCGCCTGGCAACCCGCATCCGACCGTCCCGATCCCGTAGAGCGCGTGCTCGCCAACAATGCCGGACGACAGGAACGCCTCATACCGCTGCGCATGGCGCGCATGGCCGAATCGCCGTTCGCGTTTCTGCGCGGTGCGGCCACGGTGATGGCGTGGGATCTGGCGAAGTCGCCGTCGATCGGCCACAACGTCATCATCGATGGCGATGCGCACGTCAACAATTTCGGCCTCTTTCGCACGCCGCGTCAGGACGTGGTGTTCGATCTGAACGACTTCGATGAAACGCTGGTCGGTCCGTGGGAGTGGGATTTGAAACGGCTGACTGCGAGCATCAACGTGGCGGCCCGCGAGAACGGCGTGGACGTTGCCGGCCGCGATCGCGCGGTGCGCTCGGCGTGCGCTGCGTATCGCACGACGATGTCGGAGCTTTGGCAGGTCAGTCCTTACGATCTCTGGCAGATGCGTTCGTACGGCACCGCCGGCCGCATCGACGCGCCGGTGAAGCTGGACGCGGAAGAAAAGGCCACCATCGAGAAAACGATCGAACGCGCGATGAAGCGCTCGCACGCGACCATGCTCGCCAAGGTCGCGGAGCCGTCCGGCAAAAGCTGGCGCTTCAAGGAAGACCCGCCCATTCTCACCACGCTCGACGCGGCGGAAAAGAATCACGTCATCGACGGATTAAAGGCGTATCTGCAAACCATCGCGGGCGAATGGCGCATGATGCTGGAGCGCTACGACATCGCGGATGTGTGTCATCGCGTGGTTGGCGTGGGCAGCGTCGGCACGCGCGCGTATCTCGTGCTGATGATCGGCCGCGCGCTCGGCGACCCGTTGTTCATGCAGGTGAAGGAAGGCATCGTCCCGGCGGCCGCACCCTTCGTTCCGCCGCTGGACGAACCGTACCGGCATCAGGGACGGCGCGTAGTTCACGGTCAGCGTCTGATGCAAACCTCGTCCGATGCCCTGCTCGGCTGGACCACGATTTCCGGGCGCGAATTTTATGTGCGTCAGATGAAGCAAATACGCGGCTCGATTCCCATGGACTGGCTGCACGGCGCAACCTTCGATTTCTACGCGTGGAGCTTAGGCCTCCTGCTCGCGCGCGCCCATGCCCGCACCGGCGACGCCGCCCTGCTCGCAGGCTATTGCGGCAACTCCGACAAGCTCGACGCCGCCTACGCCATGTGGGCCGAACGCTACGGCGCGCAGACCGTGGCGGATCACGCAGCCTTCGCCGCCGCGATCAGTCATGGCCGCGTGAGCGCAAGTTCGCTGACCAGTTGAACTCGCCGCCGGACGCCGCGCGAACAATTGACTATCATTGACGCGTCGGCGCGAAACAATCGCCTTCAAAACGCGTCCGGCACGCTCAAAATGCATACGAATGGCATGGCCCTTGCTGCCAGCCGTGCTGCTGCTTTGACTCGACAATCATTTTTTTCGGACTTTAACTGGAGGAAGCCGCGCATGAGCATGATTCAGGAATTCAAGGCCTTCGCACTCAAGGGCAACGTCATGGACCTCGCGGTCGGGGTCATCATCGGCGGGGCGTTTTCGACGATCGTGAACTCCATCGTGAAGGATCTCATCATGCCGGTGGTGGGATTGGCGACCGGCGGGCTAGACTTTTCGAGTCTGTTCATCCGGCTCGGGCCGATCCCGCCCACGTTCAAAGGCAATCCCGAGTCGTACAAGGATTTGACGAACGCGGGCGTGGCCGTGCTGGGCTACGGGTCGTTCATCACCGTGGTCATCAACTTCATCATTCTCGCTTTCATCATCTTTCTGATGGTCAAGTTCATCAACAACCTGCGCAAGCCGTCGGATGCCGCACCGCCGCCCGCCACGCCGGAAGATGTCCTGCTGTTGCGCGAGATCCGCGACGAACTGAAAAACGCCCCGCGCGTCTGATCGAACTCGTCGTGTTTTCCCCGTTGTTTTTCCCGCCGTCTGGCAAGCAATTGCATCAAAAACGGCAAAAGCCCGCGCAATCCGCGCGGGCTGCTGCTCTTCCCCATTCTTTTACGTGCGCCCGCCCGCTTTTTTTCTTCAGGAAAGGCTATTCGTGCAGGGTTGTGCGGGACTATTATTGAGACAGAAGTTTGAGGGATGCTAAGAGGGGATGCCAAGCGGGCCGCCAAACGGCCACGGCATGATTCGTGCGCCGAAGGCGTGCACCGGCAAGGAGCCGGTCGTGCGTCAGAGGTCTCGAATCACCGTGACCTAATCACATCGATGCGCTATAAAAGATCGACGTGCGGCACGCAAGACGGGAGTGGCCGCATGAGGACGCTGCGTTTCTTGCAAATCTTTTTCAGGCGAGTTTTTATGTCCTTCCCGAAAAAGCGTAAACGCGTGAAGGCTGATGGCGACGAGTCTTTTCTCGCCGTATTACGGCATTTCAAGCCGTTCGGTCAGCTCGATACCAAGATTGCACGCGCGCGCGCGCAGGATGAACCCGTGCTCTACGCACACGTGCTGCCAGGGCTCGATGTCCTGCTATGCAGCGTGCGTGGCGCGCAGCCGCCGTATCCGGCCATCGACGAATTGCATCGCCGGTGCGTCGAGTCCATTACCAACGCGCTCGAACAGCCGCTCGACGGACTGGAAAACGGCGGTTACTGGTATGAAGCCAACGGCTTCGGCTTCCTCGTGTTCGCGAGCCGCGCCCGCACGCAGATTCTGAGCGAGTTCGGTGCGACCACTTCGGCGCGTCATCGTCGTGGCGCGCGCCGTCAGGATGCGGGCGATGCCGCCTCGCGTCCGCTGCGCTGATCCTTCCTTTTTGTCTTTGATGATGGGCAAGCCCTTCCTTGCGCGATGCGCGAGGATCGGCTGAATCATCGCGCCGCATGGCAACGTGCGTCACGCGCTTTGCACTTCTCCCCGGCGTCGCCGCATTCGCTTGGCGCACGCCTTGCTGCATCGGCTGGAAGCGCATCCATTCGGCGATGCACGCTTGCCATCACTACAAGGAGAACACCATGACTGAACACGTCTACAAGCAGATCGAACTCACCGGCTCGTCGGCCACGTCGAGCGATGACGCCGTGCGCGTCGCGATATCGAAGGCATCGAAGACGCTGCGCAATATCCACTGGTTTCAGGTGACCGAAACGCGCGGTCATGTCGAGGACGGCAAGATCGCGCACTGGCAGGTGACGCTCAAGGTGGGACTGCGCATCGAGGACTGATGCGTTTGCATCGGGCATGAAAAAACGCGCTTCGTGGTGACACGAAGCGCGTTTTTCTTCGAGCAAACTTACTTCGGCAACGAACCGTCCACGCCTTCCACATACCAGTTGATGCGCTGAAGCTCCGGGTCCGTCAGCGTCTTGCCAGCCGGTACTTTCTCCGCGCCCGTCTGATCCTTGATCGGGCCGCTAAACACATCCCACTTGCCCGAATGCAGTTCGTCACGCTTGGTCGCGACGGCCTTCATCGCATCGGCGGGAATCGCGCTGCTGTTCAGGTCTTCCAGATCCACGGCTTTCTGCGGCATGCCGAGCCACACCGGATCGTTCTTCCACTTGCCATCGAGCACTTGCTGGATGACCGCGTTGTAATACACGCCCCAATGCGCGACCACCGAACCCAGATGCGCGTCCGGGCCGAACTTCTTCATGTTCGAATCCCAGCCGAAAGCGTGCACGTGCTTTTCGTTGGCGGTATTGAGCGTCGCGTTCGAGTCGGTGTTTTGCAGCAGCACGTCCGCACCCTGCCCGATCAGCGTTTCGGCGGCCTGCTTTTCCTTGCCCGGATCGAACCAGCTATTGATCCAGATGACCTTGGTGTGGATCTTCGGATTCACCGAGCGCGCGCCCATGGTGAACGCGTTGATGTTGCGCACCACTTCCGGTATCGGCACCGATGCCACGAAGCCGAGCGTGTTGGTCTTCGACACATAGCCCGCCGCGATGCCCGCGAGATACGCGCCCTGATACATGCGCACGTCATAGGTGCCGAAGTTTTTGGCTTTCTTGTAGCCCGTCGCCGTCAAAAAGATGGTGTCGGGAAAATCCTTCGCCACCTTCAACTGAAAGTCCTGATAGCCGAAGCTCGTGCCGAAGATGACCTTGTTGCCCTTGTTGGCGAGATCGCGGAACACGCGTTCCGAGTCCGCCGATTCCGGCACGTTTTCCACGCGCGTGATCTTGATCTTGTCGCCGTACTTGGCTTCGGCTTCCTTGCTGCCGGCGTCGTGCGCGAAGGTCCAGCCTGCATCACCCGGATTGCCGAGATAGACGAAGGCGACGCCCGGCGCATCGGCCGCGCGCGCGCTTCCCGTCGAAAGCGCGGCGACGCTGGCGGACAACGCGACAGTCGCCGTGATCGCCTTCAGCCATGTTCTATTCATTGTGATTCTCTCCTGGTCGATGTTGTGAAAAGCCGAAAACGGGTGATGCGGCGCACCAGTTTCGTTCATCAAAATTACGAACGAAACCGGATGCTGCCTTGGAACAACACTGAAATTAACTCGCCGCGAAGAACGGCTTGCCGAGCGATGCCGGTGCGTTCAACTTGATCGTGTTCGGATTGCGCGAGATCAGCACGAGCACGACGATGGTCGCGATATACGGCAGCATCGCGAGGAACTGCGTGGGCACCGGCACGCCGATCGCCTGCGCATAGAACTGCAAGGCCATGACCGCGCCGAACAGCAATGCGCCGATGAGCAAGCGGCCCGGCCGCCACGTCGCGAACACGACCAGCGCCAGCGCGATCCAGCCGCGTCCCGAGGTGAGTTGTTCCTGCCAGACGTGCAGATACACGATCGAGTAATAACCGCCCGCGATGCCCGCCATGCCGCCGCCGAACAACACCGCGCCGTAACGCACGCCGACCACCGGAAAGCCGACCGAATGCGCCACGCCCGGCGATTCGCCGACCGAACGCAGCACCAGTCCCGCGCGCGTCTTGTAAAGGAACCAGCCGATCACCGCGAACATGATGAACGCGAGATAGCCGAGCGGCGTGAGCGTGAAGACGGCGGGACCGAGCACGGGAATCGACGAGAGGCCGGGAATCGGCATCACCTCGATGGTCGCGCGCACCGCCGCCGACGTGTAGGGCTTGCCGACATACGCCGAAAAGCCGATGCCGAAGATCGTCAGCGACAAGCCGGTGGCGACCTGATTCGCCAGCATGGTGATGGTGAGAAAGCCGAACAGCAGCGCCATCGCGAGTCCCGCGAAGATCGACGCGACGATGCCGAGCCACGGACTGCCCGTGGTCGTGGTGACGGCATAGCCGGTGACGGCGCCCATCAGCATCATCCCTTCGACGCCGAGATTGAGCACGCCGGATTTTTCCGCGACGAGTTCGCCCGCGCCCGCGTACATCAACGGAATGGCCGCGACCACGGCGCTCGATGCGAGATTGCCCGCTTGATTGATATCCATCTGTTTCGAGCCTCGAAGTTAAGCCGCGTGATGCGCGATGGTCCTGCGCCTGATCCGGTAATTCACGAACAAGTCGCAGCCGAGCAGACAGAACAGCAGCAAGCCCTGAAACACGCCCGCGAGCGCCTGCGGCAGTTGCAGCGAGGTCTGCACCGCTTCGCCGCCGAGATAGAGCAGCGCCATCAACAGACTCGCCAACACGATGCCCACCGGATGCAACCGCCCCACGAACACCACGATGATCGCGGTGAAGCCATAGCCCGGCGACCAGCCCGCCTGAAGCTGCCCGATGGGTCCGGCCACCTCACCCATGCCCGCGAGTCCCGCGAGGCCGCCTGAGAGCAGGAGCGAGGTCCAGATCGTCTTCTTATCCGAGAAGCCCGCGTAACGCGCGGCAAGCGGCGCGAGACCGCCCACGTTCATCCGAAAACCCGCGAAGCTCTTGCGCATGAAGATCCACACGAGCGGAATCGCGATCACCGTCAGAAACACCGACGCGTTGATGCGCGTGCCCTTCAGAAAGCTCCAGTGCCAGTCGCCGTAGAGGCGGGGGAACAGCGCGTCGTCGGCGAACATCGCGGAGATGGGGAAGTTCATGCCTTCGGGGTCGCGCCACGGACCGCTCACGAGATAGATCAGCAGTTGCGTGGCGACGTAGGTGAGCATCAGGCTCGTGAGGATTTCGTTCGTGTTGAAGCGGCTCTTGAGCAGCGCCGGAATGCCCGCCCAGATCATGCCGCCGACGATGCCGCCGAGCATCATGAGCGGCAGCGTCAACCAGCCGGACGCATCGCCCACATGAATGGCGATGCCGCCCGCCACGATGCCGCCGAGCAGCATCTGTCCTTCGGCGCCGATGTTCCACACGTTCGCGCGATACCCGACCGCGAGGCCCAGCCCGATCAGGCACAGCGGCGATGCCTTCAGGATCAGTTCCGACCAGCCGTTCACGCTCGCCAGCGGTTCGATGAAGAACGCGTGCATGGCGCGCAGCGGGTCCTGTCCCACGACGCTGAAAATCAGGAAACCGATGACGAGCGTCGCCACAGCCGCCACCACGGGCACGGCAAGCTGCATGGCGCGCGAGGGCGTCGGGCGCGCTTCGAGTCGATAGGGAAAGATCATCGTTTTTACTTGAATCACTTGGAGAGAGAGTCGAGTTCGGCCGCCTGCGCGCGCTTGCCTTCGAAAAGCCCGGCCATGAAAAGGCCGACTTCTTCCGCGTTGGTCTCGTTCGTCATGCGCACCGGCGAGAGCTTGCCGCGCGCGATCACGGCGAGCCGGTCGCAGATATCGAACAGTTCTTCCAGTTCCTCGGAGATCACGAGGATCGCCACGCCGCGCGCCGAGAGATCGAGCAATTGCTGGCGGATGAAACCGGCCGCGCCGACATCGACGCCCCAGGTCGGCTGCGCGACCACGAGCACCTTCGGCTCTTGCAGAATCTCCCGCCCGACGATGAACTTCTGCAAGTTGCCGCCCGAGAGGCTTTGCGCGAGCGCGTGGCTGCCGCCGCAGCGGACATCGAACGCCTTGATGCAGCGGTCCGCGAACGCCTTGACCGTGTTCGCGCGAATCCAGCCGCCCCGCACCATGTTTTCTCGATGCGCGGTGAGCAAGCCGTTATCCGCGAGCGACATGGCCGGCACCGCGCCGCGTCCGAGCCGTTCTTCCGGCACGAAGGCAAAGCCCAACCGGCGACGGCCGCCCGCCGACAAACGCGCGGCAGGCGTGCCGCAGATCGACACGGCATCCGCGCTCACGTGCTTATCGCGAATCTCGCCCGACAGCGCCGCGAGCAATTCCGCCTGACCGTTGCCCGACACACCCGCGATGCCGAAGATCTCGCCCGCATGCACGGAGAACGAGACGTTGTCCAGCGACGTGCCGAACGGATCGGGGCTCCCCACCGAAAGGTTCTTGATCGTGAGACGCGCATCGCCGGGATTGTGGGCGCGGCGGGTGTAGTCGGGCAGCGAATGGCCGACCATCAGTTGTGCGAGCGATGCATCCGTTTCGCCGCGCGGATCGACCTGACCCGTGACGCGGCCGCCGCGCATCACGGTGGCGTTCTCGCAAAGCGCGCGGATTTCATCGAGCTTATGGCTGATGTAGAGAATGCTGCACCCTTCCGCCGCGAGTCTGCGCAGCACGGTAAAGAGCTTTTGCACCGCTTGCGGCGTGAGCACCGACGTCGGTTCGTCCATGATGAGCAGACGCGGGTCTTGCAACAGGCATCGCACGATCTCCACGCGCTGCCGTTCGCCGACCGTGAGGCTGTGGACGTGGCGTTGCGGATCGACATCCAGCCCGTAATCCTTCGATACCTCGGTGATGCGCCGTGACAGCGCTTTGATGTCGAATTTCTCATCGAGCGCCAGCGCGATGTTCTCGCCGACCGTGAGCGTCTCGAACAGCGAGAAGTGCTGAAACACCATGCCGATGCCGAGCTTGCGCGCGGCGGCCGGACTGCCGATCTCGACGACTTCGCCCTGCCAGCGAATTTCGCCCTCGTCCGGCCGCACCGCGCCGTAGATGATCTTCATCAGCGTGGACTTGCCCGCGCCGTTCTCGCCCAGCACGGCGTGAATCTCGCCGGGCATGACGACGAGGTTCACGCCATCGTTCGCCTTGACGGACGGGTACTGCTTGCTGATGCCGGACAACGCCAGGCGCGGTGGCGTCGTCGACCGTTTGAGAGCGTCGTCCATGGAGATCACGTGATGCGCCCGGCCACCGAGCAGGCCGGACTGGGAAAAGTTACCGCGCACGGGCACGTGACATCGTGATGTCGCGCGCGATCATATCGCGGGCAGAATTTACAGAATTCGAAGCGACTCGTCGATCTCTCAAAATAGTGTGGCACCGGGCGCTCATCCAATGCTTGCGGGTAAGCCACACCTTGACGTCATCGCGCTGTCATATTAAAAATGATATGTGGTGCCCCTGCATCGATCAGCCAGAACATATAGTGGAGATAACAATGAGTCAGCAACGCGAGGCGATCGATACGTATTTATTGCGCGTCTTGCATACCTTGTTGATGGAGCGCAGCGTCACGCGCGCGGCCGTCAAGCTAAATCAGTCGCAACCTGCCATTAGTGCTGCCTTGCGGCGCTTGCGGGATATCACCGGCGATCCGCTGCTCGTGCGCGGGAAGTCCGGCATGGTGCCGACCGAGTATGGTCTGCGGCTGCTCGAACCCACGCAGAATGCGTTGCGGGAGATCGAGCGAATCAAGGTGCAGCAGCATAATTTCGACCCTTCTACTTCGGTGCGGTGTTATCGCATCGGGTGTCCGGATTATTTGAACGTGCTTTTTGTGCCTACCGTGGTTGAGCGGTTTCGTCAGGCCGCGCCCGATGCGACGCTGGAGTTTCATTCGCTCGGGCCTGCGTTCGATTACGAGCTGGCGCTCGAGGATGGGAAGCTGGATATCGTGGTTGGGAATTGGCCGGAGCCGCCGGAGCAGCTTCATTTGTCCAATCTCTTTGTCGATAAGATCGTTTGTCTGGTGAGCAATCAGCATCCGTTTGCCAAGCGCGGCGGGCTTACGCTCGATCAGTATCTCAATGCGCCGCATCTTGCGCCTACGCCCTATTCTGTCGGGCAGCGTGGGGCGATTGATGTGCATCTTGCGCGGGAGCGGTTGAAGCGGCATGTGGTCGTGACTTTGCCTTACTTCAATCTCGCGCCTTACGTGCTTATCAAGTCCGATCTGGTGTTCACCACTACGCGGTTGTTCGCCGACCATTACGCCAAGTTCCTGCCGCTTGCGGTCGTGCCCGCGCCGCTCGATTTTCCGCCTATGCAGTATTACCAGTTGTGGCATGAGCGGTGTCATTATTCGGATGAGGTTCGGTGGCTTAGGGGTCTTGTTGGAGAGGCTACGCGGTCGTTGATTGATCAGCCTTGATGCTTTGAAAGGGCCTCTGTTGGTTGTGCTGCTTATTCAGTAACCGCCTCCCCGGCGGGGGGGTAACTTTCTTTGCTGCTGCAAAGAAAGTCACCAAAGAAAGCAGCTTTTTACCCCATGCTCGATGGCTGGAAAGTGTTGGTCCGGATTAATCGATGCAGTGGCCGCATTAGGATGTCCTTCGGTTAGTTAAACGCGTGGGCAACCTCGCGATCACGCGCTCGAACACACTTAGCTAAGTGGACCGCATTCATTCCTTCGGCCATGCGCTACGCGCGCCGAGAACTTGAGAACGGAACCCCGCAGCGTATAAGCGCCCAGACACCTCACACGTCCCCGCTGTATTGCTATTCGGCCGTACCTTGGTTCGCGCTTTAGCAAAACTCCGAATCGTCGTCACGCTACCTTTTCCATGCGACCTCACCGAGCTTGGGGCGAATCGAACCTTCGAAAACCGTGGCACGTACCCTTTCCGCGAAGCCTCAACCAAGGTTGGGCCGAATGGGATGGGTGCGATGCCGCTTGATGTAGCTGGGCACTCATACGCTGCGGGATTCCGTTCTTAGGTTCTCGGCGCGCGCAGCGCATGGCCGAAAGAATGACTGCGGTCCACTTTGCGTTGCTTGTTCGCGCCTGTAATCGTTAGGTTGCCTATGCGAGTTGTTCTGCGAGGGAAGCCCTATTGCGGCCACGGCATCGTTAATCCAGACCAACCCTTTCCAGCCAGCGAGCATGGGGTAAAAAGCTGCTTTCTTTGGTGACTTTCTTTGCAGCAGCAAAGAAAGTTACCCCCCCGCCGGGGAGGCGGCTACTGAATATAAAGCACAAATAACAGAAGCCCCTTCACTGACACAACGCCGAGGCAAACGCGTTATGCCTGCGAACCACAGCCTCAAGATCCACAGTAACAAGCCGCCCGTCCCGAACCACAACCTTCCCATCCACCACGCTAGTGGAAACCGCAGAAGGAGCACAAAACACCAAAGCAGCCACCGGATCAACCAACGCCCCTGCAAACGCCACCTGCGATAGATCGAACGCCACAAAATCCGCCGCCATCCCAGGCGCCAACGCCCCGATATCATCCCGATTGAGCACCTTCGCCCCCCCGAGCGTCGCGATCTCAAGCGCTTCCCGCGCCGTCATGGCATCTGGCCCGAAGCCAACTCGTTGCAGCAAGAGCGCCTGCCGCACCTCACCGACCATCTGCGCGCCATCGTTGGAAGCCGAACCATCCACACCAAGCCCAACAGAAACCCCCGCATCCCGCATAGCCCGAACAGGCGCAATCCCAGAAGCCAAACGCATGTTGGAACAAGGACAATGCGCCACCCCCGTCCCCGTCCGGGCAAACAACTCGATCCCTGCACGGTCGAGCTGAACACAATGCGCATGCCAAACGTCATGCCCGACCCAACCGAGATCTTCGGCATACTCAGCCGGCGTCATGCCGAACTTCTCGCGGCTATAAGAAACATCGTTCACGTTCTCAGCCAGATGCGTATGCATCGACACGCCATACTCCCGCGCCAGCAACGCCGAATCCCGCATCAGTTCACGACTGACGGAGAACGGCGAACACGGCGCCACCACCATGCGCAGCATCGAATAACGCCCCGCATCGTGATACGTCTCGATCAGACGCTGCGAATCCGCGAGAATCGCATCCTCGCGCTCGACCACTGAATCCGGCGGCAACCCGCCATCCTTCTGCCCGACGCTCATGCTCCCGCGCGCCGCATGAAACCGCATGCCGATCTCGCGCGCCGCCGCGATGCTGTCATCCAACCGGCTACCATTCGGATAGATGTACAAATGATCGCTCGACGTCGTGCAACCGGACAGCAGCAGTTCGGCCATCGCGGTCGTCGTGGAGACGTGAATCATCTCCGGCGTGAGATTCGCCCAAATCTTGTACAAATTCGTGAGCCAGCCGAACAACTCGGCGTTCTGCGCGGCGGGAATCGCACGCGTGAGGCTCTGATACATATGGTGATGCGTATTGACGAGCCCCGGAATCACCAGATGCCCGCGCATGTCCAGCACTTCGTCGGCGGTGGAAGGCAGTTCGCTCGTCGGTCCGACCGACACGATTCGATTGCCTTCGATGAACATGCCGCCATCGGCAATCTCCCGGCGCTGGTCATCCATCGTGACCAGCATGTGGGCGTTTTTAACCAGCAAGGTGCGTGCTTTCATCGACTCGGGTCTCCAAGTAGCGTTGACGATGGGTTGAGGGTTGAAGCCCAGGGTTGAAGCCCCGGTTACCCAGCGTCTTTCGCCGTCTTCGGGACGCGGTCAGTTTCGCGCGTATCGATACTTTCCGCAGCCAAAAATTCCTCCGCAATCACGCCCACGTGATGCCCGCCTTCAGGCCCGCAATATATTCGGGAATTTTGGCGCGGGTAGCATCGCGCGAATGACCGGTCGGAAGCCGCCGCAGACCGCCTCCGATGCCGCCCCGCGCGGCTTACGGCTCGCTGTCATGCGGCAGGCATTATCTTTCCTATCGGGAGCGCACAACGCATCCCGAATTTCTACAATGCTGTACACGGCGCGCATCCGAAACGCCGACGGGTATGTAGCCACTGACGTGGAGCCTCGATCCGCCGAGAACCGCACGGTCTGACCGCGCGATGTCGGATCGATGCGCAAAGCCGGATCTCGCACAACTCAAGGAACCTGCGAATGGGCAAGCTCACCACCCACGTCCTCGACACCGCGCACGGCCGCCCGGGCGCGAACCTCAAAGTCGAACTGTTCGCGCTGACCGGCGACACACGCCGCGCGATCAAGACCATCCACACCAACGACGACGGCCGCGCCGACGCCCCGCTGCTCGAAGGCGCCGACTTCGCGACCGGCGAGTACGAACTCGTCTTTCACGCAGGCGATTACTTCGCTGCGTTCGGCGTGAAAGTGCCGGAGCCGCGCTTCGTCGATCGCGTGGTTCTGCGCTTCGGCATTGCCGATGCAGCGTCGCATTATCACGTGCCGCTGCTGGTGTCGCCGTGGGCGTACAGCACGTATCGCGGCAGCTAAAAAGATAACCGACACATCGCGCCCGTCCCCATCACATCGACGATGTGCGCATAACGAATTGGTAGTGGAGGAGTTCATGGAAGGCTTTGTCACCGACTGGCTCAATCTCGCATTGCGCTGTCTTCACGTTATCGTCGCGATCGCCTGGATCGGCGAATCGTTTTATTTCGTTGCGCTGGATAACAGCCTGAAACCGCCCACGGACCCGAATGCGCGCCGACGTGGCGTGTTCGGCGATTTTTGGCACGTGCATGGCGGCGGGTTCTATCACATGCAGAAGTATTCCGTCGCGCCGCAGGACATGCCGGAAAGTCTGCACTGGTCGTTCTGGCCTTCGTACACGACGTGGATGTCCGGCTTCGGTCTTTTCTTCGTGTTGTATCTGCTGTCGCCGAGTACGTATCTGATCGATAAGAACGTGCTCGACATGGGGCCGGTGGTCGCGGTGTCGGCGGCGCTCGGGTTTCTGATGGCGGGTTGGATCGTGTATGACTCGCTGTGCCGTCTGCTCGGAACCAACGACAAGCTGCTTGGTATTTGCGTGGGCATTTATGTGCTGGTGGCGGCGTTCATCGCGTGTCATGTGTTTTCGGGGCGCGCGGCTTATTTGATTACTGGCGCGATGATTGCCACGATCATGTCGGCCAATGTGTTCTTCGTCATTATTCCGGGGCAACGGAAGATGGTTGCGGCGATGCTCAAGGGCGAGACGCCGAATGCCATCTATGGCAAGCGTGGTAAGCAGCGCTCGGTGCACAACACGTATTTCACGCTGCCGGTCGTGTTCGCGATGTTGTCGAATCACTACGCGATGACTTATACGCACGCGTACAACTGGCTGATTCTGGTGCTCATCATGCTGGCGGGCGCGCTGATTCGTCAGTTCTTCGTGATGCGGCATCGCGGGCAGGTGCTTTGGTATATGCCGGTGGCGGGCTTGGTGCTCGTGCTCGGCGCGTTTGCGTGGACGATGCCGAAGCCTTCGGTTGCTGTTGCTCAGGCTGCGGGTGCGCCGGCTATCAAGGTGGCGGATATTCAGCCGATCATTCAGCAGCGGTGTGCGGTTTGTCATTCGGCCCATCCTACGATGATGGGAAGTGCGCCGGCGGGTGTGCTTTTGGATACTGCCGCTGAGATCAAGCAGAACGCGCAGCGGGTGCATCAGCAGGCGGTTACTTTGAAGGCCATGCCGCTTGGGAATGTTACGCAGATGACGGATGCTGAGAGGCAGAAGGTGGCGGCTTGGTTTGATGCGGGGGCGGTGGAGTAAGGGTTGGGTTTTATGTGGAAGGGGCTGCTGCTGGTTGGGCTTTTATTGCAGTAGCCGCCTCCCCGGCGGGGGGGTAACTTTCTTTGCTGCTGTGTATAGACCGGAGACATGGTTGACAGATGTACGAGGACATCGTTGACAGTTTTATGGTCAGGCTTTTTCGCTCCTCAGGTCAAGTGTCATGATCCGATGATGGGCAAACCAGACGTCAAATACCCCGTCTTCACCCGGCTTTGCACGAGCCGCAACCGGCAGCCCATAAAGCGCGTTGGATAGCTTGATGCGTCGTCCTTCGAAGTCCACGCGCCCACCCGATCTGACCTTCATCACCACGTCGTCCGGGCTGTACTCGATCTCCGGCAGGACGGAGGGATACGCGCGCGAGCTTGCCCGATAACGGCTCTCGGGGGTGGCCATGCCGATTGCTTCGTGCGGCCGCTCGCAGTTATAGACGATGCGCCAGCGCTCAAACACCGTCTGCACGCGCTCCAGGTTCTCATAGCATCGCCCGTTCAGGACTTCGGCCTTCAGGGTGCGGTGAAACCGTTCCTCCTTGCCATTGGTCTGCGGGTGATAGGGCCGGCTGTAGCTGATGCCGATGTCCAGCCGGATCAGCCACACCGCCAGTTCGGTGAGTTGCCCCGGACTGCTGGGCGAGCCCCACGGCGCACCATTGTCGGTGTTGATGCGCGCAGGCAAGCCATACCGTGCGAACGCCTCGCACAGCCCCGCCTGCACGGCTGCGGTGTCGGTCGGGCCACAGGCACGCAGCAGGATATTGAAGCGCGAATGGTCATCGAGCACGGTCAGCGGACTGCAGCGCTGCTTGTCCAGCGTCTCGAAGTGTCCCTTGAAATCCATCTGCCAGAGCGCGTTGGGCTGCGCGTGCTCAAAGCGCTTCCAGGGCTCGCTCCGCGCCGACTCGGCCGGCAGGATGAGTTGGTGCCGATGCAGGATCGAAGTCACGGTGCTGGGGTGCGGCACCCCTTCAAAGCCCAGATCCTGAAGGCGTCGGCTGATTTTGCGTCCGCCCCAGCACGGATGGGCCAGACGCAGTCGAACCACTTCCTGCTCGATAGCCTCAGAACTCTTCGAAGGACTGCTGGCGGGACGGCGCGAGCGATCGGCCAGCGCCTGTTCGCCCCGCTTGAGCCATTTGTAGCCGGTCTGCCGGCTGATGTTGAAGCGCTCGCACAACTCCGTCATCGTGAGGGTGTGTTGAGTGGCCAAATGAACGAATTCTTGTCGCAGGCTCATCGTGTCTTTTATGTTCCAAGTCATGGTCGGCACCGGGGTTTCAGTACCCGAAAGTGTCAACCATGTCCTCGTACGTTTGTCAGCGATGTCTCCCGTCTATACACTGCTGCAAAGAAAGTCACCAAAGAAAGCAGCTTTTACCCCTCCGCCCGCTGGCTGGAAAGAGTGGCCTGAATTAACGATACAGTGGCCGCAATAGGATTTCCCTCGCATAACGAATCGCTTAGGGCAAAGCTGATCAAGTCCACCACATGGCTACTCCGGGCGTTATAGATTGGAGTGAATAAGGAAGGCGGAACAGGATGAAGCAGCAGACGCTGGCGATGGCAAGTGATGAAGGTGCGGGCTTCGAGACGCACCGCAAACGGACGCGGCGCGATGAATTTCTCGATACGATGAATGCAATTACGCCGTGGGCAGAGTTGTGTGCGGTGGTCGAGCCGTATTACCCGAAGCGCGGCAATGGCCGCCCGCCGATTGGCCTGGAGCGCATGCTGCGCATCCATTTCCTCCAGCACTGGTTCAACCTGGCCGATTTCGCGTGTGAAGAGGCGCTTTACGATAGCGCCAGCCTGCGTCGGTTTGCAGGAATTGATCTGGGCTGCGAGGCGGTACCGGACGCCACCACGCTGCTCAAATTTCGCCGTCTTCTTGAGACCCACAAACTGGGCGAGAAGCTGTTTGCCGAAGTCGGCCGGGTGCTTCAGGCAAGCGGCATGAAACTCAAGAGCGGCACGATTGTGGATGCCACGATCATCGGTGCACCGAGTTCGACGAAGAACGGGCAGAAGTCGCGCGACCCTGAAATGCACCAGACGCGCAAAGGCAAGCAATGGTACTTCGGCGCGAAGCTGCACATCGGCGTGGACAGCCGGAGCGGCCTGGCGCACAGCGCAGTGCTCACGCCGGCCAACGTGCACGACAAGCATCCGCTGCCGCAATTGCTGCACGGCCAGGAGCGGCGGGTCTACGGCGACAGCGCATACGCCAGCCAGAAGGCGCTGATCCACAGCAAAGCGCCGAAGGCACGCGACTTCACAAATCAGCGCACCCGCCGCGCGGGTGAAGTCGATGAGGTTCAACGCAGCAAGAACCGCAACAAGTCGAGGATACGCGCACGCGTGGAGCATGTCTTCGCGGTGGTCAAACGACTGTGGGGGTTCACGAAGGTGCGCTATCGCGGGTTGGCGAAGAATGCGAACCGGGCCTTCGTCGCATTGGCGCTTGCCAACGTGTACCTGTCGCGCAGGCGATTGATGGCATAGGTGCGCCCGTAATGGGCGAATGGCGGGCAAAGCGCCCGTGTGCAATGCCTGCAAGGGCCAAAAATCAAGGGGCGACCGTCGGCTTCATGACCTGAACACCGACACATCGCCGACACGGCGAAAATTCGGCGACTTGTTCAGCTTAGCCTTAGGCAACCTCGCGATTACGCGCGCGAAGTCTCAACGCTTAGTGGACCGCATTCATTCCTTCGGCCATGCGCTTCGCGCGCCGAGAACGTAAGAACGGAATCCCGCAGCGTATCAGCGCCCAGCCACATCGTGCTTCCCCGCTATATTGCTATTCGGCCCTACGTTAGTTAGTGCTCCGACCAAAATGCAAATACCATTTTGACACTACTTGTCGATGCGCGAAATTAGCCTTTGGTCAGCGTGGCCAACGCACCTTCCGCGAAAACGCAAACCAAGGTAGGGCCGAATAACAATCTTGCGGAGACGCGTGGGATGGCTGGGCGCTTATAGGCTGCGGGATTCCGTTCTTATATTCTCGGCGCGCGCAGCGCATGGCCGAAAGAATGAGCGCGGTCCACTGAGCGTTGACACTTCGAGCGCGCAATCGCTAGGTTGCCTAAGCGGCTCGTGATGCGTGGAAAGTCCTATCGCGGCCACTGCATCCGTTAATCCAGACCAACCCTCTCCAGCCAGCGTGCATGGGGTAAAAAGCTGCTTTCTTTGGTGACTTTCTTTGCAGCAGCAAAGAAAGTTACCCCCCCGCCGGGGAGGCGGCTACTGAATAAGCCAAACAAACAGCAGCAGCCCCTTGCACAACAAAAAAACCTCACCGCGAAGCAAAATAAGCCTTAACCGCAGCCACAGCGGTATCGATTCCCGCAGAATCCACATCCCGATGCGTAACAAACCGCGAAGCGTACAGCATTTGCGTAAGCACCCCTCGCTCCTTCAAAAACGCCTCAAGCGGCCCACAATGCACCTGCGGCACAGAAACAAAAACCATATTAGTAGCCACAGACTGCACCTTAAGCGCATCGATCTGAGCAAGCCCGGCAGCAAGCCGCTCGGCATTCTCATGATCCTGCGCCAGCCCTTCAACATGATGATCGAGCGCATAAAGACAAGCCGCTGCAAGCACGCCCGCCTGCCGCATGCCACCGCCTAAAACCTTGCGCCACCGATGCGCGACATCGAGCAACGCCTTGGAGCCGACCAACACCGACCCCACCGGCGCCCCAAGCCCTTTCGAGCAGCAAATAGAAACAGAATCAAAAGCCGCACACAACTCCGCCACAGGCACCTTCGACGCCACCGCAGCATTAAAAATCCGCGCCCCATCGAGGTGAGTAGAAAGCCCCCGCTCACGCGCAAGCTGCGTCGCCTTCGCGACATAATCCGCAGGCAGAACCTTCCCGCCGATGGTGTTCTCCAGCGCCAACAACCGCGACCGCGCGAAATGGTCATCGATCGGCTTGATGACAGCAGCGATCTTTTCCAGCGGCAGCGAACCATCAAGCGCGTTTTCAACCGGCTGCGGCTGAATACTCCCCAACACCGCCGCCCCACCCCCTTCGTACTTATACGTATGCGCCGCCTGCCCCACGATGTATTCATCGCCGCGCGCGCAATGCGCCATCAAAGCGGCCAGATTGCTCTGCGTCCCGCTAGGAAAGAACAGCCCGGCTTCCTTGCCAGTCCGCTCGGCAAGCGTCGCCTGAAGCTTGAGAACCGTGGGGTCGTCGCCCCAGACGTCGTCGCCGGTTTCGGCGGCCGACATGGCGGCGAGCATCGGCTGGCTCGGGCGGGTAACGGTGTCGCTGCGAAGATCGATCATGCGGTCGGGCATCGTGATATGACTCGTCAGGAAATGAGCCAACTATCTTAACCCCACAAAAGCAAAAGGACCGGGCATGGTCCGCACCGGTCCTTTCAACAAACAAGCAAGCACGCTTCAGCGCAACGCGTCCTCAGTCAGCCAGAGCGATTCCCGAAGATCCTGTTCGTTGAGGTTCTTCCCCTCTCCGCCCCGATCCACGACGATGAAATCGCTCACCTTCCCCAACGCCAGCAGCGGATGATGCCACACGCCTTTAGCGTAATTCACGCCCTGCCAGCCCTTCGTGACGAACGCGCGAATCTTCGATTCATCCAGATCGCCAGCAGGCGCGACAACGACCAGATAAGGCCGGTCATCGAGCGGCAAAAACGCCTGACTGCCCAGCGGATGCCGCTCCATCATCTTGCATTCATACGGCAACACGCGCGGCTGTCCGCGAAACAGATTGACGAGCGTGTGCCCGCCTTGCTCCGTCACGTCCACGCGGCACAGATCATGAAAGCGCATGGTGGTGCCGAGGTTGATCGGAATCTGCTTCGCGCCATCGAGTTCGATGACATCGCCATAAGGCTCGAATGCAGCGCGCGTCAGCGGTTCGATGGCGAGCTTTTTCATCATGCAAGGGTTCCGAAAAGACGCAGGCGCGACACGCCGCCGTCAGGGAAAATATTGAAGCGAACATGCGTCACGGGCCCAAGCGCGGCGAGTTCGGACTCGAAGAAATGCTGCTTGTCCATCTGCAGCTTCTGCTCGCCGAGCAGCACCGGCCAGAACATGGCCTGCGTGACGAGCGAACTGTCCGTGCCGCCCTTCACGCTCGCCGCCTGCAACGAACAGCGGTCCGGGAAGTTGCCCTTGAAGTGCGCCGTGTCCACTTCCACTTTCTTGATGATACCCGGCTGCGCCAGCGCGACGATACACCAGTCGTTGCCCGGCTCGCGGCGGCGGCGCGTTTCCCAGCCATCGCCCATGTTCACGCCGCGTCCCGGCATCAGGATGGTCGCAGCCAGCCCGAAATGCTGGTTGTTCGTGCCGACCATGTACGCGCCGTTTTCCATCGCGCCGAGATCGACCAGCGTGTTCTTGTCGGCGTTGCGCCAGTCGAGTTGCGGCTGACCATACACACGCAAACGCGCGATGCCGCCATCCGGATAGATATTCACACGCAGATGCGTGAACGGCTGCTCGGCGCTGACATCGAAGTAATGATGGTTGTTGCCCTGCAGCGTCGCGGACGGCACGATCTCCGTCCACTTGGTCGCCTGCCCCGGCTGTTCGCCGTTCGCCACATGCGCGCCTTCGATGGACGCCGCCGGCGGAAAATTGCCCGTGAAGTGGCTCGTATCTACGTCGATGCCCTTGATCACGCCCGGCCGCGCCAGCTTGACGATGCACCAGTCATAGCCCGTCGTGCGCTTGCGGCGCGTTTCCCAGCCGTCCATCCACTTGCCGTGGTCGTCGTACTTGCCGGGGATGAACACGGCCGGTTCCGGGTTCAGCATGCGTTCCATCGGCGCGAAGAAGTCGTCGCTCGTCTCGAGAGCCTGCGCGCCCAGTCGCGGGTCCGCGAGGTTCACGTAACGGCGCGTGAATTCGGGCGCGTTGGGATCGAGTGTCGGAATTGCCATGGTCTTCGTCCTTAGGTTCGTTGCGGTGAAAGCGGATCGGCGCGTTCGGTGGCGAATCAGCCCTGAATGAGATCGTTCAGTCTGAAGCGCGCGATCCGGTAAATCTGATCGAGACTCGTGCGAAGTTCCTCGGCGCGGTCGTGACTCACCCGCTCCTCGAAATTCGCGATGATGCCGTGCCGGTCATAGCCGCGCACAGCGAGAATGAAGGGAAAGCCGAACTTGTCGCGATACGCCGTGTTCAGCGTCTGCAATCTGTCGAATTCTTCCGGTGTGCAGAGGTTCAAACCCGCGCCGCTTTGTTCGCGCGTGGATTCTTCCGTCAGTTCGCCGCGCACCGCCAGCTTGCCCGCGAGTTCCGGGTGAGCGTTGATGAGCGCGAGCTGTTTCTCATCGCCCGACGTTTCGACGATCTTCGACATCGCCGCATGCAGCGTGTCGATATCCTTGAACGGACGTTGTTGCGCGGCGGCCTCGGGCACCCACGGCGAATGTTCGAAGATGCCTGCGAGCACCGCCACGAATCCGTCGACGGGCATGGCGTTGAGTTGGTCGAGTGTGGTTTGCATCGCCTTCATGCCGCCGTCCCGTTGGTGTTGTTCGCGTTGTTTTCGTTCGAATACGGATGATGCTCGCGCCAGTGCCGCGCGATATCCACGCGCCGCGTCACCCACACGCGGTCGTGCTTCTCGATGTGATCGAGGAATTTCTGCAAGCCCCGGAAGCGTCCCGGACGCCCGAGCAGACGGCAATGCATGCCGATGGAAAGCATCTTCGGCGCTTCGTCGCCTTCCTCGTAGAGCACGTCGAACGCGTCCTTGAGGTACTGGTAAAAGTGCTCGCCCGTGTTGAAACCCTGCGGCGTGGCGAAGCGCATGTCGTTGGTATCGAGCGTGTACGGCACGATCAAATGAGGCCGCTTCTCGCCGCCCGTCACTTCGACCTGCGTCCAGAACGGCAGGTCGTCGCCATAGTAATCCGAGTCGTACAGAAAGCCGCCGTATTCCGCCACCAGCCGATGCGTGTTCGGACTATCGCGCCCGGTGTACCAGCCGAGCGGCCGCACGCCCGTCACGCGCTCGATGGCTTCCATGCCCAGGCGCATGTGTTCGGCTTCGCGTTCCGGCGACCAGTCCTGATAATGAATCCAGCGATAACCGTGGCACGCGATTTCATGCCCCAGTTCGACGAACGCCTTCGCCAGTTCGGGATGCCGCTCGATCGCCATGCCGACGCCGAAGATGGTCAGCGGCATGCCGCGCCGCTCGAACTCGCGCAGGATGCGCCACACGCCCGCGCGCGAGCCATATTCGTATATCGACTCCATGCTCATGTGCCGCGACGGATAGGCCGCCGCGCCCACGATCTCCGACAGAAACTGCTCCGAGCCCGGATCGCCGTGCAGGACGCAGTTTTCACCGCCTTCTTCGTAATTGAGCACGAATTGCACGGCGATGCGGGCGCGCCCCGGCCAGTTGGCCTGCACCGGATGGCGGCCGTAGCCGATCAGATCGCGTGGATAGTTCGAATCGAGTGACATGGCTTGACGTTCAAAAAGACGGGATTGTCAACAATTCAGTGTAGCGAAAACGGCCCGCCGCGCACATACAGCGCGGCGGATAATCCGGGTCACGTCGAGCGTATGTGCCCGGATTTTTGCGCTATCAGCGCGGGCTGAAATCGGAGAGCACGCCGTCGTATCGTTTCGCCAGCGGCCTTGCGTAGTCGCCGCGTTTCGCCGTGTGCAGCTTGAGCGCGACCAGCGCTTCCGCCCATTTCACCGCCGCCGTCACGCCTTCGACCACCGGCGCGCCGATCGCCTGCTCCACCTCACGGCAGAATTCCGCCATGCCCGCGCAGCCGAGCACGATGGCATCCGACCCGTCCTCATCCAGCGCCCGCTTGCATTCCTCGATGATGATGCTGCGCGCCGCCGACCCTGGCTCATCCAGTTCGAGCACGGCGACATCCGTCGCACGGACGTTCTTGCAGAAGCGCGTCATGCCGTAACGCTCCGCCAGATGCCACGCCATGCCAACGGTGCGCTGCAACGTGGTCACCACCGAAAAGCCCGGCGCGATCACGCTCGCCGCATGCATCGCCGCTTCCGCGATGCCGATCACCGGCCCGCGCGCCAACTCACGCGCCGCATACAGCGCCGGGTCGCCGAAACAGGCGATCACGTAGGCATCCGCGCCTTCGCGTTCGCCCTTCTCCACTTCGGCCAGCATCCCGAGCGACGCCACCGCTTCATCGTAATAGCCTTCGATGGACGCCGGCCCCATCGTCGGGCTGACCGCGATGATTTCCGTGCCCGGCGCGGCAATTTCGCGTGCGCAGCGGGCCATCGAATCGGTCATGCGTTGCGTCGTGTTCGGGTTGATCAGTTTGATGCGCATTGCTGTTCTCCAGTTTCCATTTTCGCCGCCGTCCATATTGCGCCTCTTTGAGCGATTGGACGATCACGCGGCGCTCTCAGGTTCGTGCTGACGTTCAAACGTGCTTGCGATCCGCGAGGAAGTAATAGAACACCGCGCCGAGTCCCGCGCCGATGAACCACGAGAAGTTCGCGGCGCCCTCCAGCGAAGGCAGCATCACACAGAGAATCGCAATCACGGCGGCCGGCAGAAGCGCCATCACCGCGCGGCGATTTACGCCCTTCGTGTACCAATAGCGGCCGGTTTCCGAGACCGTGTAGAGATCGTCCACCGCCAGCTTGCCGCGCTTGACCATGTAGAAGTCGAGAATCAGGACACCGTACAACGGTCCGATGAAGCTGCCGAGAATATCCAGCGTGTAGTGAATCACTGCCGGGTTGTTGAACAGGTTCCACGGCGTGATGAAGATCGAGGCCGTCGCCGCCATCATGCCGCCCATGCGCCAGCTGATGAGCTTCGGCGCGACGTTGGAGAAGTCGAACGCCGGCGACACGAAGTTGGCCACGATATTGATGCCGATGGTCGCAATCGTGAAGGTCAGCGCACCGAGAATCACCGCAGTCGGATGATCGATACGACCCACCGTTTCCACCGGATCGGTAATCAGTTGACCGAACACCGGCAAGGTCGCCGCCGTCGTGATGACCGTCACCAGCGAGAACGCCAGGAAGTTGACCGGCAGCCCCCAGAAGTTGCCGCGCTTCACGCTGCGAAAGCTCTTGCCGTAGCGCGAGAAGTCGCCGAAGTTGAGCATCGGGCCGGAGAAGTAGGACACGACGAGCGAGATGGCCGTGATCATCACCGGGATCACTTCCGCACCGTGATACTTCACGCCGCCCAGATTCAGGCCGATATTCTGGATGCCCGCGCGCCACACCATGTAACCGGCGAGCATGAACATCACCACATAGACAGCAGGACCGGCGAAGTCGATGAACTTCTTGATCATCTCCATGCCGCGCCAGAACACCACAGCCTGCAACACCCACAGCAGCATGAAGCCCGCCCAGCCGAGCGCCGAGAGACCGACGAAGCCGTAATGATGCACATCGGCATAAGGCATCAGCGAGGGCACGAATTTCAGCACCACGATGACGAGCGCGCTCGATGCGAGGTACGTCTGAATGCCATACCACGCGACCGCGATCAGCCCGCGAATCACGGCGGGAATGTTCGCGCCCAGCACGCCAAACGTGGCGCGGCACGCGACCGGATACGGCACGCCCGCCACCTGACTCGGCTTGGCGATGAGATTGCACAGCAGATTCACGAAGCCGATGCCGATCAGCAGCGACACCAGCACTTGCCAGCTCGTAAGCCCAAGCGCGAACAGACTGCCCGCGAACACGTAGCCGCCGACGCTGTGCACGTCCGACATCCAGAACGCGAAGATGTTGTACGCGCCCCAGGTCTGGTTCTTCAGCGGCGCGAGATCTTCGTTATACAGACGATCGCTGTAACCAGCGGGCAGACTCGAATCGTGCTCGGGCGCGTGCGCGCCGTACTCGTCTTCCAATGGCGGCAGCGCTGAACTGCCGGATGAACTGAACTGGGGCATGACGTCTCCTTCGATAGGCGGTTTGCGTGATGAAAAAACCTGCAATCGTCTGGCGGATTTCACATTCGCCGAACGTCGATCGGACACCTTCGCCCGCTTGGCTTCACAAGGGGCGCGGCATTCTTCGTTTTTGCGTTTCGCCTGCGGCAGATGCATGGAGCAGGCAGCCACATGGCTCGCCCGCCCGCCGCGCGGCGGTTTTCATTGCACGCTCGAATGAGCGAATCTTTCCGTTCAGTCATGCGCATGCGTTCGTGCGCATGTCGCTTTACTTGTCGCACGCCCGGCTCGATGCGCGGGGTGCCGTCTCCGTCTCTTTTGTCCTGCTTTATTCGTGCGCGGACGTTGGGGTACGCGGCTGGCTTACTGCAAAGACTTCTTTCAGATCGACCGCGCCACGCGCTGGCCGCTCCAGCATTTTCAGTTCGACATCGCGCAGGTGTTGCGCCATCAACGTAGCCGCGGTGGCGGCGTCGCCTGCATCGAGCGCCGCGAGGATCGCTTCGTGGTCCTCGAACGAACACGAACTTCTTCCGAGCGATTCGTACAACGCCGAAATCAGCGTCGAACGCGCCACCAAACCGGCCAGACATTCGCACAGCGTGGTGTTGCCCGTGAGCGCCGCCAGTTCCGTATGGAACTCGCCCGAGAGACGAATCCACGAGGAAAAGTCGTGACTCTCGAACGCGCGGCGTTCCCGTCCGATGGTCGCGCTGATCGACTTGAGCCGGCGCATGCCGTGACCCTTCGCGATCCGCTCCACCACCGCCAGTTCGATGATGCGGCGCATCTCGAACACTTCATGCACTTCCTGCAGCGACGGACTCGCCACGAACGCGCCGCGATTCGGCTCGAGATCGACGAGCCGCTCATTCGCGAGTTGCGCGAGCGCCTGACGCACGGTGCCGCGCTTCACGTCGAACACTTCGCATAACTGCGCTTCGGTCAGCTTGGCGCCCGGCGCAAGACGATGTTCGAGGATCGCGGCGCGGATGTTCTCGGCGATCGACTCGGCGTTCGTCCCGCTGGCGGGGTTCGTCGAAGCAGCACTTGGTTTGGGTTCGGACATGATGTGCTCGCTGGCATGTTGACCATCTTAGAATCGACATAAAGATTGTCAACAATTCAATTTAAAAATAGCCGTGGAAGGTGATGGTGACGAGGGTGTGACAAGCCTTGCTGCCAATGCTGGCTTGACTTCCCGGCGATTCCGCTAGTTTTTGTCAGCATTGCCGCCACTTTTTTGTCAACAATCCCATGCGGCTTTGTGGTGCTCGTCTCGAAGCAAGTATGGTGCAAAGAAAGACGGTTAGTTGCCTTAATGACTCAAAAATATGGCGCTCTTGAAAGAGCGCCCTTTCTACAACTCAAGCCAGATGCGGGAAGTCCGTCATTCGCAGCGTGAAGCCGCGTTCGGTCGCATTCAAATGCGCGTTGGCGCCGAAGGGCAGCGTCACCAGATCATCGACGTGTCCGAACTGCAAACCCGTGACGATCGGAATGCCCGTCACCCGTCGCATCTGCTCGATCATGGTTTCGAGCGTGTAGCCGTTGTCGTAGTCGGCCAGCTTTCCGCCGGAGAACTCGCCCATCACGATCGCTTGCTGCCGGCCGAGCACGCCCGCCTGATGCAGTTGATACAGCATCCGCTCGATGCGAAACGGATGCTCGTTCACATCCTCGATAAAGAGAATGCCGCCCTCCACCGGCGGCAAATACGGCGTGCCGACGAGCGACGCCAGAATCGCGAGATTGCCGCCCCACAGCATGCCGCTCGCGTCCACCGTCTGACGCTGCGGAACGTGGCTCGTGAGTGTGAGCGTCGGATGGGAAATGGCTTGCCAGAAGTGCTGCATGGTGAAACTGCTGACTTCCTCCGCGCCGAAATTCCCGGCGAACATAGGACCACCGAAGGTTTTAACGCCTGACTGAGCGAACAGCGCGCATTGAATCGCCGTGAAATCGCTATGTCCGACGATCGCGATCGGCTGATCGCGCAAACGCCGCAATCCTTCGTAGTCCAGCCCATGCAGCAGCCGCGAAGCACCGTAACCCCCGCGCACCGCCAGCACGATATCCGGCAAACGACGCGCGGGATCGGCAAGCCGGTTGAGGTCGTCGGCGCGTTCGGCATCCGTGCCGCCGAAGCGCTGAAACCGTCGATGCGTCGCCTCCACATTTTCCAGCCGATGCCCTTCCTTGCGCAGACGCCGCAAGCCGCGCTCGATCGCCGCCGGGTCTTGCGGATAGCCGGAAGGCGCCACGAGTTCGATGGTGCGTGTTTTCATTCTTGATTCGTTTTGGATGAAGATTCGGCTTCGCAAGCGCGGCGTGCATCGCGTTCCTCGCGAGCGAGCCGCCGGCGTTCCGCGAAAAAATTCTTGAGCGCGTGGCCGCATTCGTCGGCGAGCACGCCGCCGGTGACTAACGTATGATGATTCAAGCGCTCGTTCGCGAAGACATCGACGACGCTGCCGCACGCGCCCGTTTTCGGGTCCGCCGCGCCGTAGATCACACGCGCGATGCGCGCATGCATGATCGCGCCCGCGCACATCAGGCAAGGCTCCAGCGTGACATAAAGCTCGCAACCTGGCAGCCGGTAGTTCCGCAACGTTTGCGCTGCGGCGCGCAGCGCGGCCATTTCGGCATGCGCGGACGGATCGTGTCCGCGAATCGGATGATTGAAACCGGTCGCGATGACTTCATCGCCACACACGATCACTGCGCCCACGGGCACTTCGCCTTCACGGCGCGCGTCTTCGGCGGCCTCGCGCGCGAGCGCCATGAAACGGCGGTCGCGCTCATCGGCAAGAGATGATTCGTGCTGCGTCAAGATGGGTCCGGCTCCGGCTCGGTACGCGATTGCGCCCGCTTGCAAAGCCGCTCCGCGATGCGCCTTCGATACTCATGCGGCACGCAGCAACTCCCTCGCAGCGACTCCAGCGCCATGTCGAGCGCGAGCATGCGCGCCTGAATCTGGCAACGCACCGCGCTGTCCGTCACGCGGTCGAGCTCGTCCTGCAGATCGCGCAAGGCGCGAAGCTGCTCGACGGCCGGCGGGACGAAACCCGCGTTTTTGAGGATGCGATTGGCGACGCGCACTTCCTCGGGCACGAGGAGGTCATCGTCGAATTCGAGCGGTTTGCCCGCTCCCGGCAGATTCCTGAACTCGCCACGCGAGGCGGCTTCGTGGATCCGCTGTTCGACTAAAGCATCTAGCAATTTCATCGGGGATAACGGCGGCTTGGCCCGTAGGCGGCAGCGGCCTGACACGATTTCCGTTGGTTAGCATGACGTCGAATGCTGCCGGAACGACGCTTGAACGACGCGGTTCGGCAATGATCGACACGCAACTCGTATTTTACCAGTGGCTCACGCGGGCTTTCGTCCGTCTTCATGGAGCACTTGCTGGATCACATGGTATACCGGTTATACGCTTGCTTTCCACAAAAAATACCGCACTGCATCACGCTGCGCGCGTATAGCCTTCGGTCGCGTGCAAAAGGCGGCGCGTGTATTCGTGCTCAACGTCATGCGCCCTCACCGCCTCGATCCCCGCCTGTTCGACGATTTCACCATTGCGCATGACGGCGACGCGCTGACAGAGAAACCCGACCACCGCCAGATTGTGGCTGACGAGGATCATCGTGAGCCCGCGTTCGTCGTGCAGGCGGTGCAGCAGGTTGAGGATTTCCGCCTGCACGGAAACATCGAGCGCGGAAGTCGGTTCGTCGAGCAGCAACACGCGCGGCTCGACGATCAACGCGCGCGCGATCGACACGCGCTGCCGCTGCCCGCCCGACAGTTGATGCGGATACCGAAAGCGGAACGCCGCGCCCAGTCCGACTTCATCGAGCGCGGCGAGAATGCGCTGGTCTTCATCGCCGATGCCATTGATCGCGAGCGGTTCGCGTAACGTTTTATCGACCGTGAAGCGCGGATGCAGCGAGCCATACGGGTCTTGAAACACCATCTGCACGTCGCGGCGGCGCGCTTCGCCCGAGCCGATGCGCATGGTCCCTTCCGCGAGCGGCGTGAGACCGGCGAGCGCGCGCAGCAAGGTCGATTTCCCGCTGCCCGATTCGCCGACCAGACCGAATACTTCGCCTTCCTCTACATGCAGCGAGACATCGCGCACGGCATCGACGAAACCGGTTTTCGTGCGAAAGCGGATGCTCGCGTGTTCGATGTCGATCATTCGTAGGCACCGGTAAGCCACGCGGGATCGCGTTTTAAAGTCGGCAACGCGCCGGGTGGATTCACGAGCGGCGGATTCGCGGCGAGCAGCCCGCGCGTGTACGGATGCCGCGCGTTCGGCAGATTGCGCGCGGCGCAGGTTTCGACGACGCGCCCGCCGTACATCACCGCGACGCGATCGCAGAACGACATCACCAGCGGCAAATCGTGGCTGATAAAAACAAGCCCGGTGCGATGCCGCGCGATCATTTCATCCAGCACGGCGAGCACTTGCATCGACACGAGCACGTCGAGCGCGCTGGTGGGTTCGTCGGCGATGAGCAGGCGGGGACCTGCGAACACCATCATCGCGATCATCACGCGCTGGCCCATGCCGCCGGATAGCTCGTGCGGATAGGCATCCGCGACGCGTTCAGGTTCGCGGATATGCACCGCCGCGAGCGCCTCGACGATACGCGCGCGCATGGCCTTTCGACTCAACCGCTCGCCTTGGCGCGCGAAGGTTTCGCGCATCTGCTGCGCGACGGTCATCACGGGATTCAGCGAAAATTTCGGGTCTTGCAGGATCATGCTCATCTGCGTGCCGCACAGACGGCGACGCGCGCCCGGACGCATGGCGAGCAAATCCTGCCCGTCGAAACGCAGCGCATTGGCCGACCACTTCGCTTCGGGCGGCAAGAGACCGAGCAGCGCGCGCCCCGTCAGCGACTTCCCCGAACCCGATTCCCCGACGATCCCAAGCCGCTCGCCCGGCGCGAGCCTGAGCGACACGCCGCGCACGGCCGAAGTGAGCGTGCCATCGTGATTCGGAAACGAGATTTCCAGTCCGTCGATTTCCGCGAGCACGCCGGACATATCAGCCTCCATGACGCGGATCGAAGACATCGCGCAGACCGTCGCCGAGCAGATTGAACGCGAGGCTGACGGCGAGAATCGCAAGACCCGGAATGGTCGCGACCCACCATGCATCGAGCAGCACGTTACGACCCGACGCGACCATATAGCCCCATTCCGGACTTGGCGGCTGCGCGCCCAGCCCCAGAAAACCCAACCCCGCCACCGCGAGGATGATGCCCGCCATGTCGAGCGTCGCGCGCACGATCACCGACGACGAACACAGCGGCACGATATAGCGCAACAAAATCCGTCCATGCGATGCCCCCGCGAGCCGCGCCGCGTGGATGAAATCCGCCTGCGCCAGCCGCAGCGATTCCGCCCGCGCCAATCGCGCGTAAGGCGGCCAGGCCGTGATCGACAGCGCGATGACCGCGTTGAGCACGCCCGGCCCGAGCGCCGCCGCGAACGCCAGCGCGAGCACGATCTTCGGAAACGCCAGCGCGACATCCGTGATGCGCATGAGCGCCGTATCGACGAAACCGCCGCAATAGCCCGCGACGGTGCCCACCAGCAAGCCGACCGGCACGACCAGCACGACCACCAGCACGGCAATGGACAAAGTGAGCCGCGAACCGTGCACGAGCCGCGAAAGAATGTCGCGCCCGAGTTGGTCCGTGCCGAACCAGTGCGCAGCGCCCGGCGGCGTCAGACGCTCGGAAAGCACTTGCCGCAGCGGGTCCTGCGTCACGAGAAGCGGCCCGATCAACGCCGCGACAATCAGCACGAGCAGAATGGCCAGCCCAAGCATGCTGAGCGGATTCGATGCAAAGCGCCGCCATCGCCGATACGCGCGTCCGAGCGCGGCCTGTCGCGGCGAATCGGGCGTGTCGGTCAGGAGCCACGCGCGCCAGGATGACCGCGCGGGTTTCATCGACAGTAACTCCACGAGCAGACTTTCTCCATGTCAACGCACGCGCGGATCGAACACGCGGTACAGCGCGTCGGTCAGCAGATTAAGGGCGATGAACGTCGCGCCGATCACGAGCGTGCTGCCGAGCACGGCGTTCATGTCGGCATTGAGCAGCGCGCCCGTCAGATACGAACCGATGCCCGGCCACGCGAACACGATTTCGGTCAGCACCGAACCTTCCAGCAGATAGCTGTACGCCAGCGCGATCACCGTGAGCAAAGGCACCGCGATATTGCCGAACGCGTGCCGCCAGATCACGCGGTGCTCGGGTAGTCCCTTGGCGCGCGCCGTCGTCACGTACTCTTGATTCAGTTGTTCGAGCATGAACGAGCGCGTCATGCGCGACAGATACGCGATCGAATAGAACGCGAGCACGCCTGCGGGGAGCGCGATATGCGAGAACGCGTTTTTGAAGACATCCCACTCGCCGGCGATCATAGAATCGATCAGCAGACTGCCGGTGCGTGTATCGACCATGCCGTCATAGAGTGGATCGAGGCGCCCCGGCCCCGACACCCAATGCAGCCGCGCGTAGAACAACAGCAGGCCCATCAGCGCGAGCCAGAACACCGGCACCGAACTACCCGCCAAACCGATGACCCGCGCGACGTGATCCACCGCGCGGTTATGCTTCACCGCCGCGATGACACCGAGCGGCACGCCCACCATCACGCCGACGAAAGTCGATAACGTAGCGAGTTCGAGTGTCGCCGGAAACACGCGCCTGATATCGTCGATGACGGGATTCGCCGTCAGCAGCGACACGCCGAGATGCCCATGCAGCACATCGCGCGCGTACAGAAAAAACTGTTCGATGAGCGGCTTGTCCAGCCCCAGTTGCACGCGCGCCGCCGCATACGCCGCCGCGGATGCGCGGTCGCCGAGAATGGCGAGCACCGGATCGATCGGAATTTTGCGGCCGATGAAGAACGTGATCGCAAGCAGGCCCGTGAACGTCACGACGAGCATCGCAATCCAGCGCGCGAACGCCAGCACCACGCGCACGCCGCCGCGCTGCGCGCTCGCCGAGCGCATTCGATCGAAAAGCGTGAGTGCGCTCACTGCTTCTGGATAGTGCGGTACGAAACGAGATCGTTGATCGGCCCGACTTCCAGCCCGCTCACGCCCGGCCGCGCCGCCACCTGCGACACCTTCTGGAACATGATGACGAACGGCGAACGCGTCAGCACTTCCTTCTGCATCGACTGATAGAGTTGCGCGCGTTTTTGCGTGTTGCTTTCCGCGAGCGCGGCGTTGGTTTCCTTCGTCAGTTCGGGGATTTCCCACGCATTGCGCCACGCCAGCATCTTGAAGCTCGACAGGTCAGAATTGTCGGGATTCCAGACGAAACCCTGCGCGTTGCTGTGCGGATCGATATAGTCCGCCGACCATTCGCCGATATAGATGTCATGCTGCCGCGCACGATATCGCCCGAGCGTCTGCTTGTTGTCGCTCGGCATGAGCTGCACCTTGATATTCGCGAGCGCGAGATTCGCCTGCACGGCCTGCGCGATTTCGCTGTACGGATAGTCGTTGCGCACGTCCATTTTCACGGTGAAGCCATCCGCGAGACCTGCCTTCGCGAGCAGAGCCTTGGCCTTCGCGACGTCCTGATGATACGGATTGTCATTGACCGCGCCGAGGAAACCTTCGGGCAGGAAGGCTTCATGCACCTTGTAAGTGGTGCGGATGATGTTCTTCTGGATGCCCTGATAGTCGATCAGCCACTTCATGGCTTCCCACACTTCGGGCTTGGCGAGATTCGGATTCTTGTTGTTCAGACCCAAGTACATGAGCGTGGCCTGCGGCACCGCCGTGACCTTGATCTTGCCCGCTTTCGAGAGCGTGTCGAGATCGTCGGGACTCAGATCGCGTGCCACGTCGATGTCACCGTTCTCGATCATCAACCGCTGGCTCGCCGCTTCCGTGACGTGCCGCAGCACGATGCGCTTCATCGCGAGCGGCACGCGATAACCGTCGAAGCGCTGCAACACGATGCTGTCGTTGGCCGTCCACTTCACGAGCTTGTACGCGCCCGAACCGGCTTCGTTGGTCTTGAGCCAGTCGTTGCCGTAGTCGTTGCCCTTCGCATGCGATTCCGCCAGCTTGCGGTCCACCACCGACGCGGGCCACGAACCGAGCACGTTGAGCACGAAAGTCGGCGCGTAACGCTGATCCGTGGTGACGGAAACGGTCGTATCGTCGATCTTCTTCACGTTCTGCAACGCGTTCGCCTTCGACAGCCCGATGCCCGCGAGCACCGCCGCCGCGCCCTTGTCGAGCAGCACGGTGCGCTGGATGGACCACGCGACGTCATCGGCGGTGAGCGGGTTGCCCGAATGGAACTTGAGGCCGGGGCGCAGTTTGAACGTATATGTGAGACCGTCGGGGCTCACGGTCCATGATTGCGCGACGTCGCCGTTGAATTTCGACGGGTCTTTCAGATCGACGCGAATCAGCCGGTCGTATGTGTTCGCGGCGTATTCCTCCGGTACCAGTTCGTAGATTTCGCCGGGATCGAGCGAGGTGAATTCGTCCAATAACGTTGCCATGACGAACATGTCCTTGGGCGTTTCCGCGAGCGCCGCGTTCGTTGCGAACCCCGCCGTCAGCGCCGATGCCAGCATGACCGCCGCCGCCAATGCTTTTTTCATGGAGTCTCGTCCTGTGGAGGTGGATGCCGCGTTCACATCAGCCGCAGCGGGCCGCTTTCTTCGTTGTCGATCAGCGCGAGTTCGCGCGAGCCCGGCAGTTCGTAATGCCACCATTCGCTCTTGATGTGTTTGAAGCCCGCGCCGAGCATTACGCCGAGCAGCAGCGTGCGGTTGTGCTGAACGTGCTCCGGCAAGCCGGGGTGGAAGTGTTCGGACTCGGGGACCATTGCATCGAAACCGGTGCCCATGTCGAGTTCGTGTCCTTCCTTATCGACCAGCGTGAGGTCGATGGCCGTGCCACGGCTGTGATTCGAGCCGCGATCCAGCGGCGCGATGAACGTGGCGTCCGGCAGGAAGTCCCAGAGCACCTTTTGCGCTTGCGGCGGGCGGTAGGCATCGAACAATTTGAGCTTCATGCCGAAGCTTTGCGCGATCTCGACGGCCTTGCGCAACGCGGCCTCGGCGGGTTCGAGCAAAAGGCAATGCGCCGCCTTGTAGATCGGCTTGCCAGTGAGATTGCGATCCGTGGCGTAGACCAGATCGATCTGGACGTGATGCGTTTCGGGAGTGATGGGCAACAGCGAAGAACGGGTCATGTAAGCGGTTCGTATCGTTTCATTCCGATAGACGAACCTTACCCCGTTAGAAAAATTGGCGAAAGCCTTTAGTTCGGGTGGGTTTGGGGGGGTTTAGGGAGTTAGAGGCCAGCGTGAGAGGGTTTCGTGCTTTGAATGACCGAGATGGCTGCGTACTAGCACGAATTCGTGGGCGGTGAAGTGGATGGGGGTGACGAAGTGGCGCTCTATGCGACGGTCGTCGTACAGCAGGGTAATGTGCGGAACGAAGCGTGGGTGGCGATGGCGCGTGCCGAACTTTTCGCTGAGCGCGTTTTCGAGTGTGGCGATGGATTCAGTCGCGTCGCCTGCGAGCACGAGCGGGTGTTTGGATCGACGGCCTGAAAAGGTTTCGATGCGGTTGAGGGTGACTTCGGTGCGTGGCAGCGTGATTGTCGATGCGGCGTCGCAGGCCTGCTGCATGAGGTCGGCGGGAAGGCCATCGAACGCGCCGAGATAGTGAAGCGTGATGTGCAGCCGTGAAGAGGGAATCGTGCGTGTGGTTAGCTTGTGAGAAGCGCGAAGCCGCTCGGCGATCTGCGCGCGTGCGGCTTCGTCGGGGAGGATGGCAAAAAAGAGGGAATCGGTGAGACGCGGCGACCGCGATCTTTCAGACGTTAGCTCTTCCATATTCGTCTCCTGCTTTTAGAGGAATCGCTTTGAGCTTCTCAAACAAGATTACTTTGAGAGTGCACGTCCTTCATAAGCCTCCAGAATCAACGGTTTGGCACTTTCGAACTCAGAGAAACCGTTGATCGACACCTCCAAATCTCCCGTCCCCCAATGGCCGAAATTTCGGGCATCCCGAGCATTGCTTGGAAAAGGGTCTAGCTTCTCTGGATCAAGGTGAAGGAACAGCAGAAAGCGAGACTTCTGCGGTACGATTGACGCGAAGTTTTTAAGCCGCTTGAACGCAACATAGAGCTTGAGTTCCTTGCGCTGAACGTCATCTCCCAGCGAGCTGATGAAGTCTTCCAGTGACGTCAGAAGCTCCAGCATCGCGGGAGGATACTGTTCGATCCATTCGGTGTAACTCTTGTCGCCAGTATTGGTTGACTTGACTGAACTCGGCTGGACGATTTCTGCCGGCCTAGGAGCAACGATCAAGGGGTTGGCCAGCTTGGTCACGCTCGGTAGCTTAAGACTGGATTTCGGCTTTGAAGCGCTGGTTGCGTTGACCAACTCCAACAAAAGCAAGTCGGCACCGAAACGACGATAGCGGATCAGCTCGACGTTTCGATTGATCTGCTGAACCGCGTGAACGTCATAACGCGTGAAGTCGGCTGCAATGCAGAGGAGTCGCGGCGCACTCCAGTCAATCAGGGAAGCAGAACCGTGTCCGATTTTCTCCATCGCAAGCAGCTTGAATTCCGCTTGATGGTCCATTAGCCAATCGAGGTAAAACAAACCTTGATTGATTACGTTCTCGCCGACAGACCGCTTGTACTCCAGAATGACCGGACAGTTGTTTTCGTCGATTCCTAAAGAATCGATGCGCCCCGAATGTGTCTTGCCCGTCGCGTGCTCGGTTGCCAGAAAGCGAATTCCGAGCAGCGTCTCAAGATTGTTTTCTATGAGCGTCTGCAATGGCTTTTCGAGATCTGAAGCTTGGCCGTCCAACTCTGTAGCTGTTCCGTCGAGCAGCTTGAATAGCTTGATGTCACTCATTCTCTTTACTTATCAACCGCAATAATCAAACCATCAGCCGCGCAAGCACAAGATTCGCGCCTTTAAGCGTCAGCTCCGAAATGTCACGCAAAACTTGTTCGACGTCCGGAGCTTCTCCAACACTCACTCCCACTCAATCGTAGCCGGCGGCTTCCCCGAAATGTCATAAACCACCCGATTCACTCCCCGCACCTCATTGATGATCCGATTCGACACATGCCCGAGCAGATCATGCGGCAGATGCGCCCAATGCGCCGTCATGAAGTCCAGCGTCTGCACCGCCCGGAGAGCGACGACATACTCATAAGTACGCCCATCGCCCATCACACCGACGCTTTTCACCGGCAGGAAAACCGCGAACGCCTGACTCGTGAGGTCATACCAAGACTTCCCCGTCTCCGGATCGATGGTATTGCGCAACGTCTCGATGAAAATCGCATCCGCGCCACGCAGCAGGTCCGCGTACTCACGCTTCACTTCACCGAGAATCCGCACACCCAAGCCCGGCCCCGGGAACGGATGCCGATAAACCATCGCAGGCGGCAGCCCAAGCTTCACGCCCAACTCCCGCACTTCATCCTTGAACAATTCCCGCAACGGCTCAAGCAACTTCAGATTCAACGTCTCCGGCAACCCGCCGACATTGTGATGACTCTTGATCGTCGCCGCGCCCTTCTTCCCCTTCCCCGCCGACTCGATCACATCCGGATAAATCGTGCCCTGTGCCAGCCACTTTGCATCGGTAATCTTCTGCGACTCGGCATCGAACACTTCCACAAACTCCGCGCCGATGATCTTGCGCTTCGCCTCCGGGTCCGTCACACCGGCGAGCTTTTGCAGGAACGCTTCGCTTGCATCGACGTGAATCACCTTGACGCCGAGGTGATCGGCGAACGTCGACATAACCTGCTTCGCTTCGTCCTGACGCAAGAGACCATGATCGACGAACACGCACGTCAGTTGATCGCCAATCGCGCGATGCAGCAGCGCCGCCGCCACCGACGAATCCACGCCACCCGAAAGACCCAGAATGACGTGCTCATCGCCGACTTGTGCGCGGATCTTTTCCACCGCTTCGTCGATGTAATGCCCCATCTCCCAGTCCGCCTTCGCGCCGCACAAACCGAGCACGAAGCGTTCGAGCATCGCGCGGCCCTGCACGGTGTGGGTGACTTCCGGATGCCATTGCAGGCCGTAGAAGCGGCGGTCGTCATCGGCCATCGCGGCAATCGGGCAGGACGGGGTGGAAGCCATCAGCTTGAAGCCGGCGGGCATGTCCACGACCTTGTCGCCGTGGCTCATCCAGACTTTGAGCATGGACTCACCGGAAGCGCGCTTGAAATCGTCGATGCCTTCCAGAAAGCCCGTATGGTTCAACGCCTGCACTTCCGCATAACCGAACTCGCGCACGTGGCCGAGTTCCACTTTGCCGCCGAGCTGATCGGCCATCGTCTGCATGCCGTAACAGATGCCGAGCACCGGCACGCCCAGGTCATAGACGATCTGCGGCGCGCGCGGCGACTTCGCCTCGGTGACCGAATTCGGCCCGCCCGACAGGATGATGCCCTTCGGCGCGAATTCGCGGATGAAGGTCTCATCGACGTCATACGGATGGATTTCCGAATAGACGTGCGCCTCGCGGATGCGCCGCGCAATCAGTTGGGTGACTTGTGAGCCGAAATCGAGAATCAGGATTTTGTCGTGCATGGCTGCGGCCAAAGGCTAATTAAACGTTCGAATGATGGATGCTTCCGGCCGCTTGCGCGCGGCCCTGAAACCAATAAATCAACGGCCGGCACGAGGGCCGACCGTTGTAGTTGCCGCTTGCGCGCCCGTGTCGCTTTTGTCGCAGGCGCTTCAGCGTGGCGCTCCGTTCGCCGGATCGACGCGTCGCCCGGTGATCGGATCGATCTCGCCGCTGATGACAGGCTCAATGCGCTTGCCGGTCAACGGATCGATCTCGCGCCCGGTGACGGGATCGAGCGTTCGGCCCGTCACGGGATCGAGCGTCGCGCCGGTGATCGGATCGACCGCGCCGCCATCCATTGCGCGCGTGAGTGTGCGCCCGCTGACCGGATCGACGGCCGTGGCTGCCGGTGCGCGCGCTGATGGACGGATCGCGTTGTCGTCCGGCGTCACGATGACGTCATCGCGCTTCACCGCCGCGCTCCTTTCAGCACGCTCCGCCGATTCCGCGCCCGCCCGCGCCGCCCGTTCCCGACGCCGCACGGCCGATGACAACCGCACGCTGCCGACCCCGAGCACGACCAGCACGAACCCGACGCCCGCCGCAATCGTCTGCCCGAACGCCTCGACATGCGGCGTATGCAGCGCGAGCAGCCACACCAGCACGACCACGCCCGACAACCACTCGACATGACCCGCGACACGCGCCGCCCGCGCGGTCAGCGCGCCGTCGATCGCCGCATGAAACGCAAGCCACGCGAGCCCGATCAGCGCGATGCCGAACAGCAACCCGATGAAAGCCGGGTCCACATGAATCGGCGTGAGTTGCAGCCCCTCGTATAGCCCGGCCCAGGGCGTGAGCACGAACAGCAGGCCGAACGCCAGAAAAATCAGGGCATTCAGTATGAGCACGACCCGCAGCAAGGGCTTCATGTTCGGTCCGCGTGGTTAGCGTTTAGCGACGTTAGCCGCGATCAATCGACGTGGTAATTCGGCGCTTCCTTGGTGATCTGCACATCATGCACGTGCGACTCGCGCATGCCCGCCGCCGTGATCTGCACGAACTCGGCCTTGTCGTGCAACTCGGCGATGGTGCGGCAACCGCAATATCCCATGCTCGCGCGCACGCCGCCCACGACCTGAAACAGAATGGCGTTGACCGAACCCTTGTACGCGACGCGCCCTTCGATGCCTTCCGGCACCAGCTTGTCGATGTTCGCGGAGTTGTCCTGGAAGTAGCGGTCCGCCGCGCCGTCCTTCATCGCGCCGACCGAGCCCATGCCGCGATACGCCTTGTACTGACGCCCTTGATACAGGAACACGTCGCCCGGCGATTCTTCCGTGCCGGCGAGCATGCTGCCCATCATGACGACATTCGCGCCCGCTGCGAGCGCCTTGGCGACATCGCCGGAGAAACGCGCGCCGCCATCCGCGATACACGGAATGCCGCTGCCGCGCAGCGCTTCCGACACGTTGGCGATGGCCGTGATCTGCGGCACGCCCACGCCCGCGACGATCCGCGTCGTGCAGATGGAGCCGGGACCGATGCCGACCTTCACCGCATCCGCGCCGTATTCGACGAGCGCCTTCGCGGCCGCTGCGGTAGCGATGTTGCCGCCGATGACCTGCACCTTCGGATAGTTTTGCTTGACCCAGCGCACGCGTTCCAACACGCCCTGGCTGTGACCGTGCGCGGTATCGACGACGATCACGTCCACGCCCGCCGCCGCCAGCAGCTCGACGCGCTCTTCGTTGTCCGGACCCACGCCCACCGCCGCGCCCACGCGCAGCTTGCCGTCTTCATCCTTGCAGGCGTCCGGGTTTTCGGTCTGCTTGGTGATGTCCTTCACCGTCATCAGGCCGCGCAGTTCGAACGCGTCGTTGACCACGAGCACACGTTCCAGCCGATGCCCGTGCATCAGCGCCTTCGCTTCCGCCAGTGACGTGCCTTCGCGCACCGTCACGAGACGATCGCGCGGCGTCATGATGTTGCGCACCGGCTCGTCCAGACGCTCCTCGAAGCGCAGATCGCGATTGGTGACGATACCGATGAGCTGCGCACCTTCCACCACCGGAAAGCCGGAAATGCCGTGCTGTTGCGTGAGGGCGATGACATCGCGCACGCGCATGGTCGGCGGCACGGTGATCGGATCGCGCACCACGCCGGATTCGAAGCGCTTGACCTTCGCGACTTCGCGCGCTTGCTCTTTGGCAGTGAGATTCTTGTGAACGATGCCGATGCCGCCCATTTGCGCCATCGCGATGGCCAGACGACCTTCGGTGACCGTATCCATGGCGGCGGACACGAGCGGCATGTTCAGGGAGATGTTGCGGGTGAGTTGAGACTTCAGGCTGGTGTCGCGCGGGAGAACGCTGGAGAACGCGGGCACGAGGAGCACGTCATCGAATGTGAGTGCTTTCTGGATCAGACGCATGGCGAATCCTATGGGCGCAAAAGCAGATTATACCGATAGTTCTTCGGGTTTTCACTGTCCGAACAGCAGCTTAGGCCGCAAGCTCGCAAGAACCGCGCCGGTTGCAGCTTTCGACAAGACGCGCCTTCATGCGCGCTGTTACGCTGCGCGCGGTCATGGGATTTTCGATTCGGAGTCGGGCAATGCGGCGTGGAGTGATGTACGGAATGTCGGCGGGCGCGATCTGGGGTTTCATCTTTCTCGCGCCGCGCCTGTTGCCGGATTTCTCGCCGCTGATGCTAAGCATCGGGCGCTATCTCATGTATGGCGCGGTGTCGCTGGTGGTCGCGCTGCCGTTCGCGCGCGGGCTGCTGGCACGGCTTACGCGCGCCGATCTTATAGCGCTGGTGAAGCTGGCGCTCGTCGGCAATCTGCTTTACTACATGCTTTTGGCTCAGGCTGTGCAACTCGTGGGCGTGGCGCCATCGTCGCTGATCGTGGGAATTTTGCCGGTGACCGTGACGCTCGCGGGCCGGCGCGATCACGGCGCGGTCGAATTGCGCCGCCTCGCCGTGCCGCTGATGCTGGTGCTCGCAGGCATCGCGTGTATCAACCTGGATGTGTTCACGGCCGATGGCGCCACGCAAGCCGCAAGCGTGCTCAAACGTCTCGCGGGCCTGGCCTGCGCCGTTGGCGCGCTCGCGACGTGGACGTGGTACGCCGTCGTCAACGCGCGCTATCTTCAGGCGAACGATCATTTCGACGGCAACGAGTGGTCCGTGCTGTGGGGCGTGGTGACGGGCGCGCTCGGCGCACTGCTCGGCTCGATCGTCTGGATGCTGCCCGCAGGCACCGTGCAGGCCGCCGTGCCCGCCGCGCGCTGGCAGCATTTCTGGATGGTCTGCGCCGCGCTCGCCGTGGTGGGATCGTGGTGCGGCAACATGCTGTGGAACGCGGCGCAGCGTCGTTTGCCGCTGACGCTGTCCGGTCAGATGATCGCCTTCGAAACGCTGTTCGCGCTGCTTTACGCGTTCGTGTATGACCAACGCTGGCCGCGCGTGCCGGAAGTTTTGGCGATCGTGTTGTTGCTGGCGGGCGTGCTGTGGTCCGTGCGGCTGCACGCGGCGGAACCGTCGCTGGATGCGCGCGAAGCGCCCGCGCATTGAAAGCGCCTCAGCGCGTTTCCTTCGACTGCCACTTGCGCCCTTCGATCGATCCGGCCTTGCGCGTCTTGTCCACGCGCCGTTGCCGCGCGGTTTTCGGGTCCACCTTCAGCGGCCGATAAATCTCCACGCGGTCGAAATCCGCAAGCGCCGCATCGAGCGGTTGAATCTTGCCGAACACGCCGACCTTCCCGCTCGCCACATCGATTTCCGGATGACGCGCGAGCACGCCGCTGGCCTCGATGGCATCGCGCACGGTCGCGCCGTCCGACAGTTCGACGCGAGCCGAGAAGCTCGCGCCATCGGCCAGACCATAACAAACGTCGATGCGAAGGCTCATTTCTTGCCGAAGCGCTGGTCGGCGCGCTTGACGAACGAATCGACGAACGTGTTCGCGATATGGCCGAACACCGGGCCGATGAGCTTTTCCAGCAGCACGTTGGAGAACTCGTAATGCAGCGCGAATTCGATCTTGCAGGCGTCCGCGCGCAGCGGCGTGAAGTGCCAGAAACCGGTGAACTTCTTGAAAGGGCCGCTCAGGAACTCCATATCGATGTTGGTCGGCCGCTTCTGCACGTTGCGCGTGGCGAAGTGCTGCTTGATGCCCTTGAAGCTGATGTCGATCTTCGCTTCCATGCTGGTCTCGTCCTGACGGCCGATCTCCACGCCGCTGCACCACGGCAGGAAATTGGGGTAGTCGGCGACATCGGTGACGAGGTCGAACATTTCTTCCGCTGAATGGCGGATCAATACGGTTTTCTGGACGTCGGCCATAAGGGCGCAGCGGATGACTTCGGGTTGGTCTGTTCTGGCGGCGGCGTTCGACTTTCGCTGGAACACCGCCGGGCGCGCGTTCGTGCATCGTGGTGCGCGCTGCTAGAATCGGATTTTAAACGAGTTGAGCACTTTCCATTCATGAGCATCATCGACAACAGAAAAGCCTTCTTCGATTACTTCATCGAGGAACGCTACGAAGCCGGTCTCGTGCTCGAAGGCTGGGAAGTCAAGGCATTGCGCGCGGGACGTGGGCAGATCAAGGAAGGATATGTCGTCATCAAGCAGGGCGAGCTGTTTTTGATCGGCACGCATATCAGCCCGCTGCCGGAAGCATCCAAATTCGCCAATCTCGATCCGGTGCGCACGCGCAAGCTGCTGCTGCATCGCGAGCAGATCGATAAGCTCATCGGCAAGGTCGAGCAGCGCGGGCACACGCTCGTGCCGCTGAATTTCCACTACAAGGAAGGCCGCGTGAAATGCGAGATCGGTCTGGCGAAGGGCAAGAAATTGCACGACAAGCGCGAGACGGAGAAGAAACGCGATTGGGAGCGGGAGCGTGCGCGGTTGATGCGGACGGCGGCGAGGTAACGAAAAAGGGGCGCGGTTTGCGCCCTTTTTGTTATTGCGGTCCATTGCCCCAATGTGCCGATGACGTAGCGCGACATTTTGTCGATTGCAACATTCAGCCAAGACACAAGCGCGATAATTCTGGATGTTCACGAAGTTAGAAGCCAATTGATGAGCGAGATCGCAGACCTGAAGTACGTAAAGCTAGACCCTATTTCCCTGAAAGCTCACGCGCAGTTTGGCGAGCGCTGGATTCAAGAACGAATCGCAGAGGATCCATCCATTCTCGGACTGGGCGATTTGGTTTTCAAAGACAAGGAACGCATCCATCCAGGCGCAGGCCGATTGGACATTCTCTGTCAGGATACCGAGTCCAGCCGTCGTTACGAGATCGAAATCCAGCTTGGGAAGACCGACGAATCCCACATCATTCGTACGATCGAGTATTGGGACATCGAACGGAAGCGGTACCCACAATACGAACATGTCGCGGTGATTGTCGCAGAGGACATTACGAGCCGGTTCTTGAATGTCGTGAACCTTTTTAATGGATTCATCCCGCTGGTTGCCATTCAGGTCAAGGCATTTCGCACCGGCAACCACGTTTCGCTGGTCTTTACTAAAGTACTCGACGAACGAACCTTAGGCTTAGTCGAGGAAGACGAGGAAATCTCTGAAACCACAGATCGCACATTCTGGGAAAAACGAGGAAGCAAAACTACCGCAAGCCTTGCGGACGACGTGTTGAAGCTAATCAACGAATTTGCACCCGACCTTTCATTAAAGTACAACAAGTTCTACATTGGGCTGGCTGACCGGCAAGGACGCCCGAACAATTTTGTCACTCTAAGACCGCGAAAAAGCTGGTTGGGAATCGCCATTCGTTTGCCGCAGGACAAAGCAATCGAGACGAGATTGGACGAGGCAGGCCTGGATGTTCTGGAATATACCGCCCATGGAGGACGATACAAAATCCGACTCACCAAGAAAGAGCTGGAGGAGCATCACTCATTTCTTTCTGAGCTTTTCCGACTCGCCCACGGTGACGTAAACGTATAAAGCGTTGCGCGTTTGCGCGGGACATCCGGAACACAAGCACTACTCCGGATGACCCATCGTCTTAGACTTTCTTGACGCCCGTCCCACCCTCACCCTTCACAATCGCCAGCGCCGACGCGATCATCGAACTCATATCCGACATATTCCCCGGCACGATCAGCGTATTCCCCGTCTTGGCCAGATTGCCGAACGCGCCGACATATTGTTCGGCCACCTTGAGATTCACCGCTTCCATCCCGCCCGCCGTCTGAATCGCAGCTCCAATTTTCTCGATGGCGTGCGCATTCGCTTCCGCCACCGCGAGAATGGCCGACGCCTCGCCCTGCGCCTGATTGATCGCTGCCTGACGCTCGCCTTCCGACTTCTGAATGGCCGCCTCGCGCGCGCCCGACGCCAGATTGATCTGCTCCTGCCTGCGCCCTTCCGATGCCGCGATCAGCGCGCGCTTCTCCCGCTCGGCGGTGATCTGCTGCTGCATCGCGTGGAGAATTTCCTTGGGCGGCGTGAGATCCTTGATCTCGTAACGCAGCACTTTCACACCCCAGTTCGACGCGGCTTCATCCAGCGCATTCACAATGCTCTGGTTGATGAAATCCCGCTCCTCGAAGGTCTTGTCCAGTTCCAGTTTGCCGATGACCGAACGCAGCGTGGTTTGCGACAACTGCGTGATCGCAAAGACAAAGTTGCTCGATCCATACGACGCTTTCATCGCGTCCGTCACCTGAAAATACAGCACGCCATCCACCTGC
Source organism: Caballeronia sp. A2-2 (assembly GCF_057612605.2). NCBI lineage: Bacteria > Pseudomonadati > Pseudomonadota > Betaproteobacteria > Burkholderiales > Burkholderiaceae > Caballeronia > Caballeronia sp. A2-2. The sequence goes on along the minus strand of NZ_CM172587.1, from coordinate 2,096,310 downwards.
AACTGCGTGTTGTCGCGCGTGATGCAAACCTGACTCGGCACTTCGAGCGGAATCTCCTTGAGCACGTGCTTGTAGGCAATTCGGTCGATGAACGGTAGCACGATATTCAGCCCCGGCGTCAACGTGCCGTGATAGCGGCCGAGCCGTTCGAGAATCCATGCGTGCTGCTGCGGAACGATCTTGACCGTATTCACCACGATCACAATCGCAATAACGAGCAGGATGGGCGCGATATACATTGTGTAACTCCTTTTTTATTGAACGTGAGAGGCGGCTTACGTCTTTGCAGCGACGATGAGCCGGCACCCGTCGAGCGCGGTAATGCGATAGAACCGCGCGTGTTCGGTTTCGCCCGGCGCGAGTTCGACATCCCATTGCGCGCCGCGATACATCGCGCGGGCGTGGCCGTCGCGCCATTGCGCCACTTCCAGCGTCTCGCCGATATCGAGATTCACGGCGGAATCGCGCGAGGCGTCGCGCCGCTTCCAGCTACCGAAGCGCGAGCGCCGCAACACGCCTACCGCGATCAACGCGACGAGCGCGGCCAACATCATCTGCACATGCGGCGCCGCGCCCAGCCAATGCGCGATGCCGCCCGCCACGAGCCCTACCGCGACCATCAGCAGATAAAACGTCCCGGTGAACAACTCCGCGACGATCAGCACGCCGGCCGCGACCCACCACATCAGTCCGCCTGTGACCATGACACGCCTCCAAACAAAAACACCCCGGAAAAGTCCGGGGTGTTTTTTATAGCACGCCTGCGCTTTTCCGTAAGCCACCGGAAAGCCATTAAGCCTACTGACGACTTATTTTGACAACGTCGTCGCCAGCTTCTGCCACGTCTCGATGATCGTGTCCGGATTCAACGACATCGATTCGATGCCCTGCTTCGCCAGCCACTCGGCCAGGTCCGGATGATCCGACGGCCCCTGACCGCAAATGCCCACGTACTTCTTCAGGCGCAGACACGTTTCGATGGCGCGGCTCAGCATGAACTTCACCGCGTCGTCACGCTCGTCGAAGTCGGCGGCCAGCAGTTCCATGCCGGAGTCGCGGTCGAGGCCGAGCGTAAGCTGCGTCAGATCGTTCGAGCCGATCGAGAAGCCGTCGAAGCGTTCGAGGAACTGCTCCGCGAGAATCGCGTTGGACGGCACTTCGCACATCATCACGAGCTTGAGATCGTTGACGCCGCGCTTCAGACCGAACTTGCCGAGCAGTTCGACCACGCGGTCCGCCTGCTTCACCGTGCGCACGAACGGCACCATGATCTGCACGTTGTCCAGGCCCATTTCCTCGCGCACCTTCTTAAGCGCGATGCATTCCATGTGGAACGCCTCGGCGAAGTCGTCCGCGATATAGCGCGACGCGCCACGGAACCCGAGCATGGGATTCTCTTCGTCCGGCTCGTAACGCGAACCGCCGATCAGCTTCTTGTACTCGTTCGACTTGAAGTCCGACAGACGCACGATGACGGGCTTCGGATAGAACGCCGCCGCGATCGTGGCGATGCCTTCGGTCAGCTTGTCGACATAGAACGCACGCGGCGATGCATGACCGCGCGCGACGCTCTCGACGGCTTTCTTGAGATCCGCATCGATGTTCGGATATTCGAGAATCGCCTTCGGATGCACGCCGATATTGTTGTTGATGATGAATTCGAGCCGCGCCAGACCCACGCCCGCGTTCGGCAACTGCGCGAAGTCGAAGGCGAGTTGCGGATTGCCGACGTTCATCATGATCTTGACCGGAATGGCGGGCAGTTCGCCGCGCTGCACTTCGGTCACTTCGGTTTCGAGCAGGCCATCGTAGATCTTGCCTTCGTCGCCTTCCGCGCACGACACGGTGACGAGCGCGCCGTCCTTCAGAATGTCGGTGGCGTCGCCACAACCGACCACCGCCGGCACGCCCAGTTCGCGCGCGATGATCGCCGCGTGGCACGTGCGCCCGCCGCGATTGGTCACGATGGCCGATGCGCGCTTCATCACCGGTTCCCAGTTCGGGTCGGTCATGTCGGCGACGAGTACGTCGCCCGGTTGCACGCGCTCCATTTCCGACGGATCGTGAATGACGCGCACCGGACCCGCGCCGATCTTCTGGCCGATCGCGCGGCCCGTGGTCAGCACGTTCGACTGGCCCTTCAGCTTGAAGCGCATCTCGGCCTTGCCCGCGGCCTGGCTCTTAACCGTCTCAGGACGCGCCTGCAGAATGAAGATCTTGCCGTCGCGGCCGTCCTTGCCCCACTCGATGTCCATCGGACGCTCGTAGTGCTTCTCGATGATGACCGCGTACTTCGCGAGCTGAATGACGTCTTCGTCCGTGATGGAGAAGCGGTTGCGCTGCTCGTGCGGTACATCGACGGTCTTCACGCGGCCCGCTTCGCCCGCCTTCGTGAACTCCATCTTGATGAGCTTGGAGCCGATGGAACGGCGGATGATCGGATACTTGTTCTGTTCGAGCGTGGTCTTGAAGACGTGGAATTCGTCCGGATTCACCGCGCCCTGCACGACCGTTTCGCCCAGACCATAGCTCGACGTGATGAACACGGTTTCCTTGAAGCCGGATTCGGTATCGATGGTGAACATGACGCCCGCCGCGCCGACATCCGAACGCACCATGCGCTGCACGCCCGCCGACAGCGCGACTTCCGCATGCGTGAAGCCCTTGTGGACGCGATACGAGATGGCGCGGTCGTTATAGAGCGACGCGAACACGTGCTTCATGCGATCGAGCACGTCTTCGATGCCGACCACGTTGAGATAGCTTTCCTGCTGGCCCGCGAAGGACGCGTCCGGCAAATCCTCGGCGGTCGCGGACGAGCGCACGGCGAACGATAGCTCGTCGGGCGAGCCGTTCTGAAGGATATCGAACTGACGGCGGATTTCGTCTTCGAGGCGCGGCTGCATGGGCGCGTCGATGATCCACTGACGGATTTCCTTGCCGCATTCGGCAAGCGCCTTGACGTCATCGACATCGAGCGTTTCGAGGCGCTTGGCGATGCGTTCGGTCAGGCTGTTGTGCTGGAGGAAGTCGCGAAAGGCGAGCGCGGTCGTGGCGAAGCCGGTCGGCACCTGAACGCCCGCTTCGGAAAGCTGGCTGATCATTTCGCCGAGCGACGCGTTCTTGCCCCCGACGATTTCCACGTCGGTCATTCGCAACTGCTCGAATGGAACTACATACGCCTGATCCTTTGCGACATCGTTCGCAACATTGACTGCGTTAGTCATACAAGCCCCTAAGGTGGATGGAATTCTCGATCGCACGAGTGGGCTTATATGCGCGCGCGCTCATTGGAAGCGCATGCGCATCTCGCACAACCTGTTTGATAAACCTTCGGGGAACTCGCGCCGCTGAACCGAGGCGCGATCAAAAAGAAACGGGGAGTCGAAAAATCTGCTCGAAAACGTGGAGCGATGCGACAACCAGCCACGAACCGACCGCGATTTGACGAAAATCCGATTCAATTTGTCCGCAATTGCTTATCGAACAGGTTTGCCGCTATTCTACCTTGACGCTTTTCAAAATTGTCCCGGCCGGGACAGTCATTACAAGGCAAAATCGAGGCCTTTGACGCCCGTTGGTGGGTGAGCATACAGAGAAGCTCATCGCAGTGCAAAACCGGCGGTCAGTAACCTTAACACAGGTTTTTCAGGCGGCCGTGTTCGAATGCCACCGCCTTAACTCGTTCTCAAACTCGCCGATGCCGCCTTCCGTATTCATCGTCTCCGACGGTACCGGGATCACCGCTGAAACCTTCGCGCACTCGATCCTGGCTCAGTTCGACCAAAAATTCCGCCTCGTGCGCGTGCCCTTCGTCGATTCCATCGACAAGGCGTATGCCACCGTGGAGAAGATCAACGAAGCCATCGCGCTCGACGGGCGCCGGCCGATCGTCTTCACCACGCTCGTGGACAGCGCATCGAACGAAGTCGTCAAGGGCTGCAATGCGCTCGTGCTCGACATGTTCCAGACGTTCATCGAACCGCTGGAACACGAACTGGAAATCAAGTCCACGCATGCCATGGGCCGCGTGCACCAGAACGCGGATACCGAGGAGTACAAGAACCGCATCGAGGCGATCAACTTTTCGCTCGCGCACGACGACGGTCAGTCGAACCGCAATCTGGCGGACGCGGATGTGATTCTCGTGGGCGTATCGCGCAGCGGCAAGACGCCGACGAGCCTTTACCTCGCCATGCAGTACGGCGTGAAGGCGGCGAACTATCCGCTCATTCCCGAAGACTTCGAGCGCGGCAAGTTGCCGACTCCGCTGCTGGAACATCGCGGGAAGATGTTCGGCTTGTCGATCGACCCGCAACGGCTTTCGGAGATTCGCAACGAGCGGCGGCCGGGCAGCAAGTACGCGGCCATCGAAAACTGCCGTTACGAGATCAACGAAGCCGAGATGATGATGAAGCGCGAAGGCGTCAAGTGGCTGTCCTCGACGCACAAGTCCATCGAGGAAATCGCCACGACGATTCTGCAAGAGGTCAAGCCGGAGCGGCCTTCTTACTATTGAACGCGGTCTGCTGGCGGCATTGCTCGAACAGGCAAATGGCAGCCGCCGCAGCAACGTTGAGCGATTCCATGCCGCCCGGTTGAGGAATGGTCACGCGATGCGTCACGGCATCGCGCCAGACCTGCGACACGCCCGCGCCTTCGTTGCCGAACACCCAGGCCTGCGGACCTGACAAGTCGCAATCGTAGATGGCTTGCGCGCCGTGTGAATCGGTGATGGTGACCGGCACATCCAGACGTGCGATGAGGTCATTCGCTTCGACATCCTCTACGATATCGAGGAGGAAATGCGCGCCCATGCCCGAGCGCAACACCTTCGACGACCACGCGTAAGCCGTGCCCGGCGCGCAGAACACGCGCGATACGCCCGCTGCCGCCGCGCTGCGCAGGATCGAGCCGACATTGCCCGCGTCCTGAATGCCGTCGAGGATCACGCAAGTTTGCGTCACGCGATCAGGCAACGCGGTGTCGATCTTTTCCACCAGCAGCAACATGCCGACGCCGTGCACGACGCTCGAAAGCTGCCCGAACAAAGCATCCGGCAACACCACCACCCGCTTTTCTTCGATGCGTGCGACGATCGCCCGCGCTTCTTCATGCGCGAGCGCGCCTTCGGTAACGACGCAGGTTTCGGGCTGGCCCGCTGCATCCAGATAAGCCGACGCAAGATGCAGCCCTTCGAGCAGCGCATGACCGCTGCGGCGCTGTTGCGCGGTCGAACCGGCGAGCGCCTTCAGGCGTTTATAGAGCGGGTTGTCCCGCGAGGTAATCGGTTTCACTTTGTTTTTTCGGACGAGCGCGCACGCTCAGAAAGCCAAACCGTCCGGTTCGTTTTCGACGGTTGAAGCCGCCTGAAGCACTTCCGGCGCGATCTCCGGCAGCACCGAGCCGAAGCGGATATGCGCCTCGCGCACCGGCGCAAACGACCGGCGATGATGCACGCACGGCCCATGCTCACGCAACGCGCGAAGATGCTGCGGCGTGCCATACCCCGCATGCACATTGAACCCGTACATGGGATGCACCTCGTGCAGTTCCACCAGCATGCGATCGCGCGTGACCTTGGCGAGAATCGACGCGGCGGAAATCTGTTTGATGAGCGCATCGCCGCCGATCACGGCTTCCGAGCGGATGGCGAGCGTCGGGCAGCGGTTGCCATCGACCTTGACGAGCGTGGGCGCGACGGCGAGACCTTCGACCGCGCGCTTCATCGCCAGCATGGCCGCGTGCAGGATGTTGATCGTGTCGATCTCCTCCACGCTCGCCGACGCGACGCAATACGCCAGCGCCCGGTCGACGATCTTCTCGTACAGTTCCTCGCGCCGTTTTGCGCTCAACGCCTTGGAATCGTCGAGTCCGTTGATGCGCGGTTTGGTCGAATCGAAGATGACGGCGGCGGCGACCACCGGCCCCGCGAGCGGACCGCGTCCGGCTTCATCCACGCCGCAGATGATGTCGAACGGCGAACTGAAATCGAGCCCGCCCTGCGTGGACCCGGGCGTCTGTCTGGGCTGTCGCGCCATTACCGCGGCCTCCGCGTGTCGAGCACCCGCGCGACGGCTTCCGCCGCTTTCTGCGACGTGTCCTGACGCAGCGCGAGATGCATGTCGGTGAAGATGTCCGTCAGGGTACGGCGGTTGGCTTCGTCGTTCAACTGTTTCAGCGTGGCGTCCGCTAGCGCTTCGGGCGTGGCGAAGTGCTGAAGGATTTCCGGCACCACGAAGCGGCCCGCCAGAATGTTCGGCAAGCCCACGTAAGGCAGATAACCCTGACGCTTCATGATTTGGCCCGTGAGCCAGGGCACCTTGTACGAGATGACCATCGGCTTCTTGAGCAGCGCGGCTTCCAGCGTGACGGTGCCGCTTTTCACGAGGATGGCGTCGGCGGCGGTCATCGCGGTTTGCGCGCGGCCATCGGTGATCGTGAGCGATAGCGTGGGATGGGCGTCCACCAGCGGTTGCAGCAGCGCGCGCAAGGCGGGATTGGCGGCAGGCATCAGAAAGCGCACGTTCGGTTCGCGGCGCTGCATGATTTCCATTGCATCGAAAAAGGTCGGGCCGATCAGTTCGATCTCCGAACGGCGGCTGCCCGGCAGCACGGCGATCACCGGACCGCCTTCGGGCACGCCGAGTTCGCGGCGCGCGGCGGCTACATCCGGTTCGAGCGGGATTTCATCGGCGAGCGGATGACCGACGTAGCTCGACGCGACGCCCGCCTTGTCCATCAGCGCGATTTCGAAAGGAAACACGCAGAGCATGTGATCGACGGCCTTCACGATCTTCTTGATGCGCCCGCCGCGCCACGCCCAGATCGACGGACACACGAAATGCACGGTCGGAATACCGGCTTCGCGCAGCGGTTGTTCAAGCCCGAAATTGAAATCCGGCGCATCCACGCCGATGAACACGGACGGCGGCTCCGTCAGCAATTGCCGTTTGATCTCGCCGCGAATGCCGAGAATCTCGGGAATGTGTTTGAGCGCTTCGACATAGCCGCGCACGGAGAGCTTGTCCATCGGCCAGTGCGCTTCGAAACCGGCGGCAATCATGCGCGGACCGCCGATGCCGCTATAGCGCGTGCCGTCCGGCAACACGCCCTTGAGCCCATGCAGCAGCGACGCCGCCAGCAGATCGCCGGACGGCTCGCCCGCGACCATCGCCACGCGCGGCGGAGGAGTGATCAGCGTCATCGTGCGGCGCGATCAGCGGATGATGCCGCGCTGCGACGTCGAGATGAAATCGAGGAAGTCTTTCACGGGCGCGTCGCCGTCGCCGCCAGCGGTCGCTAGATCCTTCAATTGCAGCTTGGCTTCTTCCAGCGACAGACCGCTCTTATAGACGATGCGATAAGCCTGACGCAGCGCCGAAATGGCATCCGGCGAGAAGCCGCGACGGCGCAGCCCTTCCACGTTCATGCCGTGCGGCTCGGCCTTGTTGCCCGCCGCGATCACGAACGGCGGCACATCCTGCACCAGCGCGGACGCACCGCCCAGCATGGAATGCGCGCCGATGCGCACGAACTGATGCACGCCCGACATGCCGCCCACGATCGCGTGATCGCCGACGATCACGTGCCCCGCCAGTTGCGCGTTGCTCGACATGATGACGTTGTCGCCCAGCCGGCAATCGTGGCCCACATGCACGTACGCCATGATCCAGCAATCGTTGCCGATGGACGTCACCCCCTGATCCTGCACCGTGCCGGTATGCAGCGTGGTGAATTCGCGGATGGTGTTGCGGTCGCCGATTTCGAGCCGCGTGGGCTCGTCGCGATACTTCATGTCCTGCGGCCGCCCGCCAATCGACGCGTAATGGCCGATGCGGTTCTCGCGTCCGATGGTCGTGTGACCTTCGATCACGCTATGCGAGCCGACCGTCGTGCCCGCGCCGATGACGACATGCGCACCGACGATGGCATACGGCCCGATCTCGACGGTTTCATCGAGCTGGGCGCCCGGCTCGACTATCGCGGTAGGGTGAATCTTGCTCATGCGGTCTCGCCTCTGCAGTTCTTTACGATGACACGGCGCTCAGGCGTCCGTGTTCTTGACGGTGCACATGAGCTCGGCTTCGGCGGCGACCGCGCCGTCCACTTCGGCGCGCGCCTTGAACTTCCAGATGCCGCGCATGTACCGTTCGAACGTGACGTTGAGGATAAGCTGATCGCCCGGTTCCACCACGCGCTTGAAACGCGCCCCGTCGATACCGACGAAGTAGTACAGCGTGTTGGTCGGATCGTGCGGCTCTTCCGCGAAAGTCAGCAGCGCCGCGGTCTGCGCGAGCGCTTCGAGAATCAGCACGCCGGGCATGACCGGGCGCGTCGGGAAGTGGCCCTGAAAATACGGCTCGTTGATCGTCACGTTCTTGAGCGCTTTGATGCTCTTGTGCGGCTCGAGTTCGAGCACGCGATCCACGAGCAGGATCGGATACCGATGCGGCAGCAGCGTGAGGATCTTGTGGATATCGAGATTGATTTTTTCTGTGCTCATGGTCGTTCTGCTCACGCGCCTGTCGTTGCGCGGAAATTTGACTGCGGGCGATGGCGATCAACGCTTGCGCCCGCCTCGGAAAATTGTCGTTATTGCTTGTGCGGTTGTGCGGTTTTGCTAAAGAGCGCGTTCAGGCGCCATCGCTTTCGCGTTCGCCCAAAGCTGCTTCCAGCGCCTTGATGCGGTCGCGCAGTTTGTCGAGATTGCGCACGAGCGCCGCGCTCTTGTTCCAGTCCGCGTGTGGCACGGCCGGGAACGCGCTGGTGTACATGCCCGGCTTCGTCAGCGACTTCGACACGCCCGACTGCGCCGTGACGATCACATAGTCCGCCAGCGTCACGTGGCCCGCGATGCCCACCGCGCCGCCAATCATGCAGTGCTTGCCGATGTTCGTGCTGCCCGCGATCCCCGCGCATCCGGCAATCACCGTGTACGCGCCGATGCGGCAGTTATGCCCGATCTGCACGAGATTATCGATCTTCACGCTCTGCTCGATGACGGTATCCGCCATTGCGCCGCGATCGATCGTGGTGTTCGCGCCGATCTCGACATCCTCGCCGATATCCACGGCGCCGACCTGCGGAATCTTGACCCACGTGCCGGTGCGTGCGTCGCCTTCGCCCACGAAATCCGGCGCGAAGCCGAAACCGTCCGCGCCGATCACCGCACCCGCGTGCACGATCACGCGCGCGCCGAGCTTGCAGCCGTGATAAACGGTGACGTGGGGATAGAGATGCACATCGTCGCCGAGCGTGACGCCCGCGCCCACGGACACGCCCGCATCCAGCTTTACGCGCTCGCCGATGACCGCGCCCGCTTCGACCGTCGCATGCGGCCCGATCACCGCGCTCGCCGCGACCTTCGCCTGCGGATGCACATAAGCACTCGGATGCACGCCCGCCACGGCCTTCGGCGCGGCCAGATCGATAAACGCCTGAGCCACGCGCGCGAAATAAGCGTAGGGATTGGGCGTGACGATGAAATTACTGTCATCGCGCCGGGAGAGCTTTTCAAGATCCGCCGGTGCGATGAGCACCGCGCCCGCGCGCGTGCTCTCCACCTGCGGGAGATACTTCTGATTGGCCAGAAACGCCAGTTGCGTGGGGCCCGCCTTGTCGAGCGGCGCCAGACCGTCGACGCGTTGCGCGCCCTGCCCGACGACTTCGCCGCCGAAACGTTTCACCAGATCGTCGAGGGTGATCGCCATGCCTGAAGCCATGCGTCTTCCAACTCCTCGTCAGTTCGAGTTCGGACTCGTGCCGCTCGCCGCATTCGGCGAAGCCGCCGCGAGCGCCTTCAACACCTGATCCGTGATATCGATGCGCGGACTCACGTACACCGCTTCCTGCACGATCAGATCGTAATGCTGCTGCTCGGCAATCTGCTTGATGACCTTGTTCGCCCGGTCCAGCACCGCCGCGAGTTCTTCATTGCGGCGCTGGTTCAGGTCTTCGCGGAATTCGCGCTGCTTGCGCTGGAAGTCCTGATCCAGTTGCGCCAGATCGCGCTGACGTGCTGCGCGGTCGGTCGGCGACATCGAAGCGCCGTTCTTGTCGATGTTGTCGGACATTGCCTTCAAACGCTGCGCCGTGTCCTGCAACGCCTTGTCGCGCTTCGAAAACTCCTGTTCGAGCTTGGACTGCGCCGCTTTCGCCGCCGACGACTCGCGCAGAATGCGATCCGAATTGACCGCCGCGATGCGCGCTTCCTGCGCGCTCGCATGCGTGGCCATGCCAAGACCGAGCACCATCGACAACGCAAGCGCCGACGCTGCGTGTTTCGAAAGCTTACCGGTTCGCAAAGTGTTCCTCACGTTACGTCGAAACGATGGATATGCGTGCGCGTCGGTCATTAGAACGCCGTACCGATCTGGAACTGGAACTTCTGGTACTGATCGCCTTCGTGCTTCTGCACCGGGAAGCCCAGGCTCAGCTTGAGCGGGCCGATCGGCGAAATCCACGCGAGACCCACACCGTAACCGTAACGCAATCCGTTCGCGCCCGTGCTGGTGCCGCCCTGGCCCGGGTCGCCCCAGACGTTACCGGCATCGAGGAAGGTGAACACGCGCAGCGTGCGGTCGTAACCCGTGCCCGGCAGCGGGAAGGTCAGTTCGATATTGCCCACCGCCATGCGCGAGCCGCCGATCGGGTCGTTCGTGGTTCCGTCGCGCGGACCCAGCGAGCTCGGCGAGTAGCCGCGCACCGAGCCGATACCACCCGCGTAGTAGTTCTTGAAGATCGGGTACGTCTGGCCGTCGAGGCCCTTGCCGTAACCGCCCTGCAGGTTGAAGCCGAGCACGAAGCCGCGCGCGAACGAGTAGTAATACTGGAACTGCGCGTCGAACTTCGCGTAAGTCGTGTTGCCCAGCGGCGTGCCGTATTCCGCGTTCGACTGAATGTAGTAGCCGCGGCTCGGCACCAGCGCGCTGTCGCGATTGTCACGCGACCAGCCGGCGGTCAGCGGATAGTTGTTCACCACCCGGCCGAATTCCTTCACGTAGTTCTGGTAGGACTGCGGCGTGGCGGAATCCACGTCCATGGTGTTTTGCTCGGCGCCGACGCCGAAGAACACCGTGTCCTGCTCCGAGAACGGAATACCAAACTTGGTATCCGCGCCCATCGTGATGATCTTGAAGCTCGAATCCGTCGAGTAGTACAACGGCTCGTAGGTGCGGTAGTACGCGTCCGTGATCCGCTTGATGCCGTCGATCGTGAAGTATGGATCGACCTGCGTGACGGTCAACGTGCGGTACGTCTTCGCGGTATTCACGTTCACCGACAAGCTCGTGCCCGAACCGAACACGTTGTCCTGCGAAACACCCGCCGAGAGCACCACCTTGTCGGTAGAGGAGAAACCCGCGCCGAGCGTGATCGCGCCGGTCGGCTTTTCGTCGACCTTTACATCCACGTCCACCTGGTCGTTGGTGCCTTCCACCGGAGTCGTGGTGACATCGACATTGGTGAAATAACCGAGACGGTTGATGCGGTCCTTCGACAGCGCGAGACGGCTCGAATCGAACCACGAGCTTTCGAGCTGACGCATTTCACGGCGCACCACTTCGTCCCGCGTGCGCGTATTGCCGACGATATTCACGCGCCGCACATACACGCGGCGGCTCGGATCGACCTGCAGCGTGAGCGTGACCGTGTGATGCACCTGATCGATTTCCGGCTGCGCGTTGACCTGCGCGAACGCGTAACCGTACTCGCCGAGCTTGTCGACGATGGCCTTGGTGGTGGCCTGAAGTCTTTCGGCGGAGAACAACTGACCCGGCTTCACCGTGATCAGCTTGCTCAACTCCGGCTCGCGGTCGAGCAGATTGCCCGCGAGTTTCACGCTGCTGACCTTGTACGGCTCGCCTTCATGAATGGCGATGGTCAGGTACATGTCCTTCTTGTCCGGCGAGATCGACACCTGCGTGGAGTCGATGCTGAACTCGAGGTAACCGTGATTCAGGTAGTACGACCGCACATTCTCGAGGTCGCCCGTGAGCTTTTCCTTCGCGTACAGGTCGCTCTTCGTGTACCACGAGAACCAGTTCGGCGTGGACAACTGCATTTCGCCCAGCAGCGTGCTCGAACTGAATGTCTTGTTGCCGACGAAGTTGATCTGGCGGATCTTCGCGCTCGGACCTTCGGCCACGGTAAAGAGAATGGCCACGCGGTTGCGGTCCACCGGCGTCACCGTGGTGGTGACTTCGGCCGCGTAATAGCCGCGCGTGAGGTACTGGCGCTTCAGTTCCTGTTCGGCGCGATCAAGCAGCGCCTTGTCGTACGAGCGGCCTTGCGACAGACCGACCGAGCGCATGGCCTTGGTGATGGTGTCCTTGTCGAACTCGTGCAGGCCCGCGAAATCGATGTTCGAGATCGCCGGGCGCTCCTGCACCTGAACGATCACCACGTTGCCTTCGGTCGCGATCTGGACGTCGTTGAAGAAGCCCGTTGCATAGAGTGCGCGAATCGCTTCGGAGGCCTTGTCGTCGTTGAATGTGTCGCCCTGCTTGATGGGCAGATACGCAAACACGGAACCCGGTTCGATGCGTTGGAGACCTTCGATCCGAATATCCTGCACAACGAACGGCGTGGTGGCGTGTGCCGCCATGCCCGTTGCGGCGAGCGCCGCGGCCACAGCCGTCTTAGGAACAAAGCGATGAGGTTTGAACAACGTGCTTCCCCAAATATTAAAGCTGCATTCGTTCCGGCGTTCGCCCGAAGAACGACGCCAGAATTTTTAAAAATGGATCAAAAACGGATCAGGCGTGCGAGGTCGTTGAATAGCGCGATCATCGACAAAGCGACGATACAGACCAGACCCGCCCGTTGCAGAACCAGCTGCCAGCGATCGGACACCGCTTTGCCGGTAACAGCCTCAACCAAATAATATAACAGATGCCCACCGTCCAATACCGGAATCGGTAACAAGTTCAACACGCCGAGGCTGATGCTGACCAGCGCGAGAAACGAAACGAAGGCAGCCACGCCCAGCCGCGCGCTCTTGCCCGCATAGTCGGCGATGGTGACCGGTCCCGACAGGTTCTTGAGCGATGCCTCGCCGACGATCATCCGCCCGAACATGCGCAGGGAATACATGCTGATATCCCATGTGCGGTTCACGCCCAGACGCAGGCTTTCGACCGGACCGTAACGCACGTTGACGCTTGGCAATTGATTGGCGAGCGCAGCACCGATCCGACCCATTTCCTTGCCCGTCGATGCATCGTGCTTCACGTCCGGCGTGACCGTGAGCGTCTGGCTTTTCGCCTGCGCGCCCGTGCCGCGTTCGATCGTGAGCGTCACGGGCTTGCCGCCGTGCGCCTTCACATAGTCGATGAAGGTCGTCGCGTTATCGACCGGACGGCCATCGATGGCGCGCAGTTGGTCCCCCGCCACGAGTCCGCTCTTTTGCGCCGCGCTTCCCGCCTCGATACCCGCGACCGTCAAGGTGCCACCGCCCGGCGTGAAACCGAGCTTGTCCATGAAATCCTGCTCGGCCTGTTCGTCGGTGATGCCGGACACGCTCACCGGAAAGTCGAAGTTGCCCTCATGCGTCTTGGCCGTCAGCACGACCCGCCGATGATCGAACGAGGCATCGAGCAGCTTCCAGCGCAGATCGGACCACGAACGAATCGCGTGCGTCTCGCCGCCGGATGCATCGCGCATCGAAAGAATGGTTTCGCCGCCTTCGAAGCCGGCGCGCGCAGCGGCGGTATTGGGCGTGGGCGTGGAAACGATGGCCGCAGGCTCGGTGACGCCGCCCGCGAACACCGCCGCGAACAGCACGATAGCCAGCAGAAAGTTGGCGACCGGTCCCGCCGCGACAATGGCGATGCGCTTGATGACCGGCTGACGGTTGAACGCGCGCGGCAGGTCTTCGGAAGGAATGCTGTCCTCGGATTCGCGCTCGTCGAGCATCTTCACGTAGCCGCCGAGCGGCAGCGCCGCGATGGTCCATTCCACGCCGGTCTTCTTGCTGACCCAGCGCACCAGCGGCGTGCCGAAACCCACGGAGAAACGCAGCACTTTCACGCCGCACATTCGCGCGACGCTGTAATGACCGAATTCGTGGACGACGACAAGCACGCCAATCGCAACGACGAAGGCGACGATTTCGGTCAGAAAGTTCATAACGGCCTCAATGGGCGATGGGCTCGGCGCCCGGCGCGCTCGCGGTGAGCCCGGCGACAAAACGGGACGCGAGACGGCGCGCGTTCGCATCGGCGGCGAGCACGTCGTCGAGCGCACCGGCGCTCGTGTTGGGCAAGGCGTTCAGCACGCGTTCCACGACTTCGCCGATCGCCATGAAGCCGATGCGGCGCGCGAGGAACGCTTCCACGGCAATCTCATTCGCCGCGTTGAGCGCCGCGCTGGCGATGCCGCCTGCATCGAGCGCCTGAATGGCGAGCGCGAGACACGGAAAGCGCGTGAAATCCGGCTTTTCGAACGTGAGTTGCGCGATCTGCGCGAGATCGAGCGGCGCGACGCCCGAATCGACACGATCCGGAAACGCCAGCGCGTGCGCGATCGGCGTGCGCATGTCGGGATTGCCGAGTTGCGCGAGCACCGAGCCGTCGGCGTAGGACACCATCGAATGGATCACGCTTTGCGGATGAATCAGCACTTCGATGCGCGAGCCGGGCAGATCGAACAGCCAGTGCGCCTCGATGACTTCGAGGCCCTTGTTCATCATGGTCGCGGAATCGACGGATATCTTGCGGCCCATCGCCCAGTTCGGATGCTTGCAGGCTTCATCGGGCGTCACGTTGACGAGCGACGCTGGTTCGCGCGTGCGGAACGGTCCGCCTGACGCCGTGAGAATGATCTTGGAGACGCCGCCGTGCAGCTTCGCTTCCTTGTCCGCGCACGGCGGCAGGCATTGGAAGACCGCGTTGTGCTCGCTGTCGACCGGCAGAAGGATCGCGCCGTGATCGCGCACGGCATCCATGAAGATCTGGCCGGACATGACCAGCGCTTCCTTGTTCGCCAGCAGGATGCGCTTGCCGGCGCGCGCGGCGGCAAGCGTGGGCGCGAGGCCCGCCGCGCCGACGATGGCCGCCACCACGGTATCGCATTCCGCTGCGCGCGAGACGTCCACTAGCGCATCCGGGCCGTGCATCACCTCGGTCTTGCAACCTTCCGCGCGCAAGGCGGCGGCAACGTGCGCGGCGGTGTCGGCGTCGCCGACCACGGCGACTGCCGGCGCAAAGCGCAGGCATTGCGCGATGAGCTTGTCGCCGTTGCGATGCGCCGTGAGCGCATGGACCGCGAAACGGTCCGGGTGCCGCGCCACCACGTCGAGCGTGCTATCGCCGATCGAGCCCGTGGAGCCGAGCAATGTGAGACGTTTTTGCATAAATTCTTCTCTAGCCGAACTAGCCGAGCATCAGCAGTGCGATCGGCAATACAGGCAACAGGGCGTCGATGCGGTCGAGCACGCCGCCGTGTCCCGGCAGCAAGCCGCTCGAATCCTTGACGCCCGCCTGGCGCTTCAGGAGCGACTCGAACAAATCGCCGACCACGCTGAACGCGACGAGCACCGTCAGCGCGAGGAGCGCCTTCACCCAGCCGAGATGATCGACCAGACCCGTGAACACGGTGGGCGCATAAAAACCGGTGGCGGCAGCCAGCGCGCCGATCACCATCACGGCCACCCAGCCGCCGATGGCGCCCTCCCAGGTTTTGCCGGGACTGATCGACGGAGCGAGTTTATTCCGGCCGAGGGCTTTTCCGGCGAAGTATGCGCCTATATCAGCCAGCCAGACTACTAGCAGAAGCGATAGCACGAACGCCACGCCGACAGCGCGGGCTTCCACCACGGCATGCCAGCAGGCCACGAACACGACGATTCCCGCGAACAAGAGGAACGCGCGCCACGCGCCGCTTGCCAGCGCGGGCTTGCGCATCAACGCGTAGGGACCGGCGAGCACCCAGAAGATCGCCGCCATTTCGTAAAGCGGTTTCGCGGTGACGCCAAAGAATGTGCTGAGAATCAGCGCGATGCCCGCAACCAGCGCATAAGCCACCGGTCCTGCCGCGTTGAGCTTGAGCAATCGCCCCCATTCCCACGCAGCGAAAACCACGACAAAGCCGATCAACGCCCCGAACACGCCAATCGGCGCGAACAGTGTGACAGGCACGAGTATCGCGAGCAGGATGATCGCCGTGATGACACGGGTTCTTAGCATGAAAGGGTGTCGGCCTTCTGCGATTGAGACGCGAGTTGCGCGCTGGTGCGGCCAAAGCGACGTTCGCGGTCGCCATACGACTCGATGGCGCGATCGAGCGCGGCTGCATCGAAGTCGGGCCAGTAGGTATCGGTGAAATAAAACTCGGTGTAGGCGAGCTGCCACAGCAGGAAGTTGCTGATGCGCTGCTCCCCGCCCGTGCGGATGAACAGGTCCGGTTCCGGCGCGTAGGCCATTGCGAGATGCTCGGCGAAGGACTCGTCGTCCACGCGCGCGGGCACGCCCTGCTCCAGCGACTGCGCGATGAGCTTTTTCGTCGCCTGCATGATGTCCCAGCGCCCGCCGTAGTTGGCCGCGATGGTCAGCGTGAGACGCGTATTGCGCGCCGTCTTGGTTTCGGCACGTTGAATGAGCGCGCGAATCTTGTCGTCGAACATGGCGGTGTCGCCGACCACGCGCAGGCGGATGCCGTTCGCGTGCAGCTTGCCGATCTCGCGTTCGAGCGCGGTGACGAACAGGCGCATGAGGAACGATACTTCGTCGGTCGGACGACGCCAGTTCTCGGAACTGAAGGCGAAGAGCGTGACGAATTCGACGCCGCGCCGCGCGCAGCTTTCGACGGTCGCGCGCACCGCATCGACGCCACGCGTATGACCGGCCACGCGCGGCAGGCGCCGCTCCGTCGCCCAACGGCCGTTGCCGTCCATGATGATCGCGACGTGACGCGGGACGGCTGCGACATCGGGCACGGTAACGGTAGAGCTGGTATAGGTCATGGCCGCTGAATCTTGTAATCGGGAGGATGTGATGCCAGCCTCAATGTAGGGCACCGAGGCTGGCGGGACCGTATCTACGGTCTCACACCGTCATGATTTCGGCTTCTTTGGTCTGGACGAGCTTGTCGATTTCAGCGACGAACTTGTCCGTGAACTTTTGAACGTCGTCGGAGGCGCGGCGCTCGTCGTCTTCCGAGATTTCCTTTTCCTTGACGAGCTTCTTCAGTTGCTCGTTGGCGTCGCGGCGCAGATTGCGCACGCTGACCTTCGCCGTTTCGCCTTCGCTCTTCACGACCTTGGTCAGTTCGCGGCGGCGTTCTTCGGTGAGCGCGGGCATCGGCACGCGGATCAGGTCGCCTTGCGTGGCGGGATTCAGCCCGAGGTCCGATTCGCGGATCGCCTTCTCGACGACCTGAACCATCTTCTTTTCCCACGGCTGCACGCCGATCGTGCGGGCATCGACCAACGTCATGTTGGCGACTTGCGAGATGGGCACGTTCGAGCCGTAGTAATCGACCTGAATGTGATCGAGCAGCCCCGTGTGGGCGCGGCCCGTGCGAATCTTGGCGAGATCGGCCTTGAAAGCTTCAATCGACTTCTGCATCTTCTGATCGACGCTTTTTCTAATGTCAGCCACAGACATATGAACCTCCGAAAACTTGGTTTTGCCGGCGTTCGACGGCGCCCTCGCGCATGGCCATGACCTGCTGCGCGGCGCCGTTTCACGCGAGAGTTTACACGTGGACGAGCGTCCCTTCGTCGTCGCCCTGCACGATCCGCTTGAGCGCGCCCGGCTTGTTGATCGAAAACACGCGGATCGGCAGCTTCTGGTCGCGGCACAGCGCGAAGGCCGTGGCGTCCATCACCTGCAGATTGCGGCCGATGGCTTCATCGAAGCTGATCGTGCTGTAACGCGTTGCAGTCGGATCTTTCTTCGGGTCGGCGGAGTATACGCCATCGACCTTCGTTGCTTTCAGAACCACTTCAGCGCCGACTTCCGAACCGCGCAGTGCCGCGGCCGTATCCGTGGTGAAGAACGGGTTGCCCGTGCCCGCCGCGAAAATGACCACCCGGCCTTCTTCGAGCTGGCGGATGGCGCGCGGACGAATGTACGGTTCGACCACCTGATCCATGCGCAACGCCGACTGCACACGCGCTTCGATACCGGCGTGACGCATGGCGTCCTGCAACGCGAGCGCGTTCATCATGGTGGCGAGCATGCCCATGTAGTCGGCAGTCGCGCGATCCATGCCGGCCGCGCCGCCCGCGACACCGCGGAAGATGTTCCCGCCGCCGATCACGACGGCCATCTGCGTGCCCAGTCGCACTACTTCAGCGATATCCGCCACCATCCTTTCGATCGTTGCGCGATTGATGCCGAAGGCATCGTCGCCCATGAGGGCCTCGCCGGAGAGTTTGAGGAGTACGCGTTTGTAGGCTGTGGGCATATGAGTTTCCGATCGCGCCGAGGAGGGTTGCAACAACGTAGAACTGTAGGGGTGAAACAATATTTACCGCAAGCGGCCCGGATCGGGCGGCGGGCGCGGCCGCTCAGGGTTTTCCCTGAACTACCGCGCCCGCTTCGCCGTGCCATGACAGCATCGGCGTCTTAAAAGCGACTTAGGACTGCTTGGCCGCCGCGACTTGCGCCGCCACTTCGGCCGCGAAGTCGTCCTGACGCTTCTCGATGCCCTCGCCGACCACGAACAGCGCGAACTTCTGCACCGACGCGTTGGCTGCCTTGAGCATCTGCTCGATGGTCTGCTTGTCGTTCTTCACGAACGGCTGGTTCAGCAGCGAGACTTCCTTCAGGTACTTCTGCACCGAACCGTCCACCATCTTGGCGACGATTTCAGCCGGCTTGCCCGATTCCGCGGCCTTCTGCTCGGCGATGCTGCGTTCCTTCGCGATCAGTTCGGCCGGCACGTCGTTGCTCGACAGCGAAACCGGCTTCATCGCGGCAACGTGCATGGCGACATCCTTGCCGACTTGCTCGTCCGCGCCCGTGAACTCGACCAGCACGCCGATACGCGTGCCGTGCAGATACGAGGCGATCTTGTTGGCGGATTCGAAGCGCACGAAGCGGCGGATCGACACGTTTTCACCGATCTTGCCGACCAGCGCCAGACGCACGGCGTCAACGGTCGAGCTTTCCAGCGGCAGCGCCGACAGCGCAGCCACATCAGCCGGGTTCTTCTTCGCAGCCAGTTCAGCCACGGCATTGCCGAATGCCAGGAAGTCGTCGTTCTTGGCAACGAAGTCGGTTTCGCAATTCAGTTCGACGAGCACGCCCACGCCGCCTTCAACGTGCGCGGTGATGATCCCTTCCGCCGTCACGCGCGATGCCGCCTTGCTCGCCTTGTTGCCGAGCTTCACACGCAGCAGTTCTTCCGCGCGCGCCAGGTCGCCGTCGGCTTCGGTCAGCGCCTTCTTGCATTCCATCATCGGCGCGTCGGTCTTTGCGCGCAGTTCTGCCACCATGCTTGCGGTAATTGCCGCCATCATTCGCTCCTTGAGTCTGTTTGATACGTGCCGCCGGCTTTACAGCGCGCCCACGGCAGGAAAATTGGCATTTCTATCGCTTCGGCTAAAAAAAAGGGGCCTTTCGCAAAGCCCCCTTTTTTGTCGGCAGCAAGCTCGATTACGCCTCTGCGTTGACCTCGACGAACTCGTCGCCTTCGCCGCTGCGAACGGCCTGAACGACGTCGTTCACCGCATTGGCGCGGCCTTCGAGGATCGCATCTGCAACGCCTTGCGCGTACAGCGCGACAGCCTTCGATGCATCGTCGTTACCCGGAATGACGTAATCGATGCCTTCCGGCGAGTGGTTCGTATCGACCACGGCGATGACCGGAATGCCCAGCTTCTTGGCTTCGGTCACGGCAATCTTGTGATAACCGACGTCGATCACGAAGATCGCGTCCGGAATGCCGCCCATGTCCTTCACGCCGCCGATCGACTTTTGCAGCTTGACCATCTCGCGATCGAACAGAAGCGCTTCCTTCTTGCTCATGCGTTCCGTTTCACCGGATTCGACAGCCGCTTCCATGTCCTTCAGGCGCTTGATCGATACCTTCAGCGTCTTGAAGTTGGTCAGCATGCCGCCGAGCCAGCGGGCGTTGACGAAAGGCATGCCGGCGCGCGCTGCTTCCAGAGCGACGGTGTCACGCGACTGGCGCTTCGTGCCGACGAACAGGATCGTGCCGCGATTCGCTGCCAACTGGCGCACGTACTTCAGCGCGTCGTTGTAGAGCGGCAGCGTCTTTTCGAGGTTGATGATGTGAATCTTGTTGCGATGACCGAAGATGTACGGGGCCATCTTGGGGTTCCAGAAGCGCGTTTGGTGACCGAAGTGGACACCGGCTTCCAGCATTTGACGCATGGTGACTGCCATGAAAATTCTCCGCGAGGGTTAGGTCTTAAGCCGGCTGCCGCATCCTGCGCGCTTGGGTTTCTGGCGCGCGAGACACCCTGGGTGCGCCGGCTTGAGTTTCGGTGCGGGTTGGGAATGGACTCCCTTCTCCGCCTTGCTTTTCTAAATCTCGAAACCATCTCGAGTGTCATGAAAAGCTGTGACACCCATGTGGATTAAGACTTAGCCCATAAGTATAGCATGTGAGGATTCTTCTGCTCAAGCCGCTCGAACGAGCGAAATTGACCGTCCGGACAGGTGCCAGGCCCGGAGAATCCGCTGCGGGTCATTTCCTAAGGTGCGATAATGGCGGATTCGCGGCTCACGGCCGCCACCACGTCAACTCGCGCATTTTCGAGTCTAGTCATGTCCATTACGCTGAAAAACGACCACGATATCGCGCAGATGCGCGTCGCCTGCCGGCTCGCCAGCGAAGTGCTCGATTTCATCACGCCGCATATCGCAGCCGGCGTGACCACCGAAGAACTCGATCGCCTCTGCCACGAATACATGGTGAAGGAACAAGGCACGGTTCCCGCACCGCTGAACTATCAGCCGCCGGGCTATCCGCCGTATCCGAAGGCGACCTGCATCTCCGTCAACGATGTGATCTGCCACGGCATCCCCGGCGAAAAGGTGCTCAAGAACGGGGATGCCCTGAATATCGACGTCACGGTCATCAAGAACGGGTATTTCGGCGATACGAGCCGCATGTTCATCGTGGGCGAAGGGTCGATTCTGGCGAAGCGTCTGGTCCAGACCACGTTCGACTGCATGTGGCTGGGCATCGATCAGGTTCGTCCGGGCGCGCATCTCGGCGATATCGGCGCGGCCATTCAGAAGCATGCCGAGGCGCAAGGCTACAGCGTGGTGCGCGAATATTGCGGTCACGGCATCGGAACGGTGTTTCATGAAGAGCCGCAAGTGCTGCATTACGGGCGCGCGGGCACGGGCATCGTGCTGGAAGCGGGCATGATCTTCACCGTCGAGCCGATGATCAACGCCGGCCGACGCGAAATCCGCACCATGCCCGATCAGTGGACCGTGAAAACGCGCGACCGCAGCCTGTCGGCACAATGGGAGCACACCGTGCTCGTCACGCCCACCGGTTACGAAGTGCTCACGCTGTCGGCGGGCACGCAGGCGCCTTCTCAACTGATCGCGGCCACCGCCTCCTGATCCCGCGTCATTCGGCGCCTGTCGCGCGTGCGGCGGGCGCATCCGTTCGCCGCTGTTCACATCTCCGATCCGATCCATGAGCGTTCCCGCCGTCGCCACGCCCTGCGAAACACTGCGCGCCGCCCTGAAGACGACGAAGGCGGCGCTGATCGAGCGCTTTCAGACGGCATCCCACGTCGAACCGCTGATGCAGGCGCTCGCCCGCGCAACCGACGACGCGCTGAAAGGCGCATGGACCGCGTGCGAGATGCCCGCCAACGCGGCGCTGGTCGCGGTCGGCGGCTACGGACGCGGCGAACTCGCGCCCTACTCGGACGTCGATATTCTCGTGCTGCTGCCGGATGCCGCTGTGCAAACCGAGAACGCGGACTTGAACCGTCGCGTGGAGCGGTTCATCGGCATGGGATGGGATTTGGGGCTCGATATCGGCAGCAGCGTGCGCTCGGTCGGGCAGTGTCTGGCGGAAGCGGGGAATGACATCACGATACAGACATCGCTCCTGGAAGCGCGCTGCATCTGCGGCGATTTGCCCTTGTTCAAGACGTTTTCCAAGGGCTATCGCGAAACGCTCGATCCGCGCGCCTTCTTTCAGGCGAAGGTGCTGGAAATGCGCCAGCGCCACGCGAAGTATCAGGACACGCCCTACAGCCTGGAACCGAACATCAAGGAAAGCCCGGGCGGGCTGCGCGATCTGCAACTCATTCTGTGGATCACGCGCGCGGCCGATTTCGGCAGTAGCTGGCGCGAACTCGATTTGCGCGGGCTGATCACCGAACGCGAAGCGCGCGAACTGCGCCGCAACGAGAGCTTTCTCAAGACACTGCGCGCGCGCCTGCATGTGATCGCGAAACGCAGGCAGGACATTCTCGTTTTCGATCTGCAAACGCCGCTCGCGGAAAGTTTCGGCTACAAAGCGACCGCCGTGAAGCGCGCGAGCGAGCAGTTGATGCGCCGCTATTACTGGGCCGCGAAAGCCGTCACGCAACTCGCGACCATTCTTATTCAGAACGTCGAAGCGCAGCTTTTTCCGTCGACGAGCGGCGTCACGCGCGTGCTGAACGATCGTTTCGTCGAGAAGCAAGGCATGCTGGAAATCGCCGACGACGATGTGTTCGAGCGCGAGCCGCTCGCCATTCTCGAAGCGTTCCTGCTTTACGAGCAGACGCGCGGCATCAAGGGATTGTCGGCCCGCACGCTGCGCGCGATCTACAACGCCCGCGATCTGATGGACCGCAACTGGCGCCGCGATCCGCAGAACCGGCACCTGTTCATGGAGATTCTGAAGCAGCCCGAAGGAATCACGCACGCGCTGCGGCTGATGAACCAGACGAGCGTGCTCGGGCGCTATCTGCTGAACTTCCGGCGTATCGTCGGGCAGATGCAGCACGACCTGTATCACGTCTACACGGTCGATCAGCACATCCTCATGGTGCTGCGCAATCTGCGGCGTTTCGCCATTGCGGAGCACGCGCACGAGTATCCGTTTTGCGCTCAGTTGATGGGCAATTTCGAGCGTCCGTGGGTGCTGTATGTGGCCGCGCTGTTTCATGACATCGCGAAGGGACGCGGCGGCGATCACTCCACGCTCGGCATGGCGGACGCGCGGCGCTTCTGCCGCGAACACGAGATGTCCGGCGAGGATACGGATCTCGTCGTGTGGCTCGTGCAGCAACATTTGACGATGAGCCAGGTCGCGCAGAAGCAGGACACGAGCGACCCGGAAGTCATCAAGGAATTCGCCGCGGTCGTGAAGACGGAGCGGCGTCTGACGGCGCTGTATCTGCTGACGGTCGCGGACATTCGCGGAACGAGCCCCAAGGTCTGGAACAACTGGAAGGGCAAGTTGCTGGAAGACCTCTATCGCGGCACGCTTGCGGTTCTGGGCGGCGCGCAACCGGATGCGCACTCGGAACTGCAGTCGCGTCAGGAAGCGGCTATCGCGCTGCTGCGCCTCGAAACCGTGCCCGAGCATGCGCAGAAAAAGCTCTGGAATCAGCTCGATGTCGGTTATTTTCTGCGTCACGATCCCGCCGATATCGCGTGGCAGACGCGCGTGCTCTATCGCCATGTCGAAAGCGACGAACCGATCGTGCGTGCGCGGCCCTCGCCCATCGGCGCGGCCCTGCAGGTGCTCGTGTATGTGAAAGACCGGCCGGACTTGTTCGCCGGCATCTGCGCGTATTTCGATCGAAACGGCCTCTCCGTGCTCGATGCGCGCGTGACCACCACGCGCCACGGCTACGCGCTCGATAACTTCCTCGTCGCGCATCCCGATCACGACGGGAGTTATCGCGACATCGCCAATCTCGTCGAACAACAACTGGCCGCGTTGCTGACCGATGACAGCATCCTGCCGCAACCGTCGAAGGGACGCGTGTCGCGCCTCGTGCGCACTTTTCCGGTCACGCCGCGCGTGGATTTGCGCCCCGACGAGCGTGGCCAGTACTACATCCTTTCCGTGTCCGCGAACGACCGGCAAGGCCTTCTTTATTCCATCGCGCGCGTGCTCGCGCAACACCGGATCGGCGTGCAGGCGGCGCGCATCAACACGCTCGGCGAACGCGTCGAGGACGTGTTTCTGCTCGATGGCAAGAGCCTGTCGTCCAACCGCACCCAGATCCAGGTCGAAACCGAACTGCTGCGCGCAATCGCAGCCTGAAACTTTATGCGCGTCAAACTGACAGCCAAACATCCGCGTCCCACTTCGGCGACGCGCTCCCCGGTTCGCACCGGCACATCCACCGGGCGCAAGCCTACGCGCGCTGAAGCGCCTTCTCATTCGGGCGATGCACCCGCGCGGCGAGAACCGCGTGGCGGTGGAGCGTCGGAGCGGCCTTCGTTCAAAGGTTCCGGACCGCGTTCGGGTGAGCGTCGGCCTGAGGGGTCGGGTTCCGAACGTGGTGGTTTTGGTGGACGCGGCGGGCCGGCGGGCGAAAAGCGCGCGTTCAAACCGCGTGGTGAGGATTCGCGTACGGGGTTTGGTGGGCGTGAAGAACGGTCGCGCGGCGGCGAAGGTGGCGAGCGGCGTTCGTTTAAACCGCGTGGGGATGATTCGCGCTCGGGTTTCGGCGAGCGCTCGGCGAATCGTGGTGAAGGCGGCGAACGTCGTTCGTTCAAGCCGCGCGGTGACGACTCGCGTCCCGGCTTCGGCGATCGGCCGACGAATCGTGGCAGCGAAGGCGATGAACGTCGTTCGTTCAAGCCGCGTGGTGATGATTCGCGCTCGGGTTTTGGCGAGCGCTCGGCGAATCGTGGAGAAGGCGGCGAGCGTCGTCCTTTCAAACCGCGTGGTGATGATTCGCGCCCGAGCTTCGGTGGACGTGAGGAACGCCCGCGCTTCGGAGATCGGCCGACGAATCGTGGCAGCGAAGGCGACGAGCGTCGTTCGTTCAAGCCGCGTGGTGATGATTCGCGCTCGGGTTTTGGCGACCGCTCGGCGAATCGTGGCGAAGGTGGGGAACGTCGTCCTTTCAAACCGCGTGGCGACGATTCACGTCCGAGCTTCGGTGGACGCGATGAACGCCCGCGCTTCGGAGATCGGCCGACGAATCGTGGCAGCGAAGGCGATGAACGTCGTTCGTTCAAGCCGCGTGGTGATGATTCACGTCCGAGCTTCGGCTCACGCGACGAACGACCGCGCTTCGGCGACCGTCCGACCAATCGTGGCGAAGGAGACGAGCGGCGCCCGTTCAAACCGCGTGGTGATGATTCGCGCCCAAGCTTCGGTGGACGCGATGAACGCCCGCGCTTCGGCGACCGCTCGGCGAATCGTGGCGAAGGCGGGGAACGTCGCCCTTTCAAGCCACGCGATAACGACTCGCGCCCAAGCTTCGGTGGACGCGATGAACGCCCGCGCTTCGGCGACCGCCCGACCAATCGTGGCGAAGGAGACGAGCGGCGCCCGTTCAAACCGCATGGTGATGATTCGCGCCCGAGCTTCGGCTCACGCGATGAACGCCCACGCTCCGGCGACCGCCCGACAAACCGCAGCAGCGAAGGCGGCGAACGTCGCCCCTTCAAACCGCGCGGCGATGACTCACGCCCGAGCTTCGGCTCACGCGACGAGCGCCCACGCTCCGGCGACCGCCCGACAAACCGCGGCAGCGAAGGCGGCGAACGTCGCCCGTTCAAAGGACGCGGCGACGACTCACGCCCGACAAACCGCAGCAGCGAAGGCACCGACCGCCGCCCCTACAAACCCCGCGACGACGCCCGCCCACCCGCACCGCAACGCGCCTCAAGAGACGACGACCCCGACAACCTCTTCACCCGCGACCCGCGCTTCGATCGCCCTTCGTCTTCGACTTCCGGCGACGCTCAGCACAAGCCGCAGCGCGGCAACGACGGCCTCGTGCGTCTGTCGAAGGTCATGTCCGAACTCGGCATGTGCTCGCGCCGCGAAGCCGACGAATGGATAGAAAAAGGCTGGGTCCGCGTCGATGGCGAGATTATCGATACGCTCGGCACGCGCATCCGTCCGACGCAGGAAATCGAGATTCTGCCCGCCGCGCATTCCGCGCAGGCCAAACAGGTCACGATTCTCCTGCACAAGCCGATCGGCTACGTATCGGGCCAGGCCGAGGACGGCTACGAACCCGCCGTCGTGCTGATCAACCCTTCGAATCACTGGGACGAGGACCGCTCCGGCATCAAGTTCGCGCCGTCGCATCTGCGCACGCTCGCGCCCGCCGGCCGCCTCGACATCGATTCGACGGGCCTGCTCGTGCTCACGCAGGACGGCCGCATCGCCAAGCAACTGATTGGCGGGCATTCCGAAGTGGACAAGGAGTATCTCGTGCGCGTGCGTCTGGGCGAGCACACGGTCGATGTGGACAAACATCTGCCCGCCGAGAAACTCGCGCTGCTGCGTCACGGTCTGGAACTCGACGACGTGCCGCTCAAGACCGCGCAAGTCAGTTGGCAAAACGGCGAACAACTGCGCTTCGTGCTGCGCGAGGGCAAGAAACGCCAGATTCGCCGCATGTGCGAGATGGTCGGGTTGGAAGTCGTCGGGCTG
Source organism: Caballeronia sp. A2-2 (assembly GCF_057612605.2). Classification (NCBI taxonomy): domain Bacteria; kingdom Pseudomonadati; phylum Pseudomonadota; class Betaproteobacteria; order Burkholderiales; family Burkholderiaceae; genus Caballeronia; species Caballeronia sp. A2-2. Next base: position 2,069,739 of record NZ_CM172587.1, on the reverse strand, counting down.
AAGCGCATCCGCATGGGCCGGGTGACGCTGGGCGATCTGCCGCAGGGTAAATGGCGTTATCTGGAGCCGGACGAAAGCTTCTGACGCATCCGAAACCGCCGTCCGAACGTTCGGACGGCGTCAAACGTCGCGCACACGCGACAAACAAATCTTCGAACTCCGCCAAATCACCGCCTCAAGCGCGGTGATTTTTTTTGATCTTTTTTTGATTAAAGAAAATAGGCCAAAGGTCCGTTATTCAGTTGAGCGCGGGGATTTACCTATCCAACGCGACGAGCCAGCGGCCACGCATTGATCGGCATCGAGGAGAAATCGCCATGTCAGTTGAAATCATCGTTCGTGATACCGGAACCGGTCTGGAGATCGTCAGCGGCCGACGACGGCTCGAAGCCCTGCTCGCCCTGCGCGACGAAGTGGTCGTCATGAGCCCCGGCGTCGGTGAAATGGTCATCGCGCGTCTGCCGGACGGCCGTCTGCAAGCGTCCGCCAATCCCGAACACGTCGCGCTGTTCCGCCAGCCGGAACCCAGCGGCTCGCCCAAATCCCTCGCATAAAAGAAAGCCGCTCTTGATGAGCGGCTTGGTCGATGCAATCTCAGGCCCGGTGCGCGTTCAGTCGTCGCTCACCGCGTCCAGTCCCGGAAACAGCACATCCGTGAAGCCGAACTTCGAAAAGTCGGTGATGCGCATGGGATACAGCTTGCCGATCAGATGATCGCACTCATGCTGCACGACGCGCGCATGAAAGCCCTCTGCCAGCCGCTCGATGGCGTTGCCGTACTGATCGAAGCCCTGATAGCGGATCATCGAAAAGCGCTGCACCGCACCGCGCAGACCCGGCACGGACAGACAGCCTTCCCAGCCCTCCTCCATGTCATGCCCGTTCGGCGTGATGATCGGATTGATGAGCACGGTTTCCGGCACCGACGGCGCATCCGGATAACGTTCGTTGTGCCCGAACCCGAAAATCACCACCTGCAAATCCACGCCAATCTGCGGTGCGGCGAGTCCCGCGCCGTTGGCATCGCGCATGGTGTCGAACATGTCCTGCACGAGCGTGTGCAGTTCCGGCGTGTCGAAATGTTCGACGGGCGCGGCGACGCGCAGCAAACGCGGATCGCCCATTTTCAGGATTTCGCGAATCATGGAGTGACTCCTTCCAAAAGCTTCCTCATGCCGTCTTCGTCGAGAACGGGAACCCCGAGTTCCTCGGCCTTCGCGAGCTTGCTGCCCGCGTCCGCGCCCGCCACCACGTAGTCGGTCTTTTTCGACACCGAGCCTGCGACCTTCGCGCCCGCCGCCTCCAGCATCTCCTTCGCTTCCTCGCGCGAGAGCGCGGGCAGCGTGCCCGTCAGCACCACGGTCTTGCCGGCCAGCACGCCCTGCGGCGCTTTCGGCGCGGGCGGCCCTTCCGGCCATGACACGCTGGCGCGCAACTGTTCGATCACATGCTGGTTGTGTTCTTCGCTGAAGAAATTATGGATGGCTTCAGCGACGATCGGGCCGACATCGTTGACTTCCAGCAATTCTTCGACCGATGCGTCCATGATCGGATTAAGCGAGCCGAAATGTTTGGCGAGATCCTTCGCGGTCGATTCGCCGACATGCCGGATTCCCAGCGCGTAAATGAAACGCGCGAGCGTGGTCTTGCGAGCCTTTTCCAGCGAATCGAGCAGGTTTTGCGCGGATTTGTCGGCGAAACGGTCAAGCGCGGCGAGCGTCGAGAAGCCGAGGCTAAAGAGGTCGGCGGGCGTGCGCACGAGGTTTTCATCGACGAGTTGATCGATGATCTTCTCGCCCAGTCCGTCGATGTCGAGCGCGCGGCGCTGCGCGAAGTGCCACAGCGCCTGCTTGCGCTGCGCCGGACAGAACAAGCCGCCCGTGCAGCGCGCGATAGCTTCGTCCGGCAGACGTTCGATCTTCGAGCCGCACACCGGGCATTCGGTCGGCATAACGAACTCGCGCGCATCGTCCGGACGGCGTTCGAGGATCGCGCCGACCACTTCGGGAATCACGTCGCCCGCGCGGCGCACCGTCACCGTATCGCCGATGCGGATATCCTTGCGCCGCACTTCGTCTTCATTGTGCAGCGTGGCGTTCGTCACCGTCGCGCCGCCGACGAACACCGGCGCGAGTCGCGCGACTGGCGTGATTGCGCCAGTGCGGCCCACCTGCACGTCGATGGCGAGCAATTGCGTGAGCGCTTCCTGCGCCGGGAATTTGTGCGCGAGCGCGAAGCGCGGCGCGCGCGACACGAAGCCGAGCTTGTCCTGTTCCTCGCGTGAATCGACCTTATAGACCACGCCGTCGATGTCGTAAGGCAGCTTCTCGCGTTTCTCGCCGGTCTTCGCAAAGAAGCCGAGCAGCCCGTCCACGCCCTGCACCACCGCGCGCTCGCCGTTCACCGGCAGGCCCATTTCCTTGTACCAGTCGAGCATGGCGGCGTGCGTCGGCGGCATGTCCGCGCCTTCCAGCACGCCGATGCCGTACGCGAAGAACGACAGCGAACGCTGCGCGGTCATCTTCGGGTCGAGCTGACGCAGACCGCCCGCCGCCGCGTTGCGCGGATTGGCGAATTCGCGCTGACCGGCGTCGCGCTGGCGCGTGTTGAGGCGTTCGAAATCACGCTTGAACATGAGCACTTCGCCGCGCACGTCGAGCCGCTTCGGCACGTGCTTGCCTTTAAGCGTAAGCGGAATGGAGCGGATGGTGCGCACGTTCGCGGTGACATCCTCGCCGGTCGCGCCATCGCCGCGGGTGGCGGCCTGCACGAACTTGCCGTCGTCGTAACGCAGGGAAATGGCCAGGCCGTCGAACTTCAGTTCGCACGCGTAATCGACCGGCGCATGGCCGAGCGCATCCGAGACACGCTTGTCGAAGGCGGCGATGTCTTCATCCGCGAAACCGTTGTTGAGCGAGAGCATGGGCACGTCATGCACGACCGGCGTGAAGCCCTCGGCCACTTCGCCGCCCACGCGCTGAGTAGGCGACTCCGGCGTGATGAGATCCGGATGATCGGTCTCGATGCCCTGCAGTTCCTTGAAAAGCGTGTCGTATTCGGCGTCGGGCAAATCCGGCTGGTCGAGCACGTAATACGCGTAGTTCGCCCGTTCCAGTTCCGAGCGCAGCCATGCGGCGCGCTCGGCCGGACGACTGGCGTCGGGCACGGCGGCTTCCGACTTGGCGGCAGCGGCGGATTCGGCTTTCGTTTTTGCGGACATGCGTTTTGCGGACATGCGACTGGGTTCTTCGTTTGAATGGTTGAGGTAAATCAGTCAACCGACCGTTCGATTGTCGCAGAAGATCGGTAAATCGTGGCATCGGCCGAATGGGCTAACTGCGGCGCGACGCACGTATAAAGATGCAAACAAAAGCGCCCCGTGCGGGGCGCAATCGTCGGTCCCGTCGCGCACCGGATGATCCGGCGCGAGTCACGAGACTACTGGCTGAACAGCCGCCGCGTGGCCGGAGAACCCGCGGGCATGCCCGCCTGCTCCAGCTTCGCATAAAGCGTCATCAATTGCTTTTCGATGGCGAGCAGCGCGGATTCCGGCAGCGGCCGCCGCTGATCGTCGACCACGCGCGCGCCGATGCGCTCGGACAACGACTTCGCGTAATCGCACATGAGCCTGAACGGCAGGATGTCTTCATCCGCGACGGGCACGTCGAGCACCAGCGTGATCATCTGGCCGCCCTTGTACGTGAGGTCGTCGCGCAAGAAATTGGTGTCGCCGAACTGAAGCATGAAGACGGGGTTCTGCTTCGCGTCGAGCTTCACGAAGCGCGTGCCGTCGCGCGAGAGCAGCAAGCCATCTTGCGATGCCACCGCCTGCACGTAGTTCGCCGACCATGGCGCGCCATCGGAGAGGATATTGATCGACAGTTGCGCGTCGCACTGCGCGGCGAAGCCGTCGAGTTCGCGCGCCATGCCGACGGTTTCCATCATGTCGGGGAATTCGGGCGCGCCGTCGAGCGTGTCCGCCAGCCGTTGCACGCCGGTCACGAACTCGGAGAACTCCAGTTCGTTGAGCGGACCGCTGCGATTGGCGAGTTGCGCGGCCGCGCGCAGTTCGTCGTAGCGCGCGCCGCTGCGCGGCAATTCCCAACCTGTGTCGCCTTCGGTCTTGCCTTCGATGGTGACCGGCTTCGTGCCCGCGCGACGCAGCTTTTGCGCAAGCGGAATCACGCGATCGCCCGCGATCGGTCCGCCCAGACGAATCGGCACCACGCAGTCGATGCGCCGATCCACGGCCGCTGGCGGCGCGGGAGAAACGGTGGTCGCGGCAGGCATCACCGGTTCGGCGCGCTCGTCATCGGTATCCAAAGGCTCGGCTTCTTCGGATGCGCCATTCGCCGACACAGCCTCGGCCTGAAGATCGAGCGCCGTATCCGCAGGCGCGACGGGCGGCACGATCGCCGCCGCGCTTGATGCGCCAAAACTCGGCTCGACGCGCGCATGACGCGGCTCGTCGTCATTGGCTGCCGCTTCGCGCCGCGCCGGACGCACCGGTTCGATGAACTGCGGCTGGCCGTCGTCGCCGTCCTGACGCGCGAGCGCATCCGCCGCTTCGTCGGGCATCGGGCGCGGCATCCTGCGCCGCACTTTCGCGCTCTGCCATGCGTTGTAGACCACCACGCCGCCCACCACCACGGCTCCCGCTCCGATCAAACCGAGTGTCAACTCGTCCATGCACGCTCCACGTTCTGGGGGTTACGAGACGCCGCGCGATCTGTCGCGCGCATCGCCGCGTGCCGGCTTCGAGCCGTCGCCTGTCCGATACGCACCACTCCGCCGCCTGCGCCAACCGGGCCGGAAAACCACTCCGGCCATTGAGCCAATCAACCGTTCTGCGCAAAACCCGCAGCGGCTTCCATATCCACCGCGACGATGCGCGACACGCCCTGCTCCTGCATCGTCACGCCGATCAATTGTTGCGCCATTTCCATCGCGATCTTGTTGTGCGAGATGAAAAGAAACTGCGTCTTGGCCGCCATCGCGCGCACGAGGTTCGCGAAGCGTTCCGTGTTGGCGTCGTCCAGCGGTGCGTCCACCTCGTCGAGCAGGCAGAACGGCGCGGGATTCAACTGGAACATGGCGAACACGAGCGCGGTGGCCGTCAGCGCCTTCTCACCGCCCGACAGCAGGTGAATGGTCGAATTCTTCTTGCCGGGCGGCTGCGCCATCACTTGGACGCCGGCATCGAGAATTTCATCGCCGGTCATGATGAGCTTCGCCTGGCCACCACCGAACAGACGCGGGAACAGTTCGCCGAAGTGACGGTTCACTTCATCGAACGTGCCTTGCAGCAAGGCGCGCGTTTCCTGATCGATCTTTTGAATCGCGTCTTCCAGCGTGCCGATGGCGTCATTCAGATCCGCCGATTGCGCGTCGAGAAATTGCTTGCGTTCGGTGGCCGCCGCCAGTTCTTCGAGCGCCGCCATGTTGACCGGCCCGAGCGCGGCAATCGCATTGTTGATGCGCGTGACTTCGCCCTGCAAATAAGACGGCTTCGTGTCCGGCGTGAGCCGCGCCTGAAGCTCGCTTTCATCCACGCCCGCGGCCTGCAACTGCTCGACGAACTGCTCGCCGCTGATGCGCGCCGCCTGCTCCTTCAACTGCAACTCGTTGATGCGATCGCGCAGCGGTTGCAGCGAACGTTCCGCCAACAGCCGCTGCTCATCCGACTGACGCAGCCGCGCCGTCAGATCGTCCAGTTCGACGCGCGCCGCATGCAGCGTTTCCTCACGCGCGGCGCGCACTTCGAGCGCATCCTGCAAGCCGGTTTGCGCGGTCTGCTCGTTGATGGTTTCGAGTTCGGCACGCGCATCTTCCAAAGCGCCCGCCACGCGTTCGCTCTGCTCGTGCGCCGTGTCGATATTGCGCTTGTATTCCTCGATGCGCGCCGCAAGACCACGCGCCGCGAAGTTCGCATCGCTGGCCGCGCGTTCGAGTTCGCGCAGTTCGTGGCGCGCGTTCGTCAGCGATTCGTCGAGCGATTCGAAGGCAAGCTGGTTGTCTTCGAAGCGCGCCTGCAACTGCGCGATCTCGGCATCGTGACGTTCGAACGCGACTTCGGACTCCGCGCGCAACGCACGCTGTTCCTCGATCTGCGCGGCGATTTCGCCCAGTTCGTCGCCGATCTGCGTGTTGCGCTGCGTGTAGCGCTCGTGCGCCTGCGTGAGCTTGAGCGCATCCATTTGCAACGCGTGGACGCGTTGAGTCGCGCGTTCGGCGGCGGCGCGGGCATCGGCGAGAGTCTGGGATGCTTGCGTCAGCGCGGCGTCCGCGCGCACGGCGTTGGCCTTGGCTTCGTCCGACAGCAACGCCTGCGCGCGCACCTGCTTCGTGAGATTTTCGATTTCCTGCTGACGCGCCAGCATGCCCGATTGTTCGGAGTCCGCCGCATAAAGCTGCACGCCCACGCGCGACACGACATGCCCTGCCTTGACGACGAACGCGCCGCCTTCCGGCAACTGATTGCGCGATGCCAATGCCTGCGCAATGTCATCCGCCACAAAATGGTTGCCGAGCCATTCGTTAAGCACGGCGCGCAGGCCCGGATCGTCGATGCGCACGAGCGAAAGCAGCGCGCGCAAACCTTGCGGCGCGTCCACCGGCTTGCCCGCGACGGGCGGCGAATAGAACGCGAGCTTGGCGGGCGGTGCATCGGTGGCGAAGGCTTTCACCCAATCCAGATTCGACACTTCCAGCCCGGCGAGCCGTTCGCGCAGCACCGCTTCGAGCGCCGCTTCCCAGCCCGTTTCGACATGCAGCTTCTTCCACAGACGCGGCAGCGCGCCGAGTTCGTGCTTGTCGAGCCACGGCTGAATCTTGCCTTCGGTCTGCACGCTGTCCTGAAGCTGCTTCAAGGCAGCCAGACGCGCTTCGAGTTGATGGATATGCGCGCTTTCCTTCTGCACGCGCTCCTGCGCTTCGCGGCGCGCGGCATCCAGACGCGGTGCGGTGTCCTGTGCATCCGATAAACGCGCTTGCGCTTCGGCAAGAATCTCCTCGTGCTCGGCAAGCTGCATGCGCAGTTCTTCGAGATGCGCTTCGTCGGGGGCATCCAGCCCGCTCGCTTCGGTTTTCAGGCGTTCCTGACGCTGCTGCAATTGCTGAAGCTGCTGATCCGCGTTGCGCTGATGCGCCGCTTCGAGCTTCAACGCCTGTTCTGCGCGCGCGATGCCTGCGCGTTCCTCGTTGAGCTGCGCTTGAGCATCACGGTAGCGGGCTTCGAGTGCGGGCAGCGCGTCCTGCTTCAACACCGCGTTTTCCTGTGCGATGGCCGCTTTTTCCTCGCCTTCCGCCAAGGCTTCGGATGCGGTATCGATTTCATCGCGCGCCTTCTGCGCCTGCGTCTGCCATTGCTCGCGTTGCGCGGTGAGCGCCGCGATCTGCGCCTGCGTGCGATTGCGTGATTCGACGATGAAGCGAATCTCCGCTTCCAACCGGCTCACTTCCGCGTTCGCTTCGTAGAGTGCGCCTTGCGCGCCCTGCATGGCATCGCTTGCGCTGTAATGCGCCACGCGCAGCGTTTCCAGTTGCGCCTCGACTTCACGCAGACGCGCGGTCTGCGCTTCGAGTTCGACCTGCGCCTCGCGGATCGCGCGTTGCTGACGCTCGGCCTCGTTGCCCGCTTCGTTCTTGCGAAGAAGCCACAACATGCGTTGCTTTTCCTCGCCTTCCGTCTGCAAATCCTTGTACTTCGTCGCGACGACCGCCTGCCCTTCGAGCTTCTCCAGATTCGACGACAACTCGCGCACGATATCTTCCACGCGCGTCAGATTCTCGCGCGTGTCGTGCAGACGGTTCTCGGTTTCGCGACGCCGTTCCTTGTACTTCGACACACCCGCCGCTTCTTCCAGAAACACGCGCAGTTCTTCAGGCTTGGCCTCGATGATGCGCGCGATCATGCCCTGCCCGATGATCGCGTAAGCACGCGGCCCGAGGCCCGTGCCGAGGAAGATGTCCTGAATGTCGCGGCGTCGCGCGGGAAGATTGTTGATGTAGTAGCTGGAGGTGCCATCGCGCGTGAGCACGCGCTTCACGGCGATCTCGCCGTAGGCGCTCCACTGACCGGCGGCGCGTCCGTCGCCGTTATCGAAGATCAGTTCGACGCTGGCGCGGCTGCCGGGCTTGCGGGCCGTCGAGCCGTTGAAGATGACGTCCTGCATCGACTCGCCGCGCAACTCGGACGCGCGCGATTCGCCGAGCACCCAGCGCACGGCATCGATGATGTTGGACTTGCCACAGCCATTCGGCCCGACCACCCCGACGAGCTGGCCGGGAACCTGGAAGTGCGTGGGATCGACGAAGGACTTGAAGCCAGCGAGTTTTATCGAGGTCAGACGCACGGCGATATCGCTGATTGAATGAATTACGGAGGATGGATTGCAGACAGGCCGCACTCCGGCCCGTCGCTCGAATTCGTTTCGTGCCCGCCCTTTGCGATGAAAGTGTTCCGGCCTGGCTGACCCGGCGGGCGGACACCATCATACCATCGCGCGATGCGAATTCTTCCTGGCTTTGGGGCTCTCTTTCGTGTCGATGGATGCATCGCCCGCGACCGGCGCGCGCTGACGATGCACCCACGCCGACAGCACGCACGCCACCACGATGCACGCGCCGCCCGCCCATTCGCGCGCGCCCGGCACCTCGCCCGCGAACAGCCACGACGACAGCGCGGTCACGACAAGTTCGAACAGCATGATGATCGATGCACGATTGGCCGGCACCCGCGCCAACCCGATCTGCACGATGATGTTGTTCACCGCCAGCACCACGCCCAGCCCGACCACGATGAACGCGACCGTGCCCATCTGCGAGGCGGCGGGCGGTGTTGGCATCGGCTCGAACAGCGTGACCAGCGATGCGACGAGCGCCGCGCCGCCGAAGATCACGGCCGTGCGCATCTCGGGTTTCATCTCCGGCAGCACGCGTGTGATGCGCACGACCAGCACGTTGCTCATCGCGAAGCCCATGCCGCCCATGAGGCCCGCCCATTCGGCGAGGTTCGCGGGCAGCGGCAGGCCGAGCTTGGGCGACCACAACATCGTCACGGCACCGGCGAGGGACAAAAGAGAAAGCAGCGCATCGGCGCGCGTGAGGCGGTCGCGCAGGATGAAGTGCGCGAAAACGGCAGTCCACGCGGGCGTGAGATAGAACAGCAGCAACACGCGCATGACCTGCCCGTGGATCGCGCCCCACACGAAGCCGATGCTCGTCACGCCCGCCGCCACGCCCAGCGCCACCAGCAGCCAGTGCCACGACAGCGTGCGCATCGAGCGATGCCGCAACAGCAGCACGAACACGCACGCGGCCGCGCTCGTCGATGCGCTCGCGGCGGTGCCGGACAGGCCCATCGCGGCGAGCATGCGCATGGGATACCAGACGAGCCCCCACACCGACGCGCCGAGCATGATGGCAAGCGTAGGCAAGGCATCGTTGAAGCGGCGGGTCATCGGGCCGCTCCGTGTTTCGGGTTTATCTCCGGCAAAGCGCCCTTTACGAGCTTGTTCATGCGTTCCTTTCTTGGTTTCCGCGTCTGCGCCCGGCCTTTCGCGAAAGGGGCGCGCGGTATAATCGTCGGCTTGTCGCCGGTGCTGCGTCTGACGTTTCGGGCGCGCGCGTTTGTTGATCCATGTCGCACATCGAACCAATCGAATCGGTCACGCCGTGAATCCACTTCTCAAGAAACTTCAGCCGTATCCGTTCGAAAAGCTGCGCCTGCTGTTCAAGGGCGTTCAGCCGCGCGCGGAATTTTCGCCGATCAGCTTTGGCATCGGCGAGCCGAAACATCCAACACCTACTCTCGTGCGCGATGCCGTGATCGACGCGCTCGATGGCTTGTCGGGCTATCCGCTCACGCTCGGCAGCGAGCCTTTGCGCGAAGCCATCGCTACGTGGCTCAAGCAACGCTACGGCCTGCCCGAGATCGATGCCGCCACGCAAGTGCTGCCCGTTTCCGGCTCGCGCGAAGCCTTGTTCGCGTTCGCGCAGACGGTGATCGACAGCCGTGACGCCGATCCGGCCAGGCCGCCCATCGTACTCTGTCCGAACCCGTTCTATCAAATCTACGAAGGCGCGGCGATCCTCGCGGGCGCCGAGCCTTACTTCGTCAACAGCGATCCTTCGCTCAACTTCGCGTGCGACTATTCGACCGTGCCGGACGACATCTGGGCGCGCACGCAACTGCTCTATCTATGCTCGCCGGGCAACCCAACCGGCGCGGTGCTCACGCTCGACAACTGGCGCGAACTCTTCGCGCTGTCGGATAAGCACGGCTTCGTGATCGCGTCCGACGAATGCTATTCCGAGATCTATTTCGACGAAGCGAATCCGCCGTTGGGCGGCCTCGAAGCAGCGCGTTTGCTGGGTCGCGGTTTCGAGCGGCTCATCATGTTGTCGAGCCTGTCGAAGCGCTCCAACGTGCCCGGCATGCGCTCGGGTTTCGTCGCGGGCGATGCATCGATCCTGAAGAACTTCCTGCTGTATCGCACGTATCACGGCGCGGCGTTATCGACCGTATTCCAGCGCGCGAGCGTCGCCGCGTGGAAGGACGAAACGCACGTGCGCGAGAACCGTGCGAAGTATCTGAAGAAATTCGAAACCGTCACGCCCATGCTGGCCGAGGTCCTCGACGTGCGTTTGCCCGATGCCGCGTTCTACCTCTGGGCGAACGTCACGCGCACCGGCCTCTCGGACACCGAGTTCGCCGCGCGCCTGTACGCCGACTATAATGTGACCGTTCTGCCCGGCTCGTTTCTCGCCCGCACCGCGCATGGCACGAATCCCGGCGAGGGCTTCGTGCGTATCGCGCTCGTCGCCGAAGTCGAGGAATGTGCCGAAGGCGCGCGCCGCATCGTCGAATTCTGCCGCACGCTCGCTGCATAGACTGCGCACCCGAGCGTCGCTCATCCCACACTCTCATCCTTGAACCACATCATGTCGGAACAACTTCAGAGCATCATCGATCAAGCCTGGGAAAACCGCGCCGAGCTGTCGCCCAAGGCCTCGCCCGCCGAAGTGCGCGAAGCCGTGGCGCATGCAATCGCGCAACTCGACAAAGGTCAGATGCGCGTCGCCGAAAAGCGCGACGGCGAATGGGTCGTGAATCAATGGCTCAAGAAGGCCGTGCTGCTGTCGTTCCGTCTGGAAGACAACGCGCCGATGCCCGCGGGCGGCTACTCGCAGTTCTACGACAAGGTTCCTTCGAAGTTCGCCGATTACACCGCCGAAGATTTCGCGGCAGGCGGCTTTCGCGTGGTGCCGCCGGCGATTGCGCGGCGTGGTTCGTTCATCGCGAAGAACGTAGTGTTGATGCCGTCGTACACCAACATCGGCGCGTATGTCGATGAAGGCTCGATGGTCGATACGTGGGCGACGGTCGGTTCGTGCGCGCAGATCGGCAAGAACGTGCATCTGTCGGGCGGCGTGGGTATCGGCGGCGTGCTGGAGCCGTTGCAGGCCAATCCGGTCATCATCGAGGACAACTGCTTTATCGGCGCGCGCTCGGAAGTGGTTGAAGGCGTGATCGTCGAGGAAAACTCGGTCATTTCGATGGGCGTGTATCTCGGCCAGTCGACCAAGATTTATGACCGCGAAACCGGCGAAGTCACGTATGGCCGCATTCCGGCGGGCTCCGTGGTGGTCGCGGGCAATCTGCCTTCGAAGGACGGCTCGCACAGCTTGTATTGCGCCGTCATCGTCAAGAAAGTGGATGCCAAGACGCGCGCCAAGGTCGGCCTGAACGAACTACTGCGAGGCGACTGAGCGTGGCCAGAAAGACAACCGTCGTGTACGGCATTCCCAACTGCGACACCGTTAAGAAAGCGCGTGTGTGGCTGGAGGAACATGGCGTGGAGTTCGAGTTTCACGACTTCAAGAAAGCGGGCGTGTCGGAGCCTTTGGTGCGCGACTGGCTCAAGGACGTGCCGCTGGACCAGCTCATCAACAAGCGCGGCACCACGTGGCGCGGCCTGTCGGATGTCCACAAGGCCGAAGCCGACACGACCACCGGCGCCATCGCGCTGATGATCCACAAGCCGTCGATCATCAAGCGGCCCGTGGTGGTCGTGAATGGCCGCGTGAAGACGCTCGGGTTTTCCGCCGAGCAGTACGAAACGCTTTTCGCGTGATCGACGTGCGATGACTGCGATCTCCACGGTCATCGCACGCTACGTCAAGAACGCCACGAGTGCCGGCCGCCGCGCCGGCATTTTTCATCCCGAATTCATCCTGATACGGACATGTCCGCCACCCTCTCCCTCACCGAAGCGCTGATCGAACGCGCGTCGGTCACGCCCGACGATCAGGCTTGCCAGTCGCTCATGATCGAGCGGCTCGCGCGCATCGGCTTCGAATGCGAAATCATCGAATCGGGCGGCGTCACGAATCTGTGGGCCGTGAAGCGCGGCACGGCGGGCCACGCAGGCAAGCTGCTCGCGTTCGCCGGCCACACTGATGTCGTCCCCACCGGCCCGCTCGAACAATGGACGTCGCCGCCCTTCACGCCGACGCATCGCGATGGCAAGCTCTACGGGCGGGGCGCGGCGGATATGAAGGCGTCGCTGGCGGCGTTCGTCGTGTCGAGCGAGGAGTTCGTCGCGCACTATCCCGATCATCGAAACTCGCTGGCGTTTCTCATCACGAGCGATGAAGAAGGCCCCGCGACCGATGGCACCATCAAGGTCGTGGAAGCGTTGCAGGCGCGCGGCGTGCGGCTCGATTACTGCATCGTCGGCGAACCCACTTCGAACGCCACGCTCGGCGACATGGTGAAGAACGGCCGGCGCGGTTCCATGACCGGCAAGCTCACCGTCAAGGGCGTGCAGGGGCATATCGCCTATCCGCATCTGGCGAAAAATCCGGTGCATCTGCTGGCGCCTGCGTTGGCGGAACTGGTCGCCGAACGTTGGGACGACGGCAACGAATACTTCCCGCCGACCACGTGGCAAGTGTCCAACCTGCATTCGGGCACCGGCGCGACCAACATCATTCCCGGTCATGCAGACCTGATGTTCAACTTCCGCTTCTCGACCGCGAGCACGGTCGAAGGTCTGCAAGCGCGCGTGCACGCCATTCTCGACAAGCACGGTTTCGACTACGACATGACGTGGATCGTGAGCGGCCTGCCCTTTCTCACGCCGCGCGGCGCGCTGTCGGATGCGCTCGAAAAAGCCATCGCCGATGAAACCGGCGTCAGCGCCGAACTGTCCACCACGGGTGGCACGTCCGATGGCCGCTTCATCGCGCGCATCTGCGATCAGGTGGTCGAATTCGGGCCGCCCAACGGCACCATCCACAAGATCGACGAGCATGTCGAAGTGCGCTTCATCGAACCGTTGAAGAACGTGTATCGGCGCGTGCTGGAACAACTCGTCGTCTGAACGTTGATCAACCCCAGGCAATAAAAGGAGCCTTCGATGGCGCTGCCCTTCACCACTCTGCGCGATCTGCTGCGCTTCGGCGTCTCGCGCTTCACGCAAGCGGGTCTCTCGTTCGGCCACGGCTCGTCCAACGCTTACGACGAAGCCGCGTATCTGATCCTGCACACGCTGCATCTGCCGCTGGACACGCTCGAACCGTTTCTCGACGCGCGCCTGCTCGATACCGAAATCGATGCCGTCATGAAAGTGATCGAACGCCGCGCGACCGACCGCGTGCCCGCCGCATACATCACGCAGGAAGCGTGGATGCACGGTCATCGTTTCTATGTCGATGAGCGCGTGATCGTGCCGCGCTCGTTCATCGGCGAACTGTTGCAGGACGGTTTGCAGCCTTATGTGGCCGACCCGGATCACGTCACGCGCGTGCTCGAACTGTGCACCGGCTCGGGTTGTCTCGCGATTCTCGCGGCGCAGGCCTTCGAGAACGCGGATATCGACGCCGTGGATATTTCCGCCGATGCGCTCGCGGTCGCGCGCCGCAACGTGGACGATTACGCGCTGGAAGATCGCGTGACGCTGTACGAAGGCGATCTGTACGCGCCGCTGCCCAAGGCGAAGTACGAGGTCATCATCACGAATCCGCCGTATGTCAACGCGCACGCCATGCAATCGCTGCCAGAGGAATACCGTCACGAGCCGGAACTGGCGCTCGCGGGCGGCGCGAACGGCATGGACGTGGTGCGGCGCATCGTGCGCGAAGCGGGCAAGTGGCTGACCGAGGACGGCGTGCTGGTCGTCGAGATCGGCAACGAGCGGGCCAATGTCGAAGCCGAACTCGGCGGGCTGGATCTCGTCTGGTTATCGACCAGCGCGGGCGACGACAACGTGTTTCTTATTCAGGCGGCGGATTTGCCCGGCTGATGTTCGTGCTTTTTGGGCTGACGGTTCGGTAAGATGGCGCATCGCCGCCACGGTCTCATGCCGTGGCGGAATTCGAACCGGTCGCCATCCATGCAAGCATCAGACTGGCTTCACGTCGGCACGCTCGTGATGGCTGCGCACGTGCTCGGCGTGATCGCCGCCATTCACGCCATCACCAACACGCGCACCTCGCAGGGCGCGGTCGCATGGGCCGTCTCGCTCGTGGCGATGCCGTACTTCACGCTCATCCCTTACCTGTTCCTCGGACGCAGCAAGTTCGCCGGTTATATCGACGAAAAGCGTCTGGAGCGCGACATCCTTCGCAATCGGTCGAAGCCCGCCGAATGGGATTCTGACGACCGCAGCGATGCCAGTACCGAAACAGCCCTCGTAGACGGCGCAGGCGCACGCGGCGAACTCGCGCCGGGCCCCGCCGCCTATCTCGGCAATCCGACCATCCGCACCTTGCAGCGGCTCTCGGGCATGCCGTTCCTGCGCGGCAACGCGGTGCGCGTGCTCATCAATGGCGATGCCACCTTCGCCGCGATCCTCGATGCCATCGCCGCCGCCGAACAATACGTGGTCGTGCAGTTCTTCATCGTGCGCGCGGACGAACTCGGCGAGAAGCTCAAGCATCTGCTGATCGCGAAGGCGCAGGCGGGCGTGCGCGTGTACTTCCTCTACGACAGCATTGGCAGCTTCGACTTGCCGCATCGCTATGTGAACGCGTTGCGCGCGGCGGGCGTCGAGGCGCATCCGTTCGCGGCGCGGCGCAAGTTTGTGCATCGGTTTCAGATCAACTTCCGCAATCACCGCAAGATCGTCGTGGTGGACGGCAAGAGCGCGTTCATCGGCGGGCATAACGTGGGCGTCGAATATCTCGGCGGCAATCCGCGGCTTTCGCCGTGGCGCGACACGCATGTGGAAGTGCGCGGTCCGGCGGTCGCGAGCATTCAGTTCGTGTTCACGGAAGACTGGTACTGGGCCACGCAGCGTTTGCCCGAACTCGGTCCCGCCGCGCCCTCGTCCGGCGAAAACATGCATTGCATGGTGCTGTCGAGCGGTCCTGCCGACAAGCAGGAAACCTGTTCGCTGTTCTTCGTCGAAGCCATCAACGCGGCGCGCGAGCGTATCTGGATTACCTCGCCCTACCTCATACCGGATGAAGCCGTGTTCTCCGCGCTGCGGCTCGCCGTCATGCGCGGCGTGGACGTGCGCATTCTGATTCCGAGCCGCCGCGATCATCGCGTGGTGTTCGCCGCGTCGAAGCTGTACGCGTATGACCTCGTGCAAGCGGGCGTGCGCATCTTCCGTTATCGGCCTGGCTTTCTGCATCAGAAAGTCGTGCTCGTGGACGATATCGCCGCGTCCATCGGCAGCGCGAACCTCGACAACCGTTCGTTCCGGCTGAACTTCGAAATCACGGTGCTGACGGTCGATCGCGGTTTCGCGCAGGAAGTCGAAACCATGCTGCGCGACGACTTCGCGGATTCGTTCGAAATAGACGGCGAGGATTACCGCAGCGCGCGGTTTCATCGGCGCATGGCCATGCACGTGGCGCGGCTGTTCTCGCCGATTCTCTGAGCGCTACAGCAGTTTCTCGATGTCGTCGGCGATCTCCTCCGGCTTTGTGGTCGGCGCATAACGCTTGACCACGCGCCCGTTGCGATCCACCAGAAACTTCGTGAAATTCCACTTGATCGCCTCGATGCCGAGAATGCCGGGCTCCTTTTCCTTCAGGAACTTATAGAGCGGATGCGCGTTCGCACCGTTCACCTCGATCTTCGCGAACATCGGAAACGACACGCCGAAGTTCTTCTCGCAGAAGCTGCCGATCTGCGCGGCATCGCCCGGTTCCTGCTTGCCGAACTGATTGCACGGAAAGCCCAGCACTTCGAAACCGCGCGCTGCAAAGCGCGTGTAGACGTCCTGCAAACCCTTGTATTGCGGCGTGAATCCGCATTCGCTCGCCGTGTTCACGATCAGCATGACCTTGTCGCGATAAGTGTCGAGACCGACGCTCGCGCCGTCCAGCGATTGCGCCGTGAAGCCGTAGATATCCTGTGTGTCGCTCATGAATGCTCCCTGTGTGATGTCGAAAGCCCATGCTACCAACGCGCGGCCTTCGCCGCCATTGGCCGAACGGACGACCCCTGCCGCGCCGGGCGTCCGGTCTAAAATAGCGCTTTCCCTTTCAGTCCGCGCCTAAACCGCCGCCATTCCGACGTGATCCGCTTCAATCAGTTCAGCCTGTCCCGCGGCACCAAGCCGCTTTTCGAAGCGACCAGCTTCACGCTCAACCCGGGCGAGAAAGCCGGGCTCGTCGGCGCGAACGGCGCGGGCAAATCCACGCTCTTTTCCGTGCTGCGCGGCGAGTTGCACGCCGATGGCGGCGATTTCGCGATGCCGCCGTCATGGCGCATCGCGCATGTCGCGCAGGAAACGCCGGCGGTGGATCGCAGCGCGCTCGACTACACGCTCGATGGCGACACGCATTTGCGGGCGATCGAGGCGCGCATCGCATCCGCGTCCGCCGCGCACGATGGCGCCGCCGAAGCCGAAGCCCATGCCGCTTTCGCCGATGCCGATGGTTACACCGCACCCGCCCGCGCCGAAACCTTGCTGCTGGGTCTGGGCTTCACGCTGGAACAGACCCGCGAGCCGGTCACGAGCTTCTCGGGCGGCTGGCGCATGCGGCTGAATCTCGCGCAGGCGCTGATGTGTCCGTCCGATCTGTTGCTGCTCGACGAACCGACCAACCATTTGGACCTGGATGCCATCGTCTGGCTGGAAGACTGGCTCGGGCGTTATCCCGGCACGCTCGTCGTGATCTCGCACGATCGCGAATTCCTCGATGCGGTCTGCAATGTCACGCTGCATCTGGACAATCGTCAGGTGAAGCGTTACGGCGGCAACTACAGTCAGTTCGAAGTGCTGCGCGCGCAACAACTGGCCTTGCAACAGAGCGCGTATGAGAAGCAGCAGCGGACGGTGCAGCATTTGCAGAGCTTCATCGACCGCTTCAAGGCCAAGGCGACCAAGGCCAAGCAGGCGCAAAGCCGCATGAAGGCGCTGGAAAAGATGGAGCTGATCGCGCCCGCGCATGCCGCTTCGCCGTTCACTTTCGAATTCCGCGAACCGGATGCCGCGCCCAATCCCATGCTCGTCATGGAAGGCGTGCGCTGCGGCTATCACGCGGACGGCGGCGCGGAGATTCCGATCGTGGAAGGCGTCGCGCTGTCGATTCAGAACGGGCAGCGCATCGGCTTGCTCGGCGCGAATGGTCAAGGCAAATCGACGCTCATCAAGACGCTGGCGCAGACGCTCGACCCGCTTTCGGGTTCCGTGCGTCAGGGCAAGGGATTGCAGATCGGCTACTTCGCGCAGCATCAACTGGAAACGCTACGCCCCGACGATTCCGCGCTCCAGCATCTCGCGCGTCTCGCACCGGACACGCGCGAACAGGAATTGCGCGATTTCCTCGGCAGCTTCAACTTCTCCGGCGACATGGCGACCGCGAAGATCGCGCCGTTCTCCGGTGGCGAGAAGGCGCGGCTGGCGCTGGCGCTCATCATCTGGCAGAAGCCGAATCTGCTGCTGCTCGACGAACCGACCAATCACCTCGACCTCGAAACGCGTCACGCGCTGACCATGGCGCTGGCGCAGTTCGAAGGCACGCTGATTCTCGTCTCGCACGACCGGCATTTGCTGCGCGCGACCACGGACACGTTCATGCTGGTGGCGAAACATCGCCTGAATCCGTTCGATGGCGATCTCGACGATTACCGCGACTGGCTGCTGCAACACGCCGCCGAAACGCGCGCAGCGGCCAAGGATGCGGGCAGCGCAAGCGATGCCGCCGACAGCGCGCTCAATCGCAAGGAGCAGCGCCGGCAGGAAGCGCAAGAGCGGCAGAAGGTCGCGCATCTGAAGAAGCCGTTGCAGACGCGCATCGCGAAGATCGAGAAGGAAATGGACACGCTCAACGTGGAAAAGACCGCGCTGGATGCGTTCGTCGCCGATCCGGCGAGCTATGAAGCCGCGCAGAAAACCCGGCTCACGGAATCGATTCGTCGTCAGGGCGAAGTCAACGCGCGCCTCGAAACGCTCGAAATGGAATGGCTCGAAGCGCACGAGGAACTCGAACAAATCGGTTGATCACCGGAGACGCAACACGTGACGCCTTCCCTCACCGGCCTGCGCGTGCTCGATCTGACGCGGCTGTTGCCCGGTCCCATCGCCACGCTGCGGCTCGCGGAACTGGGCGCGGACGTGCTCAAGATCGAAGCGCCCGGCGATGGCGATTACGCGCGCGTTCTGCTTCAAAGCGAAGCGGATAGAGCCAGTGGCACGCCGAGCGCGTTTTATCGGATCGTCAATCGTGGCAAGCGAACGCTCACGCTCGACCTCAAGACCGACGCAGGCCGCGCACAGTTGATCGACCTCGCGCGCGACGCGGATGTGCTCGTTGAGAGCTTCCGCCCTTCGGTGATGGCGCGTCTCGGCGTGGGCTACGACGTCCTTCGCGCCGCGAATCCCAAGCTCGTTTATTGCGCGATCACGGGTTACGGCGCGGACGGTCCGTTCGCGCAGAAAGCCGGTCACGATCTGAATTACGCCGCCTATTCCGGCGTGCTCGATCAACTCGCGGCGCGCGACGGCACGCCCATCGCGCCGAATTTTCAGCTCGCGGATTTGCTTGGCGGCGCGTTGTCCGCCGTGATGGAGATGCTGGCCGCGCTCTGGCAAGTGGCGCGCGGCGGCGAAGGCCGCTGTCTGAATGTCTCGATGACGCACGCGCTCCACGCGCACAACGTGATGGCGCATATCGCGCTCGCCAACGACGATCACGCGAGCACGCCCGCGGGCGCAGGACTGCTGAATGGCGGCGCGCCGTGCTATGACGTGTATCGCACGAAGGATGACCGGTTTATCGCGGTGGGCGCGTTGGAACTGAAGTTCTGGCAAAACCTGTGTGGCGCGTTGGGTCGTCCGGAATGGGCGACGCGACATTGGAGCCTTGGACAAGGCATAGGCGGCGAGGATGCGGCGCAGTTGTCGGCCCAACTCGCCGCGTGCTTCCGCGAACGCACGCGCAATGAATGGATCGCGCTGCTCGAACCGATCGACTGCTGCGTCGCGCCGGTACTCACGCCAGCCGAAGCGGCAGCGCATCCGCTGTTCACGCGCTAGGCCGAACGGCGCGGCAGGGTTTGACGCGGCTGGTTTTCGTCATCGACGAGCACATGCTTGCGCCCGACGATATGACGCCGGATGGTCGCGACGACTTCCGCCTCCGTGACATCCGCCGCCACCACACGACGCGAAATCTGTCCTTCGCCATCGATCCATTCGACGATCCGGCATCCGTTGCCCCACGGCTGTTGCAGGGGCGCGGACACGCGGCATCCGCGTAACTGGAATGCGGCCTTGGGCCTGCTGGTTTTGATGTGTTTCAAAGCGTGGTCCTCTCGATCCTTCCGGTTCACTGGCTTGTTCTCAGAGCACGCCAACGCGGAGGGGTTCCTTTGCACTGAAAGGATAAGAAAACCAATACTTAATTGGGTTACACATTCCGACCGCTTTTTTACGAGCCGTTACGGAGAACAGAGGAAATCTTCCGCGATCATTCAAGATCCCGGACGCGATCGATCGCCTCCTCGATCCGGTCCACGGCCACCACCTTCAAGCCGTCGATGGCTTGCTTCGGCGCGTTCGCCTTCGGAATCAGCGCGATGGAAAAGCCGAGCTTGGCCGCTTCCTTCAGCCGGTCCTGACCGCGCGGCGATGGCCGGATTTCGCCCGCCAGCCCGACTTCGCCGAACGTGATGAGGCCTTTGGGCAGCGGCTTGTTGCGCATGGACGAATGGATCGCGAGCAGCACCGCGAGGTCCGCCGCCGGTTCCGTGATCTTCACGCCGCCGACCGCGTTGAGAAACACATCCTGATCGAAACACGCGATGCCCGCATGCCGATGCAGCACCGCCAGCAGCAGCGCAAGCCGGTTCTGTTCGAGCCCAACCGCCAGCCGGCGCGGATTCGGCACATGCGCGGTATCGACCAGCGCCTGCACTTCCACGAGCAACGGGCGCGAGCCTTCCTGCGTCACAAGCACGCACGAGCCCGCCACGCTCTGCTCATGCTGCGAGAGAAACAGCGCCGAAGGATTGGCCACGCCGCGCAAACCCTTCTCCGTCATCGCGAACACGCCGAGTTCGTTGACCGCCCCGAAGCGGTTCTTGAACGCGCGCACGAGCCGGAACGACGAGTGCGTATCGCCCTCGAAGTAAAGCACCGTGTCCACGATATGTTCGAGCACGCGCGGCCCGGCAAGACTGCCTTCCTTCGTCACGTGCCCGACCATGATGATCGACGTGCCCGTCTGCTTGGCGATGCGCGTGAGTTGCGCCGCGCACTCGCGAACCTGCGCGACCGAACCCGGCGCGGAAGTCAGCGCTTCCGAATAGATCGTCTGAATGGAGTCGATGACCGCGACTTCGGGCCGCTGCTCGTCGATGGTCGCCTGAATCTTTTCGAGCTGGATTTCGGCCAGCAGCGCGAGATCCGCCGCCCCGCCCGCCGCGCCGCCGATCAGTCCGAGCCGCGCCGCGCGCAACGCGATCTGCGCGCCGGATTCCTCGCCGCTCACATACAGCGCGGGCCGCTCGCGCGCGATTTCCGCAAGCGACTGCAGCAGCAGCGTCGATTTCCCGATGCCCGGATCGCCACCAATCAACACCACGCCGCCCGGCACCAGCCCGCCGCCGAGTACGCGGTCGAATTCTCCGACGCCTGTCGTGAAGCGCGGCACGTCCGACGCTTCGATATCCGCGAGCCGTTGCACGGCGGAACCTTTCGCCAGTGCCTGAAAGCGGTGCGTGGACGGCGTTTCCGCCACTGATTCCGTCAACGTGTTCCATGCATGGCACGCGGCGCACTGACCGGTCCATTTCGGCGACTGCGCGCCACATTCGCTACATACGTAAAGCGTCTTTGCCTTCGCTACTTTCGCCACTGATTGCCTTGCTGTTCGAGTTCGTCTTGATGCTGTTCTTTGCGGCGACGCCTTATTCCGCCCGCACCGGCACACGCTGCGCGATGGCGCACATCAGCTCATAGCCGATGGTGCCGCACGAGCGCGCCACGTCGTCGATCGGCAAACGCGTGCCCCACAACTCGACGCGCGTGCCGATGCCCGCGCCCGCGCACGGCGTGAGATCGACCGTGAGCATGTCCATCGACACGCGGCCGACGAGGCGCGTGGGCACGCCATCGACGATCACGGGCGTGCCTTCCGGCGCGATACGCGGGTATCCGTCCGCATAACCGCACGCCACCACGCCGATGCGCATCGGCTTGTCCGCCGTATAGGCCGAGCCGTAGCCGATGCTGTGCCCCGCCTCCACCGTCTGCACGGCGATGATCTCGGAGTTCAGCGTCATCGCGGGTTGCAATCCGGTATTCGCGATATCCGCCGTCACGCCCGAAGGCGACGCCCCATACAGAATGATGCCCGGCCGCACCCAGTCGAAATGCGCGTCCGGATGCCACAGCACGCCCGCCGAGTTCGACAGGCTGCGCGCCCCCGAGATGCCTTCCGCGCCGCGCTCGAACGCTTCGATCTGATGCGTGATGCCGCGCGGGCCATCCGCATCGGAAAAGTGCGTCATGAGCGTGATCTGCCCGATGCCCTGAATCGCGCGCGCCCGCTCCCACGCCGCCCGGTAGCGCTCCGGCGTGTAGCCCAGGCGATTCATGCCGCTGTTCATCTTCAGTTGGATATTGACCGGCTTCGAGAGCCGCGCCATTTCCAGCATGCGCAATTGCTCGTCGCAATGAACGGCCGTGGTCAGGCTGTAACGGTCGATCACGTCGATGTCGGTCGGCCGAAAAAAGCCTTCGAGCAGAAGAATTGGCCCCGCCCAGCCCAATTCACGCAACTTCGCGGCTTCTTCGAGGTCCAGAAGCCCGAAGCCGTCCGTTGCGCGCAAGCCGGGGAACGTCCGCGCCAGTCCGTGGCCATACGCATTGGCCTTGACGACGGCCCAGATCTTGGACTTCGGCGCGTATTTGCGCGCGACGGCGAGGTTATTGGCCAGTGCGGCCGTATGAATGGTTGCTGAAAGGGGGCGCGGCATGAGTGTCTGGTGGAAGTGCGGTTCTGGCGTACCTGTGGCGGGCGGCATATGCCCGGCTGCAAGACGCCTTGTGAATCAATCTCTTATGGAGAATTCGGCGCACGATCGTGTGTTTCCATACGCGATCGAGATTACTGCTAGTCAGAATGCGCCTATTTTCGTGTTATAAAGCCGTGCGCACAACCCATTTCGAACGGCATAAGCCCGGATGTAAGGCGGGCGGCACGCCCCGCGTCCGGGACGGATCACCCGCAGTGAGGAAAGCTTCGGATC
The DNA here is from genome assembly GCF_057612605.2 of Caballeronia sp. A2-2. Classification (NCBI taxonomy): domain Bacteria; kingdom Pseudomonadati; phylum Pseudomonadota; class Betaproteobacteria; order Burkholderiales; family Burkholderiaceae; genus Caballeronia; species Caballeronia sp. A2-2. The sequence continues at coordinate 2,047,019 of NZ_CM172587.1, read as the reverse complement.
AGATGAAAAAAGGTTTTTACACCATCATGGCCGCGCAGTTTTTCTCATCGCTGGCCGATAACGCACTACTGATCGCTGCCATCGCACTGCTGAAGGATCTCCACGCGCCGAACTGGATGACGCCGCTGCTCAAGCTGTTCTTCGTGCTGTCCTATGTCATTCTGGCCGCGTTCGTCGGCGCCTTCGCGGATTCCCGGCCCAAGGGTCGCGTGATGTTCGTGACCAATTCCATCAAGGTGGTCGGCTGCATCACCATGCTGTTCGGCGCGCATCCGCTGCTGGCTTACGGCATCGTGGGGTTTGGCGCGGCGGCGTATTCGCCGGCCAAGTACGGCATTCTCACCGAGCTGCTGCCGCCGGACCGGCTGGTCGCGGCCAACGGGTGGATCGAAGGCACCACGGTCGGTTCGATCATCCTGGGCACGGTGATGGGCGGCGCGCTCATCAGTCCGCAGGTCGCCTCGCATCTGCTCTCGTATCACATTCCGCGCGTGAACACGCCCGCGGAGGCCGCCATGCTCGTCATCATGGCGATGTACGTGGTCGCCGCCGTCTTCAACCTGCGCATTCCCGATACCGGCGCACGCTATCCGAAGCAGGAAACGCGGCCGGTCAAGCTCATTACCGATTTCGCGGATTGCTTTCTCGCGCTGTGGCGTGACAAGCTCGGCCAGATTTCGCTCGCCGTGACCACGTTGTTCTGGGGCGCGGGCGCGACGCTGCAATTCATCGTGCTGAAGTGGGCCGAAGTCTCGCTCGGCATGACGCTCTCGCAAGCGGCCATCCTGCAGGCCGTGATCGCGGTCGGCGTGGCGGTGGGCGCGATCCTCGCGGCGGCGCGCGTGCCGCTCAAGCGCTCGCTGAGCGTGTTGCCGGTCGGCATCGTGATGGGGCTGGCCGTCATGATCATGGCGTTCTACACGCGGCATCTGTTTCCCGCGCATTGGGGCATCTACTTCGGCAGGATGCATTTCCCCGGCTATCTGCTGGTCGCGTATCTGTTCCTCATGATCGTGGGCGGCCTGTCGGGATTTTTCGTGGTGCCGATGAACGCGCTGCTTCAGCATCGCGGACACGTGCTGTTGTCGGCCGGGCATTCCATCGCGGTGCAGAACTTCAACGAAAATCTTTCCGTGCTCGTCATGCTGTGCCTGTACGCGGTCCTCGTCTGGCTCGATGTCCCCATTCAGTTCGTCATCGTCCTGTTCGGTTCGTTCGTGTGCCTGATGATGTACTTCGTCATGCGCCGCCATCAGGCGAATCAGCGCGCGTTCGATTCCGTCTCGCTCATCGGCGAAGCGCGGCACTGAAGCGGCGCTGTTCCCGCCGATCGGCTACTCTCTTTCGATCATGCTCTGCGCCGAACTCTATTCCTTTGTCACGCGCGTGCGCGAACGCGCGCCGCTCGTCCATTGCCTGACGAATCTCGTCGTCACCAATTTCACGGCCAATGTGCTGCTCGCCATCGGCGCCGCACCGGCGATGGTCGTCGCGCGCGAGGAAGTGGCCGAATTCGCGCCGATGGCCAATGCGCTGTCGGTGAATCTCGGCACGCTCGACCTGCCGCAGACGCGCGCGATCCGCGCCGCCGTCGATGCCGCCAACGCCGCGAACAAGCCGTGGATTCTCGATCCGGTCGCGGTCGGTCCGCTGTCGTTTCGCACCGGCTTCGCGCTCGATCTGCTCGATGCGAAACCTGCCGTGATTCGCGGCAACGCGTCGGAGATCATCAGCCTGTCGGGCGGTGCTGCGAGCGGTCGCGGCGTCGATAGCACCGCCGCCACCGATGCCGCACTCGACGCCGCGCAAGTGCTCGCGCTGAAGACGCAGGCGGTCGTCGCGGTCACCGGCGCAATCGATTACGTGACCGATGGCCGCCGCGTGATCGCGCTGTCGAACGGCTCGCCGCTGATGACGCGCGTGACCGGCGTCGGCTGCGCGCTGTCGGCAACCGTCGCGGCGTTCGTCGGCACGGCGGCATCGCGCGAGGAATACTGGAACGCGACGGTCGCGGCCATCGCGTATTCGACCATCGCCGGAGAACTCGCCGCGCGCGACGCCGCCCTGCCCGGCAGCTTTGCGGTCGCGTATCTGGACCGGCTGGCTTCGGTCGATGAAATGTCCTTCGACAAGACGCTCGTGCAGCGCGAGATCGCGTGAGACCGGCCATGCGCGATTCATTCGACCTCTCGCTTTATCTCGTCCTCGATCCCGTGCAGTGCGGCGGTCACGATGCCGCGCTTGCCGTGGCGCGCGCCGCGCTCGAAGGCGGCGTGACGCTCATGCAATTGCGCGCGCCCGAGTGGCACAAGCGCGCGTGGTTCGAACTGGCGCACGCGCTCGTGCCGATTGCGCGCGAACATGGCGTGCCTTTCGTCATCAACGATCATGTCGATGTCGCGCTGGCGGTCGGCGCGGACGGCGTGCATCTCGGTCAGCGCGATCTGCCTGTCGAGCATGCGCGCCGTCTTTTGGGCGACGATGCATTGATCGGCCTGTCGGTTTCCAATCTCGACGAGACCGACGCAGCGAAGCGGCTCGACAATGGCCTCATCGACTATCTCGGCGCAGGTCCGGTCTACGCCACGCCCACCAAAACCGATGCGTCCGCGCCCTGCGGCATCGACGGCATCGCGGCCATTTGCAAGCGCGCCGCGCTGCCGACGGTTGCCATCGGCGGCATCCAACTGCACAACGCGACCGACGTGATGCGCGCGCAACCGGCAGGACTGGCGGTCGTCTCCGCGATCTGCAAGGCCGCGAATCCGCGTGACGCGGCGGCGGCGCTGGCCGCGACCATCGCGCAATCACGCACCTGAGTTCATCCATGGCATCGACCCCACGCATTCCCAACGTCCTCACCATCGCCGGTTCCGATTCGGGCGGCGGCGCGGGCATTCAGGCCGATCTCAAGGCATTCTCGGCGCTCGGCGCGTATGGCGCGAGCGTCATCACCGCGCTCACGGCGCAGAACACGCGCGGCGTGACGGCGGTTCACGCGCCGGAGCCGGCATTCATCACCGCGCAGCTCGACGCCGTGTTCGACGACATTCGTATCGATGCCGTGAAGATCGGCATGCTGGCGAACGCGGGCATCGTGCGCGCGGTCGCGGATGCGTTGCGGCGGCATCGCCCGACGCATATCGTGCTCGACACGGTGATCATTTCCAAAAGCAATCACGCCCTGCTCGCGCCGGATGCCGTAGCGGCTTTGCGCGACGAATTGCTGCCTTTGGCGAGCCTCGTCACGCCCAATCTGCCGGAAGCGGCGGCATTGCTGGACACGACGAGCGCCGCCAATGAAGACGAAATGGTGCGTCAGGGCGAAGCGCTGCGTGCGTTCGGCGCGCGCGCGGTGCTGATGAAGGGCGGACATCTGGCGTCGTCGGATAGTCCGGACTGGCTCATCGAGGAAAGCGGCGCGGTGCGGCTCGGCGGCGCGCGCGTGCCGTTGAAAAACACGCACGGCACGGGTTGCACGTTGTCATCGGCGATTGCGGCGTTGATTCCGCAAACCGGCGATCTGGCGAGCGCGACGGCCGAGGCCAAGCGCTATCTCACCGGCGCGATCGAAGCCAGCGCGCGGCTCGAAGTCGGGCACGGTGTCGGCCCGGTGCATCACTTTTTCAGGTGGTGGTGACGCGCGATAACGCCGTCGCTGCGAAGGCCCGCGCACGCTCCGGCCAGTCGTCCGGCACGATGAAACCGCGCGATTCCTCGAACCACGCGTCATTGCTTTCTTCGGGCGCGTAGACGGCGACCATCGTTGGCGTCGTCATCGATTGCAGGCGGGTGTGGATCGCCTGTGTGTCTGCGTGCAACGAGGCAGCTTCGCTTGCCGGAAGCCTGCGCGATGCCAGCCACGCCATGCGCGGCTGCACGATCCACGCGCGGTCTTGCGTCGTCGAATCGTGCGACGCGTTCCACTCGGATGCCGTCAGCCACCAGCCGCGCAAATGCTGTGCGCCGAGTTCCGGCGCGGGCGTGGTGTCATCGCCGTGATAGAACAGCCGGCCTTTGATGTAGGCCTGCGGTTTCCACGGTCCGGCCAATCCCAGCGCGGCGAATTCCGGACGCATGGTCAGCCCGAGTTGATGCGTGAGCAGCCGCGTGACCTTCAGATCGAAGCGATCCTGCAGATTCGGCCCAACGTAGTCGGACAGGCGTGCGACGTTCGTGACGCCATCGCCGATATGCAGATAGAACTTGACCGCCAGTTCCCAATGCAGACGCGCGCCGCTTGCATCTTCGAGCAGAAAATCGCATTCGCCGATGGTGCGCCGCCCTTGCCGCAGCGGCACGTTCGCGGCGATCAGGCGCAGCGTCGGACCGTGCGCGAGGAAGAATTCGAGCAGGCTTTCGGCATATTTGCCGAGGCGTGTGTGTTTTGGGTTGCGCGCGTGCGCGTGAAGCGGTTCGGGATGCGCGTCGAGCGTGAGAAGCCAGTCGAGCGTGGCGTCGTCGTCGAAGCGCTCGGCGAGTGCCGCGCCCACGTTCGCCGCGCACAGCAGATCGGGCGTGAACAGCAGCCAGGCCAGGTCTCGCACGGTCGCGTCTTGGAAGCGTTCGACGATCCGTGCGAGGCCGGTCATCGTGCCGAATCCTGCCCCGATGGCTCGACGCCAAGTTTATCCAGCGCGTCGCGATAAGCGCCGCGCGCGAGACACAGATCGGCCCACGCCTTCGCCTTGTCCGGAAGACTGCGCAGCAAATACGCCGGGTGATACGTGACGACCACCGGCACGCCGCGATACTCATGCACGCGGCCGCGCATCGAGGCGATGCTGGCTTCCGACTTCAGCAGGCTTTGCGCCGCGAAGCGCCCGAGCGCGACGATCACCTTCGGCTTCACCAGTTCGACTTGCCGTTGCAGGAACGGCTCGCAGCGCGCAACTTCATCGACTTCGGGATTGCGGTTGCCGGGCGGCCGGCATTTGATGACATTGGCGATGTACACGTTCGACTCGCGCGACAGCGACACCGCGCGCAGCATGTTGTCGAGCAGCTTGCCCGCCTGTCCGACGAACGGTTCGCCCTGCTTGTCTTCGTTCTCGCCGGGCGCTTCGCCGATGAGCATCCAGTCCGCCTCGCGGTCGCCGACGCCGAAGACCGTGTTGGTGCGGCGCTCGCACAGGCGGCAGCGTTCGCATCCGGTGACGCGTGCTTCGAGTGCGGGCCAGTCGAGCGTGTGGATGTCGTCGGGAAGCGCGTCGATGGATTCGGCGAGGACGGGCGCGTCGTCGGTCCAGGGCAGATCGTCGTCGGCTTCGATGAATTGTTGAGGCGGCGGCTGAACTTCCGGCGCTTCGACCGGCACGACGGGTTCGGCAAATTGCTCAGGCGGCGGCGTCAAGGCAGGCGCCTGCACTTCCGGCGCTTCGACCGACGCCACAGGTTCAACGCCCCGCAGCCGCCACATCGGACCGTATCCCAGTTCTTCCATGAACGATTCATCGAGCGCCATGCGCACTCTCCTTCGAAAACGACAGACGCATGACGATTGCGTCCTCACGCGTGCGATGCCGCGCGGGGTAATAGTTCTTGCGACGTCCGATGGCCGCGAAGCCGAAGCGCTCATACAGCGCCACGGCGCGCGGATTGGATGGCCGCACTTCGAGCAGCACGCCTTCGAGCTTTTCCGCCCGCGCGATGCGCACCGCCTCGCGCAAGAGCGTCAGCCCCGCGCCCGCACCCTGCGCGGCGGGCGCGACCGCCAGATTCAGCAGATGCATTTCATCGACGACGGGCATCAGCACGCAATAGCCCAGCAGCGTGCCCGTGACATGACGCAGGCACACGCCGTAGTAACCGTTGCGCAGCGAATCCTGAAAATTGCCGCGGCTCCAGGGGAATTCGTAGGCGAGCTTTTCGACGAAGGCGACTTCGTCGAGATCGGCTTCGGTCATCGGCGTGAGATACCGATCCGCGAGCAACACGCCGCTCACCGAAGCGTCTCCTCGCTGGCGTTGGTTTTCTGCTTTTGTGCGGCTGCGGCCATGCGTTCGGCGGTGGTTTGGGCGACCTTGTCGCGCACGTATTCCGGCGCGGCGAGTTCGGCCGCGACCGCGTGACCCGCTTGCCAACCGCGCAGGCCGAGCAACGCCACGGGCAACGCGTGCGGTAACGCGCGACGATCGACGTGAGCCGCCGCCGCGAGCGCTGGCAAACGCTCGCCGAATGCGTCGGCGGCGTTGCCGGCCAGTGCGAACGGTGCTTCGGGCAATGGCAGCGCGGCGGGGGCATCGAGCGAGGCGGGATGCAGCGTGCGCCAGTGGCTCGCGGCATCGGCGGGATCGTGTTCGTAGGCGGCCCAGTAGACCTCGTCCATGCGCGCATCGAGCGCGACGAGCACGCGCGGCGGTAACGCGGCATCGTTCAGACGCGCGGCTTCGGCGCAGGCTAGCAGCGTGCTGACCGCCACCACCGGCACATTCAGGCCGAATGCCAGTCCTTGTGCCACGCCGGTTGCCGTGCGAAGGCCGGTGAACGAACCCGGCCCCGCGCCGAACGCGATGGCGCCGCAGTCCGCGAGCGCGAGGCCCGCTTCATCGAAGAGTTCGCGGACCATCGGCAGGAGCCGTGTGCTTGAAACCGATCCGGTGGCTTCATGGCGAAACCAGACGCGCACGTCGCCCGCTTCGTAAGGCGGCGCAACGGCGGATGGCGCGGGCGCTGCCGAACCGGCGAGCAAAAGCGCGACGGAGCAGAACTCAGTCGATGTATCGAGGGCGAGCAAAACGGTGCGTGTCATGGCCCGTATTGTAATGCGGGACTCGCGCCGTTCGACGTCGATGAGCGATGCGCGCCGTCTCGATACGCAAACGCAATTCGAAGAAAACCTCGACGAGCGTGCGCGAATGGCTTGCTAACATCGTTCGTCCTTATCTCGATAACACGCAGGAGTGTTCGCATGACCGATATCGCACAGCGTTTTGCCCAGGCTCAGACCGATGTGACCGAATTGCCCGAACGTCCGGGCAATCTCACCTTGCTGCGCCTTTACGCGCTGTTCAAGCAAGGCAGCGCGGGCGACGTGAGCGGCGACAAACCCGGTTTCGCGGATATCGTCGGCAAATATAAATACGATGCATGGGCCGCGCTCAAAGGCACGCCTGAAGACGACGCGAAGCAGCGTTATGTGGAACTGGTCGAATCGCTGAAACGCGGCGAGGCGGGTTAAAGCCTTGTTCGACGCTTAAAAAACCGTCATGCCCCGTCCGCGCCGCTTTTTGCCCGAAGATGGCGCGGAGTTTGCATCAGAATGTGGCGCGGCGCAGCAATTTCCGGTATTATCTTGGTTTGCGTCGGACGGAACCTGAATTTAGTCGCCCAGTGCGGTTCATCCAGGCCACGCCAGACGCTTCGTAGCGTTTTGCTCCAATCCAGTTTAGAAACTGTCCCCTCCCTGCTAGGCCGTGATCTGTTTGTTTCGGCCCATCATGCATCAGGCTGACGTCAGCGCTTGACGACCTCACCGGTCGGCGGGCCTGTCGTATCCGATACAGCTTCTAATACAAGATACTCGCCGCACGTTCGAGCGAGTCGCCCCCGTTTTTCGATCCGCACGCTGCTTCTTCGCTCGCTGATTCCAACGACATGGGCATGCCGATTGGCGCCGACGCCTTATTTCCCGTTTCAAGGATCGACATGACTTCGAGCTTCACCCCCAGCCCGTTGGAAACTCTCGCAGCACAAGCACTCGGCACCACTGATGCACCCGCAGCCGCTCCGGCAGAGCCGACCGGCCCCACTTTCGAATCCCTCGGCCTGTGCGCCGAAATCGTCTCCGCACTGACCGGCGCCGGCTATCAAAGCCCGACGCCCGTGCAGCAGCGCGCGATTCCCGCCGCACTCGCCGGACGCGACCTGCTCGTGTCCAGCCCGACCGGCTCCGGCAAGACCGCAGCGTTCATGCTGCCCGCCATCGAGCGTTTCTCGCAGATGCAAAAGCAGGAAGCGCAGCAACCGCGCGCCCCGCGCGATGCAAACGCCCGCCCTGCGCGCCGCCCGATGCCGGTCGCCCGTCCGCAATTGCTCGTGCTCACGCCGACGCGCGAACTCGCGATGCAGGTTTCCACCGCCGCGACCACGTACGGCAAGCATCTGCGCCGTCTGCGCACCGTCAGCATTCTCGGCGGTGTCGCGTACGGCCAGCAGTTGATGCTGCTCGCCAAAAACCCGGAAATTCTGGTTGCCACGCCGGGCCGTTTGCTCGATCACCTCGAACGCGGCCGTATCGACCTGTCGGGTCTGAACATGCTCGTGCTCGACGAAGCCGACCGCATGTTGGACATGGGCTTCATCGACGACATCGAAACCATCGTGGCCGCCACGCCCGCCACGCGTCAGACGTTGCTGTTCTCGGCGACCATCGACGGCAAGATCGCGTCGCTGACCGGCCGTCTGTTGAAGGACCCGGAGCGCATCGAGATCGTGCAGAAGCTCGAAGCGAAGAACAACATCGCGCAAACCGTGCATTACGTCGATGACCGCGATCACAAGGATCGTCTGCTCGACCATCTGCTGCGCAGCGAAGAACTGGATCAGGCCATCGTGTTCACGGCGACCAAGAGCGATGCCGATCTCATCGCCAATCGTCTCGCCGATGCGGGCTTCGAATCCGCCGCGCTGCACGGCGATCTGCCGCAGGGCGCGCGTAACCGTACCATCCGTGCGCTGCGCGAGCGTCGTGTGCGCGTGCTGGTCGCGACCGATGTCGCGGCGCGCGGCATCGACATTCCGGGTATCACGCACGTGTTCAACTACGATCTGCCGAAGTTCGCGGAAGATTATGTGCACCGTATCGGCCGGACCGGCCGCGCGGGCCGTAGCGGCACGGCGGTCAGCCTCGTGCACTACGCCGAAATGGGCGCGTTGAAGCGCATCGAGCGTTTTGTGCGTGCACCGCTGCCGGTGAACGTCGTGGTCGGCTTCGAGCCGCGCAAGGCGCCGCCGAAGGGCGGTTTCGGCGGCGGCCGTGGTCGTCCGGGCGGCGGCAATGGCAACAGCGGCCGTCGTTTTGGCGGTAACGGTGGTGGCAACAGCGGCGGTCGCAGCTTCGGTTCGGGCAACGGCGGCGGCGGTTACGCCAACAAGTCGAGCGCGGGTGCCGGTGCCGGTTCGCGCGAAGGCGGCTTCCGTGAGGGCGGTTATCGCGGCGGCAATCGCGATGGCGCCGGTCGCAGCGAAGGCGGCTACGGTCAGCGCGAAGGTGGTTACGGCGCGCGCCGCAACGATGGCCCGCGTGCTCCGCGTCGTGGCAGCTAAGCGTTAAGACGAGGCGGCTTTATGCCGCTTCCGTGCTGTTTCAAGAAAGCCGGTGCCTTGTGCATCGGCTTTTTTTCGTCTGCGTTTCGCGTATTCAGCGATAAACGATCACCGGAATCTTCGTGTGCGTCAGCACGCGCTGCGTTTCGCTGCCGATCAGCAGGCTTCCGAGTCCGCGCCGTCCGTGGGACGCCATGAGAATGACATCGCATCCCTGATGCACCGCCGTCTCGATGATCCCTAGGTACGGCGCGGCCTCGACGCTGGTCACGCTCGCGCACGCCACGCCGGCGTTCTGCGCGGCGCGTTCGACCGCGCGAAGGTGTTCGCGCGCTTCGTTTTCGGCGCGCGCGTGGAAATCGTCGGGCGGTTCGATGGCGACATCCGCGAAAGGGGAATACGGGTATTGAGGCAGACAGGCATAAGCCGTGATGCGCGCGCCGACGGATTGCGCAAGGTCGATCGCGCCGTCGATGGCTTTCTGCGACAGTTCGGAGCCGTCGGTCGGCACCAGAATGTGCTTGAACATGGCGTCCTCCTTGGAGGTCGGGGCACGTGTTTATTGTAGTCACAGGCGGCGTAGGATTGGTCGTTCTCGTGTCAACGGAATGCTGGTCGAGTGAGGTAAAGGGCTGCTGTCTAAATGTCGTGCAAGGGGCTTCTGTTGTTTGGGCTTTTGTTGCAGTAGCCGCCTCCCCGGCGGGGGGGTAACTTTCTTTGCAGCAGTGTATAGACCGGAGACATGGTTGACAGATGTACGAGGACATCGTTGACAGTTTTATGGTCAGGCTTTTGGGTCCCTCAGGTCAAGTGTCAGTATCCGATGATGGGCAAACCACAAGTCGAATACCCCGTCTTCACCGGGCTTTGCACGAGCCGCAACCGGCAGCCCATAAAGCGCGTTGGATAGCTTGATGCGTCGTCCTTCGAAGTCCACGCGCCCACCCGATCTGACCTTCATCACCACATCGTCCGGGCCGTACTCGATCTCCCGCAGGATGGAGGGATACGCGCGCGAGCTTGCCCGATAGCGGCTCTCGGGGGTGGCCATGCCGATTGCTTCGTGCGGCCGCTCGCAGTTATAGACGATGCGCCACCGCTCAAACGCCTCCTGCACGCGCTCCAGGTTCTCATAGCATCGCCCGTTCAGGACTTCGGCCTTCAGGGTGCGGTGAAACCGTTCCTCCTTGCCATTGGTCTGCGGGTGATAGGGCCGGCTGTAGCTGATGCCGATGTCCAGCCGGATCAGCCACACCGCCAGTTCAGTAAGTTGCCCCGGACTGCTGGGCGAGCCCCACGGCGCACCATTGTCGGTGTTGATGCGCGCAGGCAAGCCATACCGTGCGAACGCCTCGCACAGCCCCGCCTGCACGGCTGCGGTGTCGGTCGGACCACAGGCACGCAGCAGGATATTGAAGCGCGAATGGTCATCGAGCACGGTCAGCGGACTGCAGCGCTGCTTGTCCAGCGTCTCGAAGTGTCCCTTGAAATCCATCTGCCAGAGGGCGTTGGGCTGCGCGTGCTCAAAGCGCTTCCAGGGCTCGCTCCTCGCGGACTCGGCTGGCAGGATGAGTTGGTGCCGATGCAGGATCGAGGTCACGGTGCTGGGGTGCGGCACCCCTTCAAAGCCGAGATCCTGAAGGCGTCGGCTGATTTTGCGTCCGCCCCAGCACGGATGGGCCAGACGCAGTCGTACCACTTCCTGCTCGATGGCCTCAGTGCTCTTCGAAGGACTGCTGGCGGGACGGCGCGAGCGATCGGCCAGTGCCTGCTCACCCCGCTTGAGCCATTTGTAGCCGGTCTGCCGGCTGATGTTGAAGCGCTCGCACAACTCCGTCATCGTGAGGGTGTGTTGAGAGGCCAAATGAACGAATTCTTGTCGCAGGCTCATCGTGTCTTTTGTGTTCCAAGTCATGGTCGGCACCGGGGTTTCAGTACCCGAAAGTGTCAACCATGTCCTCGTACGTTTGTCAGCGATGTCTCCCGTCTATACACAGCAGCAAAGAAAGTTACCCCCCCGCCGGGGAGGCGGCTACTGAATAAACAACACAATCTGCAACAGCCCTTTGCGCGAAAGAACAACAAAATCAACCCGGCAACGACAGCAAAAACAAACCCTGTCTGTCAGGTGCAAGTACTGCAGCCTACAGGCGATAATCAGAACACCAAACCAAATCACCCCCCCTCCCAATACCCCTCCACCCCATACGTATGCTTCAACAAATCCAAAAACAACCTCACCCTCAACGGCAAATGCCTACGCTGCGGAAACACCGCATGAATGCCGATAGCCGGCGCAGCAAACTCATCGAGCACACTCACCAGCCGCCCCGCGCCGATATCCGCGCCCACCTCCCACCATGACCGCCACGCCAGCCCGCGCCCTTCCATGCACCACTCATGCAGCACCGCGCCATCGGAGCATTCCATCGTGCCGGATACCTTGATGGTGACGACCTTCCCGCCCTCCTGAAACACCCACCCACGCTGCTGATTCGCCGATGCCCCGAGCGCCAGGCAATTGTGCTGCGCAAGCGCCACCAGATCCTTAGGCTCGCCGCGACGGCGCAAATACTCGGGCGATGCAACGCAAACCCGCCGGTTATCACCCAGCCTCAACGACACCAGCGACGAATCCGGCAACTCCCCCAAACGCACCGCGCAGTCAAAACCCTCATTGACCAGATCCACCATACGGTCCGTCAAATCCAGACTCACCGACACATCCGGATGCTGCGAAGTAAACCGAGGCACCAGCGGCGCGACATGCCTGCGCCCAAACCCCGCTGGCGCCGACACGCGCAAATGCCCGCTCGCCTTCACGCCGCCCGCCGACACGCTCGCCTCCGCGTTCTGCATCTCACCGATGATCCGCTGGCAATCCTCCAGAAACGCCGAGCCTTCGAAGGTCAGCGTGATCTTGCGCGTCGTGCGCACCATCAGCTTGACGCCCAGCCGTTCCTCCAATGCATCGAGCCTGCGCCCGATCACCGCCGGCGCGATGCCCTCCGCCTGCGCCGCCGCCGACAAACTGCCCTTCGCCGCCACCGAGGCGAACGTTTCGATCTGCTTGAACCGGTCCATGCGTTTCGCGCGTCCTTAACGAGTCTCGCGCACAGATTAGGTATGTAAAAGTAAAAGATCAAGTGATTCGTGGGCGCTTTTTCCATCACCCAGATCACGAATAGAATTTGCCTCGACCTCTTAATGGAGCGCACGGCCATGTCGGCCATAACGACACCCGCCACCTCGTCCGGTTTATCGCTTATGCCTCGCGCCGTGATTTTCGACGCCTACGGCACGCTGTTCGACGTCCATTCGGTCGTCGCGGCGGCCGAGCAGTTGTTCCCCGGACACGGCAACGCGCTCTCGCTGTTGTGGCGGCAAAAGCAGATCGAATACACGCAGTTGCGCACGCTCGCCGACCCGTCCGGTGCGCATTACGCGCCGTTCTGGGACATCACCGTCGATGCCCTGCGCCACGCCGCCGCGCGCCTGAAGCTGGCCGAATCGCTAACGAGCGCCGCCGAAAAGCGGCTCATGGACGAATACGCCTGCCTGTCCGCGTTCCCCGATACCGTGCCCGCGCTGCGTGAACTGCGCGAGAGCCGCAAGATGCCGCTCGCGATCCTCTCGAACGGCAGCCCGCCGATGCTCGACATCGCCGTCAAGAGCGCCGGCATGAGCGGCCTGTTCGATCACATCCTTTCCGTCGATGCCGTGCGCGCCTATAAGCCCGCGCCCGCCGCGTACGCGCTCGGCACGCGCGCATTCGGCGTCGCCGCGCGGGACATCGTGTTCGTGTCGTCGAACGGCTGGAACGTCGCCGGTGCGACGTGGTTCGGCTACACCACGTTCTGGATCAATCGCGGCAAGCGGCCGATCGAGGAACTCGGCGTCACGCCGCGCGGCATGGGGCGCGGCATGGCGGACCTGATCGGCTTCATCGAAAGCGGTTGCCGGACGCAACAGGTTCCGCCGCCGCGACGTCTTCTCAACAAACGCAAAACCGTCTGACCGACCAAGGAGAACAACATGACGCAATCGCTCACGCTGCCCAAGGGCATGACCATCACTGCGGACATCAAGCCCGGCTTCGAGACGATCCTCACGCCCGAGGCGCTGGCATTCGTCGCTGCGCTGCATCGGCAATTCGAGCCGCGCCGCCAGCAGTTGCTCGCCGCGCGCGTCGAACGCACGAAGCGGCTGGACGCGGGCGAGCGTCCCGACTTTCTCGCGGAGACGAAAGCGATCCGCGAAGGCGACTGGCGCGTCGCGCCGCTGCCTGCGGATCTGCAACGCCGCCGCGTCGAGATCACGGGGCCGGTCGAGCGCAAGATGATCGTCAACGCGCTGAATTCCGGCGCGGATTCGTACATGACCGACTTCGAGGATTCGAACGCGCCGAACTGGGACAACCAGATCACCGGGCAGATCAACCTCAAGGACGCGGTTCGCCGCACGATCTCGCTGGAACAGAACGGCAAGTCGTACACGCTGGGCGACAAGGTCGCGACGCTGATCGTGCGTCCGCGCGGCTGGCATCTCGATGAAAAACACGTCACCGTAGACGGGCAACGCGTGTCGGGCGGCATCTTCGATTTCGCGCTGTTCCTGTTTCATAACGCGATGGAACTGATCGCGCGCGGCAGCGGCCCGTATTTCTATCTGCCGAAGCTGGAAAGCCATCTCGAAGCGCGTCTGTGGAACGATATTTTCATCGCGGCGCAGGAAGGCGTGGGCATCGCGCGCGGCACGATTCGCGCGACGGTGCTGGTCGAAACCATCCTCGCGACGTTCGAGATGGACGAGATTCTCTACGAACTGCGCGAACATAGTTCGGGGCTGAACGCGGGCCGCTGGGACTACATTTTCTCGGCGATCAAGAAGTTCAAGAACGATCCAAACTTCTGCCTCGCCGATCGCGCGCAGATCACGATGACCGTGCCGTTCATGCGCGCCTACGCGCTGCAACTGCTGAAGACGTGCCACAAGCGCCATGCACCGGCTATCGGCGGCATGTCGGCGCTGATTCCCATCAAGAGCGATCCCGCCGCGAACGAACGCGCGATGGCGGGCGTCCGTGCCGACAAGGCGCGCGATGCGGGCGACGGTTACGACGGCGGCTGGGTCGCGCATCCGGGTCTCGTGCCCATCGCGATGGAGGAGTTCGTCCGCGTGCTCGGCGATGCACCGAACCAAATCGCCAGACAACGTCCTGATGTGCAAGTGGCGGCCAGCGATCTGCTCGATTTCCGCCCCGAAGCGCCGATCACCGAAGCGGGTCTGCGCAACAACGTGAACGTGGGCGTCCACTATCTCGGTTCGTGGCTTGCGGGCAATGGCTGCGTGCCGATTCACAATCTGATGGAAGACGCCGCGACCGCCGAAATCTCGCGCTCGCAAGTGTGGCAATGGATTCGCTCGCCCAAGGGCAAACTCGACGACGGCCGCAAGGTCACGGCCGCGATGGTGCGCGAGATCGTCATCGACGAACTGGAGAAGATCAAGCGCGCGGTGAGCGGCGATTTCAAGCCCTACGAACGCGCCGCGAAAATCTTCGTGGAGATGTCCACGTCCGAACAATTCACCGAGTTTCTGACGCTGCCGCTCTACGAAGAAATCTGATCGCGTTCATTGTTTTCATGCACGATGGAAGACGGCTCGCGGGCCGTCTTTTTTCATGCCCGACGCGCCACGGACGATGCATCGCATGTGCTACATTGCGCATCGTCTTTTTAACGTTTCAACCGTGGAGCGCACGCGTGCGTGCGAACGAAAGCATGAGCAATATCGAGCTCGATATCGAATGGACCGAAGCGGCATCGCGCAAGATCGAAAAATTGATGCCGCGCGGCGCGAACAAGGACGCGTATCTCGCGCTGCCGCCGATCGAATGTCTGCCGATGGAAGGCGATGTGCTGTTTCTCGGGCCGTCGGGCAAGCAACAGCCGTTCATCGTGGCCGAGCGTCAGTATCACCATGACGGCGATGCGGACTGGACCATCATCCTGATCCTCGACGTTCCGCACGAAACGCACTGACGCCCGCACAGGCTTACGTCAACGCGCGGCTCAAAGCAGCTTAGCCGCGCGATGCACCTCGCCGTGCTCCGTCAGTTCCGGCGCCTTCGCTCGGAACGCCAGAATGTGCGGCGCCTGGCCGTGTGCATCGAGCGCGGCTTCGCTTTCCCAGCGCTCGAAGAACATGAAACGGCGCGGCTCCTTGATGTCGCGATGCAAGTCGTACTGAAGCGCGCCGTTTTCCTTTCGCGTCGGCCCGACGTTCGCTTCCAGCACTTCCCTCAGTTCTTCTTCCTTGCCCGGTTTGGCCACGAAAATGGCGAAGACGGCGACTTCCGACATGAGCATCTCCTCGTGTTGAATGGTTCGGCTTGAAGCATAACCGCACGACTTGAAACGCGTGCGGAAGCCATACGATTCACGCGCCCAAGAAAAAGCCCGCGCTTCTGTCGAAACGCGGGCAAAAACCGTCGCCCTACGAGGATAGGCGACGGGGCCACCGGGGTTCGCGGCAAAGCGCGAACCATCATCTTGGTTGTCGTGTGGCGCGCGTCCGGTGTGCAGGTTATGCGTTGCTTTTCACCGATTCGCGTCGTTGATGCAAATGTACTGTCCGACCGGTCGTTTCTTATAAGCTTTTGCGCACATTTCCGGATAAAAAGAATTGTCTGCGCAATTCGAGCGCGAGCGTCGCATTGCATGCGTCTACGCAAAGGTTTTCCGCAGAATGCGCGCAACGTTCGCATGGCGTGAAAGGACCATGAAAAAAGCCGCCTCGAAATCGAGGCGGCTTTGTGCGGAATGACAGATTCCGTGTGCGAAAACGACGTTCAGGTGATCTGATCGGCCAGCAAAGCCATGATCTGACGCGCTTGCGGCGACGAATCCACCTGCCCCTTGTCGTCGAGGATGGCAATGCGCGTCTGCCCTTCCGTGACCGCGCGCACGTTCACCTGATACTGCTTGGCGACCATGTCGATGCGGCCATGGAACACCTGATTCCAGAAGCCCTGTTCGGCGGAGCGCTTGTCGTTCGGATCGACATAGCGGATGAAGTAGATGCCCTTGGCGCGATCGCGGTCGTCCACCGTGAAATTCGCGCGATCGAGCGCCGTGCCCACGCGCAGCCACGCGCGATCGAAAGCGTCGGACAGCGTGAGTTGCGCGTTCTGCGCTTCCGGCACACGTTCGTTGCCGATCGGCGCATTGCTTGCGTTCGTGACGTTTTGCGCGGCGACCGCTGCGGCCTTCGCATCGCCTGCCTTGGCTGCCTGCGCGCCGCTGGCCGATGCCGCCGGCGCGGCGGAAATCGCCTGACCGGGCGTTTGCCCCGAATCCGCCATCGCAAGCGATGACATCAGACGGCGCAGATATTCGTTTTCGAGCGCGGGATCGTTCGGACGCGCCTGCCACTGGCTCTGATCGTTGTTCACGCCGGTGAGCGCCTCGCGCATGCCCTTCTGGCTGATGAACACGTACGTGCCGCCGTTGGGCGCGTTTTCGAGCCGCGTGCGGTACTTGTTGCGCTCGGCGGTGACATACGAATTGCCCGTTGCCTTGGAAAGCGTGTCGCGAATCAGACCATCCGAAATCTGCGGATGCGTTTCGTTCCAGTCGGTTTCCATCACGCCCTTGTCGCGCGTATCGACCACGAGCAGGAAGCCTTGCTCCTGCCAGAAACGCCGCACCTGCGACCACACCTGATCCGGCGACTTGCCATCGACGACGAGCCAGCGTTCCGCGCCGTCGCGCTGGATATGCATGCCCTGCACGGGCGGAACCACGGTCGGCAACGAAGGCGCGGTTTGCTGCACCTGTTGCAGGCCCGACAGCGTGGCTTGCCCGTTTTGCGGCGCGAGCGAGCGCTGGTCGGCGGCTTCGTCGAGGAAATTCGGCGGGACCGCCAGCGACGCTTCCTTCGCGCGCCCGTCGCTTCTGTAGTTCATCGCATCGGGAGAGGATGTGCCGCAACCCGCCACGATTCCGGCTACCGCCATCAGCGCAGCCACCCGTCTGGTTACACGAAATTCTGTCATGTCTGGAAATTCCTTCCGCTACGCCACGGTGGTTCAGTGGTTCTTCCGTGGATCAACCCGGCATTTTACCGGTCCCGCGAAGCCACGTGCAAAAAGACTCGGACAAGCGCGATGTTCTTCTGCTCGCGAGTGGTTTATGCGCGTGCCGCTCACCTGCTTTTTAGCATCCGAATCTTTCGTTTCGATGCTGTATTTTTAAGTATCGATTCGCTGCACAACTATCGGTTCGCCTGCTTCGTTTTGCTATTTAAGACGTCTCGCCGCGATTTGACAATTTGTGACAAACAGGAAAATCGGCAATTTGCCCGAGCGGTTTGTGCAACGCGTTGTATTTCAAAGGAATTGCCGCTGACGAGCGCCGAAGTGGCGACAAAACTCCCCTCCTAAGCGCGTATCACTTTCTATCGGACTCGTCCTAAACTTCTCATCTCATAAATACGAGAATTCTGAAACCGAGAGAGGGCTACGATGAAATCCATAAGAATTCCTAATCACGCTTGGGTAACGGCTTTTTCGATGACCATCGCGCTCGTCGCGAGCACGCCATGTCATGCGCAACTGGGCGCGAACGTCGGTATCGCGGATGCAGCGAACGGCGCGGTCGTGCATCGCTCGCAGGATGGGCTTGCGCGCTATCGGGAGACCACCGATGCGAACGGCATCGTGGTGCGTCAGTACGTGGATTCGAGCGGCGTCGTCTATGGCGTGACATGGCGCGGTCCCGCGATGCCGAATGTCGAAGCGCTGCTCGGCGCTTACTTTCCGCGCTTCAAAAGCGGCGCGAATGCATCGGTTGGAGACGCGGGATTGCATGCAGCGCGTGTCAACGATGGCGAACTCGTCGTCGAAAATCACGTTCGCCTGCGCGAGTTCAGCGGACGCGCGTGGCTGGCGAGCGCGCTTCCGGCGGGCGTCTCCGCCGACGACGTTCAATGACACGCGGAGGCCGACATGACGAAACCGATCTTCATTGCGAGTCTCGCGCTCTCGTTCTTCCTGGCCGCATGCGGCGGAGGCGGCGGCGGATCGACCACTGCATCAGCAAGCGCGCCCGCACCGGCCAGCACACCCGCACCCGCGCCCGCTGCAAGCACGCCGGTCGTGACAAGCCCCGCGCCCGCGCCCGTGAACACCACCGTCGTTCAATCGACGACACCGAACGTACAGGCCATCGAAGTCTCCAGCACGCCGACCAACACGCGCAACATGCTGCAAACGAGCGTGACGATCTGCGTGCCCGGCACGAACACCTGTCAGACCATCGACGACATTCAGGTGGACACCGGCTCGCAAGGATTGCGCGTGCTCGCGTCCGCGCTGAATCCGTCGATCGTGCTGCCAACGGTCCCGGCCAGCAACGCGAACGCGGTCGTCGGCGAATGCTCGGTGTTCGGCACCGGCTACACATGGGGCGCAGTGCGTCAGGCCGATATCCGCATGGCGGGCCAAAACGCGGCATCGACATCCGTGCAATTGATCGCGGATGCCGCCACCGGCAACGCGCCCACCGACTGCGCGCAATCCGGCCTGCCGATGCTCACCGCGTCCAGCCTGCGCGGCAACGGCATTTTGGGCGTCGGACCGTTCACGGCGGACTGCGGCGCGGGCTGCGCGGCGTCCGCCATGCCACGCTGGTACTACAACTGCATCGGGTCCAACTGCGTCAACGCGACGCTCGCGGTCGCGCAGCAAGTCACCAATCCGGTCGCGAACTTTGCCACCGACAACAACGGCGTGCTGATCGAACTGCCTGCCGTGGCGGCGACGGGCGCATCGTCGGTGACGGGTTCGATGATCTTCGGCATCGGCTCGCAATCGAACAATCTGCTCGGTTCGGCCACGGTGTTGCCGTCGAACACGCTGAGCGGATACGTGTCCACGAGCTTCGGCGGCAGCAACTACGGATCGAGCTTCATCGACAGCGGTTCGAACGCGATGTTCTTCCCCTCGACAACGCTCGCGACCTGCGGCGTCTGGTTCTGCCCCGCGACGCCGCAAACCTTGAGCGCCGCCATCAGTTCGACGAGCGGGGCATCGGCGGCGGTGAGCTTCACGGTCGGTAGCTCGACCACACTATTTGCCAGCGGCAACTTCGCCTTTAACAATCTGGCGGGCACAGGCAGTGGCTACTTCGACTGGGGCTTGCCGTTCTTTTACGGACGCCGCATCTTCACCGCGTTGGAAGGCCGCGTGACGCCCGCAGGCAACGGGCCGTACTACGCGTTCTGATGCCGCGATGAAAAAAGCCGCCGCCCGTTTCCCGGCGGCGGCTTCTCTACCTTCAACAACCCATCGCATGTTCAGGCCGACGCCTTGCCCTCTTCCTCGAAAATCTTCTGCGCAAGATGGAACGCCGAATTCGCTGCCGGCACGCCGCAATAGATCGCGGTTTGCAGCAGCACTTCCTTGATCTGATCCTGCGTCACGCCATTGTTCTTGGCCGCGCGCAAGTGCAGCGCGAGTTCCTCGCTGCGGTTGAGCGCGACCATCATCGCGATGGTCAAAAGGCTGCGCGTATGACGCGGCAAACCCTCGCGCGTCCAGATTTCGCCCCATGCATAACGCGTGATGAGATTCTGAAACTCGCTCGTCAACTCGGAGCGATTGGTCAGCGACCGGTCCACGTGCGCGTCCGACAGCACGGCGCGGCGCACCTTCATTCCCGCTTCGTAGCGTTCGTCGTCAGTCATTTAGTGTTCTCCGAGAAAATCCAGCACGGTGCGCGTGTATTCGTCGCGCTTTTCGATGTTCGACAGATGCGCCGCGTCCAGTTCGACGTAGCGCGCGCCTTCGATATAACCCGCCAGTTCGCGGCCCTGCTCCGCCGTCGTCGAGAGATCGTGCGTGCCGGAAATCACCAATACCGGCAGCTTGATGCCCTTCGCTTCGCCGCGCAGGTCGGCATCGCGGATCGCTTCGCAGTTGGATGCGTAGCCATCGCCCGAGGTATGACGGAACACATCCCGGATGCCGGCCAGCACCAGCGATTCGCGCTCGATGAACGGCGCGGTGAACCAGCGCGCGATGACCGCATCCGTGAGCGAAGGCATGCCGCCCGGTTCACGCGCTTTCGCGGCGCGCGGCGTCCACACGGCGTCCGAGCCGATGAGCGCGGCGGTGTTGGTCAGCGCGACGCGCTTGAACCGCTCCGGATGACGCGCGGCAAGCCCGATGCCGGTCAGCCCGCCCATCGACAGCCCGCAGTAATACGCGCGTTCGATTTTCAGATGGTCCATCAGCCCGATCACATCGCCGACGAGCTGATCGATGGTGTACGGCCCCGGCGCGACGTCCGACTGGCCGTGGCCGCGCGTGTCATAGCGCAACACGCGGTACTGCTTCGCGAAGGCTTCGACGTTCGGCGCCCACATCGAGACATCCGCGCCGAGCGAGTTCGACAGCACGAGCCACGGCGCGTCGTCGCCCGCCGTGACGTCGGCGCGGTAGTGAAGCCGGATTCCGTTGACTTGGGCAAAAGGCATGCTGGTTTCGCTCCTGTTCTTGTTCACGTGCGCGAGTGACGCGCGATGGCGGCATCGACGAATTCTTTTGCCTGTCCGACGTAGTTCGCCGGATCGAGCAACGATTTCAGTTGTTCCGCTGACAGATGACGCGTGACGGCTTCATTCGCGGCGAGCGCTGCTTCGAGCGTCGTGCCGTTTGCAATCGACGCCTTCGATGCGCCTTCCACGAGCTTGTGCGCGTCCATCCGGCCGATGGCATCCCCCAGCGCGAGCATCACCGCTTCGCCGAGCACGAGGCCGTTGGTGACGCTTAGATTGCCCGCGAGCCGTTCGGTGTTCACTTCCATGTCCGGCACGATGCCGACGATATTCGACAATGCGCCCGCCGTGAGCCGCGCGAGATCGGGCAGCGCTTCCCACTCCGCTTGCCAGCCGCCGAGCGCGCGTTCGTGCTCCTGCACCATGCCCGCGAAAACGGTCGCGACGAGATTCGGCGCGCGCGTGGCGGCGGTCAGCACGGCCGCGCAGCCGACCGGATTGCGCTTGTGCGGCATCGTCGATGAACCGCCCTTGCCCGCCGCCGCCGGTTCCGCGACTTCGCCGAGTTCGGTCTGCATCATGAGCGAGATGTCGCGCGCGATCTTGCCGAGCGTGCCCGTGAGCATGCCGAGAAACGCCGCTGCTTCCGCGATGCGGTCGCGCTGTGTGTGCCACGGCAACGCGGGCAACGCGAGCTTCAGGTCCTCCGCAAGCGATGCCGCCACCGGCCGCGCGCGGTCGCGCAGACTCGCGAGCGTGCCCGCCGCGCCGCCGAATTGCAGCACGAGCGCGCGCGCCTTTAGTTCGCTCAAACGCTCGCGATGACGCGTGACAGCATCGAGCCATTGCGCGAACTTAAGGCCAAGCGTGATCGGCAACGCTTGTTGGAGCCACGTGCGGCCGATCATCGGCGTCGCGCGATGGGTTTTGGCTTGATGCGCGAGTGCAACGCCCAACGTGGACAAATCGGCATCGAGCAAATCGAGCGCCGCGCGCAATTGCAGCACGACGCCCGTATCGATGATGTCCTGACTCGTCGCGCCCCAATGCACGTATTTCGCCGCTTCGGCGTCCTTCGCCTTGACCGCCGCCGTGAGTTGCTTGACGAGCGGAATCGCCAGATTGCCGCCCGCCGCCGCGCCGGTCATGAGTGCGTGGGCATCGATTTCATCGGCGTTGCACGCGGCGACGATCGCATCCACAGCGCTCGCCGGAATCACGCCATGCAGCGCCGATGCACGCGCCAGCGCCGCTTCGACATCGAGCATGGCCTGCACGGTCGCGCGCGGCGACCAGACCTCATTTGCAGCGAGATTGCCGCAAATGAGATCCGTGAGACGTCCCGTGGCCTCGAACATGCTCAGACACGCTCGATGATCATCGCGATGCCCTGACCCACGCCGATGCACATCGTGCACAGCGCATAGCGCCCGCCCGTGCGATGCAACTGATAGCTCGCCGTCGTCACCAGACGCGCACCGGACGCGCCCAGCGGATGCCCCAGCGCGATCGCGCCGCCGTTCGGGTTCACGCGGGCATCGTCATCGGCGACGCCGAGCATGCGCAGCGTGGCGAGCCCTTGCGAGGCGAACGCTTCGTTCAGTTCGATCACGTCCATCTGATCGATCGTCATGCCCAAACGCGCCAGCAACTTCTGCGACGCCGGACCCGGCCCGATGCCCATCACGCGCGGCGGCACGCCAGCCGTCGCCACGCCCAGAATGCGCGCGCGCGGCGTGAGGCCGTGACGCTTGGCGCTGTCTTCATCGGCGATGAGCATGGCGACCGCGCCATCGTTCACGCCGGACGCGTTCCCCGCCGTCACGCTGCCATCGGGACGCACGACGCCCTTGAGCTTCGCCAGCGCTTCGAGACTCGTTTCGCGCGGATGTTCGTCCTTATCCACGACCAGCGCATCGCCCTTTTTCTGCGGAATCGTCACCGCGACGATTTCCTGCGCCAGCGTGCCGTCCTTCTGCGCGCGCGCCGCCTTTTGCTGCGAACGCAGCGCGAAGGCATCCTGATCGGCGCGGCTGATGTTGTAGTCGTCGGCGACGTTCTCGGCGGTTTCCGGCATCGAATCGACGCCGTAGAGCTTCTTCATCAGCGGATTGATGAAACGCCAGCCGATGGTCGTATCGTGGATTTCGGCCTGACGCGAGAACGCGCTCGTCGCCTTGCCCATCACGAACGGCGCGCGGCTCATGCTCTCGACGCCGCCCGCGATCAACAGCCCCGCCTCGCCCGACTTGATGGCGCGCGCCGCGATACCGATGGCATCCATGCCCGAACCGCACAAACGGTTCACCGTCGTGCCCGGCACGCCGACCGGCAAACCAGCGAGCAGCGTGGACATGCGCGCGACGTTGCGATTGTCGTCGCCCGCCTGATTCGCGCAGCCGTAGATCACTTCCTCGACCGCTTCCCAGTCCACTTCCTTGTTGCGTTCGACCAGCGCGCGCAGCGGCACCGCGCCCAGATCGTCGGCGCGCACCGAAGCGAGCGAACCGCCATAACGGCCGACCGGCGTGCGGATGGCATCACATACGAAGGCTTCTTTCATCTGTCGACTCCAGGTTATCTCTCAGGCTCTTTCAGGCCGCTTCGGACAGCGGCACGTATTGAAGCGGCACGTTGGCCAGCTTCTGAAGTTCTTCGAAGGACAGGCCGTCGACCATTTCGCGCACGACGAAACCGTCCGGCGTCACATCGAACACGGCGTGGTCGGTGTACACGCGATCCACGCACTGCACGCCCGTCACCGGATACGAACATTCGGCGACGAGTTTGCTCTCGCCCTGCTTGGTGAGGAGTTCCATCATCACGTAGACCTGCTTCGCGCCGATGGCGAGATCCATCGCGCCGCCGACGGCGGGGATGGCATCCGGTGCGCCGGTGTGCCAGTTGGCGAGGTCGCCCGTCGCCGAGACCTGGAACGCGCCGAGCACGCAGAAGTCGAGATGGCCGCCGCGCATCATCGCGAAGGAATCCGAGTGATGGAAGTACGCGCCGCCCGTCAGCAGCGTGACGTGTTGTTTGCCCGCGTTGATGAGTTCGTCGTCCTCCTCGCCCTTGGCGGGCGCGGGGCCCATGCCGAGCAGGCCGTTTTCGCTATGCAGGAAGATTTCGCGATCCGCCGCGAGATGATTCGCGACGAGCGTCGGCACGCCGATGCCCAGATTCACATACGCGCCTTCGGGGATGTCCGCGGCCACGCGCCGGGCCATTTCGTCACGGGAAAGTTTCTTCATGGCTGTCTGTCTTCCTTAACTTTTAAGCGGCGAGTTCGGCGGCGTGCACGGCTTGCGGCACTTCCACGACGCGTTGCACGAAAATGCCCGGCGTCACGATATTCTCGGGGTCCAGTTCGCCCAGCGGCACCACCTTCGACACCTGCACGATGGCGGTTTTCGCGGCGCTCGCCATGATCGGCCCGAAGTTGCGCGCCGTTTTACGATAGACCAGATTGCCCCAGCGGTCGCCCTTGAATGCCTTCACGAGCGCGAAATCCGCATGCAGCGGCGCTTCGAGAACGTAGTGCTTGCCATCGATCTCACGCGTTTCCTTGCCTTCTGCCAGCTTCGTGCCGTAACCGGTTGGCGTGAAGAATCCGCCGATGCCCGCGCCCGCAGCACGAATGCGCTCGGCCAGATTGCCCTGCGGCACGAGTTCGAGTTCGACTTCGCCCGCGCGATAGAGCGCATCGAAAACGTAGGAATCCGTCTGACGCGGGAACGAGCAGATGATCTTGCGCACACGCTTCGCCTTGAGCAGCGCGGCCAGACCCGTATCGCCATTGCCCGCGTTGTTGTTGACGATGGTCAGCTCGCGCGCGCCCTGTTCGATGAGCGCATCGATCAGTTCGGAGGGCATGCCGGCCGTCCCGAAACCGCCGATCATGATGGTCGCGCCGTCGTGGACATCGGCCACGGACGAGGCGAGCGTGTCGAAAATCTTGTTGATCATTGCCGTTCTTCTCCTGCGCGAAGCATGGACATGAATGAGGTGATGGTGAGAAATGACGCTTGCATCCCTTTGTTCGATATGCGAACATGGATTCGATTAGCGAACATTGGCATGTTATTCCTGCGTTCGTTGTCGTGTCAACGAAGCACTTGCGTTTTGCGGGTTTGTACCGAGTTTCCCTTTGCCCTCAAGGTCGAACATGACGGACTCCCTTCCCGATACCGACTCTGTCACGCGTCCCGGCGACGCCTACGTTCAATCGTTCGCGCGCGGGCTCGCCGTGATCCGCTCCTTCGATGCTACTCGCCCCGCGCAAACGCTCACCGATGTCGCCGCCGCCACCGGCCTCACGCGCGCGGGCGCGCGGCGCATCCTGCTGACCTTGCAGGCGCTCGGCTATGTCGAAGCGGACGGACGCCTCTTTCAGCTCACGCCGAAGATTCTCGATCTGGGTTTCGCCTATCTGACGTCGATGCCCTTCTGGAACCTCGCCGAACCGGTGATGGAAGACCTCGTGGGGCAAGTGCACGAAAGCTGCTCGGCGGCCGTGCTCAACGGCGCAGAAATCGTCTACGTGCTGCGCGTGCCGACGCACAAGATCATCACGCAGAACCTGTCGATCGGCAGCCGTCTGCCCGCCTTCTGCACGTCGATGGGACGCGTGCTGCTCGCCGCGCTCGACGACGCCCGCCTGAACGCCGCGCTCGATGCCAGCGATCTCACCGCGCGCACGCCGCGCACGCTCACCGACCGCGATGCGCTCACGGAAGCGATTGCCGCCGTGCGCCGTCAAGGCTGGGCGGTGGTCGATCAGGAGTTGGAAGAAGGGCTGATTTCGCTGTCCGCGCCCATTCGCGACCGTCAGGGACGTGTGATCGCCGCGCTCAACATCAGCGGCAATGCGCAGCGCAAGAGCGCGAAGCAGATGGTGAAGTCGTTTCTGGAGCCGTTGCAGGACGCGGCGCAGCGCGTGACCGATCTGGTCGCGCGGCGCGGCTGAGCGAGAACGGCGGCCGCATGCACGACCTCGACCTCAACCTGATTCCGTTCCTCGTCGCCATCGAGGAGACGCGCAACGTGAGCCGCGCGGCCGAACGGCTGGGCGTGAGTCAGCCGCGTGTATCGACGGCGCTCGGCAAGCTGCGCGAGTATTTCAACGATCCGCTGTTCGTGCGCACCTCGCGCGGCATGGAACCGACGCCGCGTGCACTTGCACTCGCGCCCGCCGCGCGAGAGGCGTTGTCGCGCATCGAGCGTGGTCTGCTCGATACGCAGCACTTCGATCCGTTATCCAGCACGGACACGTTTTCCATCGCGCTGTCGGATGTCGGGGAAATCGTGTTTCTGCCGCGGCTGCTTCAGGCTTTCGCGCAACAGGCGCCGCAGGCGAATTTGCGCTCGGTGTCGGCATCGCATGAACAGGTGGAACGTGGACTGGAAGCGGGTGAAATCGATCTGGCGGTCGGCTATTTTCCGGATCTGCACGGGAACAACTTCTTTCAACAGCGCTTGTTCTCGCATCGCTTCATTTGTTTGATGCGGCGCGATCATCCGTTCGCGCGCGAGCCGTTGACGCTGGAACGGTTCATCGAATGCGGACACGCGGTTGTGCGCGCCGAGGGACGCAGCCAGGAAGTGC
This sequence comes from Caballeronia sp. A2-2, assembly GCF_057612605.2. Classification (NCBI taxonomy): domain Bacteria; kingdom Pseudomonadati; phylum Pseudomonadota; class Betaproteobacteria; order Burkholderiales; family Burkholderiaceae; genus Caballeronia; species Caballeronia sp. A2-2. Next base: position 2,020,585 of record NZ_CM172587.1, on the reverse strand, counting down.
TGGAAAATCATCTCGACAAGGAACGCGTGCGACGTCGCGCCGTGCTCGAAACGCCGCACTTCATGAGCCTGCCGTTCATCCTGTCGCGCACGGACCTCATTGCGACGGTGCCGCATGCGATCGGGTTCGCGTATGTGGCCGAGCATGCATCGATCACGCTGGCCGAGCCGCCGCTGCCGTTGCCGCGCTTCGATCTGAAGCAGCACTGGCATCGCAAGTTTCATAACGATCCGCGCACGGTATGGCTGCGCGGTGTCGTCGCTTCGTTGTTCAACGACGAGATGGATGAATGGCCGAAGTGAGCGCTCTCTAGCGCTTGTCGATGCTCCACGCGCCCGGCCCCGCCGCCGCGATGAAGAGGAACACGAACGACAGCAACACCGCCGGTTCGCCCTGATTCAACAGCGGCAGCAACACGTGCCCTTGCGGCGCGTGACCGATGAAATACGCAAACGCCAGTTCGCCCGACAACACGAACGCCGCCGCGCGCGTGAACACGCCGAACAGCACCAGCACGCCGCCGACGAGTTCGATCACGCCCGCCGCGCCGAGCAGCGAGAACAGCGGAAGGCCGTCGAACATCGCGATATGCGGAACGTGAAAGAGCTTGGCCGATGCGTGCGTCAACATCACATACGCCGCGACGATGCGCAGCAAGGCCTGCGCGTAATTCGCCAAAGCCGGCGTGCTGAACGAGAGTGATTGCGCCTGAGTGGACATGTCGAAAGCTCCTGATTGGAATGCTTCGAGTCTAGGCAAGCCGTGGTCATCGATAAATCCGGCTAATATTGTCGTTTTATTTCCCTTCAGGAAAGAATCGATGGATGCCCTCACCAGCCTGCGCGTGTTCCGCGAGGTCGTCGAGTCAGGCAGCTTCGTGAAGGCGGCCGAGCGTCTCGATATCTCCACGGCGATGACCAGCAAGCATGTCGCGAATCTTGAGCGTCAACTGGGCGTGCGGCTGCTGAACCGCACGACGCGTCATCTGAGCATGACCGAGGCCGGCAGCGTGTATTACGAGCAATGCAGCGAGGCGCTCGATATTCTGCAGGCGGCGCAGGCTGCTGTCGGCGAGCAAACGGCACAACCGCGCGGCGTGCTGAAAGTGACCGCGCCGGGGTGGTTCGCCAATCGCAAGTTCGCGGATTTGCTGGTCGCGTATCAGGCGCGGTATCCGGGCGTGCTGGTCGACTTGCGGCTGGAGAACCGCTTTGTGGATCTGGTCGAGGAAGGCTACGACATGGCGATTCGCGCGACCTCCGAGCCGTCGCCTTCGCTGATCGTCCGGCCGCTGTGCAGCATGCCGTTCGTGCTGGTGGGATCGCCCGCTTATCTTGAAAAGCATGGACCGGTGGTGCATCCCGAGGACATCGCGCGGCATCGCGTGGTGCTGCCGACTTATACGAATATCGAGACCGTCACGCTGAGCGGGCCGGACGGCGAATTCACCGTGAAGAACAAAGCAGCGCTCAAGACCAACGATACGTCGATGGCGTTGCAATTGGTGCGCGCGGGCATCGGGCTCGCGTATTTTCCTGCCTGGATCGTCGAGCCGGAACTGGCTACAGGCGCGCTGGTGCATCTGCTTCCCGATTACGCGGCCTTTGCGCCGTCCGTGTACGCCGTTTATACGAGCCGCAAGTACATGACGATCAAGGTGCGGACGTTCATCGACTTCCTTTCCGAGACACTGGGCGCGCCTCAACCGAGTTCCATTGATTAGGAATACTCTTATTCAAGCATCGCTTTGCGCGTGTGAAGATCGCGCCGCCTTTTGGCTGAAATGCGTGCGACATATTTGCACGCCTTCTTGCCCGAAAGCGCGTCCCGTCACGCACGAGCAAGGCACGCATGGACTTTCCACTATTTCCGCTACTTTTCAATCTCGCGCTTCTCGGCGTGATCCTATTCATTTGCCGCACGCTTAACGTTAGTCAGCGCAAACCGGTCTGGAACGGCGCGCTGCTGTTCTTCGCGCTCTGCTTCCTTGCGATGACGCTCGATTTCGTGCTCACGATGGTGTTCGCCTCGGCAAGTTTTCACGACCGCACGCAATACGAGAGCATCGCGTCGCGTAGCGCCTGGAGCGAACGAGTTTCGAGTTACCTGATTCCTTGCGTGATTGCGCTGTGGCTGGGCATGCGCTTTCGTCGGCGTCAGCGCGTGGAGATCGAACGCGCGACGGGCGCGGGCGAATCGTCCGTGACGGTTCAGACTTCGCCCTACACGCAGTCAGAACTTCGGCTTTGAGCCGATGACGAGTGAGTTCATCGGGCCTGCAAGCAAAAATGATGGAAGCAGTTCTACATTTCGATTCGGCCTGATATAATTTCGCTCTTTCGGGGCGTAGCGCAGCCTGGTAGCGTACCTGCATGGGGTGCAGGTGGTCGGAGGTTCAAATCCTCTCGCCCCGACCAGAATATGAACCCGCATTGGCCTCTAGCCGATGCGGGTTTTTTCATGCACGCACGATTCGCGACCGTCTTTTCACCTCTGCGCGCCTCCGCACAAACCCCCTCCATATTCCCCTTGTCCGTCAGCCACTTAAGCTCTACTCTTAACGCGACATATAAGGAAATGCGCGATGTCCTCCCCAGCAGTTGCGCCTCCTGACCCGAGGCTCGTCCCCACTGCCCGCACAGGCTCTTCCCTGCGCGCAGAGATCGCCAGACGGCTCGAACCATCGTTACCGGCGCGCCTCGCGCACTTCGGCCGCATCTACCCCGGCTCGGGCAGATACATCTGCATCAGCGGACGAGAAAAGAGCCGTTCTTTCGCGCTCTACTTCTTCCATCACGGCGCCGATGACTGGCGCGTCTATCCGCCTTGTGGCGTGGGGCCGAGCATCGTCTACTGGTCGGCGGATGTGGTCGCGCCAAGGCCATCGCTGCAAGTGGTCGCCACCGCGCGCATGCCCATCGTACGGACGAAAAAATGCCGCGATCGATTTGCTCGAATCGCGGCACATGAAATCGGATCGGAGCAAGACTAGCCGCCCAGCAGATCGATCACCTGAAGAATGTCCTGGCGCAGCCGGTCCACATCAACACCGGGCGTAGCTTGCGGCGTGGGCTCGTCGACCATGTCGGCTTCGTCACTCGTCGGACGGCCCTGCGAATCGAGCCGGTTACGCGCACCGTTGATCGTGAAGCCCTGCTCGTACAACAACTCGCGGATGCGCCGGATCAGCAAGACTTCGTGGTGCTGATAGTAGCGGCGGTTGCCGCGCCGCTTGACCGGTCTGAGCTGCGTGAACTCCTGTTCCCAATAGCGCAGCACGTGGGGCTTGACGCCACACAGCTCGCTGACTTCGCCAATCGTGAAATACCGCTTGGCCGGGATCGGGGGCAAGACGACTTTTTCCATCGTCGATCAACCATTGTTATAGGTGATGTCGATTGAAGCACGGCGGTCTTACAGCGCGACGAGCCGCACACGCGGCGGCCTGAGCGTGACAGTCAGCGGGTAAGCTCTGTCTCCGCGCCTGTTTCGACCAGCGCCTTCAACTTCTGGCTTGCATGGAATGTCACGACACGCCGCGCCGCGATAGGGATGGCCTCGCCCGTCTTGGGATTGCGTCCCGGGCGCTGAGGCTTGTCGCGCAACTGGAAATTCCCGAAGCCGGACAGCTTCACGCTGTCGCCGCTTTCCAGCGCGTCACGGATGACTTCGAAGAACGCTTCGACCATGTCCTTCGCCTCGCGCTTGTTCAGACCCACATGGTCGAACAGCATCTCGGCTAGTTCTGCCTTGGTCAGCGTCGGGGTGTCCGGGGACGCGCCGCCGTTCGAAGTCGCGGTATCTCGGTTCATGGCGCTGCGCTGCGCCGAAAGAAGGGCTTCGAAATCACTCGAGTTCATTTGGTTCATATCAGTAAAACGGCGCGTAAGACGATTTGAGACTGTGCGATTGAGACGCTGGGGCCAACTTCAGGCTATCCGCGCAACCGCGCGCCGTGTACTCGAGCCAGGCGATCCACAAGCGTTTTGATGGCCGTGTCGACCGTTTCGTCCTGTAGCGTGCCGCCAGTATCTTGCAACGTTACACGGAAGGCAAGACTTTTCTCACGCGCTCCTAACCCGCCGGAAGTGTTTGATTTTGGACGAAATTCGTCGAAAAGCGCAACCCTTGTGACGTGCCTGCAAGCCGGTTCCGAACGGGCGTTTTCCAGCTCGTCGAGGAGCGTCTGAACCGGTACGTTTTGATCGACGACGATCGCGATATCGCGCCGCACGGGCGGGAATTTCGACACTTCGGACGGCGCGGGCAAGGCGCGATCCATCAGCGCATCGGCTTCGATTTCGAACAGCACGGGCGCATTCGGCAGATCGTATTTTTGTTGCCAGCGCGGATGCAATTCGCCGATCCAGCCCACCGCGCGCCCCGCCACTTCGATACGTGCGCTTCGTCCCGGATGCAACGCCGGATGCTCGCCCTTCACGAAACGCGGCACGACCGGCGCGAACAGCGCTTCGACATCGCCCTTCACGTCGAAGAAATCGACGTTGCGTGATGCCGCGCCCCATTGTTCGTCCAGCGCCGGACCGTAGGCCAGCGCGCCGATCATCTTCGGTTGCGCGTAGCCTTCGATCGTGAGTTCGCCCGCCTTCACCGATGCATCGCGCAGGAACACGCGCCCCGCTTCGAACAAACGAATGCGGTCCGCGCGCCGGTTCAGGTTATAGCGCAGCACTTCGATCAGGCTGCCGAACAGCGTCGTGCGCATGACCGAAAGCTGGCTCGCGATCGGGTTGAGCAGCTTGATCGGCGCGTGGTTGCCGGCGAAATCCTGCTCCCATTGCGCATCGACGAAACTGAAGTTCACGGTCTCCGAGTAATCGCGCGCGGCCACCGCGTGACGCAGCGTGTGGATCGAACGGCGCGTCTCATCGGTGCGGCGCATCTCGCTGCGCGCGACGGGCGGGCGCGCCGGAATCTTCTCGAAACCGTAGATGCGCGCCACTTCCTCGATCAAGTCTTCCTCGATCTCGATATCGAAGCGATACGCGGGCGGCGTGACCTTGAAGGTATCGCCGTCGCGCTCGAAGGCCAGATTCAGCCGCGTGAAAATTTGCGCGATTTCTTCCGCGCCAATCTCCACGCCGATGATGCGATGCGCCCTCGCCACCCGCATGCTCACCGGATGACGCTCGGGCACGTTGGTGATCTGATCGTCGACCGGACCGGCCTTGCCGCCGCAGATATCGAGAATCAGCCGCGTGATGCGCTCGATGTGCTCGACGGTCGTTGCATAGTCCACGCCGCGCTCGAAGCGATGCGCCGCGTCCGTCGAAAAGTTATAACGACGCGCGCGGCCACGGATGGCATCGGGCCACCAGAACGCAGCTTCGAGATAGATATTCGTGGTGTCGAGCGTGACGGCCGTGCTGTCACCGCCCATGATGCCCGCGAGACTTTCCACATGACGATCGTCAGCGATCACGCCGACCTGCTCATCCAGTTCCACAGTGTTGCCATTGAGCAGCTTGAGCGATTCGCCCTTCTTGCCCCAGCGCACTTCGATGCCGCCGTGAATCTTGTCGAGGTCGAACACGTGCGTCGGACGGCCGAGTTCGAGCATCACGTAATTGGAGATGTCGACGAGCGCCGAGATGCTGCGCATGCCCGAGCGTTCGAGGCGCGCGACCATCCATTGCGGCGTCTTCGCATGCGCGTTCACGCCGCGAATCACGCGACCGGAAAAGCGGCCGCACAGATCGGGCGCGAGAATCTTGACGGGCAATTTTTCGTCGAGCGTGGCTTCGACCGGCGGCATGTCCAACGTCTTCAACGGCGCGCCGGTGATGGCGGCGGTTTCGCGCGCGACGCCGAACACCGACAGACAATCGGCTTTGTTCGGCGTGAGCTTGATTTCGAACACCGTGTCGTCGAGATCGAGCGCTTCGCGGATGTCCTGACCGACCTGTGCATCGGCCGGCAGGATCAACAGCCCGCTGTGATCGTCGGACAACTTCAACTCACGCGCGGAGCACAACATGCCCTGGCTTTCGACACCACGCAGCTTCGACAGCTTGATCGCGAACGGCTCCGCGCCCGCTTCGGCCGGCGGCAGCGCCGCACCGACGAGCGCCACCGGCACCTTGATGCCCGGCGCCACATTGGCCGCGCCGCACACGATGTTCAGCGTCTCGCCCGTGCCGGCATCGACCTGACACACGTTGAGCTTGTCCGCGTTCGGATGCCGCGCGACTTCGAGCACCTGACCGACCACGATCTTGCTGGTCGGCGGCGCGACCGGACGCAGGTCTTCGACTTCCAGACCGGCCATCGTCAATGCGTGCGCGAGTTCATCGGTGGAGAGCTTCGGATCGACGAAACTGCGCAGCCAGGATTCAGGGAATTGCATGTGTGTCTACGTTCGGAATGAGGTGGAGTCTCGGGTCCGGCTCAACGCGTGTGCGTTCGATGCCGGACGTCGCGGGCAGGCGGCGTGCTCAGGCGAACTGTCGCAGAAAACGCAGATCGTTCTCGAAGAACAAACGCAAATCCTGCACGCCGTAGCGAAGCATGGTCAGCCGTTCGAGGCCGCTGCCGAACGCGAAGCCGATATAGCGCTCCGGGTCCAGCCCCATGTTGCGGATGACGGTCGGATGCACCTGCCCCGAGCCCGAGATTTCCAGCCATTTGCCCGCGTTCTTGCCGTGCTCGAACATCATGTCGATCTCGGCGGACGGCTCCGTGAACGGAAAATACGACGGGCGGAAGCGCACGAGAATGTCGTCGCGCTCGAAAAATTTCTTCAGGAAATCGCTGTACACGCCCTTCAGATCGGCGAAGCTGATGTTCTCCTCGATCCACAGCCCTTCGACCTGATTGAACATGGGCGAATGGGTGGCGTCGCTGTCCACGCGATAGGTGCGGCCCGGCACGATCACCTTGATGGGCGGCTTGTTCATGCGCGCGTAACGCACCTGCATCGGGCTGGTATGCGTGCGCAAGAGCAGCGGACGGCCTTCGGTGTCCTTGCCATCGACGTAAAACGTGTCCTGCATCGAGCGCGCCGGATGATTTTCGGGACTGTTGAGCGCCGTGAAGTTGTACCAGTCGGTTTCGATCTCGGGACCGTCGGCCACATCGAAACCGATCGAGCGAAACACCTGCTCGACACGCTCCCACGTGCGCATGACCGGATGCAGCGTGCCCGCGCCCGCGCCGCGCCCCGGCAGCGTGACGTCGATGGCTTCTTCGGCGAGGCGCTGGTTCAGGAGCGCATCCGCCAACGCCTGACGACGCGCGTTGAGCGCCGCTTCCACCTTCTGCTTCGCCACATTGATGCGCGCGCCCTCGGTCTTCTTCGCTTCCGGATCGAGCTTGCCCAAGCCCTTGAGCAATTCGGTCAGCGCGCCGGACTTGCCGAGAAAGCGCGCCTTCTCGTTTTCGAGCGTGGTGGCATCGGTGGCGTGTTCAAAGGCGCTTTGCGCATCGGCGACAATCTGGTCCAGATCCATTGATCCCATCTTCTCTACGTCGAAAATTCACACTGAGGTTCGGTTTTGCTGATCCACGTTCGATCATGCACGTGCTTGGTGGCGTGGATAAGCAAAACCGTCCGACCAACAAAAACGGGGCTCGGTGAGAGCCCCGTTTTCTGCCTTCGCGCCGCCGTCAACTACCCGGCGACGAGGAGGCGAACCACGCAGTACTAATTTCGCAATTAGGCTGCAACGGCGGCTTTCACCTGCTGAACGATAGCAGCAAAAGCAGCCTTGTCGAACACAGCCATGTCAGCCAGCACCTTGCGGTCGAGTTCGATCGACGCCTTCTTCAGGCCGTTGATGAACACGCTGTACGTCATGTCGTGCTGACGCACCGCCGCGTTGATACGCGTGATCCACAATGCGCGGAACACACGCTTCTTGTTGCGGCGATCGCGGTAGGCGTACTGGCCTGCGCGCATGACCGCCTGCTTGGCGATGCGATAGACGTTATTGCGACGGCCGCGGTAACCCTTGGCCAGACGAATGATCTTCTTGTGACGGGCCCGTGCGGTAACCCCACGTTTTACTCGAGGCATGTTGCGCTCCTATGAGTTTAAGTTGAGGTTAGGCGAACGGCAGCATTGCGCGCACGGAGTTCAGATCGGAATCATGAACGGCCGTCGAGCCACGCAGATGGCGTTTGTTCTTCGTGGTTTTCTTGGTAAGAATGTGGCGCTTGAAGGCCTGACCGCGCTTGACGGTACCGCCCGGACGCACCACGAAGCGCTTTGCAGCACTCTTCTTGGTCTTCATCTTCGGCATGAAACTACTCCACTTTTTAGATGGTCATGGGTGTGCGGCTGATCTTCCCGTGCTGGCCAAGACCCCTTCCCGCCCTTCGAAACCCACGCTCCACTTATAGGCGTGCGGTCTTTGCAAACCGCCGCTTTTCACGAGCCGCGCCATTTTAACGGCACAGCTCCGAAACTGCCGACAATGCCGCGCCGACCGCCTGACGACGGCGCGCGATCCATTGCTTCCTGCTTGTGGTTACTTACCCTTTTTCTTCGGGGCAAGCACCATGATCATCTGACGGCCTTCCATCTTCGGCATTTGCTCGACCTGACCGTATTCGTCCAGATCCGTCTTCAGACGTTCGAGCATGCGCATGCCGATTTCCTGGTGGGCCATTTCGCGGCCGCGAAAACGCAACGTGATTTTCGTCTTGTCGCCGTCTTCGAGGAAGCGCGTGAGGTTGCGCAGCTTGACGTTGTAGTCACCGTCATCCGTGCCGGGGCGGAATTTGACTTCCTTCACCTGCACGATCTTCTGCTTGAGCTTCGCCTCGTGCTGCTTCTTCGCTTCCGAGTACTTGAACTTGCCGTAATCCATCAGACGGCAGACAGGCGGTGAGGCCTGCGGCGCGATTTCGACGAGATCCACGTCGAGCTGTTCCGATTGACGGAAAGCCTCGGCCAGTTTCACGATTCCGAGCGGCTCATTGTCCACTCCGACCAGGCGCACTTCCGGCGCAGTGATTTCACCGTTGATGCGATGTGACGACTTATCAGTAGCGATGTTACGGTTCCTCTAAAAATGAAAAACAAGCCGCGCTGCGAGTGACTTACCTCAACGCCCGCACTTCCTGCTGCAGACGTCCGAGGAACGTATCGACCGGCATCACGCCCAAGTCGACACCGCCACGCGCACGCACGGCCACGGTATTCGCTTCACGCTCCTTGTCCCCGACGACCAGCAAATAGGGAACCTTTTGCAGCGTGTGCTCCCGTATTTTATAGCTAATCTTCTCGTTGCGCAAATCGGACTCCACTCTAAGCCCTTGTTTTTGCAACGATTGGGCCAATTGCGCGGCGTATTCTGCCTGACTTTCGGCAATATTGAGCACGATTGCCTGAGTCGGCGCGAGCCACGGCGGCATGGCACCAGCGTGGTGCTCGATCAGGATGCCCAAAAAGCGCTCCATTGACCCGACGATCGCGCGATGAAGCATGATCGGACGGCGGCGGCTGTTGTCCTCGGCCACGTATTCTGCGCCGAGCCGCTCCGGCAGCACCATGTCGAGCTGGAGCGTGCCGCATTGCCACGAGCGGCCGAGCGCATCCTTGATGTGGTATTCGATCTTCGGACCGTAGAACGCGCCCTCGCCCGCCAGTTCTTCCCACTTCACGCCGCACGCGGTCAGCGCTTCACGCAGACCCTGTTCGGCGCGATCCCAGGTTTCATCGGTGCCGGCGCGCTGTTCCGGACGCAGCGACAGCTTGATGTCGATATGATCGAAGCCGAAGTCCTTGTACACGCTCATCGCCAGCGTATTGAAGGCGATGGATTCCGCGATGAACTGATCTTCGGTACAGAAGATGTGCGCGTCATCCTGCACGAAACCGCGCACGCGCATCAGGCCATGCAGCGCGCCCGACGGCTCGTTGCGATGGCACGAACCGAACTCGGCGTAACGCATCGGCAGATCGCGGTACGAACGCAGACCGTGATTGAACACCTGCACGTGGCCGGGGCAGTTCATCGGCTTGATCGCGTAATCGCGCTTCTCCGATTCGGTCGTGAACATGTTTTCACGATAGTTCTGCCAGTGTCCCGACGCTTCCCACAGCGAACGGTCCATCACCATCGGGGTTTTGATTTCGAGGTAACCGGCTTCGTTCACGCGGCGGCGCATGTACTGCTCGACCTGCTGCCACACCGACCAGCCCTTCGGATGCCAGAACACCATGCCCGGTGCTTCGTCCTGCAGATGGAACAGGTCGAGTTGCTTGCCGAGCTTGCGGTGATCGCGCTTCTCCGCTTCCTCCAGCATGTGGAGGTACGCGTCCTGATCTTCCTTCTTGGTCCACGCGGTGCCGTAGATGCGCTGAAGCTGTTCGTTCTTGGAATCGCCGCGCCAGTACGCACCTGCGACCTTCATCAGCTTGAAGACCTTGAGCTTGCCGGTGGACGGCACGTGCGGCCCGCGGCACAGATCGATGAAGTTGCCATGCCCGTACAGACGAATTTGATCGCTCTCCGGAATGGACTGGATGATCTCGGCCTTGTACTTCTCGCCGATGCTCATGAAGTACTCGACCGCCTCGTCGCGCGACACCACGCGGCGCGACACCGGCTCGTCCTTCTTGGCGAGTTCCTGCATGCGCTTTTCGATCTTTTCCAGATCTTCGGGCGTGAAGGGACGGCTATACGAGAAGTCGTAGTAAAAGCCATTGTCGATGACCGGTCCGATGGTCACCTGCGCCTCGGGAAACAAATCCTTGACCGCATAAGCCAGCAAGTGCGCGGTCGAATGACGCACGACATCGACGCCCTCGGGGTCTTTATCGGTGACGATGGCGAGCGACGAGTCCCGGTCGATCAGAAACGAGGTATCGACGAGTTCGCCGTTGAGCTTGCCGGCGAGCGCCGCCTTGGCGAGGCCCGCGCCGATCGATGCCGCGACTTCCGCGACGGTCACCGGGTGGTCGTATTGGCGGACCGACCCATCAGGCAAACGTACCGAAACCATTTCGTTCTCCAAGACGCCGGCGTGGGCCCGGCGAGTTCATCTTAATCGTGCCCCGCGACTCGAACTGCAAAATCGAGGGATAAAAAAAATGCGGCCCCGCTATCGAGGGGCCGCATTCACTTTTCATACATTCCGCGAAACAATTTGGCAGAAGGCGAATTAGGTCCTCGACTAGCGTCGCTCCGAAAATGTTTCGGTCAACGTTCGAAGTACCATGTTGTTCGCCTTTTGCGCTGAGCGCTTCTTGCGGTTGAAACCCCGTGAGATGAATATCCACCGAAGTCTCGATTTTCGTTGGTAGGCTCGATTGGACTCGAACCAACGACCCCCACCATGTCAAGGTGGTGCTCTAACCAGCTGAGCTACGAGCCTGAAAGAAGTGAGATTATATGGAGCGTTTCGATTTTTGGCAAGCGTTTGTCTGCGGAAAATCGAAAAAGCTTCGTCGATCTTTCGAATCGACGCGCTTCGTCGGCCGATCTCGCTTTCAGCCGCGACGCATCGCGCGGATCACGCCGGGCACTTCGCCGAGCAGCGTGCAGGCGCGCTGAATCTGCGCCGCGTTCGACACTTCCACGGTGAACTGCATATACGCGATGTTCCTGCGGCTCTGACTTTTCACGCCGATCACATTGATCTTTTCACGCGCGAACACTTCGGAGATATCGCGCAGCAAACCCTGCCGATCCGCCGACTCGACCGACAGATCCACCGGATACACCGACGCCCCGCGCCCGTTCATCACCTCTGCGGACCAGGTCGTGTGCAACACGCGTTCGGGCGAGCGCTGCGCCATGCGCTGGAACGTCGCGCAGTCGCTGCGATGAATCGACATGCCCTTGCCGCGCGTGACGAAACCGGCGATCGGGTCCGGCGGCGCGGGCCGGCAGCAGCGCGCGAGTTGCGTGAGCAGCGCATCGACACCGACCACCAGCACGCCCGCCGATGCGCCGTGCGCCACGCTCTGCCCGCTGCTGCGCTTTTCGAACTGTTCCGGCGCTTCCGGTTCCGGCTCGGGCGGCGGGGCATCGGAAAGAGCCTGTTCGATGTTGCGCAGGCTGAACTCCTCTTTGCCGACCGACGCGTACAACTCCTCCTGCGCCTTGAAGCCCAGCTTCGCCGCAAGCTGATCGAGATTGACCGAGGTCTTCCCTTCGCGCTGCAAAGTCTTTTCGACGATCGCGCGGCCATCCGCGATGGTCTCCGCCGCGTCGACCGTGTTGAAGTACGCGCGCACCTTTTGCCGCGCGCGCGGACTATGCAGATAGCCGAGGTTCGGATTGAGCCAGTCGCGCGACGGCCCGCCCTCCTTCACCGCGACGATCTCCACCGTCTGCCCGTTTTGCAGCGGCGTGTTGAGCGGCACCATCGCGCCATCGACGCGCGCGCCGCGGCAGCGATGGCCCAGATCGCTATGCACGTGATACGCGAAGTCCACGGCCGTCGAGCCGTGCGGCAACGCGACCACGCGCGCCTGTGGCGTGAGCACGTAGATATGGTCGTCGTCGAGCGTGGCGTCGCGCAGATGTTGCCAACCGCGCGGTTCGCTGTCGTTCTCGCCTTCGACGTCATCCTTCCACGCGAGCAGTTGACGCAGCCACGCGATCTTCTCGTCGTACTTCTCGCTCGCGGTCACCGCGCCCGCGTAACCGCGCGTGCCGGCTTCCTTGTAGCGCCAGTGCGCCGCCACGCCGTATTCCGCGAACTGATGCATCTCCTGCGTGCGAATCTGCACTTCGAACGCGCGCCCGTCGTCGCCGATCACGACCGTGTGCAGCGACTTGTAGCCGTTCGGCTTGGGCCGCGAGATATAGTCGTCGAATTCGCGCGGCACCGGCTGCCACAGGTTATGCACGATGCCCAGCACCGTGTAGCAATCCTTGATATCGCCGACGATCACGCGAAACGCGCGCACATCGTTCAGTTCGGAGAAGTCGAGATGCTTGCCGCGCATCTTCTTCCAGATGCTATAGATGTGCTTGGGCCGCCCGCTCACTTCGGCCTTGATGTGCGCGGTGTCGAGTTCCGTTTGCAGACGCGCGATGGCCTCGGTCACATACGACTCGCGCTCGATGCGCTTCTCGTCGAGCAACTTGGCGATACGCTTGTAAGTGACCGGGTCTTCGAAGCGGAACGACAAATCCTCCAGTTCCCACTTCAGTTGCCAGATGCCCAACCGATTCGCGAGCGGCGCGTAAATCTCGAACGTTTCGCTCGCCACTTCCGGCGCGGGTTCGGTCTTGGTCGCCGCGTGGTAACGCAAAGTTTGCAAGCGCGACGCGAGTCGAATGAGCACCACGCGAATATCCTGCGCGAACGCCAGCAGCATCTTGCGCAATGCCTCGACCTGCGCGCGGCGCGCGGCCTGCGCATCGCGTGTGTTCTCGGGCAAGGTCGCGAGCGTGGCGCGCGAACTGACCGAGCCTAGACGCAGGAGCTTGCGGACATCGCCGACCAGGCGCTGCACTTCCGGCCCGAAGCGCTCCGCGATCACCTTGTCCGGATCGTCCAGATGCGGCGCGAGCACGAACAGCGCCGCCGCCGCGATGGCGTGCGCATCGACGTTGAGCGTCTGCATGATGCGCGCGGTGCCTGTCGCGTGATCCGCGAGCAGTTCGCCGGTGGATACGCGCACGTCCCGCGCATGCTCGCGCACGAACGCGAGCGCGTCGTCGATGGACGGCTCGGGCCAGGTTTCGCTGAGGACGTCGGACTCGGTCATACGGGCAAAGCCACGGCGCGATCAGCTACGCTGCGCGGCCACGACGACGATTTCCACAAGGCACGCGGGGTTCGCCAGCTTCGATTCCACAGTGGCGCGCGGCGGCGTGTCGCCCTTCGCGACCCAGCCATCCCACACGGCGTTCATGCCGTCGAAATGCACCAGATCGGAGATGAAGATCTGCACCGACAGCAAGTGCGCCTTGTCGCTGTTCGCCTCTTCCAGCAAACGGTCGATGTGACCAAGCACTTCGCGCGTCTGGCCGGTGATGTCCTGATCGGTGTCCTCGGCGATCTGGCCTGCGAGATAGACCGTGCCGTTATGGATGGCGATTTCCGAAAGCCGTGCGCCGACGTGATGACGAGTGACTGCCATGTCTGTTCAGTTCCTGATGAGTTGACGATGCAATATTGGGACGAAGCGCCGGGCGCTCAACCCGATATTATGCCGCGCCGCCGGCATTTCCGAGAAAGAAGCCCCGCGCGATGCCGATCTGCTCGTCCGACAGAAACGCAGGCGCGTGACCCGCGCCACGCGCTTCCACGCTCGTCACGGCCTGCCCTTTCTCGACCATCTGCGCGACCGTTTCCCGCGAGAGCAGGTCCGATGTTTCGCCACGCACCACGAGTACCGGCGTCTTGACCGACGCCAGCGCATGCCACAAATACGCCTCTCCCGCCGCACTCTGCTCCGGCGTCGAAGCCTTGAACGGCGCTGCAATGCCGGGGTCGTAGCGGAACGTCCAGCCGCCGTCCTTCTCGTGTAAGAGCGGCGTGTTGATGCCGGTCCATTCCTCGTCCGTCAGCGGTCCGAACGACGACGCGAGCGCCGCCGCGTGCTTCACGCCTTCATCGAGCGAGGCGAACTGCGCGGGCCTGCCGAGGTAGTCGCCGATGCGCGCCAGCGCCACCGGCTCGATATGCGGCCCGACATCGTTGAGCAGCATCTTGCGGATGGGCGTGCCGGGCAAGCCGCCCAACGCCATGCCGATCAGCCCGCCCATCGAGGTGCCGAACCAGTCCACCGTTTCCACGTTCAGGCGCGCGATCAGCGTCACCATGTCGGCGACATATTGCGGCACGCCGTAATGACGCGGATCGGCGAGCCAATCGGACAGGCCTCGCCCGACCACATCGGGACACACCACGCGATAATCGCCCGCCAACGCCTGCGCCACGCGATCGAAATCGCGGCCCGAGCGCGTGAGCCCGTGCACGCACAACAGCACGCGCGGATTCGCCGGATCGCCCCATTCCGTGTAAGCCATGCGATGCAGCCCCGCCGGGCTCGCGCACTGCACGAAACGCTGGCGTGGCACGCCGATATCGGACTGAGGCGCTTCGACGACGATGGTTGCGGTCATGAGTTTTCCTTTGGGCCAAGGTTCGAATCGATTGTAAAGCGGCTGATGCGGCAACGTGCGTGCTTAGGCCGAACGGATGACCCCAACGCGCGTCGCCATCGCAAACAAAACGGGCGAAGCCCTGAAGCTCCGCCCGTTTTTTTCCAACGCTGGATATGCGTCAGACGTTCACTTCACGCTCGACACATCGAGCGGTGCGCCGGTCTTTTGCTGAATCTCCTCGACCGTCACGCCATCCGCCAGTTCGACCAGCTTCAGGCCCTTCTCCGTCACGTCGATCACGCCCAGGTCCGTGATGATGCGATCCACCACGCCCACGCCCGTAAGAGGCAACGAACACGATTCGAGGATCTTGTGCTGATCGCCCTTGGCGACGTGCTCCATCAACACGACGACCTTCTTCACGCCCGCCACGAGGTCCATCGCGCCGCCCATGCCCTTGATCATCTTGCCGGGGATCATCCAGTTGGCCAGGTCGCCGGTCTTGCTGATCTGCATGGCGCCGAGAATGGCCAGATTGATGTGGCCGCCGCGAATCATCGCGAACGAATCCGCCGAGGAAAAGATCGACGAACCCGGCAGCGTGGTCACCGTCTGCTTGCCCGCGTTGATGAGGTCCGCATCCACTTCGTCTTCATACGGCGACGGCCCGATGCCGAGCAGCCCGTTCTCCGACTGCAGCCACACTTCCATGCCATCCGGCACATGATTGGCGACGAGCGTCGGCAAGCCGATGCCGAGGTTCACATAAAAGCCGTCCTGCAATTCCTTCGCGGCGCGCGCGGCCATCTGATCACGATTCCAAGCCATGATTACTCTCCTTTCGCGCGGACGATGCGTTGTTCGATGCGCTTTTCCGGCTGCGCATTCAGGACCAGCCGTTGCACGAAAATGCCCGGCGTATGGATGTGATCGGGATCGAGTTCGCCCACTTCGACGATTTCCTCCACTTCCGCCACGGTGATCTTGCCGGCCATCGCGCACATCGGGTTGAAGTTGCGCGCCGTGCGGCGATAGATCAGGTTGCCCGACTTGTCGGCCTTCCACGCCTTGACCAGACCGACATCGGCGGTCAGCGAATGTTCGAGCACGTAGTGGTTCTCGCCGAACTGGCGCGTTTCCTTGCCGTCCGCGATCACCGTGCCGAAACCCGTATTCGTGAAGAAAGCCGGAATGCCCGCGCCGCCCGCGCGCAGCTTTTCCGCCAGCGTGCCTTGCGGCGTGAATTCGAGTTCGAGTTCGCCGGCCAGATATTGCCGCTCGAATTCCTTGTTCTCGCCGACGTATGAAGAAATCATCTTCTTGACCTGACGCGTTTCGAGCAGCAGGCCGAGCCCGAAGCCATCCACGCCCGCGTTGTTGCTGATGCAGGTAATGCCCTTGACGCCCGAATCGCGCAATGCCGCGATGAGCGCCTCGGGAATGCCGCACAGCCCGAAGCCGCCGACCGCGAAGGTCTGGCCGTCCTTGACGATGTCTTCGAGCGCGGCCTTCGCGCTGGGATAGACCTTGTTCATCTGTGTGTCCCTTCCATGAGTGAAACCGACTGATTGGAAACCGGCTGCTTGTTGGTCGCCGTGACGCCCCGCGAGCGGGCGTGCGGCGATTTGTTGGCGTGGCGAAAGAGTACGCTGGCCGGGCGATCCGGCACAATACGCAAAAATACATAAGTCTTTGCCCGTGCGCTTTGGTTCCTGCTGCAAGCGAAACCGGCAAGAGACGCCGAATTCTCATGCGAGCACTGGATTACCAAACCGCGTTTCAACTTGCGCCCGTCGGGCTCGTGCTTTCTCGCGCGCGCATCATCGAGGATTGCAACGAGGAACTTTGCGCGATGTTCGGCTTTGCGCGCGCGTCGCTCATCGGCCAGTCGTTCGAGGTGCTGTATCCGTCGCCGGACGAATTTGCGCGCATCGGCGAGCGGATCGCCGCGCAGATCAGCACTCAGGGCACGTATGGCGATGACCGCATCATGAAGCGCGTGAACGGCGAACTGTTCTGGTGCCACGTGACGGGCCGCGCGCTGGATCGCGCCGCGCCGCACGCAGCGGGCGTCTGGACGTTCGAGGATTTGAGCGCGACACGGCGCGTGGCCATAGAACTGACGCCGCGCGAGCGGGAAATCGCCGCGCAACTGGTGACGGGCAAAACGAGCAAGCAGATTGGCCGCGTGCTCGATATCAGTCCGCGCACGGTGGATATCTATCGCGCGCGGCTCATGCGCAAATACGATACGGGCAACGCCACCGAGCTTTTGCAAAGGCTGCTCGGGACATGAATCGAACAAACGAAGCCCAACTCGACGATCACCGAAACTGCGGTCCCACACACCATCCGACCAACGAACGACGCAGCCCTTTCGTCACCGCCGTCACCTGATGCACGCACCAGCTCGGTATGAAATGAATCGCCCCCGGTTCCCGGTCGATCGTTCTGGCGGGCGCGGCGCCGCCATACATGAATTCAAAATCACCGCCCTCGTATTCGTTCGAATCCGATAACGGAATGACGATGCTCAGCTTGCGCGGCGCCAACGTGCGAAGACTCATGTCGACGTGCCATGCATAGTGACCCGGCGTTGAAGTCGAGCCTTGATAAACCGCGTATTGAAGCGGTTCGATATTCCAGAGGTCGAATCCGAACGTTTTCTCGTTGACCACGTTCGCACTCGCCACGATGACGTCGTATAGCCATTGCGACTCCGGGTCACACGAAATCCAGCCAATTTCCGAACGCCTGATATTGCTTTCCGGAGTGTTGGCGACTCTTCCCGTTTCTTTCGATTTCGATTCACCCAGCGCGATAATCCGCGCGATGTCCTGCGGACTGAACACGTCAGGCATGCACGCGTAGTCCTGCGGTAGCGTGGGTGAAGAAAGCTTCTGTTCCGGCGATTGATTTGCTGTATTTTCCACAATCTCGACTTCAAATTCAGTTGAATTCTGAAAGTGTTTGCTCGTTATTTTTAAGCCTTTGGTTTCGCTGTATCCGCCGAAATAAGCTCATGCCTAAGCGCGAAAGACCGTCATCGAGCATATATCAGATGAATTCAAATGGGCCTGCCGATTTGAAAAAGAGTGGACCGACGAACGAGCGAAATCGGTATGCCGGGAGCGTCTTTTTTGACGCTGCCGCTTTCACGTTTGGCATTGCATCGCGAACGATCTAGATTGCGCCCGTCGTGGCCGAGCCGACGATCCGCCGCAGCAAATCCGGCAACGCCACCGACTTCCCCGCCGCGTAATCCGCCCACACGACCTTGGCCGCACCACGCGCATAGGGCGTGGCGAGATCGTCCGCGCGCACGAGTTCGAAATGCGTCTGGAAACTGCTGCGTCCGGGCTCGCCGACCGACATCCGGCCGATGACATCGCCCGGATAATGCAACTGCCGCAGAAAATCCATCGACGCATTCACGATCACCGGCCCCTGCCCTTCGCCATTGCCGCCCGCGATGCCAATCTGCTCGAACCACGAAATCCGCACCTGCTCCATGTAACGGAAATACACGGTGTTGTTGACGTGGCCGAACGCGTCCATGTCGCCCCAACGGATCGGCATGGACAGTTCGAAGACGGGGTGAAAGGCGTGGTCGTTGCTCATCGATTCAGGCGTTGGGATAAAAGGAGGCGTCAGAGAGCAAAGCCGTCGTCGGCGGAAATCACCGAACCGTTCATGAACTGCGATTCGTCGGCGGCGAGCAGCATCAAGAGGCCGTCGAGATCGCTGGGCTTGCCCACGCGCCGGCGCGGCAGCATCGACATGAGTTTCTGGCCCTGCTCGGTCTTCCAGTGATGATGGTTGATCTCGGTATCGATATACCCCGGGCAGATCGCATTCACATTGATGCCGTGACGGCCCCATTCGAGCGCCATGGACTTGGTCATCTGCACGACGGCGGCCTTGCTCATCGAGTAGAGCCCGATTTGCGGAAACGGCCTCAAGCCCGCCACCGACGCGATATTGATGATGCGATACGCCGGCTTGGCCGCGTCGTTGCCGCGCATGATCATGCGCTTGGCCACTTCCTGCGCGACAAAGAACGCGCCGCGCACGTTCGTGCCGAACACGAATTCGAAGTCCGAGGGCGTGGCGTCCGTCAGCTTCTGCATGGTCGAGACGCCCGCGTTATTCACGAGGATGTCGATGGTCCCCGCTTCGGTTTCCGCGTGCGCGACCGCCGATTTCACGCTCTGGTAGTCCATCACGTCGAGCGCGACGACATGCGCCGCGCCGCCCGATGCCTCGATCTCCGCGCGCAGTTCCTTGAGACGCTCGGTGCGCCGGCTCGCCAGCACCACCTTGGCGCCCGCCTGCGACAACACCTGCGCGAAACGCTTGCCGAGTCCACTGGATGCGCCTGTAATCAGCGCAACCTTGCCTTCCAGATTGATCGAACGGCCCATTGTGTTTCCTTGTTGTGTGGTTGATTCAGCCTTGCCAGACGCATACCGCGCGCCTTCACGACACTAGCACCGGCACGGATATCGAGTTCTCCGGAGCATAAGTACGCTCGTGCTAAATTAGCCGGGATCGGTTGCGGCGGGCTTGACGTTCGCTGACAATACGCGATCCCCAGAAGGCCATTCTAACGGTACACAGGAGCATTGATGACCCCGGCGAGCCTGATCGAACAATACGGTCCCCGCGAATCGATGGAATACGACGTCGTCATCGTCGGCGGCGGGCCGGCCGGTCTGTCGGCCGCTATCCGCGTGAAGCAACTGGCGCAGGAGAATGGCGTCGAAGTCGGCGTCTGCGTGCTGGAGAAAGGCTCGGAAGTCGGCGCGCACATTCTTTCGGGCGCGGTGATGGACCCGCGCGGCCTGTCCGAACTCATCCCCGACTGGAAGGAAAAAGGCGCGCCGCTCGATGTCGAAGTGACGGAAGACCGCTTCCTGTTCCTGTCGCAGGACAGCGCCAAGCAAGTGCCCAACTGGCTGCTTCCCGACAACTTCAAGAACCACGGCAACTACGTCATCAGTCTGGGCAATGTCACGCGCTGGCTCGGTCAGCAGGCCGAAGAACTGGGCGTCGAGATTTTTCCGGGCTTTCCAGCGGCGGAAATTCTTTACGGCGACGATGGCGCGGTGAAAGGCGTCGTCACCGGAAACATGGGCATCGGGAAAGACGGACAGCCGACCGAGAATTTCCAGCTCGGCATGGAGTTGCACGGCAAGTACACGATTTTCTGCGAAGGCGCGCGCGGGCATCTCGGCCGTCAGTTGATCGATAGATTCAAGCTCGCCCAGAAGGCCGATCCGCAGGTGTATGGCATCGGCATCAAGGAGTTGTGGGAGATCGATCCGGTCAAGCACAAGCCTGGTCTGGTCATCCACACGGCGGGCTGGCCGCTCGATCCGGACACCTACGGCGGCTCGTTCCTCTATCACATGGACAATAACCAGGTGGTGGTCGGCTTCGTGGTCGGGCTGGGGTATTCGAATCCGTATCTGTCGCCGTTCGACGAGTTTCAGCGCTACAAGACGCATCCGTCCATTCGCCCGTTCCTCGAAGGCGGCAAGCGCATTTCCTATGGCGCGCGCGCGATCACCGCGGGCGGTCTGATGTCGTTGCCGAAGCTCGTTTTCCCCGGCGGTGCGCTGGCGGGCGATGACGCCGGTTTCCTGAATGCCTCGCGCATCAAGGGCAGTCATGCAGCGATCAAATCCGGCAAGATGGCCGCCGAAGCCGCGTTCGATGCGCTGCAAGCCGGCCGTCAGAACGACGAACTCGCGGCCTATCCGGAAGCCTTCGAAAACTCATGGCTCAAGACCGAGCTGTACCGCGCACGCAATTTCAAGCAGTGGATGAGCAAGGGCCTGTATCTCGGCACCTTCATGGTCGGGCTTGAGCAGAAGGTGATGGGCGGCAATGTGCCGTGGACGCTGCATCATCAGCATTGGGATCATGAAATGTTGAAACCCGCGTCGCAGAGCAAGCCGATCGTGTATCCGAAGCCGGACGGCAAGCTCACATTCGACCGGCTTTCTTCGGTGTTCATTTCGAACACAAATCATGAGGAGAATCAGCCGGCGCATCTGACGCTGAAAGACCCGAACGTGCCGGTGAACATCAACTGGCGGACGTATGCTGGCCCTGAAGGCCGATATTGCCCGGCGCAGGTGTATGAGTTCGTGAAGACGGACGACGGCGGCGAGCGCCTGCAGATCAACGCGCAGAACTGCGTGCACTGCAAGACGTGCGATATCAAGGACCCGACGCAGAACATCGTGTGGGTCACGCCGGAAGGCGGCGGCGGGCCGAATTATCCGAACATGTAAAGGCGTTCGGCAGAGGCAAAAAAAACGCCGGTTCGTTTTGAACCGGCGTTTTTTTATTTCGATGGCGCTTGCGCGGCAATCTTCGGCGTCGCGACGATCACATCGCCGCATTGCGCGCGATGCCTGAGCGCGTGATCCATCAGCACGAGCGCGAGCAGCGCTTCCGCGATGGGCGTCGCGCGGATGCCCACGCACGGATCATGTCGCCCGAAGGTTTCGACGGTGGCGGGCGCGCCATCGCGATCGATCGACTGCCGCGCCGTGCGAATACTCGACGTCGGCTTGATCGCGATCGACACGGTGATGTCCTGACCGCTCGAAATGCCGCCCAGAATGCCGCCCGCGTTGTTGGTGCTGAAACCTTCGGGCGTCATCTCGTCGCCATGTTGCGAGCCGCGCTGCGCGACGCTCGCGAAACCCGCGCCGATTTCGACCGCCTTCACCGCGTTCAGGCCCATCATCGCGTGGGCGATGTCGGCATCGAGCCGGTCGTACAGCGGCTCGCCGAGGCCCACCGGCACGCCGCTCGCCGTCACTTCGATGCGCGCGCCGACCGAATCGCCATCGCGACGCAGATCGTCCATGTACGCTTCGAGCGTCGGCACGATCTCCGCGTTCGGCGAGAAAAACGGATTTTCCGGCACATGCTTCCAATCCACGAACGGAATCTCGATCTCGCCCAGCGCGCTCATGCAGCCGCGCGTTTCCAGCCCGAACTTCTCGCGCAGCCACTTCTTCGCGACCGCGCCCGCCGCCACCGTCGGCGCGGTGAGACGCGCGGACGAACGCCCGCCGCCGCGATAATCGCGCACACCATACTTTTGCAGATAGGTGTAATCGGCGTGACCGGGGCGGAAGGTCTGTGCGATATTGCCGTAGTCCTTACTACGCTGATCCGTGTTGCGGATGAGCAGCGCGATGGGCGTGCCCGTGGTCACGCCTTCGAACACGCCCGAGAGTATCTCGACCTGATCCGCTTCCTGACGCTGCGTGACGTGCCGCGACGTGCCGGGCCGGCGGCGATCGAGTTCCGCCTGAATATCCGCTTCGGTGAGCGCCATGCCCGGCGGGCAGCCGTCGATCACGCAGCCGATCGCCGGACCATGCGACTCGCCGAAATTCGTGACGGTAAAGAGCGTGCCAAGGGTATTGCCGGACATGACGTCGACCTGAAAAAAAGTGTCTGGGGAGAACGCTATTATGCCAGCGCGCCTGCTTTCATCTCTTGGCCCCGCGCAGCGCCGACACGACTTCCCGCAGATGATCCGGCGTCGCCTCTTCCGGCGCGATCGGCATGCCGACCGCGAGCGTGAGCCGCGTCATCGCGCCGCGATGCATCGGGCGCGGCCATTGGGCATCTTCGTGACGCGAGAACACGCTGCCCCACAAACCGCGCAGCGCCATCGGCACAACGGGCGCGGGATGCCGCCGCAGAATCTCCGCGACGCCGCCCCTGAACGGATTGATGTCGCCCGTGCGTGTGAGTTTCCCTTCCGGAAAGATGCACACCAGCGCGCCCTCTTCCAGCGCGCGCTGGCATTCCCGATACGCGCGTTCCAGCATGTCGGCATCCTCGTGCGCGGGCGCGATCGGAATGGCCTTCACGCGGCGAAACAAACGCCCGAGCACCGGCGTGCGAAAGATGCGATGGTCCATCACGAAGCGAATCGGCCGCGGGCTTTCGGCCATGATGACGACCGCATCCACGAAACTCACGTGATTGCACACCAGCACCGCCGCACCGTGCGCGGGAATGCGCTCGGCATCCACCAGACGGATGCGGTAGAACGTGTGCACCAGCACCCACGCCATGAAGCGCAGCAAGAACTCCGGCACCAGCGAATAGATGTACACGGCGACGACCACATTGAGCAGCGCCGTCGCGAGAAATAACCCCGGAATGCCGACGCCCATCGACGTCAACGCGAGCGCCATCAGCGAGGACACGATCATGAAGCCCGAGTTGAGGATATTGTTCGCCGCGATGATGCGCGCGCGATGCGTCGGCTGACTGCGCGCCTGAATGAGCGCGTAAAGCGGCACGCTGTAGAAGCCGCCGAACATGGCGAGCAGGAACAGGTCCGCGAGAATGCGCCAGTGCCGCGCCACGAGCAGAAACTCCTTTACATCGAGCAGATGCGACACCGGCGCGATCTTATGGCTGGCGAAAAACAGATCGATCGCGAACACGCTGATGCCAATCGAACCCAACGGCACCAGCCCGATTTCGACGCGCTTCTTCGACAGCTTCTCGCACAGCAACGACCCCGTGCCGATGCCGATGGAAAACGTCGCCAGCAGCACGGTCACGACATCCGGATTGCCCGACAGCACGTCCTTCGCGAAGTTGAAGAACGACGTGAGAAACGTCGCGCCGACGAACCACAGCCATGAGATGCCGAGCAGGCTCAGAAACACCGTGCGGTCGGACTTCGCGAGCTTGAGATTGCGCCACGTCTCCGTGAACGGATTCCAGTTCAGCGCGAGCCCCGGCTGCGACGCCTCCGACTTCGGAATGAACGACGACACCGCGCGCCCGATCAGCGCGAACGCGAGACACGCGCCCGCCAGCACCGGCGCGCCCCAGTCCGCCGCGCCCGCCGCCGCTCCGCCGATGATCGTGCCGAACAGAATCGCGACGAACGTGCCCATCTCGACCAATCCGTTGCCGCCGACGAGTTCATGCGAATCCAGATGCTGCGGCAGGTACGCGTACTTCACCGGTCCGAACACGGTGGAATGCACGCCCATCAGAAACGTGCACGCGTACAAAAGCGGCGCGCTGTGCAGCAGAAAACCCGCGCCGCCGATCAACATCACGACGATCTCGAAAGTCTTGACGAGTCGCGCGAGCGTGCCCTTGTCGTACTTGTCGGCGATCTGTCCGGACGTCGCGGAAAACAGCACGAACGGCACGATAAAGATTGCTGAAATGAGGAACGCCGCCGTGCCCGGATCGACGGCGGAAAAGCGCGCCGCCTGAAACGTGACAAGCGACGTGAAGCCGATCTTGAACACGTTGTCGTTCATCGCGCCTAAGAACTGCGTCCAGAAGAACGGTGCGAAACGGCGTTCTCCGAGCAGTCTGAACTGGCCGTGGCCATCGCCCTTTTCGCGTTGGGCAACGCGCGGCGGATTGTCACTCATGGTTCTTGTTATATCGTTTAGTAGATCGAAGCCGCATGTTAAAGGATGAACCTGCACGGGCCGTCGCCGAGACACACAAAGTATCCGCGCAGACGAAAAAAACGCCCCTTGCGGGGCGCTTCAGGCGCAGGCCTGGCTTCGACGAAAAACGCGTCATGCGGACGCTCATCGCGCCTCGTGCGGCTGCTCCTTCTCCTTCTCTTCTTCCGGCCAGTCGCGGATATACGCCTTGAGCATGCGGTTTTCGAAACCCTGCTCCTCCACCACGGCCTTCGCCACGTCGTAGAACGAAATGACGCCCATGAGTTCGCGCTTCTCCATGACCGGCAGATAACGCACGTGATGTTCGAGCATCATGCGGCGGATTTCGTTGACGTCCGTTTCCGGCGTGCAGGTGAGCGGATGATCGTCCATGATCTTGCGGATGGTCGTGGTGCCGACCGAGCCGCCGTTATCGCGCAACGTGACGATGATCTCGCGGAACGTCAGCATGCCGACCAGATCGCCGTACTCCATGACCACGAGCGAGCCGATATCGTGCGCGGCCATCGCGTCCACGGCGTCGGAGAGCGGCGTATCCGGTGTGACGGTGAACAGCGTGTTGCCTTTCACCTTGAGAATGTCGCTGACTCGCATGATTGTCTCCTTGCCGTATGCCTGTGCGAATGCTGAAAAAGGTTGATTTAAAAGACCGAAAACGCGCGATGAACCATGTTTCGATGCTATCGGAAAGGCCCGCAAAAGGAAAGCAACGCCGCCCGCGAATGCCGGTCCGGCAAGGGTTTGCCCGCGTTATCTCCAGTATTCGTGCCCGCTCGTTGTGCATCGCCGCGTTCGCCCTAGGTTTGAGCGCGCAATCGCGATGTTACGATGAATGACCGATATTCTCCGCCGCCCGCGCCATTTGCGCACAGGCCGACCACGATGCCCGCCAACCGTTTCGACACGCTCGCGCTGCATGCGGGCGCCGCGCCCGACCCCGTCACCGGCGCGCGCGCCACACCGATTTATCAGACGACATCGTTCACGTTCCGCGATACGGATCACGCCGCCGCGCTCTTCAACATGGAGCGCTCGGGGCATGTGTATTCGCGCATCTCCAATCCGACCGTGGCGGTGTTCGAGGAACGCGTCGCGGCGCTCGAAGGCGGCGTCGGGGCGATTGGCACGGCCAGCGGTCAGGCCGCGCTGCATCTGGCGATTGCCACGTTGATGGGCGCAGGTTCGCACATCGTGGCATCGAGCGCGCTGTATGGCGGTTCGCATAATCTGCTGCACTACACGTTGCGGCGCTTCGGCATCGAAACGACCTTCGTGCCGCCGCATGATCTCGATGCCTGGCGCGCGGCGGCGCGGCCGAACACGCGGCTGTTCTTTGGCGAGACGCTTGGCAATCCGGGGCTCGACGTGCTCGATATCGCGGGCGTGGCGGAAATCGCGCACGGGCATGGCGTGCCTTTGCTCGTCGATTCCACCTTCACCACGCCGTATTTGCTGCGGCCTTTCGAGCACGGCGCGGACCTCGTGTATCACTCCGCCACCAAGTTCCTCGGCGGTCACGGCACGACCATCGGCGGCGTGCTGGTGGATGGGGGCACCTTCGACTTCACCGCGAGCGGCCGCTTCCCCGAATTCACCGAGCCTTACGATGGCTTTCACGGCATGGTGTTCGCCGAGGAAAGCACCGTCGCGCCGTTTCTGTTGCGCGCGCGACGCGAAGGACTGCGCGATTTCGGCGCGTGTCTGCATCCGCAGGCTGCGTGGCAGTTGCTTCAGGGCATCGAAACATTGCCTTTGCGCATGGATCGGCATGTCGCGAATACGCGGAAGGTGATCGACTTTCTGCTCACGTCGCCCGCGGTCGAAGGCGTGGCTTATCCCGAACTGCCGACGCATCGCGATCACGCGCTCGCCGCGCGT
This sequence comes from Caballeronia sp. A2-2, assembly GCF_057612605.2. Lineage (NCBI taxonomy): Bacteria > Pseudomonadati > Pseudomonadota > Betaproteobacteria > Burkholderiales > Burkholderiaceae > Caballeronia > Caballeronia sp. A2-2. The sequence goes on along the minus strand of NZ_CM172587.1, from coordinate 1,994,178 downwards.
TTGCTGCCGCGTGGCGCGGGCGCGGTTTTCAGCTTCGATGTGCGCGGCGGCGTGCCGGCGGCGCGGCGCTTCATCGAAACGCTCACGCTGTTCTCGCATCTCGCCAATGTCGGCGACGCGCGCTCGCTCGTGATCCATCCCGCCTCGACGACTCACTTTCGCATGGATGCCGCCGCGCTCGAAGCGGCGGGCATCGGTCCGGGACGCATTCGGCTGTCGATCGGGCTGGAAGACGCGGACGATCTCATCGACGATCTGAAACGCGGATTGAAAGCCGCGCAGAAAGCCGGTGAAAGCGCGCAGGCGGCGCCCGGGAGCCGCGCATGATTTTCGATGTCGATGGCCAGGCGGCCTACGCCTATACCGGCGGCAAGCCATTCGATCCTGCGCGTCCGACCGTGGTGTTCATTCACGGCGCGCAGCACGACCATAGCGTGTGGGCCTTGCAGACGCGCTACTTTGCTCATCACGGTTTCGGCGTGCTGGCGCTGGATCTTCCGGCGCACGGACGCAGCGCCGGTCCCGCGCGCGCGACCATCGGCGCGCTCGCCGACTGGACCATGAAGGTGCTCGATGCGGCGCGCGTGTCGAAGGCGATCTTCATCGGCCACAGCATGGGTTCTTTGATCGCGCTCGATGCCGCCGCGCGTCATCCCACACGCGCGCTCGGCCTCGCGCTCGTCGCCACCGCCGCGCCGATGACCGTCTCCGACACGCTGCTCGATGCCGCCCGCGAGCACGAACCGGAAGCCATCGGCATGGTGAATCAGTGGTCGCATTCGACGATTGCCGCGAAGCCGTCCGCGCCCGCGCTGGGTTTCTGGCTGCACGGCATGAATCAGCGTTTGATGGAACGCGTCGGCGCGCTCGGCGAAGCGCAGTTGTTCCATACCGATTTCACCGCCTGCAACGCCTACGCGGATGCACTCGAACGCGCCGCTTCCGTGCGATGCCCCGTCCTCATGCTCGCCGGCAAGCGCGACGCGATGACACCGCCGCGCGCCGCCCGCGCACTCGCCGATGTGTTCGGCAAGCGCGAAGCGCCGTTGCATCGCGTGGAAGTGGACAGTGGCCACGCTTTGATGTCCGAACAACCCGACGCCGTGCTGGATGCGCTCTTTTCGTTCGCGCTTGCCAGCGTTCAACACGCGTCGCAGAATGAATCTTGCTCGTAGCAAAGACTCACCGGAGGCATTCATGGCCCACACGACACAAGGGGAACATTTCGCGAACTTCGCCGAGTTCTACCCTTTCTATCTGGGCGAGCATCGCAATGTGACATCGCGCAGATTGCATTTCGTGGGCTCGCTCGGCGTGATCGGTTGCCTCGCGATGGCGCTCGCCACCGGCGACTGGCTGTGGCTGCCCGCCGCCATCGTGTGCGGCTACGGCTTCGCGTGGGTCGGCCATTTCTTCTTCGAGAAGAACCGGCCGGCCACGTTTCGTCATCCGCTTTATAGCCTGATGGGCGACTGGGTGATGTTCAAGGACATCTGCATCGGCAAGATTTCGCTTTGATGCGCGTCACGCCGTTTGTTGCGGCATGGCAGGATTCGGCGTGTCCCGCATGCGCGCATTCGTCAGCGCCGAGGTGCGCGCGGCAATGAGCGAACCCAGCGTGATATCCAGCTTTTCGTTCTCGATCGCGCTCAGCAGCGCCACACGATCGACCTGCGCGATATCCAGCCCCAACTGATAGTCGAGTTCGTCGCGGTCGAGCACGAACTGGTCGAACAGCATCGTCATCGTGATCTGATTCGGATTGGCGATCAGCACATAGCGCGGCATGCGCGAATCTTCCAGACGGCCGATCCAGCCGAGCGCATCGAGCCGCGCAATCAGCCGCGTGGACGTTTCCAGATCGCAGCGCGCCATCTTCGAGAGTTCGAGCGCGGTATAGCCTGGGCGGCCGAGTTCGCGCGATTCCACCAGACGCGCGAGGATTTCGAGCGCGTCGAGCAAGTCGCTGCCCGCGAACGCACGCCGATGAAATTGCCCGATGCGGATGGCCGGCAGCGCGGAGGTGACCATCGCACCGACGAGCGCGATCATCCAGCAGAGATAGACCCACAGGAGGAACACCGGCAGCGCCGCGAACGCGCCGTAGACCGCTGTGTACGTAGGGATGCGCCGCACGTAATAACCGAAACCGCGCTTGCCGAGTTCGAACGCGACCGCCGCGATGAAACCGCCGATCACGGCATCGCGCCATTCGACCTTGCAATTCGGCATGTAGACGTAAATGATCGAAAAGCCGAACACGGTAATGGGCAACGACACGCCGGTCAGCAACCATTCGACGACCGGCGGCAACAGGTTGTGCGAACCCGCGAACGCGACCGAATGCGCGAAGACATACGACGAGATCGAGAGACTGAAGCCGAACAAAGTCGGCCCGAGCGTGATGATCGCCCAGTAGACGAGCACGCGCTGCGCGAGCGGACGCGCCTTGCGCACGCGCCAGATCACGTTGAACGCGGACTCGACGGTGATCATGGTCATCACCGCCGTGACGAACAGGATGATTAGGCCGACCGTCGTCAAGCCCTTCGCCTTTGATGCAAACTCGTTGAGGTATTTGAAAATCTGGTCGTTGATCTGCGGCGGCATGAGGTGCGCCGCGAGAAAGTCCTGCAACGACGACTGAAACGAGCCGAAGATCGGAAACGCCGTGAACAGCGCGAACGCGACGGTCGCGAGCGGCACGATGGACAGCACGCTCGTGAAGGTGAGACTGCCCGCCACCTGCGCCACGCGGTCCTCGCCGAAACGCTGTCCGACGAAACCGGCAAGCCGCCTGATGGCCGCGAGATCGATGGAAATGTGCTGCAAAACGATTCTCCTTCCTGGCCGTTTCCCCTTCGCGCAACGTTCGCGCCGCGCCGGAAAATCGGCTCGAAACCTATAATAGCCGTTCACTCAAAGAGCCTATGAACGACATCCTCGTGCTTTACTACAGCCGCCACGGCGCGACCCGCGAACTCGCACTGGCGATTGCTCAGGGCATCGACAGCGTGGCCGGCATGCAGGCGCGCGTGCGCACCGTGCCGCCCGTGTCCACCGTTTGCGAAGCCACTCAGCCCGATATTCCCGCCGACGGCCCGCCCTACTGCGAGCTGCGTGACCTCGAAGAATGCGTGGGCCTCGCGCTCGGCTCGCCCACGCGCTTCGGGAACATGGCGGCATCGCTCAAATACTTTCTCGACGGCACCACGCCGCAATGGCTGTCCGGCGCGCTCGTGGGCAAGCCCGCGTGCGTGTTCACCTCGACCGGCAGCCTGCACGGCGGACAGGAAAGCACCCTCCTTTCGATGATGCTTCCGCTGCTCCATCACGGCATGCTGATCCTCGGCATTCCGTACACCGAATCGCTGCTGACCAGCACGCAAAGCGGCGGCACGCCGTACGGCGCGTCCCATCACGCACGCACTGGCGACGCGACGCGCCACGGCATCAGCGCGGATGAAAAGGCGCTCGCCATCGCGCAGGGCGCGCGGCTCGCACGGACCGCGCTCGATCTCGTGCGCGGCGCGCAAGCTGCATGACCGTTCAGCGCAATTCCTTGCTGGCGCACGGCGCGTTTGTCAGCCTCGTTGCGCTGATCGCGCTGACGCTGCTTTGGGAGCTTTGGCTCGCGCCGCTGCGTCCCGGTGCGTGGGCGCTGGCGTTGAAGGCGCTGCCGCTCGCCTGCGCGCTGCCCGGCGTCGCGCGCCGCAGTCTCTATACGCTGCAATGGGCGTCCATGCTGGTGCTGCTTTACTTCGCGGAAGGTATCGTGCGCGGCATGACGGATGCGGGTTTGTCCGCTCGTCTTGCCTGGCTCGAAACGCTTCTTGCGCTTGTGTTCTTCGTTTGCGCGCTAGGTTATGTCGCGCCGTTCAAGCGCGCAGCCCGTGCGAAAAAAAGCTGAAGCGTTCGCTTTTCCGGCGCTTCGTTCGCGCCATTGCCAAAGCTTTGTATCACGATCCCGCCCATTCCGCGCGCGCCTATGCCATTCGGACGAGGTTCGCATAACGCCTTCCTGCGCGATACTTCCGACTGTGCCCGATATCTCTTCATCGCCTGAACGCTCATGACTGCATCTCAAGCCTTCGTCGACGCCTGCATCGAACTGCTCGGCGTGACGCACGTTCTCATCGAAGCACACGACACCGAACCGTATCTCGTCGACTGGCGCGGACGCTATCGCGGTCAGGCGTGCGCGGTGCTTTTGCCTGCCGATACGCAGCAAGTGGCGGGCATCGTGCGGCTGGCGCGTGAGCACCGCATCGCCATCGTGCCGCAGGGTGGCAATACCGGGCTCGCGGGCGGCGCGACGCCGGATGCGAGCGGCATGCAAGCGGTCATCGGCTTGAAACGGCTCAATCGCATCCGCGAAATCGATCCACACAACAACACGATCACCGTTGAAGCAGGTGTCGTGCTCGCCGAGATTCAGGCGCGCGCCGAAGCGCAAGCGCGTCTGTTTCCCTTGAGCCTCGCCGCCGAAGGAAGCTGCACGATCGGCGGTAATCTCTCGACCAATGCGGGCGGCACGGGCGTCTTGCGTTACGGCAATACGCGCGAACTGTGTCTCGGCCTCGAAGTGGTCACGCCGCAAGGTGAAATCTGGGACGGCCTGCGTGGACTGCGCAAGGACAATACCGGCTACGATCTGCGCGATCTGTTCATCGGCGCGGAGGGGACGCTTGGCATCATCACCGCTGCCGTGATGAAGCTGCATCCCGCGCCCGTGGCGAAAGTGACCGCGCTTGCGGCGCTTGCTTCGCCGCATGCCGCGCTCGATTTTCTCGCGATGACGCAGCATCACGCCGGCCCGCTTCTGACCGGCTTCGAACTGATGTCCGATTTCTGCCTGCGGCTCGTCAACCGGCACTTCCCGCAACTGCGCTATCCCTTCGGCGAGCCGCATGGTCAGACCGTGCTGCTCGAACTCTCCGACAGCGAGAGCGAAGAACACGCCCGCACGCTCTTCGAACGGCTGATGGAACAGGCGATCGAACGCGGCGTGGTGGAAGATGCGGTGGTCGCCGAAAGCCTCGCGCAATCGCAGGCGTTCTGGAATCTGCGCGAGCATATCCCGCTGGCGCAGGCGGAGGAAGGGTTGAACATCAAACATGACATTGCGGTGCCGATTTCGAGCATCGGACGCTTCATCGACGAAACCGATGCGATCATCGCGCGCGCGGTGCCGGGCGTGCGCATGGTCACCTTCGGGCATCTCGGCGATGGCAACTTGCACTACAACGTGCAGGCGCCCGAAGGTATCGACGCGAAGGAATTCCTGCGTGAACACCAGAAGCGGATCAACACGCTTGTCTATGAGCAAGTGCATGCGCATCGTGGCAGCATCAGCGCGGAACATGGTCTCGGACAACTGAAGATCGACGAAGCCATGCGCTACAAATCGCCTGTCGAAGTGCGCCTCATGCAGACCATCAAGGCCGCGCTCGATCCCGACAATTTGATGAATCCCGGCAAGCTGGTGCGCTTCAGGGAGTCCACATGAAAATCCGTGTGCTGTCCGACCTTCATCTGGAGTGCGACGAACCGCTCGCCATTCCGTATGCAGAAGCCGATCTCGTCGTGCTGGCGGGCGATATCCACAACCACGCGGAAGGCGCGCGCTGGGCGGCGGAGAATTTCGATTCCGATGTGCCGATCGTCTACGTGCCCGGCAATCACGAGTATTACGATGCCGAATTCGGCGCGATGGAAGCCGCCATGCACGACGCCGCGCGCAGCGTGGGCAACGTGCATTTCCTGAACAACAGCGCGCTGGTGGACCGGCGCGGCCAATGGCGCGTGCTTGGCACCACGCTGTGGACGGACTTTGCGCTGTTCGGCGGGAATGCGGCGCAACTCGATACCGCGAAGCAGGCGTGCATGAAAGTCATGCTCGATTATCGCGGGCTGATTCAGCTTTCATGGCCCGAGCCAGATGGTGAACCGCGCGCTTTCATGCCCGACGATTCACTCGCGTTGCACATTCAATCGCGCGCGTGGCTGGAAAGCGAACTCGCGAAGCCGTTTGCGGGCAAGACGATTGTCGTCACGCATCATGCGCCGCTGCGGGAGAGTCTTGCGCCGCGTTACGCGCAGGATTTGGCATCGGCGGGATTCGTCAATGATTTGCCGGAGTTGGCGCGCGAGCCGGTTGCGTTGTGGATTCATGGGCACACGCATACCTCGTTCGATTACGTTTCGAACGGCGCGCGCGTGGTGTGCAACCCGCGCGGCTACTTCGACAAGCGCACTAACCAGTGGGAAAATCCGGACTTCGCGTGGGATAAGGTAGTTGAAATCTGAAGTTCTGAAGCACGGCGAACTTTGCGGAGGAATGCCCATGTGCGGCCGAATCAGCCAGTACCGACTGCCGATCCATTACGCGCAGCGTGTGCATCTGAAGAATCCATTCGTGCTGGTGGATGCCGCCGACCGGCGCCCTGGCTATAACCTCTCGCCCGGCACGCATCCGCTGGCGGTTTATCCGGATGAGACCATCCGCGCGGTGCATTGGGGATATTGCCCGCCGTGGGCCATTCAGAAGAAGCTGCCGCAGACCATCAACGCGCGCGTCGAGACCGCATCGACGAGTGCGTATTTTCGGAATCTCTGGAAAAAAGCGCGCATTCTCGTGCCCGCGGACGGCTGGTTCGAATGGCGCATCGAACCGCGTCCCGGTGACCCGGGCGGGAAGCCCTTCAAGCAGCCCTACTACATTCAGCGCGCCGATGGCGAGCCGATGTTCCTCGCCGCCCTCACCAGCATCATGCGCGAGGAAGACGCGGCGATTCCCGGCGCGGGCTTCGTCATCGTGACATCGAAGGCGGATGAAGGGCTGGTCGATGTCCACGACCGCCGCCCGCTCGTGTTTTCACCTGCGGCCGCGCGGCGTTGGCTCGATCCGGAAACGTCGATGGAAGACCTCGCGCGCCTCGCATCGAGCGACGGCGTGCCGGCTTCGCATTTCGTCTGGCATCGCGTATCCACGGATGTGAATCGCGCGACGAACGACGAGCCACGGCTCATCGAGCCGCTGGAAACGTCGCTTTGAGAACCCAACCAGCGCTTAATCGCGCGGACGGCGCTCGTCGATACGAATCGGCACGAGGCGCGTTTTTGCATTGCGCTCGTTGCGCTCACGCAAGGTTCTGAACAAGTCGCGCGATGCCGGAATGGTGATCAAGACCAGAAGTGCGGCGAGAGCGGGTAAAAGAGGCGTGCCCATGAGAAATCCCGGTAATGCTGCGATTGAACGTATCCAGACACTAACAAGCTAAGACCGATTTGGAAGTAAGCAAGTGTTGCGCCGCACCTTTTTTCGTTACGAGTGTCATCCAGCGTGCGGCGGACCACATTCACGCCTGCTCGCTTCGACGCTTTTAGCTCGCCACGAACTCTTTGAGGGATTCGGCATCGGCGGCGAGGGTTTGCGGCATCGTCTCACGTAGAAATTCAATCCACGTACGTATTTTGGCGTCCAGATATTGGCGCGATGGATACAGCGCGTAGACGTTGAGCTCCTGCATCGTGTGTTGCGGCAGCACGCGTACGAGCGAGCCATCGCGCAGCGCGGGGAGCGCGGACGATGTCGGCAGCACGCCAATTCCCATGTTCTCGCGGATGGCGGCAACCATCGCGTCGGCGACATTCACGGTGAAAATGGATTGCCCGAGGCTCGCGGTTTCCTCGCCGTTGGGGCCATTGAAAATCCAGCGGTCGGGCGGACCGACCGGCGTCATCAATTGTAGGCAGGTGTGGCGCACGAGATCGGACAAAACGTGCGGCGCGCCATGCTGTTCGATATACGCCGGCGATGCGCACGCGATGCTGTAAATCACGCCAAGCCGCGCGGACACCAGCCCCGAATCCGGCAGATCGGACGCGAGCACGATCGACACGTCATAACCCTCGTCGAGCAAATCGGGCACGCGCTGCGCCAGCGTCAAATCCACCTGCACCGAAGGATGCCGCTGCTGATAGCGCGAAATCATCGGTACGACGTAATGCTGGCCGAAGCTCGTCATCGAATGCACCTTGAGCTTGCCAGCGGGACGCGCGTGGGCATCACCCGCTTCGGCTTCGGCCTGATCGACATAAGCCAGAATCTGCTCGCAGCGCTGCAGATAACGCTCGCCCGCTTCCGTCAGCGCGATGCGTCGCGTCGTGCGGTTCAGCAAGCGCGCCCGCAAATGCGCTTCGAGGTCCGACACCGCGCGCGAGGCGTACGCCGTCGTCGTATTCAGATGATGCGCCGCCGCCGTGAAGCTGCCCGCCTCGACGACGCGCATGAAGACGCGCATGTTTTGGAGCGTATCCATGATGGCTTGGGGGACATTAGTTCGATGACGCGATTGTTACACGCATCGTAAGGACCATTATCACAATCTCCGTAAGAATGCTTTGCACTCTTACCGGTTATTCGACAATACCCGCAAAAATATAATCCATTCATAAAATCTAATTCGGTTTTGGGGGTGAATGGTGTCGAGCACTGGGTCCAGAAGGGTTTTCGTCACGGCGTTTCTTGCGGCAATGTTGACAATCGCCGGTTGCGCGAGCACCGGCAAGATCGCGCCGCAGGATTCGATGAAAGACGCGTCCACGCTCGATGCAGGCAGCGCCATCCGCGCCGCGAACGCCGACGCCGCGTGGCCCGACGAAGACTGGTGGCGCGCTTACCGCGACCCGCAACTGGATGCCTGGATCGCGCGCGCCACGAAAGACAATCCGACGCTCGCGATGGCCGCAGCCCGCGTGCGCGAAGCGAACGAAGATGCGCGCGTCGCGCATTCGGCGCTATTGCCGCACGTCGACGCCGACATGGCCATGACGCGCCACAACTGGCCGAACAACGATTTCTACGGTCCCGGCCCCTACGCCGATACCACGACGTGGGACAACACCGCCGCCCTTTCGCTCTCCTACAACCTCGATCTCTTTGGCCGCGATGCGCATTCGACCGAACGCGCTTTGGATGTGGCCCACATGCGCGCCGCCGATGCCCGCGCCGCGCAAGTCGATCTGGAAACGAACATCGTGCGGGCGTATATCGGCTTGTCGCAGTCGTACGCGCTGCTCGATATCGCGCAGCAGACCTACGATCAGCAACGGCATATCGCGGATCTGGCGCGTCGGCGCCTGGGCGGCGGGCTCGGCACGCAACTCGAACTGAGTCAGGCCGAAGCGCCCTTGCCCGAGTACGAACGTCAGATCGATATTCAGAAGGAAGAAATCGCGCTCGCACGCAATCAGTTGGCCGCACTCGCGGGCGATGGTCCCGGCGCGGGCGAATCCCTCACGCGTCCGGCGCTTTCGCTCGCGACGCCGCTGCCCTTGCCGTCCGCGCTGCCGGCCGAACTGGTCGGGCATCGGCCGGATATCGTTGCCGCGCGCTGGATGGTGGCGGCGCAGGCGCGTGGCATCGACGTGGCGAAGGCGGGGTTCTATCCGAACATCAATCTGGCGGCTTCGCTCACGCAGGCTTTCGCGGGCGGCGCGCTGCTGAGTTTTCTGACGAGCAAGGCATCCGGCTATTCCTTCGGTCCGGCGATTTCGCTGCCGATCTTCGAAGGCGGACGCCTGCGCGCGGAACTGGGCGCGGCATCCGCTCAATACGATGAAGCCGTCGATCACTACAACGCGACGTTGGTCGGCGCGTTGAAGGACATCTCCGATCAGGTCGTGCGCGTGCATTCGCTCGATACGCAAATGGATGCTTCCGCCCGTTCGGTCGCCGCCGCGCGTAAAAGCTACGACCTCGCCAACGAAGGCTACCGGCGCGGTCTCACCGATTATCTGAACGTGCTGGTCGCGCAGGCGCAACTGCTGCGCGCGCAGGATGGCGAAGCGCGCGTGCGGGCTCAACGGCTCGCGTCGTACGCGACGTTGACGGCGGCGCTGGGCGGCGGCATCGACGAACCGGCGAATGGACCGCAGGACGCGACGCTTGCGCCATCGAAGCATATCGGGCCGTTCAGCCGTCTGAACGACACGCACGAGCAGGTGCAGTGATGTCGACAACCGCTTCCATCTTCGACAAACCCGCAGAAGCCCTCGCCGACTGGGCGCGCACCGATGGCCTCGCGTGGGTCTACATCTTCAAGGCGGTGATCGCCGTGCTGCTCGCGCTGTGGATCGCCATGCGGCTCGACATGCAGCAGCCGCGCACCGCGATGACCACCGTCTTCATCGTGATGCAGCCGCAAAGCGGCATGGTGCTCGCCAAGAGCTTCTACCGGTTTTGCGGCACGGTGGTTGGATTGGTGGTGATGCTCGTGTTCATCGCGCTGTTCGCGCAGGAGCCGGTGCTGTTTTTGAGCGCGACGGCGCTGTGGGTCGGCATTTGCACGGCGGGCGCGGCGCGCAATCGCAACTTCCGTTCGTATGGCTTCGTGCTGGCGGGCTACACGGCGGCGCTGATCGGGATTCCGGCGGCGCAGCATCCCGAAGCGGCGTATATCTCGGCGCTCACACGCGTGGGCGAAGTGTCGCTCGGCATCGTGTGTGCGGGGTTCGTCAGCGCGCTCGTGTTTCCGCAGCACGCGGGCGAGCAGATTCGCACCACGGTGCGCCGCCGTTTCAGCGATTTCGTCGATTACGTGTGCCGCACGCTGTCGGGCACGCTCGAACGCGCGCAAATCGAGAAGACGAATCTGCGCTTCGTGGCGGATATCGTCGGCTTCGAGGCCGCGCGCAGTGTCGCCGTGTTCGAGACGCCTGAAGCCCGCATGCGCGGCGGGCGGCTCGCGCGGCTCAACAGCGAATTCATGAGCGCGTCGACGCGCTTTCACGCGCTGCATCAGTTGATGAACCGGCTGCGCGCGAATGCTTCGACGGCGACCATCGCCGCGCTGGAACCGTTCTTTCATGAAGTGCCGCCGCTGCTGCTCAACGATGGCGAGCCGGTGCGCAATGCCGCCGAAGCTGCGCACGCCGCCGCGCGTTTGCGTGACTACAAGGCTGAGTTGCCGCGTCGCGTGCATGAACAACGTGCCCTTTTGCTCAAAGCCAATTCCGCATTCGACCCGCTCGAATTCGATACGGCATCCGAACTGCTCTTTCGTTTCGTCGATGACATGCTGGCCTACGCCGACACCTATGCCTCGCTCGCGGCGCCGTCGCACGAGCGCGAACACTGGGTCGCGCGCTATGTGCCGAAGACCAATCCGATCGCGACTGGCGTGGCCGGCGTGCGCGGCGCGATCGTCATGTTCGTGCTGTCCGCGTTCTGGATCTACAGCGCGTGGCCGAGCGGCGGCACGCTGGTGCTCAACGCCGCCGCCGTGTGCGCGCTGGCTTCGTCCTCACCGCGCCCGACGCTCATGGCCATGCAGATGGCCTGCGGCACCTTGCTCGCCGCCTTCGCCGGCATGCTCGTCGTGTTCGGCGTGTTTCCGCATATCGAAGGATTCGTGCTGATGGCCGCCGCCCTCACGCCCGCGATGATGCTCGGCGCGTTCCTCAGCACACGGCGCGCGGTGGCGGGCATAGGCGTCGGCTATCTGATTTTCTTCTCGTTTCTCGCGGGCCCGGACAACCTCGTTCACTACGATCCGACCGGCTACATGAACGATGCCATCGCGCTCGTCGGGTCGATGGTCGTCGTCGCCATCGCCTTCGCCGTGCTGCTGCCGACCGATGCGCCGTGGCTGCGTCGCCTGCTGCTGGCGGACTTGCGGCGCGAAGTGGTGCAGGCGCGGCGCGGACGTCTTGCGCGCGTCAAGACGCACATGGAAAGCCGCACGCGCGATTTGCTTTCGCAGATCAACGCGCTCGTCGCCGACAAGCCCGAGTTGCAACGCGAGGCGCTGCAATGGTTGTTTGCCGTGCTCGAATTCGGCAATGCGACGATCGATTTGCGCGTCGAGATCGAAGCGCTGGAGAAGTCGGTGCGCCATTCGGTCGATTTGACGCTTGATGCCGTCGCGCGGCTGTTCGATCGCCCGGACGCGAAGCGTTTCGACGCGGCGCTGGTTGCGGTCGAGCGCGCCATCGTGGACATGCAAACGCTCGATGCGGCGCGTGTGCAACGCATCGTGAGTCATCTGCATTTCATTCGCACGGCGCTGATCGATCCCGAATCGCCGTTCGCCGCCATCGCCGACGATCAACCGCAAGGAGCGCCCCATGCCGCGTGATATTTCGATCTTCGAGGCCTATGTGCCGGCCATTCTGCTGCTGTTCGTGCTGGGCGGCATGGCGAGCTGGATCATCGATCGCGTGATCGCGCTGACGGGGTTGTATCGCGTCGTGTGGCATCCGTCGTTGTTTCGTGCGTGTCTGCTCGTGTGCGTGTGTTGCGCGCTGGGGCTGGCGGTTTATCGCTGAATTCTTTTGTAGAGAGTCGTCATCATGTTGCTTCGAAAACTGCTCGGCATCGTTCTGACGATGGCCATTTTCGCGGCGGCGCTCATCGCCGGCCGCTTGCTGTGGGTGCATTACATGGATGCGCCGTGGACGCGCGATGGCCGCGTGCGCGCCGATGTCGTCAATGTCGCGCCGGATGTGTCGGGCGCGGTCGTGCAGATGCCACTGCACGATAACCAGTTCGTGAAGAAAGGCGAATTGCTGATGGAGATCGATCCTTCGCACTATCAGATCGCCGTCGAGCAGGCCGAGGCGAACGTCGCCGCGCGCGCCGCCGAACTGCGCATGCGACGCGCCGATGCTTCGCGCCGTGCCGATTTGGACAGCATGGTCGTATCGAAGGAACAACGCGACAACGCCACGCAGACCGCCGCGACCGCCGCCGCGCAATTGCAGCAGGCGCAGGCCGCGCTCGATGCCGCGAAACTCAATCTCGAACGCACGAAGGTTTTTTCGCCGGTCGATGGGTACGTGACGAATTTGAACGTGTATCGCGGCGACTATGCGACTTCGGGCGCGGCGAAACTCGCCATCGTCGATAGTCATTCGTTCTGGGTGTATGGGTATTTTGAAGAGACGAAACTGCCGCATGTGCGTGTCGGTGATCGCGCGCAGATTCGGCTGATGAGCGGCGGTGAGTTGAAGGGGCACGTCGAGAGTATTTCGCGGGGGATCTATGACCGTGATAATCCCGAAAGCCGTGAATTGCTGGCGGATGTGAACCCGACGTTCAATTGGGTGCGGTTGGCGCAGCGCGTGCCGGTAAGGGTGAGGATCGATGAGGTGCCGGAGGGGGTGTTGTTGTCGGCGGGGACGACGGCGACGGTGGTGATTGCGGCGTCGATGTAAACATCGCTCAAATCCTTAAATTAGGGATTTATATCCTTATATTGAGGATTTACACGTTAATCCTTAAAATAGGGATGATCATCCCCATATCGAGGATTTTGCATGAGCGTCGCCGACTTTCTCTTCACCCCGGGGTTACAGCGCGTGCTAGGTGCTACCTTGCTTCACCCGGACCGAAGCTTCGCGCTCGAGGAGTTGCTTCGACTCGCTGACAGCGGGCGTGGGAGCGCTCAGAAACAGATTGATCGCCTGGTCGAAGCCGGCGTGCTTCGGGAAGATGAACGGCGAGGCCGGCAGCGGAGCATCCGCGCCAACACCGGCTTCGTGCTTTATCCAGAACTGCTGAGCATTGCGCGCAAGTCATTCGGCGTGGTCGAGCCGTTGAGAGAAGCGCTGACGCCCTTTGCCAACCAAATCGAGACAGCGTTCGTCTTTGGTTCCGTGGCCAAGGGCACCGATGGCGAGCGAAGTGACATCGATCTGATCATCATCGGGAGTGCTCCGCTTCTCGAACTATCGGAGGCCCTTCACATTGCCGAACAAGGGCTGATGCGGCCCGTGAATTTCTCGCTGTACGAGCCTGCTGAATGGCTTGCCTTGATAGAATCCGATCCGGTCATGGCCCAGATCGCTCAGGGCCCCAGTCTCAGGATACTGTGATGCAACGCCCGGTCGAATACGAGAACCTCATCAAGACGAGAGCCTTCGAAGCGGTGGCACCGACACCCGGTGCGATTGAAGGATTCCTGCGCAACGCAACCGATTACAAGGCCACGGCCGACGAGTTGAGTGCCGCGCGGCATCTGCAGATATTTACGTTGGCCTACGAAGGATATTTCCAGTTGGTTCAGGCTGTGCTGGAGTTCTACGAAGTCCGAACCAAGGATGCTGGCCGCAACATGGCCATTCAGCGCGTGTCGACGTCGCTGGGCGTGAATGCGCAGGAATTCGCCTTCATCACGAAGGCACATGAGCGGCGCAACGGGACCTCTTACGTTTCACCGTTTCCGCCGGTTTCGAAGGCCGAGGCGGCCGCCATGTTGAGCATTCTGACGAAGTATTTGCCGGTGGCGCATGCGTTGATACGTTCGGCATAAGGTAATGTGTATTAGCCGAGATTTGACCTATCGGACAGTGTCAGGTGATGTGTTGCGTTTTTCGGCTGAAGCCTCATTTTTCGGGGTGATTCAATGCTCGGGTTTGAGCTGTTGGAATACTGGCTTGCGGGTGCTGCTGTCTTTTTGTCGTGCAAGGGGCTTCTGTTGTTGGGCTTTTATTGCAGTAGCCGCCTCCCCGGCGGGGGGGTAACTTTCTTTGCTGCTGCAAAGAAAGTCACCAAAGAAAGCAGCTTTTTACACCATGCACGATGGCTGGAGAGTGTGGTCTGGATTAACGATGCAGTGGCCGCAATAGGACTTGCCACGCATAACGAGCCGCTTAGGCAACCTCGCGATTACGCGCGCGAAGTCTCAACGCTTAGTGGACCGCATTCATTCCTTCGGCCATGCGCTTCGCGCGCCGAGAACTTTAGAACGGAATCCCGCAGTCTATAAGCGCCCAGCCACCCCAGGCTTCTCCGCAAGATTGCTATTCGGTCCTACCTTGGTTAGTGCTCCGACTAAAAGGTGACTTGCGTGGGTGTGTGCGCTTTGCCCAGAAGTACTTACCAAGGTAGGGCCGAATAACGACATAACGGTGACGTGTGAGGTGGCTGGACGCTGATACGCTGCGGGATTCCGTTCTTAGGTTCTCGGCGCGCGCAGCGCATGGCCGAAACAATGAATGCGGGCCACTAAGCCAAAGGATTCGAGCTCGAAATCGCCAGGTTGCCTAAGCGACACGTGATGCGTGGAAAGTCCTATTGCGGCCACTGCATCGTTAATCCAGACCAACCCTCTCCAGCCATCGTGCATGGTGTAAAAAGCTGCTTTCTTTGGTGACTTTCTTTGCAGCAGCAAAGAAAGTTACCCCCCCGCCGGGGAGGCGGCTACTGAATAAACAGCACAAACAACAGCAGCCCCTTGCACGAAAGAGGCCCCCGTCATAACGCGTGCGTTACTTCACTCCCACCTTCACATCAAAATACTTCGCCGCCATCCGATCAATAGACCCATCATCCTTCAACTCTTTGAGCGCACGATTCAACGCATCCCGCAAAGCCCGATCATTCTTGCGCACACCAAACCCCACACCCGCGCCAAGCAATTTTTCATCGCTAACCGCCGGCCCGGCAAACGCAAACCCCGCACCCTGCGGCAACTTCAGAAAACCCTTCGACGCCGCCTCGCCATCCTGAAACGCAGCATCCAGCCGGCCCGAGGCGAGATCGGCATACACCTGATCCTGCGCCTGATACGACTGCACATCGATGCCCGCCGGCGCCCACTTCGCCTTCGCGTAGGTTTCCTGAATCGACCCCTGCAACACGCCCACGCGCTTGCCCTTCAAACCCTCCACCGTCGGCAACACCGCACTGCCTTTCTTCGCGATGAGCTGATTCGGAATGCTATAAATAGGATCGGTGAATTCGATCACCGCGCGGCGCTTGTCCGTGATGCTCATGTCCGAATCAATCGCATCGAACTTGCGCGCCTGCAAGGCGGGAATCAGGCCGTCGAACGCGTTCTCGACCCACACGCACTTGACCTTCAGCTTTGCGCAAACCGCATTGCCGATATCGATATCGAACCCGACCAGTTGCCCTTGAGGCGTCTTCGATTCGAACGGCGCATAGGACGCCTCGACGCCGAAGCGCAACTCCTTCGTGATATCGGCGGCGTGCGCGACGCCTGCCATGAGACTCGTGCCCAGTACAGCGTATGCCGTCAGCGTGCGAACGGCGCAATGCAACTTCATCAACTCCTCTCTCCTTCGATACGGTCGTGACTTTTTGTCCGATGCGCTTCGTTCAACTCGTTCGACGCATCGGCATGCCGGGCCGCGATTGTATCGCGAGGGAGAAAACCGTCAGACGAGCGAGGCGAGCGTCGCGTCCGTGGTATCGACGACCATCAGGCCAGCGCGCAAACCCGGCTTCACACGCGGATTCGGAAACACGATGCGCTCCTCGTCGTGCGACACGCGATAGCGATACTCGCCGTCATGCGCGAGTTCGGTGCCAACGGGAAACGCGGTGAAGTTCGGCACATCGCTCGCGACGTTCAGCACGAAGCGCTCGCTCTGCTTGTCGATCTGCGCGACCACGGTGAACACACGCAACGGCGCGTGATCCTCCACCGCCGCTGTTTCGCCCGCGATCAGCCGACGCAGCGCCGCATCCGCTGCCGCGAAGCGAGACAGATCGTTCTGACCGAAAGGCCGCACCTTGCCGAGTTCCAGCGTGCACGACAACGCGCCCGCGTGTTGCGCCGTGAAGTGCACGAAGGTATGGCTCTTCTCCTTGTGCAGCAGCACGGCCTGCAATTGCGCATCGCGGAGCCAGTCGAACATGGCGCGGGCCAGCGGCGCGCCGGTGTGCGGCAACAGCGCGAACTGCTCGAAGACCGAGCCGCGTATCGCCGTGTGCATGTCGATGTGCCATTTCGGCTGGGTGTCGTTATCGAAGAACGCCAGAGCGGCGGCTTCGAGTTCGAGCGCGCGCGGCGCTTCGTGGCTTGCGCTCAACGTGGCGTGACGGCCGCTGAACAGGCGGTTGAGGTCGTCATCGACATAGCGTGTGGATGCGCGCATCGCGGCGGGATTGCCGAGGATCACGAGCATGCGCGCGGCGAGCGGCGCGCGCCCGTGCGCGATATCCGCGACCAGCCGCGAAAGCATTTCAATCGGCGCGGTTTCATCGCCATGAATGCCCGCCGATGCCAGCACGCTCGCGCACGGCGAATTCTGCGGTTCCAGCAACAACACGCCTTCGCTCTGCCACGTCCAGCGCACGCCCGACGGCGCGATGCCGCTTTCAACCGAGGGCCGCGCACCCGCAAGCGAGAACGCCAGAAAGTCCTCAAGCAAGCCCGATTCAGCGTTGGAAGTCATAGACGGAGCCGAGTTTCAAAAGCGTGGTCAGTTCATCGAGCGCCGTGCGTGATTCGTTCAGCAGCGACGGATCGGCCAGATCGTCGCTTGCCAGACGGTCGCGGTAATGGCGGTCGATCCAACCATCGAGTTGAGAAAACAACGCGTCGTTCATCCAGACCTGCGCGTTGACCGCTGCGCGCTCGGCTTCGTTCAGCACCACGCGCAAACGCAGACAAGCCGGACCGCCGCCATTCTTCATGCTCTCGCGAAGATCGAAAACCAGCACTTCGTCGATAGGCGTGGTCCGCCCTTCGAGGGAATCCAGATACGCCGCCACGCGCGCATTCTCGCGGCATTCCTGCGGCACGACGAGCACTTGCTTGCCGTCCGCGCGCGACAACAACTGACTGTTGAACAGATACGACGACACTGCATCTTCCACGCTGACTTCGCGTTCGGGCACTTCGAGCGCGCTGAAAACCGCACCGTGCGCGCGCAGCTTCGCGCTCAGTTCGTCGTAGACCTTTTGCTGATCGACGAACGCGCGTTGATGACAGAACAGCGTCGTGCGATTGCCGACCGCAATCACATCGTTATGAAACACGCCTGCATCGATCACATCGGGGGATTGCTGCGCGAACACCACGGCATCGTCGGAAAGCTCGTGAAGACGCGCCACGGCGCGGCTCGCTTCGAGCGTCTGCCGCGCGGGAAAGCGCTGCGGCTGCGGACCTTTGCCGTATTCGCTGCGTCCGTAGACAAAGAACTCGACGCCCTTCTCGCCATATTCGCCCGCGAAACGCGTGTGATTGGCCGCGCCTTCATCGCCGAGCGCGGGCGTGCCGGGCAGCGCGTGATGAATCTGAAAGCGCGCTTCATCCGCGAAAATCGCGCCGAGCGTGCGGCGCGTTTCACCATGCTCGATCGCGCGATGCAGCTTCGCCGCGAGATTGGCCGGCGTGAAATGCACACGCCCATCGCGCGTATCGGCGGACGGGCTGACGGTCGCGGCGTTCGCGGTCCACATCGCCGAGGCGGAACTCGCCGCCGCCAGCAGTTCGGGCGCTTCGCGCGCGGCGCGGGCGATTACGTCGATATCGCGTCCGCTGAAGCCGACCGCCCGCAACAGGCGAATGGAAGGACGCTCCAGCGGCGGCAACACGCCTTGCTGAAAGCCCATGTCGGCCAGCCGCTTCATCTTGCGCAAGCCCTGTTTCGCGGCCGCTTTCGGGTTCGCGACCGACTTCTCGTTGTTGCGCGAGGCCACGTTGCCGAACGAGAGTCCCGCGTAGTTGTGCGTCGGGCCGACCAGCCCGTCGAAATTTGCTTCGGATGCCTGCATGTCGTGTCCCATGCTCAGAAAGTGAGGCCCGGCGAAACGCTCGCGGGCATCTGCAATTGCGCGCTTTCGACGGATGCCATCGCGTACGAGCAGTAATCGGCTGCGTAATACGCGCTCGGCCGCTGATTGCCCGAGCGCCCGATGCCACCGAACGGCGCCGCCGACGACGCCCCGTTCGTCGGCCGGTTCCAGTTGACGATGCCCGCGCGAATGGTGCGCTGGAAGTGCGTCCATGTCGCTTCGTCGTCGGCGAGGAGGCCGGCGGAGAGGCCGTACGCGGTGTCGTTGGCGCGCTCGATGGCGTCGTCTAACGTGTTGTAGCGCGTGACTTGCAGCAGCGGGCCGAAATGTTCCTCGTCGGGCACGTCGAGCGCGTCGGTGATGTCGAGGATCGCGGGCGTGACGTAGCCTAGGGTAGGCGCGCGCTGCGTCATTTCGAGCAAAGACCGCGCGCCGGAATCGATCAGGCGCGATTGTGCATCGACGAGACGCTTCGCCGCGCGTGACGAAATCACCGCGCCCATGAAAGGCTGCGGTTCCTCATCGAACGCGCCTGTGCGGATGTTCGCGCTCACTTCGGTCAGGCGTTGCAGGAAGCGCTGACCGAAGGCATCGCCGGGAACGAGCAGACGCCGCGCACACGTGCAACGCTGTCCCGCCGAGAGAAACGCGGATTGAATCGTGTGATGCACGGCGGCGTCGATATCTTCGACCTGCGCCACGACCAGCGGATTGTTCCCGCCCATTTCCAGCGCCAGCACGATCTCGGGCCGTCCGCCGAATTGCTTGTGCAGCAGCGTTCCGGTGTCCGAACTACCCGTGAAAAACAACCCATCGATCTGCCGATGATTCGCCAGCGCGATGCCCGCATCCTTCTCGCCCTGCACGAGATTGAGCACGCCCGCAGGCAGCCCCGCTTCGATCCACAGCGCGACGGTCGCCGCCGCCACGCCCGGCGCGAGTTCCGAAGGCTTGAACACGACCGCATTGCCCGCGATCAGCGCCGGCACGATATGCCCGTTCGGCAGATGCCCCGGAAAGTTGTACGGCCCGAACACCGCCACCACGCCGTGCGGACGATGCCGCAGCACCGCGATGCCATCGGCCATCGGCGCGCGCTTTTCTCCGGTGCGTTCGTGATACGCCTGCACGGAAATATCGACCTTCGCGGCCATCGATGCCACTTCGGTGCGGGCTTCCCACAGCGGCTTGCCGGTTTCGCGGCCGATTGCGTGAGCGAGCGATTCCTTGTTCTCGTTGAGCAACGCGGCGAAGCGTTTGGCCACGGCGACGCGCTCATCGAAAGGCGTCGCGGACCATGCGGCGAAGGCACGGCGCGCGGCGAGCACGGCGCGGTTCACATCATCGGCGGATGCGCTCTTGCCTTGCCACACGATTTCATCCGTGCCCGGATTGCGCGACGCGAACGCCGCGCCCGCGCCTTCCTGCCATTCGCCGCCGATATACAGTTGGTTCGAAGAAGTCATGTCGTCTCTCATCCGTTGGTGCGCGGCGCCGATGTCAACACGCGCACTTCGTCGCCCTCTTTCACATGCAGCGCAGCGGCTTCTTCCGCCGTGAGCAGGAACGTGCCGTCGTCCACCGCGCCGGTGGTTGCGCCGCAGCGGAAGTCTTCGAGCAGCGTGTTCGATACGAGGCTCTTGAAATCGCTTGCCGCGCGCTCGCCGATCTTCACGCGCGCCAGCACGCTCTCGCGTACCGTGCGCAAATCGGCGATGTGGCATTCGAGCACCGGACCGGCATCGAAGATATCGACGTGGTTTTCATAGCGCAGACCCTCGGCTTCGAGCATCTTGCGCGCAGGCGCGGTATCGCGATGCGTGCGGCCCACGGCATCGCGTGCGGCATCGGGCAAAAGATCGAGATACACCGGATAACGCGGCATGAGTTCGGCGACGAAGGACTTCTTGCCGTGCGAACTCAGATAATCCGCCTCGTTGAAATCGATCTGATAAAAATGCGAGCCGACCGCGTTCCAGAACGGCGACTCGCCTTCGTCATCGAAATGGCCGCGCAATTCCGCGCACAAACGCTGCGGAAAGCGCTCCCGAAACTGCGCGATGAACATGAAGCGCGAACGCGACAGCAAGCCGCCCACGCCCGCCGTGCGATAACGCGGGCTCAGGAACAGCGAACACACTTCCGCGTAACCGGTCAGATCGTGCGAGATATTGAGCAGCGACATGCGCGTCCACACGCCCATGTCCTGACTCGCATGCACCGCCGTCGAGACGCGATAGTTATAGAACGGCTGCTCAAGACCCACTTCCGTTTCGATGCCGCACACGCCCGCGACATCGCCGCTCGCGGTGTCTTCCATGACGAAGAAATAGCCCGCTTCGAACGCGGCGGCGGAACCGGCGAGCGTGCGGCGCACCCGCTCCACGCGATTGGCGAGCGCGGCGCGGTCCGGTTTGAACGTGGTGAGCCCGGGCCCGGTTTCCTGAGCGAGTGCGACGAGCGCATCGACATCGCCCGGTTGCGTGCAGCGCACGACGATCATTGCAGTTCTCCCGATGCCTGATGCAACGGCACGCAGCGCACCGTGTCCTTTTCCTGAATGCCCAGGGCATCGCGGGCGGCGGCATCGAGCGAAGCGCCTTGCGCGCGCGTCGCGGCCAGCTTCGTCACGATGCAACGGAACGCGTGCGCCCCGCCCGCCGCGACGAGATACGACGCGCCGTCATCGACCGCGCCGTCCTGCACCGCGCGCAGTTCGCCGGAACCGGCCGATGCGCTTCGATCGACATCGATGGTGAGCACCGGGCCTGCATCGAAAATATCGACGTAACGGTCCGGCTCGAAACCTTCTTCGAGATGAATTTCGTAGGCGAGCAGCGTGCTCTTGTTCGGTTCGCCGAGCACGCGTTGCGCTTCGCCCGGCAACAGCGGCACGTAGAGCGGATAACTCGGCATGACTTCCGCGATAAAGGTGCGGCTGCGTCCGCCCGAGGCCATTTCGACTTGTTCGAAATCGCGGCCGAAGAACTTGCGGCCCACGGCTTCCCAGAACGGCGAGATGCCGGATTCATCGGTGACGCCGAGCATCAGCGAAAACACTTCGTCGGAGAAGCGCTTGCGGTTCGCGGCGATGTACAACATGCGCGCGCGCGACAGCAGATGCGCCGCCGCTTCGCCCGGCCGCGTGCGCAGCGAAGGATCGATATAAAAGCCAGTCAGACGGCTCTTGCCCGTGAGTTCGTGCGACATGGTGAGCGCGTGAATGCGGCGGTTCACCTTGAGTTCGCGCGATGCGTGGATCAACGCATCGTTGCGAAACGCGTAGAACGGTTCCGAATACCCCGCCGACGCCACGATGCTCGATGTGCCGAGCAATGTGCCGCTCGCCGAATCTTCGAGCACGAACAGATAGAACTCCTCGCCGGGAAAATCCACTTCGGCGCGGAACGAATCCTCGGAAAGCGCGACGCGCGTGGTCAGCGCCTGACGGTCGCGCGGCAGCGAATGCAGCACGGGGTTCGCTGCGCGCGCCATGCGTTCGAGTTCGTCGAGGTCGGAAAGTCTCGCGGGGCGGACGAAGAGCATCGTCGCGTTCCGCTCAGCGTGCGGCAGCGGTTGCGCCCGCCACCGCTTCGACAGCCTTCTCGATGCGCGCGAAACCTTCGTCGAGATCGGCCATCGGCATGACGAGCGACGGCGCGAAACGCAGCACGTTCGGCCCCGCGATCAACATGATCACGCCGTTCGCCGCCGCCGCGTTGAGCACATCTTTCGCGCGGTCCTTGTAGGCATCGTTCAGTTCCGCGCCAATCAGCAGACCGCGTCCGCGAATCTCGCTGAACACGCCAAAGCGTTCGTTGATGCGCGCCAGATGCGCCTTGATCGCCTCGCTGCGCGCGTTCACGCCTTCGAGCACCTTCGGGTCGCTGATCAGTTCGACGACCTTCTCCGCGATCGCCGCGCCCAGCGGATTGCCGCCGTAAGTCGTGCCATGCACGCCCACCTTGAAGTGCGCGGCGAGCGCTTCGGTCGTGAGCATCACGCCGATGGGAAAGCCGTTGCCCAGCGCCTTCGCGCTCGTGAGAATGTCGGGCGTCACGCCGTATTGCATATACGCGTAGAAGGTGCCGGTGCGGCCCACGCCGGTTTGCACTTCATCGAGGATGAGCAGCGCGTCGTGTTTGTCGCAGGCTTCGCGCAAGCCTTTGAGGAACGCGGGATCGGCGGGAATCACGCCGCCTTCGCCCTGCACCGGCTCGACGATCACCGCGCAGGTTTGCGGACCGATGGCATCGAGCGCGGCAGGCAGGTCGTTGTACGGCAGATGACGAATGCCCTGCGGCTGCGGGCCGAAGCCTTCCGCGTACTTCGGCTGGCCGCCCACGCTAACGGTAAAGAACGTGCGGCCATGAAAGGACTGCGTGAACGACAGAATCTCGATCTTGTCCGGCCCATGACGGTCGATAGCCACACGCCGCGAGAGCTTGAGCGCGGCTTCGTTGGCTTCCGCGCCGGAATTGGCGAAGAACGCGCGATCCGCGAACGTAAGGTCGGTCAGGCGTTTCGCGAGGCGCAACACCGGCTCGTTCGTGTAGCCGTTGCCGATGTGCCAGAGCTTCTCGCCCTGTTCGTGCAAGACCTTGAGCAGTTCGGGATGCGCATGCCCCAGCGCCGTCACCGCAATGCCGCCCGCGAAGTCCACGTAATCCCGGCCTTCGGTGTCCCATACGCGCGAGCCGCGTCCACGGTCGGGCACGAAACTCGCCGGCGAGAATACCGGCACCATCACTTCGTCGAACGTCGCGCGATTCACCTCGATGCCGCTCATGAGCCACTCCTCGTCTGGTATTGCAGTGAGTTCGATATTAGGCAATCGTGCGCGTTCCGTCTTGCGCGCGTGCGACATGGAGCGTGGGAATTCTTGCGGATTCGGCGCGCGCGTGCTCAGGCGCTGCCCGCGCGCTGCTGTTCGATCCAGTTGCGCCGTTCCTCGCGCGGCGTCACGCCGAAGCGCTCGCGGTACGCATTGGAGAAATGCGCCGCCGATGAAAACCCGCACGCGAGGCTAATCTGCACGACGGACTGGCTCGTGCGCTGCAACTGACTGCGCGCTTCGAGAAGACGGAGATTGAGGTAATACTTCGATGGCATGGCATCGAGATGCTGGCGGAACAGGCGTTCCAGTTGCCGCCGCGAAATGCCGACGAGGCTGGCGATTTCATCGGTCGCGAGCGGTTCTTCGAGATTCGCCGCCATGAGTTGCAGCGCGTCGTTCAGGCGCGGATGGCGTTCCTCCTGCGCGGCGACGAACGGCATGCGTTGACGTTCCGTTTGCGTGCGCAAAACGCCGAGACCGAGCGCATCCGCGATGCGTTCTGCAAGCTCCTGTCCGTGCTCGCGGCCGATCATCGCCAGCATGAAGTCGATGGTGGCTTGGCCGCCCGAGCATGTCGCGCGGTCGCGGTCGATTTCGAAAATCTGCTGGCTGGCGATGATGTCATCGAACTGCGTCGCGAGCTGAGCGTATGCGTCCTGATTCACCGAAACGCGGTAATGCGCGAGTGCGCCCGCAAGCGCGAGCCACCCGACACCGTGATGCACGCCCGACACGAGCGGCGTGCGCGCGGCGACGTGCGCGAGCATCTTAATGAAGCGCCGCTGATCCGCGAACGGCTGATGTCGCTCCGATAAAACGATCAGCCAGTCGCACGCGATGTTGTCATCGAACGCCTGATGTGCGGGCAAGTGCGCGCCGCCCGAAAGCGGCACGGCGCGGCCATCGGGCGACATCACGCGGCACTCGTAGAGCAGACGTCCGTCGATCTCGTTGGCAAGCGCGAGCGTGTCAACGATCGCGCCGATTCCGCTCATCGAAACGGGCGCAAGCGCGACGATCGCAACCGTTCGCGTCACGTTATTTCAGGCTGCCCGACAGGAATTGCCGCAGACGTTCGCTTTTCGGCACGCTCAACACGTCGGCGGGCTTGCCTTCTTCTTCCGTGCGCCCCTGATGCAGAAACATGACGTGATTCGACACGTTGCGCGCGAAGCTCATTTCGTGCGTGACGACGATCATCGTGCGGCCTTCCTCGGCCAGACGCTGCATGACCTTGAGCACTTCGCCGACGAGTTCGGGATCGAGCGCGGACGTAGGTTCGTCGAACAGCATGACATCGGGATGCATGGCGAGCGCGCGCGCAATAGCCACGCGCTGCTGCATGCCGCCCGACAGATGCGACGGATACTGCTTCTCCACGCGCGGCGGCAAACCCACTTTCTCCAGATATTCGCGCGCGCGTTCCTCGGCTTCTTTCTTAGATAAGCCGAGCACGTGAATGGGCGCTTCCATCACGTTCTCGATGGCCGTCATGTGCGACCACAGGTTGAAGTGCTGGAAAACCATCGCGAGCTTGGTGCGCACGCGCTGCAACTGCTTGTGATCCGCGACTTCGAGATTGCCCGCCTTGTCGGCTTTCGTGCGCACGGCCTCGCCATCCACGACGATGCGCCCCGCGTTCGGCCGCTCCAGAAAGTTGATGCAGCGCAGGAACGTGCTCTTGCCCGAGCCGCTCGCGCCGATGATGCTGATGACATCGCCCGCCTTCGCGGACAACGAAACGCCCTTGAGCACTTCGTTGTCGCCGTAGCGCTTGTGGATGTCCTCGGCGACGAGCTTGGTCGCAGTGTCTTTGGCGGTAGGCTCCAACGCGTGTCTCCTTGATTCGGTCTTGGCGGATTGGCGTGAATTCTACTCGCTCGTGGAAGACTGCCCGAACGTGTATGTCCGGGCAGCGAGCGTGTTTCAGTCCTTGGCAGCGGCGCGCGCAAGTTGCGACACCTGGCCGTTCAGCACGGCGACATCGACGCTTTCTTGCAGCAACGGCAGATAGCGCTCCGCAAAGGCCGGATCGCGCGCTTCGGCATCGAACATGGCGATGACCGCGCGTGCATGCGCGATGCGTGCGTCGGCGGTGGCATCGGGATCGTCGAGCACGTCATCGAGCGTGGCGATGAGCGTCGAGAGCGGCGAAAGCCAGCGGTAGTCCGAACCATTGATGACGATCTGCAAAAATTCGCCGGGCGATGCCGGTCCGAACTCGGCCTCGTGCCGCGCCCGCAGATGCGCCAGCACGCCGCGATGAAGCGCGAGCAGCGGATGGCGTACATCGCGCAGAAAAGTGGTGGCTCCTTGGTCGTTCATGATGTCGCTCCGCGTTGGAAACAAGCACGTCAGATGCGGACGTTCGTCGCAAAATCAACTGCGCCGCATCTTGCCCGCGTGCTTCCCCGCATAACGGATGAAGTCCGACGCCGTGAGCGGCGGCGAGAACAGCCAGCCTTGCCCGAAGCGTGCGCCGCGCGCGTGCAGATACGCCGCCTGCTCCTCGCGCTCGATGCCTTCCGCGATCACCTGCACATCGAGCGTTTCCGCCATCTCGATGATGTGCGACGCCACGCTGCTGGACGCCGCATCCTGCCCGATGGTATCGACGAAAGACTTGTCGATCTTGAGCCCGTCCACGCGGAAGTTCTGCAGATGCGACAGGCTCGAATAGCCGGTGCCGAAGTCGTCGAGATAGACCGCGTGGCCCGCCTGACGGAACGCGCTGATGACGTCCTTGGCGGCGTCGGCATCGAGGAAACTGCGCTCGGTCGCTTCGATCCGGATTTGCGGCGCGCGCACGCCTTGTTGCGCGATGGCCGGACCGAGCACATCGAAGAAACGGCGCGTGGTGAGATCGGACGCGGACAGATTGACCGAGACGTAATAGTCCTCGTAGCGGCGCAAAAACTCGCCCAGTTCGAGCAGCACGGTGTCGAGCACCTGATCGGTGATCGCCTGAATCAGCCCGCCATGTTCGGCAAGCGGTATGAAATGATCCGGCCGCACAATGCGGTCGTGATGCTTCCAGCGCACCAGCGCCTCGGCGCCGACGCAGCAGCGCGTGTGCAGATCGACGATCGGCTGATACGCGACGATGAACTGATGCCGCCGCACCGCGTCGCTTAGTTGCCCGCGTGGCGACAGCCGCCGCACGATAAACACCGCCGCCCAGCCCGCGCACGCCAGCCCCGCCGCCATGCCGCCGAGCAGCCAGCCCCACGGCAGCGTCGTGAGATGGTCGCGCCAGGTCTGATGCGGCGCGCTCACGACCACGGCCAGCGGCATCGATACCGAACGGCGCACGGCGTACGCGGAACAATCGAGACCATGCGGATTCGCGCGATACACGGCGAGCACGGCGGCGGCGCTCGTCGCGGGCGTGCGCGCGATCACGCGGCTCGCTTCCGTGTTGATGACCGCCAGACCGCTGACCGGCTCGGCGAGTTCGTCGCGTCCGTCCAGATATTGCGACGGGTCCGCGGCGATGTAGAAACCGTCGCGGCCCATCACCAGCGCGCCCTCGCCGCCGGGCAGATGCGCTACGCCATACCAGGCCACGACGCCATCGCGCGAGCGCCAGTCGGGCGGCGGCATCCGCACTTCGTCGAGCGAATCGGCCGTCACGGCGCCGAGCAGCGAGGAACATTGCCAGTGGCCGTCGCGGTCGTAGGCGCCGGCATCGCGTACTTGTGCATGATGCAGCGCGATGCGTCGCAACGCCTTCAGATACGACGCCGAGCACGGCAGCGCGTCCACCTTGCCGACTTCCCCGAGCGCGCCTGAAAGCCGGCGCGTCACGTCTTCGGCGTGCAAAAGCGCGGCTTCCGCGAGCGTGTTCAGACGCGCGGCTTCTTCATGAAATTGCATGCGCCGCGCCAGCAGATAGCCGATCGAAACCGGAGCGAGCGCCGCAACCAGCACGATGACGATCAGAAGCGCGGCCAGCGCCCCACGTTGGAAGTTGTTCATTGCGTGTTATGGTCCGCGCCGCCGGCGGTAAAGATGCCGCGTGCGTGCGCGTTTTTTTGTCCCGACTCGTTGCGACCCCCGCCGCCATGCATCCGCGCGCGCGCCATCGAAGCGGGTTCGACGCGTCCGTGCACGGTGCCGGACAAACGACTTAGTGTAGGGGGCGGCGATTGCCCGATTCAATGTTTCTTTGCTTTATAACTCTCGTCTTTGGTGGGTTGCCGAACGGCCCGTTCGTTCTTTTTTTGTCTGAAGGTGGCGTGAGAAAATCGGCCTTATCGTTTTGCTCCCGGACTAATCCCATGATTTGCGAGCAGTCTGCCGTTCCGCTCGTGCGCGAAGCCGCGCCGGGCGATTTCGATGCCATCGCGCGCATCTATGCGCATTACGTGCTCAACGCGCTCGCCACGTTCGAGGAAACGCCGCCTTCCGTCGATGAGATGCGCGCGCGGCATGCGGGCATCGTTGGCGCGGGGCTGCCGTATCTCGTCGCGGAGATAGCAGGCGAGGTGGTGGGATATGCGTATGCGTCGGCTTATCGCGCGCGTTCGGCGTATCGGCATACGATTGAAGACTCGGTGTATGTCGCCGATGGGCAAGGCGGACGCGGCATCGGTCTCGCGCTGCTCACAACGCTCATCGACCGATGCGAGCGCGGACCGTGGCGGCAGATGATCGCGGTGATCGGCAACAGCGGCAACGCGGGGTCGATCGCGCTGCATGCGCGGTTGGGCTTTGAACACGTCGGCGTGCTGCGCGAAGTCGGCTTCAAGCATGACCGATGGGTCGATACCGTGCTGATGCAACGCGCGCTCGGTGCTTCGGCCGGGTGAACCGGCGCTCAGGCTAACATTCGCTTCTTGCTTCCTGCTTTCTGCCACACCCCGAGCCTTGCCCACCTATACCCTCGCCTCCTCCGTCAGCGCGGAAATCGATATCCGCAAGAGCCGCTTCATCGCGTGGGCCATTCCTGTGGCCGACCGCGATGCCGCCATGCGTGAACTTGATCGCCTACGCGGCGAGCATGCGAGTGCCACGCACGTCTGCTGGGCGCTGCTCGCAGGCGGCCAGTCGGGCATGTCGGATGACGGCGAGCCATCGGGCACGGCGGGGCGGCCGATTCTCGAAGTGCTGCGGCATCACGAAGTCGATGGCGTGCTCGCGGCCGTCGTGCGCTATTACGGCGGCATCAAGCTGGGCGCGGGCGGACTCGTGCGCGCTTACACCGATGCCATCGCCAGCGCCATGCAGCTCGCCGAGCGGATCGAGCGCATCGAGCGCGGGGAGATCGGCATCGAAATGGACTATGCGGATGAAGCGCGCGTGCGCCGCTGGATCGAACAGAACGATGCCGAACTGACCGATGCCGCGTACGGCATGACGGTGCGCTTCGTCGTGCGCATGCCGTCGGCGCGCCGTCAGGATGCAATGGCCGAATTGCGCGATCTCACGAATGGCCGCGCCACGGTCGAGATACGCGAATGAGCGAATCCTTCGCGATGAGCATCGAACCGGCCGGCTTTCTCGTGGCCGTGCGCGATGGCGAGACGTTGCTCGAAGCGGCATTGCGTGCGGGCATCACGCTGCCGAGTTCGTGCCGCAACGGGACGTGTCGCGCGTGTCTGTGCCGCGCGGTGGAAGGTGCGGTGAGCTATCGCGTCGAATGGCCGGGTTTGAGCGCCGAAGAAAAAGCCGACGGATGGATTCTGCCGTGCGTGGCGCTGGCGCAATCCGACATCACGATCGAGCAGCCCGCCGCGCACGAAACGCCGCCGCCTTCGAGACCCGCGCGCGGCTTCTGATCTCTCCCTGCCGTCGACAAGGGTATTCGAGGATTGTCGTCTCGATTCAACGACCTACGATTAGCTTCCCGGCCACGCGCGAGCCGGTTTCCCACGTAAAGGGTGCAGTCCTGCTCTCAAAAAGTGTACAATTGCGCTTTGTCCCAATTTCTGGCAGGGCCAGATCAACCGAGATTTCAATGACTAAAGTACTGTTGAAAGAGAACGAGCCTTTCGACGTCGCCATGCGTCGTTTTCGTCGTACCGTCGAACGCACGGGCCTGATCCAAGAACTCAAGTCGCGTATGTCGTATGAGAAGCCGACCACCGAGCGCAAGCGCAAGAAAGCTGCTGCTGTCGCTCGTCTGCGCAAGCAGATCCGCCGCGCGCAATTGCCGAAGAAATTCTATTGATCGATCGGGGCGCTCTGCCCTGAACGGTTTGCGGTAGCGCTGGCTTCCCAGTGAGCCGGATCGGATGGCGGTGTCGTGCATGAGTAGCGCGACGGTTCGCAAACGTCTGGTTCGGTGACGACTGGCAAGAATGCACAAAGCCTGCATGAGTGAATGCTCATGCAGGCTTTTCGTGCTTCTGGGGCCTGTCATTAACAAGCGTGGCTTTTGGTCTGACTCAGCGAAAGCGTCGCCGCCAATGCAAAAAGCCCGGCATGAGCCGGGCTTTTTGTTTTGAATCTTGGTTGCGGGGGTAGGATTTGAACCTACGACCTTCGGGTTATGAGCCCGACGAGCTGCCAGACTGCTCCACCCCGCGTCTGAAGAATTAAATTATAGACCGGACTGATTCGCCGCGTCAACCATCGTTTTCATTACGATGCAGAAACGGGCTGCAAGCGACGTTCTGCCGTCTGCGCCGAGCTTGCCGCCCGCTCCTGCGCTTGCTGATGATGCGCCCGCGACAGCCTGCCCAGCAGCGGCAGCAACGCGATCGCAACCGCCGCCCCGCCCGCTGCCAGCCAGCCAAGCCCGAAGAACAGATGCGTGTACAACGGCAGCGATTGCATCGGATCGAGCGTGCCGGACGGCATGCGCGCGAAGTTCGCCACCACGCTGCCCAGATATTGCGAAACGCCCGTCGCGACGAAGTACGCACCCATCATGAAGCCGCTCATGCGGGCCGGCACGTAGCGCGCGATCATCGCGAGGCCAAGACCGGACACGAGCAATTCGCCGAGCGAATAAAGACCGTAGCCCGCCACCATGAACCACGACGACACACGTCCGTCCACCGCGTAACGCCCGGACAAGCCGAACACGAAGAAGCCGATTGCGACGACGACGAAACCCGTCGCGTACTTCGCGGCAACCGGCACGTCGCGTCCGCGGCGCGCGAGACGCGTGTAGAACATCGCCAGCAGCGGACTCAGCAGCATGATCCAGATCGGATTGAGCGCCTGAAACTGCGCGGCGCTCCATTTGAACAAATCGACGTTTGCAATCGAGAACACCGGATCGACGTTGCGCAGCGCGAACAGCGTGAGCGAGGTGGACATCTGCTGATAGAACACGAAGAACAGGATGACCTGCATCGTGAGGATGAGCGCGGCCACGAGACCCGCGCGTTCGCTGCGGTCGCACGTCCTGAGCATGTAGCCGAAGATCGCGAGAATCGCGACGCCTGCCGCATACACACAGGCCACCGCCACCGTCTTGTGCTGAAGGATAAATACCGTCGATGCCGCCAGCGCCGCGCCGCCCGCGATCACCGCGAGCAGGCGCTTCACGTGCATCGGCTGGTCGTCCGGCGCGGAGCCGATGTGCGCAAGCGTGCGACGCATCAGCGCGAAGTTGATGAGACCGACCAGCATGCCGCCGCAGCACACCGCGAACGCCGCATGCCAGCCCCAGTGATCCTTGATCCACGGTGTCGCGAGCATCGAAAAGGTCGAACCGATGTTCACGGCCATGTAGTAGATCGTGAACGCGCTGTCGATGCGCGCGTCGTCGCCTTCGTAGATGCGTCGCACGAGGTTCGCCGCGTTCGACTTGAACAGGCCGTTGCCGACCACGATCACGCCGAGCGATGCATATAGAAAGCCGAGCGTATCGAACGGCAAGGCCAGCATGAAATAGCCGAGCGCCAGCACGAGCGCGCCAATCGTCATGGTGCGGCGCGCGCCGAGCACCTTGTCGCCGATCCAGCCGCCGATCGACGGCGCGGAGAATACGAGCGCGGTGAAAGCGCCCCAGGTGAGATTGGCGTGATCGTCGGCGAAACCGATTTTATCGACCATGAAAAGCACGAGCAGCGCGGCCATGCCGTAATAACCGAAACGCTCCCACATTTCGATCAGGAAAATCGTGGTGAAAGAGCGCGTCTGTGACGTGCCGGACGTAGAGGTGTTCATCGGGGAAATCCTTCAACAACGAAAGGCAATAGGCAGCGTTTGAACGTGCCGGATCTGGAAACCGCAATGCGCGTCGCGCATGGTGAATACCGGGGTCTGTCGGCTTCTTCCGAAAGAAGCCAGCGAACTAAAAACAGTGATTATCGCAAATCAGCGT
This sequence comes from Caballeronia sp. A2-2, assembly GCF_057612605.2. NCBI lineage: Bacteria > Pseudomonadati > Pseudomonadota > Betaproteobacteria > Burkholderiales > Burkholderiaceae > Caballeronia > Caballeronia sp. A2-2. The sequence goes on along the minus strand of NZ_CM172587.1, from coordinate 1,962,504 downwards.
ACGCCGGTCGGCATTAGCGGTCGTAACGTTGCGTTGCGCTTGTGAATCTTGCCTTCGAGGCATGCATCGTCGGGAATACAGCGGAAGAGCGCGCGGCCATCGGCCACGGCAAATGCAGAGTGTTGAGCTTTCATTGGTGTTCCGGTTTCGCGTGACTGCCGCGCGGATAGCGCGGCGTGACCTGGCGTATTCGTGCGTGCAAGAGGATCGCTAATGCGCGCATCGGTGGATCGGAACGAATCGCAGGCTTGAATGCAATTCGCGCGCCGTGCATTTTGTTGATATTTGTGTTGGCAGTCACCTCGGGATTGCCCCTATCTCTATAACATGCGTTTATTCAACATCAATAGAACCAAGGAATAATCGGCTTGCAAGGCGAAATAATCGCACCGGGATAGATTTCTGTTCCGAAATAACGGCGCGCCAGCGCTTCCATGCGTACGGTTTTAAAATCGGGCTCTTGCCGATCACCAAAGGAAGTTCGATCCCATGTCTGAGAAAACCGTCGCTGTTCTCACCGGTCATACGCGCGGAATCGGCGCGGCCATCGCCGAGGCGCTGCTTTCGCACGATATCGACGTGCTCGCAGTCTCACGCCGGCGCAATCCGGACCTTGCCGCGCGGCACGCGGGCCAGCTTCGCGAAATCGAACTGGATCTGGCGGATCTGTCCGCGCTCGGTCAGTGGATCGGTGGCGAAACACTGCGCGGATTCGTGGCAGATGCGCGGCGCGTGCTGCTGGTGAATAACGCGGGCGTGCTCGAACCGGTCGGCAGTCTCGCGGATCAGGACGCCGCCGCCGTCGCGCGTGCGGTCAGCGTCAACGTGGCCGCGCCGCTGATGTTGTCCGCTGGTTTCACCGCGCAGACCGCCGGGGCGGCGGACCGGCGCATCGTCCATGTGTCGAGCGGCGCGGCGCGCAACGCCTATCCCGGCTGGAGCGTGTACTGCGCGACGAAGGCCGCGCTCGATCACCATGCACGCGCGGTCGCCCTGGATGGCGTCGCGGGGCTGCGCATCTGCAGCGTCGCGCCGGGCGTGGTGGATACCGACATGCAGGCGGAAATTCGCGCCATCGGGCTGGAACGTTTTCCTTTGCGCGAACGATTCGATGCCCTCAAGCGCGAGGGCCAGCTCGCGACGCCGGAAGATTCGGCGCGCAAGCTCGTCGATTATCTGCTGGGCGATTCGTTCGGCGAGAAACCCACCGCCGACGTGCGGGAGTTCGCTGCGAGCTGATCGAGCACACGCCGGGACAATTCATCGGCGTGTGCGTTGCGTTGACGCGGCACCCAGCGCAACCGAACATCGCCGATCGCGTCGATGAGCGCGCGGGCGCGTGCCGCGTGATGCGTCAGCGAGCGAATGCCCGCTTTCCCGGACGCGAGCATGTCGTCGATCACGACGCGGCTGTCGCCTTGAATCGACACCTTGCGCGCGCCTTCGCGCAGCGCGGTTTCCAGAAGCGCGATCAGCGCGAGATATTCCGCCGCGCTGCTGTCCCCGCGCCCCGCCGTCGCGCTGATCTCGAAGCACGCGCCGCACGGGCTCCTGAGCCAGCCGCCGATGCCGATCCGCCCGGGATTCGGCAAAGCGGAGCCGTCGAAGCCTCCGCGCCATAGATCGGCGGCGTGTTCCTCCTGATCCTTGACGGGACGGCTTGCGCGTTTTTCCTGCCGTTCAGATCGCGCCTTTTCCGCTTTCGCCTGCGTGTCACGCCGCGTCTGCACCAGTTCGCGCAAGGACCGTTCGCCCGCCGCCTTCGCGAGAATCGTGCGCAACGCTTCGTGCTCCGAAAGCCCCGCGCCCTTGACGAGCCGGCGGCTCGACACGCGTTCGTTCTTGTAGGCGACGGCCAGCAATTCCTCGTAATCGAACATGGACGACCAGGCGAATTCAGCGAACTGCGAGCTTATCAGACGCCCGCGGCGAGACTGCGCCGGCGAACATGGGAACGTCCGTTGCTGCGACATCCATGAGCGCAACACTCACTTCGACACAAGGGCAAGGAGCCGATCATGAATCAGGCGATGGAGACAACAGGCGGCGCGAAGATCATCGGCAAGGGTGCGGCGACGGCGGCAGGTCCCGGTCCCGACGTGATGGCCGCCAGCACGCTGGACGGCGATTCCGTGTTGAGCAGCGACGGACACGATGTCGGTTCGCTCAAGGAAATCATGCTGGATGTGGCAAGCGGCCGGATTGCCTATGCCGTGCTGTCGAGCGGCGGGTTTCTTGGCATGGGCGACAAGTTGCTGGCGGTGCCGTGGAGCGCGCTGACGCTCGATACCGACAACCGGTGCTTTCGCCTCGCGGCGAGCGCGGAACAGGTCCGCAACGCGCCGGGCTTCGACAAGGACGCGTGGCCGTCGATGGCGGACCGCGTCTGGGCGAGCACGGTGCATCAGCACTACGGACGCGAGCCGTATTGGTCCGACCACACTAAGGACGTGAGCACCACCGGCGCGATTCCGCCGGAAGGCGTGGACGCGCCCGAAGCGGGCGGCGTCAAGCTCTGAAACAGACGTGGCGCGCCAAAGCCCGCAACGCCCGTCAGCGAGCCTCAGTCCATGCGTCGCTGGCCGGCGTGCACGTCGACGTTCTCGGACTCGCCCATGAGCGCTTTGAGCACGTCGCCGGCGAAGTCTTCAATGGCAAAGTGCCACTCGATCGAGCCGACCGGGAAGTCTTCGGGGTTGCACTTGCCCTGCGCCCGGCGGATCGCGCCGACGGACAGGCTCAGCGCACGAGCGTGCTGAAAATGCGGATCCTGGGGATCGCTCGATTCGAAAAACGGTAGTTGATCTTTATCCATGACACTCTGATGTCGGCGGGCAATCGATGAAATGACTATCGGCACGCGCCGATAAAACTTTAGGGCCCAGCCGCCGCGAGGACGAAAAAAAATGCCTCACAGCCTGCGAGACTGAAAGCGCGCCAAACACACGCGCCCACACCACAACCATGCAGCCCTATCGAAATCTCGCCGGAAACTCCGGCGTTGCGGCATTCGAAGTGTTCCCCGACGGGATCGAAATCCAATTCGTCAGTGGAACTACTTATTTGTATGATGTTCATGCCTCGGGGCGTGAACACATCGAGAAGATGAAACGGCTTGCCCTTACTGGGCGCGGCCTTAGCAGCTACATTGCGCGGAACGCTGTGCGGTACGCCGGAAAAGCCACCTAACCGGCGAAAAACGCCATTTTAAACGATTCTTCGCACGCCTTCCCGATCACTTCGTTTGCAGGGGGAATCATCGGCCCGAAGGCAGATGCGGAACACACTCGTTGCAAGTAGCGTTGAGCTGGTGTAACTGCCGCTGCAGCTTGTTCATCTGCACTTGCGAGGACATCCTGCGCCCTTCAAGTTGCGTGAGTTCCTTGCGAATCTCCTGTTGTCTGAGCGCAACTTCCTGGTCGCGAGAATTGCCCATTTGCAGATCGACGCGCACGCGTTCCACCTGCGCTTCCGACTCCGCGATGGAGCGCACGAACTGATCGTTCTGCGCCTCCAGGACCGCGCGTCGCATTTCAGCCTCGGCTAAACGAATGGCTTGCTCGACGAAATGGCGGAAGGCGAGTTCGGCGGCATCTGCGTCGGACGCTTTCAGCACGCGCCACACGGCTTCCTCGTGATAGAGCACGGCATAGAAGGTCAGCTCGCGCGGATGGAACAGCAGCGTGGCCGAATAGGCAAAACTGTTGAATGTTCGGAACGTGGCGAGCGTCGATTGTTGAAGCAGCCATTCGACTTCGGAGATGGCCGCAGCCTGCAGCGGATACGCGCCCGGCTGCGCGGCGGATGGCAGAACGGCACGTAAAGGCGTGACGCGCGTGGCAGGCGATGGGGATGGCGCGGGAGCCGTCGGCACGTCTTCGGCATCGACGTTATGTGCGTCTTCGTGGGGTGCCCGGGCGGGCGCGAACCGAGCCGGCGTGTTCGCCTTCTGGCGCAGAAGGAAAGATGGCGCATTGTCGAGCACGTTGCCCTTTTTGTTCAGCAGGCCCTTCACGATGACTCCCCCATTGAACTTCTGCCCGCCACCGCCACTGTTGCACGACTTACGCATGCGCTAAAACAAAACAGACTTCCGGCCCGGCGTCGTTAAATCGTTCGTAGTAGTTTCGTTCAAGCCGACCGCATTAAGAACGCATTAGCCGACAAATTCTACGGATGAATTCAGTATAGCCGAGCAAATCCGGGTTTCAAATCCAGCGCTGAAAGCCGCGCTTAACCGGATTAAATATCCCGCGTCATTTCTGCAAGCGCAATATGCAAAAAAATAAAAAAATGGCGCGAAAAAAATCGCGCCATTTGAAAATCCGCATTCGCCCATCAAGGCCGGTGACTGTGGATCACGCGTGCCGGTAGATCGCCTGAGTGCCGCTGATCCGCATTTGCGCCAGACGGGCTGAACGCGCCTTGGACATCAGCGCGACCATGCGCATGATGCGAATGCCCTGAATGCCGCACCCGTGACCGGGCGTGGGCGACACCAGCGACTCCAGCGTTCTCATGCGGGAATACAGTTCGATGAGCGAGCCGCTCGACGCGATGGACGGCATCTCAGTCAAGGCGAAGGAAGCCAGGCCGGCAACCTTGGCTTCGGCCATGCGCTCGGCCACCGGAGTTTGAGCAGCGGAACCGGCGACGCCCGGCGCTTCGAAGTGCGAGTGGCCGTCGTTTCGATCCCGAAAATACTCGTACACCGATTCGAGCAGATTGACCGGTGTCTGTTCGACTCTGCGAGCCGTGGCGGCGCACTGATGCAGCTTCCAGTTCTCGCGCTCGCTGACCGTGGCGATCAGATCGGCGATGCGCAGGCGCAGTTCGGCCTCCCGGCGCGCCATCATGGCGCGAAGCATCGCGGCTTCTTCGCTGGTTTCGTCCGGGAGCTTTTCGCTCCAGGCCTGCAATTCGTTCAATGTGATCGACATGAAACACGCTCCACTGCGTTGGCCCGACAGAAACGGAAACGGCGCGGCTGGTTTTTTCGGGCTGACATTGTAGTAAGTTCCGCGCGACTGGGGATCAACTTTATTTATCGTAGTTCGTTCACGCAATCAGCATGGGACGAATGAAGCGCCATGCAATGCGCTGCCGGGCCTGCACGTCACGCATGCGCCGCGTTTTATCGAGCAAATCGAAAAACTGAAAATATTTGTTGCAGACCCATGTCGCCCGTTCCCGCCGCGTTCGTCCGGCTCACCGATTTCATCCCGCGATAAAACTAGCCTGCCACGTTTCGCATATTCATAAACCGTATATACTGTTTTCTCCACAGAGAAAGGAGCGAGCGCATGAGCACACCGGAAATCGAGCCGTCCACGAAGAAGGCCTTCAACTTTCCGAAGGGCGCGGCAAAGAAATCGGCAGCAAAGAAATCTGCGGGCAAGGAAGCGGCGCAAGCCGTGACGTCAAAGAAAGCGGCGGCGCAACCGTCGAAGGCCGTCGAAAAAAAGGCAGCGGCGAAAAGCGCAGAGAAGCCCGTGACGCGCGCCGTCAAAAAGGCGATCGAGCAGGAGGCCCAGACAGCCGCCGCTCAGCCGGAGACGAAAGTCAGGCGCGCGAAAAAGGAACCGAGCAAGAGGGACGCAAGTAAAAAGGACGCAAGCAAAAAAGAAACGATCAAGAAAGAGAAAGTCGTGCGCGATAGCTTCACGATGCCCAAGTCCGACTACGCGAAGATCGCCTCGCTCAAGCAGAAGTGTCTGGACGGCGGACTGCGCGTGAAGAAAAGCGAGTTGTTGCGCGCGGCCCTCGCCATGCTGGATGCCGCGCCGGACAAGCGCATTGTCGAGGCGGTCGCGGCGCTCGAAGCGGTCAAGACCGGGCGGCCGTCGAAAAGCTGACGGTCCCTTCAGAACACGTTTCTGAACACCCAGTAGAGGCACGCTGCCAGTGCGATCGACACCGGCAGCGTGAGCACCCAGGCCAGCACGAGGCTGCGCACCGTGCTCCATTGCAGGCCCGAGCCGTTGGCCGCCATCGTTCCGGCGACCCCCGACGACAACACATGCGTCGTCGAGACCGGCAGACCGTAGGCATCGGCGGCGCCGATGGTGAGCATCGCCACGAGTTCGGCGGACGCGCCCTGCCCGTACGTGAGATGCTGCTTGCCGATCTTCTCGCCCACCGTCACCACGATGCGCTTCCAGCCGACCATCGTGCCGAGTCCGAGCGCGATCGCCACGGCCACTTTCACCCACGTCGGAATGAACTTGGTCGCACGATCCAGCTTTTGCCGATAGTTGTCGATCACCGCCTTGTCGTTCGCAGCAAAAGCCGGCTGATTCGCCTTTTCCATCAGACGAATTGCTTCGGACACCAAATACATGTTGTTGCGCACGTTGTCGACATCGTTCTGCGGCACGGCCGCGAGCGATCCCGACTGGCCGACTTGATCGGCGATCGTTTCGGTCAGCTGGCGCACCGCCGGCACCGTCGCCGTCGACATCTGACGCGTGCGAACGAAAGATTGCACATCCTCGCGTGCGTTGACCGAACGCGGCGCATCGCCGGCATATTTCGCGAACACGGCCGACGCTTCATGCGCGATCGCGACGAACGTCTGCGTCTCGGCGGGACTCACTGCCTTGTTCAATGCGTAAGCGGTCGGCACCGTGCCGATCAGAATCAGCATGATGAGGCCCATGCCCTTCTGTCCATCGTTGGAGCCGTGCGCGAACGACACGCCGGTGCACGTGAGAATGAGCAGCGCGCGAATCCAGAACGGCGGCGGACGGTTGTTTTTCGGCTCCTTGTAAAGCGCGGGCACGCGAACCAGCGCCTTGAGGATGAGCAGCAACAGCCCCGCGCAGAGAAAGCCGACGATCGGCGAAAACAGCAGCGACTTGCCCACGCCCATCGCTTGCGACCAGTCGACGCCGCTGGTGCCGGAAGGCCCGCGCATCAGTTGATTCATGAGTCCCACGCCGATGATCGAGCCGATCAGCGTATGCGAACTCGACGACGGTAAGCCGAAGTACCACGTCGCCAGATTCCAGATGATCGCCGCGATGAGCAGCGCGAAGACCATCGCGAAACCCGCGCCGCTGCCGACTTGCAGAATGAGTTCCACCGGCAGCAATTGCAGGATGCCGAACGCCACCGCGCCGCTCGACACCAGCACGCCCAGGAAATTCCACGCACCCGACCAGACCACCGCGATATTCGGCGTCAGCGAATGCGTGTAGATGACGGTGGCGACGGCGTTGGCGGTGTCGTGAAAGCCGTTCACGAACTCGAAACCAAGCGCGATTAGCAACGCGACGCCGAGCAGGACATACGCAAGCGAGGAATTTTGTCGAACTGATTCGAGGTCCGAAGCAAGATGAATCGCCACGTAACCCACGCCGACGAGCAGAACGAGCAGGAAAAAAGCGAGGCTGGTACGGCGCGTGCGTTCGCTTGTGGCGGACTGCTGGGGAAAGGCGATATCAGGCATGATCGACTCGCTCGTTTACCGTGGCGGACCAAGGATACGTGCGCGTGAGGCACGTTTATGTGAATCTTTCGTGTCAAATTTTTCGTTGTGCAACGCGGAATTCGCGCAACGCCAGATGCAGCGAGCGTGACAAATTCTTCATGCGAAATTCTCGCTCTTGTCATGACGCTGACACCGGGCAAGCCTACCTTGGCGAGAGCCATGCCGATCAAACGAAACGCGCACCTCCTACACTAAAAAAAGAACGAAAGGTCGTGCGACATAAGTGCATACCGAGACGATGACACTGAACTTCGATCCCGCCGTCCGCAGCGCGTTACGCGTTCCTGCTTTCGCCGTTCCGTCCTCCGTCACGCGACACGATACTCAGACATCCTCTCTGCGCGATGAACCCGTGGCCGATGCCTTCGTCGTCCTGACTACTCCACTCGCAAGCGACGCCCTGCATCAGGCGGAACAAATGGCCGAGCATGGCGACGCGCGCGCGCTCGACCGGCTGCGCATCACGCTCGAAAGACTGCGCGCGCTTTGGTGGGCCTTCGAGCCTTTGCTCGACGAGAAGGAAGCGCGCATCGTGCGCAAGCGTTTCAAACGGCTGGCGCAGATCGCCGGCGCGCCGCACGAACTCGACGCCGCGTGCGATCTGCTCACGCGTGCGCGCAAGAACGGATCGCACGTTGGCGCCGTGGTGCGCACGCTGAAGCAGGAGCGCCAGGAAGCGTCCGCCGTGAGTTGCGTGACGATCCGCAAGGCCGATGTCCACGCACTGCTGCGCCGGGCGCTCGCCGATGCACGCCGCCGCCTGGAAGCGCGCGCCGATGAATGCACGCTCGCGGAATTCGCCCGCGCGCGCATCCTGCTCGCCGACGAAACGCTGTGCAAAAAAGAACAGCGCGCCGCCCGGATGAAGCACATGGACGCGAAAACGCTGCGCGGCATCGACGAAGCGGCAAGCAAGCTGCACTGTCTGCTCGAACTTTTCGCGCCGGTGCTCGAACGCGGTCACCGGGACATCATCGCGCATCTCAGCGATGCTCAGGCCGCCATCGGACATCTGCACGACGTGCTGGCAAGCGCCGACTTCGTGCGTCGTGTCGCGCCCACGCTCGATGACAAACACGCGGTCGATCAGGCGGTTCGCTGGCTCGACAAGGAGCGCCGCGGCAAATCGCGCGTGGCGCTCGAACGTCTGCGCGCCGTTCCGCATATCGCCTGAACGTCACCTCCGACGATCCTCAGTACTACACACTCCCTGCCTTCCGAGCCCTTCTTCGTGCGGGTTTCGCCCGCCGGGTCGCGCGCGCATCCTGAACCGATGGCGCCGAACCTGAACGGCGCCTTCCTCAAGCCGCCATCGAGTCGGGAGATCGTCATGTACTTCGGCACCCTCGTTACGCACGTGCATCGCGAGCAGGACACGGACAACTGGAAACGCGACATCGACACAGCGAGCGCGCCCACGCCCGGCCGCTGGCGCGCATTTCGGCAAGCATTCAGAAAGGCGTTGCACGGCGCAATTCGACCTTTCGGCTCACGCCGAATGTAAAGTAACATCGCGGCGACCTCGAATAGGAAAAATCCGACTGAATTTGGAGCGACGACCCGATTAAATGCAGGCCTCATTCATATCAGAGGCTCACCATCATGAAGGACCTGCAAATCTCCGTCGATGCCAACGGTTCCGCCACGCTGTCCCATACCATGCCGATCAGCGAGCACTGCGGCAACCGCGCGCGTTTGTTGTCGTCGCTCGTGAATATCGTGGCCGCGCCCGGCGGCTTCGAGCAATTCTGCTCATACCCGGAATCCATGCGCCGGGACATTCTGAGCCTCATGCATTCCATCGCGCAGGAGCAAATGCCGCTGCTCGCCGCACTCGAAGACCACACGGCGAAGGCGGCTTACGAACGCGGCGCGCAGGCCACGCGCGAATTCCTGATCCAGGAACAAGCCGCCAATTCGGCCGTTCATTACGATGCGGACAATCAAGAGCAGCCGGTGATGATCGCTCAGTGAGCGTATCGAGTCTCGCGCGGCCGCGTGTGCTTCACGCGGCATCCCAATCCCCTTATCTTTAAAGTCATGCGGGCTCGTTCATTTCTTCACGCTTTGCTTTCCGTCGCGTTGTTCGGGGGCGCTGGCGTCGCCCACGCCGCTTATTCCGAGCAATGGATGACCGGTGCGGACATCGCGCGCGAACAGGCGCACGCGCATAAAGACGTTCACGTACAGCCGTCCGCCAAGCCGGCGGTTAAACATGCCGTCAAGAGCGCGCCGATCGCGAAGACCGACGACGATCCCATCGCGGCGTTCGCGCGCCCATCGAAGACGAAGGTTCGTTGAACGCCAGACCTACGCGAGCCGTCATCGGAACAAGATCGCGACTATTCCGATTCCCATCTCCTTCGCGCGTCGATTATTCTCGCGCTCGTCGTAGGCGAAGGGATGCACGACGGCCTCACCCTGCCATGTGTCCGCTTTCGTCGGGCATTATCAGAGGCGTGGTCCTCGCGATGCATACCCTCTCCTGCGGCGCCTGCTTCGAATCGATCACGCAATACCCGAACACGCAATACCTGAGTCCGCAATACAAAAGCCCGCGAACCGGAATATCTCCGATTCGCGGGCTTTTTCTTTTCCGCGGCGCTTTCGCGCTTCGAACGTCGAACGTCGACTTACGAGAGCAGGTCGGACGGCAGCTTGCCGCCGTTTGCCGCCAACGCTTGCATAAGCTGCTTGTGCAACCAGATGTTCATGGAGGCGGAATCGTTCATGTCACCGCTGTACTTGAGCTCGGTCGCGAGCTGCTTGCGATGGTCGAGGCTGCTGTCCACGCCGAGCAACTTCATCATGTCGACGATCGACACGCGCCAGTTGAGCGTCTGGCTGTTTTCGCTCGCAAGCTGATCCATGACCGCGCCGACATCGACATCGGACAGCGCAGCAGGCGCTGCGGGCGCGTCCGCGGCCGCCGCGGCGGCCGGTGCCGGCGTGGGATCGGCGGCCACTGCGGGCGCCGTTTCTTCGGGCTTGGCCTTGTGGAAAATCTTTGCAACGATGTCACCGAAAATGCTCATGTTGAACCCCTTGTCCAGATGAAAAAGCGAACCTTGATACGCGTGAATGCCGCGAACCGAGGACTCTCCAGCATAGCGCGGGATGCGTGGGTAACCCGTGCTTTCGAACCGATTTGCGAGGTACTTTGACGCAATTTTGCATTGAGTCCATGACACGTCTTCGTTCGCTGAGGAGACGCTGCTCGTCAGCAGAACTTTTGATTTTAAATTTGCATGACCAATTCATCGCCTTTGTACTAAACTTCAGTTGAAATCTAACTGCATGGTCGATGAGGCTTATATGAAAGTTCCGTCTAAGTTCACCTCAAGTTTCTTTGTCGTCGTGGGCGTGCTGTGGGCCTTGGCTCACCCTGCGCGACGGCTCAGGCGAAGCTACTGGAGCGAAAACAAGGTGAGCGGCTGAAGCGCTTTAACACCTGTCCGCGCTCTCAAAGAAACGGTACGTAATTCTTTCCTTCTCGCCGCTCGCTTCCGGTAATTGAAGCACGTCAGGTCTTTCGCATGACAATGTGTGTCCGCTTAGATAATACGGATTCCGAACTTCATCGAACCAAATGAAAAGCGTCTCCCAAGGAGACGCTTTAATTTGAGCCGGGACAAGACTACGCCGCCAGTTCCTTGTGCCGGTTGGCTTCGCAGTAGTCGGCCAGTCCGCCGATGGTCGCGGCTATATCCTTGTTGATGGCCGGCCCGTGCATCGGGAAGATCCATTCGATGTCGTACTTCTGAATCTTCTTCAGCGCCGACAGGAGATAGTCGAGCGACGGCAAATAACCCGCCTTCTCGATCGACGTGATGATGTTGTCCAGCGTCCCGCCCGTGGCGTCCACCGGCCCGTAACTCATGAAGATATCCGACGAAAACAGTGCCTTGAGGCGCGGCACGTAGATCACGAGCGAGTCCCACTGATGCACGTGTTTGACGTGGATCGGCACGATCTCCTCACCGTTGATGGTGATCGGCGTCTCGTCCTTCAAGATCTTGCTCTTGACCGAAAAGATGTCGGATAACGCGTGCGCGCAAATAGGATGCGCATACGCGACGATGCCCGGGCTGTGCGTCTGAAAGTCCGGCAACGCGCCCATTTCGTCGGACTCGAAATGCGGCACGACAAGGCTGGTTACCTTCGCGATATCGATTCCGGCCGATTCGAGATTGCTCTTGAGCTGAGGGAAGTCCGCACGCATGCCGGCCGCGATGCACATCACACTACCCGAAGGCGAGCGAATGAGAAATTGCGAGAAAGCCAGATGGATTTTCTCGACGTACATCGTGTTCCGGTAGACATCCCCAAGGAAATTATCGATTCGCGCAGCGCTCATCGGACGGCCTCTTTGGTCTGCTGAAACTGGCGAAGCGCGATCTTGCCGCGATTGCCGAATTTTTCCAGGTACGTTTGCACGTAGCTTTCCTCATGGTACAGAAAAGCGATGTCCGTCGGAACCATGTTCCGGATGGCCAGCAACGGAACGGGCGTTTGCAGCGGACGGAAACTTGAGCTCCACAGCCCCGGTTCCTCGCAATCCTTGAAGAACTGGCCGAGCATCATGTGACGTTCGACGAAATTGCGCTTCCACTTCTTCTGCACTTCCAGCACCGCGTGATCGGGCCGCTCGATCTTCACCGGCATGATGATGCGGCAACTATAAAGATTCGCATGCGCGGTGCCTTCGAATTCTTCCATGTGCCGTCCGATATCCTGCTCGAACGACTCGAGATCTTCCGAATGGTTTCTATAAAACTCGATCGAATTGCGGGTGAGCGCCGAGCGCGCAAACGGGCACACGTCGCCATCGCGCCCGAGGTCCGGGTGCGGCGCGCAAAGAAAGTCTCGTATCCAGACCACGATCTGCGCAAAGGCTGGATCTCTGGATGCTTCCTCTAGAGACAGATGTTCTGACATTGACGGCTTGCCTACCATATCAGCCTCGTCCTTGATGCATATAGTTCGGTAAGTGAAAAGCCTCCGCGCCGAAGCGCCTGCAGACGCGCGAACGTCGCGGCACTTTCACTTTCACGCAGGTTTTCGACACGCCGCCACGTCGGCCACCCGGAGTGTCGCGGGTGAACCGGGCGCGGCGGGCGCACGCTCTCGTTTTTTGTCAGTGACTTACTTCATCTGTCTGATGAGCTGCCCCCACTCATGATCGTAATGGCCGGGTGAAATCTTCATGAGACCGCCACCCGGCGTGAAGGTCAGTTCCCCGAAGTAGATTTTTTCGTCGAGCACGTACAGATCGACGCGGACATAACCGAGCCCTTCAGCCAGACGCATGGCCACATCGACGACTTCTTTCCAGTTGGGCAATTGCGGCGCCGGCTGCGGGCTGCACGGATAATGGCCCAACTCGATATCCAGACGCCGCCATTGCGGGTCGTAGAAATCGTGACGCGGCGCGCCGAAGCGATCCGTGATGACGCCCGTGAAGACGATCGGACCGTTCGCATCGCGCCCGAAGATATTGAGCTTGAAATCCGGCGGGACCGTGTCCGTGGCGGGATCGATCAGCAACTGCTCGAAGTACACGCGCCGCTCGATCGGCTCATAGTGCTTTTCGCGCGTGGCGCGATAGAAGTCCGTGCCGAGCCACTTGTTCGTCAACCGTTCGAGTTCTTCGAACGACGTGTCGGCCTTGTTCCGCACGACCTTCACGAAGCCGCAGCCGTGATTGGCTTTCATCACGAAAGCCTTGGGCAACGATTCGAACACTTCGCGCGTGAAAATTTCCGGCGCCGCGATCAGCGGAATCAAGTGTTCTTCGCCGATCTTGGCGCGCACGTAGTCGCGCACCAGCAACTTGTCGGTCAGATCCGTCCAGCGCGGGTCCGGATGCAGGCAGCGATGCAAAATGATTTCGTTGAATGTCGTCGGCACCGTCAAGTTGGGCAGGCGTCCGACATTGCGAAGATGCAAGAGGCGCAAAAGGAGTTCGTCGGGCAGCACCTTTCTTGCATTGAGAAAAAAGTGGGATCGGATAGCTTTGCCGATTGCCTGATAAGCGTTCGGCCTGGCGGCGCGCGCCGGGCGCGTGCCGTCCACCGGCTGCGTCATGCGCCTTTTCCGTTCACCCGAGAGTCGCGCCTGCGTCGACTCGTTTTGGCCGCTCGTTCCCACCGGGCTAGTCATTCACGTCCTCCTTGGATACTTCCGATCCGCGCCACGTTTCACCGGACTCAGAGCAATGTGCAATAAAAGAGAAAAGCTTGAATTCGAGGCGAACCCGCACGCCGGCGCCGTTGCGGCGACACACTGCGGTCCATGCATTCGAGACAGGAATACAACGATATTCGCGGTAACGTAGTCTGTACTTCTTTCGCCGGCGCGGTACCGGCCTCCGGTGCCGGCCGCTCGCTACCTCAAGGGAAACAGACTCGACGAGACGCTAAAACGAGGGCTGATCGAACTTGGGGCGCCGCCCGGCATGTCCTGGCCCACGCATACGTTGGTCAATCAGCGCGACTAACAAGATGCCCGATTTCGTCATCGAGCACTATGAAGGTGCTTCTGTCCCGACTGACTATACATCAACCACTAAGAATAAGAACAAGCCAAAAATTTCTGATTTCCTTTCGGACTTGACATAGCGGATTGAGTGAATTGCGGTCAGCATTTCATGTGCCCGGCTCATTCCTGAGTGCGATCTTACCGATATGAAAGATCCGCATGCGCGTGCACCGTATTCAGGAAAAAAATATCGCTCAATGATTAGACCAATCGGCACGCCCGGCAGAAAAGCTTTACCGTTGTTACTTTGAATTTACAATTGGTTTGAATTACACAACTCAATCAAAGCATTCAGGCATTAACGCGCCGTATTGGGTAAGTGAGGAATTATTTTCTTAGTCGCTTTGAATTTTTTTTCGTGACACGACACCGGTTTTTGCTTTAGAGGCTTTGCGCTCATGGCACCTGACGAAGCGATGCCGAGTACGTCATCATGCCAATGCACACGTCCGCGAGATACTCGGCATCGCGCGGTAGTCTGATCGAATTCTGTTCCAACAGCCAGTCACGCAGCACGCCGCCGAGAAAGGCGTGCACGACGCTCGATGCCCGCTCCGTGTTTAGATCGACCGGCAACTGCCCTTTCTCGATTGCGTTGCGCAAGCCGAGTTCGAGCTGCCGCCTGCCGTTGCGCGCCGCATCGCGCTGACGTTTGAGCACGATATCCATATCGCGCGTGTGCTCGCATTTGGTGAACAGCACTTCGAAAACATGACGACTGTGCGGTTCGAGCACCGCAGCGCCGAGGCAATACACCAATAATTCGCGGATGCGGCCCAGCGGATCAGGCTCCGTTGCATCGATGGCGGCGGCGACGAGCGTTTCCATCGGCAATATCACGCGGCTCGTGACGGCCACGAGCAGATCGCCCTTGTTGCGAAAATGCCCATACACCGCGCCACGCGTGAACCCGGCGCGCGTCGCCACCTCGCCGAGCGTCGTGCGCGAGACACCGCATTCCGCGAACACTCGTTCGGCTGCGTCGAGAATCTGATCGCGTGTCTCGAGCGCCTGCTGACGGGTTTTCTTCATGGCGCATGTCACGCGGGTTTGCTTTCGCCGCCTGCTTCGTGAGCGGGCGGATCGCCCTCGCCGCCGCCATCGTGATGCGGCATCTTCTTCGATACTTCATCGAGCTTGTCGCCGAGCAGCCGCCGCACGACCACATAGAACACGGGAATCAGCAAGAGTCCAAGGAAGGTCGCGAACAACATGCCGCCGATGACGCCCGTGCCGATTTCATGACGCGACGCCGCGCCCGCACCCGACGAGATCACGAGCGGAAACACGCCGAGGATGAACGCCATCGACGTCATCAGGATCGGGCGCAGCCGCAGACGTGCGGCGGACATCACGGCATCGCGCAAGGTCTGGCCGTTCTGCTGCCCTTCCACGGCGAACTCGACGATCAGAATGGCGTTCTTCGCCGCGAGACCGATCACCGTGACCAAGCCGATCTTGAAGTAAATATCGTTCGGAACACTGAAGGTCAGACAGAACGCCAGCATGCCGAGCATGCCGAGCGGCACGACCAATAGCACGGCGACCGGAATCGACCAGCTTTCGTAAAGCGCCGCGAGACACAGAAAGACCACGACGATGGACAGCGCCATCAACACGGTCGCCGACGAACCGGACAACAACTCCTGATACGACTGCCCGGTCCAGTCAGCCGCGAACCCGGTCGGCAACTGATGATTCACGATGTCGTTGAGCGTGTCGATGGCCTGACCGGTCGAATAACCGGGCGCGGAGTTGCCGACGATCTCGATTGCGGAATAGCCGTTATAGCGCGGCAGCACGGTCGGCCCGAAAGCCCACTTCGCATTCACCACGCTTGCGAGCGGCACCATGTTGTAAGGCGCAATCGATGTATTCGCGGGCGACGGATCGACGGGCGCGACGAACCCGTTCGAGCCTACCGCACTGTTCGCATTGCTCTTGCTCGCCGATGAATTCGCCGCGAACAACGCCGGCGTATAGAGATGCTGAAACGAATCCAGTCCCATGCGATACGGTGCATCCGCTTGAATGTACACGCGCTTCACGCGGCCGCCATACGTGAACTGGTCGATATAGAACGGCGCGAGTTCCATCTCCAGCGTCTGGTACACGTCGGTCAACGAGAGGCCCATTGCCTGCGCCTGCGTGCGATCCACCGCGATATCCAGTTGCGGCGCATACGGCAGCGAATTAGGTCGGATGCCGAACAAAACCGGACTCTTCGATGCACTCCCCAGCAACGTACGCTGCGCCTCACCGAGTTGCGCGCGCGATTGCCCCGCACGCGCCTGCAAGTACATATCGATGCCGCCGAACTGACTCAGACCGCGAATGGTCGGCAAGTTCACCGCGAAAATCTGCGCATCGGGAATGGACGACAGAATGCGGTTCATCTGCGGGATGAGTTGCATGGCGGTGGCGGAGCGTTTATCCCAGTCGCTCAGCTTGATGAACGACATGCCCACGTTCTCGCTCGTGCCCACGAAGCTGAAGCCTTCCGGCTGAAAGATACCCACGATATCCTTGCCCACCGGACTATGCGCGAGCTTGTCGCGCAGTTCCCCCATCACGTGATTGGTCTGTTGCAGCGTGGAACCGGATGGCAGATTCACGAGCGCCAGCGCGAAACCCTGGTCTTCATCGGGCACGAAACTCGTCGGCAGCTTCGTGTAGAGAAAGCCCGTCAGCACCACGAGCACGACAAAGATCACCATCCAGCGCGGCGCATGCGTGATCGCCTTGCCCGCGTGACTCAGATAATGTTTCGTTGTCCAGTCGAATGTGCGATCGAACCAGCGATAGAACGCGTTCTTCTTCACCTGATGCTCGGGCTTGAGAATCGCAGCACATAAAGAAGGCGTGAAAGACATGGCAAGGAACGCGGAGAAGCCCATCGATACCGCGATGGTCAGCGCGAACTGCGCGTAGATGATGCCGGTCGCGCCCGGCTGCAACGCGGACGGCACGAACACCGCAGACAGCACCACAGTGATCGCAATGATGGCGCCCGTGATCTGCTTCATCGCCTTGCGCGTGGCGGCGCGCGGTTCGGCGTGCTCCTCGCTCATGATCCGCTCGACGTTCTCGATGACGACGATCGCATCATCCACCACGATACCGATTGCCAGCACCATGCCGAACAGCGTCAACTGATTGAGCGTGTAATGCAGCGCCGACAATCCGATGAACGTGCCGAGCAACGCGACCGGAATCACCAGCGTCGGAATGATGGTCGCGCGCAAGTTCTGAAGGAACACGAGCATCACGAAGAACACCAGCACGATGGCCTCCACCAGCGTGCGTATCACGTCCGTGATCGATGCGGTAATGAACGGCGTGGTGTCATACGGAATGCTCCAGCTCACGCCCTCGGGCAGATCGCGCGCGAGCGTGCCCATCGCGGCCTTCACGGCCTTGGCGACCGTCAGCGCGTTCGCGCCGGGCAACAGAAACACCGCGAGACCGCCCGCAGGCTTGCCGTTATACACCGGCGCCTGTCCATAAGTTTGCGATCCGAACGATATTCGCGCGACATCGCTCAGCTTGACCGTCGTGCCATTGCTGTTCGACAACACGATGATGTCGCGAAACTGCTTGAGCGAAGAAAACAGGCTATCGCCTGTAACGGTCGCGGTGAAGACTTGCCCCTTGACCGCCGGGTCCGCGCCAAGCGAACCGGCCGCAAACTGAGCGTTCTGTCCGCTTACCGCATTGAGCACCTGCGTGGTCGAAAGCCCGTAACTTTGCAGCTTGTCTGGGTCGAGCCAGATACGCACGGCATATTCGGAGCCGAGCAGCGTCGTATTGCCCACGCCCGTCACGCGGCCGATCACCGGTTGAATCTGCGAGGCGAGAATATCGGAGAGACGGCCTGCATCGATCGCGGGATTGTCGGATTGCAGCGCGATGAACAACAAAATGTCCGGGCTCGACTTCGCCACGATCACACCCTGCGTCGTCACCTGCGATGGCAACAGCGGTTGCGCCAACGTCACCTTGTTCTGCACCTGCACCTGCGCGATATCCGGATTCGTGCCCGTCGCGAACGTGAGGATGATCTGCGTCTGACCGTTGGATGAAGATGTCGAACTGAAATACAGCAGATTGTCGATGCCGGTCAGTTGTTGCTCGATCACCTGCGTGACGGTGGATTCCATCGTCTGCGCGCTCGCGCCCGGATATTGCGCGGTCACCGTCACCTGCGGCGGCGCGATGTCCGGATACGAATCGATACCCATCGTGCGAACGGAAAGGATGCCGAACAATGAGATGAGGATCGCGATGACCCACGCGAAGATCGGACGGTCGATAAAGAAACTCGGCATGAGCGGTCCCCTACTTCGCCGCGCCGGCCGAAGCCGGCGATGCCGATGAAGCCGCTGAAGCCACCGCAGGCGCGGAAGCTGGTGGTTCCCACGCGACCGTCTTCACCTGCGCACCTTCACGCGCCGCCTGCACACCGTTCACGACGATCTGATCGCCGTCGTTCAGCCCTTTCGTCACGATCCAGTAATTTCCGTAGTTATCCTCTGATTCAACCGGCTTGCGCACGACTTTGTTATCGGCTCCTACGGCGAGCAAAAAACCGCCTGTGGTGTCGCGTTGCAAGGCTTGCTGCGGGACCAGAAAGATATCGTTGAGACGGCCGAAATCCACCGTCAACGTCACATACATGCCCGGCAACAGACGCCGGTTCGGATTGGCCACCAGCGCGCGCAGATTGACCGCGCCCGTGGAAGCATTCACCGTCACGTCGGAGAAATCGAGCGTGCCCTGACTGCCGTAAGTCGCGCCGTTGGGCAACGAGAGATGCATCGTCGTCTGATTTTGCTGTGCAAGCTGAATAGAGCCGCCGCCTTGCGCCTGTTGCTGCAAGGTCGCGAGATCGGCCGAGCTAATGGTGAAATTCACGTACATCGGATCGATCTGCTGAATGGTCGTGAGCAGCGTGCCGTTGCCGCCCGCGTCGGACGTGCTGCTGCCGACCACCGCGCCCGCCGTCACCTGTTGTTGCCCGGCGATGCCGCTGATCGGCGCGGTCACACGCGTGTAGTTGAGCGATACGCGCGCGGATGCCACCGTCGCTTCATCGGCCTTGATCTTGGCGGCGGCGCTGCGTTCGGCGGCATCCGAGTTATCGACCGTTTGTTGCGACACGGACCCGACCGGCAGCAGCTTGCGATTGCGCAACGCCGTCACGTGATCGTTGATGTAGGTCGCGCGATCCTCCGCGAGAATCGCAAGATCGTTGTCGAGTTGCGCGCGATAAAACGCCGGATCGATCTCGAACAACAATTGCCCCGCGCGCACCGGCGAGCCTTCGACGTAATCGCGCTTGAGCAGCACGCCCGAGACGCGCGCCGTCACGTTCGCGCTGTAGTAAGGCGAAAGCCGGCCGACGAAGTGGCGTTCGAGCGGCACCGACTGCATCTGCACCTTCGTGGTCGCGACTTGCGGCGGCGGCGGGGGTGGCGCGCTCTTCGAGCAGGCGGCAAGCACGCACAGACACAGGTACGACAGCGACACGCGCTGAGGACGTGACTTCATATGGACTCCGTTCTTGCTTGAGGCCGGTGCGCGCGTGCTGCGTTCGTCTTTCCTCCCGACAATTGCGCGCGACAGGTCGTGTTGAACAGCGTGCTTCGATCAGTCGGTGATATTGGTCGCCTGCTGGGCCGTGCTTTCCGATGCAGCCGCGGGCGGTGCTGCGCCATCGGCTTCGGTGCGCTGCCAGCCGCCGCCCAGATTCTTCACGAGCAGCACATGGCTTTGCGCCAGAAGCGCCTGTGTATCGCGCAAACTCTCTTGTGCCTGAATAAGCGTGATGCGCTGTGTCAGCACGCTTTGCTGGCTCGCCGCGCCCGCGCTGAACTGCGCCTGCTGGCTATCGAACAGGCGCGTGTTGCTGTCGAGCACCTTCGCGAAGGATTCTTCCTGTGCGCGGAGGTGGTTCATCGACGATAAGCTGTCCTCCACGCTCTGGAACGCGGTCAGTACCGTGTTGCGATAGAAGGCCACTTGTTCGTCGTAATTCGCGCGCGCTTCGTTCATGGCGGCCGTGCGTGCGCCGCCGTCGAAGACGGTCTGCGCGAGATCGGGGCCGAGCGTCCAGAAGCGGTTCGGCACCGTGAACAAATGCGCGAGCGTGGCGCCGCCGAAGCCGCCTTCCGCCGACAGCGAGAGCGTGGGGAAGAAAGCCGCCTTCGCCACGCCGATGCCCGCATTCGCCGCCGCTGCCGTGCGCTCGGCGCTCACCACGTCATAGCGCCGTTCGAGCAATTCCGATGGCAATGCATTCGGTACAGCCGGCGCGATGAAGCGATAATCCGCATCCGCCGCGATATTCAACTGCGCGGGCGGCACGCCGATCAACACGGCAATCGCGTGCTCGTCCTGTTCGCGTCGCGTTTCCGTGCTCTGCAAATCCGCGACGATCGTTTCCAGTTCCTGCTGCACAAACAGCACGTCATCGTTCGATGCATTGCCTTCCTTGAACGCGGTCTGCGTCATCGCGAGAATGCGGCCGTAAGCGTCCTCCTGTTCCTTCAGCGCTTCGATGTCGTAATCCGCTTGCCGCAATTCGAAGTAATCGGTCGCCACGCTGGCTGCAATCGAGATGCGCTCGCCCGCCAGTTCGGCATCCGATGCCTGCGCGTTCGCCTTCGCTTCCTCGACCTCGCGACGCACCTTGCCCCACAAGTCGAGTTCCCAACTCACCGACCCGAGCGCGATCACGCTATTGCCCGCGCCACCCACGGCCGACGATGAAACACCCGACGTGCGCCCGCCGCCCAACGCCGCGAGATTGCCGCCCGCGCGCCCGCCGGACAGCCCCGCCGTCACGACCGGAAACAGGCCCGCACGATTGGCCTCGACGGTTGCGAGCGCAATGCGATACGCCGCCTCCGCCGCCGCGATGGACTGGTTCGCCTTCAATGCCTGATCGACGAGACCATTGAGCTTGTCGTCGTCGTACATGCGCCACCATGTGCTGTCGATGGCGGCCTGCGGGTTCACGTCGGCGCGCTGCCAGTCCGTGCCTTCCCGAAAGCCTTGCGGCACCTGCGCGTCGGGCCGCTTGTAGTCCGGACCCACCATGCACCCCGCCAGCGACGTCACTGCGGCAAGCATCACGATGGTCCGCGAAGCTGTCTTCATGCGTTTCCCCTGTCCAGTGGAACGGGCAGTCCGATCAAACGTGTTTTTCGTATGACTAACTATTTTGAAAGCGATGACGGCCTGTTGAAAGCATCGTCGTTATCTTGCTGCGCATCCTTCGAGAAAAATTCTGACCGCCTGCTTCGCAATCAGCCTGCGCCGCGCGATGCCGGGACGCGGCGCACCTACCAGCAGCATGCGCGCACGCACGCCGCCCAGCACCAGATGCACGAACTGCTCGGTGGCGAGTTCGACATCATCGAACCGGAGTGTGCCGCGTTCCGCCGCTTCGCGCAGAAACCGTTCGAGCGGCTCCATGCCGGCGAGTCTTCCATGCTTGTCGTACAGCGCCGCCGAGAGCGCCGGAAAGCGGCGCGCTTCGACCAGCAGCACCCAGTAAAGCTGCGTCATGTCCTCGCGCGTGCCGACATCGAGCAGATGCAGCGCCGCGCGTTCGAGCACTTCGGCGGGTTCGCCGCCGTCTATCACGATCCGGCGGAAATCGTTGAGCCAGTCCTGCCGCGCCATGTCGAGCACCGCGCTGAACAAGCGCTCCTTGCTGCCGAAATGACCGTATAGCGTTTTTTTCGCCACGCCTGCGTCGCGCGCGATATCGTCCAGCGTGGTTTCGCGAAAGCCCACTGTCAGAAAGCGTTCCTTCGCATGCTCGATGACCGCACGCATGCGCGCCTCCGACTCGCATAGCGTCAGACGTCCACCCGGCCCGGACTTGCGTTCTGGATTCATGACATCCGACGACGAGCCGCGCGGAAACTCCACGGGCGCGTTTCCGTTCAGGCAAAAAGGGACGACAGCGGGAAATCAGTGGAAGTACTATATGCCGCGAATCAATGCGCAAGTAAATAGCTATTTTTGATCGGGCGATCTGATTTTTTCGATGACAAACGAATGGCTTACAAATACCCAAGGAATCCTTAACACATACCTTTGCGTTGGCTTCTAAATTCGGTCTGCGCTTTTGAATCCCGCAAGCAGGCGCGTCACGCGCTGGACGACATCGCTCCAGCTTTCGTGCCGGCGTTGCCTGCACAGCAGCATGTTTCCCGGATACCACGGCGAATCGCTGCGGCCCTGCATCCAGCGCCAGTCGAGATCGCGCGAGGGCAACAACACCCAGCACGGCTTGCCCATCGATGCCGCCAGGTGCGCGACGGACGTATCCACGCAGATCACCAGAGCGAGTTGCGCGATGATGGCCGCTGTGTCCGCGAGATCCGTGATCGATGAGCCGAGATGCAGGATTGGGCGGTCGTGCATCACCTCGTCTTCGCCCTGCCCTTTCTGCAGGCTCACGAAACTTACGCCGTCAACGGACCAGGGCGGCGCAAGCGTATCGAGCGACGGCAACGAGCGGAATGCGTCGTTATGATGTTGCGCGTTGCCTTTCCATGCGAGCCCGACCTTGAACGTGCCGGGCAACGCGTCGAGCGGTTCGCTCCATTGCTCGATGAGCCTCGCATCGGCACGCACGCGCAAAGGCCTGGGAATCGAATCGGCCGTGGTGTTGAAATGAAGCGGCGCGCTCAGGAGACTCGTCCAGCAATCGTATCGATGTGAACCGGTCTGCGCGGTTTCGTGATCGAGCACGGAATCGATGCCATCGGCATTGGCTAACAAGCGGTGCAACGCGCTCACGCACGCCACCGTCACGTACCGCGCGCCAGCCGCCCTCAGCAACGGCACATAGCGCGCGAACTGAATCATGTCGCCGAGGCCGTCTTCCTGCCACACGAGCACGGATTTGCCTGCAAGCGGTTCGCCTTGCCATTGCGCGCATCGAAGGCGTGCGCGCGACTGTGCATGCACGAAGCGCGGATGATCGTAACGTGCTTCGTGAAGCGCGAAACCTTCATCGAAGCGGCCTTCGCTCAATAGCAACGTGGCGAGCGCGAAGCGTGCATCGTGATAATCGGGCTGCAAGGCAATGGCTTGACGATAGGCCGATTCAGCTTCATCGATCCGTTGCTGCTGACGCATCAGACTGCCGAAGTTGTAGTGCGCTTCCGCGAGATTCGGCTTGAGCGTGAGCGCAATCCGCACATGCGATTCCGCTTCCGCGAGACGGTCCAATACTTCCAGCACGTTGCCGAGATTGTTGTGCGCTTCGGCGGCATCGGGCAATAAACGCAATACATGCTGATATTCCTGCTCCGCTTCTGCATAGCGTTGCAGACGAAACAGCACCCATGCGAGTTGAAAGCGCATTTGCGCCGCATCCGGGCGCAGTTGGAGCGCACGCCGGAAATGCGGCTCGGCTTCCGGCAAGCGACCGAGGCCCTTGAGCATGATCGCGAGATTGCTATGTGCATCGACGTGATCGGGCGCGAGCGCGATTGCATCGTTCCAGAAGGCCTCGGCCTCTTGCGTGCGGCCCAGCCCGAGTAAGCTGATCGCGGCGATATCCAACGCCAGCACGCGGTCTGAGTGCGTGGCGCCGGGTTCTTTTAACAGCGGTTGCAGCAGCGCGAGCGCTTCGTCGAAGCGTCCGCGCTGCCGGAACGAATGTGCCTGAAGCACGACTGCATTCGGCGCGTCTGCTGCCATGTCACGTAAGACCAAAGAAATGACTCGATGGTCCTACCTTATCGCGGACAACGCGTGCGCCATGCCGCGATCATCGCCCGTTGTGCCCTGTTAATCGGCGAATCACGGTCAAATCGAACGGACGTTCACCATCACGGTCACATCTATTTCCACGAGCATCTCAGGATCGACAAGCCCCGAAACCAGCACGAACGTGCTTGCCGGAAAGCGCCCCGCTTCGAAATGCTTGCCACGTTCCGCGTGAATCGCAGGCAACCATTCGCGCGATGTCGAGAATGTCACGATCTTCACGATATGTTCGAGCGTGGCTCCGAGCGCATGCACGGCGGTTTCGATATTGCGCCATATCTGCGCCATTTGCGCTTCGATATCGCCCGCACCGACGAGTTGCCCTGCTTCGTCCCATGCAACCTGTCCCGTCAGAAACACGGGCGTGCCTTCGCGCACGATGCCATGTGTGTAATAGCTCTGCGTCTTGAGCCCTTCGGGATTGACGTATCGCGCGCTCATGCGTGGACTCCGCGCGCATCCAGCGCATTCGTTTTGAGGCCGCTCGCCGCGAGCGAATCGACCACGCTCGTACCGATGATGCGCAGATCGTCGATGAAGTCCGGCACGATCACGGTGATGCCATCGAGGTCCGCGCCCTTCACGATATGCGCGAGCTTGCGGCCGATCGTTTCCGGCGATCCGACGATGGCCGCCGGCGTCAGCGATTGCGCCGCGTTGCCCTGCGCGATGAAGCGCTTGGCCATCGTGTTCTGCGCGAGGCTCTTGTCGCCGGAGTATTCGCGCGTCTGATTGTCGAGTGCTTCGGTGTCCACGCCCGAATTGAAATAGTCGACACGCTCTTGCGCGATTGCATCGGTTTCACCCGGCACGATGGTGAACAGCCCATAGGTCTTGAAGTCGTGCTTGCCGACTTCGGCGGCCAATTCTTTCGCACGTCTACCGGTCTTGATGAAATCCTCCTTGTCGCTGCCGAGCAGAAAGCTCGCCGTGCAATTGCGAATGGTAAAGCGAAAGCCCGTATCCGAACCGCCCGCGCAGATGATCGGCGGCATCGCTGAAGGCTTGGGATTCGACATGCAATCTTCCAGCGTGAAATGCTCGCCCTTGTGGTTCACGCGGTCTTCGGTCCACAAGCGTTTCAGCACCGTGAGCCATTCCTCGGCGAACGCGTAGCGTCCCGCGTGATCGAGATCGCGCCACAGGCCCATTTGCCCCTGATCGTAGGGGTTCGATCCCGCGACGATATTCAGCCCGAAGCGTCCTTTCGATATTTGATCGATCACCGCCGCCATCTTCGCGACCACGGCGGGATGAAACACCATCGTATGCACCGTGCCCCATACCTGAATGCGCGTGGTGGCTTCGGCGAGCGCGGACATCGTCGATAAGGATTCCAACGTAATGTCCCAGTGCTGGCTCGGGCCGCCGTAGCCGCGCCATTTCGCCATGCTCAGCGCGAAGTCGAAGCCCAGTTCTTCCGCGAGCAATGCAACGGCCTTGTTGTAGTCGTAAGTCGCCGGTAATTGCGGGCTGGTCGTTGATGTGATCCACCCGCCATTGCCGACCGGGAGAAACACGCCGAGTTCGACGCTGCTGCGTTCCTTGCTATTCATATTCATGATGTTCCCTTCTTTCGATTCATTCATGCAGCGCGTTGCCCCGCAAGCGCCTTGCGTGACTCTTCGTGCAAGGCATCCAACAATTGTTCGTCGAGCCGCCCGAATTCCGTCGATGCCGTCATTGCGAGCGTGCGCGGACGCGGCAGATCGATCTTCAGATCGAGCCGTACACGCGTGGGCCGCGCGCCGAGCACGACCACGCGGTCCGACAAGAAAATCGCCTCGTGGATGTCGTGCGTGATCATCACTGCGGTCCACGCGTGTTCGGACCACACGCCCTGCAGCCAGTTCTGCATCTCGATGCGCGTGAGTGAATCGAGCGCGCCGAAGGGCTCGTCGAGCAACAGAATCTCTCGGCCCAACACGACCGTGCGCAGAAACGCCGCGCGTTGACGCATGCCGCCCGAAAGCTCGAATGGTAAGTTGTCCTCGAATCCGGCTAGACCGAATGCGGCAAAGAGTTCGCGCGCCTTCGCACGCGCATCCCTGCGTTTCATGCCTGCTAGTTCGAGACCGAGCGCGGTGTTGTCCAGAATCGAGCGCCACGGAAAAAGCAGGTCCTTTTGCGGCATATACGCGAACGGCGTGCAATCGCCGGTGCGGTCGCGTCCGTCCACCAGAATGTGGCCGCTCGAAGGCGGCTCAAGCCCCGCCATGATGTTGAACACCGTGCTCTTGCCGCAGCCCGACGGGCCGATCACCGACACGAATTCGCCGGGCGCAGCGCGAAACGACACGTCGCCGACCACATCGCGCATCCCGCCTTTGCCCAGCGCGAAGGACTTTCGAATGTTCAGCAGTTCGATCTTGTTGAGGCTCATGAAACGCTCCTGTTCCGCTGTGTTCGCCCGTTCATTTGCCGCGCCGACGCGCCTTCACATGCCAGGGCACGACGACATATTCGACCGCATAGGTAAGACAGAACAGCGCCACGCTCAGGCTCGCCGTCACGATTACCGAGGCCAGCACGAGGTCCGTTCGAAACGCGTTTTTCTGCATGCCCATGTAGATGCCGAGACCGAACTCCGCGCCCACGTATTCCGCGAAGATCGCGCCCGTCACCGCATACGTGATGCTGATGCGCAAGGCCGTGAAGAACGCCGGCAATGCCGAAGGCAGACGCACGAAGCAGAACAGCTTCCAGCGATCGCCGCCCATGCTCTTGACCAGATTGGCGGATTCTCGGTCCGCGGAATCGAAGCCTTCGACCAGTCCCACCGTCACCGGGAAGAACGTGACGAGCGCGATCACCAGCACCTTCGGCAAGAGCCCGAAACCGAACCAGATGATGACGAGCGGCGCGATCGCGATGATCGGAATGGTCTGCGACGCAACGAGCAGCGGCATCATCCCGCGCCTGAGCCATGTCGAGAAATCGATCGCCACGGCCAACGCCCAGCCGATCACCAGCGACACCGAAAAACCGATCAGCGTCACATACAGCGTGGGCAGCGTGTTGTCCCACAGATCGGCGCGCGCGGCCCACCCTGCTTCGAGCACGCGCGAAGGCGCTGGCAAGATTTCTGGGGCCACGCCCGTGATACGCACCGCAGCCTCCCACACGAACAACAGCACGATGACGATCACGACGGGCGGCGTCACGCGCACCAGCACATCGCGCAAGGGCTCGCTCTTCGCCGCTTTTGCCACGACCGCGGCATCCGTCATGATTTCCGCTCCGTCACCGCCGAGCGGCGCAGACGATGTGAGTTCGTGCATGGGAAGTCCTCGCAACACTTGAATGCCAATGACACGACTAGTTCTTCGTCAGATAGTCGTTGGTAAAGTAGTCCGCCCAGTTAGGCTCGCCCTTGAGCGGCTTGCCATCGGCGCCTGAAAGCAAGCCTTTCTTGAACAGGAAACCTGAAAGACCGGACCATTGCGCGAGCGTCTGCGTGCCGACCTTGCCTTGCGCATCGCGATAGTCGGGCGAGAGCATCTTCTGGCTCTCGATCACGAAGTCCTTGTCCTGAAACGCCGATGCATTAAGCTTGATAAGCGATTGCGCGCCTTCTTCCGGGTGCGCGGCGGCGAACTCATAGCCCTTCTGCAACGCCGCCACGAACTTATGCGCGAAAGCGTCATGCGTCTTGAGCCATGCGGGATTCGACACCACGATCACGGCATAGGCATCCGGGAAACCGTAGTCCGTGTACTTGAAGTACTTCACCGGCTTGCCCGCGCGCTTCGCTTCCAGCCCTTCCCACGCCATGTATGGCAACGCGAAATCCACCGTGCCCTGCTTGAGCGCCTCGATATACGACGAGCGCAACGTGATGTGCTTGAAGTCCCCCGTGCCGCCCGCGTTCTTGATGACCTGCGAGACGATCGCGCGCTCACCCGGCGCACCCACGCCGCCGAACTTCTTGCCTTCGAGATCCTTCGGACTCTTGAGATCATCGCGGCTCGCGAGCACGCCGATGGACGACGCCCAATGCTGATCGATCGCGAACACGGACTTGACCTTCGCGCCCGCCGCGATGGAGAACGTCACTGCATCCTGAAACGTCGTGCCGAAATCGGCGACGCCCGCGCTCACCAGCGCATCGGGCGAAGTCTGGTTATACGGCAGCACCTTCACATCGATGCCTGCATCCTTGAAATAGCCTTTATCGATGGCGACGAACAAGCCTGTGTGGTCCGTGTTCGGCGTCCAGTCGAGCGCGAAGCGAACGGTGGTCAGATCGGCGGCCTGTGCGGCCGACAGACTGCTTGCGGCGATCAACGCAACGGCGGCTTGCCGGATAATGCGAAAAAAGAATGCGTGGGGTTTCACGTCAAGTGACCTCAAGGTTGAGAGAGATGAATTCATGCGTCGGCGGGCGTCGAGAAGCCGAAGCGCCGTTGCCAATAAAGCAGACCGTGCGATGCGCGCGCACTAGTTACCGTGTCGATGTCCGCGAACACCAGCTTGTGATCGCCCGCTTCCACGATGCGGTTGATCGTGCAACCGAAGCACGCCGATGCATCGCGCACCACCGGACCCCAGCCTTCGTCGAGCGTGGTGACATCGCGCAGACGATCATCGGATTTCACGGCGCACGCGGCGGCCACGTGTTGTTGTGCGCTTTCGAGCACGGACAGCGCGAACCGTGTGTCTTCATCGACGCGAGCCAGGAAGCTCGATGCATGCCCCAGCGCGATCATCAGCACGGGTGGCTCGAACGAGATCGAGGTGAACGCGGTGACGGTCGTCGCATGGCATCGGCCGAAATCATCGCGCAGTGCAATCACGGCGACCGGTGCGGCCACGTTGGCCCATGCATCGGCGAGTGCGGGTCCGAGATTCGAAGCCCTGCGTTCGCGCGTGCTGCGTAAGACATTGAGCGAAGGTGAGGAAATCATGTTCGTGCCTTGTTCTTTATGAAGACGACTGCGATTCCGCGAGATCCTCGCGCGTGCAAGCTGCTTCGTGACGCTTCCAGTTGTCGCGATGCTGCGAAGGCGAAATGCCGAAATGACGCTTGAAAACGCGGCTGAAATACGCCGAATCGTTGAAGCCCCAGCGAAAGCAGACTTCGGAAATGCTCTCGCGGAAGTACACCGGGTTCATCAGTTCTTCGTATGCGCTTTCCAGCCTGCGGCGGCGCACATAAAGATTGAAGGCCTCGCCGCCTTCGTTGAGGATCTTCTGCAAATAGCGCGGCGAAATCGACAACAAGGGCGCGACGCTTGCAGGCGAGATGCCCGCATCGCGCAGATGCCGGTCGATCGCTTCATGCGCGCGGCTCAGCAATACCGCGCGGCTCGCTGTCATGTCGCGCCGGTCGGGCGATGCCGCCAGCGCCGCGATGAAGAACTCGCAGATCGACAGCTCGATGGCGCGCACTTCCGCTTCGCTCATCAAATCGCAGGCGCGCACGAAGGTTTCGATCAGCGCGCCGAGCATGCGCGCCGCGCCCGTGTTCGAACGCACCGGCTGCACCGCTTTCAACGCGGCGGATGCGAGAAAGCGCGGCACGCGGCCCGAACGTGGAAGCTGCACGTATTCGAGCGTCAACGCATCGGCAGACTCGATCACCAGCCGATGACCGAGCGGACCGAACACGATATCGCCCTGTTCCAGCGTAAGCGAGTCGCTTTGTGTCCGCACGCGCGCCGCACCGGCCACGACATAAGCCAGCCAATATTCGTTAGGCCTGCGATGATCTTCCGTCGTGATGCTCTGCCCTTCAATGCGCACATTCACCATCTCGAAGCCGCCCGGCGCACGCCAGCGTCGTGCGCGAACGAGCAGCTCATCTGCCGGATCGCGTGGCGCGATGCTCCAGTCGAGGTCTTCGGCGAAGCGTTCCCATGCAGGCGTGCGCGCTGCATCGGGCAACGTCGCGGCATCGAAATGAGAGAGTTCGAGCACGGTGCCTTTCCTTAAGCGGCTGACGAAAGAAAACCGCTGACGAGCGCGTTGAACGCTTCAGGCACGACACGCGAACAGCTATGCCCTCCTGTTTCCAGCACTTCGAGCCTGCTGCCTGTTATGGCCTGCGCGAGCCTGCGCGACTGATAGGGCGGCGTGAGAATGTCGTCGGCGGCGCAGACGATAAGCGTCGGCGTCTTCACATGCGGCAAATGCTTCAACCAGTCGAACGCGAGAATGGCATCGATGCGCGCCGTCACGACCGCATACGGCTGCGCCATGTCTGCCGCACCTCGCGCTTCGGCTTCGAGCGCTTCGGCGTTGTCCTGCACATACCACGCGGGATACATGAAAAGGATGTTGCCGTGCGCGTACGCCTGCGTGCCCGCGCCATCCAGCACGTTGCGGCGCAGCTTGAAACACCAGCGAAAATGCGCATCCGTTGCGGGCCACGATGCGTACAGCACCATGGCTTCGACGCGCGCGGGCGTTTTCGTCGCGAGCACCTGACAGATCGCTCCGCCCGTCGAATGACCGACAAAGCACGCGCTCGCATGACCGAGATGGTCCATCAGCGCGAGCACGTCATCGGCGAGCAATTCGACGGAATACGCGCTTTCGGGCCGCTCGCTACGGTCCGTGCCGCGCTGATCGTGAAGGACTACCGTGTAATCGCGGGCGAGCGCATCGAGATTCGGTTCCCAGAAGCGCGCGCTGCCGCCGAGACCGGAGATCAAATAAAGCAGCGGACCCGACCCATGGATCTCGTAATGCAGATCGACTCCGTTGATTCGTGCGCTGGGCATTGGATTGTTTTTGCGTGAGTATTAAGTTTAAAAGGGCCCGTCAGCCGATATGCGCGACAGTCGCGATCTCGACGAGAAACTCCGGCTTCACCATTTCGAGCTTCACGCAGAAACGCGCGGGACGCGGCTCCTTGAAATACTCCATGTAGACCTTGTTCATCTCGGCGTAGTACGTCATGTCGCGAATGAAAATGTGGTTCATCGTGACGTCTTCGAGGGTCGCGCCCGCGGCTTCCAGCACGACCTTGATGTTCTCGATCACTTGCCGCGTCTGCGCGTTGATATCGCCGTGACCGGTGATCGCGCCGCTGACGGGGTCGGTCGAAAGCATGCCGGCCACGTAGACCGCCTTATCGGCTTTCACGCCCCAGGAGAGATGCGTGAATGAAGTGGTCCAGCCTTCGGGATGAATATGTTCGTTCATGTCGTGATGGATGTTGATGGAGTCAGTCGTTGATTGGCACTACTAGATTGACACGCCTGAAATCGCCGGGTTTGGACTCAGCGCTCCGATCTCTTGGAGTAACGCGTCGTGTTGCTTTTTTCGCTTGGAGCAAGGCGTTTTGGCTGCGTAAAGTGCGCACACCTCAACCGATGTATTCAAGGAATCGCGATGTCTTACACGTATCTCGGCAGCACCGGCCTGCAGGTTTCGAAGATCTGTCTCGGCGCGATGATGTTCGGCGGCCAGACCGATGCGCTCACGGCGCATCGCATCGTCGCGAAGGCGCATGAACAAGGCGTCAACTTCATCGACACGGCGGACATGTATCACGCGGGCGAATCGGAACGCGTGGTGGGCAGCGCCATTGCGAACCAACGCGATGACTGGATCGTCGCGACCAAGGTCGGCAATCCCATGGGCGCGCGTCCCAACGAACAAGGCATGTCGCGCAAGTGGATCATGCGTGCGGTCGAGGACAGTCTCGCGCGGCTCGGCACCGACTACATCGACTTGCTTTATGTGCATCGCGCGGACTTCAACGCGCCGCTCGGCGAGATGGTGCGCGCGTTCGCGGATCTCATCCGGCACGGCAAGGTGCGTTACTTCGGCGTGTCGAACTTCAAGGCGTGGCGGCTCGCCGAAACCGTGCGTCTCGCGGATGAAGCGGGCATCGACCGGCCGGCCGCGACGCAACCGCTCTACAACATCGTCAATCGCGAGGCCGAGGTCGAGCATTTGCCGGCGGCATCGCACTATGGCGTGGGCGTGGTGACGTATAGCCCGCTCGCGCGCGGCATTCTCACGGGCAAGTACGCGCCGGGTGAAGCGCCGGGTGCGGATACGCGTGCCGGCCGCGCCGATCCGCGCATGTTGCAGGCGGAGTGGCGCGAGGAATCGCTCGTGATCGCGCAACGGCTCGCCGACTACGCCGAACGCACCGGCACCACCGCCAGCGCGCTCGCTCAACAGTGGGTGCTCGCCAACCGCAAGGTGACTTCCGTGATCTGCGGGCCGCGCACCGAAGCGCAATGGGACAGCTACATGGCAAGCGCGCCGCGCGACTACACGAGCGACGACGAAGCCTTCGTCGATCAGCTCGTTTTGCCCGGTCATGCTTCTTCGCTGCGCCATGTCGATCCTCATCATCCGGTCGAAGGACGCATCGCGTTCTGAATATCGTGCGTGGCGTCCCGTTCAATGAGCACAGGTTAGGGACGCCATATTGTGCGGACAAGCGCCGAAATTGATGCTTATCGTTGCCGATATAGCAACACCTCCAGACGTGGCCGAGCGCGTGCATGATGCAAACATTTGCGCGCCGATGCGCCCGCACCACGTTATTTTGAAGGGCTGGACGAGACTTTTATGGCCATGCACCCTTTTGGCATGGACGCGGTTTGGAGCGGCGCAGTCCAAACGTGTGTCGTGCGTCCACCTGTGCGGATCGATTCGTGAAACTGCTTTCCCTGCGTTATTTCCATGAGGTCGCGCGGCTCGGCTCCATTCGCCGCGCGGCCGACTTGCTGCATATCGCGCCGTCTGCCGTGAGCCGGCAGATCGCGCAACTCGAAACCGATCTCGACGCGGTGCTGTTCTTTCGCTCCAAGGCGGGCGTGGCGCTCACGAACGCGGGCGAAACCTATTGGCGGCAAACGCGCCGCGTGATGCTCGATCTCGCCAATGCGCGTCAGTCGCTCGACGACATGCGCGGGCTGCGGCGCGGCGAAGTGCGCATTCACGTGATCGAGGGTTTGGTATCGGACTGGTTGCCGCGTCTGGTCAGCGAGTTTCGCAAGCTGTATCCGGGCATACGCTTTCATATCCGTTCGTCATCGACGGATCAGATCATGGCGGCGCTGCTGGAACATGAAGCCGACATTGGCCTGACCTTCAACGCGCCCACGCGCGATGAGATACAGAACATCGAGGAATATGTGGAGCCGGTGACGTGTCTGGTGTCGCCGGATCATCGGTTCGCGGATGCATCGCAACTCAAGATCAGTCAACTGATCGACGAACCCATGGCGCTCGCGGAATCGAGCTTCGGCTTGCGGCAACTGATCGAGCGCGCGTTCGCCCGATATCGTTCGGAGTTCGAACCGGCGATCACCACGAATTCGCTCGAACTGACCAAAGCCATGGCGATGACCGGCACGATGATCGCCTTCATGCCCACGCTCACCGTGCAGCGCGAATTGAACGAAGGCGTGTTGCGTCCGATACCGGTGGAATCGAAGGAACTGTCGGAATCCCGCACGAGTTTGTGCATTCATCGCGACCGGGCCTTGTCGTTTGCGGCGCGCGAGTTGTTGAAGGTCATGCGCGCGGAGTTTCGTTCGCTCAATGCAAAGCAGAGAAAGCGGCGCGCGTGATTCGGCCGCAAGCTGCCCTTTCGCTCACCACGCCCAGCGCACGCCCGCGCCGCCCTCGATCGCGCTCCGGTTCGGACCGTTCACATTCATCGTATAACCGACGTTCGCGTAGACGCTTCCGCGCGCGCTAACCTTGGCGACGATGCCGGCGCCGAACTGCGCGGACGTCGCCGAGACGCTCGCCGGAATCACATCGGAGCCGGCGAACGTCACCGTATCGGTGGCGCCAAAGGTGCGCCACAGGTTCGCGCGCACATACGGCTCCCACGAGGTGCCCGCCGCATCGAAACGGCCGAACAGACGCACGCCGAGACGGCCCGTCAGGCCGCCTGCTTCGTGCAATGACACGCTCGAAATGCCGTCGTCGAAATCGTTGAGCGTGACGTGTTGCCAGATGAGTTGCGCTTGCGGCTCGATGCCGAACATCGACGACAACGCGATCGGCAGGCCCGCTTCGAGCGATGCGCCCAGCGCCGTGCCGTGCGTCGATGCGCCCACGCCGCGCTCCGACGATGGATCGACCGTCAGCGAACTGCCGAGCACGACCGCGTCCGTGTACCAGCCGCCCGGGCCGATGTGCGTCCAGTAGAGGCCGGCGGTGTATGCGTTCATCGACAGATGGCCGGCGTCGCTGTTCGGCACACCCAAAGCGAAGCCGCTCACGTCGCCGCTCGCGCGCGCGAAGCCCACAAAAAAGCCATAGTGATTGCGATGCCCGCCCGGCGCGCCATCGGCGTAGAGATCGTGGCCGACCTGCACGCCGCCGATGCCGCCGCTGAATTCCGGGTCCGCCGCGCCCTCGCTGTGCAGCGTCGCATGGCCGCCCCACATGCGCACCCACGCAGCCGGCAACGCGCCGCTTTCAGTCAATAGCGCCTGCTCGCCCTGACGGTCGTGGAACGTGCCGATCTGCTGCAGCGTGAGTTCGCGGGATAAAGCCGGAATCTCCGAATAGACCGGCACTTCTTCACGATACAGCGGCACCGGGTCGGTGGCGGCCGCCGCCGTCGCGACCGGCAGCGCCATGTTCGTTTCGCGTCCCCTTGCCATGCCTATTGTCGAAGCCGGGTCACCCGTACCCGTGGGCGTCACGCCCGAGAGCGCGGCAGGCAACGTGGTGCTCGAACGCAGATACCAGTTCTCGCCGGTGCCCGCGCTCACGCCGCCCTTGAACAAAAGATACGAATACGCGCCCGCCGACACTGGCTGCCCGAGCGTGAACGAACCCAGGTCCGTGTGCGCGCCGTTGGTCGCCTGCACGACCATGATTCCGTCGCCGCGCGTCATGCCGCCCGCGCCGCCCACGTTCGTCACCGAGACCACGGTCTTGCCGGTCCCTGCGCCGCGTGAGATCACGAGGCGGTCGCTCGGCGAATTGTCCGTGCCCAGCACGCTTTGCAGTTGCAGCCGCGCGCCGCCCAGTCCGTTGTAGTTGCCGTTGACGACGAAGCGGTCGTTCGCGCTCGCGCCGCCGTTGGTCAGGTCGATGGTCGCGTGATTGTCGAACGTGACGAGTTGCCCCGCGACATACGGCGAAATCGACGTCTGGCCGATGCCGCCCGCCAACAGCGTCGTGGTGCCCGAAGTCGAGAACGTGCCGGTGCCCGAAACGCCGTCGCCGAGCGTGAGGCCGCGTGCATCGAAGGTGAGTTGCGTGTTGTCGCCGGTGGAGATCGACTCCCAGCCCGTCAGGCGCGACAGGCCGCTCATATGCGTGCCATCGAGCGTGAGCGTGTCGTTGCCGACGCCGCCGTCGATCCGCGTGACCGCCGCGAGCGTGCTGTCGGTCAGATGGCCGACGATCGCGTTATCGTTGCCCGCGCCGAGCACGATTGCCCCGGCGAGCGTGCCGCCCGTCCAGCTGAACGTGTCGTTCCCGGTCGATGTCGTCACGCCCTGTCCGATCGAACCGCCGGTGATATACACGCCGTTCGCCCCGGTGCCGAGCAGCACGCGCCCGGCGATGGTGCCGCCGGTCATCGTGAAGATGTCGCGGCCGATCAACGCGCTCACGTCGCCGTCGACCTGCCCGCCGGACATCGTGAACGTGCTGTTGCCGGCATTCAGATTCACGTTCCCGCCGACGTGCCCGCCCGACATGCGCGCCACATCGCTGCCAGAGACATCGCCGGAGATCAGCCCGGCCGTCATGGCGAACGTGTTGTGGCCGACGCCCTGATCCAGCGAGACGATCTGGCCGCCGTTCATGGTGAAACTGTCGTCGCCCGAACCCTGCGTGATGGCCCCGGTGACCACGCCGCCGTTCATGTTGAACGTATCGTTGCCCGCGCCCTGACTGACCGCGCCGTCGATGCTGCCCGCGTTCATGTTGACCGTGTCGTTGCCGATATCCGTCGAAATGGCCGCGATGAAAAGCGATTGCGGCGCGATGTGTCCCGTGTTGGTCAGCGTGAGGCTCGCGGGCGTGCTCGATTCGATCTGAACCGAAACCCCGCCGAGCATGCCGGAATTGACCACGTTCATCACGCCGTCGCGCAAAAAGAGAAAGCTGACGGTGCCGCTGTTGTTCAGCGAGCCGCCCGCGCTCACATCGATGCCCGTGGGAATGTTGCCCGAATTGGTGATCTGCACCGGCGCGCCGGTCGTCGTGATGCCCTGGAAGCCGCTGAGCGTGCCGCTGTTCGTCACGTTGCCGCCCTGCGCCAGGTTGATCGCCGCGCCGTGCGTGCCGTTGATGGTGCCGCTGTTGGTGATGTTGCCCGTGCCCGAGAAAATGTCGATACCGAGCGACCCCTGAATCAGCCCGGTGTTCTCGATGTTCGCGCCGCTGCGCGTCATGATGCCTCGCCCGAGGCTATCGGTGCCGAGAATCGTGCCGCCGTTGACGATGGTCGCGGGCAGCGTGCCGATCACCACGCCGGTCGGTCCGGTCACCGTTCCGCCTTTCAGGATGGTGAACGTGCCGCCGCCCTGCATCTCGATGCCTGCCACCGTCTGCCCGGTGATCGCGCCGCTGCTCGAGAATGTGCCGCTGCGTTGAGAAAACACGCCATCGGTGAAACCGGTGATGGTGCCGCCCGCGTTGTTCAGCGTGCCGCCGTTCTCGAACGAGGCGCCCGCGCGGTTCACGCCGATCATCGTGCCGGTGTTGGTGATGTGCGAACTCGGCGTTCCCATGTCGGCGGCGGAAT
The DNA here is from genome assembly GCF_057612605.2 of Caballeronia sp. A2-2. Classification (NCBI taxonomy): domain Bacteria; kingdom Pseudomonadati; phylum Pseudomonadota; class Betaproteobacteria; order Burkholderiales; family Burkholderiaceae; genus Caballeronia; species Caballeronia sp. A2-2. The sequence goes on along the minus strand of NZ_CM172587.1, from coordinate 1,925,983 downwards.
CGCTCCCGACGAGCGTCCCGCTGTTGACGATCGTCGCGCTCGTATTCGCGATGATGGCCGATGCGCTGGTGCCGCGAATCGTGCCCGAGTTGGTGAAGTTGCCGTTGCCGCCCGTGATCGCGACGCCCACCGCGCCTTCTATGCTGCCGCTGTTGTCGAGGTTGAGCCCCTTGGTCGCGCCCACGCCGCCCGTGATCGTGCCGCTGTTGGTGAGCGTGGAGAATCCGTTCATGCTCACGGCGCCGTTCACCGTGCCGGCGTTGTCGATCGTGCTCGCGGCCTCGGCGGAGATGCCGCTTCCCTGCTGACTTGCGATCACGCCGCTCGTCGTATTGACGATCTTCGTCGTCCCGGTCGCGTGGATGCCGATGCCATTCACGCCGCTTGCCGTGATCTTGCCGGTGTTAGTGATGGTGTCGCCGCTTGCATCGAGCGATTCGATGCCGTTCGAGCCGCGCCCCGACACGTTGATCGTGCCGTTGTTGATGAGCGTGTTGCCCGCGCCGGTTCCCGCGCCCGAGGCATAGAGTCCGTGCGATCCTGCGCCCGATGTCGTGATCCGCCCGCTGCCGGTATTGATGAGCACATCGCCGTGCGCCTGCGTGGCCATGCCGAACGACGCGGCCCCGGTCGTCCCGAGCGTGCCTTCGTTGACGAGCGTGCCGCCGCCCGCGCTGCCGGCGTCGCGCATCGCGGATGCGTTCGTGCCGCTCGTCGCGATCGTGCCGGTCCGCGCGTTGCCCATCCGCGCGCCCGCGCCCGCGCCGACATTGACCATGCCTTCCGCGTTCGTGCCGGTGGTCGAGACCGCGCCTTCGTTGACGAGGATATCGTGACCGCTGCCGCTGCTCTGCGCGCGGATGGCATCGGCATCGGTGCCATTGACAGCGAGCGTGCCGCGATTGTCGATCTTGCTGTTATCGCGCACCACGAGCGCCGGACCACCGTTGATGTTCAGCACGGCCTGCGGCGTCACGTCGATCCGCACGTTGACGCTGTTCGCTGCCGCGACCACGGGCGAGGCCGATGGGTTGGGCGCGCGCGTGTCGCACGTGGCGGTTTGGCCGGTGCGCGGCGCGAGGTTGTCGCACGCGGCGAACGTGGGCATCGCGCGAAACAGGACGGTCGCGCCGAAGGCGAGCGATAACGCACGCGCGAGCGGCGTCGCGCAAGGAAAAGCGCACGAGCGAGACATGAATCCTCCGGCCGTTCAGGCACGTCACACATGCAACATGAACCGGCGCGTGGATGGCTACGTGCCGGCTGGTCGCATCGCGGCTCCGGTCTCGTGCTGTACAACGTCGTGGAGAATAGTTCAGACAACGAAATTATGCAAAGTTTTGGCGGAGCGAGGGTGACCGCGTCAATGGTTCGCAGCGCCAAATGATGTCGCTGCATCGCCGTTTTCTTCGGCAAAAGCAGCGCGCTTCAGTCAGCTTGACGACAAACGCCTTGACCGCGTTATGTGCGGTAACGTACATTTCCCTTCCTGACGGGCGGCGTAAAAAGCATCCATGTACAACTCTGTTCCGACGATTGACGCGCGTTCGCGGTCATCGGCCATGAAGTGACGGAGGAACCATGCAACGTCGCCGTTTGCTCCTTCTCGGTCTCGTACTCGCCGATGCCACCGCCACGTTCGCCGCACCCGTGCTGCCCGTGCGCGGCGTGTTCGAAGCCGGTGGCGGCAAGATCACGACCGGCGCGGATTCGGTCACCGTCAATCAGACGTCCACGCGCGGTGTCATCAACTGGACGAGCTTCTCGATTGGCGAAGGCGGCAAGGTCGCGATCGACAACGGCAGCGGCGCGACGCTCAATCGCGTGGTCGGCGGCGGCGGCGCATCCATGATTCTCGGCGCGCTCACCGGCACCGGCACCGTGTATGTGATGAACCCGCAAGGCGTCGTGATCGGCGCCACCGGCGTGGTCAACACGGGCGGGCAATTCCTGGCGTCGTCGCTTGCCGCGAACACGGCGGCGTTCATGGCGGGCGGCCCGCTCGCGTTGTCCAATGGCGGCAACGGCGCGGTCGTCAATCTCGGCAAGATCACATCGAGCGGCGGCGATGTGTTCCTGATCGCCCGGTCGCAAGTGGAGAATCGCGGCTCGATCGATGCCCCCAAGGGCACGGCGGAACTCGCCACCGGCACGCAGGTGACCTTGCAGGACAGCGCGAGCGGCCGTCAGGTCCGGCTCGATCTCGGTTCGGGCGGCACCATCACGAACGCGGGCGCGATCCGCGCGGCGCAGATCAGCCTGCAAGCGGCCGATGGCAACGTCTTCGCGCTTGCGGGCAAGACCAGCGCCATCCGGGCGACCGGCACCGCCGTGCGCGACGGCCACGTCTGGCTGGTCGCGGGCAAGGGCGAAATCCACGCGAATAGCGCGATTACCGCAACCAACGGCAACACCAGCGGCGGCACGGTCGATAGCAGCGCGGCGTCCTTCGACCTGTCGGGCGCGACCATCAGCGCGGGCCAATGGAACGTGACCTCCCCGGCCGTCTCGCTCGATGCCGCCGCCGGCGACGCCCTGTCGCGCAGCCTGAATGCCGGCACGGCGGTGAATGTCGCGGCGACCGGCGATATCGCGCTGAGCGGCAGCATCCGCTGGACCGGCAGCGCGGCGCTTGCGTTCAACGCGCCGCACAGCATCACGGTAGCGGCGGGCAGCACCATCGCCAACACGGGAAGCGGCAATCTCACGTTGCGCGCGGATTCGGGCGCGATCGACAACGGCGGCGGCATCGACAACAAAGGGACGATCGACTGGTCGCAGAGCAAGGGCATCGCCAGTCTGTTCTACGACATGAACAGCACGTCGTCGCCGGGCACCGTGTCGAGCAACCGTTTCTGGACGCCCGCGCCGTTCAGCGGGCTGGTCACGCAAGTCACGGCCTACAAGCTCGTCAACACTGTCGCGGATCTCGCGCAAGTCGCACAAGACCTGACCGGCAACTACGCGCTCGGCCGCGATATCGACGCGAGTTCCACCGCGCTCGACCCGTTCCACCCCATCGGCCAGATTCTCTCGACGCCGTTCGTCGGCCAGTTCGACGGCTTCGGCCACACCATCGGCAACTATCACGCGTATCCCTTCACCGACGCGGTGATCGATTACACCGGCCTGTTCGGCGTGATCGGCAACGCGGGCGTCGTGCGCAACGTGGGGATGGCGAACGCGGACATCGACCGTTCGGCGGCCGGATATTTCGGACTGCTGGCGGGACAAAGCAGCGGCCTGATCGAAAACACCTGGGCGACCGGCAGCTTGCGGGCAGACCCGCCGATCACGGCGGGCGGGCTCGTCGGGCGCAACGACGGCCATATCGAGCGTTCGTGGAGCAGCGCGACACTCGGCGGCAACGGCTTCATGGGCGGGCTCGTGGGCGAGAACAACGGCACGATCCTGCAGTCGTACGCCGCGAGCCACCTGGGCAGTCCCGGCACGCAGGCGGACGCGGGCGGGCTCGTCAGCATCAATGTCGGGACGATCGCGCAGTCGTATTCGACGAGCACGCTGGCCGGCGTCGTCAGCGGCGGATCGCTCGTCTACAACAACGCGGGCGTGATCTCGCAATCGTTCGGAACCGGGACGCTCACGGCCGCCGATCCGACCTTCTCGCTGACCGGCGGCATCGCCACCTATAACCGCGGCACCATCTGGAGCGACGTGTACTGGAACGCGGAATCGACCGGGCAAAACTATCCGGTTCAGACGAACCAGAATGTCGGCACCGTTCCGCCGATGTCGAACGGCCTGACCAACGCGGCCATGGCGCAGGCATCGAGTTTCGGCGGATACGATTTCAGCCCGTCCGGTGCGTGGGCAATGCCCGCCGGCGCGACGCATCCGATCCTGCAATGGCAGCAGGCGCGGCCCTGAAGGCTGCATTCAGAATCGAACACGTTCCTGCCGTGGATCGAAGTGGCCCGCCTTCTCGTTCCTGAACGTGTCGACGACGAAATCCACGAAGACGCGTGTCTTGGCCGATACAAGCGTGCGTGACGTGTAGTAAAGCGAGATCGTGCCGACATCGACGGTCCAGTCCGGAAGCAGCCGAATGAGATCTCCGCGCTCCAGGTCGGGTTGCACATCGGCCAGCGCAATCAACGCCACGCCCAAACCGAGCCGCGCGGCCTCGCGAATCGCGGCGGGATCATTCAAGACGATGGTTTCATCGAGTGCTTCCGCCATCTCCACACCGTTCGCATTCCGTAGCATCCAGTGGCGGATTCGCCCCGTGCCGGTCGAGCGCATGACAATGCCGCGATAGGCCGCAAGTCCTGAGGGATCGGTGGGCGGCGCCCGGCCGGACATATAGGCCGGAGCGGCCACGACGATGCCATGCACCGGGGCAAGCGGACGAGATACGAGTCCGGGCGCGAGTTCGAAGCCGGCGCCAATCGCGGCGTCGTAGCTCTCGGCGATCAAATCCACGGGCCGGTTTTCGAAGTGCCACTCCGGGCGGATGTGCGGGTAGCGCGCCAGAAACGGCGGTAACAACGGCAGCATGTGCATGATGCCGAAGGTCGGGCTCATGCTCACTTTCAGGACGCCTGCCGGTTCGCCGCTTTGTGCCTGCGCTTGGGTAATGGCGCTCTGGAGTGCGTCCAGGTTGCCATCGATCGACATGAGAAAGCGTTCGCCGGCTTCGGTGAGCGTGAGCTTGCGGGTGGATCGTTGAAAGAGCCGTATTCCGAGGTTGCGTTCGAGCATTGCCACGTTTCGGCTAACGGCGGCCGCGGTCAATCCCAGCATGCGTGCGGCTTGAGCAAAGCTGCCGCCTTGCGCGGCTTTCACGAATGATTCGAGATTCGCCAGAGTTTCCATTTATCAAGCCAATTACTCACGTTTGCTTGAAACAAGAACAAGACAATACCCCCTAATCAGCATGCAATAAAGTGCCTAACCTTGGCTCCAGTTTTCCAACCTGGAGTCAAATCGATGAAAGCCATTGTTTTCTCTCGCTTCGGCGAGCCCAAGGATGTTCTCGAACTGAAGACGCTGCCCGAGCCAACGCCGCCGGGCCCTGGCGAAGTGCTGATTCGCGTGACCAAGCTGCAGGTTCACCCCGGCAATCTCATGATGGTTCGAGGCATGTTCGAAATCCCGCTGCCACCGGACGGATTTCTGGTCCCCGGCGCCGATGGCGTGGGTGTCGTCGAGAGCGTGGGCGAAGGCGTGGATCGCGCCCATCTGAAGCCGGGCGTGCGCGTGATCTTCAATCCGAGCCCGGGCGCATGGGCGCAACGTCTCAAGGCCCCTGCCGAATCGGTCACGCCCATTCCGGATGATTTGCCCGACGCCATCGCAGCGCAAATGGGCCCGAACGCCGTGATCGCGCTCATGTTGCTGCGAGCAGCTCAAGACGCGGTGCCGGACGCGGGTCGCGACATACCGATCTTATTGAACGCTGCCGGGTCGTCGGTGGCGCGCTTCGTGACGATCGCGGCGCGCCGGCGTGGCTTGAAAGTCGTAGGCGTGGTCAGAAGCGCAAACGGTGCAAACGTCCTGTCACAGCGGTTCCCCGATATGCCCGTGGTCTCGACAGCCGACCCGGCGTGGCACGACCACGTCCGCCATGCCGCGAACATGCAACCGCTTCAGGTCGTGATGGATCCGGTAGCCGGGGCAATGGTCGGCGATCTCATTCCCTTGCTCGGCGACCGCGGAGTCGTGCTGCTTTACGGCGCCATGTCAGCGGACCCTATCGTCTTCCCGCTCAACGCGGTGCCGCGCGAGATCATGTTCGCAGGCGTGTCTTCTTCGCGCTGGATGCAGAACGCGTCGCGCGAACAGCGCCGTGAGGATGTAGCGGAGGCAATCGAGATCGGCCGCGGCGCGCCTGAAAAATTCGAGGTGGAGGCGGACTACGATCTGACCCGGTTCGCCAGTGCAATCGAACATATCGAGCGCGACAATCGCCATGGGGCAGTCTTGCTCAGCCTGGGCTGATCGATCGAACGGGCCGACGCAGGCGATCGCCCCGGGCGATGCCCGTTAGACAGCCTCGGCGTTGGCCCGCTTTTCAAATCGTCAGTCTGCCTAACGAACAAGCGACACCTTTATCTTCCAAGCTCGTGCAGGTAGGCCGTTCGCGCCGCGGAACCCGTATTGGCGAAGTCCGTGAACACGCCATCCACGCCGAGGCGGAAAAACTTCAGATACTCCTGCGCCGGGTCGCCGTTATAGTCTGCCGCCAGGTATTTCTTCTCGTTGCGGAAGGTGAAGACGTGCACGAACAATCCGGCCTTGTGAGCATCGCTGACGACGCTTGTCGCGGGTTGCGTGGTCGCGGCCGTCGTCGAACCGGCATAGGGCGTGCCGTCCGCATTGGTCGCCGGAAACGGCGATATCTTGAGCGGCACGATTTGCGGCTTCCACGGCCCGATACCGTCCGCGTAAGTCTTGATCTGCGCGAGTCCGGCAGGCGTGAGCATGGCGTCGAACCAGCGCGAGTCGCCCGCGATGGTCCAGTCGAACGGGCGGCTATCGGTGATCTCGTTGTAGATCACCGCGCCGCTGCGGTAATCGACATCGTAACCATCGATCAACTGCACGATCTTCGTGTTGAGGCCGTGCGCCTTCATGTATTGCAGGCTCGTCGGCTCGAAGCTCTGTACGAATACGGCAGCCGTTTTGCTGTTGAGATTGTTGTCGTTGAGAATCTTGATCAGCGCATCTTCGAGCGGGCGGCTGCCCGCCGCGCCGCAGCCGTTGGCGATCGCTTGCGCGTTGTTCCAGGTCGGATTCTTCGTCTCCGGATACACCGACAAGGTGCGCCCCGTTGCCGCGCTCTGGGTCTTCGCGATATCGATGATCTGCTGGAACGTGAGGATCGGATACTTGCCGTTGTATTCGGTGGGACGCTCGCTTGCCGCGTCGTATGTGGTGCCGCCCAGCAGCGTGCCCAGTTCCGCCGCCGTGAAGTCCGTGATCGACCAGTCGCCGGTGTGATCCTCGCCATCGACGATCAGCGACTTCAGCACCGACTTCGGATCGTTCGGATTGGTGAGATCGGTCAGATATTGCGACGGACCGGACGTTGTCGTGGTGGGCCATTTGACGTTGACCAGCACGCCCGGCACGGTGCGCTTTCTCGCGGCGACCGATGCGTTGCTCTTGGCGACATCGGCGACATTGGTGTTGTCGGACAGCCAGGGATTGTGTCGCGCGACCAGCACGCAATCCTTCGATAGATGCAGGTCTTCTTCGAGCGCATCCGCGCCGTTCTGCGCCGCGAGTTCGTACGACGGCTGAGTTTCTTCGGGACGCAAGCCGGGAAGTCCGCGGTGGCCGATGACGAGCGGTTGCTGCTTGTCGAGGGTGGCGAAGTCGTTGTTGTGATCGTCGCTGCCGCAGGCGGTCAGCGTTGTCATGAGCGCGAGAAAAGCGATGGGTGTAGCGACTTTGTTCTTGAAATACTTCGGATACCTTCTCATCGCCAGTCCTATTGTTTGCTTGTATCTTTGCATTATGACTATCGCATCATTACGGCTATATGAATGACATCGACTGACATGGAAACTAAATGAAATATGGACGAAATGCGGACAAGACCAAGCGCAGGTCTGGGTGCGTTTGAATTGCCTTGCTCAAAAAAAACGCGATCACCTGCCGGCTCTTTTAAGCTGACATAGTCAAACAATGGACATTCGATTTAGCCTAAGCATTGTTCCTTGCTGAAGGCACAAATCGATCAAGACGTCACACAAACGTAATTATCGGCCTATAGCCTCGATTCGCTGTGACGGTCGAATACCGGCCGTGTCCTCGGAGCGAACGTGATGACAAGCCTGCGCGCATGGTCGATAGCATTAGTGGGTGGCGTTTCTCTCGTGGGCTGCGGCGGGCACGACGCCACCAATCCCACTCCCCCACAGGCAACGCGCACGATCATCATGGTGTGGGACGGCTTGCGTCCCGATTCCGTCACTCAAGCCGATACCCCTAATCTCTATGCGTTGCGTCAGGCAGGCGTGAACTTCGCCGACAACCACTCGACCTATCCGACCTTCACGATGATGAACGGCTCGTCGTTCGCGACGGGGTCGTTTCCGAAGACGAGCGGTTTCTACGGCAATACGTTCTGGACGCCACCGCAAGGCGCGGCCGCCACGATTCCCGTCGGCAACTCGGCGACCGGCTCAAGCCAGGACTATGTCGATCCGGTCTTCACGGAGGACTATCAGGTTCTCACGACACTGAACAATTACTACGGCGGCCAGTTGCTGCTCGTGAAAAGCCTGTTTGCCACGGCGCAAGCGGCGGGCATGGTGACAGCGACCATTGGCAAATCGGGCGCGGCCTACATTCAGGATCTCGCGCAGGGCGGTTACTTTCTGGATGAGAACACCGCACAACCGCGCGGCCTGGTCACCGAACTTCAGGCGGCCAACATCGCGGTGCCGAAAAACACGACCTTCGGCTATTCGGGCACGAATGCCGTCACGCTCGCCGCGAACAACGGCGACCCCACCGCGCGCGCCGGATACATCACGTTCAATACCACCGCCTACGATCCCGCCGGCAAGCTCACCGTCGCCGCGCGCGACAGCACGGACAGCACGCAGGGCGCACCTGAAGACGCGGCCAACAAGTACATGATGTCGGTCTTCACGTCTTACATCCTGCCGAAGAAGCAACCGATGCTCTCGCTCATCTGGTTCCGTACGCCGGACAACGTCGAGCACGGGTACGGTCCCGGCACGCCCAACATGAAGGCAGGTTTGCGTTCACAAGACGCGCGGCTCGGCGAACTGATCGCAGGCCTGAAGGCGAACAACCTGTACGACCAGACGAACATCGTGGTCGTCTCGGATCACGGGCATTCGACGGTATCGGGTCCGCTTGCGCTCTATCCGTTGCGCGCGATCACCGCTTCCGCTACCCCGCCTGCCGGGCCCGCGATCAACGGTTCCACCAGCGGCACGGATGCCGCCGCGATCGGCGCCATCAACGCCAACGGCTACTCCTTCTCCGGCGACGTGCGTTCGGCCGATCTGCTGACCTTCCGTGGCTTCAAGGCGTATGACGGCGCAGGCTGCGGCACTTCGGCCATGTACGGCCTGAATGCCGCCGGCACACCCACCGTGCCCGTCAAGACGGACACCGGCGGCACCCTTTGCGGCACCGCGAACACGAAGTATCAGGCGATTAGTTCGACACTGCCCACGCCCGTCGCGAGCTTCAAGGTGCCCGCGCCTGGCAGCTTGCCGCCGAACGGCATCGTGGTGGCGGCGAACGGCGGCTCCGACTACTTCTATGTGCCCGGTCACGATCCCGCGACGATCCAGAGTCTCGTGAAGGTGCTTCAGCAGCGGGAGGAATTCGGCGCGATCTTCGTCGACAGCCGTTATGGCAACCTGCCCGGCACGCTGCCGATGTCCATGGTCAACCTTGAAAACGCGACGCGCCAGAACAACGGCCAGCCCGACGTGGTCGCGAGTTTCACCTGGGACGATCAGGTGAATGTGCAGGGTCTTCCCGGCATCGAGTTCGAAAGTGTCGGTGGGCAGCGCGGCATGCACGGGAGCTTCGGCATCAACGACGTGCATAACACGCTGGTCGCGAGCGGCCCGTCGTTCAAGACCACGACCGTGTTGAGCACGCCGACCGGAAATGTCGATGTCGCGCCGACGGTGGCCTATCTCCTTGGCTTATCGATGCCGCAGGCAGACGGACGCATCGTCAACGAATCGCTCCTGACGCCCAAGAGCACGTCGGCGCCGCAAGTCGCCCAATCGACGGTTCAGCCCGCAACGGCGGCGACTGGCCTGCGCTTCGAGCTGCCCACCGACCCTACCGGCGCGAGTGTCGATTCAGCGCTTTTGCAGGGAACGTACTCGATCAGTCTGGCAGTCAAGGATTTGACGGTGGACAGCAAGACGTACCGTTATTTCGATTATGCAAAAGCCATTCGTCAGTAAGCTGCTGGCGTCGATCTGCGCGGCGTTGACGGCAACGGCCACTTACCCGGCGACCAGCCAGGACAAAGCGCCGACGTTCGAATCCGTGTTCGCGACGAACGGTGAGCCATCCACGCTTCACTACACCGTGCAGTTCAGCACGCGCGACGGAAGACACACCATGCAGGTCTGGCGCGACGGCGACACCCGCCTGCGCCGCCGTACCGACGATGCGCTCGACACCTACGTGATAAGAGACGCGACTGACCCAACCGATTATCAGATGATCGTGGTCGATTACGACAAGCACATCACGACGCGCATCGATCGAAACAACCTCGTGCGGCTCGGGCGCTTTCTGGACTGGTTCGATCTCGCGCACGGATTGAAGCATCCCATCGGACCTTATCGAATCATGCGTTCCGAAGCGCCACCCAAGGTCGATGCGCCGCTGTCGGCCTGCCGCTGGTATCAAATCGAGCAAGGCGACGCGCGACATCGCGTTTGCTGGAGCGAGCGCGACCGCTTGCCGTTGTCGATCTGGACGGATTCGCAGGGAGAAATCTGGCGCGTGTCGGCAGTGGACCACACGAGTTTGCCGGCCAATACGTTCGAGCTGCACGATGCCGGCTTCGTGCGCAACGATGCCAATCAGGACATCGACAGCGATTGACATGCAAGGTTCGCGTTCTCTCAAGGCTTCCGGCGTCGATCCATGAAGCTGTCATTCCCGTTCGCTACGCTTGGCGACGATGCTCACATCGAATAAAGCACGCTGAAGGCCAAGGCTCTCACCCGCCCCGAACCGATCACCCAACCTTAACCCATCAAGAACGCGTTGAACCGTCACCGGTCGGGCCTCTCTCCACGCGAGAGGCAAGCAACGCTCTAACGAAACGGAGGCTGAATCCATGTCAGGACTACCTATTCCGCAGGTCGATACGTCCAATGCACGAAACCGGCGGCTCAGCCTGTTTGCTTTTCTTGCCGTCATCACCGTCGGCTTGCTCTATGTCGTCTTTCACCTCGTGGGCGATCTGCAGCCTGTTCAGCAAGCCTCGGCGCTTCCCTACATCTTGCTCGTGGTCGCGTTGCTGATCGCGCTTGGCTTCGAATTCGTGAATGGATTTCACGATACGGCCAATGCGGTCGCGACCGTGATCTACACGCATTCGCTCGCGCCGAACTTCGCCGTCATCTGGTCCGGCACGTGGAACTTTCTCGGCGTGCTGACTTCGAGCGGCGCGGTGGCGTTCGGCATACTGCAGTTGTTACCCGTCGAGCTGATTTTGCAGGTGGGCAGCAGCGGCGGGTTTGCCATGGTCTTCGCGCTGCTGATCGCGGCTATCATCTGGAATCTGGGCACGTGGTATTTTGGTTTGCCCTCCTCGAGTTCCCATACCTTGATCGGCTCGATCATCGGCGTGGGCCTGATGAATCAGATGATGCATGGCCCCAGCGGAACCAGCGGCGTGGATTGGGGACAAGCCCTCGGTGTCGGCAAATCGTTGCTCCTCTCGCCGCTCGTCGGGTTTCTGGCGGCAGGCCTCCTGTTGCTGATCCTCAAAGCAGTCGTGAAAATTCCCGCGCTGTACACCGCGCCTTCGGGAAACACGCCCCCGCCGTTCTGGATTCGCTCGCTGCTGATCCTGACATGCACGGGCGTGTCGTTTGCCCACGGGTCGAACGACGGGCAGAAAGGCATGGGGCTCATCATGCTCATCCTCATCGGTACAGTACCGACTGCCTATGCGTTGAACAAGGCGGTGACGCCCGAGGAAACTCAGACCTTCGTGTCGGTCGCACGCGATACATCGACCGCGCTTGGCCGATACTCAAATGGCGCCCCGAGCCCCGCGAATCCTCGTCAGGATGTCGAACTATATGTTCAGACGCATACCCTTACGCCCGCCACCGTCCCGGCACTTCAACAACTGGTCGAGCTGATCGGCCGGGAAGTCGGCGCATCGGGCGGGTCGCTGGCCAATGTGCCGAAGGACAGCGTCGATAACGTTCGAAACAACATGTATGTCGCATCGGAAGCCATCCGGCTGATGGAAAAGGCAAAGCAACCCGCTTTTTCGGAGGCCGACGCCAAGACCATCGACAACTTCAAAAAGCAAACCGATCACGCCACCAAGTTCATTCCGACCTGGGTGAAAGTGGCTGTCGCGATTGCGTTGGGACTCGGCACCATGGTGGGATGGAAGCGGATCGTCGTGACGGTCGGCGAGAAAATCGGCAAGCAGCATTTGACCTATGGTCAGGGTGCATCGGCCGAACTCGTCGCCATGCTGACCATTGGCGCTGCCGACATGTACGGACTGCCCGTGTCGACGACTCACGTGCTGTCGTCCGGCGTGGCGGGAACCATGGCTGCGAACGGCTCCGGATTGCAGTGGGACACGGTTCGCAACCTCGTGCTCGCCTGGGTGCTCACGCTTCCCATCTCGATCGCGCTGGCAGGGGCCCTTTACTGGCTATTCCGATTCGTTTTCTGATCGTACTTGGTCTGAAGGCATCGAAGGCATCGCGGACCGCGCGGCCTTCGATGCACGATCGCTCTCGAGACGCGTCAGTACCTTTCCGGCACGATCATCGATTCGGGCACGGGATGCCGAATGTACTCCTCATGGTGCACGCGTTCTGGCAACACGACGGGCTCATGCTCCACTTCCTCGTACGGCACCTGATCGAGCAGATGGCTGATGCAATTGAGCCTGGCGCGCTTCTTGTCGACTGCCTGCACGACCCACCACGGCGCCTCGGGAATATTGGAGCGCTCCAGCATGACCTCCTTGACGTGGGTGTATTCCTCCCAGCGTCGCCGGCTTTCCAGGTCCATCGGACTGAGCTTCCATTGCTTCAGCGGGTCTTGCACTCGAGCCTGAAAGCGCAGTTCCTGCTCATCGTCGGTGACCGAAAACCAGTACTTGATGATCTGGATGCCACTGCGAACGAGCAGCCGTTCGAACTCCGGCACGGAACGAAAGAACTCCTCGTATTCATCGTCCGTGCAAAAACCCATGACGCGTTCGACGCCCGCCCGGTTGTACCAGCTTCGATCGAACAGGACGATCTCGCCGCCCGCGGGCAGATGGGACACGTAGCGCTGAAAATACCATTGCGTCCGCTCGCGGTTGTTCGGTGCGGGAAGCGCGGCGACGCGGCACACGCGCGGGTTCAGCCGCTGCGTGATCCGTTTGATCACCCCGCCCTTGCCCGCCGCATCCCGCCCTTCGAACACCACGACCAGCCGGTGACCGGTCTTTTGCACCCAGTCCTGCAACTTCACCAGTTCGCCCTGCAGACGAAAAAGCTCCTGAAAATAGTGCTTGCGCGACAGGCGCGCTTGCTCGGTGAGCGCCGCATCTCCATCCTGAATCCGATCGTCCACCTCCAGTTCGAGTTCCTCGTCATAGGCATCGATGAGGTCCTCCTGAAAACGACGCTGTCTTTCGTCGAGCGCGGCCGCGTCGTGGAATCTGTCGAACTCTGTCATGTCAGTTCTCCTCTTGCGATGGAAAAATTGACGCGCCCGAAGCGGGCGCGCCTGCCACGGCAATCATCGGCTCAAGAAATGACGTTGAAGTTACTGACGGTGAAGTGAAGCCTTCGGCTTGCGCGGGCAAAAAGCGGGGCTCGCGCTTACTAAACGAGTTCGAATCGCACTGGCTTGATGTTCCAGATTGCTTCGCTGTATTCACGAATCGCGCGGTCCGAGGAGAACTTGCCGGAATACGCCGTGTTCAGAATCGACATGCGGGTCCAGCGCTGCGTATCCTTCCAGACCGCGCTGACTTCATCCTGAGCCGTGACGTAGGCGGCGTAGTCGGCGAGCACGAGAAACGGATCCGCGTGCAGCAGATTATCGACCAGCGGACGAAACACCTCTCGATCGCCGTGCGAGAAATGCCCGCTCCCGATCACTTCCAGCACTTCATGCAATTCCTGATTGTTGTTCACGAAGTCCGACGGGATATACCCTTCTCGCTTCACGCGCTCCACTTCGTCGGCATGCAGGCCGAACAAAAAGAAGTTCTCGTCGCCGCATTCCTCGCGAATTTCGACGTTCGCGCCATCCAGAGTGCCGATGGTCAACGCACCGTTCATCATGAACTTCATGTTGCCGGTGCCCGAGGCCTCCTTGCCCGCCGTCGAAATCTGCTCGGAGAGATCGGCCGCCGGATAGATGAAGTGTGCATTCTTCACATTGAAGTCGGGGAAGAACACCACCTTCAGACGTCCGTTCACGAGGGGATCGTCATTCACCACCTCGGCGATACCATTGATCAGCCGAATGATGAGCTTGGCCATTGCATAGCCGGGCGCGGCCTTGCCGCCGAAGACGAAGCAGCGCGGCGTCATGGCAAGCTGAGGATTGCGTCGCAGGCGCTGATAAAGCGTCACGATAAACAGTGCGTTCAGATGCTGGCGCTTGTATTCGTGAATGCGCTTGACCTGAATGTCGAACATCGCGGCTGGATCGACGGCAATGCCCGTCGCGCTCTTGATCTGCGCGGCCAGCGTGCGCTTGTTCGCGTGCTTGACCTCGCGCCAGCGAGCTTGGAAATCGACGTCGTCGGCGTGCCGATCGAGTGCGCGCAGTTGGCCGAGATCGGTGCGCCACGCACGCCCGAGCGTCTCGTCGAGCAACGCGGCGAGGCCCGGATTGCTGAGCATCAGGAAGCGGCGCGGCGTGACGCCATTCGTCACGTTATGAAAGCGCTCGGGCCAGAGTTCCGCGAAGTCGCGCAGCACGGTTTCTTCCAGCAGCTTCGAATGCAGCGCGGCCACACCGTTGACCGCTTGGCTGCCGATCGTGGCGAGATTCGCCATGCGCACGCGCTTCGCGCCGTTTTCATCGATCAGGGACATGCGGGCGATGCGCGCGTCATCGCCCGGATAACGTTGCCGGAGTTCATCCAGAAAGCGTGCGTTGATCTCATAGACGATTTCCAGCAGACGCGGCAACAGGCTTTGAAACAGCGGCAAACCCCACGTTTCCAGCGCCTCGGGCAACAGCGTGTGATTCGTGTAGGCCAGTGTGCGGTGCGTGATGTCCCATGCCTGTTCCCACGGAAGTCCGCGCTCGTCCACGAGCAGCCGCATCAGTTCGGCAACGGCGATCGACGGATGCGTGTCGTTCATCTGCGCCGTGAACATGTCCGGCAAGCGTTCGATCGGTTCGCCCTTGAGCGCGAGTAGCCGCAGCATGTCCTGCAATGAGCACGAGACGAAAAAGTATTGTTGCGCAAGCCGCAGACGCTTGCCGGCTTCGGGCTCGTCATTGGGATACAGCACTTTGGACAGGGTTTCGGATTGCACTTTCTCGTGCACGGCTTCGTAGTAGTCGCCGGCATTGAAGTTTTGCAGATCGAACGATTCGACGGCTTCGCTTTTCCACAACCTGAGCGTGTTGCATGTATTGACTTCGAAACCGGGAATCGGCGTGTCGCACGCCACGCCTTTTACTGTGTACGCGGGAATCCAGCGCACGCCGAAGCGCCCATGTTCGTCGGTTCCACTTTCCGTGCGCCCGCCAAAGCTCACATAGAACGCGACATCCGGGCGCAGGATTTCCCACGGATTGCCTTTTTGAAGCCATTTGTCGGTGACTTCCACCTGCCAGCCGTCGCGAATTTCCTGATCGAAGATGCCGAATTCATAGCGGATGCCATAGCCGATCGCGGGAATTTCGAGCGTCGAAAGCGAATCGAGATAGCAGGCGGCCAGACGTCCGAGACCGCCATTGCCGAGACCCGGTTCTTCTTCGATCGCGACCAGTGCGTCAAGGTCGAGGCCCAATTCCTCGAGCGCCTCGCGTGCGTTGCGCTGGATACCGAGGGCGATCAGGTTGTTGCCGAGTTGCGGCCCGATCAGGAACTCCGCCGAAAGGTAACAGGCCACCTTGGCGTCGTGCGCCACATAGGTACGCGTGGTGGCCACACGTCGCGCCATCATGCGATCGCGCACCGTGTAGGCCAGCGCCACGTACCAGTCGTGCGCCGTCGCGATCTCCGGATACCGCGCCTGAAGACAGATCAGGTTGTCGACGATATCGCGCTTGAGCGCTTCGACACCCAGGCCACTGCGGGCCGGCTCTGCGCTGGCCGGAATATTCAAGGTAGGTGCGTCGTCCATGATCCCTTCCGTTTGCTCGATGTGTTCGGAAATGGCGCGAACATCGACGACGGCCGGATGATGGGCGCGTCGCGACGATTGGCCATGAGCCTGCAAGCATGGTCGGGTTGTATGTCGGGCAGTTGACAGGGCGCAAGCGAACGCTGCAAGGGCGCCTGAGACAGTGAACATGGAACGCCCTGCCGATTACCGAGGCAGGACGCAAGGGTCTTAACACGATTAAGTGGCGACTCAAGCCTCGTCGTCTTCCTCGTCATCGGCCGGTTCGACGAACTCCAGATTGTTCTCGACAATGTCGATTCGAATGTCCTCGGGATCGTCTTCGAATTCGATGTTATTGGGCGGCGTCGCCACCACCTTGAAGTCGTAATCCAGACCGCTTGCGTAGGCGACGTACTCGCTCTCGTCGTCCTCGCGCATGACGTCGTCATCGAGCATGGAGCGTCTTTCCGGATTGAAATCCTTGGCCGTGAGAACGACCCGCTCCTCACGAGAAGTTCAACGTTTCCAGATGGCTCGAGTGTTGACTGTCACAATCGCGCGCTCCTTAATTTTTGGCACGCTGCTTCGTCCGTCAGCGTGAATGCGCGATATCCGCGACCGACGCCTTATACCGAGAAAAATACTCCGTCTTCGGGGACAAAAATCGGTGCTGTGCCTTCGCGCATTCAATTTTCGCGCCATGCCTGACGCTCATATGATGACGAAGCTCGACCAAGCCGACCGGCTGCTTTCCTCGCACAAAACATATCAAGGGTCGCGCGAAAAGACAGTATCCTCGCCCGTTCTTGTGAGCTGATTAAGGAGAAGCGATATGAAGGAATCGAACAAGGCCGTCCTACGAAAAGCGAATGCCGCGGTAAGCGCCGGGGATAACGAGGGATTTCTCTCGGCGTGCGCGGACGACATCGTATGGACGACGGTGGGCGCAGGAAGCCTTCGCGGCAAAGCGGCCGTCCGCGAGTGGATGGCAAACGAGTATGTGACTCCGCCGCAGTTCACGGTCGCCCGTTTGATCGGTGACGAAGATTTCGTGGTGGCGCTCGGCGAAATCATGTCCGCGGACGAAAACGGAAAAGAAATTCGGCATTCCTACTGCGACGTCTGGCGTTTCAGCGAAGGTAAGTTGGTGGAATTGAAGGCGTTCGTCGTGGAGACTTCGTGAAGGTTTGCGGGGTGTGCCCTGGAGCAATCGCGCCGCCCGTCAAAAATTGCTTCGTGCTCCGATACATATCGCGCGACGGTCCGCGTTACGCGTTGTGGGTCATTTTGTGGGTCAGAAAAACAAAAATCCCGCAGGCCATTGACCATGCGGGATTCCAAAAACGCTTTGGCGGAGAGAGGGTCCGCCATAAACCCATTATTTATGGGATTCTCCGCGAATATTTATCTTCTACCCGCCTACCAACCCGCCTACTCGCATATGTGTGGATGGAGAGGAAGCATGCCATTGTGTTTCGCTGGTTATATCAATTGTTTCTCGCGCAAGGCATACCCAAGTTGGAGCTTCTGATAGCGCCGATGCAGTTACCTCGCCTCTCGGCGCTTGGGCAGCTGTTACCACGCCAAAACCGATGCCCGAAGACCCGCTCCGCACAAGGATATTTTTACCAATCAATGCCATTTGACTAGTCTCCGATTGCATTTGATCGGTGTAGTTTGCACCGCAGCCCTGCTGCTATTTGGGTACACGGACAGGCGCTTACTGGAATGAGTCGATTCCCTACAGGTTATGGTTGCAATCAGCGTGGCGACGTTCGCTCAGAAGCGATGTCGTACCCCCGCACCGAAGCTGTTCGAGGTACCGGCCGTGCTCAGCTTGTCGTACATGTAGCTCGTGTAAACATCAGTACGCTTCGACAGCGGATAATCGAAAGTTACGCCGGCCGAGTTGCGGTAATAGGACACCGAGTTCAACGACAGCCGCGTGTTAGTGCGGGAATAAGCGAGTTCCAGCGAGGACACACCAATCGGGATCGTCACTCCGCCGTGATAGGTGTTGTTGTTCGAACCGAAATTAAATGATGCCGTGTGCGTGTAGGTCGCATACAACTGCACAAAGTTGAGGTTGTAGCTTGCGCCTAGATACCACGCATTCTGGTGATCGACCGGCGTGACGATACCCAGTCCGGTTCTGACACGCTGGACGACTCCCGCCAGGTACAACGGCCCTCGATCGTAGACGAGCGTGGCGGTTTCGTCGTGCGCGCCATTCCCTGGCGCAGTCGCCTGCACAGAAAACGTGAGGCCGCCGATCGACGGTGACTGGTAGAGGACCGCACTGTCCCAGCCGGTATCGCCAAGCACGGTTCTCCCATAGTTCACGATCCACGACTGGGTCATCAATGGACTGAAGCGAAACGATCCTCCCATCGGATTGGTACGCGCCATAATGTAGAACAGCGGCGTCACCTGACGTCCCATACGGATCATGCCGTACGGACTCGCCAGCTCGACGTATGCGTTGCGCGAGAATGCGCCATCGCCAGCGAATCGGCCAACCTGACCATTATTTACGAAGATGTAACTCTCGATCGCGAAACCGGCTTTCAGTCCGCCGCCGAGATCCTCGGTCCCCCGCATTCCGTAAAACGAGGTGATCAGTCCGCCGTTGAGCATGCCGACGAGCGACGAGGGATCACCGCTCGCCTTGAAGTTTCCGACTACGGAATCCAGCAGCCCATACAACTGGACCGTCGATGCCTGCGCATGGGCCAAATTCGACACGCCAAACAGGCCAGCGGCGCATGCTGTTCCGATATATTTCGTTATCCTATGTATGTTAGCCATTTTTGTCTCCTCATTGATCTTGTAACCTGCCTAGTATTGATGCTCCTTGTTTGCTATGGCGACAGACCGATGCGCACTGCCCGGCCGTGCTGAAGCGACTGCGCAACCGCTTCCATCACCGCAACATTCGAGAGCATCTGGTGGGTGCTAACGGGATAGTTCGCCTGCCCGCTGATCGCCGCGCAGAAACACTCTATGTTGTCCCTCACCGAATCGTTCCACTCAAACGCCGCCCATCGTTCCGTTTTGTCCGCGCGCCGCACAGAGAGATGACTCGCACCCTTTGAATCCGGATGATCGGCATTGCGCAGCTCGGCCCAGCCTTTCGCTCCGAACACCGCGACGCGCATATAAAGCGGCGTTTCGAGGATCGAATTGATGTAGCCGGTCGCACCGTTCGCAAATCGCACCTGGAGCGACAATGTCCGCCCCGCTTGCGAAACCTCGCGGGCAGGCGCCGCCGCGAAAACCTCGGTGATTTCACCGAGCAGATCTGCCAGCAGGTCGGTCATGTGAATTGCCGTTCCGGTCATCGCCAGCGGCACGGCATCACTCTCTGCTACGCGCCAGTTGTCGGCGGCGAGACTCGCGAGTTTGTCGTGGCTGAAGTTGGCTTCCGCGTGAACGATCGCGCCGAGTTCACCCTCGCGCACCAGCTTCGCGAGCGCGATCACTCCCGCCTCGAAGCGGCGCTCATGACCAATGCCGAGCCGCACCCCAGCACGCGCGCACGCCTCGATGCAGGCGCGTGCGTCTTCGCGGCTCATCGCGAGCGGCTTCTCACAAAACACATGCTTGCCGTGCGCTGCGGCGCTTGTTACCTGCTGCGCGTGCAGCCGATGCGGCGTCGCGATCACAACAAGTTCGATGTCAGAGCGAGCAAGGATCGCTTCACAGTCGGTGGAGAACGGCACGCCAAACTCTTCGGCGACTGCACGGTGCGCATCGCGGCTTCCCACTGCGGCAACGAACTGCAACGCCGGCGAGGCGCGCATCTGCGCAAGCAGGTGTCGTCCCCACCAGCCAAGCCCGACCAGCGCCGCCTTCAACGCCATGACTCGACCTCCATCACGTACAGCCCGCCGTTGTAGTCGGTCGAGTAGATCAATCCATTCGCGTCAACAAACACGTCCGCCGACTGAATCACAAGGGCCCGGTTTTGCCGGCGGTCGACCAGCCGATCCGGCGTCGGCGGCACCAGCGCCGCGATCTCGGCCGGACGATAGGGATCACGGATGTCGAATACGCGCACGCCCGCGTTCTGATACGTCGCGACGACGATCTCCGAACTGACAAACGTGCCAGGGCGATTCTCATGCAGATTGTGCGGTCCAAAATGGCCGGGCTTCGTTGCATAATCAATCTCTGCTGGCGATGGCAAAGTGGCGATGCTTACTGGATTCGACGGCTCCCGGATGTCGAACATCCAGATGAACTTCTCGCCGTCGGCCTGGTTGTCGAGCACCGCTTCATCGAGCACCACGAGCAGATCGCGATCAGGCAACGGCAAGCAGTTGTGGGTGCCACCACCGAACGGAGGCGACCAGTTGCGATGCGCGACTAGCTTCGGCGCCGCGCGGTCGGCGACGTCGAGGATCACCATGCCGGCATCGCGCCATGCGCAGTAGGCGGTATTGCCATGCACGATCGGATGATGCAGCCCGAAGCGTCGCGTGCTATCCCAGACTGGGGTCTCACCGCCCGCCGCGTGCATGCCCGGAATCCAATAGCGCCCCGCCTCGACCGGACGGCGTGGATCGGCCATGTCGATCGTTATGAAGATGTAATCGGTGAAGCCGTCGAGCAGCGCCGAGGCATAGGCCCAGCGCCCACCGGTGTACCAGACACGATGAATGCCGCCGCCCTCGACGGACATGAAGCCGATCTCGCGGGGCGCGTCGGGCGTCGAGATGTCGTACACCGCGAGGCCTGCTCGCCAGTGACGCACCCCGCCGGACCGGCTCGCGGTGCCCACTTTTTCGCCGAGCGCGCCACTGTAATACGCGCGCTCGTCCTGAAACTCGGTGGCGGCGAACATGTCTTTCGCGTTGATGACGAGCAGCAGATCGTCATGCGCCTGCAGATGGATGTTCCAGGTATCTGGCGGAGCGGCCGCGTAATGGACAGGCGTGGGCCGACGTGGATCACGCACATCGATAACGCTGAAGCCCTTCGAGAACATGTGGCCAATGTATGCGTAGCCGCGATGCACCATGAGCTGAACGCCGTCCGGGCGCCCACCCTGGTCGCAGTATCCGATCATGCGCATGTCGCGCGCAAAATCAGGAACCGGAAGTTCTGCAACGGACATAACTCTCTCCAGTTGAAGTCGGATGAATATGCGCCCTCACAGCGCCTTTAAAAAATCGGACGACGCGGTGTTGCGAAGGATGCCGGTCACGCTGTGAAACTCCCGCCAATGCGCATCGTCGGCTGCGTGCTCCGATGCTTCATTGGCGAGCAGGTACTCGCCAAGCGTGCGGCCGCGCTCGAACGCCATGCGTCCTTCGACAAGCCGCTCCTTTTCGAAATGCGCGAGCGCATCGTCGATCGACAGAGCCTTGTTTCCCAACGCATGCGCTAGCACCTGCGCATCCGAGGCGGCTTTGGCCACGCCCATGCCGATGTGCGGCCGGCCGACCGAGGCCGCATCGCCGATCAGCGCGACACGCCCGAACACCATCTTCGGCGAGAACAAATCGTAGATTGGTGTGAAGAACGGCCGCTCGATCACGGCAAGCGTGTCGCTAAACGAAGGCGGCAACTGTCTGCGCGCCGCGTCCTTCAGTTCGTCGATCAATTCCTGACGCACGAGGGGCGGCGGAATCGAAACCGGGTGATGATTGCCCTGTTCATCGACGAGCATTGTTTCGAGCGTCTGAGGGTCGACCGGCCGGTACCAGACCCAGTTGTAGCGCCGCCGGCCGACGTCGAGCGCATGATCAAGGCCCGGAATCGGGTAGCCGATAATCTTGTTGTTCGGTGGGAGGAAGAACGCAAACTTGTCGAAAATTGTGTCACGCGCGGATGCCGGCATTGCCGCCTCGTCGGCGACGCCGCGCCAGATCACGTAGCCCGCATAGATCGGCTGTACCGAGGGCATCACCATGCCGCGAATTCCTGAGCGGTAGCCGTCCGCGGCAATCAGCAAATCGGCGTGCTCGTGTCTTCCGTTCGAGAAATGCGCAGTCACGCCGTTATCATGCTGATCGATCGACACGAGATTGCAGCCGAGGTGATGATGGCCCTCGGGAATTGTCGCGCGCATCGACTGATGCAGCCGGTCCCAGGACGTGACGATCTGCGGATAATCGAGATGCTCGAGCACGTTGTCCGACTGATCGATCGCGATACGGTCCTTGATTGCCACGCCCAGACGCTCGATGTCCGCGCCGCTTTCGACGAGCGCGTCCAGCAGCTCGCCATGAGTGACAATGCCCGCGCCGCGCCCGAACAGTTCGACGTCGGAGCGTTCGAACAGGTCGACCGACCAGCCAGCCTTGTGCAGCAACGCCGTGGCAAAGAGCCCGGCCATCGATGCTCCGATCACCAGCGCGCGAGGACGCGCCGAATTGTTGGAATGCATGTTCATCGCTTGAACCTCTTGGCAATACGCTGAATGAGTAGAGAGAAAGGCATGCGCGTGCTGCGCGGTCCGGCACGTAACGGCGAGTTCAGACGTCACGCAGCCGCGAATAATCGAAGAACGCCATCAGCACCATTGCCACGCAAGGCGGCGCGACGACCATGACGTTAGCGGCGGTGGACCAGCCCCACAGCTCGACCAGTTCGCCGAACAGGAAGCCGGCGAACGGGCCGCTCATATAGAAGCCCGTCATGGCGGCGGACACCGCATAGCCGATTTGCAGCGGATGCGCGCTGCGCTGGATCACTGAGACGAATCGCGCGTAGAAAAAACCGCTCACCATCAACCCGAACAACAACGAGAGTCCTGCGTGGGCGAGAGGCTGAACGGTGCCGTTGAACATCAGGAAGCTAGCCGCCGCAAGTATCGCCAGTCCGCAGAAAATGCCCAGCTTGCCGAGCCTGTCGCCCGCCCAACCGCCGATGACCGCACCCATCGCGCCCAGCCCGTACATCCCGAGCGCCGATCCCGCCGCGACGGATGTGTAGTTCAGATGCTCGCGCAGATACGTTGCGTACAGCGCGGTATAGGAGAAGAACGACAGTCCGACGAGCGCGAAAGACGCCGAAGCGAGGCACACGTTGCGGTTCAGAAGCCGTGGCAGCGACGGCGCTTTCTCGAAGATTCCAGTGCGCTCGGCGGGCTCCATCGCTTCGCTGAAGCGGCCCGGCATGAAGCGCGCGAGCAGCAGCGCGACCACAATGCCCGCGACACCGAACACGTAGAACGGCAGTTCCCATTGCCCGAAAGCGCGATGCAGATGGACGCCGATCACTGGCCCCACCAGCGCCCCGAAGCCAAAAAACGCCTGCATCCAACCCATCGCGGCGCCGCGTGTACGGCCGAAGTAGCCGCCAAGACAACAATAGACGGCGCCGACCTGCAGCGCTTCGCCGACGCCCGTCAAGCCACGGAATGCCGCCAGCGTGGTGAATCCCTGCGCCAGCGGTGTGATGAGCGTGAACAGCGAATAGCCGATCAGCCCGCCCACCAAAATTGATTTGCGCGTATATCTTGCATAGAACCAGCCGGCGATCGGACCAACGATCGCCACGCTTAACGTAAATACCGTGCTGACAAATCCCGCCTGCGCGAGCGAAAGTCCGTAAGTTGTGCGTATCGCGCTTAGCAGCGATGGAAACACCTGGCGATCCATCGCGTTGAACATGTACGACGTGCCGAGCAGACCCATCACCAGGATCAGCATCGGTCGTGACAGGCGGTCGGGCGCCGTCGTCGCGAAGTCGTGTTGCGCGTAGCCTTGCATGCCGTTCATCGTTGTCTCCTGTGTATGCATCCGATGGCTCGTCTGAACCTAAACGGTCACGCCGTCTAGGTCCGTGCAAGCTCTTCTGTGCGATTTGCTCGGCGCGTGAACTGACGCGCCGATAAGGATTTCATGCGTTCACGTTCAGTCCTTCGAGGCGAAAGCCGATCTCGTCGAGCGACTGCATCAGCGTGTCGCCCTGGCGCTGATCGAGCGCGGTCAGCGGCGCACGTACGTGCGCCCAGTCGGGCGTCGCCCCGCTGCGCGCCAGCACGGTTTTCATCGCAGGGATCATGGGCACCGATGCGAAAACGCTCCGCACTGAGAGCGCCATCTGCTCATCGGGCGAGGGTTCGTTCGTCGACAGTGCCGCGAAGTAACGCACAAGTCCCGCCGGATTCATGTTCGCCGTCGCGCTGATGCACCCGGCAGCGCCGAGCGGTAATGCGCGTGCAAGCAATGCTTCGCTGGCAGGAAACACCGAGAAGCCGTCCGAGGCGAACGTTTTCAGCGTAGCTTCGAGGTTTCCCCAGTCGCCGGACGAATCCTTGATGCCGCATACGATGGAGGGATAGCGGCTTCGCAATTGCTCGATCAGGGATAGCGTGATCGGCACGCCTGTCATCTGGGGGATGTGATAGAGGTACACTCGCAGGCGTGCATCGGCCACCTGCTCGATCACGTCCAGGTAATAGCGCAGCAAGCCCGCCTCCGACGGCTGCGGAAAATAGAACGGCGGCAGCATCATAACGCGATGAATGCCGAGCCCGAGCGCGTGTCG
The DNA here is from genome assembly GCF_057612605.2 of Caballeronia sp. A2-2. Lineage (NCBI taxonomy): Bacteria > Pseudomonadati > Pseudomonadota > Betaproteobacteria > Burkholderiales > Burkholderiaceae > Caballeronia > Caballeronia sp. A2-2. Next base: position 1,901,441 of record NZ_CM172587.1, on the reverse strand, counting down.
GGTCAGGTCGACAGTTTCGCGCACAGAACACGTGCCAGTGCCCGGCATGAAGCGCGCGGGATCGAGGCCTGCCGCGATCAACGCTTCGAGCGCATGGAGGCGCTCGCCGAACGACAGCGAGGCTGCCTCGGAATTGGTCCCGAACACGGCAAGCCCGACGCCCGCGTCCAGCAGCCAGCGGCAATGCGCTTCGAAGGCGGGTTGATCGATGTCGCCGGACGCGTCGAATGGCGTGAGCGCGGGCGCGAGGACGCCGGTCATGGAGGGAATCGGTGTGGGGTCGGCATAGGTCATGTGAGTCATCCGTTTGCGTAGGAAAAGTGAGGCGCGCTTGGCCGGGCTTAGGCTGGCTCGTCCGCGGTTGAAATGCGATGCGTGTGATCATCGGTCGGCGCCTCGGCGTGGGCAGACGCGTCGTGCGCAAGCGCCAGCAGTTCGGCAAGATGCAGGACTTTGCGGCCAGCCCGCTGCTCGATCTGCTCTCGGCAACTAAAGCCGTTGCTCAGAATGAAGGCGGCGGGCGGCGCGCGGCGCACCGCTGGCAGTAGTACCAGTTCGCCGACCTTCGCGGAGATCTCCGCGTGTTTTTTGTCGAAGCCGAACGAACCGGCCATGCCGCAGCAGCCGCTGTCAAGCAATGTCGCCTGTACGCCCATCGTGTCCAGCAGCGCTTTGTCGCCCTGCACGCCGAAGAGCGACTTCTGATGGCAATGCGTATGCACGATGACGTGGGCATCGAAGCGCGGCGGCTGGTAGTCGTGCGCCACCAGAAAATCACCCAACATCTGCGCTTTCGCACTCAAAGCGTGAGCACGCGGATCATCCGGAAAAGTCTTGAGGAGTTCGTCGCGGAACACCGACATGCAGCCCGGTTCAAGTCCGACCAGCGCAATCGGCGCGTCGTCCGCGGCAAACATCGGCGTGAGCGCATCGAGAATCGCGGCAAGCCGGCCGCGCGCGCGATCGAGATAGCCGAAGTCGTACAACGGCCGGCCGCAGCACAACGGTGTCGGCGGCAGCACGGCAACAAAGCCGGCATGTTCGAGCACGCGCGCCGCCGCCTCGGCAATCTCCGGATGGAAGTGCTCGCAGAACGTATCGACCCACAGGATCACGCGCCTGCCTCCGCCTGCCGCTTGGCCGATGCGATGTGCCGCACGACGCCGATAGGTGGTCTTGGCGAATTTGGGCAACGTGCGCGCCGGGTCCACACCCGCGATGCGCTTGGCGAGCGTGGAGACGCCGGGCGTGCGATTAACGAGATTGACAAGCCCCGGCACGCGCGCGGCAAGCGGCGCCCAGTCGCCGATGCGGCCCATCGCCAGCGCCTGGCGCGGACGTCGGCGCTTCTCGTAGTAATGCGAAAGAAATTCGGCCTTGTACGACGCCATGTCCGTATGCGTTGGGCAATCACTGCGGCAGCCTTTGCACGCGAGGCATGTATCAAGCGCTTCCTTGACGGATTCGCTTTGCCAGCCGTCATCGATCAGATCGCCTTGCAGCATCTCCCACAGCAGCCGCGCGCGGCCGCGCGTCGAGAAACGTTCGTCCTGCGTCGCGCGGAAACTCGGGCACATCGTGCCGCCCTTCTGCGCGCGGCATCGTCCCATGCCGACGCAGCGTTCAAGCGCGCGCTGGAAGCCGTTACCTTCGGCGCTGCGGAACTGCAGCTTCGTCGCAAAATTGACGACCTTATACGCCGGGCCGGCGCGCAGATTGTCGTCGATGCGGTAAGCGTCAACGACCTTGCCGGGATTCATGCGGTTGTCCGGATCCCAGATGCGCTTGAACGCGCGCATTGCTTCCATCAACTCGTCGCCGAACATGATTGGCAGCAGCTCGGCGCGCGCCTGGCCGTCGCCGTGTTCTCCGGACAGCGATCCGCCGAAATTGACTACCAACTGCGCGGCCTCGCGCGCGAAGTTGCGGTAATCGAACACCCCCTGAGCGGAGCGCAGGTCGAAGGTCACGCGCGCGTGCACGCAGCCGTCGCCGAAGTGGCCGAACAGCGACGTGCGGTAGCCGTAGCGATCGACGAGCGCCTGAAACCCGCGCAGATAATCGCCGAGCCGCGCTGGGTCGACCGCGGCGTCTTCCCATCCGACTTTCGGATCCACAACGTCCGGATCGATCGACAACTGCGTGCTCGACGCGCCGTTCTCGCGGATCGACCAGATGCGCCGCTGCTCGTCGCGGCTCGTGATTAGGCAGCTCGTCGGACGCGGTCCGGCGTCACGCCTGCACAGCGCGTCGCGGGCCCGCTCGGCCAGTGCGATCGCGGCTTGCGCGGTGTCGGCACCGAATTCGAGCAGCACCCACGCGTCGCCGTCGGGAAGCATTGCAATTTCAGAGGCAGCCAGTTTGCGCGCCTGCAAACCGCGCACGATCTCTCGATCGAGGCCCTCGGCGGCGATCGGCTCGCAGCGCAGATATTCCGGAACGGCGTCGGCGGCTGTATAGATGTCTGGAAAACCGAGCGCCAATACGACACGTTCGCTTGGGCTGTGCACGAGCCGCACCTGCGCGTGCAGCGTGAGCGCACAGGTGCCTTCGGTGCCGACCAGCGCGCGCGCGACGTTGAAGCCGTTCTCCGGCAGCAGCTGATCGAGGTTATAGCCGGACACGCGGCGCCTGAGCGAGGGGAAACGCGCACGTATCAGCGGCGCGTAGCGGTCACGCAACGCGCGCAGCGCAGCGTAGATCTCGCCCTGACGACCGCCCGCGGCGATGATCGCCTCGAGCTGCGCGTCGCTCGTCGGCCCGGTCCAGAAGCGCGCGCCATCGTAGGTCATTACTTCGAGCGCCTCGACGTTTTCGAGCGTCTTGCCCGCCATGACCGAGTGCGGCCCGCAGGAGTTGTTCGCGATCATGCCGCCAAGCGTGCAGCGGCTGTGCGTCGATGGATCAGGTGCGAACGTCAGGCCGTGCTGTTCGGCCGCGTCGCGCAACTGGTCGCAGATGACGCCCGGTTCGACCACGGCGTGGCCTGCCGCCGGATCAAGTTCGACGATGGACGCGCAATGCCGCGACACGTCGAAAACGACGGCGGTATTGACGGTCTGTCCGCTCATCGACGTGCCCGCGCCGCGCATCAGCACTGGTGCGCCATAGCGTCGGCACACTCCGATGCCGGCCGCGAGTTCGTCGAGCGAGCGGGGAATCACGACCGCGACCGGCACCTGCCGGTAATTGGAGGCGTCGGATGCATAGACCGCGAGATGTCCCCGATCGAACTGCACCGACTCGCCCAGCGTGCTTTGCAGGTCGCGCGCCAATGCGCTCGAAGCGCGATCGGCCAAGTGCGCTCCGGCGGTATCCGACGCAGGCAGGCCGGCGTCACCAAGGGGAGAAATCGTTGACGACATGGAAGATTGGGCTCGTATGTTGACGATTGCGATTGGCGCTGCGGCTGGCGCTGAAATGGCGCTACGATCAGCCGCGCAGCCGCCTGACGAACTTGGCCACCGCTTCACCGATTTCATGCGGGCAATCCTCCGGCACATAGTGCTTCGCGCTGACGGTGAGCTCCTCTTGATTCGGCCAGGCGCGGCAAAAGTCGCGCGCAGCGCCGGCTGTGCCGTGGCCTTCGTCGGCGTTAATGAACAGCTTGGGCAGATCCGTGCTTTGCGAGAGCCAGTCGCTATAGCGCTTAACTCGAGCGTAGGTCTCGGGCGGATCGCCATCGAAGGGAATCTGGCGGGGAAACACCAGCGTTGGCAACCGCGACACGCCGGGCTTCAGGAAGCGCTGCGCATATACCTGTTTTTCCGCGTCGGTCAGCGCGCGTTTCACGCCGAGCTCGAACAGCATCTTGTCGACGAAAAAGTTATCTTCGAGCACCATCTGTTCGCCCTCCTCGCCACGTAGGCGGCGAAACACCGCCTGACGTTCCGGCGGCATGTCCGTCCAGAAGCGCGGGCGGACCATCGCCTCCATGTACGCAATGCCCGATACCGATTCCGGATAACGCACAGCGCGGTCGAACCCAAGCGCCGCTCCCCAATCCTGCACGACGAGCACGATGTTCTCGCGCAACCTCAACTGCTCGAACCACGCGTCGAGATAGTCCGCGTGGTCGTCGAAGCGATAGGAATACGTCGGCGAGTCGCTTGACTGGCCCATGCCGATCAGATCCGGTGCAAGACACCGGCCGAGCGGTTCGAGATAGGGAATCACGTTGCGCCATGTGTAGGACGAGGTCGGGTTGCCATGCAGGAACACGATCGGATCGCCCTCACCGACATCGACGTATGCCATCTCCGCGTCGCGCACTTTCACGCGTTGCATGTCATAGGGGAATGCAGCCGAAATGTCCTGACTCATCGTTGTCTCCGTTTGATTGAAATGTGCGCCTGGGAGTTATCGCGTCCGTACGGCATGCCGCGCTTGGGTACCTAGCGATTCCCCCTGTAGTTCTCATAGTCTGGACGTCTCATACTCGACGCTCAAACGAATTTTGGTCGGCTTTTCCATGAGGTTTTTGAATGAACCCTCGTCGTCTGACTCCGTCGATGTCACTACTGATCGCCTTCGACGCCGCCGCGCGCCGGCTGAGCTTCACGGATGCCGCATCCGACCTCGCCGTGACGCAAAGCGCTGTGAGCCGCCAGGTGCAAGCGCTTGAGGAACTGCTGGGCGTGCCGCTGTTTCGCCGCGTGAATCGCAAGTTGACGCTCACGGCGATTGGCGCGGTGTACCACCGGGACATAGGCCAGGCGTTGCAGCGCGTGCGAAGCGCCTCGCTTCAGGCGATCGCGTCGCAAACTGGACGCGGCAGCCTTAATCTCGCCGCACTGCCAACTTTCGCAAGCAAGTGGCTAATGCCTCGGTTATCCGACTTCTACAAGCGGCATCCAGGCGTGCTGATCAATCTGCATTCGCGCATTGGTCAGTTCGACTTCGAACGCACTGGCATCGACGCGGCGATCGGCGTCGGTGACGGCGCGTGGCCGGGGCTCGTGTCATACAAGCTCTGCGACGAAACCCTGCTGCCGATCATCAGCCCGTCGATCGTGCAGACGAACCCCATCCGCGTTCCGCGGGATCTGACGCGCCATTTGCTGTTGCGCGTAGCGGCACGGTCCGATTCCTGGATCCGCTGGTTTGAGGATCAGCAGATCGACGAGCGCTCGATGAACGTCGGCCCGCAATTCGAGTTGACGTCGCACTTGATCGAAGCGGTGTCCTCCGGCATCGGGATCGGGCTCGTGCCCAGTTTTCTGGTGCAGGACGAGTTGGCGTCCGGCGCGGTGATGCTCGCGATCGACCGGCCGTTGCGCACGGGCCTGAGCTACTACCTGTTCCTTCCCGCCGGAGATCAGCCCCTGCCGCAGAGCGTCGCGTTTCGCGAGTGGATACTGTCGCGCGCGCAGCAAGATTTCGCGGAGCCGCACACCATTTCGCATCCGTAATAATTTATCGGCCGATCATTTATCGATCGATAAATTTTATGTCGGCGGAACGGCGCGACCAAGCGTTGCCGCGCCAGCGTTTACCCTTGTGAAACAGTCCGCTGACGAAGACGCGGCGTAACGCCGGCGCGTGTCCGAGGAACGGGTTTCGCCTTTGTCTCGCTTTTCGCCGTCTTTCCAACTTTCGCAGCTTTCGCGGATTTCACAGCTTTCGGCAGATTGTTGAGCACGGCGGGTGTGCCGTTCAGGAAAGCATCGACCTGACGCTCGACGTGCGCTTCGAGATCGTTGGGGATCGGCATGCCATACACCCACTGGCGCATGCCAACGTAGAAGATGCTCGCATGCAGACTCCACACGAGTTCCATTTCTACTTCACGCGTCGCTTTGTCGTTGGCGGGCGGCAAGCCGTAAAACTCGCGGATTTCCTTAATCACTGGCTTGAACACCCGCTCGCACATTCGTTCGAGATAACGTTTGTTAATGCCCTCGCGCGCCAATCCCGCGAAGATGAACGTGCGGATCAACGGACGCGTCAGCATGACGCGCGAATACGCCTGATAGAACGCGGTGAGCCGCGCCTGCAGGTCGACGGTGCGATCCGCGATCAACGCGTCCCAAAGCGGATCCCAACGATAGATCTCGCTGTAAACGCGGTCGATGAGTGCGTCCTTGCTTGGGAAATAGCGGTACAGCAGCGGCTGGGTAACGCCGATCTGTCGCGCCAACTCGCGCGTGCTGCCGGAAAAGCCGTGGGTCGCGAAATGCTCGATTGCTTTATCGACGATCTGCTTTTCGCGTTCTTCCGGCGCCATACGGCGCGAGGTCGCAGTATTCGCGGCCGCCGGGCGTGCGGTCATGCTGCGCATCGACGACGGAGCCAACGGGACGCCGGGACGCTGGATGCGTGGCATCGCAAGCTCTCCGAAGTAGGCGGGTTCGACAATATAGCAAAAGCATCTTACGACTAGTCGCCTTCCGTCCGGCGGCCATTCCATATGGTAATGGCTGTTATTGCCGCCGACGATCTTCTCCAAAGGCGCATTGCGTCTGATCATCTGCTCACCGCAACTCAACTCCATAACCGCGATGAACACCTTCCCGAAACACACCATCGACAACGCGCCCGAAGCGTCCAAAGCCCTTCTTGAAGGCACGAAGAAAGCGTTTGGTTTCGTGCCGAACCTGCAGTCGTACATGGCTGAAGCGCCAGAGCTACTGGCCGGCTACTCAGCACTGTGGGACCTCTTCTCGAAAAGCACGCTGACGCCGCACGAGCAGCAGGTGGTGTACCTGACCTCGAACTTCGAGAACAACTGCCACTACTGCATGGCCGGTCACAGCACGCTTGCAAAGATGATCAAGATGGACGCGGGCGTAATCGCCGCACTGCGCGCCGGCACACCGCTGCCCGATGCAAAACTCGAAGCGCTGCATCGCTTTACGACGCTCGTGGTGCGTGAGCAGGGTTTCGTCTCGGACGCCGATGTCGACGCGTTTCTTGTCGCCGGCTATACCCGTCAGAATGTCCTTGAAGTGATCTTGGGCGTGGCGACGAAGGTGATGAGCAACTACACAAATCACATCGTCCACACCGAACTCGACGGCTTCATGGCCGGTAATGAGTGGACCAAACCGGTCGCTGCTGCGGCATAAGCCCACCCCGGGAGCCCTCACGGCTTTCATCCAACTCATACAGAAGCTCTCGGAGAAACCGCCATGTCCACGTTCGACCGCTATAAAGAAGCCTATCCCAATGCACGACTGACCCGTACACCGGACGGCGTACTCGAAGTCCGTTTCCATACCGAAGGCGCGAAGCTTGTCTTCAATGGCCACACGCATGAACAGTTCACCGATATGTTTCATCAGATCGGCGAAGACCCGGAGAACCGCGTGGTCATCCTGACGGGGAGTGGCGACGCATTCATGGACGCAATCTCGCCGGAAGGTTTCGATTTCTTCACACCGCGCGGCTACGACAAGATCTTCCGCGAAGGCCGCAAGATCCTGATGAATATACTCGACATCGAAGTGCCGATGATCGCCGCGCTGAACGGCCCGGTCTTGCTGCATTCTGAATATGTCCTGCTGTGCGACATCGTGGTGGCGACGCCCGAGGCTGTGTTCCAGGACATGCCGCACGCCGCATTCGGTATCGCTCCCAACGACGGCGTGCATCTGCTGTGGCCGGAAATGATCGGCAGCATTCGAGGCCGGTATTTCGTGCTCACGCAGCAGAAGCTTGACGCTGCAGAGGCGCAGTCGCTGGGTGTGGTGAATGAAATCGTACCTGCAGATCAGTTGCTCAAACGTGCGCACGCCATCGCCGCGACGATCGCAAAACAGCCGCCGCTCACTACCAAATACACGCGCATTGGCCTGACTCAACGCCTGCGTCGCGTGATCGACGAAGGTATCGGCTACGGCCTCGCGCTCGAAGGTATCACCGCAGCCGAAGTGGCGCGCATCGCAGCAGCACAGAGCGCAGCCTGAATCTATTCATTCGTTTAATTCTCTCAACGGAGAACACTCATGTCACTGCAAGACAAACTCGACGCATTCCGGGCCGACTTCAAGGCGGGCAAGCCGCCCTTTAACGCACCGCCGGAGATTCATCCGGTGATGGAGCGCGCTACAGCAGAACTGATTGCGAGTGGGCAAGCTGGCCGCGCAATCAAGGCTGGCGACCGCGCCCCGCATTTCAACCTCAAGGATCAGGATGGCAATGACGTGTCGTCCGCTGCGTTGCTGGTGAAGGGACCGCTAGTGGTGACGTTCTATCGCGGGGTCTGGTGTCCGTATTGCAATATCGAATTGCAGGCGATCAACGAAGTGCTGCCGCAGATTCAGGCCTATGGCGCGAACGTCGTAGCGATTTCTCCGCAGACGCCGGTCAACAGCCGCAAATCCGTGCGCACCAACGAACTCGGCTTTCCGGTGTTGAGCGACGTGAACGGTCAGACGGGCGCCGACTTCGGCTTGCGCTTTGCGTTGCCCGATTATCTGGTCGAGCTGTACAAGAACTTGAAGAACGACCTGCCCGCGTTCAATAACGACCCGAGTTGGACCCTGCCGATGCCGGCGCGTTACGTCATTGGACAGGATGGAACCGTGGTGTATTCGGAGGTCAATCCGGATTACACGCGTCGTCCCGACCCGTCGGACATGTTCCCGGTTCTGGAAAAGGCGACGGCCAACGCCTAAGCCTTGACATTCAACGCGAGGCAACTGCAAGGCCGCGCCGGGGAACCCGGCACGGCCTTTCGATTCCCTCGGGTTCTTAAAGGACTTTTGATGACACAGCGTACATTTCTCATCACCGGCGCGACCAAAGGCATTGGCCTCGCGTTGACAAACCGGCTGATTGCCGATGGCCACTACGTAGTGGGGCTCGCGCGCGAAGCAAGCGATTTTCCAGGCGAACTGGTCCGCGTCGATCTGGCCGACCGTGCCGCAACCGGCGCGGTGCTCGATGTCCTCGTGCGACGTCATGCGTTCGATGGCGTGGTGAATAACGTCGCATTAGTCAGGCCGCAACGTCTGGGCGAAGTCGCGCTAAACGATCTCGACGACGTTCTCGCGCTAAATCTTCACCCTGCCGTGCAAACGGTCCAGGCGCTGCTTCCCAGCATGCAGGAACGCAGCTGGGGACGCGTCGTGAACATTTCTAGCCTGACGATTCTCGGCATGACGCAACGCACGGCATATGCAGCGGCGAAAGCGGCGCTGGTAAGCTTTGCGCGTTCGTGGGCGCTGGAACTGGCAGGCACGGGCATCACGGTGAATGCTGTCGCACCGGGTCCGACCGAGACCGCGCTGTTTCGCGCCAACAACCCGCCCGGGAGCGAGGGCGAGAAGCGCTATCTGTCTGCAATACCGATGGGTCGCTTTGGCCAGCCTCACGAAATAGCTGCGACGATCGGTTTCCTGTTATCCGACGCCGCCGGGTTCATGACCGGTCAGACGCTCTACGTCGACGGCGGTGCGTCAATCGGCAAGCTCGCTTTCTGAAGGCACACTTCCGGTGTCGGCGCCTGTGGCACCGATTACCTCTTCCACGAAGGCGACGAACGCCCGCGCCTTCGCACTCACCAGGCGTCCGGCCGGAAACACTGCCCACAGGTCGATCGGGGGCAATTCCCAGTCCGTCAGGACGGCTTGGATCGAGCCGTCGGCAAGTTCCGGCGAAAACATCCATTCCGACGCGATTGCCAGACCCATTCCGTTCAGCACCATCGTACGCATGCCCTCAGCGGCGCTCACGCTGACACGCCCCGACACCACCACCGCCACTTCCTTGCCTTGCTGGCTGAACGCCCACGACTCGCCACCACCTCGCAACGAATACACGATCACCTGATGCTGACTGAGCTCCGCAGGGGTCTTCGGCACACCTGCTTCGGCGAGATAGGCAGGTGTGCCGACCAGCAGCCGACGACTTTGCGCAATGCGCCGTGCGGTCATCGTCGAATCGTCGAGCGAGCCCATGCGCAGCGCCACGTCTACGCCTTTTTCGAGCAGGTCAATGGTGCGATCGTCCAGCACGATATCGATCTGCAAGTTAGGGTGCCGGCCAAGAAACGACTTAAGTGCCGGAAGGATATGCAGCCGCGCAAAGGTCACGGCTGCGCTGATGCGCAACACACCGGATAGCCCGGTCGACGCGTCGCGCGCGACATGCTCGGCGAGGTCCACCTCTTCGATCGCGCGCCTTGCGTGCTCGTAAAAGCGCTGGCCTGCATCGGTGGGAGCCAGGCCGCGGGTCGAGCGCAACAAAAGCCGCACGCCGAGCCGTTCTTCGAGCTGCGCGATCGACTTCGACACGGCCGGTTGCCCAAGCTTGAGCCGCTTGGCGGCCGCCGAGAACGAACCCGCTTCAACGACGCTGACATACGTTTCCATTGCTGCCATGCGGTCCATGCCGTTGCTTCTCCTCGCGGACCGTGAAAGTCCCTGTTATGGCTGAGATGTGTTCAGGCGGAAGTCTAGCGCGTCACAACATTCGGTCGATCGAAAATGTCGATGATCGGCGTTTGCCATCTGTCTCCCATTCACAAAAGCAATCCGCAAATACAAGCGGCCCTGCCGCAGACGATCCTGCGGCGGGGCCAGTTTGCGATGCGTGCAGTCCGCTTCAGGCAACCGGCCCAGGGCTATGGAATGAATAATCAGTGTACCCGCGTGCGTTGCCGCCGTAGAACGTCGAGCGGTCGTAATGGTTCAGCGGTGCCCCGATGCGCAGCCGCTCCGGCAGGTCTGGATTGGAGACAAACAGGCGCCCGAATGCAACGAGATCGGCGTCGCCTGTTTCGATCATGTGATGCGCGCTGTCCGCAGTAAAGCCGCCTGCCGCGATGAGTGTGCCCTTGTACACGCGCCGCAAGTCTTTCGCTGAGACGGCGGACGCCGCTGCGGCGACGTCATCGTTACCGCGCACTCGCGGCTCGACGACATGCAGATACGCGAGCCCATAGCCGTCCAGACGCCGCGTGACGTACCCGAACGTGGCAAGCGGATCGCTATCGGACATCGTGCCATACGCGCTTCCTGGCGATAGGCGCACTGCAATCTGGTCGGCATTCCACACCGAAGCGATTGCGTCGATCACCTCGAACAGAAAGCGCGCCCGGTTTTCAAGCGAACCACCATACGCATCCGTACGGTGGTTCGAGCCGTCCTGCAGAAACTGGTCGGGCAGATAACCGTTAGCAGCATGCAGTTCCACGCCATCGAAACCGGCCTGTTTCGCAAGCGTCGCGGCGCGACGAAATTCTTCGATCACGCCAGTGATCTCTTCAAGCGCCAGTGCGTGCGGGACGACCTGCTCGACCTCGATCACGCGCCCGTTTTCGTCTTGAATTGCAGAGTGTTCATAAGCGCGCACGGCGGAGGGCGCGACCGGCAACACTCCGCCGATGTTGGCGGGATGCGCCTGTCGTCCCGCATGCCATAACTGCAGGAAGATACGTCCGCCTTTCGCGTGGATCGCGTCAGTGACGCGCCTCCAGCCGCGAGCATGCGCGTCGGTATAAATGCCTGGCGCGCCGACATAGGCGAAGCCGAGCGGAGACACGGACGTTGCATCAGAAATCAACAAGCCGCCGGCCGAAGCGCGCTGCGCGTAGTACTCGACCATCAGATCGCCAGGGACGTTCTGCGCTTCGGTGCGCATCCGTGTGAGCGGCGCCATAACGACGCGGTGACTGACCGGATAAGGGCCGACCTGAGTCTGAGTAAAAAGTGAGTTCATGGCGAGTGCCTGAAAAAGGGAGAAGACCTGTGGATCATCAAGGCGAGCACGATTCTGCAGAAGGCAGCAATGAGCGATAGCTGTCATTCCTGCGCGGAATAGCGAGAAGCATCCGATTCGGGAGGCCCTAGGCCATTCCTTGGGGGAATAGCGCTTATCACTCCGGTCGGACTTCACCGGAGATCGAATTCCGCGCACAGTGCGTCTCAAGGAAGCCGGTATCTCTCTGAAAGGATCACTCGCCATGTACCAGGTTCACGCATTCGCCACACCAAACTCCCTCAAGGTGCCGATTGCGCTCGAAGAACTCGGACTCGCCTACACGCTGCACGCCATCAACGTTCGAAAGGGCGAGCAGAAGAGCGATGCGTTTCTCGCATTGAATGCCAACGGAAAAGTGCCAGTGCTGACCACCGAAGACCGCGATTTCGTGCTGACCGAGTCTGCGGCCATTCTCGTTTATCTCGCCGAAAAGCACGGCAAGCTTCTCTCACAGGACCCTGTACGCCGGGCGCGCACGTTTGAGCAACTGTTCGCTCACGCGTCTGGACTGAGCCCGGCCTTCGGACAGGCAGGTTACTTTCTCAAATTTGCACCGGAAGTGATGCCCCACGCCATCGAGCGCTTTTCCGGCGAGGCGAATCGTCAACTGAAACTGCTCGACACTATTCTTGCCGAACAGCCCTTCGTCGCGGGCGACGAATACTCCATCGCAGATATCGCCCACTTCGGATGGATATGGCGACGAGCCTTCCCAAACGTGACACTGGACATGACGCCGCATGTAGAACGCTGGTACGAAGAGATGCTTGCACGGGCGGCGATAACGAAGGCGATCGGCAAGCTCGAACTGCTTGCGAGAGAGAACGGTTGATCGGATGCACGCCCGCGAGGGCTCCGAAGCTCAAGAGGCGCAATGCAGCGGGCAACTATAGCGGGTGATGCGAGCCATTCGAAAAGCTCCTGTCATCGGCGCGAACATCGGCTTGTGGCCGTCCGCTCGCCGCCAACACCCGATTTTCCTCACGAGGAAAGATTTAGGCGGCGGCGACCGGTCCGGTCATTACTCGCCGGCATATGTCTTATGACTCTCGGGCGATTGCACGCGGTGCGAGGTGTCCAACATACTTTCCGATAGCCACACCAAGGGCCGTAGCGGTTGCTTTAGGTCTTAGAGAATGTTGTCTCAACACTCTTATTGAAGGAGGAATCGATATATGACGAGCTCTAAAAAAGTCTTGATCATTGGTGCATCGCGTGGTCTTGGCCTCGCACTTGCCCAAGAGTGGCTTTCGCGAGACTGGAACGTCGTCGCTACGGTACGAAGTGGCAATACGCCGCTGCATCGCTTAGAACAGGCGTTTCCGGGGAAGATACGTATCGAGCAGATGGACGTCACCGATAGCTCTGATATTGAAGCCCTCGCGAGCCGTCTGCCTGATCACGAATTTGATGTCCTGTATGTCAATGCCGGTGTCGCCCTTGGTCCAGAGGATCGAGCAGACGAGGTTACGACCGAGGACTTCAGCCGTTTGATGGTGACAAACGCGTTGAGTCCGATCCGCATCATTGAGCGGCTGTACGACAAGGTGAAAGAACAAGGAACGATAGCAATAATGTCCTCAAGTCTTGGTAGCGTGGCACTGAACGAAAGCGGTGGATGGGAAGTCTATCGCGCCAGCAAGGCGGCTTTGAATATGCTAATGCGCTCCTTTGCCGCGCGCCACGCGAGCGCTTTACAAAGCCTCGCGCTGGTCGATCCTGGATGGGTTCGGACGGAAATGGGCGGTGCCGATGCCACCTTGAGCATTGAGGAAAGCATCCCCGGAATAGTGAATCAAATAGCCGCGTCGTCGGGCAAGGCAGGACTTCGTTACTACAACTACCTGGGCGAGACGCTTCCGTGGTAGTCCGTTTGCTGGCATGTTGTCGGTTCCTGACTCTTTGCGCCAGATTAACGATAGGTGATGGCCGAGACAAGCGCGATTGCAACCACCCGCTCTCTCCTCACTTAGCGGATTTGCGGATGCTCCCGAGCAATGGCCAGGGCGCGTACCGGGCTCTGCAGACCTTTTCAGGCAAAGGCTAGCCATCGCGTCCCAGACTCCGGTCGGGTCGGTCAACGCGTTTTCGATGTTGGCATGTCGGACACGATCGCACGCGAGCACAGATAATTCCTGGAATAAGCAAGCGGAGCTGGATATACAGCGCTGATCCGTGGCGCGGCAAAGTTCGCCACTCTGCTATAGCCCGTACTACGCAGTCGAGCAAGCATGCACTCGGGCGACTGCGTGCCTCACGAAGCAGTCGGGTGACGACTTCTGCCGACGGCACCGGTCCTGACAACGCCCAGCGCGACCACATTGCCTTTCGGATGGCCGCGCTCGATTTGCGGTCTCGCTGACCGGAGCAGCGCCAGGAGCACGCCTTCCCGTGGCGGACGCGGCGTGTCATGAAGATTACCTGTTTCCGAGGCATTGAGCGGCCGCCATCAGCAGGGAAGGAGCCGTTCGAATGCCGGCTTCGCGAGAGGGTCGGCCGGCAGAATGGCCGACTGCGGGAACTAGCTCGACTCGTGCGGAGCCACGGATCGAGCCTTTCGTGCCTGCGTTCAAGAAATCGCGCAGCGTTTCCGAGGAGGCGCACGCTGCGTTTAAGCTGCGCATGGACTCACTGAATTACGCCCTGGGGTGGCGGGTGAAAAAAGTCTGGAGCGAATCGGCCCGGGACCGACCGTTCCGTCAAATCTTTAGCCCGGTGAAATCAAGTAATCAGGTCGCCGGTCACTTCCTCTGACCGTCCGCCCAGCTTTAACATCTTTAACATGTTTTAACATCGCTTTAACATGTGCCGAAGTGCCTCAAAGCCCCGCCAGTAAAGGTGTTTAGTTAATTAGGGCCATGTTAAAGGCTTTAACATTTTTTTGTTAAAGGGGGATTTTTTCTGCGCGTGAGAGAACGCTCTGTGTCCGGGTCAAAAAGCTGCCAGGTCTCAGATACCCCCTCCCCCTAAGGTCCCAGTGTCTCATCGTACAACTCGACCGTCTATGCACGGTGCATTGGGAAACTGCCGCTATTGGCGATGGGCTAACGTCTCCATGACGGTGTACGCGCTCATTTTGGCGACGACGCGGCATGTCCTAAATCTTTTCGGCGAGATTCTGCACGGATGACCCACAGGAATGTGGCAATCCCGTAACGACGCGGGTTTGCGGGGTGCACTTCGCCACTTTCTCGCCACTTAGTTTTGGTTTTGATGATTTAGCCAAACGCATCTTCTCGCGCCGCCGTGCAAGCGCATTGACAACCCAGCCTAGGTCTGCCTCGCGGTGCACCATCGTTGCGCGCACATCCTCATAGCGCATTACGCGCCTGATGGGTTAAAAAGGAACGTCTGGCGTCGACTACAACCGACGACGTCTATGGAGCGTTTGTCGACGCTGACGAAGTTCGGCATGTCGCCTGCGAATCGATCGAAGGTGTTGGGTTGCGGAAAGAATACGGTTACCAACTCGGATTGGCACGAGCCGTCGATCGAGGTCGTCGTCTTATTTCCGTAGCTAATTTCTAGCACGCGCTGCCTCGATGGCCGCTTTGCGGCGAGCAAATTTGCAGGGGTACTGCCCCAGGCCGGCACAGCAAGCGACAGTCAGCCGATGCGTTCGAATGGCCGGTAGTGAAACCAAAGGAGCCCCTTTGGTGTACAGCGTCCGTGGTCGCTTTCTCTGCGTAGAGGAATTGAGCGCAACGTTCGATCTCGGTTCGCTTCTGCTCGGTTCGAACGAACCGTGCGTCGCAGTGCGATGATGGGGAACGTCGGTAGATTGTCTCAGGTAGGAATTCGTATATATACCGAGGACGACCTCGCCTGACCCGATACTGAAGGTTTGTAGAGGTAGAGGCAGCGACGGCGCCCGGTTCGCATTAGCCGCTCGCTTATCCCCGCGCTGCACGTCGCACAGCTTGAGGCGGCTGACCGAACGCCCGCAAAAACGCCCGACGCATTCTGTCCGGATCGATAAAACCAGTCTCTCGCGCAACAACGTCGATAGGCAACCGGCCTTGCTCAACCATGAGACGCGCTGCTTCTAGCCGCAAATTTTCCACAGCCTTCGCGGGTGATTGCCCTGTTTCCTCGCGGAACGCGCGGGTGAACTGTCGCACGCTCAAATTGGCGGCTTCGGCGAGTCGGCCCACCGTTAACTTAGTGTGCAAGTTACTCTTTGCGAACACCAAGGCGGTCTGTATTCGATCGTTTCTGGCATCGAGATCCAGCAAGGTCGAGTGTTGCAGCTGTCCGCCGGCACGCCGGTGAAACATGACCATCCGCTTGGCGATGGTGCTGGCTATCTTTACGCCGAGGTCGCGTTCTACCATGGAAATCGCTAAGTCGGTCCCTGCTGTCATGCCTGCAGACGTCCACACGGGACCATCGACGATGAAGATACGATCTTCTGCGACGTTGATCTTTGGATAGCTTGTCTGCAAAGCGCGAGCATGAGCCCAGTGGGTCGTGGCGCGTCGATCGTCAAGAATGCCGGCTTTTGCCAGGAAGAATGCTCCCGTGCACATTGAGGCCACACGGCGGGTGGTTTTCACCGCTGTTTGTAGAAAATCGACCAGTGCCGGACTTGGTTCATACACGCCATCTATAACGCCACCAATGATCACCGTATCGAAACTACCCTCATCGAAACGGTCCGTCATGACGGAGTATCCGAGAGAACTTTTGACGGGCCCACCTTCCTCGGAAATCAAACGTATCTCGTAGTGAGGTTTTTTTGTCAGACGGTTCGCCATTTCAAACACCGTCAGGCCGCTGAAGATCATCACCTGAAAATTCGGGGTGACTATATAGCCGATACGAAGCATGACATGTCCTCTGGGGAAAGTTGGTTAGCAGGACACGCTTCTGCCATGCGAGCAACGCGTGCAGGGCTTTCCAACAGCGCGCCGGCTATAGCTGCCTTTGCGGTTCCGACTGACCCCGGCTGCGATTCTAGCGGCCGATACCGACGTGATACACGTCGCTTCGCAAGTATGGCCTGAATTGTCGGATAAACGACCCGCCGAACCGATTGCGGGCTTCTACTATGTGCGAGTCCCTGAACCGAAGCATGACTAGCCGAGACTACTCCATGGATAGCAATTTCACCGAAGCGGCACCTGCTCTGACACCGCCATCCTCTCTTGCTCGCCGCACGTTCCTCGCCAATGGCACTGCGTTGGGCGCGAGTCTGTTGCTGGATCAGAAGGCGCAAGCCCAAAGTCCCCTGACTGGCGGAGGTCATACATCCAAGGAGTATGACATCAGCACCAATGGCATCTCTTTGCACGTAACCGAGCAAGGGGATGGACCGGTTGTGCTTTTTGTCCATGGCTTTCCGGATACGTCCTATACGTGGCGCCGACAGATGGAAACGGTATCGGCTGCCGGATACCGCGCAATTGCTCCAGACATGCGCGGCTATGGCCGCAGTTCCGCCCCCGCGGACGCGACGTTGTACACACCGCTGCACACGACAGGGGATCTGATTGGGCTACTCGACGCGCTGAATATCCCCACGGCAGTCCTCGTGGGCCACGACTGGGGGGCGACACACGCATGGAACGCCGCACTGCTGCGTCCCGATCGATTTACAGCGGTGTTTTGCCTGAGCGTGCCCTACGTCCCGCGTGGGGATGCGAGCGTGTTTGAACGCATGCGGAAATCGGGCCATCAAGACCGCTTTTATATGTTCGAACAGATCCGGCCCGATGCCGATCAGATTTGGGCTGACGCTGCGGTCACCATTCCCGGAATGCTGTATTGGGCCTCAGGTTCTGCACCAGCCGACAAGCGTTGGAGCCCGATGGATCCGGCCCGAAGCCTCCACCGTGCCGCGCCCATCCCTATACCGTCATGGGCGCAACCCGATTATGTCGCTTACAACATCGCTGAATTTCAGCGGACTGGCTTCCATGGTGGCTTGAACTACTATCGAGCTGCGGAGCCGTATTTCTACTTGTCCGCTCCATGGAAGGGCGCAAGGATCAACCAACCCTCATTTTTCATCTGGGGGAAAGCGGATGGCATGCAGGAGCTATATCCGATTACGGCGAACCAGATGCGTGCCGGTCTTCCCGGTCTCGTGGGGAGCCTTGATCTGGATGATGTGGGCCATTGGGTGCAGCACGAAGCCACGGAAGTGGTCAATGAGCATCTCGTCAAGTTCCTACGCACCGTCAGTCCCGCGTGACCTCGACCAGCGCGCTTGCTGCCAACACCCGCCGGGCGTAGTGGTACGAGGTAGAACGACGTTGCTTCGGATGGACACAGCGGCGTAAGGACAATCAACTCAAATGGAATCGACGATGGCGACATTCAAAGGCCCTGTTTTCAAGCTGAACAATGGGATCGAGATGCCTGGCTTCGGCTTCGGGGTGTTTCGCAGTGAGCCGGAGCAGACGGTTAATGCCGTGCAGTCGGCAGTCGCCAACGGATACCGGCTTATCGATACGGCCGCGGCCTACATGAATGAGCAGCAGGTGGGAGAAGGCGTTCGCGCTTCCGGTGTACCTCGCGAGGATGTTTTTGTTACGACCAAGGTGTGGATGACGGACTACGGTTGCGACCAGACTATCCATGCCTCCGATAAAAGTCTGCGCAAGCTCGGATTCGATTATCTGGATCTGTATCTGACTCATTGGCCCGTCCCTTCGGCCTTTGATGAAACTGTCGCATCTTACAAAGCCGCAATGAAGCTTCTTGAGGAGGGGCGCGTACGGGCGATCGGGGTGTGTAACTTCAGCGCGGGTCATCTCCGCAACCTGATTGAGCAAACCGGACATATCCCGGCTGTGAACCAGATAGAGGTACACCCGTTCTTCACCCAAAGTGAACTTCGCGAAGCAGACGAGAAGCTGGGGATCGCTACGCAAGCGTGGTCTCCCATAGGCGGTATCAAGCGTGATGGAGAGAAAGCAAAGGCGTCGGGGAAGGTGCTCGATCCGCTGTTCCATCCGGGTGTGGCTCAACTCGCGGCAAAGTACGGAAAAAGTCCCGCACAGATCATCCTGCGCTGGCAGATCCAGATAGGCACCTGTCCGATTCCCAAATCCGTGCGTCAGGAACGAATCGCCGAGAACATCGATATTTTCAGCTTCGCGCTTGCGGCTGACGAGGTCCAGGCAATCAGCGCGCTCGACACCGGAGAACGCGGCGGGCCGGACCCGGAACTTGTCAGTCCTCAAACCTTCCCACTGAGCACCCATGACTGAACTGAGCGCGCGCACCTTCACCTCGCCACGTCACACGACACATTACTGGGAGTGCGGGCCGGCCGATGGGCCCGTTATGGTTTTCGTTCATGGCTGGCCGGAAATTGGCCTGATGTGGCGCGCCCAGCTCGAGGCATTCTCGGCTGACGGCTGGCGTTGTGTCGCGCCAGACATGCGCGGCTACGGCGGCTCATCGAGCCCGGCCGCTCCCGAGGCCTACGCCCTGATCGAGATCGTTCAGGACATGGTCGAGCTTCACGACCATCTGGGAGGGCGTCCGGCAATATGGGTCGGGCATGACTGGGGAAGCCCGGTGGTCGGGGCGCTGGCCGCACAGCACAGCGACCGCAGTCGCGGCCAGGTACTGATTTCGGTGCCCTATTTCCCGGACGGCTTCGCGCTGCCCAGCCTTTTGCCGCTCATCGATCGACGCCTGTACCCGCTCCACCTTCATCCCGACGGACAGTGGGATTACTATCGGTTTTACCTGACCCATTTCGAACAGACGGTAAGCGACTTCGAGGCAGACATCTCTGCGGCGTTGGCATCACTCTACCGCCCAGGAAATCCTGCGTCCGCGGGCATGGTTTCTCCATCAGCCTTGATCACAAATAACGGAGGGCGCTATGGCTCAGCTCATCGTGCTCCTGCAACGCCCCCTGACCCGACAATGTGGCCACCTGCTGACTTTAATGCTTTGGCCCAATCGTTTCGCGACAATGGATTCCGCCCAGCCAATTCGTGGTACCTGAACGATGCGGTCAACATCGCCTATGCCTCAACCGCACCCGACAATGGCCGTCTGCATCAACCAGTCCTGTTCGTGAACGGCGATTGGGATGCGATCTGCGACATCAACCGCGGCCGACTCGGCGAACCCATGCATGCCAGTTGTACAGATCTTTCCGTCGCGAACCTTCCCGCTGGACATTGGCTTCCTCTCGAACGCAAAGCCGACCTTGTCCAGTCGATCCGTGCGTGGCTTAAGGCGTACGCACTATAGGCGCGAGCCGTCGGCGGAATTTGCGAGAGGTACGCTTACCAGCTTGAAGCCATTTCTGGAGACATTGCATGACTGTTCGCACAATCTTTGTAGCCGGGGCGACAGGTAATACCGGCGGAGCGGCTACAGATGCGCTTCTAGATGCGAGTGAGCGCGTGCGAACATTGGTCCGGAAGGAAGATGACCGGTCCGAGAGGCTTAAGGCGAGGGGTGTCGAGGTAGTCGTTGGAAATCTCTCGGATATCGACAATGTCAGCGTTGCGCTTGAAGGAATCTATTCTGCCTATTTTGTATTTCCCATCGAAGTAGGCGGTGTCTCGGCCACCGCCTACTTCGCGCAGGCTGCGCGTGAGAAGGGAATTCGCGCAATCGTCAACATGTCACAGATCTCAGCTCGTAGCTCGTCGCTCGTCGCTCGTCGCTCGCAGCTCGCAGCTCGCAGAGAGGCGAAGAGTCATGCCGCACGAGATCCTGGATTTCCGGGCGAATCTTTGACTGGTCCGGCACGCCGGTCACACACCTTCGCCCAACCTTCTTTGCGCTGTGGCTGACCTATCCTGGACAGGTGGCAAGCATCAGGAAGGACGGTGTGCTGCAACTTCCTTTCGGAGATGGGCGACATGCGCCTATTGCGGCAGAAAACCAGGGTCGAGTGATTGCCGCAGTCCTCAGAGATCCTGTCCCGCATTCAGGAAAGAAATATCCATTGCATGGCCCGGCGGAAATGAATCACTACGAGATTGCTTCGGAGATGAGCAAGGCTTTTGGGCGTGAAGTGACATACCGGCAGATCGACCTGGTTCTGTTCAAGAAACGCCTGGATAGCAATACCAAATTTAGCGATACGTTTGCCTAGCATCTGATGTCTTTCGCAGTCGATCATCAAGATGGCGTGTTCGCGGGTACGAATACGGTGTCGAGGACCTCACCGGTACGCCACCTATTACAGTCGAGGCATTTATTCGACGGCATGCCACTCTGTTTGCCCAAGTCACCGGACCGGCGAAGTTAAAGGAAAGCCCCACGTTCGCATTGTGACGACGACGGCGCATCATCGCTGCCGGCTCGCTGTCAGCAATCGCGCATACAGCGGACAGTCAATGCATGCACCGCGATTGTCCGCAGAGGGTCGGGAGTACACGCTTGACGACAGGCCGATTTCAATAAGACGGATCCCACTGGCCGCTTTCCGGCGATGAGTTGACAGACGGGTCTGACGCGACCCGACCCTCTGCAGACACTCGAGCAAGTAATGTTCGATGTCGCCTGATGTGCCGAGAACAGCCATTGCGCTTTAGTAAAAGACCGCCGGGCGTGATCCGTTTTTTTTCGCAAACCTATAGTGCTCGAACCGTATCATCCCTGGCCTCATAGGCAACTTTCGCGTAGTCCTCGTCCGCGCGCACGTCCAGTGTGTGCGTCTGTGGCCGTGCAGGACCTAACAAGAAGTCACCTTGCTCGAGTAGCCCGTATGGATTCCGGCATCGGCGTCCTACAAGCCTGCAGAGACTGCGATCGATTCACCTACCGCTCCGAACGTGCGCTCTCACGTGTAAGGAACCCCTGCATCGCGTAAGACTGTTCCTCTGCTACAAAGACGATCAAAACTACTTCTTAAAAACGTCTATCCAAGATTTCCAATGGAGGAGCCTCGAACCCTCGACTGTTTGATGCGTCTTTGTTTGCCGGCCGGCCCTTCACCCATCGGAGGTTACGCCGCTCCGTACAATCAACGTTCAGCAACTCACATCCAAGCATCCTCAGCTTCCTTGGCGATCCAGCTATAGAAGTCCGAGACAATGTGTCGAGCGTGTGATTCGGGACGACTAATCACGCAATACGTACCCTCCAACACGACCTTGAGGTCAAAGGGTGCGATTAGCTGCCCTGAACGGATTGCGCTCGAGGCGAGTACGGGAGTGGTCACTATGATTCCGTGCCCTGCCATGGCGGCTTCTATGCCCAGCGCGGCATGCGTAAAGCGAGGCCCGTCATTAACGTTCACGCATGTGACCCCAGCAGCGGACAGCCACATAGACCAAAACGAATCTGATTCGTATAGAGCTCCGCGCTCGTCATGCAACAACGTGTGATTGGCGACACTATCAATCGTTGTCAGTCGCGTTCCTATACTGGGTGCACACAAGGCGGTCAAGTACACCGGCATAAGCTTACGGACAACCATGCCCGGATAGTTGCCTGTGCCAAAGGCGATCACAATGTCCGACTCGGCTGCCCAGTTGAGAATGGTTTGAGAGTCTCCGCGATATCCGCGAGCCGCCCCTCTAAATTGCCTCATACGCGTTGACACGCGAATATCGGTACCAGGGTGATCAATGGCAAAGCGATGGAGTCGGGTCATAAGCCATTGGGAGCTAAAGGAGGGCGGCACGTCGATAGTCAAAGCACCGCGGCCTTTTTGGTTGCTTAACACAGCGACAGCCTGCTCAATCTTCTCAAAGCCTTCGTGAAGCTGTCCGAAGAATATTCGGCCCGCGTCCGTCAGTTCTATACCTCGATATTTTCGCTTGAACAAATCGGTTCCAAACGATTCTTCGAGTTGGCCAATTTGATGGCTAACCGCCGCGCTCGTCACATTGAGTTCGGCTGCTGCTTCCTTGATAGACAGGTGACGGGCGGCGCTTTCGAACGCTTTGAGCGCGTTCAGCGACGGCGTAGGGAATCGTTCCATCTCCGCTCCAACGAGAGTTTCACTTCATACTTTAGTTTTTCTCACCTTATCGTGCAAGTTTAATCGGGTGACGGTGCATTTTCGAGTGGTTACGATGCAAGAACGATGGCTTTAGAAGTACTGCTAGAGCAGGACAAAGGATTTCTGAGTTTTCTGTGCTCCATAGGTCATAGTGATAATCACCTATCATAAGGACAAGCATCGATGATGGAACTCAACTTATCCTCCCCCGCAGAATTGGGCGGAACGTTTGCTACTTATTCACAAGTTGCAGTAGCCACAGGCGCCACAAAGACGATATATGTTGCCGGCCAAGTGGCCACCGCCGCAGATGGCTCAATCGTCGGAGATGGCGTCACGGACGCGGCTTTCGATGCGCAGGCAGAACAAACATTCGCCAACATCGAGATCGCGCTGAAAAGTCAGGGTGCTGACTGGTCCAATGTCGCGCAATTCGTTTCATACCTCGTGAGCATCAACGACATTGAGCGTTTCAGGTTATGGCGTGAGAAGAAGTTCAAGACGTTATTTCCGGACGGCGAATTTCCGACGAACACTTTGCTCATTGTTAGCCGCTTAGTTCACCCAGCGCTTCGTGTTGAAGTCCAGGCCACGGCGGTCAAATGAGAGGCTACGTCCTGCAGGGCACGCTTGTGTTTGGGCCCGCATCCATTTCTCCGATGAGCGGCGGTGCAGTGGTCACCGAGGGCAAACGCATTGACTGGGTGGGCCCTGCTGCCGAGTTGCCCGACCGCTACAAGAGCAACGAGTATGAATCGATTTGTCTGCCGGATCGCACAATCATGCCGGGCCTGATCGACGGCCACACGCATATCTCCTTTGGTGAGGCTCGATCCGAAGAGGAACTCGCTCTGTACACGCCAGTTGAGTTTAGGACGATCAAGGCAATCTGGAACGCCTATAAGGTGCTGCAGGCCGGCGTTACTTCGGCATTTGACGCGGCCACAACCTACAACATTGCACAGTCGGTTCGTGATGCGATTGACTCCGGTATGTATCCGGGCCCTCGTTTCGCGGTTTCTGGCAAGCAACTAACCTCACATCAGGGACTTGAAGATTCATTCCCGAACTCAGTTGTGTTCCCAGAAGGTCAGGCGGGCGTTTTGGTTGGCTCAACACACGATATCGTCGAGCGAATCCGCTATCAGGTTAAAGACGGCGTCGACGCTATCAAGGTATCGGGTTCCAATGATTCGCTTATCAGTCCCGATTCGCTGGATGGCGCCGCTTTCACCGATGACGAATTCGCGCTGATAGCAAAGGAAGCACATCGCCTGGGAAAGCTCGCAACTGTCCACGCGCGGTCTCGCGATGCCATCACCCTCGCGGCGAAAGCCGGCTTCGATGTTCTGTTCCACGCGTCCTACATCGACGATGAAGGTATCGAAGCTGCGCTGAAAGCGGGCTCTGTCATTTGCCCGACGCTTCCTCTCATCACTAATTTTCTTGCTGCTAACGCTGGAAAATCGGGTGGCCTGATCGACGCGCTACAGCGCGAGTACGACGCGGCGAGAATCAATCTGCCGCGTGCCTATCGCGCGGGAATTCCCTTTGTTCAAGGATCCGAATCGGGTTGGTCTCCGATTCCCTACGGGCACTGGCATGCGCGCGAGGCGGAAATCTTTGTTCAGGAGTTCGGGTTCACGACTCTTGAAGCCATCGAGTGCGCCACCTATTCGGCGACGAAGATGTTCAAGCGTTTCGGTAATGAGGTGGGGATGCTCGAAGCCGGGCGTTTGGCAGATCTGCTTGTGATCGACGGCGACCCGGTGCAAGACATCACGTTGCTGCAGAAGTCGAGCAAGTTCAGTTTCATTTTCAAGGATGGAATTCCCATCGACCGGACGCCGGCTTTACCGCGTCAACGGATGCACTACGAGAAGCACAAAGTCTTCCTCGCTGGGCTGTATGAGTACGATCAGGACGCCGGAGCCGGTGTCTTCAGGCCATAAATCAAGGAGCAGTCATGGAACAGTACAGCTCGGAGCATCTGGCTTCGCTGGTCAAAATCGATCGCGTTCACCGCGACTATTACACCGATCCCCGTATCTTCGACATCGAGATCGAGAAGATCTTCAAAAAGGTTTGGGTCTATGTCGGTCATGATTCGATGGTCCCCAACGTGGGTGACTACTACACGACGACCATGGCGGGCCAACCGGTCGTGATGACCCGCCACACCGACAATAAGGTCTATGTTCTGATGAACCGCTGCGGTCACCGTGGCGCTGTCGTCGCAGCCAAGGAGCGCGGCAACGCTCGCCTGCTCGCCTGTATGTATCACGGCTGGACCTTCCGCTTGAACGGCGAAATTGCGGGCGTTCCGATGCGCAAGGACTTTCCACAAAGCTGCCTGGAAGAGCCGGAATCAGGAATGCTCCAGGTGGCCCGCGTCGATTCGTACCGTGGCTTCGTCTTCGCGTCGTTCAATTCCGACGTCATGCCGCTACTCAACTTCCTCGGCGCGTCGACGGACGGCATTGACGAACTCGTGAACCGCTCGCCGGAAGGCCGTGTCGAGTTCTCGTCAGGCGTCCATCGTTATAGCTTCCGCGGTAACTGGAAGTTCCAGATGGACAACATGGCCGATACCTATCACCCGGCCGCTACACACGGCTCGACCGTTGGCACCGATGGTCGTCAGTTCCAGCGTCGTGCGGGTAAGGAAGGCGGCCGAGCGCCCTTCTTTGCCGACAACGGAGAGTCGATCGTATCGCAGCTTGGCGTGCGCGGCTTCCCCAACGGCCATAGCTCGGAACAATCGCTCTTCGACAAGCCCCAGTCCGGTGGCGAAGGATTCGATGAATATCGGGCGCGTCTTACCGAAGCTTATGGCGAGGAAAAGACAGTAGACATCTTGAAGAATGTGCGCCATTCGCTGACCATTTTCCCGATCCTCGACATCCTGATTGCGCAGACGTCGGTGCGCGTGGTCAAACCCATTTCCGTGAACGAAACAATTGTCGAAATCTGGCCAGTGAAACTGGTAGGCGCTCCTGCGTCGGCGTCTGCTGACATCGTCAAATTCGTGAACATCAGCCACAGCGCTTCGTCCTTTGTGCAAACCGACGACATGGAAGCATTCGAACGTCTGCACAAGGGCGTGCAAACGGGCGGTGAATACACGCTTGTCGCCAAAGGCTTAGGCCATGAGGTTCAGGAAGATCGTGGTGTCCTGTTTGGAGCCCGCTCGTCGGAAGTCGGTCAGCGCGCAAAGCACTACGCCTGGCGTGACCTGATGGGTGCATCGGAATAACTGGACGAGGAAAACTGCAATGACTCTCGAAATACTTCGCTCGTTCATTGAGGACGAAGCAGAAGCACTGGACGCTCGAAACTACGAAGCGTGGCTCGCGATGTACGCGGAAGATGGCGTGTACTGGGCGCCGAAGTACAAGGACCAGACGGATGGGCTCAATACAGTCTCAATCTACTTTGACGATGATCTGGCGCGTAGAACCCGCGTTGAACGTCTGCGTCATACGCTGCTGCATTGCCAGGAACCCGAATCGGCCTGCGTGCGTACGATTTCAAGTCCCCGCCTTGTGAGCCACGACGAGAAGCAAAAGCAATTCATCGTGCGCTCGAAGCTCCTGATGGTCGAAGATCGTTTGGGTCACGATCAGCGTTTGTTCGCAGGCACCGTGCACCACACGATCCGGGTATGGGCCGATGAAATGAAGATTGTCCTCAAAAAGGTTGTGCTCACGAACTGTGATGGCGTTTTCCCGATGTTGACTCAGCCGTTCTAGCAGGAAATGCAACGCACCGAGCGCGGGCCGCAACCATTCAAAATAGACCGGCTCTCGCTTCGATGATATCTCCGGAGACAAACGTGAGTACTTTAATGAGTGATGCCCAGAGTGAACCTGCAAGCTGTCGCTTACCTAAAGCGGTATTTGTGCTGCAGTTCATCTGCGTTGGCCTCGGTTACCTCTTGTATACGTTTAACCGCACTGCGTTCCCTATTGGGCTCAGAGCTATCTCCGGATCACTGGGTTTCACGGTGGTGCAGGCGTCCACGCTCGGTACGATTTTTCTGGTGGGCCAAGGCATCATCGGTATCCCCGCTGGCTTTCTTAACCAGGGGGAAGCCGGTGCACGTGGCGTGACGCAACGCACGGCAACCGTGATGCTGCTCGGTACCGTGGGAACCGGGGTTATGTCTTTAGTACTCTCGTTCCTCGCCTTTAACTATCCATTGACTGTTACCTACCGAATCCTCTTCGGGGTTTTCGAGGGGTTATTCAATATCAGCGTGTACTCGTTCGCTGCTACTGCGTGGCCAGAGCGCCGGGCGTTTGTGAGCACGCTACTCGGATTTTTTTACGCGACCGGTGCGATGCTAGGGCCGCTGGTGTTTTCATCGATCCTGGCGACCAGCCACACGGATGCTGGCTGGCGGTACGGCCTATCAGTTTTCGGAATCTCGACCATCGTCATCGCATTCATCATTTTTGCAGTGCTGACCATCATGATGATCCGTCAGAAAAGAGACATGCCGAAACCGTTTGTGGCTGCTACCCGGGCAGTTCCGCGCGACTCTGTTTCCGTAGTGTTGAAAGATGTGTTTGGCAGTGCCGGCCTGTACAAAGGCTTGATTATCCACATTCTCAACTTGTTCACCATGTGGGCATTCATCGGCGGCTTTCCCTATCTGATGGAGCACTACCAGGGACGCGATGTGGCGTTCACCGGTCTTGTATTCGGTATCGGTTTCGGCTGCACCTCGATGGTGTCACCGCTCTTCGGTTGGTTTGCCGATACTTTTGGTCGCCGTTTGGTCGTGCTGATCCTCGGCGCAACTGACGTGATCGCGCTATATCTGATCACTTTCTTCAGGTTTGATGTGATCACAACGTCGGCCCTTGCTTTCGTGATCGGTGTTGGCGTCAACACCATGTACTTCATGGGCTACGTGCTGGCTCAGGATGGGGTGAAGCCAAATCGTACCGCGATCGCGACGGGTATCGCAGGCTCGCTCGGTTATGTCGTGGCCGGCTTCGCGGGTCCAATTCACGGTCTCGTTACGAACATTGCTGGCTGGCAGTCAGCCACCATGATCGTAATGCTCGCACCGCAGGCCGTTGCAATCTTTGCGGCATTGAAATTCCTCCCAAGCACGAAGGAATGGAAGACTCGCAATACGGCGCAAACGGGTACCAAACATTAGATCCCGCACGGGACCGCGAACCCGTCGCAGCATCCCCAATTGCCATGGGAATCTATCAATGCTTTCGTTCGATTTTATTTTTGAAGAGCACCGCGTGCGCGGGTTCGACGGTCAAAACGTGGGCAAACCTGCGCTCATGCTGATGCACGGCATAGGTCCCGGGGCTTCGTTCCTCAATGCATTTCGCCCAGTGCTTCCATTCCTGAATGAACACTGTCACGTGATGGGGATGGACTGGATCGGTTTCGGCGATAGTGCTCGCAAATCGGAGCAACCCTACGCCGACTTCGATTTCTGGGTGCGTCAGGGGCAGGCGCTGTTGTCGCGTATCCCTGGAAAACGGGTGTACGTGTTTGGCCACTCGATGTCGGCTGCTGTAGCGCTCCGTCTCGCCGGTTCGAACTCGCGTGTCGCCGCAGTGTTCACGACCGGCGCAGCAGGAACCCGTTTCCCATACAACGATGATTTGAAGCGTCTGTGGTCGTTCCCCAAAAGTGCCCAGGAGTTAAAAGCCGCAATGCGGAGCCTGATCCACGATACGAGCAATATCACGGACGATCAGATCGAAAGCCGGTGGGCTACGCTGTCGAGCGGCAACTACGGGGAATACTTTGAAAGCATGCTTTCGGATCCTGAACAACTGATTGCGGACTGGACGCTCAGTGATTCGCAACTAGCAGTAATCAAGTGCCCGGTAACGATGCTACACGGGCGTAATGATGTGGCCTGCCCTGCAAAAGAGACGTCGATCATTTTGGCATCAAAGATCGAGCATGCAAATCTGATTCTTCTTGATCAGTGTGGACACGCTCCCTCGGTCGAACAAACGGAGAAAGTGTGTGCGGCCCTAATGCTCGCGTTCCCTGATGTTTTTAAATCTTAACCCTGAACAGCGCCTAGCCGCTTTTCGATTAATCACCGATTAATTGCTAATTTATATGAAGCTCTTCCGCTATGGGCCCGTTTGCCAAGAACGTCCGGGCATCCTCGATTCCCAAGGGGGAATGCGCTCGCTGTATCCCGTCATCGAAGACATCGACGCCACGATCTTGGGCCCCGAAGGCATGGGATTTCTCAGGGCCGTTGATGCATCGAGGTTGCCTGAAGTCCCGAGCGGCACGCGTATCGGTTCGCCCTTGAGTCCAAAATCGATTATCGCTATCGGCTTAAATTACAGGGATCACGCTATCGAAGCGAATATGACCATTCCCACGGAGCCGGTTGTGTTTTCGAAAGCCATCAGCTCGGTATCGGGGCCGAATGATGACATCATGCTACCCGCACGCTCGGTCAAGGCGGATTGGGAAGTGGAGCTGGCGATCATTATCGGGAGTAAAGCATCGAACGTCAGTGCGGATCATGCGCCGAACTACATCGCTGGCTTTGCGCTCGTGAACGATGTCTCGGAGCGCTCCTGGCAACTTGATCGGGGTGGACAGTGGGGGAAAGGCAAAAGCTTCGACGGCTTCACCCCACTCGGTCCTTGGCTGGTAACCGGTGACGAAGTGGACGGAGCGAAGGCGCTCAAGTTGACGCTCACAGTCAACGACAAGGTGATGCAGGACGGCAATACCAAGAACATGATCTTCAACGTGAACACGGTCGTGGCATATGTGTCGAGCTTCCAAACCCTACATCCGGGAGACGTGATTATCACGGGAACTCCTGCCGGTGTCGGGCTCGGCATGAAACCACCAGAGTTCCTCAGGGCCGGTGACGTAATGTCGATGTCGGGATCGGCATTGGGGGACCAACATCATCGGATTGTCGCATCGGACTAAGTGGTTGCCGCGTGCTTACCGTTTAGTTGTACTGATACTCAAGCAGGGATTGGTTTGTCTTTCTTTTATTAAAAATATATTTGAGACTTGCAATGAAAAAAAATATCCCAGCTATCGCTGCTACAGCTTTCCTTTCGTCAACAGCAGTCCCTGCCCATGCCGTCAGTTACGTCACACTCTACGGCGTGCTTGATACAGGCATCAACATGAATAGCAATTCGGGCGGCAAACACCTCTACAACATGGACTCTACGAGCGGTCCGTTTGGCTCGCGCTGGGGTATCAAAGGCAACGAGGATCTCGGTGGTGGCCTCTCCGCGGTGTTCACTTTGGAGAGCGGTATAAATGCTGCCACGGGAGCATTGGCTCAAGGCGGTACGATGTTCGGGCGCCAGGCATTTGTTGGCTTGTCGAGCATCCGCTTGGGCACGCTTACCCTGGGGCGCCAATACGATTCGATGTTCGACTTTATGGGCGACTACCAATTTAGCCTCTCGTGGTACGGGTCGGGTTCTGCGCATCCGGGCGACCTCGATAACGGCGGGCGTACCTATCGCGAGAATAATTCGCTCAAGTATATGAGCCCGAACATTGAGGGTTTCAAATTTGGGGCCACGGCCTCGCTTGGCGGTCAACCCGGTTCAGTAAGCCGTGCCTCTGGTTACTCGCTGGGAGCGAAATATTCACTCGGTGGCTTCGCCGCCTCGGTCGTCTACGAGCTGTACAAAAACCCGTCGTCGATCGGCGCTATTCTTAACTCGAATGCGAATGCCAAGGACCCCACGGTTACTGCCGCGTACGGTTCGATCAATTCGGGCTTTCTGGCAGGTGCGGGGCCGGCTTCGTCATGGCAAGTGATCGCTGCTGGTGGTCAGTACTTAGTGGGCGACGCCACGATTGGTACTGTATGGACCAACACACGCTACAAGAACATCGGTAACTTCGGTGGCAAGAGTGCAGTGCTTAATTCGGCCGAAATAAACGGCGGATACAGGCTGACTCCGTTCGTTTTCGCGGGCTTGGAATACAACTACACGAAGGGCAACGCGATCACGGGGGACGTTGGCGATCAGACATATCACCAGGTCTCGGCTATCGCTGATTACTCGTTAAGCAAAGCGACTGACGTCTATATCTTGGGCACCTATCAACACGCAAGCGGTACCAGTTCGCGTGGACTACGTGCAGTTGCCGACATAAGCCTCCAGGGCGATTCCTCGAACTCACATCAGACATTTGTGCGAGTTGGGTTGCGTCATCTTTTCTGAAGAGTGAAGGTATCTCATGGTCGGCGCTAAAAAGCAGAAGATGGATATGACACTGGCGAGCGACAGCGATGTCAGTATTGCGTGGAACGATTCACGACCGCTGGGTTATGGACCCCTCGATGAAATGCACAAAGAGTTCTACGACGTAACGCTATTGTTATTCCTCTGCGATGAGGCTAATGCTTGCCGTGCTATAACGGCATTTGAAACCCACTGCATTAAACACTTCGGTCAAGAAGAGAGATGGATGCACGAGACCGAATTTCCACCTCGCCAGTGCCATATCGATGAACACAATGAGGTGATGAAGTCGGTGCGTGAAGTTAAGGCCGCGTGGGGTGAAAGAAGAATCCCATTGTCTGAACTTCACCGGCTGGCCGAATCTCTTTTCCAGTGGTTTCCAGGTCACGCGGATTACCTTGATTCGGCACTCGCCGCATACATGAGCAAAAAGACCCGGGGAGGTACGCCGGTGGTGTTACGTCGCACACTTTAATCTTTAATCTCTGTTACGTGCGTTCGTTCTCAACCCCTTCGGACCGTCGGCAGGCGAGCATCGATGGCCGCTTCCGATGGAAAAACGGCCGCTCAAGTGACCGTGCGCAGGATGTGGCGACCGGCAAGAAATGGCCGATCAGGTGAGGTCGCCAACGACCGCTTTATGGCACTGCAGCTCGAGCAACGTCGATCCGACTGACCACCTCGGAGGCGAACGTGTGACCGCAGGGTCGACTTGAGATATTTGAAGGGTACAAAATCAATAGAAGTTGCGGCTTATGCGGTATGCCCGTTGAGACGATGCGGAATATCGGAATATCTACGCGCCGCTGGGCGACCATCTAAATGCATGGAGCGCGTCATTAGCCGTATTTTCAATAAGTTCTAGCCAAGCCGTGACTGCATAAGCTTTCCGCTTACACCGACTCGCACGGGATTAAGCGTTCAACATCCCACTAAGCCGTCGATTGCAATGCTCGGTCATGGAGGATGCAGACATCCTCTTCTGAGAACAAGCGAAAAAGTTCAGCGGTCGATGCCACGCCAAGCTTAAGCATCGCGTTCGTTTTGTGCGTGCAGATGGTTTGCTTAGAGCGGTGGCGCGCGAACGCGATCTCCTTTAGCGACTGACCGGCTAGCGTCGCCTTCAGAACGTCAATCTCGCACGCGCTAAGAGGCTGATAATTTTGGCCGCGTCTAGGCAGCGTCGCCGCGTACTTGCTAAGCGTGGACGATACAAATTTTCGGCGAGCGTGAGCGGCATCGATCGCTGACTTCAGATGCTCGCCGACTTCATCCCGGTCCAGCACTGCGTGAACGGCGCTCAGGGCCGACAGCGTGGCGAGGTAAGCGGGATTCTTGATACACGAATGCAGCACCAGACCCACGTCAATATGTCCCGCCCGTATGCGGGTCAACAAAGGTTCGCGAGCGGAGTTTTGCCTCGACGAGACGCTCTGCAGGTCCGCGACAATCACATCACACTCACTCGCGAGCTTGGCCAGCGTATCACCGCAGCAGGTCGTGGCCACGGTTGTGACCCCTGCGCATTGCCTAACGGCCGCCTCGGTACCCAGTGCGCTTATGAGATGGCTACCAGCACAAACAACCCTTAACGACATCGTGACCTCGCAGATAGATACGAAGCAACGAGCCTACCGAGGGCGTGGGCCTCGGACAATCGGATGGATACGAACAGGCGATCTTCAGACAGCCGTCGCAATTGCTTTCAATAAGCTGTCGTCGATATCGAGTCGAGTTTTCCCCCACTCTATAGGTACACAAAACTCACTGCCAACACTGCCAAACTGCCAACAGCGGCCTCAAACCCTTACTGGATAAGGGTTTCGTTGTTGGCAGTGGGCAGCGCTTTGATGCCAATTGTTGGCAGTCGACTGCCCACACCAAGCTATCAGGGATTCCGTCATGCGAAACACTGCCAACACTGCCAACACACTGCCAACAGCAAAAGCTATATAGCATAAGGGTTTGAATAGGGTAGTTGGCAGTTGGCAGTGTTGGCAGTGAGATTTCCCTACCCGGGTATTTTGTGAAGGCAGAGAAATCAGTCGAAAGCCATTAGAAAGCGTTTAACGTGATCCTGACAAAGCTTTCATGTTCATGTGTTCCGTTTGGCCATAAAAAAACCTCGCACGGTGGCGAGGTCAAAAGATAGAAGCGCGGCGTGCTGCTACTGATCGTCGTCAGCTTTCCAATCAGCGTGATTTTTACGTGGGTAGAGCACGTAGACCTGCCCCAAGCCACGCCCACCGTTTCTCGTCCAGCCCTTGCGTCCTGTGGGACGCAATAGGATGCGAGCTTTGTGAAGGGCCTTGCAGGCGTGCTTCAGGTCATAACCGACGACGAACACCCCTTTGAAGGTTGCGGGCGGCACGTACACGGTGATCTTGCCGTCGGCGTCGGCCCGGATGAAGCCCAGTGAGTTATGCACCACGGGCATGTTTTCAGTGAGCGGCAGGCGAACGAATCTCGAGTGCTCATGCTGCTCGATGAGACCTTCGACCTGCTCGATCAAACGCTCATCATCGCGGTCGCCCGTCCCGAACACATCAAGCCACCGCCGCCAGACGGTATCGACCGCCTGCTGCGATTCTTCGGCGGTCCACCCCGTCAAGCCCGCCTGCGATGCCATCACCAAGGCAGCGGCTAGCAGGGCGAACTTGCGTGTCGCGCGCCGCACGGGTGGCGCGGCATCCGGCGGCACCATCGCCGCCATACGGATACGCTCGCGCCCGATCTGCTCGCGCGCGTCACTCCACCTTGGCAGGAGCCATTCCACAAACGCGGGCCCAAGCGTGCCATGCTGTGCGCGACCCGCAGCCGTCAGTGCGTCAGAGAAAGCTTCGGCGCTCGCGTAGCCGTGCAGTTCGTCAAATGCGCGATGCAGGCCCGCGTCGGCGGGCACATCAAGCAAGCGCACCTCCTGCCCGCCACGCGGCTTTAGACCGCCTTCGGCGAGATACTGACTCATCGCGACTTCGCCCGTCGAAATGAGCGTCAACCTCCACGACCGAGAAGCGACGGTGCCGCCGTCACGCGCTCCTTGTACCTTCGAAATGCCATTGAGCATCTGGTAGATCGCCGGGCCGATCTTGCGCGCATCGCCCGAGCCGATCTCGTCGAGATATAACAAGCGATCGTTGGCTGACTCCGACATCAGCGCCAGACCTAGGGACGTACCATTCCAGCTCGCCTTGCAGCGGTCTGGGTCTCCCCAGACGCTAGCAGCCACATCGCCGCAGGTGCTCTTACCCGCTGTCGAGTTGGTATAGAGATGCAAACCAATGCCGTCCTTCTCTCCGGCGATGGAAAGCAGCGGCCCGGCCAGCGCGCATGCCACGCTCGTCATAGCGAGGGCATTGCCTTGCGTTAGTCGACCTACCTGCTCTCGCCAATCGCCAAGCGTGCCACGCGCCTTATAGGCGCTCGGATTGTCCGGTTTGCCGTTAAAGTGCATGCGAGCATTGGGTTGCCCAACGACTTCCCCGGTCGGCAATACGAAAGCGCCGTGCTGCCAACCGGTCATGCTGACGATTTCGTACCACGCGTCGCGGTTCTCGGTCTGAAGCCAGTACGCGAGTCGCTCGCGGGCCGCGCGATCGGTTGCGACCGCCAGCCCGCCGCTACGCAATCGCGCCCAACCGTCGCGCTCCCCAATCTCTGCATTGGGCATGGCTTCGATTACCTCTTCGCCGCAACCCGCGCGCCGCCAGCGCAACACGCGCATCTGACGGCCTGGGCTGTCGCGGCCGCTTCCCAACGCCTCCAGCGAGTCACAAAGCCATCGAGGCGCGAGATAGACGGTCTTGCCGCTGTCGCGATCGACTTTCACGCCCACGAAGTACAAGCCGTCTTGACGGCGCTCGTAATACGCTTCTAGTTCGCCTGCGCCGGCAGTTGTCGTTTCTGCAAAGCTACGGTTCGGCTGATCGTCACCATCGGGCTTCACAGCCTTCCTGATCTGCGCGGCGACTGCGGCTGCTCCAAAACGTGTGTGCATGTCGTTGAAGTCCGTTTCGTCGTCACCACGCTTGTCGCCGAACTCCGGCAAGGCAACGGCGCCACCGACGGATCGCGCCGCCTCCACCGCCTTCTGCTGTCCATTACCGAGGTCCGCCAGTACCGTAATCTCGGCATCGGGATAGGCCGCGCGCATCGTCTGTGCAACCTTCGTGAGGTTGCCCGCCGAGAGCGCCGCCACTGCGACATCGCCCGTACAGAGGTGAGCCGATAGCGCTGTGGCGACACCTTCGGCGATGAGCATGCGCTTGCACTCTTCGGGCGCGGCGGCGAACCAGCAGCCGCCCGCCTTCTCCCCATTGGCCAAGGCCGACTTGCGCCCCTGTTCATCGATCATCTCGATGGTGGTCACAGCGCCCCCGACCTGCACAGGTGCGATGAGAACGCGCCCCTCGAGCTGCGCGCCGCCCGACTGTGGCCGGTAGCCGATCAGTTTCTGAAGCTTCGCGGCGTCTATTTCGCGCAGGGTGTCAACCGCACTGACACCCTTGCGCAACAGGTACGGATGATCGTCGCGAGCGGGGTGAGCTTTCTCGATGACGGCGATGGCAAGCGAAGCCGCGTGCTTACGGGCCTTCGTTCGTTTCTGCGCCTCTTGTTCCGTACGTGCGTCGCGCTCGACACGACGGCGCTCGACCTCTGCCGGGTCGATAACCGTTGCGGCGGTCGAACGCGGCTTGTAGCCGTACTTCTTCGCGATCGCGAACAGCGTACCGATGGTGATACCGGCGTCGGGACGCATTGAGCGCCACGTATCCCGAACGTCAGCCGCCACGTAGTTCGGGCTTTGCCGACTCCAGTTGTCGAACATCTCAAAGCCAGCTTCGCCCTCGCTATGCTTTAGCGACGCACCGATGCGAAACCACTCCTCGCGCTCAACGTCCGCCGGGATGAACGATAGCGCTTCGAGGATTCGCTGGCGATTGTCAAACATCGTGATCATTGTTCGCCTCCCGGCCGCACATGAGCCCGTGCGATCACACGAGCGAAGGCAAGGTTGTCGCCGATCGCCGCCGTCGCTTGCCCCGCGAGAACGCCCACGCGCGGCGATCGGACACCCTTCGCCATCATGGTTTCAAGCAGATCGGTACGGCGAAACCCCTTTTCGGCGGCAGCGGCAAACACTACGTCGAGCACGCGGCGTGCGAACTGGCGCACGTCGTCATCGGCTTTCTTTGCATGAAACACAAGGAAGCCGCACATGAGAACGCACTCAGTCGGGCTCGCGTACTCACCTTCAGCGATTGGAATGCCGAGTTTGTAGTTCTCGTTCATACGACCTCCCGCGCGGCCAGCGTCAGCCCCTGAATGAGCTGCGGCAGCAGTTCCGGGCGCAACATGATGCCCTTCTGCGTAGGCACGAATTCACCCGCTGCATTAGCGACCACAAGGCGGACATCGATGTACTCACGGCCTTTGTAACAACGATGAATGATCCGGATGCGCTGCGTCGCGCTCTTCTGAATATCCATCACCACCTTGTCCTGATCGACCGTACTCATACATCCTCCTTCGAACCGATCGCGCACTGACCGTGACGCACGCCATCTGCGTGCACGTATTCATGCAACTGTTCTGCGACTCCAGCAGACCGATCTATCAACATGCGAACGACACCGTAGACAGGGTGGTCGTCGTTCACAGGAAGGTCCGCAATGGCGATCAGCAACATCTGCAAGACATCGTGGAACTGCTGAGCCTTCGCCGCCATCTCGAGGTGCCTAACCATGGTTTCCTCCCTGTAAGGAGTACTCATCGCTGTGAGCACGGCTAGAGCGCTCTATTTTGAGACGGTCGATCAATCGCTGTCGAAGGACGCACTCGGCTTCAGACGCGGTCTCAACGATCTGACCGATGAGCTCGACTTCACTCGCGATGCGATAGAGCAAAAGCGGTTGTTCGGCCTCCTGTAACGCGCTCGAGCGAACTTGCTTGGGTTCGGCGCTTCGATCGCTCGCAATCAAACAACCAACGGCGGCCGTAACGGTGCTCAACGACAACGCTGCGTCGACTGCAACACATGAGCAGTCAGCGAGGAATTGCAGCTCGCTATCCGAGGCGTGCGCCATGTCAAAGCGCTCTGCGAAAAACGCGAGCAAGCCAGCCGCCGACGGTGTTTGATGGATAACGTCGCGTATTGTGTTAGTCATGGCGCACCTCCGCACGGGCGATGTCCACCAGCTGACGTAGCGCATTGCCGGTAATGTCGAGCGCATCCAGATCGGACGCGGCCAGCGTGGCTTCACGCAAGGCGTGTTGCGCGCACTGAATGATGTCGATGTAGACCAGGGGAACGATTCGCTCTGAACGAGCGGAAGAAATAGCACGCATTGCGGCCTCCGACGTTGTGTTGGAAGCCCGCTCCCCACTGCAAAATGGGGTGGGCAGGCACATGACAGGGTTTGCAGACCGGAACGTCGGCACCGGCGAGCGCACGCGCTCCCCTGCCAAGGCCCGCCCATTGATAGGCGCGCAAAGGCATACGGACGAAAAAAAACCGCACTGAGGCGGTCGTCCGCCGACATAATCCGGGCTGCAAATCCCGAGCGAGAGGTGTCTCCTCCCACGATTCAGAGGATAGACGACCGATTCCGACTTCGTCAAGCAAGTGATTTTCGTACTGGACTGATGGTGCGAGCGACTACACTTAGATACGATCGACTTCCAGCATGTAGTACCCCTCTTGGCTGGCCTTCGGGCCAGCTTTTTTTTATCCGTCATTTACGTGGTCTCCGGCGTCAGATACTTGCGGAGTTCACCGACGTTCCAACGGGTTGAGCCACCGATCTTCATGGGTCTTGGCAGTTTGCCGTTATTAGATCGGTCCCATACCGTTGCTACGTGACAGCAGCACAAAGCCGCCACCACGACATCGCTTACGCCTGCGGCGTTCGGCAATCGGTCGAAGTTCTGGAAAGCAACCAGCTCTGATTTTTTCATCGCATAAACTCGGTAGCGTTCGGGATTGAACGCGTCGAATTATGCGAGCGGGCGCTTTCGATGTCGTGGCCCGGAGTTGAAGGAAAAGGGCTCCGGAATAGCTAATGCGATTCTTGATACCGGAACTAAAAACGCTAGTTTTCGTTCCTACTTTCGAGCCGTTCGATCGATCTCGTCCTTTTTGGCCTGTTCTAAAGCTTGTCCGTAGAGCGTGTCCATAGCGGCGGGCGTCGCGAGTGACAAAGCGAGGGGCGCAACTACTTTACGCACGCGATCGGCCAGCATGACGCCATACTCGTCTGGGAACAATGCCACTCCGATTTGCTGCTGGGTGAGAGAAACTTTTGAAAGCGCGGCCCACATAGTCAAATCCAAGTAAGCCAAAATGCGAAATCTAGCCCAGTCGGCCATGTCGGCAACCGTGTACCGCCGCTTGAGATTTGGGACGCCGAGCTTGCTTCGGGTTGCTCTGAGCCACGTCCGAAAGTCTTCCACGAGCTTTTCCTCGGACGCGAAGAGGTCCACCGTTGCATGCACTTTGCCTGACAGGTCGTATCCCATGTCGAGATCAAATTCCCAATGCGGAACATCCAATACTGAGCAGGCCTCTTTCATTTCGTTGTTTTCGGACTTGTTGCCCTCAATGTCTCGTTGTATCGCCGACACCGCTTTTCGATATTTATTATCGGGATCCAATTCAGATGGGATGCTGATAAACCCCGTGAGATGGTCGAAGGCGGACATATCGGTAACCTGTGACTTGAAAATCGGTTTCGAATAGCCGTCCCCCTCTTCAATCTTCATCGATTCGGCTATTGGATTCTCGAAACGGCTCGAGAGCCCTTGCTTCATCTCATCTTGAAAGTACGCTCCCTGTTCGAACATCATAAGTCGCAGAGATCGTTGCATAAGGTTTGCGTACCATTCGCTCCAACCGAAATCACCACAGACGTCGTATTTTCGGATGTCGAAAGCTGCGGGCAGTGATATGTTTTTTCTGGGTCGATGAGCCACTTTTGTTCTGCACCTTCACTTATTCGCTAGTCGGATGAGGAGTCGTCGGCAATCGCAAAGCTTGAGCAGAAGTCAGCCCAATCTGCCATTAGCCGACGGCGTTTCTCCAAAATATCGCCACGCCAATAGGCCATTTCTGATGCTCCGCCGGGAACGTGAGCGAGGGCGACCTCGGCCAGTTCTCGTGGATGGTTCGTATGCTCGCTCGCCCAATCGCGGAAGGTCGAGCGAAATCCATGTGGCGTGGCCGAGAGGCCTTTCTTGCGCAGGATTGCAAGCAGCGTCATATCGCTCAGCACCTTGTTCGAACGTGGCGCGCGAAAGATCAAGTCTGTTTTGTCGTCGCGCTCGATGCTCTTCAGAAGTTCAACGGCGCGATCAGACAACGGAACACGATGTTCTTTCTGAGCCTTCATTCGTTTGCCAGGAATCGCCCATATACGACGATCAAGGTCGACCTCTGTCCATAGTGCTCCCCTTGCCTCCCCGGAGCGCGCAGCGGTAAGGATCACAAATTCCAGACATCGGGAGCCGATGCCAGTCGAATTACGCAGATCTGCGACAAATGCTGGCGTGTCGGCCAAAGGAAGCGCTGGATGATTCCGAACGCGCCTTGTCTTCTTCGGTGCTGATAAGAGCTTGTCAAGGTTGCCGCGCCAAGCCGCTGGATTCATGCCTTCGTCGCGATACCCTTTCACGCGAGCCCAATCAAGAATGGCTTCTATGCGTCCGCGCAGGCGGGACGCGGTCTCTGTTTTCTTTGTCCAGATCGGCTCGAGCACATCAGTGACGTGCGAGCGCATGATGTGCCGGACAAGCAAGTCTCCAATTTTCGGATAAGCGTATTCCGCGATCGTGTTAGTCCACTGGGATGCATGCTTGGCGTTTTTCCATTCAGGCGCCTTAGCTTCAATGAAGCGAGTGGCAGCCTCTTGGAATGTGACATCTAGCGCTCGACTCGCGCGCAGTCGGCTCGCTGCTTCCGCTTTCGCTACAAGAGGGTCGACCCCATTCGCAATTTCATCGCGCATTGCCTGTGCTTTAGCGTGAGCATCCTTCAGCGACACCGCTGGGTACGGACCAAGGCCGATCTCGCGGCGGCGTCCGGCAATCGTTGTTCGTAAGATCCACGAACGAGCGCCGCTCGACGAGATTTGCAGCATCAATCCAGCTATCCGGCCGACCGCGTGCGTACCCGACTTTGACAGACGTGACACGGCGAGCGCGCCAAGTTCTTGTGCAATACGAGGCATTCATTTCTACCCGCCAACCTACCCGCCTAAAAATTTACGACTTATGCCGATTAAAGGCAACCAGTTCCGACTGATAATTTTTAGGGGTTTGGCTGAAAGCCTTATCTGGAGGGGGTTTTGGCGACTGAATCCGATG
Source organism: Caballeronia sp. A2-2 (assembly GCF_057612605.2). NCBI lineage: Bacteria > Pseudomonadati > Pseudomonadota > Betaproteobacteria > Burkholderiales > Burkholderiaceae > Caballeronia > Caballeronia sp. A2-2. The sequence continues at coordinate 1,861,199 of NZ_CM172587.1, read as the reverse complement.
AGTTCGGATTGTTTGGGAGGGGTGTCCTGGCGGAGAGAGGGGGATTCGAACCCCCGATAGGTTTTACCCTATACACGCTTTCCAGGCGTGCGACTTAAACCGCTCATCCATCTCTCCGGAAGACCGCGATTATACCAACTTCCGCGCGTCGCGCCAGCCCCTACGGATGACGAATGTAGTCCACCAGCGCACGCGTGTAGGCATCGGGTTTTCGGTCGAGCAAACTCACCGCGATCGCCACCGCGAAACCCGCCGGCACGCCGAACACGCCAGAGCTGATCGGCTCGATCCCAAACCACCGCGCACCCGCAAAGCCGGTGAGTTGCGCAAAAAACGGATACGTCGAGACGATGTAATAAACGCACACGGCGAGCCCCGCGATCATGCCCGCCACCACGCCGCGCTGCGTCGTGCGTTTCCAGAACACGCCGAGCACGAGCGCCGGAAACAAGCTCGACGCCGCCAGCGAAAACGCCGCGCCCACTAAAAACAAAATGTTCCCCGTGTTGAGCGATGCAACGTACGACGCCAGCAACGCCACGCCCAGCAACAATATCTTGGAGATGGTCACGCGCCGCTGACTGGTCGCGCTTTTATCGACCATGCAGTAATACACGTCGTGCGACAGCGCGTTCGCGATGGTCAGCAGCAAGCCATCCGCCGTCGAGAGCGCCGCTGCCAGCGCGCCCGCCGCGATCAGCCCGGAGATCACGTACGGCAGCCCCGCGATCTCGGGCGCGGCGAGCACCACCATGTCCGGCTGCATCTGAATGCCCGCCCATCGCACGATGCCATCGCCGTTCACATCGGTGATGCGAATGAGGTACGGCTCCACGCGCCGCCACTGCGTGACCCATTGCGGCAAATCCGCGAACCGATGCCCGACCAGCCCCGTCAATATCTCGTGCTTGATGAGCACCGCCAGCACCGGCACCGTCAGATAAAACAGTGCGACGAAGAACAAGGTCCAGCCGACGGAACGCCGCGCCGACGCCACCGAGGTCGTCGTGTTGTAGCGCGTGAGAATGTGCGGCAAGCTCGCCGTCCCGATCGACAAGCACAGCAACAAAGACAAAAAATTGAGCTTGTGCGTGCGCGGCGTTTCATCGTTCGACGATGTAGGCGCGAACGCTTCGGTCATCGGCACGGGCGCGGCGATGAGTTCGGTGAGCGCATCGCGGTCGCGCGACCAGCGGGTTTTCGCTTCGGCGGGATCGCGCGGGAAAGATGCCAGTTCGCGCTCGCGGGCGTTGATCTCGCGCAGTGGTCCGTTATGGCGGCGCAGGTCGGCCACTTCGTCGATCAGGCGCGCATGTTCGTCGAACCACGACTTCGGCAAGGCATCGATGCGCGCCTGCATCTGCGCGGCCTGCCGCGCGTAATCGGCCCGCACGCGCGCTTCTTCGGGCGATGCTGCCAATTGCCGCTCCAGCGTCCCGACCCGCTCCATCACGCGGCCATAGTTGAGTTGCGGCAACCATCCGAGCCCTTCGCGATGCGCGATCATCGAAACGGGAATGAGCATGGCCGAGATCAGGATGATGTACTGCGCCACCTGCGTCCAGGTCACCGCGCGCATGCCGCCGAGAAACGAACACACGAGAATGCCTGCCAGTCCGCAGAAGATGCCGATCGAAAACTCGATGCCGATGAACCGCGACGCAATCAGCCCGATGCCCTGAATCTGCGCGACGAGATAAACGAACGAACACAAAATCGCGGCGACGGCGGCAAGGCCGCGCACAAGGTTGCTCGAATAGCGCGTACCTAGAAAATCCGGAATGGTATAGCGCGCAAGTTTGCGCACGTAAGGCGCGAGCAGGAAGGCGACAAGGCAATAGCCGCTGGTCCAGCCCATCATGTAAGCAAGGCCGTCGTAACCGCTGGCGTAGATCGACCCCGCCAGCCCGATGAACGATGCCGCCGACAGCCAGTCGGCCGCCGTCGCCATGCCATTGAACGCGGACGGCACGCGCCGCCCCGCGACGTAGTACTCGACGAGATCGGACGTGCGCGACAGCAGTCCGATGACCGCGTACACCGCAATCGGCACGAACAAAAACACGTAACCGATCCACGTGCCCGGCCCGGTCGCGCGCTCGATGCGCTCCATCAAAAAGATGAACAGCAGGAAGCCGACCGTGTACAGCGCGTAGGCGAGGATGAGCCGGTTCGTGAGTTTCATGCGGCCGCGTCGGTTTGTTCGGCGCGGACGGCGCGTAGCAGACGCGCATCGGCAAAACGCATCAGCACAATATAGACGGCGATCAGCGCCACATAGACGAGGATCGTGCCTTGTGCGCCGAAGTAGAACGGCAGCGGAAAGCCCGCCACACGCATCGACTCAAGACGTTGCGCGAACAACGGCAAGACGAAGGAGACGACGAAGCCGACCGCCATCAACATGGCGATCAGCGCAAGATTGGTTCGCCAGTAAACGCGATGCGCGCGCGCCAGCGCTTCAGACACAGGCGGCGCGGTGGAAGTCGAAGAGGAAGATTCGGCGGGAGAAGCCATGCGGCTTTTTATCAAAACCGCATGGCGCAGGCAATCAGGATCGACCGCCTTTAATTACAGCGCTTCTCCAAGCTGATCGAGAATCGCCGGGTTCTCGAGCGTGGACACGTCCTGCGTGATCTCCTCGCCCTTCGCCAGCGAGCGCAACAACCGCCGCATGATCTTGCCGGAACGCGTTTTCGGCAAGTTCTCGCCGAAGCGGATGTCCTTCGGCTTCGCAATCGGGCCGATCTCCTTGCCGACCCAGTTGCGCAGTTCGGCGGCGATCTTCTTCGCTTCGTCGCCTTCGGGACGCGCGCGCTTGAGCACCACGAACGCGACCACGGCTTCACCGGTCGTATCGTCCGGACGGCCCACCACCGCCGCTTCCGCGACGATCGGATTGGCGACCAGCGCCGACTCGATCTCCATCGTGCCGAGGCGGTGACCGGAGACGTTCAGCACATCATCGATACGGCCCATGATGGTGAAGTAGCCGGTCTCCTTGTCGCGCACCGCGCCATCGCCCGCGAGATACAGCTTGCCGCCGAGTTCCTCGGGGAAATAGCTCGTCTGATAGCGCTTCGGGTCGCCCCACACGTTGCGCAGCATCGACGGCCACGGACGCTTCACGACCAGAATGCCGCCCTGCCCGTTCGGCACGTCCTGACCGGTTTCATCGACGATGGCGGCCATGATGCCCGGCAGCGGCAGCGTGCACGAACCCGGCACGAGCGGCGTCGCACCCGGCAGCGGCGTGATCATGTGGCCGCCGGTTTCCGTCTGCCACCACGTATCGACGATCGGACATTTCCCGCCGCCCACGTTCTCGTGATACCACATCCACGCTTCCGGATTGATCGGCTCGCCGACCGTGCCGAGCACGCGCAGCGAAGACAGGTCGTAGCTTTTCGGATGCACCTTCGCATCCGCCTCCGACACCTTGATGAGCGAGCGGATGGCCGTCGGCGCGGTATAGAACACGGTGACCTTGTGGCGCTGGATCATCTCCCAGAAACGGCCCGCGTTCGGATAGGTCGGCACGCCTTCGAACATGACCTGCGTCGCGCCGATGGCGAGCGGCCCGTACGCGATATAGCTATGCCCCGTGATCCAGCCGATATCCGCCGTGCACCAGAAGACATCGCCCGGCTTCATGTCGAAGGTCCACTTCATGGTTTGCGCGGCCCACAGCAACACGCCCGCCGTGCTGTGCTGCACGCCCTTCGGCTTGCCGGTGGAACCCGATGTATAGAGGATGAACAGCGGATGTTCCGCGCCCACCCATTCCGGCTCGCATTGTTCCGCTTCGTTTTCGACGATCTCGTGCAGCCACTCGTCGCGCCCTTCGGTCCACGCGACCTTGCCGCCCGTGCGCTTGTACACGATGACGTTCTTCACCGCATCGCAGCCGCCCGCCGCGAGCGCTTCGTCCGCGATGCTCTTGAGCGGCAGCGCCTTGCCGCCGCGCATCTGCTCGTCGGCGGTGATGAGCGCAACCGCGCCGACATCGACCAGACGCTCGTTGAGCGACTTCGACGAGAAGCCGCCGAACACCACCGAATGCGTCGCGCCGATGCGCACGCACGCCTGCATCGCGACCACGCCTTCGACCGACATCGGCATGTAGATGACCACGCGGTCGCCCTTCTTCACGCCGCGCTTGCGTAGCGCATTGGCCAGACGGCTCACGCGCCCGAGCAAGTCCTGATACGTGATGTTGGTGACGGTGCCATCGTCCGATTCGAAGATGATGGCGTTCTCGCCGCCGCGTCCGGCTTCCACGTGCCGGTCGAGGCAGTTGTAGGACGCGTTCAGTTCGCCGTCCTCGAACCACGTATAGAACGGCGCCTTGGATTCATCGAGCACCTTGGTGAACGGCTTGTGCCACGACACCGTTTCGCGTGCGAGGCCCGCCCAGAAGCCTTCGTAATCGCGCTCGGCCTGTTCGGCCAGCGCCCGGTACGCGTCCATGCCGGAAATGGCCGCGCCCGCCGTGGCTTTTTCGGACGGCGGGAACACGCGTTTTTCATGAAGAACCGATTCGATCGCAGACATCGACAACCTCTCTGATGGTGATTCCAAAGCCGGCGGCACGCATCGTTCGCGACGTGGCGAACCCGCGACGCGCACCGCATGTTATGAGGTCCGATAGCCGGAACGCGTGCTTCGTTTCCTGGCCGGAACCTTGTCTCCTTAATGCCGCGCTCACGTGGCGCAGCGGATGTCACGCATCACGGATTACGTGTGGCGTGTGCATCCCCATCGATTGCAAGATAAGCCGCACAACTTACCCGCTTCTTACGCGCCATGCTCGAATGGCACGGGGTATACGCGGATCATGTGCGATTTAACGCGTCAGTCCCGCAATCGTAACTGAACTGTTCGCGCTGCGGTATGGCGTCCCGGTTCGGGCGGCGACTTGCTGCGACGCGATACAATACCGCGCTTGATCGAGCGCATTTCCAGTGTTCCGTTTTGGCGCACTTCGCTCGTATAGAAGCTCAAAGGCTCGCCGCTTTCGTCCGTCACATTCGCCCGTCATCATCGCGGGCCCGGTCAACCCGAATCGAACGTCAAGCCGCCATGTCCGCACCTGATCGCGTTTCCTCGTCCTACACGCCGATGAAAGCATTGCCCCGCTTCATCTTCATGAGCCGTTGGCTGCAGGTGCCGCTCTATCTCGGGCTGATCGTGGCGCAAGGCGTGTATGTCGTGCTGTTTTTGAAGGAAGTCTGGCATCTCGTCACGCATGCCATGACGCTCGATGAAACCAACATCATGCTCGTGGTGCTCGGCCTCATCGACGTGGTGATGATCTCGAACCTGCTCATCATGGTGATCGTCGGCGGTTACGAAACGTTCGTGTCGCGGCTGGGCGTCGAGGGGCATCCGGACGAACCGGAATGGCTCGATCATGTGAACGCAGGCGTGCTGAAGGTCAAGCTGTCGATGGCGCTCATCAGCATCTCGTCCATCCATCTGCTCAAAACGTTCATCAACCCGGATCAGCACACCTTTCACACGGTGTTGTGGCAGGTGATCATCCACGTCGCGTTCCTGTTGTCCGCGCTGATCATGGCGTATGTAGACAAGCTGACCACGCATACGCATCCAAGACATTTTCATAGTGAAACGGTCGCGCCGCCGCGCAGCGCGCTCGACTGAAGCGTCACGTTTCGCCAGAACACCTAATAAGATTCCCGTCCCCAAGAGTTCCGCCATGACCGTCATCAAACAGGAAGACCTGATTCAGAGCATCGCCGATTCTCTGCAATACATCAGCTATTACCATCCGCTCGACTACATTCAGGCGCTCGGCCGCGCGTATGAACTGGAAGAAAGCGCCGCCGCGAAGGACGCCATCGCGCAAATCCTGACCAATAGCCGCATGTGCGCGGAAGGCAAGCGGCCGATCTGTCAGGACACGGGCATCGTCACGGTGTTCGTGAAGGTCGGCATGGACGTGCGATGGGACGGTGCGACGATGGGCGTCACCGACATGATCAACGAAGGCGTGCGCCGCGGTTATCTGAACCCGGACAACGTGCTGCGTGCGTCGATCGTCAGCCCGCCGGAAGGTGCGCGGAAGAACACGAAGGACAACACGCCCGCCGTGATCCATTACGAGATCGTGCCGGGCGACAAGGTGGACGTGCAGGTCGCGGCCAAGGGCGGCGGCTCGGAGAACAAGTCGAAGTTCGCCATGCTCAATCCGTCGGATTCCATCGTGGACTGGGTGCTCAAGACGGTGCCGACGATGGGCGCGGGCTGGTGTCCGCCGGGCATGCTCGGCATCGGCATCGGCGGCACGGCGGAGAAGGCGATGGTCATGGCGAAGGAATCGCTGATGGACCCGATCGACATTCAGGACATCATCGCGCGCGGGCCGCAGGACTGGATCGAGGAACTGCGCGTGGAACTGCACGAGACGGTCAATGCGCTCGGCATCGGCGCGCAGGGACTGGGCGGGCTTGCCACCGTGCTCGATGTGAAAATCATGGCGGCGCCGACGCACGCGGCCTCCAAGCCGATCGCGATCATCCCGAACTGCGCGGCCACGCGTCACGCGCACTTCACGCTGGATGGCACGGGCGTCGCGAAGCTGGAAGCGCCGTCGCTCGATGCATGGCCCAAGGTGCAGTGGGAGCCGGATACCGAAAAGAGCCAGCGCGTCGATCTGAACACGCTGACGCCGGAAGAAGTCGCCTCGTGGAAGCCGGGCCAGACGCTGCTGCTGTCGGGCAAGATGCTGACCGGGCGCGATGCGGCGCACAAGCGCATCGCCGACATGCTGGCGAAGGGCGAGAAGCTGCCGGTCGATTTCACCAACCGCGTGATCTACTACGTCGGCCCGGTCGATCCGGTGCGCGATGAAGCCGTCGGCCCCGCAGGCCCGACCACGGCCACGCGCATGGACAAATTCACCGAAATGATGCTCGCGCAAACCGGCCTGATCTCGATGATCGGCAAGGCCGAGCGCGGCCCCGTTGCCATCGAGGCTATCAAGAATCACAAGGCCGCGTATCTGATGGCGGTCGGCGGCGCGGCGTATCTCGTGTCGAAGGCTATTCGCGAGGCGCGCGTGCTGGCGTTCGAAGACCTCGGCATGGAAGCCATCTACGAGTTCGACGTGCAGGACATGCCGGTGACGGTCGCGGTGGATTCGCACGGCACGTCGGTTCACAAGACCGGCCCGGCCGAATGGCAGGCAAAGATCGGCAAGATTCCGGTCGCGACGGTTTGATCGCGGGCTAACGGCAAGTTCCTTCCGCCGATGAATGATATAAGTCGGGCCAATCAAGCCCGGCTTTTTATTTGAGATGCGCCTAGTCGAGAAGGATTGTCATTCTCAGTTTTATATAAAACGAAAAGTTTTTTACTCAGACTTGGCATTGTCAGGCGCAACGTTTATCTTTCCGGAAGTGCCCCACGTTACAAATAAGGAACAATCATGCAAGGCGACGCCAAAGTCATCGAATATCTGAACGCGCAGCTCAAGAACGAGCTGACCGCGATCAACCAGTACTTCCTCCACGCGCGGATGTACGACCATTGGGGCCTGGAGAAGATGTACAAGCACGAGTACGACGAGTCGATCGGCGAGATGAAGCACGCCGACTGGCTCATCAAGCGCGTGTTCATGCTCGACGGCCTGCCGAACCTTCAGGACTTGCACAAGCTGCTGATCGGCGAAGAAACCAAGGAAATTCTCGAGTGCGATCTGAAGCTCGAACAGATTTCCCAGACCACGTGCAAGGAAGCGATTGCTTACTGCGAGTCGGTGCGTGATTTCGTCTCGCGCGATATTTTCGACAAGATCCTGCACGACACGGAAGAACACATCGACTGGCTGGAAACGCAGCTCGATCTGATCGTCAAGGTCGGCATCCAGAACTATCAGCAGAGTATGATGGGCGACCAAGAGTAAGCTCTTTGCCCCGTATGTCCGCAGTCGCAGTAATCCCCGCTGTGTCTTCTTCTCCTTCCGAGCGTGCCGCGTCCGACGCGCGCGCGCCGGTCGGCATTTACGATTCCGGTCTCGGTGGTCTGTCGGTGCTGCGCGCCGTGCGGGCGGTGCTGCCGCACGAGCGGCTCGTGTATGTCGCCGATTCGCGCTATGCGCCGTATGGCGAGAAGGACGATGACTTCATCGTGGACCGCACGATGGCCATCGGCGAATGGCTCGTGGCGCAGGGCGCGAAGGCGCTGGTCGTCGCGTGCAATACGGCGACCGCGCAGTCGATCGCGTCGGTGCGGGAACGGCTGGCGATTCCGCTCGTCGGCGTGGAACCTGGCGTCAAGCCAGCGGCGGGCGTGTCGAAAACGCGCGTGGTCGGCGTGCTCGCCACGCAGGTGACACTGCGCAGCGCGCGGTTCCAGTCGTTGCTGGATCGTTACGCAGGCGATTGCCGTTTTCTTTGCCAGCCCGGTCATGGACTGGTTCAGGCTGTCGAACGGTGCGATACCTCGTCGCCCGAACTCATGGCGCTGCTCGAGAGCTACCTCAAACCTATGCTCGATGCCGACGCCGACACGCTCGTGCTCGGCTGCACGCATTACCCTTTTCTCGACCGCGCGATTCGCGAGATCGCAGGCGAACGGCTGCAACTCGTCGACACGAGCGTCGCGATTGCGCGGCAACTCGAACGGCTGCTGGATGCGCATCGCCTGAAAAACGATGCCGCGGTGGATGCGCTCCCGCGCTTCTGCTCTACCGGCGACGGCGAAGCGCAACGCCAGCTTGTCGCTTCCCTGCTCCATATCGATGCGCCGGTCGAGCGCATCGTCATCGAATCGCGGCGCACGCGTTGCGCGGAACCCGACATCGTCTGAGGGTTTCTCACTCGCCGGACGCGCACCGGCAGCCGCTTTCCCCCGCCACACAAGGCTTCCAGCAAGAAGCTCGCTAACTTTGCGGCTGTGTTACAAAAAACACCGAGCGTCGCTTGCAAAGCCTTCCATACTGAATGATAATAATTCGCATTAACGTAAGCTATTGCGAACGACCATGATTGTCTGCGTCTGCAAGTCAGTGTCCGACCGGAAGATCCGCACCGCCATCGCCGAGGGCATGGAGTCCTACGAGGAGCTCCAGTTCGAGCTTGGCGTCGCGCTGTGCTGCGGCAAGTGCGAAGCCACCGTGCGCGATGTGATGGCCGAAAGCGGCGTCTGCGCATCGCGCTGCGGCGTCGAAGCGCACGCGGCGCAAGCCATGCCGCTCACGTTCTACGAGCGCAAGGCAGCCTGAAGCATCGCGCGCCGCCCGCGTGCGGCGCATCGTCGTTTCGGCCACGGCATCCTGCCGCTGGACGCAGTATCGCCTCCCGCAAGCCAGGTTACCTTTCAAGCAGCCGGTCACTAGCCAGCCACGCAACCCTTGACCCTTTGGAGGGAAAGATGGAATTGCTGATTGGTTTCGTGGCCACCTTGTTCATTTCCCTGCTGATCTTCAGAACATGATGTCGTTTGCTTCTCTCCGCGCCGGGTCAGCAGACCGGACAGCGAATTCGGTAACGTGGCGCCGTGGCGTCGTCGGTCAATCCCGCAGTTCTGCAAGCCGCCAATAAGAATGCAGTCCCCGACCTCCTCTTCCAACGTGTTCCAGCCTGCGCCGCCGTCCAGCGTGAATCCGCGCCTGATCGTTGCGTGCGCTGTCGTCATCGCGCTGCATGTCGGCTTGTTCGCCATCGCGCTCAATATGCGCGACAGGCCGATGCCGCGCCCGATCGAAGCCAAGACGATCTCCGCGCAACTGATCAGCGAAACGCCGCAGCCCGCGCCGCTGCCGCAGCCGGTCGCGGTGGAATCGCCGCCGCCGCCGAAGCCCGTTCCCAAGCCGATTCCGAAACCGGTTCCGAAGCCCAAGGTCAAGCCGAAGATCGAGCCCGCGCCCAAGCCGATGCCGGTCACCGAAGCGCCCTCGCAGATCGCCGCGCCCGCGCCGGACCCGACGCCGCCCGCGCCGCCGCAAGCCGCCCCGCCGCCAGCCGCGCCCGCCATCGGTAAGCCGACGATGGAAATCACCGCGCCCAAGGACATTTCGCATCTGAATTGCAGCATCGCGGCACCCGACTATCCGGCGATGGCGCGGCGACGCGGCGAAACCGGCCGCGTCGTGGTGGCCATGACGGTCGGCCTGAACGGCAAGTTCGAGGACGTGCGCGTGCAAAAGAGCAGCGGTTCGCAGCGCCTCGACGACGCCGCGCTCGACGCCGTGCGCGGCAGCGCATGCAGCCCCTTCAAGCAGGACGGCCAGGCCGTGCGCGTGCCGACCTCGGTGCCGATCGACTTCACGCTGAAAGACTGACCAGTTACTTTGAATTTTTAGATACAGGAAGCCAAAAATGCAGAACTACGGGATAGCCCACGTCTGGGCGCAGGGCGACTTCGTGACACGCGGCATCGCGCTCGCGCTCGCGATCATGTCGGTGTTGTCGTGGACGGTGGTCGTCGTGAAGGGATGGAACGTGCTGCGTCTGAAGCGGCTCACCAAGAACGCGGAACAGGCCTTCTGGCACTCGGACGACTTCAACGACGGCATCAAGAAGCTCGGCAGCCAGTCGTCGAGCCCGGCGGACAATCCGTACCTCGCGCTCGCGCTGGCGGGTCAGGAAGCGGCGGAACATCACACGCAGACGCAACCGCATCTGCATGACCGCATGGACGTGTCGGACTGGATCACGCGTTGCCTGAAGGACGTGATGGACGAAGGCGTCGGCCGCATGCAGGCGGGTCTGGCGATCCTCGCCTCGATCGGTTCGACCGCGCCGTTCGTCGGACTGTTCGGCACGGTGTGGGGCATCTATCACGCGCTGCTGACCATTGGCGCGACGGGTCAGACATCCATCGATCAGGTCGCGGGTCCGGTCGGCGAGTCGCTCATCATGACCGCGTTCGGTCTGTTCGTCGCGATTCCTGCGGTGCTCGGCTACAACGCGCTGACTCGCGCGAACAAGAGCATCGTGACCAAGCTCAATCGCTTCGCGCACGGTCTGCACGCGTTCTTCGTCACGGGCGCCAAGCTCAATTCGACCAAGCGCGCGAAGAACGCTTCGTCGGAGAGCCTGCGTCTGGCGACGCGCGCGTCGGCATCATCGTAAGCAAGAGGAAATCGCAACATGGCCATGAGCCCTTTCGCCGGCGATGAAGACGACGGCATGATGAGCGAGATCAACATGACGCCGCTCGTCGATGTCATGCTCGTACTCCTGATCATTTTTCTCGTGACCATTCCGGCCATGAATCATGCGGTGAAGATCGACCTGCCGCATGCGAGCAGCCAGCCGCAGGACGACAAACCCGCGCACGTGGATGTCGCCATTTCCGCCGATGGCACCACGCTCTGGGACGAGCAACCCGTGGATGCCGCCGCGCTCGATGCGCGCATCGCGCAGGCCGCGCAGCAGAATCCGCAGCCGGAGATTCATCTGCGCGCGGATCGCAAGGTGCCGTATGAGAAAGTGGCCGATCTGATGTCCGCCGCGCAGTCGGGCGGGCTGACCAAGATCGGTTTCGTCACCGAGCCCAAGCACGGCAGCAAATAAGTCTTAAGTGCGCATAAAGTAAAAGGCCTTCATCGTCAGATGAAGGCCTTTTTTCGTGCGCACTCGGCGCATTCGGGCGAGGCAATTACTTGGGGCTGGAATACGTCCCAGAATCGCCGCATGCGACAGCCGTGCTCGACACGGACAGCGCGATCAACCCTATCAGGCTAACTATCAGAGTAGCCGTGAGTTTTCGCATAAGAAGCTCCTTAGCGAAAGGAGCTTCAATATACTGCCGCGAAATTTCGCATTCAAGGTTTCGGCGATTGAATGTGACCATCGCAAGCACACGCTCCAATGACATAAATCATGAGCGCTGCGAATTAGCTCAAACCGTTTCGCGTTCGGGGTGTTCGATGACAGGACATTCTCCGGGGAAGCGTTGTCCGCTGGCAATCGACTCCACGAGAAAATCGACGAACGCCCGTACGGCCGGCACCATGCCCTGCCGCGACAGAAACACCGCGTACAACTGCGGCGACGGAAAGGTCCAGCCCGGCATCACCGGCGAAAGCTGGCCGCTGCGTAAAGGCGCGCCGTACATCATTTCCGGCAAGGCCGCGATGCCGACGCCGCACATCACGGCTTCGCGGATCATCGAAAGGTCGGCGGTGACCAGACGCGGTTCGTGCTCGAACTCGTGACGCGTGCCATCCGGCGCGATGAGGCGATAGACGTGGCGGCCATCGGCGGAAGGCGTGTCGATGGTGTCGTATTGCGCCAGTTCGGCGGGCGTCATGGGCGGCGCGTTGGGCTTGAGCAGCGACGGCGCGGCCACCAGCATTTGCTCGGTGCGCCAGAGCGGACGCGCGACCACGTTGGAATTCGCGGGCGGCTCGGAACGCACGCGCAAGGCGACATCGATTGCATCTTCGAACAGATCGACGACGCGATTGGTCACACGCAGCACCACGCGCACTTCGGGATAGCGATGCATGAAGTCCGGCATGACCGCAGACAGAAACGTCTGCGCGATGGTCACCGGCACGCTCACCCGCACCGTGCCGCGCGGCGAATCGCGCAGGCTTTGCACGACATCGACGGCCGCGCGCGCTTCGGCGAGCATGGCCTGACAGTGTTGATAGAACAGTTGCCCCGCTTCGGTCAGCGCGAGCTTGCGCGTGGAGCGCTGCAACAGCCGCACGCCCAGCGATGCCTCCAGTTCCGACACGCGCCGCGACAGCCGCGACTTGGAAATACCCAGCACGCGCTCCGCCGCCGAAAACCCCCCATGCTCGATGACATGGGAGAAGTACATCAGATCATTGAGGTCGTGCGAGTCGGCTTTCATGGGCGGCCCGGAGTGCGGTCGTGGTTCGCGTGCTTCGCGTAGTTCGCGTCGTTCGTTATCGCCAGCGGGACAATCCATTGCACCGAGGCGGCTTTTATCCGCAAAATCGGTCCATATAATAGCTCCATGTTCCAAATTTAGCGCTATTCCCCTATGGCGCCTCAAGGAAAAACCAAGATGAGCCGCTCCATTTCCAGCATCATTCCGGCCGTGCGCACCGTCGAAGGCGGCGGGTTCGTCGTGCATCGCCCGTTTCCGACCCGTCTTTTGATGGACTTCGATCCCTTCCTTTTGCTCGATGAAATGGGCCCGGTCGATTACGCGCCCGGCGAGGCGAAAGGTGCGCCGGACCATCCGCATCGTGGCTTCGAGACGGTGACGTACATGCTCGAAGGCGAATTCGGTCACAAGGATTCGGCGGGCCATTCGGGCACGCTGCGCCCCGGCGATGTGCAGTGGATGACGGCGGGCGCAGGCGTCGTGCATAGCGAGATGCCGGGCGAGGAATTCACGCGCCAGGGTGGCCGCGTGCATGGTTTGCAGCTTTGGGTGAATCTGCCGAAGCGCGACAAGATGACCGCGCCGCGCTATCAGGAGATTCCGTCGGCGGGCATTCCGGTGGCGAAAAGCGAGGATGGCAAGGTCAGCGTGAAGGTGATCGCGGGCGAAGCGCTCGGTATGAAGGCGGCGATCGAAACGCGCACGCCGATTCTGTATCAGCATTTCTCGCTGCAACCGGGCGGGCGTGTCGAGCATCGCGTGCCGCGTGATTTTCGCGTGTTCGCCTATGCGTTGTCGGGCACGGGCCTGTACGGTCCGCAAGCGCAGCCGGTGCGCGCGCAGCAAATGGTCGTCTTCAAGGACGATGCCGATACCATCACGCTCGCCGCCGGTGACGAACCGGTCGAGATCATCCTGATCGGCGGCGTGCCGCTCAAGGAGCCGGTCGTGCGTTACGGTCCGTTCGTCATGAACACGGAAGACGAAATCCGTCAGGCAGTCACCGACTATCAGGCGGGACGGATGGGCGCGATCACGCACTGAGCATCGACGCCGAACGCATCAAATTTGGCGAAACGGCGCGGCAAAAACGGGCACATTGCGTCACAATGCCCGTTCAGGCCGCGCCGTTTTTTTGTCTGCCGCCGCCGTTCACCGGAGCATTCATGGCTACACCGACTGTCATCGCCACGAGCATCGACGCCGATTATCAGGTCAGTCTGGAGGACGGCACGCATCGCTGGAGCGCGGATGAACCCGCGAGTCTCGGCGGCGGCGACACCGCGCCCGAACCGGCCGCGTTGCTGCTGTCGAGTCTCGGCGCATGCACGAACATCACCTTGCGGATGTACGCGCGGCGCAAGGAATGGCCGCTCGAAGGCGTGCGCGTCGAACTCTCGATGACGAGCACGGCGGACGGCACGGTCATCGACCGGAAAATCGCGCTGGACGGGCCGCTTGCGCCGGACCAGCGGGAACGGCTGTTGCAAATCGCCAATGCGTGCCCCATGCACAAGGTTCTGAGCGGCGCGATCCGGATCGATTCCGGGCTCGTGTCCTGACGCTGACTCGACCTTGCGGAAAGGCCGCGAACGTTCAAGGGAAACGTCGTTTTGAATTTCGAACATCTCATCCAGATCAATGATCCGTCGAATCCGCTGGTGGATCCGCTGACGCGCGAACAGTTGTGGGAAGGGCTCGTGCTGCGCGCGGAGCAGCCACAGTTGTTCGTGCTCGGTCTCGACAGTTGCGCGATCCTCTCGCGCGAAGGCGACACGATGGAGCGCGAACTCCACTACGGTCAAGCCGTGGTGCGCGACCGTGTGACGCTCACGACCCACGAGCGCGTGCGCTACGACATCCTGCCGACGGCCGAGCACGTCGGTGGATCGCTGACGATGGCCATCGAGCAGCCTGATTCGACGCAGCTTTTTTTGCGTTTCACGTACAGCACCACGCTGCCCGAGAAAGCAGATCCGAGCCCTGACGAGCGGCAAACGCAAGAGATCGTGAAGTCGGCGTATCGCGAGTCGGACATCGATACGGTGCGGCTGATTCGGCAGTACGCGCACGGACGCAGCGAGGACGGTCCACTGCATTGATCGATGCGCTCGATGCTACGTCGCAGCATCGAGCGCGGCTATCGGATCATCGCAAGCCATGAGAAAGACTACTTGCAAATAGGAATGGTTATCATTTACTATAGATCCATCGAATCAACGAAGGCACACGCCGAGACATGACCGACACGCTGCGATCCACCACGCTCAGGCTGCGCCGCCCGGCTGTCCGCGACGCCGCGATCACCCGGCCGAAATCGGCTGCCGCCGTCACGGTGCGCGCCTCGACCGCCACGGTCACGCCGGATGCGAATGCCGAGCGCCAGTTGCGCAGCGACACCCTTTTGCAAGGGCGCAGCCACGTGAGCATCGTGCATAACGGGGAGACCTACCAGTTGCGCGCCACTCGTCTGGGCAAGCTGATCCTGACGAAGTAAGCGCGAAGAAAGAACAGCAGTACGTATCGAGTATTGTGGGGACCACCTCGCCTAAGAGGTGTTTGGCCTTAGCCAGCAAGGACGACTTGCACGCGAGAATTTAGACCCCTTCGTGCAAACACCAGCCAGTCGTCGATAGCAAGCGAAGCCGCTTTTTTTGGTTCCTGCGCAGCGCTGTGCTCAATTAAACGAGCCACGTCATGATGATCGATCGAACGGCACGCTTTGATGACAGAGCGTGCCGTTTTTTTATTCACGACGCTCTAAACGTTTTCGATCCCAAGCGCCGCAATCCCCGCCCGCGCGATCTGCGCATCCTGATCCGACTTCACGCCCGACACGCCCACCGCACCGACGATATCCGCGCCCACGAAAATCGGCACGCCGCCTTCGAGCATGGCGGTCATCGGCGCGGAGAGAAACGCCGTGCGGCCCTGCTTGATGGTGTCCTCGTAGACCTTGGTTTCGCGACGCCCCAGCACGGCGGTGCGCGCCTTGCCGTTCGCCATTTCCACCGTGCTCGCCCCCGCCCCGTCCAGCCGATGCAGATGCAGCAGATGCCCGCCGTCATCAACGATGGCGATGGTCACGTTCCAGTTGTGCTCGCGGGCGTGCGCCTCGGCTGCGGCCGCCACGGCCTTGACGTCTTCGTCAGTCAGTACGGGTTTGGTTCTCACGTCGCGCTCTCGGTTGCCGTGGATCGTTAAGTGGGTATCAGTTCCGGGTGAAGCCGTAGAACATCAGATACCACGCGCTGTCCGCGACGGCCAGCGCTGCGATGAACCATACCATCGAAAAAACGCGCGGAACAGAAGTCGATGCATAGCGCTTCGTCGTGCGCCATGCGAGCCATGCGCTCCAAACGTTGGCGATTGCAAGCAAGCCGATCCGCAGCGCCGGCACCCACCACAGCGGCACCTGCTCCGCGCGCAGCAGCGAAACGGTGGTCGCGGAAAGCCCCAAAAACACACCGACGCCCGCAATCGGAATCAGCGAAAGCGTCAGGTGATGCAACCGCCGCATGTTCCACTTGCCGAGCATGCGCGAAGACAGCGCCATCAGCCCGAACAGCACCGTGCCATACACGAGACCCGTGACGAGGATATAGCCGATCACCATCGAACCGTCGAGCCACGAGAACACGTCGTTCTGTTCGGGATAATGCGTGAACAGGAACCACGGCGCGTTGGTATCGAGCGGCCAGAGAATGTTGTGATCGATCAGCCAGCCCGCGAGATACTGCTTCAGATCGACGAACCACGTGCTCACGGTCCAATGAAACGCGCCGATGGCAATCCCAAGCAGCCCGTACAAAATCAGCGCCGTGTCCCACGGATTCGCCGCCTTGTCGCCGAGCTTCACGACTTCCTCGGCGGGCGAGCGCCACGTGAGCGCGATGGCATCGCGATGGCCGCTGCATCGGCCGCACATATGGCAGTCGGCCGCGCCCTTCATGCTGCGCAAGGGAACGAGCGGCGCGCAGTTGATCGGAATCACGCGGTGTCCGTGCTCGCCTTGCTTGTAAGAGCGGCGCCAAGCGTCTTCATTCACCTTGAAGTGAAACGGAGCCAGGCGCGCGAGCAGCGTGAACACGCCGTTCACCGGGCACAGATACTTGCACCAGACGCGCTTCTCGCGCCCGTACAGCACGCCGACGATCATCGCGCCCACGGTCGAGCCGCCGAGCACCAGCAACACCGCCTTCGGATATTGATAAACGCTGACCATCTGCCCGTAGATGGTTGTGAGCCCGAACGCCACGAACGGCCAGCCGCCCCAGCGCATCCAGCGAGGAATGGCCCAGCCGCGTCCGAAGCGGCTCGCGAATTCGGTGAGCGCGCCTTCGGGGCACAACACGCCGCACCACACGCGGCCGAGCATCACCATCGAAAGCAGCACGAAGGGCCACCAGATGCCCCAGAACACGAACTGCGCCGCGATCGTCAGGTTGTTCCACAGATGCGCAGAGCCATCGGGCAGCGGTATCACGGCGGGAACGACGATCAGAAACGCGTACACGGCCACCACGATCCACTGAATCATGCGGATCGCGCTGCCGTGACGTTGCATCCAGTTGCCGGCTTGTTGCAGCCGGTTTGGTCGCTGCTGTGTGACAGAACTCATGCTGGACGGCTTGCCGCCTTTTGTTTTTGCGCCATGCCCCGGTTCGAGCGGCGCAGCAGTAGATAGATGACGATCCAGTACACCGCGTACGCCACGAGGTTCATGCCCGCCGGATGCGCGCGATAACCCGTCAGCGTCGCGACCAGCGAGCCGAAGGTGCTCGAATCGTCGAGAAGCGCGGAAGTATTCCATACCTGATTGACGATCACAGGCAGCACTTCCATGTCGATCAGCTTGTCCACGCCGGTTTCGAACAGACCCGCGGCGAGAAACAGCAGCATGATTTCCGTGACGCGGAAGAACGAGCGCCACGAGAAGATCTTGCCGCCGAGTTGCAGCACATAGAACGTGAGCAGCGCGAGCGCGAAGCCCAGCACGATGGCGACGTACTGCGAGAGATCGACGTGCCCCGATTGCCCGAAGCCGACGCCATAAAGGAACACGGCGGTTTCGCTGCCTTCACGCGCAATCGCCAGCGCCACGAGCAACGCGATGCCCCACCAATGCCCGTCCTGCGTGGTCTTTTGCAGCGTGCTTTCCATGTCGCGCTTGAGCGTGCGGCCGTGGCGCTTCATCCACAGCACCATCTGCACGATGAGCACGCACGCGACCAGCACCATCGCCGTCTGAAAATAGTCCTGCGCGTTGCCGGACAGCACTTCCGTGAAGCCGATCAGCGCCGCGCCGAGCGCGATGGCCGCCAACAAGCCAATGGCGACGCCCGCCCACAGATAAGGCAGGCCACGGCGCGCCTGATGATCGCCGTTCTTCAGCCACGCGTACAGAATGCCGACGACGAGCAGCGCCTCGACACTCTCACGCCATACGATGAATAGGACCTGCCCCATTTCTAACCTCCCGCTCATTGCACTGCGATGATTACTTCGCGACGATCACGCCCTGCGCGGTCTGATGAAAATCGTCGAAGAACTTGTACTCGCCCGGATCGAGCGGCGCGATCACGACGAACGAATCCGCGCCCGGCGCCAGCACTTTTTCCTTGCGCAACTGCACGCTTTCGAACTCGGCCGCGCCCTTGCCGATGTTGTGCACCTCGATCTTGATGCGCTGTCCCGCCGGCACCTCGATGCGTGCGGGATTGAGCTTGCCGTCGTTCATTTCGAGCTTGAACGTGGGCAGATCGGCAGCGTGAACCATGCCTGCCGTCACTAGTGCGAACGCTGCGAGCGCCGCCTTCTGGAATTTCAAATTCATGCGGACTTCCTGAAGATGAACGCGCCCGGTTCCTGACTTGCAACCGGGCGCGGAATCAACCTGCCGGCGGCTTGCTTAGTAGCCGCCCTTCTTCCCGATGCCCGCGAACGGGAAGTCGTATTCGATGGTGAACGGCTTGAACCACGGACCCACGCCCGTTTCCTTGTCGACGTGACGGCCGAACGCCATATGGCCCGACTGCGACGGCGGCGCGATATGCAGCTTCAGGTGGTACTTGCCCGGTCCGAACAGCTTCACGTTGTCGCCGTAGTGCGGGCCGTCGTTGGCGACCATCGGCATCAAGTCACCCTTCAGGGTCTGAGTCGTGCCGACCTTCGTGAGTTCATACGTGACGTTCAGATACGGCATCCAGTCGCCTTCCGCGAAGCCGGTCGGATTGTTCTTGACCGCGTGGATGTCCGCTTCGAGGTGGACGTCGGAATCGGATGCCTTGCGCATCATGCCTTCCGGTTCCATCGTGATCGGCTGAAGATAGACGGCGCCCGTTTCCATGCCGCCTTCGATATGTTGCTTGCCGATCGGGTATTCCGCGGCCGAGGCCGCCATCATCGCCGTCAGACCTGCGGCGGCGACGAGGCCGCGCATCAACGTTGAAGCCATCAAGACACTCCTGTTTTTATCGATCGCGCATGGTGCGCGAATGTTTCCGAAGCGCCGGTCCGATGCAGGCCGCGCGCCTCTCTTCCCTGAAAAATTGCTCCCATGAACATTCGGCGACGCGAACGTTAATACGAACCATTCTCAACAGTCGCCAGTTTAGCACCGTTCGAATGGGCGAACAATTTGACGCCGCTAAGTGGAGGGTCAAGGAACCCTAAGCGTGACAAGGGTTTTGCGGGTTCGGCCGCCAATGAAAAAAGCGCGGCAAACCCATTCGGGCCGCCGCGCTTTCGCTCACAACGCGTTTATTTCTCGCCGATGCCGGTCACGTGATCGCCGACGTTCGCGCCAAACACGCGCTGTCGCAACAGCGCCAATTGGTCGCGGGTCTGCGCCGCCTTTTCGAATTCGAGGTTCTTGGCGTGATCCATCATCTGCTTTTCGAGCTTCTTGAGTTCCTTCGCCAACTGCTTCTCGGACATGTCCTCGAACTTCGCGCGCGTCTGCGCTTCCTTCAACTCGGCGCGCGCATCGTCGGCGCTGTAGACACCATCGATGATGTCCTTGATGCGCTTCTCCACCCCGCGCGGCGTGATGCCCCGCTCCAGATTGAACGCGATCTGCTTGGCGCGCCGCCGTTCGGTTTCGTCGATGGCGCGCTTCATCGAATCGGTCATGTTGTCGCCGTAGAGAATCGCCTTGCCGTTCACGTTGCGCGCCGCCCGGCCGATGGTCTGGATCAACGAGCGCTCGGCGCGCAGGAAGCCTTCCTTGTCGGCATCGAGAATGGCGACGAGCGAGACTTCGGGGATGTCCAGCCCTTCGCGCAGCAGGTTGATGCCGACCAGCACATCGAACGTGCCCAGCCGCAGATCGCGGATGATTTCCACGCGCTCGACCGTATCAATATCGCTGTGCAGATAGCGCACCTTCACACCGTGATCGGCGAGAAACTCGGTCAGTTGCTCGGCCATGCGCTTGGTCAGCGTGGTGACGAGCACGCGCTCGTGCACCGCGACGCGCGCGTTGATTTCGGAGAGCACGTCATCCACTTGCGAGCGCGCGGGCCGCACTTCGATGGCCGGATCGACCAAGCCAGTCGGTCGGACAAGTTGTTCGGCCACCTGCCCCGCTTTCTTCTGCTCGTAGTCGGCGGGCGTGGCGGAAACGAACACCGCCTGACGCATCTTGCGTTCGAACTCGTTGAACTTGAGCGGCCGGTTATCCAACGCGCACGGCAGACGGAAACCGTAATCGACCAGATTTTCCTTGCGCGCGCGGTCGCCGTTGTACATGCCGTTCAACTGGCCGATCAACACGTGCGATTCATCGAGCAACATGATCGCGTCGGGCGGCAAATAATCGACGAGCGTGGGCGGCGGCTCACCGGGCATCGCGCCGGAAAAGTGCCGCGAGTAATTCTCGATGCCCTTGCAGAAGCCGAGTTCCTGCAACATCTCCAGATCGAAGCGCGTGCGCTGTTCGAGCCGCTGCGCCTCCACCAGCTTGTTCTGCGAGTAGAAGAATTCGAGCCGTTCGCGCAGTTCGAGCTTGATGGCTTCGACCGCGCGCATGACCGTGTCGCGCGGCGTCACGTAGTGCGACGACGGATACACCGTGAAGCGCGGAATCTTGTTGCGCACGCGGCCGGTGAGCGGATCGAACAGCATCATCGATTCCACTTCATCGTCGAACAGTTCCACGCGCACGGCCATTTCCGCGTGTTCCGCCGGAAAAATATCGATGGTGTCGCCACGCACGCGGAACGTGCCGCGCGAGAAATCGGCCTCGTTGCGCGTGTACTGCATGGCGATCAGCCGCGCGATGACATCGCGCTGACCGAGCTTGTCGCCCGTGCGCAGCGTGAGAATCATCTTGTGATACTCGGACGGATTGCCGATACCGTAAATCGCGGAAACCGTTGCGACGATCACCACATCGCGCCGTTCGAGCAGGCTCTTAGTGGCCGAGAGCCGCATCTGTTCGATGTGCTCGTTGATCGACGAATCCTTCTCGATGAACAGATCGCGCTGCGGCACGTACGCTTCCGGCTGGTAATAGTCGTAGTACGAGACGAAATACTCGACCGCGTTGCGCGGGAAGAACTCGCGGAACTCGGCGTAAAGCTGCGCGGCGAGCGTCTTGTTCGGCGCGAACACAATGGCCGGTTTGCCGAGACGCGCGATCACGTTCGCCATGGTGAAGGTCTTGCCGGAGCCGGTCACGCCGAGCAAGGTCTGGAACGAGAGACCGTCCTCCACGCCTTCGACGAGCTTGGCGATGGCGTCGGGCTGATCGCCCGCGGGCAAGTACGGCTGATAGAGCTGGAAAGGCGAGCCATCGAAGGTGATGAACTTCGACTCGTCCAGTGCGTCGTCAGGTGTTTCGATGAGAGTGTCGGACATGGAGAGCGTGGGAGAAGTCGGCGCCTGAGCAAACATTCATTCTAGCGGCTTGCGGTCTGACGCATCGGGCGCGGGTCTTCGTGCAGATTGGGTGATGAAGCCGGAACTCAAGCCGTTTGATTGCGCCCTTTGAATTGCGTTATGTTGCAAGCGGCATAAAAATAAGGGCTGAATGACGTCGCAAGAATTGCCCGCATTGCAACAATACGTCCGAAAAGCGCCATCGGATTCGTTACAATGGACGACCGAGCCTGGGCGGCACGTCACCGCCCACGCCTTTCGTTTCATTTAGTACCCCTGTCGCCCGTCTCCCCTTCACTGTCGATCGATCATGTCTCTTTTCTCTGCCGTCGAACTCGCTCCCCGCGACCCGATTCTGGGCCTGAACGAAGCCTTCAACGCCGATACGCGTCCGACCAAGGTCAATCTTGGCGTGGGCGTCTACACGAATGAAGAAGGCAAGATTCCGCTGCTGCGCGCCGTGCGCGAAGCCGAAAAAGCGCGCGTCGATGCCGCGCTGCCGCGCGGATATCTGCCGATCGACGGCATCGCCGCGTATGACTCGGCCGTGCAAAAACTGCTGCTCGGCAACGATTCGCCGCTGGTCGCCGCAGGCCGCGTGGTCACGGCGCAGGCGCTGGGCGGCACGGGCGCGCTCAAGATCGGCGCGGATTTCCTCAAGCGTCTGAACCCGAACGCCAAGGTCGCGATCAGCGATCCTAGCTGGGAAAACCATCGCGCGCTGTTCGAAGGCGCGGGCTTCGAAGTCGTCAACTATCCGTACTACGATGCAGCCACGCACGGCGTGAAGTTCGACGCCATGCTCGGCGCGCTGAACGACTACGCGGCGGGCACGGTCGTGGTGCTGCACGCGTGCTGCCACAACCCGACCGGCGTCGATCTGACGGACGCGCAGTGGAAGCAGATCGTCGAAGTCGTGAAGGCGCGCAACCTCGTGCCGTTCCTCGACATGGCGTATCAGGGATTCGCGGAAAGCATCGACGCGGATTCGGCGGCCGTGCGTTTGTTCGCTGCTTCGGAACTGAATGTGTTCGTGTCGTCGTCGTTCTCGAAGTCGTTCTCGCTGTATGGCGAGCGCGTCGGGGCGCTGTCGATCATCACCACGTCCAAGGAAGAATCGGCGCGCGTGCTCTCGCAGCTCAAGCGCGTGATCCGCACCAACTACTCGAACCCGCCGACGCATGGCGGCTCGATCGTCGCGGCGGTGCTGGCGTCGCCGGAATTGCGCGCAACGTGGGAGCAGGAACTCGGCGAGATGCGGGATCGCATCCGCGCGATGCGCAACGGCCTCGTGCAGCGTCTGAAGGCGAACGGCGTGGATCGCGATTTTTCGTTCGTGGATCGTCAGCGCGGCATGTTCTCGTACTCCGGGCTGACGGCGGCGCAGGTCGATCGTCTGCGTGAGGAGTTCGGCATTTACGCGGTGAGCACGGGGCGCATCTGCGTGGCCGCGCTGAACACGCGCAATCTCGATGCAGTGGCGAGCGCGGTTGCCGCAGTGCTGAAGTAAGTCACCGGCACGTCAATGAAAATGGCGCCCTGCGAAGGGCGCCATTTTTTTGCTTCCTCGTTCACGCTGATTAGCGCTTAGGTCATCAAAGCGGCTTCGACGCCGGCATGACGATGGTGGCCGCCGACGCGTCGTCGGGCTGAACATAACCAAGCGACACCGCGCGCGCCAGTTCGGCGCTCACGTCGGTTTGCTCGTGCGTGCGCGTGGACGCATCACCTTGATGCGCTTGCAGATAAAACGCCAGCGCGATGGGAAGCAGGATCGCGACGGGCCAGTAAGTCGATATGGTTTTTCTCATGGGACTGCCTTTCGATTCAATGGCAGTGGAAGAAGACGCACTGCCGGACAGGTTGCAATGGTACGCAATCGTCCCCGTCTGAAAAAGATGCCAAAGAACAAAGGACCGTTGCGTGCCGGACAACAAGCGTTGCGGAGCGCATTGCTGCTTAAGGCCATCGTCATAAAGCCTTACAAAGTTCTTGGGACTTCGCTGTCATGCTTGCTGTCTCATCCATAACAAACAAACGAACTATTCCTCTGTCATGAAATCCGCAGTCGCAGGTTTGGTGATCGCGTCATCCGCCGTTTTAATGAGCGGATGCGCGGCTTATCCCGATTCACCCGGCTACAACGCCGGCTATTCCGGCTATGAACCCGGCCCCTACGATGACCCCGGCTATGGTTACGGCTATGGCTATGGCGGTCCGGTCGTGCAGCCGGGCGTGGTCATTCAGGGCGGGAGCTACTACGGCCCGCCGCCGCGCGGGTACTGGGACGATGGTCCCGGCTGGCGGCATCGTCCGCCTCCGGGCGGATGGAATCGCCCACCGCCGCGAGCCGGTGGACCCGATGGCCCGCCGCGCGGCGGACCGCCGCCAGGTGGTCATGGAGGGCCGCAAGGGCAAGGTGGACAGCCGCCTCAGGGCGGCGGCGGACATCAGCCTGGCGGACCGCCGCCGCAAGCGGGCGGCGGTGCACCGTTGCCGAGAGCCGTCGGCGGCCAACCGCCGGGACGGCAACAGCAGCAGCAGCCACCGGCCAACGGCGGCGGTAATCGTGGCGGTGGTGGCGGGAATGCGCGCGGCGGTGGCCCGAACGGAAACGGCGGTTGAGCATCAGTAGATTGGAAAGGCCGCGCGAGTCAAATCGCGCGGCTTTTTTTACTTCCGGCGTGCAACTAAAAACGCTCTCAAAGCCCGCCACGCCGCCATCTTCGCTGCATCGCAAACTTTTTTCACATTATGAGATACAATCGTCGTTCCGCTGTTTGACGCATCAACCGATCAGACGATGAGCGATACGAACCCGGACCCCAAGACCTCCATTCAGGTGATCGAGCGCATGATGCGCCTGCTCGATGCACTCGCCGAGCACACCGATCCCGTCAGCCTCAAAGAGCTGTCGCAGAGCACCGACCTGCATCCGTCGACCGCGCACCGCATCCTGAACGACATGGTGATGTGCCGTCTCGTCGACCGCTCCGATCCCGGCACCTACCGGCTCGGCATGCGTCTGCTCGAACTCGGCAATCTGGTGAAAGCGCGCCTTTCCGTGCGCGAAGCCGCCATGCCGCCGATGCGCGAGTTACACCGGCAGACGGGCCAGACCGTGAATCTTTCCGTGCGTCAGGGCGACGAGATCGTGTATATCGAACGCGCGTATTCCGAGCGTTCGGGCATGCAGGTCGTGCGCGCGATTGGCGGGCGCGCGCCGCTGCATCTCACATCGGTCGGCAAGCTCTTTCTCGCCGCCGATGAAGCCACGCGCGTGCGTGCTTACGCCATGCGCACGGGTTTGTCGGGGCATACGCAGAACAGCATCACCGATCTGGGCAAGCTCGAACGCGAGTTGTCGTTCGTGCGTCAGCAGGCATGCGCGCGTGATAACGAGGAACTGGAACTGGGCGTGCGGTGTATCGCGGCTGGTATTTATGACGATTCAGGCAAGCTGGTCGCGGGCCTTTCGCTCTCCGCACCTGCCGACCGTCTGCAGGACGCGTGGCTGAAGCAACTCAGTTCCACCGCACTGGAGATTTCGCGTTCGCTTGGTTATGCGCCGGAACAGGCGGCATCCGAGCCGGGGCATCATCAAGGTCGCCACTAATCAAGCGCCCATGAAAAAACCGGATTCGCCTCACGACGAATCCGGTTTTTTTGTGCCTCGACCGCTCGATGCAACAATCAGGGATTGGCGCTGCTGCCCATGTCCGCGCTCATGATATGCGGCTCGCCGAGCGTGTCGAGGAACGAACGCAGACGGCCGGCATCCGCGAAACGCGAGTACTTGCCGTAGGAATCCAGCAGCACGATCACGACCGGGCGGCCATTCACGTTCGCCTGCATCACCAGACACTCGCCCGCTTCGTTGATGAACCCGGTCTTCTGCAAACCGATGTCCCACGATGCATTGCGGATCAACGCATTCGTGCTGTTGTAGGCGATGTTGCGCTTGCCCGTGAACACGTCATAGCTGCGGTCCGTGGAGAACTTGCGGATCATCGGATATTGATACGCGGCGTTCACCATCTTCACGAGATCGCGCGCGCTCGACACGTTCTGGCTAGTAAGGCCGGTCGAATTCTCGAAGTGCGTGTCCGTCATGCCGAGCGAGTGCGCCTTGGCATTCATCGCGGCGATGAACGCCGGACGCCCGCCCGGGTAATAGCGCGACAGTGCGGCGGCAGCGCGGTTTTCCGATGCCATCAACGCGATATGCAGCATGTCTTCGCGGGTCAGCACCGAACCGACCGCCAGACGCGAGCCGGTGAACTTCTCGTAATCGCGGTCTTCATCTGTCACGGCGATTTCATCCGTGAGCGACAAGTGCGAATCGAGCACGACCATCGACGTCATGAGCTTGGTGATCGACGCGATCGGCACGACGGCGCGCGAATTCTTGTCGAACAGCGTTTCAGACGTGTTCTGGTCCACCACATACGCGACGCTCGAACGCAGCGCGAGACTGTCGGGCGTGTCATGCAGACCGAACGCCTGACCGACCGAAGTCGCACGCGGCTGGTACGCCACCGCATGCACGGCGGCGCGGCGCGAACGTGCGTCCATGCGGTAATTCACGCGATGCCGGCGCGAGGCGCGAGGCGCGTCGTCATCATCTTCCGCCGCGACTTTCGCGGCCTTCACGGGCCGCGGAGCCTTGAGCGAAGTCTTCGCGATGCGCGCGGGTTGCGCGGATTTCGACGACTTTTTGACGGTTTTGCTGGTGGAGGTCTTTGCAAGGGCTTCAGCCGGAGCCGCTGCGAAGGACGTCGCTACTGCGATGGAGACGGCGAGCGAGAGTGCGGAACGCACCGCCACGCCATGCACCACCTTCAACGACGAAAACATTTCGGTTTTCATTAGTGTTCTGTTGGGCGGCTGGAGAGTACCGCCAAGTGTAGTGAAGCTACTAAATTTAAGCAATATTAAGCACTTATCGCCGCTCGTTAAACTGAGTTGTAAGCGACGATTGCCAACTGCCCGACACGGTGCCGCCAATGATCGGAAAAAACGATCCGGCGCGGCGAAGAATCCTGCCGATAAAGCGCTTGAGCACATCTCTGACAAGTGCACTATCGGCAATACTTTCCAAGACTTGAGATCGATTCGAGGTATCGGGCGCAAAGCCCCATGAAATCGGGATGATCGTCATTTTCGAGTGTTCTCTCGCTGCAACACTTCTGTCGCGCTGCGGCATCAGAAACACTCGACAGGCGAAATGTTAACGGTTCTTCAACAATTTGGTGTACGGCGCCGTCTTAGAAATAGGAACAAATACAGAAAACTCTCGTTTCAGTTCGCGGTGATGTAAGACTGCGGAAGCCTGCCTCGGCGCTGTCAAACGCGCCTGTCATTATGTTCGGATACGATCGTGCACTGCGCTGCGTCATGCCGGAAGCCGCTTCCAGATTGGTGCACAGGGTTTTCACGGAGTCGTCCGACAAGCTTTTCCACAGACGTTAAACCCTTGTTTAAAAAGCGTTTTCGTTCGATTGTGCAATGCACAAAAAGCGCTTGACATCCATCGGAATATCTCTAAAATGAGCTTCATGTTGCGACGCACCAAAAGCGTTTGCACTCCAAGGTGGCGCTAGGCGCCCCATATCTACCCGAAACACGGCCCGCGTTTGACTGGCCGGCAAATCAGGAGCCTGAGATGACCCTTTTGACCCCCGAGCAAATCGCCGCTGCACAGAAATCCAACTTCGACACGCTGTTCGGTCTCACGAACAAGGCGTTCGAAGGCATCGAAAAGCTGGTCGAGCTTAACCTGCAAGTGATCAAGTCGACGCTGGCGGAAAGCCAGGAAAACACGCAACGCGCGTTGTCGGTCAAGGACGCTCAGGAACTGCTCGCGCTACAAGCCAGCCTGACCCAGCCGGTCGCGGAAAAGGCCCTGTCGTATGGCCGTCACCTGTATGAAATCGCGTCGGCCACGCAAGCCGAATTCGCCCGCGTCGCTGAAGCGCAATACGAAGAGCAAAACCGCAAGGTGCAAACGCTCGTCGACAACGTCGCCAAGAACGCACCGGCAGGTTCGGAAACGGCTGTCGCTGTCATGAAGTCGGCCATCACCGCCGCCAACACGACGTACGAAACCGTCCACAAGGCAACGAAGCAAGCCGTGGAAATGGCTGAAAGCAACTTCAACGCCGCCGCCACGGCCGCGACGAAGGCTGCCACGCAAGCCACCGAACAAGCTTCGCGCACCGCGAAGAAGTCGGTTGCCTAAGCTGGCTGTATCGCTTGAAGTATGAAAAACCCGGCCTTGTGCCGGGTTTTTTGTTTGCCACACGCAATAAAAAAGGCGCGCTCCGTAACAGAGCGCGCCTTTTCTTTTTGCTGATTCAGCAGCTTACTTCTTGCGTTGCGGCGGCAAATCCGTGCACACGCCTTCATACAGTTCCGCTGCCATGCCGACCGATTCACCAAGCGTCGGATGCGGGTGAATCGTCTTGCCGATGTCGGTAGCATCCGCGCCCATCTCGACTGCGAGACACACTTCGCTGATCAGATCGCCCGCGTTCAGACCGACGATGCCGCCGCCGATCACGCGATGCGTCGTCTCATCGAAAATGAGCTTGGTGAAGCCTTCGTCGCGGCCATTGGCGATCGCGCGGCCCGATGCGGCCCACGGGAACACCGCTTTCCCGTACTTGATGCCTTCGGCCTTGCACTGGTCTTCGGTCTTGCCCGCCCACGCCACTTCCGGATCGGTGTACGCCACCGACGGAATCTGCAACGCGTCGAAGTACGACTTCTCACCGTGCGCCGCTTCCGCCGCCACGTGACCTTCATGCACGGCCTTGTGCGCGAGCATCGGCTGGCCGACGAGATCGCCGATCGCGAAGATGTGCGGCACGTTGGTGCGCAGTTGCTTGTCCACGTTGATGAACCCGCGATCCGTCACGCTCACGCCCGCCTTGTCCGCGCCGATCTTGCCGCCGTTCGGACTGCGCCCGACCGCGAGCAACACGAGGTCGTAACGCTGCGGTTCGGCCGGGGCTTTCTCGCCCTCGAACGTCACGTAGATTCCGTCTTCCCTGGCTTCCGCCTTGGTCGTCTTCGTCTTGAGCATGACGTTCTTGAAGCGCTTGGCGTTGAACTTCTCCCAGACCTTCACGAGATCGCGATCCGCGCCCTGCATCAGGCCGTCGAGCATTTCCACCACGTCGATTTCCGCGCCGAGCGTGGAATACACCGTCGCCATTTCCAGCCCGATGATCCCGCCGCCCACCACCAGCATGCGCTTCGGAATCTGACGCAGTTCGAGCGCGCCGGTCGAATCGACCACGCGCGGATCGTCCGGGAAGAACGGCAGCTTCACCGACTGCGAACCCGCCGCGATGATCGCCTGCTTGAACTTCACGACCTTCTTGCCGTCCGCGCCCTGCACTTCCATGTGGTTCGGATCGACGAAATTGCCCACGCCCGTGACCACCGTCACCTTGCGCGCCTTCGCCATGCCCGCGAGACCGCCGGTCAGCTTCTTGACGACGCCTTCCTTGAAGTCGCGCAGCTTGCCCAGATCGATGGTCGGCTTGCCGAACACGATGCCGTGTTCCGCGAGTTCGTGCGTTTCGTCCATCACGAGCGCGGTATGCAGCAGCGCCTTCGACGGAATGCAGCCCACGTTCAGACACACGCCGCCCAAGGTCGAATAACGTTCGACGAGGACGGTCTTCATGCCGAGATCGGCTGCGCGGAACGCGGCCGAATAGCCGCCCGGACCTGCGCCGAGCACGAGCATGTCGCATTCGACATCCGCCGAGCCGGAATAGCTGCCGGCCTTTGGTGCGGGTGTCGGCGCTGCGGCAGGTGCCGGTGCTGCCTTCTGAGCGGCAGGAGCTGGAGCCGCCGCACCGCCGCCTTCGAGCGTCAGGATCAGCGTGCCTTCAGAAACGTTGTCGCCGATCTTGACCTTCAGTTCCTTCACGACGCCCGCTGCGGGCGACGGCACATCCATCGTCGCCTTGTCGGATTCGAGCGTGACGAGCGACTGCTCCTTCTCGACCGTGTCGCCCGGTTTCACGTGCACTTCGATCACCGGAATGTCCTTGAAGTCGCCGATATCCGGCACCTTCACGTCCTGCACGCCGCCGCCCGCCGCAGGTTTAGCGGCAGCCGGAGCCGGTGCCGCAGCAGGCGCAGGCGAAGGAGCCGCCGCCGCGCCTTCCGTTTCGATCATCGCGATGACCGAGCCCTGCGAAACCTTGTCGCCCTGCTTGACCTTCACTTCCTTGATGGTGCCCGCGACATCGGCGGGCACTTCCATGGTGGCCTTATCGGTTTCGAGCGTGATGACGCCCTGTTCCTTTTCGATGGCGTCGCCGGGCTTGATATTGACTTCGATGACATCGACATCGGAGAAGTCGCCGATGTCGGGTACTTTTAGTTCGACGAGACTCATGTTGTCCCCTAAGAGATGTGCGGATGGAACCTCAGGGCCATGCCCCGAGGTTCCGCCGTCGGCCAGATCGTCAGATCAGAGAATGACGCGACGGAAATCGCCCAGAATCGCCGACAGATACGCGTTGAAGCGCGCAGCAGCCGCACCGTCGATGACGCGATGGTCATACGACAGCGACATCGGCAGCGTGAGACGCGGCACGAACTGCTTGCCGTCCCACACCGGCTTCATCTGACCGCGCGAGAGGCCGAGAATCGCGACTTCGGGCGCGTTGATGATCGGCGTGAAGTGCGTCCCGCCGATGCCGCCCAGCGACGAGATCGAGAAGCAGCCGCCCTGCATCTGATCGGGCTTGAGCTTGCCGTCGCGCGCGAGCTTCGACAGTTCCGCCATCTCTTTCGCGATATCCACGAGGCCCTTCTTGTCCGCGTCGCGGATCACCGGAACGACCAGGCCGTTCGGCGTGTCGGCCGCGAAACCGATGTGGTAGTACTTCTTGAACACGAGATTGTCGCCGTCCAGGCTCGCGTTGAAGTCCGGGAACTTCTTGAGCGCCCCGACCACGGCCTTGATGACGAACGCGAGCATCGTGAACTTCACGCCCGCTTTCTCGTGCTCCTTGTTGAGCTTCACGCGCAACTCTTCCAGCTCGGTAATGTCCGCTTCGTCGTTGTTCGTGACGTGCGGGATCATCACCCAGTTGCGGTGCAGGTTCGCGCCCGAGATCTTCTTGATGCGCGAGAGCGGCTTCGGATCGACCGGGCCGAACTTCGTGAAGTCGACCTTCGGCCACGGCAGCAAACCGAGTTCGCCGCCACCGCCGCCTGCCGGTGCCGCCGCCGGCGCCTTGCCCTGACCCGACATCACGCCCTTCACGAAGGCCGTGATGTCTTCCTGCGTGATGCGTCCCTTCGGACCCGTGCCGCTGACACGCGAAACATCCACGCCCAGTTCGCGCGCGAACTTGCGCACGGACGGCGATGCGTGGCTCGACGACGCTTTGCCGTCGCCTGCGGGAATGGCCGGTGCCTGCGCGAGCGCGGACGGCGCTTCCTTGGCGGGCGCCGGTTTCGCCGGAGCATCGGCCGGTGCTGCGGCTTGAGCGGGCGCAGGTGCCGGACTCGGTGCGGGTGCCGCTTCGCCACCACCGCCTTCGAGCACGAGAATCAGCGTGCCTTCGGAGACGTTGTCGCCGACCTTGACCTTCAGTTCCTTGACCGTGCCCGCTGCGGGCGACGGCACATCCATCGTCGCCTTGTCGGATTCGAGCGTGATGAGCGACTGTTCCTTCTCCACTTTGTCGCCCACCTTCACCGAAATCTCGATGATGGGAATATCCGTGAAGTCGCCGATATCCGGCACCTTCACTTCGGTCGAACCGCCGCCGCCCGATGCCGCAGCGGGCGCCGGTGCCGCCGCCGGAGCAGGCGACGCAGCAGGCGCGGGCGCAGGAGCAGGAGACGGCGATGCCGCCGCGCCGCCGCCTTCCAGCACGACGATCAGCGTGCCTTCCGACACGTTGTCGCCGACCTTGACCTTTACTTCCTTGACGGTGCCTGCCGCCGAACTCGGCACGTCCATCGTCGCCTTGTCGGATTCCAGCGTGACGAGCGACTGCTCGGGTTCAACGGTGTCACCCACCTTGACCAGAACCTCGATCACGGGGATGTCCTTGAAATCGCCGATGTCCGGCACTTTGACTTCGATCGCTTGACTCATTATTGGTGTCTCCTGGTTGCACGCGGCCTCCGTCCGCTTCGGACAGAGGCCGCGTCACAACACACGGGGGCGATGCCTTTAGACGGTCATCGGATTGGGTTTGGACGGGTCGAGGTTGTACTTCTTGATCGCCTCGGCGACGACCGTGCGCTCGATCGTGCCTTCATCGGCGAGCGCATTGAGCGCGGCGAGCGTGACCCAGTAGCGGTCGACTTCGAAGAAGTGGCGCAGCGCCTCGCGGGTATCCGAACGGCCGTAGCCATCGGTGCCGAGCACCACGAACTTGTTCGGCACGTAGCCGCGAATCTGGTCGACCAGCGCACGGATGTAATCCGTCGATGCGATCACCGGACCCTGCGCGCCCTTGAGCAGCTTCGTGACATGCGGCACGCGCTTCTCTTCCGTCGGATGCAGCAGGTTGTAGCGATCGCACGCCTGACCGTCGCGCGACAGTTCGGTAAAGCTCGGCACGCTCCAGAGATCGGCGGTGACGCCCCAGTCGTTCTTGAGCAGATCGGCGGCCGCGATCACTTCGTTGAAGATCGTGCCCGCGCCCATCAACTGGACGTGCTTCTTGCTCGCGCCGCCTTCGGCCTTCCTGAACGCGTACATGCCCTTGATGATGTCGGAGGCCACAGCATCGCCCTGCGGGATCGCCGGGTGCTCGTAGTTCTCGTTCATCACGGTGATGTAGTAGTACACGTCCTCCTGATCCGCGACCATGCGGCGCAGACCGTCCTGCATGATGACGGCGAGTTCGTAGCCGAACGTCGGGTCATAGCTCACGCAGTTCGGGACCGATGCCGCCCACAGGAGCGAGTGGCCGTCTTCGTGTTGCAGGCCTTCGCCGTTGAGCGTCGTGCGTCCCGCCGTGCCGCCGAGCAGGAAGCCGCGCGAACGCATGTCGCCCGCCGCCCACGCCAGGTCGCCGATGCGCTGGAAGCCGAACATCGAATAGAAGATGTAGAACGGGATCATGATCTCGCCGTGCGTCGAGTACGACGTCGCGGCCGCGATCCAGTCACACATGCCACCGGCTTCGTTGATGCCTTCCTGCAAGATCTGACCGCTCTCGGATTCCTTGTAGAACATGAGCTGGTCGGAATCTTCCGGCACGTACTTCTGGCCGTCCTGATTCCAGATACCGATCTGGCGGAACAGACCTTCCATGCCGAAGGTACGCGATTCGTCCGGGACGATCGGCACCACGCGCTTGCCCAGCGCCTTGTCCTTCAAGAGGATGTTGAGAATCCGCACGAAGGCCATCGTCGTGGAAATCTCACGGCCTTCGCCCGTGCCCTTGAGCAGCGGTTCGAACGCGGACAATTCCGGCACCGGCAGCGATTCCGCCTTGGTGCGGCGCGTCGGCAGATAGCCGCCGAGGTCCATGCGCTTCTGGCGCATGTATTCGAGTTCCTTCGAGCCTTCCTCGAACGTGAGGTACGGCACGTCCACGATCTGCTCGTCGCTGATCGGCAGGCGGAACTGGTCGCGGAATTTCTTCAGCGTCTCGATCGGCAGCTTCTTCTGCTGGTGCGTGATGTTCATCGCCTGACCGTGCTCGCCCATGCCATAACCCTTGATGGTCTTGGCGAGGATGACGGTCGGCGCGCCCTTCGTCTGCGTGGCGGCAGAGAAAGCAGCGTAGATCTTGTGCGGGTCGTGGCCGCCGCGGTTCAGGTTCCAGATGTCTTCATCGGACCAGTCGGCCACCAGCGCCTTGAGTTCCGGCGTGTTGAAGAAATGCTCGCGCACGAACGCGCCCGACTCCGACTTGTACGTCTGGTACTCGCCATCGACCACGTCCATCATGCGGCGCATGAGCGCGCCGGTCTTGTCGCGTGCGAACAGAGCATCCCAGCGGCTGCCCCAGATCACCTTGATGACGTTCCAGCCCGCGCCACGGAACTCGCTTTCCAGTTCCTGGATGATCTTGCCGTTGCCGCGCACCGGGCCGTCCAGACGCTGCAAGTTGCAGTTGATGACGAACACGAGGTTGTCCAGACGCTCGCGCCCGGCCATGCCGATCGCGCCGAGCGATTCCGGCTCGTCCGTTTCGCCGTCGCCGAGGAACGCCCAGACCTTGCGGCCTTCGGTCTTCGCGATGCCGCGCGCTTCCATGTACTTCATGAAACGCGCCTGATAGATCGCCATGATCGGGCCTAAGCCCATCGACACGGTCGGGAACTGCCAGAAGTCCGGCATCAGCCACGGATGCGGATACGACGAGATGCCCTCGCCGCCCACTTCCTGACGGAAGTTGTTCAGTTGCTTCTCGGTCAGACGCCCGAGCAGGAACGCGCGCGAATAAACGCCCGGCGACGAATGACCCTGCACGAACACGAGATCGCCGCCATGTTCTTTCGACGGCGCATGCCAGAAGTGGTTGAAGCCCACGTCATACAACGTGGCGGCCGACGCGAACGACGCGATATGGCCGCCCACGTTCGTATCCTTACCCGCGCGCAGCACCATGGCGATGGCGTTCCAGCGCGTGTACGAGCGGATGCGGTGTTCGAGGTCCTGATCGCCCGGAATCTTCGCCTGCGCGGCGACGGGGATCGTGTTGATGTACGGCGTGTTCGCCGAGAACGGCAAATGCTCGCCATGCACGCGAGCGAACTCGATCTGTTTCTCGATCAGGTAGTGCGCGCGGTCGGGACCGACCGCCGAGATCACGCCATGCAGTGCGTCGAGCCACTCAGCGGTTTCCTGGGGATCGTCGTCGCGGGCGTTGGCGACGTATTTGAGAACTTCGTCGGGTACAGCGGACATGCTCGTCTCCTGATATGAGGAACACTCTGAGGACCGCCGGCGCACGCACGCACGAAAGTGGGCTTGGCCGCGTGCCGGCAATTCTAAAGAGGGTCCAGACCTTGTAGCAAGGAATTTTTCGAATCATGAGAATCTATCTCATAATGCGGAAAAATGCTGCAATGCACCGTCCGATAAGGTCGTTCAGGTCAGATGTTTCGCCTCCTATGGCTTGTTTTGAGTGCTCTTTACCGTCTTTTTACGCCAATTAACAATCGGACGCTGCGTTACAATCGCAGCCATGTTGACTGACCGGCTCAAACGCTCGGCACGGGTGGCGCGCAAGCAGACCGACTCGTCGCCCTCCCGCTGGCACCACGGCCCGTGGTGGTCGAACTCCTATTTACTCACGCCGCTCATTTCGATCCTCGTGTTCCTGGTCGTGATGAGTCTGATTCTCTGGAGTCTCAACCGGCGCGAACAGCAGCAGCAGGAAGACACGCTGTATCGCAACGTCGCGTGGGCGCAGCAGCAAATCCGGCTTTCCATGACGGGCGCGCAAGAGCAGATTCAGGCGCTCGCACGCGACATCGCCAGCGGTCACAACGATCCGCAAACCTTCCAGACGTCCTCCGCGGACATCATGCAGGGGCATCCCGAACTCCTCTACATGAACTGGTACACGAGCGAGCACAAGCCGCGCTGGCCGAACACGCCGCTGCCGGTGCTGGGTTCTCGTCTAGCCAAACCCAACGACACGCAGATGGACGAGGCCGTGCAGGCCGCCTTCGACGAAGCGCGCAACACGCGCCGACAAGTCTACTCGCCGCTGCTCTACGACGATCTAGGTAATGGCTATATCACCCTGCAGACGCCGGTGTTCCGCGACCGCGAGTTTCTCGGCTCGATCGCGGCGGTGTTTTCGATCGAAGGCATCCTGAAGCACGACATTCCCAGCGAGTTGTCGGCGAAATACAAGATCTCCATCACCGACCTGAACAATCGCGAACTCGCCACCACGTCGAGCCGCCCGCGCCTGCCGCGCGACATGTTCTACGACCTGCCGCTCGACCCGCCGGGGCAAGGCTTGTCGGTGCGCGTGTATTCGTATCCGCAACTCACGAACTTCACCAACAACACGCTGGTGTGGCTGGTCGCCGGTTTGTCGTGCTTCGTGCTGTGGAGCTTGTGGAGTTTGTGGAAGCACACGCGTCAGCGCTTCGAGGCGCAACAGGCGCTCTACGCCGAAGCGTTCTTCCGTCGCGCGATGGAAAACTCCGTGCTGATCGGCATGCGCGTGCTCGACATGCACGGCCGCATCACGCACGTGAATCCGGCGTTCTGCCGCATGACCGGCTGGGACGAAAGCGATCTCGTCGGCCGCAACGCGCCCTTCCCCTACTGGCCGCGCGATGCCTACCCGGAAATGCAACGCCAACTCGACATGACCTTGCGCGGCAAGGCGCCGTCGTCCGGCTTCGAGTTGCGCGTGCGCCGCAAGGACGGTTCGTTCTTCCACGCGCGTTTGTACGTATCGCCGCTGATCGACAGTTCGGGACGGCAAACCGGCTGGATGTCGTCGATGACCGACATCACCGAACCGAAACGCGCGCGCGAAGAACTCGCCGCCGCGCACGAGCGCTTCACCACGGTGCTCGAAAGTTTGGACGCCGCCGTGTCCGTGCTCGCCGCCGACGAAGCCGAACTGCTGTTCGCCAACCGCTATTACCGG
Organism: Caballeronia sp. A2-2; assembly: GCF_057612605.2. Lineage (NCBI taxonomy): Bacteria > Pseudomonadati > Pseudomonadota > Betaproteobacteria > Burkholderiales > Burkholderiaceae > Caballeronia > Caballeronia sp. A2-2. The sequence goes on along the minus strand of NZ_CM172587.1, from coordinate 1,824,858 downwards.
CATCTGTTCGGCATCCGGCCGGACGGGCATTTGCAACTCGCGGGCGCGGGGTTCGACGGCGGACAAAGCTCGTCGGACGACATCGACATGGTGGACACTTACGCGGGATTGCCCGCCACGGCTATCACCGAAAGCTCGGCGGATGCGCAGGAAGTCTATGTCGAAGGCATCCAGAAGTGGTTCGAAGTGCGCCGCCAGTACATTCAATGGGTGGACGGCCACCTCGCGCAGATGCAGATCGCGACCGACATCACGCAACGCAAGCAGGCGCAGGAACTCGCGCATCAGCAGGAAGAAAAACTTCAGTTCACCAGCCGCCTGATGACGATGGGCGAGATGGCGTCGTCGCTCGCGCATGAGCTGAATCAGCCGCTCGCGGCCATCAATAATTACTGCTCGGGCTGCGTGGCGCTGGTGAAATCCGGCCGCATGACGCAGGAAACGCTGCTTCCGGTGCTCGAGAAAACCGCGCAGCAGGCGGTGCGCGCGGGCATGATCATCAAGCGCATTCGCGAGTTCGTGAAGCGCAGCGAGCCCAAGCGCCAGGCCACGCGCGTGGCGGATATCGTCGCGGACGCGGTCGGTCTCGCCGAGATCGAGGCGCGCAAACGCAAGATCCGCATCGTCACGGAAATCCGTTCGCGCATGCCGGTGATCTACGTCGATCCGGTGCTGATCGAACAAGTGCTCGTGAATCTGTTGAAAAATGCAGCCGAAGCCATGCATGATGCGAAACCGAACGCCGTCGATCCGGTGATTCGCGTGGTCGTGCAGCGCACGGATGGCGGCTTCGTCTGCATCAGCGTGGTCGATCAGGGACCGGGCGTGGACGAAGCCACCGCTGAGCGGCTTTTCGAACCGTTCTACAGCACGAAATCTGATGGAATGGGGATGGGGCTGAATATCTGCCGCTCGATCATCGAGTCGCATCGCGGACGGCTTTGGGTCGTCAACAACGTCGAATCGGATGGCAACGTGACGGGCGCGACCTTCCATTGCAGCCTGCCGATCGGTGAAGTGGACGGCTCCTCGGGCGGCCGCGGCACGGATACGCAAGACGAACATACGAGACAACAAACAGTAACGGGAGAACTATGAGCACAGTCACCACTCAGGAAACCGTCTTCGTCGTCGACGATGACGAGGCCGTGCGTGATTCCTTGCGCTGGCTGCTTGAAGCGAACGGCTACCGCGTTCAGTGTTTCTCCAGCGCGGAATCCTTCCTCGACGTGTATTTGCCGGTCGCGCATTCCGGCGCGATCTCCTGCCTGATCCTCGACGTGCGCATGGCCGGCATGACGGGGCTCGAATTGCAGGAGAAGCTCATCGCTGAAAATTCGCTGCTGCCGATCATCTTCGTGACCGGTCACGGCGATGTGCCGATGGCCGTCTCCACGATGAAGAAAGGCGCGATGGACTTCATCGAGAAGCCCTTCGACGAGGCGGAACTGCGCAAGCTCGTCGAGCGCATGCTGGAAAAGGCGCGCAGCGAAAGCACCAGCGTGCAGCAGCAGCGCGCGGCGGCCGAGCGGTTGGGCAAGCTCACGGCGCGCGAGCATCAGGTGCTGGAGCGGATCATCGCCGGGCGGCTGAACAAGCAGATTGCGGACGATCTGGGCATCAGCATCAAGACGGTGGAAGCGCACCGCGCGAACATCATGGAAAAGCTGTCGGTGAATACCGTGGCCGACCTGCTGCGTCTCGCGCTGTCGAACAAGCCGCAGCCGTAACAGCGCGGTTTCACTGATGAGTTCATCGAGCGGCCAGCCTTCAGTGCTGGCCGCCTGCGCTTTCGCGCGTCTTTCCTCTCTTACATAATTTCCCTGCCTTTTCGCGTGCCCGTTGTCGGTGCGGATGAAACGTGATATTTCGTGGATCACGTTGACTCGCATTCGTCCGGCCCGTACTTTGACCGGACCCTCTTTAACGGACTCGGTCATGCACGACATTGCGCGGGTCATCCCTTCACCGGACAGCCAAACGTTTGCCGTCCGAATCAATTTGCTGCGCGTCGGCAGCAAATTCAGCGTTGTATCCCCTCTTCGCTTTTCCCGTTCGCTTCACGCTTGCTTGTCGTACCGGCATCGTCCGGTCGAACAAGATGCGCAGGAGGACCAATCTTGAAAACGAATTCCCATACTGCGTTTCTTCCCGGCACGCGCCGCGCGTTTGCCTTGTGCGTTGCGCTCACGGCGATGCCGCTCGGCATGCTCCACGCGCCGGCCGTTTTCGCGCAGGCGCAGAGCAGCGCGCCTGCCGGTCAGAAACTGTCGAATCAGCAACTCGATTCGCTGACCGCGCCCGTCGCGCTTTATCCCGATGCGTTGCTCGCGCAAGTGCTGATGGCCGCAACGTATCCGCAGGACGTGCAGCAGGCGGCGGAATGGTCGAAGCAGAATCCCAACATCAAGGGCGACGATGCAGTGAAAGCCGTGCAGTCCGAACCATGGGACCCGAGCGTGCAATCGCTCGTCGCGTTCCCGCAGGCGCTCGCGACCATGGCCTCGAAACCCGAGTGGATGACGAATCTCGGCAACGCGTTCATCGCGCAGCCGAGTGAAGTGATGGACTCCGTGCAACGCCTGCGTCGCGCGGCGCAAAGCGCGGGCAATCTGAAGACGAACGAGCAGCAGAAGATCGTCGTGCAGCAGGCGCCGAGCACGAGCGTGACGACCATTCAGATTCAGCCGGCCAATCCGCAAGTGGTGTACGTGCCGACGTATAACCCGACGGTCGTGTACGGTGCGTGGCCTTATCCGGCGTATCCGCCGGTCTATGTGCCGCCGCCTCCGGGCTATGCGATGGCGACCGCGTTCGTCGGCGGGCTCGCGTTCGGTGCGGGCGTCGCGGTCGCGAATTCGTTGTGGGGCAACTGCGACTGGAATCACGGCAATGTGAACGTCAATGTGAACCGGTACAACAACATCAACGTGAATAACCGCATCAAGGCGAATAACGGCAATGTCAACTGGAACCGCAACGACCCGCAGTTCAACCGGAACAACGTGAACCGGCAGAACTTCAATAATCAAAATCTCGCGGCCAACCGGCAGAACTTCAACAATCAGAACCTTGCCGCGAATCGCGATCAGTTCCGTGGCCGCGACAATGCGCGCTCGCAGGCGGCGCAGACCTTGCAGCAGCGCACCGGGCAGAACATGAACCAGACGGCGAGTCAGCGCGCGCAGAACATCCGGCAAGGCGGCGGCGCGAACGGCATCAACAACGGCAATCTCAATCAGCGCGCGCAGAGCGTGAACCGCGACAACGCGCTGCGCGGCGCGGGCGATGGTCAGGGCGCGCGTCAGGACATGCAGCGCGGTCAGGCGAGCCGGCAGTCGTTCGAGAATCGGCAGCCGAGCCGGATGGGCGCGAATGGCGGAGGCGTGCAGCGTCAGGGTGGATTCGGTGGTGGTGGCGGCGGAGGTGGCTTCGGTGGCGGAGGCGGAGGCGGCTTCCACGGCGGTGGCGGCGGATTCCATCGTCGTTGATGCAACGCTCACCCTCGCGCGCCGTCGATGCGGTGCCCGCCCCCTTCAGGAGCCCAGAATGATGCACACCCAACCGAAAATCCCCGCTTATCTGCGCGCGATGTTCGCCGCGCTCTCGCTCGTGGCATCGGCGGCGCACGCGCAGGCCGTGTACCCCACGCCCGATGGCGCCGCGCAGGCGCTGACCGATGCCATCACGAACAACGACGAAACCGCGATCTCCACCGTGCTCGGCCGCGATCACGCGCGTTATGTGCCGACCGACAGCATCGGCGAAGAGGATATTTATCAGTACCTCGGCGCGTGGGCGCAGGGGCATCGCATCGTGCAGGACGAGGCGAAGATCGAAGGTCATCCGGCCGCGCATGTCGAAGTTGGAACGAGCGGCTGGACGCTGCCCATTCCGCTCGTCGATACGGCCCACGGCTGGCGCTTCGACATGGCCGCGGCACACGACGAACTCGCGGTGCGGCGCGTCGGCCGCAACGAGCGGTCCGCCATGCAGGTGGCGCTCGCCTACGTGGATGCGCAGAACGATTACCGCAAACTGACGAACCACTATGCCGAGCGTTTCCTGAGCACGCCGGGCAAGCACGACGGCCTGTACTGGGACACCGCGCCGGGCGAAGCCGAAAGTCCGCTCGGTCCACTGGCCGCAGCGATGCCGAACAAATCGACGGCATCCGGCGGCTATTACGGCTATCACTATCGCATTCTCACCGCGCAGGGCAAGCACGCGAAAGGCGGCGCGCGAAACTTCATGAAGGGCGCGCAACTGACGGGCGGCTTTGGCCTCATCGCGTGGCCGGCGAAATACGGCGAAACCGGCGTGATGTCCTTCATGATCGATCAGGACGGCCAACTCTACGAGAAGAACCTCGGGCCGCGCACGCCGACCGCCGCCGCCGCAATCAAGTCGTTCGATCCCGACGATTCGTGGAAGGCGGTCGCGCCCTGAGCGCATCGTAAGGCGATCGAAGCAACGCCATCGGGAACGTCCGCCGCGTGGCGGCGGTATAATTTTGCCCTTCCCGATGGCGTAAAAACGCCAAAACACGACGCACAGCGTCATGCCCCAGCGGCAGCACCCATGCCGTGCGCCCGACGACTGCCGCACCCGATCGCCCATCCTCGACCCGATTCGCCATGACCGCCCAACTCATCGACGGCAACGCCCTTTCCAAGACTCTCCGCGCCGATGTCGCCACGCGCGCCGCCGCCCTCACCGCTCGCGGCCACAAGCCGGGGCTCGCCGTCGTGCTGGTCGGCGACAACCCGGCGAGCGAAGTCTACGTGCGCAACAAGGTGAAGGCGTGCCACGACAACGGCCTGCATTCGGTGATGGACCGCTTCCCCGCGACGCTCGCGCAAGACGAACTGCTCGCGCACATCGACAAGCTGAACGCCGATCCGGCAATTCACGGCATCCTCGTGCAACTGCCGTTGCCCGCGCATATCGACAGCCACAAGGTGATCGAAGCTATCGCGCCCGAAAAGGACGTGGACGGATTTCACGTCGCCAACGCGGGCGCGCTCCTGACCGGCAAGCCGCTGTTTCGCCCGTGTACGCCGTATGGCGTGATGAAGATGTTCGAGGCGCATGACATCGACCTGAAAGGCGCGAACGCGGTGGTGATCGGGCGCTCGAACATCGTCGGCAAGCCGATGGCGCTGCTGCTGCTCGAAGCGGGCGCGACCGTCACGATCTGCCACAGCAAGACGCGCGATATCGGCAAGCACACGCGCGATGCGGATGTGATCGTGGCCGCCGTGGGCCGTCGCAACATTCTGACTGCCGACATGGTGAAGCCGGGCGCGACCGTGATCGATGTCGGCATGAACCGCGACGATCAGGGCAAGCTCTGCGGCGACGTGGATTTCGCGAACGTGCGCGAAGTGGCAGGTTACATCACGCCGGTGCCGGGCGGCGTCGGCCCGATGACCATCACCATGCTGCTCGTCAACACGATCGAAGCGGCCGAGCGTGCGGGCGAAGCATAAAACGGCGCCCACCAATCGTCCCCTTAAAAACATTCGATTGGATTTTGGACTCGCCGCCCCAATAATGCTTTGTTGAAGCATCCGAACATAGCGGCGCGGGGCTTTTTCATCGCCCTGCCCGCGCGTCACCTTCAACACGAGAACGGGAGCGCCATGAGCGATACCACTGCAGCAAGGTCGTCCGATAATCCGCTGCTCGACTTTTCCGACCTTCCGCGCTTCGGCGACATCAAGCCCGAACACGTCACCCCGGCCCTCGATGTGCTGCTCGCGGATGCGAAAGCCGCCGTCGATCACGCCGCCGCGCCCGACACGCCCGCCACCTGGACAGATATCGTCGAAGCGGTGGATCGCGAGTCGGAGAAACTGTCGCGCGCGTGGGGCGTCATCGGGCATCTGAATGCCGTTGCCGATACGCCCGAACTGCGTGCCGCGCATGCCGAAAACCTGCCGCGCGTCACGGAGTTTTCCGCGAGTGTTGGCCAGAATCTGGCGTTTTACGAGAAGTACAAGGCCATCGTGGCGAGCGCGGAGTTCGCCGGTCTTTCGCCCGAGCGCAAGAAGATCCTCGAAAACGCGCTGCGCGATTTTCGTCTGTCGGGCGCGGAATTGCCTGAGGACCGCAAACCGCGTTTCGCGCAATTGCAGGAAGAACAGGCGGCGCTCGCCAAGGCGTTTTCCGACCATGTGCTCGATGCAACCAACGCGTACGCGTACATCGTCACGGAAGAAAGCGAGCTTGCGGGCCTGCCCGGCGACGTGATCGAAGCAGCGCGCGAAGCCGCTCAGCGCGATGGCAAGGAAGGCTGGAAGTTCACGCTGCATTTTCCTTCGTATTTCCCGGTGCTTCAGTACGCCGAACATCGTCCGATGCGTGAGGCGATGTACCGCGCCTATGTCACGCGCGCGTCCGAACTTGGCGAGACTTACGGCCACGGCAAGTCGGAGTGGGACAACACCGCGAACGTGGCCGAGACGCTCAAGCTGCGTCGCGAAGAAGCGCTGACGCTCGGTTACCAGAACTTCGCGGAAGTCTCGCTCGCGCCGAAGATGGCGGAGTCGCCCGCGCAGGTCATCGCGTTCCTCGAAGATCTGGCCAGGCGCGCCCGCTCATACGGCGAAAACGACTGGATGGAACTGCGCGCGTTCGCCGCGACCGAACTCGGCATGCCGGAACTTCAGCCGTGGGACGTGGCGCTGGCATCGGAAAAACTGCGTCAGAAGCGCTATTCGTTCTCCGAGAACGAAGTGAAGCAATACTTCCCGCAGGAAGCCGTGCTGAAGGGTTTGTTCAAGGTCACCGAAACGCTGTTCAACGTGTCCATTCGTCGCGATGAAGCAGCGGTGTGGAATCCGGACGTGCGCTTTTTCCGTGTCGAGAACAAGGACGGCACGCTGGTCGCGCAGTTCTATCTCGATCTGTATGCGCGCGAAGGCAAGCGCGGCGGCGCGTGGATGGACGACGCGCGTTCGCGTCACAAGCGCACGCAAGGCGGCGTGCAGACGCCAGTCGCTTATCTCACCTGCAACTTTTCCGCGCCGGTGGGCGGCAAGCCCGCGTGCTTTACGCACGATGAAGTCATCACGCTGTTCCATGAGTTCGGGCATGGCTTGCATCACATGCTCACGCGCGTGGATGAACTGGGCGTGTCGGGCATTAACGGCGTCGAGTGGGATGCGGTCGAACTGCCGTCGCAGTTCATGGAGAACTTCTGCTGGGAGTGGGACGTGCTGACCGATATGTCCGCGCACGTCGAAACCGGCACGCCGTTGCCGCGTGAACTTTTCGACAAGATGCTGGCCGCGAAGAACTTCCAGAGCGGGCTGGGCACGCTGCGTCAGATCGTGCTTTCGATGTTCGATATGGTGCTGCATACGTCGTACGATCCGGCTAACGCCACGCAGAATGTGAACGACCTCGCGCGTGACATCAACGAGCAGTTTCATGTGGTGCCGCAGACGCCGTTCTCGCGGTGGACGAACACGTTCAGCCATATCTTCGCGGGCGGGTATGCGGCGGGGTATTACAGCTATAAGTGGGCCGAGGTGCTTTCGGCGGATGCGTATGCTGCGTTTGAGGAAGCTGCTAAGGCTGTTAATGGGTCCGTGCTGGATGCGCAGACGGGCACGCGTTATCGTCGTGAGATTTTGGAAGTGGGGGGGAGTCGGCCGGCGATGGATTCGTTTAAGGCGTTTCGTGGGCGTGAGCCGAATATTGATGCGTTGTTAAGGCATAACGGGATGGCGGGAACGACGGCGCAGTGAGGCGCGGTACGTACTATCGAAGAAACGCCGGTATTGCTACCGGCGTTTTTTTTTTGGTTTGTCGGCTCAGATTCCTGACTTTTCGGCCTTGGAGAGGCTTCAAATGAAGGCCAAGATTACCCCGAGGCGTCAAGCCGATCGTGAGGCGGATCACGCCTCGAAATCGTGCGAGCACGCGGCAAGTCACCAGCCAGAAAAGACGTGATCCGTTCTCCCAAGGTCAAGTCGAAGTTCGGTACATGTCCCCTGCGAATTTCCTCGCCCATGTGCGCCGGATGAGTCAAAGATCCGAACGCCTGCGAATCACTTTCCTGAAGGTCAGCAAAGCATTTGGAAAGTTCTTCGTCGGATAAAATATCCAGCTTCGCCTTTAGATTCTCGTATTTTTGCTTTTGGACTAAAGCGAGAACACTCTTGACTCCAGGCTGATAAACAAATGAAAAGGCCGCTAAAGCAGCGATAGCCAAGCCCGATATTATCGGCAGCGATTCAGTTATAACCGCTGCTCCAAGCAGTATTTGTACAAAGTTGACGACGCGGTCAATACGCGACAGCAGCATCGACTGCATCTTTTCTAAACGAATTGAATAGTCAATCTGAAAACACGTATCGTCCCGCACGTTCATATCGGCTCCTACTTGTTAGGCGGCGGTGGTGGCGGCGGTGGTACTGGTCGCGGTGAAACATGAGAGTGATGCTCCCTGTTTTGTGCCGGCCGCGCAGGCAGCGGTGAACGATGGTCGTTTGCCATCGTCGGCGGCTTCTTTGTTGACATGCGATTCTCCAAAACGAATTAGCCGGGAAGGCATCGTAGCAGTTCGTCTCGTTGAATCAAGCGGTAACGCAAGCAATCCTTATAAATTCAGAAAAATACACTTCGACTCTCGATCTGTTTTCGATCATGAGGCGTGTGAAGATAAATATCAAGATCGCTTGATCCGAAAATCCACTTCCGCTGGCCGCCCTTCCAACGCCAATATTGCCCGCACCGCAGGACTCCGGCTCACCACTTTTCCACGCCTAATCACCACCATCCGCGCCGCACGCAACCGAATCGCCTCGATCGGATCACGCGCATCGAGAATCACGCAATCGGCGTTACATCCCACTGCAATACCATACCCCTCAAGCCCCAGAATCCGCGCAGGATTCACCGTCACCGCATCGAAACAAGCACGCATGGCATCCACGCCTGTCATCTGCGCGACGTGCAGGCCCATATGCGCGACTTCCAGCATGTCGCCCGAGCCTAAGCTGTACCAAGGGTCCATCACGCAATCATGCCCAAACGCGACATTCACGCCCGCCGCCATGAGTTCGGGAACGCGCGTCATGCCGCGCCGCTTCGGATATGTATCCGACCGCCCTTGCAGCGTAATGTTGATAAGCGGATTAGCAATCGCCGCTACGCCGGACTCACGCATCAACGGAAGCAGCTTGCTGACGTAATAGTTATCCATCGAATGCATCGACGTGAGATGCGAGCCGGTCACGCGTCCATGCAATCTGAGCCGATGCGTTTCCGCCGCGAGCGTTTCGATATGACGCGACATCGGATCGTCGGACTCGTCGCAATGCATATCCACGCGCAGGCCCTTTTCCGCCGCGAATTCGCACAGCAGTTTCACCGATGCCGCGCCGTCCGCCATCGTGCGTTCGAAATGCGGAATGCCGCCGACCACGTCCACGCCCATCGCGATCGAGCGCTTGAGGTTGTCGAACGCGCCCGCACTGCGCAACACGCCGTCCTGCGGAAACGCGACAAGTTGCAAATCGAGATAAGGCTTCACACGGCGCTTCACTTCGAGCAGCGCTTCGACCGCGAGCAGGCGTTCGTCGCAGACATCGACGTGCGTGCGGATCGCCAGCAGCCCACGCGCGACGGCCCAGTCGCAGTATTGCATCGCGCGTTCGACGAGCGCTTCCTGCGTGAGTTCGGGCTTCAGTTCGCCCCATAGCGCGATGCCTTCCAGCAGCGTCCCCGAGCTATTCACGCGCGGCAAGCCGTAGGAAAGCGTCGCGTCCATGTGAAAGTGCGCATCGACGAAAGGCGCGCTGACGAGCGAACCGTTCGCGTCGATTTCCTCGCGCGCGGTCGCGTTCAGATGCGGCTCGATGGCGGCGATGCGCCCCGCCTGCATGCCGATATCGACGAGCGCATCCGAGCGGGCAAGCGCCGCGCGGCGAATGATGAGATCCATGTGCGAACCCTCCGGCCGTGGCTGTTCGTCCGATTGTAGCGGGACAGAAATCGGTCAGGTTCGAATGCGCGCCACCATCGCGAAGGAGAGCGGCAGCGCGCCGCGTGCGGTTGCGCGTCGTTGTTCCTGGTAGGCGCCTGTCTCGCGTGCGAGCGCGCCGTAGAGCGAGGGGCGACGCGACGCCAGCGCCCGTCGTCCCGCGCTCGCATCGGCCAAGGAAGGTTGAATATCGGCGATGCAGTCATCGCCCGAAGCCAGCACAGTGCCATCGGGACCGGCGATCACGCCCGCCCCGCTCGCCGCGATGAACATGCCGTGATCGATCGCGCGTGCCGCGATGCGTCCGGCGTCGCACATCGCGTCCTGCCGATACGGCGCGATGAGCAGCGTTGCGCCCATCAGCGCGTTCATCCTCACGTTCTCGACGATATCGTTGTCGTCACCGATCAGGATGCCTACGCGCGCGCCGAGCGGTGTATCAGCAACCGTGAAACGCTCGCCGACGTGATAGCGCCCATCGCCCTCGTTCAACGCGCGATGACGCATGCGCGCGCCGCCCGGCATGCAGAGCGCATAACTATCGTAGCGCCGCCCATCCGGCGTGCGTTCGATGAAACCCACGCCCGCCGCGACGCCACTCGTCTCCACAGCCTGCGCGATGTCATCTATCGCGACATCGATATCGTCCGCGCTCGCTTGCGGAAAAAGCGCAAGTTGCACGCTCTTGCGCGCAAGCCGCGACAACGTGGACGCCACGCTCGCCGCGTTCAGACGACGCATGACTGCAACACGAATCGAAGATGACGTTTCCAACCGGCCCTCCCGCGAAAGCAGCGAACACCCTCATTGAAACGTCCATCGTTCGATAAGTAAAATGAATGTTTTGAGCGAATCGATCGCCTTTTGGAATCGAACCGATGGAACTCAAACTGCTGCGGGCGTTTCTCATCATCGCCGAATTGCGGCATTTCGGACGCGCGGCGCAGGCGTTGCATCTGAGCCAGCCCGCGCTCAGCAAGCAGATTGCCGCGCTCGAAGAAAGCCTTGGCGCGCGGCTTTTCGAACGCGGCCGGCATGGCGCGGAACTGACGATATTCGGCGCGGGTTTCGTCGCCGATGCACAAAACCTCGTGCGCGATGCCGACGCCGTGCTCGCCCGCGCCCGTGAGTCGAGCAGCGGTGCGCGCGGTTTCTTGCGCGTGGGCTTGTGTCTGTCGGTGCTCACGCATGTGCCGAAGCTGATCGCGCAGTTTCGTCGCGAGAATCCGAACGTGAGCATCACGCTGCACGATCTGTCGTCCAGCGAGCAGACGCAACGGCTGCTTGCGAACAAGCTTGATGTCGGCTTCATGCGCATGCCGACGAGCGCTGGACTCACGGGTTTCGCCGTGCTCGACGAGACGCTGGCGCTTGCCGTGCCGGAGCATTTTCAGTACACGCGGCTGCCGAAAGATTTGAACGTGCTGAACGATCCCGGCTTCATCGCGCTGGCGAAGAGCCGCGGGCCGGGGCTGGCCGCGCAAATCGAGCGATGGTGTGGGAAGCACGGCCTCAAGCCGAACGTCACGCAGGAAGCGGACGATATTCAGTCGGTGTTGGCGGCAGTTGCGGGTGGTGTCGGCGCGGCGTTTCTGCCTTCACGCGCGCAATATCTGTTGCGCGATGCCCGCGTGCTTACTTTGCGCGATGCCCCGGCGAAATGGCGCATCGGCATTGCATGGCCGAGCACGCGCGACGATGCCGTGACGCAGCGCTTCGTCGCGCAAATCCGCGCGCATATGAAAGGCCGCGCTATGCTCGATGCGTGAGTTTCGCGCGCAGCATGGCCTTCACGCCGGGCCATTCATCATCGATGATCGAAAAGCGCACGGAGTTGCGCTTGCGCCCGTCCGGCATGATGCGCTCGTGCCGCACGATCCCTTCCTGCTTCGCGCCGATGCCGAGAATCGCCGCGCGTGACTTCTCGTTCAGCTCGTCGGTCGTGAACTGCACGCGCACGGCTTGCATGACCTCGAACGCATGCGTGAGCAGCAGCAGCTTCGCCTCGACGTTGATGCCCGTGCGCTGCGTCGAACGCGCGAGCCACGTATGCCCGATTTCCTGCTTGCGATTCACGCGGTCGATCTTCCAGAAACGCGTGCTGCCGACGATGCGCCCGGTGTCGCGCTGAACGATGACGAAGGGCATGACGGTGCCTGCATCGCGTCCGGTGAGTGCTGTGTCGATGTAGCGTTGGATGGTGTCGGGGCCGGGGACGACAGTGACGCTGAGGTTCCAGAGTTCGCCGTCGGCGGCGGCGGTGATCAGGGGGGCGGCGTGGTCGGGACGCAGGGGGCGTAACTCGACGTGGGGGCCGGTGAGGGTTGGTTGGGGGTCGGGGGATAAGCTCATTGCGTTATCTTATAGCGACTCTTCGTCGGGTGGATGTCGCCGGGCGCCTCGTCGACGGGCAGTCGTGAACCAGAAACGCGCGCTGGTGACGCGGCCGCTTGCATCCTCGATATTCTTCACGCCGATCTGGCCGCTACGCGCCTTCACGATCGCGCGGCAAATCGCCGGCCCCAATCCGATGCCCGGCTGCGCAGACTCCTTCTCGCCGCGCGTGAACTTGTCAAAGAGACGGCTTTGCGCGCTCGCCAGAACGCCCAGTCCTTCATCGTCGAGCAGATTGGCGAAGCAGTTTCTACGGACTTCGCTCTACGCGTGAATGAGCACATCAGGAACAAGCCAAGAAGGTCTGTCATTTATTATCTCTTCAATCGATTTAGCGGCGTGCCTGCTACAGACGAACTACTGCGCCGCCAATCGACTCTATTGCATCATTAGTTCTCGCAACATCGCGTCCCGAATCCGAACGTTATGCTCATAATGAAAATTCTCATCAAAGATCGATGCGTATTGCATTTCGACCTTCACGTCTTTGAAGGCCAGTATCGAACCCAACTCGCGTTGACAGGATAATGGTGCGATGTCGCCCAGGACCAGCAAAGGGTCTTCCTCGCCGACTCGCAAAACCGCCTGCTGATCGGGCCATCCAGTCCGGAAGCAGGTGGAGTTGAGCTTCATGTCCCTAATGAATTGTGGCCATATGCTTTCTCCAAGGCCGGAGTAGACTCGTCCATCAACGGCTATCGTCATGCTCTTAATTAACGCTGGTCCGAGACCTGCGTTTGACAGGAAAAGGCCAATCCGCTTTCCTGACTTATCGACGTGCGACATGACGATCGCATAAGGCCGGGCTGCAAGCTTGGCATTTTCGTTGGTCTCGTGAATTGACCATGCAGCGACGCAAAGAGATAAGCTCGATACGAGCAGTGCCGCTGCAGTTGATGTGAACTTCATAAGTTTCGCTAAATTCTGTGTCACACGTTGCGTAGTATAGGTTCCGGCGAAGTAACATGGTGTATAAATAGCATCCCAAAACAAAAGTGAGCAATATACATGTCTTCAAGCAATCAATTCAAAGTAGGTGATGTTGTCAGACTCAATTCTGGTGGGCCGTTGATGACCGTCACTACCCTGCCTGATGGCAATCACCGACATTCCTATTACTGCAAGTGGTTTGTCGATAGTGATGTAAGAGAAGCTAGCTTTGTCGGCGATGCGCTTAAAAAGATAAACGCAGGGTAAGCGTTGGTCGTCGTGTCCTTCGCGTTTTCCTCTGACGCATAGAGACTTACTTCACCAGTATTGCCGCGCCGCTCCGGCATGCCTCCGAACGACTTCCAACTATTTCCATACCGCAGCATCCGCGACTCAGCCGCTTGCCGCACTGATTGGCGTTTGGACGCGCGTTGTGTTGTCGTTGATGTCGGCGACGGGCGGTCCCACATAGCCACCTTCATCGCGACAGGCCCACGGACACGCGTTGCAGATTACCTGCCTAAGCGGTAACTGCACGCCCTCCACATCGAACGCGATAGCTAGCTCGAACCGATCAAGTCCAGCGACTCACGCGGTTTCTTGATTACGTAAAACACGTCGTCGAGAAGACCTCATTCGAATGCGCGAGAGGATTTCACATTACGAAACAAGCCACATTCGGATAGCGGATCAACATAGGCTTTCGAAATACCGAACAGTCAACCAATATCGGCGTACTGGCGGCACATCGCGATGACGATCCCGGCCGTGTTCGATGGGACGAGGCGCGGGCGCGGCAACTTGCCCTGCCCCCTCCCTTCGAACCCAATACCTGCACCGGATAGCGCAGGTAGGTAACGCCCTGCCAGATCATGTCGCTCGCAAGCTGAGTTGATCTACCGAGCAAGTCGTGCGACCCGAGCATGCGCAGTGAGTTGAGGGCAATTGATCAATCCAGGAACGACAGCATGGTCGTGAGACCCAAGCTTTGCAAGATCCGTGAGTCGATGTGCAACTTAACTCTCCGAGGCAACGGTCCAGCGCAGGGTGCGCACTGGTAGACTGCGGCTGGTAAAGTTCGGCGCATGCTCAAGGGGAATCACTGTGGAAAGCGTCGACGCACTGCTAGCGCCGTCCGACTCCGCCAAATGAACGTGGGTAGCCAGATGGGTAGCTGCACAGTATTTTTAGCGGCCCATCGACCGAAAACGGTTGCCCAGTAAGCTCTAGAAAATTAGATGAAAATCGCCACCTGGAACGTCAATTCCCTCAAAGTCCGTCAGCAGCACGTCATCGACTGGCTCACCCAAACGCAGGTCGATGTCCTGTGCCTGCAGGAACTCAAACTCCCCGACGAAAAATTCCCGCGCGCCGACCTCGAAGCCGCCGGTTACAAAAGCTGGTTCGCAGGACAGAAGACGTATAACGGCGTGGGCATCCTGGTGCGCGCCGCGTCGGATTTCGAAGTGGATGAGATCAACGTCATCCGCAATATCCCCGGCTTCGAGGATTTGCAGCAACGCGTGATCGCGGCGACGGTGAACGGCGTGCGCATCGTGTGCGCTTACTTCCCGAACGGGCAGGCGCCCGGCACCGAAAAGTTCGCCTACAAGATGCGCTGGCTCGATGCGTTGCGCGAGTATCTGCGCGAAGACATGGCGCGTCATCCGAAGCTCGCGCTGCTGGGCGATTACAACATCGCGCCCGAAGACCGCGACGTGCATGACCCGCAAGCATGGGTCGGCCAGAACCTCGTGTCACCCGAGGAACGCGCGCACTTCCAGCAACTCATTGCGCTAGGCCTGACCGATGCCTTCCGCAAGTTCGAGCAGCCCGAAAAAGTCTATACGTGGTGGGATTATCGAATGATGGCGTTTCGCCGCAACATGGGTCTGCGCATCGACCACATCTTGCTGTCGGCGGAACTGGCGGCGCTCTGCACGTCGTGCGAAGTGGACAAGGCGCCGCGCAAGCTGGAACAGCCGTCGGACCACGCACCCGTGATCGCGACGCTCGGTTGATCCGTCAAAGAAGCATCATCACGCGTCGATGTGCAATTCCTGAATCTTGCGCGTGATGGTGTTGCGGCCAATGCCCAGCCGCTCCGCTGCTTCGACCTTGCGCCCGCGCGTGAAGTCGAGCGCCTCGCGAATGACCGCGGCCTCGAAACGGCGCGCGAGTTCATCCATGACATCGGCGGAATTCTCGCGCAGCAAGCGCGCGACTTCCGTGCGCAGACCGTTCTCCCACACGCTCGCCGCCACGCCCGCAGGTGCGGCCAATGGCGCAGTCGCGATCGCCGCGCCGTTCTGCGCGACCGGGTTCCCGGCCACCGCGCCATCGGTCGAAACGGCAAGGCTTTCGGCCGTCGCGTAGTCCTGACGCGGCGTGAGGTCGGGCGGCAAATCCTTTTGCTCGATGACCTGTGCCGGCGCCATCACCGTGAGCCAGTTGCACAGGTTTTCCAGTTGCCGCACATTGCCGGGAAACGGCAGCGACGCGAGATACGCCAACGCTTCGTCGGACACACGCTTAGGCTCGACGCCCAGATCGCGCGCGCTCTTTTGCAGGAAGTGACGCGCGAGCAACGGGATATCTTCGCTGCGCTCACGCAACGCGGGCAGCCGCAGCCGAATCACATTGAGACGGTGATACAAGTCCTCGCGAAACAGCCCTTGCCGCACGCGCGATTCCAAATTCTGATGCGTCGCCGCGATCACGCGCACATTCGCCTTGAGCGGATTGTGACCGCCCACGCGATAGAACTGCCCGTCCGACAGCACGCGCAATAAACGCGTCTGCAAGTCGAACGGCATGTCGCCGATTTCATCGAGAAACAGCGTGCCGTTCTCGGCCTGCTCGAAACGGCCCTGCCGCATGGCCTGCGCGCCGGTGAACGCGCCGCGCTCGTGACCGAATAGTTCGGATTCCAACAGATCCTTCGGAATCGCCGCCGTGTTCAGCGCGATGAACGGCCCGTTCGCGCGTGGGCTATGTCGGTGCAAGGCGCGCGCGACAAGCTCCTTTCCGGTGCCTGATTCGCCCGTGATGAGCACGGTCGCCGCCGAATGCGACAGCCGGCCGATGGCGCGAAACATGTCCTGCATCGCGGGCGCCTGTCCGAGCATCTCGGGCGTTTCCGTCACGCGTTCTTCATACGCCGCTTCGCCGCGCATGCTTTCATCGACGGCGCGGCGGATGAGTTCCACGGCTTTATCGACATCGAACGGCTTGGCGAGATATTCGAACGCGCCGCCCTGAAACGCGGCCACGGCGCTGTCGAGGTCCGAGAACGCCGTCATGATGATGACCGGCAAGCCCGGCAGCCGGTCGCGCACGGTCTGCAACAGCTCCAGCCCCGAGCCGCCCGGCATGCGGATGTCCGACACCAGAACCTGCGGGCTTTCGTGTTCGAGCGCGGCGAGCGCATCGCGCACGCCGGAGAAACTGCGCGTGCTGAAGTTCTCTCGTGCAAGGGCCTTTTCCAGCACCCATCGGATGGATTGGTCGTCGTCTACTATCCAGATCGGCTTCATATCGTTCGGCGAGAAGTCTTCGTGTGGTTCGGTGTGAGCCCGTCGAAACGGTCAGGCGTCAAAGCGTGATTCGGAATATCGGCCAGTCTGACGGCGGCCTGTGACGTTCCTCGTAGTGTCGTCAGCAGTCAGGTTCAGTTCACTTCTCCGTGTAGCTCTCGAATGGCAGGAGGATCGCGAATTCGGTGCAGCCAGGGCGGCTTTCCACTTCGATCAGGCCATCGTGCTGATGCACGAAGGATTGCGCGAGCGTGAGACCCAGACCGCTGCCGTCTTCACGGCCCGACACGAGCGGAAAAAAGATCCGGTCGCGAATTTCCCGAGGAATGCCGGGACCGTTGTCAGTGATATGCAAGTCCAATGCCAGTTTGTGCAGTCGTTTGCCGATCGTCACCTTCCGCGCGATGCGCGTGCGCAGTTCGATCTTGGCATCGCCCTGCGAGATGCGTTCGCGGAGCGCCTCGGCCGCATTGCGCACGATGTTGAGCAGCGCCTGAATGAGTTGTTCCTTGTCGCCGCGCAGGTCGGGCACGCTCACGTCGTAATCGCGTTCGATATGCAGGCCGCGCGGAAACTCCGCGAGAATCACGGCGCGCACACGCTCGCAGACTTCGTGGATATTCACATCGCCCACGATATGCGGATGCCGGTGCGGCTCCAGCAACCGGTCCACCAGCGTTTGCAGACGGTCGGACTCCTTGATGATGACCTGCGTGTATTCGCGCAATTCGTCGCGTTCACGCTCGCCCAGTTCGAATTCGAGCAACTGCGCCGCGCCGCGAATGCCGCCCAGCGGATTCTTGATTTCGTGCGCGAGATTGCGGATCAACTGCTTGTTCACGGCCGTGAGATCGTGGATGCGCTCCTCGCGGTCCGTGCGCAGATGGCGCTCGTTCTCGAACAGTTCGAGCAGCACGTAATCCGTCGCGGCTTCGAGATAGCCGACGATCGCGTGCACGTGAATGGCCTCGCGCCCCGGCCGGTCGAGCGTGGCGTCGAGCCGCGTCGCGTTGAAGCGATTCTCGGCAATCGATGCAATCGTCAAAGCGAGTTCGTCCGCGTTGGCGAAAAGCTCCGGCCAGTTCGTCTGCGAAAGCTGCTTGCGCGAACGCTCCAGCATCGATTCGGCCGAAGGGTTCGCATACGCGATCTTCAGATTGCGCATGTCCAGCACGAGCACGACCGTCGGCAGCGATTCATAGCCCGCAAGCAGTCCCGTGGCGGCAAGCTGCGTGTCGTCGGACAATGAATCGGCGTGGCCACGGCGCGCCTTGATGAGATTCTTTAGCACCATCGACAACCAATGAAGTCGTTCGGATACCGATCTTTTTATCGATTCAGGAATGCGCGGCGATTAAAAAAGGGACGGCGCGCCGTCCCTTTTTCTTGTTCACCGCATGGCATGCGCCGCGCGCTTCTTCAAACTGCCGTGATCGAAACGCGCGAACGTCATGCGATTACAGCGAGTAGTACATTTCGAACTCGACCGGATGCACCGCCTGACGATAACGCTGCAACTCCTGCGTCTTCAGTTCGATGTAAGCGTCGAGCATCGAGTCCGTGAACACACCGCCGATGGTCAGGAACTCGCGATCCGCGTCGAGCGCGTCGAGTGCCTGATCGAGGCCCGCGCACACGGTCGGGATCTTCGCGTCTTCTTCCGGCGGCAGGTCGTACAGATTCTTGTCCGCGGCTTCGCCCGGATGAATCTTGTTCTGCACGCCGTCGAGACCCGCCATCATCAGCGCGGAGAAGCACAGGTACGGATTCGCGAGCGGATCCGGGAAGCGCGTTTCGATACGGCGGCCCTTCGGGTTGCTCACGTGCGGAATACGGATCGATGCCGAACGGTTGCGAGCCGAGTAAGCCAGCTTCACCGGCGCTTCGAAGTGCGGCACGAGGCGCTTGTACGAGTTCGTGCCCGGATTCGTGATGGCGTTCAGCGCGCGTGCATGCTTGATGATGCCGCCGATGTAGAACAGCGCGAATTCCGACAGACCGGCGTAGCCGTTGCCCGCGAACAGGTTCTGACCGTCCTTCCAGATCGACTGGTGAACGTGCATGCCCGAGCCGTTGTCGCCCACGATCGGCTTCGGCATGAAGGTCGCCGTCTTGCCATAGGTGTGCGCCACGTTCTGAACGATGTACTTCGTCTGTTGCAGCCAGTCCGCGCGCTGAACCAGCGTCGAGAACTTCGTGCCGATTTCGTTCTGGCCTTGACCCGCCACTTCGTGGTGGTGAACTTCGACCGGAATGCCGATCTGTTCGAGCAACAGACACATTTCCGAGCGCATGTCCTGGAACGTGTCGATCGGCGCGACCGGGAAGTAGCCGCCCTTCGTGCCCGGACGGTGACCCGTGTTGCCGCCTTCGAATTCCTTCGCCGACGACCACGGCGCTTCTTCCGAGCCGATCTTCACGAAGCAGCCCGACTGATCCGTGCTCCACTGGACCGAATCGAAGATGAAGAATTCCGGCTCCGGACCGAAGTAGGCGGTGTCGCCCAGGCCCGAGCTTTTCAGATAGGCTTCCGCGCGGCGGGCGAGCGAACGCGGATCGCGCTCGTAGCCTTTGCCATCGGACGGTTCGACCACGTCGCAGGTCAGAACCAGCGTGGATTCTTCATAGAACGGGTCGATGAAGGCGGTATCCGGGTCCGGCACCAGCAGCATGTCCGACGCTTCGATGCCCTTCCAGCCGGCAATGGAGGAACCGTCGAAAGCGTGGCCGCTTTCAAACTTGTCTTCGTCAAATGCCGAGACCGGCACGGAAACGTGTTGTTCTTTGCCGCGCGTGTCGGTGAAACGGAAATCGACGAACTTGACGTCCTCGTCCTTGACGAGTTGCACGACGTCGGCCACGGTTTTACTCATTACCTATCTCCTGATTAACAAAAGTCGGCGAATTGCTTCGCCGCCTCGACCAATTCGACCAGCGTGACTAATCGAGGATCAAAAAGCAGCTTCCATGCCAAGCGCACCAACTTTGCGCTAAGCACTTGAAGCAGCGTGCGTTTTTTCCGTGATTCGACTTCAGTTGCAAGGTGGGTGAAAAACTGCCGGCCCGGGGACGCGCACTAATTCGGTGCGTGACCACTTGCATCAACCTGCTCGCGCACTGTTTTTGTGCGATGAATCGGTGTTGCACCATTGTCGCGCATTTCATCCGGTCGTGAACGGTGGCGGCAGGCGTCGCGAACCGCTCCGCTAGAATGAACTTTTGGCCCCGACCACGGAGACCCACGCGCCATGAGCACGCTCGAACAACTGTATCGCCAGGCGGCCAGCCGCGCCGCTGAAAACAATCTGACCTACGCGGGCGCCTTCACGCCCGCCGAGGGTTTGGAACTGCTGCAACTCGATCCAACCGTGCGTCTCGTCGATGTTCGCACACGCGCCGAACTCGACTGGGTAGGACGTCCGGCCATCGAAGGCGCGCAGTACGCGCACATCGAATGGATTCGTTACCCCGGCTCCGTGCCGAACGACGAGTTTATCCAACAATTACGACAGATCGCCACCCCGGATACGCCGGTCGTGTTTCTGTGCCGCAGCGCCGCGCGTTCGAAGCTCGCGGCGGTGGCGGCGCAGAAGGAAGGGTTTGCGAAGGCGTATGACCTGCTCGAAGGGTTCGAAGGCGACAAGGATGCCCAAGGGCATCGGAAGACGGCTTCGGGGTGGTGCTTTCGGGGCTTGCCTTGGGCGGGTGCCTGAACGCTGCTACGTGTCGAGCAAGGACCGCACGCGCCTGACGCGCGCTTCATCGACGGGCGCGAGGCCTTTGCCGTCCACGCGCACGCCTGAGCCGAAGTGAACGGCGCTCAGGCCGGTTGCCTCGACGAAAGGCGCGACGGCATCGACGGTGAAGCCTGCGCCTGCGAGCACGGTGCAGCGTCGGTCTGCCGAACGCTTGACCAGATCCGCGATCATCGGTTGTGCTTCGAGCACGGAAGGCTTGCCGCCGGATGTCAGCACATTGGTCACGGCATCGAAACGCTGCAAGGTGTCGAACGCTTCGACGAGATCGCGTGTCTCGTCGAAGGCGCGATGGAAGGTCAGCGGCAGACCATCGGCGGCGTCTATCACGCGTTCCAAAACATCGGTGTCGATGGTGGCATCCGCGTGCAACGCGCCGAAGACGATCGCGTTCGCGCCGGACGCCGCGATGGCGCGTGCATCGCGCAGAATCACGGCTAAGTCGTCGGCATCGTAGACGAACGAGCGGCTGTGCGGACGCAGGATCACGTTCACCGGAATGCTCACGGCATCCACGACGGCTTCGATCAGCCCGATGCTCGGCGTCAACCCGCCCTCGCCCATCGCCGTGACGAGTTCCAGCCGGTTCGCGCCGCCGCGTTCCGCCGTGCGCGCATCGGCCACCGTGGTAGCGATTACTTCAAGCAAAATCACGACGCTTCCTCCGGCGGCACTTCCACCACTTCGCCGCCCAGATCCAGCACGCCGGTACGCAGCACCTCGAACGCGTTATCGACCTTGGCCGGATCGCCCTTCACGCCCAGATCGATATGCGAGCGCGCGTAAAGCGCTCCACGCGCCGCATCGCCGACGCTCGGCAGGCTGAATGCGCGCACGCCTTCGAAGTCGTGCTCGATCTGCATCATCAGCGGCGTGATGCGCGATTCCGGCAAGCCGAACACGAGCAGCGAGCGCTCGGCGTGCGGCGTCGCGTGATGCAAATGCGCGTAGTGATTGTCGAGCACCCATTCGATCATCGGCCACGCCATGACCGGAAAGCCCGGCACGAAATGATGATCGCCGACGGAAAAGCCCGGAATCTTGTTGTAACTGTTCGGGATGATGCGCGCGCCCTGCGGAAACGTCCCCATGTTCAGCCGATGCAGATTCTCCGGCGTCTCCAGTTCCACCGGTTTGCCCGCCTGCTCCGCCGTTTCGCGGATACGCGCGCGAATCAGCTCCGCCGCTTCCGGGTGCAACTCCAGCGGCACGCCGAGCGCCTTGGCCGCGCACTGGCGCGTGTGATCGTCCGGCGTCGCGCCGATACCGCCCGTCGAGAACACGATATCGCCCGAGGCGAGCGTGCGCGTAAGCGTCGCGGTAATGCGCGCGGGATCGTCGCCGACATATTCCGCCCAGTCGAGCGACAGCCCGCGCGCGCCCAGCAATTCGATGATCTTCGGCAGATGTTTGTCCGTGCGACGGCCCGACAGAATTTCGTCGCCGATGATGATGACGCCAATGCCCATGATTGCCCCTTGTTATTTTTCCAGAGTGACGTCGCGGCCCTGCGCCGTGATCGCCGGAAACTGCGGCTCGTTCGCGCGCAGGCGTTCGAGCGCGTGCAGGCAATAGTGCGCGAACCACAGCGCGGAAAAGATGAGGATGAATGCATACGCCCAGATCGTCGCGGCAGCGACGACCGGGAACAACGGCAGCAGCCAGACGGACCACGCCCACAGCATGGTCGGCACCGAACTCAGCAAACCGCTCACGATGCCGATGCCCAAGAGCGGCCAGCGCGCCTCGCGCACGATCAGACGGCGTTCTTCGACGCTGGCATGCACGGCGAGCGCGTCGTAGGTCATCACGCGGTACGTGAGCCAGCCCCAAAGCAGCGGCGGGATCAGCGCGAAGAACGGCGGAATCAGCCACAGCGGCAAGGTCACGACCAGCAATACCAGACACACGAGCGTCGTGATGACGGAATGGCCGAGGCTGCCGTACCACGAGCCGCCATGCCGCGCTTCGAGACTGGCGTAATGGCCGCGCGGCTTGCGCGTGAGCAAACCGATGACGCCGGGCATCGATAAGGTCGCGATCAGCAAGAGCACGGTCACGACGATCAGCGGCACCGCCATGATCACGACCAGAAACGGCGCGATCACGGCATGCAATGCGGAAAAGCCCACTGCATCGAACAAACGATACATGGCGGCGGTGAGCGCCCAGCCGTCGAGCCAGTTGCGCGCCGCGCCCGTCAGCGTCTGCCAGAAAAACCAGAGCACCGCGCCCCAGGCGATAGTCGCCGCCGCGAACGGCATGAGCGTGAGCCACAACATGCGCGGATGAAAAACGTTCGCCACCGCGCGCACGAACGAGCGCAACAGATCATTCATGCGTGAATCGTCGAAAGAAGAGAAAACGACAGGATAAACCAGCGCCACGAGCGGGCGCCGGCAGAGAGAAAATCAGAGCGCAGCCGAACCGTCGGACGCGGACGAACCTGCGCGACGCGCCGTGAGCCGCGCGCGGATGCGTTTGAAGGCGAGCCAGTGCTGCTCGAAGAAGCCTTCGCCATAGAGGACCGGCGCCACGCCCGGCGCGCCGAGTTGATCGCGGATGCCGGTCGGCTCGACAGTGCGGTCGAACGACGCCGAACGAAAGAGAATGTCCCAGAACGAGAACAGCACGCCGAAATTGCAGCCGTAAGCCGTGCCTTCGTGCCCGAAGCCAATCGCATGATGCCGCCGGTGAAACGCCGGACTCACCACGATCCGGTCGAACAGCCAGCCGAAATGCAGCCGGATATTCGCGTGCTGCACGCTCTGCATGAGATTGGTGATGGCGACCAGCACCACGAACTGCGACGGCTCCACGCCGATCACCAGCGCCACGCTCGCGAAGAAGCTGGCTTGCAGAATGTCGTCGAGCAGGTGATTGCGGTCGTCGGACCAGAGCGACATTTTCTGCTGGCTGTGATGCACCGCGTGCAACTCCCACCAAATCCCGATGCGATGCTCCAGCCGGTGATACCAGTAACCCGCGAAGTCCAGCACGATCAGATAGATGACGAACGTGACGATCGGTTGCGTGGTCACACCTGGCCAGATATTGTCGATATCGAGGCTCGGCACGTTTTGAAGGCGCAGCCAGCTTTGCATCGAATCGAACAGCGGCTGGAAGGTGAAGAAGAAAAACAGGTTCAGGATGCCGAGCTTGACGATCCACGTATAAAGCACGTCGATGCGCACGCCGCGCCGGTTTTCCCATTGTTCCGCCGGACGGAAGGCTTCGAGCGGACGCAGCACCGCGTACATGGCGAGCACTTCCATGACACCGACGATCACCCAATAGAGGGCATCGTAGGTGTCTTCGTCATAGTCCATCATGCCGGTCTTGAACAGGAACGGCTGGACCACGTCCACGTAGAGCAGCGTTTGCACTGCCGATACGAAGCTGTCGAGAGACGAAAGAATGGAATGAAACATGGTGCTCCGTCGTTCCTGAAACCTTAGCCCTTGCGTGACTACGTTTTCAATCCTAGTACAGAGCGCGAAAACGCGCCCCGACTTCCCGCTTCGACCTTACGCGCCGTTCGGCGACGTCACCGGCGCGCGGTCATAAAAATAGATGCCGTGCGGCGAGCGTCCCACCTTGATGGTCTGCACGAGCTTGCGGTTCGGCAGATCGATCACGCCGACGTGCTTCGCGAAGCGGAACGTCACCCACAGAGTCTTCTTGTCGGCGGAAAGTTCCATGTCGTCCGGCCCCGGCAAGAGGCCCGTGATATCGCCGACGTTCGTGAGCGCGTCTTCATCGATGATGCTGATGGTGTTCGCCACGCGGTTCGACACCAGCACGTGCTTGCCATCGACCATCGAGCGGAAGTTGTGCGCGCCCTTGCCCGTGGGAATGGTCTTGACGATCTTCTGGTTGCGCCAGTCGAGCACGGCCACATAATCCGCGCCCGTCATCCCGACGAGCAGGTATTTGTCGCCGGGCGTCATCCACACGCCTGCGGGCACTTCGCCCACTTTCATCTTCCATTTGACGGTTTGCGTCGCCAGATCAATGGCAGCGATTTCGCCCGACACTTGCAAGGAGATGAACGCCGTCGAACTGTCGTTGGAGAACGCGATATGACTCGGCATCTTGCCGAGCGGCAGGCGTTTGGCGATGGTCAGGTTATGGCCGTCGTAACGGTAGATATCCAGCCGATCCAGCCGCAAACCGGTGGAAACGAACCACTTCTTGTCCGGCGAAAAACCGATCTGATAAGGATCTTCGACATCCTGAACCCAGCGCTGTACCGTGCCCGTTTTCGGATCGACGAACATGAGGTTGTTCGACACCGAATTCGCGACGATCAGCGAGGACGCATCCGGCGTGGGCATCAAGTGATGCGGTTCCTTGCCGGTCGGCACGGTGCCGACGACCTGACGCGTGTTTTCATCGATCAGACTCAGCGTGGCTTCAGCCGAATTGAGCACGATGATGTTATTGGCGAAAGCAGCGGTAGCGACGAGCGCCGCGCCGGCAGCGATGGCGACGCGTGCGACAGCCGCACGGACGCGGCTGGAAAGAAGACTATTGCGCATGAACAGGACGTGTGGGAAGCAGCCGTCATTGTAGAACGTTTGCGTAGACAAAGACGTTGACGCATGGCTTTTTTCCGCGCAATGCTTTGAATCAGCGCAAGAAATACCACTTCGCGCGACCGTGGGCCGCGCGAAGTCATCAGCGTTGCATCGATTCCCAGACTTTTTGCAGCCGCTTGATCGAAACCGGCATGGGCGTGCGCAATTCCTGGGCGTACAGCGACACGCGCAGTTCTTCGAGCAGCCAGCGATATTCTGCGAGCCGCGCATCCGCGACGCCGCCGCGCTGCGAGAGTGCGCGCTGGTAATGCTGCGCGAGCGGCAGCATGTCGGCCATGAGACGCGCATCGCGAGCCGGATCGGCCTTGAGCTTGTCGATGCGCAGGCCGATGCCCTTCAGATAGCGCGGGAAATGCGTCATCTGCGTGTAAGGCGTGTCGATCACGAAGCGCTTGCCGACGAGCGCGTTCAGTTGTGCTTGCATATCCGCGTGGGCGGACGCGAAACCCTTCGCCTGCGCGAGTTTTTTCGTGACGGCCGCGTATTCGGCGAGAATCGCGCCGACCAGGCGCGCGATTTCCTGCGCGAGCAGCGTGAGCCGCCCTTTCGCGGCATCGCGGCGAGCGTGGAAGGTGGCGTCGTCGTCGGGCAGCGGGTCTTGCAGGCACGCGCGATCCAGCGCGGTATCCACGATCTGATCGCGCAGTTCGTCGGCGGTGCCGAGCGGCATGTATTGCATCGACATTTCGCGCAGTCCGGGGAGGTTGCGCTCCAGATAGCGGATCGGCTCGCGCAATTGCAAGGCGAACAAGCGCCGCAATCCCGCGCGATGAATCCGCGCCGCTTCCTCGGGCGAATCGAATACTTCGACATCGCAATGCGTGGTGCGATCGACCAGCGCCGGATAGCCGAACAGCGTTTGCCCGCGACGACGAATTTCCAGCAATTCGGGGAGCTTGCCGAAATTCCACGTCGTCAGGTTTTCGTACAGCGCGACGCCCTCGCCCGTAGCGGGCAGCGCTTGCGGCGCGACGCTGGTTTCGCCCGACAACGCATCGAACGCGGCGGTGGCCGTGAGCTTCTGAAAATGCTGTTGCGCCTGAGAGCCGAGTTCCGCGCGCAACTGCGCGAGATTGCGGCCCATCGCGAGTTGACGGCCGTGTTCGTCGATCACCTTGAAGTTCATGAACAGATGCGCGGGCAGCGTTTCCAGCTTGAAATCCGCGCTTTTCACGGCGATCTGCGTCTGCTCGCGAATATCGGCGATGATCGTATCGATCAGCATGCCCGCGCCGAACTTCGGCCCCGCGTGACGCTCGGCGAAACCCGCCGCGTAATCCGGCAGCGGCACCACGTGACGGCGCAACTTCTGCGGCAGCGACTTGAGCAGCAGTTGCGTCTTTTCCTTGATCATGCCCGGCACGACCCATTCGACGCGGCGCGCATCGATCTGATTCAGGCCGTAGAGCGGCACCGCGAGCGTCACGCCATCGCGCGGCGAACCCGGCTCGAAGTGATACGACAGCGACATCTCGATGCCCGACATCGTCATGCGCTTCGGGAAGAGATCGGTCGTGACGCCCGCGGCTTCATGGCGCATGAGGTCATCGCGCGAGAGAAACAGCAGCTTGTCGTTGCCCGCTTTCTTCTGCTCGTCGCGATACCAGCGCTCGAACGCCGCGCCCGTCCAGATGCCTTCCGGCACGAACGAATCGTAGAAGCCGTGGATGAGTTCGTCGTCCACGAGCACGTCCTGACGGCGCGACTTGTGCTCAAGCTGCTCGATGTCCGCGACCAGCTTGCGGTTATGCGCGAAGAACGGCAGGCGCGTGTCGAATTCGCCTTCCACCAGCGCGCTGCGAATGAAAAGCTCGCGCGCGTACTTCGGATCCTGCTGACCAAAGCTCACACGACGGCGCGCGTACACCGTGAGGCCGTAAAGCGTCGCACGTTCGTACGAAACGACCTGCGCCGCCTTCTTTTCCCAATGCGCATCCGAGAGCGATTTTTTCAGCAGATGCGCGCCCACCGTTTCCAGCCATTCCGGCTCGATCTTCGCGATGGTCCGCGCATACAAACGGCTCGTCTCGACGAGTTCGCCCGCCATCACCCAGCGCCCTGCTTTTTTCAGCAGCGCCGAACCCGGCCACAAATGAAACTTGATGCCGCGTGCGCCGAGATAATGCGGCTCGTCGTCGGCCTTGAGACCGACATTGCCGAGCAAACCCGTCAAGAGCGACAGATGCACCTGCTCGAACGTCGCATCGGATTCGTTGATGCGCCAGCCATGCTCACGCACGACCGTGAGCAATTGCGAATGCACATCGCGCCATTCGCGCAGGCGCAGATGCGAGAGGAAGTTGGCGCGGCACGCATCGGTCAGTTGCTTGTTCGATTTCTTGTGCGCGATGGCCTCTTCGAACCAGTTCCAGATGCGCGTCCACTGAAGAAATTCCGAACGCTCATCGACGAATTGCCGATGCGCCTGATCCGCCTGCTCCTGCGCTTCCACAGGCCGGTCGCGCGGGTCCTGCACCGACACCGCCGACGCGATAATCAGCACTTCCTTCAGCGCATGATGATCGCGCGCCGCCAGAATCATGCGTCCGACGCGCGGATCGAGCGGCAGGCGCGCGAGTTCGCGGCCGAGCGGCGTGAGCGCGTTGTCGTCATCGACGGCGCCGAGTTCGTTGAGCAGTTGATAACCGTCCGCGATGGCGCGGCCCGGCGGCGGCTCGATGAACGGGAACGTTTCGATCGCGGTGAGATGGAGCGACTTCATCCGCAAAATGACAGCGGCCAGCGACGAACGCAGGATTTCCGGATCGGTGAAGCGCGGACGCAACTGGTAATCCGCTTCGTCGTACAGCCGGATGCATATGCCGTCGGCCACGCGCCCGCAACGTCCCGCGCGCTGATTCGCCGCCGCCTGCGAAATCGGCTCGATCTGCAACTGCTCGACCTTGTTGCGATACGAATAGCGCTTCACGCGCGCGGTGCCTGCATCGACCACGTAACGGATGCCCGGCACGGTCAGCGAGGTTTCCGCCACGTTGGTCGCCAGCACGATCCGCCGCGCATTCGACGGCCGGAACACGCGCTCTTGTTCCTGCGCCGAGAGCCGCGCGAACAGCGGCAAGATTTCCGTGTGCGGCGGATGATGCTTGCGCAGCGCTTCGGCCGCATCGCGGATTTCGCGCTCGCCGGGGAGGAACACGAGCACGTCGCCGGGGCCTTCGCGGCAGAGTTCGTCGGCGGCATCGACGATGGCTTCCATCAGGTCGCGGTCGCTCTTGCGGTCGCCGCGTTTCGGCGCGGTGCCTTGCGCGTTTTTTATCGCTTCGCTCGCTTCCTCGATCGGGCGGTAGCGCATTTCGACCGGATACAAACGGCCGCTCACCTCGATCACCGGCGCGGGTTTTTCGTCGGTGCCGAAGTGACGCGCGAAGCGTTCGGCATCGATGGTCGCGGAGGTGACGATCAGCTTGAGATCCGGCCGGCGCGGCAGGATTTCCTTCAGATAGCCAAGCAGAAAGTCGATGTTGAGGCTGCGCTCGTGCGCCTCGTCGATGATGATCGTGTCGTACGCCTTGAGCAGCGGGTCGGTCTGCGTTTCGGCGAGCAGGATGCCGTCCGTCATCAGCTTGACGGATGCACCCGGCGCGAGATTGTCGGTGAAGCGCACCTTGTAGCCGACGACTTCGCCAAACGGCGTGCCGAGTTCCTCCGCGATGCGCTTGCCCGTCGCGGATGCCGCGATCCGGCGCGGCTGCGTGTGGCCGATCAGACCGCTGCCGCCTGCGCCTAAACCGCGTCCGAGCGTGAGGCAGATTTTCGGGAGCTGGGTGGTCTTGCCAGAGCCGGTTTCGCCGCTGACGATCACGACCTGGTTCGACGCGATGGCGCGCGCGATTTCCTCACGGCGGCCGGAGACCGGCAGCGCTTCGGGGAAGGTGATCGGCGGGATCGGGTTCGGCGTGACGATGCGCGGGGCGCGGGTTGGGCGCGGTGCGTGTGCGTCGCGGGGCGTTTGAGGTCCTGCGCGTTCCTGGCTGGGTTCGCGCGGCCCGCGTGCTTCGCGAGGCTGCGGATTGCGTGGTTGCGTGGGCGGCGTCGTGGCGCGTGCTTGCGGGTTCTGTTGCTTCGTGGGCGGCGTCGCGGCGCGTGCGTTCGGATTGCGTTGCTGTGCGGGTGGCGTCGTTGCACGTGCTTCCGGCTTGCGTTGCTGCGCGGATGGCGTCGTTGCGCGTGCTTCCGCGTTGCGTTGCCGCGTGGGCGGTGTCGCTGCGTGCGCTTCCAGCTTTTGTTGCTGCGTGCTTGGCGTCGCTGCGTGCACTTCCGGCTTGCGTTGCTGCGTGGGCGGTGTCGCTGCGCGTGCTTCCGGGTTGCGTGGCTGCGCGGATGGCGTCGTTGCGCGTGCTTCCGGCTCGCGTTGCTGTGCGGATGGCGTCGCAGCATGCGCTTCCGGCTTTCGTTGCTGTGCGGGTGGCGTCGCCGTGCGTGCTTCCGGGTTGCGTGGCTGCGCGGATAGCGATGTAGCGCGCGTTTCCGCCTTGCGCGGCTGCGCAGGCGGCGTCGCGGCGCGCGTTGTCTCCGAATCACGATGCATTTCACGCGGCGCGCGCTCGGACTTGCCATCGCTTTCGCGCGGCGCATTCGTCTGCTTCTGTATCGGAGCAGGTTTCGGCGATTCGTTTCGAGAAGCGCGCTGAGGCTTCGCATCTCGCGGCATCGCTTCGACGTGTGCCTTAACCGGCTCCTGCTCTTTCGTCACAGAACCCGCCCCACCCGCAAACCGCCGCGCCGCCAATTCCTTCTTACTCAGCACTTCATCCCCCGCCTCACCCGTGCGCTCCCCTTGCTCACGCCGCAAGTTTTCACGCAACTGTCGCAATTGCTCCAAAGGATCGAGGGATTTATCGGCTGACGGGGACTTGCCCGCATCGTTGGCACGTTCGGGACGTGAAGGTCGGGAAACATTCGGCATAGCATCGCATTATAATCCCGCCATGAATTCGCAAACCGACCTCAGCCTCGCGTCCAACGCGGTCTCGCAGCCTCCTCCGAGCGAGCCCGAGGCGCCGAATCCGCACGCCCAGTTCGTCGACTGGATGCGCTCCGTCGCGCCCTATATTCACGCGTTCAAGGATAAAACCTTCGTCGTGGCGTTCGGCGGCGAAATGGTGCAGGAAGGCCGGCTGAATGCGCTCGTGCAGGACATCGGTTTGCTGCATGCCATGGGCATTCACGTCGTATTGGTGCATGGTTCGCGTCCGCAGCTCGACGAGCAATTGAGCCTGCATGGCGTCGAATCGTCGTTTTCGCATGGCTTGCGCATTACGGATGCGCGCGCGCTCGAATCCGCGAAAGAAGCCGCCGGCGAAGTGCGCCTCGATATCGAAGCCGCCATCAGCCAGGGCTTGCCGAACACGCCGATGGCGCACGCGCATATCAGCGTGGTGTCGGGCAACTTCGTGACGGCGCGGCCGGTCGGCATTCTAGATGGCGTCGATTTCCAGCACACGGGCGTCGTGCGCAAGATCGACGGCGATTCGATCCGCCAGTCGCTTGCCTCGAACAAACTCGTGCTGCTGTCCTCGCTCGGCTTCTCGCCCACCGGCGAAGCGTTCAATCTGTCGATGGAAGATGTCGCGTCCGCCGCCGCCATCGCGTTGCGCGCCGACAAGATCATCTTCGTGACGGAAATTCCCGGTCTGGTCGATACCGAAGGCGAACTCATTCGCGAAATGTCGCTCGACGACGCTTACCGTCTGCAAGAAAGCGGCGAGCTTCAGGGCGACACGGCGTTCTACCTGAAGCACACCATTCGCGCATGCCGTGGCGGCGTGGCGCGCGGTCACATCATTCCGTATCTGCTCGATGGCAGCGTGCTGCTCGAACTGTTTCTGCACGATGGCGTCGGCACGATGATCTCGTACGAGAACCTCGAAAGCCTGCGCGAAGCCACGCCGGATGACGTCGGCGGCATTCTCACGCTGATCGAACCGCTGGAAAGCGACGGCACGCTCGTGCGGCGCGGGCGTCACCAGATCGAGCGCGACATCGACCATTTCTCGGTGATCGAGCACGATGGCGTGCTGTTCGGCTGCGCGGCGCTGTATCCGTACACGCAGGAGCGCATTGGTGAGATGGCGTGCCTGACGGTCGCGCCCGAAGCACAAGGTTCGGGCGATGGCGAGCGTCTGTTGAAGCGCATCGAGCAACGCGCCCGCGCGCGCGGTCTCACGCGCATCTTCGTGCTCACCACGCGCACCGAACACTGGTTCCTGAAGCGCGGCTTCGTCAAGGTGACCGTGGACGATCTGCCGGAAGACCGGCGCCGCCTCTACAACTGGCAACGTAAATCGCTCGTGCTGATGAAGCAGCTTTGACCCGATTCCCGGACGCGCGCGTGTCGTTCCGCGCGCCCCGCTACCCCGATACAGGAGAAAGACACGATGGCACGAATGGTTCAATGCGCGAAGCTCGGCAAGGAAGCCGAAGGTCTGGAATTTCCGCCACTGCCGGGCGAACTTGGCAAGCGCATCTACGAAACGATTTCCAAGGAAGCGTGGCAAGGCTGGCTCAAGCAGCAAACCATGCTCATCAACGAGAACCGGCTGAACATGGCGGACCCGCGCGCGCGTCAGTACCTTCTCAAGCAGACGGAGAAGTATTTCTTCGGCGAAGGCGCAGATACGGCGACTGGTTACGTGCCGCCGCAAAGCTGAAATCGGCGTCAGATTTGTCACAAAAAACCGGCTGCGCGCCGGTTTTTTGTTGTCCTCGAACTTAGGGTTAATCCTATACGCAGCAAGGGTTTGCGCGGCTATCGAAGCGCATTGTCGATAGCGTCGTTTGCAGATCGTCTGCGATCGTGTTATTATCTTGGTCGTTATCAACTGCAACTCACCCTCATTTACGTGTGTCGCTCTGAATGAGCACCACCCGGCAGTGACAGTTTTCATACAAAGAGGCGCGTCGGTTCTCTAGCAGCACGCCGGCCTTTTTCGTCTCAGCTTTGGTTTTTCCGACGTCGCGGCCCACCCGCGGCAGCCCTCACCCGGTTCGCCGTCCGCACGTCAAATTCGTTTGTTTCATCCCGAGTGCATTTTCGCGACGAGCGGGTTCCCGCTTCGCCCGCCAGGCACCGGCACCGCATTTGCTATGCAATCTTCAGCGTCGGTTTAAGAACGATGCTGCGCGGAGCCTTTGGCTCTGCGACCTGGCAACTGGCGTGCGGCGCCGTCGCGAAACTGCACTGTCCCGGCAATACGCAAGGCCTCCTACGGCCGCGCGCCCGACCGCTTTCCCGCAAGTGAGCGCCCGGGATCAATACGGAGTCTTTTCGAACATGAACGCTCTTGATGATGGCCTTTGGCGCAAACGTAACGAGCCTGCCCAAACTACCGATGCTGGCAAGGCGTCCGGCCTCACCATCGATGACATCACCATCGTCGATCAATCCCTGCTCAAGCGCGCAGTCGGCGCAATGGCCATCGGCAACGCGATGGAATGGTTCGACTTCGGCGTGTACAGCTATATCGCCGTGACGCTCGGGAAGGTCTTCTTCCCGTCGAGCAGCCCCGCCGCGCAATTGCTGGCGACCTTCGGCACGTTCGCGGCGGCGTTTCTCGTGCGCCCGATCGGCGGCATGGTGTTCGGGCCGCTGGGCGACCGCATCGGCCGCAAACGCGTGCTCGCCATGACCATGATCATGATGGCCATCGGCACCTTCTGTATCGGGCTGATTCCGAGCTATGGGACGATTGGCGTGATGGCGCCGGTGCTGCTGCTGGCCGCGCGTCTGCTGCAAGGGTTTTCGACCGGCGGCGAGTACGGCGGCGCGGCGACGTTCATCGCCGAATTCTCGCCGGACAAGAAGCGCGGGTTCATGGCGAGCTTCCTCGAATTCGGCACGCTCGTGGGCTATGTGCTGGGCGCGGGCGTGGTCGCCGTGCTGACGGCCGTGCTGTCGCAGGACGCGCTGCTGTCGTGGGGCTGGCGCATTCCGTTCATCATCGCGGGGCCGCTCGGGCTGATCGGTTTGTACATTCGGATGAAGCTCGAAGAAACGCCCGCGTTCCAGCGTGAAGCCGAGAAGGCCGAAGCCGTGTCGCACGAAACCACGAAGCAGCAGTTCCGCGAGACGCTCATCCAGCAATGGAAGCCGCTCTTGCAATGCGTGGGTCTCGTGCTGATCTTCAACGTGACCGATTACATGGCGCTGTCGTATCTGCCGAGCTATCTGTCCGCGACGCTCAAGTTCAACGAGACGCATGGCCTCTTTATCGTGCTCATCGTGATGGTGCTGATGATGCCGCTCACGCTGCTCGCCGGCCGTCTGTCGGACGCCGTGGGCCGCAAGCCTGTGATGCTCGCGGGTTGCGTCGGCTTGCTGCTGCTGTCGATTCCCGCGCTCTCGCTGATCCGCATGGGCAGCGTGACGTCGATTTTCGCGGGCATGATGATTCTCGGCGCGCTGCTCTGCACGTTCACGGGCGTGATGCCTTCGTCGCTGCCGGCGCTGTTCCCGACCAAGATTCGCTATGGCGCGCTGGCCATCGGCTTCAACGTGTCGGTGTCGCTGTTCGGCGGCACGACGCCGCTCGTCACCGCGTGGCTGGTCGACAAGACCGGCAATCTGATGATGCCGGCGTATTACCTGATGGGCGCGTCGATCATCGGTATCGTGTCGGTTTTGGCGCTGCATGAGACGGCGAAGAAGCCGTTGAAGGGCTCGCCGCCGGCCGTGGCCACGAAGTCCGAAGCGCATGCGGTGT
This sequence comes from Caballeronia sp. A2-2, assembly GCF_057612605.2. Classification (NCBI taxonomy): domain Bacteria; kingdom Pseudomonadati; phylum Pseudomonadota; class Betaproteobacteria; order Burkholderiales; family Burkholderiaceae; genus Caballeronia; species Caballeronia sp. A2-2. The sequence goes on along the minus strand of NZ_CM172587.1, from coordinate 1,790,922 downwards.
TGCGCGGCCATCGTGAAGCGGCGGAGATGGATGGGCGCATGCCGGAAGGCGCGGCGCGCGCTTAATGATTTTGGCTTGATTGCCTGGAAGCCGGTGCCCTCTAAGCACCGGCTTTTTCTATTCGACGAGCCGAACGATGCGTGCATCCACCGAGCCGTTTTCGATATCGAGCAAGGCCAGCGAGATGGGCAATTTGAAGCGGCGCGGTCCCGCGCTGCCGGGGTTCACGAACAGCACGCCATCGCGGTTTTCGATCAGCGGCTTGTGCGAATGCCCGGTGACGACGACATCGATTCCATCGAGCGCGCGCGGAATATCCGCGATGTCATGCACGATGTAAAACGTCACGCCGCCGAGTTCGATGCGCACATGTTCAGGCAACGACGCGACGCCATCGTCGATGTCGTTGTTGCCGCGCACGGCGGTGAGCGGCGCGAGTTGCGCGAGTGTGATGAGCACATCGTGACGGCAGATATCGCCCGCATGCAGGATATGCGACACGCCGCGCAAGGCGTCGAGCGCTTCGGGCCGCACGAGATTGTGCGTGTCGGAGATAAGGCCGATGCGCATCACGTTGCCTCGCTGAGCTGGATTCGCTCGATGTGCGGCGCTTTAAGCTCCAACGCCATGGTCGTGATGACGAATGCTTCGAGCCGGGTCTTGCTCATCGGGAGTCCTCGCGCTTGGAATCGGGGCGGATGCGTCGCCGATTATGAGCGAGGGCGAAATGCCTGTCGATGACTCGGGCGAGGCGGTTTCGGCGTGGGGCAGCGCGGTGGTAGAATCGCGTCCGCTCTGCCGGGGTGATGAAATTGGTAAACATAGCGGACTTAAAATCCGCCGCCTAACGGCTTGCCGGTTCAAGTCCGGTCCCCGGTACCATAGCGCTGACAAGGCTTTTACGACGCCCGCCATCGTAACAGCGAAAAGCCAGTGTGTATTTTTCCGCCAAACCCGAAGCTCATTAGCCCGCTATACTGTTCATCCATACAGCATTCAAACGCGGTACATGATGCGACGAATTGGCGCCGTAGCTCTGAGCGATGTCGCCACCCGCGCGACGCACATACAGGTCGCATGCACAAGATGCGACAGGAAAGGAAAGTATCTGCTGGCACGGCTAGTGAATTCGCTTGGGCCTGATTTCGCCATTACCGATCTTGCCGGCGAACTGACAAGCTGCACGCGGCGCCAGGCGGCGGCCCCGCACGGCCGGTGTGATGTCTACTCTCCTACTCTAGGTCGAGCGATGCAAAGCGGCGAACCCGCCGCGTGTTTCGAACCACGAATCCAATCGTTTCGACGATGACGATAGAGCGCCCGGAGTATGGCTGAGCGCTCTGGGTGCGAGCCACTGGCGCGGATGATGATGCCGTGGGCGTATTGCGGAACGAAAACGACTGGTTCGGAAATGGTATTGACGTCAGTTGCCTGCTGAGCGACGATAGCGCCGCATGCGATCCATGCGCGTGCAACCTTCTTTTGCCCGTCCTCGTGACGGGTTTTTTTATGAGAGCGCTTCTTTGCCGATGATCTTGTCAGAGCACATCTCAGCGGCGCTATTCAAAAACTAAAACAAAAACTGCTTTATCCGTGGGAATCAATTGGAGAGATGCGTGCAGCCTTGCGGTGGGGCGCAACCTTGAGTTTAAAAGCCTTCATCGCGACTCAACTGAAGCTTCGCGGTAAGCGGACCCGCGTTGATACGAAGTCATGTTTGGCCTTGGAGCTGCGGAACAGGCTGCTGGGCGTCCTTGACTAGCCGCGGGGAGAGAAAAGTCAAGTGCTCACATCTAATCAGCTGCCGGTTCAATCTTCGATACCTTAGCATCCACATGATTACCTGTTGTTGGTTTTCAGCGCAGATAGACATTGATCTTGCAATACCTAATACACGTCAAGCCGGCCAATAAATCTTTCTAAGAGTTACTAGGTTTGACGAAAATATAGTGAGCATCAATTTGACGACATCCTCACAAATTATTAACCAGGTGCATCAACCTTCAGCCCAAAGATTTCTTTTGTTACCGAGACTATTAACAAACCATTAACAACGCTCGCAAAATTTTCACATATTCTGGAAGCATCAATTCATGCCTCGTAAACAGAATCAAACTCTCATCGAAAATGTTCTTACGTACGGGCCTCACCCAGTCATTGTTACCAGCAGGCCACTCTGAGAGGAGACACGGTGGCAGCTAGAGCGGGAGCGGACAGTCTGATGACAGCAAGAAGGACCATCCGACGCCATTCGCAACAAAAAATAGAACGAAGGTTCCATGAAGCTATTTGAGATCCAGCTAAGCTTGTAACGCATCCGTTGAAGACGTGAGCAGGATTGAAACGTGTCCCGTGAGACGTTCGAAATGTGACGTCCTATTTCGCTATCTTCGTCCGTGTCTTTTTCGCATCTGCATTGGCACCCTCATTCTTCTGGATGCATCGTACCTCTTAAGCAAGGAAAGCTGATGAAGACGACACTGGAAGAATTCAGAATTAGGTTGCGCCGTGTACGGACCGAACTTGGCGAGTCTCAGAAGCGATTCGCTTCAAGAGGCGGAGTTACGGAGAAAACTCAATGCAACTACGAAAATGGCGCGCGCGAACCTAGCTTGTTATATTTCTATAACCTTGGACGGTCAGGAGTAAATTTAAGCTATCTAATTACAGGCGAAGAATTCGAATCGCAGCTTGGTCCATATGAACAAGAACTTATTCGAGAAGTAAGAAAACACTACGGGCACAAGCGTGAAAGGTTACTCGCGGCCGTACTGGCTATTCTCAGCGCGTCCCGATTATAAACGCACATCAGTCCGTGTCAATTGCCATCGAGCTGCCGAGAAGCTAGTCCAAATCGAAACGCAAAATACAGCAGTGCATAGGGACGTATGCGACATCGTACAGCCTTATCTTAGCAAGTTGCGAATGACTCGGCGATAAGACACGTACGATTTTCAGAACAGAGGTGAGCAAAGGATACCCAATTTCGCTCGGCCACGAACACTGCGAGGAGATTGTTTCGCTTGGTGAGTCGATAAAATTGTTCAAGGTTGGCGACACGGTTTGTTTTAAACCAAACTTCAAGTGCGGTCGCTGCCGTTATTGCACTCGCGAGCAAGTGCATCTTTGTGAGCGATCAGAAGAGACTTCATATTCGAATCGCGGCTATGTGAAGTTCACTGACATTCATCATCCACAGCGAAGAAAACTGCCGCCAATGCGCTGCTCCTCTATGGGCGCCCTAGGGAACCATTGTCAGTTGCCTTGAATGCGCTGTCGCTTACAGTTCGCGCTCCATTAAAAAAGCGGGTCCTTGTCGCCGGCGCAGACGACATAGGAACAATGCTGACGTTCGCCATTATGGAGTGATGCGGAGCAACAGCGTGCATAGACGATTACATTTCGGAGAAGGTCGATAATCTGCGAAGCATCTACCCTGACCGAATCTTCGATTTTGCAACTGATTACATCGGCGCTCTGTTAAAGAGAAGCACTTTCGTCTTCACCTAACGCTACAGCAATCAGACGCGTCTGATTTATGACATTATCCGTAAAAGCGTGTCGGAATTTAGTCGTCATGTTGCAAAAGCATGCGCTATTTGCTAAGTTTGCACGAGCGTCATGTAGAACAAACATCAAAGCATTTCGCTGGCTAACTGCTCATTCGTTGAACAAATCTTTTTCTACTCGTCAATGACATCCTCCGTGAGGCGGTAAAGGTTGCAGCGATCCGCAATGGCATGTGGAGATCAATCTCCGCACGAGAGTGCGGCAACCCCACTCACATATAACGTTATACAATACGGGAATTCGGCATTGCTAAACATGCTGCATATGTTGTCCATACCCTTGCCTCCAGATGGAAAGACGTAAATTGGTCTATAGCGCTGCGGCCATCCTGTCAGTCGAGCGCCAGCGCTCGTTGTGATTTCTCGGCTCGAAATCTCACAACGCTCGGTCAGCCGCTTCCCTTCTCTACAAAATTTTTTCGTATATGCTTGCTGCCTCAAGCCCATTGCTAGCCCGGTCATAAAACTCATGTAGTACAAGCGTTCTGGTTCTCGATCGCTTCAAGACCAGACGGTATGGCTCCGCCATACCTTACAGCCTTTTCTTTGTTTTAATTTCCCTGGGCACTCGCCTAAATACTGTCCAAGCCAAAGGACCTTTGATAACTCTACGAGGGAGAAATAAATGCACACAGCCGCGTAAGTTTTAGAAGGCTCGTTTCCATGCTCTGTTGCATGGAGCTCAGACGACCGATCGCGAATGGCGAAGGGGGGAGATATGTGTTCCGTGAATAAATGCACTTTGAAGCGTACGATTTCTCTTGCTGGCCAGTTCGCGCGGCATTTAACGTAAGGCTGAATGATATCCCAATTATCATTAAGCACGATGAACTGGAGCAAGATAATGGAAAGCATCTTTGAAAACGAAGTCGAAACGAAGATCGACGCGCACGCTTTGGAACCGAAGCCGCAAGGGTATTCTGACCAAGGTTATCGCGAAGACTAATTCCGATAACTCGCTATGCTTAAATGGGGGCTTAGAGAGATCGATTCAAGATTTCGATTTGCCCCCACTCTTTTCGAAAATCAATGCTAACCGCAAAGTTCAGAACCAAACCTGGAGGCAACGGCGAGATATTCTCCGAATATTTCGAGCCGATCGAGACACCGAACTTACGGATGGATTATAAGCGGAGTGGAAACAAAGAACTTTGGTGCGTACATGAGCACTTTGGAACAGTTAATCTAGAAAATTTTTTCGCGAAAAGTGATTTCGAAAACGATGATTTTTCTGAAGAAACATCTTTTGACGGAATTGTTATAACCCTTATTAACCAGTGTGGCTCTGGGAAATTAAGTATATGCAGGACATCAAGTTCCAGTGTCCCGATCTTCTATTCATTTGCAAAAGATTTCGTCGTGATCAGCTGGGATTTCATTGTGGCCGCCGCAGCGATAAAGAATCCTAGTGTGAATGTGAACTCTTGCCGGCGTTTTGTCATACATGGCCCCGGCGTGGAAGCGGAAACGATTCTTAATGAGACCAACTTACTGGGGCCAGGGCATATTGTAGTGCTATCGCAAGGTCTGGCGAAAGTAAAAGCCATCGACCGCCGTACGCATCAAGCACCGTGCATTTTAAGTCCCCGTGCGAACGCGACCGATTGCTTTCTGGATATAATTGCGGCCGCGATAAAACCTAGATTGCAAAGGTCAAATAGTATTGCACTGGAACTTAGTGGCGGTCAGGACTCGTCCTGCGTAGCCGGTGCGTTGGCGCAACTGGGTGCTCGGGACATTGCAACATATGGGCTCATTCATGAGGGACCAGCCGGCAATCAGCAGCGCCTGCGCCGAGACGAACTCATCGAGCGTTATAATTTTTCGGACGTAATGGTTCCGTCCCAGCGATGCCGTCCGCTTTCGTCGTTCACGATGTCAGACATCAGACGGTCCTACTTCGATGAAATCTACCGCCTTGGCGTGAATGAGTGCCTAGATGCACTGCCGACTTCTCCAGATCTTGTATTGACTGGAATAGGTGGAGACGAACTCACGCTTCTTCCGTCGGCAAATACCGCCGAAGTGCTTTCGGACACAACAAAAGCGGCAAAAATCTTGTTCCGCGACGAGATAGAGCCGGGAATCAGAATATTAACCTTGCAAGCAAGCAGCGCGATTCAATCGTCATTTTCACGTGCTGATATGTTCCTAAGCCGTCGTATCTGGCCATACAATCCATTATGTGACCCAACGGTCGTCCAGTACTGCGCACGTCTTCCGGAATCGATGAAACGGGGAAGACTATTAAACAAAATAGCCTTGAGCCGATTAGGATTGAGTGACTATTTTATATTTCCGCGGTATAAAGAAAATTTTGCTGCTGTGTACGAAGAGGAATTGCGCCGGTTTAATCTGCCAATGTTTATGAAAAATTCTCTTATACACGAATATAAGATCATTGACATCTCTAGCCTGATGAACGAGCATTTGGCGTTTATAAATACAGGGATGTGCAGTATCCCCCTAGTGACCTTCTACTCCGCCATCGCGCTGGAGCATCTACTTAGGCAGATCTTCCTGCCTGCTGTCGTCTCGACAACAAGATGATGATGCACATGTCATTACTTCGCAATATCAAAACCCTGACGTCGATTCTGAGTAAGAAAACGCTCGGAGAGGCACTTTTCGTCACATGCACGTCGTGTGTTGCAACAGTCTTGAAGGTGGCCCAGCCATTTATGTTGGGCGCTGCAGCGGTGTCAATCGCAAGCGATAAACCACAACTTCCAATGTTACTGTGTACGTATGTCCTTGTTGGATTAGCCAGCGGTGTGTGCACGGCAATCAGCAGCTATTTCGCGCTGCAATCCCGCGAGAGGATCGGTGGTGACATTTCGCTCGCCGCGTTGTCGGCGATGCTGCGACCAGACATGTCATTTTGGCGACACTCCATAAGCGACTTAATGCATGCGTATTCGAAAGGCCGTGAGACTGCGCACGCGATCATCTCCGATCTTTTAATTGATCTGTTGCCATATCTTACAGGCTTGATTGTATCCATTTCGATCGTAGCGACTAAGATAAGTGTAGTAACTGCAGGCATCATCAGCGCATCTGCAGTTGCATTTATCATTCTCACTGCATTAGATGTGAAAACCGAAAGAATTCTTGCGACTACTTTAGACAAAGCGAACAAGGAGATAACGCGCAATATCGCATCCGCACATGAGCTAGGCGAGATCGTGAGAAGCTTCGGGACGGAGTCGTTTCTCCACCGCAAGCTACGGACGCAATTGGCTGATTTCGAGACGATGGTCAAGAGAAATGGCCTTCATTATCTAAAAAAACATATGCGTCTGGAATTGACGCGTTGGGCGGGTCTGCTTCTTACAATTGGTGTTTTTGTGCAAACGGACGGTAGCAGTTTTATCACGCAGGAGGCGCAGATAGGCGCACTGTTCACCCTTGTGTTGGTCTACTTTCAGTTGATCGAACCTATAGTGGCACTTTCAAGGGCAAGCGAGCGCCTGACCAAGGCGAGTGCGGGCATGGAACTCGCCGCGTCGGTGCTAAGCGAGGCGGACCATCGTATTGCGGAGCGCTGTATAGGCAGCGCGAAAGTGGATCGACTTGAGCTCCGCGAGGTTCGTGCGAGCGTGGGGGAACGAGCGCTCGGCGAAGCCTACACGCAGACATGGGTCAAGGGCGACGTGGTCGTATTCCAGGGGCCGAGCGGCGTAGGCAAATCGACGCTCGCCCGTACCATCGCAGGGCTGATCCCAGGGGCAACTGGCGACATTGTGGTTAACGGGATCAGTTTTTCGCAACCAACCGCATTCACCGAACTGCGCAAGTATGCGCTTTATGTCCCGCAGGTTGATTATGTGTTCGGTGCATCTGTGTCGGATAATATCAAGCTAGGAGACTCAACCGTAACAGATGCAGCGATCGAGGACGCGGCAGAACGCCTAGGGATTACCGAGATTTTAGCGGCTCGGGGAATGTCGCTTTCCGATCAGATCAATGATCGCGGCGGCGATTGGTCCGGTGGTGAGCGTAGACGGATCGCCTTATCGCGAGCCTTCGTACGAAAGGCGGGCGTGCTTATCCTGGACGAACCCACGACCAATCTGGATAAGTTATCGGGAGCGCGCATCCTCGACGCATTTCGGGAAAAGTTCAAAGACTCTATATTGATCGTCATCTCGCACGAACAAGTTGCTACGCCCAGCGACAAACAGCTAAGTTGGCAAGCGCTTAAAAGTTGCGAATAGTTTCGGTATCGACACTTCGCTCCTTTGCAGTAACAAACATTCTGCAGTGCTGATCCTAACAGGCATTGTTTTGTCGCGGCCTAATGGGTTCCTGCTGATGGCTCAACTCGGCTGCGGACGATTGACCTTATTACCGCACGATGCAATCAAAATCAAATCGCCCCTCAACAACACCCGCCTGTTGAAGTGTGCAGATGTAGCGCTGAAGACACTCGACCTTAGCGCGAGCATCGCCGTCCGCGTCGTCGACTATTTCGAAAAGAGCTCGTCCAACCTCTGGTGATAGCTCGGCGTAGCGACGGGTTCCATCGCCCATGCCGCCGGCGGCGGCGCTTGGATCCGAGGCATGTCCGTTGTCGGCGTTTGCGATTGCGATTGCGATGCGCAAGCGACGAGTGCCATCAGCAATAGCAGCGCGATTCTTTGCATTGTCAGCTTCATGAATCTTCCTTTCATGGTGAATTTGAGCGTCGAGCGCTGCGATATGAGCAGCGGCCGCATTGTGAGCTGCGATCGCATCGCTTGCTGCCTTCGCTGCGCCCTCTGAGAAGGACGCGAGCTTTCGTGCGTTTGCCTCGTTGTCGCGCGCGTGAGCGGCCTGCTCCTTGGCGAGGTCGCTGCTGTCGAACACGTGAAACGCTGTGCCTCCGATTGCGATGCCGAGCGCACATGCAAAAAGGTGCGGAGCGTAATTCATAGGCCTCGCTCACAAAGCGCGCGCTCCTCTGCGCGCCGCTTCACGAGCCCCGGAAGCACCCTGCCGCGCGAGGTGACCCACTGCGCATGCCCATCGTCTGATTCGTTCATTGCTCGACATGCGCCCTTCCAGTCGTGCTGATTGAATCGCTCGGCGGTGGTGCTGTTGCAATAGGCCTCGCCACCGATGTTGTACGCGAAGCTCACTGCAGCGGCGAGTTGGTCCGGGTGGTCCGTCAAGACTGGCGTGCATTTGAGCACGTCATCCGCGTGCGCCATGAGTTGCCGATTCAAAGACTCCCGGCACTCAGCCGCGCTGTAGTGCTTCCCGACGACAACGTCGTGCGTGTCGCCAGCACACTTTGTGGCAATGCCCACCGGATCAAGATAACCGCGGCGCACGACCCCTTCAAATCGCGGCACGATGCAGTACAACATCGCGGCGGCGGCCGTGCCAACGACACCCGCAAGCGCGCCTTTCGGTAGATTGGCCATCATCGGTCTCCACAAGCAACAGCCCCGACTGCCGAGAGCAGACGGGGCTTGATTAGTTCAATCGAATCAGGCGTGAGCCGACTCGTGCTCGCGCGCGCGTTGGTCGCGTCGGTCTTTTCGCCAGGCGAACACGAAGCTCGCACCGATGTAGGCAAGCGTGGCAATTGCCACCCACCAATTGATGTCGTGGTTGCTCAACCACAACCAGAAGTTTCCGCCCACTACAGGCGTGTTCTTCGCCATGCTCGCTGCAAAGTCATCTTTCATCGCTTCTCCCAAACTGTTTCTTGTGAGCAAGCGCAGGTCATATAGGTTTTCGATAGGTAGAAAAAAGCCGCCCGAGGGCGGCTAAAGGTCGTGGTCCCACTTCGATAGACTTCACCGCGCATCGCTCAGTTAGCGCACCGAACGACACGTGTCCCCGATGAAGTCAAACTCAATTCTGAGGACCTCGCTTTCTTTACGCAAGCGCCTACACCCGCACAACTAGCACAGACGAACGGTATCCGCCGCCGTGCCGGATCGCTCGTTCCGTTTTTCGCTTTTGCTCTGCTTTCATCAAGCAACGCGTCCTACCACTCCACGCCTGCTACCCTGGCCTCGCGCAGATTCGCGCCCGCGATGTCCGCGCCGCGAAGCTTCGCGTTCTGCATCCGCGCATCATCGAGATCGGCACCGCTCAGATCGGCGCCGAGGAGTACGGCTTCTGTCAGATCGGCGCTGCGCAGACATGCGCCGCTCAGGTTTGCGCCTTGCAGCCATGAGCGAGCCAAAATCGCACCACGCAAATCGGCGCCGCTTAAGTTGGCGCACCTTAGATCCGCACCGCTGAGATCGGCATCGGTGAGTACAGCGCCCATGAGCACCGCATTCACAAGCGGCGCGCGGCCGCGCTGTGCATCGCTCAGGTCGACATGTCGCAGACTTTTCTGCTCGGCGAGCACCTTTTGCAGTTCGGCTGAGAGGTCGTCGCCGCTCATGCTCAGCAACACATCGCCCGTATGGCGGTTCTTGATCGCCGTACCGCTTTTCCAACTCTTGTCACTTCGAACGGCGCCGTCAAGCTTTGCGCCCTCCAGCAGCGCTCCCTTCAAATTGCAGTCCCGCAAGTCCGCACCTTTTAAGTCTGCGCCATATAAATTTGCTCCGCCTAGATCTGCACCTCGCAATATTGCATCGGTCAACGTCGCGTTGACCAAGCTCGCCCCGCTCAACGTCGCATGGCTCAAGTTCGCGTCACTAAGCCCCGCGTGTTCGAGATCTGCGCCCCGAAGATCGGCTTTCTCCAGATTAGCTTTCGAGAGGAAAGCCTCATTGAGCTTCGCGTCAACTAAACGCGCACCGCGCAATTGTGCGCCGGCCAACGGTGCCGCTCCGCTCCAGGTTCCGCTTTCAAGGTTGATGTGGCTCAGATCAACGCCACTGCTGACTGCTTTGCTCAACGCTTCTTTAAGGGTGTCTGTGTCCTGCTTTAAGATGAGCCCACCCGTCCGGCGATTCTTATATTCGGCGCCTTTGTCCCATGACTGCAACGCTGTCGCATTCATTTTCGTCATCCTGAATTGTTTCAGAAACCGATGCCCGGTCCAGTCTCGCTGGGGTACCATTCGCTCGCGCTCAAAGAACTGCGATCAGCTGCCGACCTTCCGTAATGCACCCGCGCCCACGCATAGCCCTTCGAACGTTCTCTCGTTAGCACGGTGTCATTTGGCATGCTCCAGAGGCTCTCTTTAGCTTCCGAGAAATCGGAGGTCGGACCAAGGCGAAGTTCCACAATGTACTGAGGAACGTTGGCGACTCGCCGAACAACAACATAAAACGCAACGCTTTGTTTTATCGGAAACGAGTTGAACTGTTCAACGTACATGAGACCCGGCAAATGGGCGGTGGCCTGTACCGGAACTGAGAGACGCCCGTCCCACCCTTGGGCACATACCTGCACTGTATAACTACCATGTGCGACGTCGTTGAAGACTTGCTTGGGCATAAAGCTCCTCTCGGCGGTCGCGCGCCGCGTGTCAGCGTTTGGCCCAACCAAGGTTACGTTGTACTGCTTGGCGCCGGGCACGAATCCCCAGGAAATCTCTGCCGCCATCTTCGCGTCGGATCCCATGACGGCTCGAATGGCCAGATTAGCCGGCGAATCGATCGGCTCGTATTTGTCGTAGATGATGTTGCTGGTCGCCGCGTTATCCACTGCAGCGTATTTCTCCGGCACGTGCCGAGTCGCGGTAATGCTGAAGGCCGTGCCTTCAGCCACTTCCGAGACGCTCACCACTCGGAAGCTTTGCACAGAAGATCCTGCCGAGCGTAACGCCCACGCCGCGCCACTTACCGGCGCCTGCTCAAGGGGTGGCCGTACCGTGACAGCGGTTCCGCTTACCGCGTCGATCTCAACGCTGCAAGCCTTCGCATCGGGCAGTATCACCACGAGGTGGTCACCGGGCTGGGCTTGCACTTCTCGGTCGAGCATCACGTGTCCAGCCCCATCGATTTCCGCGATGCGCCCACCCGAGCAAGAGGCTGAGCGCAACGGATCTGCAATCTCGATCACCTGCCCCGGCAGCGCCAGCGCTCCATCGAGTCCAACACTGAAAGTAACAGTCTCCGTCTCCAGTCGGGACGTTTGCAATAGCCATTGACCCGCGCGTTGCGCCTGGCTGAGACTCGTGCAGCCAAACGCCGTCATCTCTGCCGCGTTATAGCCGTACAGTGCGATGCCTTCGGCATCTTCAACGGTCTCAACCGCTTGTTTGTAGCCGTTGTGCGGATTGCACCACGTCACCGTGGCCGCCGTGTATCGTGACTTCAAGGAACTGCCCGTGTACTTGAATATCCCGTCGACGACGTTAGCAGGGTTGTAGACATAGACCGGGTCACTGGGCATATCCGCCGAACTCAGCACACTTCCCGCGCTCCAAAAAACGATGCCGCGAAACACACTGGCGAGTTGCTGAAGAAGCGCAAACGCGTGCGAGCGGGATGTGATGTGACAATTGCAGGTGAATCGCGGCTCCTTGCCGCCGTCGCCGTTCGGAACAAGCTCGTCGCAATACTTCGCGATCGCATACAGCCCATAACGATCGACCATCGCTTCCTGCACCCAAGCGCCCGCACCATAACGGCGATTGAGCAGCAGGTCCCGAAATATCCAGGCCGGATTGTCCGTCCACCCGCGTTTGAACGTTCCATCCCATTGCCCGATGTAGCCGCGGGCGATCGGATCATAATTACTCGGCACGTCAACGATCAGACCCTTCAGATCGTAGGAGCGCACCGGAATGCGGTCGAATTTCTCGGAGGTGATCTGCAGCGCCATCAGCGCGCTTGCCGGATAACTGAAGCGTCCCTTCCTGCGCTTCGTATAGCTCTCGATGTGTACCTTGCCGTGCTTCTTCTTGGCGTTGTCGCCTTGCTCAATTTGGTCAGTGCGTTTGACTTGCAGCCTGAATGGCTTGCCTGGCGGTACCGCGAACACATAGGTCTTATGGTAGCTTTCACAGACACCGTTGATCGCGTCCGTTTTTGTTTCTGCTTCGCCGCGTCGGTCCGAGGGGCATGACGTAGTGAACTCGATGTCAACCTGTGCATTGGTAATCTTGCCCTTGTCGTCCCAGCGCTGATCGCTGAAACGCAGCGTGAGCGCAAGCTCATCGATGTCCGGTTCGTCAAGTTCCAGCACCCACGGCAAGGCGACCGTCCGTTTTTGCCCTTTCTCTTCGCCTGCGAGACGTCTGCGCAACTCCACACCGACGTGAACCTCATTGGTGGCCGCATCGATCGCCTTGCTATCAAATGGGAGCTGATCACGCTTTCCATAGCGATAGAAGAAGTTGTCAATCTCAAAGTTTTCCGTGCCATCGAAGTTCTGCAAGGGCACATCATCGAGGTAAATCGAGCGACGTATCAGTCCACCGGGTTCCGACTTAGTGTCGTGAACAAGGCCCTCGATCTCGCCTTCCGATACAAGATCAACAGCGGTGTAAATGACCTTGCTGTTCGGGTACCGGTTATCGTTATTACGCTTTTTAATAGAGTCGTGCTGATCGTCATCCGGCTCGCTTGATTGCTCAACTTTCCTCAACGGTAGATCCTCGGCCCGAAAGCATTCGCTGACCACGGTTGAGCCTATGCGCATGCGCCCATACAGCAGCGGCACGGGGCCGCCTTGAGCAACAACGTTTTGGACGCCCGGCATGCCATGTTGGTTTAGCCGTGGTGGCGTCGGCGTCTGCGGAGAAAGCAGCTGCGCAATACCGCCCAGCGCCAATGACCCGCCCATGAGCATCAGGTTGATGCTGTACGGATTGGCTCCGAAGGCGAGCAAGGAAGCTGCACCCGCAGCCGCAAGCGCGACTCCCGCAATCGTTTGAAAGACGCCCCCTGCCTTACTGCCCGCGAGCACCGGCGCGATCCGGATCGCTTCATCCCCCGTGGGCACATCAAGTTGCTTATGGTCCAAATTGCGCACGCCAGCAAACACCGCATAGCGCACGCCGCGCTCGCCGCTTCTGCACAGATCTTGCCAGAATCCTGGAATCATGACGCCGAGCGCGCGCAGCGCGTCGCGGGGTGAGCTCACAACATACCGATGCTCTCGACCAAACTTCGCACCCAGACTGCCATACAGGCGGATCGTTCGAACTACATGTTCCATTCAAGCGTCTCTTTGTGGCGCAACACGTGGGTGACGTGCGCACGGTAGCGCGGCAAACCTTCGCGCCGCGAGAGTTGATTCCATAGGTGATGCAAGATTTCGTCGCCGCCTAGATAAACGGCAGCATGGTTCGGTATTCCGCGGCGGCTGGCGATCGTCATGAGCAGCACATCTCCTTCGCGCAAGATGGCATCACGCCCGACGCTCACGAAGCCGGCCGCTTGGTAATTGTCGACATACAACGACGAGTCACCATCCTCCCACCAGCGCCCCGTCCGCGCGAAATCCGGCAAGTCGAGGTTAAGCGCCGCCAGGTAGTAGCGCTGGACAAGCGCGTAACAGTCGGTTGCGCCGTGCACGAAAGGCACACCGAGCAACGGCGCTCCTTTTCCACCGAGACCAAAGCAATGCAGACGGCCTATCGAAGGCTGGTCGTCGTCGACGCGACCAACACTCACGATGACCCAGGCGGGAACGTTCGACGCTTCGTGCGCAAGCAGATCTGCGATGCTCGGCCACGCGTCGGCGTCCGGATGCGAGTGCACAATTGCTTGGATTGCGCCCCGTTCTTCAGCGTGCGCATAGGCCGCCGGTGCGATGGCAAAAGCACGCGCGGGATCGATTGCGACGTTGCTACAAGCAATGTAGTCGTCGTTGACGATCACGCCACACGCCTCGTTCGGATAGCACCGTAACGCGTGTGTTTCAATGGCCAAGCGCACGCGATCGCTTAGGACCACCGGTCACCCTCTCCTGAATGACCCCGCAACGCCCGCGGCAGGGAAGCCACCGAAGGGCAAAGCGGGTTTTGTGATGTGGCGACACCGACAGCACGCCAGCCGCTTGCCGCATACGTCCTCCTCCTTATTACTCGTTGGATGGTTGTTGCGCGTGAAATAGGGTGGCCCCTCATAACCGCACTCCGGGCCTCGGTAGCTCCATTGGCACACTGAGCCGATGATTTGCCGAGCTGGCAACTTGCGACCCGACAAATCCAGCGCCGAGCTCAGTGAGAACTCAACCACCGTCGGCGTCTCCAACGTCTTCTGCTCGATTTGCCACAGCTCCACCGGCATCTCTGCTGTCGGATCAGCACTCGGGCTTGCGTCGAGATACTGCGCGAGCGTTCGTCGCCGGCGCAGCGGCGCGCCCACAAGGTCAGAATACTTCATGCACAGTTGAGAAACGAAACCGTTCAGATTGGCCACGCTCATCGTCGGTGTGGGCTGAGCGGCATCCCCTGTGCGTCCCAAGCCCGAAACCTGCATCGGCCACACGCGATACTCAAACTTGTTCCAGCTGATCAAGCCGCCGTGCTCGTGCGCATGAAATCGCAAGATCTCGTCGTTCCATCGGGTCAAATCGAGCTCGTACAGCTCGACAAGCGCACCCGGCTCCAGACGTTGGACGTCCGTCCTCACGCCGTTCATGGTTCGAATACTTCCTTGAATGTGACGCTCAACTGATATAGATCAGCACCCAGCGCACGCGTCTGTATGCCCGGCTGGGCATCGACGCGAAACAGTCCCCGCATGCGCAGAGGCGGTGTCCAAAGAAATGGCTCACTGCCGCGCGTTGAATCGAGAAACGCTCGAATCGCCTGGATCTCTTGTCCATCACCTACAAAGCGCAGCGGCCACGTGTCGGCAATATTGCGAATGCCGTCCGGCACCGCCTGGCTATAGCCATCGCCGAATTGCACCGTGCGCACGCGGTAATGCGTCGTGCCCTCGGCTCCGAGCATGGGCGACCACGTAAACGTGCGTCGCGGCGATGCCGACTTCATCCGAAATGCCCCTGCGAGATGAGGCTCGCGAGACCGCCTTGCCCACCCATCTTGCGCGCGATCTTCTGATCGACGAACGCACTCACCAATTGTTGAAGCTCGCGCGCATCACGCTCGCTCAGGCCACCCCCGCCATGACTGTGGACTTCCAGATGCACTTGTGCGCCCGCCGATCGCGTCGCCATTGGCACCGACGCACCCACGGGGCCGCCCGAGGCGAAGTGCGCCACATGATTCGAATTGATCGCATCGAGCAACGCATGGTGCTGGCGTGCCGCGTTTGCGTTGACAACATACTCGCCGTTGGACAGCGTGGCCGGAATGCTGTCGCTCGTGCCGGTGCCGGGTCCCGTAATCAGTCCGCCCTGTGCATGCCCGGCTAGCTTGAACAGCGGCATTTTTTCCACCAAGTTGCCCAGCGCTTGATGCAGGGCGAGTTTCGACAGATCGGCTAGAATCCCGGCGATGAACTCTTTCATATCAAGCTTGCCCTTCGTGACGAACTTCGATACGGCGTCCTCGATGTGCCTGAACGACTCGACCACCGCGTACTGGGCCGCGTGGGCCTTGTCCTGCGTGTTTTTGAAGAAGTCCGCCACACCCAGCTTCGCGCCTGCGACCCAGTCGCCCTGAACCCGTCGAAGTTCCTCGTAGTGCTTTTTGACGGCCTCAATCGCCTCGGCGTTACCACGCTCGATTTCGGCCAGCTTCGACAAGTATTCGCCGCTGTCGAGCAAGACCTCCGGGGTGATGCGCTTTAGCTCTTCGACGGCTTTTCGATAACGCGCGGCCGCCTCACTTAAGTCGCGGTCCTTGCGATGCTGTAGCGAATCAGCGTCTCGATCGCCCAGCTCGCGCGCGTAACGTTGAGTCTGCGTTTGCCTGAATTCGCTCAGGCTCTCGCTGATATGCTGCGAGCGCTCCTCGAACTTCGCCCGCGCCTCGCCCAGCTTGTTGGCTTTTTCAAGCGCGGCATTGTGCTCCAGCTGCGCCCGGATCGCCTTCTCTGAGTGCAGCAGGCTTCTCTCATCGGCGCTTGCGATATGCCGCTTGGCCGCCGCCATCTTCTCGTTAAAGCGCACCAACTCCTTCTGCGCATTCGTGAGCTTCTCGCTCGTGTGCAGCTGCGCTTCGAGCGCCGCACCCTGCTCACGCAGCTGCTCGAGATACCGTGCCCCGGCATCGGCGCGCGGCTCATGCGTCTTTCGCTCGCGCGACTTGTACAGTTCTGCGTTATGGGCGAGCATTTTTTGGCGATCCGCTTCGAGCGCCTTGAGCTCCTCGCGCGTCTTGCCTGCTGCTTCACCCGCTTTTTTTACCGCCGCGAAGTACTCGTTCGTCTCTTTGTTAGCATCGGCGAGCTTCTCTTGCGGCGAACGCGCCGACTTCATGTAATCGGCGTGATGCTCCAGAATTGACTTGAATGCATCGACGCTCTTTTGATGCGGATCGTTTTTCTGAGCTTCGCCAAGCAAGGTTTGCACAAGACGCTGCGCTTGGGCAATCTGCTTTTCGATCGCCGCCGTATTCATTCCGCCAGGGTTCGAATCAGGATCAAGCAGTGAAGCACGCAAGGCGGCTAGCTTGTCCTGTGCCTTCACCAAATTGTCGCCTTTGCCCGTGACGGTCCGCCAGAAACGATCCCACTTCTGACCGAGTGTCTCATAGCTCTCGGCCATCGCGCGATTATCGGATTGCACCGCCTCGCGCGCCTTTTTGCTTGCTGCCTCGACGAATGCGGCCCACGCCCCGGCCTTATCGCCCGAGAGATCAAGAATACGAATATGGTCGAGCTGCTCTTGGCTCAGGTCATGATGATCTTCGCGCCACTTGTGGGCGGCCTCCGTTGCGCGACCATACGACTGCAAGAACTGGCGTGCGGCCTCTTCCACCGACTGGCCCGAAACCTTTGCGTACGCCGCGACGCCTTGCGCTGCTTGCTGCAGATCCGCGCCGGCAACGTGCCCCGAGCTGGCCAGCGCCATCAGCGCATCACGCGCATCGGTCGCCGAGACCCCCACCCGACGCGAGAGGATGTCGGCGTACGCCTGCAGCTTGCCTTGCGTGAGCGCTGCATAATTGCCCGTGAGCAACATTGCGCGATCAAGCTTATCTTGTTGCTCGCTCAGCGCATGAATGGCGTGGTAGGCCACCGTAGCGCATGCACCCAGGGCGCCGAGCGCGATGCCCGCAGGACCGCACAGCATCGGCAACACGTCGATGCGCTCGCCCAGCACCATGAGCGAACCCACGAAGTTTTTCCAGCGATCCTGCATGGCCTCATGACCGAGCACAAACAACTCGCGCCGCGCAGCGACCGACCCCGCGCCGAGGTGATGCATGGCACTGGCGGCCGCCTCGGCCTTGGTGATCAGCGGTTCGGCCGCCTCGGCAATCCCCAGCTTGGCCGCCTTCAATCGCATCAGATCAAACCGGGTCTTCCCAGCCGTGTCGGCGAGCTTCTCGAAGCTTCTGACCGCAGCGCTCACTTGCCGGGCGGTCGCGGCGCTTCCGCTCTTCGCGGCTTCTTCGAGCGCGCGCGCAGTGATGCTGCTGTCGGCCGCCATTTGCCGCTGACACGCTTCGTAATTGCTCGCGCTTGCCTGCTGGTTCGCCACAAACCCGTTCGCGGCCCGCTTGGTGCGTTCCATGCCGGC
The DNA here is from genome assembly GCF_057612605.2 of Caballeronia sp. A2-2. Lineage (NCBI taxonomy): Bacteria > Pseudomonadati > Pseudomonadota > Betaproteobacteria > Burkholderiales > Burkholderiaceae > Caballeronia > Caballeronia sp. A2-2. The sequence goes on along the minus strand of NZ_CM172587.1, from coordinate 1,772,845 downwards.
TTCGAACCCGCTCGCATCGACGCTGACACGTGTGACGACCTCATTGGTCATCGGCTACCTCTTTGAGCTTCTTCTCGAGCACCTCAGCCATCTTGCGCGCGGCCGCCGTCCTGGTCGCCTCGAACGCCGGGCGAATGAACGGCTGCGCCGGCGTGCGCGAGCTGCCGAATTCAATGTCTCGAATCGCGCGCGCGAGCGTTCGTTCCGTGAGCTTGACCGCGTTGCGCTTGCCCAGTTCGACAAAGCGCCCATAGAAGGCATCCTTGCTCCAGGTGATCAGGTAAGAGGCGAGCCTGCCCGGCACCGATTGCTCCTGGTCATAGGCGATGAGCATGTGATCCCGCAAGAACCCCGGCCAGTGCGGCTGACCACGACGCATGCCCGCAAGCTCGCCCACCGGTGCACGCCGTTTGATCTCGTCATGGAAGATGCGCGCGCCCGCAACGGCCGCCTGGCGAAGCGTGCTTTCGCTCATCGCCTCGTCAAGCGTGCGCAACATTCCCGTCAACGATTCGAGATTCTCGACGCGATAGTTTTGGCTCATCCCTCGATCACCTCACCGTTGCGAACCACGATGCGCTTCGCACCAGCACGCTTCGCCGCCTCCAGGTCGATGCCAAACGTGCTGGCGGCTATCTCCTGCGCGCTTCGTATACGCGGTTTTAGCGACGCACGACTCCACCCTGACCAGGGCGTAAAGTCGGCCGCGTTCAGCGCGGGCGCATCCTTGCCACAATTCATGTTGTATAGAAGGCTCATGAGTGTGCCCACCCGCAAATCTTCGATGTGCTCGCCCCAAGGCTCGTGCTCGAACAACGCCACCCAATCGGCGTACTCGGCGCTGGACACTTCGAGCTTGGCGCGCCGCACCGACATCCCCAGCTTCATTGCGATGCGCATCCACATCAGTTTCTGCGGGTCGGCCTTCAGTTTTTTGAGGTTTGCTCCTGCGCGCGCTGACCGAGCGCGTTCAGGCGCATGGCAATCTGTGCGAGTTCCTCAAGCAACGGCGCACGACCCGCGCGCAACGCGTTCACGTCTTCGGCGCTGAACAGCGCTTGGCCATCGTCGTCAACGACAGTCGCCGCAATCAACGACGCCTCAAACCCGCTATTGCCTGTGCCGCTCTTTACGCCGTCGTACAGTGCGTCGCGCGCGGCCCCCGACAGCTCGCGAAAGCGGATCAACGCGCCATCCAGGGCCTTCACGGGTTCTTCAACGATCAGCGGCGCAAAGGCCGCCAGAATGTGTTCTCTCTTCATGGGTGTCTACCGGCTCGCGCCGGTTGATTGTTTAGGAATGGGGGAAGCTGACTTCCAAGTCACCGCTCACTTCAAGATTGACTGAGCTGGCGAGCATCTGATCAATTTTCGCGGAGATCGGGAAATCTTTGACGTGCGCATCGAATGTAATGACCGTCCTGTCCGACAGCGTGAGCTTGAATTTCAGGATGGATCCGTCCTTTCTGGCATTGAACAATGCCTGATGCGACAGATCTTTCATGTTGACGTGCAACGCAATCGTCACCTGCCCCCAATCCTGCATGCCGCGCTTCTTTTCGCGGCCTTTGCTATTAAGCCGCGTCACGTCAACCAAGTTCGCCGAACCCGTAAAGCTTGAAATGTCGGTGAAATTGGCGACTTCAGCAAACTTGCTGTCATCCTCGTCTTGCTTCCTGTATTCCAGCTTCGTGCCCTGCGATGGCACAGCGCTCGAGCTGATCGGTGCCTCAGGAGTCGTAGCCTGATTAGGCTTTTTGTCCTCTTGCTGTGTTCGCGTTTCTGCCATTCTTTTGATCCTCCTTTGCAACACTAAAAAGCCACTCTCGAGCGAGTCAAAGATGCCACTGGCTCGCTACAGCTCGCTCCAGATGCTCACGTCAAGGCGACTGCCGTAAAGGCGCGTCTCGCGCTCAAAGACTTCCGTGGGCGCGCCGAGCGCAATCGCACCCACTGCCGGATCCACCAACGCGCGAACGACCTGTCGCATCAAGGACGATCGACCTGGCGCGGTCGTGTGCCACACCGCGATCTGCACACGCGCGTAGTACTTGTCGAATGCCGCGCCGCTTAGGCTAACCTCGATCTTGCCCCCTGCTACTTGATAGACGATCCAGGGGGGACGCACGTCTTGGTCAGCGACATCTGGAAATACGTGTCCGTCCGCTAGATGCGCCAGTGCCTTGCGAATAAGCTGCTCAGCGTTCATCGAAAACACACACAAGGTCAATGTGCTCGCGCCGCGCGAGATCGGGCTGCACCGCCTCGATACGCATGACCAAGTCGTCAACCGTGACACGCATGCCTGCACGCAAAGTCTTGCGCAGCGCCTTGCGATATCGAATGCGAACGCTTGCTCGAACCGTACTTACAGGCGCATCCGCCGCGATGACCTCTTTGCCACTCAGCATGCGCACAGACGCTTTCCGATCGGCAACCCATTCCCACGCGATCGACTCGGCATCCGGATCCACGACACGACGCTCAATGAGCGCGTGACGGGTCAATCGACCTGCCTCCATCAGAACCTCGTTGGCACGCAGATGGGCGCGAGCAATACGTCGGCATAGCCGCCCGGCATCGCCATGACTGCTTGGCCTCGCGCAAACAGTTCGCGATGGTCATACGCCCAGGCAGCGGCCAGCAGCATCCATGAACGCACGGAGGGATAACGAGACAGATCGATGCCGGCCTGATAGGTGATGGTCACCGCACTCACATCGGGCCACCGACTTTCACCCAGCGGCGCAAGCAGCGTTTCGCGCCCTGACTGAACAAGCTCATACGTGCTTGCCGCAAGCGTCGACGACTGTCCGGACGTCTCGCGAATCTCAAGCTTCTCAACGCATGAAACCTGCCCGACGGACAAAGAGAAAGCGCCTGGCGGGAAAGCGGCAAGCCGTTCAACGTAGCGCGCCTTCCGAATAGCCGCGCCGGACTTGCTCTCGGCCGCCTGGCGCGCGCCGGGGATCACGATTTGCTCGATAAAATCGCGTTCGTCTTCATCGTCGTCGAGGCGACACTGCGCGGCGACATCCTCGAAGCTCAACGGCTCCGAGTCATCCAAGTACTCAACGAGCACTGCGGCCATTCGTGCCTCTCGATTCGGCGTGGGCTAGGCGCCCCATTTAACCCCCGTCAGCATTGCGATCGACTCCACGTGGCGTGGGCCGAAGTCGTTCTTCGCAATCACGCGGATCAACGTCTGATCGCGCTGGAAGGCGCTCACCGTTTCAGGTTTTCCATCCCGATTAATCGTGTAGGTCGCTTCCTTGCTGTAGTCGATTTCCAACGTCTCTTCTTCGCCGATGAACACATCGCCAAAGTCCACGAAGTAGATCTCCGATGCATTCGCGCCCTTGTCGTTGGTGTCCTTGTCACTGCCAGCCTTGTTGGACGCAGGCTTCTCGATGGCAAGGTTAATTGGCACCTGCGTGGTCCGACCGACCGGATACCCCTTGAGCATGCCGCTGTCGAGCTCCGGATAGACCTTGTTGCCGTTACCATCACGCATGCTCGACAGGAAGCGGAACACACGCGGCGCCATGATCCAGCCGGGCGAGATCATGTTCGCGTCCGCGCCTTCGAGCGCAAGAATCGCTCGGTTCAGGTCGATATCGACTAGCTGAGTTGTCGAACCATCGCTTGCTGCGATCTTGTTTGCGGCAATCGTCCAGTGCAGCAGCCCCTTCGGCGTGTTTGCCTCGCCATTGTCGCGAATGAACGCCTTGTCTTCGCGCGCACCAATCGCGCTCGTGAGATCACCAACGACGATTTGGTCGATATTCGGATTTACGCCCGCGTACTTGATGAGATCGTTGGAGATCGGCACCAGCGCAGCGAGTTTTTTCGCCGTCAGCTTCAGGTCATCAAACGATTGTTCCGTCACGCCGATATCGCTGTCGGACCCGATGTAGCCGACGACCGCGCCACCCTTGAGCCGCGGGATCGTGATGTTGCCGTTCGAGAGCGGCAGCGTGCGTGCCCCTAGCCTACGGACAACAGATTTAGGCCGCAGCAGCTCGATCACCTCGCTCGAAAGGTTTGTTGGCACCAGCACCCCGCCCGCGCTCGACGTGAGCGTGTTCAGCGACATCGCGACCTCTTCGCCGAAGCCACGCTCGATTGCCAGCCTTGAGGCGAGTTGCGCATCACCGCGCGCCGCCGCCAGCGCACGTACCATGCGCGCCATCTTGGCACCTTTCACCTCTGGCACCCTCGGTTGCGCTGGGATGCTCGGCACCAAGGGCGCAGCAATCGCGGCCGGCGTCGGGTCCACAGAAACGGCCGCCGCCGCGGCTATGCGCTCAGCCGCCTCAGCTCGCTCGATCTGTCCAGTGAGCTCACTGAATTTCGTGCTCAGCGTTGCAAATTCGGCGTGCTGCTCGGCCGACAGCGCGGTGCCGGCCGCTTCGATCGCCGCCAGCGCCTGCACCTGCTGATTGATATTTGCGCGTTCGCGGCGAAGTTCATTGATATTCAAGTTCGTTTCTCCAAAAAAAAACCGCCCGAAGGCGGCACCACTCGACTCAAAACGCGAACACGCTCAAATGCAGTCCGGGGGCAAGGCACATTCAATAATTGTTTCGCATATTCATTGCCGCGGCCCGAGCAGCCACGCTTGGGCTTCGCTTGCGCCGCGTGCGCGAGGTAGCAATTTCAGCTGCAATCCGATTCACTGCTGCCTGAGGCGTCTCGACGCTATCGGCCAGCCCTGCGCTTACCCCATCCTGGCCGTGATAAACGCCCGCCTGAGTTTCCTTGACCGCCTGCGTGGTAAGTCCTCGGAATTGCGCGATCGCGTCGACAAACTGCGCATATCTGGTTTGCACGACGCTTGTTAGGCGCTCCAGCGACTGGTCGCTCAGCGGCTCATGCGGCGTGAGATCATTCTTGCGATCGCCGGCAAACACCGATGTCACCTTGATACCTTGCTGCTCGTCGCGCTTGGATACATCAAGATGCTTCGCGATCACGCCGATCGAACCCACGCCCGAAGTCTGACTGACGATCACGTTAGACGCTGCGGCTGCAATCAGATAACCACCCGAGAACGCTGAGAAATTAACGATTGCGGTAATCGGCTTCAGTTTCGTGGCCGCACGGATGCCATCGGCAAGCTCGAACGCCCCGGTCGCGCTGCCACCGTTGCTATCCACATCGAAAATAACGTGCTCGACCGCAGGATCTGCAACCGCCTGGTTCAGCGATGCGCGCAAGCCCTCGTAACTGGTCATCGGCTCGCACGGATTGATGTGCGCCGAGCGCGATACGAGGATGCCGGCCACCGGAATGATGTCGAGGCCTGTGTCCGCCACTACCGCGCGCCGGCGCGCGGACGCTGAGGCCATCTGCAGGCCACTGCCGACGTCGTCATCGTCGATGACCTGCGGCTGCATGCCATTCACCGACAGATTGACGATATTCAAGTGCAAGGCTTGATCAGCCCATTGCACGGCAAGCGACATCATCTGGTCGCTGACGAGCTGCGGCTGATTGAAGATCAGGCTTGCAAGTCTCAAGTGTGGCTTCACGACAGGATCCTTTGAATGTCTTCGATTTGCGCTTTGGTAGGCGTGGCTTTATCTGGCGGCAGCGGCTTCGACACGTCCGCCATGTTCAAGGGGCTCAGATAGATATCGCCCGCCTTCACGGGCGGCATGTTCTCCAACCGGCGAACGTCATTGATCGACAACCAGCCCCACTGGCGGCCCACCGCATAGGCGGCATAGCGCGAGCTCTGGTCACCGCGCAACAGTCCTGCGAGGTTGTATTCGATGAAGTACTGCTTGCGCTCAGAGGGCAGTAAGAGATCGCGCGTCTTTGCTTGTTCGTGGCGCTTCACCCATGGCAGCAGCGTATAGATCACGAACTGGATCTCTTGATGCTCGACGTTGCTAAAGGTAGCCCGTTCAAGCTCGTTCACCATGTGTGCCGGAATCTTGTAGATGCGCGCAATGTCCAGCGCGGATAGACGCAGCGCCTCGATCAGCGCCGCATCGACATTGGTCATCGACAACGGCTTAAACGTCATCCCCTCCTGCAAAAGCGCGACCTTCTTCGCATTTGCTGTCCCACCAAATTTTGCATTCCATCCATCCGTGATCCGATCGACGCTCGCCTGATCCTTGATCGGCGGGCTTGCGCTCGGCCGCTCGATCACCCCGGAGAGCACCGTACCGTTCATGAACGAGCGGCCGGCATACTGCTGGATCGCCTGAGCCTGTCCGATCGTGTTCGCATGCAGCATGATGGGCGACAACCCTGTATAGCTGTTCATGGTCAACCAGCGAACGTGGTGGATCAGACGCTGGGGCATTGGCTCCGAGCCGTTCACGCAATACATGGGCTTCAGGTCCGGGCCCTTCATGACCATGACTGATTCATGGTCCAATGGGTAGAGCCCTTGAACCACACCGTCCGCATCGCGATCGATGTAGCTGTAGCTATTGCCGCGAAGTCCGACAGCCAGCTGCGTCTGCTCTTGATACTCGAACGGAGTCTGCCAGGAATTCGGTTCGTACTTTAAGACTGCATACAGCGGATGATCGACCGCAGGCGTCCGATCGTCTCCGGAACGCTCATAGAGCTCGATCGGCAACTGCGCAACGCTCTCAGAGAGCAAGGTGACGCAGTTCTGCAAGACGGTCAGCGACAAGGCGCTTTGAACGGTCACGACCTCACCAGCTTCGGAGCGCGCGCCACTGAACAACGACGAAATCCATCCGCCTACGCCCGTCTGCGAGAGCGCCGTGTTGGCAAGCAGATGCTTGCTGAAAAACACCAGCTACTCCTTGGCCCGGGATGCGCGTGCGGTGTCGGCAGTCGCAGCAGCCGCTCGGTCGGCGAGGTAAGCCCAAAACAACAAGAGCAGGCCCGCAACGATCAGGCCGACCGGTACGCTCATCAGCATCACACCCACGGTCAGCAGCCCAAAACCAAGCAACCCAGCAGTCCACCCAGCAACACTGATTAGATTCAAACACCTACCCCTTGGTCATAAACTGAACCGCCAGAGAGCGCCATAGGATTGAGCGCCATGAGTGTCACGGCGTTAAATAGCGCCATCAACGGGTCGATCTTCCCGGTACCACTGGCTTGCTTCGTAATGTTCACGGCGTTGCCCACAGGCACCACGCGCGCATTGCCCACGCACCACGCCATGAGCGGCTGAGCGCCATGCATAAGGACTCCATCAGGCGCCGGACCCTGTGCATCTGCCTTAAAGCCGCTCGCAACAGCAAGACGCCGCTCTGCCGTCTTAATTGCGCCTGACAGCTTCCAGCCCTGTGAGATGCCTATCACCTTGTCTTCTGGAATACCCACCTCAGCCAGCGCATCGAGCACGCTGCCTATGCCGGCCGGGTCCGCCCCGACCTTGTCAAGCAGCCCAGCGTGATAGATTGTCGCAACGATGTCGGCGACGTCCCGAACGTCGTCGCCGATCTGCGCCACCATCGTCAAGTCACCATCGCCTTCGAAATCGCGCAAGCGCGAGGCAATCTCCTTTCGACGCTCAAGGACTGACGGATGCGCCCAGGCGTGCGTCCATGCAAGCCAGTTACGCGTCTCTTTCTCTCGGCCAACCACCGCGAGACCAAGCAAGTCATCAAGACCCCCGCCGTCGATCCCCACGTCGATTACCTCGCAACGGTCCATCAGCTCCACGAGCGTGAGCCCCGATGCAAGCGCTGCTGCCTCCCAGAATTCCGCCGCCGCCCAGCGATCTGACCGCAATGCAAGGCCGATCTCTACGTTGGCGTGCTTCGCGAGGAAACCCCGGAACGACTCTTCGCCCTCTTCGCGTGCCTTGCGGAATTCGCGCTCCAAAAATGCCTGATCGACCGAGAATCCGAAGTTCGGATTGACCATCGCCAAGTTTTCTACTTTCAGATGGTCCTTCGAGCGCACCATTTCCGGCGGGTGCTCATAGATAACCGGTACGAACTGCTTGTCGATGATCTTGCCGTCGCGAATATCTCGCGCGTATTGCAACTTCTTGGCGAATACGCCTGCTGGTGGCTCGTTCGACTGTGTAGTCAGGTAAATAACAAAACCCTCAGGCCGGGCAGCGAGACCGCCAATGGCTTCACGCAGCATGTCTTCTGCGTTCGCCATCTTCCCAAACAACCATAGCTCGTCAACGAGCGTGCCGACCGACTTCTTGCCCGATACCGTGTTGGCATCCGCCGCCACAACCTTAAGCGTCGCACCTGTGATGCGGTGCGTAATCGTCTTCACGTGCACCTGAACCTGAAAGATCGGCTCGAGTTCCTCTTCGTGCTTTACCATGTCCCGCGACGGCGCAAAGCTGTTGTTAGCGACTTCGATCGTTGGCGCAAGAATGGCAAACTCCGCTGACTGGCGCTGATTGACCAGCATCGCAGTCATCATGATTCCCGCCGCAAGCGTCGACTTACTGTTTTTCTTCGGCAGGCACACAAACCATTCGATAATCAGCCGCCGATTGTTCGCTCGGTCGTACGCACCGAAGATCGACGCTACCAGATCGAACACCCACTGCGCCGATGCCTCGCCAAACGAGGGCGAACCGGGCGCGTCAACGATCTTCAGCGCCTTAAAAATTGATAGCGCGTACTCTGCCTCCTCGGCAAAGATGGGCGGCGGGATGATCGTGCGGCCATCCTTCAGCCGAGCACCCCAATCCGTACATGACGTGACCCAGTCGAGAACGATCTCCTGTTCCTCGGGCGTCACAGCTTCTTACCCCCGCTCGCCGCAAGGCGGGGTGCAGGGGGAGGCGCCCCGAATTTAGAGGCGGCCTTCTTCGCTGCCTCTTGCTGCTCCTGCTTCTTGCCACCCTCGCCCTTCTTGGCACGCTGATACGGAAGCACCGCTTTCGCCGCGTCGATCCGGAGCTTCGGCTCTGTCATCGGGTCGTTAAACGATGCAACCAGAAAGTCGAGGGCATCCTTAGTGGTGAACGCGACGCTCACATCAAAGCCCGCAGCTTGCGCCGCTTTCTTCAACTCGGGCGCGACCTGCGCGCCAAGTTGAAGCAACTTTTTGCGCCGCTCCAGCTCCGCAATGATTCGCGGGTTCTTTAGCAACCTGCTTGCTTCGACGTTAGCACTTCGCGCGCTGTATCCGGCCGCGATCGCGGCGTTTTTCCCTTTTCCGTCAACGAGATACGCCTCTACGAACAGCCGTTGCTTCCTAGTTAGCAACATTAGCAACTTCCGGAAAAGGGGAAAAAATTCTGCGCGTGAGGGGATAGCCTGTGTCCGCGCCCAAAAGTCTCCAGACTTGCGATACCCCCTCCCCCTTCGCTCCTCTCGCAGCTCACCATCCAACGCGCTCTGCAGTCTCCGCTGCCGACTTACGCGCATGGCATTCGACGCACAGCAATTGCAGGTTTGCATCGTCGTTGCTGCCGCCCACTTCAAGCGGGACACGATGATCGACGTGATCGATGCGGTGGTTCCAAACGCGACCGCAATCGGCGCAGCAGAGGTTGTCACGCCCAGCGATGCGCATGCGCGTCGTCATCCATCTGCGCCCACGAATGCGCGGCGTGGACCCGGCTTTCACATCCAACACTGTCAACCGACTTGCCTTCGCATTTGCCAGTCGAGGCTTGAGCATTCGGAGCTTTGACATTCGCAACTTGCAACAGAGTGATCCATGAACTAGCCTCGAATGAGGCTATCGGGCATGCAATACGCCAATGAAAAAGCCCGCACGGTATAAACCATGCGGGCTTTGAAGACAATGATGCAGCCTATCGATTAAGGGCCGATTTTAGCTCAAAGTGTTCAATCGACAGTAGAACTATTTTGTTCAATTCTTCTTGAACACCTTTCGGACATGAGGCTTTCACTCACTCGGCGGATTGATTTACTGAGGGATTCGGCGCGTACCACAAAGCGTCGAGCGCGGTTATAGATCGTGCCACGCGCGCAGTTTTGCTCCCGCGCCAAAGCCTTGATATTCGCGTTGTACCAGTAGATTCCAAGGAAGCACTCGGCCTCGTGCGCGCAGTCGCCCTGCTCACACAGCGAATGAATGGCCATATTAAGGAATGACATCTCGGGATCCAAAAACGAGTCCGGCTCCTCAGCCGGCGACCGCCGGAAAGGCTGAAGACGCGCAAGTACATTGGACTTCACGTACGGTGCGAAGATGCGACGCGTCAGGCACCAAGCGACCCACCGATGTGCCCTGTTGTCCGCAGCGTTTCGCGCATCAACACTCAACTCTTGTTCGTTCATAGCATATTCCTTCAGCCCGCTAGCGTTCGACCCCGTAGGGAATGTTCCAGTGATCCAACCATGCCACCAACTGCTCGCGCAGCTCTCGATTTCGCGGATACGGCAACTGAACCTCGCCTTCTTCCTCGACTCCAGCGAATGGGCAACCGGGAATGGAGATCCAAGTCTGCAATTCCTCCACGCGTCGCACGGCCATCTGCAAGAGCGGCCGCGGAATAGCAGACATCTCAATGTAGGTGTACGCGCTCATCTTGTCGACCTTGTGATGCTGTGCGCTTCGTCGTCCGCATTTTGAGCGGATGACACACAGGAATTTGCAAACCCTGTTGCGATGCGGGTTTGCGCAATGCCCTTCGCCACTTTCTCGCCACTCACTTCAGGGTTTGATGCACCGGCCAAGCCCATCTTCGCGCTCAGCCGTGCTTGCGCATCGACAACCGCGCCGAGGTCGGCCTCCAGATACACCATCGTTGTGCGCGCATCCTTGTGGCGCATCACGCGTCGGATCGTTTGGATCGGGACGCCCTGTTCGCTTAAGAGCGTGGCGAAGGTTCCTCGCAGCCGGTGCGGTGTAAGACCGACCACGTCGCATGCGGCGTTCGCAGCAAACATCGCTCTTCGCGTGAAACCCGCCTTAAAAGGCTCGCCGCTCTTGCGCTTGACGATCAGGCCGCGTGCTTGGCGCATGGGGTGCAGATAGTCGAGCAACCAACGAGGTACGGGTACGGGGTCCGCCTCACGGCCTTTGGTCCGGCCGGGCGTATAGGTGCCGCGTTCCCAATCGAGCCACTCCCATCGCGCCGTGATGGTTTCGAACTCACGCAGCCCCAAACCGAGCATCAACCGCACGGCGATCGACACAGCCGGTTGCCGTGTGGCCGCCGCATCTACCGCGCTCAACCACTTTGATGCCATCGACGCCGGCAACGTCGTGCGCGGCCGCTTCTGCAGCTTGATCAGCTTCACCGACCAAGGAACCATCGGAAGGACGTTGCGCCGGACCGCCCAGTTGCAAACGACCTTGATCGACTTGAGCCAATGATTGGCGCTCGCGCGGCTGTGGTTTTTAAGATGCTCAACGCGCGCCCGCTCAATGGCTTCGGTTGTCAAACTGGCTAGCGAGACATCGCCGAGCGCGTAGAGGTGCAAACGCGCAACGGTCTCCATTGATTTGATGTGCGCGCTGCTTACGATCGGCGCATTTGCTTCGATCCATCTAACGAACAACTCCCGCAGTGTCGGGATAGGCGCGCGCCCTCTGGACCAAAGCTTTGCGTCGTCATACGCCCGGGCGGCGACAGCTTCAGCCTTGTGCTTGACGCTCTCGCGTGTGCTGCGCTGCACGCGCGCGCCGTTCACTTGAAATCGGTAATGCCAGCGTTTCCCAACACGAAATAACTGATAAGTCACCGGCTCGCCTCTCGATAGATTCCGAACGACTTCAAATCGCCTCCGCGTAACCGGTGCTTCGCAAGCACGATGAATTTGCCCGTCCGCTCAACGAAGCGATCGACGATCACGTCTCCGTTGCGAAGTACGACGCGAACCCGGGTTCCTCTTGCACAGCATGTGTGCGGCGTCCTCATGGCGGCTCCTAGGCAAGACTCTTGAAAAGCGCGTGAAACTGGCGCAGCTTCTCCAAGTCGGCGTTGTCTTCCGCTCGCCGTTGTTCGATCGTCAGCGCTGCGGTCTCCATGTCGGAGGCCAGCTCCGTCAGTTCCCCGGCGAGCTTGCGCGCGCGACCAGAAAGTGCCGACAGAATGTCGAGCGCCGATTGGGTCGACCCGCTGTCTGGAATGGGTTCGATTTGTTTCGCTGCTACCGACACCGTGCCCCCCTTTTCTCTTACTTCCACTCGCTGGAAGCGCCCCTTGAACTTCTCGCGGATCAGGCCCGCGCCCTGCAATCTAATCAAGCACCTATCGAGCACAGCGACGTCGGGCGAGCTCTTCGTCACTCGCCGCAGATGCATTGCGATCTCGTTGCGCGACCATGCGTCTTGCTTCGGCACCATCTCCAGAACTTTCTTCGCGATCGCGGACTGGCCGCTTACCGCTGCCTGATATTTTGCTGGCGTCATTCGACTTCCCTCACATCCATTTCCTCCAGACCACTCGCTAGAAACGGCACCAACGTCCTGCGGTTTTTCTTCACCAGCGCTTTGATGCGATACACGCCAGGTTCGATCCAATTGCTATCGAGCAGAGGAATCCCCGCGCGGCGATTCTCGGGTATCCATGCATCGACCCATACATACGCTTCGAGCCTGCTATGGGTCTTTGGCCGAATCAGCCTGTAGACAGTCGTTTCGATTTGCGCCGTCATTTGCCACCGTTCGTACTGGTAGCGCTTGCCGCTTCGACCGCGGTAGGTGTTCCATGTCGTGTGTGTTGGGACATTGATTAGGCAGCGCATGGCCTGACCTCCATGCCGGTCTTAGCGCTGCGCAGCAGCGAGTTCTTCATCTGATTTCCTCCACGTCCCAGCCGCCGCCGTCTCGCGCCTTGCGCGGATATGCAACCTTGAAGACGAAGGGAAAGATCCATGCGGCGACTTTCATCTTGACCTTGGCGTCGTCACGGAAGATGGCACGCGCGCCCTTCACGTCGTGAAACTCCACAACTTTGGATGCCGATAACACCACGAAATCGACGGTCAGATAGGTTTTGGGAGCAAGCTTGAGCTTGAGCCCCTCGAACATGTACCACTCGATCTCGCCGGCGCGCCGTTGCGCTTCGAGATGCGCCTCATAGCGACGCTCGGTGGTGTTCCGCTCGCCGTCACGCAGTCGTCCGAGCGCCTGCAGTCGCTTGGTTGGGGGCTTGCGCTGTGTTGCCGCGCCACGCGCCGCCGGCGCCAGCGACACGACCGGTTTGGCGCACGACATGATCTCGTCCACCTCGCAAATCGGCAGCGTGCCGAACTTCCTTGCGAGGGCTCGTTGCTGCGAGTCACTTCCGACCGACATGTCTTCGCGAACACGAGCCGTGCCGATGTGCTTCGCGCCTTGCTCCAAGCGAATCGTTCTGAACCGCTTCACCATGCTCCTCCAACCTCGCGTTTAATCAAGGTGAGCAGATACGGGACACCCAGGAGTGTGGCAATGATGAACTCGCGTTGCCAAGCGAGGAGGCCGAGAATGGCCGTCGTCGACACGAAGTCGTAGAAGGCGTTCACGGGATAGCCGTGTTCGTAATCGCTAGCGGGAACGAGCAAGGCCGCGATCCACATTATTTCGGCGATGAAGCAAAGGTAAGCAATCGCGACATCTCGCGCGAGGGCGTGATCTCCCTCGATCCAAAGGTACAGGCAGATTGCGAGCAACGCGTCGAACAGGACGGCTCGAAAAAGCTTTGATGCGTTCACGACTTCTGACTCCAACAAATCGGGTTAAAACGGCAGCGCGAATGACCGGACACGCGTTGCCAGCCGGGCAGCCCTGCGCAGTTGCGAAAGCCCAGGCTATGCATGCGATTCGCATTGGCTCTTACGATCACGAATTTGCAGGTTTGGCAGCTATTCATGTCGTCCTTCGGTGTGGACTTTTCGCTCGTTATCAAAGCCGACTCCCGGCTCAAGCGTAAAAATCCGTCGGCAACAATGCGTCGCCAAGGGTGTCAATGACGCTTCGATAAAAACGCTCGGAGCCACTGCGCTGAGCGTCTTTGAGCACGTGATCGATCCACGGCCCTTTGCCGGCCGCCTTCGCCACCAGCACCCGGTACTCGGGCAAGGATTCATCGACATGCTTCGGACGAACGCCGAGGCGAGCGCCCTCGTCGCATACGGCGGCTTCGCCGCCAAGCCACCACTTGCAGCAGTGCGCTTGCATCGGCGCGCCCGGCGCTTCCGCCAGCAACTCGTCGACGAAGCGACTCAGGAAGCCGATATTGACCGCCCGACTGTCACCGTCACGCTCGCGCGCCGCCACTGCCCGGCGATGCGATTCGCGAAGCTGATCGGCTGTGACGCCTCGGCCCACCCATGCGAGCACATGCGCCCGGTCCCGACTGCGATCGATGAGACAACGTTTGCGCCGAGCGGCCTCCAAAGCGAGCAGCAATTCGGTGAGCTCGTGCTCGAGGTTTGGGTTCTCGTTTATCGAAAAAGCAGCAGCGGCAACATCAGAGTTATCCACAGAGTCGCGCACGCACGCGTTGCTGCTGCTCTCTGCTGTAATCTCTGCTGTAGTCTTAACACCGTTAACGACCTGGCCAAACCCCTCTCCGCGGGCAAGGGTTTGACCAGTCCGCGGACAAGGGTTTGACCGCTCGGCGGATTGGGAAAAGTCCATCTCCCGAAATGGACTTTTCCCATTTCGGGAAATGGGGTTTTCCCATTTGGGTGAATCTTTGTCTTCTGATGCGTGACCGTCCTCGACTAGTCGCTCCAGCGCGTCCTCATCGATCAGGAAGTAGATCTTGTGCTCCAAACGCTTCTCAGTCTCGATCAAGACGCCTGACTTCTTTAAGGTGCGGCGTGCCGCCCGCTGTTCCTCGTAGCTCAAGCCCGTTTCAGCGCACAACTCCTCCGAAGTCTTATGCACACCGAGCTCGCTCGTTGCGCGGCTTTGCCAATAGAAGATTTGGCAAAACAACACGGTCGCTTTAACGCCGCCCAGATATCGAGCGAGGCCGGGATAGTACGCAACAGGGCGACCAATATCACGTAGGACGTCGGATACCCTCATGCGCCTCCTCCCCGATCACTCTGCGCGTCGGGAACGGCGCGGCCGCTGACAAATCGGAACCGACGAGAATTTTTCGTGTGCACGAGCGCCCGCACGGCATCGCCGACCCGGTGGCACATAGCCCGTTGATATGCGTAACCATTCATCGCTGTATCCTCACGCGATGGCGAGCAGCCGGATGAATGGCGCAGGCGCTCAATCTCCCGCGCGCGGCTCGCCGCTGAAGCTATGATCTTTGGAAGAAGACGCGCCGCCCCGACGCCCGGCACGGCGACAATCCTTGTAAGCGCATCAGGCGCGATTACGACCGCATCCTGATCGATGGGGCGAACTTGCTGTTGACCATCGTGACCGACGTAGACGAGCCACCGCGTGCCGGTGATGTGAACCGAGCGCGGGTTGCTTCGTGTAGCCATATACGCTACACTGTCGAGATGATTTTGACCTTCCGACACAAAGGGCTTGAAGCGTTTTTCCGTAGCGGTAACAAATCCGGCATACAGCCGCATCACGCGAGCAAGCTGCGCGTTTTGTTGACGGCACTGGATCAGGCACAAAGCCCTCAAGACATGAGTGCGCCCGCTTGGAGACTTCACCCACTGACAGGCGCCCTTGCGGGACACTGGTCGATCTGGGTGAACGGCAATTGGCGGATCACCTTCACATTTAACGGCGATGATGCCGAACTCGTCGATTACCAGGACTATCACTAGAGACATAGACATGAGCAGAATGCACAATCCAGCGCATCCCGGCGAAGTGCTACGGGAATGGATTCCAGAAGAGATGACCATCGCCGAAGCCGCGGATGCTCTGAAAATTAATCGGGTTACGCTTTCCAAATTGCTGAACGGCAAGGCGAGCGCAACGGCAAACATCGCGCTGCGCTTATCTGCATGGCTTGGCACCTCGCCCGATCTTTGGATCGGCATGCAGGCGCAATGGGACTTGTGGCAAGCGGAGCAACTACCAAGGCCTGAAATCAAGCCGCTTGAAAAGCACGCTGCATGAACGTCGAGATGCCCTTTTTCACCACAGACGCGGACGACTGCCTTGACAGCAAGAAAGTCAATACCGAGTTCCTGACTGCGGTCCGCGCATACTTGAAATTCAACGTACTTGACAGCGCCATTTGCGCAGCAGCGCGCGTGCACGATGAGGCCGGAGATACGCAGCTCGGCTAGGGTTTGACGTCGGATGGCGCGCTTCACTTACGCCTCCACTTGGCGCGTGGCATGCTCAACGAGCTGTCGCGGCATCCATTTGCCGGCAGTCCGCTTATCTGGAACCGAGGCATCGCTTTTGTGCTCATGCATTTATTTGGTTGCTCATCAGATTGCCGTTGGAAGTTCAGTGCAGTTGCGCACCGCGGTGCGAAGATGTCACTTCTGCTCTTGACCGCCCCACGGAAAGCGGGCAATGACTTGATGCTGTCACCCGCCACACTTCTGTTCGAGGTTAAGGACCCAGCGCAACGCTTCCGCGCGCTCACCGGACGACGACTCCAGCTCGTGCGCGATCTGCTTGCGGCTTCGCATCCTGGACGTGCGTTCGCTGAGCGCCTCGCGCTGAGCTCGAGCGCGTGCATGACCGGCGACGTTCGCGCCCACGGCAACTAGCTCCCGGACCTTCTCGCGCTGCTGCGCCGGCGGAAGCTTGGAAAGCTGCCGGGCGTGAGTGACGTTAATGCGTGCGTTTTCGACCGCTTTGCGGACATCAGCGCAGCAATCGAGCAATGCGAGCGTGGCGCGCGCCGTCGCTGTCGAACAGCCAAAGATCGTCGCCAGCTCGTTCTCGCCGTAGCCGAATGCCATTACGCGGCGCATCTTCTCAGCGCGACCAAGCGGTGTATCCGGCTCCCGCAGCTCGTTCTCGCTGATGATCGCGGTCAGCACAGTGCGCCTATCCCCCCGATAGACCTGACCGGGCACCTGAATTGTTTGTTCGCCGCGTGCGCGCCGCCATTCGTTCGCGAGCCGCGCCGCTTTGACACGTTGTCGACCGACCGCGACTTCTGTCTCGCCCGTCTCCGTGTTTTTGACGACTGAAATCGGCTGCAACACGCCGTGGAAATCGATGTTTCGAGCGAGATCCTCATTCACTGGCAAGTCAACACGCGGGTCGTACAGCGGCGAAGCAACATCTGTCACGAGCACCAGTTGTCCGGGATCGAAAAAAAGCAGGTTCGTCTTGCCTGACGCCCCGTAGGCGTCCACGGAATTTTTAGCCATCGGTCATCCCCGTTTTTTCAGTGGCCGCAGGGCAGAGAACCGTCGTCCCTTTGTACTGCGCCGCAGGAAATGCACTTCCTTCTGTCTGAAGTGCCCTCATCAGCCTTGATGACGACCAGATCATCGACGTGCGTCGGTCGGTCAACATCAACACGCTGAACCACTTCCTCATCGTTCATACGACCCTCTGCATCCCGTAGTACAACTAATGACGTGGTAAATCACCCGAGCACATGGTCTCGGGTCCATCCCTGCTAACGATCATCCTGCGCATCTAAGCCGAGCGCGGGCCGGAGGAAAGAATCAAGCTTCCTTTCGACCAGCCCGCAAGATCGCCGCTGCCGCGTCCCGTCGATCCACAATGAAGCCCGTCATTGGCAGCGGTGTTGCCGGTTCGTAGGCGAAGCGCCGCTCTGATAGCGTCTCGCCTGGCCCGCGCTCGACGTGAAAGTGCTTCGGCACTTCATACTTGATTCGCTCCACAATCGCGTCCAGGGTTCTGCTGGTCGCTTGTCGAAGCATTTGCTGATGTTCAAAACTGAGCATCTGTCCTCCCAAGATAATTTCACAAATCTTTGAGATCGCGGAAGCCGCGACCACGACGCTTAACGTCTGTTCTTTCCTAACGGCCTCAGAGCAAGAACCGCATCCGGATCACCGCCGTCGATAAAAACAGGTCAAAACTCCAGCGTGCCGTGGATTGAAGCGCTTTGGAGCGTCGTGTCCCTCGCTTCCGCCCCATTCGTTCTTGGATCTCTAAAGACACATCCCATCTGCTCCGCTTTCCTTAAGCAATCGCGCCTGTCGTTAAGAATCAGCCGGTAAGTTCCAATCTGGGCCTACAGCCATAGGCCTTGCGCTGCAAGCCTTTCGGAGCGCATCAAACTTAATCATCTGACTGCCATGTTTATAGAAATTTTTGACGCAAAAGACGCTGCTGGAAACTTCTATCGAGTTGTCGTAACGCAAGACGCTGCGCCCGTGCCATCGTTCTCACCTAGGCTCAATCAACAAGGTCCGAAAAAGTTCCGTCTTATCGAGGGCGACGAGGTGCGACATGTCGCGGGCAAAACTTTTCAAATCGCTTCAAGAGGCACTATGATCATCCGGATCTAATTCCCATCAGCGAATGCTCAGCGCGTCGGAATGCAACCGGGTGACATTCGCCCCGACACCACGTCGCGCTGAGCGTCCTCCAGATTGCCTGCTCAACACCTTCCGTTATCACCACGTCGTCCACCACAATCGCTGCGTTCTCAACCTTGATGTTCTGGACGAGTTTTGGCTCAAGAGCCACAACCGGTTGTTCATCGACTGACAGCGACGTTCTGCGGATCGAACCGGGGACAGCCTGATCGTCGATGACAACGCGTCCCTTGCAGACGCTCTCGCTGCGCGTCGCTTCAATTGTTACTGTTGAAGCGTTCATCCGGCGAGCTCCATTCCGTGAGCGAAGAGATCTGGCTCAGATTCGGGTCGCCCATCGACGTCAATCCGCGTCTAGAAGCGTCATAGCTAAATACCGTTTTAAAGTGTTGTTAAGCGGATGATCATTTCCCTTTCAATCCTCGACGGCAGGAGCATTTCGTTTCCTATCCTGAGCAGAACTTCTGTAGAACGCCCAGTCGATCTCATCGTTGAGGCGCTCACTAATTACGCCAGTAAGGTTCTCGATGGCGGCACAATGCTCAGCTGGTACTTGTCCACGTCGACGCCAAGCTTGGACAACCTGATATCCGGATAGCCCAAGGGCTCTCGCCATCGCAGAAAGAGATCCAAAGTGCGCGATAGCTCGGTCAATAGCTTCGTTAGTAGGTTTCGTGAAGTTGCTCATGATCGCCAGTTTATGCAAGTTACGCTTGCATTACAAGCGAAGCTTGTGTTTTCACAAGGGAAACTTGCGACTAATATCGCGCGCATGAACATTCATGATCGAATCCGAGAGCGGCGAATCGCCCAGCAGCTTTCTCAAGAAGCGCTTGGCGAGACGCTAGGAGTGACCTACCAGACCATCCAGCAGTGGGAAAACGGAAAGACCGCGCCCAAAACGACACGCCTTGAAGCGTTAGCAAGGGCATTGAACACTACCGCTGAGTACCTCCTCTTTGGGACCCCCCCGCCTTCTGGAAGTCTTGATGAAGATGGTGCAAACAAGCACACAAGTGAGACAGGATATGTCTCATTAAGTGAGCATTATTCGTCTGATATATTCGAATTTCGTCCCGTGTTCGTCGCTCAACGGCCACGGGAAGGAATGCCTGAAAGACTTTGGACAGATGGGAATGAGTTAGTGGGAGCTACAGACAAATTCGCGGTCCTTGCGACGACAGATGCCAGAGCATTCATGACGCCAGTCATTGATACAGCGATGTATCCGCGTTATAAGCCTGGCGAATTTGCCCTTGTTTTACCAGGAAGTTCGCCGGATATTGAGGATGATGTCTTGGTGCGGATGACTACTGGAGAGACGCTACTGAGAATGCTTGTCTCGCGGAGAGGCGGTATTACACTCGGATCATATAACGAGTCAGGCACACGTCTCGTACAAGAGGTCGATATCAGTTGGATGTATCTTGTTGGTTATCCGGTCCCTGCCCGGTTAATGGGCCCAGCGAACGATTAGCCAAGCATTAGGCTGTATCTCGAACAACACACTTCGGCAAGCTCTCCAAAAGCTCACGCATGTCGCAGGACCGTCCTCCCACAAGTAATACTTGCATAGCAAGCGTCACTTGTGTACACTCCTTACATCGAGTTAGTTAAGGAGGCCGTCGAGGCGGTGGCGACACAGCAGTGTTTCTCAGCTGCGACATTTCTTCCGTCCTATAAGACAACGCAGCTCCCGCCAAAATTAGTAGTCCTGGCGTATGCGCGTTCTGATACAGGCTCGCTGGTGCATCTGTCTGGTAGGCAGCGCACGGCGCCTATACCCGCTTGTGTATTGCGTCCTAACTTGCTCTTTTGCGCGCAGCGTTATCAAAATGATACGCTTTCCTAACTTTTAAAAATCGTGATTTTAACGCTTTCCCCTATGCCTCAGTGTTCAACTCCAATCCCTCGACTCAACTCAGAGACTTTATTGATTGAAACGATCTTTTCCCATCTCCACTTTCCTACAGCCGGTGTTTGCCTTGGTTTCCCATTTAAGGACGATCCGCCAAACCACGTTCCTCCGGACAAATCGCTCGTGCTTTGCACGTGTCGCGCCGACATGTCAACCAACGATGGGTACAAGTGGCCGCGCGTGGGCGAGCTCGCGGAAGCGTCCTGCTGGGAGCCAAGGCACCGCTTCGGCGGCCTACGTGGTTGGCTTTACGGCCACGGCGACCATGCAATCGGTGGCTATATCGAAACAGACGCGAAGTGGCTCGTCGTCGAGAGCAATACCCATGAAATCGTCAATTTCGATGGCATCTGCAAATTCCCGAGCGGCAAGGTGCGATTTATTGGCACAAGCAGGGCGGCCGCTGATTTTCTCGTTACGCATGAGCCACGTGCTCGCGAGCATCCCGTGATTGGCGAACATCGCGCTGTCGGTGACGGAGAATCAGTAATAGTCGGGGCACTCGGCGAAGCGTCGGCCGGAAGTGATGGTGTAGCCGTTGCCGGATATCGCGGTATCGCCACGGCAGGCGCACGAGGAACGGCGACCACCGGTTTTCGCGGCATTTCCGCAGCAGGCCGCCGTGGGACAGCTATCACGGGAAATGGTGGAGTCGCAACAGCTGAAGACCACGGAACCGCCATCGCGGGCTTCCAAGGAAGAGTAAGCGCGGGCGTGAAAGGCCAGATCAGCCTCTGGTACTGGGACTTTTTTGAGCAGCGATACCGGATGAAGACCGGCTACACCGGTGAAGATGGTCTCGATCCGTACGCGCTCTACACGCTCGACGATCAGCATCGCTTCATCAAAGTGTAGGCGCCCGAATCAGGATTGACGCCGACGCTTTGGATGCACGATCGCCTTAGAGCCTGAGCCCACCGAAGAGAGAAAGCCTAGGGGTGTCTAGCCACCAGTCTTGCTTGCTCGTCGTTGGGCGTCAAGAAAGCCACCGTCATACGCTTCGTTCTCTGTTTCGAAATGAAGGGCGCTATCGTATCGATTTTCGATCACATCCGAACCACTTTGATCCAATTGGATTATCGTGTAAGTAAAGCCACCGCCGCGCAGCGGCTGAACCGATACTTGAAATTCGATATCTCCAACTCTGATCGGATTGCGTGACATAGCATTCTCCGGATAGGAATCGAGATCCTAACACGAGGCAGATTGCGCATGAACGATAGCGGGGCACGCGAGCATGGCATTGAAGTTGAATTCAGATTGAATTCTCATAGCACCACAATGTGTGTTAGCGGTACGTTCGTTCTCGAGTTGACGAATCCATGTACGAGTTCGAGACCAGCGGCAATATGCAACGCCGTCCGGTTAAGCATGATGCAGCAGACACAGTCTTTGAATTTGCAACGCGCGTTGCGTGCGTCAAATTCGCGTAGCTTTCCACACGCCCTTGCGATTGCCTGCGAACCTCGCGCGCCAGTGGTTCAGCGCGGTAGTCGCCATGGCGGCCACCGACGTAATAGGAGATGTAGTTTGATGTACTTCAACGCGATTGTGGGGTAGCTGGAGTCGGTCAGCTCGTATAGCCGTCCCGCATCAGGCGCTTGAGTATGGGCTCCATTGCTGGATCCTCAGGCTCACCCGCTTCGCACCAGTCGGCGAACGCGCTGATGTCGTCTGTGAACGGAGGTTCGCCGCGCGCTTTTCGAATAGCGTTTCGCGTTCCGAGAATGGCTTTCGACGGTGCCAGGTACGTGCCGATCGCCTTTGACAGTTCCGGATTGATCGCCGGATCGAATTCAGGATTTTCCATGCATGTCTTATCGGCGCATATTTCTAGAACTTGAAGGTGCGCGCGGCCCTAATGCTAAGGTCGAAAAGCGCGCGATGGAGAGAACGATGACCGATGACGAGATTACGACGTTGGCGAACGAGTGCTGGAGCAAGAACAAAGGTAGTGAATATGAAATCATCTTGGCACGCGCAATCGAACGCGAGACGCTCGAACGTGCGGCGCAAACTATCGAGAGCTACTGCCATGACAGCAACGATGAGCGCGTGAAAGAAGCAACCAGAGCGATCCGCTCGCTGAAGCGTGAAAGTGCCGCAAGAAACCCGGAGGAGTCTTGAGCAACGTCCGACAGATGCCGGCACCTGTCAAGACCGCCCGGCCAGCGCCAAAGCGAATCTTGCGCCCGTCCGAGTGGAGCTTGCTTGGCACCGTGCGCGACCTCGAAACGCAGATGGGAACGGTTGAAGCATATAACCGGCTGTGCGATGCCGCGCAGCTGCTCAAGGCGAAGATTGATTCGGGGAAAGCGAAGGCGCAGCACCCAATGTTTGCAACGGATCCGAAGTGGATCTGTCCGGCGGGAGGCAATTGATTAGTGCTGGTGCGAAGGCATGGACATCGCTGAGAGTGGCTGCGAGTGCGTTCTCGACTAGCCGTTGCTTACCAAGGTCGAACTGACCGCCGCGGCGACAATCTCAAGAGCTGCATCGAGCGCCTGCCCTTCCGACATCCCGCTACCGAGAAACGACGTCAAGTCGATAAATGACGGATCGCCCGCTGAACCGTCTGGGCGATTGATCGATAGCATCGCCCTCTTCTGGCCGGTCACAAGTTGAATAATTACTTCATGCCGCTTAATTAGACAACGTCTGTTCGGAGCAACCATGACCACACCTCAATTTTCTAACTAGATCGTGAGTATGCGACACATTCAAGTGGCCTGCACAAGCCTCAAACCAATCTGGAGATCGAACCGTGAACATCGCGTCCGGAAAACGAGTGACTGCCAAAGAGGCCGCTGACATCCTCGGCGTACCCGCGCACCTGATCAGCCGGCTGGATGTTCAAGGTCATCTCATTCAACGCTTCAAGCTCACGCGCAAGACGCACGTCTACGACCTGCAATCGCTATACGTCTATCTCGAATCATGCCAATCGAAACCCTTACAAAGAACGGACGCAAGCGCTACCGGTGGACATTCAACCGGATCATTAAAGGCGAACGTATCCGTCAAACAAAGCTTCTCCCTCGTGGAGTTTCTTCCGCAGAAGCGGACGGCCTCGCAAGACGATGGGAAGCGGAAATCTACGCGATCGCGAACGGAGAGCGTCGCCCGACGGTGACGATTGGTGAGTGCGTGCACAAACACGTCGCTGATAAGAAAGATCGCTGGAAGGATGCCGAGAAGCGGATCCGCATCCTTCAGAAATGGAGCGCCGAATATGCAGAGCAAGACGCGCTCGATCTACATGATTGGTCCATCCGAATCGCGACCTTCATGCGCGCTACGAAAGATCATCATGGCATGACGAAGCGGCCGCTGACCGATGCATCGATCAAGAACGTGCTGGCTTACCTGCGCGCGGCCATCAAGTACGCTCACAAAGTTGGCATGCTCGCGGAAGATCAGACGGCACGTATGGTCATGCCGTCGGTGAGCAACGAGCGTCATCATTATCCGCAACGCCGGGAGATGCTTCTGATTGCACGAGCATGCAGGCACCGCGAGGTACGTGCCGCGATTCGCATCGCGTTTTACTCGGGCATGCGCAAGTCAGAGATTCTGCGTGCGAAGGTGACGAAGAAAGGCTTTGCGCTAAGTGACACGAAGAACGGCATGCCCAGGATTATTCCAATCCATCCGCGCATCGCTGTGCTCGCACGCCACGTTCGATTCACGATCAGCGCGAACGTGTTCGGCAACCATTTCGAATCAGCGCGCGCCGCTGCTGGATTCCCCAACACAAACTTCCACGACTTGCGGCACGCGGCGGCTTCAGAAATGATCAACGCCGGAGTCGATCTCTTCACCGTCGGTAGTGTGCTCGGGCACTTATCGGTAGTTTCCACCAAACGTTACAGCCACTTAGTCACCGAAAAGCTCGCGAGCGCTATAGAACGAATAGGATCTTCAAAATAAGATGCTGTATTTGCTAGCCTCGGTCCGTGTCTAACCACGAGCATGGCGACCGAGGACGGAGGGTTAGAGATTGATGTGTCACTTTGGACTCGATACCCAGGCTGGCGATGAGCTGTTAATAAACTTACGTGCCGACGGAGCCTTTCACCCTCTGCAATATCGTTCCCGACCACTAAATATCGTCTGCGCTTGATGTGGCGTCCACACATCAGTGCGATCGAATCAATCCTAGACGAGCGAGCCTAACAAAAATCCTTTGAGACTATCTCATACTCGACCGAAAATTTTGTACTGCGACGATGTCAGGACCCGCACTGAAGCCAGATGTTATCGGAGGATCGCCCTCAGCACGAGGATAGCGCCCCACCCGACTGGTGGATGCATCGCCGCACCAAGAAGTCGCATCTTGCAGAAGTGCTTCACGTACTACTTCTAAACAAACTTCCTTCGATTTGCAAACACCTAAAATGATTTAATTTCGATGAGAAGGTTCATATTGAAACGGCTATTTTGGCGATAACTCACATTAATGCAATACGGTGTAGCGAGTTGAGCCCTTCCCACGTCCAATTACCGGGAACAGGTTTTTATTAAGTATCATTCTCTCCGAAATATTTTCTGGGTTTCGCATCCGAATGTTAAAAAAGCATGCTTCGCCCTGCGATTTGGCTTGCTGTAAATGGCTTGGTCGGATTCGAACCAATGTTCACGCAGGACCCACTAGAAAACAAGGTAACAAATAATACTCAAGATCCCGACTCCGATCCAAGAGCTGTTAATAGAGATGAAGCGTGTTCGTACATATGCATATAAGCTTGCGGGAACCTGGCAGTGAGACTACCGAGAATAGAAAGAGCATCCCGCACCATCGGTAGAGCAAGATGCGTGTGCCCATCGCGAATTAAAAGCTCCACATTAAGCATGAGTGCTGAGACGAGTAAGCGATCGATTGACCTATCTTCCTGACGTAGCCGCTGACACAACTCCAAAGCCTCCGCAGCACTCTCAAGCGCAACGTCTCGCCGATCGTCAAGAGCAAGTGCGTTCGTCAAATTAATAAGCGAGAGAGCAAGGTCTACGGTAAACCGATTCGGATGTTGTTGTGCCAAGCGCCTAAATCTGAGCACGGCGTCACTGGCATCGCGTATAGCGCGCTCCAAATGATTGTTTTTGCACAACTTGTTAGAAAGATTCGTTAGGGCCATTGCAACACGGGGCTCGAATATATCTGGCCGCTCCGCAGCAAGTTCTCTGTAGATTGATAACCCCTTTTCACCGGGTCCTAACGATTCTGAAATCAGCTCATTTTCTTCCAGCTTGTTCGATAAATTACATAAAGCCAGCGCAAGTTCCGGTCGCAAGGTCAAACTCTTTGCAACTGCAACCATATAGAGGGCAACAGATTTTCGCATTAACCGCAAAGCGGAATCGTGCCTGCCAACGTCGCTCATGAGGTTAGCCAGATTTGAGAGCGACCCCGCCAGCTTAGAAGAGAATTCATCTGGATTTTGTTTAGATAGGACTTTGAATAAGCGTACTGCGCGTATGCCTGCCCGAAGGGCTGTTCCGTATTCGCCGATGGCCGCATGCTGAATCGATAGCTCATTGTATGCGAGGGCATGATCAGGGATGATGACGCCGCCTGTGCGCTTTGATATAGCCTCAAAATAGCCTGTGGCTTCCTGTGCAGCACCCCGCGCTTCTTTGTGCTTTCCCGCAAACCCGAGCACACTGGCGAGGCGAAGCGCGGCGCTAGCATGCTGAAAAGGTTGAAAGGTAGCGTTGACCGAGGTCAACGAATACAAGCGACGGGAGATCGTTAAATTCACGTCTCGCAAAATTAAACTGTCGCTTGGGATAAGCTCTGACAAGGATCTAAGCTGGTCTTCATTGCTGCCGACCACATCAACGATTCGCGTCAACCAAACGATAGGATCTGAACAGCTACTACCAAAATCTTGTGCGCACCGAATGGCTACCTCAGCGACTTTCATGCCAAATTCTGCAAAGCAACGGATGACAGTTAGCGTTCCTAATTCGCCCCTCATTGCCTTTAGTATCAAGGCCTCGCCGATCATATCCGGCTGCACCGGAAGGATATTGTCACCCCCACCCAGTCCCTCCTGGGCGAAATCCATTAATGAAGCAGCACTTAAGCCGTCAGACCGGCCGATAGCCAATACTTCCTGATTTGCGAAGGCTTCGAGAGTGGTGCGCTGCACGCCTTGCGCGAGTGTGATGCATGCTGCGAGGTGCACAGCCAACCGTTTGTTTACACAATGATGGGACGCGTCTGCCAATCGCGAAAGCCTGCCGCACTCGATTTCGGCCAGCTCTTTCGCCAGGTCAGTGGGCCCTAACGAAAGAACGTTTGCATGGCCGACCTTACACATGTACGTGGCGGCCATCATTAAGAATAGGGGATCTCCTGCCCAACTCTGCTGCGCCAACTTCAAAGAAAGAACGTCGCGGGAGGGTTCGTCATCTAAATTTAAAACCGAATCGATTTTCGCCACGACCTGCCGCACCAATTGAACACGATCGGCGATCGTTGCTAATGCGAAGATTTCGACTGGCTCTACGGGATCTGGGAATTTTGATCTGCCAAATGACTCCCACGCGTCGCAGGCGAATATGGTATGCCACCAACCTTGGTCTGTGTCGGCATGTCGGTCAATGAGTATGAATCTCAATGGATAGGCGGGCGGTTCACTCCAATTCGTCAGCTCGTCAAACCAATCACGGAGGAGGCGTGCGTAGGACGACGCATTGTCCACGGCGATAAGGCAGGGCCGTCCCCAACCCCAATCGCCTACGTTGGTCTGGCCAATAAAGCGTTGCAGCTCGACTCCGGTAACGAAACCCGCGTCCCACCCGTCTGCGGTGGCACGATCGCATAGCTCCAATGCCAGTCGAGTTTTACCAACGCCAGCGCCGCCTACAAGCACACGAGCAGCTATCAATCGTGGACTGCGAAGGAACGACTGCAAGTCGGCTAACTCTGTTTGCCTTCCAGTCATAGACGTGAAGCGCGCGAAAGGATTTAGTCGCTCGAGGTCGAGGTTCGAAACTTGCGTTAAGAAGCGTGTGAGACGAATATATGCGCGTCCAATATTAACCGTGTTATTGTTCCCATTAATTTGCACGACGATATTTTTATCGCCAGTTACATGTGACGCCTGAGCCGTGCACTGCCTATTGGTTGACGCTGTTGTTCGAGCCAGAGCCGATCTGAGCAACCTTATTAGCGTTGCCCGCAACGCTCGCAACCTGACCGGCATTACACACCTCTCGTGCATCCAGAATCCAAGATTTAAGGAAGTCTGCTGAAGTCTCGTCTGCTTCAACTGTTTTCTTGAGTTGGTGCCTTAGCGCGGCTTGAGTATCCGGATCATCGGGCTCACTTTGGAGATCAACCAACGCACCGGCAACGCCTGGTCCTAAAAACCGACTTTTCAGCCGCTCAAACAGAGCGCCAGCAGAAAGCTTCCCAACCTCTTGCACACCAGCATCAGCCGCTAACTTCAGCAACGGAGTAAGTGTTGTTACAGTAGTGGAAACGAGAGTTGCTAACGTTGCGGAATCTAACATCTTGTTTGCGCTCAACGGTTAAATGGTGGAAAGCCCGAGCTAACTTCAACACGCCTTGATAGTAAGGCATTCTACTCTGCTACTTGCATTCTCAGAGCGACAGGAACAAGTAGCTAACAAAACTATTCACTCGCCGAGGTATCTTCATTTCCCAGCCGGCTTCGGCCCGATGTCGAACCAATCGTGCTTGAGGCAGCGTAGATGCCGATTACTAGATAGAAACCAAGGAGTTCTGCTCGGATGCGGCTTCGGCCGCAGCGCAAATTGCGCGATTCAGTTGCCGTGAAGTCAGCGGGTCGCAAGGATCCAATCCCGGAAATCACGAGCTACCATCAGGCATCTTGCCTCGAGTGCGCGCCACGAGCACCACAGACGCAAGCGCTTGAGCAGCACCGGCGAGAGCATCGCATAGCGATCTTTGTAACCTTTGGCCCGTTTGAGGCGCAGCATCGCGCGCTGGCTATCGACGTCGTCCCCTCTGAGCGACCACCGCGCCGGCACGCAACCCTGTGCTGTAAGCTAGCGACAACGCCGTTTGATGTTTCAAATAAACGGTTTCCGCGATCAGTCGCCGGACCTCGTCGGCGTCGAGAATGAACTGAAGTATGCGCGGCACACGCACCGGCTTCAAGCGAGCGATCAGCTCTGGTTACCGATCGACATCAGGCTTTTGCAACTTGCCTTGGCTTCATATGATCACGAGAAAAAAGCCTGTATTCCGGACCGATGATTCCTCAGGCTGCTTCAAGCAAGCCAACTTCTGGCCGCGGCGGCGCTCTATGCCCACGGATTATCAATCAAGTTTCAGTCCGGCATCATCCCTCTAGAAAGAACCGGTAGTGATAATCGTCAATTAGCACGTCCGACTCTGGCTCATCTTTCTCTCTCAAATAGAACTCCCACTCTCGCTTTCTTTTCTTTCGACGCTCTGGAGAATTAAGCCCGTACATGCGTATGGTTTCGATCGCTCTGGCCTGCTCTTCAACTGGGGCGTTAGGCAGAGCCTCAATGTCACCCGTCCTATAGTTTGCAACGAAGTAGCGTCCGAACGAATAATCATCCTCATCCGGCTTGAGCAGCCGCTCGTCGAAGCTTTCACGCTTTTCTGATTGGCACATGTCACAGCAAGGAAACAGGTTAGTCCAAGTGAATGCGAACTGAGCAAATGCCGACTTGGGTCGGAAATGTTCAATAGTTGCCCGGCTTTCGACTTTGAGCGGCCCGTCGCAGAATGCGCAATGGTCCGCCGTCATCCGAAGGAGCGCATCCCGAATATGGCGATAACAATGAGGGCTACGCCAACTAAATCTCGCGTTAGGATCATCGCGACGACGGGTAGCAAAGTCTTCATTCCAAACGTGAGCATTGGCCCTTAAGCATGCAGGCTCATCATGTCTTTCAATCCTACGCAAGCCGTACCTCCATCCCGCTACGGCGAGAAATCTGGCGTAACTCCGTCTCGACGATCGTTCTTGCCTCCTCGCTACGCTCGGCGAGCCGCGTGGCGGCAGCAAGAAGTTGGTCGGGATTAGTAGGTTGTCGGAGGAATTGCCCGCGCTCGGCGTAAAACTCATCGAACATTCTCTCGGTCTCGACATCAAACTCCTGCTCGATGCCGAAGATCTCGTCAAGAATCAACCGATAACTCTTACCAGCTCCTGAAGGCAGCGGCCTAATCACCCTTTCTCGCTGCTTGCCGCGTTCTGGCAACCGATATATCCAAGCCTCGTCAACCGAACCCACAACGAAAGGCGAATGCGTTGATACGAATATTTGTGCGTTCGGAAGAAGTTGTTGAACAGCAGGCAATATGCGGCGCTGCCAACGAGGATGTAAATGAACGTCTATCTCGTCGAGGAACAGAAAAATGCGCTGGGAAAAGATATCGATGCTCCTATCTTCCCAAGGAATCGCCTCTAGCCTGATCGTCAGGTCAGCAATCCATGAAACGACGGATTTTAGTCCATCCGGCAAAGCGTCAAAAGGGGTCCGCACGTCGCCAACAACTACCGCAACTGCCAATGGTGATCGAGTCACTCTGAATCGAAGGTCGAGATCACATATATCGCGAACCGCATCGGTAATGCGCATCAGTACCAAATCATAAGCAGCAGCTGCGCTTTCCTCACCTTCCGCCCTTGCCATTGCCGCCATTGCACGATTATTCGCGATCCACTGCACCATAATCTCAGGTCGTGCGGTGAAATCAAACGACAAGGCGCTCTCTAAAGGCGCGATATTGACTTCTGAGATAGCTCCGATAGAAACTTGCGTCAGAGTCCTTTGGCCCGAATACGCGAAAGCTGCAAATGGGAACGTGGCAGCAGACAGGCCGGTCACGTGGTTATATCCCGTATGCAATTGCTTGTAGCTAGGAATATTTGTTATCTCGTTATTAGCAGGGAAATCGGCTCGATCAATAGCGCCATAAATCCCTTGCGACACGTCGTTGTACCATAAAGTGACGGGGCCAAACTCAGAAAGAAATGTATTCTGCTGGTCTGCCTTATCGCCCGCGTTCGGTCGTTGAGCGCCATATTGTCCGTAGGACCTACTGGACTTATAGGAAACGGTACTCGCCGTCGATAAATAGCGCCGCCGTACCAGCCCGGCGCCATGCATCCCATCAAATATTCCGGCCAGTGCGTATAGAAGCGTGCTCTTCCCGCACCCGTTGGGCCCCGTAAAAAGATGAACTTCAGCTTTGTCGCTTTCATTCTGCTTGCTTGGGAAGTCAATTCTGGTGTCGTCGAAGACACCAACGCCCTTCAACACCAGTGACTCGATTCGGAGATCACTAACTTGGTTCATATGTGTGTGTGCCTGACTCAACATTCCGCTGCAAATTGTAACCGTGGTGACTGCTGCGGGATCGATTCGCTGGACCATTCGGCCCTTGTAAGATAGGCCACCCCGACAGGCTGCGGAAACTCGCCCAGATTCTGGCGTCGAAACCTTGAGGGAGGCGAGCACGTCTCTGCCAACTTACTTCGCGGCACTGTATTTATATACTATTCGCGGTGGATTTAGCCACTTTGATGCACCGTGACTCATGCAAATATACTGGTCGTATACACAGTGTATCAGGGCCCGCAATGGCTTTAGGTTGCGGTAGCGTATCGCAAGTCGTCGTTACTGATTAGCGTGCTGCTCGCGTGACGTCTTGGTGGCATTCTGAGTTTGAGTGGGAACAGATTGGCGACACTGCGGCTCACGCAATCAAGGGCTACGAAGCGCTGCCCAATGCCTCAAGCCGTGACGAAGGCTCGGCGAACGCTTTGTATGCATTTTCCCAATTACGATCAGCGCAAATCATGGAACAGTTGGTCCACCCGACTGACAGATGCTTGGCGATCCGAGCGATTACGCAGCGCAGGTACCCGTGTCGAAACGCTCACGCGGGAGATGGCGCGCTAAGCGTGGGTGCATGAAGGCACAAACTTGCCACTCGCCGGCAGCTTGATCATTTGGGCCGATGCGGCCCGCGCTTTACGCCAGGCCAAGTAAGGATACACAGCCGAACAATGTTAATTCGCACCCTTTTGAAGTTGGCTGCTGAGGTCGGAGCGGATGGCTTCAATGAGGCTTTGTTTAGCTGAAGCACTTAAGGCATTAACCGTTGCAGCGCTCGTGGATGCGCTGGGAGGCGTCGCGATTGATGATCCCGGGGTTGGTGTTGGAGTGGGGATAGTCTTCGCCCCATCACCCTTGCCTTTGTCCTGAGCTTTTGATGTCTCTGAACGATTTTCCGAAGACGCAATGTTGGGCAGCGGCAGAATCGTTGCTGGGACAGTTGCCGTATCAGGGCCCACCTTGCCATTGGTAAGTATTAACTCCGCCATTGTTAGCTGTTGCGCAATCAAGAGCATACGTCCCGCAGCCTTGCCGTATGTCACAGCGTCAATGACTCCATTGGCGTACTCATTACACAAGTTCGACAACACAACTCTATAGAGCAAAATACCTTGAGCGGGTTGAGTGACATGGGCCAAAGCAGACGCCACTTGAGAAACAGTTTGCCCCTTAACGCTAGCATCGACACCAGAGGGCGCCGGCGCGGCCGCAGCTAAACTCGCACCAAGATTAGCGCTCACATTTTCTGTCGCATCCGGCGGCGGCTCCATACAGGATCGACCGGTCTTCCCATTTATAAGTACCACGCGCCGATCCGATGTCGTGATTAACGCCGCGGTGGATCCATCTGAGTCGTTGAAACGTTCGACCAAAACCGGGTTTGCTATCCTTTGTTGCTGGAACAGACCACACGCAGGGAAACAACTAATAGAAAGACACAAGAAAAGAAAGATTGGTGCGCGCATGGGGCCACCGATTATAGTTTCCACTTATTAGAACGTAAAGCTTCTACGGTCGATCAACCATTAACCAGAACAAACATTAATTTTCTTCTCGATTGAACTGCATTTTATTTATTCAAAACTAGCAGATCGAAGAGGAGATGCGGTAGTTTGTCTGTCAATCTGTGATCTACCTCACATAACGTAAGTCGCATTGAGAGATGCCAGCCGCCTCAACTTGCCCGCGTTGTCACTGCCGTTCGCCAGTGGAGCACGTACGTCCGTGAATGTCGGCCGGTAGCGCGTGCTAGCGTCAGAAGGAACTAGTAAGACCCGAACGAATGTCTGCTTTTTCGGCTGGTCGACCGTCGCTTTCTCATCGGAATGCGTCGGGCGACGCAAATATCGAAGATTTGTTCGGGCTCGTGCGCCATTGGCCACCCCAAAAGGACTAACATCGCATTCAAGTAGTCACGCGATGGCATCTCATGCGATCGGGACTTCGGAAACGCGCCAATGCCCAGGTGCAAGCCCTCGCGTAGGGTGTGCATTTTTCTGCCAATTTACTGCGCGGCACTGTGTTTATATACAGTATCTCACTGACCGGAACGCCTTGTTTCACCGTAAGACTCATGCCAGTTCACTGTTTGTATATACAGTGCACCAGGACTTAAAATCCGCCGCCGCAAGGCTTGCCGGTTCAAGTCCGGTCCCCGGTACCAGAGCCCCTCGCGAGCAGCGCATCACCCCTCAAACCGCATTCAACAACCGCTCCGCATCCTTCACCGCATCGAACAGCGCCTCGATCGGCGTCTCGCGATCCAGCGGACAAAGATGCTCGATATCGAACGGCAGTGCATCCACGCCGATGAACCGCACCGTCCCGCCGAAGCATTCGCGAATCCGGCCCCGGCGAACCGACGCGATGTAGTGAGGGGTGACATACAGGGCAACTGGCATCATGGCGGCCTCCACGTCGGGATGCTCCGGCTGTCCATGTCTCGCTCGCAGCCGGTGAGGCCAAGTCTAGTCATCCGCGATGCGCGGCATCACCCTCGATTGGCAGGGAAGCGCTCCCCTCATAGCGACGGCGACAAAACTACACCGCATGCCCCAGCACGCGCGCGACGTAATGCCGTCCCCACGCCTCGCCGTGCGCGATCGCCTCGGCGACGGTTTCGAACGGACCGTGGCCGCCGGTCATTTCGCCGGAATCGTCCGCGATCTTCGCGCCGTGCAGCGGCTGGCTGTCGAGCCGCGTCACGCGCACGCGAATGGCGTAGCGCTCCGCCGGCGTCGCGTCCTCCTCGTCCATCACGGGCGGCGCATGCGGCACGGTATGAAGGGAAAGCAGATAATCGCCCACTTCGATCTCTTTCTGCATGACAGTCGCCTCCTCGATACGGCACCCGGCGATTGTGCTACCGCTTCACGCTTCGAAACAAGCGGCGCGATGTTGCCGCCCCCAGGCATGAGAGCATGTTATAAAACCGCGATCCTTTTTCCCCTCGATGCCGCACGGCGTCGACAGACCGGTTCCATCGATGAACAATTGCTCCCGCCTGCTCCTTTCGCTCTCCGTTCCGCTCGTGCTGCTGCAAGGCTGCACTTCCTACTATCGCAACGTCGAAGCCTGCCGGGACAGAGTGCGCGCCGACTACCCCAATGCCGCCAGCGCGCCGCTCAAAATCACGGGTTCGGGTGCGAGTTATCATGGCTCGCGGGTGGTCGTGCGCGGCGAATATCCCGACGCGCCGAAGCCGCCCGCCACGAAGATCGTACAGGCACCGCTCGCCGCCGAATGCACGTTCACCGACAACACGATGTCGGGCTTCCAGTGGCTCACGCCGGCGAAGCTGGCCGAGAAAACGCCGAATACCGACGAAGAATGAGGCGTCAGCGGCACGACAAAGGAGACGGTCCATGCTGCTTGCCCAGATCACCGACCTGCACATCACGCCGCCGGGCACGCTGGCTTACGGCTGCGTCGACACGGCCGCGTTCCTCGCCCGCGCAATCGAGGCGCTGAACGCCTTCACGCCGCGTCCGGACGCCGTGCTCATCACCGGCGATCTCGTGGATGCGGGCGGCATCGAGGAATATCGGCATTTGCGTGCGCTGCTCGACACGCTCGAATTGCCGTGGTGGCCGCTCGTCGGCAATCACGACGACCGTGCGAATCTGCGCGCGGTGTTCGGCGATCGCGCGGAACTCGCGGCACCGGCGAAAGATGATTTCGTGCAATACACGTTCGATGTAGCCAGCGTGCGCGTGATCGCGCTCGACACGCTCGATCCCGGCGCGGGCGGCGGACGTTTGTGCTCAGCGCGCCTCGCGTGGCTGGAAACGCAGCTGATCGACGCGCGCGATGTGCCCGTGATAATCGCCATGCATCATCCGCCGATGTCATGCGGAATCGGCTTCATGGATGGCATCCGCCTCGCGCCCGACGACAGCCGCGCGCTGGACGCGCTCGTGCGGCGTTATCCGAACGTGGAGCGGATCGTCTGCGGGCATGTGCATCGGGCGATCAGCGCGCGATTTGGCGGCACGCTCGTGTGGTGCGCGCCATCGACGGCGCATCAGGTCGCGCTCGCGCTCACGCCCGATTCGAACGATGCCTTCGTGATGGAGCCGCCCGCGTTCGGGCTGCATTTATGGCGCGCGGATACAGGATTGGTCACGCATTGCCGCGCCGTCGACCAAGGCGGCGCACCGCGACCTTTCTAACGACCGGACTGCGCGAAATCCTCAAGCGCATCCAGCACGCGGTCGAATTCCAGCGACTTGTCGAAGAAGCGCGTGACGCCGTACTGGCGGCATCGTTCGCGATAGGTGGACAGCGCATGATTGGTCAGCACCGCGACGAACGCCTTGTGCGCCACGCCCGACGCCTGCATCCACGCGAGCACTTCCATGCCGGAGCCGCGCCGCAGTTGCAGATCGACGATCACGGCATCGAACGCGCGCGACGAGAGATGTCCGATGGCATCGTCCGGCGTATCGGCGCAGGCGCTCACGTGCCACGGATGCAGCGCATCGATGGCTTCGGTAAGACTGCGGCGGATCAGCGGCGAATCCTCGATCAGCAGGACGGCCAAGCGTGCGCGGGACTGGCTGCCCGTATCGCCGCGTGCGGCTCCGTCGTCGGTGATGGTGTGATTGCCCACGCGCGTTGCCCGATTCATTCGATCAACCCGTTCTTGATCGCGTAATACGTGAGGTCGGCGTTGTTCGACAAGCGCATTTTTTCCAGCACGCGCGCGCGATACGTACTGACCGTCTTCACCGACAAATGCAATTCGTCCGCGATTTCCGTCGGAATCTGCCCGCCCGCGAGCTTGCAGAAAATCTGAAACTCGCGCTCGGACAGCATTTCGTGCGGACGTTCCGCCGCGGGCTTGTCCAGCTTGTCGGCGAGCGCATCGGCGACGAACTCCGACAGATAACGATGCCCGCGCGCCACCGTGCGAATGGCACGCACGATTTCCTCGGGCGCGGCGTCCTTGTTGAGATAACCGTTCGCGCCAGCCTTGAGGAGATTTATCGCGTACTGGCTTTCCGGATAACCCGACAAAATCAGCACGCCCTGCTCCGGCCGGATCTGCTTGATGACGCGCAAGGTGTCCACGCCGTTTTTGTCCGGCATGGCGATGTCGAGCAATACGACATCGAACGCCTGCGCGCGCACCAAGGCGATGGTTTCATCGCCGGTAGATGCTTCGCCCGCCACTTCCATGTCCGGCTCGTCCGCCACGAACTGGCGAAAACCGCTGCGCACGATCGCGTGGTCGTCGGCTATCAGGACTCGAATCATTCGCGCCGTGCGCTCCGTGGTGATCGATGAGCGGCCCATTTTACGCACGCCGCGCGCAAAACGATGCGCGGCCCGACCGCACCGCGCATTCGTTCACCGCGCATCGTCATGCGGTTTAGCCGTCGCGGCCTTCGAGCAGGTCGGCCATGTCGTCCGCGTGCTCTTCCTCGACCGCGAGAATGTCTTCGAACAGGCGGCGCGTGGTGACATCCTTATCGCCCAGATAACGGATGATCTCGCGATACGTGTCGATCGCAATGCGCTCGGCGATCAGGTTCTCGCGGATCATCTCGATCAGATTGCCGCCTTCCTTGTACTCGGAGTGCGAGCGCGAGGCCAAGCCTTGCGGCGCGAAATCCGGCTCGCCGCCAAGCTGCACGATGCGCTCGGCCAGCGTATCCGCGTGTTCCTGTTCCTCGTTGGCGTGTTCGAGGAATTCCTGCGCGACGGCTTCCGAGTGGATGCCCTTCGCCATGAAATAGTGACGCTTGTAGCGCAGCACGCAGACGATTTCCGTCGCCAGCGAATCGTTCAGCAGCTTGAGCACGACTTCGCGGTCCGCGCCGTAGCTTGCCGTGACCGGACCTTCATCCATGTGCTGCCGCGCGTCTGCGCGGATCTTTTCCACGTCGATGACGAAAGCGCCCTTGGAATCATTCGGCACGTTTTTTACAGCAGACGATTTGGACATTTGGTTCGCTCCTTCCTTGTGTTGGATTGATTCGTAGGTGCTGATGCTGGTGCGGGGCGCGGGACGTGTCGAAGCAGTGTCCATAGCGCTCTGCTATCCGAACATCAACGACGATGCACGCGCCATGCCCGCTCGGGACACGCGCGTAACGTCACGTCCGGAACACGCCGAGCAGCAGCGTGACGACGAACACCACGAGAAAAATGTAGAAGAGAATCTTGGCGATTTCGGCCGCGCCCGCCGCGATGCCCGTGAAGCCGAACACGGCGGCAATGATCGCGATGACGAAAAACACGGCAGCGTAGTGAAGCATGGTGACCTCCTTCCTGTGTGCGAATGTCGTCGGCGTACGCAACCGTTATCGCTAATCGACCACTTTCTTGGTGACGACGAACCCGAGCACCAGGAACACGACGCAGAGAATCAGGAACAGCACGAAGATGAATTTGGCGATGGCAGCCGCGCCGGCGGCCACGCCCGTGAAGCCGAGCAGCCCGGCAATGATGGCCACGATGGCGAAAAACAAGGCCCACTTGAGCATGGTCGGTCCCCGAAGGTTTGGATGGTGAGGACATCCTAGCGACACGCAGATGCGCGCGCATTCGGGCTGGCTCCTTTTTTGCTGTGGGAATGCACCGACACACGCTTTCAAAACGGCTGCGTTCCACGCGTCACCCGTGCAGGCGGGCGCGCAGCCCAAAAAGACCAACGCATCATGAGCCACGTACCGCGTGCTGCTTTTACCGATCTGCCCGAAGTTACCGGCCAGGACGAACTTTCCCTTCCGCCTGCGGCATCTCCCGGCGCTTTCGCGCGCCGCGCCGCGCGGCTGAACGACTGGATGCGCCGCTATAGCTGGCTCGTCGCGATGACGGTGGCGATCGTCATCACAGTCGGCGGGCTGGTGATTCTGGAGTCGGGGCGCATGCGCATCGCGTCCGAATACGAAACTGCCCTCGAAGCGAAGGACGCCACCGCGCGCCTTTCCGCGCTTGCCGCCGATATGGCCACACTCACCGCCGAACAACGCGCCTTCGCGCTCAAGCCCGACGCTGCGTACAAGGATCGCTTCGAGCAGGCGCGCGCGCGCATGTACCGCACGTTGGCCGCGCTCGATGCCTACTACCGCCGCATCCACGACGTTAACGCGCTCGCGAACTTCGCGCAGATCAGCGCCGCCGCCGACGATGTGATGAAGCAAGGCAAGGCGCGCATCGACGAACTGAGCAAACCCGGCCCCGCCGATCCCGCGTTACGCGCGCTCCCGCCGCCCGACAGCAGCGCGACGCTCGATGCCGCCCTCACCGCGCTGCGCCTGAACGAGGACCAGCGCGCCCAGCACGCACTCGATGCGAGCCGCGCCGATCAGCGCATTTCCACGCTGTGCGTCGGCGCGTTGTGCGCGTTGAACATCGTGCTGTTCGTGCTGTTGTTCCGCAATCTCGGCATTCAGTTGGACAAGCAGGACCGCGTGCAGAAGAAGCTCATCACGCAGCAGGAAGAACTCGACCGGCTGGTGTCCGAACGCACGCGTCAACTCGAAGCGCTCGCGTGGCATTTGCAATCGGTGAGCGAGAACGAGAAGACCGAACTCGCGCGCGAACTGCACGACGAACTCGGTTCCATCCTCACGGCGAGCAAGATGGATGTCGCATGGGTGCGCGGCAAGCTGCGCGAGAGCGATCCGGCGATGGCCGACAAACTTGCGCGCGCGCTCGGCAATCTGGATCAGGGCATCGCGTTGAAGCGGCGCATCATCGAGGATATGCGGCCGACGGTGCTGACCACGTTCGGACTGGTCACGGCGCTGCGTCTGCTCGCCGATGAATCCGCGCAACGCAACGGATGGACCGTCGAATTCGATCTCCCCGACGACGACGTGAAGCTCGGCGAGGCGGTGGAAATCGCGCTGTTCCGCGTCGCGCAGGAAACGCTCACGAACGCCGCGAAGTACGCGATGGCGCACGGCATTCGCGTGGCGCTGACGCTCGATGCGCGCCACGTTTCGCTGCATATCGCCGACGATGGCATCGGCATCGAGCCGGGCGATCTGCGGCGCACGCACACGCATGGGCTGGTCGGCATGCGTCAGCGCGTGCTGGCGCGCGGCGGACGCTTCGAGATCGAACGCGCGGTGCCGCATGGCACGAGCATCCGCGTATCGATGCCGCGCGAGCGCAGCGTGGAGGGTTCGCCGCTCGATGCGCACGCCGTGTAGGACGACGCCGACAGCAAATGCGGAACGCGCCGACAGCAAAACGCGAGCACGCCTACATTCTCGGCGTGAGCGCTTTTTTATGATTGTTTCTACCGGAGCGGTTCGCACGATGCCACATCCGCGCGTGGCCGCCGCACCGATCCATCATCGAACGTGTACCGTGCGTTTCGCGACGCACTTCAACTCCAAGGGGAATCCACATGACTCGAATCATCGCTTTGCTGCTGCTCACCGGCACCGTCGTCCTCACGGGCTGCAGTACCATGGCAGGCGCGGGCCAGGACATTTCGAAGGGCGGCAACGCGCTCACGAACTCGGCGGAAAAGCACGAATAAGGCTTGGCGCGACGGTGGATGCTGTCGCGTTTATTTGTTGCGTTGATGTAGTTCCCTGTCTTGCCGCCACCTTTGCGTGGCGGCATTTTTTTGTTTCTGCATGTGGGATACGCGATCGAGCGCCAGTTCTCCGAGCATGGCGTGCTTCCGAACACAGGCTGACTGATGTTCTGTCTTTTCTATTGATCCCAAGCACGAGAGGTTTCATATAACTTCATACCCAGTTCGTAGTCTGGTGACCGATCGACTTCCGCAATCAAGTTGTTAATCTGCTTCATGTCCAAACGATGATCCCCTGCGAAAAGCAAGCGCCGAATGGCATTAGCGAGCAGCCCTCTTTTCTCGTCAATAGAAGGCTCTGGGAGATCTTCATAGGGAATCGTCGATTCATTTGTCAATTGCGGCGTGGCCAGAAATGGCACTATCAAATTCGCCGTGAGCCGGCCAGTAGCGATCCATTCTCTATACAGGATATCTATCGGCAAATCCGAATTCGCTTCCTCCGCGAAAAGCTGACGCAAAGCTCGCTTTCCTTTCGGCGTGACGATGTAAGATGCAGTGCAATAGGCAAAGATTCCGCGCGCGTCGAGAATGCTAACTCCCTTCAACCAATGGCGCTCCGGGTCTGAAACGTCGCTCCGGACGCGATTCTTCATTTGCGTTTCACTGAGCGCCAGCAAGAATGGCGCTTGTCCATTGAACGATACACAATCCAAAAAGAGTATATCGCAACGGGGATTGTTCTCGACAAAATGGTTCAGCACCGTCTCATTGACGATAGTTGTGAAGTAGCGACTGAGTTCAACGTCGTCCTCCAGAACCAAAAGCAACGAATGCTCATCCGAACTTTCGACTGCCTCAATATGAGATCGCCGGCATGCCCAGACACCATTCTCAGCAGCATTGTCAAAAGGCCCATGAACTCTGCCATCGACGGCAGGGAAACGTTTGATCCAATTTTCGCAATGCAACTCGCGAATTTGACGTTGCATCGAAAATCGACGTTCTTCGCTTCTTTCAAGATTTACAAACACACCGGCAATCTGCATGCTACGAACTCTATCGAAACTACTTTTATCTATCGCCCGACGTGTTGATCACGTCAATGCGCTGCATGAGCAAAAATCGGGGAAAGTCAAATGTTAGTCAAGATTTGCGTTTCATGAAAGTTTAGAGTTGAGAGGCTGAATTGTTCTCACCGATGCAAGTTCACATGCCCTCGACCAAGGACGGGCTCGACTGCCGCCCGTCCTGTGTGCTATCTGCTTACCAGCGATAACCTGCCTGCGCCTTCATCGCAACTGGGCCGCCACTTGCCGAAGAAACGCCCAGGCCGACGTTCAGATTCATCGTAGCCTGGTAAGCCGCGGCAATGCCCACGGCACTCGATGTGCCATAGTTTCCAACGGCCGCACCCACCCATTTTTCTCCGCGATTCAGCACCGGAATGCTCGGAATCGCCAACGTTGATGCTGCCGCCCGATCGCTATAGTGCTTCATCTCGTTCTTTGCACTGGCGATCGACTGATCGGTATAGGCATTTGCACCTGCAATTGCGTTGTCCGTGTATGCATTCGCGCCTGAAACGACCTGATCGGTATAAGCGTTGGCTTCCTTGACCGCACCGTTCAACTGACCCACATTCGCGGCGTCCGTATCTTGAGTGCCTGCCGCGACGTTTGAAATCTGACGCGAATTTCCGGCTGCTCCCACCGAGACAGTATTCGCGCGATCCGCAACCGAGTTAGCCCCGATCGCGACAGCGTTTTCGGCGCTTGCGTTGGCGTTAGCACCGACCGCCAACGAATGCGCACCGCTGGCGGTCGCCGCTTCGGTTTGTTCGCCGTCCGCGGCGAATAGCGGGCTCGAGCCGCCCAGCGATGCACCGACGATCGGCGTGGCACTTACGTGCGAGGTCGCAGCAACCACCGACGGTGCGCTTTCGCTTACGTCGTTTGCACTCGACTGCGAAGGCGCACCGTTGAAGGTTGCCCTTAGGCCACCCTGCATTGCCGTGATGCTCGCGGTGTTTCTTGCCACTTGCGCGCTCACGGCATTTAGTTGCGACATATTGACGGCGTCATTACCGTCGATGCCGTTCGCGACACCAATAATGCGCCGCGAGTAACCCCAGTCGCCGCCGATACTCAAGACGTCATTTTGGCCCCAATCCCTGGAGTTAGCGCCCAGAGCGACCGAATTGACACCGCTCGATTGCGCACCGAAACCCACCGCAAGCGAATTTTTACTGGATGCACGCGAGCTATTGCCGAATGCCGCGCTTTGTTCGCCGTCCGAAATGGTATAACCGCCTGCAGCAATGCTCATCCATCCGGTAGCGTGCGCTTGCGATCCAAACGCCGTTGCGAAATGATCCGTGGCCGTGGCGGCTCCTCCTATCGCAATTGTGCTGAACTCAAGCGACTTCGATTCATTGCCGATTGCAATAGAGGACTGATTCGAGGTTACGGCACTGCTTCCGATTGCAACCTCATTGTCGCCTGAAACATTGATGTAGCGGCCGATTGCAACGGTGCTATCTCCGGTAACCTTAGTTCGGGTACCGATAGCAATAGAGTTAGGACCATTGACGCTTGCATTCCAGCCAGTAGCAACGGCGCCATAACCGAATGCAGACGTGCTCTCACCAATTGCGATGGGCGCATCGGAGTTGCCGGCTTTAGCATGATTGCCGAGCACGGTAGCACCGCCAGAACCGGTTGCCCCGTTGCCAAGCACCAGACTGCTGCCCGAGCCGATGGCTGCGTTTCCGACGACCAAACTTCCGGTGTCCGAACGAGCGGTGGTCCCAAGCGCGATACTGTAGCTGTCAGC
Source organism: Caballeronia sp. A2-2 (assembly GCF_057612605.2). Classification (NCBI taxonomy): domain Bacteria; kingdom Pseudomonadati; phylum Pseudomonadota; class Betaproteobacteria; order Burkholderiales; family Burkholderiaceae; genus Caballeronia; species Caballeronia sp. A2-2. The sequence continues at coordinate 1,730,917 of NZ_CM172587.1, read as the reverse complement.
GCGTGCTCCTGCCCCGACCACTGTTGCGCCAAAGTCTCCACCAAAAGCGTTGGTTCCGATGGCAACACCATTCAGACTGGCCCGTGCGTTTGCGCCGATGGCCGTTGCATCCGCGTAAGTTGCCTGAGCGTTCAGGCCGATGGCGACTGCATTTTGCCTTGCCCCGCTATTTGCTCCAATTGCAACCCCCGCCAGGTCACCGGAGTAGCCGTCGCCTGTCGAGTTCACGCTCGCCCCATTGCCAATCAAAACGCTATCTTTGACGTTGTTATTCTGATTATCGCCCATCATCGTTGCAGACGTATTCGTGTGATTTCCGTCACCGAACATATTCAAGGTAGATGGGTAACCACCGTCGACCTGGTTATTTCTTCCAGTCGTGGTTCCAGCCGAAGCGGTGACTGTCGCGAAAGCGGCCAAACCAGCCAAGGTTGCCAGAACAACAGGTTTAATGCGAAATTTGGGAGTGTGAAAACTCATATTGATGATCAACCTAAAACTCAAGCTTTTTCTTTGTTTGCGCTGCGATCGGCAATGGAAATTACCGGATGCCACGCGCCCTGTGCGGTTCGTCGATCACAAAATAAAGTACGGCTTAGCTGTTATCAATCACGAGCAGGCGTGAGCTCAATTATTCACCCATTTGCATTAGACGAATTTAACAAGGCCATACCAAAACGCTCGGACGAGCGAATCCCAATTCGAAATTTTTTTGAATTCAAACGATTTCTAATCGACCAGCGATTAAACAGAAAAGAAGACGAAAAACGTCAGCTAAGGGATTATTAAATTGAAATCTTTGAAATCACGCGTTCAGTGTTATGTAGGACAATAGGAAGAAACACGACCATTTGGAGCCAGAGCATTCGTTGAAATGGTGGTAATTTGTTGCGCGCAGTTTATTTCGGGTTTAGTCGATCAAGCAATACACCGACCGATAAAAACTCGATGCATCATTCCTAGGCCATACTCTCAAGTAATCAGGCAAGCCCCCGCCGCATCCGCTCGAACCAGAACGACAACCCGACGCTCATCAAAATAACAACCGTGGCAATCACCGTCCAGCGCGTCACAACCTCGCCGAGCAGCAGCGCACCGAGCATCACCGCGACGACGGGGTTCACATACATGCAACTGCTCGCGATGATCGGGCTCGTATGGCGGATCAAAAATCCATACGCGACGTAAGCCGTCATCGTGCCGATCAGCATGAGATAAAGAAACGATGCCGCCGGCACGAAGCCGATCGCGCCGAGGCGCTCGCCGGAGATCAGCGCGACGGTCGTGGAAATCGATCCGCCCAAACCAATCTGCAACGCAGTCGAGACGAACAAATCGGACGGCAGTTTGAGCCGGCTCGCCAGATGCGCGCCGCCCGCCCAGAAGATCGCGCCGCAGAGAATCGCGAAGCTGCCCGCCGTCGCGCCCGAACTCGAATCCCCGTGATTGAGCAACACGATACCGACCAGCCCCAGCGCCACCGCGACCCATTCGCCCTTTCCCACGCGCCGCCCGGTCAGCGCCGCGATGACGGTCGCGAACAGCGGAACCGTGGCGACCATCACCGCCGCCGTGCCGGTTTCGACCGTGCGCATGCCGAAGGCGAGCATGCCGCTCGACAAGCCAACCAAAAGCGTCCCGACGATGGCCGCATTGCGGACTTCGATCATCGTCGGCCAAACCGGCTTGCGTCGAGCAGCGAAGATAAACAACCCAATGCCCGCAAACAAGTTTCGCATCCCTGACAGCAGCAAAGGCGTAAAAGCCGCAAGCGCCAGATGCACGGCGAGATAGGTCGATCCCCACACGAGATACACGACGGCAAGCGCCAGCGCGATCTGCCCTTTGTGCGAGCGGGGAAAACGGAACGGAAAGCGATTGGGAAAGGCGAACGGCAAACGCGGCGGCAGAGCGGACATGAGTGCGAAAGAATTGCGATCGTGCGGGTGCTGCCTGGTGCGCAAAGCGGCTCTTTGCGCCGGAACCGCGGCCCGGTAAAACGCCGGATTCCGCGTGGCCCGACATTATGCAGTACGCGCTGACGCACCAACGCCATTCGTCGGCACAAATGCGCCGAAGTTGCCAAGACGCCACGCACCGGTGTATGGTGGCGGCTGCTAACGCGGGGGTCCTGCGTTGCACATCGCGGTTTCGTCGGCATCATGACGGACGCTTCGTGCGGCGTGGGTGAGAAATACCCTTTGAACCTGATCTGGATAATGCCAGCGCAGGGAAGCGTTCGAGTCCGGCGGCATCCCTGCTTCATTCACGCCACTTCTCCCGGACCCGACTCTTTCCATCTCGTTCCTCCCTGTTTAGCTCCTGAATCGGCGCGAACGCGTTTTCGCTCGCGCTGGAAAACCGCAGTCCCCACAGGAGATACAGCAATGAATGCCAATCCCAAGTTCCTGTCCGAGAACGCCGTCGTCGATGCCGCCGCCATCGCGCCGCTGCCGAATTCGCGCAAGGTCTACGTCGCCGGTTCCACGCCCGACATTCAGGTGCCGATGCGCGAAATCACGCAGTCCGACACGCCCGATGGCTTCGGCGGCGAGAAGAATCCGCCGGTGTACGTCTACGACACGTCCGGCCCGTACACCGACCCGGATGCGAAGATCGACATTCGTTCGGGACTGCCCGCGCTGCGCGCCGGGTGGATCGAACGACGCGGCGACACGGAAGCACTCGCGGGCCTGTCGAGCGAGTTCGGCCGCGAGCGCGCCGCCGACCCGAAGACGGCCGAACTGCGCTTCCCGGACCTGCATCGTCATCCGCGCCGCGCGTTGCCCGGCAAGAACGTCTCGCAGATGCATTACGCGCGGCAAGGCATCGTCACGCCGGAGATGGAGTACATCGCGATCCGGGAAAATCAGCGCCGCGCGGAATACCTCGAAAGCCTGAGGACGAGCGGCCCGAACGGCGAAAAACTCGCCAAGATGATGGGCCGTCAGCATCCCGGCCAAGCGTTCGGCGCGGCGGCGTTCGGCAAGGACGCGCCCAAGGAAATCACGCCCGAGTTCGTGCGCGAGGAAGTGGCGCGCGGCCGCGCGATCATCCCCGCGAATATCAATCACCCGGAAAGCGAGCCGATGATCATCGGCCGCAATTTCCTCGTGAAGATCAACGCGAACATCGGGAATTCGGCGGTGACGTCTTCCATCGGCGAAGAAGTGGACAAGATGACGTGGGCGATCCGCTGGGGCGGCGACACGGTGATGGACCTGTCCACCGGCAAGCATATTCACGAGACGCGCGAGTGGATCATCCGCAATTCGCCGGTGCCGATCGGCACGGTGCCGATTTATCAGGCGCTCGAAAAGGTGAATGGCAAGGCCGAAGACCTCACGTGGGAAATTTTCCGCGACACGCTCATCGAACAGGCCGAACAGGGCGTGGATTACTTCACGATTCACGCGGGCGTGCGGCTGCAATACGTGCCGCTGACGGCCAACCGCATGACGGGCATCGTGTCGCGCGGCGGGTCGATCATGGCGAAGTGGTGCCTCGCGCATCACAGGGAGAGCTTCATTTACGAGCACTTCGAGGACATCTGCGAAATCATGAAGCAATACGATGTCTCGTTCTCGCTCGGCGATGGCCTGCGTCCCGGCTCGATCTACGATGCCAACGACGAAGCGCAGCTCGGCGAACTCAAGACGCTCGGCGAGCTTACGCAAGTCGCGTGGAAGCACGATGTGCAGGTGATGATCGAAGGCCCCGGCCATGTGCCGATGCAGCTCATCAAGGAGAACATGGACCTGCAACTGGAATGGTGCGACGAAGCGCCCTTCTACACGCTTGGGCCGTTGACGACCGATATCGCGCCGGGCTACGACCACATCACCTCGGGCATCGGTGCGGCGATGATCGGCTGGTTCGGCACCGCCATGCTGTGTTACGTCACGCCGAAGGAACATCTCGGCTTGCCGAACAAGGACGATGTGAAGGAAGGCATCATCACGTACAAGCTGGCGGCGCATGCGGCGGATCTGGCGAAGGGGCATCCGGGCGCGCAAGTGCGGGACAACGCGTTGTCGAAGGCGCGCTTCGAATTCCGCTGGGAAGACCAATTCAACCTCGGCCTCGATCCCGACAAGGCGCGCGAATTCCACGACGAAACTTTGCCGAAGGATTCCGCCAAGGTTGCTCACTTCTGCTCGATGTGCGGCCCGCATTTCTGCTCGATGAAGATCACGCAGGACGTGCGCGACTTCGCGGCGAAACAAGGCCTGAGCGAGAACGAAGCGCTCGCGCATGGCATGGAGACAAAAGCGATCGAATTCGTGAAGAAAGGCGCGGAGATTTATCAGCCGACTTGACGTGTGTTTTGACGCTTATCTGGTGATAGGCAACGGCCTGCTTCGGCAGGCCGTTTTCGTTGTGAAATGCTTGCCGCGACGCACAAGCGATTTCCGAACAATCGGGCACTTTTCCTGCTGGTGAAGGCATCGAAACGGCACAAAACCTGGACGCGCTGGCTCGCAAACCGCGTGGTCGAAGGCAGCCGGTTCACTTCGTCACTGCATGGAGATCGATATGAAAAACATCAAACAGATCGGCTTCGCAGCCTTGATGGCCGCGTTGCTTGGAGGGCTGACAGCGTGTGGAGGCATGGACACGCGCTCGCGCGATACCGCGGTCGGCGCGGGTGTGGGTGCGGCGGGTGGCGCGATCATCGGCGGGAGCGCGCTTTCGACGCTCGGCGGCGCGGCGGTGGGCGGCGTCATCGGCAATCAGGTGGGTAAGTAAATCCTCTTTGGCGCGGGTCCGTGTTTCAGGCTTGAACCATCACGGCCCGCTTTAAAACTTTGTCACACAACGTCAGGCGCGCGCCATCGTCGTTCGAGTAAGCTGCTCTTAACGGGCCCATTCGTATCGATCATCGACAACTGAGAGCCCGGCAGTCATCAAGGAGCAGGTCATGAAATCCGGGCGTGTTTTCATCGGTCCAAAGGCTGCGCTTGCCGCGCTCGCCGCCGGGCTGCTTCTCGGCGGGTGTTACTACCCATACGGCTATTCGGCCTATCCGCCTTATCCCGGCTACGGGTCGCCGACCGTGCCGATCGAATATACCCAGCGTGAGTTCACGTTGCCGCCGGGGGCCACGGGTGCGTCTGGCACCGCAGTGGCGTCCGCGCCTGCATCGGGCACGGCGGAATACTTCGCGGATTACTACTCGACGCCGGCCTACGACACGTACGCGTACGCTGGTTATCCCTATGCCTATCCGTATGCCTATCCCTATCCGTACGCGGGTTATCCGGGGTACTACGGATATGGCTATCCGGCGGTTTCCATCGGCTTCGGCTACTGGGGCGGCGGAGGCTGCTGCTGGGGCCACGGATGGCATGGCGGATATTACGGCGGGTATCACGGATATCACGGCGGTTATGGCGGCGGCGGCTACGGCGGATACCACAGCGGCGGCGGATGGCACGGCGGTGGATCGAGCTGGGGCGGTGGTGGCGGATGGCACGGCGGCGGTGGTGGCGGGCACTATCGCTAGGTTGCGCGGATCAATCTGACCGTTCTGACAGCCGGACGTAACATTGCTGAAACACTATTCGCCGATTCGGGCGAACCATCGCGGCGGTACGCATTCGTGCGCCCCGCCACTTTCCTTTTCCGACAAGCCACTGGCGTTCAGCGACGCCCGAATGGCACGCTTCTGGCTATAGCCCTTCCCCATTGCCCGCGTTCAACTTTGGGGACTCCGAACATGATGGCCTTGATGCTTTTCGCGCTGTGGATGCTCGCCTCCCTCGCGCTGCTGGGCGTCTGGGTGTTTCGCCGCTCGCCGCCGATCATCGATGACCGGTCCGCCCCGCCCGCGTCGGCCGTCGAAAGCTGAAACTTGACTGACGCGATTCCTCCCCTATTCTTGATGTGCGCGTTATGCGAGTGCTTAAGCACATCGCTCGCCCTTACATGGGATCGGTACCAGCCCGCACATCAAACGCATATGAGGAGACCCGATGTTCCATCAGTTGCTCACGCCCATTTCCAATTCTCTGGCGCTCTCGTTCATCGTCGCGGCGCTGCCCATTCTGCTTGTGCTCGTGCTGCTCGGATGGGCGCGACGTCCTGCGTGGCAGGCCTCGCTCGCGGGGCTGGTGCTCGCGTTGATCATCGCCGTGGCGGGATGGCATTTCCCGGTCGGGCTCGCGCTCGATTCGATCGCGGCGGGCGCGGTGTTCGCGCTCTGGCCGGTCATGTGGATCGTCTTCGCCGCGATCCTGCTGTACAACATCTCGCAGCGCTCGGGCCGCTTTGAAGCCTTCCGCCTGTGGATGGTCGATAACCTGCCGAACGACCGGCGCATCGTGCTGGTGGTGATCGGCTTTTCGTTCGGCGCGCTGCTCGAAGGTATCTCGGGCTTCGGCACGCCGATCGCCATCACCAGTTCGCTGCTGATCATGCTCGGCTTTCCGACGCTCGAAGCGCTCACCTTCACGCTCATCTTCAACACCGCGCCCGTGGCGTTCGGCGCGCTCGGCGTGCCGATCACCGTGCTCGGCGCGGTCACGCACTTACCCACCGATGCCCTCGCGAAAATGGTCGGCCGCCAGTTGCCGCTGTTCGCGTTCTTCCTGCCGTTCTACGTGATCGGCGTCTACGCGGGCTTCAGGAACATGCTGCGCGTATGGCCGGTGCTGCTCGTCTCGGGCGGCGCGTTCGCCGTGACGCAGTACGTGACGTCGAACTACATCAGCTACGCGCTCACGGATGTGCTGTCCTCGCTCGTCTCGCTCATTCTGACCATCGCGTTTCTGCGCGTGTGGAAGCCGGTGGCCGACGAGCGTTTCGCCGTCAACGTGGACCGGCTGGCGCAGACGCGCGCGACGCTTTCGGCGGGACAAGGCTGGCTGCCGTGGATCGTCGTGTCGGTGGTGGTGATCGTGTGGACGGTCGCGAAAATTTTCCTGATCGGCGATGTCAAGCTCGCGTGGCCGGGTCTGGACAAGGCGGTCTTCATCACGCTGTACAACCAGCCGTACGGCGCGATCTGGGACTTCCAGCCGCTCGCCACCGGCACCGCGATTCTGGTCGCGGCGATCATCACGTCGCTGGCCGTGAAGCTGCCCGCGCGCGAGTTCGGCGCGGCCATCGCCGATACGTGGGTGCAGACGCGCATCGCCATTTTGACGGTGGCGACCATCGTCGGCATGGCGTATCTGATGAACTACTCGGGCATGAACTACACGCTGGGTCTGGGCGTGGCGTCAGTTGGGCCGTTGTTTCCGCTGGTGTCGGCGTTTCTCGGCTGGGTCGCGGTGTTTCTCTCGGGCAGCGATACGTCGGGCAACGCGCTCTTCGGTAACCTTCAGGTGGTCGCGGCGCATCAACTCAATCTGAATCCTGTGCTGATGGCGGCGACCAATTCGTCGGGCGGCGTGATGGGCAAAATGATCTCGCCGCAGAACATTTCCACTGGCGTGGCGACGACCGAACTCAAAGGCAAGGAAGGGTTGGTCTTCGCGCGCACGTTCAAGCATTCGATACTGCTGACGGTTCTGCTCGGGGTGCTAGTGTGGTTGCAGCAGAATGTGTTGACTTGGATGATTCCGCCGCATTGAGTCGTCGAAAGCCCGGTCATTGCGCCGGGCTTTTTAGCCCTCCCGCCCCATCACCCCCGCAACTCCCGCCGCAAAATCTTCCCGATATTGCTCTTAGGCAACGCATCCCTGAACTCGACCACCTTCGGCCGCTTATACCCCGTGAGCCGTTCCCGGCACCACTCGAACAGATCGGCATCGGCCAGAGCAAGGTCGCGCCGAACCACGACGATCTTCACCGCCTCGCCAGAGTGCCGGTCGGGCATGCCGACCGCCGCGACTTCGAACACGCCCGGATGCTGCGCCACCACATCCTCGATTTCGTTCGGATAGACGTTGAAGCCCGACACGAGAATCATGTCCTTCTTGCGATCGACGATCTTCACCAGCCCGCTTTCGCTCATCACGGCGATATCGCCCGACTTGAAGAAGCCGTCGGCGGTCATCACCTTGTCCGTCTCGTCGGGGCGCATCCAGTAACCGGACATCAACTGCGGGCCGCGAATGCAGAGTTCGCCGGCTTGACCTTGGGCGACTTCGTTGCCGTCGTCATCGCGGATCGATATTTCGGTGGATGGCAACGGCAATCCGATCGCGCCGCTGTACGCCGTGGTCAAAGGCGAGTTGCACGTCACGCACGCCGAAGTTTCCGTGAGCCCATAACCTTCGATAATCGGCACGCCCGTCCTGTCGAACCAGCGTGTCGCAACCGCTTCCTGAACCGCCATGCCGCCGCCCACGACCGCGAAAAGCTGAGAGAAGTCGAGCTTGCCGAAGTCGGGATGGTCCAGCATCGCGTTGTAGAGCGTGTTCACAGCGGGGAACAGCGTGATGCGATAGCCGCGCAGCGTCTTGATCATGCCCGCCATGTCGCGCGGATTCGGAATCAGCACGCTCTGGCCGCCGGTCAGGACCGTGAGCAAGCCGCACACGGTGAGCGCGAACACGTGATAGAGCGGCAATGCGGCAACCGTCGTGAATTGCGTGACATCGGGACGCCGCGCGCGCGCCGGTTCCAGCCACGCCTGCGTCTGCAAGAGATTGGCGATCACGTTGCGATGGAGCAACGTCGCGCCCTTGGAAACGCCGGTCGTGCCGCCCGTGTACTGAAGGAACGCGATGTCGTCCGGGCCCGGCTTCGTGCGTGCGAACGGCAGCCGCGCGCCTTCGCGCAGCACCGCGTTGAACGTCGTATGTCCCGGCAGATGCCACGCGGGCACCATCTTTTTCACGCGCCGGACCATGAAGTTCACGAGCGGGCCTTTCATGCCGAGCAGGTCGCCCATCGACGCCATCACGATATGTTTGATCGCCGTGTTATGCACGACCGCCTGCAACGTCACCGCGAAGTTCTCCAGCAGGACGATGGCCTCCGCGCCGCTGTCCTTGAGCTGATGCTCCAGCTCGCGCGGCGTATAAAGCGGATTCACGTTCACGACGACATACCCCGCGCGCAGAATCGCCGCCAGCGCGACCGGATATTGCAGGACGTTGGGCATCATGATGGCGACCCGCGCGCCGCGCGCGAGACCCTTCGATTGCAGCCACGCGGCGAGCCGCTGCGAGAGCGTGTCCAGTTGCGCGTAGCTGATCGACTTGCCCATGCAGGCGAACGCCGGTTTCGAACCATGCTGGCGAAAGCTCTCCTCGAACAGTTCGCCGAGCGACGCAAAACGCGTCACGTCGATGTCGGCCGGCACGCCGGGCGGATACGATTTGAGCCAATCTTTATTCATGTTGTCTTAGTTATTCGAGACTTGAGTTCTTGTTCGATCAAAGCTGCGCGCCACGCAAGCCCAGCACGATCTGCTGCAAGCGTTGAGGCGATGCCTCCGTCACCGCCAGCGGTTCGCCTACGGCGAGCGTGAGGTCGCTCATGACGCCACGACGCAGCGGACGCGGCACACGCGCCCCGGCATCGCGCGAAAACACGCTGCCCCAGAGGCCGCGCAGCGCCATCGGCACGACCGGCACCGGCTTGCGGCGCAGGATTTCCATGACGCCCTGGCGAAACGCGTTCATCTCGCCGGTTCGGGTAATCTTGCCTTCGGGAAAGATGCAGACGAGTTCGCCCTGTGCGAGCGCATCCGCGCAGCGCTCATAGGCGCGTTCGAGCAGCGCGGCGTCTTCGTGAGCGGGCGCAATCGGGATCGCCTTCACGTGACGGAAAAGCCAGCCCGCCAGCATCGAGCGGAAAATGCGGTGATCCATCACGAAGCGAATCGGCCGCGGACTTTCCGCCATGATGACGATGGCATCGACGAAGCTCACGTGATTGCAGACGAGCACGGCCGCGCCCGCTTCCGGAATGCGGTGGGTATCGACGAGACGAATGCGGTAAATCGTGTGCACCAGCAACCATGCGACGAAGCGCAGCATGAACTCCGGCACGAGCGAGTAGATATACACGGCGACGAAGATATTCAGGAGTCCCGTCGCCAGATAAAGCCCCGGAATGCTCACCCCCACTGCCCCGAACGCGACGCCCATGAGCGCCGAAGCAATCATGAACAGCGCATTGAGAATATTGTTGGCCGCAATGATGCGCGCGCGATGGCTCGCCTTGCTGCGGCTCTGAATCAGCGCGTAGAGCGGCACGCTGTAGAAGCCGCCGAACATCGCGAGCAGGAACAGATCGGCGAGCACGCGCCAGTGCGCGGGCATCGACAGAAACGCGCCGACGCTCTGGAGATGCGTCATCGCGGGCAAGCCACGGCTCGCAAAAAACAGATCGATGGCGAACACGCTCATGCCGATCGAACCCAGCGGCACGAGACCGATCTCGATGCGGCCACGTGACAGCCGCTCGCAGAACAGCGAGCCCAGCCCGATGCCCGCCGAGAACGTGGCGAGCAGCACGGTCACGACATCCGGGTTCGCGAAGAGCACGTCTTTCGCGAAGCTGAAGAACGACGCGAGCAAGGTCGCCCCGACGAACCACAACCACGAAATGCCGAGCAAGCCGAGAAACACCGTGCGATCCTCGCGCGCCACCTTGAGATTGCGCCACGTCTCGCTGAACGGATTCCAGTTGATCGACAAGTACGGCTCCGGTGCGGGCGAACGCGGCACGCGCGACGAAACCAGTCGCCCCAGCACCGCAATCGCGATGCAAAGACCCGCCAGCACCATCTCGCCATGCGCGCCCATCGCGGCGGCCGCGCCGCCCACCAGCGTGCCCGCCAGAATGGCGACGAACGTGCCCATTTCCACCAGCCCGTTCCCGCCGACGAGTTCCTTATCCGCCAGATGCTGCGGCAGGTACGCGTACTTGACCGGCCCGAACACGGCGGAGTGAACGCCCATCAGAAACGTGCATACGTAGAGCAGCGACGCGCTATGCAACAGGAAGCCCGCGCCACCGATGAGCATCGCGACGATTTCGAACGTCTTGACGAATCGCGTGAGCATGGCCTTGTCGAAGCGGTCGGCAATCTGCCCGGAGGTCGCCGAAAACAGCACGAACGGCAGCACGAACAGCGCGGGAATGACGAAGGCGGCGGTCTTCGCATCGACGCCGGAAAAGCGCGCGGCCGCGAACGTCACCAGCGATGAGAAGCCGATCTTGAACACGTTGTCGTTCAATGCGCCGAGGAACTGCGTCCAGAAGAACGGCGCGAAGCGACGCTGGCGCAGCAAGGCAAATTGCGACGATGGCAACGATGACGCGTCGCCGGAACGATCTTCACGCGTGTCGGGATGAGTCATGGAGGATCGGACTGCTCGGTTGTTGAGGGCGAGCGAATTATGAGGGCCGGGACCAAAAACGTTGTACTTTTATGTCATCGGGCTACTAGAATGACGCCTTGAGTATCGTTTTCTTATACCTTTTTTTGAACCGAGATGAGCGAAGCCGCCCAGCTTGTCGAAACCCTGAAGCGTCAGTTGCGCGCCCGGCGCCTGACTTATCGCGATGTCGCGCAGGCGCTGCGCATCTCCGAGCCCGCCGTGAAGCGGTTGTTTTCCAAAGGACGCTTCACCGTCGATCGGCTCGAAGAGATCTGCGGTTTGATCGGCTTCACGCTGGCCGAACTCGTGCAGGAGTCGTCGGCTGCACTGCCGCAGTTGCGCATGCTCGAAAGTGCGCAGGAAGCGCAACTCGTGTCGAACGAACGGCTGTTGCTCGTCACCGTGTGCGCGTTGAATCACTGGTCGGTGGACGATATCGTTTCCCGGTATCGCGTGACGCGCGCCGAGTGCCTGAAATCGCTGCTCGCGCTGGACCGCATGGGACTGATCGCGCTCATGCCGGGCGACCGTATCCGGCTGCTGATCGCGCGCGATTTCGACTGGATACCGGGCGGTCCCATCCGGCAATATTTCATGTCGCACGGGCTCGGCGATTTTCTGGAAAGCACCTTCGACGGAAGCGGCGACACGCTGGAATTCGCGCAGGGCATGTTGACGGAGACTGCGCGCGCGGAACTCGCGCTGGAGATACGCCGGCTCAGAAGCCGGTTCGCGGCTTTGCACGACGAATCTTCGTCCGCGCCGCTCACGCACCGAAGCGGCACCGGCTTGCTCATCGGCACGCGCGAATGGCAACCGCGCGTGTTCGAGAAGTTGCGCCGTCAAAGCGGCGGCTGAAAGTCATCTCCCGCTTCTTGCGGTCTCGTCGCCCTTTTGTTCTGCCAAACGATGCGCGGTGGTAGCATGCGCGGACTTTCAATCCGTATCGAAGTCCGCGAGCATCATGTCTCTTGTCAATTTGTTGCAACTCGTCGTCTTGGCCGCGCTCTGGGGCGCGTCGTTCCTCTTCATTCGCGTGGGCGTGGCCGAGTTCGGCGTCGCGCCGCTGATGGCCGTGCGCGTGGGCATCGGCGCGCTGTTTCTGGTGGCGATGCTCATCGCGCGCGGACGTTTCGCGCAAAGCCTCACGACCTTCCGCCGTCGCGCGTTGCAGTTGTTCATCGTCGGCATTCTGAATTCGGCCGCGCCGTTCTGCCTGTTCGCCTATGCCGAACTGACGCTCTCGGCGGGCGCGACTTCCGTCATCAACGCGACGACGCCGCTGTGGGGCGCGCTCGTCGCCTATCTGTGGCTCAAGGACAAGCTGACGACGGCGCGCAGCATCGGCATGGCGATCGGTTTCGCGGGTGTGCTGATGCTCGTGTGGAACCAGATCGCGCCCACGCACGATGCCGCCACCGCCAGCGTGCCCGTGCAAGGCTTGCTCGCCGCGGCCGCCGCGCTGGTCGCCTCCGCGCTGTACGGCGTGGCGGCGAACTTCGCCAAGAAATACCTGATGGATGTCGATCCGATGACCAACGCCGCAGGCAGCATGATTGCCGCGACGCTGGCGCTCACGCCCATCGCGTTCTTCACCTGGCCGGCGGTGGCGGTGTCGGCGCACGCGTGGCATGCGGTGCTTGCGCTCGGCATCGGTTGCACGGGCATCGCGTACTTTCTTTACTTCAGCCTGGTTGCCGCCGCCGGACCCGCGCGCGCGATGACCGTCACCTTCGTCATCCCGCTGTTCGGCATCCTGTGGGGCGCGCTGTTCCTGCACGAACACGTCTCGCTCGCCATGCTCGAAGGCTGCGCGATCGTGCTGCTCGGCACCGCGCTCGCCACCGGCATGCTCGGCCGTCTGCCCGTGTTCGGACGCCGCAAGCTCGCGCGATGAACTATTCTGTTTGAGAGCCGAAGGCGAGCTTCATCCGGTTTCATCGAATTGTCCGGATGCGCGTTGCACACGCTGCAACGCGCCGTCATCCTTCGCGCTTTCACATCGGGAGTCGAGATGGGAACCTTCGCGAAGATCAAACACGAAATGCTGAAGATGGTGCCGCCGACGCTATTCTTCTTCATCCTGCTGCACGTGGTCGTGATCGTGCGCGCGCTCATGCTCAAGGGCACCGGCATCTCGCTGCCGGCGTCGGCTTCGGTGATCGTCGCATCGTTGATACTCGGCAAGGCTGTGTTGATCGCAAACATGCTGCCATTTATCAATCGTTATCCCGATCATCCGCTCATCTGGAACGCGGCGTGGAAGACGCTGATCTACACCATCGTCGCGGGCATTCTGCATTTTCTGGAACGGCTGTTCGAGTTCTGGAAAGAAACGCACAACCTGGGCGGCGCGCTGCATGAGTTGCTCGTGCATATCAACTGGCCGCAGTTCTGGGCCGTTCAGATCATGCTCTGCGTGATGATCTTCAATTACTGCATCTTCGTGGAACTGGGGCGCGTGATCGGTCAGGATCGCTTGATGTTCATGGTCTTCGGCATCCGCGCGGGGGCATCGCCCGAACTGCACAACGGTTGATGCCATGACGATGCCATCCCTCACGATCAGCGTGTCGATTGAACGCGACTGGCGCGAACTCTACGAAGCGATATGGCGTCCCGAGACGTTCCCGCGCTGGGCGTCGGGCATGGCGCAATCGACGCTCGAAGCGCATGGCGATGTGTGGAAAGCGCGCGGACCGGCGGGCACGGTGACTATCCGCTTCACGCCGCACAACGCGTTCGGCGTGATGGATCACACGGTCATGCTCGAACAAGGCGTGAAAATCGACGTACCTTTGCGCGTGTTCCGCAACGGCGACGGCGCGGAAGTCGCGCTGACCTTGTTCCGTCAGCCAGACATGAGCGACGAGAAATTCGCCGCCGATGCCGACTGGGTGCGTCGCGATCTGGCTACGCTCGCGCGCATATTCTCGTAAGCGTCAATCCCCGCGCACCGGCCCGCGCCCGGCCTTGATCGCGCCGCGCTTGACCTTCCCTTCCACCCGCCGCACCTGCGATGCCCGCGTCGGCTTCGTCGCGATACGCTTCCGGCGCGTCACGCTCACACTGCGGATCAGTTCATCGAGCCGCGCGAGCGCCGCCGCGCGGTTCATGTCCTGCGTGCGATATTCCTGCGCCTTGATGACGACCACGCCCTCACGCGTGACGCGGCTATCTGACAGCGCCAGCAGCCGCGCCTTGATGTGCTCCGGCAACGACGACGCGCGGATATCGAAGCGCAGATGAATTGCGCTCGACACCTTGTTGACGTTCTGCCCGCCCGCACCCTGCGCGCGCACCGCCGTCAGTTCGATTTCGTTCGGAGGCACTGAAAAGTCGTTCATCGGTCGTGCTCCTTATCGAATCGACGGTGGCTCGTTTCAAGCGAGACGTCGCATTCTCGCAGCAAGTCCGGAATCGCGCCGCGTCGGTGCCGCAACCGCCTGCGCGAAAATCTCCGCCGCGCCGAACACATCCACCCGTCGCTTGGCTCGCGTGATGGCCGTGTACACCAATTCGCGCGACAGCACGCGTGCAAACGTGCTCGGCAAGACGAGCGCCGCATGCTCGAATTCGGAGCCTTGCGACTTGTGGACCGTCAGCGCGAACGCCGTTTCGTGCGGCGGCAGCGCGGCAGGCGAGACATAGCGCAGCGTGCCATCGGCCATGCGGAACGCCACGCGCAGCGCGCCATCCACGCCCGGCAGCGCAATGCCGATATCGCCGTTGAACAGCCCCAACGCGTAGTCGTTGCGCGTGACGATCACCGGCCGTCCCGCGAACCATTGCGCGCCCATCGCCACCGCAATTCCAGCCCGCTCGCGAACCTTCATCGCGATGCGCGCGTTCACTTCATCGACGCCGCGCGCGCCGTTGCGCGTCGCGCAGAGCACGCGGAAGGCGTTGAGCGCATCGAACAGCGTGGCTTCGATAGGCTGCTCCGCTGGCGTGCCGTGTCGCGCCTGGTCGATGAGCATCGACAATGCTTCGGTGTACGGCGCAAAGCCCGCCGCCAATCGCGCGAGCACGCGCTCGGGGAGTTTCGGCTGATCGTCGTCGTGGAGGATGGCGGCGTGCTCGCCGTTCGGATCGGTGACGTGGAGCGCGGCCAGCGCGCCGGATGCATCGCCGTCGCGAATGGCGATCGACAAACGCCCGATGTCCGAATCCAGCCCGAAGCGGTAATTGCGCGTGAGCCAGATGACGCAATCCGTCAGCGGCGACTCGACGCGTCCGGCGTCCGGCAGCGCCGCGTCGAACGCATCGAGCTTCACGCCCAAACCTGTCGCAATGGCCACCGCGCCCGCCCGGCTGAACGCCGGTTGCGCGCTCAGTTCCGCGAACACCGCGCCCGCCTCGACCGCCGCGAGCTGATCCTTGTCGCCGAGCATGACCAGTCGGCTTGTTGGCGCGACGGCTTCGAGCAGATGCGCCGCCAGCGCGACATCGATCATCGAGGCTTCATCGACGACGATCACATCGTAAGGCAGCGGATTGTCGCGATGATGCCGGAACCCGCCGTCCGGCAACACGCCGAGCAGACGTTGCAGCGTGAACGATGTACGCGGCAACCGCTGCGACAACTCCGGCGGCAGCATATGCGCACGTTCGATCAGCGCTTCCTGCATACGCTGCGCCGCCTTGCCCGTGGGCGCCGCCAGCGCGATACGCAAATCCGGCGCGGCATCGAGCAGACAAGCGAGCACGCCAACCACGGTCGTCGTCTTGCCGGTGCCCGGACCGCCGCTCACGATAGTCAGCCGGCCGCTCAACGCCGCGAGCGCCGCGACGCGCTGCCAGTCGATGTCGTCATCCTTGCGCGGTCCGAAGAATCGTTCGATGCGCGCCGCCTGCACAGCAAGTTCGTTCGCTGTCACATCGCGCCGTGCATTGCGCGCGCGTTCCGACAGCGCTTCGGCCAACCGCCGTTCGTAATCGAAGTAACGCGCGAGATAGAGCCGCCCGTCTTCATCGATGACGAGTGGCAAAAGATCAGCCGCGTTCCTGCGCTCACGACAAGCGACGCCACTCGCAATCAGCGAATCCCGCACCTCCGCGACACTCGCGCCTTCACGACGCGCCAACGCCGCCAGCGGCATGCAAACGTGCCCCGCCGCCGTCGCGCGGCTCAACGCATGCGCCGCGCGTTCGACCCACAGCACGCTGCGCGCATCCGCGCCGAGCCGCCGCGCCAGTTCGCTCATGCGATGCGCGAAGCCATCCGCGAGTGCGGTGTTTTCGTCGAGCGCAATTTCTCTCGCCGATGCGTCGGGTGTGCTCATGCTGCGCCTCCCGACATGAGCCGGTCGAGCGCTTCGACCAGTTCCAGCGATGGCCGTCCGCGATGCACGCCGCATGCCGCATCGCCATCGCGCCAGTCGGGACGCACGCCACGCACGAACAGATACAGATAGCCGCCGATGTGCGTGTCATACGCATAATTCGCCAGCCGCGCGCGCAGATACCGATGCAGCGCCACCACATACAACAACGCCTGAAGGTGATACGCATGGTCCGCCATGGCTTCGGCCATCGGCGCGGCGGTGTAATCGTCGGCGGTGTCGCCGAGATAGTTCGATTTCCAGTCCACGATCCAGAAGCGGCCGCCATGTTCGACGATCATGTCGATGAATCCCTTGATGAAGCCCGCGAGCGCGCCCGATTCGAGCACCACATCCGCCAAACCGTGCGCGGCGAGCAGACGGCGCAGCGCCGCGAAATCGAGCGTGCGCGCCGGAAACACGAACGCGAGTTCGTTCATGCGCCGCTTCATGGCGATGGACGACAGACGCATGCCGGGCGCGATCTCGGTTGCGGTCACATCGGCGATGAGGCGCTGCATCATCGGACGCAGACGTTGCGCAAGCGCTTCGGGCGCGGGCAAAGGATGTTCGTGCAACGCGCGTTCGATGGCGCCCGTCCACGTCTCTTTCTCCGTGAAATCCGCGTGTTCCAGCATGCAGTGCAGACAATCGCCCGCCGATGCGCCGCGCGGAAAACCAAGGATGTCGTCGTCCGCGATCGGCGCGCGGGTGGGCAGCGCGATGTCCGCCACATCCGCGAGTTCGTCGTGATCGGGACGCGCCTCGGCGGGATGCGGCTGCTGCGCCTCATCGCGCGCGCCCGCCGCGATCAGCGAACTGAAGCTCGCCATGCGCCATGAATCGCGCAACACGCGGCGATTGCTGCGTGCGGTAATCTCATTGCCGCTGTCGGGTTGCGATGCCAGCGGTTCGCGCACGTCGATGAACGGCAGCGGCTCCGTGCCGATCGAACCGCCCGATTCGGCTGCGAGCGCGCGCCATGCGTCGACGATCTGCGCGTCTTCGGGTGGCTCCTTGCGGAAGGCATCGAAAGGTGCGCCGCGGCTTCCTGCAACGAGCCAGTTCAACACGCTGCCGCGCGCTTCCTTCGTCGAATTCCTCACCGCATACACGCCTGCAACGAGATAGCATCGATAGACGGCGCGCGTCAGCGCCACATAGACGAGCCGCGCGCGTTCCGCCGCGAGTTCGCGCGCGATGGCTTCCTTCGCGAACGTTTCCTCATCGCCTTCTATGCCGTAATGCAAGACCGCGACGCCCGCCTCGTCGTGATACTCCTTCGCGTCGGGCAGGCTCGAACCGGGCGGCTCGCGCAACCCGCCATCGTTGAGAAACGGGCAGAACACGACCGCATATTCCAGCCCTTTCGACTTGTGGACGGTCACGATCTGCACGAGATTGCGGTCCGATTCCAGCCGCAATTGCGCTTCCTCGCCGCCGCCTTTCTGATCGCGCTGGGCGGCAAACCATCGCAGTGTCGGCGCGATGCCGGGCTGCTCGGCAAAACGCGCCTGCAGCAACTCGGCGAGATGATTGACGTTGGTCAGCCGCCGCTCGCCATCCGGTTTCGCCACGAGCCGCGCCGCGATCGACAACTCGCGCGCCAGCGTGCGCCACATCACCGCGAAGCCGCGCTCGTGCCAGATCGTGCGATAGCGCGAAAAGCGTTCGACCCAGCTTGTCGCGTCGAAGGCGTCGTCGGTGGAAGAAGACGTATCGGCATGTTCGAGCTTCCATAGCGCGGATGCATCGAGCCCGAACCAGTCGGTGGCAAGCGCCGCGCGCAGCCGGCGCACATCGCCCGGCGTATCGATGGCGACCAGCACGCGCTCGATCTGCTCGGCATCGAACGAACCGAACACGGACGCTTGCGCCAGTTCCACGCTGCCGATGCCCCACAACGCCAGTTCGCGCTTGATCGCGCTGCCTTGCCGATGCGTCTGCACGAGCACGGCGACATCGCCCGCCGACAACGGCGTCTCTCCGATGCGCACTTGCTCCTGCTGCGCGCCGCGCAACAGCCGCGCGATTTCGGCGGCGCACGCTTTCGAGGCTTCGCGATTGGCGACGGATTTCGCGAGCATCGAATCGCCGTGCGGGAGCAGCCACACGCGGAAATCGGCATCGTCGGAATAGGCTGCGGCGGGCGTTTCGTCGATGAACGGCGGACGTTGGCGCGTGCCGGCTCGCACGGGCTGATAGTCGAGTCCATCCAAAATGAACGCCGAAGGATTCGCCCCGAAAACACGGTTGCATGCGTCGATGATGCGCGCGGTCGAACGCTGATTCACTGCGAGCGTATAACGCGCGCTGGCACTTTTGCGCGCGGCAAGGTACGTATGCAGATCCGCCGCGCGAAAACTGTAAATTGCTTGCTTAGGATCACCGACAAGAAACAACGGCCCATGCGGCGCGAACACGCGCTTGAAGATTGCGTATTGCAACGGATCAGTGTCCTGAAACTCATCGATCAGCGCCGCCGGATACCGCGCCCGCAACGCCTGCGCGAGCCACGCATGCTTCACCAGCGCGTGATGCAGATTCGCCAGCAGATCGTCGAACGACACGATCCGGCGCGCGCGTTTTCTCGACGCGAGCTCCGCAGGCGCGTGATCGAGCCATTCGCGCACGACATCGAGCCAGCGCGCCCGTTGCGATGCCTCCGCCGCGCCCGCAGACACCGCGAGCGCTTCGGCCTGATCGAAGAAATCGTGCACGGGCGGCGCGTTTTTGCCCTTCGTGCCTTTGACGATCGCGGCGGCGGTGAGCTTGAGCGCCTTGTCCGGCGGTGGCGCGTGACAGTCCGCGTCCGCGAAATACTCGTTCCACGCGTCGATGGCGGCCGCGAGAATCGACGGCTTGTGCGTCGTTTTGTTGAGCACCGGCTCGGCCTTCGCCAGCAATTCGACGATGATTTCTCGCTCCGCTTTCCAGAGCGCGCAGGCGGCATCGAAGATGGCCTGCGCGTTGGCGGCATCGACCGTTTCGGTGAGCTGTTCGCCGCTCCAGCGCAACGCGGCGAGCGGCTTTTTTAGACGCCGCGCGAGTTGGGCATCGAGCGCGGCCGGACCCGCGCCCTTCGCCACCAGCCACGACGCGAAAGACGGCGTGCGTGCCGCGCGCGGCTCCACGCGTTCGCGCCAGAAATCCGCCGCGAGTTCGAAGCGCAACGCGCTGTCATCCGCCTCCATCTCGAACTCGAAGGGCATGGCGGCGGCGAACGGCGCTTCCTGCAACGCGCGCTGGCAGAACGCGTGGATCGTGTGGATCGCCGCCTGATCGAACGTCGATAGCGCGATGCGGATGCGTTGCAGCGCTTCATCGGCATCGATCCCGGCGAGCGTCGTATCGAACAGTTGCTCGATGAACGGATCGCCGCTGGCATCGCCCGTTTCGATGGCATGCGCCACGCCCGTCAGCCGCGTGCGAATCCGTTCGTGCAATTCCGCCGTCGCCGCCTTCGTGAACGTGACGACGAGAATACGATCGACAGGTAGTTGCTTTTCAAGCAGCAGCCGCACATAGAGCGCGCAGATATTCCACGTCTTGCCGGTTCCCGCCGATGCCTCGATCTGATTCACGCCGTCGAGCGCGCAAGTGAAGACGTCGAGTTCCTGCACGTCAATGCTTTCCACGTTGGTTGTCGGGTTCGTCATTGCGCGCCGCCCTTCAGATGTTGCACGAGCGGTTCGAACACGATTTTGGCGAGCGCGGCGAAGGTGTCGTCGAGCCTCACCTCCTCGCCACGAAACGCGATGCGATACACCGGATCGTCGCTTTCCGGACGCTTGCGCGATTGCGAGCGCGTGGCTTCCGGGTTCCATTCGTCCTGCGCGGCTCTTTCGCTGTCGGTCACGTTGAGCCACGCGCTCTTTGGAAAGAACCGCAGCGGCATGCGTCGCCCCGCGCGATACAGCGCGGCAAGTTCACCGAGATGCGCGAGCGGATCTTCGACCGGCATGAATTCGAAGTCTGACTTCTGCGCGCCGCGTCCGTGCCAGACCGTGCGACGCGGGCCGTCCGGTTGCGCCGCGCAGTAAGCCAGATGCGCGAGCCACGCGAGCAGATAGTCACGCGCGCGCGGTGCGTCGTAGCGATAGATCACCTGACCTTGCTGCGTGAGACGGTTGAGCGTGCCGACGAGCGTGAGCGGTCTTGCATCGTTCAGCGAATCGTCGTGCGGGCCGAACAGGTCCACGCCGCCGCTGTTCGGCCAGCGCGGCGCGATATCGAGCGTGAACGGCAGACGCAGCGCGCCGGTCGCGGTCGAGGCGCGCACGCGTTCGGCGAGCGCGGTCATCGCGTGAAGCTCGCGGGTTTGCCAGACGTTGCCGGTCGCGCCGCCCGGCATCTCGGGACTCGTGCGCGCGACTTCGCGGGCGCGTTGACGCGAGCTTCTGTCGTCCTCGTCCGTGGCTTCGAGCAGCGCGGGAAGCACGCGGCTCGCGAGCGCATCGCGGCCAGCGAAACCGAGTTCGAAGGGCTCGGCATCGTCGAGTTCGGCTTCGGCATCGACCAGAGAAATACCCAGACGGTCACGCAGCAACGCGCGCGCGGGATGCCGCCAGAAGCGCGCGAAGTCGTCGAAGGGAACGATGAGCGCGTCCTCGTCGTCTTCGGGCGGCAACGGCTTGAGGAAGAACGGCGCGTCCGGCCGCGTGCGACCCGAGGCGAGTTCGCGCGCGAGTGCGGCGCGTTCCGGCTCGTAGGTAAAGAGACGGCCATTCGGCTCGAAATACTTCGGCGCATACGGCTGCAAGGGATGCTCGAACACGAATTGCGCGCGCGCTTTATCAAGCTCGCCCGGCGATGCATGTTCGCCCGCCACCGCCTCGGAAAGATAGTCGAGCAATTCGTCGATGAGCGCGGCAGGCGGCAACACGGCGTTGTCGCGGATGCTGCGTCCGGTGTAGGCGATCATCAACCGGTCGCGCGCGGCGAGCAGCAGATCGAGGAACAAATTGCGCTCGTCGTCGCGGCGCTGGCGGTCGCCCAGTTTGCCGAAGCTCGCCATCAGGTCGAATTCGTCGGCGCGCGCGAGGCTCGGCAGCATGCCGTCGTCCATGCCGAGCAGACAGACCACGCGATACGGCAAGCCGCGCAAACTCGTGAGCGACGAGAACGTGACGCCGCCCCACGGCACGCCACCGCGCGCGGGATCGTCGAGCGTGTCGGTGAGCGCGGTGCGGACCACGGCGGCGGACAGCGGCACGTCGCCCGCGCCTTCGTCCATCGCGGCGATCAGCGCATCGATTGCGTCGCGTACGTCGCTGACCGTGTCGTTGAAGGCGATGCCCGCATCGAAGAAACGCGTGAGCGAATCGAGCAGCAGCGCGCCCCAGGCGCGTGCGCTGCGCGGTTGCGCGATGGCGTCGGCGAGCGCGCCGATGTCATCGACGAAACGCGTGAGACGGCCGAGCAACTCCGCCTCCGAACCGTTCGCGCCTTCGACGGGCAGCCAGGCATCGACGGGCGCGCCGCCTTCGGGCAGCGCGTAGCCGAGATAGAGACGCGTGAGGGCATCGCTGAAGGTATGGCGGGCGTCGGGGATGTGTTCGTCGGCATCGGCGGCGCGCGTCAACGGACGCAAACCGCGCCGCGCGCCCGCCAATGCGAGCCATTCCTGCGCCGTTTCAAGCGATACCGCGTCGATGCCGTACCGCGCCGCGACCGCATCCACGCGCAGCCATTCGATCAGTTCCGGCGCGCCGACGCTGCGTTCCGGCAACGCGAGCCAGTCGAGCAACGCGCGCGCCACCGGATTGGCCTGCGACGGCGGCAACCCGGTGATGCGATACGGAATGCGCCGCCGCTCGTTGCTGGCACCGGCGGGCGCGGTGCCGAACACGCCATCGATCAGCGGCCCGGCCACGGCGAGATCGGGAAACGCCACCAACACATCGGAAGGCTCCAGCCCTTCTATGCTGTCGAACCAGTCGAGCAAGCGGTCATGCAGCACTTCGAGTTGCCGCGACAGGCTATGGCAAATATGAACCTCGATGCCCGCTTCGACGATCTCATCGGGCTGCGGCGCGGCGCTGCTTTCATCGAGCGTGAGAATGCCGTTCTGCACGCGTGCAAGCCACGTCGGCGCGGGATTCTCCTCGAACAACTGCCGCTCGCTCGATGCCGCGCTCTCCGTCAATTCGTGCAGCATGTGAAGCTGCGCCTGCGTCTGCCGTCCCCATTCCGCGAGCAGCGGATGCCCGACTTCCTGAAAATCCTTCTCGCCCGTCAGTTCCAGTTGCCGGATGCGCCCGACACTCACGATATCGAACCAGAACTCGCTGCAGGGATTGAGCGCGTAGATGCGCACGTCGATCCAGCGCGACAATTCGCGCAGCAAGGCGATATGCAGCGGCGGCATGGTCGGCAACGCGAACACGCTGATGCGGCCCGGCCATTCGGCGCGCATCACGGCATCGAGGTCCATTCGCGGTGCTTCGTCGAGAAAGCGGAACGCGGGCGGCGTGGGGTCTTCCGCGCCGGGGCGCGCGAGATCGGCCAGCAGCGCGCGCCATAACGCGGCTTGCCAGCGTTCGTCCTCGCGTTGCAGATCGCTTGCGCCTTGCAGGCGCGGCGCGCGAAGGTCGGTCGGGGCATCGGCGGAGCCTGGTGCGCCCGCGAGAATCGAGCCGCCCGATTGCCAGTGCTTGAGCCATTCGGGGCGATACGTCACGTAGTGATCGAAGACCGTCGCCACGCGGCGCGCGAGTTCATAGCGCATGGAATCGTCGGCATCGGCTTCGGCGGCTTCGAGATAGCTCGAAAGACGCGCGGTTTCGCGCAAGGCGGGATCGTCGAATAAACGGAAACAGCGCCACGCGAGCCGGTCCGGCGCGAACGGTGAATGCACCGGCACCTTCAGCACTTGCCCGATGCGCGCCCATAACCACTGCGCCAGATAGCAGAACTCCACATTCGCGCAGATGCCGAAGCGCTCCGCCATGTCCAGTTCGAGCCGGCGACGCACGGCCGCGCTCGACACGATGACCGCTTCGCTTGCGAACGGATCGCCCTCGCGCATGGCGAAGGCGTCGAGGTCTTCGAAGAGTGCGGCGGCGAGCGTTTCGTGACGGTTGGAATAGAAAAGTTCGAGCATGGGAGGCGGCGTGCGACGCCTGAAAATGGCGTGAGTCGGAATGTTCGAAGGTTCAGGTGTCAGCATAACAAAGCGAACCCGCGCGCGAACACTAGCCGAACGGACGAGGTTCGAAGCACGCATGACTTGAGTTAGACTCGAAGTCGCTTTGTGTCCACGGCATCAGATCAGGAAGTCGATGCGCTATTCGTTCGAAATCAGGAAGTTCATCTACAGCCAGTATTTCTTCGGCGGCCTGCGCATCGCGCTCGGCGTTTCCATTCCCGCCGTGCTCATGCTGATCGTTTTCCATAACCGGGAACTGGGCTTCACCATCGCGACGGGCGCGCTCGGCGCGTGTGTCGTCGACATGCCGGGGCCGCTCAAGTACAAGCACAACGAAATGCTTGCGTGCAGCCTGATCGGCTTTTGCTCGGCGCTGGCTACCGGTATCGCGACGGCGCATCCGGTCACGTTGTGGCTGACGGTCGTGCCGCTCACGTTCGTGTTGTCGTTGATCGTCGTGTACGGCAACCGCTGGCCGCAAATCAGCTTCGCCACGCTCTTCATGATGGTCGTCACACTCGAAGAACATTTCACGCCGATGCAGGCGCTCATCAACGCATCGTGGATTCTCGTGGGCGGACTTTGGTACACGTATTGGGCGACGCTCGTGTCCCACTTGCTGGTGTATCGGATCGAGCAGCAGGCGCTGGCGGAGAGCATCTTCAGTTGCGCGGAATATCTGCTCGCGCGCGCCGAGTTTTACGACAGCGATGCCGACCTCAACGAGTGTTATCGCAAGCTGATCGAAAAGCAGACGGCGGCGGTCGAGCGGCAGGAGGCGGCGCGCGATATCGTGCTGCGCAATCTGCCGAAGATCGCCAGCGGCAAGCTCGATGCGCGGCGCGCGCGGCTCTTCAATCTGTTCATCAACGTGGTGGATTTGCACGAGTTTTTTGTCGGCGCGCATACGGACTATCCGCTCGTGCGCAAGACGTTTGCGGGCTCGGATGTGCTGATCTTTTATCGCGATCTGATGCGCAAGGCGGCGGCGGATCTCGAAGAAATCGGGCTTGCGGTGTTGCAGAACAATCGCGCGCCGAAGACGATCAGCATGAAGGCCGAATTGCGCGCCATCGAGTACGAATTGGAACTCATGCGCAAGCATGGTTTGCCGGAGAAAAACGCCGAAGCGTATGCCGCCGCGGCCGCCGTGTTCCGGCGTTTGTGGAGCGCGACGCGGCTGATCGACAAGATGCGCCGCCGCACCCGCGACGACGCCGGTCCGATCGAAAACGAAATGCAGATCGACCACGCGCTGTCGCGGTTCATATCGAGCCGGCGCGTGCCGTTCGGGCAGATATTCACCAATCTCACGATGGCCTCGCCCAGTTTCCGGCATGCGCTGCGCGTGACGATTGCGGTGGGCGTGGGCTTCTGGCTCGGCAGATTGCTGCCGCTCACCAATGCTTACTGGATCGTGATGACCACGGTCATCATCCTGAAGCCGGGCTATTCGCTCACCAAGCAGCGGAACACGCAGCGGATCATTGGCACGGCGATTGGCTGCGCGGTGACCATCGCGCTGATTTTGCTCGTGAAGGACTCGCGCATTCTGCTGGTCGTCATGTTTGCGTCGATGGTGATGAGCTACAGCCTGCTGCTGTTCAATTACGCGGCGAGCGTGGTGTTCACGTCGTCGTATGTGCTGCTGATGTTCCATTTGCTCGCGCCGGGGAGCATGCGCATCATCGGCGAGCGGGCGATCGATACGGCGGTCGGCTGCGCGATTGCGATTGCGGCGAGTCATCTGTTCCCGTATTGGGAATACCGGCTGATGGGCAAGCTCGTGAAGGACTTGCTTGCCGCCACGCGCAATTATTTGGAAGCAAGCTGGTGGTGGCGCGCGAAAAGCACGACGCCTCCGGATGCGCGGGCGCGTTCCGCTGCCGGCGCAAACCTGAGTGCGGCTTTCGCGGATGGCAACGCAGGCGCGGCGGCGTCATCGTCCGTGGAAACGATGGAGCCGGAAGTCGTCAGCGCACCGCTCGAACCCGAAGTGGTCACAGCAGCCGCGATCAAGGCCGCGAGCGCGACGGCGGAACGGCTGGCGTCAGTGAGCATCGGCGAGAGCACGGCGGCGACGACGAGCAAGGGCGCATCCGCTGCCGCGACGATTGCGGCGACGGCGCTGGATCGCGACTTCCGCTATCGGCTCGCGCGCAAGAACGTGCATGTCGCGTTCGCCAATCTCGCGCAGGCGTTTCAGCGGATGATGCTGGAGCCGAAGGCGCAGCAGCGTTATGTCGCCGAACTGAACGATTTGCTCGTGCAGAGTCATGTGCTGGCGTCGCAGATCACGGCTGCCGCGCCGTTGCTGCAATCGCTCAACGAAGCGGGCGGTCAGCCCTTCGAGCCGGTGCAGCGGACCTTCGGCGTGGTGCGCGACAGTCTTTCCGATGCACAGGAAGTGCTGCCTCAGCCCGCCGTCAAGGACGATGGCGATGCACCGGTCACATCATCGGACCCGGTAAAGGAACTGCGCCGCGAACTCGATGCGATGGTCGTTGCCGCCGAACGCGCGCAGTCGCTTTCGCCCGATGCGCTGCACGATCTGAAACTGCTCGCGCATCAATGCAAGCAGATGCTCACGGCGTCCGCGCTGATCGGCAAGGACGCGACGCGGATTCGTTTGCCGGCGTAATCGCCGAGAGCTATTTCGATGCGGACGCGCCCAGCGCCGGCACCGTGAGATGCGTGTCGCTCGTCGCCGAAGGCGTGTTTTGCGCGTCGAATTCTCGCTTTTCGCGGATCGCGTTGAACAACAACGTGCCGATGACCAGCAGCACCACGATCACGATAAACGCGCCAATGGCGAAGGTCGGATTCTTTTTGCGAGGCGTATTGCCCGGGCGGCGTTCGTTACGGCGATCATCGGTCATGGCGGGCGCGGCGGTTCCAGAAAATGGCGTTAACGTGCCGACATGGTACAGGGGTTGGTTTTCAGTTGGGTTGCGTGGGGAGGGGTCGCCATGGTCAACGTGTGCGGGTGCGCGCCACGTCGTACACGGAACCACGCTCGCGCTTGCCGACTGCGATCACTTCGACGGTGACTTTCGAATCTTCGACGCGGTAGACGAGCCGATTTGAAGCCGTCCTGCAAACATTACTTCTCGCCGACATGACCGGCATTGTTTAGCGTACGCGATTTCTTAACCGTCGTTAGCAAGGAAATCGCCGCTCACAAATCCTTCAAACTCACGCTCACAGCCTTTTCAAGACTCCGCGCACGGACGGTCTCCGCCGCTTCGTGGTCCTCCAGACTTTCGCAGACCGCTTCCCAACCGGCTGCGGGAACGAGATAAGCGACCACTTTGTCGCCATCAAGAACCGCGACCGGACCATCGGCCCGTTCGATGATGTCACCAGGATCAACCTTGAGTTCGCTGATGCCAATCGAGACTCGCGCGAGAATACTTTGCATGGCTATATCCGTTTCGAGAGCGCATTTCGCCAGAACGGAACGGCTCATCCAAAAGGCCAAATATTAAGTCCTTCGGATTGATTCGCCGAACGAACCCACCCCGCGAAATTCACAACTTCACCGCCACGCTTGGCCACCCCGCCCGGCTGACCCATACTCCACACGATTCCATGCACGTCTGATTCCGGCGAGGGCTGCCAGGGGCAATGCCGGGATACCTAGTGACCGGACGTGTTAGGCCGCTCTCCGCGAGCGGCTTTTTTTTGCGCGCGTCAGGACTCGATCGTGGGTCGCACGGGAAGCGCGGTCGAATACTTGATCTGCTCCATCGCGAAGCTGGAACTGACGTCGTAGAGCGGCACGGCGCGAATGAGTTGCTTGTAGACGCGGTCGTAATCGTCGATGCCCGACACCACCACGCGCAGCAAATAGTCCGTCTCGCCGCTCATGCGATAAACCTCGACCACTTCGGGAATGTCGCGCACGGCGCGCGTGAAGTCTTCGGCCCAGGTCTGCGTATGTTGATTGGTGCGCACCGCGACGAACACCGTCGTGCCAACACCCAGCTTCTTCGGATCGCACAAGGCGACCTGCGCGCGGATCACGCCCGTCTCTTTCAATCGCTGCACGCGTTTCCAGCAAGGCGTCTGCGAAAGATTGACCCGCTGCGCAAGCTCGGCAATGGGCATGGTCACGTCGTTCTGAAGCAGTTCGAGCAACTTGCGATCGATGAGGTCCATTCCCATGCTGCATCCCTGATAGGAAATTATTCTATTTTTCGAGCAATGAGCGGAAGTATATGGAAACTCTTTCTGGAAGCAAACCGGTATAAATGATGTGGTCGATTCGCGACAAATTCAGCGATCAAAACCTCACGAACACCGCGCCGTCATCATGAAACTCGAAACCGTCAGCCGTCCTGCTCATTCGTCGATGCCCTTCGCGCGCCCGGCATCCGAAGCCACTGCGCTTGATACTTTGTGCGCCGAACTCGACGCGGCGTTGTCCGTCATCGAAATCGGCGCGCGTGCGCCGTTCGGTCAACGCGTGCGGGCGGCGCTGCAACGCGCGATTGCCGATCCGCGTTTGTTGCGGGCGGATCAGCGCATCGGGAGCGCGCAGGGTTATCGGCGTCATCTGCTCGCGGCGGACCCGCTCGGGCGATACGCCATCGCGGCGCTCGTCTGGGCGCCGGGACAGGCGAGCCCGGTGCATGGGCATCGGACATGGTGTGCTTATGCGGTGATCGAAGGGACGCTCGGCGAGACGCTCTACCGCTGGGATGCCGATGCGCAAGCCGCCACCGAAGTGCGTCGGCATCCCCGGGCGGCGGGTGCGGTTTCCTACGTCGATGCCGGACGCGGCGCGATCCATCAGCTCGGCAATCCGGCGGAAGCCACGTCGCGCGCCATCTCGCTGCATATCTACGGCGTCGCGGGCGCGGAGATCGCCACGCACGTCAACGATCTGCTCGCGGCATAAAAAGCCCTTCCACTTTCAGCCCTTCCCCGGCTCCGGCGAAGTCGGAATCTGCGGCGGAATCTGCACCGATTGTTCAGTTGGCGGCGGCGCGGCGCGCGGGGCGTGCGACACATCGCGCGCACCGTCCGTCGTGCGTGACGGCGGTTGCGGTTCGAGGCCGGCCATGTCGAGCGCTTCTTCATCGACGAGCGCGGTTTCATCGCCGGTCCAGATACGGCGCGCGTTCGACTTCTCGTCCAGCACGTCGCGCGTCATCTGGATATGCATTTGCGGCACGGGAATCTCCATGCCCGCTTCGTCCATCTTCCGCTTGATGCGCAGATTGAACGCGCGCGCCACGCTCCATTGCTGGAGCGGCCGCGTCTTGATCTGGCCTTTCACGACCATCCAGTTCGGATCGAAACGGTCCAGTCCCCACACTTCCACGGGGCCGAGCATCTCGCGGCGGTAACGTACGTCCGCCATCAGTTCCGCGCCGACTTCGCGGATCATCTGCGTGACGTCATCGACATCAGCCGTGAAGGGCACGCGCACTTCGAACACGGCATAGGCGAAATCGCGCGACAGGTTCTTCACCGTCTTGATCTGCGAGAACGGAATGGCGTGGATCGCGCCCTGGCCATCGCGCAGGCGCACGGTGCGGATCGTCAGGCTTTCGACGATGCCCGCATGCCCGCCTTCCACCTCGATCGAATCGCCGACCGAAATCGTATCCTCGATGATGATGAACAGCCCCGTGATGAGATCCGCCACCAGCGATTGCGCGCCGAAGCCGACCGCCAGCCCGATCACGCCCGCGCCCGCCAGCAGCGGCGTCACGTTCAGGCCGAGATTGGCCGCCGTGACAATGGCCGCGATCATCAGCAATCCGACGAAGACCACGTTGCGCACGAGCGGCAACATGGTGCGCGCGCGCATGCTCGGACCGCGTCCGCCGCGCCGCGACGTGTCGGGCCTGAGCGCTTCCTGAATGCCGGTGTCGATCAGAATCCACACCAGCCAGACAATGAAGAACGTCATCACGATCATGCCGAACGCCTTCGTGATGCCGCGCGCCGCCACGCTTTGTTCGGCCAGTTGCACGAGCGAGAAGCCCCAGAACCGCGACGACACTTCGAGGAACACGAGCCACACGCCGGTGACGATCATCGTGCCGAGAAACTTGACGAGCCGCCGCACGTAGGCCGACTGGCGGCGCGGACGCTGCGATCGCGGCCGCGTGATGCGCACGACGATTGCCGACAGGAAGAACGCGACGACCAGCAAGCCCGCGGTGGCAATCGCCATCTGCAAGACGTTTTCCGAGGTGCCGATGCCCGCGAGCGTCGCCACTACGGATGCCGAAGCAAGCAACAACAGCGGCAGTTGCCAGAGCGAGGCCACCACGTCGAAGGTCTCGGTCGCCGCCTTGCGCGAATTACGCTGCTCGTAGCTGCGGCTGCGGATCAGATGCGCGACGGGCCGCTGGAACGCCAGCGCGAAGTACGCGGTAAGACCCGCCGCGCCCATGTTCGCGAAGGTCGAGATCAGCGCGGAGAGGTTGGTGCCAAGTTGCTGCGCGACATCGTAGTTCGAGGCGGCGTCGCCGAGCGCGCCGAGCGTGCCGATCACGAACAGCAGCCTGCGCGCACGCAGGATCAGCACGTTCACCGCCACGCGCCGGTGCGCCGAGCCGAACAGCGAAAACATGATGAGGCAGATGGCCGAGAACACCGCGCCCGCGACGATGGCGTAAGCGGTGACCATCGCGAGCGTGCGGCCAAGCGAGACCGGCATCCAGCGAGAAAAGGTCAGCGCGGCGACGAACGCCACCAGATACGGCGCGACGCGGCGCAGCGTGAAGCGCAGCAATTCGCCCGTAGTCGGATTCGAATGCAGCCCGGCCTCGATGTTGTAGCGCTTCATCATGCGGCGTTGCAGCCAGACGAGCGCGAAGGCGCACACGCCCCACCCGGCGAGCATCGCGAAATAGTTGAAGATTGTCTTGCCGAACGTTTCGCGGCTCTGGCTCGTGACGATGGTGAAGAGTTCGTTGCCGGCGGCGTTGAAACGGCCGCCCCAGTACGCGATGGGCGTCTTGCCGCGCCTCACGTCCGCTTCGATGCTGGTGAGCCCCGAGGCAATCGCGCCGAGCAGTCCCGCGTTCTGCGCCATGCTTGCCACGACCGATGAAGCCGTGGACGGCGCGGGCGCGCTTGCGCCGGATGCGGCGGTGGCGGTTGCATCGGCGCTGCTGGCGGCGGGTGCGGCGGCGCTGGCGCGCTTGGCATCGCGTAACTTCTTGAGTTGCGAGACGAGCGCGCCGCGTTCCTTTTCGCTGTCGAGCGTGGAGATGACGGTGTCGAGCGAATGAACCACGTCGGCGTCAGGCGCAGACGCAGCGGACGCAGGTTCAGGCGCGGATGCAGGCCGGATCAGTTCCTCGAACGACGGCAGATTGAGCGCGGGCGCGGCCTGCGCGAGCGCGGGCACGAACGCGAGCGCCATCAATAAAGATGCGCTCCGGGCGACAGTCGCGATGGATTTGATTCGTGCGATCCCCGCAAGCGTGGCGAGCAAGGACATCCAAACGATCGCGAGCGCGCCGAAGTGCGCGAGCTTGCGTGACTTCATGACGGTCTCGAATTTTGAGAGACCGACAGTGTAGCGGCTGCGCCTGACGCACCCGCCGAACCGGTGTAACCGAATGTTAAGCGGCGATGCCGCTTTTATTTGTCCATTTCCGTGCGCGCGCCGCTCGCATCACCCGAAGAACTCGCGCTCGACGGCGCCGATGTGCTCGATGTACCGGAAGCGCCGGGCGTCGCCGACCACTCCTGCAACTTGCGCCCCGCCGACTGCAAACCCGCGCCCGTCGCGCTCGCGGCGTTGTCGATGGCCGTATTGGTCGCGCTCGCGGCATTGGCGAAATTCGCCTTCGCCGATTCCACGACGCTGTTCGCGGAGACATCCGGCATCGAGCCTGCGTTATCGAAGTTCTGCTGCGCGGATTGTTTGGCGGCATCGACCTTCTGGCCGACGTAGCTTGCCGCCTGATCGAACTTCTGGTTGGTCTGGCTCGCGAAATTGTTGAGCGCGCCCGCGGCCTGACCGGCGGTGGCGTCGTGTTTTTCGCAGGCTGCGAGCACCGCCAGCGCCGAAAGCGCGACCGCGATGCGGGAAACGGGTGTCATGCGCATGGTCTTACCTTCTGCCGTGAACCGAGGTGAAAACAACGTGAAACCGTGAGACTTTCGTCTGTCTCGAAATTGGCGCTCATGATACGCCGTCGCCGCGCGCGCACCGGAAAACGCCTGTCGCGCATGCCCTGAAACCGTCGAATGCGCGGAGTAGACTGGCTTGCGCTTCCCCTGCGTGCGTCCGTCGAACGGCGGTGCGCGCCGATCATTCCCTTTCCGGAGACTCGCAATGCCTGCAAAGAAGATCCTCTTTCTCACCGGCGACTTCGCCGAGGACTATGAAACGATGGTGCCGTTCCAGGCGCTGCTGGCCGTCGGCCATTCGGTCGACGCGGTGTGTCCCGGCAAGAAAAGCGGCGATCACATCAAGACCGCGATTCACGATTTCGAGGGCGATCAGACCTACACGGAGAAGCCCGGCCACTTGTTCCGCCTGACCGCGAGCTTCGACGATATCGACCCGGCGCGTTACGACGCGATCGCCATCGCGGGAGGGCGCGCGCCGGAATATCTGCGAATGAACGCGCGCGTGCTGGAAGTCGTGCGGCACTTCGCCGAGGCGGGCAAGCCGATCGCGGCAATCTGCCACGCGGCGCAGTTGCTCGCGGCGGCGGGCGTGATCGAGGGCAAGCGCATTTCGGCCTATCCGGCGTGCGCGGCGGAAGTGAAGCTCGCGGGCGCGACCTACGCCGATATTCCCGTGGACGATGCCGTGACCGATGGCAATTTCGTCACCGCGCCCGCGTGGCCCGCGCATCCGGCGTGGATTCGACAGTTTCTCGTGCTGTTGGGCACGCGTATCGAACTGTAAGAAGCCTGTTGGCATGGGATGCCGGCGCTGCGTCGGCATCCGCGATGCATGAAGTTTGCTCAGTAGTGCACGTCATTCGTCAAAGAAATAGAGTATTCCCTCCACAATTAAGACTCTTCTGGTTTGGACACAAAGTGTCTTGAAATATAGTCGCGGGCAGCCTTGCAATCACACCGAAGTCGCCCACCATGCTCTTAATGAATCTTGTCATCGCCCTCGCCGCCGGGGTGATCCTGTTCGAACCGTTCACGCGTCCGCCCGTCTCCCGTTTCACCACGCATCGCATGCGCCGCTGTCTCGCCAAGCGCTCGTACTATCAGGCGGGCGCCGCGTTCTTTGCGGCGCTGCTGATCGCAACCAGCCAGCCCGCGCCGGAAAGTATCTCGCCCGTGTTCGTGCTCGTGGTGTCAGTGCTGCTCGTCACGGCAAGCCTCTACTGGGTCGTGCGCGGAAAGCGCCTGCTCAGACAGCGCCGCGTGTTCAACGACATTTATTGAGCTTGCAAATCGCGGTCAGATAAAAAGGGCGGATTATTCCGCCCTTTTTTGTTCCTCTCAGGTCTGCAACCGCGCCATCATTCAGTGCTAATTCAGCGTGCCTATCATCCACCTCATCGATAAACCGAACGAATTCATCTGAGGAGCACGGTCATGTCAGCAGCGGAAATTCTTCACGGCACGCCTACCTGGGTCTGGGTGCTGCT
The DNA here is from genome assembly GCF_057612605.2 of Caballeronia sp. A2-2. Taxonomy (NCBI): domain Bacteria; kingdom Pseudomonadati; phylum Pseudomonadota; class Betaproteobacteria; order Burkholderiales; family Burkholderiaceae; genus Caballeronia; species Caballeronia sp. A2-2. Next base: position 1,697,562 of record NZ_CM172587.1, on the reverse strand, counting down.
CGTCGTTCTCATGATTCGCGGCATCAGCGCGATGAAAGGCGGCACCTCGCCGCTCTCGAAACTCGCGATCATGCCGGTGGTGTTCGGCGGCATGGGCATCGTGCATCTGATCCACGCGCCGGTCGCGATGAGCACCGCGTCCTGCGCGTGGGTGATCGGCTTGCTGGCGGGCATCGTCGGTGGCGTGTATTTCGCGAGCCGCTCGCGCTTTACCGTCGATCCGGCCGCGCGCACTGTCACCCTGCCCGGCTCCGCGCTGCCGCTCGTTTTGATCCTGACCATCTTCGCCGCCAAGTTCTGGCTCGGCTTCGAGATGGCGACGGCCGTGAGTCTCGCCTCGATCGCGCTGTACACGATCATCGGCGCGTTGATCTCGGGCGCGGTGGCGGGCATGTTCGCGGGACGCTTCATCACCTACTGGAAAGCGATGCAGGTGCGCCAGATCATGCCCGCGTGAGGCTGCATCACCAGTGGTAGTTCATCCCGGCGAAGACCTGACGGCCGTAGCCGAACGCGCACCAGCTTCCGTAGTAGCACGACGCCACGTACTGCTTGTTGAACAGGTTCTGCGCGTTCACGTAGAGTTCCGCGCCCTTGAGTTGCGGGGCGGCGCGGCCCAGGTCGTAGTTCAGCGTGGCGTCGACCAGGAAGAAGCTCTGCACCTTGAAGCTGTTGTCGGCGCTGTACGTGGTGCCGGTGTAGCGGCCGCCCGCGCCCATCGACAAACCGGCGAGCGGCCCGCGATTGAGCGTGTAGTACGCCCACAGCGATGCCTGATTCTGCGGCACGGCCGGCAGGAACTTGCCGTCCAGCCCGCTGTTGTCCTTCGTGTACTTGGTGTTCGTGTACGTGTAGCTACCGGTGACGTTCAGCGAATCGGTCAGGCTCGCCTTCGCTTCGAGTTCGACGCCCAGCGAGCGCGCCTCGCCCACGGCGGACTGGAAGTTGGGATTGGCGGCATCGACGGTCAGAAGATTTTGGCGCGTCAGATCGAACAATGCGGCCGTGAAGAACGCGTTGTAGCCCTTCGGCTGGAACTTCACGCCCACTTCGTATTGATGCCCGCGCTCCGGCTGAAACTGCTGGCCGTTGATGTCGGTGCCCGCCTGCGGCGTGAACGATTCCGTGTAGCTCACATACGGCGCGATGCCGTTGTCAAACACATAACTCAGCCCCGCGCGCCCCGTGAACGCGCGGTCGAACTGATGCGACTGCGTGCCGTACGTCGTGTTGTTCGAATCGCTGCTCGCCCAGTCTTCACGTCCGCCGAGCGTGAGGATCACGTTGTTCCAGCGCAGTTGATCCTGCGCATACACGCCGTATTGCGTGCCGCTCAGAATCTGGTGATAGCGGTCGGGCGGCGTGACGGCCTGCGTGTAGTCCGGCGCGAAGATATCGAGCGTCGGCGCGGTGCCGAAGCCTGCGTCGAAGTTGCTCGCGTAGTGCTGGTAATCGAAACCGAACAGCACCGTATGGTCGATCGGACCAGTCGAGAAATTCCCTTCGACCTGATTGTCCAGCGAGATCGTATTGAGATTGTCGCGCGATGCCGCCGTGCCCCGGTCCAACGTGCGAAGATCGTCTTCCAGACCGCTGCCGTACACGCTCTTGTAATCCTGCGCGAGATGCAGCAAGCGCGCGTTCGAACGGAACGACCACGCGTTGGTCAGCTTGCGCTCGAACTTGTAGCCGATGGCTTCCTGCACGCGGTTGAAGCTCTCGAAGTTCAGGTCGCCGTCGTAGAAATCGCTCGACAGCTTGCCGTTCGGATTGAACAGAACGGTGCCCTGCGGCGGCACGCTGCCGTACGCGGTGCTGCGCGGATCGTGTTGATACACGCCCAGAATCGTGAGCGATGTCTTGCTGTCCGGCCGCCACGTGAACGACGGCGCAATCGCGATGCGCTCGTTCTTCGTCGTGTTCACCTGCCCGTCCTCGCTGCGCGCGATGCCCGTCAGGCGATACAGATAACGCTCATCGCCGCCAATCGGGCCTGAGAAATCGAACTTCGCCGCTTTGTGCGCGTAGTTGCCGAACTCCACGCCCACTTCGTGCAGCGGCACCGTGGTCGGCAGCTTGCTTTCCTGATCGACGAGACCACCCGCCGCCGCCTGACCGTAGAGCACCGACACCGGCCCCTTCAACACCTCGATGCGCTCCATCAGATACGGGTCGATCTGCGGCGTGGCGTACCACTGATTGTCGAGCAGCTTGAGACCGTTCCAGTACTTGTCGGCGTCGAAGCCGCGCACCTTCAGCAAGTCGTAGCGCGTCGCGATGCCCCCGCGCGTTTCCGGCGTCACGCCCGAGACATAGCGCACGGCGGCGTTCAAGGTCTGCGCGTTCTGCTGATCCATCTGTTCGCGCGTGACGACGGACACCGACTGCGGCGTCTCCAGAATCGGCGTGCCGGTCTTGAGCGCGGACGATTCCTTCGCGACATAGCCCTTCGTCGGACCATAAGGCTGATCGGTCGGCGCGGTGACCTTGACCGCGGGCAGCGCGTTGTCACCTGATGCCGGGCCATCCGTCGATTGCGCGTAGGCCATCGGCGCGGCCGCGAAAAGCAGCAATGCCGCCAGTTTCATGGGCCGCAACGCGACCGGACTCGTTACCCCTGAATTCATCTTGTACGTTCTCACTGTTCTCAATCGCCGTGAAAGACAAACATCGCAAATGCGAATGCTTATCATTTGGGCGGCGATTGTGCCCGGACGTTTTATATTTGTAAAGTTTTGATTCGGGATTTTTTGGATGCGAATGGCACGTGGAGGTTGAGGAACGAAGAAGTAAAACGCGCGGCGGATGCCCTGCCGGTAAGGACTTTGACGGTATCATCCTCGGGCACTGCCTCGGACTCGCCATTCCAACGTAGAAGGTGTCATGTCGAACAACGCGGACGAACTGCAAGCCGATCAAAAGAATCTGCACGAAGCCCCGGAGGAGCCGCCCGTAGAGGCATCATTCGAGGCACCGAACGAACCCTCCACCGACGCACCGCCCGTCGTGCGAACAGGGCCGCTCTCCGAAGCAAAACTGTTCGGCCGCCAGACGCCGCCGACGTCCGCCGATCCGGTTCCTGCGCCCGCACCCAAACCGCCGGGCGCGACCACCGCCAGCGGTTATCGCGCGCTCGCCGGTCTCTTGCTCGGTTACGCGCTGCTTATCACCGGGAACGGGTTGTTCCAGACGCTCATCCCGTTGCGCATCATTCAGTCAGGATCGCCGACGCTGCTCGTCGGCCTCATTCAGTCGTGCTACTACGCGGGGTTCATCCTCGGCGCGGTCGTGAACCGAAGGCTGATCGACCGGATCGGGCAGCATCGGACATTCGTGGCGTTTTCGGCGGCGGCGTCGATTCTCGCGCTCGCGTTCGGCGCGTCGCAGTCGCCGTGGGTGCTTGGGCTGGTGCGGTTGTTCACCGGCGTCGCGTTCATGGGTTTGTACACGTCGATCGAAAGCTGGCTCAACGGCACGGTGCAGAACGAAAAGCGCGGGCAAGTATTCGGCACGTACGCCGCGATCAACTATCTCGCGGTCGGCTCGGGTCAATTTCTGCTGAACGTGGGCGCGGGTTCGGGCGGCCAGCAGTTCTCGATCGCGGCCGCGCTCTTCGCCGCCGCCGTGCTGCCGGTCACCTTGCTCGAAGGCTGGCCCGTCAAGGTCGCCGATGAAAACCTCGACCGCATGCCCGCCCGCACCTGGGGCGAGAGCGTGCGCGAGATGTTGGCCGCCGCGCCGCTCGCGGTGCCGGGCTGCATCCTCGCGGGTTTCATCTACAGCAGCTTCTACGCGATGATGCCCGTCTACCTCGAACGCACCGGCTATTCGACGAGCGAACTCGCGACGTTCATGGGCGTCGCGCTGATCGGCGCGCTGGTGCCGCAATGGCCGATGGGCCGTCTCTCCGACCGCGTGGACCGGCGGCGTCTCGTGTACTACACGGCGTCGATCTCGGCAGCGCTGAGCGTCGTGCTGTTCTGCTTCGATGTGCGCGCCATCACGTGGTGCGCGACGCTTGCCTATGTCGCCGTCACCTTCACGCAATATGGGCTGATCGTGTCGCACGTGCATGACCGCACGGAGGCGCACTTGCGTGTTGCTGTTTCGGCGACGCTGCTCGTGCTGTTTTCACTTGGAGGGATGGCAGGCCCGGCATTGGCTTCGGCGCTGATGACGCTCGTCGGCCCGAGCGGCCTGTTCCTGTTCAACGCGTTGTCGTGCGTGGCGCTCGCTTTGTGTGCACGTCGCGCACTCGGGCTGTCGTTGCCGACGCTCGGGACACGCACCGAAAGTTGAGTGATCGATTTTGTCAGAACTGGCCAAGCGGTCCGTGAGATTGGCGGACATCGCCAACATTCGACCCCATAATAAGAGCGTGCATGCGCTGCAAGCTTGCGACATTGCGGTGCACGCTGCCCCAATACACCGAATGCCATAAGCAATCGTTTTCGCTGCCTCTAGAGTGTTTCTTCGGTTTCGCTTTAAGAGGCGACTTTTTAACCGGTATCAAACAGTTATTGCGCATCCGCATATGGACAAAAAATGTACATGTGAAAGCAATGAAATCAGGTTTTTAATCCCGCTTATCCCCATTCTCTTTTCCGCCGCACAAAAAAAAAGGCGCTACGTTGCCGTAGCGCCTTAAAAGTTCTAGCCATTCCGAGGGCCGTGCTAGAACCTGAGAGCCGGTGATTCGAGCCTTACAGTGGAAAGCAAGTCACACACATCGCTGCAAGTTTCGAAATTCGATTCCATTTTTTATGGTCTCAGGACCTAAGTCAAGCAAAATTTCGCACGTCGGGCAATAGCCCAAAGTCTCGCAAAATCCGGTGTTGTTAAAAAAAGTTTCACTCGAGATGCTACAAATAGCCGAGGCTTGCACACGCTGCAAACTTTGAGATTCGATTGGATAGAGCAAGGCTCTGCCACCCTCGAAACGATGTTTCACAATTAAATTCAAAAAATGAACACGCCAAACAGTACGACAACGGGCCGTGACAAGACGAGAGAGAAAGAGGGCGAAGAAGTAACCGCATTGGCGCGAGGTCTCGATGTTCTGCGTCGAATCGCAACCGCCGATGCGCCCGTGAGTAATCGCGAGTTGACCGAATGGACCGGCATTCCGAAGCCGACGGTATCGCGCATTACCGCGACGCTCGTAGGCGCGGGATTGCTTTTGCGTCTGCCGGACAGCGAGCGCTTCGTATTGACCGCGTCCGTTCTCGAACTGAGCAATGGCTTTCTGCGTAATTTCGATATTCGCGCCCGCGCGCGGCCGTTTCTCATTTCTTTGGCGGAGAAAACCGGCATGTCCGTGCATCTCGCGGTGCGCGACCGGCTCGAAATGGTCGTGATCGATTCGATCCGCCCACGTTCCGCCGTGCTGGTGTCGCGCCTGGAAGTGGGCGGCCGGATGGATCTGAGCCGCACCGCGGTCGGGCGCGCTTATCTGATGGTGTTGCCCACGCAAGAGCGTCAGGCGTTGATCGGCAGTCTGCAAACCGCATCCGGCGATGACTGGCCGGCCATCGCGCGCGGCCTGCAACTCGGGCTCGACTACGTGCGCGACAACGGCTACGCCATTTCCATCGGCGAATGGCATCAAGGACTGAATGCGATCGGCGCGGGCTTCATCGGGCCATCCGGGGAACGCTACGCGGTGAATTGCGGAGGCGCGGCGCATCAATGCCCGCGCGAAACACTCGTCGATGACGTCGCGCCCGCGCTCCTCGCGTGCATCGCGGATATCTCCCACGAGATCGGCGGCACACCCGTGTCACCGATGCCCTAGTAAGATAGCGCCCCACTCCCCTTCGAGCGAGTTGCCTCGCGCCTTGCACTTGCAGGCGCGGGCCGTGTAACACTCGTAATCGGCCGAAAGAATGACCGGTGGACGGGCCTCGGTGCGGGACGTAGCATCATGCTTCGCGCGAGCGCTGCCGTTCGCACGTCGCAGCGAGCGCATCGCGGGACGCCGCCCATCCGCTTCACGTAACAGACTCGAAATACCAGCCAGCGAACCGATGGACGATCAAAAGCATTCTCCCGGGCAGCCGCGCCCCGGCACTCCTTCCCCCGTCACCGATCAACCGGCGCGCAAACGCCGCATCGTGCCGCTTATCGTGGCCGCGCTGATCGTCGCGGGCGCGCTTGCGTGGTGGCATCCGTGGAACCGTACTGCGCCGGATGGCGCGGGCAACGCATCGCAGGCGCGTCAGGGCGGTAGACGCGGCGGACCCAACGCCAACATGGCGCAACCCGTGCATGTGGCAACGGTCACGCAAGGTGAGATGCCGGTCGTCATCAATTCACTTGGAACGGTCACGCCGCTTGCCAATGTCACGGTCAAGACGCAGCTAAACGGCATTCTCACGCAAGTCGCGTTCACCGAAGGCCAGATGGTCAAGCGCGGCGACCTGCTCGCCCAGATCGATCCGCGTCCGTATGAAATCTCGCTGCGCAATGCCGAAGGCGCGCTGGCGAAGGATCAGGCGTTGCTGCAAACCGCGCGCCTCGATTTGCAGCGCTATCAAACGCTGCTTTCTCAGGACTCCATCGCCAAGCAGACGGTGGATACGCAGGCCTCGCTCGTCAAGCAATACGAAGGCGCGGTGAAGTCCGATCAGGCCAATGTGGACACCTACAAACTCGATCTGACCTATGCGCGCATCACCGCGCCGGTGTCGGGGCGCGTGGGTCTGCGTCAGGTCGACCCGGGCAACTACGTGACCACCGGCGACACCAACGGCGTGGTCGTCATCACGCAATTGCAGCCGATCAGCGTGATCTTCACCACCTCCGAGGACAACCTCGGCGCCATTCTCAAACCGCTGCGCGCGGGCAACAAGATGTCGGTCACGGCCTATGACCGCGCCAACACAGTGGCGCTCGAATCCGGCTATCTCGAGACGGTCGATAACCAGATCGACACGACAACCGGCACCGTCAAGCTGCGCGGCACGTTCGACAACAAGGGCCTCGGGCTCTTTCCGAATCAGTTCGTCAACACCAAACTGCTCGTCGATGTCATCAAGGATGCGGTCATCGTGCCGACTCCCGCGGTGCTCAACGGTTCGTCGGGCGCGTTCGTGTATGTCGTGAAGCCGGACAACACGGTCACGGTGCGCAACGTGAAAGCGGGTCCGGTGGATGGCGAACGCACCAGCATCAAATCCGGGTTGCAGGTGGGCGAGCGCGTGGTGATCGACGGCTCCGACCGCCTGAAGGAAGGCGCGAAGATCACGATCCCGGCGGACAAGCCGAAGGCGGCTTCGGGCGCTTCCGGTGCTTCGGGTGCGTCGGCGGCGGCGCCTGCATCGGCGGCGTCGGGCGCGCATCATCATCGGCATCAGCAGCAGACGCAGTAAAAGCCAGGCCAACGCATGAATCCCTCCCGCATTTTTATCCTGCGCCCGGTCGGCACGGCGCTCCTGATGGCGGCGATCATGCTGGTCGGGCTGGTCGCGCTGCGCTTTCTGCCGCTCTCGGCGCTGCCCGCGGTCGACTATCCGACCATTCAGGTGCAGACGTTCTACCCCGGCGCATCGCCGGACGTGATGACTTCCAGCGTCACCGCGCCGCTCGAAAAGCAGTTCGGGCAGATGGCGAGTCTTAATCAGATGTCCTCGCAAAGTTCGGCGGGCGCATCGGTCATTACCTTGCAGTTCAGTCTCGATCTGCCGCTCGATATCGCCGAGCAGGAAGTGCAGGCCGCGATCAACGCGGCGGGCAATCTGCTGCCGTCCGATCTTCCCGCGCCGCCGATCTACGCCAAGGTGAATCCCGCCGATGCGCCGATCATGACGCTCGCGGTCAGTTCGAAAACGCTGCCGCTCACGCAGGTTCAGGACTTGGCCGATACGCGTCTCGCGCAGAAAATCTCGCAGGTCGCGGGTGTGGGCCTCGTGTCGGTGAGCGGCGGCAACCGCCCCGCCGTGCGCATTCAGGCGAACACGCGCGCGCTGGCATCGTATGGCTTGAATATCGACGATCTGCGCACGACCATCTCCAACCTGAACGTCAACACGCCGAAGGGCAACTTCGACGGTCCGTCGCGCGCCTACACCATCAACGCGAACGATCAGTTGACCGACGCCGACGCCTACAAGAGCGCGGTGGTCGCCTATCGCAATGGCCGGCCCGTCATGCTGACCGATGTCGCCACCATCGTGCAGGGCGCGGAAAACACCAAGCTCGGCGCGTGGGTCGATTCCACGCCGGCCATCATTCTGAACGTGCAGCGTCAGCCGGGCGCGAACGTCATTCAGGTGGTGGACGGCATCAAGAAGCTGCTGCCGGGTCTGCAACAGGCGTTGCCCGCCGCACTCGATGTGCGCGTGGTCACGGACCGCACCACGACCATCCGCGCGTCCGTGCGTGACGTGCAGTTCGAACTGGCGCTGTCCGTGGTGCTGGTCGTGCTGGTCATTTATCTGTTCCTCGCCAACGTCTACGCCACGCTCATTCCGAGCCTGTCCGTGCCGCTCTCGCTCGTCGGCACGCTGGCAGTCATGTACCTGTGCGGCTTCTCGCTCGACAACCTCTCGCTGATGGCGCTGACCATCGCGACGGGCTTCGTGGTGGATGACGCCATCGTGATGATCGAGAATATCGCGCGTTACGTCGAAGAAGGCGAGCCGCCGCTGGAAGCCGCGCTGAAGGGCTCGAAGCAGATCGGCTTCACCATCATCTCGCTGACGGTGTCGCTCATCGCGGTGCTGATTCCGCTGCTTTTCATGGGCGATGTCGTCGGCCGCCTGTTCCACGAATTCGCCATCACGCTGGCGGTGACCATCGTGATTTCGGCGATCGTCTCCCTCACGCTGGTGCCGATGATGTGCGCCAAGCTCCTTCGTCACACGCCGCCGAAGGACAGCAAGCGGTTCGAGGCGCGCGCGCATCGCTTCATCGACTGGGTGATCGGGCGTTATGCGGTGGCGCTCGAATGGGTGCTGGAACGGCAGCGCGCCACCCTGTTCGTGTTCCTGCTGACGTTGATCGTCACGGCCGTGCTGTACGTGTTCATTCCCAAGGGCTTTTTCCCGACGCAGGATACCGGCGTGATTCAGGCGATCACGCAGGCGCCGCAGGCCGCGTCCTATCAGGCGGTGGCCGATCAGCAGCAGGCGCTCGCCGCGAAGATTCTTCAGAACCCGGACGTGGAAAGTCTGACGTCGTTCATCGGCGTGGACGGCGCAAATATCACGTTGAACAGCGGGCGCATGCTCATCAATCTGAAGCCGCGCGATGACCGCAGCAATACGTCGAGCGACGTGATCCGCAGCATTCAAAGCGAAGTCGCGGATATTCCGGGCATCAAGCTGTACATGCAGCCGGTGCAGGATTTGACGATCGATTCCACCGTGAGTCCGACGCAATACCAGTTCATGCTGACGGACCCGAACGCGACCGAGTTCGCCGAATGGGTGCCGAAGCTCGTCGACCGGCTGCAACACACGGATATCCTCACCGATGTCGCGACCGACCTTCAGCAGAACGGCCAATCGGTGTATATCGAGATCGACCGGCCGACTGCCGCGCGCTTCGGCATCACGCCCGCGACGGTGGACAACGCGCTGTACGACGCGTTCGGTCAGCGCATCATCTCGACCATTTTCACGCAGTCGAACCAGTACCGCGTGATTCTGGAAAGCGAGCCGTCGGATGCGCATTACAGCGAAATCCTGAACGGCATCTACCTGCCCTCGTCCACCGCGACGAACGGACAGGTGCCGCTCTCGGCCATCGCCACGTTCCATGAGCGCGCCGCGCCGCTGCTGGTCACGCATCTCGGGCAATTCCCGGCGACCACGGTGTCGTTCAATCTCGCCAAGGGCGCGTCGCTCGGGGCGGCGGTGAAGGCGATCGATCAGGCAAAGAACGATATCGCGTTGCCCGCGTCGTTCCAGATTCGCTTTCAGGGCGCGGCGCTGGCGTTCCAGGCGTCGCTTTCCAACGAACTGTTCCTGATTCTCGCGGCCATCGTCACGATGTATATCGTGCTCGGCGTGTTGTACGAGAGCTTCATCCATCCGATCACGATTCTGTCCACGCTGCCGTCCGCAGGTGTCGGCGCGCTGCTTTCGTTGATGATTACCGGCAACGATCTGGACATCATCGGCATCATCGGCATCGTGCTGCTGATCGGTATCGTGAAGAAGAACGCGATCATGATGATCGACTTCGCACTGGAAGCGGAGCGCGAGCAAGGCAAGTCGCCGCGCGATGCGATCTTTCAGGCGTGTCTGCTGCGTTTCCGTCCGATTCTCATGACCACGATGGCCGCGTTGCTCGGCGCGCTGCCGCTCATGCTCGGCTGGGGCGCGGGTTCGGAACTGCGCCGGCCGCTCGGTATCGCGATTGTCGGCGGCCTGATCGTCTCGCAGATGTTGACGCTGTTCACAACGCCCGTGATCTATCTCGGCTTCGAATCGTTGAGCCGTAAGATGCGTGCGCGCTTCGGGCATCACCTGAATTCGCCGCGTCCCGCGAACGACAGGAGCTGACGCGATGAACCTGTCGCGCCTCTTCATCAACCGGCCGGTGGCGACGACGCTGCTTGCCATCGGCATCGCGCTTGCGGGCATGTTCGCGTTCGTGCGCCTGCCGGTCGCGCCGCTGCCGCAGGTCGATTTCCCGACCATTTCCGTGCAGGCGCAGTTGCCCGGCGCAAGTCCGGAAACGGTGGCCACGAGCGTGGCGAGCCCGCTGGAGCGGCATCTCGGCACCATCGCGGACGTCACCGAAATGACCTCGATGAGCGCGGTCGGCACTACGCGCATCACGTTGCAATTCGGCCTGAATCGCGACATCGACGGCGCGGCGCGCGACGTGCAGGCGGCCATCAACGCCGCACGCGCCGATCTGCCCACCGCGTTGCGCAGCAATCCGACCTATCACAAGGTCAATCCCGCCGATGCGCCGATTCTGGTGCTCGCGCTCTCCTCGCCCACGCGCACCGCGGGCGCGCTCTACGATTCCGCCGCGACCGTGCTTCAGCAAACGCTTTCAACCGTGCCGGGCGTCGGCGAAGTAGATGTGAGCGGTTCCGCGAATCCGGCGGTGCGCGTGGAACTGGAACCGGGCGCGCTGTTTCACTACGGCATCGGCCTGGAAGATGTGCGCGCGGCGCTGGCATCGGCAAATGCGAATAGCCCGAAGGGTTCCATCGAATTCAAGGACACGCACGTCCAGCTTTACACCAACGATCAGGCGAGCAAGGCCTCGCAATACAAGGATCTCGTCGTCGCGTATCGCAACGGTTCGGCGGTGAAGCTGTCGGATGTCGGCGAAGTCGTCGATTCCGTGGAAGACCTGCGCAATCTCGGCCTCATCAACAACAAGCGCGCGGTGCTGGTGATTCTGTATCGTCAGCCGGGCGCGAATATCATCGACACGATCGACCGCGTGAAGGAAATGCTGCCGCAGCTTCAGGCCGCCCTGCCCGCCGACGTGCTGATCACGCCCACCGCCGACCGTTCGACCACCATCCGCTCGTCGCTGCACGATACCGAACTCACGCTGGTGATCGCGGTGGCGCTGGTCGTGATGGTCGTGTTCCTGTTCCTGCGCAACTGGCGCGCGACGCTGATACCGAGCGTGGCCGTGCCGATCTCGATCATCGGCACGTTCGCGGCCATGTATCTGCTCGGCTTTTCGCTCGACAATCTCTCGCTGATGGCGCTGACCATCGCGACGGGCTTCGTAGTGGACGACGCCATCGTCGTGCTGGAAAACATCTCGCGGCATCTGGAAAACGGCATGTCGCGCATGGAAGCGGCGGTGGTCGGCGCGCGCGAGGTCGGCTTCACGGTGCTGTCGATCAGCGTGTCGCTGGTGGCCGTGTTCCTGCCTATTTTGCTGATGGGCGGCATCGTCGGGCGGCTGTTTCGCGAGTTCGCGCTCACGCTGTCGCTGGCCATTGCGGTGTCGCTCGTGGTGTCGCTCACCGTCACGCCGATGATGTGCTCGCGCCTGCTTCAGGAGCCGCACGAACGGCGCGAGGAAGGCCGCGTCGCGCAGTGGCTCGAACGGCAATTCATGCGCATGCAGGCGTTCTACTCCGACACGCTCGGCTGGGCGCTGGCGCATCCGCGCACTATCGTGCTGGTTTTGCTGGCGACCATCGGGCTGAACGTTTATCTGTACATCATCGTGCCGAAGGGGTTTTTCCCGCAGCAGGATACGGGGCGCATCATCGGCGGCATTCAGGCGGATCAGAGCACGTCGTTTCAGGCCATGAAAGGCAAGTTCTCGGAGATGATGCGCATCGTCGAGGCGGACCCGGCGGTGGATAGCGTCGCGGGTTTCACGGGCGGGCGCTCGACCAATTCGGGCCTCATGTTCATTTCGCTCAAGCCCAAAAGCGTGCGCAAGATTTCGGCGGAACAGGTCATCAACCGTCTGCGCAAGCCGCTCGGCGATGTCGCGGGCGCGACTACGTTCCTGCAAGCCGTGCAGGACATTCGCGTGGGCGGACGGCAATCGAACGCGCAATATCAGTTCACCTTGCTGTCCGACACGACCGCCGATCTCTACACGTGGGGACCGAAGCTCACGGACGCGCTCAAGCTGCGCCCCGAACTCGCGGACGTGAATTCCGACCAGCAGCAAGGCGGTCTCGAATCCATGGTCACGTTCGACCGCGCCACGGCGGCGCGCCTGAACATCAAGCCCGCGCAGATCGACAACACGCTCTACGATGCCTTCGGCCAGCGGCAGGTTTCGACCATCTACAACCCGCTGTCGCAGTATCACGTGGTCATGGAGTTGGCGCCGAAATATTGGCAAGACCCGGAGATGCTCAAGCAAATCTGGATCAGCACATCGGGCGGCACGGCGAGCGGTTCGGCGTCCACACAATCGACTACCACTGCAGCAACGACAACAACCACTGCGACGACCGGCACCACCGACGCCACCGCCGCGCTCGCCCTCGCTGCCGTGAAGAACTCGGCCACCAATGCAATTGCGGCGAGCGGCAAGTCCAGTTCGTCGGCAGGCGCGGCGGTGTCCACGTCGAAGGAAACCATGGTGCCGCTCTCGGCTATCGCTAAGTTCGGGCCTGGCAACACGCCGCTGTCGGTGAATCACCAGAGCCAGTTCGTCGCGTCAACCATCTCGTTCAATCTGCCGCCGGGCAAGTCGCTGTCGGAGGCCACCGCCGCGATCTACGAGACGATGGCGGAAATCGGCGTGCCGCAAACCATCCACGGGAGTTTTCAGGGCACGGCGCAGGCGTTCCAGCAATCGCTCAACGACCAGCCGGTCTTGATTCTCGCGGCGCTGGCGGCGGTGTATATCGTGCTCGGCATTTTGTATGAGAGTTATATCCATCCGATCACGATTCTCTCGACGCTGCCGTCCGCGGGCATCGGCGCGCTGCTGGCGCTGCTGCTGTTCCATACGGAGTTCAGCATCATCGCGTTGATCGCGGTGATTTTGCTGATCGGCATCGTCAAGAAGAACGCGATCATGATGGTGGACTTCGCCATCGAGGCCACGCGGCATGGTGCGAAAACGTCGCGCGATGCCATCGAGGAAGCGTGTCTGCTGCGCTTTCGTCCGATCATGATGACGACCGCCGCCGCGTTGCTCGGCGCGTTGCCGTTGGCATTCGGCACGGGCGAAGGTTCGGAGATGCGCGCGCCGCTGGGTATTGCCATCGTGGGCGGGTTGATCGTCAGCCAGATGTTGACGCTCTATACGACGCCGGTGGTTTATCTGTATATGGATCGCATCCGCGTGCGCGCGGAGGAACGGCGTGCGCGCCGCCGTGGTCGTGGGAGGCCCGCCAGCGCGACGGAATGATGCAGTGAAGCATCGAACGCGCGCATGCCCCGATAGCATGCATCGCAAAAATCGCCTACCTTGTTTCGGTCCGCCACCGTCCGGGAGCGATCACCATGAACGCGATGCGAATTCTGCTGATCGGCGCGCACGGCCGCACGGGCCGTCTGATCGCGCGGCGCCTGCATGACGAGGCGATTCCCTTTCGCGCGCTGCTGCGCCGCTCGGCGCACAAAAGCGAGTTCGCGGCGCTCGGCGCGCAGATCGTGCTCGGCGATCTCGCCAACGATTTCTATCACGTCTTCGACGACATCACGCATGTGATCTACGCGGCCGGATCGGCGGACACGGACAGCATTCACGAAGAACGCGCTGTGGACCGCGATGCCGTCATGCGCGCCGCCGATTACGCGAAACGCCGCCGCGTGCGTCAACTCGTGGTGGTCAGCGCGCTCACCGCGTTCCACCCCGAACGCATGCCGCTCACACTGCGTCATTATTCGCGGATGAAGCGCGAAGCCGATGCCTACATCGCGCGGCGCGGCGTGCCGTATGCGATTTTGCGTCCCGGTCCGTTGTCGGACGAACCGGCGCACGGCGGCATCGCGCTGGCGGATGAGGAAACGATCAGGATGCCTTCGGTCTCGCGCGAGGATGTCGCCGAACTCGCGGTGCGATGCGTCACCGCTGGCGTATCGAGCCGGATGCTCGCGTTCGTCGGCGGCGATGAACCCATCGGCAATGTCATCGCCTCTTTGGCAACCAATAAAACTACCGCCATCGCCTGAAGCTAACGCACGCCAACCAGCCGATACCCCACGCCCGTTTCGGTCACGATATGCTCGGGCTGCGCGGCATCGCGTTCGAGCTTTTGCCGCAAATGCGCCATGTAGATGCGCAGATAATGCGGGCTTTCGACGTGCGACGGCCCCCACACCTCCACCAGCAATTGCCGATGCGTGAGCACGCGCCCCGCATGCCGCACGAGCGTGGACAACAGCCGGTACTCGATGGGCGTCAAATGCACGTTCTCGTCGTTCTTCGTGACGCGGCGCATCGCGAGATCGACGGTGATGTCGCCGAACGCGATGACCGGCGTTTCGTCCGCGCTCGCCTGATTGCGCCGCCGCAAATGCGCACGAATGCGCGCCATCAATTCGGACACGCCGAAGGGCTTGGTGAGGTAATCGTCGGCGCCGGCATCGAGCGCGGCGACCTTCTGTTCTTCCTGCGTGCGCGCCGACAGCACGATCACCGGAATCTCGGTCCAGCCGCGCAGTTCCCGAATGACATCGATGCCGTCCGTATCCGGCAACCCGAGATCGACGATCACGAGATCGGGCTTGCGCGTGGCCGCTTCGATCAGCCCTTGCTTGCCCGTTTCCGCCTCGTGCACGCTCATGCCCTGCGCTTCCAGTGACACGCGCACGAAGCGGCGAATCTGCTTCTCGTCCTCGATCAGGACCACGGTGAAGGACGGTTCGCTCATCGTTTAATCGAGCGCATCAGGGCAGGAAGATCGTCGAGCCGGTGGTCTTGCGCGCTTCGAGGTCTTCGTGCGCGCGGGCGGCGTCGGACATCGGATAGCGTTGCCGCACGTTCGTCTTCACCTTGCCCGATGACACGACCTCGAACAGTTCCGCCGCCATCGCATCCAGATCGGCGCGTTTGGCGATGTAGCTGAACAGCGTGGGCCGCGTGAAGTACAACGAGCCGCGTCCGGCGAGTTCGGAGGAATCGATCGGCGGCAGCGGCCCCGACGAATTGCCGAAGCTCACGAACAGCCCGAGCGGCGCGAGGCAGTCGAGCGAACCCGTCCACGTATCCTTGCCGATGGAGTCATACACCACCGGCACGCCCGCGCCGTTCGTGATCTCGCGCACGCGCTGCGTGAAGTTATCGCGCGTGTAGACGACCGGGTAATCGCAGCCGTGCGCCTTCGCCAGTTCCGCTTTCTCGTCGGAGCCGACCGTGCCGATCACCGTCGCGCCGAGCGCCTTCGCCCACTGGCACGCGAGCATGCCCACGCCGCCCGCCGCCGCGTGAATCAGGACCGTGTCGCCCGCCTTCACGCGATAAGTGCGGCGCAGCAGATATTGCGCCGTCAGCCCTTGCAGCATGATCGACGCGGCATCTTCATAGCCAATCGAATCGGGCAGCTTGACGACGTAATCCGCCGCCATCACGCGTTCTTCCGCATACGCGCCCGGCGGTCGCGATGCATACGCCACGCGATCGCCCGGCTTGAATTGCGTGATGCCCTCGCCCACGGCCGTCACTTCGCCCGCCGCTTCCATGCCCAGACCGCCGGGCAGCGGCATCGGATAGAGACCGGTGCGGAAATACACGTCGATGAAATTCAGCCCCACCGCGTGATGCTTCACGCGGATTTCGCCCTTGCCCGGCTCGCCCACGTTCACATCGACCCACTTCATTACTTCGGGGCCGCCTGCCTTGTCGAAACGGATTGCCTTGGTCATCGCTGGATAGTCTCTAATATCGAATGTCAGGATGGCTGCGCATCACGCGAGAAGCGCAGACGAAGATCGTCGAGAATCATGCGCGCCGTCGAGATGTTGGTCGCGCACGGCACGTTGTGGACATCGCAGGCGCGCACGAGCGCGTTGATGTCCGGCTCGTGCGGCTGCGGCGTCATCGGATCGCGCAGGAAGATGACGATGTTCACGCGCCCTTCCGCCAGTTCCGCGCCGATCTGCAAATCGCCGCCGTGCGGGCCGGACAATTTGCGCTCGACCGTCAGCCCATGCGCCGCCGCGATCCGCGAGCCGGTCGTGCCCGTGGCGACGAGTTCGCATTGCGCGAGCGTGTCGGCGAACTCGCCGGCCAGCTTCACGATGTCGTCCTTCTTCATGTCGTGCGCGATGAGCGCGACGCGAGTGGTCATGTCGTGCCTCGCTCAGTACGTGCCGGGATAAGCGCCGCCATCGATCAACAGATTCTGACCGGTGATGTAGCCCGCATGCACGCTGCACAGGAACGCGCAGGCCTTGCCGAATTCCTCCGAATTGCCGAAACGCCCGGCAGGCAGACTTTGCGCCCGGCGCGCGCGCACTTCGTCGATGGAGACGTTCTGCGCCTTTGCCTGCGCTTCCATGGTCACGGCGATGCGGTCCGTGTCGAACGTGCCCGGCAGAATATTGTTGATGGTGACGCCGGTCGCCGCGACCTTGCGCGACACGCCCGCGACGAAGCCCGTCAGCCCGGAGCGCGCGCCGTTCGACAGCCCGAGCACGTCGATCGGCGCCTTCACCGAAGAACTCGTGATATTCACGATGCGCCCGAAACCGCGCGAAATCATGCCGTCGATGGTCGCCTGCATCAGCGCGATGGGCGTGAGCATGTTGGCTTCGAGCGCCTTGATCCACATTTCGTGCGTGAAGGTGCGGAAATCGCCCGGCGGCGGTCCGCCCGCATTGTTCACGAGGATATCCGGCTGGGGACACGCGGCGAGCGCCGCGGCCTGCCCTTCCGGCGTGGCGATATCGCCCGCCACCGCCGTGACCTGCACGCCGTATTGCGCGCGGATGTGCGCGGCGGTCGCCTCCAGCGTCTCCTTGGTGCGCGCCGTGATGACCAGATTCACGCCCTCGGCGGCGAGTGCTTCGGCGCAGCCGCGCCCGAGTCCCTTGCTTGCCGCGCAGACGAGCGCCGTGCGCCCCGCGATGCCCATGTCCATCGTTGATCTCCTGAATGACTGCGATTGTTTCGACCGGCATGCATGACGCCCCTCGCGCATTCTAGAAGAATCGGGGATGAAACGTCGGCAGGCCCTTCCGGCTCAGGGGCAAGCACGAATATTCTTAGATCGCGCGGGGGTTTTCGGTAAACTGTCGCCACTGTCCGCGCGGCGCCCGCCGTGCGCACGAGGCAGCCCATCACCCGAGCAGGACGCGCGAAAGCGCGAGACCCATGAAACAAGACAGCCGCTTCCCCAATCTCTTCATCCTCGACCACCCGCTGATCCAGCACAAGCTCACGCACATGCGGGACAAGGACACGTCGACGCGCACCTTCCGCGAACTGCTGCGCGAAATCACGCTGCTGATGGGCTACGAAATCACGCGCGATCTGCCGCTCACCACGCGCCATGTGACCACGCCGCTCGTCGATATCGATTCGCCGGTGATCGCCGGGAAAAAGCTCGCCATCGTGCCGGTGCTGCGCGCGGGCGTCGGCATGTCGGATGGCTTGCTCGATCTCATTCCGTCGGCGCGGGTCGGGCATATCGGCGTGTATCGCGCGGAAGATCATCGGCCGGTTGAATATCTCGTGCGCCTCCCGCCGGATCTGGAGGACCGCATGTTCATCCTGTGCGATCCGATGGTCGCCACCGGTTATTCCGCAGTCCACGCCGTCGATGTCATGAAGCGCCGCAACGTGCAGAGCGAGAACATCGTGTTCGTGGCGCTGGTGGCCGCGCCCGAAGGCGTGAAGGTGTTTCAGGACGCGCATCCGGACGTGAAGCTGTATGTGGCGTCGCTGGATTCGCATTTGAACGATCATGCGTACATCGTGCCGGGTCTGGGCGATGCAGGCGACCGGCTGTTCGGCACGAAGAACTGACGGCGCGCTTTTCGGCGGGCCCGGACGCCCCGGCGCGCGCCAAAGCGCCGCTTTCCGGGCCGGCCGACATGATAAAATTTCGGTCTGTTCCTAGCCGGGTCTCGGCATTGGCCGATAGCCCTCGCGCCACGGCGGCCCGGCTTTCGGGCGCAGACGAACACATTCCAGCTTCACAGCAAGCACGACAGCACACTTGCGCGGCCCAAGAAGCCTCGCGCGATGGAGAAAGGTATGGCGGGTCATTCGAAATGGGCCAACATCAAGCATAAGAAAGCCGCGGCGGACGCCAAGAAAGGCAAGGTCTGGACGCGTCTGATCAAGGAAATTCAGGTCGCGGCGCGCCTGGGCGGCGGCGACGCGGACACCAACCCGCGCCTGCGTCTGGCCGTGGACAAGGCCTACGACGCCAACATGCCGAAGGACAACATCAACCGCGCCATTCAGCGCGGCGTCGGCGGCGTGGATGGCGCGAATTACGAGGAAATCCGCTACGAAGGCTACGGCATCGGCGGCGCGGCGATCATCGTCGATACCATGACGGACAACCGCACGCGCACGGTCGCGGAAGTGCGCCACGCGTTCTCGAAGTTCGGCGGCAACATGGGCACGGACGGCTCGGTGTCGTTCATGTTCGATCACGTCGGCCAGTTCCTGTTCGCGCCCGGCACGCCGGAAGACAAGCTGATGGACGCCGCGCTCGAAGCCGGCGCGGACGATGTGGTCACGAACGAGGACGGCAGCATCGAAGTGGTCTGCCCGCCGAACGATTTCCAGAAGGTGAAGGACGCGCTGGAAGCCGCGGGCTTCAAGGCCGAACTCGCCGAAGTGACGATGAAACCGCAAACCGAAGTCGAATTCAGCGGCGACGACGCGGTGAAAATGCAAAAACTGCTCGATGCGCTCGAAAATCTCGACGACGTGCAGGAAGTCCACACCAACGCCGCGATCAACGACGAATAAGCGCGACCGGAAGCCGTTCCGTCACTGGAACGGCTTTCGCTTTAATGGCTGGGTCCAGAGGCGCGTGACGCAGCAGCGGTCAGCGCGAGCCGCCTTCAGGACCGCCGCGCGCGTTCAACCTTAAGCGAACGCACTGCTTTCATTCTTGCCGCATTGGATTTTTCGGGGATTCACATGAAGTTACTCGTCGTCGGTTCCGGCGGCCGCGAACACGCGCTGGCCTGGAAGCTCGCGCAATCGCCGCGCGTGCAGCTTGTCTATGTCGCGCCGGGCAACGGCGGCACCGCGCAGGACGAGCGTCTGCGCAACATCGACATCACGGACCCGGCGGCGCTCGCCGATTTCGCCGAGAGCGAACACGTGTCGATGACCGTGATCGGGCCGGAAGCGCCGCTGGCGGCGGGCATCGTCAATCTGTTCCGTTCGCGCGGGCTCAAGGTCTTCGGGCCGACGAAGGAAGCCGCGCAGTTGGAAAGCTCGAAGGACTTCGCCAAGGCGTTCATGAAGCGCCACCAGATTCCGACGGCCGAGTACGAGACCTTCAGCAACGCTGCCGCCGCGCACGCGTATATCGACGAGAAAGGCGCGCCGATCGTCATCAAGGCGGACGGACTCGCTGCCGGCAAGGGCGTGGTCGTCGCGATGGATGCCGACGAAGCCCACGCCGCCGTCGATTCCATGCTCGCCGACAACAAGCTGGGCGATGCCGGTGCGCGCGTGGTCATCGAAGAATTCCTGGCGGGCGAGGAAGCCAGTTTCATCGTGATGGTGGATGGCAAGCACGTGCTGGCGCTGGCGTCGAGCCAGGATCACAAGCGTCTGCTCGATGGCGACCGCGGCCCGAACACCGGCGGCATGGGCGCGTATTCGCCCGCGCCGATCGTCACGCCGCAACTGCACGCCCGCGTGATGCGCGAGATCATCCTGCCGACGGTGCGTGGCATGGAGCAGGAAGGCATCCGCTATACGGGTTTTCTGTACGCCGGTCTGATGATCGACGCGCAAGGCAACCCGAAGACGCTCGAATTCAACTGCCGAATGGGCGACCCGGAAACGCAGCCGATCATGGCGCGCCTGAAGGGCGATTTCTCGAAGGTCGTGGAAATGGCGATCGACGGCAAGCTCAACGGCGTGGAAATCGACTGGGATCGCCGCACGGCGCTGGGCGTGGTGCTGGCCGCGCACCATTATCCGGAGACGCCGCGCCGGGGTGACCGCATCAACGGGATTCCGGCGGAAACGGACAATTCGGTGACCTTCCACGCGGGCACCACGCTCGCGGATGGCAAGCTGACCACGTCCGGCGGACGCGTGCTGTGCGTGGTCGGCCTCGCGGATTCCGTGCGCGGCGCGCAATCCGTGGTCTACGATACGGTTAATCAGATTTCTTTCGACGGCATGCAGTACCGCCGCGATATCGGTTACCGCGCGGTGAACCGCAAGCACGGATGACGCACGGCTTAAGCCCTGCACGTTTCGCGCGCTGCCGGACTTCGGGTCCGGCAGTGTGTTTTTGAGCCTTTTAAGTTTTTCGATACCAAGGGTTTCTACCCAAGGACATTCAAACAGCAGCAATCGATGAGTGAACCGAACCACATCGCGCAAGAGAATCACGACATCGCGGCCGTGCGCGCCTATCTGACCGGCTTGCAGGCGCGCATCGCGGATGCGCTCGGCACGTTCGACGGCCAGCGCTTCGCCACGGACGCATGGGAACGCGAACCGGGCGCGCATCTGCGTGGCGGCGGCATCACGCGCATGCTGGAAGGCGGCGAATTCTTCGAGCGCGGCGGCATCGGTTTTTCGGACGTTCAGGGCGATGCGTTGCCGCCCGCCGCGAGCGCGGCGCGTCCGCAACTTGCCGGGCGCGGCTTCGAAGCGATGGGCGTATCGCTCGTCATGCATCCGCGCAATCCGCACTGCCCGACCGTGCATATGAACGTACGCATGCTGACCGCCATCAAGGAAGGTGAAGCGCCGGTGTTCTGGTTCGGCGGCGGCATGGATTTGACGCCCATTTACGGCTACGAGGACGACGCGCGGCATTTCCACGCGACCTGCCGCGACGCCCTCGCCCCGTTCGGCGCGGACCTGTACCCGCGCTTCAAGACGTGGTGCGACGAGTATTTCTATCTGAAGCACCGGAACGAGCAGCGCGGCATCGGCGGAATCTTTTTCGATGATTACTCGGAGCCGGGTTTCGAGCGCGCCTTCGCCATGATGCGCAGCGTCGGCGACGCGTTCCTGAAGGCGTATCTGCCGATCATCGAGCGCCGCCGCGATACGCCGTTCGGCGCGCACGAGCGCGAGTTTCAGGCGTACCGACGTGGCCGCTACGTCGAATTCAACCTCGTGTTCGACCGTGGCACGCATTTCGGTCTGCAAAGCGGCGGCCGCACCGAATCCATTCTCATGTCGATGCCGCCCGCCGCGAACTGGCGCTACAACTGGCAGCCCGAAGCGGGCACGCCGGAAGCGCGGCTGTATTCGGACTTTCTGGTGCGCCGGGAATGGCTGTGACGACGCGCGATGCTTCCACGCGCGAAACCTGCGCGCGCCGCGTCGGCATTCTCGGCGGCACGTTCGATCCGATCCACAACGCGCATCTGGCCATCGCGCGGCGCTTCGTGGACCTGCTCGATCTCACGGAACTGGTGCTGCTGCCCGCCGGCCAGCCGTGGCAGAAGGAAGGCGTGTCGGCGCCGGAGCATCGGCTGGCGATGACGCGTGCGGCGGCGGAATCGCTCGCGCTCGATGGCGTCACGGTGACGGTGGCCACCGACGAAATCGAACGCGAGGGCGCGACCTACACGGTCGAAACGCTGGCGCACTGGCGGGAACGCGAAGGCATGGAGGCGTCGCTTTCGTTGCTGATCGGCGCGGATCAGTTGCTCAAGCTCGATTCGTGGGACCGCTGGACGCAGTTGTTCGACTACGCCCACGTCTGCGTGGAAACACGCGCGGGCTTCGACGTGGCGAGCCTGCCCGCCGCGGTCGCCGGCGAAGTACGGATGCGCGCGGCATCGCCGGAAGTTTTGCGCGCGAGTGCGCACGGCCATGTGCTGATCGACGAGACGCTCAGCCTCGATGTTTCCGCCACGGCGATCCGCGAGGAAGCGCACGCACTGGCAAACGGGCAAGCCACCTCAGGCGAGGCACGCGCTCAGGTCCCATCCACCGTATGGGACTATATTGTTCAACATCATTTGTACCAACGGTAACTATGGAACTTCAGAAGCTACAACGCGCGATCATCGACGGTCTGGAAGACGTCAAGGCGCAAGACATCAAGGTCTTCAACACAACCCACCTGACGTCGCTGTTCGACCGCGTGGTCGTGGCGAGCGGCACGTCGAACCGGCAGACCAAGGCGCTCGCGAACAGCGTGCGTGAGAAGGTCAAGGAAGCGGGTGGCGACATCATCTCGACGGAAGGCGAAGAGATCGGCGAATGGGTGCTGGTCGATTGCGGCGACGCGGTCGTGCACATCCTGCAACCGGCGCTGCGCCAGTACTACAACCTCGAAGAAGTCTGGGGCGACAAACCCGTGCGCGTGAAGCTGCAGACGCCGAACATGTTCGGCGGCGCGAACGTCACCGCCGAGGACGACGAAGACGAGGACAGCGACGCGCCCGCCATCAGGCGTCCCGCGCGCAAGACGGCCACGCGCAAGCACTGACGCCGCTTCGTTGCGATGAAGCTCGTCATCCTCGCGGTCGGACACAAGATGCCCGACTGGATCGCGAATGGCTTCGACGAGTATGCGAAGCGCATGCCGCCTGAGTTGCGCATCGAGCTGAAAGAGATCAAGCCCGAGCAGCGCTCGTCCGGGCGCAACGCTGAAAGCGTGATGGCGGCCGAGAAGCAGCGTATCGATGCCGCGTTGCCGAAGCACGCGCGCATCGTCGCACTCGACGAACGTGGCCGCGACTGGACCACCATGCAGCTCGCGCAAGCCCTGCCCGGCTGGCAACAGGATGGACGCGATGTGGCGTTCATCATCGGCGGCGCGGACGGGCTGGACCCGCAGGTCAAGTCGCGCGCCGAACTGCTGTTGCGCGTGTCGAGCCTCACGCTGCCGCACGGCATGGTGCGCGTGCTGCTCGCCGAACAGCTTTACCGCGCGTGGAGCATCACGCAGAATCATCCCTATCATCGCGCGTGAGGCTGTTCGAGGTTGGATCGAATGCCGCGCGCGTCATTCGACACCGACTTCACGATGCCCGATCACGCCTTCGTTTATCTCGCTTCACAAAGCCCGCGCCGTCAGGAGTTGCTTCGTCAACTCGGCGTGCGCTTCGAACTCTTGCTGCCGCGTCCGGATGAGGACGCCGAAGCACTCGAAACCGAACTCCCCGCCGAAGCCGCCGATGCCTATGTCATGCGTGTATGCGCGCTCAAGGCACAGGCTGCACGCGAGCGTCTGCTCGCGGGCAAGCATGCGGTCGCGCCGATACTCGTCGCCGATACCACCGTCACCATCGATGGTTTGATCCTCGGCAAGCCGCTACACGAAGCGGATGCCGTGACGATGCTCGAACGCCTTGCAGGCCGCGAGCATGAAGTGCTGACCGCGATCGCCGTCGTCGATGCAGAAGGCTCGCTGCTCGAACCCGTGCTCTCGCGTTCGACGGTGCGCTTCGCCAACGCGGACCGTGCTGCACTGCAACGCTATGCCGCCACCGGCGAGCCGCTCGGCAAGGCGGGCGCGTATGGCATTCAGGGGCGCGCAGCAGCATTCATCGAGCGAATCGACGGGTCCTATTCGGGTATCATGGGTTTGCCCCTTTACGAAACAGCAGTTCTCCTGCGCGTGGCGCGCGTCGAATTCTAAAACAGGCCATGAACGAAGAAATCCTGATCAACGTCACACCGCAGGAAAGCCGCGTCGCAATCGTTCAGCAAGGCGCCGTTCAGGAGCTTCATGTCGAGCGCACGCTGTCGCGCGGGCGCGTGGGCAACGTCTATCTTGGCCGTGTGGTGCGCGTGTTGCCGGGCATGCAGTCGGCGTTCATCGACATTGGTCTTGAGCGCGCCGCGTTCCTTCATGTGGCCGATATCTGGCATCCGCGCGTGGCGGGTGAGCCGCATGGGTCGAGTCCGCATGTGCCCATCGAGAAGATCGTTTTTGAAGGACAGGCGTTGATGGTGCAGGTGGTGAAAGACCCCATCGGCACGAAGGGCGCGCGGCTGTCCACGCAGGTGAGCATTGCGGGGCGCACGCTGGTTTATCTGCCGCAGGAGCCGCACATCGGCATCTCGCAGAAGATCGAAAGCGAAGCGGAGCGCGAGGCCGTGCGCGCGCGTCTGACTGCCGTGCTGCCTGCTGACGAGAAAGGCGGCTATATCGTGCGCACCATCGCCGAGGATGCGTCGAGCGAGGAACTCGCGGCGGATGTGTCGTACTTGCGCAAGACGTGGGCGACCATCGTCACGCAGGCGCAGCGCGTGCCGCCGACCAGTTTGCTTTATCAGGATTTGAACCTTGCGCAACGCGTGCTGCGCGACTTCGTCAACGACGAAACCACGCGCATTCAGGTCGATTCACGCGAGACGCATCAGATGCTTGCGGACTTCGCTGCCGAGTTCACGCCGGCGGTGGCGTCGCGTGTGCATCACTACACCGGCGAGCGTCCGCTGTTCGATCTCTACAACATCGAGGCGGAGATTTTGCGGGCGTTGTCGCGGCGTGTGGATCTCAAGTCGGGCGGTTACTTGATGATCGACCAGACCGAGGCGATGACGACCATCGACGTCAACACGGGCGGCTATGTCGGCGCACGCAATTTCGATGACACCATCTTCAAGACGAATCTCGAAGCGGCGCATACGATCGCGCGGCAACTGCGGTTGAGGAATCTCGGTGGGATCATCATCATCGATTTCATCGACATGGAGAATGTCGAGCATCGGGATCAGGTGCTGGGCGAGTTGAAGAAGGCGTTGTCGCGGGATCGCACGCGGGTGACGGTGAACGGGTTCTCGCAGCTTGGGTTGGTCGAGATGACGCGCAAGCGCACGCGGGAATCGCTGGCGCATGTGTTGTGTGAGCCTTGTCCTACTTGTCAGGGGAAGGGGCAGGTGAAGACGCCGCGTACCGTGTGCTATGACGTGTTGCGCGAGATCATGCGGGAATCGCGGCAGTTTAATCCGCGGGAGTTTCGTGTGGTGGCTTCGCAGCAGGTGATCGATCTGTTTCTCGAGGAGGAGTCGCAGCATTTGGCCATGCTGATGGACTTTATCGGGAAGCCGGTTTCGCTGCAGGTGGAGAGTAATTTGAGTCAGGAGCAGTACGATATTGTTTTGATGTAGGGTTGGGTGGGATTGTTGCTGGCTCTATGTCGTCGTGCAGGGGCTGCTGTTGTTTGTGTCTTTATTGCAGTAGCCGCCTCCCCGGCGGGGGGGTAACTTTCTTTGCTGCTGCAAAGAAAGTCACCAAAGAAAGCAGCTTTTACCCCTCCGCACGCTGGCTGGAAAGTGTGGTCTGAATTAATGATGCAGTGGCCGCAATAGGACTTGCCATGCATAACTTGCCGCTTAGGCAACCTCGCGATCACGCGCTCGAAAAATCTTCTCTTAGTGGCCCGCATTCATTCCTTCGGCCATGCGCTTCGCGCGCCGAGAGCTTTAGAACGGAATCCCGCAGCGTATTAGCGCCCAGCAACCTCACACCACACCGCAAGATTGCTATTCGGCCCTACCTTGGTTGGCGCGTTCGCGAAAGACGTGTTTGCTCCGCAAGCTCAAAGGCTTAAGTCAAGTCGGCATTTGCCTTTTAGTCGGAGCACTAACGAACGTAGGGCCGAATAACAATATAGCGATGGCGTGTGGGGTGGCTGGGCACTTATAGGCTGCGGGATTCCGTTCTTACGTTCTCGGCGCGCGTAGCGCATGGCCGAAAGTATGAATGCGGTCCACTGCGCATTGATTATTCGAGCGCGAAATCGTTAGGTTGCCCACACGCTTAACCAGCCGAGGGACGTCCTATTGCGGCCACTGCATCATTAATCCAGGCCACACTTTCCAGCCATCGTGCATGGGGTAAAAAGCTGCTTTCTTTGGTGACTTTCTTTGCAGCAGCAAAGAAAGTTACCCCCCCCGCCGGGGAGGCGGCTACTGAATAAACCAAACAAACAAGAGAGGCCCTTTGCACGACAGAACGGCAACCCTTCACCCGACGCTGTCCGATAGGTCGAATACCAGCTAATACACACGACGTCGTGAAACTAGCTGCGGATCGAAATGCATATCTGAACGCCCAACCTCAAGACACGATTCCTCAAGCCGCCTGTTGCTGATACTGAATCCGATGCAAATGCGCATACAACCCGCCCTTGCGCAGCAGTTCCGCGTGACTCCCCTGCTCCGCGATCTTCCCCGCCTCCAACACGAGAATGCGATCCGCGCGCTCGATGGTCGATAACCGGTGCGCGATGACCAGCGTCGTGCGCCCCTTCATGAGCGTTTCGAGCGCTGCCTGCACATGCCGCTCGGACTCCGAATCGAGTGCGGAAGTGGCTTCGTCGAGAATGAGGATCGGCGCATCCTTGTAGATGGCGCGCGCGATGGCGAGCCGCTGACGTTGCCCGCCCGACAACCGCATGCCATTGCCGCCGATCAGCGTATCGATGCCTTCGGGCAGGCTCCCCACGACATCCGCGAGATTCGCCGCTGTCAGCGCCGCCAGCACGCGGTCGCGGTCCGGCGTCTGACCATAGGCCACGTTCGCCGCAATCGTGTCGTTGAACAGCACGACGTCCTGACTCACCATCGCCATCTGGCCGCGCAAATCGTGCAGGTTGTATTCGGTGAGTGCGACGCCATCGACCATTACTTGCCCGCTACGCGGATCGAAGAACCGCGGAAGCAAATTGACGAGCGTGGTCTTGCCGCTGCCCGACGGTCCCGCCAACGCGACCATCTCGCCCGGCGCGACCTTGAAGGACACGTGATCGAGCGTCGGACGGTCGGCGGAATAAGCGAAGGAAACATCGCGAAATTCGACTTCGCCGCGCGAACGCTCAAGCGTCCACCCGCCGCCCTTCGGCTCCTCGGGTTCGTCGATCAGGCCGAAGATCAGCTCGGCCGCGGTCATGCCGCGCTGCATCGGCTGATTGATGTCGATCAGATGCTTGAGCGGCGAAATGACGAGCAACATCGACGTGACGAAGGCGACGAAACCGCCCACCGTGGTCTGATCGTGCGTCGACTGCACGACCGCGATGGTCAACACGACCGCCAGCGCGATCGATGCAAGAAACTGCGTGATTGGCTGCGCCAGTCCGCCCGACACCTGCATGCGCATGGAGTAGCCGCGCAGACGGTGGCTCATCTCGGTGAAGCGGCTCATCTCGTAAGCCTCGCCGTTGTGCACCTTGACGACCTTGTAGCCGCCCACCGTTTCCTCGACGACATACGACAGTTCGTTCGTGAGCGCCTGATGCTCGCGATTCAGCCGCCGCAGCCGCCGGTTGATCTTGCTCACGAGCCAGCCGATCAGCGGCAATATCACCGCGACGATCAGCGTGAGCCGCCAGTTGAGAATGAACAGATAGCCGAGCAGGAACACGACCGTGAGCGAATCGCGCACCAGCGTCACGACCACGCTGGAAAGCACGGAGAGAATCTGATTCACCTCGAAGACGATCGCGTTGATGATCGTGCTCGCCGTCTCGCGCTGGAAGAATTCGGCGCTCGTGTGGATCATGCGTTCGAACATCTGCAAACGAAGTTGCAGCAGGATCTTGTTCGACACATAAGACAAGAAATAGCCCGATGCATACTGCGCCCCGCCACGCACCAGCGCCAGACCAATGACCGCGAGCGGCACGAGCCAGCGCGCGTGATCGCTGCCCTTGGTGCCGAAGCCGTGATCGAGCAGCGGCTTGAGCAGCATGGGAATGCCGGCCTCGGTCGCGGCCACGATCCCCATGGTGCCGATGCCCAGGATCACCATGCCGAGCAGCGGGCGGATATACGGCCAGAGCCGTTTCATGACGGCCATCGGCGAGGAGGCGTCCGCGCCGCCAATGGGCTTGCGGAGAGATTGATTCTTGCTCAAGTCGTTCCTCGGTATGCGGTGTGTGATGCGCCGGCTCAACCGCGTCGGGCGGACAAGCACAAAATCCCGCTATTCTAATCCGGCGATGCGCGCGCCTTCCGGTACGCGTTCAGTCTGACGAGGATGCATCGCCCGCCGCCACGCGCGGGACCGGCAGGCGCTGCGTCAGACGTTCGGCGCGCCCGAGCATCAGTCCCGCGAAACACCAGAAGGCGAGCGCGGTGGTCTGCCACATGAAGTCGTCGGTGATGTTCTTCGCGATCATCGCGCCGACCAGCGCGATGCCGCCCGCGGCCAGCCACGGCACCTCGTTGCGCACGCGCAGGAAGCGCCGCACCAGCGCCGCGAGCAGGACGATCTCCAGCAATAGTCCGATCACGCCGGTTTCGAGCCAGGTATTCAGAAACAGGTTGTGAGCGTGGGTGAGCGCCTGCGACTCCTCGGCGAGCAGACGCGGCGGAATCTCGCGTCCGTACACTTGGCCGGGCAACGGCTTGCCGAACCCCACGCCCGTCCACCTATGCGCCTTGCCCGCGCGGACGTAGAAGGCCCACAGGCGCGGACGCGTGTCGGTTGCGATGGTATCCGCGATGCCCGGCAAAAACGACGGCACGGGAATGCGGTCACCTTCGAGCGTGACGCCGTGCGCCGGTAACATCGGCGGCGCTTTTTCGAAGCGCATGCGCGCGCTGACCTCGAGCCCGCCGATGGCCGCCACGCCGATCACCGCGAGCGCGATGGACGCGATCATCATGCGCTTGCGATACAGCGGACTGAGCGCCAGCAGCAGCGTGATGAACGCCGCGATGCCGAAAAACCGGTTCAGCGTCGCAAAGCCGATGAACAGACTGAGCAGCACGCCCGTCACGCCGATCACCCGCCACTTCCCTTCCAGCATCATGCCGACGAACAGCGCGATCCCGAACAGCGCGACCGTGCTCGTATGCCCGACGCGGTTGTAGTAATGCAGCATGAACGTGTCGGCGGTCGGCGGTTGCAAATGCCCCCAATACACCGCGCTGATGACCGCGACCAGCACGCAGCCCAGCCAGTGCGCGAGCACGAAGCGCTCCGCCCGGGCCACGCGCGCGCCGATCAGCCAGAAGCCGAAAAACGCGAACAGCGGATAACACACCTCGTCGAGCCACGAATGAATGCTCACCGCCGGATACGGCGACCACGAGACCGACAGCAGCGTCCAGCCCGCCCACAGCGCGATGGGCAACATGAGCGGCCAGCGCAGCGGCGAGGCCACGCCGCGCGAGCACGCCACCGCGATCGTGCCCAGTCCGATGCACCCCAGCGCGATGTTTTCGAGCGCCGTCATGTGCGCGAACGTGACGACAAAAAGGATGACCGGCGCGCCGATCCACAACAGCCAGTCCGGCCGCTTATCTATTGTTTTCGTCATGAAGCTTTTGTCAGCATGTCCTCTAGCGCCTGACTCACCGCATCGAGCGAGATGAGGCCCATACATTCGGCGTGATCTCCCCGCCACGCGACGCATGTCTGCTCGTTGCGATCGCAGCGCCGCACCCATGAAACATGTCTGCGGAAAATAATCGGCTCGTCGCGGCACGGCATGTCCGCGATGGTAACCGGCCTGAAGCGCGCGTCAAACCAGAAATCACCCGCACCGTGAATCAGCGCGTTGCCCGGACCGAAGAGCGTCACCGTCGGCACGCCGACCATGCGGCCCAGATGCGCGACGCCGGTATCGGGACAGACGAGCGCGCGTGCGCCCTTGAACAGATGCCACAGTTCGCCGAGTCCCACGCGGCCCGCGAAGTTGGCGTACCGGCCTTGCGGATCGATCTCGCGGACGAGTTCGACTTCGCCGGGTCCGCCGCTCCACACCGGCGCATAGCCGAGCGCTTCGACGCGTTCGGCCAGCGCCTGCCAGCGGTCCTGCGGCCAGCGTTTGACGGTCGTGCTCGCGCCGGGATGCAGCACGACGTAAGGACGAGAAAGCGCCTGTTTATCTTCAGGCGCGAACGCGGCGGCTTTTGGCTCCGGCCAGTCTTCGGCGCGCGCCCGCTGCGGCGGCGGCCCGTCGATCAGCATCGCCGCGATATCGGCCCATGCAGCCGGCTGCGGCGGATACGGATGCGCTTCGTCGAGCGGCCAGCTCTTCCACGCGGGTGTATCGCCGCCATGTCCGACGATCCAGCGGCAACCCGCCGCCATCGCGAGCCACGCAAAGCGGTTCTCGCCCGCGACGATGCCCAGATCGTAAGGACCGGAGTTCAGCACGCCCTGCACGGTATCGACATCGCGCGGATCGAACGGCAAAGCCTGCGCGCCGAACGGACGTCCCGCGAACAGCGGCACGATGGCCTTCGGGCAAGTCAGCGCGATGCGCGCATGCGGATAGCGTTCGCGCAGTTTCGCGATGAGCGGCGTGAGCAGGAGCGTATCGCCGAGCAGCAAGTGGTGCGCGATCAGGATGCTCGACACGTCGGTCGGCGGCCGGCGAAACGCTTTGAGCGCCAGCTTGGGTATCGCTCGGGCAATCACACGAATGCGCCCGGAGAGTCGGCTCATAGTTTCGAAGAAAGACTGGCGGATGCCGCGCGCTGCCACGGATTGCGTCGCGCGATGACCGATGGGCCGGCTTGGTGCTTGTGCGCGCCTTCAGGCACGTGACGCGTTGAAACAGCGCGCCTCGAAGGCCGGGACAACAAAAAGAGGCACGCGGGCCTCTTGACGTTCGCACGAGTGCGGCCACGCGCCGATCGATAATCCTTGCCTCTTCGGCCGATCGTGACGCAGAAGTCCCGCAAACCCGCGCATACAGTGAATAATTATACCAACTTGGCAGCTTACAAAGCCTTATGTCACGCCCTACCCTCGGCATCGCCCTCATCACTCGCAACGCTTCCGCGCGGCTCGCGCAGTGCCTCCAGTCCGTGTCTTTCGCGGATGAAATCGTCGTCGTGGATAGCGGCAGCGCGGATGAAACCGTCGGCATCGCGCGGGCGCATCGGGCGCGCGTGATCGAGGCGCACGACTGGCCCGGCTTCGGCCCGCAAAAGAACCGCGCGCTCGATGCCTTGAGCACCGACTGGGTGCTCTCCATCGATGCCGACGAGATCGTGTCGCCGGAACTCGCGGCATCGATTCAATCCGCGATTGCCGCGCCGCAAGCCGATGTGTACGCGATCGACCGGCTTTCGAGCTTTTGCGGCGTGTGGGTCAAACATAGCGGCTGGTATCCGGACTGGATTCCGCGCTTGTTCAGGCGCGAGACGGCGCGCTTCTCGGCGGATCTCGTCCACGAACGGCTGGTCGTATCGAGCACGAAGCCCGTCGCGCGTCTGGACGGCAAGCTGATGCACTATTCCTATGAAGACTTCGAAGCCGTGCTGCGCAAGCTCGACGCGTATTCGAGCGCGGGCGCGCAGCAGCGCCATGCGGCGGGCAAACGCGGTGGTTTTGGCATGGCGCTCTCGCGCGGCGCGTGGGCGTTCGTCAGGACGTATGTGCTTAGACGCGGTTTTCTGGACGGCAAGACCGGCTTCATGATCGCGCTGTTCAACGCGCAGACGGTGTATTACCGCTTTCTCAAACTCGGCGCGATGAACGGAGTTCGGTAAGCGCAAGCAACGCCCGGACGTGTGCGGCGATGCTGGTGTCATAGCGCACCGCGCCGCCGTTCACGCGTTTGCGTGGCGACGCGATGGCCGCATTCACGACGCGGCGCAAATCGTCCGCATCGCCGGGTTTGAAGAGATGTTTGGCGTCATCCGAGATGGCATCGACACAGCCGATGTTCTCGGAAAATATCACCGGCGTGCCGCACATCACCGATTCGATGCCGACGAGCCCGAACGGCTCGTAGCTCGACGCCAGAATCGTGAAATCCGCCGCGCGATACGCATCCTCGATATTCTTCACGTAGCCGAGATAGCGCACATTGGACGCCGCGCGATCCGGCGCACGCCCCGCCACCGCTATGACCACGTTCATGCCCGCGAGCGCGCGTTCGATCAGCGGCAAACCCTTTCGCTCATGACTGCTCGATGGAAACAGCAGCACGGTTTCGTTCTCCGCGAAACCGAAGCGTTCGCGCAGACGCGTGCGTTCGTTTGCATCGGCGGGAGAAAAAAGTGCGGCGTCAACGGGCGGATACAGCACGCAAATCTTGTCATCGGCGATGCCGTAGAGCGACGCGAGTTCATCGCGCATCATGTCCGAATGCGCGACGATCACCGCTGCCTGCGCATACTGACGTCGTTCCAGCGCGATCTGCCGCGTATCGGATGGCTTCTCGCGCCTTCCGATCGCGCGCAGAAAACCGATATGCGTGCCGCCGCAAATCGCGATGTCCGAACCTTCGACGCGATTGCAGCCGATCAATACATCGACCTTCGCACGGCGACGCGCGCGCCCCAGCGCCCACGAGAAATACGCATCGCGCCACTTGCCCGGCAGAAACGACACGTTGATGCGATGCGCATCCACCAGCCGGCTTTCCGGCAACGAAGCATCGATCTTGCGCGCGAAGAACGCGGGCTTATTGGCGCCATCGAAACCCGCAAGCGCCAGGCCGCGCACAAGGTCCATCGCGTAACGTTCGAGCCCGCCGGAATGCTTCAGCGCATTGGCCGAAATGCCGATGCGCATCAGTAGACGATTTCGATCGCGCTGCCCGCAAACTCCCCGCGCAACGCCGTGATGAGATCGTCGGTGGGCTTGACGCGCCAGGCATCGCCCAGACGCACTTCGCCTTGCGCATGCTCGCTGCGATACACGATGCTCACGTTCAGCCCGTTCGGAATCGGCGCGGACGGCTGACGCCCCCGGCCATTGCCATTCTCACGCGACGGCGGTGCTGCTGCGGGCGCTTCAACCTGCGCGCCTGCCGCATGCGCTTCGAGCACGCGACGCAGACGCCAGGAATCCGCGTTCCCGTTCATCTCGACCTTGACCGACTGCGCGTAACGGCTGCGCGCGCGTTCGAGGTCCATCGCGGTGTCCACCGTGAAGCGAATGCCGCCGGTGAAAGCATCGTTGCGCGCCATGCCCTGCACGACGAGCAGTTCGTCTTCCTTGAACAGCGCCTTGTTGGCTTCGAACTGTTCGTTGAACACGGTGACTTCGCACTGGCCGCTGCCATCGTCCAGATTGACGATCAGCATCTTGCCGCGCTGAGTCATCTGCGTGCGCATGGCGGAGATCACGCCCGCGACCAACTTATCGCGCCCTTCCTTCAGTTCGCCGATTTTCTGGCGCACGAAGCGGCGCACTTCGCCCTTGTAGGCATCGAACAAATGGCCGGACAGATAGAAACCGAGCGCGGTCTTTTCTTCCTGCAGGCGCTTCTTGTCGGACCACGCGGCTTCTTCGACGTACTCGTGCTTCGCGAGCGGCGCGTCGCCCATGTCGAACAGGCCCGCCTGCATGGCGTTGGCGGCGGCCTGATCGGCGGCTTCCATGGCGAGCGGCACGGACGCCAGCAATTGCGCGCGATTGGCATGCACGCTGTCGAACGCGCCCGCGCGAATCAGCGCTTCCACCGTGCGCCGATTCACCACGCGCCGGTCGATGCGTTCGCAGAAATCGAACAGATCGGTGAACGGACCATCGCCGCGCGCACGCAAAATTTCTTCGATGGCGTTTTGCCCGCTGCCCTTCACCGCGCCTAATCCGTAGCGAATGGTTTTCGAGCGCTTGCCGTCGGGCTCGCCCACCGGTTCGAAGCGATACGCCGACTGATTGATGTCCGGCGGCAGCACGGCGAGACTATTCGTCGCGCAGTCTTCGAAAAGAATCTTCACCTTGTCGGTGTCATCCATGGCGAGCGACATGTTGGCCGCCATGAATTCCGCCGGATGATGCGCCTTCAGCCACGCGGTGTAATACGCGAGCAGCGCATACGCCGCCGCGTGCGACTTGTTGAAGCCGTAGCCCGCGAACTTTTCCATCAGGTCGAAGGTTTCGTCGGCTTTCGCGCGCGTGAGGCCGTTCTTCGCTGCGCCTTCCGCGAAAATCTCGCGATGCGTGGCCATTTCCTCGGGCTTCTTCTTGCCCATCGCGCGGCGCAGCAAGTCCGCGCCGCCGAGCGAGTAGCCGCCGATGATCTGCGCCATCTGCATCACCTGCTCCTGATAGACCATGATTCCGTAGGTCTCTTTCAGGACAGGCTCCACGCGCGGATCGGGATACTCGACGATCTCGCGCCCGTGCTTGCGCGCGCAGAAGCTCGGAATCAGGTCCATCGGCCCCGGACGATACAACGCCACCAGCGCGATGATGTCTTCGAAGCGGTCCGGCTGCGCGTCCTTCAGCATGCCCTGCATGCCGCGGCTTTCAAGCTGGAACACGGCGACGGTATTCGCCTTCTTCAGGATCGTGAACGATGCGGGATCGTCCAGCGGCACCTGCGCGAGATTCCAGTCCTTCTTCGATTCGTCCAGCCGGCGGATATACCGCTCGGCCCAGTCGAGAATGGTGAGCGTGGTCAAGCCCAAAAAGTCGAACTTGACGAGACCAACCGCTTCCACGTCGTCCTTGTCGTACTGACTGACGACGCCGCCGTCCTCGCCCTGCGTGTACAGCGGGCAGAAGTCCGTCAGCTTGCCCGGCGCGATCAGCACGCCGCCCGCGTGCATACCGACGTTACGCGTGAGCCCTTCCACGCGCTGCGCGAGTTCGAGCAACTGATGCACTTCGTCTTCGGAGTCGAAGCGTTCCTGAAGCGCGGGTTCTTCCTTCATCGCATCCGCGATGGTCACATGCTTGCCCGGCTTGAACGGAATGAGCTTGGCGATGCCGTCCGTGAACATATAGCCGAGATCGAGCACGCGGCCGATATCGCGCACCGCCGCCTTCGCGGCCATCGTGCCGAAGGTGGCGATCTGCGACACGGCATCCGCGCCGTACTTGCCCTTCACATACTGAATGACGCGGTCGCGCCCTTCCTGACAGAAGTCGATGTCGAAGTCGGGCATCGACACGCGTTCTGGGTTCAGGAAGCGCTCGAACAGCAGGTTGTAGCGCAGCGGATCGAGATCGGTGATGCCGAGCGCGTACGCCACGAGTGAACCCGCGCCCGAACCGCGCCCCGGCCCCACCGGCACGCCATTGTTCTTCGCCCACATGATGAAGTCGGCGACGATCAGGAAGTAGCCCGGAAAGCCCATCTTGATGATGGTGCCGCACTCGAATTCGAGCCGTTCGTAATAGGTCTGACGCTGTGCTTCACGCTCGGCTTCATTCGGATAAAGCTGTTGCAGGCGCACTTCCAGCCCTTCCTTCGACAACTGCACGAGGTAGTCGTCGAGCGACATGCCATCGGGTGTCGGAAAGAGCGGGAGCTTGGGCTTGCCGAGTTCGAGCGTGAGATTGCAGCGTTTGGCGATCTCCACCGTGTTCGCCAGCGCCGACGGAATGTCCGCGAATGCCGCGCACATTTCGTCCTGCGTGCGGAAATACTGATCCTGCGTGAAGCGCTTCTGCCGACGCGGATTGGCGAGAATA
The DNA here is from genome assembly GCF_057612605.2 of Caballeronia sp. A2-2. Lineage (NCBI taxonomy): Bacteria > Pseudomonadati > Pseudomonadota > Betaproteobacteria > Burkholderiales > Burkholderiaceae > Caballeronia > Caballeronia sp. A2-2. The sequence continues at coordinate 1,661,684 of NZ_CM172587.1, read as the reverse complement.
TCGCCCTCGGAGATACACACGCGCGCTTCGTGCGCGGTGAAGTCGTCCGGCGTCATGTACTGCATCGGATGCGTGGCGACGACCGGCAGCTTCAGCTTCGCGGCGAGCGTGACGGCTTCGGTGACATAACCCTGTTCGCCCGGCAAACCCGCGCGTTGCAATTCGATGTAGAACGCGTTCGGAAACACCTTCGCCCAGCGCTCGGCGTGACGTTGCGCGGCCTGCGCGTTGCCCGCGGCGAACGCCATGCCGATATCGCCCTGCTGCGCGCCGGACAGCGCGAGCAAACCTTGCGCGAGGCCTTCATCGAGCCATTCGGCCAGCACTTCCGCGCGCCCGCGATATTGGTTCGTCAGCCACGCGCGGCTCAACAGTTCGCACAGGTTGAGATAGCCCTGCCTGTTGCGCACGAGCAGCAGAAGGCGCGAAGGTTTGTCGCGGTCGGCGGCGTTGGTGATCCACACATCGCAACCGGCGATGGGCTTCACGCCCGCACTGCGCGCTTCCTTGTAGAAGCGCACGAGGCCGAATGCGTTGGCGAGATCGGTGAGCGCGAGCGCACCTTGACCGTCTTTCGCGGCGGCCTTGACGACATCATCCAGCCGCACGATGCCATCGGCAATCGAGAACTCAGAGTGGACGCGGAGATGAACGAAACGGGGATCTGACATGGCGGTATTGTACATGCGGGTCAAACGCAAAAAATCCGCAAAAACGGGCGCGAAAGGCGTGTTGGCCGAACGGACGAGGGCTTGCGGCTTCGTTTAGCACGATACGAAAGGCGCAGGCCGTTTGCGGGATAATACGGGTTTCGCGCGGCGTCCGAGCACATCGCGCATCCGCACTTTTTACTGGCTTTGGCCGCATCACGCGTTATCGATCATGAGCATTCTGAACCTGTCCGCCTATAAATTCGTCACCATCGAGGACGGCCCCGCGTGGCGGCCGCTCGTGCGCGCGCAGTGCGACGCGCTCGGCCTGAAGGGCACGATCCTGCTGGCGCCGGAAGGCATCAATCTGTTCATCGCGGGGCCGGTGGCGCAGGTGCGCGAGTTCATCGATTATCTGCGCGGCGATGCGCTCTTCGGCGGGCGCTTCTCTGACCTGCAATTCAAGGAAAGCCTGTCCGCCAAGCAGCCGTTCCGCCGCATGCTGGTCAAGCTCAAGCGCGAAATCATCACGATGAAAAAGCCCGCAATCCGCCCGGAACTGGGCCGCGCGCCTTTCGTGGATGCCCCGACGCTCAAGTCCTGGCTCGACCGCGGCCACGACGACGAAGGCCGTCCGGTCGTCATGCTCGACACGCGCAATGCGTTCGAAGTCGATGTCGGCACCTTCGATCACGCGCTGGATTACCGCATCGAGAAATTCAGCGAGTTTCCGGAAGTGATCGAGCAGAACCGCGCGGACCTGGAAGGCAAGACCGTGGTGTCGTTCTGCACGGGCGGAATTCGCTGCGAGAAGGCCGCGATCCATATGAAAGAGGTGGGCATCGATCATGTGTATCAGCTCGAAGGCGGCATTCTCAAATACTTCGAGGAAGTCGGCGGCGCGCATTATCACGGCGAATGCTTCGTGTTTGATTACCGCACCGCGCTCGACCCGAATCTGGAACCGACCGCGACCTCGCAATGCTTCGGCTGCCGCGCGGTGGTGAGCGTCGAAGATCAGCAGTCGCCGTTCTACAAGCCGGGCGAAACGTGCCCGGAGTGCCATCCCGAAGCCCGTTCGCGCGCGGCCGCCTGACCGTTCAGATGACCTATCGCGGCCGCTTCGCGCCCTCGCCCACCGGTCCGCTGCACGCGGGCTCGCTGGTGTCGGCGCTGGCGAGCTATCTAGATGCGCGCGCGCACGACGGAAGCTGGATCGTGCGTATCGAAGATGTGGACGCGCCGCGCACCGCGCCCGGCGCCGCCGACGATGTGCTCGAAACGCTCGCGCATTTCGGCATGCGCTCGGATGAACCGCCCGTCTGGCAGAGCGATCGCGATATCGACTACGCGCGGGCCTTCGAGCGCTTGCAGGCGCGCGGGCTGATCTATCCATGCGGCTGCACGCGGCGCGAGATCGCCGATTCCCTCGTGCACGCTCATGCGCGCCACGCGACGCTGGCTTATCCCGGAACTTGTCGCGACGGTCTGAACGGCAAGCCCGCACGCGCATGGCGGCTGCGCGTGCCGGATGGCGATGCGGCGCACGTGCGTTTCGTGGATTGCTGGCAGGGCGCGCAGTCGCAGGATCTTGCAGCCGAAGTCGGCGATTTCGCGTTGAAGCGCGCGGATGGATTGTGGGCGTATCAACTGGCCGTCGTCGTCGATGATGCGGATGCGGGCATCACTCATGTCGTGCGCGGCGCGGATTTGCTCGATTCGACGGCGCGGCAGATTTATCTCCAGCGTTGCCTCGATGTACCGACGCCTTCCTATCTGCATGTGCCCGTGGTCGAGAGCAGCACGGGCGAAAAACTCAGCAAGCAGACGGGCGCGGTCCCGCTCGATCGCGGCGTGCCGCTCGATGCGCTGGCGCGGGCGGCGCGGCATCTGGGTATCGAGACGAATGAGACGGAGCGGCTCGACGTGTTTTATGCGGAAGCCACCGCGCAATGGGCGCGGCGTTTCGGGCGCTGATCGTTTGCATCGGCCAATAAAAAAGCAGCCACGCGGGCTGCTTTTTTTTCGCTTACGACGGCTTGCGCGGCATTCCCAAACCACCGAGCAAGGCCGCGAGCGGCTGCTTCGGCGCGCTCTTGCGCTCCGGCTCGGGTTGTTCCTCGTGACGCTTCATCGCGGAGGGCGACGGCTCGTAGGGCTTGAGGAAGAATTCATCGATCGGCTGCTGACGCGAACGCGGACGGTCGTACGAACTGCCGCTGCTGCTACGGCGACGCGCGCCCGCTTCCTCACGCGGCGCATGCCGATGCTCACCACGCTCCGGCCGTCCGAACCGTTCTTCGCGACGCGGCGAAGCACCATCGCGGCGCGCGGGCGCGGTGACTTGCAGCGGCTCGACCTGCAACGGCCGCTTGATGAGCTTTTCGATGTCCGCAAGCTGCTTGCGCTCGTTCGCGCTGCACAGCGAGAGCGCATCGCCGGATGCGCCCGCGCGGCCCGTCCGGCCGATACGGTGAACGTAATCTTCCGCGTTGAACGGCAAATCGAAGTTGATGACGGCAGGCAGTTCCGCGATATCCAAGCCGCGCGCGGCGACATCCGTCGCGACGAGCGCTTCGATCTCGCCGCGCTTGAACGCGTCCAGCGCCTGCATGCGCTCGCCCTGCGTGCGGTCGCCGTGAATCGCCGTCGCGATGATGCCTTCCTTCTCCAGCACGCGCGCCAGCCGGCTCGCGCCGATCTTGCTGTTGCAGAACACGATCACCTGCTTCAAACCGCGGTCGCGGATCAGTTGCGCGACCGCGCCGGACTTGTCGCTCTCGTGCACTTCATAGACGATCTGGCGCACGTTGGCGTTGGTCGAATTGCTGCGCGCGACTTCGATCGTCTGCGGGTTGCGCAGATAAGTAGCGGCGAGCTTCTTGATTTCGGGCGAGAACGTCGCCGAGAACAGCAGCGTCTGACGTTCCTTCGGCAGCAAATTGAGGATGCGCTGAAGGTCCGGCAGAAAGCCCATGTCGAGCATGCGGTCGGCTTCGTCGAGCACGAGCATCTGCACCTGACCGAGGTTGACGGTCTTTTGCTGCACGTGATCGAGCAGACGGCCCGGCGTCGCGATGAGAATTTCGACGCCACGGCGCAGCGCGTCCGATTGCGGGTTCATGTCGACGCCACCGAACACCACCGTGCTGCGCAAGGGCGTGTGCTTCGAGTACGTCTGCACGTTGGCGGCGACCTGATCGGCCAGCTCGCGCGTGGGCGTGAGCATCAGCGCGCGCACGGGATGGCGCGCGGGCGACGCGCTCGTGCTCGCCGACGGCAGCAATCGCTGGATGATCGGCAGCGAAAAGCTCGCGGTCTTGCCGGTGCCGGTTTGCGCCGCGCCCATCACGTCGCGGCCCGCCAGCACGACGGGAATGGCCTGCGCCTGAATGGGCGTGGGAATGGTGTAGCCGGACTCGCTCACCGCTTGCAGGATTTCGGCGGCCAAACCGAACTGGTCGAACGTGGGCGCGGCAGCTTCGGGCGCGGTGGACGTGTTCGTGACGACGGAATCTGACATGGTGGCTATCTTGGCTTTCGCTAAAAGTCCGCTCGATGCGGCGCGGGTAAGGTCTCGGCGGGTTCGTCGGCTCGCTGCTCCCGGCCGGCGCTGGACGCGCGTTAGTTTGCGCGATGGTTCGCGCGGCGGTTCCGCGCTGACGCTTGCAATGGGCATCGGACGGACAGCGCCGGTCGCGCTCGCCCGCTCAGATGGAACACGCCTTCGATGACGTTTTCAAGGCACGCTTTTCAAGGCATGCAGCAGACGGCGTCATCTCCGTTGCCACCGGCAAGGACAGCAAAATAAGTGTCGCTGTTCGGGAGGCCGGAAAACCGCATATTGTAGCACCGGCGGGGTTATCGCTTCGGCGGGCTATTTGGCGCGCGCCTGACAGTCCGCGAGGAGCGGCGGCGAGTCTTTCGGCGCGGTTTCATCGTAGAGATTGGCTTGCGGGCCTTTCGTCCACCAAATGTAGCGGTCGGCGGCGTAGCGCGCGCCCGAACCGGACATCACGCCGACGAACAGCAGTTTGCGACCGCCGACCGTGAGCGCAGCGAAGCTCTGCTGGTTGCGCGTGTTCGTATATTGCACGTTGATGCTCTTGCCATCCTTGCAGTCGTAGCGCGTACTCACGCTCGATGCGGTCTGGATCTGCGGCACGGTCAGCGGCATGGCGAACGCGGCGGATGCCGACATCAGCGCGCAGGCGAGCAATATTTTCATCATGGATCGATAACGTCCGCGCAGGCGTCGGTGGGCGCGGCGGCGACATGCCCCACCACCGGCACAATCTTCAGGCCCGCCGACGCAATACGGCAAGGCGCCGCCGCGAGACCGCATCCCGACAAACAGAACAGTGACGACACGAGCACGACAGTACACACGATGCGTTTCACCGCTTCCTCCTTCGACGCCCGGCCTATTTCACCGAAACCGGCCGCACTTTCCCCGCCGCGAGCTTCGCGCGGGCACGCGCTTCCTCGATATCGACACCCGTCGCCACCGCGACACCCATGCGGCGCTTCAAGAAGCTCTCCGGCTTGCCGAACAGCCGCAGATCCGCGCCCGGCACCGCGAGCGCATCGGCGACGCCTTCGAACGCGATGCCCTTCTCGTCCAGCCCGCCGTAAATCACCGCCGATGCGCCCGGCGAACTCAACGCAGTATCCACCGGTAAACCGAGAATCGCGCGCGCGTGGAGATCGAATTCGGAGAAACGCTGCGTCGCGAGCGTGACGAGGCCGGTGTCGTGCGGACGCGGACTGACTTCGGAGAACCACACGTCATCGCCTCGCACGAACAACTCGACGCCGAACAGGCCGCGCCCGCCGAGCGCCGTCGTGACCTTTTCCGACACCTCGCGCGCCTTCGCGAGCGCGGCGGCGTTCATCGGCTGCGGCTGCCACGATTCCACGTAATCGCCCGCCACCTGAACGTGACCGATCGGCTCGCAGAAATACGTGCGCGTTTCGCCGCTTTGCGGGTCCGCCGCGCGCACGGTCAACTGCGTGATTTCATATTCGAAGTCGATGAACCCCTCGACGATCACGCGCCCGTGGTTCACGCGCCCGCCCGCCATCGCGTGATTCCAGGCGGGTTCGACATCGGCTTCGCTCTTGAGCACCGATTGTCCCTTGCCCGATGACGACATCACCGGCTTGACCACGCACGGAAAGCCGATCTTGGCGATCGCCGCTTTCATCTCGTCGAGCGATTGCGCGAACGCATACGGCGACGTGGGCAAGCCCAGTTCCTCGGCAGCGAGCCGGCGGATGCCTTCGCGGTTCATCGTGAGTTGCGTGGCGCGCGCGGTGGGGATGACGGTGGCCGCGCCATCGGCTTCGATCTGCGCGAGCGCGTCGGTGGCGATGGCCTCGATCTCCGGCACGATCAGATGCGGCCGCTCCTGCTCCACGAGCGCACGCAGCGCCACAGCATCGGTCATGTCGATGACATGCGCCCGATGCGCCACCTGATGCCCCGGCGCATGCGCATAACGATCCACCGCGATGACTTCCACGCCCAGCCGTTGCAGCGCGATGATCACTTCCTTGCCCAGTTCGCCCGCGCCGAGCAGCATGACGCGCGTGGCCTGCGGCGAACCCGGCGTGCCGATGCGTGTGCTTTGAGAATCGGTCTGCATGAATGCTCCAAGATCGAAGAAGACGCCGTATATGCCGGATTGGGCGCGATGTTAACACGCAAGTTCCCGCGCACGCGGTTGCGAACACTAGACAAATCACAGGACGAGTGCGATACGCTTACGGTTTCGCCCGCTTCAGGATCATCGATGCCCACGCAACACATCCGCATGCAGTCTCCGCGCGCGTCGTCGCGCCTTTCGTCCTGCATCGCGGCGCTTGCCGCGACGGCGCTCGTCGCTGCCTGCGCCTTGCCGAAGCATCCCGATACCGCCGCGCCGCCGACCGACCCGTACAATCCCGCCGCCACACAGTTGCTCGATGACACGCAATGGCAGCTCACTGGCTGGACGGATGCAAGTGGTCATCCGCGCACGTTGCCGGAAGACAAGCAATCGCTCACGCTGGACTTTTCGACGGAGAGCGGACACCGGCGTGCGAGCGGCTTCTCGGGCTGCAACCGGTTCAGCGGCACGTACAGCCTGAAGGACGGCAAGCTCGCGTTCGGTCCGCTCGCGGGCACGCGCATGGCGTGCGGCGCGGGCGCGGGGGCATCGCTCGAACAGCCTTATCTCAGCGGGCTTGCGCATGTCGCGAAAAGCGGCGTGCAGATGAACGCGCCGCAAGCGCTCGAAATCACGCTCGACGATGGTCAGGTGATGACTTTCGCGAGGCGTCCGAACTGAAGTGTTGCGCGAGCGCGCCATGCGCATGATGCGCTCGCGGCCTGCGCTCGACACGCGCTCAACACCCGTTAAACTGCACAATCGAAATACAAGGCATCGCTGCGTCTCATGGTCGCGCGATGCGACTGTCTCAACCGCTTCACCCACACTTGGTTCATCTTCAGCATGCACACGGTAGTTCTCGGCTGGTTCGGTGCATCAGTCGTCTGGTTCATTGCGCTGCTCTGGCGCGTCGTCAAGTCGGTGCTTCCCGGCGGCGCGGGATTGCGCGGCCCCGGCACGATCCGGCTTTGGTTCGGCTTTTTCTGCGTGTTGCTGTCGAGCGCGACGCTCGAAGGCGCGCTTGCCGCAACCCTTGAAACACAGCTCGATATCAATCGATGCGGGCGCTTCCTTGCCAGTGCGCTGGCAAACGTCGCGCATCCGGCGGGCGCGATTGCTATCAGCGCGCTCGTGCTGGCGATCGTCGCGCCGTGGCTCGTCGAGTTCAGTTGGCGCTCGGTGCTCGGCTGGGCGGATGAAGCGTTCGGCTTCGGCGTGCCCGCGAGTTGGGTCGCGCCGCGTGTAAAAGCGGAACGCGAGGCGCGTCCGTCGAGGAAGAGCCGCGAGAAGGCGAACGGCGAATCGCGCGACAAGGTGAGCTGGTGGCGCGAACGCCGCGCGAGCGACAAGCAGAACAAGCCGATGAACGAGCCGCGCGGAATAGGCACCGGACAGTTCGATACCACGACGCCCCGCGTGCCGAGCGCGGAGCCCACGCTCGGCTTGCCGACCGGCAAGACCGGACGCTATCAGCGACCCACGGCATGGCGTCCGCCGATGAAGACGAAGGCGGGCGCGAGCCGCGTGGTTTCGCCGGTTACGCCTGAGACTTCGAAACCTGTACCTGTTGTTGGCGCGAATGCGGTGCGTACGGCACAAGTGGAACCGGTCGCGCCTTCCGGGTGGATCAAGCCGTCCGTGGCGGATACGCGTGCTGCGGCAAGCCGTGAGCCGGTTCCGCCCGCCGCGCCGCCGCGTCCTGTCACGTCGAATGGAGAGAGCATCGTTCGTAGGCCCGCGCCTGTGCAGACGAGCCCGCGGCAGGTGACCCAGTCGTCGCCTGCGCCGGTGCGGCGTCCGATGGCGTCGAGGCCGGCGTCCGGTACGAGTTCGCGTGACTTCATGACGACGTTGCTTTCCGCGCCTGCCGTTGCGCGGGCGCCCGCGCCGCCCGCGCCGCCGCCTGCGCCGGAAACGGTGGAGGCGACGCTGCGATCCATCAAGGAAAGAACGGCGATGTGGACGTCGCTTGCCAAGAGCGGTGCGGCGGATGTGGCGAAAGCGCCTGATATGTCTTTGAGGGCTGAAGTTCGACCGATGACGGCCGACCGTGCTGCGCCGACGCCGCTCGAACGTGATGAGCCTGCGCGCCAGGTGCCTCCCGCAGCATCGACACACGAAGCCGCGCCGATCAAGTCCGTCGTGCCCACGTTGACGCCGCTCGTTTCCACGCCGGACGCGATCGAAGCCGCGCCGCCGACGCCTCCGGTGAGCGCGACGTTCGCTACCACGGCGGACGCATCGCCGCGAACCGAACCCGCACGCGTGCCGGAGACGATGATCGAAGCCGCGCCATCGATGCCTGTCGTCCCCGCGTTGACGCTGGAGGCATCGACGCCGCGAATCGAACCCGCGCGTGTGCCGGAAACGGCAATTGAACCCGCGCCGTCGATGCCCGTCGTTCCCACACCAACGCCTCCTGTGAGCGCGACTTTCGCTACCACGGCGGACGCATTGCCGCGAACCGAACCTGCGCGCGTGCCGGAGACGATGATCGAAGCCGCGCCATCGATGCCTGTCGTCCCAACCTCGACGCCACCTGTAATCGCGACGCACGCTTCCTCGCCGGACGCATCGACACCGCAAATCGAAGCCGCGCCGCCGATGCCTGTCGTCCCGACGCCGACGCAGACTTCCACGCCGTCGCAAACCGAACCGGCGCGTGTGCCGGAGACGTTGATCGACGACATCGATGAAATCGAGCCCGTGCCGACGGCGGAACACGTCGCGCCATCGGCACCGCCGCCTGCGCCGTGGTCGCTTGCGCCTGCCACTCCCGCGAGCAACGAACCCGAGCCCGTGCGTATTGCTGCGCCGTCACGCTTCGAATTCACCGAGCCGCCCCCTGCCCTTCCGCCGCTGCCGACCTTCGCCCCTGCCTCGCCATGGGACAACGATGTGCCTGACGCAGACGAAGACGACGCCGATGCGCTCGCCTCGAACGTCGTGCGCTTTCCCACCATGACGCCGGTTGCGCATCACGAACCCGTCGAGGCGCCCACCGCTCCGAAACCGCCGGTCCGCGGCTCCGCGCCGGTTGGCTTCGAGTTCCACGCGCCGCACGCGTCGTCGGTCGAATTGCCGACGCTCGATCTGCTCGAACCCGCCTGCGACGAATTCGAACCGATTTCCGAAGCGCGTCTCGCCGAAACCGGTCAGTTGATCGAACAGCGGCTTCAGGAATTCAAGGTGCCGGTGACGGTGGTGGGCGCGTCAGCCGGACCGGTCATCACGCGTTTCGAGGTGGAACCGGCGCTCGGCGTGCGCGGCAGTCAGATCGTCGGCTTGATGAAGGATCTCTCGCGCGGGCTTGGTCTCACGTCGATTCGCGTCGTCGAGACGATTCCCGGCAAGACTTGCATGGGGCTCGAATTGCCGAACGCGCGGCGGCAGATGATCCGTCTGTCCGAGATTCTGGAGGACGACGTGTATCGCGCGTCGAAGTCCAATCTCACGATTGCGATGGGCAAGGACATCATCGGCAATCCGGTGGTGACGGATTTGGCCAAAGCGCCGCACATGCTTGTCGCGGGCACGACCGGCTCGGGCAAATCGGTCGCCATCAACGCGATGATTCTTTCGCTGCTCTACAAGGCGAAGCCGGAAGACGTGCGCCTCATCATGATCGACCCGAAGATGCTGGAATTGTCGGTGTACGAAGGAATTCCGCATCTGCTCGCGCCGGTCGTGACGGACATGAAGCTGGCGTCGAACGCGCTGAACTGGTGCGTCGGCGAGATGGAGAAGCGTTACCGGCTGATGTCGGCGGTTGGCGTGCGCAATCTACAGGGCTTCAATCAGAAAATCCGCACGATGGAGGCGCAGGGCAAGAAGCTCACGAATCCGTTCTCGCTGACGCCGGACGCGCCCGAACCGCTGTCGACGCTGCCGCTGATCGTGGTCGTCATCGACGAACTGGCCGATTTGATGATGGTTGCGGGCAAGCAGATCGAGCAACTGATCGCGCGGCTGGCGCAGAAGGCGCGGGCGGCGGGCATCCATTTGATTCTCGCGACGCAGCGGCCTTCGGTGGATGTCATCACCGGGCTCATCAAAGCGAACATTCCGACGCGCGTGGCGTTTCAGGTGTCGTCCAAGATCGATTCGCGGACGATTCTCGATCAGATGGGAGCGGAGTCGTTGCTTGGCGCGGGCGATATGTTGTTCTTGCCACCGGGGACGGGGTATCCGCAGCGCGTGCATGGCGCGTTTGTCGCGGATGACGAGGTGCATCGCGTGGTCGAGTATCTCAAGCAGTTTGGCGAGCCTGAGTATGAGGAAGGGATTCTTTCCGGGCCCGCCGCCGATGGCGCTTCGCAGGATTTGTTCGGGGATTCGCCGGAGGCTGAAGCCGATCCGCTTTATGACGAGGCTGTGGCGTTTGTTTTGCGGTCCCGGAGAGCGTCCATTTCTTCGGTGCAGCGGCAGTTGAGGATTGGGTATAACCGGGCAGCCCGGCTTGTGGAGCAGATGGAAGCGGCGGGGTTGGTTTCGGCTATGGGGAATAATGGGAATCGGGAGGTTTTGGCTCCGGCTGTTGATTGAGGGCTTGGTTTTTTGTGCAAGGGGCTGCTGTTGGTTGGGCTGTTTTTTCAGTAGCCGCCTCCCCGGCGGGGGGGTAACTTTCTTTGCTGCTGCAAAGAAAGTTACCAAAGAAAGCAGCTTTTTACCCCACGCTCGATGGCTGGAGAGGGTGGTCTGGATTAACGATACAGTGGCCGCAATAGGACTTGCCACGCATGACGAGTCGCTTAGGCAACCTCGCGATTTCGCGCTCGAACAATCAACACTCAGTGGTCCGCGCTCATTCTTTCGGCCATGCGCTACGCGCGCCGAGAACTTTAGAACGGAATCCCGCAGCGTATAAGCGCCCAGCCACATCACACTTCCCCGCAAGATTGCTATTCGGCCCTACCTTGGTTAGTGCTCCGACTAAAACGTGCTTGCGTTGGCGTGTGCGCTTTGCCCAGAAGCGCTTACCAAGGTAGGGCCCAATGGGAGAGGTGCGATGCGGTGTGAGGTGGCTGGGCACTGATACGCTGCGGGATTCCGTTCTTAGGTTCTCGGCGCGCGAAGCGCATGGCCGAAAGAATGACTGCGGACCACTGCGCAATGATTATTCGAGCGCGAAATCGTTAGGTTGCCCACATGCTTAACTAACCGAGGGACATCCTAACGCGGCCACTGTATCGTTAATTCAGACCACACTTTCCAGCCATCGTGCATGGGGTAAAAAGCTGCTTTCTTTGGTGACTTTCTTTGCAGCAGCAAAGAAAGTTACCCCCCCGCCGGGGAGGCGGCTACTGAATAAACAACACAATCAGCAGCAGCCCCTTGCACGACGAACAAAAGCCCAAAAAATCACCACAACCTCAACTTCCTCAACAAATAAATAGTAAACCCCGCACAAGCAGCCATCACCCCCACAACAATCCAGAAGGCCTCCGGGTCCTTCGTCCCCGGCAACCCCGCCACATTCATCCCAAAGATCCCTGTAACAAGCGTCGCTGGCAACAACAACGCCGACATGATCGCAAGCCAAAGCAGCTTACGATTGATGTCCTCGGAAAGCAGCGCTGCGATCTCATCCTGCAAGAGCTTGGCCCGTTCATAGAGCCCTTCCAACCCCGCCCCCAACCCATTCAAAACCTGAATAGCCTGCACAAGCGATTCCATCGACCGGGGCTCGGCCCATTCGAGCTTGCGGGTAACAAGCTGCATCAACGCATTGCGCTCAGGATCGATAAAGCGCTTCACTTCGACGATCCGCCGCCGCGCCCCACCCAACTCCGCGCGCCACTTGGGATGGCCGCCCTCGAGCACGCCCTCCTCCACATCATCCAGACAATCGCCGATCTCATCGATGCGGTCCGCAAACGTATCGTTCAACGCGCGAATCAATCCGGCGAACAAATCCACCGTGTCGCGAAACAACTCACCTTCAAGCACGGCATGACGCAACCGGTCGGTCGATTGCAAAGGCCGCGCACGCACGGTAATCATGCGATTACGATCGACGTAATACCGCAACGCGCCCATCGCGCGATTCTCCTCACGCGCACCGGGCGCGGCGGCATCCGGCGTCTTCGCGACCAACTCAAGATCCGCGACCACGCCATACATGAAGTTCGCGCCCATGTGAACGCGCGGCCGCTTGTCCTCGCCATTGAGAAACTCACGCGCGACATCCGGCATGGAGGTGACGCCTTCGAGCCAGCCTTCCACGGTGTCGTCGTTGGCGGAGAGATGCAGCCACGTCGGGCCGTCGCCCACGATCGCCGCGCGCGCTTCGTCCCACGTCAGCCGGATCGCCTCGCCGCCCGCGAAGCTGAACGCGGTGATGAAGCCCGCCGGTGCCGCATCGTCGCGTGTGGAATTCAACGGCGTGTTCACATCGGAGTTATATGTCGTATTCACTGCGCTTACCTTTCGATTTACTCAGTACCCCTTTCATTTACACGCACTTTTACAAGCGCGCCAAAGCAAAGAAGCATGACGGACACGCATCGTACTAGAACTCGTAGCGGCCCCAGAAGAAAGCGACATCGCCATCGTTCAGACCGGGCAGACGCGGAATGAGCGTGCCCATGACCGACGCGCGTTTGTAGCGGATCGACCCGATCGGCAACGCGAGCGGCAACGGCGCATAGTGCGCGACATCGCTGCGCGCGGTGAAGCCGACGAAATAGCCGCCGCCCGCCTGCAATCCGCCAAGCACGGATTTCGTGTACCACTGGCGCGCGTAACCGCCGATCGGCTCGAAGTTGTGATGCGAATCCGAAAAGGCGAACGCGAACAGGACGTCCTCGTTGCCGTTCGCATCGGTCCAGTGCTTGCCCGCGCCTCCGCCGTACGACCACGGGTTCAGTTCCTTGCGATCGGTGTAGCCGTCGATGTGCCAGCCATAGCCCGTGACATACAGATCCCACGTGCCGTCGTGCGCCACGCGCATCACGCGTTCGCAGGCGGCGGATAGCCAGTCGTGTCGATAGTCGCACTGCCCGTCGCCGGCATTCGCACATGTGGCGACGGGCATGCACAGCAATGGAACGATCGCTTTGGCGGGAGTATTTATCATCGTTTCGAGACCGTTCACATCACATTCATCAAGACGGCGATACGAACTGGAAATCCACCGGCGAGCCAATCGACAACTGTTTCGGATCGGATGCGAGATCGCCCGTCGCCGGATCGCGCCGGAAGAAGTACGCGGTGTCGCTGTCCTGATTGCCGACGATCAGCCAGCGCCCGCTCGGGTCCATCGCGAATTCGCGCGGCGTCTTGCCGAGCGTCGAATAGCGCTTCTGCAATTGCAGATGGCCGTTTGCAGGATCGACCGCGAACTGCACGAGTTGATTCGCGTCACCGCGATTGGTCGCGTACAAGTACTTCCCGTCCGGCGACAGATGAATCGCGCCGCCGCCAATCTTGCCCTTGAAGCCCGGCGCGGTCATCGGCAAGGTCTGCGTTTGCGTGAGCTTGCCGTCCCGATAGTCGAACACGGTCACGGATGCGTTCATTTCCGTGGTCAGATACGCGTGCTTGCCGCTGGCATCGAAAATCAAGTGGCGCGGTCCGGAACCCGGTTTGATCGGCACGTAGCGCGCTTCGGTCGGACCGAACAATCCGCGTGTGGATGCAGACGGGTCCGGTGTGTATCGATACGCGAACACTTTGTCCACGCCGAGATCCTGCGCGAAAAGATACTGTCCATCGGGCGAGAACACCGTGGAATGAACATGCGAGTTGTCCTGCCGCCCCTTCACCGGTCCACCGCCTTCATGATGTACCGTAAGCACCGATGTACCCACGTGGCCATCCGCCGCGAGCGGAAACACCGCGAAGCTGCCACCCGGATTCGCCGCCACCGAATAGTTCGCGGTGAGCAGATATTTGCCATCGGGCGAGATCGCGAGATAGCACGGATCGTTGCCATCGGAGGACACGCGGTTCACGAAGCTCAACTGCCCCGTCGCGCGATCGAAACGAAACGCGCTGATGCCGCCACGCTGCGACGCCGGGCCGTTGTCGCCCGGCAGTTCGTTCACCGCGTACACGTAATTCCGGTCGCGGCTCACGACGAGATACGAAGGATTCACCGTTTGCGCCGATGCGACACGCGTGAGTTCGCCGTTGCCGGCGTCGAAACGATAAACGTATATGCCTTCGCTCTTGCCGCCACCGGTATAAGTGCCGATCAACAAATCATACACGTTGCCGGAAGATGAATCGGTTTGCGCGAACGCATGTCCGGCGGTCAGTGAAAGAATCAAGGCGAGTCCTTTGATCCAATGGCGCAGGCGGGGCTGGCGCGCTCCTTGCAATCGCTCGGAACGGGCCTGCGCATCGAGGGGAAACTGGCTCGGGTGCATGAAACCTCCTTATCGTCTTATGCTGCTTGTTATCAGGGGGCAACGCGTGCAAAGCGTCGATGGCGAGCGCCACCGAGGAGCAAATTCTGCTCCCGCGCGGTGGCATCATGAGACATCATGCATCCACGCATCAGCAATATACCGATGCGGCCCAAAGCACCACCGGAGCGTGAAGCATGACCACGCGCCGGGCCAACTAAAATCAACAAAGGAGTTGCTGCGATGACCATCCATCTGAGTCTCGGTCCGCTCGTTTCGCTGATTGCGGGCATCCTGATCCTGATCGTGCCGCGTTTGTTGAACTTCATCGTCGCGATCTATCTGATCGTGATCGGGTTGATTGGCTTGTTCGGCATGGGCGGGATGCATTTCTGAGCACGCCCACGGCGTTGTCGTGTGACGCCGGTTTTCGGTGACGGTTCCATGCGCGGGTGCGCAGCCTCGGGCGCGCGCACTTTCCTGCTTATTGGCAGCGATTACGGCAGAATGCGGCAGACACGCACTTGGCGCGCACCTTACGGACACCTTGACATCGCCGGGATGCAACAACGTCCCGGTCGAGTTCTTCAACCCGCGGCGTGGCACACGACCCGCGCGCGCCGCCAGCAGGACAACGTTCGCTTATGCCAGCATTGATTGAAGATTACGCCATGGTCGGCGACGGCCATACCGCAGCGCTCATCGCCCGCGACGGTTCCGTCGATTGGTTGTGCTGGCCACGTTTCGATTCCGCCGCCTGTTTCGCCGCGCTCCTCGGCACGCCTGAACACGGCCGATGGCTGATCGCACCGGAAATGCCGGACGGTCATCAACCCGTCATCCAGCGCCGTTATCGCGGCGACACGCTGATTCTCGAAACGGATTACGAAACGCCGCAGGGTGCGGTGACAATCGTCGATTTCATGCCGCTGCGCAACGGGCATTCGGAACTGGTTCGGATCGTCGTCGGGCGGCGCGGCACGGTGCGCATGCGCATGGAACTGGTCCTGCGCTTCGATTACGGCTCGGCGACGCCGTGGGTAAGCCGTCTGCCGGACGACAGCGGCATCCGCGCGATTGCGGGACCGGACCTCGCGGTGTTGCGCACGCCGGTGGCGCTGCTCGGCGAGAACATGCGCACGACGGCGTATTTCGACATCGGCGAAGGTGAGCGCGTGCCGTTTTCGCTGTGCTATTCGCAGTCGCATCTGCGCCTGCCGCATGCGAGCGATCCGCACACGCAACTCGCGCGCACCGAGAACCACTGGCGCGAATGGTCCGCCCGGAGCGCGCTGAAAGGCCGCTACGCGGGCGCGATCCGCCGCTCGCTCATCACGCTCAAGGCGCTGGCTTACGAGCCGACCGGCGGCATCGTCGCCGCGCCGACCACTTCGCTGCCCGAACAACTCGGCGGCACGCGCAATTGGGACTATCGCTTTTGCTGGCTGCGCGATGCCACCATCACCCTGCTCGCGATGATGCGCGGCGGCTACTACGACGAAGCGCGCGCGTGGCGCGCATGGCTGGGCCGCGTGATGGCGGGTTCGCCCTCGCAGATTCAGATCATGTACGGCATCGCGGGCGAGCGGCGTCTGCCCGAATGGGAAATTCCGTGGCTGCCGGGCTACGAGGGCGCGTCGCCGGTGCGCATCGGCAATGGCGCGGTGGCGCAGTTGCAGCTCGATGTCTACGGCGAAGTCATGAACGCGCTGCATCTCGCGCGCGTCGGTGGCCTTCAGAGCGACGAAACCGCGTGGTCGATTCAATGCGCGATGCTCGTCCACCTCGATTCCGTCTGGCAGGAACCGGACGAAGGCATCTGGGAAGTGCGCGGCGGCAAGCAGCACTTCACGTTTTCCAAAGTCATGGCGTGGGTCGCCTACGACCGCGCGATCAAGTCGTCGGAACTGTTCAATTTGCCGGGGCCGGTCGATCACTGGCGCGAGATGCGCTCGCGCATCCGGGCCGAAGTGCTGAAGAAAAGCTGGAACCCGAAGCTCAACTCGTTCGTGCAGGCTTACGGCAGCGAAGCGCTCGATGCAAGCCTCCTTCTCATCCCGATGCTCGGTTTTTTGCCGCCAAACGATCCCAAAGTGACCGGCACCGTACATGCGATCGAAACGACTTTGACGCACGATGGCCTCGTCAAGCGTTATCACACGACCGAAGTATCGGACGGACTGCCGCCCGGAGAGGGCACGTTTCTGGCTTGTAGCTTCTGGCTGGTGGATAACCTGGCGTTGCAGGGCCGGATCGACGAGGCGCACGCGATGTTCGAGCGTCTGGTCGGCCTGTCGAACGATGTAGGCCTGCTGGCGGAGGAATACGACACGGTCGCCAAGCGCATGGTAGGCAACTTCCCGCAGGCGTTCACGCACGTGGCGCTGGTGCACACGGGCATGAACCTGATGCGCGTGGACGAGGAAATGGCGGAAGCAACGGGTCAGCCCGCAAGCGCCGACACGCCACGCGAAGCCGCCCAGCAGGCCCGCTCGGATGCCGTCGCGGACGCCGCGACAGGAAAGCAGTGAATGTGTACTAACCGTTTGTTCCGTTTGAATAATCCGCTCGCAGACGGTACTATTGATGCAGCGCACAAAATTAAGCATTGTGAACTGTTGTGAAAAAGCCGGTAAATTGAACTGCCTGATTGAATTGTGTGCTTAACGCGCGGAAAATGTTGCGGCATCAAACTCAAGGTTTGAACCGCGCGCGCCGTTAGTGAGGCCATGACCGGACGCGCGGCACGCGTCACTGCAAAAGGTTGAAGTCGGGAAAGTGAGTGCCCCGGAGCGCGGAAACAGCCGCCGCGCATCGGGGGTCATCGAAAGCCGTCAGGCCCGTTTCGCCGGAAGTGTTGCTTCCTTCCATCGACGGGCAAACCGGTCGTACGGGAGTCATCGGGGCAACCATGCTCTATCAAATCCACGAATTCCAGCGGGCCTTGCTGTCCCCCCTCACAGCCTGGGCCCAGGCCGCTTCCAAGTCGTTTGTGAATCCGGCCAGCCCCTTGTCCTATATACCCGGTTCGAGCCGGCTCGCGGCCGGTTACGAGTTGCTCTACCGGCTCGGCAAGGACTACGAGAAACCCCAGTTCGACCTTCATCAGATCGTCAAGGACGGCCACAACATTCCCATCGTCGAGCAGACGGTCGTGGATAAGCCTTTTTGCCGCCTGCTGCGCTTCAAGCGCTTCGCGGACGACAGCGCGACCGTGACGAAGCTGAAGGACGAGCCCATCGTGCTGGTGTGCGCGCCGCTGTCCGGCCACCACTCCACGCTGCTGCGCGACACCGTGAAGACGCTGCTTCAGGACCACAAGGTGTACATCACCGACTGGATCGACGCGCGCATGGTGCCGGTCGAAAACGGCCCGTTCCATCTGGACGATTACGTCGAATACATTCAGGAGTTCATCCGCCACATCGGCGCGAAGGACCTGCATGTGATTTCGGTGTGTCAGCCGACCGTGCCCGTGCTCGCCGCCATCTCGCTGATGGCGAGCCGCGGCGAAGACACGCCGCGCACCATGACCATGATGGGCGGCCCGATCGACGCACGCCGCAGTCCGACCTCGGTGAACTCGCTCGCCAACGAGCATTCCTACGAGTGGTTCAACAACAACGTCATCTACACAGTCCCGGCGAACTATCCGGGCGTGGGGCGCAAGGTGTATCCGGGCTTCCTGCAGCACGCGGGTTTCGTCGCGATGAACCCCGAGCGCCACCTCACGGCCCATTGGGACTTCTATCAAAACCTGCTGCGCGGCGACGATGAAGACGCCGAGCAACATCGCCGCTTCTACGACGAATACAACGCCGTGCTCGACATGGCCGCCGAGTATTACCTCGAAACCATCCGTATCGTGTTTCAGGAATTCCGGCTCGCGGAAGGCACGTGGGAAGTCAACGGCGAGATGGTGCGTCCGCAGGACATCAAGCACACCGCGCTGTTCACCATCGAAGGCGAGCTGGACGATATCTCCGGCAGCGGCCAGACGCGCGCGGCGCATGATCTGTGCACCAGCATTCCGAAGAAGGACAAGCGGCACTTCACGGCGGAGAAAGCCGGCCACTACGGCATTTTCTCGGGCCGTCGCTGGCGCACGATGGTGTATCCGCAATTGCGCGAGTTCATCCTCGAACACGACAAGCAGCCGAAGTCGGAAGCGGTTCCCGCATGAGATGAAATTGGTTCGGTCTGCTTGCTTCGGGACCGATTCCATTCGCAGAAAGCAAAACGTCGCGCCCTTCACGGACGCGACGTTTTTTCATGGCCGCACGCGCGCGCTACTTGCGCGTGAGATAGGCGAGCAGCAATTCCGTGTTCATGCGGACCATCTGATCGCGCTGCGCCGCTTCGCCGAAATCGAGTCCGAAGGTCGCTTCCAGCGTGAACCGGTTCGATACGATGTAATAGCCCAGCCCCGACAGCGTGATGTAGAACTTGAGCGCATCCACATCCTGCCGAAACAATCCTGCTTTCTGGCCGCGTTCGAGAATGGCAGACAGCGTGGCGACAACCGGCGAAATCAGTTCGCGAATACGATTCGATCCCTTGATGTATTTCGCTTCGTGAAGATTTTCATTGTTGATGAGACGCAGCAATTCAGGGTGATCGCGATAATAATCCCAGACAAAATGCGCAAGACGCGTCATGGCTTCGATCGGTGCGACGCCGTCGAGGTCGAGCGTGCGTTCGGCTTCGACGAGCGCCGACAGCGCGTGTTCGAGCACGGCGGTGAAAAGCTGCTCCTTGCTGCCGAAATAGTAATAGAGCATGCGCTCGTTGGTTTCGGCCCGGCGGGCGATCTGATCGACACGCGCGCCGAACAGGCCGCCCGCTGCAAACTCCTCAGCGGCTGCGAGCAAGATGCGGCGCCGGGTGCCTTCAGGATCTCTTTTGATTTTCGGCTGATTCATGGTGGCATGATTCGCAAGCCGCGTTGCCGGATATGCGTCACGCGGCCCGCTTGGGTACATGACGTGAACGGGCGCGCCAAAGTTATTGGGTAACACCGTCCTGCGGTCAAACGGTAAAGCGCTTTGATTATGCGCACATCGCTCCCTAATGGCAATCGGGGCTGAAAGCTATTCGTCACGGGTATTCCCCACATGGGCGATAATGCGCAAAGAAAGATCGAAAAAAGCGCACGGCGTTTCGCCGGACGCGCACTCAACAGCGCCGCGTGACGCATATCAAAAGAGCACGCCGCGCATCGTCCCCCAAGGCTTGACCGCAATTCCTCGTGACCGCCATCGTTTCCAAGACGCTCGCCGAGCGCATCGAAGACCTGCTGCCGCAAACTCAATGCACCAAATGCGGCTATCCCGCCTGCCGGCCTTACGCGCAAGCCATCGCGTCGGGTGAGGCGAGTCATGACCGATGCCCCCCGGGCGGCGCGCAGGGCATCGCGCGGCTCGCGGCGCTGCTCGGGCGTCCGGTCGTCGCGCTCGATACCACGCATGGCGAGGAACGTCCGCGGCCGGTGGCGGTGATCGACGAGAACGTCTGCATCGGCTGCACGCTGTGCATGCAGGCGTGTCCGGTCGATGCCATCGTCGGCGCGGCGAAGCAGATGCATACCGTCATCCCCGAACTGTGCACGGGTTGCGATCTGTGCGTGCCGCCCTGCCCGGTCGATTGCATCGACATGGTCGATGTCACTGGCGAGAAGACCGGCTGGGACGCATGGAGTCAGCCACAGGCCGACGATGCCCGCGCGCGCCACGATCGCCATCTCGCGCGGCTCGAACGTGAGCGTGTGGAGACGGAGGCACGCGCGTCGGCGCGACAGGCATCGCGGGCGGCGGCATCTGCGCCGGTCGCGGCCACGCCTGTTCCCGCAACCGCCGACGATGCCGAAGCGAAAAAACGCGCGATCATTCAGGCCGCGATGGAACGCGCCCGCAAGAAGAAGGAAGAGATGGCGACACTCGGCGCGGGACCGAAGAACACCGCGCACGTCAGCGCCGCCGTGCAGGCGCAGATCGATGCCGCCGACGAACGCCGCCGCCGTCTCGGGCTCGAAAACGCGTCGAAGGACAAGGACAGTTCCAAGGGCACGTCATGAACGCGAAGAAACGGCACGCCATCTTCGAGACGCTGCAAAGCATCGATCCGAATCCGAAGACCGAACTCGAATACACGACTCCTTTCGAACTGCTGATTGCCGTGATGCTCTCCGCGCAGGCCACCGATGTCTCCGTGAACAAGGCCATGCGCAAGATGTTTCCCGTCGCGAATACGCCGAAGAAGGTGCTCGCGCTGGGCGAGGAAGGCGTGACGGAGTTCATCCGCACGATCGGCCTTTACCGCACCAAGGCGAAGAACGTGATCGCGACATGCCGCATGCTGATCGACGAACACGGCGGCGAAGTGCCGGACAACCGTGAAGCGCTCGAAGCGCTGCCGGGCGTGGGCCGCAAGACCGCGAACGTAGTGCTCAATATCGCGTTCGGGCATCCGACCATCGCGGTGGATACGCATATCTTTCGCGTGGCGAACCGCACGGGTCTGGCGCCGGGCAAGGATGTGCGGGCGGTGGAAACGTCGCTGGAAAAGCATGTTCCGAAGGAGTTCGTCCAGCATGCGCATCACTGGTTGATTCTGCATGGGCGCTATGTCTGCAAGGCGCGCGTGCCGGAGTGCTGGCATTGCGTGATCGAGCCGCTTTGCGAATATCGGCTGAAGACGCCAGCGCCGGTGGAATGACCGCTCATCGAGCAGGCGGCAGGCTCGGGATTTATAATAACGGGTTGAATCCTGTATACGAATCAATAGGTTATGTTCAATCCAAGCCGTGACGAGGTCCGTCAATTCTTCATCGAAACGTGGCGCAAGGAGCGCGCGAGCGAAATCCTGACGCCGCTCGAAAGCATGGCCGCCGACTGGATCGGCGAGCATCCCGAGTATCACGACACGCTCGTCAAGCCGGATGCACCCGCCACCGATTATTCGCCCGAAGGCGGCCAGACCAATCCCTTTTTGCATCTGTCGATGCATCTCGCCATCAGCGAACAATTGTCGATCGATCAGCCGCCGGGCATTCGCCGCGCGCACGATCGGCTGGTCGCGCGTCTCGGTTCGCCGCACGATGCGCAGCACGCGATCATGGATTGCCTCGGCGAGACGATCTGGGAAGCGCAGCGCAACGGCACCCCGCCCGATACCGATGCCTATCTCGCGCGAATCGAGCGCCGGGCATCGCGCGACTGAAGCGTTGAACCGCGCCTTGAAAACAAACACCCCGCTTCGCAGCGGGGTGTTTGCTTTCAAGACCTGCAATCGACCAAGCGCGCTTACTTCTTCAGCACCAGCGCGCCATCGAGCGATTCGATATACGCCGCGAGATCCTTCAGATCGCTCTGCGACAGGTTCTGCACCTGCGCCGACATGATGGCGTTGTTGCGGCCGAAGTTCGGATTGCCATTGCCGATCTGATACTGGCGCAACGCCCAGTAGATATAGCTCGCATGCTGGCCCGCGAGCTTCGGATATTCCCCGCTCACCGGCTTGTTGAGATTCGGCCCGTGACAGGCCGCGCAGTTGTGGCTTTCGGCGAGCGCCTTGCCGTTGCCGGTATCCGCCGCGTGCGCCGCGCCGAACGCCGTCATGCCGATGAGCGCCACGGCCGCGCATGCCGCCTTGATGCCTGAGTCGAGTGCCTGAGAGGGCTTCATGAATTCTCCTGTCCTGGTTCGCCGAAGCGCCGTTGAATGTCGAAGCGCGTTGCGGCGACGAGGATCACTTGTCCGGATTGTTCTTGGTTTGGGGGTTTTGCGCGGCGTAGTACGCGGCAATGTCGGCGATGTCCTGATCCGTCAGCGTGGTCGCGATGGCGCGCATGGTGTCGAAATGGCGGTCGCCCTTCTTGTACGCATGCAGCGCATTGCTGATGTACTGAGCGTTCTGGCCGCCCAGCATCGGCACTTCGTAGACTTCGGGGTACGCCGTGCGATAGCCGGGGATGCCGTGACAGCCGATGCACATCGCCACCTTGCCTTCGGCGGCCTTCGCGTTGCCCACGACGTCGGCCGACGCCTGGGTCGCGAAGCCGGCGAGACCGGACAGCGCTGCAATCACGGCACACTTGCCGACGAAATTGTTCATAGCTTCTAACCTGGCATGAGGGGAAATCCGGCGCTCGAAGGCCACGGCCTGCGCCGAGCGCATTACAAGCTTCTCGGGACTTGACTGATGCTGCCGCCCTGTTTTGTTGCTCGATGACCGCGCAGGCCAAAAAAATCGGGCTAATTGTACCGCGCGGCCTTCGGAGCGTCCACAATCCGGGCCGCCCGAAAGCCTTGCTGGCAATGGGACGCGGCCTAAAAGCAGCTAATTGCCCTGCGACAATTCGCCCCTGCACAGTTGGCACGTCATCGCAATTTGCCGCGTGCATGCACCCGGAAAGGCCCGAACCGGGCGGCTCAAACGATACCCCGGCACGTCCCCATGCCGATAGGTCTTCTGACTTATACTGACTTTTTTCCCTGACCGGATCTTCGACATGCGCTTCGAAGGCTCATCGCAATACGTCGCCACCGACGATCTCAAACTTGCGGTGAACGCCGCCATGACGTTGCAGCGTCCTTTGCTCATCAAGGGCGAACCCGGCACCGGCAAGACCATGCTCGCGGAAGAAGTGGCGGGCGCGCTCGGCATGCCGCTTCTGCAATGGCACATCAAATCGACGACCAAGGCGCAGCAGGGTCTCTACGAGTACGACGCGGTTTCTCGCCTGCGCGATTCGCAACTCGGCGACGAACGCGTGAAGGATATCGCGAACTACATCGTCAAGGGCGTGTTGTGGCAGGCGTTCGAATCGGATCAGCAATCGGTCTTGCTGATCGATGAAATCGACAAGGCGGATATCGAATTCCCGAACGATCTGCTGCGCGAACTCGACCGCATGGAGTTCTACGTGTACGAGACGCGCGAACTGGTGCGCGCGAAGCATCGGCCGCTGGTCATCATCACGTCGAACAACGAGAAGGAACTGCCGGATGCGTTCCTGCGCCGCTGCTTCTTCCACTACATTCGCTTCCCCGATGCCACGACCATGAAGGAAATCGTCGAAGTGCATTTTCCGACGATCCGCGAAGACCTGTTGACCGCCGCCATGCAGAGTTTCTTCGAACTGCGCAACGTTTCCGGTTTGAAGAAAAAGCCTTCGACCTCCGAACTGCTCGACTGGCTCAAGCTGCTGCTGGCCGAGGACATTCCGCCCGAAGCGCTGCGTTCCGAAGATCAGAAGCAGATCGTGCCGCCGCTGCATGGCGCGTTGCTGAAGAACGAGCAGGATGTCGCGCTGTTCGAGCGGCTCTTGTTCATGAACCGCAATCATCGCTAAGCGAAAAAGAGAGACCGCACGGATGAGCCGCTGGATCGAACCCGTCACGCTCGAAGGCGCGCACGTCAAGCTCGTGCCGCTCACGCTCGAACACGAACAAGCGCTCATCGCCGCCGCGAGCGATGGCGAGTTGTGGAAGCTCTGGTACACGTTCGTCGCGCCGCCGGAGAAGATGCGCGCGTATATCGACACCGCGCTCGACATGCGCGAACGTCTGGGCGCGCTGCCCTTCGCCGTGATCGATGCGAAGACGGGCGATGTCGTCGGCTCCACGCGTCTTTTCCATGTGGATGAGGCGAACCGTCGGCTGGAAATCGGCCACACGTGGTATGCGAAGCGCGTGCAAAAAACCGCGCTCAACACCGAAGCCAAGCTGCTCTTGCTCACGCATGTGTTCGAACGGCTCGATGCCATTGCGGTGGAGTTCCGCACGCATTTCATGAACCACGCGTCACGCGCGGCCATCGCGCGGCTCGGGGCGAAGCAGGACGGCATTTTGCGCCACCATCAGATCGGGCGGGACGGCGTGTTGCGCGACACGGTCGTGTTCTCGATCATCGCGCCGGAGTGGCCGGCGGTGCGCGCCAACCTGAATTTCCGGCTGGATCGCTGATCCGATTGCGCCGACGACACGGAGAGCCGCGCTCATGCTGATCGATTTCTTCTACTCGCTGCGCGATGCGAAGTTGCCCGTCTCGGTGAAGGAATATCTGACGCTGCTCGAAGCGCTCAAGGCGCAGGTGATCGCGCCATCGCTCGATGAGTTCTACTTCCTCTCGCGCATGACGCTGGTGAAGGACGAGAAGTATTTCGACAAGTTCGATCGCGCGTTCGGCGAATACTTTCACGGCGTGGCAAAGCTGCCCGACGAAGCCTTCGAGATTCCGCTCGACTGGCTGAAGAAGCGTCTGGAGCGCGAATTCACGGCGGAAGAAAAGAAGCGCATCGAGGCCATGGGCGGGCTCGACAAGCTGATGGAGCGCTTCAAGGAACTGATGGACGAGCAGCACGATCGCCACGAAGGCGGCAACAAGTGGATCGGCACGGGCGGCACATCGCCGTTCGGGCACGGCGGGTATAACCCGGAAGGCTTTCGCATCGGCGGCGAGGAGTCGGGCAATCGCTCGGCGGTCAAGGTGTGGGACGAGCGCGCCTATCGCGATTACGACGATCAGGTGGAAATCGGCACGCGCAATATCAAGGTGGCGTTGCGGCGCTTGCGGCGTTTCGCGCGGGAAGGCGCGGCGGAAGAACTCGATCTGCCGGACACGATTCGCAGCACGGCGGCGAACGCGGGCTGGCTCGACATCAAGATGGTGCCCGAGCGCCACAACAACGTGAAGGTGCTGATGCTGCTCGACGTCGGCGGCTCGATGGACGACCACATCAAGCGTGTGGAAGAACTGTTCTCGGCGGCGAAGGCGGAGTTCAAGCATCTCGAGTTCTACTACTTCCACAACTGCGTCTACGACTACTTGTGGAAGCACAACCGCCGCCGTCACGCCGAGCGCACGTCCACTTTCGACGTGCTGCACAAGTTCACGCCCGACTACAAACTGATCTTCGTCGGCGATGCCACCATGAGCCCCTACGAAGTCCTGCAACCGGGCGGCTCGGTCGAATACAACAATGCCGAAGCGGGCGCGGTCTGGCTGCGCCGTTTCGCGGATCAGTTTCCGCGTCACGCGTGGCTCAATCCGGAGCCGGAGCGCTTGTGGGAATATCGCCAGTCGATTGGCGCGATCCGCAATATTTTAGGCAACCGAATGTACGCACTCACGATGGCTGGCCTCGAATCCGCCATGCGCGCCTTATCCAAGTAAGCGAATAAAACCCCGTTCATGAAAGCCCCGTCTTCCGCGCCGCTCGCGTTGCGCCCGTTCGCCGATTCATCCGTCTCCACCGTCGTCGCCGGTTTCGTCGCGATGATGACCGGCTACACCAGTTCCCTCGTCCTCATGTTTCAGGCCGGACAGGCCGCGCATTTGAGCGATGCGCAGATTTCCTCGTGGATCTGGGCACTCTCGATGGGCATGGCGGTCTGCACCATCGGCCTGTCGCTGCGCTATCGCGCGCCCATCGTCGTGGCATGGTCGACGCCCGGCGCGGCGCTGCTGGTGTCATCGCTGCCGCATGTCGCGTATTCGGATGCCATCGGCGCGTTCGTGGTCTGCGCGGCGCTGCTCGCGCTCGTCGGGCTGACCGGATGGTTCGATCGCCTGATGAAGCGCGTGCCGTCGGGCATCGCGGCGGCGCTGCTGGCGGGCATTCTCTTCGAGATCGGCATCGAAATTTTCAGGGCGGCGGCACACCAGACCGCGCTCGTGCTGACGATGTTCTTCACCTACCTCATCGGCAAACGGCTGGCACCGCGTTATGCGATTCCGGCGACGCTGGTCGCGGGCATTGCGCTGGCGGGCGCGCTCGGGCAACTCGATTTTTCGCGCTTTCACGTGGCGCTGGCGCATCCCGTCTTCACCATGCCCACGTTCTCGCTGTCGGCGGCGGTGAGCATCGGCGTGCCGCTGTTTATCGTGGCGATGGCTTCGCAAAACGTGCCGGGCGTGGCCGTGCTGCGCGCCGACGGTTACACCACGCCGTCCGCCCCGCTCATTTCCACGACCGGTTTAGCCTCGCTCGTGCTCGCGCCTTTCGGTTCGCACGGCGTGAATCTCGCCGCCATCACCGCCGCGATCTGCACCGGCCGCGAGGCGCACGAGGATCACGCCAGGCGGTACACGGCGGCCGTGTGGTGCGGCGTGTTTTACCTGATCGCGGGCACGTTCGGCGCGACCATCGCGGCGCTGTTCGCGGCGTTTCCGCAGGCGCTGGTCGTGTCAGTGGCGGCGCTGGCGCTGTTCGGCTCCATCGCGAGCGGCTTGACGGGAGCCATGAGCGATCTGCGCCAGCGCGAACCCGCGCTCGTGACCTTCATGGTGACGGCATCGGGCCTGAGCTTTCTGTCGATCGGCTCGGCGTTATGGGGCTTGCTCGCGGGCGTTCTGACACATTTCGTACTCAATGCCCGGCGCGCATCCGGCGGCCCGCGCGCGGCCTAGAATGATGAATCGGCCGCGCGTTTTCCGCATGGCCGATGTCTCTCATCACTCTTCGCCTCATCATCATGTCGCTGATCGATAAACTGCTGGCGCGCAGCGCCACGCCCGGCACCGTCCAGAAACGCAAGACCATCGTGCGCGTGCTCCTGGACGACGCAGGCCACGTCCAGGACGTCGTCCTCAAAATGAGTTGCGGCGATGCCGCCCGCGACGCCCGCGCGCTCGAAGAAGTCCGCGCGATGCGTTTCGCGCGCGGCCAGCTTGGCTCGGGCACCGTGCGGCGTTGGCACGAACTGGCTTACGCCGTGGAGTGAGCCCGGGCATGCCGCATGCGGCATGACACACTCTCAGCGCGTTTTCTTCGTGCAGGACTAGAATGCTGAAATGAATGCAGGGGCGCGCCACGCACGGAAGATCGCGTCGTGGTGTCGCGAACATGGGCCATCCGCGGGTTACCGCAATCTGACAAGGCGCATCGCGCCGACTTGACATGACATCCGCTCTCGACCAGCTCAAGCAGTACACCGTCGTCGTCGCCGACACGGGCGATTTCCAGCAATTCGTTCAATTCAAGCCACGGGACGCCACGACGAACCCGTCGCTGATCCTGAAAGCCGTCCAGAAGGATGACTACAAGCCGCTGCTCGAAGGCACGGTAAAGGAACACAAGAACAAGCCGCTACCGCAGATCATCGACAATCTGCTGGTGGCGTTCGGCACCGAGATTCTCAAGATCATTCCGGGCCGCGTCTCCACCGAGGTCGATGCACGTCTGTCCTTCGACACGAAGGGTTCCATCGATAAGGCGCACGACATCATCAAGCTGTATGAAAACGCCGGTATCGGGCGCGATCGCGTGCTCATCAAGCTGGCGTCGACGTGGGAAGGCATCCGCGCGGCGGAAGTGCTGCAGAAGGAAGGCATCCACTGCAACATGACGCTGTTGTTCTCGCTGGCGCAGGCGGTGGCGTGCGCGGAAGCGGGCGCGCAGTTGATCTCGCCGTTCGTCGGCCGCATCTACGACTGGTACAAGAAGGCTGCGGGCGCGGATTGGGACGAAGCGAAGAACGGCGGCGCGAACGATCCGGGCGTGGAGTCGGTGCGTCGCATCTACTCGTATTACAAGAAGTTCGGCTACAAGACCGAAGTGATGGGCGCGAGCTTCCGCACCGTCAGCCAGATCACGGAACTGGCCGGTTGCGATCTGCTCACCATCAGCCCGGACCTGCTCAAGAAGCTCGCCGACAGCAACGACACGATCGATCGCAAGCTCTCGCCGGATTCGGCGAAGGGCGAGAACATCGAGAAGATCGCCGTGGACGAGCCGACGTTCCGCTTCCAGTTGAACGACGACGCGATGGCCACCGAAAAGCTGGCCGAAGGCATCCGCACGTTCGCCGCAGATGCGATCAAGCTGGAAAAGCTGATCGTCGCGTTGCAGTAAGTTACGCCGGCGTCAGTCAAAAAACGCGCGACTCGTTCGCGCGTTTTTTTTTGCCAAATCGCTTGGCAGGACGATGGATTTATCCTACATCGTCGAGGCTTTCGCCCGGAACGGCATTATTCGACACGATGTGACCTAAATTGACGCTTTACGGCTCAACAACGTAATCCCGTGCAATAGACTTCCCTCCTTTCGCGGCGCGTCCGCTTCTGCCTGGAAGTCAGTCATGCAACTGGATATGTATTTGTTTTATCACGGCGAATGCGCCGATGCGCTTGCGCTCTATCAAACCGTGCTGGGCGCGGAGACGCTCGCGCTGATCCGCTTTCGGGACACGCCCGACGCCGTGAATGTCGCGCCGGAATGGCAAGACAAAGTAATGCACGCAATCTTCAACGTGAATGGCACGACGATGATGGTCTCGGACGGTCAGTTCGGACAGCCGAAGAAAGACTATCAGGGCTTCACACTGTCGATCGCCGCGGACAACGCGCCGTCCGGCGAGCACGTTTTCAACCAGCTCGCGCAAGGCGGCGAAGTGATCACGCCGTGGCAATCCACCTTCTTCACGGCGGGCTTCGGCATGGTCAAGGACCGCTTCGGGGTGCCCTGGCTCATCAACGTCGTCGCGCCGATGGAAGAAGCCGTCTGATCGCAGTCCGCCATGGCGCGCATCCGCTCACTGATCGTTCAGCGGACGCGCGCCTTCTATGTTCCAATGCCGCTCGATCTCACTGAGCCGCAGTCTCAACCGTTCCACCTGCTCCGAAAACCGCATGGCGAGCCAGTGCATGCCCTGCGTCGAGGTGTCTTCGCGCGCGGGCAGCGGGCAATCCTCAGGCAATGTGACCGAGGCATCGTTGCTTCGGTACAGCAGGCTCACGCGCCCGAAGCGTAACGCGCGCGCCGTGCGCAATAGCTGCTGACGCACCGCGTATTCGCGCGGCGTGCAGGCGAGCGCGAAACTTCCCACATTGGCTACGCCGCCCGCCGCTTCCCGGTGTTCCGGCATCGAATTGATCAGCATTTCCAGCGCCGCGAGAATCGACCGGTGCAGGCGTTGGATCTCCTCCAGCCGCGCGATCGGCACATGCGTTTCCTTCGCCACCGACTCCATCAACGCGCGCGCCTGCACCAAGCGCTGGCTCATCGCGAAAAAGCGGCGCGCGGTTTCCTCGGCGAAAAGCGGCGTGCCGTCGAGCAGCGAACCATAGAGCCGCGCGCATTCGCGCAGATTGTCGGCCAGCCGGTAACGCCACGAATACACCGCGTACTGCGGCAGCACGAACGAGAACGCCAACGCGATGGAAATGCCGATCAGCACATTCGCCGTGCGCCACAGGCCCGTGCTGAAGCCCAGATCGCCGTGACCGGAGACGATGACCATCGTGATGGCCGTGAGCAGCGCGACATAGCCCGCGCGGCCGATGGCGTAGTACGCGCAGCCGCCCGCGATGATCGACATCAGCAGAAAAAACAGCAGCAGCGAGCCGAACACCGTCTGCACGAGGATGAGGAACAGCCCGAACAGCGCGCCGAGCATGGTGCCGAGCGCGCGCTCCGTGGCCTTCTTGCGGATATTGCCGTAGTGCTGCAAGCCGCCCACCACGACCAGCAGCGACACCGACGCCCATACGCCGTGCGGCAAATCGATGCCTGTCGTCAGCAGAATCGACGCCGCCATCGCCAGTCCGACGCGAATCGCGTGGATCATGCTGGCGTGCCGGTAGCGGAAATACGGCGACGAAAACGCGTGCTTCAGGCGCGCGATGCGGCCGCGCCGGGGCACCGTGGAGGAGGGAGAAAGCATGGTTCGCTTGACCTCGCTGAAAGCATCGGCGCGGGATACGCCACGCTGATAAAAAACGCCCGCGACAACCGATGGCTGTTACGGGCGTTTTACCAGCATTCGACTGTCCGCGTCGAGCGGCGGATCAACCTTCGACGATATCCAGATAATCGTCAGGATGCGTGCGGTCCTCGGAGCGCTTGAGCCCCATCGCGCGCACGAGCATGCTCGCCACGATCGACACCACGAGGTTCACGATCAGCGCCCACACGGCGGCATAGCCCGGCACCGAATAGCCGAACAGATGCACCGTGAAGATCGAGCCTTTCAACTGGAGCGACACCGCCATCCACGTTCCCACGGCGATGCCCACCGCCCAGCCGAGCAGCAAACCGCGATGATCGAGCACGCGCGTGTAAAGCCCGAGCACGAGCGCGGGCAGCGTCTGGATGATCCAGATTCCGCCGAGCAGTTGAAGCTGAATGGCATAGGTCAGCGGCAGCGCGAGAATGAACACCACCGCGCCGACCTTCACGATCAGCGACACGAGCTTGGCGACGTTCGTTTCCTGCTCCGGCGTCATCGACCGGTTGACGAACTCGCGATGCACATTGCGCGTGTACAGATTGGCCGCCGCGATCGACATGATCGCCGCTGGCACCAGCGCGCCGATGCCGATGGCCGCGAACGCCACGCCCACGAACCACGACGGGAAGTAATGCAGGAACAGCGCGGGCACGGCGAAGTTCGCGCCGTAGGCCTTGAAGTACGACGCGTATTCCGGCATGTCCTTCACGCCCGAGGCCAGCGCCATGTAGCCGAGCAGCGCGAGCAGCCCGAGCACCAGCGAATACGCGGGCAGGAGCGCCATGTTGCGGCGAATCGTGTTGCCCGAGTTCGACGAGAGAATCGCCGTGACCGAGTGCGGATACAGGAACAGCGCGAGTGCCGAGCCGACCGCGAGCGTCGCGTACGCGCTGTAGCCGTTGAGGCTTTCCATGTCCGGCGCTTTCAGCAGCAGCTTGCCGGAAGGCACCGAGCCGAAGATATGGCCGAAGCCGCCAAGTTGCGCGGGAATCACGATCATCGCCGCGATGATGGTGATGTAGATCAGCACGTCCTTGACGACGGCGATCATCGCGGGCGCGCGCAGGCCGGAGGTGTACGTGTACGCTGCCAGAATCGCGAACGCGATGATGAGCGGCAGGTCGCCCAAGAGCCCTTGCGTCGAGAAGCCGAGCGCGCCGATCACCACTTCGATGCCGACCAGTTGCAGCGCGATATACGGCATCGTCGCGACAATGCCCGTCACCGCGATGGCCAGCGCCAGCATGCGGCTGTTGTAGCGCGCGTGCACGAAGTCGGCGGCGGTCACATAGCCGTGCCGCTTCGCGATGCTCCACAGCTTCGGGAACACGACGAACGCGAACGGATAGATCAGGATGGTGTACGGCAGCGCGAAGAAGCCGGTCGCGCCCGCGCCGAACACGAGCGCCGGCACCGCGACGAAGGTATAGGCCGTGTACAGGTCGCCGCCGAGCAGGAACCACGTCACGATGGTGCCGAAGCGGCGGCCGCCGAGACCCCATTCGTCGAGCTGGCCGAGATCGCCCTTGCGCCAGTGCGCGGCGATAAAGCCGAGAATCGTCACGCCGACGAAGAACAGCACGAACACGAAGGTAGCGGTGAGATTCATCGCGCGCCTCCCTGACGGCCTGACGGAAGCGCCTTCGTCTTGCTATAAACGACGGCGGTAATCACCGCGCTGATCAGCACCCAGAGCAACTGATACCAATAGAAAAACGGAAAACCCAGAAGCACGGGCTCGATCTTGTTGTAAAAAGGCACCCACACCACGCCGATCCACGGAAGGATCAGAAGCCACAGCCAATGCTTGTTGCGCGGTTGTCCGGTGCGGCTCGCGTCCTGAGCCATGTACTGCTCTCCTCTATTGTTTTGAGCGTTCGCTTTCCCGCGCGCCGCCAAATGGCGGCCACTGAAAGCGCCCCGAAATAACAGAGCGAGTATAGGGACCGAAAAAACCGGGTCAAGCAGGGAGATTCCCGACTATTCCGCAGATGTGAATAATCCGCGACACGCGCCGGGAAGCCCGTCCTGCCTGACTTTGGTGCATCAAAGCGTGAAGTTGCCGTTCTTCGGCACGCCCGCGCTTTCGATGAGCCCTTTGACCCACTTGCGCGCGGGGAGACCTAGCGTCGCTTCGATGACTTTCGCGCGCTCGTTGAGGGCATCGAACGGAATGTCGATGGCCGGCCCCGCGAACGCGATGGCGATTCGATTGCCGTCATGCACTTCCGGCAGCGCGATCACGCGGCGGTCGAACGCTTCGTTCAGATGCCGCATGTTGCGCACGAAGCTCGGATGATCGCCGAACAGGTTGATGGTGATGACGCCTGCTTCCGGCGTGAGGCACGCCCGGCACGCGCGGTAGAAGGACACGCTGTCGAGCACGGGGCCGCGCGCGGTGGCATCGTAGATATCGATCTGCAATGCGCCGATGGTCCCGTGATTCGCGCGGTCGTTGACGAACTCCCACGCGTCGCGTTCGGTGACGGTGAGGCGCGCGTCGTCGTAGGGAAGCTCGAACATCGCGCGCGCGGCGATCACGACGGCGGGGTTCAGTTCGACGGCTTCCACTCTTGCGCGCGTCAGGAAGCGATAGCAGAACTTCGTGAGCGCCGCCGCGCCGAGCCCGAGTTGCACGATGCGCTCGGGCGTTTCCAAAAAGAGCAGCCACGCCATCATCTGCTGCCCGTATTCCAGTTCGATGTGATCCGGCTTGCGGATGCGCATTGCGCCTTGAACCCATTCCGTGCCGAAGTGGAGATAGCGCACGCCGCTTTCTTCGGAGAACGTCACGGGGGCGAAGCGTGGTTTGCGGGGGGCTTCGATTCGCGGGGCATGGGCGAGATCGTCGTCTTCATCATCGCGATGCTTGGTCTTTTTGACGCTGTCTTGCTTGCGGCCGAACGCGCGCGCTTCGGCGGATGCGCGTTTGATGAGTTTGGTCATGGGTGGGGTCTTGATGGCGCGTTGGAGGCGCGGATTCTGATGGGACGAGAGGATAGCATTGAGCGCCGCGCTGATGATGGTGCGGAAGGCTGGAAGAGCAAGACCCGCATGTCGCGGGTCAACAAGCAGCTTAGGGTTCGACGTACGGGCCTTTGTAGGAGATGTGCCCCACCATTGCTCCGATGCCAGCGCCGTCTACGAGGCCTTCGCTCACGCCAGCCATGATAAATATGGCTGTCGCCGTTGATAACAGAACATTAGTAAAAAGCGCTGGCCTGAAAAGCCACGCCGTTAGTAAATCAGGCTTTAAGCCAGTCAGAAATATTGATGCTCCGCCTGCAACCAGAAATCCTATACTGGCGTCAAGATAGAGCGTAACTCCCGCAAAATCTTCAGCCACGAGCTCTTTCTCACGCAAGCGATAAATCAAGCCTCTGCCAGTAAAATCGGTTGTTGCGCCGCTTCCTGCAAGTGTTCCGTCCTTTGTCAAAAATTTCGGAAGCTTGATATCTGGAAGTCGAAAAGGCCGCGGAAACCGCCCGCCATAACCGACTCCCGGACCTGCTCCGGCGAAGTGAAATTCGAATTTCCGCAGACTCGGATCGTTTAGCACAAACATTCCGCCAGATGCCGTCACGCATGCAATGCTCAAACCTACAACTGCAGAAGTATGATAGCTCCATTCACTTCTATAAATCGTCATTTCTCACTCGCCCACGATCCAATGGCACCCCGAATAATCCGCCCATCAAGAATGCGACGGCGACCGCATTTAGAATTAAAAAAATTCCCCAGATACTAAAAATATTGTCCAAACAGGCGCCTCTCGGATCAGTTGGAACGTATCGAACATCGAGGTATTCGCCTATTTCAGTGTCGTGAAGGAAGGTACTTCCTGAAAAAGTCACGCGTTGTCCATTGGCCGTGTTGAATTCGACTTGGGGGTGCTTTCCGCCTGCATTCAGCTTGACGACCCGGCCGGTTGTGACGACCGAATCGCGAACAAAGTCAAACGTGAACGGTAGCAAGGGAAGTTGGATTCCCAACAACGCCACGCCAATAAATATCGCGCTCCAGTTAATGGTCTTGAAGGTTATTTTCATGTGAAAGTCAACTAGATTGCAAAGCGTTGAGTTTTTTCAGTCGCGTGCGCCGCCGGATAAAAATCCGGCGGCGACCCAGCTTCATATCAAGCAAACAACCCATACACGAAATGAATTATCCAGATCAACATCGTCCGCAACATCTCATACGTCATGTACAACAAAATTTGTCTCCGAAAACATGTTCATAAAAAATTCAACCCGCCGTTATCCGACATGCGGCCCCAGATCATAAAAAGCCTGAGCCACTCCGCCATAAATCCCAGGTTTTATCTGAGGCGAATATCGCCAGTCGATCGAGACAAACGACAAGGCCACCTCTTCGAAATGCCCACCGCCGTATCCAAACGAATCCATGCTCATGACCATCACTTGTTTAAGGATGATCGTCTGATAGTCGATCGGTGGAACGATCTTTCCAACCAATCCTTGACTCATGGGCTGTGCAGTGGGTTTGCGAATCGTCAGGATTGCTTGCTCTGCTACTTTGTTCGCGAACATATGATTCGACAAACTGGACGAGGCCAAATCGATGTTGTGAACGAAAGACAAATATCCGACTCTGGTCGACTTGCCCTTAGACGTTCTGTCCGATTTCGTTTTGCAAAGCGTCCAGCTCGTGACATCGATTTCACCTTCATGCCCCAGGTCTTGCGATTCGCCCATGACATCCGTCATCTTGAGCCAAATATTCGACACGATAAAAACTGCCTCCGACTAAAAAAACCCGCCGACGCGGATCATGTGTCGAGCGAGTCATATTGCGAATGCAAGTCATCGCTACGCAACTGAATCGTTTCAACGGAAGGCGCGAAAGTTACCGTGTGATTTTTTTAGGATAAATACGGGGAAGCCCTTAAGACAAAAACACTGATTCAAGGCAGCGAATAAGGCATTCAGGTATCTTAATTAAGTTCACGCCGCCGATTAACGACCAGCGCGAAGCCTTCGAGCTTCATCTCGCTTCGCCACGCCCGATGCGCGTCACCGGCGAACCCAGATGCTCATAAGCCCGCACATGGTCGCGCCGATGCCGCTCATGCATTGCGTCGAGCTTGCGCCAGAGCGCATCGAGCATGCATTCGGTGACCATCAGCGGCGCGCCGTGCCGTTCGAACACGGAACGCCGCGCGACCAACGCGTGAGGTGCTTCCGTTTGTCGTGTGGCGAGTAAATGCAACGGATGCCGCGCCGTGATGCTCCGGCTCGTCAGCACGGAGCGCGACACGCTGCGGTCGCTATAGAGCAGTTCCGCCAGCGGACGCGTACGCAGACGGCGCATCGATTGCCAGATGCCTGTGCTGTATTCCAGCGGCACGATGCTGTGCGCGACCACGAACGGCACGTCATCGACATTGAGCACGACTTCGCGCGTCCACACTGGCGTGCGCGGCGTGATGCCGAGCGCGCGCCATTCGTCGCGCCACGGAATGTCGATCGATTCGCGCGTGACTTCGACTGTGACGTGGCCCAGCGTGCGCAGATGTGCGGTCAAAGAACCGCCACGCGTGAGCCAGTCCTTTTGCGCATTGGACAGAGACGGTCGAGGCGCGGCGCTCCAGTGCGCGTCGGCAGGAATGATCGGGCTGAACATGAAAGCGGTTATCGAGGCTTAGGAGTTTTCGTGTGGATCACGGCTGGCATCGCTCGTATAAAGGAGCGGCAGACGACTGCAAATCGGTTTCGCGCTACCGCATGAAAAGCACGTTCTTTCGAGGTCAGAATGTCTAAAGGCAACATAACATCAGAACACATTGCTTCAATGGCAGGCGCCATTCTGGAGTACTTCAAGGAGCACGGCGCCAAGACGCAGGATGCGAAGGATATCGAGCGGATTGCTGCTTCGGCGATGAGTCAGGCCAAAGATCCAAGCAAGCACACGAGCCACACGATCGCTTCGATCGCGGGTCATATTCTGAGTCACGCGGCGCGCTATCCGGCGAGCGTGCGAAGTATCGCGGCGTCGGTGCTCGAACAAGCCAAGGCATGATCGGCACATAAAAAAACGCGCCGCCGCTTCCCCGGCGGCGCGCGTCCTTCCACTAATCAAAACCCTTACCGCGCCAACAACAACGCATTCGTCCGCTTCACGAAACTCGCCGGATCATCCAGTTGTCCGCCTTCGGCCAGCAACGCCTGATCGAACAACAAGTGGCACCAGTCCGCGAAATCCGCATCATCGGCATTCAGTGCCTTGACGAGCGGATGTTCCGGATTCACCTCCAAAATCGGTTCCGCCTGCGGCGCGTTCTGCCCCGCCGCCTTCAGCATGCGTTGCAGATAACCGCTCATGTCGCCTTCATCGGCCACGAGGCAAGTCGGCGAATCGGTCAGGCGGAACGTCAGACGCACGTCCTTCGCCTTGCCTTCGAGCGCTTCCTTCATCTTCTCGACGAGCGGCTTCAATTCCTCGCCGACCTTTTCCTGCTGCTGCTTTTCTTCGTCGTTGAGCGCGCCGAGATCGAGATCGCCGCGCGCCACGCTCGCCAGCGGCTTGCCGTCGAACTCGTTGAGGAACGAGAGCATCCATTCATCGACGCGATCCGTCAGCAGCAACACCTCGACGCCCTTCTTGCGGAACACTTCCAGATGCGGGCTGTTCTTCGCGGCCTGCCAGCTATCGGCGGTGACGTAGTAAATCTTCGTCTGCTCGGGCTTCATGCGCGCGACGTAATCCGCAAGCGACACGTTCTGCACGTCCGAATCGTTGTTCGTCGATGCAAACCGCACCAGCTTCGCAATCCGCTCGCGATTGCCAAAGTCCTCGCCGATGCCTTCCTTCAGCACCTGACCGAACGCGCTCCAGAAATTCGCGTACTTCTGCTTGTCGGCTTCTTCCGTCGCTTCGGCCGATGACGACGCGATTTCTTCCAGCATCGACAAGACGCGCTTGGTCACACCTTCGCGAATGGCCTTCACATCGCGGCTTTCCTGCAGGATTTCGCGCGATACATTCAGCGGCAAATCAGCCGAATCCACCACGCCTTTCACGAAGCGCAGATACGCGGGCAGCAGTTGTTCCGCATCGTCCATGATGAACACGCGCTTTACATACAGCTTCAGCCCGCCGCGATGCTCACGGTTCCACAGATCGAACGGCGCGTGCTTCGGCACATACAGCAGTTGCGTGTACTCGCTGCGGCCTTCGACGCGATTGTGCGTCCACGCGAGCGGTTCGTCGTGATCGTGCGAGATGTGCTGATAGAACTGCTTGTACTGCTCGTCGGTGATCTCGCTTTTCGGGCGCGTCCACAGCGCGCTCGCCTGATTGACGGTCTCGTCTTCATCCTTGACAACCATCTCGCTCTTTTCGGCATCCCATTCTTCCTTCTTCATGAGGATGGGCAGCGCGACGTGATCCGAATACTTTTGGATGATCGACTTCAACTTGTGCGTGGACAGCAGATCGTCCTCGTCCGCACGCAGATGCAGCGTGATGGTCGTGCCGCGTTGCGCGCGCTCAATATCCTCGACTTCGAAATCGCCCTCGCCCGCGCTGGTCCAGCGCACGCCCTCGTTCACCGGCAGACCGGCGCGGCGCGTCTCCACCGTGATCTTGTCCGCGACGATGAAGCCCGAATAGAACCCCACGCCGAACTGGCCGATCAGCGCCGCATCCTTCTGCTGGTCGCCGGAGAGCTTCGAGAAGAATTCCTTCGTGCCCGAACGCGCGATGGTGCCCAGGTGCGAAATGGCGTCCGCGCGGCTCATGCCGATGCCGTTGTCGTCGATGGTGACGGTCCGCGCGTCCTTGTCGAACGACACGCGGATGCGCAGGTCGGGATCGCTCTCGTACAGCGCGCTGTTTTCCAAAGCCTCGAAGCGCAGCTTGTCGGCGGCATCGGATGCGTTGGAAATCAGTTCGCGAAGAAAGATTTCCTTGTTGCTGTAGAGCGAGTGGATCATCAGTTGCAGAAGTTGCTTCACTTCTGCCTGAAAGCTCATGGTTTCTTGCGCCATGTCGGTTCCTCTTTTCGATTGCGTTGATGCGGATTGCGTGGCCTTTCAGAGCCGAATTCGTGCGATATATGGACGGATCAACCGATTTCAAGTCCCGCGCGCCGCTATGATGCCTGCATGCGCCGAACCGCCCGCCCGCTCTCGACCGGCGAAATACACGCCGCGCGGTCGATCTTTCGCGACGCCATCGACTATTCGAGCGTGCGCGTGCATGCGCGCGGCTATCTGCCGTTCGGCCTGCAACCCGCGCATACCGCGATGGCCCCGAACGGCAACCTGTATTTTCCGCCTGCCTGCTTTCAGCACGACTTTTCCCTGTGCGACGCCGGCGCGCGGATGTGGTTCATCCACGAGATGACGCATGTCTGGCAGTTTCAACTGGGCTATCCGGTGCGGCTGCGCGGCGCGATCCGCATTGGGCTGGGTTATGGCTATGAGCTTGGCGCGGAGAAGCGTCTGTCGGACTACAACATGGAAGCGCAAGGCAACGTGCTAGCGGACTACTTCGCGCTCAAATTCTGCGGCGCGCAGGATCGGCTTTACGAGCGGCGTTATCGTGCAATGCCAGACGCGCTCTCGCTCTACGAAACCGTCCTGCATGCATTCCTCGACAATCCGCACGCGCGCCATCACTTGCCCCGGCGTTTTTAACCACGCCGCGACGCGCCATCCAGATGGCCCGCCAACATGCCCGGCAACGCCGGATCGCCGCAATTCGCGACGTTGAAACGCATCCGCGTGGTCGGCGACTGATGCGGTGAAAACAAGCTGCCCGGCGTCAGCAGAAAGCCCGCTTCGTGGCCCGCCGCCGCGAGACCATCGGAATCGACGCCCGTATCCGCCCAGATGAACATGCCCGCTTCCGGCGGCGTGAACAGCGTCATGCCGGTTTTTTCCAGCATGCGCGCGGTCTTCTCGCGCACGCCGTCCAGCCGCGCGCGCAAGCGTTCGACGTGCCGCCGGTAATGCCCTTCCGTCAGCACCTTGTAGACCACGCGCTCATTCAACTCGGGACTGGTCATGCCTACGAGCATCTTCTGATCGGCCAGCGCCTTCGCCACGTCCGCCGATGCCGCGACATAGCCCACGCGCAGATTCGCCGCGAGCGTCTTCGAAAAGCTTCCGAGAAAGATCACGCGCTTGAGTTGATCGAGCGAAGCCATGCGCGTGGCGGCGAAACCGGTCGGGCAGAGATCGCCATAAACATCGTCCTCCACCACGATGAAGTCGTACTCCTGCGCGAGTTGCAGAATGCGGAACGCCTGCGCCGCCGTCAGCGACGTGCCCGTGGGATTCTGCAGCACCGAATTGATAATGAGCATCTTCGGCCGCCACGTGGCGACGAGCGTTTCGAGCGCATCGAGGTCGGGGCCGTGCGGCGTGTACGGCATGCCGACCAGCCGCGCGCCCTGCGAGGCGAAGCGGCCGAACATCTGGAACCACGCGGGATCGCCGACGATCACGGCATCGCCCGGTTTCACGTACAGGCGCGAAATCAGGTCGATCGCCTGCGTGATGCCCGAGGTCAACACGATCTGCTGCGCCGATGCGCCGATCTCCACTTCCTCCAGCCGCGTCTGCAATTGCTGGCGCAGCGGCAAAAACCCGTGCGGCGTGCCGAAGCCGAGCATCTGCGCGCCGGACAGGCGGCTCATCGAGCGCAGCGCATTGGTGATGAGTTCGCCATCGAGCCAGCGGCCCGGCAGATAGCCCAGCCCCGGACCTTTCTCGGGACTCGCCGTGTGCAGCATGTTGCGCAGCAGCCAGACCACATCGATGGCGCTCTGCACCGGCTCGCGCTCCGCCGCCACCGGCTGCGCGCCATTGACGACGAGCGTCGGCCCCGAACGCTCGCGCACATAAAAGCCCGAACCGCGCCGCGAATCCAGATAGCCGTGCGCGACCAGCCGTTCGTACGCCTCGACCACCGTGAAGCGCGACACGCCTTTGTCCAGCGCGAGCTTGCGGATGGACGGCATGCGCATGCCCGGCCTGAACACACGTTCGTCGATGCGGCGGCGGCCCCACTGCACCAGTTGATCGACGAGCGTGAGTTGCGCGGCGTCGTGCGGGGCGGGAATCTGGTCGAGCGGAACGGACATGCGGACCTCCGAAAAATCGATGGCGGCTCGGCGTCTGAAACTGTACCGAATAGTATTGGGCCGATTGTACCGTTACTGTCACGGTGATAGGGGCTACATTCTGCTTTCGGCCGGGGTTATGCTAACGGCCCTGTTTTCGTTTGCATCGCAACCATGACTTCACATCCGCTCAAGCTGGACCATCTCGTGATCGCCGCGCGCACGCTCGATGAGGGCGCGCGTTTCATCGCCGAAAAGTTCGGCGTGGAGGTCGCGCCCGGCGGACGGCATCCGTCGATGCGCACGCACAACGCGCTCTTGAATCTGTGGGGCGGCGCGTATATGGAAGTCATCGCGATCGATTCGGATGCCGCGCCGGTCGCTTCGCCGCGCCCGCGTTTGTTCGCACTCGATGATCCCGCCATGCAGCAACGTCTCGCGGAACACGGTCCGCAGCTTGTGCATTGGGTTGCGCGCGTGGACCGTCCGCGCTCGCTTGCGCGCTGGCAAGCGCAATATCCCGAACGCATCGCGCCGGTCGCGCCGATGTCGCGCGCAGGCAATACATGGAACCTGACCGTCCCCGACGATGGCGCGTTTCCCTCGTGGGATGGCGCAGGCGATGGCATCG
Organism: Caballeronia sp. A2-2; assembly: GCF_057612605.2. Classification (NCBI taxonomy): domain Bacteria; kingdom Pseudomonadati; phylum Pseudomonadota; class Betaproteobacteria; order Burkholderiales; family Burkholderiaceae; genus Caballeronia; species Caballeronia sp. A2-2. The sequence goes on along the minus strand of NZ_CM172587.1, from coordinate 1,620,577 downwards.
CGCCGTCGCTGATTCAGTGGGACACGCCGCGTCATCCGAGCGATGCGCTGCCGGAAACCGGCATTCTGCTGCGCGCGCTGACGGGTTTTCATCCGCGTGCGGACGCGCTGAACGATCAGCTTTCGTGGCTCGGCGCGGCGCATCTGATGCGCGTCGAAGCGACCGAAGGCGCACCGGCGCTCGTCGCGCAATTCGAGTTGCCGGATGGCTCCATCGTCACGCTCGGCGAATCGGCGGATAGCATTCGCGAGCAAGAAGAAGCGCAACGCACAGCGGCCAAGCGCCGTCGTACAAAGAACTAACAAGGAGACCGCATCAGATGAGAACCCGCGAAACCGAAGGCATGCTGCTCGGCCTGATCGGCGTGGTCATTTTCAGCCTCACGCTGCCGATGACGCGCATCGTGGTCGAACAAGTGCATCCGCTGCTGAACGGTCTCGGGCGCGCGCTCGTCGCGGCCATTCCCGCCGCCGCGCTGCTCGCGTGGCGGCGCGAGAAACGGCCGACGTGGCCGCAGGTCAAAAGCCTCGCGGTGGTGTCGCTTGGCGTGATCGTCGCGTTTCCGGTGTTTTCCGCGTGGGCCATGAAAACCGTGCCCGCCTCGCACGGCGCGGTGGTCAACGGGCTGCAACCGCTGTGCGTCGCGATCTACGCGGCGTGGCTCTCGCGCGAGCGGCCATCGAAGGCATTCTGGGCGGTCGCCGTGGCGGGCAGCGCGATCGTCGTCGCGTTCGCGTTGCAGGCGGGCGGCGGCGGGCTTCAGACGGGCGATTTGCTGATGCTCGTCGCGGTCGGCATCGGCGCGCTCGGCTACGCGGAAGGCGCGCGGCTCGCGCGTCAGATCGGCGGATGGCAGGTGATCTGCTGGGCGCTCGTGCTGTCCGCGCCGTTTCTGGTGCTGCCGGTCGGCTGGCTCGCGTGGACGCATTACACGACGCATCCTGAACCGATCGCGCTCAAGGTGTGGCTCGCGTTCGGCTATGTCACGCTGTTCTCGCAGTTCATCGGCTTCTTCGCGTGGTACGCGGGATTGGCGATGGGCGGCATCGCACGCGTCGGGCAAGTGCAACTGCTGCAAATCTTCTTCACGATGGCGTTTTCCGCGCTGTTCTTCGGCGAACATGTCGCGGCATCGACATGGCTTTACGCAGCCGCCGTCATCGTCACCGTGATGCTGGGCCGCAAGGCCGCCGTGCGTCCCGCCATTCCCGTCGCGCGCCCCGGCGATCCAATCAACGAGCAACTCGCGAGATAATCGAATCCGTCGTCCGCACATTCAACCGAGACCTTTCATGAATCAAGCCGATCTCCGCGCCACGCCGTGGCAACTCTCCGAACGCGCCCGCAAGCTCACCAGCTCGGCCATCCGGGAAATCCTCAAGGTCACGGAACGGCCGGAAGTCATTTCGTTCGCGGGCGGTCTGCCCTCGCCCGCGACGTTTCCCGTCGAGGAAATGCGTCACGCGTCCGAGCGCATCCTGCGCGATCAGCCGTCCGCCGCGCTGCAATACAGCGCCACCGAAGGCTACATGCCGCTGCGCGAATGGATTGCCGCGCGCTACTCGGTGAACGGTGTCAGCATTCGTCCGACGCAAGTGCTCATCACGACCGGTTCGCAGCAGGCGCTCGACCTGCTCGGCAAGACGCTCGTCGATCCGGGCAGCCGCGTGCTGGTCGAAACGCCGACGTATCTCGGCGCGCTGCAATCGTTCTCGATGTTCGAGCCGCATTACGTGCAGGTGCCGACCGATGAATCCGGCCTGATTCCCGAACGGCTCGATGCCGCGCTCACCACGAACGCACGCCTGCTTTACGCACAACCGAATTTCCAGAATCCGACCGGCCGCCGCTTGCCGCTGGAACGCCGCCGCGCGCTCGCCGCGCTCGCGCAGAAGGCCGCGTTCCCGGTGATCGAGGACGATCCTTACGGCGCGCTCGATTACGCGGGCGCACCGCTGCCCACGCTGCTTTCCATGGCGCCGGACCATATCGTGCATCTCGGTTCGTTCTCCAAGGTGCTCGCGCCGGGCTTGCGCGTGGGGTACATCATCGCGCCGGAGGAATTGCACTTCAAACTCGTGCAGGCCAAACAGGCGACCGATTTGCACACGCCGAGCCTCACGCAGCGCATCGTGTACGAAGTCGTGAAGGACGGCTTTCTCGATACGCACGTGCCGAAGATCCGCGCGCTCTATCGCGATCAATGCAACGCCATGCTCGACGCGCTGGAACGCCACATGCCCGCCGGTGTCGAATGGAACCGGCCCGAAGGCGGCATGTTCGTGTGGGTCAAGCTGCCGCAGCATGTCGATTCGATGAAGCTGCTGGAGCAGGCCATCGCGCAGAATGTGGCCTTCGTGCCGGGCGGTCCGTTCTTCGCGAACGATGCCGAACACAACACCATGCGTCTGTCGTTTGTCACCGTGCCGCCCGCGATCATCGACGAAGGTGTGGCAAAGCTCGGCGCGCTGATCCGCGCGAGCATCTGAATTCGGTTCAACTCTCTCAAGGAGCAACGATGGCATCCAATGTCTACGACAAGCTGAAGGAACTCGGCATCGATCTGCCCACGGCCGGCGCGCCCGCTGCGGCTTACGTAATGAGCGCGCAGAGCGGCAACACGGTGTATCTGTCCGGGCATATCGCCAAGAAGGACGGCAAGCCGTATGTCGGCAAGTTGGGCGACACGCTTTCCACCGAGGAAGGCCAGGCGGCGGCGCGCAATGTCGCCATCGATCTGATCGCGACGCTGCATGCGCATGTGGGCGATCTGAACAAGGTGAAGCGCATCGTGAAGGTGATGAGCCTCGTCAACTCAACATTCGAGTTCACGGAGCAGCATATCGTGACCAATGGCGCGTCCGAACTCATCGCCAGCGTGTTCGGCGATGCCGGCAAGCACGCGCGTTCGGCCTTCGGCGTCGCGCAGATTCCCTTGGGTGCGTGCGTGGAAATCGAGCTGATCGCGGAAGTGGGCTGAAACGCCGTTTCATTGCGCGCTCGCGTGTCAGAATCGATGAACCCGGCGCATCTGGCGCCGGGTTTTTTTATTGGTCCATGTCCATGTCGCTCAAGACCGTTCCGTTCAAACAAGTCGATGTGTTCACCGCCGTTCCTTTCAAGGGCAACCCGCTCGCCGTGATCTTCGACGCGAACGATCTGTCCTCCGAACAGATGCAGGTCATCGCGCGCTGGACTAATCTTTCCGAAACAGCGTTTCTCTTGCCGCCGACCGACCCGCGCGCCGACTATCGCGTGCGCATCTTCACGACGGCGACGGAACTGCCCTTCGCGGGACATCCGACGCTCGGCAGCGCGCATGCGTGGCGCGAAAGCGGTCATGTGCCGAAGACGCCCGGCCGGCTCGTGCAGGAATGCGGCGTAGGTCTGGTCACGCTCGAAGAACGCGCCGCCGGTGAGTGGGCGTTCGAAGCGCCGCCTGCGCGCATCGTGCCGCTCGACGAGGAACAGCGCGCGCGGTTGAGCGCGGCGCTCGCACCGGCAGTAATCGATTTCAGCGTCCCGCCGAGCGCGGTGAACAACGGCGCGCCGTGGCTCATCGTGCGGCTGCAGAGTGCGGCACAGTGTCTCGATGTCAAGCCATCTCGGGAAGCGCGTGCGGTGATCGAATCGCTGTGCGAACAAGTGGACACGCATGGCATCGTGCTTTACGGCAACCATACGGACGGCATGCCCGCGACTTTCGAACTACGCGCGCTCATGCTCGGCGCGGAGACTGCCGAAGATCCGGTTACCGGTAGCGCGAACGCCGCACTGGCCGCCCTGCTCGATGTTCACGGCCAGCGTCCAGGTCCGTCCTACACCGTGCGTCAGGGCACGGCGCTCGATCGCGACGGCCGCGTGAGCGTGACTTACGACGATCGCGCAAGCGGTGCGGCAATCTGGATCGGCGGTCATGCCGTGACGATCATCGACGGCGTTTTTCGCTTCTGAAACAATGATCTGGCGAGGTAGTCGCCCGACTTCGCCGACGCGCGTATACCCCGACGCCATTCGCTTCCTTAAAGACCGCGGCTTGCGTACTATCTGACCAATGGAGCGCGGCATGACGATGCCGCGCGCCGGGCCTTCGAAACGCTTGCACCCTGACGCAAACGGTTGCCTTCAGCCAGGCCGAAGCCGGGCCATGCTGTCCATGACATGCTTCGCGCGCGCACGCTCAATTGCATGCGGTTCGTGCTGTCACCGTTGCGCGTCAGGCGCGGTATAGTCACTCGATTCGGCCCAACGCCCCACACCATGCATCGCCTTATCTTCATTGCGCGGTTGCCAGCCGCTCTCGCATCACACGATTCATCCCGAGCGGGCATCGCATGAAACGCGCGCGCGCGACCGCCGCGAACGACACACGCATCAGCGCGCATGCCGCGCGGCGGCGTCGCGCGTTGCTCGCCATTCCCGTGCTCGGCTCCATCGTGCTGGTGTTGTTGTGGGCGGTCATCTTCGCGCGTCTTTCGGTCGAACGGGAAGCGACCACGCACGAATCCATGGCATCCGCCGCCATTCTTTCTTCGGCGCTCGAACAACACACCATCAAGGCGATTCATCAGGTCGATCAGATCACGCGCTTCGTGAAGTACGAGTACGAGAAGTCGCCCGAGAACTTCGATCTGAGCGCGACGGTGGAGAAAGGCGTCGTGCAGAGCGACACGCTCGTGCAGGTGTCGCTGATCGATGCGGACGGTCATCTCGTCGCGACGACACAGGATTCGCATCCGCGGCCGATCGATCTGTCGGACCGCGAGCACTTCAAGGTGCATCTGCACGCCAACGACGACTTGCTCTACATCAGCCGCCCGGTGCGCGGACGCGTCTCCGGCATGTGGACCTTGCAGATCACGCGGCGGCTCAATCATCCCGATGGTTCGTTCGCGGGCGTGGTCGTGGTGTCGGAAGATCCGGCGTATTTCACGAGCGATTTCTATAACGTCGCCTCCATCGGACACGAAGGCGTGATCGCGGTGGTGTCCGACAACGGCTCGGTGCTCGCGCGCAGCACGGGCGGCGGCCCGACCGATACGCCGCCCGCTTCCGCAGTCGCCAAGGGCAGCGGCGGGCGCAATCTCTCGCCCGATGACCACACGCATGCCGCGTTCAGCGCAAGCGGCGTCTATCCGACTTCCGAGCATGCCTCGGGCATCTATGTCGATCCGATCGATCATGTGAAGCGGATCGTGTCGTACCGGCATATCGATGGTTATCCGCTCGGCGTGCTCGTCGGTCTTTCCGAGCGCGAGGAGATGATCGACTACAACCACACGCGCAATGTCTATCTGCTGATGGCGAGCTTCATCTCGCTTGCAATGCTCGGCTTCTTCGGCGTGGCGACCGGCTTGATCGGCAAGTTGCTCGGACGCGAGCGCGAGATGACGCATCTGGTCGAATACGATCTGCTCACCGGCCTGCGTAACCGCTATTCGACGCTGCGCGCGTTGCGGCAGGATGTGGCGCAGCCGGAGAACATCGGGCGGCTGGCGCTTTTGTTCATCGACCTCGACAACTTCAAGACGGTGAATGACACGCTCGGCCATAACGCGGGCGATATCGTTTTGCAGATGACGGCTTCGCGTCTGGCGGAAACGGTCGGGCAAAGCGGGACGCTGGCGCGCATCGGCGGCGACGAGTTCGTGGTGATCGTCAAGGGCGACGATGTGGAGCAGCGCGCGGTGACGCTGGCGAACGACATCGCGACCATGTTCGCGACGCCGTTCGATGTGCGCGGCAGTGCGTTCGTGCTGCATGCGAGCATTGGCATCGCGTTGTTTTCGGTGTCGAACGAGAGCGAGATCGATCTGCTCAAGAAGGCCGATCTCGCCATGTACAGCGCGAAGGATGCGGGCAAGAACTGCTACCAGTTTTACTCGCCGCACTTGTCGCATCGCGCGGATCATTTGATGAAGTGGGAGCAGCAGTTGCGCGTGGCCTTGGCTGAAGGGCAATTGTTCCTTGTGTATCAGCCGAAGATCGATTTGGCGCGGCGGTGTATCACCGGGTTCGAGGCGCTGGTGCGGTGGAATCATCCGCAGCATGGGTTGATTCCCGCGAACGAGTTCATTCCGGTGGCGGAATCGACGGGATTGATCGTGGCTGTTGGCGATTTCGTCGTGCATACCGCTTGCGCGCAACTCGCGCAGTGGCAGCGTGAGGGTTATACGGGGTTATCGCTGGCGGTGAATATTTCGGCGGTGCAGTTCTGGCGTGGCGATTTGCTGGAGACTGTGGCGCGCGCAATTGAGGCGACCGGCATTCCGCCCGATAAGCTCGAACTCGAAATCACCGAAACGGTGATGGTCGAATATCCCGAGCTTGTGCAAGAGAAGATCGTGGCGTTGAAGCGGCTTGGAGTGCGTATTGCGCTGGATGATTTTGGTACGGGGTATTCGTCGCTTTCCTACTTGAACCGTTTTTCCGTCGATACGCTGAAGGTGGATCGGTCGTTCATTCAGGCGATACCTGAAGACCGTTCCGTGTGCGTGATGGTGGCGGCGATCGTCAATCTTGCGCGGTCGCTTGGGCTCACGGTGGTCGTGGAAGGCACCGAGCGCGAGGAACAGATCGCGTGGCTCGCGGCGCTTGGGCCGGTGGAAGCGCAAGGCTTCCTGTTCTCGCGGCCCGTTCCTACCGATGGCGTGCATGCGCTTTTGGAGCGCTTTGGTGTATGCGGGTGGTTGCGCGGTTCCGCGCCGCGCGCGTTGCATGAGCCTACGGGCACGGCTCTTACTGATGAGCACGGCGGGCGTTGATTAGATTCCTCGGGAGAGGACGGCTGTGCCGATCGTCACCACACCCAGCACTAAATTAATCACGACGAGGCGTCGCACGGTGGCCACGGCGCGCGCGCCATCGGGCCAGTTCTGCGCCTGAACCGCACGGCGGATGCGCGGGAATACGCCGAAACGGATGTGGCCGAAGATAAGCATCATGACTATGCCCAGGCCGGCCATGGCGTGGAGAGGCCAGCCGGCTTGCGCGCCGCCGGATTCTATTAGCAGGTAGCCGCCGGTTATGAGGATCACGATTACCGAGCCGGCTACCCAGTTGAAGAAGCGGGCGAAGACTGATTCCCACAGGGGCAAGCGCAGTTGCGGAGTGAGATCGCCGAGTGCCGGGCGTAGGCAGAAATGAGCGAAGACCATGCCGCCGATCCAGATGGCTACGCCGAGGAGATGGACGTATAAGGCGGCTTCTTGGATTTTGTTCATTGTGGTTTAGGTTTTTGGTGCTTGTTGTAGGAATGGGTTTGGTAGGGGGGAGTTCCCGGGGTTTTTATTTTGTCGTGCAAAGGGCTTCTTTTGTTTGGGCTTTTTATTCAGTAGCCGCCTCCCCGGCGGGGGGATCACTTTCTTTGCTGCTGCAAAGAAAGTAATCAAAGAAAGCAGCTTTTACCCCCATGCTCGCTGGCTGGAAAGTGTGGCCTGAATTAACGATGCAGTGGCCGCAATAGGATGTCCTTCGTTTGCCAAAGCGCGTTGGCAACCTCGCGATTGTCCGCTCGAATAGGCTTGGCACTGTGGACCGCATTCATTCTTTCGGCCATGCGCTGCGCGCGCCGAGAACCTTAGAACGGAATCCCGCAGCCTATAAATGCCCAGCCACCCCACGCGCCATCGCTATATTGCTATTCGGCCCTACGTTCGTTAGTGCTCCGACTAAAAGGCAAACGCCAACATGACACCACGCCCACGCGAGTTGAGCCTTTGAGCTTGCGCCTTTCGCTTAGGCACTAACCAACGTAGGGCCGAATAGCAATCTTGCGGGGAAGCATGAGTTGGCTGGGCGCTGATACGCTGCGGGGTTCCGTTCTCAAGTTCTCGGCGCGCGTAGCGCATGGCCGAAAGAATGAATGCGGTCCACTAAGATCAAAGGATTCGAGCGCGTAATCGCAAGGTTGCCTAAGCGGCTCGTTACGCGTGGAAAGTCCTATTGCGGCCACTGCATCGTTAATCCAGACCAACCCTTTCCAGCCAGCGTGCATGGGGTAAAAAGCTGCTTTCTTTGGTGACTTTCTTTGCAGCAGCAAAGAAAGTTACCCCCCCGCCGGGGAGGCGGCTACTGAATAAAAAGCCCAAAAACCAGCAGCCCCTTGCACAACAAACCCTCACCCCTCAAACACCGGCCTCAACTCCAAAACCTTCAACGAAGAATCCGGCGCTCTCCCCTTCCGCGCCCGCTTGCCGAGATGCAATTCAAACTGCGACCCAGCCAACTTCTCATCCCGAACCTTCCCCCCGCGCCCGGTGCCAATCATCACAACACCCCGGGCATCAACCGCAAGCGCCTGTCGCAAAGTCTCCTTAGCATCAAGCCCCATCAAAATCACCCCACGTCCCCCGCCCGACAGCGTCTTCATCTCCTCCATCCCGAACACGAGCAACCGCCCCGCGCTGGACAGACAAGCAACATACGCAGCCGAAGGAATAACCGGCATCGGCGCAAGCGGAACAGCGCCTTCATCGATGGTCATGAACGCCTTGCCCGCCCTCTGCCGGCTGACCATATCCCCAAGCTTCGCGGTAAACCCAAACCCGTTGCTGGATGCCAGCAACAAAACCTGCTCGGCATTCGCCGCAAAGTAATGCAGCAGATGCGTCCCCGACTCAAGCTCGATGAGCGAGGTAACCGGCACCCCATCCCCGCGCCCGCCAGGCAACGAAGCCACCGGCACCGAATACACGCGCCCCTTGCTTCCCCAGGCAACGAGCGAATCCGGCGTCCGCGCCAAAAACGCCGCATACAAGCCATCACCTTGCTTAAAGGTAAAGCTCGCAGGATCGAGCCCATGCCCCTTCAACGCCCGCACCCAGCCACGCTGCGACACAACCACCGTCACCGGTTCATCCACCACCCGCGCTTCGAACGTCGCACGCTTTTCCTGCTGAATCAGCGTGCGGCGATCATCGCCATATTGCTTGGCATCCGCCTCGATTTCCTTGATGAGCAAGCGCTTCATCGCGGCATCGCTATTGAGCAGTTCTTCGAGCTTCTTCTTTTCCTCGCCAAGATCTTTGAGTTCCTGCTCGATCTTGATCGCCTCGAGCCGCGCCAATTGCCGCAAGCGAATCTCGAGAATATCTTCCGCCTGCCGGTCCGACAGATTGAACCGCGCGATCAACGCCTGCTTCGGCTCCTCCGACTCGCGAATGATGCGAATGACTTCATCGATATTCAGGAAGACGATCATTCGCCCTTCGAGAATATGAATGCGGTCATTCACCTTGTTCAGCCGATGCTGCGTGCGCCGCGTCACCGTCACGAAGCGAAAGCCGATCCACTCATGCAGAATCTCGACGATGCCCTTCTGCCGCGGCCGCCCGTCCGAGCCGATCATGACGAGGTTGATCGTCGCGTTCGATTCGAGACTCGTGTGCGCAAGCAACGTGGTCACGAATTCCGTCTGGTCGATGCGGCTCGACTTCGGCTCGAACACCAGCCGCACGGGCGCATCCTTGCCGGACTCGTCGCGCACGGCATCGAGCAGGCCGAGCAAGGTTTGCTTGGTCTGCACCTGTTCCGGCGTGAGCGTCTTCTTGCCGAGCTTGATCTTCGGATTGGTGAGTTCCTCGATTTCTTCGAGCACCTTCTGGCTCGACACGCCCGGCGGCAATTCGTTGATGACGATCTGCCACTGCCCGCGCGCCATGTCCTCGATCTTGTACCGCGCGCGCACCTTCAGACTGCCGCGCCCGTTCTCGTAGGCCGCCGATATTTCGGCCTGCGATGAAATGATCTGGCCGCCGCCCGGAAAGTCCGGCCCCGGCACCTTCTCCATGAGCCCCGCGTGGCCGATCTTCGGATCGCGAATCATCGCAACCGCCGCCTGCGCCACTTCGCGCAGATTGTGCGAGGGAATTTCCGTCGCCAAACCCACCGCGATGCCCGACGCCCCGTTCAGCAACAGGAACGGCAAACGCGCGGGCAGCAGCTTCGGCTCCTCGAACGAGCCGTCGTAGTTCGGCATGAAATCGACCGTGCCCTGATCGATTTCATCGAGCAGCAAGCGCGCGATGGGCGTCAGCCGCGCTTCGGTGTAACGCATGGCCGCCGCGCCATCGCCGTCGCGCGAACCGAAATTCCCTTGCCCGTCGATGAGCGGATAGCGCATCGAAAAGTCCTGCGCCAGACGCACCAGCGCGTCATACGCGGACTGGTCGCCGTGCGGGTGATACTTGCCGAGCACGTCGCCCACCACGCGCGCGGACTTCACCGGCTTGGCGCCGGACGCGAGGCCCATTTCGCTCATCGCGTAGAGAATGCGGCGCTGCACGGGCTTCTGGCCGTCGCACACATCGGGCAGCGCGCGGCCCTTGACCACGCTCACTGCATAGTCGAGATAGGCGCGTTCGGCGTAATCGCCGAGCGTGAGTTGTTCGCCGTCCGGTGCGGTCTGTTCGGCGAAGAGATCGTCTGTGATTCCCATCGAATATCCGTGTCAATGCGTTCGTGCGGGCAGATCAGATGTCCGCTTCGACTTCGTTGCCCTTTTCTTCGAGCCAGCTTCGGCGCGACGCCGCTTCGCCCTTGCCCATCAGCATGGTCATGCGCGAGACGGTGAGATCGAAGCCCAGATCGCCCAGTCCCACCGGCAAGAGACGCCGCGTGTCGGGATTCATGGTGGTGTCCCACAATTGTTCGGCGCTCATTTCGCCCAAGCCCTTGAAGCGGCTGATGGTCCACGCGGTTTCGCGCACGCCGTCCTTGCGCAGCTTGTCGAGAATGGCTTCGAGTTCGCCTTCGTCGAGCGCGTAGAGCTTCTGTGCGGGCTTCTTGCCACGCGCGGGGGCATCGACGCGAAACAGCGGCGGACGCGCCACGCACACATGGCCGCGTTCGATCAGTTGCGGGAAATGCTTGAAGAACAGCGTGAGCAGCAAGACCTGAATGTGCGCGCCGTCCACGTCCGCATCCGAGAGAATGCAGATCTTGCCGTAGCGCAGATTCGAAAGATCGATCTGCTCGTCCGGGCCGTGCGGATCGACGCCGATCGCCACCGCGATATCGTGCACTTCGTTATTCGCGAAGAGCCGGTCGCGCTCGGTTTCCCACGTGTTCAGCACCTTGCCGCGCAAGGGCAGGATGGCCTGGAATTCCTTGTCGCGGCCCATTTTCGCGGAGCCGCCCGCCGAATCGCCCTCGACCAGAAAGAGTTCGTTGCGCGTGATATCCGTGGATTCGCAATCGGTCAGCTTGCCGGGCAACACAGCCACGCCCGAACTCTTTTTCTTCTCGATCTTCTGACCCGCGCGCGTGCGCGCCTGCGCCTGCCGAATCACGAGTTCCGCGAGCTTCTTGCCGTACTCGACATGCTGGTTGAGCCACAACTCCAGCGCCGGCCGCGAGAACGACGACACGAGCCTGACCGCATCGCGGCTATTGAGACGTTCCTTGATCTGCCCTTGGAATTGCGGGTCGAGCACCTTCGCCGACAGCACGAAGGACACGCGCGCGAACACGTCTTCCGCGAGCAGCTTCACGCCCTTGGGTTGCAGATTGTGGATTTCGACGAAATTCTTGACCGCCTGAAAGAGGCCATCGCGCAGGCCGGATTCATGCGTGCCGCCTGCGGGCGTCGGAATGAGGTTGACGTAGGACTCGCGCAGCAGCGGCCCTTCCTCGCTCCACGCGACCACCCACGCCGCGCCTTCGCCTTCTGCAAACGTTTCCTCGGTATTGCGCGAGCTTTCCGCGTAACGCTCGCCCTCGTACAACGGAATCAGCAGATCGCTGCCGCCCATGCCTTCGAGCAGATAGCCGCGCAGACCGTCTTCGTACTTCCACGTCTGCCGTTCGCCGCTCTTTTCGATGACGAGCACCACTTCCACGCCCGGCAGCAACACGGCCTTCGAGCGCAGCAGACGCTGCAACTCGCCGAGCGGCAGGTTCGCGGAATCGAAGTACTTGGGATTCGGCCACGCACGCACGCGCGTGCCGGTTTTCTTCGCGCCGCGTTCGGCGGCGCGCGTGGTGAGCGTCTCAACCACATCGCCGTTGGCGAAGGCGAGTTGCGCGACCTTGTTGTCGCGCCACACCGTCACTTCGAGCCGCGTGGCGAGCGCGTTCGTCACCGACACGCCCACGCCGTGCAGACCGCCCGAGAACGTGTACGCGCCGCCCGCGGCCTTATCGAACTTGCCGCCCGCGTGCAGACGCGTGAAGACGATCTCGACCACCGGCACGCCTTCCTCGGGATGCATGCCGAACGGAATGCCGCGCCCGTCGTCCTCGACGGACACGGAATTGTCTGTGTGTACGGTCACCGTGATCTGTTTGCCAAAGCCGCCAAGCGCCTCGTCGGAGGCGTTGTCGATGACTTCCTGAATGATGTGCAGCGGGTTCTCGGTGCGCGTGTACATGCCGGGCCGCTGCTTGACCGGCTCCAGTCCCTTGAGCACCTTGATGGATGCCTCGCTGTAGCCGGCTGCCTTGGCATGCATGACAGTGCGCGCGCCTCGTTGAGTGCCAGTGGCCATTGCGCTGGATTTTTTCGTTGACATGATTGAACGTTGATCCGGCCGATGAAGCGCCCAAGCGTGAGCCGCCCGATGACGCCGTGTGTCGTGCCGGCGAATGCCTGATCGAAACTGCGAATACGTCTGGCCCGATCCGTGGCGTGAAGGCCGTGGCCCCGGCCGCCGCGTCGAGCCGCGCTAGGAGAATAGCGGTTTTCGCCCGCCGCGCCCACCTCGGGCGCATAAATCGGCTGGCGATTGTAGCTGCATCGTCCGTGCGATGCGAGGCGGGCAAGCTCACCGAAACGACCTGCCCGTGCGCGCGCGATGCCCTTATTTGCGCTTCGCTTCCAGTTCTTCCCAGCGTTCGAGCGCCACCAGCAATTCGTCTTCGATGGCCGCATGACGCTCGGAAAGACGCGCGCCTTCCTTCGCATCCTTCGCGAAAACGGAGCCGTCCGCCAGTTGCGCGGCAATGCGTTTCTGCTCCTCTTCCAGCGCCGCGATCTGCGCGGGAAGCGCCTCAAGCTCGCGCTGATCCTTGAACGAGAGCTTCGCGGTGCGCTGCGCATTGCGGCCCGAGGCGCTTTCCTTCGGCGCATCGTCCTTCTGCGTTTCCTTCGCGACCTGACGCGCCGCGTCTTCCGCGATCCGCTCCGAACGTTCGCGCTGAATCTGCCAGTCGGAGAAGCCGCCGACATACTCGCGCCACTTGCCGCCGCCTTCCGCCGCGAACACCGAGGTCACCACGTTGTCCAGAAACGCGCGGTCGTGGCTCACCAGCAGCACGGTGCCGTCGTATTCCGCGAGCAGTTCTTCGAGCAGTTCGAGCGTGGGAATGTCGAGATCGTTGGTCGGTTCGTCGAGCACGAGCACGTTCGCGGGGCGCGCGAACAAACGCGCCAGCAACAGGCGGTTACGCTCGCCGCCCGAGAGCGAACGCACCGGCGAACGCGCACGTTCCGGCGCGAACAGAAAGTCGCCGAGATAGCTCATGACGTGCTTCTTCACGCCGTTGACTTCGACCCATTCGCTGCCGGGGCTGATGGTGTCCGCGAGCGATTTGTCGAGATCGAGTTGCGCGCGCATCTGATCGAAATACGCGGCCTGAATGTTGGTGCCGGTGCGCACGCGGCCATCGTCCGGCTGCAATTCGCCGAGAATCAGCTTGAGCAGCGTGGTCTTGCCCGCCCCGTTCGGCCCGACGAAGCCGATCTTGTCGCCACGCATGACGGTCGCCGTGAAGTTATCGACGATGGTACGTTCACCGTAAATCTTGGTCACGTCCGTGAGTTCGGAGACGATCTTGCCGGACTTCTCGCCCTGACCGACATCGAGCTTCACATTGCCTTGCACGTTGCGGCGTTCGGCGCGCTCGTTGCGCATTTCCACCAGCCGCGCGATACGTCCGACGCTGCGCGTGCGCCGCGCCTCGACGCCCTTGCGAATCCACACTTCCTCTTGCGCGAGCAGCTTGTCGAACTTGGCCTGCTCCACTTGTTCGACTTCGAGTTGCTGCGCCTTGCGTGTCTGATACGCGCTGAAATTGCCCGGATACGACAGCAGCCGCCCGCGATCGAGTTCGACGATGCGCGAGGCCACGCGATCCAGAAACGCGCGATCGTGCGTGATGAACAGCAGCCCCGAGCGCAGCGTGACGAGCAAATCTTCGAGCCAGCGGATGCCGTCGAAATCCAGATGGTTGGTCGGCTCGTCCAGCAACAGAATGTCCGGCTGCACGACCAGCGCGCGCGCCAGCGCCACGCGCTTTTTCATGCCGCCGGAGAGCGCGCCGGTGCGCGCGTCGCCATCGAGGCCGATCTGCGCGAGCGTGGTCGCCACGCGCGTGCGCCAGTTCCAGGCATCGTGCAGATCGAGCGAGGTTTGCAGCGCGTTCATGCGCGACATCAACGAATCGTGTTCGGGGCCTTCGGGCGCGTCGGCGAGCGCGTGCGCGACGGCATCGTATTCGTCGAGCAAGGCGCGGGCATCGGTCAGGCCGGAGGCGACGACATCGAACACCGTGGCATCCAGATCGAATTCCGGCTCCTGTGGCACATAGACCGTGGTGAGTTCGTTCTGACGCGTGATGAGGCCATCGTCCGGCGCGGCGAGTCCCGCGACGATCTTGAGCAGCGACGACTTGCCCGCGCCGTTGCGGCCGATCAGACCGACACGTTCGCCCGCTTCGAGCGAGAAGTCGGCGTGATCGAGCAATGCGACATGGCCGAACGCGAGTTGCGCGTCCGAAATGGAATAGAGCGACATGGGAATTCAGGAATGGCGAACCGTGGCACCGGCATGGCCGTGGCACATAGGGAAGCGGTCATTGTACCGGTCAAGGGGCGCGCGGCGTCCATCGTTCGGACGGCATAAGCCAAAAGCACGCCGCCGCGCCGCCATTTCCTCGAAGCGTTACTGCACATGCACCTTGATGGTCGAACTCATTTCCGGCCCGAACGAGCGATGCGCGCCGTCGCCGAACTGCATGGTCAGCGTGTGATCGCCGGGCGGAAGTTTGACATCGGCTTCCGTCTGGCCTTTCCCGTAGTGCAGCGACGTGTCGTTGGCCGGAATGACCGTGCCCTTGGGCAGCGGCCCGGAATCGATCAGCAAGTGATGATGCCCCGTGCCTTCGGTCATCGTCCCGGCGGGCGCGACGGTCATGCCATCGACGCCGAACTTCACGTGCACCGGACTGGTGACGGTCGCGCCGTCCTTCGGTTCGACGAAATACACGCGCGCCGACTGGGCGTGCGCCTGACCCACGAAGGTCGAGAGCGCGAGTGCGGCGGGAATCAGTGCGCTCAACAGCGGTTTCTTCAGCATCGTCTTCTCCTTGTGTGAATCTGGTTTTTGGCTGAGCTGCTCGCGAGCAAGCATACACCGCGCTTTCGTGGGCGCGCAGCGGTTCGGTTCGCGTGCATCGGCGAAAATTAGCCGTTTTCCGGTAATATGCGGGCCGCCGTGCGCTGCAAGAACGCGCGCGGGGTGCGTCAATTCCTGTTCATTCAAATGCAAGAGCGTGTCGTGAGCGAAGTCATCGAATATAAAAGCTGGGTGTGTCTGATTTGCGGCTGGATCTACAACGAGGAGAACGGTTTGCCGGACGAAGGCATTCCACCGGGCACCTTGTTCGCGGATATTCCGGCGAACTGGCGCTGCCCGGAATGCGATGTCGGCAAGGAAGATTTCGTGGTGGTCGAGTTCTGAGCATCGGCGCGGTTTCAACGCGCTACCGCGATCAGTTCGCGGCTTGCTTCGTTCACTGGTGAGCCGTTCCAGTCGCCGTGCCAGTCGATTTCGGCGAAACCTGCGCGGGTCAAGAGCGCGTGTAGCTCTTCCTGCGTCCAGAAGCGTAATTCGCTCGATGCGCGCAGCGTTTCTTCTTTTTCTCCGCCGAAGCGATAGAACGTGGTGAAGGCTACGCGCCCGTCCTTCAACGGATCGGGCGATGCATGCCTTTCCTGCCACACCTCGACCTGTCCGTTTACCGTGCGCCGCGAATGTTCGGGAGTCCACGTTTCCCAAGCGCGCGCCGCCGGATGACGGCTTTCGAACGCAATGCGCCCGCCCGGCCTCAGCGCGCGTCGCGCGGCCTTCAGCACCGCCAAGAATTCATCGTCACCGAGAAAGATCTGGACGACGTGGCCCGTCATCACGATGAGATCGCAGCGATTCACGAACGCGAGCGCACCGGCATCGCCTTCGATCCACGTCACGCGGTCGCCGTTCGGACGATGGCGCGCGACAGCCAGCATCGCCCGCGAAGGATCGATGCCCGTCACGCGATACCCGCGCGCCGCCAATTCACAAGCAAGCAATCCCGTGCCGCAGCCCAGATCGACGACATGCGACGCCGATTCCGCCAGCGCGACGTAAAACGCGGTATCCGGGCCTTCGGGATTGAGCGCATCGTAGAGCGCGGCGAGGCGCGCATCCGTATAAAGTTCGTTCACTTGCGGTCCATGTAGGCGAGCGCGTCGCGCATCGGTTCGCTGCGGACCATGATCGGTCCGGTGAAAGGCGTATCGAGATCGAGAATGACGAGCACCGCAGACGCAATCGACAGCGCGCCCAACATGATCGTCACGAGCGACAGCGCATTGCGCGGCGCGATCAGCCCGAAGCACAAAAAAATAATCAGCAGCCAGCCGACGAGAATGCGGTCGAACGGATAGGAGATCGACCCTTTCGCTTCCTCGATCAGCTTCCAGCGCAGCGCGATCAGGCGATCGAAACGGCTGGCGGCATCGTCGGCGAGCTTGCGGTGGTAGTCGTCTTTCGGTTGCAGCAGGCGAACGTCGTGCTGGCCGCGGTTGAGGAAATCGCCGAGCACGCGGCTCGCCATGTTGTCGCTGCGCGGCGTGGAGGGATCGACATCGGGATACGTGCCGGAAGGCGGCGGCTCGCCCGGCCATGTGCTTGCAATCGCCGCCGCCGTGTAGGCGCGCAGCAGATCGCGCGCGTGATCCACATCCGCGCCGTAATCCCGCAGCGCGTGATCCAGTTCGATAAGCGAGGTCGCGTAGCTGCGCACATCGTTATTGGTCGTGTCGAACACCGTTTTCGCCGATGCCGTCAGCAAGCCCAGCACCAGCGCCGCGAACGTCACCAGCATGCCGACGAGCAACTGGATGAGTTGCACGGTCTCCTGCTCCCGATGCTCCTCGGGCAAGAGCGGCCGTACGATCGCCCCCAGCCCGGTGGCGACGAGCAGCAGAACGAACACGAGCACGGCGGACTGGACTTCGGTCATGGGAGGCGCGGCAGGGATGCGTCGTCGCATTATGGGCGGGAACGGGTGCCTCGTTCAATGCCCATGCCGGTGATGCACATCCGGAAAATGCGCATGCGTGTGTGTGATCGGCAGATGCACGTGCGCATGGGTATGCGGCTCATCGCCCTCATACGGAAAGTCGTGCTCATGCCGATGATGCTCGTCATGCCGATGCCGGTGCGCATGCTCCATATGCTCATGCGTATGTTCGTGTTCGTGCCGCTCGCGCACATGCAGCCAGACGCCGAGCGCCATCAGCGCCAGCGCCGCCCAGAAAACCGCGCCCGGCCACGCAGGCCAGATGACCAGGGACAGCGCCACGCCAAACAACGGCGCGACCGAAAAATACGCACCCGTCCGCGCCGTGCCGAGATGCCGCAACGCGATGACGAACAGCACGAGACTCACGCCATAACCCGCGAGACCGGTCAACATGGCAGCGCCCACCGTCGCCGCACCGGGAAGCGATGCACCGGAAGCCAACGCAATCGCCAGATTCACCGGCCCCGCGCACAGTCCCTTCACGCACGCGATCAGCATGGCATCGTGCGAGGACACCTTGCGCGTGAGATTGTTGTCGATGGCCCAGCACAGACACGCCAGCGCGATCAGCATCGCGCCCGGCGACACGCCTGCGCCACCGCCCTGCCACGACAGTAGCACGCCGCCCGCGACGATGGCGGCCATGCCGAGCATCACGTGTGCATCGACATTCTCGCGGAACACGACCCACGCGATCACCGCCGTCAGCACGCCTTCGAGATTGAGCAGCAGCGCGCTCGTCGCGGCAGGCGTGCTGGATAAACCGAGCATCAACAACGCCGGACCCGCGACGCCACCCGCCGCGATGGTGCCGATCAGCCATGGCCACTCCGTCCGCCCAATGCGCTCGATAGCGCCCCTGCCACGCACGAGAATGCCAACGCCCAAGCCGATCCCGCTGCCGAGATAAAACAACCCGGCGGTCATGAACGGCGACATCGTGCCGAGCAACGCCTTGGCCAACGGCGTGGCCGCGCCGAACAACGCAGCAGCAGCGAGCGCGGTCAGAATGGCGGCAGACCGGGCGCGCATGTCGATTTACGCCGTCCCGCCAAACACCACACGGCGAAAAAACTGCCCTAGCACATCCTCGGCGAACTGCGCGGGCACGGATTGCGGATCGGACGAATAGAAGAACTGAACGCCATCGCACAGGGCGATCAAACCGAGCGCCATCTGGTCCGCAGGCATGGTGAGCGGCGTGCCCACGCGCGCCGAAAACGCGCTGATATAGGCGCTCGTGTGTTCGCGCAACTCGCGCATGAGGGCGTTGAATTTCTCGCGGAACGGGGCATCGCGGCTGGCGTGGAGCTTGGCTTCCACCCACAGCAGAAAGCACGCGTTGTCCTGATAGCACTCGCTGTAGTACTGGAGCACGCGCGCTTCCATGTCCGCGCGCGATGCTTCGCCGTCCTCGAAAATGGACGACATGCGCTCCATGATAGTTTCGTGATCGCGCTTGAGCACGGCAAGCAGCAGTTCGGACTTGCTCGCGAAATTCGAATAGAACGCGCCGCGCGTGTAGCCCGCGTCGGCGGCGACGTCTTCCACGCTCGCGGCGCCGAATCCCTTTCTGATGAACACCGACTGCGCGGCATCGAGCAGGCGCGCGCGCGTCTGGTCACGGCTCTGCTCGCGGGTAAGGCGGGTTGGTTTCATGGGCGAAGTTTAGCACCGGACGACTTACAAATCCGTCTTTGCATTCGGATACATCCCTGCATTAGAATTCATCGCGTATCCCGAATCGATGCTCGGAAACCCCCGTTCCACGGCGCTTTCCGGCGTGCATGGCATTTTTTGGCGGCGCGGCCCGTATCTTGAAAAGCGCGTTTCCTTCTGCTTCGCCGCGTGGCTTTCGTCGTGTCGCGGCCCTTGCCCTTGAGCGTATCGAGGTATCTGTGAAGCCCTTTCTCCTGCTGATCGCCGTGTGTACGCTCGCCGCGTGCGAGCGGCACGAAGCGGCCGCGCCCGCGCCGCGTCCGGTCGTCGCCGTTGCCGCACAGGCCGATGCGCACGCGGCCACATCGTCGCTGCCGGGTCAGGTTCAGCCGCGCTATTCCACGCCGCTGTCGTTTCGCATCAACGGGAAGATTCTGGAGCGGCGCGTGCGGCTGGGCGACACCGTGAAAGCCGGTCAGACGGTCGCCCGCCTCGATCCCGCCGATGCCGAGAAGAACAGCGCCAGCGCGCGCGCTCAACTCGATGCCGCCGACCATCAGCTTGTCTATGCCAAGCAGCAACTCGACCGCGATCGCGCGCAGGCGGCGGAACAACTGATCGCGCCCGCGCAACTCGAACAGACGCAGAACGCCTACGCCAGCGCGCTCGCGCAGCGCAATCAGGCGCAGCAGCAAGCGGGGCTCGCGGCGGATCAATTGCATTACGCCACGCTCACCGCCGATCGCGCGGGCGTCATCACCGCCGAACAGGCCGATACGGGGCAGAACGTCACCTCGGGCCAAGCCGTGTTCACGCTCGCATGGAGCGGCGACATCGACGTGATCTGCGACGTGCCCGAAGCCTCGCTCGCGGCGTTCGCAGTCGGCCAGCACGCGCGCGTGAGTTTGCCCGCGCTGCCGAACCGCACGTTCGATGCACGTGTGCGCGAACTCTCCCCCGCCGCCGACACGCAAAGCCGCACGTGGCGCGCGAAGCTCACGCTCGATTCGCCCTCGCCCGATGTGCGTCTGGGCATGACGGCGGATGTCGCGTTCGCACCGGCGCAAGCAGCGGGAAAGGCGTTCACGATTCCATCGACCGCGCTGTTCCACGACAAGGGCCAGCCTGCCGTGTGGATCGTCAAAAAATCCGGCGATGCCCTCGAACTGCGCCGCGTCACCGTGGCGCGTTATGGCGAGCGCACGGTCACGCTGTCGGCCGGTGTCGAGCCGGGCGAGCGCGTGGTCTGGCAAGGCGTGCATACCGTTTCCGCCGATGAAAAAGTACGCGTGGTCGCGCCGCTGCATCCCGAGGACTTTGCTTCATGAGCACGGGCCCTCACGAAAACGCACACAAGCACGAAGAAGGCCGCTTCAATCTCTCCGCGTGGGCGTTGCGGCATCGCGCGCTGGTCGTGTTTCTCATCGCGATGGCGACGATCTTCGGCATCCTCGCGTACACCAAACTCGCGCAGTCCGAAGACCCGCCTTTCACCTTCCGCGTGATGGTCATCCGCACCTTCTGGCCGGGTGCGACGGCGCGGCAGGTGCAGGAGGAAGTGACGGACCGCATCGCGCGAAAATTGCAGGAAACGCCCGCGACGGATTTCATGCGCAGCTATTCGCGCCCCGGCGAATCGCTGCTGTTCTTCCAGATGAAGGATTCCGCGCCCGCGAAGGAAGTCGCCGAGGAGTGGTATCAGATCCGCAAGAAAGTGGGCGATATCGCCGCGACCTTGCCGCCCGGCGTGCAAGGCCCGTTCTTCAACGACGAATTCGGCGATGTCTATTCCACCATCTACGCGCTCGAAGGCGACGGCTTCTCGCCCGCGCAGCTTCACGATTACGCCGATGCCCTTCGCACCGTCCTTCTGCGCGTACCCGGCGTGGCGAAGGTCGATTACTTCGGCGATCAGGAAGAACGCGTGTATGTGGAGATCGCGAACACGCAACTCACGCGGCTGAACCTCTCGCCGCAGCAGATCGCGCAGGCCATCGACGGACAGAACGCAGTCTCGCCCGCAGGCGTGATGACCACGCCGCATGACCGCGTGTTCGTGCGTCCGAGCGGCCAGTTCAAAAGCATGGACGCGCTTGCGGATACGCTCATCAACGTGAACGGGCGGTCGTTCAGGCTGGGCGATATCGCAACCATCACGCGCGGTTATGTCGATCCACCCGCCACGCAAATGCGTTTTTCGGGCACGCCCGTGCTCGGCATCGGCGTGACGATGCAGCCCGGCGAAGATGTCGTGCGTCTGGGCAAATCGCTCGATGCGCAGATGACCCAACTACGCGCGCAATTGCCCGCAGGTCTGAAGCTCACCGAAGTGTCCAGCATGCCGCACGCCGTCTCGCGCTCCGTCGATGACTTCCTCGAAGCCGTCGCCGAAGCGGTTTTCATCGTGCTGATCGTGAGTCTGGTGTCGCTGGGCGTGCGTACGGGCATGGTCGTCGTGATCTCGATTCCGGTCGTGCTCGCGGTCACCGCGTTGTTCATGTACCTGTTCGATATCGGCTTGCATAAAGTCTCGCTCGGCACGCTGATTCTCGCGCTCGGACTGCTGGTGGACGATGCGATCATCGCCGTCGAAATGATGGCCGTGAAGCTCGAACAAGGCTGGAACCGCACGCGCGCCGCCGCATTCGCCTACACCAGCACCGCGTTTCCCATGCTCACCGGCACGCTCGTCACGGTTGCGGGTTTTCTGCCGATCGCGCTCGCCAAGTCGAGCACCGGCGAATACACGCGCTCGATCTTCGAAGTGTCGGCGATTGCGTTGATCGCGTCGTGGCTCGCGGCGGTCGTGCTCATTCCGCTGCTCGGCTACAAGCTCCTGCCGGAGCGGAAGAAGGAAGCGCATCTGCCGGATCATCACGAGCACGATATCTACGACACGAAGTTCTATGGCCGTTTGCGCGGCTGGGTCGGCTGGTGCATCGAGCGGCGCTTTATCGTGCTGGGGATTACCGTCGTGCTGTTCGTCATCGCGATGGCGGGTTTCACGCTCGTGCCGCAGCAGTTCTTCCCGAGTTCGGACCGGCCCGAATTGCTGATCGACGTGCGCTTGCAGGAAGGCGCTTCGTTCGATGCAACCCTGCGCGAAGCCAGACGCCTCGAAACCGCGCTCAAGGGCCGCGATGAAATCGACCACGTGGTGAGCTTCGTCGGCACCGGCGCACCGCGTTTTTATCTGCCGCTCGATCAGCAATTGCCGACGCCGAATTTCGCGCAGTTCGTCGTCACCGCGAAATCCATCAAGGCGCGCGAGCAGTTGTCGCAATGGCTCGATCCGATGCTGCGCGAACGCTTTCCCGCCGTGCGCACGCGTCTGTCGCGGCTGGAGAATGGCCCGCCGGTCGGCTATCCCGTGCAGTTTCGCGTGAGCGGCGACGATATCGGCACGGTGCGGAAGATCGCGGAGCAAGTCGCCGCCGACATGCGCGCCGATACGCGCACGACCAACGTGCAGTACGACTGGGACGAACCTTCCGAACGCTCCGTGCGCTTCGAACTCGATCAACAGAAGGCGCGCGATGCGGGCATCACCTCGCAGGACGTATCGAGTTTTTTGGCGATGACGTTAAGCGGCTACACCGTCACGCAGTATCGCGAACGCGACAAACTGATTGGCGTGGATTTACGTGCGCCGCGTGCGGAACGGGTCGATCCTTCACGTCTCGCCGCGCTCGCGATGCCCACGCCGCATGGTCCCGTGCCGCTCGGCGCGCTCGGGCGCGTGGTCGATACGCTCGAATACGGCGTGATCTGGGAACGCGACCGGCAACCGACGATTACTGTGCAGTCCGATGTGAAGGGCAACGCGCAGGGCATCGACGTGACGAACGCCATCGATAAGAAGCTCGATGCGATTCGGAGCGCGCTGCCGGTGGGGTATCGCATCGAAGTGGGCGGGCCGGTGGAGGAAAACGCCAAGGGTCAGTCGTCGATCAACGCGCAATTGCCGATCATGGTGATCGTCGTGCTCACGCTCCTGATGATTCAGCTTCAGAGCTTCTCACGCGTGATGCTGGTCGTGCTCACCGCGCCGCTCGGGCTGATCGGCGTGGTCGCGGCGCTGCTGCTGTTCGGCAAGCCGTTCGGCTTCGTCGCCATGCTCGGCGTGATCGCGATGTTCGGCATCATCATGCGTAATTCGGTCATTTTGGTGGATCAGATCGAGCAGGACATTGCTTCGGGTCATGCGCGGTTCGAGGCGATCGTCGGCGCGACGGTGCGGCGTTTTCGGCCCATCACGCTGACTGCCGCCGCTGCGGTGCTCGCGCTCATTCCGCTTCTGCGCAGCAACTTTTTCGGCCCGATGGCGACCGCGCTGATGGGCGGCATCACGAGCGCGACCGTGCTCACGCTGTTCTTTTTGCCGGCGTTGTACGCGGCTTCGTTTCGCGTGAAGCGTGAAGGAGCATCGTCATGAAGACTTCGCTCGCTTTGATGTCGGCATGCGCGATGCTCGCCGCCTGCGCCTTCGGCCCCGATGGCAAGCCGCCCGCGATGCCGCAGCCCGCCCACTACGGCGCGCTGCCGCAGACGCAATCGAGCGTGACGGCGGAAGGCGTGGCGCAGCGTTTCGTCGTGGATGCGAAGCCGGTGCCGCAATGGTGGACGCTCTATCGGTCGGACGCGTTGAATGCGCTCGTCGATGAAGGTCTGCACGCCAGTCCGAGTCTTGCCGCCGCCGATAAAAGCCTGCTTGCCGCGCGAGAGCAATTACGCGCGCAGGTCGGTTCGTCGCTCTTGCCGACCATCGATGCGGGCGCGCAAACCTCGCGGCAACGCGGACTCGGTGTGCCGGAGTTCGGGCCGCCGACCGCGCTTTATAACCTCTTCGTCGGACAGATTCAGGCGCAGTACACCTTCGATATTTTCGGGGCGGCGCGCTTCGCGAATGCATCGCTGGCGGCGCAGGTGGATCAGCAATCTTTCCAACTCGATGCCGCGCGCCGGGCGTTGGCCGCGAACATCGTGACGGGTGCGATCGGTGCGGCGGCGCTGCATGCGCAGATCGACGTGACGCAACGTTTGATTGCCCTCGCCAACGACGATGCGCGCGACGCGGAACGTCGTTATGCGCTGGGTTCGGGCACGCGCGCGGAGGCATCGAGTGCGCGGCAAAACGCGGCATCCCTGGCGGCGCAGTTGCCGGGCTTGCGCGTGCAATGGCTCGCCACGCGTCACGCGCTTGCCGTGCTGCTCGGACGCACGCCGGAGCACGCGCCGGACGATCTCGAACTCGCGAGTCTCACGTTGCCGTCCGATGTGCCGGTGGTCATGCCGTCCGAACTTTTGCAGACGCGCCCCGACATTCAGGCCGCCGATGCCGCGCTCAAAGCCGCCGCCGCGCAGGTCGGTGTGGCAACGGCGCAGTTGTTCCCGAGCTTGTCGATTTCGGCATCGATGGGCAAAGGCGGGTTTGACTGGCCGACGGCGTTGTCGGGTGCGGGGGCGTTGTGGAGCGTGGGGGCATCGCTGTCGCAGCCGATTTTTCATGGTGGCGCGCTGCTCGCGCAACGGCGCGCGGCGCAGGCGGCTTACGATGCGTCCGTCGCGCAGTACAAGCAAACGGTGCTGGCGGCGTTTCAGAACGTCGCGAATACGCTTGCGGCGCTGGAAGCGGACAGCGAAACGCTCGCTTTCGCCGATGCCGCGAGCCACGCGGCGCAGGATGCGTCCGACGATGCGACCGGACGCGTGCGGCTCGGGGCAATTGCGCCGCGGGTGGCGCGCGGTGCGCAGCAGCAGTTCTTCAACGCGCGGCTGGCGGCGATTCGCGCGAGCAGTGCGCGGATGAGCGATACGGCGGTGTTGTTTCAGGCGATGGGGTCGCCGTTGATTCAGTAACGCCCTCGGATCACCTTCAAAGCACCGGCAACATCCCCCGAATATGCGCCGCAAACGCCGCCGTCAACGCCGAAGGCCTTGCCCGCGCAATCTTCAGCGTGATGCCCACAGCCGGCAGCGAAGGCAAATCAGGATCGGCATCGAGCACTTGCAGATCGGCGGGCACAGCCGTGCGCGTGATAACCGCGAACGCCTGACCCGAGCGCACCACCGCAATCAGCCCCGACAGACTGCTGCTTGCATACGCGATGCGATACGCGCGCCCCGCCCGCTCCAGCGCATCGCACGCGGCGCGATGATCGAGCGTGTCGGGATCGGAGAGCGCGAGCGGCAGCGGATCGAAATGCGCGGATTGCAGGCCCGCCGAGCCGATCCAGACTAGCGGTTCGCGGCGGATGACGTCATCGTCGGGAGATGCATCGGGTAGCGAGATCATCGCGAGATCGACGGCACGTTTGTCCAGTTGCTCGACGAGGCGCGGCGTCGGCGCGCACAGCACTTCCACCAGCGCTTGCGGATGCAGGCTCGAAAAGCGCTTCAGCAGCGACGGCAGAAACACGGCGGCGTAATCGTCAGGACACCCGAAACGGATGCTGCCCGACAAACTCTTGCCGCAGAGATCGGCCATCGCTTCGTCATGCAGACGGAGAATGCGTTGCGCGTGGACCAGCAAACGCTCGCCCGGATTCGTCAGCACCACGCCGCGCCCGGTCCGCTGAAACAACGGCTGATCGACGATTTCTTCGAGCCGCCGAATCTGTTGACTCAGCGCCGATTGCGTCCGCCCGATGCGCCCGGCGGCGCGGCTCAGCGAGCGCGCATTCGCGATGGCGACGAAGGAACGCAGCAAATCCACATCCAGCGACAGACCCAAGGTATTAGCCCTCCTGCTGGCTCGCATAAGAAGTATTCGTTTCTATCAAAACAGAGGAGCGTCTAGACTGCAAGCTCATCCCACGGATTCGCGAGGAGCGGCACGATGTCCCGAAACGACGACGCAAGTTTTTGGCACAACGCGAGACACCATCTGATCCGCTACGGCGCGACCTTCGAGCCGGCGATCATCGAGCGCGCGCAGGGCAGCTTCGTGTACGACGCGGACGGCCGCGCGATCCTCGACTTCACCTCAGGCCAGATGAGTTCGCTGCTCGGGCATAGCCATCCGGATATCGTCGCGGTCATCAACGAATATGCGGGCAAGCTCGATCATTTGTTCAGCGGCATGCTTTCGCGGCCCGTGGTCGATCTGGCGACGCGGCTCGCCGAGATCACGCCGGAAGGGCTCGACCGCGCGCTGTTGCTGAGCACGGGCGCGGAATCGAACGAAGCAGCCATTCGCATGGCGAAGCTCGTCACGGGCGGTCATGAGATCGTCGGCTTCGCGCAGTCGTGGCATGGCATGACGGGCGCGGCGGCGTCCGCCACGTACAGCGCGGGACGCAAGGGCGTGGGTCCGGCGGCGGCGGGATCTTTCGCGATCAACGCGCCGTTCACCTATCGCGGCACCTTCGAGCGCAACGGCAAGTACGACTATCTGGCGGAACTGGACTACGGTTTCGATCTCGTCGATCGTCAATCTTGCGGCAAGCTCGCGGCGTTTATCGCGGAGCCTATTTTGAGTTCGGGCGGCATCATCGAATTGCCGGATGGTTATATGGCGGCGCTCAAGCGCAAGTGCGAGGAGCGCGGCATGCTGCTGATTCTCGACGAAGCGCAGACGGGCATCGGCCGGACGGGCACGATGTTCGCCTGCCAGCGCGACGGGGTGACGCCCGACATCCTCACGTTATCGAAGACGCTGGGCGCGGGGCTGCCGCTTGCGGCCATCGTCACGTCGGCGCAGATCGAGGAACGCGCGCATGAACTTGGCTATCTTTTCTATACCACGCATGTGTCCGATCCGTTGCCTGCCGCGGTCGGCCTGCGCGTGCTCGATGTGGTTCAGCGCGATGGTCTCGTCGCGCGTGCGAATGTGATGAGCGAGCGGCTGCGGCGCGGGTTGCTCGGTCTGATGGAGCGTCACGAATGCATCGGCGATGTGCGCGGGCGCGGGCTGTTGCTCGGCGTTGAGATCGTCAAGGACCGGCGCACCAAGGATCCCGCCGATGGGCTCGGCGCGAAGATCACGCGCGAGTGTATGAAGCTGGGATTGAGCATGAATATCGTGCAGTTGCCGGGGATGGGCGGGGTGTTTCGTATTGCGCCGCCGCTTACTGTGAGTGAGGAGGAGATTGATTTGGGGTTGGGGTTGTTGGATCAGGCGATTGCGCGGGTGGTTTGACGCGGATGTGAGGGCGCGTGTTACTTGTGGACGGCAGCGTTCTGTCGTGCAAAGGGCCTCTCTTGTTTGTTTGGTTTATTCAGTAGCCGCCTCCCCGGCGGGGGGGTAACTTTCTTTGCTGCTGCAAAGAAAGTCACCAAAGAAAGCAGCTTTTTACACCATGCACGATGGCTGGAGAGGGTTGGTCTGGATTAACGGATGCAGTGGCCGCAATAGGACTTGCCACGAATCACGAGCCGCTTAGGCAACCTAGCGATTTCGCGCTCGAATCTTTTAGCTTTAGTGGACCGCATTCATTCTTTCGGCTATGCGCTACGCGCGCCGAGAGCTTTAGAACCGAATCCCGCAGCCTGTAAGCGCCCAGCCACATCAAACCTCCCCGCAAGATTGCTATTCGGCCCTACCTTGGTTAGTGCCTGAGCGAAAGGCGCAAGCTCGAAGGCTTAACTCGCGTCGGCAAGTGGTGTCATGTTGGCGTTTGCCTTTTAGTCGGAGCACTAACGAACGTAGGGCCGAATAGCAATATAGCGATGGCGCGTGGGGTGGCTGGGCACTTATAGGCTGCGGGATTCCGTTCTTACGTTCTCGGCGCGCGCAGCGCATGGCCGATTGAATGAATGCGGTCCACCTAGACTTGAACATTCGAGCGCGAAATCGCGAGGTTGCCTAAGCGGCTTGTTATGCGCGGGACGTCCTAACGCGGCCACTGCATCGGTTAATCCAGACCAACCCTCTCCAGCCATCGTGCATGGGGTAAAAAGCTGCTTTCTTTGGTGACTTTCTTTGCAGCAGCAAAGAAAGTTACCCCCCCGCCGGGGAGGCGGCTACTGAATAAATCAAACAAACAAGAGCAGCCCCTTCCCCGCAAAATCAAACCACCCGCACCCCCCGCCCTTCCCTCGCCGACTGATAAAGCGCCTCCATCAACACCTGATCCCGCAACCCTTCCTCCCCCGGCGTATCCGCCTCACGATCATCACGCACACACTCCGCGAAGTGATCGATCTCCAGCATGAACTGATCCTTGAAATCCAGCCGCATCTCCTCAACAAGTTCGAAGTCGTCCCTTCGCTTCGCGATACGCATCCGCTGCCCCTTATAAGCAAACGCGTTCTCGATATCGATCCAGCCGCTCTCCAACCGAATACGCATGTCCTTCGATTCATGCGCGCCATAACTCGCCGCACAGTTAGCAATCGCGCCAGAAGGAAAACGCAACATGAACGCCATCGTTTCCTCGACCTGCTCGTAACGCGCATCATCCGGCGGATTGACAATCTGCGCATAAACCTCGATGGGTTCCTCGCCCAGCACATGACGCACGCCATTCAGGCAATACAAACCGATGTCCGGCAACGCGCCGCCACCTGCCATCGCGGCACGCAGACGCCATTGTTCCGCCGCGCCCTGCGCCTGCGCATTGGTCGCCTCGATGATGCGCGGACGCCCCAATTCGCCCGACCTCACGATGCGCGCCGCCGCGCTGTTGAAGACCTCGAACTGGCATCGATAAGCGATCATCAGTTTGACGCGCGCGGCCTTACATGCATCGATCATCTGGCGGGCTTCGGCGGCAGTGTTGGCCATCGGTTTCTCGCAAAGAACGTGTTTGCCCGCTTGTGCTGCGGCGCTCACGTGTTGCGGATGCAAACCATTCGGCGTGACGATATAGACAGCCTGCACATCAGCGTTATCGGCAAGGCGCGAGATGTCTTCATAACCATAAATAGCGCTTTCATCGATACCGTATTGCGCGGCCACCGTGCGCGCCTTCTCGGGCGAACCGGACACGAGCGCCGTCACACGCGCATGCTTGCTGCTGACGAACGCGGGCAAAATCTGTTCGAGCGCAAGCCGCCCCAATCCGACGACCGCGAAGCCCACGCGCTTATCCGGCAATGAAAGCGCGGGCGGCGGCGGCGAAGGTTTGTCCGCCTCGCCGCGCCAGTTGCCGAACGCGACCTTGCCGTCCTTCACCACGCCCGTGTCGATTGCGGCGGGCGCTTGCCATTGTCCCGAAGCGGGAAGCGTCGGACCGCCGGGCGTGCCGGGACCGGTCACGGAAAAGGGAGCGTGATCTTTTGCGGACATGAAAGCGTTCTCCATCGAAATGAATATCGGGCGAAGCAACACCTCATTCATTTCCGCAAATTCGATGCCCGTGCACTCACGAACGCACTCTCACCGCACGCACGAACCACACGAGACACAATCCAACGAACGCCGCCAGCGCCGCCACCACGAGCCCGGCGTGAATCGACGTCACCAGTGCTTCGCGCGCGGAACGCATCATCATGTCGCCGGATTGTCCTGCGCTCACGAGCCGTTCGATCAACGCGGACTGCTCCGCGCGATCCACCAGCAAATCGGGACTGGCGAACGACTTGAGCCATTGCGTGGCCTGATACGCATCGAGCGAGCGATGCACATTGCCCGCATACAAATGCCCGAGCAGCGCGCCGGTGATCGCGGTGCCGAGCATGCCGCCGAAAATGCGCAGCGATTGCAGCAGCGCCGTCACCGCGCCGATCTGCTCGCGTCCGACGATCTGCTGCGAGCAAATGGTCAGATTCGTCGCGACCAGACCAAGGCCGAGCCCGCTCGCGGCCATGCACGCCATCCATACCGCATGCCGTTCGTGTCCGTTGAGCGAGACGAGCGCGAGGCATCCCACCACGCACAGCGCGAAGCCCACATGCATGAGATGGTTCGCGCGCCGCATGCGCGTGACCATGCGATTGTTCAGCACGCTACCCACGGTCGTACCGAGCAGAAGCGGCGTGATGAGCATGCCCGACTCGTGCGGCGACATGCCGAAACCGCCCTGAAACAAGAGCGGAATGTAGAACACCATCGAGAACAACGCAAAGCCGCCAAGCACCGAAATTGCAAACAACGCGATGAGCTTGCGGTCGAGCAAAACATCGACGGGAACAATGGGATAACCCATGCGACGTTCCCAGAAGTACAGCGTGATGCCGAACGCGAGCGCGATCACCGATAGCAGAATGGTCGTCACGCTCACGCCTTCGCGCGGCAGCACTTCGATCAGCAATTGCAGCGCGCCGAACGTTACCGCGACGACGCACGCGCCGAGCCAGTCGAGTTGTATGCGTTCACGCGTTTTCACATGACGCACGTTCGGCACGAACAATCGCACGAAGATAAACGCGACGATGCCCACCGGCACGTTGACAAAGAACACGAGCCGCCAGCCGTGCATCTGCGTGAGCATGCCGCCGAGCGTCGGACCGATCACATTGGCGATGCCGAAGCTCGACGTGACGAGCACCAGCCAGCGCAAGCGCAACCGCGTATCGGGGAATAGATCGGCCACGGCGGCGAACACGGTGCCCAATAAAATGCCGCCGCCGATGCCCTGCACGCCGCGCGCGAGCACCAGAAACAGCATGCTGTTCGCAAGACCGCACAACACCGAAGCGGACGTGAACAGCACGATGGCCGCGATCAGAAACGGCTTGCGTCCGTAAAGATCGCCGAGCCGCCCGAAGATCGGAATGGTGATGACGGATGCGAGCATGTAGGACGTCGCGACCCACGCATACAGATCGAAGCCCTTGAGTTCCGCGACGATGTGCGGCAGCGCCGTGCCGACGATCGTCTGATCGAGCGCGACCAGCATCGTGACGAACGCGATACCGATCATCGCAAGCAAGGATTCGCGGAACGGCAGCGTCTGCCGCTCGGGATCTTCCATGATGTCAGCGCGTCATTGCCCGCCTTCCTGAATCGTCAGGACATTCTTCACCGACTTCACGCCGCTCACCCCTTTGGCGATGGAAGTGGCCTTGTCGATCTGCGAGGCATCCGCTGCATGACCCGCGAGCGTCACCGCGCCATTGCGCGCGATCACGTTAATGCCGATCAGATCGATGCCGCCTTTCTGCAACGCTTGCGTTACCTTGCGGCCGAGTGCGCGATTGGCTTTGCGCATCGCGGATTTCGACGTGCTCGCACTGGCAGATGGCGTGGTCGCGGACGAATCGCTGCTTTGCGGATACGCGTTGAAGGATACGAATACAGCCAGCGCGACGCCTGCCAGTTTGAGCGAATGGTTCATGTTCATTTCGTGCTCCTCTTGTGTGTGGAGTTATCGATCATCGCCTCGAATCATTCTAGACGTCACATTTTTGCGCGAAAGGCGAAGTTTGCTTACCTGAAAGCAAACGGAAGAATGGCATGGAGCTTGCATTTGAATCTGCATTTGCATTTGGATCCAAATTGAAGCGCATTTCTGGCTCAAAAGTGGTGCGTACAGGAGTTTCGATGAAAGACGACGGTGCGGTTTCGCTCGATATGGTGCGTGAAGCACTGCCTTCGACGCGTGGACGTCAGCAGTTGGTCAATGAAGTCTATGAGCGTTTGAAGGACGATATCGCCGCGTTCCGCGTGACGCCGGGACAGCGTTATTCGGAGCAACAGCTTGCCAATGCGCTGGGCGTGTCGCGCACGCCGTTAAGGCTTGCTCTTCATCTGCTCGCGCACGAAGGCTATCTTCAGCGGCTCGATGGACATTCGAGCTGGCAAGTGCAACCGCTCGACATCGCGCATTACGACGATCTGTATGACTTTCGCACCAGCATCGAACTGATCGCGGTGCAGCGCTTGTGTGAGATGCAGACCGCGCCGGATTTATCGGCGCTCACCGCGTTCTGGATGGTCCCGGAAAACGAACGCTGCACGGACGGCAAACAGGTTGCAGCGCAAGACGAACGCTTTCATCTGACGCTCGTGGAACTCGCGGGCAATCGCGAGATGACGCGAACGTTCGGTCAGCTTACCGATCGCATCCGCATCATTCGGCGGCTCGATTTCATCGACGAACAGCGGATCGCGGCGGCCTTCGACGAGCATTCGGCGATTCTCGCGCGGCTCATCGCACGTGATCGCGAAGGCGCGGAGAGGCTTATCAGGACGCATATCGGCGCATCGCGCACGGCGATTCAACACATCACGCTGCAACGTGTCGCGCTGGCGACCGCGCGCATGGCTTATTGACACCCCACTTATTACTCAACGCATCGAGGTTATCAACGTGAACCGCATCAATATCGTCCCGAAGGAGCTGGAAGGCTGCACGGACACCGTGCTGATGAATGACTGGCATGTCGTCGGTTTCAGTGAGGAAGTCGAGGCGGGCAAGCTCGTGCCCGTCACGCTGCTCGAACGCGATCTCGTGCTCTGGCGCGAGACGAGCGGCGCCATTCATGCGTGGGAAGATCTTTGCGTGCATCGCGGTGCGCGCTTGTCCAAAGGCTTTATCTGCGATGACAAAGTGGTGTGCCCGTATCACGGCTGGAATTACGCAGGCTCCGCGCAATGCGTGCTGATGCCTGCCGCGCCCAATGAAACGCCGATGAAAAAGGCGCGCGCGATCGAACATCACGTGCAAGAAAAATACGGCTTCATATGGGTTTGCATGGGCACGCCGGCGAATGATGTGCCGGTGTTTCCCGAATGGACCGATGCATCGTATGCGAAGGTCACGTGCGGCCCTTATCACTTCCGTTCGGGCTATCGCGCGTTGGAGAATTTCGTCGATCCGACGCATTTCCCGTTCGTGCATGCGGGCGTGAATGGTTTGATCGATGCACCCGATACTATTCCGCCATACGAAGTCGAAGAAATTAATGGCGCGCTGCATACGCCCGAAATTCGCGTGACGCAGCCTTATGGCGATCCGCGCAATGTACCGGTGATCGCGTATTACGCTTATCAAATTCTTCGGCCGCTCGTTGCGTACTTCAAGAAGCGCGTGGAAATCTCGGACCCGGCGCGCGCGCATGAAGGCAATCCGGCGGACCGTTTCTGTACGTTCCTCACGGCGCAGCAAGTGGATGAAACGCACAGCATCGTGCGTATTTGCTGCGCGATGAACTTCGATCCCATGCCCACGCCTGCCGATGTACGCAAGCGGCAAGACCTCGTTTATGCGCAGGATGCGGCGATTGTGGATACGCAGCGGCCTGAACGTATTCCGGTGGATTTGCGGCATGAGCTTCATCATCGCAGCGATCTGCTTGGGCAGAAGTATCGAACCTGGATGCGCAACATGGGCGTGACGTATGGCACTTACTTCTGAACTTGCTTTCGATGCTCGGCTTTATTCCATTCGATATGCGACGCCGGATGTTTCGTTGTTCGAATTTATTCCGCAGACGAAAATCGATTGGCCGATGCCTGAAGCAGGCGCGCATATCGACATTGCGTTCGACGATGGGATGGTGCGGCAGTATTCGCTCATCACGCCGTTGTGTGGGCGTGAGCGGTTGGTCGTCGCGGTGCGTCGTGAGCATGACGGGCGCGGTGGGTCGCGACGCTTGCATGACGAATGCCGCGTCGGGCAAATGTTTCGTCTTTCTACGCCGCGTAATCATTTCCCGCTGAGTGCGCGGGACGACGCGGGCAAAGTGTTGTTGCTGGCGGGCGGTATCGGCATCACGCCGATTTATTCGATGTTCGTGCAACTCGGGCGGCATGTGGAACTGCATTACTGGTGCCGTTCGTCCGACGATGCCCTGTTCCGCGATGAACTCGAAGGCCGCGCGGGCGTGACGCTGCATTATTCGCGCGGCCCGGAGCGCAACGCGGCGACGCTCGGCGCGGTGCTCGAAGGCGTGGATGACGACATCGATATCTATTGCTGCGGCCCGGCGCGCATGCTCGATGAATTCGCGCGGTTGACGGCGCATCGGCCTGAAGCGCGTAATCATGTCGAGCGGTTTGCTGCGGCGGCTGGCATGCCGCTTGAGCATACCGGCGCGTTTGTCGTTCAGTTGAAGCGCGCGGGCGTGGAGATTGCGGTCGGAGAAAACGAGTCGGTGCTCGAAGCGCTGCTGCGCGAAGATATCGATGTGCCCTATTCTTGCGAGGAAGGTATCTGCGGGGCGTGCGAAACCAAAGTGCTCGATGGAGAACCGCTGCATGGTGATTCGATTCGCTCACCCGAAGAGCACGCGCGGCGTGGGACGGTGATGATTTGCTGTGCGAGGAGTCGGTCTGCGCGGTTGGTGCTTGATGTTTGAGGTTGTAGGCAGCGGCGCTTGAATTGATGGACGGTTTTGGTTTTGTTGTTCTGTGGTGCAAGGGGCTGCTGGTTTTTGTGCTTTTATTGCAGTAGCCGCCTCCCCGGCGGGGGGGTAACTTTCTTTGCTGCTGCAAAGAAAGTCACCAAAGAAAGCAGCTTTTACCCCTCCGCACGCTGGCTGGAAAGGGTGGTCTGAATTAACGATACAGTGGCCGCAATAGGACTTTCCACGCTTAACGCGCCGCTTAGGCAACCTTGCGATTGCGCGCTCGAGTATTCAAGTCTTAGTGGACCGCATTCATTCTTTCGGCCATGCGCTGCGCGCGCCGAGAACTTTAGAACGGAATCCCGCAGCCTATAAGCGCCCAGCCACGTCACACGTCCCCGCAAGATTGCTATTCGGCCCAACCTTGGTTAGTGCTTTCACAAAAGGCGTGTTTGCCACGCGCGCTCAAACGCTCAAACCCGCATGGGCAAGTGTTGTCACGTTGACGCCTGCCCTTTAGTCGGAGCACTAACCAACGTAGGGCCGAATAGCAATACAGCGATGGCGCGTGGAGTGGCTGGGCGCTTATAGGCTGCGGGGTTCCGTTCTAAAGCTCTCGGCGCGCGCAGCGCATGGCCGAAAGCATGAATGCGGTCCACTAAGACTTGAATACTCGAGCGCGCAATCGCAAGGTTGCCTAAGCGACAAGTTATGCGTGGAAAGTCCTATTGCGGCCACTGTATCGTTTAATCCAGACCAACACTCTCCAGCCAGCGTGCATGGGGTAAAAAGCTGCTTTCTTTGGTGACTTTCTTTGCAGCAGCAAAGAAAGTTACCCCCCCGCCGGGGAGGCGGCTACTGAATAAGCCAAACAAACAAGAGCAGCGCTTCGCACGACAAAACGGCAACACGTAACCCAACCCAATCCGATAGTTACGTGGTCCGGCCAACACTCCCATCCCCCGATTCGCTCCCCCTTGTGGCCCCGACCACAGTGCAAGACCGCTCCAGAGACTAATCTGCAATAAACCAAACCAAAAACAAGGGACCCCCGATGACCCGCATCGCGACTACGCTCCGCATCCAACGCGAAGACCCGTGGTGCCACGACGCCCGGGTCTTGCTCGACGAACTCGGCGCGGTGCTCGCGCTATCGACGGGCAACAGCGGACAGTCCCGTTTCTTCATGGAAGAAGTGTGCTCGGCACGCGGCGCGTTTCTCGTCGCACGCACGCCGGAAGGCGACGCTGTAGGATGCGGCGCGTTCCGGCGCTTCGATTACGGCGTCGCGGAACTCACGCGCATCTACGGCCGTCCGGAACATTCGAACGTGGGCAAGACGCTGCTGGCGTATCTGGAAGAACAAGCGTCCACGGCCGGCTATCACACCGCTTTGGTGAACACGCACAATGCCACGCGCCGCGCCAAGAATTTCTTCTGGCGCAGCGGCTTCACGCCGACGCTCACGTACGGCCCTTTCTACACGACGCAGCGCGAGTTCTACATGGAAAAAGCGCTACCGGCAGGCGGTTGCCGGCACGCTTAAAAAAATCGTTCGGTTTACGAAGCAACCGTCTTCGCACCCAACACGATCCGATGCACGTTCGCTGCGTACACCCACTTGCGCGCGTGCCGCTCCACGAGTTGCATGAACGACGGCGGCCCGCAGCAGATGATCTGCGAAGTCGCGTGCGCCGGACTCACTGCCAGCGACACCGCGTTTTCCAGCGCTTCCTCATCCAGCCCGATGTTGTGATGCACCTCGGCGATGCCGCGAAACTCGTCCAGTTCATCACGAAAGATGGCGCGTTCGGAAGTCCGCGCGAAGTTGTGAATCTCGAAACGCTTGCCCGCATACGCGAGCCGCTTGCCGACACCCGCGATAACCGTCACGCCGACGCCCGCGCAAAACAGCACATAACGCGTATTCGACAGCACGGAAACCGCCGCGCTTCTCGGCGCGCCGACGAGCACTTCGTCGCCTTGATCCCAATGAAACGTCGATGAATCGGGTTGCCGCACACCGAGGATGAACGCATCGCGGCGCGAGGGAATACGCCATAGCGGATGCGATCTCATTGATGCATCGTGATGCTCGCGCATGAGATCGACGATGGCACCATCATCGAAACGTGGAAGTTCCGAGCGGGATTTCGTTTCCAGTTCGACCGCGTGATAACCCTGAGCGAGTTGCCACTTTCGAGTCACGACCGCTGCAATCATATCGTCGTTAGTGCGCATGTCTTCTCCGATGCCAGCCTGATTGAAATCATTGTGGAATTCAGGTTAGGACGCGCCTTCGATGCTCGCAAGACCCGCCCTCGCATGCTTCGTATATCCGATTCGCGATATGCTGCACGTGCACTCGTTCGCACTCCCGATGCCATGTCGATCGATACTCCCGGAACCCAAGGCTATGCAGAGAACGCGCCGCGCATGATCGAACGGTGGGAGCGGATGTCGTTTCATGGCCTTCACGCGGATGTCATGCATTTGCTTCCTGACGCGCCTTCTCATGTGTTGGATGTCGGCGCTGGCAGCGGGCGCGATGCTGCGGTTCTGGCGGGCATGGGGCATGAAGTTGTCGCCGTCGAGCCGGTGGACGAGCTTCGTCAGTTCGGCGAGAGGCGGCATGAATCGATTATGTGGATCGACGACAGCCTGCCGGAGCTTGCCGCCGTGCGTTTGATGAATATGCTCTTCGATCTCGTCATGCTGACCGCCGTGTGGATGCATCTGAACGCGCCCGAACGCCTTCGCGCAATGCAAACCTTGCGCACGCTTCTACGCTCGGGCGGCACGGTACTGATGACGCTGCGGCACGGCCCGATTCCCGAAGGACGGCGCATGTTCGATGTATCGGCAGAGGAAACTATTCGGCTTGCAAGCGAATGCGGAATGCATTCCGCGCTGGTGCTTGAAGGGCAATCGATTCAGGAGGCGAATCGGGAGAATGGCGTGGTCTGGACGCGGCTCGCGTTCAGGGGTGACTGACATCGGTCGAGATGCTGGTCCCCCCGGCAGGAATCGAACCTGCATCTAGCGCTTAGGAGGCACTCGTTCTATCCATTGAACTACGGGGAGATAGACTTTACTAGGGGGACGACCTAGACCTGACAAAATCCCGCCCAAGCCTTACCCAGTCTGCGTTTCCGGTTGATCGCGCTCCTTCCTAATGAAGCACCATGACACGCAGTGACACCCAATTTACCGCCGTCCTTGCTACAATTTTGCTACGAAATCGGCTTTTCGACCCAAAAGCTGATCTGGCACTGCTACAAATCCGAAGGACACCAAGATGGCATCGATCCTGCACATCGGTAGCCGCTGGCGCGCGCAAGTGCGTCGCCGGGGGCAGAGTATAACAAAGACCTTCAAGACCAAATCCGCTGCGCTGTCCTGGGCGCGCGACCAAGAAACAGCGATCGACAAAGGGAACAACGCAGTCGACGCCCGCGCTATCACCGTCGGCGAGCTGATCGTCAAGTATCGCGAGGCCCGCTCCGAATCCGCCCGTCCTATTGCCCCAAAGTCAAACGAGCACTACATCCTCCAGCGCCTCTCGGACGCATTTGGCGACGAGCTGGCCGGGCAGCTCAATACGCAGCGCATCGTCAAATTTGCCCAAGCGAGAAAAGCGGCCGGCGCCGGCGAATACACCATCGACATGGATCTATCAAAGCTCGGTACGGTTATGCGGCATACAGCCTCGTTGATGGACATGGTGCTGCCCGACGCGGTGGGCACCGCTCGCCCAGCCCTGCATCATCTGCACTTGATCGGACCCGGCAAGAAACGCGAGCGCCGCCCGACGAAAGCCGAGATCGAAAAGATCTTCGAATGGTTCGCCGAACACCCCGAGCGCGAGCAAGCGATGCCAGATCTATTGCGGGTGGCGATGCAATGCGCATTTCGCCGTGGCGAACTCTTCTCGCTACGTTGGGACGACATCGACGAAGAAAAGCATCTTGCTCTTGTTCGAGACCGAAAACATCCACGCCAAAAAAGTGGTAACAACGAATGGGTGCCGTTGATCGGAGACTCTTTCGAGATCATCATGAGGCAATCGCGCTTTCCAGTCCCGGAGGAATACGCGAGAAAGCGCGCAGTGGATCCTAGCCACCCTCCGCATAAGAACGAATTTATTTTCCGGTTCGATAAAGGCACCGCAAGCAAATACTTCAAGCAAGCCTGCGATGCAAAGTCAATCTCAGATCTCCGCCTGCATGATCTCAGACACGAGGCAACGAGCGCCCTATTTGAAGCAGGGTGGGAGATTCCCGAGGTTGCAACGGTTACAGGTCACAAAGACTGGCGCAATCTAAAGCGTTACACGAACCTCTGCCCCGCCAAGGTGGCCCGCAAAGGACGTCTTGAAATTGTAAAATCGGAGTCAAGCTAGCATGCCCAGCGCGCCGCCATTGTTTGCGCTTTCTGACGCCCTCATCCCTAGAGCCCTATTGATCCGGCGACAGGCCACCGGAAACGCGCCATAAACACCAATTCTCAGGACAATGACGCGCGCGAGGGTCTTCCGCTACACCGGAAAGCGGAACAACCGATCGCAACCAATACAGTAGTGACAGAAGCATCGACAGGTGCTTGCTCAGCTCTGTGACTTGCACTTTCTCGCCTTTCCCCAAATCGCGGTGCGTCGTCCCGTCATCAAGCCAGATCGGCGTCGACGAGAACACCGACGCCGAGCGAACCGTCCTCCCCGCAGAGAAAAAGCCGAGGCCACGCTTGCTCTGATCCATGCTTCAAACGAGACTTTTTTGTACGCCTCGAACTGTGCACACTGCGCAATGAGCGAAGCGCTCAAAAGGCGCACTGTAAGTACCGCATAGTCAATCATTGCCTCAATCGCTTTAGCTTGCTCGTACTTGGCTGATTCTCAGCGTCATTTCTTGACGCCCTACCTTGACGCAATTACCATCCGTCCGTCTGTCACAACCGAGGCTCAAATCTTGGACTCCTACTGTAGTCGATCGCAGAACGATACGACTGCCTGAGCGCAGAACGCACGACTCAATGAGCCGCCATTCTGCACACAGGCAGGATGGTGCGCGTCAAAGCTTTTTTAGCATCTCCCTCGCACCCACCCTTTTCTCAAACGCATAGGCTTGCGCATTTGCGCTCGTTAATGCTCCCACCGACCGCTGCGGCTCGGGTGGCGAACTTGCCTGCGCCCGACGGTGGGACGCAACTCTTTCATTTGAGCCAGAATTAGCCAGGCAAGGAGGCACCATGTCAGACCCTGAATTTACGCGCCAATCCATTACTCCTTTAGCCTAAACGTAGTCCGCGGCGGTTGTAATCAACCGTGCATCGAGCCCGAACACTGCCGATGAATGTCCACAGCCGACTTAAGACCATAAACCGAGCGATTGCTCGGACGGAGCATCCTAATGTACTTCGCCCTTCTCCTACCAAACCTCGCATTCGGCCACGAGCCCCTCGCGCACCTCTTTCCTCATAGGCCCGTGCGCACCCGTAAGCCCCGAGTGATCGCAAGGCTGCGCAATTGGTTGCGCAGCCGTGTTCGATCCTGCTAAGCGATACGACCATTCGAGTTTCCCAAAAATCAACACTTAAACGATCAGAGTGTCAGGTAGGCGATCCTATCTGACACATAAACTTGTCATGAAAAATCAGAAGAGCAAACATCACGCGAAGGCGACTAACAGAGGATTCCTACGTAATGGTCGAGCACGTCGCCCCGTTGACTTTCTATCAAGTGTTACCTACGAGGCCTTCAATAGCATTGAAGTGACGCTGCTGCATACGAACGGTTCGCTTAACGGCTTGATCGAATCTGACGCTGCCGATCGTTTGCATAGTAAGGGCAAAAACGAGGTAGCGCACGACAACGCACCGCACGCCATTGTTCAATTAGCTTACGCTTTCCGAAACCCATTTGTAGTAATCCTGCTCGTACTCGCGGGCATCAGCTACTGCACGGACGTCTATTTTGCTTCGCCCGACCAACGCGACTGGAACAGCGTGATTATCTTGCTGGTGATGGTCACTGTGAGCAGCCTTCTGCGCTTTTTCCAAGAGTATCGTTCAAATAGGGCGGCAGAACGCCTAAAGTCCATGGTGTGTAGCACTGCAACTGTCGTGCGACGAACCTCCAAAACAGCGAAGCCAGTTAGACGGAAGGTCCTCCTGTCCAGTCTCGTCGTAGGTGATATCGTCGACTTGCATGCTGGCGATATGATTCCCGCAGATGTTCGCCTTATCGATTCACGGAATTTTTTGGTGAGTCAGGCAGCCCTTACGGGCGAGGCCCTACCCGTTGAGAAATACGACACGCTTGGCGCCGTCATGCAAAAATCGGCGACTCGTACTTCGAAGGACTCACGCGATCTGCTTGAACTTCCAAATATTTGTTTCATGGGCACGAACGTAGTAAGCGGAAGCGCAACTGCGGTTATCGTAGAGACCGGTGCAAACACGTATTTCGGTACTCTCGCCAAAAGCGTGATCAGCCGCAAGCGTATCGAAACCAGTTTTGACCGAGGTGTGAATAGCGTCTCATGGTTGCTGATTCGCTTTATGCTGGTGATGGTGCCCGTAGTTTTCCTGATAAATGGCATCTCAAAAGGCGATTGGTTGTCTGCTCTGACGTTTGCGCTGGCGGTCGCGGTTGGCCTCACGCCCGAGATGCTCCCAATGATCGTCTCGGCCAACCTTGCAAAAGGAGCCATCGCGATGTCCCGTCGGAAGGTCGTGGTCAAGCGTCTTAATTCAGTCCAGAATTTCGGTGCCATGGATGTACTATGCACCGACAAGACAGGCACGCTGACACAAGACCGCATCATCCTCGAACATCATTTAAACGTAAATGGCGTTCGAGACGACCGAATCTTGGAGTTTGCTTGGCTGAATAGCTTCCATCAGCGTGGCCAGAAGAATTTGATGGACATGGCGATAGTTGAGCAGGCTGAGAAGTCTGGCTTATCTCCTCTCTTCACTCACTACAAGAAGGTGGACGAGTTACCGTTTGATTTCGAGCGCCGACGCGTTTCAGTCGTGCTCGAGCACGAAGCAGGTTCTCAACTCATGGTCTGCAAGGGCGCAGTCGAAGAGGTGCTCGACGTCTGCACATCCTTTCAGGAAGACTCAGGAGTCCGCGCTCTTAAGCAATTTGAGCGCGCTGCGTTGCTCACTCGTTCTCAGGTGTATAACAAGCAAGGTTATCGAGTACTGTTGATCGCGACACGCGAGATCCCGCCAAGCGATGCTAAAACTCACTTTCAAGCTGGCGACGAGCGTGAACTCGTAGTTCGGGGTTTCCTGACTTTCCTTGATCCGCCGAAGGATTCGGCAGCCCGTGCGATCCGCGCCTTGAATGAGCACAAAATCAGCGTAAAGGTGCTCACCGGCGACAATCCAATTGTGACAGCGAAAGTGTGTCGCGATGTTGGCCTTGAGCCAGGGACGCCTCTGCTTGGCCGTGACATTGAAGATATGACCGACACTGAGTTAGATGCTGCCGTCAAGCTAACGACCGTCTTTGCAAAGCTCACTCCGCTGCAAAAGGCTCGCGTCGTGAACGCCTTCCAGGCAAACGGACACACGGTGGGATTTCTCGGAGACGGAATAAACGATGCGGCTGCATTACGCGACGCAGACGTCGGGATCTCGGTCGACACGGGCAGTGATATCGCGAAGGAAACCGCCGACATAATCCTGCTGGAAAAGGATCTAATGGTGCTAGAACAAGGGGTCATTACGGGCAGACAAACGTTCGGCAATATCCTCAAGTACCTAAACATGACAGCGAGCTCAAATTTTGGCAACGTGTTCTCAGTGCTTATCGCAAGCGTTTTCCTCCCTTGGGAGCCAATGCTGGCCGTCCAGCTGCTGATCCAGAACCTTATCTACGATCTGTCGCAGATGTTTTTGCCGTGGGACAAGATGGACTCAGAGTTTTTAGCGAAGCCTCGGAAATGGGAAGCAGGCGATATCCGCCGTTTCATGATCTGGTTTGGACCTACTTCGTCCGTCTTCGATATCACGACCTTTTGGTTGCTTTGGACAGTATTCGGCGCTGGCGCCGCATACTACGCGAACGGAAGTGGCCAGATCATCATGAACTCTGGCTGGTTCATCGAGGGGCTTGTATCGCAGACGCTCGTCGTTCATATGTTGCGCACGCAACGTATCCCGTTCTTTCAAAGCGTGGCCGCCTTGCCTGTGGTGCTTTCTACAACTGTCGCGATTTTTTTAGCTTGCTGCCTACCGTATTCTCCATTCGCACACGCGCTTGGCTTCCAAGCGCTTGATCACCGTTACTGGGGGTGGCTCATCGCCACGATGGTTGCTTATATGCTGCTGGCGCAAGCCGTCAAGACTGTCTATATCCGCCGCTACCGACGTTGGTACTGAAGCGCAATCACGTCGATGCGAGCAGCACGATAGCAAATGCGCTCGCCTCACGAAATAATGACAGAGAACTCAGCAATGTCCTCAAGGAAAAGAATCTTGCGCGCTGGCGCGACAATCGGCACCCTTATTCTTATGATTCGGACTGCTAACGCCGAAAGCAGCGTATCCCTGTATGGCGAACTGGATGCTGGCTTTGCATGGCTCAACAATGTCGGTGGTCGCGGCCAGCTTAAGGCCGTTAGTGGCCTAATCGATGGCAGCTTTGTAGGGCTGAAAGGTTCAGAAGAGTTTGGCCGCGATACTCAGGCGGTGTTCCAGATCGAACGAGGAATCTCGGTTATGTCTGGAACCAGCGTCAACGATCATCCTTTTTACTTCGGCATTTCCAAGGAGTCAATCGGGACAGTCACGTTAGGCTATCAGTACGATCCTATCCACGATTATCTTGCTCCTTTGACGTTGACTGGCGGCACAGGCGGCACTGCGTTCGCGCATCCGTTCGATAACGACAACGCAAATAACTCGTTACTCGCGCACAATGCGATCAAATATGAAAAACAATTAACCAACGATTGGAGAATAGGCGGCTTTTATGCCTTCTCAAATGCGGCAGGAAATTTTTCCAACAATCGAGCGTATGGAATAGGCGCTAGCTACCAGAACGGCTCATTGAGCGCCGGTGCCGCTTGGCTGCATGTTAGTGGAGCGGGAAAGAGTGAAGCAGGTGCGTATGACGCCACGCCTCTTCCCGCGTTTCGCCATGAAATAGTCGACTCTTCGGTGCAAACGCAAAACTGCTATGGCATCGGAGTAAATTACTTGTTCGGCGATGTTACCCTTGGGGCGGTATGGACCCGATCGACGTTCGTTGGTATAGCCGACTTAAAAAACGGTAGCGAGATGCCCTCTATCGAGTTCAGCAACTACGAAGTGAACGCAACTTTCCAGTTAACGCCTTCACTTTCGGTTGCCAGCTCGTACACGTACACGAAGAGCTCGAACGATCATTGGCATGCGGGTGGACTGCAGGCAGTTCGACTCATCTCGAAGCGCACCGACGTTTATTCTGAGGTCATCTATCAACACGCGTCGGCAGACGCGCGTGCGCTCATCGCTGGTTTTAACCCGTCAACAAGCCGAACTCAGTTGCTCGTCGGTGCCGGCTTCCGGCATCGATTCTAACTAGAGCGAGAAACGCTCGTCCCGGGAGAACGGGTGCCCTTCGGGTCGCTAACCGCGCACTGACAGGGCTTCAGTGCTTCTCTTAATGAAACAGTCTCCATGACGATAAACGTGCAAGGAGAGAAAGCTTGAAGAATGCACACCAAAACCAGCGCATCGATCGAGTCAGCGAACAC
This sequence comes from Caballeronia sp. A2-2, assembly GCF_057612605.2. Taxonomy (NCBI): domain Bacteria; kingdom Pseudomonadati; phylum Pseudomonadota; class Betaproteobacteria; order Burkholderiales; family Burkholderiaceae; genus Caballeronia; species Caballeronia sp. A2-2. Next base: position 1,576,703 of record NZ_CM172587.1, on the reverse strand, counting down.
GCATCCATGATGCATGAACTAACTCGGCTGCGTACCGCACTGTCCCTGATCCACGAGATAGCGCACGGACCAACACGGCCTAATGCTCTCAGCGAAATTGCTCGGCTTGCACGATGCGCGCTGATCTCTTCGGCACCACCCAATTACCTAGATTATTAAGGGTAACAGAACAATCATGTGGATTTTATGTTCGTACCGAAAATGCCGCAGGCTACAACCATCAAGCTTGTAAACCGGATGATATTCGGACTGTCGATCTTAGTTCCTTCGGTTATCACGGTAGACATTTAACAGATGCTATTTGAAGCCCTCTACCGAAAGCTTGCTTCTCGCCACGAAGCCCTGCGCTGCTGTAGCGTGGCGACGTACTGCTGCAAATATTCTGCTTTCGCGCGAGCATCGGCATCCGCGCCGTCTGCTATTTCGAAAAGATATTTACCAAACCTCTGGTGATAGCTCGGCGTAGCGACGGGTTCCATCGCCCATGCCGCTGCCAGCGGTATTTGGATCCGCAGTATGTCCGCAGCGCGCGTCTCCAATGGAAATGCGCATTCGACGAGTGCCGTCAGCGATGGCGGCGCGAATCTTCGCGTTATCGGCTTCATGGAATTTCTTCTCACAGTGATATTGCTCGTCGAGCGCTGAGATACGAGCGGCCGCTTCGTTGTGAGCCGCGATCGCGTCGCTTGCAGCCCTCGCCGTTCGCTCCGAAAACGTCGCGAGCTTCTTGTTGTTCGTCTCGTTGTCGCGCGCGTGAGCGGCCTGCTCATTGGCAGTTGGATGTTGTCAAGTACTTGAAGGCAGCGCCGCCAGTCGCGATGCGAACGGCGAATGCCACCCACCTTATGATAAGGCCCGCTTCCGTTAGCAATCCTCCCTAGGATTCAGCATATAACGAAAGTCTGGCATTTAATCTTTCCTTCGTTGACGAGAAATCGCCGTGGCAGACGCAGTTCTTATACGGAATTTGCATAATCATTTACCTGATCGACTGAGCGGCATCACCAGCCGGAAGAACTCTAGCGTCTATGCTTTTTACAAAGCCTCGGATAATCACCTGTCCATTCGCACTGAATTTTTTTCCATTCGACAGGGTAATCGGAACTTTTTTTGAATACGCGAAAAATCCACTTTGCGTTTTGGTGCAGGTTTTGGTGTCGTACTCATAGGAATTAGACACATCCCCCACCACCCCACCAAAATCTGTTGAAGATACGGGGCCGAATAGTACGTTGATATACGCGAGTCGCGAACAGTCCGGAACAACAAACTGAGGATAGCCCGGTCTGTAAAAAGCGTAATATTCAGCAAACCCTTCGCCATGGGACTTTAGATCGCCAGTGCTTTCTGGCAGCGACCAGCTTCCTATATGAATCATTTCGCCGGTGTTGGTATCCTCGAGATCGCCAGACCAACTATGCATTCCTGACTTATGTATCGTAATGGAATACACGTGTCCATAATCTGCCGGAAATCCGATGCCACAGCTCACCCCTTCTCCGCCGTCCGCACCGAGACGGCAATTCTTGTCGCTTGTGCTCGTCCCGCTTATGAAGGACGAAAATACTGCTCGCAGATAGCTCTTGCCCCCTCTGTTCTTTTGTGGCTGCAGCCCAAGGTAACCCAGTTGCGTCTTCGAATCTAAATCAGAGAAGTAGAACTGGTGGGCAAAGAAGGTCCCCTCCTCTTGAAGCGTCGAATTTTCTATATGAAATATAAACGTAAGGTTAGTCAAGTGTGCGTTAGCCGACACGCCATTCACTTCCCAGACGGTGTGAACGTTCCCTGCCCTTACGTAATCCTCCGCTTGTGCAGGCGGAATCATAAATAAACAAATCCAAGCTTTCAGTATTACATCAAATCCCTGCAAGGTTGAAATACTCATAATCTTCATTACCCTCTGAAGTTGATTCAGGTTGAGGCACTCATTGCGGAAATTTGCTTCTGTTGATATCGCTGCTTCGGTTTTTGCAGGACATCATCGCTTTACCGTTTCTTTCGTAAGCACACAATCCTCTATGCGCCGCTTGACGAGGCCTGACAACACGCATCCCAGCGATGTCACCCATTGCGCACGGCTGTTGTCGGACTCATTCATCGCTCGACATGCGCCCCGCGCGTAAAAGCGCTTCGCAGCCGTGCTGTTACAGTCGGCTTCGCTGCCAATAAGCCTCGGCTGCCGGTAATAGACGGGACCTTATTTTTATTCGATCAAATCAAACGTGAGCTGATTTGTGTTCCCGCGCGCGCAGGTCACGCCGATCCTTTCGCCATGCGAACACGAAGCTCGCGCTGATGTAGGCGAGCGTCGCCACCGCCACCCACCAGTTGATGTCGTGATTACTCACCCATAGCCAGAAGTTGCCGCCCACTACGGGCGTCGCCTTCGCCGCACTCGATACAAACTCTTCTTTCATCGCTTCTCCCAAAACGATCTTGTGAGCGAGCGCGCATGCTTTTTCAAACTGCGATGGACATAAAAAAGCCGCCCGCAGGCGGCTTAAGACCATGTCCATATCCCAAGAACGACCTCACCGCACGTTAGCCGGCAATGGATGCCGGGTGACGGGTTCGAACCCGGTGAGATCAAGCCGATTTTGACAATCCGGCACCTCTGGCGCAAGCGCATGCGCGTACTCACCACGCCCAAACGGTTACTAATTCCTGCATCACGCGATCGCTCGGTCCGATTTCGAACTCACCGCTCCTTACCTTCACTTGAACGACGAACCGCTACCGCTCCATACCTCTCACCTTGGCTTCGCGCAAATTTGTCCCCGCGAGGTCTGCGCCGCGAAGCGTTGCGTTTTCCAGACAGGCTCCTTCCAAATCTGCGCCACCTAGATCTGCACCGAGCAACTCGGCACCCGTTAGATCCGCACTGCGCAGACACGCACCATTCAGATTGGCGCCGTTCAGCACGGCGCGCGTCAGAATCGCACCGCGTAGGTCCACGCCGCTTAAATCGGCGCACGTCAGGTTCGCGCCCGTAAGATCCGCGTCGCGAAGGCAAACGCCAGCAAACGGCGCATTGACAAGCGGCGCTCGACCTCGCTGCGCGTCGCTCAAATCGGCGTGACTTAGATCCTTGTGCTGCGCAAGCGCTTGTCGCAGCTCGTCCATCAGGTCATCGCTCTGCGTGGTGAATAGCTCCGCGCCTGTGCGCCGATTTTTGACCACACAGCCACGCTTCCATGCAGTGTCGCTGCGGATCGCTCCGTCGAAATTTGCTTCATCCACAATCGCTTCATGAAGCCTGCAGTCTCTCAAATCGGCTCCGCTCAAGTCCGCTCCATACAGATTCGCTCCGCTTAGATCCACGCCCCTCAAGACCGCGCCGGCCAGCTTTGCCTTCACCAAGCCCGCGCCTGCCAGACGCGCGCCGTCGAGGTGCGCTTGCACGAGATCGGCATTGTCCAGGCACGCCCCGCGCAGATCGGCGCGTTGCAGATTGACGCGGGTGAGGTTTGCGCCCTCGAGATAGGCATCGGCCAGACGTGCTGCGGGTAACTGCGCGCTCGACAGCGGCGCGCCAGTATTCAATTTGTCTCGGCCCAGTTCGATATGGCTCAAGTCCTTCCCGTTGGCTACCGCCTTCACAAGCGAGTCTCGAAATTCGTCGGTGTCCTGCTCAAGCATCGCGCTCTCGGTACGGCGATGCTTATATTCATAGCCTTTGTTCCATCGAGCGATCCAGAACGCCTCGTTGGCCTCCATTACTGCTCCCCTTAACCGAAATGAATACCGGCTTGCGTTTCCCTCGGAAACCATTCGCTCTCACTGCGCTCGCGCGGGTTCACCGACGACGTACCGTAACGAACCCGCAACCATGCATAACCCTCGGCCCCTCGACTCACTGAAACTATGGAATCGTTCTTTCTTCCCCAGGCAGTGTCAGTCGCTGCACGGAAGTCCCGCGTCTCGCCTAGCCGGATCTCGACCAGGAATTCTGGAATCTTGCACACATATTCGAGCTCAGCGTTAAACGCCACAACGCCGCCAACCCGCACCGAACCGGCATCTTTGACATAGACCAAGCCGCGCAAAACACAGGCGCTCTGGACCATCGTCGACAGACGGCTGTCCCACGCCTCGGCGTACGTCTTGACTGTATAGGCGCCTGGCTTGACGTCATGGAACATCGACTCCCGATCTCCACTCTGCGCAGTCGATTTCGTGACTTCTCCATTCGGCGCGTACCATTCGAGGTGGTATTGTTTTGCGCCGTCAACCAGGTCCCACGAGATTTTCGCGGCCATCTTCGCCTCGGGTCCCGCAACCGCCTGGATCTTCACGTTCGCCGGTGGCGCGATCGGAACATAGGCGTGGTGAATCTCGTTGGTGATGGCCGCATTGTCTACCGCCGCAAACTTCTCCGGCGCGTAACGCGTCGCGGTGATACTGAAGCTTGTGCCGTCCTGCGCCTCCGACACGCTTACCACTCTATAGCGCTGCTGCGTGGCGCTGCCCGACCGCACGCTCCAAGCTGCGCCCCGCACTGGAACCTGTTCAAGCGGCGAAGCAATATCGACCGTTGCTCCGCGTACGCCCGCAATTTCGACACGTCGCGCTCGAGCATCGGGCAGCACCACCGTGAGGCAGTCCCCGGGTTGCGCCTCCACTTCCCGGTCCAGCACCACCCGGGCGCCGCTCGCTTCGCGGATCCGCCCACCCGAGCAGAAGTCTGAGCGCGCATCCGAGCGCAACGGATCTGCAATCTCGATGATCTGTCCAGGAAGCGCGAGAGTCCCATCCAGCCCCACACTGAATGTGACGGTCTCGGTCTCCAGGCGCGAGGTCTGCAGCAACCAATGCCCGGCGCGCTGCGCCTGCCCGCGGCTCGTGCATCCAAAGGCCGTGAATTCCGCCGCGTTGTAGCCGTATAGCGCAATGCCATCAACGTCTTCGACGCTTTCAACGGCGCGCTTATGCCCGTCGAGCGGATCGCACCAGGTCACCATCGCCGCGGTGTACCGCGACTTCAGCGAACTGCCCGTGTACTTGAAGATCCCGTTCACGACGTTGGCCGGGTTGTACACGTACACGGGATCACTCGGCATGTCGGCCGATCCCCAGACGTGCTCTGCGCTCCAGTACGCGATCCCCCGAAACACGCTGGCGAGTTGCTGAAGCAGCGCGAACGCGTGCGTGCGCGAGGTGATATAGCAGTTGCATGTGAATCGCGGCTCCGTGCCACCGGCGCAGTTCGGCACCAGCTCGTCGCAATACCTGCCGATCGCATACAAGGAATAGGGATCGACCATCTCCGGTCGCACCCAGGCACCTGCGCCATAGCGGCGATTGAGCAGCACGTCTCTAAAGATCCAGACCGGGTTGTCCGTCCACGCCCGCTTGAACGTACCGTCCCAGGTGCCGTCGTACTTTCGCGTCTGCGGGTCATAATTGCGCGGCACATTGACCAGCAGCCCCTTCACCTCATACGAGCGAACCGGAACGCGCTCGAATTTCTCGGAACTGATCTGCAAGGCCGCCAGCGCGCTTGCCGGATATTTGAATTTGCCGGTGCGGCGCTTGGTATAACTCACCACATGCACTGTGCCGTGCTCCTTGCCCGCATTCTTTCCCTGGTCAATCTCATCGGTGCGCGTGAGCGTCAATCTGAACCGTGCGCCACCCGTGATGCTGACGGGAAATGTGAAGGTCTTGTAGTAGGCCTGGCAGGTACCCGCGATCTTCCGCTCTTCCGGCACCGGCGCGGGCGTATCCTTTTGCGCTGGGACATAACTTGGCGAGAATCTGAATTTGACGCTTGCGTTGGTATGCCCTTTGTTCGAGTCCCACCACAGATCACTTACCTGCAGGGTGACATCCACTTCATCGACGTCTGGCTCGGCTACTTCAAGTAACCACGGCGTGAACTGAGTGACCTTTCTTGTCTTGCCATTCTCCTCGATATCCGCCAGATGTCGGCGCAGCTCAACGCCGACCGGCGTCTCGTTTGCCGCGGCGGTAACCCAATCCACCGCTTGTTGCTCAACTGCACCACTGCGGAAGTCAAATTTATCGACCTGGAAGTTACGACTGCCACCGTCGTTCAGGACCCTCACATCATCCAGATAGACCGAGTAAAGCGGGAACCAGTCGGGCGGAATAGGACCAATATTGTTGGCAAGCCCCCCGATCTCGCCCTCGGCGATCAGATCGACCACCGTACAGGTGAGCCTGCTATTGAGGGGCGTGTTCTTTTGCTCTTCGATCTCATCAGGCGTCTGCCGTGTCGCCGCGCACGCTTGCAGCCCCCCCCTCGCCGGCGCATCCACAGCTTGCACACTGGTGCTGATGACGGTCGAGCCTACCCGCATGCGTCCGTAGAGCAGCGGCACGGGACCGCCCTGCGCGACCACGTTCTGGATGCCAGGCATGCCGTGCTGGTTTTTTGCCGGCGGCGTAGGGGTTTGCGGAGAAAGCATCTGCGCGATACCACCCAAGGCCAACGATCCCCCCGTAAGCATCATGTTGATGCCGTACGGATTGTCGAAGAACAGCGATGCGGCACCGGCGGCCGCGAGCGCCACGCCGGCAATCGTTTGGAACAATCCGCCCGCCTTGCTGCCCGTAATGATCGGAGCGATCCGAATCGGCTCGCTGCCCGCCGGCCAATCGAGTTGGGCCTCGCTCACATTGCGTTGGCCGACAAACACGGCATAGCGCAAGCCTCGCTCACCGCTTCGATAAAGCTCCTGCCAGAAGCCGGGAATCATCGCGCCCAGCGCACGCAACGCGTCGCGCGGCGATTGCACTACATATCGATGCTCGCGGCCAAACTTCGCGCCCAGACTCCCATATAGCCTGATTGACCGTACCATCTGCTGCACCGCTATCTGTTCCATTCGACTGCCTCGATGTGGCGCAGCACATGCGTGACGTGCGTCCCATAACGCGGCAGAGGCTCGCGCCGCGATAATTGATTCCAGAGGTGATGCAGGATCTCGTCTTCGCCGAGATAGACCGCGGCGTGATTGGGAACGCCACGGCGGCTGGCGATCGACATAAGCAGCACATCGCCCACGTGCAAGGTGGCGTCGCGACCGACGCTCATGAAACCGGCTGCTTCATAATTGTCGAGATAAAGCGAGGACTGGCCATCGTTCCACCACTTTCCCGATCGTGGGAAATCGGGCAGATCGACACTGAGCGCCGCGCGGTAATAGCGACGTACGACGCCATAGCAATCACTCGCCCCATGCACGAAAGGTGCGCCAATGAGGGGGAGGTCGTCTGCAGCTGGGCTGAAGCAATGAAGGCGACCGACTACGGGTTGCTCGTCGCGGTCGCCACACACACTCGCGATGATCCAATTGGGAACACGGGATGCTTGGCAGGCAAGCAGGTCTACGATGCTCGGCCAAGCGCTCGCGTCGGTATGCGAATGAACGATTGCCTGGATCGCACCCTTGTCCTCGACGCTCGCATAATCGAAGCCGGAAATCGCAAAGTCTCGCGTTGGATGGGCCGCGGTATTCGTGCACGCAACGTACTCGCCATCCACAATCAGCCCGCACGATTCGTTCGGGTAGCACTGCAGCGCATGCGTTTCGATTGCCGCGCGCACGTGATCGGCAACAACCATTTACTGCATTCTCACCAAAGCGCCTGCGACCCCTGCTGCGGGGAAGCCGCCGAACGGCAGTTCGACCCCTGCCCCGTGGCGACACCTGCAACATGCCAGGCGCTTGCCGCACGCATCTTCTCTCTCGTTGGTTGTCGGCGAATTGTTACGCGTGAAATACGGCGGCCCCTTGTAACCGCACTCCGGTCCGCGGTATTGCCACTGGCACACCGAACCGATGATCTGCCGCGCCGGCAGCTTCCGGCCCGACAGATCCAAGACGGAACTCAACGAGAACTCGACCAATGTCGGCGTCTCGAGCGTCTTCTGCTCAATCAGCCATAATTCAACCGGCATCTCGGCGCTCGGATCCGCGCTTGGGCTGCCATCTAGATATTGCGCCAGCGTTCGACGCCGACGCACAGGCGCACCAACCAAATCCGCACACCTCGTGCACAGCTTCGACACGAAACCGTCGAGGTTCGCTACGCTCAGCGTGGGCGTCGGCTGAGCGGCGTCGCTCGTGCGCCCAAATCCCGAAACCTGCATCGGCCACGCGCCAAATTCGTGCCCGTTCCACCTGATGACGCCACCGTGCTCATGCGCGTGAAACCGAAGCACTTCGTCGCTCCAGCGCGTGAGATCAAGCTCATACAGCTCGATGAGCGCGCCCGGCTCCAAACGTTGGACATCCGCTCGCAACGTGTTCATGGTTCGAATACCTCTTTGAATGTGACGCTCAGCGAATACAGATCGCCACTAAGCGCGCACGTTTGCACGCCTTGCTGCGCGTCGACCCGAAACAAGCCTCGCGTGCGTAACGGCGGCGTCCACAAGAACGTTTCACTGCCACGCGTCGCATCGAGAAAGGTTCGAATTGCCTGGATCTCAGACCGATCACCGACAAAGCGCAGCGGCCACGAGTCGGCGATATTGTTGATCCCGTCTGGCACCGCCTGGCTATAGCCGTCGCCGAACTGCACCGTGCGAACGTGATAGTGCGTCGCGCCTTCCACGCCCACGGCGGGCGACCAGGTGAAGGTGTGGCGGGGCTTTGCCGACTTCATCCGAAATGCCCCTGAGAGATCAGGCTGGCCAGGCCACCCTGGCCGCCGATCTTGCGTGCGATCTTCTGATCGACGAAGGCGCTCACCATCGCCTGCAACTCGCGCAAATCACGCTCGCTCAGTCCCGCGCCTGCGTGCGAGTGAACCTGCAGATGCACTTGCGCACCCTCCGATCGCGGCACGGCGCTTATCGAGTTCCCCACTGGACCGCCTGCAGCGAAATGCGCCAGATGCTTCGAATTGATGGCTTCCAGTAGCGCGTGATGCTGGCGCGCCGCATCGGCGTTCACGACATACTCGCCATTGGACAACATCGCGGGAATGCTGTCGCTCGTGCCGGTGCCAGGCCCCGCGATCAACCCGCCCTGCGCATGATGGGGCAAATACTTCAGAATCTGCGCGATCAAACCCGTGGCGGAAGACTTCTGCAGGCTCTCGAACATTGCACCCATCGCCTGATGCAACGCGAGCTTCGACAGATCGGCGAGCGCGCTAGCGACGAACTCCTTCACGCCGAACTTGCCTGTCGTCACGAACTTTGCCACCGCATCCTCCATGCGGCTCATCTGCGCTACCACCGCACGGCGCGCTACATCGGCCTTGTCCTGCGTGTCGATAAAGAACTCAGCGATACCCCGCTTCGCGCCACCCGCCCAGTCGCCCTGCACCCGTTTGAGATCCTCGTATTGCGTCTTGATCTGCTCGATCGTCTTGCTGTACTCCTGCTCGATCACGGTCACTTTGGCAAGGTATTCGCTGCCATTGAGCAGCGCTTCGGGCGTGCCTTTCTTCAGATCCTCTAGTGCCTTCTGATACCGGGTAGCCGCCTCGCTCAGCTCGCCCCGCGCGCCTCGGCGCAACGGGTCAGGATCGCGATCGTCCAGCTGACGCGCGTAGCGTTGCTCCTGTGCCTGCCTGAATTCACGCATGCTCTGCTGGACGTGCTGCGCCTGCTGCTCGAACTTATCCCGCGCATCGCGCAGCTTGATTTCTTTCTCCAACCCCACATTGCGTTCAAGCCCAAGGCGGATGGCCTTCTCATCGCGCAGCAGGCTCCTTTCCTCGGCGCTCGCGATATGCCGCTTGGCTGCGGCAGTCTTCTCGTTGAACTGCGCCAGTTCCTTCTGCGCACCCACGAGTTTCTCGTTCGTGTGCCACTGCGCCTCGAGCGCCGCCCCCTGCTCGCGCACATGCTCAACATACCGCGCCCCCGCATCTGCTCGCGGCTCGGGCGTCTTTCTCTCGTGCGGCTTGTAGCGTTCTGCGTTATGGGCGAGCATCTTTTGGCGATCCGCCTCGAGCGCCTTGAGCTCCTCGCGCGTCTTGCCCGCCGCCTCACCCGCTTTCTTCACCGCGGCGAAGTACTCGTTCGTCTCTTTGTTGGCGTCGGCGAGCTTTTCCTGCGGCAAACGCGCCGATTTCATATAGTCGGCGTGATGCTCCATGACCGACTTGAATGCTTCGACGCTCTTCTGATGCGGATCATGTTTCTGACCCTCGCCAAGCAGCGTTTGTACGAGATGCTGAACCTCGGCAATCTGCTTTTCGATCTCCGCCGTATTCATCCCACCCGGGTTCGACTCGGGGTCAAGCAGCGAAGCGCGCAATGCCGCCAGCCTGTCTTGCGCCTTCACCAAAGCGTCACTCTTGCCCGTGACGCCCCGCCAGAAACGATCCCATTTCTGACCGAGCGTCTCGTAGCTCTCGGCCATGTCGCGATTATCGGATTGCACCGCCTCGCGTGCCTTCTTGCTTGCCGCCTCCACAAACGCCGCCCATGCTCCTGCCTTGTCGCCCGATAGCTCAAGGATGCGAATATGGTTGATTTGCTCCAAGCTCAGATCATGATGTTGCTCAGCCCATTTACGTGCCGAGTCCGTTGCATGACCGTACGACTGCAGGAACTGATGCACCACCTCATCCACCGACTGCTTCGAGACCTTCGCGTACGCCGCCACGCTCTCGCCAGCTTGTTGCATATCGGCGCCGGCCACATGCCCCGAATTGGCAAGCGCCATCAGCGCATCGCGCGCTTCGTTCACCGACACGCCCACACGGCGCGAGATGATGTCGGAATACGCCTGCAGCTTGCCCTGCGTGAGCGCGGCATAGTTGCCCGTGAGCAACATCGCCCGATCGAGCGCCTCTTGCTGTTCGGTGAGCGCGTGAATCGCATGATAGGTCGCGTACGCGCTCGCTCCCAAGGCCCCGAGCGCGACGCCCGCCGGGCCGCACAACATTGGCAGCACGTCGATGCGCTCAGCCAGTACCATCAACGAGCCCATGAAGTTCTTCCAACTGCCCTGCATGGCCTCATGACCGAGCACAAATAACTCTCGGCGCGCGGCTACCGACCCCGCTCCGAGGTGATGCATGGCGCGCGAAGCTGCCTCGGCCTTTGCGATCAACGGCTCCGCCGACTCCGCGATACCAAGATTGGCCGCCTTCAACCGCATTAGATCAAAGCGCGTCTTACCGGCCGTATCGGCAATCTTCTCAAAACCTTTGACTGCAGCGCTGACCTGCCGTGCCGTCGCCGCACTGCCCGCTCTTACCGCTTCCTCGAGCGCGCGCGCAGTCAGCGTGCCGCTCGCCGCCATCTGCTGCTGACACGCCTCGTACTTGCGAGCACTCGCCTCCTGATTGGCGACGAAGCCCTTGGCCGCTCGGCTGACCTTCTCCATGCCCGCTTCGAAACCGCTTGCGTCGACACTGACCCGCGTGACAAGCTCATTAGACAACGCCCGCCTCCCTCAGCTTCTTTTCGACGACTTCGGCCATCTTGCGCACGGCCACCGTTTTAGTGGCGTCGAACGCCGGCCGAATGAACGGCTGCGCCGGCGTGCGCGAACTACCGAATTCGATCTCGTGAATCGCACGCGCAAGCGTGCGCTCGGTCAGCCTCACCGCGTTTCGCTTGCCCAGCTCGACGAAGCGCCCGTAGAACGCATCCTTGCTCCACGTAATGAGGTAGGACGCGTACTTGCCCGGCACCGACTCTTGCTGGTCGTACGCGATCAACATGTGATCCCGTAAGAAGCCGGGTGCATGTGGTTGACCGCGGCGCTTGCCCGTGCGCGTACCGATCGGCGCGCGACGCTTGACCTCGTCATGAATCACGCGCGCGCCGGCGACCGCCGCCTGGCGAAGCGTGCTTTCGCTCACCACCGCATCGAGCTTGTCTAGCATCCCCGTCAATGCGCCGAGATTTTCGACACGATAGTTTTTACTCATCCCCTGATCACCTCGCCTTTGCGTACCACGACCCGCTTGCCGCCCGAGAGCTTGATCGCTTCCAAATCAATGCCAAACGCGCAGGCGGCGATCTCGTCCGCATCTCGCTCGCACTCGCCACCATGTTCCTGCGCCTGAAGCGACTCGCGGCACCACCCCGACCACGGCGTGAAATCCGCTGCGCGCAGCGCCGGCGCGTCCTTGCCCCTGTTCATGTTGTATAGGAGGCTCATCAGGGTGCCCACCCGCAGATCCTCGATGTGCTCGCCCCAAGGCTCGTCCTCGTAGAACGTGACCCACTTCGCAAACTCGGCGCTCGACACTTCAAGCTTGGCGCGCCGCACCGACATGCCCAGTTTCGAGGCGATGCGCATCCACATCCATTCCCGCGGGTCGGCCCTCAGTTTTTTGAGGCTTCCTCCTGCGCACGCTGACCGAGCGCATTCAGGCGCACCGCGATCTGCGCGAGTTCTTCGAGCAACGCTGCGCGACCCACGCACAGGACGGCCACGTGATCTTCGCCAAGAAGTAGAGCATCGTGCTCGTCCACGAGCGTTGCAGCAATCAACGCCGCTTCGAAACCGCTATTGCCACCGCCGTTCCTAGCACTGTCGTACAGCGCATCGCGCGCGGCGCCCGACAGTTCACGGAAACGCATCGTTCTACCACCCAATTCCTTGACCGATTCTTCAACGATCTGCGGCGCGAAAGCCGCGAGGATCTGTTCCTTGTTCATAGATTTTATTCGCGGCTATGCCGTGCTCATTGATGTGATGCTTATTGACCCGGCGTCACAATGATGTCGCCCGTAATTTCGAGAGTGACCGTGCCCGACACGTACTGATCTACCTTCGCCGAGATCGGAAAGTCTTTCACGAACGCCGTAAATTCAATCGTGGATTTGTCCGAGAGGGTCAGTTTGAAGTCGAGCGGCGCGCCGTTGCGTTTGGCTTCCAGCAGCGCCTTGTGAGACTGCTCTTTAAAATTGATGAGCAGGGCGATTGCAAGTTGACCCCAGTCCTGCAGGCCCGGACGCTTCTCCTTGCCATCACTGTCCAGGCGCGTGACGTCTGCCATGTTCGCTGAGCCATTGAAGCCCGACACGTCGGTCAGGTTCGCCACCTGCGTCCAGTCGACCGTACCGGATGCGGCTCGATAGTGCAGCACCGTCTTTTGCGATGGGACCGCGGTCGAACTTTTTTGGTTTTTGCTTTCATCCTGCAACGTTCGTGTGTCTGACATCACGATTGCCCTCCTTTCAGACATTAAAATGCCGCCTTTACAGGCGGCTCGACCCTTCTCTAGCCAGTTAAAACTTGCACCACACCTTCACGTCCACGCGACTGCCAAACAAGCGTGTTTCGTGCTCAAACACGTTCGAGGGCGCACCGATCGGAACAGCGCCCGCCTCCGCAGCGAGCAGTGCGCGCACAACCTGTCGCATAAGGGACGATCGACCTCGTGCCGTCTTATGCCACACCGCCACCTGCACGCGCGTGCAACACGTGTCCAGCAGGGTGCCCTCTAAATCCACCGCGAACTCGCCGCCCGCCACCTGATACACAATCCACGGCGGGCTGGTGCCCTGATCGGCTACATCGGCGAATACGTGACCATCGGCAAGATGCGCCAACGCCTTACTCACAAGATCTTCAGCGATCATCGCTCACACACACGAGATCAATGTGTTCGTGTCGCAAGAGGTCCGGCAGCACCGCTTCGATACGCATGAGCGTATCTGCGACCGTGACGCGCATGCCTCCGCGCAGAGCCTGGCATAGCGCTTTGCGGTACCGAATGCGCACGCTCGCTTTCACTTGACTCATCGGCGCATCCGCTGCAATCACGTCCTTACCGCTCAGCATGCGCACGTACGCCTTCGGATTTTTGACAAACTCCCACCTGACAGACTCGCCGTCCGAGTCGACCACACGACGCTCAATGATCACGCGACAATTCAGACGACCCGCCTCCATCAGAACCTCGTCGGCACGCAGATGGGTGCGAGCAGCACGTCTGCGTAACCATCCGGGATCGCCGTGACGCCCTGGCCTCTCGCAAACAGTTCGCGATGGTCGTACGCCCATGCAGCGGCCAGCAGCATCCACGACCGCACTGATGGATAACGCGTCAGGTCGATCCCGGCTTGATACGTGATGGTGACAGCGCCCGAATCGGGCCACTCAGTCCCGTTCATCGGCGCGAGCAGCGTCTCGCGACCGAGCTGGACGAGCTCGTAGGTGCTCGCATCCAGCGTCGTCTCACCCGATGTGCCACGGGCCTGCAACTTTTCAACGCTCAGAACCTGTCCGACTGAAAGCGGGAAAGCACTTGGCGGGAAACTCGTCATGCGCTCGACGTACCGGGCTCGTCGGATGGCCGCCCCCGACTTGCTCTCCGCCGCTTGGCGCGCCCCTGGGATCACGATGCGCTCGATAAAATCCCGCTCATCATCGTCGTCGATCCGACACTGAACGACGACGTCTTCAAACCTCAACGGCTCCGCATCGTCCAGGTAGTCCACAAGAACTGCGGCCATGCCGAGTTAGCTCCGTGCAGCAGCGGTCTTGGCTGCAACGCGCTTTTCAGACCCCTTTGCATCGCTCGACTCAACTGCGTACCCGTCGGCGATTCCCAGATCGATGACTTTTTGAGCGTGCTCCTCATCGAATCCGGTGATGTCGCCTGGCGTGTACTGCCGGTGGTGACGCTTGATTCGGACCAGTTTCATTTACACACCCCAGCTCACGCCGGTCAGCATGGCGATCGACTCGACGTGGCGTGGGCCGAAGTCGTTCTTCGCGATCACACGGATTAACGTCTGGTCCCGCTGAAACGCACTGACGACATTGCCGTCAGTGTCCTTATACGTAGCCTCCTTGCTGTAGTCGATCTCCAGCGACTCCTCCTCCCCGATGAACACGTCGCCGAAATCCACGAAGTAGATCTCCGACTCGTTCGTGTCCTTGCCTAAGTTGACGGGTACTTGCGTCGTCCGGCCGACCGGATAACCCTTCAGCATCCCGCTGTCGAGCTCCGGATAGACCTTGTTGCCGTTGCCGTCGCGCATGCTCGACAGGAAGCGGAACACGCGCGGCGCCATGATCCACCCCGGCGACACCATATTCGCGTCGGCCCCTTCGAGCGCGAGAATTACCTTGTTCAGGTCGGTCTCGACTTTCTGGATCGTCGAGCCATCGCTTGCGGCCAGCTTGTTGCCCACGATCGCCCAGTGCAGCAAGCCCTTGGGCGTGTTCGCTGCCCCGTCGTCACGGATGAACGCCTTGTCTTCTCGCGCACCGATCGCGCTCGTGAGGTCACTCACGACGATCTGGTCTACATTCGGATTGACACCGGCATACTTGAGCAGATCGTTGGCGATCGGCACCAGTGCGGCAAGCTTCTTCGCGCGAAGCTGCAGGTCGTCGAACTGCTGTTGCGTCGCGGGAATATCAGTATCCGCGCCGATGTAGCCGACGATAGCGCCGCCTTTCAGTCGCGGAATGGTCATGTTGCCGTTCGAGAGCGGCAACGTGCGCGCACCGAGCTTCCGTACGACGGACTTCGGACGCAGCAACTCGATTACTTCACTCGACAGGTTCGTTGGCACCAGCACGCCACCCGCGCTCGAGGTGAGGGTATTCAGCGACATGGCGACCTCCTCCCCGAAACCACGCTCGATCGCGAGCTTCGAGGCGAGCTGCGCATCGCCGCGCGCGGCCGCCAGGGCGCGTACCATGCGCGCCATCTTCGCACCCTTCACCTCTGGCACTTTCGGTTGCACCGGGATGCTCGACGCCCCCGCAGCGCTCACGGCAGCGGGCGTAGGATCGACTGGTACAGCGGCGGCCACGGCCATGCGCTCGGCTGCTTCCGCGCGTTCGATCTGCGCCGTGATCTCTTTGAACTGCGCGCTCAGGTTCTCGAATTCCGCGTGTTGTTCAGCCGACAACGCAACGTCGCCCGCTTCGATTGCGGCCAGTGCCTGCACTTGTTTATTGATGCTTGCGCGTTCGCGGCGAAGTTCATTGATGTTCAACATTGATCTCCAAAAAAAAAGCCGCTCGCAGGCGGCAGTACTGGACTTAAACGCGAACGCGCTCAAGTGCGAATCAGGTGGTTTTAGTAGTGGTTTCGCATGTTCATCGCTGCTGCACGCGCGGCAACGCTTCGACTCGGCTTGCGCTGCGCACGCGAGGCACCAATTTCCGCTGCGATCCGGTTCACAGCGGCCTGAGGCGTCTCGACGCTGTCGGCCAGCCCTGCCGCTACGCCGCCCCTGCCGAAAAAGACACCCGCCTGCGTGTCCCTGACCGCGTGCGTGGTCAGCCCGCGGAATTCTGCGATCGCGTCGACGAACTGCGTGTAGCTGGTTTGCACGATGCTCGTCAGGCGCTCGAGCGACTGGTCACTTAGCGGCTCATGTGGCGTGAGATCGTTTTTTTGGTCGCCGGCGAACACCGATGTGACCTTGATGCCCTGCTGCTCGTCGCGCTTGGAGACATCGAGGTGTTTCGCAATCACACCAATCGAACCCACGCCCGAGGTCTGGCTCACGATCACGTGCGATGCCGCGGCGGCAATCAGATAGCCGCCAGAGAAGGCCGAAAAATTGACGATCGCCGTGATTGGCTTCAGTTTCGTGGCCGCGCGAATGTCGTGGGCAAGCTCGAACGCACCCGTCGCGCTGCCGCCGGTGCTGTCGATGTCGAGAATGATGTGTTCGACCGCAGGATCTGCCACCGCCTGATTGATGCATGAACGCAAGCTCTCGTAGCTGGTCATGGGCTCGCAGGGGTTCATATGCGCGGATCGCGAGACGAGGATGCCCGACACCGGGATGATGTTCAACCCCATATCGGCGACCACCGCACGGCGGCGATCGCTCGCGCTCATCATCTGCGCACCGCCACCGATGTCGTCATCGTCCATGAGCCTCGGCTGCGTGCCATTCACCGTCAGGTTGACGATGTTCAGGTGCAGCGCTTGGTTGGCCCATTGAACAGCCAGCGACATCATCTGGTCGCTCACGAGCTGCGGCTGATTAAAAATCAGGTTTGCAAGTCTAATATGTGATTTCACGCCAACATCCTTCCGACGTCTTCGATTTGTGCTTTGGTGGCTCTGGCGTTCTCTGGTGGCAACGGTTTGGATGCATCCACCATGTTGAGCGGACTCAAATAGACATCCCCTCCCTCGACTGGCGGCATGTTCTCCAGACGCCGGATGTCGTTGATCGAAAGCCACCCCCACTGCCGCCCAACAGCGTAAGCCGCGTAACGCGACGAAAGATCCCCGCGAAGCAGACCCGCGAGGTTGTACTCGATGAAGTACTTTTTGCGCTCCGACGGCAGCAGCAAATCGCGCATTTTCGCCTGCTCGTGCCGCCTGACCCATGGCAATAGCGTATAAATGACGAAATGGATTCCCTGGTGCTCGATATTGCTGAACGTGGCGCGCTCGAGCTCGTTAACCATGTGCGCTGGAATCTTGTACATCCGCGCAATGTCCAGTGTCGAAAGGCGCAGTGCGTCGATGAGCGCTGCGTCGACATTCGTCATCGACAGTGGTTTGAAGGTCATCCCCTCTTGCAACAGCGCAACCTTTTTCGCATTGCCTGAACCGCCGAACTTCGCATTCCAGCCATCCGTTACCCGGTCCACGCTCGCCTGCTCCTTCAACGGCGTGCTCGTACTCGGGCGCTCAATCACCCCTGAGAGCACCGTACCATTCAGGAACGATCTGCCGGCATATTGCTGGATGGCCTGGGCGTGCCCAATCGCGTTTGCGTGAAGCAAGATGGGCGATACACCGGTGTAGTCGTCCATCGACAACCAGCGAACGTGATGAATCAGGCGTTGCGGTATTCGATCACAACCGTTGATTTCATAGACGGGCGTCAGGTCATCACTCTTTAAGACCCGGACAACCCTGCGATCCAACGGATACAGTCCGAGAATCTCGCCATGAGGATCACGATCGATGTAGCTATAGCTGTTTCCGCAAAGTCCGACCGCGATCTGAGATTGCTCCTGGTACTCGAAGGGCGTCTGCCACGGATTCGGTTGATACTTCAGAACTGAATACAACGGGTGATCGACCGCTGGCCTACGCTCCTCTCCCGAACGTTCATACAACTCGATCGGCAACTGCGCGATGCTCTCCGCAAGTAACGTGACGCAGTTCTGCAGAACCGTAAGCGACAGAGCGCTTGCCGTGCTCACCACTTGCCCCGACTCCGAGCGCGCGCTACCGAGCAGTGAAGAGATCCACGCGCCCGAGCCCATCTGGGACAGCCCCCGGTTGGACAGCAAATGCTTGCTGAAAAACACCCACTACCCCTTTGTTTGCGTCGCGAGCGCCGCCTGCGCAATGCGCGCAGCAGCCCGGTCGGCCAAGAAGGCCCAGAACAACAGAGACAGGCCGGCCACAATGAATCCGGCCGGCACGCTGATCAACACTACGCCCGCCACCAGCAACCCAAACCCGAGCACTCCGGCAGCCCATGCCGCAACACCAATTGCATTCAAACGCTTACCCCCTGGTCATACACTGAGCCACCGTAGAGCGCTGCAGGATTGAGCGACATCAGCGTCACGGCGTTGAAAAGCGCCATCAACGCATCGATTTTTGCGGTCCCGCTGGCTTGCTTCGTGATATTCACACTGTTGCCAACCGGCACGACGCGTGCGTTACCCACGCACCACGCCATGAGTGGCTGACCACCATGTATCAGGGCGCCGTCAGAGACTGTTTCAGCCGCATCGTCTCTAGCGCCGCGCCCAGTCGCGAGACGGCGCTCAGCAGTCTTGATTGCCCCGGTGAGCTTCCAGCCCTGCGAAATGCCAACCACCCTCTCGTCAGGTATTCCAACGTCAGCCAAAGCATCGAGCACGCTTCCAACACCGGCGGGATCCACGCCCACCTTGTCGAGTAAGCCAGCCTCATAAATCGTCGAGACGATGTCGGCGACATCGCGTACGTCGTCGCCGATCTGTGCAACCATCGTCAGGTCTCCATCGCTTTCAAAGTCGCGAAGCCTGGACGCTATTTCCTTGCGCCGTTCGAGCACAGACGGATGGGCCCACGCGTGTGTCCAAGCGAGCCAATTGCGCTTGTCCTTCTCGCGCCCAAGCACGGCCAGCCCAACCAGGTCGTCCAGACCGCCAGCGTCGATACCAACGTCGATCACCTCGCAACGCCTCATCAATTCTGCAAGCGAGAGTCCCGGCAAACGCGCGGCCGCCTCCCAGAAATCGGCACCTGCCCATCGATCGGAACGCAAATTCAGACCGATCTCGACGTTCAGATGCTTCGCCACAAACTGCTGAAAGCTGCCGTCCGTTTTGTGCTGGATCTTGCGCAGCTGGTCCTCGAGCCACTCGGCGCTGACTGAGCGCCCAATGTTGGGGTTCGTGACGTAAAAGTTGGCCGGGTCAAGATAGGCTTTCGATGCGATCAGCTTGGCCGGAAACTCGTAGAGTACTCCGAGCGACTTGCGATCGACTATCCTCCCATCGCGCACGTTGCGGTAATAGTTCAGCTTTTCTCGAAAGACGCCCGCCGGCGGCTCGTCGCTCTGCGTCGTCAGGATCACGACCCATCCTTCTTCGCGCGATATCTGACCGCCCGTCGCTTCCATGAACATGCTTTCGGCGTTTACCTTCTTGCCAAAGAGCCAATGCTCGTCGA
Organism: Caballeronia sp. A2-2; assembly: GCF_057612605.2. NCBI lineage: Bacteria > Pseudomonadati > Pseudomonadota > Betaproteobacteria > Burkholderiales > Burkholderiaceae > Caballeronia > Caballeronia sp. A2-2. The sequence continues at coordinate 1,557,140 of NZ_CM172587.1, read as the reverse complement.
TCAGGATGCGCCCTGATTTCTTGCCGGAAACCGTGTCGGTATCTGCGGCGACGACTTTCAACGATGCGCGTGTCACGCGGTGCGTGATGGTCCGAACGTGGTCTTGCACGTGAAAGAGCGCCGTTAGTTCGTCGTCAGCGCGGATCATCCCGGCAGCCGGTTTGAAGCTGTTGTCGGCAACTTCCTTCGTCGGCGCCAGGATCAAATGCTCTTCCTCTTCCCGCCAGCAACGGATGACTGCCGTCAGCATGATCCCAGCGGCAATCGTCGACTTAGTGTTCTTTTTGCTGATTAACAAAAAGAATTCACGGATTAACTGATTGCCACTCTCGGCGTCGTACGCGCCAAAGATCGCCGAGACGAAATCGAACACCCATTGCTCGCTGCATTCGCCGAACGTGGGCTTGCCGGGTAGATCGACAATGCGCAGCTCCTTGAAGATCGCCAGCGCCTGAGCGGCCTCATCGCGATAGATTGGAGCCGGAATGATCGATCGCCTCTCTACTAAACGGGCTTCCCAGTCAGGACAGGCTGTCGTCCATTCCATGCTCACACCTTCTTGCCACCCGCAGCGACGAGCTTCGGTGGCGGCGCAGGTGCAAATTTGCTCGCGACCTTCTTCGCTGCCTGGTCACGCTGCTCTTTTTTACCGCCTTCGCCGAGCTTGTGATGCACGAAAGGCATGAGTGCCTTTGCGGCGTCCACACGTAGCTTCTTCTCCGTTTCCTGGTCATTCATCGCTGCAATCAAGAATGCCTTGGGATCACGAAAGTTCATCACCGCCGCGAGATCGAACTCAGACTGCTGATCTTCGTCGCGCACGGGTCCTTCACTCTTTGGCAACTTCGAATCACTGGCGATGCGAGCGACGGCGAGATAAAGCACCACGTCCTTTTCCTTGGCAAGTCGTGCCCCGGCAGCCGACGCTGTGTTCACGCTGTAGCCGGCGAGAACCGCCGCTTCCTTATTCGACTTACCCGCCAACACAGCGTCGGCGAACAGCCGCTTTTTGCTGGTTAGCGCCACAAATCAACCCCTCCAAATAGTCGGTCCTGCTTTAACATCCCTTTAACATCTTTAACATCGCTTTAACATGGCCGGATTGGCTCAAAGCCCCGCCAGTAAAGGTGTTTAGTTAATTAGGGCCATGTTAAAGGCTTTAACATTTTTTGTTGAAGGGAGATTTTTTCTGTGCGTGAGAGAACGCTCTGTGTCCGCGTCGAAAAGTCCCCAGACCTTCGATACCCCCTCCCCTTAGCGCCATCTGCACCGAGGCTGTCCGAAGCGTACTGCGGCTTCTGCTGCGGTCTTGCGCGCATGGCAGTCCACGCACAGCAATTGCAGGTTCGCGTCGTCGTTGCTACCGCCAGCTTCAAGTGGAACACGGTGATCGACATGATCAATGCGGTCATTCCATCCTCGACCGCAATGCGCGCAGCAGAAGCTGTCGCGAACGGCAATGCGCATGCGGGTCGTCATCCATTTGCGTCCACGCACGCGCGGCGTCGATCCCGCTTTCACTTCTAGTACAGTCAATCGACCCGCCCTTGCATTTGCCAGTCGAGGCTTGAGCATCCGGAGCTTGGACATTCGCATGTTGCAACAGAGTGTTCTATGAACTAGCCTCAAATGAGGCTATAGCGCGAGACTCGCTCCAATGCAAAAAGCCCACGCGGCGAACCGAGTGAGCTTTCTTTGGGCGCAACTCTGCCGCCACATAGTTATTTTGCTTCAGTTGTCTCGTATGTGCAATAGCTTTTATGAACTACGCACGAATTCATTCTTTCCGTTCTCTAGAGCCACCGATCAAGCAGGTTGGTGCGTCTTTAACCATTCACGCAGCGCGTCGTTCATGCGTGTCTGCCAGCCATCGCCCGACGCTTTAAATGCTTCAACGATGTCCGCATCGTAGCGCACGGATAGCAGCACCTTGGGCGAGTCGAGGCGCGGTCGACCGCGCTCGCCACGCCGCTTCATCTTTTTGAATTGTTCGTCCGACACCTCGTACGTGTCCGGATCTGCGGCGATGCCGCGATTGATTGCCTCGTCTTCCTCGGGTGTCGGGAGTTCGAGCACGCGGCCCGACCGCGTCTTAATCGAATTGGGCATAGTTGCGCACCTCTCGGTCGTTTGCCTTGCGAAGGCTAATAACATGCATAGTCTCGCCACGCTGCGTGAAAACCACACAGTAGAGGCGCGTGCCGATCGGAGCGAAGCCGACTTCACGCACCTCCATGTAATCGCGACGAGCATCCACGTAGGACGAGACTGCCGACCAATCGATCACCTCTGCCAACTGGAGCGACATGCCATGCTTGGCAATATTCGCTTCGTTCTTACTCGGATCGTACGTGATGTCCATTTGATAAATGTAGCTACGTTATTGTATCACGCAAGAAATATTTGTAGCGACATCGTTAGCGCCTACGAATTAGGTTCTTTGCGAGCAACGCGGGACGCATGAACGCCTTGGCTTCGGCGTAGTCGCTCTCCTGCGTCCCGGGGCTACGAGGATTCCGGAACACAGTCGCCCCGGCTGCAAAGTTGCGCATTGACGTCATAACAGCAACGCGATGAGGGAGCGCTAACGTCCGGATGATGGGCTCGACCGCTTCGCCCGTGGCCGAACGCAACTGACTATCAACGACCTCATCGAGCTCCTCGTAAGACATCCACTGGCGACTGCTTTTACATTGCCGAAACGACGGATCTGCGCGTCCGTATCCGACCGCCGGCCGATATGATTCGCTCCACTCGTACCATTCAAGCAGCACCGCATCAATCTCATCCATGGCCATACATGTACCCGTCATGCCGCCTCTCTTGTAACATTCATTTCGCTACCTCTTGCATACGTCCATAGCCAAAGCACATCCAAGCACCGCGTGCGTGCAGACGGTCACCGCTCGACACCGTAGGGAATGCTCCAATGATCCAACCAGGCGACCAGCTGTTCGCGCAATATGGGGTTGCGGGGATACGGAAATTGAACCTCGCCTTCTTCCTCAATTCCAGCGAAAGGACATCCTGGAAACGAGATCCAACTCTGCAATTCCTCCACGCGTCGCACGGCCATTCGTAAGAGCGGCCGCGGAATAGCAGACATTTCAATGTAGGTGTATGCGGTCATGTTGTCGACCTGGTGTTGCCTTGATGTTCGCTGTCCGTATCTTGAGCGGATGACTCACAAGAATTTGCAAATTCAGACGCGACGCGGGTTTGCGCGATGCACTTCGCCACTTTTTCGCCACTCACTTTAGGTTTTGATGCATCGGCCAAGCCCATCTTTTCGCTCAACCGTGCTTGTGCATCGACAACTGCCGCAAGGTCCGCCTCCAAGTACACCATCGTCGTGCGCGGATCCTTGTGGCGCATCACGCGTCGAATCGTTTGGATCGGGACGCCCTGTTCACTCAGCAGCGTCGCGAATGTTCCGCGCAGCCGGTGCGGCGTAAGACCGACGACTTCGCATGCGGCGTTTGCAGCGAACATCGCCCGTCGCGTAAAGCCCGAATTGAACGCCTCGCCGTTCTTGCGCGTGACCACAAGTCCGGATGCCTGGCGCAGGGGGTGCAGATAGTCAAGCAACCAATGAGGTACGGGTACAGGGTCCGCCTCTCGGCCTTTGGTCCGGCCAGGCGTATAGGTGCCGCGCTCCCAATCAAGCCACTCCCAGCGCGCCGTGATGGTCTCGAATTCGCGCAGCCCTAACCCGAGCATCAACCGCACGGCGATCGACACAGCTGGCTGTCGAACGGCCGCCGAATCAACGTTATTCAACCACTTCGAGGCCATCGACACGGGAAGCGTCGTGCGTGGCCGCTTCTGCAGCTTGATCAGCTTCACTGACCACGGAACCATTGGCAGAATGTTTCGTCGGACCGCCCAGTTGCACACTACCTTGAGCGACTTGAGCCAATGATTAGCGCTCGCGCGGCTGTGAGTCTTCAAATGCTCAATGCGCGCCTGTTCGATCGCTTCGTTAGTCAAGCTGCCTACCGAGACGTCGCCGAGCCCGTAAAGATGCAATCGCGCGACGGTTTTCATCGATTTGAGGTGGGCGCTGCTCACGATTGGTTCGTTTGCTGCGATCCACTTGACGAAAAGCTCCCGCAGAGTCGGAACCGGCTCGCGCCCTCTCGACCACAGCTTGGCATCGCTGTAGGCGCGCGCGGCTACAGCCTCAGCCTTGCGCTTGATACTCTCCCGCGTGCTGCGCTGCACGCGGGCACCATTCACTTGAAAGCGGTAATGCCAGCGTTTGCCAACACGAATTAAGTGATAGCTCACCGACTCGACTCTCGATAAATTCCAAACGACTTCAAATCGCCTCCGCGCAGCCGATGCTTCGCAAGCACGATGAACTTGCCCGTGCGTTCAACAAAGCGATCAACGATCACGTCACCATTACGAAGCACCACGCGTACGCGGGTGCCTCTTGCGCAGCATGTGTGCGGCGTCTTCATAGCGGCTCCTTGGCGAGACTCTTGAAGAGCGCGTGAAACTGGCGCAGCTTCTCCAAGTCGGCAGTGTCTTCCGCTCGTCTTTGTTCGATCGTCAGCGCGGCAGTCTCCATGTCGGAGGCAAGCTCCATTAGATCTCCTGCGAGCTTGCGCGCACGTCCGGAAAGTGCCGACAGAATGTCGAGCGCCGATTGGCTTAGCGTGCCATCTGTCCTAATGGATTCAATTTGTCTCGCTGCTACCGTCACGGTGTTCTCCCTTTCTCTCACTTCCACGCGCTGAAAGCGCCCCTTCAACTTCTCGCGGATCAGACCCACGTCTTTCAATCGAAGCAAGCACCCATCGAGCACTGCAATATCGGGCGAACTTTTCGTCACTCGTTTCAGATGCATCGCGATCTGATTGCGCGACCATGCGTCCTGCTTCGGCACCATCTCCAGCACCTTTTTCACGATCGCAGACTGGCCGCTCACCGCCGCCTGATATTTCGCTGGCGTCATTCGACTTCCCTCACATTCATTTCCTCCAGTCCACTCGCTAAAAACGGCGCCAACGTCCTGCGGTTTTTCTTCAGTAGCGCTTTGGTGCGATACACGCCGGGTTCGATCCAGTTGCTATCGAGGAGAGGAATGCCCGCGCGGCGGTTCTCAGGTATCCATGCATCGACCCACACATACGCTTCGAGCTTGCTTTGGGTCTTTGGTCGAATCAGCCGGTAGACGGTCGTTTCAATCTGCGCCGTCATTTGCCACCGTTCGTACTGGTAGCGTTTGCCGTTTCGGCCTCGATAGGTGTTCCATGTCGTGTGCGTTGGCACGTTGATTAGGCAGCGCACGACTCGACCTCCATGCCGGCCTTCGCGCTGCGCACCAGCGAGTTCTTCATCAAAATTTCCTCCACGTCCCAGCCGCCTCCATCTCGCGCCTTTCGCGGATATGCCACTTTAAATACGAGGGGAAAGATCCATGCCGCGACCTTCATCTTGACCTTGGCGTCATCGCTGAAGATGGCGCGCGCACCCTTCACGTCGTGCATCTCTAACAACTCTGAAGCGGGAAGCACCGCGTAGTCGACAGTCAGAAAAGTTCTCGGCGCAAGCTTCAGCTTGATCCCTTCAAACAAGTACCATTGGATCTCGCCAGCCCGCCGCTGCTTTTCAAGATACGCCTCGTAACGACGCTCGGTTGCGTTTCGCTCGCCATCGCGCAGACGTCCTAGCGCTCGCAGTCGCATCGTTGCGGCCTCTCGCTGCGATTTCGTCTCGCGCGCCGCCGGTGCAGGCGAAACAACTGAATCGGTGCAAGACATGATCTCGTCGACCTCGCTGTTGGGCTGCGTACCGAACTTCCTTGACAGAGCTCGCTGCTGCGAGTCACGTCCAACCGTGAGGTCCTCGCGAACGCGCGCCGTGCCAATGGTCTTCGTTTCGGCCGGCACATGCACCGGCCACAATGACGAGCGCTTCACCATGCTCCTCCTACCTCCCTCTTTATCAAGGTGAGCAAATACGGGACGCCAAGAAGCGTCGCGACGATGAACTCGCGTTGCCAAGCGAGGATGCCCAGAATCGCCGTCGTCGACACGAAGTCGTAGAAAGCATTCACGGGATAGCCCTGCTCGTAATCCTTTGCAGGCACGAGGAAAGCAGCGATCCACATTATTTCGGCGATGACGCAGAGATAGGCGATAGCGACATCCCGCGCCAGCGAGTGACCACCTTCTATCCACAGATACAGACACACGGCGAGCAACACATCGAAAAAGACTGCTCGGGCAAGCTTTTTTGCGTTCACGACTTCTAACTCCAACGAATTTGATCGAAACGGCATGCGGAGTGACCGGAGAGGGATTGCTAATGCGGTAGACATGCGCAATTGCGAAAGCCCAAGCAACGCATACGCTCATGACCACCCATCTCGGTGACGGATTCACAGCTGCGGCAGGTGCTCATGCCGCCTCCGTGTTGCCGTTCCTGTCCCGCGGAACATCGTTGAAGTACGCGTAAAGCTGCTCGTATCGCTCCTCGCTCTCGCGACCTACGATGCGTAGCATGTCTTCCATCCACTCACCCGGACCGGCCACCTTGAACACGCGAGCCTTGAAGCGCATGAACGCCTCGTTCTCGCCCTGCTTCACACCGAGCTGCTTGCCTCGCGCTTCGATGCCACTCGACGTGCGCCACCAGTCCGCTGCAAATGTCTGCGCGCAATCTGACGGCAAGGGCGTCACTGTCTGCACCCTCACCGGAAATAGGCCCGTCCATCCGCGGAGAACGGCCTCCTCGACCGTTACCTCAGGCGACTGACCTCCGGCCGCTAGCGAAAGCAAACGTTTGACCGACACCGCAGCCGCTGCGCGCGTCCACGGCGCATCCCGGGCTTTCGCCTCGCGGTGTTCGCACCACATCGACCAGACATCGGTGGAGATGCCATCTGGCAACTTGAGTTCTCGAATCTGCTCATGCGACGCAACTCGCGACGCATGTCGCGCGGGTTTCGTTTCTTTCTCCTCTTCTCTTATCTCTTCTTCTCTCTTCTTATCTAGGGCGTTACTGGAACGTTCCTGTAACGTTTCATCGACGTTACCGAAACTCGGATGCAATGTTTCGCCATCGTTGCGCGCCTGTTTTACCTTCTCACGATGCGCGCGAACGCGTTCGGTACTGCTGTCTGAGCGCATCTGGCGTTTCTCCCACGCCAACGGCTGCCAGTTTTGATCGATCAAGCCAGCGCCGATCAAACGCTTCTTCACATCGCCGATGATCGCGTGATCGATCCAAAGGCGCTGCGCTACGATGCGTGTGAGCAGTTCGGGCGAGCAAGCATTGTCGAGCGTGCCTTCACCCTTCAGAGCCAGCACCCCGATAAAGTGACGCTGATCCTCGAACGCAAGACCGATCATCTTCGGGTCGTTGAGGAAGTCCGTGTACATCCGAAACCAGGGCATGTTTTTCGTACTCATGCGGCACCTCCACGGCCACCGAGCGCATCGGATACTGCGCGAGGGGTATCGAGCTGTTCGAGCAACCGCGCCGTGATCTGCTGTCCCATTTGCGCAAGGAGAAACGTGCGTTCTGTCTCTTCAGACGGCGCACTTTCAACAATCACGCTCAACAGTTCGTGGAGATGCTGAAGCTCGACGATCAACGCAGAAAGAGACGCATCGCGAATGCCTCCAGAGTTGTCGGATGAAGGCTGCAGGCGCTGCAACGCACTCGCGAGAATGTCGATCGCGCCGTTGGGCTCTGGATCGAGTGCGGCTGCACGGAGAGCGTCGTTGATTATTTCGAGGGGAGATTGCTTTTGCTCAGGACGAGCGGGGATATTGGCACGCATAGCGGCCTCCTTGGTCGGGTTAAGAACCCGCTCCCCAACGCCAATTGGGGTGGGCGGGCGCATGATGGGGTTGGCGTACCGGAGACCAAGGGAACCGGTGAGCCCGAAGGCTCCCCCGCCAAGGCCCGCCCATTGAAGGCGTGCACAGGCGTGCGGACGCAAAAAAAGCCGCTTTCGCGGCGGCAGGTCCGCCTTGGTCAGTTCCGGAACGCCAATCCCGGTCGCTGTTGTCTCAGCGATGCTCTGAGTATAGGCAGCGCCGCGGCAGACCGTCAAGAAGCCGGAGGGGCGTGTCACTACGTTGCGGTTGCCTATTCGTATCCACTCGGATACAATCCAGTTATGAACACTCTGCTTCGATCCGAGGAATTCGACGCGTGGCTTTCCAAAGTGCGTGATGCTCGCGCGAAGGCGAGAATCGCTGCGCGACTTATCAGCGCGCAGATGGGAAATTTCGGCGACTGCAAACCAGTTGGAGAAGGGATTAGCGAGATGCGAATCGATGTCGGTGTTGGGTATCGCGTCTATTACACGCGCACCGGTTCCGTGATCTACTTTCTTTTGACTGGCGGTGATAAGTCGAGTCAGGACCAAGACATCAAACGTGCGATCCATATGGCGCGCGAATTGAAGGAGTAAGCTATGACTACGTTTGCTACGTTCGATGCTGCCGATTACCTCGATAGTGAAGAAGCGATCGCGGAATTCCTCGCTGCTGCGATGGAAGACCCCAACCCTGACGTCTTCTTGTCCGCTCTCGGCGCAGTAACCCGAGCACGAGGCGTAGCCAAGATCGCTGCTGAAGCAGGACTCGGCCGCGAAAGCCTTTACAAAGCAATAGCGCCTGGCGCACATCCACGCTACGAGACGATTCAAAAGCTCTTGCGCGCGCTTGGCGTTCAGATGAGCATAAGTCCGCGCCATGCTCATTAAGCACTCAGCTGCCTTTCCAAACACACTTGGCGATGTCCGTGAGCTGACTAGCAGCGCGCTGCACCTGGAAGCGCTTAATAATCTGCAAAGCGGTTGACTGGACGCAGCTTTGTTCCGGTGTCTGACGGCGACTGACGTCGATCGCGTAAAAAACAAACTCTGCTGAATGTGAACAAGCTTTTTATGCCACTTATGACCGGACACACGACGCGCGGGAAAAGCATCTTTTATGACCTGTTCGCTGAAAGCGAAGCGGCGGAACTCGAAATACGCGCGAACTTGCTTCAAGCGCTCATGAACAGGTTGCATAATCAGAAGATGACACAAGCAACAGCCGCACAAGTGCTTGGCACAACTCAGGCGCGCGTGTCTGGCATCAAGCGAGGAAAGATCAACCAGTTCAGCCTCGAATTGCTCGTCAAGTTGGCTGCGCGGGCTGGCCTGCACCCTCGCATGAAGCTTGAGTCCGGTTGACCGACCCTCGCATGATGCCGCCCGAAGAACTCTGGAAAAACAAATGAATAAAAATTCAGTCGACCGGAGCCCCGCTTGGGTTGACCCCGACGATGCTCCAGAAATCACAGATGAGTGGATCGAGGAAGCCGATTTATACGAAGGCAACAGACTAATCCGACGCGGGTGCGCACGCTTAGCCGGCGATAGAAAAGTTGGGGCCGCCGACCTTGGTCGTGAGAAGGATTCACAGCTTAATGTGCCGCTGACAGCCGACGAACCCGAAATGTCAAATCGAATTCCTTTGACCGACAGCACCGGCGAAGTCCGAGAGCTGACGGAGTCGGACGCCAAGTATTTCAAGCCGGCTGGTGAAGCGCTGCCCCCGGCCCTATGCGAGCGGCTCGGCGTGACGCCGTCAGAAAAGAGGTCTGCTGCAGAACCACCGGGAAGTTCGGACAAGCGTCTGCACAAGATGCGCTGACCACAGGTTTCGAACTGCCGCTTACGCTTGAACACGGGCTTTATCAAAAGACCGGAAGCGCGTAATCCCTCGGAAGCCGGAAACGGAAATATCAAGCCCGTCATGCGCCTCCCTCACCGTCGTGCTCCATGCCCAGCACCCAGCGCAGTGCTGCCGCGCGATCTCCCGACGACACTTCGAGCTCGCGTGTGATTTCTTTGCGGCTGCGCAGCTTTGGCTTCGCGTCGCCAATTACTGCACGCTGCGCGCGAGCCCGTGCGTGGCCAACAACATGCTCGCCTGCTGCAATAAGATCTCGAACCTTCTCACGTTGCTCATCGGGTGAGAGTTTGGAAAGTTGCCGGGCGTGGGTAACATTGATCCGCAAATTCTCGACCGCGTTGCGCACGTCAGCGCAGCAGTCGAGTAACGTAATCGTGGCGCGCACAGTGCCTATCCCACAACCGAAGATCGTCGCTATTTCGGCCTCGCTGTAGCCGAGCGCGATTACGCGTCTCATCTTCTCTGCGCGACCGAGCGGAGTGTCGGCCTCTCGCAGCTCGTTTTCACCGATGATTGCAGTCAGCGTCGTGCGCCGCTCGCCGCGGTACACCTGCGCTGGAATCTGAATTGGCTTCTCGCCTCGAGCGCGCCGCCACTCGTTGACTAGCCGCGCCGCCTTCGTACGTTGCCTGCCCACCGCGACTTCGGTTTCGCCCGTCTCCGTGTTCTTGACGACCAAGATCGGCTGCAGCACACCTTGAAAGTCAATGTTCCGGGCAAGATCCTCATTCACCGGCAAGTCGATACGAGGGTCATAGAGCGGCGATGCAACGTCCGTGACTAGCACCAGCCGATCCGGATCAAAGAACAAGAGATTCGTTTTTCCCGACGCACCATATGCGTCGATTGAGTTCTTTGCCATTCGTTTTCTTCCTGTGACTTCAGTGATCACACGGCAGCCGGCCATCGGAGCTTTGCTTAGCGCCACATGACAGGCATACCTTTACGATGTTTGCAGTTAAACGCTCGTCCGGCATCGCCTCGCGAGTTTGGCGTTGATCGTCGCCGTCGATATGTGGATCTGCGCTCTTGACTTCGTCCATTAACAACCCTTTTGCAGTACTAATTCCATGACGCGTAGCTACAGCAGTGCTTCAGATCTCTTTACCCTTCCGTCACCGTGCGTTCGCGTTTTTCAGCATCTTCTTGCGCTTTTTCGTCAGATCCGGTGTCTGCGTCTTTATTTGCCGGCTGCTGATAGCCGTAGCGGAAGCCCGCCATCGGTATTGATTGGCGCGGCTCATTCATAAAATTGCGTTCGGACAGCGTTTCATTTTCACCAGTTTCGACATGAAACGCGCCTGGCCTTTCCTGCTTCATCCTTTCCTCGACGACGCGAAGAGCTTCTTGCGTCGCTTGCTTGAGCATTTGTCGGTGACGTTCGATATGCATCAGCTCGTCTCCATCGTTGATGTAAAGTTGCAAGTCGTCGTTCAACACTAGAAGTCAACGTTGCCGTGACGGCTTTAAGGGAAGCCACGATGATCGATGATCAATCGATGATTGGTGCAGGCGTCCGGCACCCATAGAAGAGCCTTGGAAACAGCTGCCGACAAACGTGAGGGCCTCGTGTGCCCTGTGCAGACGCCCGCGGCCATCGGCTCCGAATCACCTACCTGCGAAAGCACAGGAAAAGGATGGGCTACTCAGCAAGCTAAGCATCAACTTGACGGATTAACCATTGGACGCGTTCCCAACTTCGCTAGGCGGTCGCTCATTGGAAGGCCTAAGAAACACCTGGTTCCCACCAAGTTTAGTTTCCTGCGCGGCGCATTAGATCGCCTCGTACTGTCTCGCGCGTATTGCCCTCGAATCCGAGGACGAGCGCGCACGGGTAAGCCAGGGACCCCAACGCTCCGCCTTTGGCGCCTGTCCTTTGCAGTTCGGTCTCGCGAGTATCGCTTGAACATGTCGCCTGTCGCCGTTCCGCAGGCTCCTTACGCGAATGCCGCTGGCAAGAGCGCGTCTATGCGTTCGATGCCGAAATGCGCGGGCGTCTTTGAGGCCGTGTCGGATGAACAAAAGTCGATTACGGATCCACAGCTCCGGCCAGATATCGCGCCAATCGTGAGGGCGCAAATCTTGCCGTTTCACCACACCCCGAGTTAAGAATTCGATTACCACGCATCGAGCTGGCGAAATTGGGCAACGACCTGCCGCCAATTGCGACACGTACGACTGGGAGACTTCGAGCATTGCTGCAAGCCATGCGAGGGTCCCGCGCGGGCGGGTTTCAAAGTAAATTTTCAGGTCCATGGCGCAGCGTAGTGTTCAGTAAACAAAAAGTCAAGTGACAACTTGCTTAGTTAAAACTAAACTAGCGGTATGAACTCGACCGATACGCGCCGCGAGCGCTTGAAAGAATGGCTAAACACTCATTCCACGCCGCCAAAAGAGAAAAGCTATTTCTCCCAACTTGTCAACGGAACTGCTTCGTTTGGGGAGCGAGCTGCCCGCCGGATAGAACGACAGTACGGGATGGATGAGGGTTTTTTGGATCGCCCCTTACTTGGAGCAGCGCCAGAACGAATGGAGAGTGCCCTGCCGTCATTTGGTAAAAACTCGACCTCTCCTGATCCATCGCTTTTGATTCTGCGTCTCATGGCACAGTTGACGGAAACACAGAAAGTCGAGATCGCGAATACGATGCAGGCGATGGCCGATCGCAACGAACGACTACTTGCAGAACTGCTTGCTAGGAAGCTCGACTCAACCTCTTAAACCGCGCGCGCAAGTATTAACAATCCCACACCGACTTGCCAAGCAATGCAATTGCGGGGCAAGGTCTTGAATAAAAAGTACAGTACTCGCTTTACTTTTCATAGGTCTTTCAATAAACTTCAGGTCGGTGTCACTTGATGTCATGGATGTGCGCGGCAAATTGGCCTGCCAGGCCTCCAGGCGGCCTGCGAGTAGCCAAGTCGCCTGCCTAATAATGGATCGGTAGGATTGGCAAAAACTCTATCGAATCGATAGTTGTACTAACCGGAAATGTGATGCTTGATCGGATTTTCCTTGAACCTATTGCTGATGTGTGCCCGGCGCGCGTAGACCTGTCACTTAGTCCAACCATGGAGTTAGGCCTTGTTAGCGACACATCCCTAGTTCTTCGTACCTGCCGTGAAGATATGTCATCAACCAACGGCTTCGTCTGGCCCGGTGATGGCGAAAGCGTCCGAGCTGTCGATTGGACTCCAACTCAGCAGTGCGGTAATGGATTGCATGGCTGGCTTTACGGGCACGGGAACTATTATGCTCGAAGCGATCACCACGGCCATTGGCCTCTTGATTCGAGCACGAAGTGGTTGGTCGTCGAAGTGCAGACGGATAGCATCATGCTGCTCGATGGGAAATGCAAATTTCCGCGCGGTGAAGTCGTCTTTGTCGGCGGCATGGAGGAAGCTACAGATTTCCTTATTACCCATGAGCCGCATGCGCTTAGCGATGCAGTGATCGGCGCTCACGTAACAGTCGGTCCAAGCCTGACTGCCACGGTGGGCGCGCTTGGAACAGCGACAACCGCTGACTACGGCGTCGCCACAGCGGGCGATTTCGGCTGTGCGTGCGCCGGAGACTACGGAAGTGCAGTAGCAGGCATGCGCGGCACGGCAACGGTAGGTTTCAAGGGTTCCGCAATAGCAGGTGATTATGGGCACGCTACTGCTGGCGAATTCTCTGAGGCACGTGTCGGCGATTTCGGTAGAGCGACTGTCGGTGATGGCGGCAGAGCGATGGCAGGATTGTCTGGCATCGCTGAATCAGGGCTCGCAGGCACTGCGGGAGCGGGCGAAAGCGGTCAGATCCGGATTCGCTATTGGGATCCCATCACGTACCGGTATCGTACAAACGTGGGCTATGTAGGCGAGGATGGCTTGCGACCGAACGTGCCGTACAAACTAGATGGTAATTTTCAATTTACAGCGGTGTGAACACGTCGGTGGCGGGATGCTCGGTGCATCCTTTCCAGCATATCGTCCCCTGCTCGACTGAAACGTATGTCGCAAGCTTTGCTAAAGGAGACTTCGCGCGATGAAGCTTTTAACACGCGCATTCATTCTTGAAAACTATGGCGTGCGTCTCACAATGACTCAGCTCGCCGGACTTCTCGCGATGTCCGAGGGCACAATTCGCAATCAGGTCAGCGCGCAGACCTTTCCAATTCCCACTTACACGGAGGGTGTCAAGCGGTTTGCCGCGTATGATGCTGTGGCTGACTACCTCGACGAGATGTCCACAACCGCTCGGCGGCAAACGCAGCTTAATGCCCCTGTTCATTAAGTTTTTCCTGATGCAGCTTCTCATCAAGGAACTTGAATGGGCGTACCTTTCTCGGCGTCAAAAGAGGATATCGGATTTCAGAAACGCTGACCTTTATATCAATTCGGCGGAGTTTCAGTTTCGGCGCTTCGATCTCTTGGCAAAGTCCGATCGACGCTCGCCCATACGCTATCGGCAGCTCCTCGCCTGACGCGGCGTGCCGTGGCTAATGCCATCCAAGCGAACGCGATGGCACCGCCCATGGCAACGAGATCGACGCCTACCGCTGGAAGGCTTGCGCTAGACCACGGAGTGCCGCTGCTTGTTAGAAACAGTCCAATCAGGCTCGTCATCGGGATTAACGCCGTTAGCGCGGCGGCACATCGCAGCAAGGTGATAGCTGCGTTACCGGGCCCACGCAAGAATGCTAATGCAAGAGAACTGAAAAGGATTGCGTAGTAAATCCCCATATGCCACGCAGCCAGGTTTGCGACGTGGCCGTATAGCCATCTGCCAGCAACAATTGTCGCCGAAATGCCGCAGACACAGCCAAGACAAACCCCCACTGTCGCCGAAGCCATGTACCGTGTTCTGCGCTTCTGCACGGGGACTAAGCCATCGCGCCGTTGGGTTTTGCGCCGCGTCTCCACCCACAACAAATTGCCGGTGTAGAAAAGGAAGGCACCTGCCAGTCCGAGGAAGAAATACAGCCACGCAACCGGTGCCCCGCCAAAGCTACCGAAGTGAAGCGCAAAGAAACTCGTAACTGCGGCGAGCATCTCGGACTGGTGACCTGGAAGATAGTCAGTACTTTTGATCTCTCCGGAAAAAGGATCAAGCACGATAAAACCACCGGAGACCGAGCGCATGATGCTTCCAGCGTCGGAGCCCCAGGCACGCACCGAAGCGTGAAGGCTATCGACTTGGCTGTACTGTAGCGTGCGGGGACGGAACTCAGGCGTAACCTCGGCGATTTTTGCGAGCAATACGTTGGGCGGAAGCATTGTGCGCAAGTCCCGAACGCTGCCGGCCTTGAAGTCGGACGCCTGCTCGCCCCCGGAGTTAGCAAGCTTGCCCACGTGGACCACTTTGTCTTGTAAGGCATAGATGCTGTCATGGAAGGCGAAAATGACAGCGGTCAGCGCGAACATCAGATGGAAAGGCAGACTCACGATGCCAATCACGTTGTGCGCGTCGAGCCATGTGCGCTTCAGATTACGGCCTAGACGCAGCGCGAAGAAGTCTTTAACGATCGTGGGTAGCAGCACGATCAACCCCGAGACAAGCGCCAGCGCGTAGAGTACCGCAATCACCCCCATTACAATGCGGGTCTTATCTGTATCGACGGGGAAGCCCACCACACGATGCAAGTCGTCCAAAAACTGCGGTAGTCGCGACGACTCGACCGGGATGATATGTGCTTTGCCGTCCGCAAAAGTTGACATGTACTGGTGGCGCGGCGCACGACCATGGTCATCCAGCTTAGCGCCCGGTAGACGCTCCTCCCAAGTCATGGGGCCGAGAAGGTGTTCGCCCTCATCGAGATGGATGCGGAATTCGCGTGCGGCAGAGGGTCGTTGCGCGAGCGTCTGTTCAATTAGCGCCGGCACCTCACTGAGTGGCACTGTACGAACGGCCTCTGGAGGCGGCGAGACCCAGCGCGCAATCGGGTCTTTAAAAACGGTCAGGGCCCCAGCGTAAAAGGCGATAAAAAGCGCCATGCCGGCGCACAAGCCAGCCCAAGTATGAACGGACTTATAAATCCGGAAGATATCAGAACGCACTTTGACCTAATTCAAGAAAACGTCTCAGATGAGCCATTCGACTACAAGCGGAAGCACGCCGGTCGCGCACGACAAGCCAAGCCATAACCACGCTTGAGCGCCGCTGCGAAAGAGGTAGCAAAAGCTTGCCACACCCATCCAGATGGGTGCCACTAGCCACATCGCAAGTTGCGCGCGAGCGCTAACAGCGCTATCTGGGCCAAAGCGTATGAGCAGCGAGCCTGCAATAATTCCGAGTGTGAAGCCGAGTATTTGACCGGCCAAGGTTTTCGAAATCCAGTCGGCATGGATCGCCGGTCGTTTTTTGGCGTAGCTCATGAACGCGGTTGTTTTAAAATGCTGCGTAACGCACCGAGATAAGGATAGACAACGAACATCACAATCGCCGCAGTCACGAACAAGAAAACCCCCGCAATCGGTTGCATGGAGTTAGTCCACAAAACCAATGCTGCCAGCATTGAGGCAGCACCGCCAATGCGCGTTGGAATCGCCGGTAGCGGCTTTTGTAGCCAGGTTTGATTTTTCGCGCACAAATAGAGCAGAAGCGTGCCAATCGTGAGTGAGAGGAAGGCGAGTGCTGACACAATTAAAAGTCCACGGTAGCTGACGCAAGGAACGTTCGCGGCGCGCTCAAGACAGCGAGGCCGTCGCGCCAACTCGCATCCCAATAGGCGCGGTTTGCTATGTTTTGAACTCTGAAGCGCAGCGTGACGGGCGTCGAGCCCACGCGAGTGGCATATCGCGCACCAAGATCAAATCGCGTCCACGATGGCAACATCTGAGTGTTGGCGCTATCTAGGTAGGTACTGCTCGTGTAAATAGCAAGCGCACTAAGAGTGAAACCCGGTAAGAAGCCAACATCCCATTCAGCGCCCGCGTTCAACTTCCAATGCGGTGACGCAAACGCAGTATTGCCTTGGTTCACGCCCTTGGACGTACGGGTAAGGATACCGTCAGTGTAGGCCACGCCGCCCAGTAGCCGCACACTGCGCACTACTTCTCCAAACACATTGTATTCAAGCCCGCGGTTGCGCTGCTGGCCGTCGCCGTCGACGGAATAGCTGTTTCCCGCATAGACGTTGATGATGCTAGGGTTAGTAATTTGATAGAGCGCGAGCGTATGGCTCCAGCGGCCGAGGTCCCACTTCGTCCCGACTTCAATCTGTTTGGTCTTGAGTGGCGGAATCACCGCCCCGTAATTCGTCGCTGCGGGATCGCTTACTGTCGAGCCGCTGGTCAGCCCTTCGATGTAGTTGGCATAGACCGACAGACTGCGCAGCGGCTTGACGACGACCCCAAACATTGGCGTCGTCGTACTGACGTCGTAGGAGCTGGATCGCCGTACTTCCGTGCTGTTTGCCGACACTGGCGAATAGCCTGTGACCTTTACTTCTTGACGGCGTGCCCCGACGATCAGTTTTACGCGGTCGTTCAAGGCCGACATTGTGTCGGCTAAAGAGAAACCTGTAAGGTTCGTATCGGATGTGAGCAACACCGGGTAGCCCGTCGTTGTCAACTGCATCTGAGTGGGCGCGTAGATGTTCGAGGTGTAAAACGGAGTCGGATGCCTAGTCGATGCACCCGCGGCGATACGTAACGTGCTGTAGCCAAATGACCAGTCGTGCTTGATAGGACCAGTATTAAACCGCCCGCGTACTCCTGCCTCACCGGACTTCGTATTGTTGTAACTCTTGCCGGGATTCAGAGTGCCGCTGAAATTGCCTGTCGGCCCCACGTTGCGTGCGGCCGACGACGGGTAGCCGGTCTCATCGTGTCGACGCTCGCCGTAACCGGCATATACGCTCAGCCAGTCAGTTAAATCAAATTCGCCACGAGCGACCGCGCCCACGTCTTTGGAATCGTAGAAGGTGCCCGGGAAAAGGTTCGTGCGTGTACGCGGCGCTTTCGGTATCACAGGAGTGCTGAACGAAGCGAAAGCCCCAATGCCCCCGGCAGTGTGGTAGCGCGTATCGTACGCGTCTAACGAGAATCGCGCGCGCTTGCCAAGATAGTCCAGCGCAACCGCGCCGAGCCAGCGGTTGAGTGACTGACCATCAAGGCCAGTGTGCCCGGCGCTACCTTGACCATTGACACGCACGCCCCACTCGCCGTTCGCCCCGAAGCGGCGACCCACATCAACATGTGCACCAAACTGCGAATCGGAGGCATATGCCGTAGTAACTCGTGCCACTGGTTCTTCTTCGGCTCGCTTTGGCACGATATTGATGTTGCCGCCGACGGCGCCGCTCGGCGACTGCCCGAAGAGCATGGCGGCTGGTCCTTTTAAGACTTCGACACGTTCGGCCATTTCCACAGGAATTCTGCCGTACGGAGAGATGCCATACATTCCGCCAAACGACATGTCATGACCATTCAACAAGAAGCTGCGCACGTTGTAAAACTCGAGACCATACGTGCCGGGGCTGCCTTGTCGGACAGAGACGTCATTCGTTAAAACGTCGCCAACATTTTGCGCCTGCTGGCTCTCAATCAATTCGGACGTGTAGCTGCTAAAGCTGAAAGGCGCGCTCATCTGACCGATATTGCCGAGCACGCCGAGGCGTGCGCCACGTGCAACTTGTCCTCCGGTGTAGGGTGCGGGTAATTCTTCTGCAGTCTTGGCGGCCGTGACCTTTACAGAGGGAAGCGTTACGACGTTCTCGGCTACAGAAGGGAGTTCGCCCGCCCGAGCGACCACGATGCTGCTTGCTAGCGAGGCGACAGTAAAAGCAACAAAGCCGAGCCTACATAAGAAGGATAACGAAGCAATTCCAATGATTCCCATCATAGCTACCATCGAGTAAGATTTCACGCAATTCGACAATGCTAATGAGAACCATTCCTATTTAATATAGTTCTAGTTCGATTTTTGAGTTGTCGTTGTCAGACGACGAAGCAGTGAAATCTTGCGGCGCCTTACTGCCGCTAATACGACGAGATCACGTTACATGATCAAGCTACATACTAGCTTGAGGGATCATTGATGAAGCCCTTGCTTTTCTTCGAAAGCTTGCGCGCATGCAAGACTTCACCTCGTTCCGAGCGTCGGCAATTCGACTGATTCCAGTGTTTGTCTAGTCTGGCGCTGGTTGCCAAAAGACCGCTCCTCCACTTCCGTGCCGACGAGACACTGAAAGTGACCCAGGCGCACGCCGCCTTTGTTGCCAGTGATGGGATGAGACAATCAAGCCTCTCACTCGCGCGTTCTTTCTCGAAAGTACGGCGTGCCCTTACGGTGAATCAGCTCTCCATACTTCTCGAATGTCAGAAGGAGTTATTTGTAATCAAGTAAGCGTAGAGCCGTTTTTAATCGCCACATACACCGAGGAAGCGAAACGATATGCGGCCTACAACGCAATAATTGATTACTTTGACGATAGGTAAGCACATACAAGCGTGGAAGCTTTGAAATTGCGTTCTGGCCCGCCACTCGAGGCACAAAAACTTTCATGCATCTTCTGCCAAAACTTAGGACGTGGGCTGCAAGGCTGTTTGGTCAGCAATGGTCATCTCGTCAGCCAGTTATCTGCAGACGCAGATGTGGCCCGAAAAGCTGGCTTGGCAAAGAAATAGCCTTGCATGAGGGTAACGCCGTTGGCTGCAAAAAAGTCGCGCTCGCCAAGCGTTTCGATGCCCTCAGCGATTACGCGAATGCCGAGGTCGCGGCACATTGAGAGCACGCCTCGAACGATGCTCTGCCGTACCGGATCTGAGTCGACCCCGCGCACTAACTCCATGTCGAGTTTGATTAGGTCGGGTTGGAACTCAGCAAGCAGCGTGAGCCCGGCGTATCCTGCACCAAAATCATCGATGGCTGTCTGGAACCCGAAGCGACGATAAGCGCGAAAAATCTCGACCAAGTGCGAGCGGCTGATGATATTTTCGCTTTCGATGGTCTCGAAGATAATTCGATCAGTTGCGAAATTGCATCTCTCAGCCGCTTCAAATGTGCTTCGGATACATGCCTCCGGCCGGTAAACAGCGTTCGGCATGAAATTTATCGAGAGATACCCACTAATATCAAGCGCTGCCGCCTGTTCGATAGCGATCGTCCTGCAGCGTTGATCAAAATGGTAGCGATTGGTCTCATCGATCTGTCCAAGCACCGACTGGGCTGGCTCGCCATTCGGGCCACGTACCAAAGCCTCATGCGCGTAGGCAACGCCGGTGCTCGTATCGACGATCGGTTGAAATGCAAACGCCATTTCGATGACTTCGTGCGGGAGCACTTGGCAACCCGTGCACTTGTGTGGCTTTCCCTCGGTCGCGATCTGAATGCTCGCGGTTTTTTCGGTCATGATAAGTCCCCAAAATATGCACACCGTGCATACCTTAATTCTTATCATATCGGCCACAACTGATAAAACTGTACCCTGGATGCAAGCATTAGCCGCTATTTCCAACCCATGCCTTTCTGAGCGAATTGTTCGCGGACAGGGTTTGGTTAAATCTTTCGCTACTGCTGAGTCGATGCTGCGCTTTGTATTGTTCGACTGAACGGTCTCATCCGCCGATCTGTCGATCCGCCCGCAAAATGTTATTGAAGGTATCAAACTTGCTCGGTGCTCAAACCTGCATCTGCAGGGATCTCAGGAGCTAGAAGCCATGAACGAAGATCAAGTGAAGGGAGTGGCCGAGAAGGTCAAAGGGAAGGTCAATGAAGGAGTCGGAAAGATGACCAATGACCCAGTGCAGGAGGCGAAGGGCGACGCGCAGCAAGTCGCTGGCGAGGCGCGCAAGCAAGTTGGCGATGCAGAGGAAAGCCTGAAGGACACCGCGAAGAGCAACGACGATCTAGCAAAACCTTGAGCAAAGCAATCAAAGTGCAACACTGACGCCCGCGCTATGCGGGCGTTGATGTTTGGTGGCTCAAAGCAATCGTAAACCAGGAAAAGAAACTGTTCCCTTGCCTGTATCTCGGAGACGGCATGAGAGATAACGATATTAACTGGACGAAATCCCAAATGTTTCGGGCACTTCGCGTCTATCAAGTAGGACTAGCGGACATCGAACGGCATACCGAGAAGCTCGCGAAAGAGCTGGGAAAAAACGGGCTCACGCCGGAGTTGCGCATGTTTCTCGACCAAGTGGCCGGAACAATTATAGGTACAACGGTGGAGGCGGCAAAAATGCTTGACGAGCCGCCGTCTCGCCTCTAAGGTCCAGGGTCATCGCCGCGCCAGCAAGCGAAAGCGTGAGGGAGAAAATGTTCGACGAGACGATTCCGTTCACAAAAGTTCAGATGCTCGACGCGATACAAGCGCTCCAGGCCGGCTTGGCGGATATTGGTCGGCGAGCCGATGCTTTGCTAGCGGCAGCCAAGCATCAGGGCGTCGATCTCGAGTCTCATGTGTTCGTCGTCGAGACGATACGCGCAGTTGCTGAGGCGAATCACACCGCGAAAAAGTGCCTCGGCGTGGGTTGAGTTCGTTAGGTGGCGCCCTTACGGAAACAGCGTCGCGTGACGCTATTCAACACTACGCCGTCTTTTCTCCCTCACATGCACGATTCGCAGTTCTGCAACCGGGTCGCTGAGCTGGAAGATTTGCTTGTCCAGACCGAAGCCCTTCCAAAAGGGTGAGATTATCCAATCGGTCAGTCGCGCACTACCAAGGCGTCGTCCAATTCTGCGTTCTCCAACGCGAACTCGACAATGTCTCGGTTTGTTTCAATAAGACGACGACCCCAGATGTACGCTGCGCGCTCTGCCATTGCCTGAGATGGAAACAATGCCGGCACGGCATATTGCGCAGTTGTCTCGCGACGCGTCACCGAAGGCAAATTCCTGAACACGCGCACGACGCTCCTCCAGCCGTCCTGATACTCCTCAGACAAGCACTCAACGATGTAACCGCCGATCCTGTACATGGCGACCTCCATTTTTGATTTCTTCATACAAGCAAATCACGGGCCTAATTAACAGAACAATTACAAGGCCGACATCCACCTCCTCACAAGGCAGAACCGCTAGCGTCTCCCACGGGAGTCGCCTACAGCCGCCCGCTTGTCTCTTCGCGCGCCCCGCGTCAGCGACGTGACACTGACTTTTTCACCAAATAGTAGGAAACACGTGCCAAACTTGATTTGGTAGGTTTACCAGTTAAAATGGATTTATGGTTGATCGCAGAGGTGAAATCATCGATGCCGGTTTGGCGGTGATCCGCGAACTCGGTTTTGCTGGTCTGACGCAGCCGCGTGTAGCGGCCCGGGCAGGGCTTCGGGCTAGTCATTTGACCTACTACTATCCGACGCGAGCCGACCTACTTTCGGCCATCGGTCGAAGTGCGGTTGATCGCCAGCTATTCGCTGTGAGGGCTATGTTTGGCGGCCTTAAGTCGCTTGACCAAGCGGCAGGGGCGATCGCTGAATTGGTTACTCGGCACGACAACACGCGAGTGTTAATGGCACTTGCCCAAGCAGGAGATCAGGCGCCTGAAATCCGTATTATGTTTTGCGAACTTGCGGACGGTATCGCAACGGAGATTGATGCTTTTCTCACTCGCGTGACAGACCGCCCGCCAGCCGCACACGCCGCGCGGATGCTGCATGCGGCATCGGTTGGCTTAGCTGTTGTCACACTTGCGACTGGACGCGCTGATGGTCAAGAAGGCGTAGCAAGAATGATACGCGACCTGCTCACCGCACTATCGTAATCGTCTGCACCTCGCGGGCGTTTTCTTCGATCAATTACTTAGGATGACTGACATATGAATACTCCTGTGCTGATTGTCGGCGCTGGCCCTGTCGGAATGACACTCGCATCCGAACTTGCCCGCTATGGCATTCCGGTCCGTATCATCGATAAAGCGCCGCATCGAACCGACAAGTCGAAAGCCATGGTTATCTGGAGCAGGACGCTAGAGCTGCTTGATCGGGGGGCTGGCGGCGCCGCACCGTTCGTTGACGCCGGGTTTAAAATTGAGGGCTTCACCTTCATGGCGAACGATCGAGTTGTTGGTCGAGTCGACATGGATTCGATTCCAAGCTTGCATAACTACGCGCTGGCGCTACCCCAGTCCGAGACTGAGCGGCTCTTAGAGGAGCGGCTGATCAGTCAAGGAGTTGAGATCGAGCGGCAAGTCGAAGCAACGATGATCACGCCCGACGAGTCCGGCGCGCACGTAGACCTAGTCCATCCTGACGGCCGCAAAGAAGCTGTGCGTGCCAATTGGTTGATCGGTTGCGATGGTGCGCACAGTACTGTGCGCCATGCTCTGAGCGTACCGTTTGCTGGCGAGACGTTGCTAAGCGACTGGTTTCTCGCTGATGTGCATATGAGCGGGTATCCTCGCCCCGATACGGATGCTTCCATATACTGGCACGAGGAAGGCGTCTTACTTATTTTTCCGATTCAGGCGGGGCGTTACAGAATTATCGGCGATCTGCCGGCGACTCAAGATGCAATACCGCCGACGCCAACACTTGATCAAGTGCAGAAGCTTGTTGATAAGCGCGGACCCGCAGGAACTGAGTTGAAAGATCCTATCTGGTTGTCTGGCTTCCGGATAAACGGTCGCAAGGTCTCAAGCTATCAGCAAGATCACACCTTTCTTGCCGGAGACGCTGCGCACATTCACAGCCCTGCTGGCGGACAGGGAATGAATACTGGCATGCAGGACGCTATAAACCTCGGCTGGAAACTCGCTCTCGTCATCCGCGGCGATGCACACGAGTCCTTACTTGACAGCTACACTCCCGAACGGAGCGCGGTCGGCGACTCAGTACTTAAAGCAGCTGAACGGTTGACCACTGTTGCGACCATTCGCAACCCGGTAGCACAGCGACTTCGTAATCTCGCCGGGCACTTTGTCTTGGGACTCACTCATTTCACTCGCGGCGTTGCCGAAACGATGTCGGAAGTCGATATCCATTACCCCGATAGCCCGCTCAATGGTCCGCATCATGGCGGCTTGGTGCCTGGTCAGCGAGTGGCTCCGGTTGAAGGCTATCCTCCAGCGGGCTCAGGCCAAAGGCCCTTGTTCGCGGTGTTTGGGGCGCTTAGCAGCGACGTTGAGCAGATGGTGAAGCGGTACCCCAACCTACTCGAAGTGAATATAAGGCCACCCTTGCAGGACAACCTGATTTCGCTTGTGCGCCCCGACGGATACCTCGCGTGCTCCGCAAGCGAAACCGAAGATATTTCAGCCTATCTCGGGCGGTTGAGTGTTCCGGCTAAGTTTTCGTCGTGAAGGCCTTCAGCTTCGCATGGTGTCGGTCCATTCACGAATCTCAATGATGTGGCCGCCGGGAAGCCCCCTAGCCGGCGCTTCCCTTCGCTAGGCCTACGGAGCAGGTTGATAGGCCTGAATTCGTGGTCATCCAACCATGCGGTGCTTCCATTCAGCGTTTCGATTAGGCAATACCAGTGTGCCCGTTGAGCACAATACGCACCTTCCTTGCAAGTTCAGCTCTACCGTAAGGTTTGTGGAGCACATCGAATTCCACGCCTCGCGCGTCAGTGCTTTCTAGAGATGCATCTGCGTAGCCCGTGGTGAGAAGAATCTTGATAGCTGGCTTTTGCTTGCGCGCCTCGCGAGCCAGCACGACCCCATTCATATTGCCAGGCATGATCAGATCCGTGAACACCATATCAATCTCCGGGTGTTCGTCGAGTATCTGCAGCGCCTCTTTACCGTTAAACGCAACGTAGGTAGCGTATCCGATCTGTTCAAGCATTGCTTGGGCAACTTCTGCCACCTCGGGACGATCATCGACAATTAAAATTGTCTCGCTCCCCCCTTGTTCTACCAATTTGATTGGTGGGGAATGTCCTAACTCATCGTCAGCGACAGCAGGAAAGTAGAACCGAAGCGTTGTACCGACGCCGACTTCCGAATAGATGTTCACCGCACCGCCCGACTGCTTTGCGAACCCATATACCATTGATAGACCTAAGCCTGTTCCTTTGCCCTCCTCCTTTGTCGTGAAGAACGGATCCATCACTCTATCAATGATTTCGGGAGGGATTCCAGGGCCGTTATCAGAAACAGCGATCGAAACATAATGACCCGCCGGCAGGTCTGCAAATCCAATTACCTGCCGGCTTTCGAGCTCTACATTCGATGTATGCACGACGACGCTCGCATTCGACTGTCCGCCGAGTGCATCGCGCGCATTCAGAAGCACATTTAGCAACGCGACTTCGAGTTGGGTGCTATCGACCCGACAATTACGCAGTTCGCTGCCAAGTTCCGTGCGCAGCGATACATGGCCACCTAACGTGCGATTTGCCAGTTCGACCAAACCTCTAACAAGAGCATTCAGGTTCACGACACGGCCAGTCAAGCGTTGCTTACGCGCGAAGGCCAACAACTGCTGCGTAAGCACTCCGGATTTGGAGACTGCACCCCGGACTTTCTCTATCCCAGCATGCAACGTGAGAGGAGAGGCGCCTCTGTCGACACCCATATCTAGGACATCGAGATATCCCGCCATAACCTGCAGCAGATTGTTGAAATCGTGCGCAATGCCTCCAGTTAGTTGACCCAACGCCTCCATTTTTTGCGACTGGTGAAGAGCATCTTCGGCGTCCCGACGTCGACTAACGTCGAGCTGCGAAGCGAAGAAATAAACGACTTCGCCAGATTCGTTCAGAACAGGGGAAATGAACAGGGCGTTCCAAAACGTCGAGCCATCCTTCCGGTAGTTTAGGATTTCCGTTGATATGTCGCGCCGCTCTGCGATCGCTTCGCGCACCGATTGAATCGTCTCGCGATCAGTGTCTTTGCCTTGCAAGAACCTGCAGTTGTGACCCACGATTTCGTCAAGGCCATAGCCGGTCATTGTAACGAAAGCTTCATTAGCGAAGATGATCGGGTTATCCGGTTTTCGTGGATCGGTAACGATCATCGGCATCCGTGTCTTCGATACGGCTGCAAAGAAAATATCGTTGTGGTGATCATCGATCGATTGGCTCGTATTTGTGACGCTAGGATCTTTAATGGGCTTATTCAAAGTTTTTTCTCTAGCTGTTAGCAATGGAAACGACATAACGATCAGGCATTTTTCTGCCATTTGATCAGTGCAAGCGTTTCCACTTCACCAACTCAAGGATCTTCAGGTCTAGCTCACTAATCACGACCGGCTTTACAAAATGCGCATCAAAGCCGGCTTGCAACGCTCTTGTTTTGTCCAGGTCGCTACCATAACCCGTTACGGCGATAAACACGGTGCGCGACATTGCAGGGAATGAGGCGATCTTCTCGATCAGCTGATAGCCATCGGTGTCAGGAAGACCGATGTCGCTAATCAAAACATCAGGCTGCCGGGCAAGCATCAACGCCAAAGCATCCTCAGCCCGGTAAGCTATCCTAACCACATGTCCAGACATTTGATAATAAAGTCCCAACGCCTCTGCTGTATCCACGTTGTCGTCAACTATCACGATATCAAGTTCTGAAAACGCGTTGGCGGCTTCGGGAACGGTATGTTCGAGCGGTTTATCTGCGTGCCTGAGCGTAAGTATGAAATCGCTGCCGTGGCCTCGCCCATGACTTTCAGCCTTCAAAGTTCCTCCGTGCCATTCGGCGATCCGGCGGGCCAAGGCAAGTCCTAATCCAAGTCCGCCTTTCGCGCGATCCAGCGGCTGCTTTCCCTGCCCGAAAACTTCAAAAATTTCATCCATTTCGTCAGGATCAATGCCAATGCCCGTGTCACAGACATGAATCTCTACACCTTCGGTCCCAGCGCGTACAGTCAGTTCGATCCTGCCGCCCTCTGGCGTATATTTCGCTGCGTTTGTTAAAAGATTCGATATGAGCAGCGGACATTGCGTTTGATCGGCATGCACCCATGGGTCATCGATGACTGTGCAAGTGAACAGATGCTGAGCATCGATGATAAATCCGTGACTCAATTCGACGGCCCGGTCGACCAATGCCTTCGCAGACACAGGTTCGAGCTCAAGTTCCACCGCGCCGAATGACACAAGCGAGGCGGAAAGCATGTGGTCAACAATCTCACTCATATACCGCACGTTCCGACCGATAATTGACTTCGCCCACTTTCGCTGCTCGACGTTGATATGGTCCTGTTGCAGCACTTGTACGGCTGTCGTGATCGGTGCCAGGGGCGCTCGAAGCTCATGAGAAAGCATGGCAAGAAACTGATCGCGATTAATTCGCGCAAGTTCCAAACGCTCTTCGAGTGTACGGATTTCCCGCTGAGCCCGAACACCTTCTAGATGTTTAACAACTTGCTGAGCAAACTGACGAAGCGTCCGAATCTCTCCGCTTTGAAATTGGCGAGGCTGTGTGTCTGTTACGCAAAAGGTGCCAAGCGGATGCCCACCTGGTATGCGGAGAACAACACCTGCGTAAAAGCGCACGCCCCGTGCGTCGTTCACGATTGGATGCGCCGAATAGGCTGGATCGCTTAACGCATCTGGGACGATCAAAAGTTCTCCGGCGGTAAGCGCCATCGAGCAAAGGCAATCCTCGTTCGGCCTATTCTCGCGCACAGCTCCCCAAGCAGCCTTACACCAAGTGGTTGCGTCGTCGACGAAGTTGATGAAGGCACTAGGCATTTTTAATGCCGCAGCAGCCAACTGCACAAGGGAATCGAAGTGTTCTTCGGCCGGCTCGCCGAGAATACCCAGCGATCGTAGTTGCGATAGCCGACTTGGATCAGAAATGGCGGATGCGGTCGACATGGTACGAAGAGCTTAAGAAAGAGGCCGTAGGTGTGTCCGACGGAGCAACTGCCGTTCCCTTTGTAACGTCCTCGCTTGTAAAACGAGGTTCTTCTAGATTACAGATCACTGTCAAATTTTTGTCATAGGAGAACGTCTAGAGGGACGATTGGTCCACTAGGCGCATCGATCCGCGAATTTCCAAGCGGAACTCCTGATCTCCCCAACTCCGCCGCAAACCTTCCTCCGCAAACCAATGCGCGGAAAGGATGGGAGAAGCTTTGATCGGATCAAACGCACTGCAGACGGTAGCTCGCTAAATGTCATATGGGGGAGGCATGGATGATAATTGCTGCATTACATCTAAATGAGGGTGGTCGGTGAGCTGGCTATGGACGTGGGACGGAATCTCGTTTGGCTATCGCTTCGCGCATGATCAGTTGCGCACGCACGATGGCCGTCATGTTGGTTACTTCGTTAAGAATGAGATCTATGGCGCCGATGGCTTTTACCTCGGCGAACTGATATCCGATGAACGGCTCATCACACGGCAACGCAAGCTAGGACGCTTCAGTTTTCCTTTTCAGCCTCGTGCGGTTCGTGCTGAGCGGACACGACGCCCGGCGCGCGCGGCCCGACTGATGCGTGAGGGTTGCCAGGACTTCCCTGCTCCAGAGTACCTTTGAAGCGTCGGACACTTGTGATGAGACCTTTCCCTAATCATAAGTCCACAATCATCTACAAGAGGGCAGCTTGACTTATCCTTACTACATTCAAGTTGCTATCCACTCTTCGAGTGATGACGATCCGTTCGCCGGACCAGGCAGCAGATACAGCAAAGAGCTCAAACAATTTCTGCGCGTTTCCGAGTCGTTAGGCGCGACGGCCATCCGCCCGCAACTGACCATGGACAGTGCGGAACTTCAAACGGTCCTAGAATTCGCCGCGCCCCTGACGCACGACGCCCTAAACATGCTTGCAGCGGCGGTGATCGCATGGGTCCACGGTCGCCCCGGCCGCCGAACAGAAGTAAGTGGTTTCGGCGTCAAGATCAGAACGAATTCAGCCGAGGACGCAAAGCACCTCATTGACCAACTGGCAACGCTCCAAAAAAACATCGAGACCGGAGGTGAACTTGGTTAAGGTGGTGCTCGTATTGTTGCGGTAGCAGTTATCGACGCTCGCGGTAAATGTAGGCGGGCCAGCGTTCGCCCGATCTATGGAGTTTTTGCGTCGCGATTCGCAATCCGCACGTGTTGCACGTCTATGCGCCGACCGCAGGAAATGCTCCGAGCTAACGAGTCGGTGTAAGCTCAATCACCGCTATCTAAGCGATACACGAATAGGAGATAAAGATGGAGCGTGTAGCCACGCTACGTCTAACGCTGATACGTTCAACCTACGACGAGGCTGCGTTCAGCCCGAATTACCAGCGTGAGCTCAGACAGTTCTATCACTTAGCACGCGCTGATCACACTAGGATCAGCGCCATCGCGTTCAGCGTGCCGGGCTTTTCAGCCGATAGCGGCTACACCGGCGAGTTTGTGGTGCCCCTTAGTCAGGAAATCGGCCCTGTGCTTGCGCGTGCTGCGCTGGCCTGGAGAAACAGTCAGGCCGGCCGCATCCTTAGGCTGACCCTTGGATCTCTGGACTTCGATTTGCGCACCTTGAGCGATTTCGAAACGCTTCTCAAACGGGCACAGACACTGCTCGCAAGCTGGGATCCAAGCATCAGATCTGAGAGACCAACGACGTGATTTCCGGAAAACCGCTCCGTGCCCGATAAATCCATTTCCGACCTCCGTGAAGAGGTTGTTGCTGCTCTCGAGGCCCTTGAAGCTCTCGTCATTACCGTCGACTTCGATTGCGAGGACCCAGACAGCCTAGAGGCTGCTATTCATAAAGTCGAAGCCGAGATCGATGCCGCTGTAGCACCACTTCGTGGCCACCCTCTAATCGAGTCGGCCGTCGCTGCCCTGAAGGCCGAATGCCGAGACGGCCTCATGCGCAGGCCGAGCGCGCCGCCCCAATCATTCCGGGCATCATGACAAAGCCGTCACTGCATTGACCGTCCCGATGAATTTCATGCTGATTCCAGCGACCTCTCTGCCTGCTGACTGAGCTGTTAAAGGATCGATGTGTCTATCGATCTGTGGCTAAGTCGGCTTGATTAAGTGTATGTGGTTCGCTCAACGGGAACTCAGCTGGTTCGCCGATTGGATTTTGCCGCCTAATCGAGGGCGCGCTGGATGTTGAAAGCGGGCACGTGGACGACACGCAAAATCAAATACGTTGTGACGTTCCTTGTCGGCGCTGCTCGGGGTATTGGGATACCCTAATTCTGCCCCTGAGTGCGGAACGAAAAGGCAATCACAGTGCTACAGATTTGCTACGGCGGATCCGCAGAAGCTTGACCGCAGGGGGTATTACCGATCATTCCACCCCGTGAACTACGGGGAGCGGACCGGGCTCGCCGGTAAGCGGCGCGAGGCCCCGCCGACGAGAGCGCAGAGTATAGCAAACGCGGCGCGCGGCGCTTGATACCGCGCGAAAAGGGTTTTCCCGTACTCTTTGTCGACTAAGCTGCCGCCTTGCGCGAACGCTGTTGCTGCGCATGCGCCGCGAGCCGCACGGCCGCATTCGCCGCGCCATAACCGTCATAGCCGCCACGCCGTTCGATCACTTCGAGAAAGAATCGATGATCGAGTTGTTCCGTATAAGCATGGAAGAACTCGCCGCCGCGCTCGTCGCGATCATAAAGAATGTTGTGCTCGTGCATGATGTCGATCTGCTCGTCCGGCAAGCCGAAGCGCGCGACCAGATCGTCATAGTAATTGCGCGGGATGCGCAGGAACTTGACGCCATCCGTTTCGAGGCGGGGAATGGCATCGAAGATATCGGCGGTGCTGAAGGCCACGTGATTCAGCCCGGAGCCGCGATACGTCGAAAGCGATTCCGCCACCGCCGTATAGCGATCCATCGACGCGTTCAGCGCGATCCGCACCGAGCCATCGCGGCTGCGCACGGCACGGCTGCGCACGAGGCCGTACGGGTCCGGCACCAGCACGGCGGCTTCCGTTTCGAAGCCGAACGCGCTACGGAAAAACAGCACCCACGTATCGAGCGCATCGGCAGGCAAGGACAGGCAGACGTGATCGATCCGCTCGAGCGGACCCACTTCCACCGGACCGTTCACATCGATCAGATTGAAGTCGGATTCCCACAAGGTGGGCGCGTCCGGCGCTTCGTCGATGAAGTAATCGAGGCTGCCATCCGGCGACTGCACGCCCGGTACCACACGCTCGTTCGGACCGATCTGCCCGGAGAACGGCGCGGAGCCGTAAGCGGCGGCGCGCTCGAAGGCCTGCTTCGCGTCATCGACATGAAAGGCCGATGCGCACAGCGACAAGCCATGCTTCGTGAAGAACGTGCTGGCGAAGGAATCTGCCTCGGCGTTCAGCACGATCGATCCCGCGCCATGTCGGTACAACAGCACATCCTTCGAGCGATGCCGCCCCGCCAGCCGGAAGCCCAGCCGCCCGAGCCATTGCCCGACCTGTTCGCGCGCGCTCGCATCGACGGCGAATTCGAGGAACTGAAAGCCGATGTGCTGCGGCGGCGCGGGCGGAT
Organism: Caballeronia sp. A2-2; assembly: GCF_057612605.2. NCBI lineage: Bacteria > Pseudomonadati > Pseudomonadota > Betaproteobacteria > Burkholderiales > Burkholderiaceae > Caballeronia > Caballeronia sp. A2-2. The sequence continues at coordinate 1,526,130 of NZ_CM172587.1, read as the reverse complement.
CGAAGCAATCGGCGGGCGCGCGCTCGCCCATCAGCGCGCGTGTTTGCTCTTGCAGATACAGCAGCGAGCGTTGACCGTCCGCTGCGGTGATCGCGGTGGGCGCGGCGCGAAAGCCATCGTTGAAAATCTCTAAAGACAGCGGCCCGTTGTAGCCCGTTTCGAGCACGCGGGCGGTAAAGCCCGCGACATCGAACGCGCCCTGGCCCGGAAAGCAGCGATAGTGACGGCTCCATTCGAGCACATCCATGGCGAGCACGGGCGCATCGGCGATCTGCACGAACGTGATGCGTTCGCCCGGAATCGCGGCGATCTCGTCCACGCTGTCGCGAATCGACAGCGTATGAAAGCTGTCGAGCACGATACCCAGATTCGGGTGATTCACCGCATCGACAAGTTTCCACGCGTGCTTGTACGAGTTGACGTGACGCCCCCACGCGAGCGCCTCGTAACCGACGATCACGCCCGCCTCTTGCGCGAGCTTCGCCAGCAGGCCGAGTTGATCGACGATCAGCGCATCGTCGTGAATCGTGTCGGGCGACACGTTGCTGCACGCGAGCATGCGGTCCGTGCCCAACTCATGCATGAGTTCGAACTTGCGCCGCGCGCGCTCGGCGTTCTTCGCGAGACGCTCGGCGCTTACGCCCTCGAAATCGCGGAACGGCTGGAACAGATAGATGGCCAGACCCAGGTCTTCGCACATGCGCCGCACATCGGCGGGCGAGCCGTCGAAATACAGCAGGTCGTTCTCGAAGATTTCCACGCCATTGAAGCCCGCAGCCTGGATGGCCCGCAGCTTCTCGGGCAATGTGCCGCTGATGGACACGGTCGCGATGGATGTCGGAATTGAACGCAGCATCGCTGCCCTCCCTTGCATTCGGTTCGACGCGATGGATCGCCGGTAGCTGTTCAGTCTACGCGCTGCACGCGATCCATGTCATTGTGCGGCATAATAACAAACTAACCAGTTGGTACAAAATACGGATAAACACCGAAGGACAGCAAAGTTGTGCGCGGTCACACTGCGTTCACTTTTCGTTATCGCGGCGCAGCATCGAAAGTCATGGATCGCGCCGCTTTCAGCCGGAGACTCGTGCATGACCAGCAAAACGTCGTATCTCATCGGCCTGATCGGTTCGGGCATCGCCGGATCGCTCACGCCTGCCATGCATGAGGAGGAAGGACGCATCCTCGGGCTGAATTATGTGTATCGGCGGATCGATTTGCAGGCTTTGGATTTGGCGCCGTCCGCGCTGCCCGAATTGCTCGTTGCGGCTGAACGCATGGGTTATGACGGGCTGAACATCACGTATCCGTGCAAGCAAAGCGTGATCCCGTTGCTCGATGAACTCGACCCCGACGCACGCGCGTTAGGCGCCGTCAACACGGTCTTGTTCAAGGATGGACGGCGCATCGGCTACAACACGGACTGGTCGGGTTTCAAGCGCGCATTCGAACGCGCCTTGCCCAATGTGCCGATGCAGCGCGTCGTGCAACTCGGCGCGGGTGGCGCGGGCGCTGCCGTCGCACACGCCGCGCTCACGATGGGCGCACGCGCGCTCACGTTGTTCGACTCGGACGCGGCGCGCGCGGCATCGCTCGCGGCGGAACTGGCCGCGCGTTTCCCGGATCGCACGGTCACGAGCGGCGGCGATCTGCGCGAGACGCTGGCATCGGCAAGCGGGTTGATCCACGCGACGCCGACAGGCATGGCGAAGCTGCCTGGCCTGCCTTTACCGGCGGACTATCTGCATCGCGAATTGTGGGTCGCGGAAATCGTGTACTTTCCGCTCGAAACGGAGTTGCTGAAGGCCGCGAAGGCGATTGGATGCCGCACGGTAAGCGGCGGCGGCATGGCGGTGTGTCAGGCGGTGGATGCGCTGCGTATCTTCACGGGACATGAGCCGGACGCCGAGCGCATGTTCGCGCATTTCCAGCGTTTGCTCGAAGCGTGATTGGAAAAACGGCGGCCTCGCAAAGCGGCCGCCGATGCATCATCCCTCGCGGCGCATGAAGCGCAACACGGAGTCGATGATCATCTCCCGATGACGCGCCCGCGAGCGCGTGCCGGACGGATCGCGCCCGAACGCCGCGCCCCACGTATGCCGGTTCGCGATGCGATGAAAGCACATCGAGCTGATCATCAGATGCAGGTCGATCGGATCGACATCCGCGCGAAACGCGCCTGCCTCGACCCCGCGCGCGATCAGATCCTCGATGGTCTTCACCACCGTCGAATTGCGCGTCTTGAAGGTCTTCGATTGTTCGATGTACTTCGCGCCGTGAATGTTCTCGATGGTCACGAGCCGCACGAAATCCCGATGCTTGTCGTGATAGTCGAACGTGAAACCGACGAACTCGCGCAACGCCTCCACAGGCGGCATTTCCGTGAGTTGAAGCTCTTGTTCGAGCGCGCGGATATCGCCATAAACTTGCTCCAGCACGGCTTCATACAAGCCTTCCTTGCTGCCGAAGTAGTAGTACAGCATGCGCTTGGTGGTGTTGGTGCGCTCCGCGATGGCATCGACGCGCGCACCCGTCAGGCCCATGGCCGAAAACTCCTGGGTGGCGATATCCAGGATATTGCGGCGGGTCTCCTCTGGATCGTATTTGCGCCGCCCTTCGACCGGAGCCGAGGCGTTTGAAGCGGGCGCAGCGCCGGCAGCCTTGCTCACCTCACCGGCGGCCTTGGGTGCTTTTTTCATTGTGTGCGTCTGAGAACGGCATTGGAAATCGATTCTAGCATGGGGGTATCGGGTCGCTTCGTGTTGCCGAACAATCGTTTGCTAATCGATTGCCGATGATCGCAAAGTTCAGATTAAAGCACTAGCGACGGCCAAGTCCCCTTGATTACTCTGTGTTCTCTATAAACGACGGAGAAGGGGACACGCTGCATGTTTTATCTTGGTCCGGACTACGGCGCTTATGGCGAACGCAGGGAATACGCGCATCTCTTCTGGCTAAGCACGCTTCGCCCGATTTATCTCAGCGTGGAGCATCCATGCATGTTTTTTCCGGCCAGCTACTACGCGTTTGCGACAAATCGCAGCAGCGCAGAAATAACGCACGACGAGATGGCCGACATTTCCTCCGCCATGCAGGCCGCAAGACAGGCATTCTTTCGGAATTTCGACACAACGCTGATGACGTGCTCACACGAAGACTGGCGCTCGGTACTTCGACGCTCGGACGAATCGTTTCCGGAATGGGTGTGGATGGATTTAAGTCCGACTGCTCAAGCCGTACACGAAGAAGTGAAAAGCGGGCGGCTAATCTTCGTGCCAACGCACGAGGATTTGCGCGCTTGCGTGAAGATCATTCAGGAAGACCGGCAGAAGCAGCGCTCACCGCAAAACCTTCACACGCGCTTGCCTGAATCGACACCGCTTGGTAACGCGCAGCCGATCGAGTATGTTCCGGACAGTCCCCGACAGGCCGTTGACTTTATGGCCGGTGGTGAAGGCACGCCGGGCAACAATCAAGCACAAAACAAACAGTTCAAGGCCGTGGTCAAGGCATTGGGCCTAAACAAAAATCAAGCGCAGGAACTCCACTTGGAGATCAGCAAACAAAGGCTCGGGTATCACGAGATCATGGAGCGAGCTCAAGACATTTTTGGAGGTAGCGGTGACTGATACCAAGCGCGCAATCACACAACGCCTTTCCGCATTGATTGGACTCGATGTAAGCGCAGTCAACCATGCGGTCGACATGCTGACCATCCAATTCGGCCCACAAACACCGTTCACAACGGGCCGAGGCACTGTCCTTGAAGGCGGCGCATGGGCCTTGCACGTTCAATGCAACTGGCAACTTCTGCGCGGAAATACGATCGTGGCAACGCAAGCCTTGCTTGCCGATGACGACGCGCATCGCGGAGCGGAGTGGCTCGAAACGCTTTTGGTCACAGATGGCCCGATGATCGTAAAAAGCCTCACGGCCACCGAATCCGGAGGATTTCAACTCTCGATGTCGAATGACTTCTTCCTCGACGTCATCCCGGGAAACGAGCCGGACGACGAAGACTGGCGCTTCTTCAGTCCGCACAGCGATGCGAAGCACTTCATCATCACAGGAGGAAAAGTGGACCCGTGGTGCTTGTCATAGACCTTCACCCTATAATTCCCAGCACCCACGCCACGCATAAAACGGGAGACACATGCCGCGCTCAAACGCCATCGCCGTCGTTTTGATGATGCTCGTCACGTTTGCCGCCCTGCCCGCCGCCGCGCAGGATCAGGCGGCGCCTGCGTCCGAACCCGCGATGCCGCCGGGGCATCCGACCAAGCCGCAATTGCTTGCGGCCGAGGGCGTGATGATGAGCGCGAACATCGCGCGGGGCGCTTCGGACATCTGCCAGATCGATGCCGCGAAAGTCGCCCGCTTCGAGGATGCCGCCCGCGCCAACTTCCCCGACGCCCCCGACTTCGATGCCGAATGGAAGCTCGGGCTGGCGCAGGCGCAACCCACCGTCGATCGCTTCGCCAAGCTCAAGACGAGCAATCCCACGGAATATAAAAAGGAAATCGGCGAGGCCTGCCCGGCGCTCAATCGCGGCATCGACGAGGTAACCGCCAAGGGGAAATAAGCGTCAGGCGGGTTTGCTCTCGTAATGCGCGCGCTTTTCCACGTACATGGCGGCGTCGGCGCGTTGCAGCATGGGTTCGAGACGTTCGCCGTCGTGCGCGGTGGCCGCGCCCATCGCAAAAGACAAAGGCATGCCGGAATAGAACTGGTTGTTCACTTCGAGCAACTGACGAATGCTGTCCATCACCGCTTCGCCGCCGCGCTCGTCGGTGCCGGGCAACAGCACCATGAACTCGTCACCGCCGATGCGCGCGGCGTGATTCGGCTTCTCCAGCGCCTTGCTCAGCACTTCGCCCGCGCGACGCAAAACCGAATCGCCTGCAGCGTGGCCGAGTTGATCGTTGATCGCCTTCAGGCCGTTCACGTCGACCGCGATCGCCGTCACCGGATACGGACCCTTGCGTTCGAGCCGGTTGATTTCATCGATATAAAACGAGCGGTTCTTGAGGCGCGTGAGCACATCGTGCTTGCCTAGAAACTCCAGATACGCCTCGGCCTTCTTGCGCGCGGTGATGTCCGTCAGCGCGACGAGCACCAGATCCCAGCGCGCCTCATGCCCCGGAAACACCGAGAATTGCAGATGCACATGCACTTCGCTGCCATCGAGCGAATAGTTCAGCACTTCGCGCTGGTGAAAGAGCTTGCCTTCCCATAGCTCGATCAACTGCTCCTGAAAATGCTGCTGCATGTCGTCGCGGAACACTTCGGGCAAGCGCGTGAGCAGCGTGGCCTTGTCCGGCGCGGCGAACATGCGCAGCGTGTGCTGATTCACATCGAGCACGTGAATTTCCTGCATGCAGCGCTCGACGAATTCCGGGTGCACGCTCGTGAACGTACGGAAATCGACGATGCCGCGTTCGCGCACATCATCGAGCAGCATCTTCACGGAGCTGAAATCTTCCACCCACAGCGACACGGGCGAATGCTCGAACAAACCGCGCGCATAGAGTTCGCTCGCGGCTTCGCGACGGCGCACGCTTTCGAGTTCCGTGATGTCCTCGATGGTGACGAGCACGCGGCTCCACGTGTCTTCGTGACCGGGCAAGATCACGGCCTTGAGCAGCACGTCGAGCCGCCGGCCATCGAGCGTGTAATTCACGGTCTGGCTGACGAACTCGCCCTTGCCCGACCACAGTTGTTCGAGTTCGTCGACGTGCGTGGTGAGCATGTCGTCGCGGAACACGCGTTCGAGGTTCTGCACGAGATGATCGACGTCCTTCGCGCGAAACAGCGAGAGCGTGCGCTTATTGACCTTGACCACGCGAATGCGCGACGAACATTCGACGATGCGCGCGGCATCGCCCGAAAGAAACGCGCGCAGATCGGTGATGCCCGCGGCGCGCCATCGCTCGAACTGCTCGCGCACGGCGCTGAAATCTTCCAGCCACAGCGAGACGGGCGCGAGTTCGAACATGTCGGTATCGTCCTCAGGCTCAGGCGCCGGAATGAATTGTCCGGCTGCACGGCGTGGGTCGTTGGGCATGGCGTTTTCTTCGCTTTGATTCATCTCAATATTGTAACGTGCGATTTTTTCGATGCCGTCGGATAGCCGGACCGGCACGCACCACGCGTATTCAGGGGCGGATGCTAAACTCAAAAGACAGCGGCATGCCGGGCATGGATGCTGCACCCTCGATGAATAACGGCACCAAGCGGGCGCAACTTGAACGGCCGGCCGCGCGTGCCATTCATCCAAAAGCAAGGAGGCATGACTCACATGGCTGATTTCCGCATCTGGTCCGATGAATTTCCCGCAAACGGCTTCATGACGCGCGATCATGAATTCGACTTACAGGCGTTCGGCGTGTCAGGCGAAAACATTTCCCCGGCGCTGCAATGGGAAGACCCGCCCGCCGATACCGCGAGCTTCGCGCTGACCGTCTACGATCCCGACGCGCCCACTGGCAGCGGCTTCTGGCATTGGGTCGTGGTGAACATTCCCGCCGATGTCCGCGCCCTGCCCCGCAACGCAGGCAAAGCGGACGGTAGCCTTCTGCCGCGCGGCGCGCTGCAATTGCGCAACGATTACGGCACGGTAGGCTTCGGTGGGGCCGCGCCGCCGCGTGGCGACAAGCCGCATCGCTATATTTTCCGCATTCACGCGCTGAAGGGCGAAGGCTTGCCACTCGACCTGAATTCGACGAACGCGGTCGCGCGGTTCATGACGCATCTGAACGAAATCGATTCGGCGACTTACACCGGGCTTTACGAACTGAAGTAATGCCCTGCGCGGGCGTGGTCGATCGATCACCACGCCCGCGTTCACAAGCCTTTTGAAAACGGCGCGTCTTACAATGCGCCGCCCGCCACTCTTAGCCCTCCGATGGATCCCGATCAAGGTCTTCCCCTGCCCCAGCGTTACTGGGCAATCGCGGTCGTGGCGCTGGGCGTCACGCTCGCGGTGCTCGATGGCGCCATCGCCAACGTCGCGCTGCCGACCATCGCGCGCAATCTGAACGCCACGCCCGCCGATTCGATCTGGGTCGTCAACGCGTATCAGCTTGCCATCACTATTTCGTTGCTGCCGCTTGCGTCGCTGGGCGATCGCATCGGTTATCGGCGCGTGTATGTGACGGGGCTGGCGCTTTTCACGCTGTCGTCGTTCGCGTGCGCGCTGTCGGGATCGTTGGCGCAACTGACGATCGCGCGCGTCATTCAGGGCTTCGGCGCGGCGGGCATCATGAGCGTGAATACGGCGCTCATCCGCATGATCTATCCGCACACGCAGCTCGGGCGCGGCGTGAGCATCAATGCGACGGTGGTGGCGATTTCCTCCGTGATCGGGCCGACTGTCGCGTCCGGCGTGCTCGCCGTCGCGCCGTGGCCGTGGCTGTTCGCGATCAACGTGCCGATCGGCATCGCGGCGTTCGCCATCGGGATGAAGGCGCTGCCGCGCACGCCCGGCCATCGGCAGCCTTATGACTACGTGAGCGCGGTGATGAACGCGTTGTTCTTCGGCATCGCGATTGTCGCGGTGGACGGGCTCGGGCATGGGGAGCATCGTCCGTTCGTGATCGGCGAGTTCGCGCTGGCGGCAGTCATCGGCTATTTCTTCGTGCGACGTCAGTTGAACCAGAGCGCGCCGCTTTTGCCGATCGATCTCATGCGTATTCCGGTGTTTGCGCTGTCGGTCTGCACGTCGGTGTGTTCGTTCTGCGCGCAAATGCTGGCGTATGTGTCGCTGCCGTTTCTGCTGCAAAACAGTCTGGGGATGAGTCAGGTCGAAACCGGGTTTTTGATGACGCCGTGGCCGCTCGTGATCGTGTTCGTCGCCCCGCTCTCGGGGATGCTCGCGGACCGCTACTCGGCAGGCTTACTGGGCGGCATCGGGCTTGCCGTGCTGATGGTCGGGCTGGTCCTGCTCGCAACGCTCGGCGTGCATCCCACGGCGTTCGATATCGCGTGGCGCATGGCCGTGTGCGGATTCGGCTTCGGGCTGTTCCAGTCGCCGAACAACAAGCAGATGTTGTCCGCCGCGCCGCGTCATCGTAGCGGCGGCGCAAGCGGCATGCTCGGCACCGCGCGTCTGACGGGACAAACGCTGGGCGCGGCGCTCGTCGCGCTGATTTTTGGTGTTGCGCCGCAGCGTGGACCGGAAGTCGCGCTCGGCGTGGCCGCCGCGTTCGCCGCTGTGGCGGCAGTGGTCAGCATGCTGCGCATCGCGCGCGGACGGAGCGTCGAAACCGCCTGACCTCGCTTTAGCTGGGCACACCCTTTGCTGCCGATTCGTTCGTGGATTCCGCCTTGCGCGGGACATCGAAACTAACGAAACGAGCAATCAAAGGAGTGTGTTCATGGCCATTTCACTCAATGGTTTCAAGGTCGCGATTCTTGCGGTCGATGGGTTCGAACAAGCCGAACTCGTCGAGCCGCAGCGCGCGCTGAAGGAAGCCGGCGCGCAGGTCGATGTGATTTCGCAGAAGCCCGGCCAGATTCAGGGTTTCAAACACGTGGACAAGGGCGATAAGGTCGACGTGACCCTCACGCTCGATGCCGTCAACGCCGCCGATTACGACGCACTCGTGCTCCCCGGCGGCGTAGTCAACGGCGATGCCATTCGCCTCGACGAACGCGCTCAAGCCTTCGTGAAGGAAACCGATCGCGCGAAGAAACCCATCGCGGTGATTTGCCACGGTGGCTGGCTGCCGATCTCGGCGGGCATCGTCGCAGGCCGCACGATGACAAGCTGGCCGAGCCTTCAGGACGACGTTCGCAACGCTGGCGGCACGTGGGTCGATCAGGAAGTGCAGATCGACGGCAATCTCATCACGAGCCGCAAGCCGGACGATTTGCCCGCGTTCAATCGCGCGCTGATCGAAACGCTCGCGAAGAAACAAGCGGCGTGATGAAGCGCGACGTTACGGGAGCCCGCCTCATGCCGAACAAGCGTTTTCAAGCACTTTGCGCGGCGCTCGCGCTTGTGGCGACCGCTGCATCGGCGCAGACCGAGTACGGCGCGCAATCGCCGAAGCTCTCCGCGACCGATCAGCAATTCATGCAGGACGCAGGCACCGCAGGCGCGACCGAAATCGCAGCCAGCAAGCTCGCGCTCGCGAATTCCAGCGATAAGCAAGTGAAGGACTTCGCGCAGCGAATGATCGCCGATCATACGAAGCTCGCGCGCAATCTCGATGTGATCGCACGCCGCCACGGCATCAACGCGCCGCCGAGCGCGGATTCGGCGGTCATCGGCAATTTGCAGAGCCTGCATGGCGCGGCGTTCGACAAGGCGTACATCGAACAAGTGGCGGTCGGCGGTCATCAGAAGGCCGTCGAGCTGTTCAGGAAGGAAAGCGAGAAAGGCAACGATACCGCCCTCAAGGCATCCGCTGCGAAGGCGCTGCCGGTCATCAGCCATCACTATGCAATGGCGCAGCAACTTGCCAAGACGAAGGCATCGTGATGAGCACCGCTTATGACTTCGCCGTTCAATCCGCGCGACCCGCCTATGAGGATTCGACCATGCACATCACTTTTGCGGAAGACAAGCCCGTGTTCGACGGCGATGATCTCGCGGTTCATTTCACCGCGCTCGTCGATAACGAACCGGTCGTGTGCTCGATCAGCGCCGAGGCATTGAAGGATCATTTCGATGCGGCATCGTCGCGTGAGGAAGATCTTCTCGATGCGTTCCAGCGCGGCGAGGCACGCATTCGCGCCGTCTGCGCCGAAGCGCTCGATGACAACGGCGGCGAGTCCGTCGTGTTGCGCTCCGGGCTGTTCCGCGTCGCGGGACTGGAACCGGAATAAGCGCTGCACGCGGCATCGAGAAACAACAACATGCAACCTGAACTCAAGGAGCCAACATGTCTCTGATCATAGCGGGCCGCTTTCAGACTTTCCCCGCCGCCGAATCCGCCGCCCGCAAGCTGTTCGCGCGCGGCTTCACGGAGGAAGATGTGACGCTGTTCTTCGTGAATCCGAGCGGACAGCATGCGCGTCATCCGGTGGGTGGCGATGTCGGCACCGATGCCGGTGCGATCTCTGCGCCTAAAGGCGCGGGCAAGGGCGTGACGATTGGCGCAGTCGTGGGCGCGGTCATCGGCGCGGCTATTTTCGCGATTTTCAAATCGCCGTTGTTGGTGTCGGTGATCGCGGCGGGGGTTGGTGCTTATATTGGCTCGCTTGCGGGGGCGATGTCGCATACGAAGAAGGAGCATATCGAGCATGGGGATGAGCCTACGCGTCATGCGGGGGTGCTTGTTGCCGTGCATGTTGCGCCGGAGACATCTGCCGATGCGGCGACTATTTTGCGCGAGTCAGGTGGTGTGGAGATCGAGCGGGCGTCGGGGCGGTGGCAGCAGGGCCGTTGGAGCGATTTCGATCCGTTGAAGGCACCGAATCCGGTTGAGGAATTTGCGCAGCCGCGGGTTTGATCGTGCAAGGGGCTGCTGGTTTTGGGATCTTTATTGCAGTAGCCGCCTCCCCGGCGGGGGGGTAACTTTCTTTGCTGCTGCAAAGAAAGTCACCAAAGAAAGCAGCTTTTACCCCTCCGCACGCTGGCTGGAAAGGGTGGTCTGAATTAACGATGCAGTGGCCGCAATAGGACTTGCCACGCATCACGAGCGCTTAGGCAACCTAGCGATTTCGCGCTCGAATAATCAAAGCTAAGTGGACCGCATTCATTCATTCGGCCATGCGCTTCGCGCGCCGAGAACTTTAGAACGGAATCCCGCAGCGTATGAGTGCCCAGCCACCTCACACCGCATCGCACCTCTCCCATTGGGCCCTACCTTGGTAAGTCCTTCTGGGCAAAACGCACACACCAACGCAAGTCACCTTTTAGTCGGAGCACTAACCAAGGTAGGGCCAAATAGCAATCTTGCGGGGACGTGTGATGTGGCTGGGCGCTGATACGCTGCGGGATTCCGTTCTTACTGTCTCGGCGCGCGCAGCGCATGGCCGAATGAATGAGCGCGATCCACTAAGCGTTGATTACTCAAGCGCGCAATCGCCAGGTTGCCTAAGCGACTCGTTATGCGTGGCAAGTCCTATTGCGGCCACTGTATCGTTAATCCAGTCCAACACTTTCCAGCCAGCGTGCATGGGGGTAAAAGCTGCTTTCTTTGGTGACTTTCTTTGCAGCAGCAAAGAAAGTTACCCCCCCGCCGGGGAGGCGGCTACTGCAATAAAAACACAACCAGCAGCAGCCCTTGCACGACACAAAGCCAGCAGCAAAACAGGCACGCTCCATGCGCTACTCCCTAGCAGGCCGAAAAAGCCGCATCAGCAAGTTCCAAACTACAAAGCCACAGGAGGTTTATATGAGCACGAATGTCATCTCGGTACTCAACGATCTAGTCGAAACGTCGAACGATGGTGAAAAGGGCTTCCTCAAGGCAGCCGAAGAAACCAAGGACCCGAGCCTCAAGCAACTGTTCCAGGGCCGCGCCCAAGCCTGCACGAGCGGCGCCCGCGAACTCCAGGAACTGGTGCAACGTCTCGGCGGCAAGCCGGAAACCGGCGGTTCCGTATCCGGCGCGCTGCATCGCGGCTGGGTGGATGTGAAGTCCGCCGTGACCGGCCACAGCGATCACGCGATTCTCGCGGAATGCGAACGCGGCGAAGATGCCGCCAAGAAGAACTATCGCCAGGCGCTCGACAAGGAACTACCGGCCGATGTGCGCGCGGTGATCGAACGTCAATATCAAGGTGTGCTGGAGAATCACGACCGCATCCGCGATCTGCGCGATCAATACGCCGCCGCGAAGTCCTAAAGCTCCACCGAAGCAAATTCTCGCAGTGTGCTTATCGCCGCCTCGCGCGGCGATTTTTTTGCGCGCTCAAAAGAAAACGGCCGCTTGCGCGGCCGTTTTCGTGGTCATCGCATGAAACGACTCAATGCGGCTGACCCTTGTCGTTCGTACCCATCGACGATGCCGCCGCAGCCGCGGATGCGCCCTTGAGCTTGTGCGACTTGTTCTGCTGATGCAGATAGGTGCCCTTCGACTTCTTGGCGGTCGTGCCGGCGGCGTCGGACGCTGCCTGCGCGAAGGCCGTGGTGGAGAAAGCGGCCGTCGCGGAAAGAGCGATCGCCAGCGCGCCAATCAATGCCATCTTTTTCGTCTTCATGGAAGAGCTCCTGTTCGTCGGGGCCCGCGAATGCCGCCATGTACATGCCGCACGCCGCAAGCCGCCTGATGAGTGACGGCCTTGAACCCGGAGCATGGACTCAGGGATTGGCCGTACTTCGTTTATAAAAAACCGACAATGCTGCGAGGTCCTTCGACAACACCTTACCGTGCGACTGTGAAGCTCATGCGAGAACCCGCGCCGAAATCCGGAACTTGCGCTCATATGAGTTCAAGCCCGAACCCGGCGCGGGTTCCTGTCCTGCATGTCCGTCGTGGCGGCTCGTTATTACGAACCTTTACGAATCGAACTAAGCGAACTATGCCATCAAGCCGCCATTACTGCGCGGCGATTTTCAGGCGATTCTTCACGGATGCAACACCCGACACGTTCTTGACGGTCGTTTCCGCATTGGTCTTGTCGTCGGCCGACGGCACCGTGCCCGTGAGCCACACCACGCCCTGCTTCGTCTTGACATGGATATGCGTGGCCTTCACGTCCTTCGCACTCAGAAGTTCGGCCTTGACCTTCGCGGTGACCGCGCTGTCATCGACCTTTTGTCCCATCGATGTATCGGTGCTGCCCGATTCCGTGGTGGCGGCATAGGCGCTCACATTCAATGCGAACACGGCAACCGCGATAGTGCCGGCAGTCTTCAGGAATTGAGTCGTCTTCATGGCAATACTCCATTTTCTCGATTTTGGTCGTGCGCGCCAGCTACGCGTTGCATCTCTCGATGATTGCGCGGGCGCCCCGTGCTGTCGCTCGCCGCATCCGCATGCGGGCCGGCAAGCACGTTCGCGACGTGGTTGTGCGAATCGTGCAAGGTCTACCGCAACTTGTGTGCCCCGCCCTGCCACTTTTGCCGTGTCGGACCTCCGGCAAAGCGGAAAGAGTCCAAACAATCAAGGCTTTGTCGATGTCTGGAGAATGTACGAATACCGCCCGGAGCGGCCTCTGCAGGCGTTTTCAAATCACGGCGGCACGCGCGGCGGTTTTGTCTGAGGCCGTGTAAAAAGTGCGTGAAAAGCGGTCTGCCGCTCACAGCTTCGCGACGCATCGGCATGCAACAACGTAGACGGCACACGGCATTGAGTGCAATTGGCACGGTTGCTGCTTTAGAAGCCTCACGCAGCATCCATCACGCCAAACACAATCGAGGATTCGCAAGCAATGCCGCCTTCACTCGAACTCCGCACCAAGCAAAGTCTGGCGCTCACACCGCGTCTTCAGCAGTCTGTGCGCCTGCTCCAACTCTCGTCGCTTGAGTTCCAGCAGGAACTGCGTAACGCGCTCGACACGAACCCTTTTCTCGAATACGACGAGTCGCAGACCGACGACAACGCACTCGGTGCTGATAACGGCAACTCGATGAGCGATTCGACATCGGCGAGCCCGGCCGATGGCGCATCCGAAGCGCCGCTCGCTTCCGAGCAAAGCATGGAAAGCGATGCCCCCGCCGACTCCGCCTCGCGTGACGATTCGATCAGCGAATATTCGTCGGGCGAGTACTCGTCCGATCCGTTCGGGCGCGGCTCCCGCAATGGCGGCGATGGCGAAGGCTCCGATCCTGCCGACTGGGTGCGCATCGAGCCGTCGCTGCATGAGACGTTGCACGACACGCTGCGTCTGTATCAGTTGAGCGAACGTGACCGCGCCATCGCGCAACTGGTGATTGAAGCACTCGATGACGATGGTTATCTCCGTCAAACGCTCGCGGAACTGGCGAGCGTGGTCGATATCGAGCCGGAGTTGTCCGAGGACGAATTGACCATCGCGCTCAAGCTGGTTCAATCGCTGGACAAGCCGGGCGTCGGCGCGCGCAATCTCTCCGAATGCCTCACGCTGCAACTCCGCGCGATGGACGAAGACACGCCGGGCCGCGAAGTCGCGATGGAAATCGTCGCGCATCATCTGGAGCGGCTTGCACGCCGCGAACAGGCGGAATTGCAGAAGAAGATCGGTTGCAGTTCTGAAGAACTGCGTACCGCATGCGCGCTCGTGCGCCGGCTCGATCCGAAGCCGGGCGAGAACTACGGTCAGGGCGAGGACAATTACGTGGTGCCCGATGTGATCGTGCGCCCGGTCAAGAAGCAATGGGTCGTGACCATCAACCCGGCCGTGTTGCCGCGTGCGCGTATCCACCGCATGTATGCCGAACTGTTCGCGCAATCGGCGGGCGCCAGCCGTTCGCCGCTTGCGCAACAGTTGCAGGAAGCGCGCTGGCTGATCCGCAACGCGCAGCAACGCTTCACGACCATTCAGCGCGTGGCGGAGTGCATCGTCTCGCATCAGAAGGCGTTCTTCGACTATGGCGAAATTGCGCTCAAGCCGCTCGTTCTTCGCGATGTCGCCGATGAACTCGGCCTGCACGAATCCACCATTTCGCGTGCGACGGGCAACAAATATATGTCGACGCCGCGTGGCATTTTCGAGTTCAAGCACTTCTTCCCGCGCGAGCTTTCGACGGATAGCGGCGGTACGTGTTCGGCCGCTGCCGTGCGCGCGCTGCTCAAGGAAATGATCTCGAAGGAGAATTCGCACGATCCGCTGTCGGATGTCAGTCTTGCGAAGATGTTGGCCGATCAGGGTGTGATCGTCGCGCGCCGGACGGTGGCGAAGTATCGCCATCTGATGAAGGTGCCCCCCGCGGAATTGCGCCGCTCGGCATAAACGTATTCGATGTTTTAACGCGCCGGTGGTCGCCTTCGACCCGGTCAACTGAGATGTGCGAGCACAATCCAGGCGCGATAGACGGGCCGCCCGAAGCATGGGCGGCCTTTTTTTATTCTGCTAGTTTTCTTCGTCGTCCAGATCGCTGAAGAGATCGGTGATCGCTTCGCTCGCCGGCTCTCGCGGCTGCAATGCGCCGCTGCGCGCCTGTTCGAGAATCTCGGGCGACAACCACTTTTCCTCCATCGCGGCGATGCCGCTCTCGATCATCTGCTGGAGGAAGAACGACTGCTTGCGCCCCGTCACTTCCGCCAGTAACCGCAACCGTTGCTCGATCGCCGGATCGACGCGCACGGCAACCACTTTCAGCTTGTTTTCGGCGGTCCTTCGCACTGCATGCTCCTGTTCGTGTGGCTCGCGCCCGTTTCGGGGCAGAGGGCGAGTATGTACCACGAAGGCGCGGCGAATCGCAAATATTCATCACCGTTTTTCATCACCGCCAGCCGGATTCGCGGTGCGTTCGCTTGCGCGCGGAGGTCGCGGCCAGTTCCGCGCCGAGCAGAAACACCGCCGCCGAGTAATACAGCCACATGAGGATGACGATGAGCGAGCCCGCCGCGCCGAACATGTTCGCCGTGCCCGCGTGTTCGAGATAAAAAGCGAACAGGCGTTTGCCGCATTCGAAAAGCATCGCGGATGCGGCCGCGCCGAGCACGGCATCGCGCCACTTCATGCGCGTGGTCGGCAGGAACTTGAGCAGCACGGTGAAGGCGAGCGTCAGCATGCCGAGCGAGATTGCGCGGCGCGTAAGCGAGGACAGCACGATGAACGGATTGCCGTCGCCCAACGCCCAATGGCCGAGCACTTCGACGGCGGCATCGAGCAACAACAGCACGACGACCAGCAACCCCGCGCCGACGACGAGGCCGAACGACATCGCGCGCACGCGCAACAGCGACACGATGCTCTCGCGCGTGCTGACGACCGGCGTCGGCCAGATCACATTGAGCGCGCTGTGCAGCGATGAAAACGTCGCCGATGCGCCGAGCAGCACGCCCGCGAGCGAGAGAATCGCGGTGCTGCGGGCGATATCCGCGTGCCACGCGTTCACGACGATGGCTTCCAGCGCGTGCGCCGCATCCGCGCCAACCACGCCGCTGATTTCATCGAACAGACGGCCTTGCACGGCATCCGCGCCGAAGAAAATGCTCGCCACCGAAATGACGATGACCAGCGTCGGCGCGAGCGAGAACGCCGCGAAGAACGCGATGGATGCGGAGAACATGAGGCAGTGGTCTTGCGTCCACTGTGTGATGGGATCCACCACCCACGACAGCCAGCCGAAGCGCGTCGTGCGGCCTGCGGCGAGCGGTGTTTGCGATGGTGAAGTCGGGCTTTCGCGGTTCATCGGCGAGAGACAAGTGAAACGTCAATCGCCGATGGTAGCTGTAAAACTATTAAGCGCGCTCGTCGTCTGCCGGATCGTCTTCTTCGTCCAGCAATCCGCGCGTTTCGTCTTCCACTTCGTCAGGGAGAATATCGGCGTCGGGTTCGAGATTGTGATCGCCATCGGCGGATGCGGCTTCGCCCGTGCCGTAGCGGTCGGTATCGCTGTTCAGTTCGGCTTGCGACTGGCCGAGCGCGTGGGCATCGAGTTCATCTTCGATGTCGCCCGGATGACGCATTTCGCCCTGCACGTCCGAGCCGCTATCCGATGAATCGCTCGGTCCGAGTGCGCCCGTGCCGTGTCCCTTGCCGACTTCCACTTCGCCCTCTTCGGACGGATTCAATGTGCTTCCGCTCATCATGACCTCCTGTTCGTGTTCAAGTGTCCATGACGAGTTCGCAAAACCCGTTCCGCGATAGCTGCGTACGCGCAAATAAAAACCCCGCGCATCCTTCGATGCGCGGGGTTCTTGATGCAAGCCATTCACGCCTTGGCAGCGGGCCGTTTCTGCGGCTGCGTGCCCTGCCTCACCGTCTTCACGGTCTGCTCGGTCACGGAAGTCGCGGTCGCGACGCTGCGCAAATCCGACAGGAACGAATCGCGCCAGACGGAAAGATTGTTCTCGCGCAGCGGCGCCATCATGTCGGTGTGGCGCGCCTGACGTTCGGCGAGCGGCATCGACAAGGCGCGTTCCAAAGCTTCGGACATCTGCGAAAGATCGAACGGATTCACGACGAGCGCGCCCGGCAACTGATCCGCCGCGCCCGCGAACTGTGACAGCACCAACGCGCCCGGATCGGCCGGATCCTGCGACGCTACGTATTCCTTCGCGACGAGGTTCATGCCATCGCGCAGCGGCGTGACATAGCCGACCTGCGAGAGCCGGAACAGCGCCATCAGCAGATTGCGTTCGTACTTGCGGTTGAGGTATTGAATCGGCGTCCAGTCGAGCTGCGCAAAACGTCCGTTGATGCGCCCCGCTTCGCCTTCCAGATTCTGACGGATGCGCTGATACGTCTGCACGTCCGAACGCGTCGGCGGCGCAATCTGCACGAGCGACACACGGCCATGCCAACCCGGCGCGTTCAGCAGCAAACGCTCGAACGCCTGAAAGCGCTCGACCAGGCCCTTCGAATAATCCAGCCGATCCACGCTCATGATGAGCTTGCGCCCACGCATGCTGTCGCGCAGGCTTTTCACCTGCTTGCGATTGGCGAACTGATCGGCGGCCTTGGCAATCGCATCCGGATAAATGCCGATCGGATACGCGCCCACCTTGAGCATGCGTCCGAAGGCCTGCAACATGCCGTCTTCGCTCGAATGTCCGCGCCCGGTGCGCTCGATATAGTCGACGAACGATTGCTTATCGGCATCCGTCTGGAAACCGACGACATCGAATTGGCACATCGCCGCGATGAGTTCTTCATGCGGCGGCACCGTGCGCATGATTTCCGGCACCGGAAACGGAATATGCAGGAAGAAGCCGATCGGGTTCTGCACGCCGATCTTCCGCAACTCCTGCGCGAACGGCAGCATGTGATAGTCGTGCACCCAGATGATGTCGTCCGGTTGCAGCAAAATTTTCAACTTGGCTGCGAGGCTCGCATTCACGCGCATGTAGCCCGCGTACTCTTCGCGATCGAAGCGCGAGAGATCGTTGCGATAGTGGAAGGTCGGCCACAGCGTGGCGTTCGAGAAGCCACGGTAATACTGGTCGTAATCGCGGCGCGTCAGCCCGACGGTCGCGTAAGTCACGTTGCCGCTCTTTTCCAGCACGGGGTCGGCTGCCTCACCGACGATCTCGCCGCTCCAGCCGAACCACACGCCGCCCGTTTCCTTGAGCGCGTCCAGCACGCCGATAGCCAGGCCGCCTGCGCTGGGCTTGCCTTCCTGGATGGGCGCGACGCGATTCGATACCACGATCAATCTGCTCATTACAGCGTCACCTCTCAGTTGTCGTCCATGCTCGAATTGGCGGTTACAAGCATGCAAGCTTTGTGCCCCTTTGTCGCGAATTGGAAACAAATATTCGTATCTGAATGTTACCGACGAACGAAAACACGCGACGAGCGACCGTCGCGTAGAAGAATTTCTTCAGACATCAAAGCGTTCGTGGCGCGTTTTCTCACGCGTCCTGCTCGGACCCGAGATCGCGCTGATAGTCGATGCCCTCCTTGCGCGCGCCGCCCTGATTGTGGTCGCCATCGGGCGGAACGCCAGGCGCGGCGCGGTTTTGGTGAGTTGGATCGTGTTCGGCGGGCGGCGGGGTCTCGCCCGGAACGCCCGATGCCTTGGCCGCTTCGGCGCGCGCTTCGCGCTTGGAAGAATGACGCGCGGAGCGTCGGAGTGCGGGGTGCCTCATGAGTGCCTCCAGAATTGAAGGCCGTCGCGTTGTGACGTCGGCGGCGTCGGTGCTGACACGCCGCATCGGCTTCGAGGCGGCGTTACGTCGGAAACAACGACCGGCAACATCGCGCATCGCCGGTCATTGATGCTTCATTCGTTGTAATCGCTACGCACGGGATGGAAACTTATTCAACGCTTGCACGAAATCAGGGAATCAGTCCGAATGCGCGTTTCCGGCGTCCATTCGACGCTTCAGTTCAATGCACATGCGGCGTTTCATTCGGTCCCGGCGGCGGGTCGCCGATCGGCTGCGTCGGCGGCCCCGGAGGCTCGCGCGTCGGGTCCGGATTCGTGTCGGGCGGAATCGGCGTGGGCGGCGGCTGATCGGGAGGCGTCACCGGCGGATCGGGCGGCTGCGGCGTTTGTGCGTGAACCTGTGCGTGAATCAGCGCCTGAATCCGGGAACGGGCGAAGGCATCGCTTCGGGCAACGATGAGAGACATGTTGGACTCCTTGCGGTCTTGTGATCGTGACGACCTTCAACGGTCACTTGTAAGACAGCAAGCCACATTCCCCTGCACTGCTCGACACGCCCTCGCTCATCTCATTATCGGCGCAGAAATGCCCGGTGCCAATAAAAACGCCCGCGCATTTTGCATGCAGCGGGCGGTGTTTTCGTCTAAAGATAAGCGACGATCAGGGATTTTCGCTGTCGGCGTCGTTGCTGTCGCCGTCGCCTGCAGCGGCCTTGCTCGCGTCCTCGCCGTACTCGACAAGGCGGTTATACAGCGTTTTCAGGCTGATGCCGAGAATTTCCGCCGCCCGGGTTTTCACGCCGCCGCACTGTTCCAGCGTGGCGAGGATCAGTTGCCGATCCGCCTGCGCCAGCGACGTGCCGAAGGGAATCGTCACCGCTGTGCCGGCAGAAGGCTTCGACAGCGAAATCTGCAAAGGCACCGTTGCCGTGCTGTCCGAATCGTTGCCGGACATGATGTACGCACGCTGAACGTAATTCTTCAACTCACGCACATTGCCGGGCCAGTTATACGATTCGAGCATCTCACGCACGGCAGGCGGGAAGCCCTTCTTCGTGTTGTAGCGCGAATTGAGTTCGTCCAGAAACGCCTGACCGAGCAATTCGACATCCTTGCCGCGTTCGCGCAGCGGCGGCAGGTTGATCGGAAACACGTTGAGCCGGTGATACAAGTCCAGCCGCAGCTTGCCTTCGAGCACGGCCTGTTCGGGATCGCGGTTGGTCGCGGCGATCAGGCGCACATCGGTTTCCAGTTCCTTCGTGGTACCCACGCGCATGAACATGCCGGTTTCCAGCACGCGCAGCAGCTTTACCTGAAGCTCGATCGGCATTTCGGTAATTTCATCGAGGAACAGCGTGCCGCCGTTCGCGCGTTCGAAATAGCCCTTGTGCTGACGATCCGCGCCCGTGAACGACCCGCGCTCGTGCCCGAACATTTCCGACTCGATCAGGTTCGGCGAGATCGCCCCGCAATTCACCGCGATGAACGAATGCTTGCGACGCAGCGAAAGCTCATGCAGCGTCTGCGCGGCGACTTCCTTGCCCGTGCCCGATTCACCGATCAGCAGCACCGAAGCGGCCGTCGGCGCGACGCGTCCGATCTGGTCGTACACGGTCTGCATGGCGGGCGAATTGCCAAGCATGAGGCCGAAGCGCCCCATGCGGCGCAACTCGCCGCGCAGCGTGCCGATTTCCGCCTTCAGGTCGCCCGCGCGCGGCAGGCGCGACAGAATGGCCTTCACGCGCTGCATGTTGATGGGCTTGACCAGATAATCGGCCGCGCCCATCTTGAGCGCGCTCACGGCGGATTCCACCGTCGCGTGTCCGGTGATGACGATGAACTCCACGCCCGAGCGCGGATCGAGATCCTCGAACAAGTCGACGCCCGTTCCATCGGGCAGTTTCAGATCGGTGAAGACGACATCAGGCGTCTGCCGCACGAGCTGAATGCGCGCCTCGCGCAAGTCGCCCGCCGTGGCGGTGGTCAGTCCGTCTTCGCCGATGATCGCGGCTAGCGCCTCGCGAGTGCTGGGATCGTCATCGACAATCAATACATGTGGCATGCGATTCGATTACTTTCAAAGCGTTTCAGGGTCACACGCCGCAATTCGGGCGTGGTCTTCTCCGGTGGCGCGGGGCCGTCCGGGCCGGGGCGCTTGCACGTTCGAACGCGCCTGCAAGCGCATGTCGTGTCGTGACGTGGCGCGGTAAGTAGAATAATTTCCGATGTTCCGCACGCTTTTGAACGTTCGCCGTAAGACTTTCCATATAGGCGACTTATGACGAAGTTCCACTGATTATAAAGGTTTATCAACACAAAAACGCACGCCGGATGGGCGTGCGTTTCGGACGCTCGTCTTGGTCACTCCACAAAGTGCGCCGAATTCAATGACGCAATCGTGAAGCTGCCAGCGCGTGCAAGGAGTCGCGTCGGCGCGAACTTAGCTGCGCGGAAAGTGCCACGCGTCGGGCGTGCCACCGACCGTGCCGTGGCCATTCACCGGCGCGCCGGATGCGCTCGATGCGCGCGACGGCGTGAGCACCTTGCCGCCTTCGTCTTCCCACACATTCAGGTCGCGCGCCGTGCGGCGACCCGCCGCATCGCGCGATTGCGCCCATTTCCACGCGAGCACGCCGCCGACTGCGAAGAGCGCGCCAAAGATTCCGATCGAGTGCCGTGCCATTTATCTGTTCTCCCTAGATGATGAAAATCCGAAGCCGCTCGCCTACAGCATCCGCTTAGCGCGACACGATCAATCCGACCAGAAACCCCACGCCCGCAGCGATCCCAAGCGACTGCCACGGATTGTCCTTCACATACTTTTCCGTGCAATCGATGCTCGAACGATAGCGGCTTTGCGCGCTCGCCTGCGCATCTTCGAGCGCGGTGCGCGCGGCATCGACGTGGTCGCGCAGACGCGTTCGCAGGGCATCGACACCTTCACCTGGCAAGGTTGCCGACAGCCGCGCGAGTTCCTCGGCGTCGTGCAACAACACCTTGATGTCTTCGATGATTTTTTGCTTGCCCAACGCAAGCTGGACAGTCGTCTGATTCATGAAATGAAGTCCTCGGCCAAGTTGAAGTTCTTGATGTTGTCGATGTCGCAGCTAGCGCTCAGGCCGTGCGCAGGCGCAGCCGCCTCAAAATGCCCGCCACCATCAGCGCGCCGCCCGCCACGCCGAATACCACGCTCGTCACATTCGCGGCGCGCGCGAGTCCTGGCGTACCCGCGGCGTAGCCGAGCACCGCGCACATGAGCGAAGTCACGAGCGCCACCGCCGCCCAGTGATAGATGTCGATCGTCTCGCCCGCCGCGAGTTCCGGACGTGCACGGGCAGGCGTCGTCGCGGGCGTGCCGCGTTCCTGACGGACCGGGCCCGCGTGTTCGCGTGCGTAAGAATCGAAGTCGAGAATGTCTTCCATGATGCGGTTGCCGTTGTGAGATGCCTGTTCTCGTATCGTGGGCGGCCCGCGTCGCGGCGCAGGTTTCAAGGTTCTGTGCGAGGGATAGTGCAGCTTTCGTGCCACGCCTCGCACGCCCGTGTTCAGGTAATGTCCGCGCGGCTGGCGCACGCGCCGCGTAGTTCCGGGTAACAATTGCGGGTCGCTTTTGTAATTTGTCGGCGGATGCAGGCGATCCTTGCCGTTACGCGGCTCAGACGCTCTACGGCATCAGACAATTTGCCGTCTGCTTACGGTCTGCATTGCCGCAAGGACGTGCCGAATGGTTAAATAGCGGATATTGAGATAGATGGGCCGGATTGGATCGCCCGGCGTCACGCGTCGCGCGATGCCATCGATCGCGAACGATTCCCGCGCACCTTCGACGCGGCGCTCACCCGATGTCCGCATGGCCGCTCGCCGCCGCCCTTCCTCACCCTATCGCAGAACTTCAGGAAACATCAGCACACATGGCGTCAACCGAACTGGACCCGCCGCTCGTCGCCGGCGAATCATCGGCGCAGAAAAAGCGCAATGCGGGAGAGGTGCCGGGCTTGAAGTCCTACGGACTGCTGTACGGCTCCTCGCCCGTCATGCACGAGCTTTACACGCAGATCGATCGCGTCGCCGCGACCGATGCGACTGCGCTCATCATCGGCGAATCGGGAACGGGGAAGGAACTGGTTGCCCGCACCATCCACGATTACAGCGCGCGCAAGGATGCACCGTTCATCGCCGTGAATTGCGGGGCGATTCCGGACAACCTGATCGAAGCCGAACTCTTCGGCCATGAGAAAGGCAGCTTCACGGGCGCGGTGCAGGGACGCATCGGCTATTTCGAACATGCCAACGGCGGCACGCTGTTTCTCGACGAAGTCACGGAGATGTCGCCGGTGCGGCAGGTCAAGTTGCTGCGCGCGCTCGAAACCGGCACGTTCTTTCGCGTCGGCGGCAACGATCTGATCACCTCGGACGTGCGCGTGATCGCCGCGACCAATCGCGATCCGGTCGTCGCCGTGAAAGAAAACGGGCTGCGCGAAGATTTGATGTACCGGCTCGCGGTGTTCCCGCTACGCGCGCCGCCCCTGCGCGAACGCGATTCGGACCGCGAACTGCTCGCGCAACATTTCCTCGCCGAGATGAACGCGCAGGAAGGGACGAGCAAGGCCTTCAGCAAGCGCGCGCTCGACGTGCTGCGAACGTATTCTTGGCCGGGCAACGTGCGTGAGTTGAAGAACACGGTGTATCGCGCGTTCATTCTCGCGGAGAAGACGGTGGAGATCGCGCATCCGCATCTCGCCTCGCGCGTGAAGAAGCCCGTGACTCAGGGCGATGCCATGAACGTCTGGGTCGGCACGCCCCTGGCCGATGCGCAGAAGCAGATCATTCTGGGCACGCTCAAGCATTGCGGTGGCGACAAGCGACGCGCGGCGAAGGCGCTCGGCGTGAGTCTCAAGACGCTCTACAACCGTCTCGGTGCGTACGAGAACGAAGACCCTGATAGTGGCGATACGCCGTCATCCAGCAACGAAAGCTGACCTCCAGCAATCTTCGAGTCTCCACACGAGCGCGCTTCCTGACGCGCTCGTTGTCTTTTGCGCGTGCCGTTCGTCGCGCTTGCAATTTCTTGCAAATTTCCCAGCACTGTAATTAGAAGCTTGCTTCAAAATGCGCGAGACGCGCGGCACGCCGCGATTCGTCCCGCGCATGGAGGAGTGCGCGCGGTTGCAAGCGACAACGCGCGCCGCTTTGCCTTCGGCGCGAACGACAGAACACGAAGACGAAGACGAAGGAAAGCACTATGCAGATGAAGGCCCAGAGACGCGGCGCGCGGGCCGCCGCGTTCGTCGCGACGCTCACAGGCGCGCTCGCCTGTCTCACTCTCAGCGGATGCAACTCGCTCTACAGCGAAGGCGCGACGGCGGGCGCCGGTATCGCGGGCGCGGCCATCGCGGGCAGCGTGACCAGCAACGCGGCGGTTGCGACCGGCATCGGCTTGGGCGCGGTGGCGGCGGCACGGACCGGCGTGCAGTACACGCAGCGCGTCGTCCATACCAACACGCAGGACAAGATCGCTTCGATCGCCGGGCCGCTCGCGGTCGGTGCGGTGGCGCCGTGGAGCATCGTGCATTCGGTGCCCATCGAGGATGACGAGAAAGGCCGCGTGACGGTGAGCCGCACCATCAGTTCGGGCGCGCTCGATTGCAAGGAGATCGTGTTCTCCGTCGATCGCGATGCCACGCAGGATCGTCCGGCCGACAGCGCGTTCTATGTCGCATCGGTCTGCCGCGATGGCAAACAGTGGAAGTGGGCCTCCGCCGAACCGGCGACGCCGCGCTGGGGTTCGCTGCAATGACGGTGCCATTGATTTCAGGCAACGCGCTGCGGCTTGCGCTCATCGCGACGGCATCGGCCGCGTGCGTATCGATGAGCGGCTGCGCATCGATCGGTGCGGCGACCGGCGCGGTGGCGGGCATCGCGACGGGCGCGGTGACGACCAATCCGGCGATTGGTTTTGGCGTGGGCATCGCGGTGCAGGCAGCGACGGATGAAGTCGTCAAGCGCACGATGAAATCGCTGCATCAGGATCAGCAGTTGATGATCGCGACGACCGCAGGCATGGCGCAAGTCGGCGAGACGCGGCCGTGGAAGGTCAAGCACACCTTGCCGGTCGAGAACGGGCATGGCGAAGTGCGCGTGCTTCGGGTGATGGATAACGCGTTGGCGAGCTGTCGCGAGTTCGCGTTCTCCGTCGTTGATGGTGACGAGGCGAATGCGCCGACTGAGTGGTATGTGGCGACGGCTTGTCAGCAGCCGAGCGGGTGGAAGTGGGCTTCGGCGGAGCCGGCGGTGGAGAGGTGGGGGAATTTGCAGTAGTTGGGTTGAAAAAAAGCGCGGTGGCTTTGAGGCGCCGCGCTTTTTCTTCGACCGAGCGTCGGCAACTTGCGTCGTTCACGAAGACGCCGCGCGCGCCGACGTCAGAGCATGAGCGCGTAGGTCGAGCGCCGACAGATTCAGGCTGACTGACTTCCAGACGGCATCCGCGTAATCGGGATTGCTCAGGTGTTCCGTCATTGGACGGGGATTTACGGAGGCATCCTGACCATTCTCTGCCAGGAATGCAAGGTGGGCATAGATGGCTTCCCTTGCGTTTTCGATTGCCTCATCCATCGTCTCGCCGGCTGAAAAACAGCCGGGCACATCGGGAACAGTGACTCCGAAGATGCTCCCTTCATCTTTGTGAATCGCGATCGGTAACTCCATTTTTGCTTCTCCGTCAGGGATACAGCCGGTTCAACATATCAGCGGCTTTCAGAACGGCTCTTACCGTCCCGATTGGAATGTCTTTTCTTGGATGCGGCACCGTGACACTACGTTGAGTCTCGGAGTGCCTGAATTGATGATGACTGCCCCTGATCCGCATCAACTCCCAACCCTCGTCAAGCAGCATTCTTATCAAACGCGATGAATCCATCTCATCTCCGAATGCTTCGTGCAAATTCTACACACGAAGCGGTGTTCTAGAAGATGAGAAATCTACGGACTGACGCCATTGTCGGGCAGTCAGCCGAACGGCCTAATCCCCAAACAAAAAGCGCGGCCCCGTTTCCGGCAACCGCGCCCCTTCACTCCTGGACCACCCAAGCCCTCAAGCCTCCACATCCTCCAGACTCAACATCTCCGTCTGATCGTTATACGAAAAAATCTCCCCATAACGTCCCCAGTCGATGACCGCATCCAGCGTCTCCTGCGCAGCGCTATCGGACAAGAAATCCTCAAGCTCCTGCTCGAACCGCACCCGCGGCGCGCGATGCCCCGGCCGCTCGTTCAGCACCTTCTTGATCCGCGCAGCGAGCGGCACATGCCGCAGCAAATGCTCCGCGAACATCATCTTGCGCTCCTGCGTGCCGAACTCCGCGAACACCCGCGCCTGCGGCGTCAGATAGATATCCCCTTCGCGCACATCGGCGAAACCAAGATGCTGAAGCACTTCCGCGATCGGAAACAGTTCATCCACTTCCAGATGCAGCGTGCGCGCGATTTCCGGCATGTCCGCGCGGCCGTGATACGGCTCCGCCGCGAGCGTTTCGATGAGACCCGCCATCAAATTGGTCGACACCGAAGGCAGCCAGCTTCCCAACTCCAGCCCCTTCTTCTTCGATTCATCGAGTTGACGCGCGGTCATCTTCGCGTAGATATCATCGACGAGCCGCCGGAACGCCGGATCCAACCGGTTGCGCGGATGCTTGAACGGCACCTTGATCTCGGCCATCACGCGTCCCGGATTCGACGACAGCACGAGAATCCGATCGCACATGAACACCGCTTCCTCGATGTTGTGCGTCACGATCAGCACCGACTTGATCGGCATGCGGCCCTGCGTCCACAGATCGAGCAGATCAGTACGCAAGTTCTCGGCGGTCAGCACGTCGAGCGCGGAGAACGGCTCGTCCATCAGCAGCAAGGTCGGATCGACGACCAGCGCGCGCGCAAAGCCCACACGCTGACGCATGCCGCCCGACAACTCGCGCGGATACGCATTCTCGAAGCCGTCCAGCCCGATCAGATCGATGGCGGCAAGCGCCCGTTCGCGCCGCTCGCGCGCACCGACGCCCTGTGCTTCCAGACCCGCTTCCACGTTCTGCAGCACGGTCAGCCACGGAAACAGCGCGAAGGTCTGAAACACCATCGCGACGCCCTTGGCCGGTCCGCGCAACGGCTCGTTGAGATACGTGACCTCGCCGCCCGTCGGCGAAATCAGCCCGGCGATGATGCGCAGAAGCGTCGATTTGCCCGAGCCGGAACGCCCGAGCAAGCCGACGATCTCGCCTTCGCGCAGCGCGAGATTGGCGTCATCGAGCACGAGCAGTTCGCCCTGTGTCTTGTTGAAGCCGCGACTCACATTGGCGACGCGCAGGATTTCCGCGCCGAGCCGAGGCGGCGTGCCCGGGATGGCGTTGGCGCCCGGACGCAAGGTTTGCGCGCCGGACGACTGCGTGTTTTTAAGGTTCTCCATCGGCACTCGTCCTCAATCCAGTCGAAGTCTTGATTCGGCGTAGGCGTACAGCGGACGCCACAGCACGCGGTTGAACAGCGTGACGAACAGCGACATCACGGCAATGCCCAGAATGATCTTCGGATAATCGCCATCGGCGGTGGTCTGCGCGATATACGCGCCCAGACCGTGCGCGACGATGCTCGTCTTGCCCCACGACACCGCCTCCGCGACGATGCTCGCATTCCACGCGCCGCCCGACGCCGTGATCGCCCCGGTCACGTAGTACGGAAAGATGCCCGGCAGCATGCATTTCCTCCACCACTGCCAGCCGCGAATCTGAAAGTTGGCCGCAGCCTCGCGGTAATCGTTCGGATAGGACGACGCACCGGCAATCACGTTGAACAGGATATACCACTGCGTTCCGAGCACGATCAGCGGCGAGAGCCAGATATCCGGGTTCAGATGGAACCGCACGATCACCACGACGAACACCGGAAACAGCAAGTTGGCCGGGAACGCGGCGAGGAACTGCGCGAGCGGCTGAAACTTCTCCGCGAGCGCGGGACGCAAGCCGATCAGCACGCCAATCGGCACCCACACGACCGACGCCAGCGCGATCAGCACCACCACGCGAATGAGCGTGATGAACCCGAGCACGAACACATGGCCGACTTCACCCCAGGTCACGCCCGCAGCGACGAACGCCACCACCTTCCACACGACGAACACGGTCAGCAGCACGACCACCGTGCCCCACGCGATATCGCCCGTGCGCGTGGACGGCACCGGCGCGCGGAAATTGCCGAGCTTCACGCCTTGCAAGGAAGGCAGCTTGATCGGCACGCGCGCGGCCTTCGCGAGAATCCAGCCCGCTGGCACGAGCAGACGGTGAATCAGCCGCGTGCGGCGGATCAGGTCGAGCAGCCACGACTGCGGCTCGTCGCCCGAACTCGTGTTCTCCATGCGGAACTTGTCGGCCCACGCGACCAGCGGGCGAAACATCAGCTGATCGTAAGCGAGGATGACGACCGTCATCGCGAGAATCACATAGCCGATCGCGGCGAGATTGCGCTCGCCGATGGCAGCCGCCAGATACGCGCCGATGCCCGGCAGCACGATGGTGCGATTGCCCACCGTGATCGCCTCCGATGCCACCACGAAGAACCATCCGCCCGACATCGACATCATCATGTTCCAGATGAGGCCGGGCATGGAGAACGGCACTTCGAGCTTCCAGAAGCGCTGCCAGTTGGTGAGATGAAAGCCGCGCGAGACTTCGTCCAGATCCCGCGGCACCGTGCGCAACGACTGGTAGAAGCTGAAGGTCATGTTCCACGCCTGACTCGTGAAGATGGCGAAGATCGCGGCGCACTCCGCACCGATCACGCGCCCCGGAAACAGCGCGAGAAAGAAGGTGACCGTAAACGAGATGTAGCCCAGCACCGGCACCGACTGAAGAATGTCGAGAATCGGCACCAGCACGATGGACGCGCGCCGGCTCTTGGCGGCAAGCGTGCCGTACACCAGCGTGAAGATGAGCGAGGCGACCATCGCCGCGAGCATGCGCAAGGTCGTGCGCAAGGCGTATTCGGGCAGGTTTCCGGGGTCGAGCGAGATGGCCTGCGTCTGCAGGGTGGAGATCGGCGCAAGCGTCTCGTGAAAGCCTACCGTCGCGAGCGCGAGCAGGCAAATGATCATCGGAAACGCGATGAAGTCCCAGCGATTGGGCAAGACCCGCCAGGCCGACGCATTCGCCGTGCGACTGAGATTGAAGCCAAATTCCATTCAACGCCCTCCCCGTAAGGCTTTATTGCGGCCCGCGTGCGCGGGATGATGCTGGAGGCGGCGCATGCACGCCACTTCGCGAGGCGCGCTGTCTCTCTGCTGTCTCTTTGCTGTCCCGGCTGTGCTGTTCAACGCGCACGCCAGCGGATCAGCCGACAGCCCATGCGATGCCGGCACGCCCCGTCCATGCCGAACCGAGCGACACTACACCATCCTTCGTGACAGACACAACCTCGGCGCGCATCCCCGGCGATATCTTCTTGCTCTTCGGCGCCGCGAAGGCAAAATGAAGGGGCGGTCGCCATGCAGAACATGCGTTCCAGTTTCTGCGGCGCCTCGGCGTGACCGAAAGGCGACCGAAACCCGTCCTTAATGTGGCAACAGGTGAGGGAACGCGATGCTTGAAAGGCGGCGCAAAACATCGTCCAATCTTGCCTTATCACGAACAAAAACTGAGCGTCGATCCGATGCCTGCCGCGACCTTCCTGCCAGTGTCCAGCCTGGCGCCTCGCCGGATTGCCCGGTCACCTTGCTGGCCTTGCCCCGCTGTGCTCGGAGCGAGCGCACAAGCATGTGGCGCGCCCGGCGTGCTGCGCGCTGCCGTCAGGGCGGCGATTATCCCGTTTTTGACCGGCGGCGGCGAGTGTTTCCGCGTGTCGTCGGAAGTCTTGTTGCCGCAAAGCAGCGTTTATACGTTTGCGCGCGCATGGCGCCCTGACAGCCGGCACAAGCGATGAACAAGATCCTCCTGCACCGCTTGATCGCGACGCTCGGCTTTGCCCTGCTCGCCTTCGTATGCTGGATCGCGGCCGGCCTGTTGTCCGATCGCATGGTGCAGCAGGAGATGAACGCGACGGTGCGCACGGAGCGGCAGATGGCGGCATCGATCGTGGACAACATGGCGCAGATCATCGCAAGCGATCTGGCGATGTCGCGCGCCATTCCGGGCACGCTCGCGCAAATGGACCTCGTGGACCGGGCGCTGTCGGAGTCGCGGCATCACGCGGTCAGCGCGTCCGGCACTGAAAGCCAGCGCCGCGCACACTTGAACGCGCTTCCGGGGCTGGCGCGCGTGAACCGCTTCCTACATGACGCGCAGGGATTCTCGGGACTCGATTCCATCTGGCTCGTCAACGACCAGGGGTACTGCATTGCCTCCAGCAACGCGGGCGACGACAACAGCTTCATCGGCTACGACATGAGTTCGCGTGCCTACGTCACGCGCGCGCTGCTTGGCGGTTTCGTCGAGATGTACGGCGTGGGGCGGCTTTCCGGCGAGCCGGGCATCTTCATCGCGGCGCCCGCGTACGACGACGGGCTGCTGGTGGGCGCGGTCATCGCCAAGGTGAGCATCGACCGGTTGCGGCATTGGGTGTCGCGCACCGGCACGTTCGTGACCGACGAAAACGGCGTCGTGGTGATGGCCAACGATGGCCGCCTCGAATATCAGGCCTTGCCGGATTCGCCCGTCGCCCGCATGACGCCCGAGGAGCGGCTCGGCCACTACCGGCGCGAGGCGTTTCCGGAACTGCGCGTGGTTCACATCGGCGAGCAGATGCGGGAATCCGCGCACTGGCTCGCGCCGACGCTCGCACAGAGTTTCTACGCGACCAACGGCAGCAACGTGCCCTCGCTCTACGACGAACGCACCGGGCTGAACTCGGGGCTGTCGGCGCATATCGTCCATCCGCTGACGAGTTGGCCGGAAATCAGCCGCAATCACAGCCGCGACCGTTTCCTCGTATTCCTGACGATGTTGGGCGTCGTGACGCTGGCCATCGTGATTGCAACGTCGTATTCGCGCGAACGACGCCTGCATCGCGCGACGCGCGATCTCGCGGAGAAATTGCAGTCGGCCAACACGCTGCTGTCGGCGGAAGCGCGCCACGATGCGCTCACGGGCGCGCTTTCACGCCGATACTTTCTGGACATGCTGCGTCATGAAATAGAACTCGCGCGGCAGGCGAACGCGCCGCTGTCGGTCGCCATCGCCGATCTGGATCACTTCAAGCAGATCAACGACCGCTTCGGGCATGCGTCGGGCGACCGGGCGCTCGAGCATTTCGTCGAGGTATGCCGCGCGCAGCTTCGTCCGAGCGATGCCATCGGACGCCTCGGCGGCGAGGAATTCGGCATTCTGCTGCCCCAAACCGCACTCGCGGATGCCCAGGCCGTGCTGGAGCGGCTGCGCAAGCGCTTTCACCACGAGCATTGCGCGCATCTTCCGGCGGATGCGGTGTTGTCGGTCAGCATCGGCATCACGCAACTCGGGGAAGACGACGCGCTCGAATGGATTCTGTCGCGCGCCGATCTTGCGCTCTACGAAGCGAAGGCGCGCGGCCGCGACCGCAGCGAAGTGCGCCCCGCCGATCCCGAACCGCCCACCTTGCATCCCGAGGACTCGCTTGCGGGCAAATGACCGCGCTTCTCTATGACGGCTTCCGGCAGCGCGCGCGGCACGCAGGTATCATCGACGTTCGATATTGCATGCCGCTGCCGTCATCGGAGGTTTGAATGAAGGGAAATCTGGTCATCGTCTGCCGCGATCAGGACGTCGAGACGTTCGATCACCTGCTCGCCGAGTACGGCTCGTTTCAGACGCGCCTCTCGTCGACGACGTGGTTCCTCAAGATCGATCTGGCGCCGGAGGTGATCCAGGAGGAGATTCTCTCGCGGCTTGGCAAGTACACGACGCACTACATCTTCGAGGCGTCGACGGTGACGTACAACACGGTGGACAGCGAAGCGGCCTCGGCGCTGGATACGCTGTTCGACTGATTTTTTCTTGCCTACAGCGCGCGTTCTTCGTGAAGGGAACTCGCGCGCTTTTCCAGATCGTCGCGCGTGGCGATATCGAACGGAAACGCCATCGCCACCTGCAAGCCGCCCTGCGGATGATTGCCGATCTCGCATTCGCCGCCCGCGCGCCGCGCCAGCCGCTCCACGATCGCCAGACCCAGCCCGCTATGACCGCTGCCGCCGCGCGCGGGATCGAGCCGCACGAACGGACGCGTGGCTTTGGTCAGATCGTCCGGTGCGATGCCCTTGCCGTGGTCCGTCACCGCGAGCACGAAGCCGTTGCTGGCGCGGCGCGTTTCGATCACCACCGGCGGCGCGCCATAAGCGTGCGCGTTGTCCAGCAAGTTCGACAGCAGCCGGTCGAGCGTGGCCGCGGGCAACACGAACGACGGTCCCGCCTCCAGCCTGAGCACGATGGTGTCCCCGCCCGACGCCGCCGCCTTGTACGCCCGCGCGATGCGCTCGGCCTGCTCGTCCACGCCCACCGGTTCGCTGGCGTCCGGCCGGTCGGTGGCGAACACCAGAAATTGATCGACGATATGCGCCATGGAATCGACATCGCGCACCACGCCATCGCGCATCTTCGCTTCGTCCATCATTTCGGCGCGCAGACGCAGACGCGCGAGCGGCGTCTTGAGATCGTGCGCGACGCCTGCGAGCATCACGGCACGGTCGTTCTCGTTCTGTGAGACTTCGCGCACCATCTGATTGAAGCCGTGCGTCAACTGACGCAATTCGCTCGGGCCGCGTTCGGGCACGACGGGCGTGGGCTGACCGCGCCCGAAGCGTTGCACCGCCTGCGCCAGCGCACGCAACGGTGACTGAAGCTGCCACGCGCCGAACAGCGCCGCGAGCACCGCCGCCGAAAAGATCAGCGCGAGCCACACGAGCATGCGGTCCCGCGAGCGCGGCGGGCGCAACGGCTGCACGGGCACGACGATCCACGAGGCATCTTTCGCCGCGTGAACCCACACGGCGGGCGGCCCGTTCGGCTCGTTCATGCGCACGTCGGTGCCATCGGGCAGACGGTCTTTCAGATCTTCGATGAAATGCAAGAGCGGCGGCGGCATGTCCTCATCGGGCGCATGCGGCACTTCGGCGCTGTCGAGCGGCACCACGCGCACGCGCGGCGGCAAGGGAAGATTCGGCGTATTGACGATGTGCTGACGCACCGCCTCGATCAGAAACGCGGCTTCTTCCACGGCGAAGCGCGTCTGCACGTTGTCGCGTTCGAAACGGATGATGGTGAACCACGCGACATGCGACAGCACCAGCATGCCGATGACGATGACGACCAGACGCCCGAACAGCGTGTCAATTGCCCGGCGCATTTTGCTCGCCGTCCGGCACGAACACGTAGCCGCGCCCGCGCACTGTTTGAATGAAGCGCGGCGCGGACGGGTCCGTTTCCAGAATGCGCCGCAGACGCCACACCTGCACGTCGATGCCGCGGTCGGTGCCGTCGTATTCCGGACCGTGCAGCAGTTCGAGCAAGCGCTCGCGCGTGAGCGTGCGCATGGGGTTGTTCACCAAAATCTTCAGGAGCGCGAATTCGCTGCCGGACAGGGTGATCGGCCGGTCGTCCTGTTGCAGGGTGCGCGACTGGAAATCCAGCCGGAAGCGGCCGAACGAATACGGTTCGCGCTGTTCGGGCGCCGCCGAAGGAATCGTGCGGCGGCGGCGCAGCACGGCCTGCACGCGCGCCAGCAATTCGCGCGGATTGAACGGCTTGCCGAGGTAATCGTCCGCGCCGAGTTCCAGACCGACGATGCGGTCCACGTCGTCCGCGCGCGCGGTCAGCATGATGACGGGGATGTCGTCGCCGGAAGCGCGCAGCGATTTGAGCGCAGTGAGGCCATCGACGCCCGGCATCATCAGATCGAGCACGATGAGATCGGGCCGCTCGCGCTCGATGCGGCGTTCGAGACCGCCGGCATCGTGCAGCACCGAAACCTCGATGCCCTGCCGGACCAGATAGTCGCGCAGAAGGTCGCGCAGTTCGGCGTCGTCATCGACGACAAGTATTTGCGTAGTCATGGGATGGAGTTTAGCGCGTGAGTCATATCGATCGGAGGCCCGCGCGCCGCAAAGGGTTACCGGGTGTTACCACGAAAGCGGCGCGTAAACCGGCGTAACAAGCCTCAAGCATGCCGTAACACGCGGCACGTCGTGAACCCCTACGCTGTGTTTCACCGACTGGCGCGCAATGCATGAACCCACGGGACGCTGCGCTTCGGCATCGACGATCAATAAGGGAGTACACAATGAGCAAGCAATATCGCATTCTCACCGCAGCCGCTGCCGCGATCGCGCTGACGTTCGGCGCCGCGCACGCAGCCACATCCGACGCACCGCCGCCGCCCCAAGGTGGTCCGGCCATGATGGGTGGTCCCGGCGGCCCCGGCGGTCATCACATGGAAATGCGCATGAAGAAGCAACTGGACGAACTGCACGGCCAGTTGAAACTCAACGCGGATCAGGAAAAGCTCTGGCAAACCGCGCTCGACACCATGAAGCAGGATCACGAGCAGATGCGCGAGGCGCACAAGCAAATGCGCGATCAGTTCAAGTCGATGGAGAACCAGCCGATCCTCGATCTGAACGCCATGCACGCGGCGCATCAGAAGCTGGAACAGCAGAGCGCGCAATTGCGCGAGCAGACTTCCACGGCGTGGCTGAACTTCTATAACGCGCTGAACGATCAGCAGAAGACCACCGTCAGCACGGCGCTCAAGAAGCACTTCGCGCGCATGCACGAACGTGGCGAGAAGATGCACGAGCGTTGGCAAAAGCATCACGGCGCGGGCGCGGCGTCGGGTGCTTCGGCAACCCAGCCGTAAGCGTCACGTTTAGCTGATGCAATGAAAACGGCCCGACCGGTTGAACCCGGTCGGGCCGTTATTTATTTCACCGCTTCAGGCGAGATCGAACAGCAGCACTTCCGCCTTGTCACCGCGATCCAAAGTGATCTTCGAAAGATCTTCGATGCTCACGGCATCACCAGCGGACAGCGCTTCGCCGTTCACCGACACCGCGCCGCGTGCAACGTGCACGTACACGCGACGGCCGGCGGGAACGTCGAATTCCGCGCGTTCGTCGGCATCGAAGAGGCCTGCGAAGATGCGCGCGTCGGCGCCGAGCTTGACCGAGCCCTCTTCGCCCGAAGGCGATGCGATCACGCGCAAACGGCCGCGTTTTTCCTCATCGCCGAAACGCTTTTCTTCGTAGCCAGGCGCGCCGCCCGGTGCATCCGGAATGATCCAGATTTGCAGGAAGTGCGCGGTGTCGGTCGGCGAACCGTTGTATTCGCTGTGCCGCACGCCCGTGCCCGCGCTCATGCGCTGCACGTCGCCCGGGCGGATGGTCGAACCGTTGCCCATGCTGTCGCGGTGCGCGAGCGCGCCGTCCAGCACGTAGCTGACGATTTCCATGTCGCGATGGCCGTGCGTGCCGAAGCCCTGCCCACCCGCGACGCGGTCTTCGTTGATGACGCGCAGCGCGCCGAAATGCACGTGCTTCGGATCGTGGTAATCCGCGAACGAGAAGGTGTGATACGAGTCGAGCCAGCCGTGATTGGCATGGCCGCGTTCGTTGCTGCGCCGGATTTCGAACATGGTATGTGCTCCCGCCCTTGGCGTTGATTTGCGATGGACAGAATGTAAGGGCGCACCGCCCGCCGCACAACGGGCGCGCTGGCACTACACCGTCCCGCCGGTGACGCTAATCGGGCCAGCCCTGAGCGCGCTCGCGCCGAAAGCCGCTTCGGGTAAAATACCGCGCTTTTCGGGCGGCGGCGGGCAAGGAAACACGGTAATCATGCGCTTGCAGGGTAACCCGCAAGGGCGACGCCCAATTTTGGCCACCTAGAATGACGCCGCCAGCGCCCTGAAAGAATCGAATCCAAAGTGCGCGGCGTTCCGCTTCGCGCGTCTCTCAATTACCCAAGGAATCGCCATGTTGCAAGGCTACGGTCCGCTGATCCTCGCGGGCACCTGGCAGACCGTGAAACTCGCGGTCCTGTCGCTCGCGTTCGCGTTCGTGATCGGCCTGATCGGCGCGATGGCGAAGCTCTCCAAGAGCCGCATCGCCTCGGGCATCGGCACGGTCTACACGACGCTGATCCGCGGCGTGCCCGATCTGGTGCTGATGCTGCTGCTGTTCTACAGCCTGCAAATCTGGCTGAACGCGCTGACCGACTGGATGAACATGGATCAGATCGACATCGATCCGTTCCTCGCGGGCATTCTGGTGCTCGGCTTCATCTACGGCGCGTATTTCACCGAGACGTTTCGCGGCGCGTTCCTGTCGGTGCCGCGCGGTCAGCTCGAAGCGGGCGCGGCCTACGGCATGACCGGCTGGCAGACCTTCACGCGCGTCATGTTCCCGCAGATGATGCGTTTCGCGCTGCCCGGCCTCGGCAACAACTGGCAGGTGATGGTGAAAGCCACCGCGCTGGTGTCGATCATCGGTCTGGCGGACGTGGTGAAGGCTGCGCAGGACGCTGGCAAGGGCACGCTGCGGTTCTTCTTTTTCACGTTGCTCGCGGGCGCGATCTACCTCGCCATCACGACGATCTCCAATTTCGTGCTGATCTGGCTGGAGCGGCGCTATTCCATCGGCGTGCGCAAAGCCGACCTTTAAAAGAGCGGTGACGAAGACATGATCGAAATCATCCAGGAATACTGGAAGAACTACCTTTTCACGGACGGCTACCGCATCACGGGTCTCGCGATCACGATGTGGCTGCTGGTCATCTCCATCGGACTGGGCTTTTGTCTGTCGATCCCGCTCGCGGTGGCGCGCGTGTCGAAGAACAAGCTGCTCTCGCGCGCGGTGTGGCTCTATACGTATGTGTTTCGCGGCACGCCGCTGTACGTGCAACTGCTGCTCTGCTACACCGGCCTGTACAGCCTGCAGGTCGTGCGCGATCACATGCTGCTGGCCGATTTCTTCAAGAGCGGCATGAACTGCACGCTGCTCGCCTTCACGCTGAACACCTGCGCGTACACCACGGAAATCTTCGCCGGTGCGATCAAGGCCACGCCGTACGGCGAGATCGAGGCCGCGCGTGCGTATGGCATGTCGGGCTTCACGCTGTATCGACGGGTGATTCTGCCCTCCGCGCTGCGCCGCGCGCTGCCCTACTACAGCAACGAAGTCATTTTGATGCTGCACGCCACCACCGTCGCCTTCACCGCGACCGTGCCGGACATCCTCAAGATCGCGCGCGATGTGAACTCGGCCACGTATCAGTCGTTCCAGGCGTTCGGCATTGCCGCGCTGCTCTATCTCGTCATTTCGTTCGCGCTCGTGTGGCTGTTCCGCCGCGCCGAGCATCGCTGGCTCGCGTATTTGCGCCCGCAAGGCAAGTAAGTTTCTCGCCGCCCAAGGACCCTCGCTCATGAATTCCCAGATGCAAAAGCTTTTCGTCGACGACATCCACAAGCAGTACGGCAGCAACGAAGTCTTGAAGGGCGTGTCGTTGCGCGCGAAGGCGGGCGATGTGATCAGCATCATCGGTTCGTCGGGCTCGGGCAAGAGCACGATGCTGCGTTGTATCAACTTCCTCGAACAGCCGAATCAGGGGCGCATCTTCGTCGATGGCGCGGAATTGCGCACGTTGAAGGACAAGCACGGCGCGCTGAAAGTGGCCGATGCGCAGCAGTTGCGCCAGATGCGCTCCAAGCTGTCGATGGTGTTCCAGCACTTCAATTTGTGGTCGCACATGAACGTGCTGGAGAACGTGATCGAAGCGCCCGTGCATGTGCTCGGGCTGACGCGCAAGGAAGCCGAGGATCGCGCGCGCACGTATCTGGAGAAGGTCGGGCTCGCGCCGCGCGTGGAGAAGCAGTATCCGTCGCATCTGTCGGGCGGGCAGCAGCAGCGCGTGGCGATTGCGCGCGCGCTCGCCATGCATCCCGATGTCATGCTGTTCGACGAACCGACTTCCGCGCTCGACCCGGAACTCGTCGGCGAAGTGCTCAAGGTCATGCAGACGCTCGCCGAGGAAGGCCGCACGATGATCGTCGTCACGCACGAGATGGCGTTCGCGCGCAATGTGTCGAATCACGTGGTGTTTCTGCATCAGGGGCGCATCGAGGAGGAAGGGCATCCCGATGAAGTCTTCGGCAACACGAAAAGCGAGCGGCTGCGGCAGTTTTTGTCGGGCAGTCTCAAGTGACGTGACGCGCGCTCCCCGCCGGAGCGCTGAACTTTGACTACATAAAAGCGCCTGCGAGGCGCTTTTTTTGTGCGCGCGTTCTCTCCGAAACGCCCGCGCCGCAGCATTTTTTCACCTAGCGCGCCAAACGCCGGTCGTCAATAGGCGTCATACCTGACCCCGAAACGTAACGAATGCCAAAGCCTTACCCAGTAAGCATTTGCGGCAGATTTCCCATGCTATGGGTCGATGTCGTGCCCGAACAGCATGGCATTTTTGACACAACAATTCACATCACCTCAAATTTCTCTGGCGTCTAAAACGCTTTTTGTTAAATTGGCAACCAAAGTAACAAAACGAACTTCACAAAAAGTAGTTTTACTTCAAATCCAAGAACAACTGAGGACAGACACCGATCGACGGGTCGGGAGTCGGATTCGCGCCCACGACGTGCGGATCATCACCAGCACTACCGCCCGCGCGTGTCCTGCCTCTGAAAACATTTCGGTCAAGTGCGCCCGCATCAGGCGCACCGGACCAAACGGCAGCAACTTGGGTTCCATTTTTTGACAGGGTTGGAGGAGATGATGAAAAAAGCTTTGCTCGCGGCAGCAGCACTGCTGACGTTCAGCGCGGTAGCGCAGGCTCAAAGCAGCGTCACGCTGTATGGTCGCCTGGATGCGGGGCTCGAGTACATGAACGGTGTGCCGACCGGCCCGGCTGGCGCTCCCGCCACGGGCAGCTCGCACCGCTTCAAGGCCGAATCCGGCGACTGGGGTACCAGCCTCTGGGGCATGAAGGGCGCTGAAGACCTGGGCGGCGGCAACAAGGCCGTGTTCCAGTTGGAAGGCAGCTTCAACACCATGACCGGTCAAGGCCCGGGCGGTGGCGGTCTCTTCAATCGCTGGGCGACGGTCGGTATCGCCAACAACAACTTCGGTACGGTGCTGTTGGGCCGCGAGCTGTTCATCTCCAACCAGGTGTGGGACTTCGACCCGTTCGGTCAGTCCAACTGGTCGTCGGCATCGCTGGTGCGTGGTCGTAACTGGCCGCAATCGAGCAACAACGTGTCGTACCAGTCGCCGAAGGTTGCAGGCTTCGACTTCTACGGCCAGTTCGCTTTCTCGAACGCGACGAACTTCAACGGTAACGGCACGACGACGCAAGGTCGCGAAGGCGGCGGCGCGGTCACCTACACGAACTCGCTGTTCCAGATTCGCGGCATGTACGACGAAATCCGCAATCCGGGCAACGGCACGCTCGGCGGCGCGTACAACCCGATCGACGGCAGCGTGGGCAACGGCAACGGCGTCTACGGGTATTCGCGTGAATACTCGGCGATGTTCAACGTGTTCCTCGGCCAGTTCAAGATTCAGGGCGCCTATCAGGCCATCCGCAGCTCGGGCATGACCGGTCAGTTGCCCGGCCAGCCGACGACCCTCGATCACGAATGGGGCGGCGTGACGTGGCAGGCAACGCCGGCAGCAGCGCTGATCGCGGCGGTCTACCACGTGAACGGCAACAACGGCGCGGGTAACGCGAACATCTACACGGTCGGCGGTTCGTACAACCTGTCCAAGCGCACGCTGTTCGATATCCAGGTGGCGTCCGTGCAGAACAGCAAGTCGGCCAACTACGGCCTGAACGCCAACAACTACGGCTCGGCCGCCTCGACTGACAACCCGTTCCCGGGCCACAGCCAGACGGGCGTGTACGCCGGTATCCAGCACTCGTTCTAAACGAAGGCCGGACTCAAGAATCGACATATAAGGTTTTCACGCTGCTGCGAGAGGCGCGTATCGGTGCGGTGCCCGAAAGGGTATCGCACCGTTTTTTATTGGTGCGGCGAACGCGTCGCTGCCGTCTGCCAATGGATCAACAAAAATTGGCAGATTACAAAGCAAAACTACATACAGGAACCCTAATCAAAACACTTTGTCCTCCAAAATCTCCGTTGCATCAAACGAAGAACCGCCTCACGAGGGCGGTTCGTTTTATTCGACGGAGTTTGGAGGAGTAGATGAAAAAAGCATTACTCGCGGCGGCGGCGCTGCTGACGTTCAGCGCGGTGGCGCAGGCTCAAAGCAGTGTCACGTTGTACGGCCGCCTCGACGCGGGACTGGAGTTCGTGAACCACGTGCCGACCGGCCCCGCTGACGGCCCGGCCACCGGCAGCGCGAACCGCTTCCGTGCGGAAAGCGGCGACTGGGGCACGAGCCTGTGGGGCCTGAAAGGCGCGGAAGATCTGGGCGGCGGCACGCGCGCGGTGTTCCAGCTCGAAGGCAGCTTCAACACGATGAACGGTCAGGGCCCCAGCGGCGGCGGTCTCTTCAACCGCTGGGCCACCGTCGGCCTGTCGAACAATGCGTACGGCACGTTCCTGATGGGCCGCGAGTTGTTCATCTCCAACGGCATCTGGGACTTCGATCCGTTCGGGCAATCGAACTGGTCGTCGGCATCGCTGGTGCGCGGGCGCAACTGGCCGCAGTCGAGCAACAACGTGTCGTATCAGTCGCCGAAGATCGCGGGATTCGACTTCTACGGCCAGTACGCGCTGTCGAACACGACAAGCTGGAACGGCAACGATCCCAAGGGACAAGGCCGCGAAGCCGGTGCGCAGATCACCTACACGGCGCCGCTGTTCCAGGTGCGCGGCCTGTATGACGAGATCCGCAATCCGGGCAACGGGTCGCTGGGCGGCAGCTATGCCGCAGGCAACGGCGCGTACGCCTATTCGCGCGAATACACCGCCATGCTCAACGTGTTCCTCGGCCAGTTCAAGGTTCAGGGCGGCTATCAGGCTATTCGCACCTCGGGCATGTCGAACCTGCTGCCCGGACAACCGAGCACGCTGGACCACGAATGGGGCGGCGTGACATGGCAGGCCACGCCTGCGGCCGCGCTGATCGCGGCGGTGTATCACGTCAACGGCAATAACGGCGCGGGCAATGCGACGCTCTATTCGCTCGGCGGTTCGTACAACCTGTCCAAGCGCACGCTGCTCGATCTGCAAGTGGCGACGGTTCAGAACAGCAAGCACGCGAACTATGGACTGAACGCCAACGATTACGGCTCATCGGCGGCAACGGGCAATCCGTTGCCTGGAAACAGCCAGACGGGCGTGTATGCTGGCATCCAGCATTCGTTCTAAGGACGCCCAATGAAAAACGCCGCCGGTTCAAACCCGGCGGCGTTTTTTTTCGCCCTTCAATCCCGCGCGATCCCCGATGCCCCGTGACTCAGCCAGTCCAGCACGGCGGCGGCATCGTCGTCGCCGGACTGGCGCGCTTTTGCCACCGTCTCGCTGATCTTCGCGCCGGGTTTCGGCGCAGCACGCCGAATGGCGACGCCGACCGCAAGAATATCGATGATGACGAGATGCAGAATGCGCGAAATCATCGACAACTGCGACTCGCGAATCTCGATGTGATCCGTCTCCAGCGCCACCGTCGCGCGCTTGGCGAGCGGCGTGTTGCTCGACGTGATCGCGATGACGGTTGCGCCCTGCTGCATCGCCACTTCGAGCACGCGCAGCAACTCCGGCGCACGCCCCGACTTCGATACCGCGACGATCACATCGCCGCGCCCGAGCAGCGCAGCGGACGCGGCTTGCATGTAAAGATCGCCATACGCAATCGTCGGGATGCCGAAGCGGAAGAACTTGTAGTGCGCGTCCTGCGCGACGATATTCGAATTCCCCAGCCCGTAAAACTCGATACGCCGCGCGCCGTTCAGAATATCGATTGCCCGCTCGACGTTCTCGAAGTTCAG
Organism: Caballeronia sp. A2-2; assembly: GCF_057612605.2. Lineage (NCBI taxonomy): Bacteria > Pseudomonadati > Pseudomonadota > Betaproteobacteria > Burkholderiales > Burkholderiaceae > Caballeronia > Caballeronia sp. A2-2. The sequence continues at coordinate 1,484,518 of NZ_CM172587.1, read as the reverse complement.
ATGCTCGCGCAGTTGCAGAATCGCGGACACCGTGTTGTCCAGCACCTTCGCGCCGAAGTCCGTCGCCGTATCGCCGAGATGCACCTGACTATGGCTCACGGGAATCGTGCCGGTCAGCCCGGTCGCGAGCTTGAGCTTGAAATCCGACAAGCCCTGACAGCCGAGCGAGCGGCAAAAGCGAATCACGGTCGGCTGGCTCACATCCGCCTTGCGCGCGATATCGATGATCGGATCGTTGATGATCGAGCGCGGATGGTTCAGCGCCAGATCGGCCACGCGCCGTTCGGCGGGCGTGAGCGCGTCGCGCATTTGACGGATGCGTTCGAACACTGCCGACGAGCCGCTATTCGCGCGGTTCGACAACTGTTCCGCGAGAATCGCCGAGACGCCGAGAAACGCCGGATATTCTGCCGTGATGATGTACGTCGGGATATTCGACAAATACTGCCGAAAGCGCCCTTTCGATTCGAACCGCTCGCGAAACGGCGACTTGTGGAACAGTTCGCCCAGCTTGAGCACCACGCCGCCGCCGATATAGATGCCGCCGAGCGCGCCCAGCGTCATCGCGATATTGCCGGCGAAGGTGCCGAGAATGGCGCAGAAGCAGTTCACGGCTTCGAGCGCCAGCGGTTCGCCCGCGTGCGCGCGGGTGGTGACTTCGGCGCTCGTGAACGGGTCCGCGACGGTGACGCCATCGCGCTCGGCGAATGCGCGGTAGATCAGTTCCAGTCCCGGCCCGGCGCACACGCGCTCGAACGAAACATGGTCCCACTTGCGGCGCGCGAACTTCGCAACGAGATCTTCGCTCTCATCGAACGATGAAAACGTGGCGTGCCCGCCTTCGCTGCCGAGCGCGATCCAACGGTCATCGGCGGGAATCAGACCCGACACGCCCAGACCCGTGCCCGGACCGAGCAGGCCGATCACGCTGTTCTGACGACGCGAACCGCCGCCGACCTGCTCGCGCTGCAAATCCGTGAGGCCGGGCAGCGCCATTGCCAAGGCGGTGAAATCGTTGACCACAAGCAAGGTATCGAAGCCGAGCGCGCGGCGCGTCGCCTCGATGGAGAAGCTCCAGTCGTGGTTGGTCATCTTCACGTGATCGCCGTCCACCGGATTGGCGATCGCGATGGCCGCATGGTTCACGCGCCCGACGTTCGTGTCCTTCAAATACTGCTGCATCACTTCCGCGATGCCCGGATAGTCCGCCCCCGGATACACGCGAATGTGGCCGATCTCCCCCGGCGCGGTCTCCAGCGCGAAGCGGGCGTTGGTGCCACCGATGTCGGCGAGCAGTCTCGGTCCGTCGGCGTGCTGGTTCGCGGCGGCCGCGCCCTTGTTATGCACACCAGTAGACATCGAGCTTCACTCCTTCGGTGTTGGCCAGTGTCGAGATGGCGTTTTTCTGTTGCGTGGCGAGCGCCGCGTTCAGCACGTCGAGTTTCTTCTGGCCGGAAATGAACAGATACAACTGGCCGATCTGCCGCAGCGCCGACATCGACAGGCTCACGCGCGCGTGCGGCGCCGCGCCGGGATGCACGCTCACATAGCGGTCCTGCGTGCTGATGGCGAGGTCCCATTCGGGAGCATCGGCAAAGATGGAGGCCGTGTGGCCGTCCTCGCCCATGCCGAGCACGCCCACGTCCGGCAGACGGCGGCGCGGATCGGCATTGAGTTCGGCGATCTGCGCTTCGATGCTTTTCGACGTATCGACGAGCGGCAGGAAGTACGCCGAAGCACCCGCGTTCTGGAGAATCGTCTCGCGGGCGAAGCGGTCGTTGCTGTCGGGATCGGTGGGCGGCACCCAGCGGTCATCGATCAGCGTCACGTCGATATGCGCCCAGTCGAGCGGCTCGTTCGACAGCGCCTTGAGAAACGGCCGTGGGCTGGAACCGCCCGATACGGCGAGCGTGGCATGCGCGGCATGGCCGGATGCATCGGCGGATGCGGCACCGCGCGCCGCGAGCGATGCCTTGAGCGCATCGCTCACGGCTTGGGCCAGCGCGTCCGAGTGGGCGCGCGGATCGTCGAAAGTGCGAAGCTCGATCACTGCTCCTCCTTGTCCTGGTTTGTCGTACCACTTTCATCCGGCGCGAAGCCGCGCGGCCGGACGAAGCGGTCTTGGTATCCGCATGCGCGCCGCGTTCCTCTCAGGAAACGTCAACGCGCATGGCCTTTAGTTTTCTTCTTCCAGCCAGCACGTGCCCGCCTGCGCCAGCATCGCGCTGGACGCCGCCGGTCCCCACGTGCCCGCCGCGTACGGCTTGGGCTTGTTCGTGGACGACGCCCACGCGTTCAGAATCGGCTCGACCCATTTCCACGCGGCTTCCTGTTCGTCGCGCCGCACGAACAGCGCGAGGCGTCCGCGAATGACATCGAGCAGAAGACGCTGGTACGCCTCCATCTGCCCTTCCTTGAAAAACTGATCGAACGCGAGATCCAGATGAACGCTTGCGAGATTCATGCCTTCGCCGGGCTGTTTCGCCAGACAATAAAGCCGGATGGTCTCATTGGGCTGCAAACGGATCACGAGCCGGTTCGTGCCCGCGCGCAACGCACTCGCGCCGAGCGCCGAATGCGGCACCGCGCGAAAGTTCACGACGATCTCCGCCACACGATCCGCAAGACGCTTGCCCGTGCGCAGGAAGAACGGCACGCCCGCCCAGCGCCAGTTTTCAATTTCCACTTTGAGCGCGACGAAGGTTTCCGTCGAACTGTCCGCGCGCACGCCGGGTTCGGTGGAATACGCCGGTACTTGCGTGCCGCGAATCACGCCCGCGTGATACTGGCCGCGCACCGCCACGCGGCTGATGTCGCGCTCGTCGATAGGCTTCAGAGCGCGCAGGACGCGTAGTTTTTCATCGCGCACGGAATCGGAGTCCATCGACAGCGGCGGCTCCATCGTGACGATGGAAAGCAGTTGCAGCAGATGGTTCTGCACCATGTCGCGCAGCGCGCCGGTGTTGTCGTAGAAGTCGCCGCGCGCTTCGACGCCGAGTTCTTCCGCAATCGTGATCTGAATGCTCTCGACCCATTCGCGCCGCCACAACGGCTCGAACAGCACGTTGGAAAAGCGCAGCGCGAGCAGATTCTGCACCGGCTCCTTGCCGAGGTAATGGTCGATCCGATAGATCTGTTCTTCCTGAAAGATCTCGCCGACCGCATCGTTGATGGCGTTCGACGACTTCAGATCGTAGCCCAGCGGCTTTTCCAGCACGATGCGCGCGCCTTCGTTCAGCCCCACGCTCGCCAGCGCGCGGCAGATGGGCACGAACAATTTGGGGCTGGTCGCGAGATAGAACACGCGCGTGCCGTCGTATTGCGCGAGCACGTCACGTAACACGACGAAGTCTTCCGCCCGCCCGAGATCGATGCCGACGTACTGAATGCGCTCCAGAAAGCTGCGCCACGCGGGTTCATCGACGCCGTTCTTGGAGACATGCGGCTTGACGTGCTCCTCGACCCACGCGCGGTATTCCGTCTGATCGATCGCCTCGCGCGCGACGGACACGATCCGTCCCGCCGGATTGAGCATGCCCGCGCGATGCGCCTCGAATAGCGCGGGAAGGATCTTGCGCATGGACAGGTCGCCCGTGCCGCCAAAGAGGATGAAGGTGAAGTTCGAATCGCTTTGCATGAGTCTGAACGTGGATTCCAGAGCGGATGGTGAGCCGAATCGCCGCGTCTGACGGGTCCGGATGAGAGGCGTAGCCGGTCGGCCGTAGTGCGATAAAATTTTTTTTGACACTGAATTGTAGTTTAACTACAATCCAAATCAAGAGGAAATGTCATTCGAGGAAAAAACGCGGCGTCAATAAGACTTCGCGCATCCCCGGTGGCATGTGTCCGCATGTTATCGGACCCCACGCGTCACTGCTTTCTTCGGAAGGCCGTTCGCAGGTGGTCCGGCACGCGCGGCCTCTGGCCCGGCGGCCGGCCGCGCATGCGCCCCGTCAGGCAAAAATCAAAAGAGGAGACAGCCGTTGCGATTCAACCCACTCATCTCTTGAGAGCCGAGCGGCCCTGAACCGGCCTGCCGGCACTTCGGGATACGCGACTTCCGCGCAAGCGCCTCGCCATCCTCGCCCCGCCGACATCGCCGTTTCTGGCCGCCCTCGTTTTACCGTCGTTCAACCCCTGTTTTTTTCGAAGCTTCTGGCGGGATCAGGAGCCAATCGTTTCTTGTTCAGGTATCTGGAGGAGATCAACAATGAAAGTCCGTAAGCTCATGGGCGCACTGTGCGCCGCAGGTCTTTTGTGCGGCGCGGTGTCGTCGTCGGTGCAGGCTGCCGAAGCCGTGTCGGTGCTGCACTGGTGGACGTCCGGCGGGGAGTCGAAAGCGGTCGGCGTGCTCAAGGACGACATGACCAAGCAGGGCTATCAGTGGAAGGACTTCGCGGTGGCGGGCGGCGCAGGCGCCGCGGCCATGACCGCGCTCAAGACGCAGGTGATCTCGGGCAACGCGCCGTCGGCGGCGCAGATCAAGGGTCCGCTCATTCAGGAATGGGCCGAGCAAGGCGTGCTGGTGCCGATCGATTCCGTGGCTGGCGACTGGAAGAAGAACCTGCCGCCTGAAATCGACAAGATCATCCACGCGGACGGCCATTACGTTGCAGCGCCGTTCTCGGTGCATCGCGTGAACTGGCTGTATATCAACAAGGCCGCGCTCGACAAGGCGGGTGGCAAGGTGCCCGCCAACTGGAACGAGTTCTTCCAGGTCGCCGACAAGATGAAGGCCGCGGGCATCATGCCGATCGCGATGGGCGGCCAGCCGTGGCAAGACCTGACGCTGTGGGAAGACGTGGTCCTGTCGCAGGGCGCGGACTTCTACAAGAAGGCCATCGTCGATCTCGATCAGAAGACGCTCACCTCGCCGCAGATGGTTCAGGTGTTCGACACGGTCCGCAAGATTCAGGGCTACTTCGACAGCGGCCGTACGGGCCGTGACTGGAACCTCGCCACCGCCATGGTCATCAACGGCAAGGCGGGCATGCAGTTCATGGGCGACTGGGCCAAGGGCGAGTTCGCCGGCGCCAACAAGAAGGCGGGCACGGACTACATCTGCGCGCCGGTGCCGGGCACGGACAAGGCCTACACCTTCAACGTCGATTCGTTCGTCTTCTTCCAGCAGAAAGGTGAGAAGAACGCGACGCCGGGCCAGCTCGCGCTCGCCAAGACCATCATGACGCCGGAATTCCAGGAGCAGTTCAGCCTGAACAAGGGTTCCATCCCGGTTCGTCTGGGCGTGCCGATGGACAAGTTCGACGACTGCGCGAAGAAATCCTACGCTGACGAACAGACGGCGATCAAATCGGGCGGCTATGTTCCGTCGCTCGCGCACGGCATGGCTCAGGGCGATGCCGTCGCCGGCGCCATGACCGACGTCGTCACGAAGTTCATGAACTCGTCGCAGGATTCGAAGAGCGCGGTCACCGCACTCGCGAACGCCGCCAAGACGAAGTAATTGCAGTGTGCGCCCGGCGCGCGTGACATAAAACGCGCGCCGGGCGGCAGGCAAGACACAACAAGACCGCATCAAGCAAAACGTCGCACCATTCAGCGCCAGCAGGCCTTCGCCACAGAAGCGCAAATCAGTGCATCGAACGCACGATAAGCGCCGGCGCATCTTCAAGGAGTCGAGTCGTGACTGCCTCCATCACCGCGGAAAAGAAACCGCGCAATCCAACCGGTCGCGTATCCGCTTCGGCGGCGCTCGCCGATCGCTGGATTCCCAAGCTCGTGCTCGCACCCAGCGTGCTGATCGCGCTCGTCTTCGTGTATGGCTTTATCGCCATCACGGGTTATCTGTCGTTGTCGGAATCGCGGCTCATGCCTCGTTACGACTTCGCAGGCTTCGACCGCTATAAACAGCTTTTCGCCAACGATGTCTGGTGGACCTCCGCCGCCAATCTCGGCTGGTTCGGCATTCCGTTCATCGCCATTTGCGTGATTCTCGGGCTGTTCCTCGCCATTCTGCTCGATCAGAAAATCCGCAACGAAGGCGCGCTGCGCGCGATCTTCCTTTACCCGATGGCGCTCTCCTTCATCGTGACGGGCACCGCGTGGCAGTGGATTCTGAATCCGAGTCTGGGCCTCGAAAAGGTCTTCCACGACTGGGGCTGGACGAGCTTTTCGTTCAACTGGCTGGGCGATCCGGACAAGGCCATTTTCTGCGTCGTGATCGCGGCCGTGTGGCAATCCACCGGCTTCGTGATGGCGCTGTTCCTCGCGGGCCTGCGCGGCGTGGACGCCGAAATCTTCAAGGCCGCGCAGATGGACGGCGCGGGGCTGCCGACCATCTACCGCAAGATCGTGATTCCGAGCATGCGCCCGGTGTTCTTCTCCGTGCTGCTGATTCTCTGCCACATCACCATCAAGACCTTTGACCTGGTCGTGGCGCTGACGGCGGGCGGTCCGGGCACCTCGTCGTCGCTGCCGGCCATCTTCATGTACACGTTCTCGTTCAACCGTGGCCAGCTCGGCGTGGGCGCGGCATCGTCGATGATGATGCTCGCCACAGTCGTCGCCGTGCTCGTGCCGCTCATGTATCTGGAGTCGAGGAGCACCCGCAATGGAAACTAAGATGACCCTGAGCCGCGCCGTCATCTACGCGGTGCTGATCCTGTTCGCGCTGTACTTCCTGTTCCCGATCTACGTGATGCTCTCGACGTCCTTCAAGGATCTCGACCAGCTTCGCACCGGCAACCTGCTCACGCCGCCCACGCACATGACCTTCGCGCCGTGGGTCAAGGCGTGGCAGGAAGCGTGTACCGGCGTGCGCTGCGACGGCATGCAGCCGTTCTTCATGAACTCGGTGCGCATGGTGATTCCGGCCGTGCTGATCTCGTCGTTCGTCGGCGCGTTCAACGGTTACGTGCTCACGCACTGGCGTTTCCGTGGCGCGGATGGCCTGTTCACCATGCTGCTGGTCGGCTGCTTCATTCCCTTCCAGGCCATTCTTTTGCCGATGGCGCGTCTGCAAGGCTTCCTCGGCTTGTCGAACACGACCACCGGCCTCGTGCTGGTGCACGTGATCTACGGCATCGCGTTCACGACCATGTTCTTCCGCAATTTCTACGTGAGCATTCCGGCGGAACTCGTGAAGGCGGCGCGTATCGACGGCGCGGGTTTCTTCACCATCTTCACGAAGATTCTGCTGCCGGTGTCGCTGCCCATTTTCATGGTCTGCCTGATCTGGCAATTCACGCAAATCTGGAACGACTTCCTGTTCGGGATCGTGTTCTCGGGCGTGGATTCCATGCCGATCACGGTCGCGCTGAACAACCTCGTGAATACATCGACGGGCGTGAAGGAATACAACGTCGACATGGCGGGCGCGATCATCGCCGCATTGCCGACCATTCTCGTCTACATGATCGCGGGACGTTACTTCGTGCGCGGGCTGACGGCCGGCGCGGTGAAGGGTTGATCGCCACGACGCGATTCCCTGCTCACGAGACAACTTAGAGGATTCAAAGCATGGCAAGCCTTTCCATCCGTGACGTGTACAAGACCTACCCGAACGGGGTTCCGGTTCTCAAGGGCGTCAACATCGACATCGAGGACGGTCAGTTCCTGATCCTCGTCGGCGGCTCGGGCTGCGGCAAATCGACCTTGCTGAACATGATCGCGGGGCTGGAGACCGTGACGCAGGGCGACATCATGATCGACGGCAAGACGGTGAACAACCTGTCGCCGAAGGACCGCGATATCGCGATGGTGTTCCAGTCCTACGCGCTCTATCCGTCCATGAGCGTGCGCGACAACATCTCGTTCGGGCTGAATATCCGCAAGGTGCCGAAGGACGAGCAGAAGAAGATCGTCGATCGCGTGTCGGATACGCTGCAGATCCAGCATCTGCTCGACCGCAAGCCGGGCCAGTTGTCGGGCGGCCAGCGTCAGCGCGTAGCGATGGGCCGCGCGCTCGCCCGCGACCCCGTCATGTTCCTGTTCGACGAACCGCTCTCCAATCTCGATGCCAAGCTGCGTATCGAGATGCGTTCGGAAATCAAGCTGCTGCATCAGCGTCTGGGCACGACCATCGTGTATGTGACGCACGATCAGATCGAAGCGATGACGCTCGGCGACCGCATCGCGGTGATGAAAGACGGCATCGTGCAGCAGTTCGGCGCGCCGCAGGAAATCTACGATTCGCCGGCGAATTTGTTCGTCGCGGGCTTCATCGGCGCGCCGCCGATGAACTTCGTCAACGGCAAGCTGACGAATGCGGGCTCGGGCGTCGGGCTGGAAATCGATACGGGTGTTTCGCGTCAAGTGCTGAATCTGCCGTTCGATGCGGGCAAGCTGCGCAATCACGTCGGGCAGGAAGTCGTGCTCGGTCTGCGCCCGGAGCGCATCACGGATTCGCGCAGCGCGCATAACGTCGCGGATGCAAGCCTTCAGCCGATCGAAGTGCGCATCGACGTGATCGAGCCGACCGGGCCGGACACGCTGGTGTTCTCGCAACTGAACGGCAAGCGTATTGTGTCGCGCGTGCATCCGGCGTCGAATCCGCAGGCGCAGTCGAACATGACGCTGCTGTTCGATGTTTCGAAAGCCGTGTTGTTCGATCCGAAAACGGAAGAACGGTTGGCCTAAAAAGCCTTCTTGTTTTGCCGAAGCCGCGCGTAGTCAGCGCGGCTTTTTCTTTGGGACAACTTCTGTCTTGTTCCGGTTCGATAGTGTTGATGTACACACTCAGCACTTAGAACATGACCGATCTTCAACGACCGCCCGACACCTCCCGTTCCCTCGTCCTGCAATGGATGAAACGCGCCCGCGATTCGCAAGTCCGCCATTACACGATGGCCGATCGCCTCACCATGCGCGGACGTTACCTCGGCCTCGCCGTCATCGGCATCACGACGCTCACCGGCACCTCCGCGTTTTTGTCGCTGGTCGCGACGACCGTGTCGCCGCAAGTGCGCATCGCGCTCGGCATGACGAGCATTTGTGCCACCGTGCTCGCCTCGTTGCAGACGTTCCTGCGCTATAGCGAGCGCGCCGAACTGCATCGGCAGGCGGGCGCGCGTTATGGTGCGATCCGGCGTCAACTCGAAGCGATCCACGCAAGCGATCCGTACGCGCTCGAACTGCGCGATATCGCCATCGTGCGAGACGAACTGGACCATCTCGCGCAGCATGCGCCGCACGTGCCGCGCCGCGTGATTCTGCGTGCGCGGCAGGCGGCGGCGTGAGCGCATCGGCGAATACGGCACAATCAGCGTTTTGCCTTCTCGCCTGACGCACGTACTCATGACTCTGCTGAACTCGCATCCCGAACTCTCCTGGCCTGCCGATGATGGCGCCGATCCGTTCATCGGCCTCGAATCCCTCGACGATGCCCACGCCCAAGCCTGGGTCGATGCCCAGAACCACCGTACCGAAACCAACTTCGGCAAGACGCCCGAGGCGCGCGCGCTGGCGGCGCGGCTGGAGAAGGCTTATACGTCGCAGGACCGCATCGTGACGTGCTCGCGTTATAACGACTGGGCGTACAACACGTGGCAGGACGATGCGCATCCGCTGGGCATCGTGCGGCGCACGCCGTGGGACGCGTGGCTCGCGGGCAAGGCGCAATGGGAAACCGTGCTCGATGTCGATGCCCTCGACCTCAACACGCACGCCAACGCCGAAACCCGCTGGACGCTCGCGGACTTCGACATGCGTTATCCCGACTACGACCGCGCGCTGGTGAGTCTCTCGCCGGGCGGCTCGGACGCCTGCATGGTGCGCGAGTTCGACCTTGCAACGAAGCGCTTCGTCGAAGATGGCTTCACGCTGCCCGATGTCGGCAAGCACGATATTTCGTGGATCGACCGCGACACCGTGTACGTCGGCTGGGATGACAGCAAGACCAATCCGCAACCGGCGCTCACGACCTCGGGCTTTCCGCGCCAGTCACGTCGATGGAAACGCGGCACGCCGCTCGCGAATGCGCCCGTGATCTTCGAAGGCACGCGCCGCGATGTCTCGGCGGGCGCGGACTACGATCCCATCGAAAAGCTGCATCTGGCCTCGCGCGCGGTGACTTTCTTCGAGACGCTGCATTACTGGCTCGACGAACCCGCGAACGAATGGCGTCAATACGATCTGCCCGCGCATGCCGACATCGAGCACTGGAACGGCTGGCTGTTCGTCACGCCGCGCAAGAACTGGAACGCGGGCGGGCGGCGTCACGCGCCGGGCACATTGCTCGTCATTCGCCGCGATGCCTTTCTCGCAGGCTCGCGGCATTTCACGACGCTGTTCGCGCCGTCCGAACGCTGCGTGCTCGCGGGCACCGATTTCACGAAGCACTGGATGATCGTCTCGCTGATGGACGACGGCGTGCCGCGCGTGTCGCTCATGCGCCCACCCGCATCCGCCGATTTCACCGCCGCGTGGGATGCGCGCGATTTCGCGCTGCCCGCATCGAGCCAGTCGTACGTCGAATCGATCGATGGCGAGCGCGACGACACCGTGCTCATTCACGTCGAGCATTTTCTGATGCCGCCGTCGCTGCATCACGCAGATCTCGCCAGCGATGCGCCGTGGCGTCTGCTCGCGCGTCTGCCCGCACAATTCGATGCGAGCGGTTTGTCGGCGGTGCGCGCGCATGCCATCGCGCCGGATGGCGAACGCATTCCGTATTGGCTGATCGGCCGCGATGTCGAACGTCAGAGCGGCGCGCGCCCTTGCTTGCTGTATGGCTACGGCGGCTTCGAAGTGCCGCTCGATCCGCATTACGATGCGACCACCGGCATCGCGTGGCTCGAACGCGGCGGGCTGTATGCGGTCGCGAATATTCGCGGCGGCGGCGAATTCGGTCCGGCGTGGCATCAGGCCGCGCTGCGCGAGAAGCGGCAAGTCGCGTTCGACGATTTCTACGCGGTGGCGCAGGCGTTGATCGACAGCGGCGTGACCACGGCGAAGCAGTTGGCGATTCGCGGTGGCAGCAACGGCGGGTTGCTCGTCGGCGTGTGTCTGGTGCAGCGGCCCGAGCTGTTCGGCGCGGTGCTCTCGGAAGTGCCGCTGCTGGACATGGCGCGGTTTCATCTGTTGCTGCAAGGCGCTTCGTGGGTAGACGAATACGGCGATCCCGACGATGCCGATGACCGCGCGGTTCTCCTCGCTTATTCGCCCTATCAGAACGTGAAGGCGGGCGTGGCGTATCCGCCCGCGCTGTTCACATCATCCACGGCGGACGATCGAGTGCATCCCGGTCACGCGCGCAAGATGGCCGCGAAGATGCAGGCGCAGGGTCACGAAAACGTCTGGTATCAGGAGACGGGCGAAGGCGGACACGGCGCGGGCGTGGAGCCGGAAGCCGTCGCGCAGGCGGAAGCGGCGGCGTTCACTTTCCTTGCCTCGAAGATCGGGCCGCTTTGACGTGAGCTTGTTTCAAACCTTCACCGGCGCGGCATGCGAGCGCAGCACCAGCGTGCGGCCGGCGAAGGTAAGCACGCCGCTCACGGCGATCACCACGCCCATGCCGTGCGGCGAGACATCGTGGAACAGGCCGACTGCGAGGCTCGACAGCGCGCCGAGTGCGAGTTGCATCGCGCCGAACACGGCGGCCGCCGCGCCCGCGTTGCGCGGATAGCGATGCATCAGTTCGGTCGTGCAATTGGCCGACAGCACGCCGATCACGCTGACCACGAAGAACAGGCACGCGACGATCGACCACAAGCCGCCCCAGCCTGTGAGCGCGACGAGCGCGACCGCCAGCGCCGCGCCCACGCTCACGAACGAGGCGGCGGAGATCATCTTCATCGCGCCGAGCCGGCCGACGAGCTTCGCGTTCAGCACGTTGCCCAGAATAATCCCGACGATATTCAGCCCGAACAGCAGCCCATAGTGCTGCGGCTTCACATGAAAGTAATCGATGTAGACGAACGGCGTCGCGGTGATATACGCGAACATCGATGCGAACGCCATGCCGCCGCAGATCATGTGGCCCCACGTCACCGGGTCGGTCAGCAAATGGCCGTACGCCGCGAACGACTTGCCGAGCGCCGAACTCGCGCGCTTTTCCTTCGGCCACGTTTCCGGCACGCGCAGGAAGGCGGTCACCGCGCAGATCGCGCCGAACAGCGTCAGGAAGACGAACACCACGCGCCAGCCGCCCAGCAACAGCAATTGGCCGCCGATGAGCGGTGCGAGCAGCGGACCCATCGACGTGACGATGGCGAGCATGGAGAGCACGCGGGCGGCATCGGACGGCTCGTGCGCATCGCGGGCGATGGCACGCGCCAGCACCGACGCCGCGCCCGCGCCGAGCGCTTGCAGGAAGCGCACGAGCACGAGCGAATCGATGGACTGCGCCGCCGTGCAGCCGATGCTCGCCACGACGAACAGCGCGATGCCGCCGAGGAGAATCGGGCGTCGGCCGTAAGCATCGGATAACGGTCCGTACAGCAGCATGCCGAACGAGAAGCCGAACAGGAAACTGGTGAGCGTGCGCTGCGCGTAGTCGGGACTAGTGCCGAATGCCGCCGCCAGCGACGGCAGGCTCGGCAGATACATGTCGATGGACAGCGGACCGCACGCGGCGAGCGCGCCGAGCAACAGAATCAGCCGCGCGTCGGGCCGGCGTCGGGAAGAGTCGGGCATTTAGTCGGGAGTATTGAGGAAGAAGGCTGGCAAGCGTTGAGCGGCCATTGTACGCGTCATCCGTCCCTGTTCTGCTGCTGCGCTAAGCTCTGTTTTTTCCCTATGCCGCTCAAGCGATGACCGCTTTCCTCCTGATCTGGAGCCCGAAGAAATGGCCGTGGCCGGAGTTGCCGGACATCGCGCGGCGCGTCGCCTTGGGCGAAGCCGTCGCCGATGTATGGGGCTGCGGCACCGCGCGCGGCTTGCTGCCAGGCGATCGCGTGTTCGTGCATCGCGTGGCGCAGGAGCCGAAGGGCGTGTTCGCATCGGGCTATGTGACGCGGGCGCCTTACGAAGTGCCGGATGCCGTGAGCAAACGCGGCTATCGCTTGTGCATCGACTTCGTGTACGACTGGCTGGTGGATGCGCACGCGCAAGTCGTCGTCACGCGCGATGAACTGCGCGCGCACCCGTTCTCCGTTCAAACCTGGGACGCGCAGATGTCCGGCACGCTCATCAAGCCGATGGCCGAGGGCGCGCTGGAGAAACTGTGGACCGCGCGCACGGGCAAGCGGCCCTCGCCCGGCGCCCTTGGCGGAGCGCCCTGACGCGAAACGCCGTCCCGGCTCATCGCGGACGAGTCCGGTACAATTTCGTGCATATCTCGGGCGTCGGCCAAGCCTTGTTCCGACGCCTTCGCCGCCACCGGCGAGTCCACTTTCCAGCGCAGGCCCGCATCCATGTCCAAGAATCAAGCTCTCTTCGAACGCGCCCAGCAGACCATTCCCGGCGGCGTGAATTCGCCGGTGCGGGCGTTCCGCTCGGTCGGCGGCACGCCGCGCTTCATCGAGCGCGCGCAAGGCCCGTACTTCTGGGATGCGGACGGCCAGCGCTATATCGACTACATCGGTTCGTGGGGACCGATGATCCTCGGCCACGTTCACCCCGAAGTGCTGGATGCCGTGCAGCGCGTGCTTGCCAACGGCTTTTCGTTTGGCGCGCCCACCGAGGCCGAAATCGAGATCGCGGAGGAAATCTGCAAGCTGGTGCCGTCCATCGAACAGGTGCGCATGGTGTCGAGCGGCACCGAGGCGACCATGAGCGCGTTGCGGCTCGCGCGCGGCTTCACCAACCGCAGCCGCATCATCAAGTTCGAGGGTTGCTATCACGGGCATGCGGACAGTCTGCTCGTGAAAGCGGGTTCGGGACTGCTGACGTTCGGCAATCCGACTTCGGCGGGCGTGCCGGCGGACATCGCCAAGCACACGACCGTGCTCGAATACAACAACGTCGAGCAACTCGATGAAGCCTTCGCGGCTTTCGGCAATGAGATCGCTTCCGTGATTGTCGAGCCGGTCGCGGGCAACATGAACCTCGTGCGCGCGACGCCGGAGTTCCTCAACGCGCTGCGCGAGCGCTGCAACGAATACGGTTCGGTCCTGATCTTCGACGAAGTGATGTGCGGCTTTCGCGTCGCGCTCGGCGGCGCGCAACAGGTGTACGGCATCAAGCCGGACCTGACGTGTCTGGGCAAGGTCATCGGCGGCGGCATGCCCGCTGCGGCCTTCGGCGGACGACGGGACATCATGGCGCATCTCGCGCCGCTCGGCGGCGTGTATCAGGCGGGCACGTTGTCGGGCAATCCGATCGCGGTCGCGGCGGGCCTGAAGACGCTGCAACTGATCCAGCGCCCCGGCTTCTACGATGCCCTCGCGAAGCAAACGCGCAAGCTCGTCGATGGCCTCACCGCCGCCGCGCGCGAAGCCCGCGTGCCCTTCTCCGCCGACTCCATCGGCGGCATGTTCGGCCTGTATTTCATGGAGCAGGTTCCGGCGAGCTTCGCGCAGATTCAGCACGGCGACACGAAGCGCTTCAACGCCTTCTTCCACGCGATGCTCGACGCGGGCGTGTACTTCGCGCCATCGGCCTTCGAAGCGGGTTTCGTATCGAGCGCCCACGACGACGCCGTGATCGACGCGACGCTCGAAGCCGCACGCGGCGCGTTCGCGCAGCTTGCCGCCTGACGCGCGCACGCGGGCCGCACGATGTTCTCGCAAACCGATTTCACCTACATGGAACGCGCGCTGGCGCTGGCTTCGCGCGGCATGTACACGACCACGCCGAATCCGCGCGTGGGCTGTGTGCTCGTCAAGAACGGCGAAGTGATCGGCATGGGTTTCACGCAGCCCGCCGGACAGGATCACGCCGAGATTCGCGCGCTGAAAGATGCCCGTTCGCGCGGCAAAGACCCGCGCGGCGCGACGGCTTATGTCACGCTCGAACCGTGCAGCCACTTCGGACGCACGCCGCCGTGCGCGCATGCGCTGATCGAGGCGCGCGTCGAGAAAGTGATCGCGGCGATGGAAGACCCGAATCCGACCGTGTCCGGGCGCGGGCTCGCCATGCTGCGCGATGCGGGCATCGATGTGCGCTGCGGCTTGCTGGCGAACGAAGCGCATGAGATGAACATCGGCTTCGTGTCGCGCATGACGCGGCGGCGGCCGTGGGTGCGGATGAAGGTGGCCGCATCGCTCGACGGGCGCACGGGCCTGCCTTCGGGCGAAAGCCAGTGGATCACCGGCGAGGACGCACGCGCCGATGGCCACGCCTGGCGTGCGCGCGCCTGCGCCATCCTGACCGGCATCGGCACCGTGCGCGAGGATGATCCGCAACTGACGGTGCGCGCCGTCGATACGCCGCGTCAGCCGCAGCGCGTGCTGATCGACAGCCGTCTGGACGTGCCGCTTTCCGCGCGCATTCTGGAAGGCGCGCCGCCGTGGATCTTCCATTCCGCCGAGGCCGATCCCGCTCGCATCGACGCACTGCGCGATAAAGGCGCGGAACTCGTCGAACTGTCGAACGAGCACGGCAAGGTCGATCTGCACGCCATGCTCACGGCGCTGGCGGATCGCGGCATCAACGAACTGCATGTTGAAGCGGGACACAAGCTCAATGGCTCGCTGGTGCGCGAAGGGTGCGTCGACGAACTGCTGGTGTATGTCGCGCCGTGCCTGCTCGGCAGCGCGCCCGGCATGTTCGATTTCCTGCCGCCCGACACGCTGGATGCGCGGCCGCATCTGAAGTTTCATCGCATCGACCGGCTCGGCGACGATCTGCGCATCCTTGCGCGTTTCGCCGAGGCGAAGGACGTCACCAACGAACTGCGCTGACACGCGCTGCATGAAAGGAAGGCATCGATGTTTACAGGAATCGTCACGGCGGTCGGCCGCATCGAAAAAGTCACGCCGCTGGGCGCGGAACTGCAAGCGGGCGTGCGTCTGACGGTGAGCGCCGGCGGGCTCGATCTCGGCGATGTCGAACTGGGCGACAGCATCGCCATTCAGGGCGCGTGCATGACGGTGATCGAAAAATCGGCGAATGCGTTCGATGTCGATGTCTCGCGCGAAAGCCTCAATAAAACGGTCGGGCTCGGTGAAACGGGCGCGGCGGTGAATCTGGAAAAGGCGCTGCGCGCGCATGACCGGCTGGGCGGGCATCTCGTGTCCGGCCACGTCGATGGCCTGGGCGTGGTGTCGCGCTTCGAGCGCGTGGGCGAATCGCATGAGCTTCGTGTCGTCGCGCCGAAGGACATCGGCAAATATCTGGCCTATAAGGGGTCGGTGACGGTGAACGGCGTGAGCCTCACCGTCAATTCGGTCAGCGACAGCGCCGAGGACTGCGAGTTTTCCATCAACCTGATTCCGCATACGGTCGAAGTCACGACGCTTCATGCGCTCAAAGCGGGCGCGCAGGTCAATCTGGAGATCGACCTGATCGCGCGCTATGTGGAAAGGATGATGAACGCGTCGTAACGCGCCCGGCGACCGGCGCGGCTAATCCTGAAGATGGCGGATCGACAGCAGGTGGATGGAATCGCCGGAAACGAGATACAGAATCCGGTATTGGCCCGTCACTTCGTCGCCGAAGGAATATTGGAAGACATCGCTGCACGGCGATTTGCGGTCGCGCAGCATGTCCTCCAGCGGTTCGGGCGACGGCGTATCGTCATCGGCTTCCGACAGGTCTTCGTGCAGACGCTGGCCTGCTTCGGGATCGCGCTCGAGCGTGGGAATCACCTCGTGTCGAATGAGGTCGATCACGCGATCGAACACGGACGGCGTGCCGACGCAGCGCCAAAACTTCCCTATTTCCGCCACGCGCCCGCCAAAATAGGTCGTGAGAAGAACCGCCGCGCGCCGATCCTGATCGACCATTGCGTCTTGGGTGTGCTGTTTCGAAACCGACATTGCCGCTCCATTGCGTGATTGAGGAGCCGCCAGTTTTTCACCCGGCCGGACTTCGCACCATTCAGCCGGATGGCATAAGCAAAATCGCATGGCGCCGAGCCAACCGATTTCACCGACCGTCCATCGGCCGTGGCGTAAAATACGCGCTTCGCCAAACCGCACTTCACGGGACGTCACCATGCCGCTCGCCTCCACTCCAGAGATCATCGCCGAACTCAAAGCCGGCAAAATGGTGATCCTCGTCGATGAAGAAGACCGCGAAAACGAAGGCGATCTCGTGCTGGCCGCCGAGTTCGTCACGCCGGAAGCCATTAATTTCATGGCGAAATACGGGCGCGGGCTGATCTGCCTGACCGTCACGCCGGAGCGCTGCAAGCAGTTGAACCTGCCGCTCATGACGCACCGCAACGGCACGCAATACGGGACGGCGTTCACCGTGAGCATCGAGGCGGCCGAAGGCGTTACCACGGGCATTTCGGCGTCGGACCGTGCGCGCACCATCCGCGCGGCGGTCGCACCGGATGCGCGGCCCGAGCACATCGTCCAGCCGGGCCACGTGTTCCCGATCATGGCGCAGCCCGGCGGCGTGCTCGTGCGCGCGGGCCACACGGAAGCCGGTTGCGATCTGACCGCGCTCGCCGGCCTCATGCCTTCGTCCGTGATCTGCGAAGTCATCAAGGACGACGGCGAAATGGCGCGCTTGCCCGACCTGATCGAATTCGGCGAGCAGCATGGCATCAAGATCGGCACCATCGCCGATCTGATCCACTACCGCAGCCGCACGGAATCGATCATCGAAAAGGTGGGCGAGCGGGTCATGCAAACCGCGCACGGCACGTTCCGCGCGGTGCTGTATCGCGACGAACCCACGCGTTCGCCGCATATCGCGCTGGTACGCGGCACGCCCACGCCCGAGCGCGAAACGCCGGTGCGCGTGCACGAACCGCTGTCTGTGCTGGATCTGCTGGAAACGGATGCGTCCACGCATTCCTGGACCATCGACGCCGCGATGAAGGAAATCGCCGCGCGCGACCTCGGCGCCATCGTCATGCTGAATTGCGGCGACTCGAAGGAGCATCTGGTGGACGTGTTCCGCGCCTTCGACGAGAAGGAAAAAGCGGCCGTGCTGCAACGCCGGCCAATCGACTTCAAGACCTACGGCATCGGCGCGCAAATCCTGCGCGATCTGGGCGTGGGCAAGATGCAGGTGCTCGCGAATCCGCGCAGGCTCGGCAGCATGTCGGGTTACGGGCTGGAAGTGACAGGCTTCGTGCCGATGCCCGGCTGCCCCGCGACCGCCGCGCCCACGGATGCGAACATCGCGCAGTTGCGCTCGGCCTGACTGCGCCGCATCTGAATCACCTCATTCCACACTTACGGAAACATTCATGGAAATCGGACAATACCAGCCCAACCTCGACGGTGACGGCTTGCGCATCGGCATCGTGCAGTCGCGCTTCAACGAACCGGTGTGCAACGGCCTCGCCGATGCGTGCATCGAGGAGCTGGAGCGTCTCGGCGTGATCGGCGAGGACGTGCTGCTCGTCACCGTGCCGGGCGCACTCGAAATTCCGCTCGCGCTGCAAAAGCTGGCGGAATCGGGCCAGTTCGACGCGCTCATCGCGGTCGGTTGCGTGGTGCGCGGCGAGACGTATCACTTCGAACTCGTGTCGAATGAGAACGGCTCGGGCATTTCGCGCATCGCGCTGGACTTCGGCATTCCGGTTGCAAACGGCGTGTTGACCACCGAAAACGACGAGCAAGCGGTCGCGCGCATGACCGAAAAAGGCCGTGACGCTGCCCGCGTGGCGGTGGAAATGGCGAATCTCTCGGTCGCGCTCGAACAGTTGAGCGGCGACGAGGACGAAGACGAGGAAGACGAAGAAGAGGACCGCGCATGAAAAGCGCTCGCCGCCGTTCGCGCGAACTCGCGACGCAAGGGCTTTACCAATGGTTGCTGTCGGGCGCGCCGTTTGGCGAAATCGACTCGCAACTACGCACCACGCAGGGTTACGACAAGGCCGATCAGACGCATCTCGATGCCATTCTGCGCGGGGTCATCAAGGAATCGGACGAGCTTTCGGCGCAGTTGCAGCCGTGTCTGGACCGTCCGATCGAACAACTCTCGCCGGTCGAGCGCGCGGTGCTGCTGGTCGCCGCGTTCGAGTTCAAGCATCACATCGACGTGCCGTATCGCGTGGTCATCAACGAAGCGGTCGAACTGACGAAAACCTTCGGCGGCTCGGACGGCTATAAGTACGTCAACGGCGTGCTGGACAAGCTCGCCGTGGCGATGCGTCCGACCGAAGCGCAGGCACGCGGGCGCGGCTGATGAACCGCGCGTCCGAACCGCTGCTCCGACTCGCCTCGCGGGTCGATGCCATCGAGCCGTTCTATGTGATGGAGCTGATGAAAGAGGCTCAGGCGCTGGAACGCGCGGGGCGCGACATCATCCATATGAGCATCGGCGAGCCGGATTTCACAGCGCCGGAACCGGTCACGCGCGCCGCCGCCGATGCCCTCACGCGCGGCGTCACGCAGTACACGAACGCGCTGGGCATCGCGCCGCTGCGCGAGGCGATCGCGCGGCATTATCTCGATACGTTCGGCATCAAGGTCGCGCCGGAGCGGATCGTGGTGACGGCGGGTGCGTCGGCGGCGCTGCTGCTGGCGTGCCTCGCGCTTGTCGATCAGGGCGACGAAGTGCTGATGCCCGACCCGTGCTATCCGTGCAACCGGCATTTCGTGTCGGCGGCGAACGGCAAGCCGGTGCTGATTCCGAGCGGTCCAGACGAGCGTTTTCAGTTGACGGCGGCGCATGTCGAGGAACATTGGAACGCGCACACGCGCGGCGTGCTGCTGGCATCGCCGTCGAATCCCACGGGAACGTCGATCGAGCCGGACGAGTTGCGGCGCATCGTCGAGACGGTGCGGGAGCGCGGTGGCTTCACCATCGTCGATGAGATCTATCAGGGCTTGAGCTACGACGCGAAGCCGGTGTCGGCGCTGTCCTTCGGCGAGGATGTCATCACGGTCAACAGCTTTTCGAAGTACTTCAACATGACCGGCTGGCGGCTGGGCTGGCTCGTCGTGCCGCCGGGAATGGTGAGCGCGGTCGAGAAGCTCGCGCAAAATCTGTTCATTTGCGCGTCGGCGTTGGCGCAGCATGCGGCGCTCGCGTGTTTCGAGCCGGCGACCATCGCCATCTACGAAACGCGGCGCATGGAGTTCAAGCGGCGGCGGGATTTCATCGTGCCGGCGCTGCGTTCGCTGGGCTTCGGCGTGCCGGTCGTGCCGGACGGCGCGTTTTACGTTTATGCGGATACGACGGGCGTGCATCATCCGGCGGCGGGAAACAGCGACGCGCTCTCGCATGCCATGCTGCACGATGCGGGCGTGGTGCTCGTGCCGGGGCAGGATTTCGGCTTTCATGCGCCGGAGCGGTATATCCGGCTCTCATACGCCACGGCTTACGAGAAGCTGGAAGAAGCGGTCGGGCGGCTCGGCTCTTTGTTCGGCCGATAAAGCCAAGACGCAAAAAAGGGCACCGAGGTGCCCTTTTCTACATTCAAACCTTCAAAGCATCACGCGCCGAATTCTGCCGAAGCCACATGCTTCGCATCGTTCTGCTGCGCGTTGTCACTGTTTTCTTCGTCCGAACCCGCCTTCTTCTGCGAGTCGATGGTCGCATGCACGCGCTTGTTGCCGTTCGCATCCGCCGAGGTCGAAGCCAACACCTGCTTCGGCGTGGCCTGAACAGGCGCTTGCGGCCCGTTGATCGGCACGTTGCGGCCGCGCGCGACATCGCGCAGACGCGAGCGTTCGGCAAGCACCTTCGCGCCGTAGCCGCCATCGTCCGGGTTGGTCGAGCCGACGTAATAACGCAGACCGCCCGCGACCGAACCGCCCCGCGCGATGCAGTCCTTCAGCACCAGCGCGCCGACCTTGATGTTCGCCAGCGGATCAAGCGCCGCCGTGGAGCCGCCGAAGTACTGAAACTTGTCCGAATGAACCGTGGACATCACCTGCATCAAACCCTTCGCGCCGACGCCGCTTTCGGCATACGGATTGAAACCCGATTCGATGGCCATCACCGACAAAAGCAGTAGCGGATCGAGACCGACTTCGCGGCCCGTGTCGAACGCGGCACGCACGAGCGCGCTGACCGGTTCCTGCGCCACACGATAACGCCGCGCGATGAACGTCGCGACGAGTTGCTGCTCGCGAGTGGAGACGAGCACGCGGTCATCCCGTGCATCCGCGACCACGCGCAGCGACGGAATGGCGCTGGCGAGCATGCCGATGGACGGCATCGTGCGCGGATCGAGTCCGTTCGGCGACACGGCCAGGCTGATTCCGCCCGTCAGTTGATGCGTGCTGCCGTCATCGCTGGCGGCAGCGCCGAGCGAAGGCGTGACCGCGGGCGGCGCAGTCCGGTTCGTGGACGCGAGGCTGGCCACGATATTGCTGGGTAGCTGTGTATCGACCGGCGAACGATGCACCGCCGAAAACGGCGGCAACGGCTGTCCGGCGAGCAGA
This sequence comes from Caballeronia sp. A2-2, assembly GCF_057612605.2. Lineage (NCBI taxonomy): Bacteria > Pseudomonadati > Pseudomonadota > Betaproteobacteria > Burkholderiales > Burkholderiaceae > Caballeronia > Caballeronia sp. A2-2. The sequence continues at coordinate 1,463,159 of NZ_CM172587.1, read as the reverse complement.
CGCGCGGGTCCGGCCTGAACGGCGGCAGACACGAACGGCATGACTTTCGCGGCAAGATTGGTGCGCCACGAAGGAAGCAACCACAAGGCAAGTGCGGAAACTACCGCAGCACAGCCTATTAAACTGAGTAAATGGTGACTCACACGGCGTCCACGACGAAGCGCGATTCGCATTACTTGCGCCGCGCGGGTGTCGGAACCCCACCAGGTTGAAGCGTTCATCGGTTCTCCCAATGTTGCATGATTAACGCAGATGAATACGAATAAAGCTCGAATCAAACGCGTAAATCAGACACCGCTCGCCTTGGCAAGCATGAGCGGCATCGGGGATACGGCATGCGCCGTGAAAGAAGCCAGACCGGCGAACTACACCGGTGTGCGCGGCACGAAAAACATGCCCTAAATGCGCAAAAGGCTTCTCACGCGAAAAACCGGCGCTCGGAAAACGCCGGTCAAGAAAACCAACAGCCATGAATCGCCGGGCAGGAACGGCGCAGGCGACGCACGTGCGTCTGAAGAAAACCTGAAGGCAGCGGTGAAAATTGCAAAACCTGCAATGGATGACGAGCGATTCTAGCAGGGTTTAATGATCCGTCAATGCTATGCGCCCCTGTTTCAATTACTTACAGTTATATAGACCGCCCGTTTTGAGGCTCGACCCACGTCGGACCGGCCTTTTCCACCAGAGTTCGCTGAATGTCATCAAACGTACCGACGAAGACCTAGGTAAAATCGACAATCGCATGGCGCGCAGCCGTCCCGCTCCTTCGAGCGCCCCGAGTCTTCACACGTTCATCGATGAAATACAAAGATCTGCGCGATTTCACCGCCCGCCTCGAAGCGCTCGGCGAATTGCGCCGCGTTCGGCAGCCCGTTTCCCCCGTTCTCGAAATCACTGAACTGTCCGACCGCGTGTTGCGCGCGGGCGGGCCTGCCCTGCTTTTCGAAAAACCCGTCGGTCACGCGATGCCGGTGCTCGCCAACCTGTTCGGCACGACGCGCCGAGTCGCGCTGGGCATGGGCATCGAAACGGAAACGCCGGTGAGCGCCGATGCCACGCTCGGCAGCGACACGGCCGCGCTCGGTTCGCTGCGCGATGTGGGCCGTCTGCTCTCCGCGCTCAAGGAACCCGAACCGCCCAAGGGCCTGCGCGATGCCGGCAAGCTGCTGACGCTCGCCAAGGCGGTGTGGGACATGGCGCCGAAGACGGTCAGTTCGCCGCCGTGCCAGGAGATCGTCTGGGAAGGCGATGACGTCGACCTGAACCGCCTGCCGATTCAAACATGCTGGCCCGGCGACGCCGGACCGCTGCTGACATGGGGACTCACCGTGACGCGCGGGCCGAACAAGCCGCGCCAGAATCTCGGCATCTACCGGCAGCAGTTGATCGGGCGCAACAAGCTCATCATGCGGTGGCTTGCGCATCGCGGCGGCGCGCTGGATTTTCGCGAGTTCGCGCTCGCCAATCCGGGCAAGCCGTATCCGGTCGCCGTCGTGCTCGGCGCGGACCCGGCCACGATTCTCGGCGCGGTTACGCCGGTGCCTGATTCGTTGTCCGAATATCAGTTCGCGGGGTTGCTGCGCGGCTCGCGAACCGAACTCGCGAAGTGCATGACGCCGGGCGTCGATACGCTGCAAGTGCCCGCGCGCGCGGAGATCGTGCTGGAAGGGTTCATTCATCCGCAAACGGGCGATGTGCCGCCCGCTCCGCCCGGCGCGCCGCCGCGCCCGAGCGCCGGTGCAAGCGCGCGTTACGAGCACGCGCTCGAAGGCCCGTATGGCGATCACACCGGCTACTACAACGAGCAGGAGTGGTTTCCGGTTTTCACGGTCGAGCGCATCACCATGCGGCGTGATCCCGTGTTCCATTCGACCTACACCGGCAAGCCGCCCGACGAACCCGCCGTGCTCGGCGTCGCGCTCAACGAAGTGTTCGTGCCGCTGTTGCAGAAGCAATTCACCGAGATCACCGACTTCTATCTGCCGCCCGAGGGATGCAGCTACCGCATGGCCATCGTGCAGATGAAGAAAAGTTATCCCGGCCACGCCAAGCGCGTGATGTTCGGCGTGTGGAGCTTCCTGCGGCAGTTCATGTACACGAAGTTCATCGTCGTGGTGGATGAAGACGTGAACGTGCGCGACTGGAAGGAAGTGATCTGGGCGATCACCACGCGCGTCGATCCCGTGCGCGACACGGTGATGGTCGACAGCACGCCGATCGACTATCTGGATTTCGCTTCGCCCGTGGCGGGTCTCGGCTCGAAGATGGGGCTCGACGCCACCAACAAATGGCCCGGCGAAACCTCGCGCGAATGGGGCCGCCCGATCGTGATGGATGCAGCGGTCAAGCGTCGCGTCGATGATCTGTGGACCGAAATCGGACTGGACAAGCCATGATCGCAGCGACGGTTTATCGGGGCGATGTCATCGAGAACACGCACACGGCGCATATCGCCGTGGTGGATGCGCAGGGCCGCCTGCTGCATTCGTTCGGCGATCCGCATCGCGTGACCTTGCCGCGTTCGGCGGCCAAGCCCGCGCAGGCGCTCGCCGTGATGGAAACGGGCGCGCTGGAACGCTTCGGTTTCGATGACGCCGATCTCGCGCTGATGTGTGCATCGCACAGCAGCGAGCCGCGTCATATCGAAGGCGTGCGCGCGATGCTCGCCAAAGCGCACGCGGACGAAAGCGATCTGCGCTGCGGCGGTCATCCGCCGATTTCGGACGCCGTGCAACGCGACTGGATCAAGCGCGGCTTCACGCCGACCGCCGTGTGCAGCAATTGTTCGGGCAAGCACGCCGGCATGCTCGCGGGCGCACGCGCGATGAACGCGCCGCTGGCGGATTACCACTTGCCCGATCATCCGTTGCAGGCGCATGTGAAGCGCACCATGGCGCGCGCGCTCGATCTGCGTGACGACAACGTGCAATGGGCCATCGACGGCTGCAATCTGCCGACGCCCGCGTTCCCGCTCGATCGTCTCGCGCGCTTCTTCGCCCGCCTGGCCGATGCGCCCGACGGCGCGCCGCTGTCGCGCATCTATCGCGCGATGACGTCGTATCCCGAACTCGTCGCGGGCGATGGACGATTCTGCACGCGCCTCATGCGCACGTTCGACGGCGCGCTCGTCGGCAAGACCGGCGCGGATGCGAGCTATGCCATCGGCGTGAAGCGTCCCGAAGGCGCGATCGGCATCGCGGTGAAGGTCGAGGATGGCAACGGCTTCGTCATTCAGGCGATCGTCGTGCGCGTGCTGGATTTGCTCGGCATCGGCACGGACGAACAACGGCGCGCGCTGGACGATATGCGTCATCCATCCATGCGCAACACCATGAACGTGCCCACCGGGCGGCTCGACGTGAGTTTCGATCTTCACCCTCATCCATAACGAAAAAATGCATTCGTGGTCGCTGCTGTCGGACGGTTTTTTTCTGTCGCTGTCGTTGTGTCTGGATATCGGGATCGCGAATGTCGCGATCATCTCGCTCGTGTTGTCGCATGGGTTCAGGCCGGGCTTCGTGCTCGGTCTCGGCACGTGTTTCGGCGATCTGTTCTATGCGGCGCTGGCGCTGGCGGGCATGTCGGCGCTGCTGCAATTCGCGCCCGTGCGATGGGTCGTGTGGATCGGCGGCGCGATCGTGCTGCTGTTCCTGACGTGGAAGATGGCGCGCGAGGCGCTGTATCCCGCGTCCGCGCCGCCGGTCGAAGGCGAAGCGGATCTGCGGACGCCGCGCCAGAGTCACCTCAAGAGCTTCGTTCGCGGATGCCTGCTGGCGGTGTCGTCGCCAAGCGCGATGATCTGGTTCGCGGCGGTGGGCGGCGCGCTCATCGCGAAGGCCGGTGCGAGCAGTCCGGTGAGTGCGTCCGTGTTTCTGACGGGTTTTTTCTGCGGCGGACTGGGCTGGACGCTCTTCATCTGCACACTCGCAAGCCACGGACGCAAACGCGCCGGCGCAGGTTTGCTGCGCGCGTGTCATGTGATGTCGGCGGTATTGTTCGCTTACTTCGCGTACAGCGTGATCGTGAGCGGATACCGCGATTTGATCGTCAACGCGGCGTCCTGAAGGTTTTCATCGCGCAAACAAAAAAGCGATGCAGGTTTAGCTGCATCGCTTTTTTTATTCGCCCTGACGGCTCAGTGCCAATATCCCGGCCCATGCCGATAGTAACCGTGGTGACGATAATACGGCCGGCCGTAGTACCCATATCCTCCTCCGACATAGACGGGAGGCGGCGGTGCATAAACCACCGGCGGAGGCGGCGGCGCGTACATGACGGGCGGCGGCGGCGCGACATACACCGGTTGCGGCGGCGGCGCATAAACCGGATACGCCGGATACGCCTGATAAGCCGGCACCCCGATGCCGATGCCCACGGACACATGCGCCTGCGCCACGCCTAAAAAACCGGCAGCCAACGCGCCTGCAACCAACAACTGACTGATCTTTTTCACGTTTGTTCTCCTCGCCGCTTTCGGCTGGCCATCCAGCACGCACGGCGGTACAGAATCCAATCTATCGAAAAAGCACAGTCGTTGCAGAACCCATTTGTAGCAAATTGCAAGTTCCTTAACGGAAGTTTCAGCGTGTAAGGCAATTCGAACACTGGCGACGGGCTACTTCGGTCATCGCGACATCAGACGGCCTTTAACAAGTAACGCATATTTACAACTCCAATCAAAAGCCCCGCCGTACCTGACGCACAGCGGGGCTTTTGAAGTAATACCTTTAATTCGATCAGCCGACTTTCACATAAGCGAATTCACGCGTGACATTCGGCGGGACATACGCGCCACCGATCACGACACGCGGCGTCAGGCGCTTCTTCTGATCCCACCAGCAACGGCGTTGGGCCTGACTCAAGAATCGCAAATGCTTCCGGTAAGAAAAAATGCTCATGGCGACCTCCGTACGTTGCGAAAGAAACCTGTGTAGAGCGCGTGCGCGCAGACGGCATTTTTTGGCTTTGGGCTGATCCCCTCTTTTAATTTGATAATCCGCGCTGTCAATGACGGCCGATGTACGCAAAGGAACACTTAATCGGGCTTGCATGTGTCGAAGCGCACTTGCCGTCTGAAATCTTTTCCTTATGTATTCGGCTTTTTTCTGATCGCGGTGGATTTTTGCCCGATTCGATTCGTTGCACGCCGCGCCCCACTGCATCGCATTTTCGTTTTGTCTATCGTGCCAGTTTTGCGTGATCTGCGCCCTTCGCGGACGTCTCGAATTGACAACACGAACGATCGCCGGACCGCGCGCCGTTTCACGCAGTGCTTGCGCGCGACTTTCACACGGCTTTCATGTCGATGTCCGCCAAACGCTCGCGCGGCGTTCGACAACGTTCCCAAGCCGTGTGCAAGCCATGTTATGGTGACGTCCGGCGCCCCATCTCAGTATTCGATGGGCGGGGTTTCCGAGCGCCGGGAAGCGAGAATGGAACAAGAACGCAGCGCCTGAAAAAAGCGTGCATGGCATCGGTCAGCCTCGGTCGCGGCCATCCTTGCACGACACTCCGGTCAAGAGAACGAACAAAGATCATGGACACTATTCACGACCCGTTCCGAGCGAACGGACGCTCGCAGTTTCATGCTCGCGGCCTGTGCGCGACGGCATGCTTCGATCCTGCGGACCGGCTCGCCTAGCCGCGCATCCCTTTTTCGCTTAACCGACCTTCGCGCGGCCTGTGCCGCTTACGCTTTCGAGAGGACCGAGATGTTCGGCGACGTCGCCCGCTTTCTGCTCAATACCCTTTTCACCTTGTTCGGCGCTGCGCTGCTGCTGCGCGCATGGATGCAGGTCGTGCGCCTGCCGCCGTACAACCCGGTTTCGAACGCCGTGATGCAGGCGACCAACTGGATCGTGCTGCCGCTGCGCAAGATCATGCCGGGCGGCAAGATCGACTGGGCGAGCCTCTTGGCCGCCTATATCTCGGCGCTGATCTACGTGACCTTGATGATCCTGCTTGCGAACATCGACCCCACCACGATGCTGCCGATGATCTTCCTCGTCGCGCTGCTGACGGTGGTCAAGTGGGCGCTGAACCTCATCATCTGGGTGACGATCTTGATGGCGCTGCTGTCGTGGCTCAATCCGCAGTCGCCCGCCATGCCGATTCTCTACCAGATCACGGCGCCCTTCCTCGATCCGCTGCGTCGCATTTTGCCGCGCTTGGGCGGCATCGATCTATCGCCGATTCTGCTGTTCGTGATCGTGCAAGTGTTGCTGATGGTCGTGACGCGCGTGGCGGTATCGATGACGCTGTTCGGTATCTGAAGCGCAGCGCCACATTGCATGGCGAAGGGCGTTGCGCTTACAATAGCTGGCTCTCGCGGGCGTCGTATAATGGCCATTACCGTAGCTTCCCAAGCTACAGACGTGGGTTCGATTCCCATCGCCCGCTCCAGAATCACAGCGAAAGCCGCCTCCTCAGGCGGCTTTTTGGTTTCGGGGCATGTCATCACGTCGATCACGTCATCGAGCAATCCAACGCCGCATTCCTGCTTTCCGCCTTTCGCCATGAACCACGATCCCCAACACGCCGACGACACTCCGCAAGACGACGCCTCTAACCTTCGTCACCGTCGCATTCGCAGTTTCGTCACGCGAGCGGGACGCGTGTCGCCGGGTCAGCAGCGCGCCATCGATCAACTCGGGCCGCGCTTCGTGCTGCCTTACTCGGCCGAACCCGCCGACTGGAACGCGATCTTCGGCCGCAGCGCGCCGCGCGTGCTGGAAATTGGCTTCGGCATGGGCGGGACCACGGCGGAAATCGCGGCCGCGCGTGCGAGCGATGACTTTATCGGCGTGGAAGTGCATGAGCCAGGCGTGGGCGCGCTGCTCAAGCTGATCGGCGAGCAATCGTTGAGCAACATTCGAATTCTTCAGCATGACGCCGTGGAAGTGCTGGAGCACATGATCGCGCCGGCGAGTCTGGACGGCGTGCATATCTATTTCCCGGACCCGTGGCACAAGGCGCGGCATCACAAGCGCCGCTTGATCCAGCCCAAGTTCGTCGCGCAACTCGTGTCGCGCATCAAACCCGGCGGTTATGTGCATCTCGCGACCGACTGGCAAAACTATGCCGAACAGATGCTCGAAGTTCTCTCGGGCGAGCCCGCGCTCGAGAACACGGCGGATGGCTATGCGCCTCGCCCGGACTATCGTCCCATCACGAAGTTCGAGACGCGCGGGCTGAAGCTGGGGCATGGCGTGTGGGATCTGATCTTCCGCCGAAAATAACGTGCAATGAAAAACGCCACGGCAAGCCGTGGCGTTTTCATATGCATCGGAGAATCAATCGGCCCAACTCAATCCGCCGCTGTATCCGACGATCAGAATCAGCAAGCCGAACCCGATCCGATACCACGCGAACGCCGAGAAATCGTGCGATGCCACGTAACGGAGCAGCCATCGCACGCACACGAACGCGCTCACGAACGCCGCCACGAGACCAATGGCGAACAGCCCGAGATCGTTGACGGTGAGCGTGCGCCAGTACTTCGCCATCTCGTACAAGGTCGCGCCGAAGATGATCGGAATCGCGAGAAAGAACGAAAACTCCGTGGCGACGCGGCGTTCCAGCCCGAACAGCATCCCGCCGATGATGGTCGCCCCCGAGCGCGACGTGCCCGGAATCAGCGCGAGACATTGCGCGAGACCGACCTTGAACGCATCCGAGTACGAGAGATCATCGACCGAATGCACGCGCACCGGCGTCTTGCGCTCACGCTGACGCGCTTCCGCCCAGAGAATCACGATCCCGCCGACGATCAGCGCAATCGACACCGGCACCGGCGAGAACAACACGGCCTTGATGTGCTTCTCCAGCGCGAGGCCAAGCACGATTGCCGGAATCGTCGCGATGATGACGTTCAACGTGAAGCGCCGCGCATCCGGCCGCGTGGGCAGGCCCACGACCACCGACGCGATCTTCGCGCGATATTCCCAGCAGATGGCGAGAATCGCGCCGAATTGAATGACGACGTCGAACGTCTTCGATTGCGCATCCGTGAAGTTGAGCAGACTTCCCGCGACGATCAGATGCCCCGTGCTTGAAACAGGCAAGAACTCGGTCAAGCCTTCGACGACGCCCAGAACGAGCGCCTTGATCATGAGGATCCAGTCCATCCTTCAGCCCTTTCTTCGCTGTTATAGCCGTTGGTTTGGAGCACGCCGCGAGAGGATTTCGATCTACTTCTCGACGATCTGCACGCGTATGCCGTTTGTAAGGACTGTGATTGTACCGGGTTCGTAAGAAACCCCGGCGAACTGAAGCTCTTCCGGCTTGAACGTGTGGATGGGATAACGGTCGAGCAATTGCGCCGCGAGTTGTCCGCCGATGGACGCGATCTGCTGGTTGTATTGCGCGGCGTCGCCGGTGAACTGCGCATCGTCGACGCTCGGGGACACGAGCACGACCGAAAGACTCGGGGCATCGTAGGCGAGTTGCGTCGAGAGCGTGAGCACGCCGGCCACCGGATTCGGCATGAACGGCGTGGCGAGCTTGGCATCGACACGAACCGTCACGCGGTTACAGTCCGGCGCCATGCCAACGACAGGATTGCTCAACAGCACTTCGAAGATTTGCGACGCCGTGCGATGCAGCGGAAACTTCCGCGCGACCGCGTCCTGAACCTGCTGCTGTGAAAATGTGTAGTGGTCCGGAATGAACGGAAAGATGGATGCGGCACGGCTGACGGGCGCGAGCGTGAGCGCCGATAACGCAGCGACGGCGTCGAACAGGAACCGGCGCCGGGTCGGCGCGGGGCGATGGGTCATGCGAAGTCCTCCGGGGAATAGCTCAGCGCGATCTAAAAGCGCCGCGCCGCAGTTTGGCGATTGGACCGGCGAACGTCAATGCGGTTTCGGCTGAGGTTGCGTGTCTCGCTCCAGCCTTTCTATATAAGCCAGCGCATAGACCCGCGTCTCCCCGCACATTTCCGCCGATGCCTGCAATCCGCTGCAACACTTCGGCCTGCGCGGATCGCCGAAGATCCGGCAACGCAGATCGTCATTAAGTTGGATGCAGCGTTCGCCCGCGCGCTTGCCGTTCGGCATGCCGGGAATCGGCGACGAAATGGAAGGCGCGATGCAACACGCACCGCATCCTTCGCGGCACGCATGAGGCGATGATGTTTCGACGGACATGAGAGAAAAAGCGCGCAGAAAGCGTCATTCTCCCACGCGCTGCGACCTTTTCACGCAAGCCTCGCGCGTCTTGCCTCGCTACACTCGGAAAAACGCTCAGGCCCACTGCCATGCAAGAAGCTCTCTTTCGTCCCGACCTGCTCGAACGCTACAGCGCGAACGGTCCGCGCTACACGTCCTATCCGACCGCGGTTCAGTTCACCGATACCTTCGACCCCGCGCACTATCATCGCGCCGCGATGGAAGGCGCGCCATCGGCGAATCTGTCGCTCTACTTCCATATCCCGTTCTGCGACACGGTCTGCTTTTACTGCGGCTGCAACAAGATCGCGACGAAGAACCGCGCGCATGCCCGCCCGTATCTCGAGCGCATGAAACGCGAAATCGCCATGCAGGCGGCGCTGTTCGACACTTCGCGTCCGGTCACGCAGTTGCATTGGGGCGGTGGCACGCCCACGTTTCTCTCGCACACCGAAATGCGCGAGTTGATGACCGCGACCGCCGAATACTTCTCGCTCGTGGCCGACGAGCGCGCCGAATATTCCATCGAAGTCGATCCGCGCGAAGCCTCGGCGGACACCATCGCGTTGCTGCGCGAACTGGGCTTCAATCGCCTGAGCCTCGGCGTTCAGGATTTCGATGAAACCGTGCAGCGCGCGATCAACCGCATTCAGCCGCGCGCGATGACCGAAACCGTGCTCGACGCCGCGCGCGAACAGGGCTTCACGTCCGTGAGCGTCGATCTGATTTACGGGCTGCCGCATCAAACGGTAGAGAGTTTCACGCGCACGCTGGATACGATCATCGACATGAAACCGGACCGCGTTTCCGTGTTCGGTTATGCGCACATGCCCGCGCTCTTTAAGATGCAACGGCAAATGGACGAAGCGACGCTGCCCTCGCCCGCCGCGCGTCTCGCGATTCTTCAACGCGTGATCGAGCGCATGAGCGGCGCGGGCTATGTCTTTATCGGCATGGATCACTTCGCGCTGCCCGGCGATGAACTCGCGCACGCGTACCGCGCGGGCACGCTGCAACGCAATTTTCAGGGCTATAGCACGCAGGCGGATTGCGATCTGATCGGCATAGGCGCGTCGTCCATCGGCAAGGTGGGGGATGTGTATGCGCAGAACGCGCGCGATCTCGCCGATTACGCGGAGGCCATCGATCACGGGCGGCTCGCCATCGCGCGCGGGCTGCGGCTTTCGGCGGACGACCGGCTGCGGCGCGACATCGTCATGCGGATCATGTGCGGCGGCACGCTGAATTTCAGCGAGGTGGACATCGACTTCAACACGACCTTCGCCGATGAACTCACGCGCTTCGCGCCGATGATCGATGACGGTCTCATCGAACTGACAGACGACGCGTTACGCGTGTTGCCCGCAGGCAGGATGTTCGTGCGCAATATTGCCGCCGTGTTCGACCGTTATCTGGGACAAGCCAACTTGCAGCGCTTTTCACGCACGATCTGAGCGCACATTGCTGTTTTCATCCAGCGATTCAATCGCGCGAACCCTCATCCATTCGGCATAAGCGCGGCGCGAAGTGGGTAATCCTTATCGTGCTGGCTTAGAATGTCAGGCATCTTGAGCGTCCCGCAGGCGCTCGTCCATTTACGTGCCGATGCCGCGCGCGACGCGTCATCCGGCCGCTGTTTCGTGAGACACCCGGCGAGCGTCGCGCCGCGCGCCTTGCGAAACGTCTCGCCACTGCACGACGCCATGCCAATCACATCGCCGCAGTTTGCCCCGCTTGCCCAACTCGCCGCCGATCTTCGCCACGGCCGCACGACGAGCCGCGCGCTCGTCGAGACGGCGCTGGAACGGATCGCGGACCCGTCGGGACAAGGCTCCACCGTTTTCATTTCGGTCGATGCCGAACGCGCCCGCGCCACCGCCGATGCTCACGACGCGCTGCGCCGCGCGGGCACGGTACTCTCGCCGCTCGCGGGCATTCCGGTGTCCATCAAGGATCTGTTCGATATCGAAGGGCAAGTCACGAGCGCGGGTTCGCGCGTACTCGCCAACGCGCCGCCCGCGAAAGCGGATGCCGTGACGGTCGCGCGGCTGCGTCGCGCGGGCGCGGTGATCGTCGGGCGTACCAACATGAGCGAGTTCGCGTTCTCGGGGCTAGGCCTGAATCCGCACTACGGCACGCCGCGCTCGCCGTATCACGCGCAGATCGCGGGCGGTGAACGCATCGCGGGCGGATCGTCGTCGGGTGCGGCGGCATCGGTGGCGGATGGCATGGCGGCCATCGCGCTCGGCACGGACACGGGCGGTTCCATCCGCATTCCCGCTGCACTGTGCGGCCTGACGGGCTTCAAGCCGACCGCGAGCCGCATTCCGAAACACGGCGGCGTGCCGCTGTCCAAAACGCTCGATTCGTTCGGGCCGATCGGCGTATCGGTCGCGTGCTGCGCGCTGGTGGACCGCATTCTCGCGGGCCGCGATCCCGACGTGCCCGCCACGCGTCCGCTCGAAGGGGTACGTTTGGGCGTGCTCACGAACTACGTCACGGACGATGTGGATGCATCCGTCGCCCAGGCGGTTGCGGCGGCCATCAATCATCTGGCGGCGGCGGGCGCGGGCATCGAAGATGTGCGGTTCGCGCCGCTGGACCGGTTGCCCACCATCAGCCGCTTTAGCCTGGTCGGGATCGAGGCGTACGCGTGGCATCGCAAATTGATCGATGAACACGCGGCGCAGTACGACCCGCGCGTGCTCTCGCGGCTCACGCGCGCCGAATCGGCGACGGCGGCCGACTACATCGACTTATGCGAAGCGCGCGCGGCAATGATCGAGGAAGCGCGCACCACGCTCTGGCAACGTTTCGATGCCATTCTTTGCCCGACCGTGCCGGTTGTGCCGCCACGCATCGCCGAACTGGAACGCGACGACGACGCCTTCATGCGCACCAACGCGCTGATCCTGCGCAATCCGACCGCCTTCAATTTTCTCGACGCCTGCGCGCTCTCGCTGCCGTGCCATCCGCGCGGCGACGCCCCGGTCGGCCTGATGCTGGCGGGCGCACCGAACAACGACGACACGCTGCTCTCGATCGGACGCGCGGTGGAGGCCGTGCTCGGAACCACGCGCTGAGCGCGACCCGGCAACAATTTCTGAAATGGAGCGTTCGCGCTAGAATTCACCGCGATGCCCCGCGACTCAGGTACTTCCTTCTCGTCTCGCTGCGAAACAATGAACCATTCCTTGAATCACTTCACGATGCACCAGGATGACCGCGTCATGCGCCGCGAACGACGGCTGCTGACGCTGCTCGGCTTTGTCAGTCTCGGTTTAGTGGGCGGCGCGCTCTATCTGCAATTCTTTCAGGGCGAAGATCCGTGCCCGCTGTGCATCATCCAGCGGTATTTTTTCGTGCTGATCGCGGTGTTCGCGTTTCTGGGCGCGGGTTTCAATAACTGGCGCGGCATCGCGCTGCTGGAAACGCTGGTGGCGTTGTCAGCGCTCGGCGGGCTGGCGGCGGCGGTGCGACATGTGTACGTGCAGGCGCATCCCGGCTTCAGTTGCGGGTTCGACGCGCTTCAGCCGATCGTCGATGGTCTGCCGCCCGCGCACTGGCTGCCGCAGGTTTTCAAGGTCGCGGGCCTGTGCGAAACGCCGTATCCGCCTATTCTCGGGTTGTCGCTGCCGCAATGGTCGCTGATCGCTTTCGCGTTGATTTTGCTGTTCGTCGGCCTGAGTCTGCGGCTCAAGCGCAGGCTGCGCACCGCGGCGCGCTGAATCTCTCCCGCTTGTTCTGCGCCCGTGGACGCTGGCCGTCCGCGCGGCGTCTGCCTCTTTCGCGCATCAGTCCATCCGAATAATCTTGATATCAGCCCGAAAATATTTTTGGGATATTGAGGTGTTAAGGTCGGAACTGGATGGCGATCTACGTGCGCGCAGTCCGTTTGCCCCGGCCCCCGCTGCCGCGCCAACGGAAACCGCGTAACGCGCGCCCGGTCCGCAATGTCTCCCCGGTCATGACAACGCACACCATCCGCTCCCTTCCGCCTGCTTTCGAACGGTTTCGCGCGTCCTGTGCGAATGACCGTTGGCGTCCGCACGCCGCGCCGTCCCCGGTAAACTAGCGACTGCGACGACGATAACTAGCGCGACAACGACCGCGACCCTTCCCCCTTTCCGGAGCTTCCTCGATGCAAGTTTGGCTGAACGACCTGCAACACCTGCTCGCGCATGGCGATGCCGCCGTGCTCGTGACGGTCGCGCGTGTCGAAGGCTCCGCGCCGCGCGAGCCGGGCACGAAGATGATCGTCACGCGAGAGGACGCGCGCTACACCATCGGCGGCGGGCATCTGGAATGGAAGGCCATCGAAACGGCGCGGCGCGTGCTGAAGGACGGCATGCGCACGCCGCGCGCGCGACGGCTCGAACGTTTCGCGCTCGGCCCGAGTCTAGGTCAGTGCTGCGGCGGCGCGGTGGTGCTGGCTTTCGAGCGGCTCGACGTATCGGACCTGAACTGGGTCACGACGCTTGCGAAACGCACGGCGCAAGGTCTCTCGACCGTGCGCAGCGTGTCGTTCGCGCCCGCGCCCGATGCCGTCATGCTCTCCGATCCCGAACCGGGCGCGACCGACGCCGACTGTCTTCTCTGGGACGGCGCCGGTTTCCGCGAAAGCGGCGCGCTGCTGACCGAAACCATCGCGCCGAACGATTTTCAGGTCGTGCTGTTCGGCGCAGGCCATGTGGGCGCGGCGCTCGTGCGCGTGCTGGCCACGCTGCCCTGTCACGTCACTTGGGTCGATGAGCGCGACGCCGCGTTCCCCGCCGCGCAGTTCGTGCCGGGCAACGTGAGCATCGAGCCGACGGATATTCCCGAGGAAGCGGTCGATAATGCGCCGCCGCGCGCGTACTTCATCGTGATGACGCATAACCACACGGTGGATTACACGCTGGCCGAACGTATCCTCACGCGCAACGATTTTGCGTTCTTCGGCATGATCGGTTCGCACACCAAGAAGAAGCAGTTCGAGCACCGGCTCGTCGCGCACGGGTTCGATCCGGCGCTCGTCGCACGCATGATCTGCCCGATCGGCGTGGACGGAATCGTCGATAAGGCACCCGAAGTCATCGCCGTCGCAGCAGCAGCCCAGTTGTTGCAGGCGGTCGAAGCCAACGCGCCAGCCCGCGCGTCGTCGTCATCATCACCTTCATCACCGCAGCAAACCGTTTGACAATCCCAACCCCAAAAGCCCATGAATCCCACACTAGCCGATAAGATCGCGCGCGCGCCGAAGGCGGAGCTGCACATCCATATCGAAGGATCGCTCGAACCGGAGCTGATTTTCGAGCTGGCCCAGCGCAACAATGTGAAGCTCGCGTACGACTCCATCGACGCATTGCGCGCCGCGTATGCGTTCACCGATCTGCAAACGTTCCTCGACATCTATTACGCAGGCGCGAGCGTGCTGCTCCACGAGCAGGACTTCTACGACATGACGATGGCCTATGTCGAACGCGCACTGGCCGACCACGTCACGCACACCGAAATTTTCTTCGATCCGCAGACGCATACGGAACGTGGTGTTTCCATCGCAACCGTGGTTGCAGGCATCGAACGCGCGTTGGCCGAAGGCGAAAAGCGCGGCCTCACCTCGAAGCTGATTCTGTGCTTCCTGCGCCATCTGTCCGAAGACGATGCCCTCGCCACGTACGAAAGCGCGTTGCCCTTGTTCGAACAGTACAAGCATCGGCTGATTGGCGTCGGGCTGGATTCGTCGGAGCGCGGGCATCCGCCGTCGAAGTTTGCGCGCGTGTTCGCGAAGGCGCGCGAACGCGGCCTCAAGCTCGTCGCGCATGCGGGCGAGGAAGGACCGCCGTCGTATGTGTACGAAGCGCTCGATCTGCTGAAAGTCGATCGCGTCGATCACGGCGTGCGCAGCATCGAAGATGCCGCACTCGTCGCGCGTCTCGCGGATGAACGCATCGCGTTGACCGTGTGCCCGCTGTCGAACATCAAGCTCTGCGTGTTCGACGACATGACCAAGCACACGCTCAAGGATCTGCTCGACCAGGGCGTCGCGGTCATGATTAATTCGGACGATCCCGCGTACTTCGGCGGCTATGTCAACGCGAACTACTTCGCCATCGTCGATGCCTTGAAGCTCGACGATCACGAGGTCTACACGCTGCTACGCAACAGCCTCGAAGCCTCGTTCGTCACCGAGCAAGAACGCGCCGCGATGATCGCGCGCCTGGACACGCACTGGAAGCACTAAGCAAAGAGCACGCGCATGGAAACGACAGCAACAATCGAACGCGACGTCACCACACTGGAACGCTTCTTCGGCATTCGCGCGGCGGGTTCGCGCACGAAAACGGAAGTCGTCGCGGGCATCACGACCTTTCTCACGGCGATGTACATCATCGTCGTCAATCCGGGCATTCTCTCGCAGGCGGGCGTGCCCTTTCCCGCCGCGCTCACGGCCACCGTCATCGTGAGTTTTCTGGGCAGTTGCGCGATGGGTCTGTACGCGCGCAATCCGGTGCTCGTCGCGCCCGGCATGGGCATGAACGCGCTGTTCGCCTTCGTCATGGTTCACGGCGGCAAGATGCCGTGGCAGACCGCGCTCGGCTGTGTGTTCTGGGCGGGCGTGATCTTCGCCGTGCTCGCCATTTTCAACGCGCGCAAGCTCGTCGTCGATGCCATTCCCGCGAATCTGCGGCATGCGGTGTCGTGCGGCATCGGACTGTTCATCAGCCTGATCGGGCTGGTCAACGCGAAGTTCGTGGTGGGCGATCCGGTCACCATCGTGCATTCGGCGTCGTTGAATCCCGTGGTCATCACGTTCCTGATCGGGCTGGCTGTCACGACCGTGCTCGTCGCGCGCAAGATCACCGGCGCGCTGATGATCGGCATCGTGTTCACGACGATCATCGCCATTCCCATCGGCCGCTTCTATGGCGACGGCACCGCGTACTGGCCCGCCGCCATCGCCACGAAAACGCTCGTCAACTGGAACGGCCTGTTCTCCGCGCCGGACTTTTCCGCCGTCGGCCAACTCGATCTGATGGGCGCGCTGAAGGTGGTCTACTGGCCGTTCATCTTCGTGATGCTGTTCACCTCGTTCTTCGATGCGCTTTCCACCTTCATGGCGATCTCGGAAGCGGGCAAGCTCTACGACAAGGACGGCAACCCGCGCAACATCCGCCAGTCGATGATGGTCGATTCGTTCTCCGCGCTGATTTCCGCGCCGCTCGGCACGAGCCCGGCGAACGCGTATATCGAATCGGCGGCGGGCATTTCGGCGGGCGGGCGCACGGGGCTGGTGGCCGTGGTCGCGGGCCTGTGCTTCCTGCCATTCCTGTTCCTCTCGCCGCTGCTGTCGCTCGTGCCGGCCATCGCGACCGCGCCCGCGCTCGTGCTGGTCGGCGTGTTCATGATGGAATCGATCACGCAGATCGAATGGCATCGCTTCGACGAAGCCATTCCCGCCTTCCTCGCGATGATCCTGATCCCGCTGACCTACTCCATCACCGATGGCGTGGCGTACGGCTTTCTCGCCTTCGTCGTGCTCAAGGCGGCGACCGGGCGCGCGAAGGAAATCAAGCCGGCGATGTGGATCATCGCGGCCTTCTCTTTAGTGCTGCTTTCACAGCTTTAAACCCAGAAACGGAGACGTTGCACCATGACTCAGACCGCCTACCGCGCCCAGTTGCTGACCTTCCGGGAAGATCCCGCGCATGCCGCTGACGGCGCGGTGTATGAGGCCGATGGCCTCCTGATCGTCGAGGACGGCAAAGTGATCGCGGCGGGCGCGTATGCGTCGGTGCGCGACCGGCTCGCGGCGGATGCGACCGTCCACACGATGCGCGACAAGCTGATCGTGCCGGGTTTCATCGACTCGCACATTCACTATCCGCAGACGGACATGATCGCCTCGCCCGCGCCGGGTCTGTTGCCGTGGCTCAACACGTACACGTTTCCGACCGAGCGCGGCTTCGAGAATCCGGCGGTGGCGCGTGAGACGTCGCGCTTTTTCATCGACGAACTGCTGGCGTGCGGGACGACCACGGCGTTGGTTTATTGCACGGTCCACAAGCAGTCGGCGGATGCGTTCTTCACCGAAAGCGAGTCGCGCAATCTGCGCATGGTCGCGGGCAAGGTGCTGATGGATCGCAACTGCCCCGAGTTTTTGCGCGACACGGCGCAATCCGGCTACGACGACAGCGACGAACTCATCGCGCGTTGGCATGGTCGCGGGCGGCAGCATTACGCGCTCACGCCGCGTTTCGCGCCGACCTCGACGGAAGCGCAACTGGAAGCGTGCGGCGCGCTCGCGCAGAAACATCAGGACGTGTTCATCCAGAGCCATGTGGCGGAAAACACCGACGAGATCAAATGGGTCGAAAGCCTGTTTCCGGGGCATCGCAGCTATCTGGATATTTACGATCACTACGGCTTGCTGCGTCGTCGCGCGGTGTATGGCCATTGCATCTATCTCGATGAACGCGACCGCGCGCGCATGGCGGAAACCGGCGCGGTGGCTTCGCATTGCCCGACATCGAACCTCTTTCTCGGCAGCGGTTTGTTCGACTTCGAGAAGGCGGGCGAATCGAACATGCCGGTGGCGCTGGCGACCGATGTCGGCGGCGGCACGTCGTTCTCCATGCTTCAGACGATGAGCGAAGCGCACAAGGTCGCGCGGCTGACGGGGCATCATCTGACGGCCACGCGCATGTTCTGGCTGGCGACCACGGGCGCGGCGCAAGTGCTCGAACTCGACGACAAGATCGGCACGCTCGCAGCAGGCAGCGAGGCGGATTTCGTCGTGCTCGATCCGAACGCCACGCCGTTGCTCTCGCGACGCATGGCGCGCACGGAATCGCTCGAAGAATTGTTGTTCGCGTTCGCCTTGCTCGGCGATGACCGTGCGGTTTTCGAAACGTACGCAGCAGGCAAGCGCGTGCATTCGCGCGATGCACGGCAGACGGCGCGGTTGGAACTCGCGGCCTGATTCAACGTCTTCAAAAAACGCGGATTGTTCGATTGACGAAAACGAACGATCCGCGTTTTTCCGTTTACCCACGATGTTGCACGCGTCGTCATCGATCAGCGTCCTAAGTCGCCTTGACCTCGCGCTTGCATCGAATATGCTTGGTCTGGCAGCGCGCGCCCTCCCTTTTCGTACCGACGATGCTTCCTGACAAGCATCGCCGATCCGTTCGTCTTCACCGATGAGAGGCTGCCGTGACTCGTCCAAAAATAACGATGCTGAGCGCGATGTGCATCGGCCTGTGGTTGATCTCGCCGCACGTGCACGCGGGTGGTCAGTTCAACGTCAACTGCACGTACTCGCATACGCTGCCGGACGATTCCATCGTGCATTACGGCGCGCCCGGCTCCGCGATGGTCCACGAGTTCTTCGGCAACACCAAGACCGACGCCTTCAGCGACGGCGGCACGCTCGACGCGAACAAGGTCACGTCCTGCAACGTGATCGCCGATGCTTCCGCGTACTGGGTGCCGCAATTGAAGCGCGCATCCGGCATCGTCAAGCCGGATTTCGCGAAGACGTACTACAAGAACGACCAGCCCGTGGTGCCGCTGCAAGTCATTCCGGCCGGTCTGCAAATGCTCGCGGGCGATCATATGTCGAGCCAGCCGAAGCCGCAGATCAACTACCTCTGCCGCGGCGGCGGCTACACGACCGTTGCGCCGACGAATTGCCCGGTCGTCACGGATTCGGGCGGCACGTACTCGCAGTTAAACATCTCCGTGCATTTTCCCGATTGCTGGGATGGCGTGCATCTGAAGCCGGACTTTAAAAGTCATATCGGGAACATGGCCTATCGCAACAAGGACGGCACGTGTCCATCGAGTTATCCGGTGAAGATTCCCGAGTTGCAGACGAACGTTCAATACTCGCTCGGACAGGACCCCGATCTTTCGACCGCGCAACTGTCGATGGACCCGTTCCTGCAAAACGGCGCGTGGGTGCCGCAATGGGGTTCGCTCTACACGGCGCATGGGGATTTCATCAGCGCGTGGAAAGCGGACACCATGCGCTATGCCATCGACAAATGTTCCAACGCGAATACCGCGTGCAACAACACGCTTCCCGCGTATTACTCGCCCGCCATCGCGGATGTCTGGACCGATGCATCCGGCACGCCGACCGCGACGGGCGACACCTTGCGCGTGGGTCCGGGCGATACGATCTTCCTCAAGTTCGCGACGCCCGTGAACACCACCGACTATCCGTGGACGAAGGCGCAGTTGCAGACGATGGGACAGAACATCACGGACACGAGCGCGATCACGATCTCGCTGTACGGCGCGACGACCGTATGGAACGATACCGACCATCTTCCGCAGGGCGCGGACTGCTCGCCGGTATCGATCGGCGGCATCTATCTGGACAACGCGAACCAGACGCGCCTGAACGATGTGACCGGCTTCGTGAAAAGCACGATTGCCGCCGCCACGCCGATGACGGGCATCTGCATCCGCAACAAGACGGGCAAGACGGTGGTGTTTTCATCGAAGGATGGCGTGTTTGCGCCTGCGCTATTTCTGAACTGAGAACGCATCGACCGGGGAATCCAGCAATTCCTTTGCATTGCCGATAAAGTGTAGGCTCTCCTTCACTTCAGCCGCATCCATCGTCTGCAATGCGTTCCATGAAGCACGTCGCGCGGGTTCTGCTCGTCGCTTTGACTTTGGCGTTTGCCGCGCCTGTGTTCGCCCGCGCCATCGAGGCGAAGCTCGATTGCCAGTCCAATGCGCATGACTTCATCGCGCCGCTGATCGAGGACGATCTGATCGAAGCGAAGCCCATGCGTATCGAGCCGAATTCGGTGAATGCGTTCCGGCCGGTTAAAGGCGCGGTGCTCACGGCCTACGGCTTCAAGGTCTATGCGGTGGTGGGGTATCAGAAGGACGACCCGCTGTTTCAGCCCGGCAAGGGCGAGCCGATTGCGGATTCGGCTTACGGTGCGGTGGTTTGGGGCGGCGATGACGAAGTGGAGCAGAAAGTCCGCGCGGCGGGCAGCGACGCGGCGATCCACCACGTCGCGCCCTTCATCACGGCGATCTTCTGCAAGCCCTGAGGCTTTCTCAGCGGATCAATTCCCCGACCGATGCAATCAGCCGCGCCATGTCGTCGGCATCGAGCGCGCCCATCGTCGAGATGCGGAACAGTTCCTTCGACAAGCCGCCCTGCCCTGCGTAGATGACGTAACCCTTCGCTTTCAACGCGTCGTGCAGCGTTTCGTAGGTGACGCCCGCAGGCAATCGATACGCGCGCAGCACCACGGAAGACTCCTCCGCCGGCAACGCGCTTTCGATCCCGAGCGCGGCCAGTCCCGCGCGAACCTGTTCCGCGAGCACCGCATAACGCGCATGACGCGCGCGCCAGCCGCCTTCTTCCTCGAACTCGCGCAGCGCTTCGACCAGCGCGTAATAAGCATGCACAGACGGCGTGAACGGCGTGTTGCGCGCATCCTGTAACTTCGCCAGCCGCGCGATGCCGAGGTAATACGTGCGGCTCGCGGCGTGCTGCAACGCATCGCGGCGCGCGATCACGAAGGCCGCGCCCGGCACGCCATGCAGGCACTTGTTCGCCGTCGCCGCAATCGCGACGATGCCGCCGCCGTCGAAATCGATGGCCTCCGCGCCGAAGCTGCTCACGGCGTCCACGAGCAGACCGATGCCGCGTTGCGCGCACGCTTGCGACAGCGCATCGAGCGCGTTGAGCCGCCCGGTCGTGGTCTCGTGATGGATGATCGCGACATTCGTGAACGTGCCTGCATCCAGCCGCGCGACGATGGCATCGATGTCCGGTGCCTGCATCCACTCGTATTTCGCGACTTCGTGATCGATGCCGTACTGCTGCGCGATCTGCGCGATGCGCTCGCCATACACGCCGTTCTCGACGATTAACAGCCGCCCGCCGTCCGGCACGAGCCCGGCGATCATGCTTTCCACCGCCGCCGTGCCGGAGCCGGTCATGAGCACGGCGCTCCACTTGGCGGGATCGAGTTCGTAGGCCGCGACGAGCCGTTGACGCGCCTCGTCCTGCAAGTCGAAGAACTCCGGCTCGCGATGGCACAGGTCGGTCTGCAAGAGGCTCTTGCGCACGCGTTCCGTGAGCGTGACGGGACCAGGATTGAGCAGCAGCATCAGCGGCCTCCGATGTGTTGTTGCAGACGCGCGCGCACGTCTTCGGGCGTGATCTTCGGGCGCGGCAAATCGCCGGGCGTGCCCGCTGAAATCGACAGACGCGCGAAGCGTGCGCCATCGAGGTTGCGTGCTTCGAACAGGGAATCGATCACGCCGATGTCGTCGCCATCCAGCGCGAGCGCGTAGCCGCACGCCGACGCGATCGACGCGAAGTCGATACCGCGCGATACCGTCGCCTGTCCGCCCGTCGATTCGTGCGCGCCGTTGTCGAGCAGCAGATGAACAAGGTTCGGCGGGCCGTATGCGCCGAGTGTCGCGAACGCGCCCATGCGCATGAGCGCGGCGCCGTCGCCATCAAGCGCGACCACGCGCAGATCGGGACGCGAAAGCGCGAGGCCGAGCGCCATCGGCGTGACGCAGCCCATCGAGCCGACGAGATACAACTGGTTCTCGCGGTCGTCGATGGCGTAGAGTTCGCGGCCGCAAAATCCCGTCGATGCGAGCACGACCGTCGAATCCTTCGGCGTATGCGCGATGACTTTTTCCAGCGCCGCATGACGCGAGACGCGCTCGCCTTCATGGCGCGTGACTTGCGCGGGTTTGTCGTTCGCGCGCACGCCCGAGAGGCCCGTTTTCTTCAACTCGAACGGCGCGACGCTGCCCTTCTGCATGACGAGCGCGTAAGGCCTTCCCGTGCTGTCCATGTATTCCGTCGCGCGGTCGAGCGCCGGGCCGATCTGATCGGCTTCGGTGGGAAACAACTCCCACGGTATCTCCATGGCTTCGAGCATGTGCGGCGTGATCGGACCCATGAGCGCGTGCTGCGGCTCGTCGTGCACGCCGGGCTGGCCGCGCCACGTCACGATCAGCAATTGCGGCAAGCGGAATGTCCAGGTCAGCGAAGTCAGCGGACTCACCGCGTTGCCGAGCCCGGAGTTTTGCATCATCGCGATGCCGCGACGTTTCGCGCCACCAAATCCCGCGCCGCCGAGCGCGACGCCCGCGATCAGCGCGACGGCATCGCCTTCGTTCGCCGCCGATACGTAATGCAGCGAATCGTCCTGAAGCACGTAGTTGATGAACGGCGTCAGGAACGAGCACGGCACGCCCGCGTACCAGTCGAAACCGCGCTCGCGCGCGGCCTCGACGAACTGAGCGGCTTCAATCACGCGCGTTCTCCATGCCTTCCGTGCCGATAGGCGTCTGACCGTGCGCGAAATCGCCTGCGCGGCGGAAGTCGTCGAGATCGTTGACGCCGCGCCAGTGGCCGTGCACGTACTGCACTTCCACCTTCTCGCCCGCCGCGATCAGCGCATTGAGCAGCGCGGCCGTATCGAGCTTGTCGAAGTCCGGGCGCGTCTGCAATTCGGCCAGCGTGTTGGCAAGACGCTCACGCGCGCACGCACGCACGTTGATGAGGCCGATCCACCGGCCTTGCGGCACGCGGCCCGCGCTCAGGCTTTGGCCCGCGCCGACCACGCTGTCGAGCCACACCTTCTGGCCGAACAGCGCGCGGTCGTCGGCGGTCGAGCAATAGACGAAATCGGTCGCGTTGTCGCTTGGCTGCGGCGTTTGCGACGAATCCACGACCACGGTGAAATCGCTTTGCGTCTCCACCAGATCGCGCAGGATGTAGCTGCGGAACAGCAAGTCGCCGTAGGAAATGACCGTATCGCCGTTCATGTGCCGCACTGCGCACGCGAGCGACGCCAGTTCGCCGGTCGTCTCGTGCTGCTCGTTGACGACCAGACGAATGCCGCCCTTGTCGATGGCATCCGCCCGATAACCGCCCACCACCGTGATGTCGTTGATGCCTTCCTTCTTGAACGCCTCGACCAGATGACGCAGCAGCGGCTTGCCCGCCACCGGCAGCATGACCTTCGGACGATCCGCCGTCACCGCTTCCAGCCCCGCGCCCCGGCTGGCCGCGAGCACCACCGCGCTGCGCTTGTCGCTCGCCGCCGACAAATAGATGTTCTCGGCCGCCGAATATTCATCGGCATCCTGAAGACGGAAAATCTCGTTCACCGTCGCGATGCGGTCTTCCACGTTCACCAGCGTCTCGCTGTCGTGAATTTCCTTGGCGATGGCCTGCATGGCCGACACCGCGCCGCGAATCAAGTGGTTCGCCCAGATCACGCAACTGATGCCCGCCTGGCGGAAGGCATCGGTCGGCGTGCTGTAGTACTTCGTCGGCACGATGACGAGCGGACCGCGCCCCGCCCATTCGCGCGCGAAGGTGAGGATTTCGTCGGGCTTGGACAGCTTCGAGTGGATCAGAATGGCGTCCGCGCCCGCCTGGCGATACGCCTCGGCGCGCTTGAGCGCTTCTTCCATGCCCCAGCCCGCGATCAGTGCTTCCACGCGCGCGACGATGGAAAAGTTCGGATCGCTCTGCGAATCCTTGCCCGCCTTGATCTTGCCGCAGAACTCGTCCATGTCGGCGAGCGGCTGCGCCTCGCCATTGATGAAGCTGTTGGTCTTCGGAAACTGCTTGTCCTCGATGCACACGCCCGCGATGCCGCGCTGCTCCAGCTTCCTCACCAGCCGCCGCACGTTGTTGAAGTTGCCATAGCCCGTGTCGCCATCGAGCAGAATGGGCAGGTCGCTGGCATCCGCCATGAATTCGAGGTTATCGACGACCTGCGTCCAGCTTGCTTCGTTGTTGTCGCGCACGCCGAACTGCGCGGAAATCGACAGGCCCGAGCCCCAGATCGCCTTGAAGCCCGCTTCCCGCGCGATGCGCGCGGAGATGCCGTTGTGCGCTTCCATCAGGAATTCGAGGCGGTTGCTTTGCAGCATCTCGCGCAGGCGCAGCGTGCGCGAATAGCCAACCGGGATTTGCGTGGGTGCGTTCATTGTTGCGAGGCTCCTGCGAACTGTTGCAGCGGGTTCAGTTGCGGCAGCACTTCGTCGGCCGCGCGCGTCACGTCGTTCTGAAAGTCGATTTCGATCCACGGCGCGCCGGTGACATCGGCGATATCGAACACGTGGGTCGGGTGCTGCACATTCTCAAGCAACAGGTCGCGCACGGCTTCCTCGTGCGGCATCTTCGCGCGGCCCGACTGCACGTAGTCCGCGCAGATTTGCGCGAGCCGCGCGGCGGTGGCTTCGTCGAAACGGAAAAAGCCGACCGATTCGCCGATGGTGTCGTACTTCAAACCGGCCGCCACTTGCTTGCGCAGTTCGACCGGCACGCCGTTTTCCACGCACAGCTTCACGGGTTCGTCGCCGGCTTCGAAATCGCGGTCGATCAGCAGCCGGTTCACGCTCGCGCCCGCCACCAGCGGCGCGAGAATGCGCTCGTCGTAGAGCACGTCGGCGTCCATCAGCAGGATGTCGCCGCCGCGTGTCATGGCCTCGCGCGCGGTGTGCACGGACAGCACGCTACCGAGCGAGAACTCATCGTTCACGACGATTTCCGTCGCGGGCTTCCAGTCGATCGCATCGAGTTCCGCCTCGATCTGCTCGCTCTTGAAGCCGGTCACGAAGACGACTTCATCGACGCCCGCCGCCTTCAGATAATGCAGATGACGCTCAAGCAGCGAGGCATCGCCGAATCTCAGCAGGCATTTGGGCTTTTGCTGGCCTTCGGGCTGCACGAGGCGCAAGCCCATCCCGGCCGCAAGAATAATTGCGCGCATGTTGGTTTCGTTCCAGGGTGATCAGTCGATATCCGGCACACGCGCGAGACGGCGGCGCTGCCAGCCTTTTTCAACGAAATGCAGATAGACGATGCCCGGCACGCCGAGCAGCAACTCGCGCGCGCGCTTGGCGAGCGACAGCGCGAGCGCCGTTTCCGGCGGCAAACCGACGAGGCGCGCGAGCAGCAGATAGCCGCCCTCCTGCACGCCGAGCGAACCGGGAATGGCGAAGGCCGCGCCGCGAATGGCCTGGCCGAGACTTTCGAGCAGCAGCGCTTCGGTCCAGCCGACGGGATGCCCGAGCAAACTGAGCGCGAGCCACACTTCCCCCGTGCCGACGATCCAGCCGATAAAGCTCAACGCGAAGCTCGCCGCCACCTTGCCGCGCTCGCGGTAGAGATCGTGGACGGCGGCATCGACGGCTTCGGCGCGCGTGACCAGCGAGGACCAGTCGCGCCGCGCGGAAAACTTCGCCGCGATGCCGGAGGCGAAGCGCATTGCACGGCCGAACAGGCCGCGCCGCTGCGCCAGATAGAACCCGAGGATCATCGCGCCGATCACGCCGATGACCGCGAGCACGGCGATCGTCACGGTGGTGGTGGAGCCGCCGGTGGCGTAGCCCATCAGCAGCACCACGCCGATCAGCGCGAAGATGAGCTGCGCGACGGTCTGCATGGTCGTGCTGACGGTGATCACGGCGGCAGCGTCCCGCGCGCGCATGCCGCGTTGCGCAAGATAGCGGACCATCAGCATGGGACCGCCGATCTGGCCTGCGGGCATCAGGCTGTTGACGGACTCGCCGCACCAGCGCGCCAGCAGCGCGTTGCTCAACGCGACGCTGCGCTCATGTTGCGGAAAAAGAATGCTGATGGCGAAGGCATCGATGACGAGCGGCACGAGATGGAACGCGGCGACCGCAACTAGCCCCCAGCCCGCGGCCGCGAGCGTCGAGGCGACGGAGCCGAAACCTTGCCAGCCGAGCAGCGCGACGAACAGCACCACACCAGCCGACAGCAGGAAGGTGCCCGCGCGGCTCATGCGTCGCCGGTCTTGCCGCCCTTGCGGCGAAAGACCTGCCGGAAACCGAAGTACGCGATCGAATCCTTCATGTTCGAGATGAAGCGCTGAAACGGCTTCATGTTCGGATTGGTCACGTATTCGAAGGTGAGCGACACGCGCATTTCATTCTTGCCGAGCGGCGTGATGCGGTGACGCAGCTTGTCGCCATCGAACAGCACGAACGCGCCCGGCGGATACTGCACCGAGCCGGGCTGATCGGGAATATCGGCATTGCGCGTATGCAGTTCGTAATCCAGACGGCACGAGGAATCGTCGATGACGCCGAGCAGCACCGTGTAACGGCGTCCGTCGTAATACGAAGTGTCGTAGTGCCAGCCGATGTGATCGCCCGGACGCGTGTAGAAGTACAGCGCGTAGGCGTGCGGATCGTCGGCGGGCGAGACTTGCAGCGTGTCGCCGGTAACTGCCGAGAGCCACTTGATGAACGCCTCGGAACGGTACAGGTCCGCGATGAACGGCGCGAGCCTGTCGAGCGTGTGACGGCTGACGCTGCCGCCCGCTTTGTGGCCCGGCAGATAGTTGCGGTTCACGGCGGGCGTGACATCGCGCACCGCCGCGATCAGGCGTTCGGTGAAATCGCGCGGCAGAAAGTCTTCGATGTAGAGAAACGAGCCTTGCCCTTCATATTCGCGACGCAATTCGGGCGTGTGCAGCGAGGCGAGGCGCGCGTTCAGCGTCGCGTCGATATCGCGCGGCGACGGATGCCCGATACGTGCTTCAGTGCTGCGTTCATTGACCGGAATTGCCGTATCGCTCATCGCACCGCCTGAAAGTCTTTGCCGTCCTTGCCCGATGTCTGCCGCGCATGGCGTTGCATGCGTCGCGCCACGCGCGAATGGTCGATTGCGACCACCACCGCGAACAACGGCGCGCCGATGGCCGCGGCGATCAAAAACGGCGTCATGCCGTTCAGAATGGTCACGACCGGCAGCAGATACAACACGTCTTCCGTCTCGAACCCGGCCACGGCCGCCTGCTGCGTGCCGGACTTGCCGATCATCGATTCGATCCGCATGCGCAAGTAGAAAATCAGCGCCACCGCCACGCCCGCCAGCCCGCCCAACCATTGCGCAGGCACGACCATATTCGGATGATGCACGCCCACATAAAACCCGATGCCCAGAAACAGCAGCACGGTGACGAGCGCATCGCACGCGAGATCGTAGAGGTGTCCGATCTTGCTCGATTGTCCGCTGATGCGCGCAAGCTCGCCGTCCGTGTGATCGACGAAGTTCGACAGCGCGATGAGCAAGGCGCCCAACGTGCATAACCAAAACTGACCGAGCGATAAATAGTACGCGCCGCCGAGACCAATAGCGAGGCGAAGTGTCGTCAGATGATTAGGAGTGACCGGCGTTCCAAGGAGCGGCGTGACGAGCCGGCGAGCGAGCCGGGCGTCCCACGTGGTGGGCTCGGGAACGATTTTTGGCAGGGGCGGACACGATTTTGTCATGACCGCGAATATAGCTCGATTCCAGTAAATCTGCATATATTGCGGATGATTCTCAAATCGTCGTGAATCCCCGTATGGACAGGCGCGATATGGCTTTACGCGCGATTGTGCTTTCGAAGTGAAGGCATCGAGCCAATCGTTTGCGGCAATTATTTCCGGCGGAAAATACATAGGAGAACGGCCCTTTGCAGGGCCGTTTTATTGCCTCTGTCACTGAACCTTGGGCGGAGGCGGCGGAACCGTTCGTTCGTTTCCGAGCGATGCATCGCTGCCCATCGCACCGTTTTTATCGACGGGAATCGTCACCGTGCGCACGGTGCCGTTGCCGAGCGGAAAGCCCGCGAGCGCGCTGCGTGCGAGATACGGCAACGAGTTGACAAGCGACGGGTCATCGGTCGAATTCACCGCCGATACCTTATAGACTTCGCGCCCGCTCGCGCGGTCCGTCATGCGGATCGACAACGCGTGGATATAGACCGGATAGGTTTGATCGACGTAACCCGTCGGTCCCCACGGACCGAACGCGCCGCCCCAGCCCGGTCCCCATCCGCCCCAGGGACCGCCCCACGGGCCATACCACGGATCGTAATAGACCGGCTGACGCACGGTGACCGCACTGCCGCGCACGGAATACGCGAGCGCGACCGAATAACGCGCGCTGGATTCGGGCACCTGCCGGAAGTTGTATCTCGACAATTCGCCCGCAATCAACGTCTCGTAAGTCGTCTGTTCGATGCTGTTGGACTGCTCGCCCTGCCGCGAGAACGCGTAGGTGCGCGTGGCGTCGCTGGCGCTGTCGTTCCAGTTGGAGAACGCGGTAACCTGCGTCTGGACGTAGGTCGTGCAGCCCGCGAGCCACATCGCGCATACGGCCAATCCGGCACGCGCCCACGCGCGCACACCGCGCGGTTTGAATCCGATCGGGTAATCCATGGTCTTCCTCACTTCTTCAAGCGCCCTGCTCGGTTATGGATGACGCCGCCGCAGGATGCATGACGACGTCCGGTTTTTGTGGGGTCCACGACGCTTTGCACCGCCCGATTCACGATCTCCGGGCGGCTTGTACAATGGTTCGACCAGCCGCGCGTGCATTGGTGCCGAAGCACGTATCCATGCCTGCGCCGCATCAACCATTTTAAAGATCTTGCCATGTCCGACACGACCGCATCCGCCGCTTCCGCCGTCATCCGCCGACAGGACTACACGCCGCCCGCATTTCTGATCGAGTCCGTCGCGCTCGAATTCGATCTCGTGCCAGCGCGCACGGTCGTGAGGAATACCATGCGCCTGTCGCGCAATCCGGATGCTCAGGGCAACGCACCGCGTCTGGAATTGCTGGGCGAGCAACTCGAATTCGTGAGTGCGAGCATCGATGGCAAATCGAATGAAGATGTCCGCGTGAGTGATAACGGGTTGTCCATCGGCAATATTCCGGACGGCGCGTTCGAGTTGGTCATCGAAAGCATCTGCAATCCTGCTGAAAATACGTCGTTGTCCGGGCTTTATGTGTCGAGCGGCAACTTCTTCACGCAGTGCGAGGCGGAAGGGTTTCGGCGTATCACGTATTTTCTGGACCGGCCGGATGTGATGTCCACCTATATCGTCACGCTGCGCGCGGACAAGACGGCGTATCCCGTGTTGCTGTCGAACGGCAATCTGATCGAAGAAGGCGATCTGCCCGATGGCCGTCATTTCGCCGTGTGGGAAGACCCGTTCAAGAAGCCGAGTTATCTGTTCGCGCTGGTCGCGGGCAAGCTGGTGTGCATCGAGGAAAAGATCAAGTCGGGTTCGGGCCGCGAGAAGCTGCTGCAAGTCTGGGTCGAGCCGCACGATCTCGACAAGACGCGTCATGCGATGGACTCGCTCATCCATTCCATTCGCTGGGACGAAAAGCGTTTCGGGCTGGAACTGGATCTGGACCGCTTCATGATCGTCGCGGTGAGCGACTTCAACATGGGCGCGATGGAAAACAAGGGCCTCAATATCTTCAACACGAAGTACGTGCTGGCCAATCCGGAAACGGCGACGGACATCGACTTTTCCAATATCGAAGCCGTGGTCGGCCACGAGTATTTCCATAACTGGACGGGCAACCGCGTGACTTGCCGCGACTGGTTCCAGTTGAGCCTGAAGGAAGGGCTGACCGTGTTCCGCGATCAGGAATTCTCCGCCGACATGGCTGCGGGCGACGTGGACGGCGCGGCGAGCGCGGCGGCGCGCGCGACCAAGCGCATCGAGGATGTGCGCGTGCTGCGTCAGATGCAGTTCGCCGAGGATGCCGGTCCGATGGCGCATCCGGTGCGTCCGGAGAGCTACGTCGAAATCAACAACTTCTACACGATGACCGTGTACGAGAAAGGCTCGGAAGTCGTGCGGATGTACCAGACGCTGTTCGGCCGCGACGGCTTCCGGCGCGGCATGGACCTCTACTTCGAGCGTCACGACGGACAGGCGGTGACCTGCGACGACTTCCGCCGCGCAATGGCGGACGCCAACGGCCGCGACCTCGCGCAATACGAGCGCTGGTACAGCCAGGCCGGCACGCCGCGCGTGTCCGTTCGTTCTAAATACGATGCAGCCGCCAAGCGCTACACGCTGACGCTCTCGCAAGGTTACGGCGACGCATCCGAAGCCGCGCGCGAAACGCAGCAAGGCCCGCTGCTGATTCCGTTCGCGGTCGGTCTCATCGGCAAGAACGGCGCGGATTTGCCGCTGCGTCTGGAAGGCGAGAAGGAACCGGGCGGCACGACGCGCGTGCTCGAATTCACCGAACGCGAGCAATCCTTCACCTTTGTCGATGTGAACGAAGCGCCGCTGCCCTCGCTGCTGCGCAATTTCTCGTCGCCGGTGATCGTCGAATATGACTACACGAACGAGGATCTTGCTTTCCTGCTCGCGCACGACAGCGATCCGTTCAACCGCTGGGAAGCCGGTCAGCGCCTTGCCACGCGCGAATTGCTCGCGCTGGCCGGACACGCGGCCAAGGGCGAAACGCTCTCGCTCGACGATCAGGTGATCGCCGCGTTCGCCCAAGTGCTCGACGATAAAACGCTCACGCCCGCCTTCCGCGAACTCGCGCTGATGCTGCCGTCCGAAAGCTATCTCGCCGAACAGATGCCGGTTTCCGACCCCGCCGCCGTGCACGCCGCGCGCGTGTTCATGAGCCGACGCCTCGCGAATCAGTTGCGCGACAAGTGGCTCGCGCTGTATGAAGCCAACCGCACGCCGGGCGAATATCGTCCGACGCCGGAAGATGCGGGCAAGCGCGGCCTGAAGAACCTCGCCCTCGCCTATCTCGCTCAAACCGACGATCCCGCAGATGCCGTCAACCTCGCGCAAGCGCAATACGACGCCGCCGACAACATGACCGATCGTTCGGCAGCGCTCTCCTCGCTGCTGCTCGCGAGCGCGACGAAGGGCGCGGATGCCACCGTCGCGGATGCCGCGCTGAACGACTTCTATCGCCGCTTCGAGAAAGAAGCGCTCGTCGTCGACAAATGGTTCGCGCTTCAGGCGACGCAGCGCGGCGGTCCAGATCGCAACGTGATCGAGATTGTGCGCAAGCTGATGCAGCATCAGGCGTTCACGCTGAAGAACCCGAACCGCGCGCGCTCGCTGATCTTCAGTTTTTGCAGCGGCAACCCGGCGCAATTCCACGCGGCCAACGGCTCCGGCTATGCGTTCTGGGCGGAACAGGTGATCGCGCTGGATTCGCTCAATCCGCAAGTCGCCGCCCGGCTCGCGCGCGGGCTCGAGTTGTGGCGTCGTTTCGCGCCCGCGCTGCGCGAGAAGATGCATGCAGCGCTCAGCGAAGTCGCGGCGAAGGCGAAGTCGCGCGATGTGCGTGAAGTCGTCGAAAAGGCGCTCGCCGCTTAAGCGCTGTTTAGTCTGAGTTTTTTGGCGTTCGACGGCCATCGCGCGAGGTTTTTGCGCGGTGGCCGTTCTCACTTCTGGCGGATTCGCGCGGGCGCTGTCATATAAAGCCGCCGGGTCGAGCGGTTAGAATCGTGAATATTCGTCTAACGCTACCGCTATCGGAGTCCCGCATGTCCTCCATCTCCAGTCGCACCACGCTCACCAAGTATCTGATCGAGCAACAGCGCGAACATCAAAACCTTCCCGCCGATTTGCGGCTGCTGATCGAAGTCATCGCGCGCGCGTGCAAGCAGATCAGCTTTCACGTGAGCAAGGGCGCACTCGGCGATGCGCTCGGCACCGCCGGCAGCGAAAACGTTCAGGGCGAAGTGCAGAAGAAACTCGATGTCATGTCGAACGAAATCCTGCTCGAAGCCAACGAATGGGGCGGCAATCTGGCGGCGATGGCCTCGGAGGAAATGGAAAAGATCTTCCCGATCCCGAATCGCTATCCGAAGGGCAACTATCTGCTGACCTTCGATCCGCTCGATGGCTCGTCGAACATCGACGTGAATGTGTCCATCGGCACCATTTTTTCGGTGCTGCGCTGCCCGGATGGCGCGGAGCCGAGCGAACAGGCGTTCATGCAGCCGGGTTCGGCACAGGTCGCGGCGGGTTATGCGGTGTATGGACCGCAGACGGTGCTCGTGCTCACGACCGGCCACGGCGTGAACTGCTTCACGCTCGATCGCGAACTCGGTTCGTGGGTGCTCACGCAGCGCGACATGACGGTGCCGACCGAAACGCGCGAGTACGCGATCAACGCATCGAACGCGCGTCATTGGTATGAGCCGGTCGAGCGCTATGTCGGCGAGCTGAACGACGGCAAGGACGGGCCGCGCAAGGAAGACTTCAACATGCGCTGGATTGCGTCGATGGTCGCGGATGTGCACCGCATTCTGAATCGCGGCGGCATCTTCATGTATCCCGCCGACAAGCGCGATCCGTCCAAGCCCGGCAAGTTGCGTCTGATGTACGAAGCGAATCCGATGGCGTTCATCGTCGAGCAAGCGGGTGGTGCTGCGACTAATGGCGAACAGCGCATTCTCGATATCGTGCCGACGAGTCTGCATCAGCGGGTCGCCGTGTTTCTTGGATCGAAGAATGAAGTGGATCGTGTGACCCGTTACCACTTGGACAAGAAAAATTGATTCAGGCTCTTGCCAAATCGAGAAAAGCCTCGCTATAATCTTGTTTCTCTGATGCCGGAATAGCTCAGACGGTAGAGCAGCGCATTCGTAATGCGAAGGTCGGGGGTTCGATTCCTCTTTCCGGCACCAAATAGATTTAAGCGAAAAAGCCCAGTCATTGCGACTGGGCTTTTTGCTTTCTGAAGTCCGTGTCATTTCCGAAGTAACCCTTTGAACGGGTTACTCGCAGGTCCAATATGCGACGGCTTAGTGCATTCCAGGCCGAACTTTAAAAGGACGCCAGCACGCGCACGATATACTATGCCGCCCTAATCAAAACCTTCTCCGATCTCAGTCAAATGCGGTCCCACGACCCGAGAAAT
The DNA here is from genome assembly GCF_057612605.2 of Caballeronia sp. A2-2. NCBI lineage: Bacteria > Pseudomonadati > Pseudomonadota > Betaproteobacteria > Burkholderiales > Burkholderiaceae > Caballeronia > Caballeronia sp. A2-2. Next base: position 1,430,258 of record NZ_CM172587.1, on the reverse strand, counting down.
CCCGAAATTCAGGCGTTGCGAGCGATTGCGGTACTTTTCGTCGTGGTCAGCCACTTACCCGCCCTGTTCGTCTGGGATGCCGAGCGCTGGACACACATTGGCGCGGGCTTGTGGACCGGCGTCGATATGTTCTATGCCATCTCGGGCTTCGTCATCGCGCGTGGACTATTGCCGCGCATCGAAGCACGGCAAGGACTCGATTTCTGGCGTGAAGTCATCGCCTTTTGGGTCAGGCGTTTTTATCGCATCGCGCCATCTGCGTGGCTTTGGCTCGCACTTCCGTTGCTTGCGGGTCTCACATTCAAATACACCGATACGCTCCGGCTCGATGGCAAGAATCTTTCCGACGTCGCCGCCATTCTCTTTCACATCAAGAATGTGCAGGACTATATGTGCTCGCAGCACGGCGGGATATGCGGCGATTTCCACATTTACTGGAGCCTGTCGCTGGAAGAACAGTTCTATGTCCTGTTCCCGTTCGTCGTGCTCTTGAGCAAGAAAAAGCTAGCGCCGGTGCTCGCTTTCCTGATTGTCTTGCAGTTCTTTCTATGGCGTCCTCAATGGGGAACGCTACCCGCTTTCCTGCGCACGGATGCTCTGCTGTTCGGCGTGCTGCTCGCGATTTTCGAACGCAGCGCCATCTACCGGCTTTTCGAACCACGTTTTTCCAATTCGAGTTTCGCCAGTTCGGCGATGCGCTATCCGCTTTGCATTGCGTTGCTGTTCGGCGTGTTCGCGTTCGCACGGTACGAAATCACGTGGTTCTACACCGGCATCATCGCCGCGATCAGTGGCGTTATCGTCTGGTTATGCTCTTATAACCGCGGGTACTTCCTCCCGGCATCGCCGGCTCGGTCTCTGCTCGAATGGATCGGTTCCAGGTCGTTTGCCATTTACCTCATCCACATGCCCGCTTTCTGGGTAACGCACGAGATCTGGGCGAGAGTCACGCATGGAGCGGCGCTGAACTCAACCTATACGTTGCGATTCGCGGCCACGGCACTCGCGATCATGCTGATCGGCGCGGAACTGAATTTTCGGTTGATCGAGGAACCGTTCCGAAAGAAAGGTGCGAAATTCAATCGTACGTTCGCTGCGGGCACGCCGACTTCGGTCTCCAACTGATCGAGTCGCTCGATTTGAAGCAAAAAAACCCGCGCTCTTGAAATGAGGCGGGTTTTCGCTCTTGCTCCCGGAGCCAATTCAGCTTGTCACCAACGCAGTGTCGCGCCCCGGACCTTGCGTTCTCCCACGAAACCTGTTGCATCGATTCGACGATTTGGCGGCCCGGCATTTCGTTTTGCGCCTTATGTGCGCTTTCGTACAACAACGAACCATTTTCCGCTGTGCACCATCGAGCGTCAACGCTGGTTTCCTTGTATCGTTATATCCATAGAGGAAAGGCTACAGTATTAGCACGTGAAGACATTCGATACCGGAAAACTGCGCCGTATCGATTTGCGCGATCGCTTTTTGATTCACACAAATACGTAATTTTTGCGAGTTAAGCTTGGTTTGAACCAGTAGTTTCTTGCTTCGCTCGCATGTGACAGAAATAAATCGGTGCCAAACGTTTTCGACCTTACGCTGCGCTCAAGTGCCTGTCAGGTCGAACCGATAACGCAATTACCGAGGAAAACGGTATTTGAAAGCAACGCGGGATGCGGCGGCGCAAAAAGCCGAATCGCGCGGCAGGCGAAATTGTTGTTGTCATCGAGGAGAAAATGATGGACGAGAAACCGACGAAAATTCCGACACCCGACACCGTTTCCTGTCCGGATCAGGAACCGACAGCGGTCGAGTTTCTCGCGGCCGAGTTGCCCGAGCATGTGCGCGCGTTCTTCGACGAACAGCGCAAAGCGGCAACGTCCACTTGAGGCGGACGCGCTGAACGATCGCACCGTCGTCGTGAAAACGACGCCCGGTATGCGCCGGCCGCAAGGCCCGCTGATGGCTCACGCCAGGACGCGACACGCGCATCGCGCATGACCCTCGATGCGAGCGGTCATGCGCCGCCGCTCGCCTTCTCCCCCAAGCAGGTGACGACGGTACGCTATGCTGGCGGTTTGTCCGCTTTCGCTCACAAACCGATGCGTCGTCGAAATCCCTGTTCCCGTCTTGTTCGCGCGCTCATCGCGAGTTGCGCGCTGTCGTCCGCCTGCATTGCGCCCGCTCATGCCGATGGCGACGACACGCCGTTCACCAACGTGATCGCGCTCGTCTCGCAGCGTCTGGCGCTGGCCGAACCCGTCGCGCGTTATAAATGGGCGCGTCATGAAGCCATCACCGATGAACCGCGTGAAGCCGCACTGCTCACGCAGGTCGTGGACAAGGCGACAGACGCGCAACTCGATCCGGATTTCGCCCGCCAGTTTTTTCGCGATCAGATCGATGCCAGCAAGGACGTGCAAAACGCGCTATTCGACAACTGGCGTTCGCTCAAGGCCGCGCCGGAAAGCGCGCCGCCCGACCTCGCGCACGACACTCGGCCGAAACTCGACCGGCTGACGCAATCTTTGATAAGCGCGCTGGCTCGCGTCGAACCGCTTCGTCATGCCGACGATTGCCCGCTGCGGCTCGCCGACAGTCTCGCGCGCTGGAAGCATCTCACGCGCTACGATGCGTCGATGAATGCGCCACTCGGCCGGGCGCTGTCGCATGTTTGCGCGGCAGGCGGCGTGGGCGCGGTGGGATAAGCCAGTAACGGCGTGACGGCCAGCCCGCGCGCCAGACGTTCTTCCAGAATGCGATGAACCGCGACTGCGAACGACGGCGATGCATCGGCGGCGCGCAGCAATCGGGCTTCGTCCAGCGTGGCGGCGGTTCCCATGTACCGCCATTTGTCGATCACGTGCCACGCGCGCTCGCCGGTCGTCGTGTCCCTTTCTTCGATCGCGATCGCGCCTGAGTACGGCCACGGCGCGCCCGGCACTTCGCCAAGGCGTGTTTTCGATGCGCGATTGTGAAGCGGTCGCAAGGTCGCAATCCACTGCGCTTCAGCAAGTAAAGCGCCGAGTTCGCCGCCGGTTGCCCTCCATTCGACGCGCCGCACGAGCGCTGCGAGACGCATATCCTTCGCCGACCGGCGCGGCCCGACCAGATGCGAACGCACGCGCTGACGCAGACGCACGCTCTTGCCGACGTAGAGCGGCACGTCGTTATCGCCATAGAAGGTGTAGGCGCCGAAGCCCGCGGACATGGCTTCGATCGTGTCTTCGTCGATATGCGCGGCAAGCTGAAACCGGCGCGTGACGCGTTCCATGTGAGCGAGCAGCACGTCGGCTTCGTGCGCGCGGTGGAGGTACTGCCAGAATTGCCACAGGAGATCGGCATCCGCGAGCGCGCGGTGGCGGGCGCTCGGCACCAGCGCGTGACGTGCGACGAGCGCATCCAGACCGTGGCGGCTTTCCGTTGGATACATCGCGCGTGATAACTGCACGGTACAAAGCACGTCCGGCACGAAACGCAAGCCGAGCCGCTTGAATTCGCTCTTCAAAAAGCTGTGATCGAAGTGGGCGTTATGGGCGATGAAAAGCTTGCCGTTCATCCGTTCGAGCAAGCCGGACGCGAGTTCTTCGAACGTCGGCGCGTGACGCACCATGTCATTCGTGATGCCGGTCAGGTTCTGAATGAACGCGGGAATCGGCTTGCCCGGATTGACCAGCGAATTCCAGGTCGACACGCCGGACGGCCCAACCTCCACGATCCCGATTTCCGTGATGCGATCTACCCCGAACGTGCCGCCGGTGGTTTCGAGATCGACAAATACGATGGGCGCAGCGGGAAGCGCGATTTCTGGAATGGTTTCAGGTGGCATTGTTGCTGGCACGGACAGAGCGAATCGGGCGGCGCCTTGGGCGCGAAAGGCTCGTTCATTCTAACGCAGCGCGTTTGCCCGTTTGATGACGAGCGCGATTAGCTGTCATCTTCTATCGGTCAGAAATACCGTATTTGTTAAGCGTCTAGTTCTGGCGATTTGATTTGTAGAGAGTAGATCGCGTGTGTCGACTAAAGCCTCGACACAGAATGAAGTTCGGCGCTGGTCATTTTGTCGCGAAGAGTTTAATCGTCATCGAACTAACTGTTAATTAATTACTCGAAGGCGTTCTTAGTTGAGGAAAAGCGCCACGCACAGGCTCGCCATACTGCAGGCCTTGGTCAGACATTCCGAAAGCAGTCGTATTTGCTATTTTGAACAGGTAAGAGTGCGGCTGAACATAAACACGTCAACTCGGTAATTCGCACTTTCTGGCCCAATAAATATGCTTGAACGGTGAACTGTTTGCCGAAAGTCCCGTGAGTAGCACTTATTACCACTTTAGTAACAGAATTATTCGAAACGTAAGTGTTTACTCGTCTTGTCCGATTCTCCATCCAAATTCAAACTGAAGATGTGATGGCAATGAATAGCAAGGGAGGATCTTAGTGATGACTCAATTCAAGCGAGCGGCCCTTTGGCTGAAGTCCTTGACCACACCGAACGTCGCGCCGGATGCAGAGGCAGTGTCGGCGCTCGAATTCGACCCGGCATGGCACGGAGATCACTGGCAAAACCTGCTTTCCTCGCCGATGGATGCGCGCCGTTACGTCATGGAAGACTGGGCCATTCCGATGAGCAGCGATCTCGTCGCCGAAGAAGAAAACGCATAAGGCGCACCGGGAGCGCGTGCAGCCAAAAAAAAAGCGCGACCTTTGAGGGTCGCGCTGACAAAGTTTGGAGATCTTTTTCCGTCAACGAAAAAGTCTGCTTCGGAAAGCAGAAATGCCAGTATATCCATAGCGTCCGCAAGAATTACCGTCAAAAAAGACAAACGTCTATTTCCACTTTCTCAACAATCGATATTCCGAGCTTTCCTGTTGCTTTTCCGTGACGAATCGTGTCGCGCAAGTGCAACGTCGATTGGTTGACACCGCCCGCCTTCCGACTTTATTCCGAACCAACTCATTGATTAAAAACGACAATTATTGATTTCAGCATCATTGCTGATCGGAGAATGATTTATTGCGGAAATCAGAACTTCGAGTCTGTAACACCGTCTTTACACTTCGTCTGGTCCGGAAACACATGTGTCGCATTGCCTGACACATTCGCTTCCGCGAAAGCGCCTCTCGCAGCGCGTCGCGAAAGCGGTTTCCTCAAAGCCTGGGTCCACGGCCCATACTGCTCTCGGAGTTACAAAGATGAAAAAGACTCTCATGGTCGCTGCCCTGACGGGCGTTTTTGCCACCGCGGCCCACGCGCAAAGCAGCGTCACGCTGTATGGCCTGATCGACGCGGGTATCACCTACACGAACAATCAAGGCGGCCACAGCAACTACAAGCTGACGAGCGGCCAGGTCAACGGCAGCCGTTGGGGCCTGCGCGGCGCTGAAGACCTCGGCGGCGGCCTGAAGGCAATCTTCACGTTGGAAAACGGCTTCAACATCGCGAACGGCACGCTGGGCCAAGGTGGTCGTGAGTTCGGTCGTCAAGCCTTCGTCGGTCTGTCGAGCGAACAGTTCGGTTCCGTTACTCTCGGTCGTCAATACGACTCCGTGGTCGACTTCCTCGGACCTCTGGCTCTGACCGGCACGCAATACGGCGGCACGCAGTTCGCCCACCCGTTCGATAACGACAACCTCGACAACACCTTCCGCGTCAACAACTCGGTGAAGTACACGAGCGCGAACTACGCCGGCTTCAAGCTGGGCGCGCAATATGGCTTCTCGAACGCAGCGGGCGGCTTCAACAACAACCGCGAATACAGCGTCGGCGCATCGTACAACTACGGTCCGTTGAACGTGGCGGCGGCTTACCTGCAACTGAACAACACGCAAACCAGCGCAGCCGGCGCGGCGCTGAACGCCAACGGCGCAGTCGCGGGAGACCAACCGTTCGCAGCAGGCCGTCAGCGCATCTTCGGCGGTGGCGTGAGCTACGCCTTCGGCCCGGCGACGGTCGGTTTCGTCTTCACGCAGACGATGCTCGACGACGCCTCGTTCATCACGCCGGCCGGCACGCAGGTTTCGGGCGTCTCGGACCCGCTGTCGAACGGCCACGTGCGCTTCACGAACTACGAAGTGAACGGCCGCTACAACCTGACGCCGGCGCTGTCGCTCGCCGCGAACTACACGTACACGAACAGCCGTATCGATGGCGTGGCGCCGAAGTGGCACCAGGTCGATCTGCAAACGGCCTACGCACTATCCAAGCGCACGGACGTGTACCTGCAGGGCGAATACCAACACGTGATCGGCACGGAAAACTCGGGCCTGGGCGCGACGATCAACGGCGTTGGCGTGTCCTCGACGGAAAACCAAGTGTCGGCGACGGTTGGTCTGCGTCACCGCTTCTAAGCAGCACGCGCAATACAAAAAGGCCGCTCTTCGGAGCGGCCTTTTTTTCATCTCGACGCGTTTTAACTCGGATACCTGACGTCGAGAATATCGATCTGCTGAATCCCGACGGGCGTATGCAGCGGCACCGTATCGCCGATCTTCGCCTTCAGGAGCGCGCGCGCCACCGGCGAAATCCAACTCACGTGGCCGCGATCCAGATCCACCTCATCCACGCCCACGATGGTCACCGTCTTCACATCGCCATCGTCGGCCGCGTAATCGACGGTCGCGCCGAAGAACACCTGATCCACGTTCTCCTGCCGGCTGCTGTCCACCACTTCCGCGATGTCCAGCCGCTTGGTGAGAAACCGGATGCGCCGGTCGATCTCGCGCAGCCGCCGCTTGCCGTAGATATAGTCTCCGTTCTCCGAACGATCGCCGTTCGACGCCGCCCACGACACGAGCCTGACCACTTCCGGACGATCGGTATCGAGCAGTTGCAGCAACTCGTCGCGCAGCCGTTTGTGGCCTGCGGGCGTGATGTAGTTCTTCGTCCCTGCGGGGACGTCGGGCTGGCCCAGATCGAGGTCGTCGTCGCTCTCGTCGGACTCTTTGACAAATGCCTTGTTCATGGTGCGAATCCTGACCGATGCGTGCTTTCAATCCATCAACTTACCACGTCCGAGCGCCGCCTGAAGCGGGTGCCAAGGCTTGGTACCTCGCGTTTTTGGTCAACGGCCCTTCCATTTTCCAATGGACGTGTTTATAATTCCGCTTCTGCGTGCGGCTGTAGCTCAGTTGGATAGAGTACTTGGCTACGAACCAAGGGGTCGTGGGTTCGAATCCTGCCAGCCGCGCCACTTATTTCTGATGTTTTCGTGTTGTCGTCAATACGGCGGTCGCGTTGAATGACGCAAACATCAAAGCGCTTAACCATAAGCGCATGACGTATCAAGCAGTACCGTTTTGCGTGCGGCTGTAGCTCAGTTGGATAGAGTACTTGGCTACGAACCAAGGGGTCGTGGGTTCGAATCCTGCCAGCCGCGCCACTTTTCGAAGGGCCTTCCATGTGGAAGGCCCTTTTTGTTTCTGCGCGTCCGGTTAGCTCAAACGCGCGGCGTCGAACCGATATCGCCGATGTGCATGGTAGGCGACGGCACATCCTCCACCGAAGTCACCGCCGTCGATTCTCCAATCGCCTCCGTGCGCAAGCCAAGCAGCGATTGCGGCCGACGCAGAATCTCGTCCTCGACCGTCTCGCCGAAGGTGTGGCGCACGAACGCGCGCAACAGCGCGATGCGCAGCGACGGCCCGCGCCCTTCCATCGATTGACCGTCTTTTCCGAAGCACACGTGGCACACCACTTCGCCGCGACCGTGATCGGCCATTTCCAGCTTGCACGCGCGCTCCAGCACGACGGACGCGGCTTCCCATGAAGTCGATGGCAAAAAGCGCCCGTCCCACGGACGCCCGCGATCGTTGCCGCGAATGGCAAGCGTCTCGCCGCTGTCGGTAAAGTGGATTTCACGAACGAAGTCGTGCAAGGCGCGCGCGACCCAGTAGTCGAGCGCGGTGTCATCGAGATCGGAAGTATTCATGTGCGGCATTCTCCTGTCGTGACGACAGGCATTGCACGCCGCGTTCCCGCGCCTGAAGGAAGAATCAGTAGTCGGCGCGTTCGCGGTCGATGCGCATGCCGCCGTCCTGATTGCGGTGATGCGGTTCGTCGCTCGGACGCTCACGCGCGATGCGCATGACATCCGGATTGGTGCGCACGCGACGCATGATGTTGGCGAGATGCACACGATCGCTCACCTGAATGACGAAGCGCAGCATCTTGGCTTCCTGCGAGACGTCTTCATCCATCGCGATATGCACGATGTTGGCATCCGCCGAGGTAATGTCCGCCGCGACGCGCGCGAACACGCCCTTCGTGTTCCTGACCAGCACCTTCACGGCGACATCGAACAGACGGCCCGGCTGCGGTGCCCACGCCACGTCGATCCAACGGCCCGGATCGCGCCGGTGAATGCGTTGCGCGACGCGGCATTCGGTCGTGTGAATCGCCATGCCGAGCCCAATGCCGATATAGCCCATGATGTCGTCGCCGGGAATCGGCCGGCAGCACGGCGACAGTTGCACCGACATGCCTTCCGTGCCGGTGATGACCACCGGCGGCGCGGTATTCGTGCTCGTATGTTCGCGGTGATGATGCTCGTCGTCGTCGCGCCCGTTCATCAGCACTTCGATACGTTTGGCCATGACCGCCGCCACGCGCCGGCCCAGCCCGATATCCGCGAAAATTTCCTGACGTGTCTTGTTGCCCGTCCACTGAACGAGCCTTTCCCACACTTCCGGCGTGACGTCGGACAGCGCGAGACCGTAGCCCTTCAGACTCTGATCGACGAGCCGTTCGCCCAGTTGCACGGACTCGTTCAGGCGCATCGTCTTCAGATAATGACGGATGGCCGAACGCGCCTTGCCCGTGCGCACGAAGCCGAGCCACGCGGGATTCGGCTTCGAATACGGCGCGGTAATGACTTCGACGATATCGCCGCTCTTGAGCTCCGTGCGCAACGGCAGAAGCTCGTTATTGATCTTCACCGCGACGCATTGATTGCCGAGGTCGCTGTGAATGGAATACGCGAAATCGAGCGCGGTCGCGCCGCGCGGCAGCGGCATGATTTTCGACTTCGGCGTGAACACGTAGACCGCATCCGGGAACAGATCGATCTTGACGTGTTCGAGGAATTCGCTCGAATCGCCGGCTTCGCTCTGAATATCCAGCAGCGATTTGAGCCATTGATGCGCGCGTTTCTGCACATCGTTGAGATCCGCGCCGCCGTTCTTGTACAGCCAATGCGCAGCCACGCCCGCTTCCGCGATCTCGTGCATCTTGCGCGTGCGAATCTGGAATTCGATGGGCGCGCCGAACGGCCCGACCAGCGTGGTATGCAAGGACTGATAGCCGTTCACCTTCGGAATGGCGATGTAATCCTTGAACTTGCCCGGCACCGGCTTGTAAAGCGCATGCAACGCGCCGATGCACGTATAGCATTCCAGCGCGCTCTCGACGACCACGCGAAAGCCATACACGTCGAGCACTTGCGAGAACGACAACTGCTTGTCGCGCATCTTCTTGTAGATGCTGAAGATGGTTTTCTCGCGGCCGGTGACTTCCGCGCTGATCTTCGCTTCCGCGATGGTCCGCTGCACCGACTCCAGAATCTTGCCGACCACTTCGCGACGATTGCCGCGCGCCGCCTTCACCGCTTTTTCGAGCGTGGCGTAACGCGTCGGATTGAAGTTCGCGAAGCTTAAGTCCTGCAACTCGCGATACGTATTGTTCAGACCGAGCCGATGCGCGATCGGCGCATAAATATCCAGCGTCTCGCGCGCCACGCGCCGGCGCTTCTCCGACGGCACCGCGCCCAGCGTGCGCATGTTGTGCAGCCGGTCTGCGAGCTTGACGAGAATGACGCGCACATCGCGCGCCATCGCGAGCAGCATCTTTCGAAAGTTTTCCGCCTGCGCTTCCTCGCGATTGCGGAACTCCATCTTGTCGAGCTTGGACAGGCCATCGACCAGTTCCGCGACCTTCGCGCCGAAGCGCTCCGCGATCTCGGTCTTGGTGACGCCCTGATCCTCGATCACGTCATGCAGCAGCGCCGCCATGATCGATTGCGCATCCAGCTTCCAGCCCGCGCAGATTTCCGCGACCGCCACCGGATGCGTGATGTACGGCTCGCCGCTCTGACGATACTGCCCGAGATGCGCTTCGTCGCTGAAATGGAACGCCGACTTGACCTCTTTGATCTCCTCCGGCGTGATGTAGCTCGCCAGCGCGTTCGTCAGTTTCGCGATGGAAACGACATCGAGCTTGCGTGGCTGCTCAGGCGTCGCCGTCGGGCCAAAGAGATGACGGAAGGATTGCTCGAGGACCGCGTCGATGTACTTGCGCGCGGGCTGAGACTTGTCGGCATCGTGCGAGGAATCGTGATCCTGCTCGATATCGGTATCCACGGAAGCGGAGGCGGGCAACGGTGCTGGACTCATGTTCGCCTCCGTGGTCGTGTGACGCGTGCGGTCGTCGGTTGAGAAAATGAAACGGTGGAACCGAAGGTGTTAAACAGGCACCTTCTTCAGCATTTCGATGCCGACCTGCCCTGCCGCGATCTCACGCAGCGCGACGACGGTCGGCTTGTCGCGGCTTTCGATCTTCGGCGTATGGCCTTGCGCGAGCTGACGCGCGCGATACGTTGCCGCGAGCGCCAGCTCGAAGCGATTCGGGATTTGTTTCAGGCAATCTTCAACGGTGATGCGAGCCATGTTTGTTTCCTTCGGGATATGCGTTTTATTCTACCTTATGTGACCGGTGCGACCCGGCCACCTTTAAGCGTCGTGCCGCCTCAATGCTGCGGCGACGAGTGAATGCCAAGCTCCACGAACAACTGCGTATTGCGCGCGTATTGCGAGGTAAAGCGAAGACGCGTCGCGGCCACCAGACAGCGCAGTTCAGCGAGCGCCCGGTCGAAGTTCTCGTTGATGACCACATACTCCGCTTCGGATGCATGCGCCATCTCGCTACCCGCCGCGAGCAGCCGCCGCACGATCACTTTCTCGGAATCCTGACCGCGTTTCTTGAGCCGGTCTTCGAGCGCGTCCAGCGACGGCGGCAGAATGAAAATTTCCACCGCATTGCGGAACTGCTTCTTGACCTGCTGCGCGCCCTGCCAGTCGATTTCGAGCAGCACGTCGTGGCCGTTTTTCATCTGATCCTCGATCCACACTTTCGAGGTCGCATAGTAGTTGCCGTGCACTTCCGCGCTTTCGAGGAATTCGCCCTTCTTGTGGCGATCCATGAATTCGTCGATGGAAACGAAGTGATATTGCATGCCGTTGGTTTCCTTCGGGCGCGGGTCGCGCGTGGTGTAGGAAACCGACAGACGGATGGCTTCGTCCTGCGCCAGCAGCGCGTTCACGAGCGTGGATTTGCCCGCGCCCGAAGGCGCCACCACCATGAACAGATTGCCGGGATAAATACCCGTGTAATGGCTGTGCGAGCTGTGTGTCGAGTGAGGCATGATCTTGCGTTACTCCAGATTCTGAACTTGTTCGCGCATCTGTTCGATGAGCAGCTTGAGCGTCATCGAGGAATCGGCGAGTTCCTTGGCCGCGGCCTTCGAGCCGAGCGTGTTCGCTTCGCGGTTGAGCTCCTGCATCATGAAATCGAGGCGCTTGCCGACCTTGCCGCCCTTTTGCAGCACGTGGCGCGTTTCGTTCAGATGCGCGGTGAGCCGCTGCAATTCCTCGGCGATGTCGATGCGAATGCCGTACATCGTCACTTCCTGGCGGATGCGCTCCGCGATTTCCTCGCGCGGCACCGAAGCCGATGCGCCTTCCGTTGCGACACCCAGCGCATCCTGCAAACGTTCGACGATCTTCTGCTGATGCTTGCCGATCAGTTCCGGCACCAGCGGCGTCACGCGCGCGACGATGGCTTCCATCTCCGTCACGTTATTGATGAGCACCGCCGACAAAGCCGCGCCTTCGCGCGCGCGCACATCGATCAGATCGGCGATGGCCTGCTTGCCGCACGCCAGCACCGCTTCGCGCAGCGCTTCCTGCGACACCGAGCTTTCCGACAGCACGCCCGGCCAGCGCAGGATTTCGCCGGTGCGCATGCGTTCGGCATCCGGGAAAGCGTCCAGCACGGCGCGTTCGAGCGTGGCGAGTTGCGTGAGCGCGTCGCGATTCAATGCGCCTGCGTTCGCCGTCTGTTCCACGCGGTTCAGATTGATGCGGATATCGACCTTGCCGCGCGAAAGCTTCGACATCAGCATTTCGCGCAATTGCGGTTCGGTCGCGCGGACGTCTTCGGGCATGCGGAAATTGAGGTCGAGAAAACGCGAATTCACCGAGCGCAATTCCACCGAAATGCCGACGCTCGACGCGCTTGCGCCATTGCTGCCCGCGCCTTGCGCGACGACTTCGCGCGTCACGCTGGCATAGCCTGTCATGCTGTAGATCATGGTACGTCTCGCGATGGACGCCTTCGTTGCGAAGGCCGGTTCAACGATACGCCGGGCGATTGCAGGTGCACTGGGACTGGCACGCGATAGGCCGCCGGGCGAGGAACGCTCATTATCCCATCTTTGCCGATGATCCCGCCCGGACCGCTGGCCGCGAAGCGTGACGCACGCGCAACGTCCACAGGGGTTTGACGATAAAATCCCGCTTTGCGCCGCGTTTGCGCGCATCCACTCTCACCATTCCCCTCCCATGACCGATTCCCCTTTGCTCAAGCCGTCTCCTCCGCGCCCGAGCGGCCGCCGCGCGAATCAGTTGCGCGATGTGCGCATCACGCGGCATTACACGAAGCATGCGGAAGGTTCGGTGCTGGTCGAATTCGGCGATACCAAGGTGATCTGCACCGCGAGCATCGCGGAGCGCGTGCCGGAGTTTCTGCGCGGACGCGAGCAAGGCTGGCTCACGGCGGAATACGGCATGCTGCCGCGCGCCACGCATACCCGGAACGACCGCGAAGCCGCGCGCGGCAAGCAAACCGGCCGCACGCAGGAGATTCAACGCCTGATCGGCCGCGCGCTGCGTTCGGTGTTCGATCTGAACGCGCTGGGTCCGCGCACGCTGCATATCGATTGCGACGTGATTCAGGCCGATGGCGGCACGCGCACCGCGAGCATCACCGGTGCATTCGTCGCCGCGCACGATGCCGTGAGCAAGCTGGTCGCATCGGGAAAGATCGCGCGCACGCCGGTGAAGGACTTCGTCGCGGCGATTTCGGTCGGGATCTTCGAAGGCTCGCCGGTGCTCGATCTCGATTACGACGAAGACTCGCAGTGCGACACCGACATGAACGTGGTGATGACCGGCGCGGGCGGTTTCGTCGAAGTGCAAGGCACGGCGGAAGGCGCGCCGTTCACGCGCGCAGAAATGAACGAATTGCTCGATCTGGCGGACAGCGGCATCAAGGCGCTGTTTTTGAAGCAGAAGGAAGCGCTGGAGATTCACGGTGTCTGATTCGGCGAGCCAACTGGGGCGCGTGGTGCTCGCATCGAACAATGCGGGCAAGCTGCGCGAATTCGCGTCGCTGTTGGATGCGGCGGGCGTCGAGCTGATCGCGCAAGGCGAACTCGGCGTGCCCGAAGCGCCCGAGCCGCACGCTACTTTTGTGGAAAACGCGTTGGCGAAGGCGCGGCATGCGGCATCGCTCACCGGACTGCCTGCGCTCGCCGACGATTCCGGTCTTTGCGTGCGCGCGCTCAACGGTGCGCCGGGCGTTTATTCGGCGCGTTATGCATCGCTCAACGGCGGTGAAAAAAGCGATGCCGCGAACAACGCGCGCCTCGTCGCCGATCTCGCGGATAAAGCAGACCGCCGCGCGTATTACTTCTGCGTGCTCGTGCTCGTGCGTCACGCGGACGATCCCGAACCGCTGATCGCCGAAGGCCGTTGGCATGGCGAAGTGATCGACGCCCCGCGTGGCGCACATGGCTTCGGCTACGACGCGCACTTCTATCTGCCGACGCTCAACGCCACCGCTGCCGAGCTCGATCCCGCGCGCAAGAACGCGCTCAGTCATCGCGCGCTCGCGTTGCGCGATCTGCTGCAACGGTTGAAGGAACTGGCGTGAGTGCGGGACCGAAAACTATCAATGTCGTGCAGGCGTTCACGTCGCCGGGAAGCATCCGGCTGACGTCGTTGCCGCCGCTTTCCTTGTACGTGCATTTTCCGTGGTGCGTGCGCAAGTGTCCGTACTGCGATTTCAATTCGCACGAAGCGAAGGACGACACGTTCCCCGAAGACCGTTATCTCGATGCCTTGCGCGCCGATCTTGAAAGCGCGCTGCCGCTCGTGTGGGGCCGTCAGGTGCATACGATCTTCATCGGCGGCGGCACGCCATCGCTGTTGTCGGCGCAGGGGCTCGACCGCTTGCTGTCGGATGCGCGCGCCCTGCTGCCCATCGATGCCGATGCCGAGATCACGCTCGAAGCCAATCCCGGCACGTTCGAAGCGGCGAAGTTCGCGTCGTATCGTGCGAGCGGGGTGAACCGCTTGTCGATCGGTATCCAGAGTTTCAATGAAGCGCATCTGAAGGCGCTGGGCCGTATTCACGATGCGACGCAGGCACGAACCGCCGTCGAAATCGCCGCGAAGCATTTCGACAACTTCAATCTCGATCTGATGTTCGCGCTGCCCGGGCAATCGCTCGATGAATGCCGGCACGATATCGAAACCGCGATGGCGTTCGCGCCGCCGCATCTCTCGCTGTATCACCTGACGATGGAGCCGAACACGCTGTTCGCCAAGTACCCGCCCGCCCTCCCCGACGACGATGCCGCCGCCGACATGCAGGACTGGATTCACGAACGCACGCAGGAAGCGGGTTATGCGCACTACGAAGTATCGGCGTATGCGCAGCCGCATCGGCAGAGCAAGCACAATCTGAACTACTGGCGCTTTGGCGATTATCTCGGCATCGGTGCGGGCGCGCATACGAAGCTGTCGTTTCCGCAAAAGATTCTGCGTCAGGCGCGCTTCAAGCATCCGGCGACGTACATGGAACAGGCGCTTTCATCCACGGAAAACGCGATTCAGGAAGAACGCGAAGTCGGCCCGCGCGATTTGCCGTTCGAATTCATGTTGAACACGCTGCGTCTGACCGAAGGCTCTCCGGTGCATGCGTTCGTCGAGCGCACGGGTTTGTCGTTGTCGTCCATCGAACCAGCATTGGTTGAAGCCGAGAAGCGCGGTCTTATCACGCGCGACTTCGAACGCATCGCGCCGACCGAACTCGGGCAGCGCTTTCTCAACGATCTCCAGGAGTTGTTCTTGAAGGAACCGCACAATTGAGCGCGCCGGCGATGGCGTCCTCGGTCATGCGGCATCGTCCGTTCGCGCTGTTCTGGAGCGCGCGGGTGATGTCGTCGGTGGCGTTTCAGATGATGTCGGTCGCGATCGGCTGGCAGGTTTATTCGATCACGCATAGCGCGTTCGCGCTCGGTTTCGTCGGCCTTGCGCAGTTTCTGCCGATGTTCCTGCTGACGCTCGTGGTCGGGCATGTTGCCGATCGATACGACCGGCGCACCATCGCATGGGTGTGTCAGACGATCGAGGGCGCGGGCGCGCTGTGTCTGTGCGCGGGCGCGTGGCATGGCTGGCAAACCGCCACGCCGATCTACGCGATTGCCGCCGTCACGGGTGCGGCGCGCGCGTTCGAATCGCCATCGATGGCGGCGCTTTTGCCTAACCTCATTCCGCGTGCGCAGTTACAGCAGGCGACCGCGTGGGCCACGTCCGCGAATCAAACCGCGATGATTCTCGGTCCTGCGATGGGTGGTCTGCTCTATGGGCTCGGCGCGTTGACGGTGTATGGCGCGGTGGCCGTTGTGTTTCTGGCGGCGGCGTTCGCCGTGACGTCGATTCGCATCGATGAAACGGTGCGCATGCGTGCGCCCTTGTCGTTCGAGGCGCTGTTTTCGGGGATCGGTTTCATCAAGAGCAAGCCGGTTATTCTCGGCGCGTTGTCGCTCGATCTGTTTGCCGTGCTGCTCGGCGGCGCGACGGCCTTATTGCCGGTGTTTGCGCGCGACATTCTGCATACCGGTCCGTGGGGTTTGGGCGTGTTGCGTGCGGCGCCTGCCGTGGGCGCCCTGACGGGATCGATCTGGCTCGCGCATTTTCCGCTGCGGCAGCGCGCGGGCACGGCGCTGTTCGGCGGCGTGATCGCGTTCGGCTTCGCGACGATCGTCTTCGGGCTGTCGCGCAATATCGTGCTGTCGCTGATCGCGCTGGCGGCGCTGGGCGCGTCGGATGTCATCAGCGTGGTGGTGCGGACATCGCTCGTGCAGTTGCAGACGCCGGATGACATGCGCGGTCGCGTCGGCGCGATCAATTCGCTGTTCATCGGGACGTCGAACCAGCTCGGCGAATTCGAGTCCGGCATGACGGCGGGATTGTTCGGGACGGTGCCGGCGGTGCTGATCGGCGGACTGGGGACGATCGCCATCGCGCTATTGTGGATGCGATTGTTTCCCGCTTTAAAAGCGACGCGGTCGCTGGAAGGCTAACGGCTGCCCACGGCCGAGGAGTTGCGCTACAATACGCGCCTTGCTGGAGGTGTGGCCGAGCGGTTTAAGGCACCGGTCTTGAAAACCGGCGAAGGAGTGATCCTTCCGTGAGTTCGAATCTCACCGCCTCCGCCACCCCGCCTGTTTTTTCTCGTCTCGTTTCGTCGCGCTTGATCGCGCAAACTCCCGTCCAGCAAGACTTTCAGCCCGATTCATCTCCGTCGGAGCGTCTCGACTCATTGCGTTTCGACGCGTTCAGTCGTAAATTTTATGGTGGATGGGATGGTGGAGGGCTGATGGTGGAGGGGTTGGTGGGTAGATTGCTCGCGGCTCCATCTAAGGCTCTCACAGCTTGTGGAAACTTCGACGATCGGCGATGCCAAAGAAAGCGAAGGAACTTGGACCGTTGGCGGTCAGCAGACTGAAGGAACCAGGCCGATACGCGGTGGGGGGCGTCGCTGGCTTGTACCTTGACGTCTCGGACACTGGGGCGGGCTACTGGGTGCTTCGCGTGGTTGTCGCCGGCAAGCGTCGCGAGATAGGCATCGAGGCCTACTCGCAGAAGGGGATGGGCGTCGCCGAAGCGCGCGAGAAGGCCCTCGCCCTCCGAGAGGACATCAAGCGCGGTATCGACCCTGTGATGCAGCGGAAGGAAGCGGCGAGTCAACTGCGCGCGGGCCACGCGCTGGAGATGACCTTCGAGAAGACCGCAGAGCGGTACATCGCTGCGAAGGAAGTCGAGTGGCGCAACCTTAAGCACGGCGCGCAGTGGACATATACCCTCGCCGAGTACGCTCACCCGGTCATCGGCAAAATGCAAATCCGCCATGTGACGCGCTCTCACGTCCTCGAAATCCTCGAACCCATTTGGCAGTCCAAGACCGAAACTGCAAGCCGCCTGCGCGGCCGGATTGAGGCCATTCTCGACTATGCGCGCGTGAAGGGCTTTCGGGATGAAGGTGTCAACCCGGCCGCGTGGCGGGGCAACCTCGACAAGCTACTGAGCGCCCCGAAGAAGACGAAGCGCGTTCGCAATCACCCCGCCTTGCCGATCGCGCAGATGGGCGCGTTCATGAAAAGGTTGCGCGCCATTGAAGGCGTCAGCGCGCGGTGCCTGGAGTTCTCGATATTGACCGCGGCGCGATCCGGCGAAGCGCGGGCTGCCGACTGGCGCGAGATAGACCTCGAAAAACGTATTTGGACGGTGCCGGCCGAGAAGATGAAGGCGCGAAAGGAACATCGAGTGCCGCTGCCCGCGGCGGCCGTACGGCTGCTGAAGGCCATCGAGCGCCAAGAGGATGTCTACCTCGTGTTTCCCAGCCCGAGGGCAAGCGGCGCGCTGTCTGATATGTCTCTGCTCGCGATCATGCGTCGGCAAGGGTTGCAGGCCACGCCCCACGGCTTCCGATCGACGTTCAGAGATTGGGCCAGCGAGTACACAAACTATCCTCGCGAACTGGCCGAAGTGGCGCTTGCACATATCAAGGGCGATGCGACTGAGGCGGCCTACTGGCGCTCCGACGTACTACAGAAGCGCCGACGTCTGATGGACGACTGGGCCGCGTTCTGTGACAAGGTCATCGAGGAAGGGACAGTCGTTCCTATGAACAAGCAGGCGTGAAGATCTGCCGTGCCTAGCCCGACGGGGCGAGAACCGGATGCCCTACCCGGCTGGCACGGCTGTCAATAGGGCTTCGCTACAGGGCAAGCAAATGCAGAAGCTTGGATCTTTCAAGCGATGGTTTTCCATCAGCCAAGCAGCCTCGCTCCTAGAAAATGCGTTCAACGAGCACATCACAGATTCAGACGTTCTCGAGCAGATAGCAGCGGGTGAAATTCCAGTCTGGTGGGATGCGACAGGACGTTATGCCGTTCCGATAGCGCGCGGTTGTCACTGTTTTGGGCTGCTCTCTTCGTCGGTTGCTGGCGGGCGTTCTTTCGATCCAAAGCGACGAGAGCAGTGGTTCTGGCAGTCAGACCAGGTTCAGTTGCTGGAGGGAGTGTATGAGATTGCCGTCGACGCCCGGCGCGAACGGCAGGAGGTCTTCGACGGAGACAGAGCAGGCCAGATAGTTTTCTCGGATGGAGTCCTCCTCCGAGACGCAGATGGACAATCACTTCTTCAAGTGCTGCGCCGGATGCCTGGCCGTGCCTCTGGCTCCAGCGTAGTAAAAGACTTCATTGTTGATGTTGAATTTCCTGATCCCGATGTTTTTCGTGTTGCCAGCGCGGACCTTCGCAGACTGCTAAATGGAGAGTCTGCTTCCCCGCGCGTCAATCAGACGGCGGAAGACACCGGGAAACGAGAGCGGGAAACGCTGCTTAAGCAAGTAGGCGCGATGGCCACGTTGCTCGCCGAGAGGGCGGCGCTCTACCGAAGAGGCGAAAAGCCGAACGCCAGCCAGATAGCAGATGCCGTCGTAGATCTCATCGCCGAAATCCCTGACGTCAATTGCAACGGGCTCGGGCGATCGAGTATTCGCGCCAGCGTGGCTGAAGGAGTCGATCTCCTCCGGAAATAGGCCAACTTGCCACCTGGCATCTGGCTTTGCCAAGTGGCAAAACCCATCAGACCATCGAAATACAGTCGTCTCGTGCAATCCCGCACTCTTTCGAGTCGATTCGATGCTCAACACTGAAGTCCGCAACTTCGACAGCCTGCCCTCCGCCGCAGGCGTCAGGGTTCAAGCCGTTGCTGCGCTTTGCTCCTGCAGCGTCTCTACGGTTTGGAATCGTTCTAAGCGCGGTGATCTCCCGAAGCCCCGCACCATTGGCGGCCACGCCCTGTGGAACGTCGGTGAGCTGCGTGCAGTCCTGCTCGGAGAGCCCGCATGACAAATAAAAAAATAGCCGGCCCGAAGGCCTGCCAATCAAACAACCCAATTACAGATGCTAGATCAGAGCACTTGCAGGCGCCATCGGCCAGGTACGATTCTGCGAACAACTTGACGGACGGCGAATCACTCGACTATCCTCCGGGAACGGTGCTCAAAACACCTCTACAAGCGGTCCAGCCACCCCGTCAGTCTGTGGCTTTTGTTTCGCCTATTGGTTTTGCGCCTATGGGCGGGAGTGCGGCTAATAAAAGACCCGCAAGGGGAATATGCCCGCCGTCTTGTAGCGGTTTTGAGCTCCTGCCCACCCGTCTCAAAAACGGGCCTAGTCTCACTACAAGGAGCAAAGCCATGCATGGCACTACTCTCGCTCGTCCTGAGCAAACCTATCCTCCGTTGCAAATCCAAATCATCAATCGCGCCCTGAGAGACGCCGCGCTCGCGCCTAGCGCGAATGATGCGCTGGATTGTTGCGCCAACGCCCTGCTTCATCTTGCTGAAATCATCCGTGCGGAGGTGGCACATGGCTAAGACGCGGAACTGCACCACGGTATCGCAAGGCCTGTGCGCGGCTGGGATGCTTGAATTTTTTTTCGAGCGTTTCGATATGACGACGGTTTCGGACAGCGAGTTGCAATATCTCTCTGGCTGTTCCGAAGTCGCAACGCTTAAGGCGTCATCTTTGGCTTCGCTCACCTCTGACGTCGCTGGTCTGCTTAATCAGCATCAAGATGGCGCGCACGCGGTTTCCTTCGAGCGTTCTAGTGCGGGAATCGATCATTCGATGCTGCTCTTTCAGCTCGCGAGCGAATTCAAGCTAATCGGGCAGATGATGCACATCGCATCCGAAGCAGACTGGTCTTTGCGTCAACGCTTATCAGACCGTCTCAGACTAGAACGATCCCGTCGTGGCCCCACCGATGAGTACTCCTCACGGGAGGATGTATGAGCACGATGAACAACGAGCAATTGGTGCTCGACATTCAAAAGAGCGCAACGCAGCGTATTCGCATTTCGCATCGCTGGTACAAGGGCCGGCGCTACATCGATATTCGGTTGCTGGTGGCCGACCGTGGAGGCGACTTCGTTCCAACGCGCCAGGGCATCTCCTTGCGCCCGGAACTGCTGACCCAGATCATTCAGGCGCTTACTCTGGCGGCGCGGGAGTCCGTATGAACGAAAACTACAAGCTGGGCATTCCGATTGGAGAAGGCAAGTACGCAAGTCCCAGCCAATGCCTTCTGATGTGTGGCTTCCTCGTGTACGAGGCGAAGCAGGCCGACGAGGACTTGCGGCAATATGCGCGTCGCGTGCTCGACTTGGTGTTTGCCACAGCCGCCGCGAACGGGTTTCGACGTGCGGATTTGCTCGAAACGCTGATGTCCAGAGGCGAGCGTACACCTCGGATTTTGAATTTGGCCCGGCAGGCGACAGCTGCGATTGGCGACAACCTCGCCTTCGTTCGTGTAATCGCGCAAGCTGGCGTGCGTACGGAGGACGGCCAATGAGCACCGTCTTCGACAATCACCAGCGGATCCTCGAAGCACTTTCGTTCATCCCGCCGGACGTTGAGCGCGACGTGTGGTTCCGCGTCGCTGCCTCGTTGAAGCATGAGGAAGGCGACGCCGGCTTCGAAACGTTCAATCGATGGAGTCAGGGAAGCCCAAGCTATGTCGCTGCCGATGTTCGCGATACGTGGCGCTCGATCCGTCCTAATGGAGGCATCACCATCGCCACGTTGTTTGCGATCGCCAAGAAGTACGGCTATAGCCCGCGCGGAAAGGCGGCGATCGTCGTAGATCCTGTGGAGGTCGAACGCCGCCGGACAGAACGCGACGCCCGGGTGCAAAAGGATGAGCGGCAACGAACGAAGGACCGCAAGCACGCGGCAACGGTCGCGCTCGCAATCATCGAGAAGTCTCAGCCTGCGCGTGACGACCATCCTTACTTGTCGCGCAAAGGCATCACAGCCGTGGAAGCGCTGCGTGAGCTCGACGTCCAAAAGCTTCAGATGCTGATGGGTTATCACCCGCAGTCCGCCGGCGTCAAGCTTGAGGGCCGAATCCTCATCGCGCCGGTCATGATCGACGGTGCGGTCACATCCGTGGAGATGATCGACGAATGCGGACACAAATCGGCGCTCGCGGGCGGCGCAAAGGCTGGCGGCGGTTGGTTCGTCGGCGATTCCGCGAAAGACTGCGACCGCGTCCTGATTGCAGAAGGTGTCGCTACTGCACTATCAGCCTATCTGTGCACAGGTTTCGCTACGGTGGCCGCGCTCTCGGCGGGCAACCTGATGAAGGTCGCCTGGGCGATGCGGGCTGCCCATCCGGATGCAGAGATTACCGTCCTCGCGGACCTCGGAAACGGGCAACAAAAGGCGGTCGAAGCGGCGAGAGCCGTCGATGGCACTGTCGCCTTGCCCGAGTTCGGCGACAAGCGTGGTGACGACGAAACGGACTTCAACGACATGCACACACGTTTCGGAGCGGCCGCGGTCGCCGCGCAGGTTGAACGGGCCGCAAAGCCGGACGGCGGGGAGCAACCGGATAAGGGCTGCGTGCCGCGCGGCTTCTCTGTGAGCAGAGAAGGCGTGTTCTATACAGATGACGACGGCATGCCGCACTGGATCTGCTCGCCGCTTCACGTCCGTGCGCTGGTGCGCGATCGCGCCTCGGAAAACTGGGGGCGTCTGCTCGAGTGGAAGGACGCGGACGATCATCCGCATGTCTGGGCCATGCCGATGGAGATGCTGCGCTCGGACGGTGCGGACATGCGCGGCGAGCTCGCTCGGCTGGGGCTGGACATCGCTCCGAGCTTCCGCGCTCGCAACAAGCTCACAGAGTACGTAACGACCGCCAAACCCAAGGCGCGGGGCAGGTGCGTGACGCGTACTGGCTGGCATAACGGCGCCTTCGTGTTTCCCGACCGTACGATTGGCGTGTCAGCTGAACGCGTGATCTTTCAATCGGAGGCAATAATGCGTGCATATTCACAGGCAGGAACGTCGGACGAGTGGAAGCGCGACGTCGCCGCTTACTGCTCAGGCAACTCACGGATGTTGGTGGCGGTCTCGACGGCGTTTGCCGGGATGATGTTGGCGTATTCCGGTCAGGAGTCGGGCGGTCTGAATTTGGTTGGCGATTCGTCGACAGGCAAGACGACGGCCCTTCGCGCTGCCTGTAGCGTCTATGGCGGCCCGGAATACATGCAGCGTTGGCGTGCGACGGCAAACGGCCTTGAAGGGCTTGCAGCGCTTCACAACGACACCCTGTTGGTGCTCGATGAGCTGGCGCAGGTCGATCCTCGCGAGGCGGGCGAGATCGCCTACATGTTGGCGAACGGCAGCGGCAAGGCGCGCGCGGGGCGAACCGGCTCGGCGCGTGCGCGGCAGTCGTGGCGACTGCTATTTCTGTCGGCTGGTGAGATCGGACTTGCGCAGCACATGCAGGCGGGCGGCAAAAGGGCCAAGGCGGGTCAAGAGGTACGCCTGGTCGAAATTCCGGCAGATGCTGGTCGGGGCTTTGGCTTGTTTGAAACGTTGCACGGACAAGGCGGCGGCGCGAAGCTTTCGGCACTGATCAATGAGGGCTGCAAGCGAAGCTACGGCGTCGCCGCGATCGAGATGCTCAACGCGATCGCCAAGGAGCCCGAGGTGATCGAACAGTACTTGCGTCAGGAGACAGCCAAGTTCCTCGCCGAGAACCTACCGGGTGATGCCAGCGGGCAAGCCCACCGTGTATGCGAGCGACTCGCGCTGATCGGCCTGGCTGGCGAATATGCGACCGATCGCGAAATCACTGGTTGGCAGCCCGGTGAGGCACTCGCGGCATCGGCGACGTGTTTCCGAGCATGGTTGGAGAACCGAGGCAGCGCAGGCAATCACGAGCAAGGCGCAATTCTCTCGCACGTGAAGGCGTTCTTCGAGGCCCATGAAGAGTCGCGGTTCACCGACTTCAACGATGTATCGGAGCGGCCGACCATCAATCGCGCGGGTTTCCGTCGCAAGGGCGATGCGGGTGTGGAGTATTTGGTCTTTCCAGAGATCTTCAAACGCGAAGTCTGTAATGGATTCGAAGCGCGTTCGGTGGCCAAAACACTCATTTGCGCCGGCTGGATTCGCCCGTCTGCCGATGGTCGCTCTGTTCGAGCCGAGCGCATTCCTGATAAAGGTCCCACGAAAGTCTACGTTTTCACCGCCGAAATGTGGAAATATTCTTTACCAACCTAAAAATCCACGGGTTACAGGGGTTACACGGGTTACGCTGACGGGAAGCCTTGCCGCATAAGGGTTTCGGCGTAACCCGATCGGAAAAAAGCGTAACCCATCGCGATTTGCACGGGTTACAGTCAGAGCGGTGTAACCCAAAACCGGGGTTGCACGACCTCTGGGTTACAAAATGGGTTACGAAATTTTCCCCTATAAATCAACAATCTAGACGAACGTAACCCATGTAACCCGTGTAACCCCTCGATCGAACAACTTTCGAAGAGTATTTGAGGACGGCGGGAGCAGCGGTAGGACGATCTACACACCTCACATGCAGGATAGTTCTGCCCGTTGGTACATCAATGAGATGGAGGCGCCTCTGGTGTAGCAGATTAAAACTTGAAGAGTCGCGGTGGAGCCGGCGAAAGTTCGCGGCGAAAAAATTTTGGTCGGCTTGTCAGTCCGCTAGCAGCACATGTGTCTGCTCTTCCAAGTCCGTTTCAAGCGCACCAAGCGTGCGGTTGTCAGCCAATTAGGACAATCGTCATTAATCCTTTGTGCGGCGGCAGTTCGGCACTTAGCTGTTTTCGCAATGCGGCGTAATCCATTGTCGGCTTTGAGGCAACGCAAGCGAGGCATGCCGAGCCATAGCCGACCTTCGCCGCTTACGAACTGTGCGGCTGCGCCCGGCCTCTTGCTGCCATGCGCCGGCTTGCACCGCTGAACCGAACGTCGCTTGTTGGAGATTAGCAGTCGTCCGAATACATATCAGTCAACGAAGGCGCGCGGCCACGATCGGCCTCCTCAGCAAGGTCAGGAGCAGCTCCACGTTCCTCCGTGCACGGTAGCCATGCGTGGACATCCCATGCTAGGGAGACTTGATGTCTATTCGAGAACTCACTTTTGCCGCAGCGACCATCCACTTCCGGAAAGCCTCAATGGCTTCGTCGTCCGCACGGTCCGCATTGACGACCATGGTGTAATCTGGCCCGCGCCAAATCGGCCCCGGCAAAGGACACACGAGCCGCCCCATGGCGATCTCGCGCTCAATGAGAGGCAGCGACGCCAAGGTCACACCGAGGCCTTCCATCGCTGCGGCCAACTGCAGGAACACGTGGTCGAAGTAGCGATGACGCGCACCCTGGATAGTGGTCTCGCCCGCCTGCCGCAACCAATCGGCCCATGCGGTGCGCGTGCTTGTCGAATGCAGCCATGTGTGGTGGCGCAAATCAGCAATTGTGCCGACCGGGTGATTAACCAACGCCTTCGGACTGCACGCGGGCAGGCGCAAGTCGGGCATCAGGATCGACGACTTGATGCCCGCCGCTTCTTCGGGTCCCGAACGCACGCCGATATCGAATGCATCCCCGACATAGCGCAGTCGGCGCGAAGTAGTCGATAGCCTCACATCGACGTCGGGATACAGCGCTTGAAATTCCGTCAGCCGGGGAATAAGCCAACAAAGCGCAAAACTCGCCAACGCATTCACGCGCACCACACCCCTGACTCGGCGCGTCATCGATTCGCGCCGCAACCGGCCTACAGAACTGCCGAGCCTTGCAAACGCGCCGTTGACATCGCTGAGCAGTGTGGTTCCCTCGTCGGTAAGAACCACGCCGCGCGCTTGACGCTCGAACAGGGGCACACTGAACCAGTCTTCCAGCAGGCGTATCTGCTTACCCACGGCCCAATGCGTCACGTGAAGCTCATTCGCCGCGGCCGCGAAGCTGCCGAGACGGGCCACCGCCTCGAAGTGCCGCAAGGCGTTTAGTGGGGGCAATTTATTGGTCTTCGAGACCGAGCGCTTTCCAGTACTCATCGGTGACTTTTTCTCCCGTCTGAGTCGATTTTATGTCAGTTGTTGCATGGCCGATCCGACCGTAGACTTCAGACTGCCTTGCAACGAAATGCGCGATGTCACCGCACTCGCGCACCCTAATTCAACGCATGCGACTTTTCTCCCTCTCCGCGCCGGCGACAACGACTGCCGAGCGCCCCGATCCGGCCGGCCCCGCGCAACGCACACGCGTTTTATGGCTTTCGTGTACGGCTCACGCACTGCACGACGGTTACACGGACATGATCTACGCGCTGTTGCCTACATGGCAGGCGGATTTCGGACTCGGCTATGGTGCGCTTGCGCTTCTGCGTGGTGTCTACGCCGGCACCATGGCGACATTTCAAGTGCCTACCGGGAGCCTGGCGCGTATTTTCGGCACGCGCGCGACGCTCGCGATCGGCACCCTATTCGCCGCGCTGGGCTACGCCCTCGCGGGCATGTCGGGTTCTTTGCTTGGTCTGTGCATCGCGCTTGCCGTGTCGGGATGCGGATCGAGCACACAGCATCCATTGGCGTCGGGGGCCGTGTCGCGCGCTTACGGACAAAAAGCCCGCGCCCCGCTCAGTGTCTATAACTTCGCAGGCGATCTCGGCAAGTCCGCGCTGCCTGCGGCCGTATCACTGCTAATCACCTTCATGCCCTGGCGTCACGCGCTGTGGGCGATGTCGACCATTGGTATGGTGGTCGCACTGGTCATTGCACTTTTCCTCCCCTCGATCCGGAAAAACGAGCCGTCAGTCGTTGAAGCGACCAGCGAAGATACGACGGGTCCACGGAGCGGATTCTCGCTGTTATTCGCTATCGGCGTCCTCGATACCGCCGTGCGGATGGGCCTGCTCACATTTTTACCGTTTCTCCTGCGCTCGAAAGGCATCTCGCCTCAAATGATGGGTACGGCGCTGGCACTGGTATTCATCGGCGGTGCGGCGGGCAAGTTCGCGTGCGGCTGGCTCGGCGCACGCGTCGGTGTAATCGGAACGGTGTTCGCTACCGAAGGTGCCACCGCGCTACTGATTCTCTCTGTGATCTGGCTGCCGCTCGCGCCCGCGATGATCCTGCTTCCGCTGCTCGGCGTGATGCTCAACGGCACGTCGTCGGTGCTTTATGGGACGGTCCCCGAATTCACGCTCGTCGGCCACACCGAGCGCGCGTTCGCCCTCTTTTACACCGGCACGATCGCGTCAGGTGCACTCGCACCGGTTGCGTACGGATTGCTGGGCGACCGGATCGGCGTGCACGGCGCGACGATCGCGACGGCCGCCACCGCGCTTGCGATCTTTCCATTAGCGCTTGCGCTTCACCGTCATCTAAGCAAAACGTGAGCTGCCAAGTAATCACAACGCTCAATAATCCAGGAAACCCAAGACGATGCCCCACACTCCAACGATCGCCCTTGTCGGTCCCGGCGCAATCGGTACTACTGTTGCCGCCTCGCTTCACGAAGCGGGCCGTACACCGGCTCTATTTGGCCGCACCGCACGCGCTTATCTAGACTTGCGATTCGACGGCGGCCAGATTCGCGTGCCAGGACCCGTGCGGACCAACCCCGCCCACATCGAAAGGAGATTCGATGTTGTGTTCGTCGCGGTGAAGACGACGCAGGTCAAAGCCGCGTCGAATTGGCTGTCCGCGCTGTGCGACGAGAGGACCGTGGTGTGCGTGTTGCAGAACGGCGTAGAACAGATAGATCAATTCGCGCCTTACGTCTCAAAAGACCGTGTGCTGCCTTCGGTGGTCTGGTTTCCAGCACAACGCGAGGCCGATGCCTCGGTGTGGCTGCGTGCGATGCCGAGGCTCACATTGCCGGACATACAGGCTGCAAAGGCCGTCGTGACGGCATTGCGCGATACCCGCTGTTCCGTAGGCGTTACCAAGGATTTCACAAGCATCGCTTGGCGGAAATTGCTTCACAACGCAGTCGCGGGATTGATGGTCTTGACGGGCCGCCGCGCCGGCATGTATTCCCGTGCTGATATCGAACACCTGTCGCTCGCGTACCTGAAGGAATGCCTCGAAGTCGCCCGCGCTGAGGGCGCGACATTGGGAGATGAAGTCATGCAAGAGATCATCGATGGATTCCAGCGTGCGCCGGCCGACCTCGGCACATCGATCCTCGCCGATCGGCAAGCGGGTCGGCCGCTCGAATGGGATAGCCGGAACGGAGTCATACAGCGTTGCGCCCGAGTGCGCGGCATTGCCACGCCTGTCAGCGATCTGATCCTGCCGCTTCTAGCGGCAGCGAGCGACGGACCGGGCTAAACACAGTAGGGGCGGTCTTTCTCTTATGCAAAGACCTAGCACCTCTACGGCTTCCGACGAACTTTGCGACAGCATCGTTCCCTTTCGAGATTGATGACCTCCGATTGCAAAGCGCTCGTAGAATTGCTCATGCGGCGACATCGTGAGACGGCAGTTTCCTGAAATCCTACGTTGTCCCTAATTGAAAAGAGCACGCTTTTCTATTGATAGCGCGCCGCGGCAGCATCGGTGCAGACCGGCTTTCCACTTCTTGAATCGGCGTACTGCCGCCATCCGACAGCTGAAGTAAAACCATCACATTCGACGAACGCGGCCATGGTCCGTGTTTGACCGGGTTTTTCTTTCTGGCTAAACGGAGAAATCCATACACGGTCTTTCTGGTCCCAGACAGACGAAGCTTGCATGATGTGGAAGCTCGTTGGGGCCTCATCATAGAGGGCTCGATAGTAACGCTCGATTTGCGTGTGTTGCCACTGAACACTTCTAATCGGACACAAGCTGCCAAGCACGCGATTCGGAACTTCCTTGATGTACCGTATCAAGGAGCGACTCTCCACAAGCATCATTAACCCGATCGCAACGACCCACAACCATATCCTAGGCTTTCGAGGGTGATGAGCGGTCCGTGCGCGTCTCATGAATAATTAGTAGGGTGGAGCGTCTGCGAGGTGACGTTCCGTCGTTTGACTTGACAAATGGTCGCCGGAACGACTGCTGTAAAGCGTTGCCTGGATTATGGCTCAAGCGGCGATGCGAATAAGCTCGTTCTTAAATACTTGGCATCTGGAATCTGAAGAATGGCCGCTCAGCATCCGAATCATTAGGGTGCAACGGTCGGGAGCAGCTCATATTCGAAGCACAGCGCGATGATGGCTTTGGTTGGCACGCTTGTGAAAAGCGTATCGATCCGCTTCATCCGAAACCAACGACAGTCACGGATCTCATTTCGTGCTACTGGCGTCTGTTGCTCATCCAAGTCTGCGAAGAAAACATGATGGCGTTTGCTGAGCCCACCAAAGTGAAATAGGTAGGTGAAGCCGGAAGCCACCATCGACGTTTCTTCACGCAACTCCCGGTCTGCTGCCTGAACAAGCGATTCTGTCGATTTCACGCCGCCGCCCGGCAGACTCCATCGAGCGCGGTTTCGCGTCACGAGAAGGATTTTGTCGTCGCGTCGACAGATGATTGTTGACCTATCCTTCATTGTGTTTCGTCATTGGCTCCTCGAATCCACTACCCGAGGCGTATGACCGTATGTTATCTGTCAAAATTTAACACCCCGCGCCATGCGACCATGTTCTGCCTTCAAGATCTGCCTTCCAGCACTTCTGTTAGCCACGGCGTGTCTTTTATCGACGCCCACATTCATTTTATCGATGCTCTGGATGTTCGCCGGAGCCGTCAGCGTCGGCCACCGCGATATTCGCAGCTTTCCAGGCGAGGCAATACCCATTGGCTGGCACAAAGGCTGGCGAAGTGTGTTCCTCACCGTCTATCACTTGGCACGGTGGCCTTGGTACGTGCGCACCGAGCTCTCCACTTTTATACAAGCCTGGATAAACCGCAGCAGAAATGCGCGCCGTACCAATAAAAAACGCCTCTCCAAGAGAAGGATGGTGATTAGGCACGCGACTCATTAGGCCGTGGACCAGACACGTCGGTTTAATAAACGGCTGCACCGGACTTCCGCTTCTGTCGCAGAAATGTCACGTTACTTATATTCAGCGGCGGGACCAAGGCGCCTACGCATTTCGAAAGTCCATCGTGCCGGTCGCTTTCGTCGGAGGAAGGACTAGGATTTCAAATGGCGAGATTCTCGCGCGCCTTGCAGTGGCCGGGGCGCTGGGTAGCGTAATCGGATTCGAGCGGGAGCGCCTGAATTAGGCCGTGGGTCTGCAAACGCACATGCTACTCAGCGTCGGTACGGCACTGATCATGCTGGTCTCAGCCTTCGGGTTCGCCGATATGCTCGGCCAGAAGAATGTTGTTTCTGGACCCGTCGCGGGTCGCGGCGCAAGAGTCTTAGGCATCGGCTTTCTCAGCGCGGGTTCTATCTTGATGCGCGGCGAAGTCGTCCGGGGCCGGACTACAGCAGCAAGCTTGTGGTTGGTTTCGGGAGTTGGACTTGCCGTCGGTGGCGGAATTTACACCGCATCGATTGGTGCGACGGTGATTATCAGCGTCATTTTTGCAGGCATGAAGCCTCTCGAGCGCCGTTTTATTTCGGTCAAACAACAGCGCACTATACAACTTCTTGCAGACCGGGACAGTATTACCCTCAATTCGCTGCACGAAGCACTCGGCAGCGGGCGCATCCGGGTCAAGCAATTCATCGTTCAGCAATCGGAAGACGACCCGCCGTGGATGAAGTGCAGATCGAACTCACGCACAACAGCCAACCAATTCGAAGCAATCTCGCGTCGACTGCTGTCAATCCATAGTGTGCGCTCATCGCAGCCGAAGTCACAATAGGGCCGGTTGGGAGCCGACGATATCTGCGCTCGCCTTCGCGCTCTCGTCGAGTTGGCGCATCAAGGAAAGGGTGACTTGTCGCTGCAGCCGTTGTGTTTAACGGTACTCGTTCAGGCGTTCTCGAGAACGATCCCCTCAAGAATGTTCGCCACGTCTTCGCACTTGTCGGTGACCGCTTCCAGCAACTCAAACACGGCTTTTAGCTTGATCAACGTCTTCACGTCGCCCTCTTCGCGAAACAGCTTCGACATTGCGGTGCGGAGGATACGATCTGCCTCCGACTCCAGAATATCGATGTCTTTGCAAGCGGCAATAATCTGATTTGATTGCCGCATGTTTGCCAGCTGGCTCACAGCAAAGTGGACGCGCTCGGCGGTCGATACACAGATGCGCGCCAGTTCATTCGCTTCTGACGTCAATGCCCGCACGTCGTAAAGAATGATGACCGTTGCGACATCCTCAATGAGATCGAGGATGTCGTCCATCGTGGTGATCAATTTATGAATAACGTCACGGTCGAACGGCGTGATGAACGTTTTGTGTAGCAGGTCCATCGTCTCGCGCGTAAGCTGGTCAGCAGCCTTCTCGGCTCGGTGGACGTTTTGTTTGTAGGCCTCGGCATTCGGCAAATCCGCGATCAGCCGTTCGAGCTCCCGGCTCGCCTCGACAATGCACTCACCGTGTGCATTAAAAATTTCGAAAAATCGGCCCTCCGTGGGCATGAACTTGCCGAACATGGACGTTCTCCGGAATTGATCGAGCCTTGCGCTGGCGACGGCGCCGTATTGTACCGCCCTGCCCGTCGATGTTCATTCGACGGGCGAACGCATGGAGACGAAGGAGAACGTATCAAAACGAGCTCCTCACGCCCGCTGCGCAGTTACTGCGACAGAGAAGACGAGTCAATGATCGCTCGGTAAGCGGGCTCCCATGAGCCTGTAGACGGAAACGCCAGCAATGACGTGACGCTGATGGATTCGGCGGGCGCACGCCCTCTTGACAAACATAAGTGATCTTGCGCCGTTGAGGGGAAAAGATTTGATCTCTCGGCCTCTACGCCATGGATCAAAACATTTCCGTGATTGACAGGCTGCAACCCACATCCAATGTTACGCAGCGTCGAGCTTTCGCTGCCTGAAGGTCCGGAGCCGCCAGGCAGGTCGCCCTTTTCGCTTGCTAAAATCAAACGGTCCAAGACCACTTGGACTTGAAACGACTTTGTGAGGTCGTCGACCGCCGTGTTCAGTGCTTCGGTTCGCTCTTGGTAATCGCGCCAGTGTGCGGATCGACATGCAACTCGTAGATTCGCCCGCCCATCTTTGCTTCTCCCTCCCAGTGTCCATCGTCGGCTTTCAGGTAGGCATTCGCATACCCTTCTCATTGAGTTTGGAGATCGCTTGCTGACTGGACATCCAGTCAGCTCCGGACGTATCAGCCATAGCGGCCGTTGAAGCCAGCATGACAAAGCCGGCCAAAACGGCCCGAAAACACTTTGACGAGGTCATAAGCTTCTCCTAAATGTGAGAGCTGTTTCGTAGCAAATGCTGAGCTTTCGTCGGCGTGGCCTAATTCGTCCGCCCGCCTCAAGCACCGCGCTTATGCCGTTCGAACACCTTGCGCACGTGTTTGAACGACGCTCGGCTTCTGCCAGCGGGCCATAATCGGTCAGGTGGCAAAGGACACTGCATTTTGCAGATACGTGCTCAACATCAACGCGGACAGTCCCGTGCCATGGATGGGATACGAGCCCGACGTCCTCGCAAGGCAGGTGCTAAGAAGCGGTGGCGGCGCAAATATTTTGCCGCCGCGCATTATCGAGTTGCATGAACTTCGAACCTTATGGCGTTACTCTTATGTCGAAACTGGCATCATCGTTGGCACGATTCGCTTGCGATGCACCGCAATCAGGATCTTAGGCCGGAGACGGTCGCTTTTGTTGGCTCAATTGCCGCACAAATGGTCTAACGATCGACGTCTTAAGTGACTGCAGATGGCCGATAGCACCAACTCGAGAGCACTTTGCGCAGCGATCGCTAACCTACGGTACGGCAGCTCATGGCGGCGAACGTGAGCGAGTGCTGTCGGCCAGAAGCGGGCATTCACGCAGGGCCTCTTGCAGACGGCCGAGCGGCACTTCCCATCCGAAAAAAGTCATTCACGATAGATGTCGTTCGATGTCTTGCCGTCTGAATCCGCGGTAAATGTCGCGCAAGTCCATGCAGATATAGAAGCACCTCTGCCACTGCCACTGCCACTGCCACTGCCACTGCCAAAAAGTAAGTTTTGCTGGCTGCGCAAGTTGAGTCGCACGCGTGAAACGGATGTTCCCAGTCCTTGTTACCCCACCACGCTCGGGTGTGACCTAGTTCTGTCTTCGGAAGCCGATACGCTGCCAGCAACGTGTGACATGATGTCGGATGTCGCCCGGTCCCGCGGCCATCGACGCGCTCAGTGGCCGAACGCATCACCGACCGAGCGTCGCTTCGCGGCGCCTGCTATCCGGATGTCGCCGACCAAAAGGACTTATAAGCGAATCCAAGACAGCGAACTTTGCCGCGGTGATGACGCAAGCAGCGCGCAACCGAGCCTGATTACGCCTTGTCAAAGAGGTCGAGCAACGCATCGGGGCCGGACAGTTCCCAGTCCGGCCTTTGCCCCATTTCCTCGAACGTATTGCCGCCGCGATTGATCCACGCAGTCGGAAAGCCGAAATGGCGCGCGCCGGTTGCGTCCCACGCATTCGACGAGACGAAGAGAATCGACGCGCGCGAAACACCGAATGCTTCCTCCGCGAGTTCGTAGGCGCGATCGTGCGGCTTGTAAATGCGCACCGGATCGACGCTCAGCAGATGATCGAAGTGATCGCGCAATCCCGCATGGCCGACTACGGAGCCGATGGAATGCAGCGAGCCGTTCGAGAGAATCGCGAGCCCGAGGCCGCGCTCCCTGAGCCGCGGAAGTGTCGCCGGCACTTCGGGAAAGGGCTGCAGCTTCAGATACGCATCGCAAAGTGCCGCCTTCGTCTTATCATCCAGATCGAGCTTCAGATGCCGCGCCGTATAGCGCAATGCATCTTCCGTCGCCTGCTCGAAGGTGACGTAGCGATTCATCAGGCTGCGCAGCCACGTGTATTCGAGCTGCTTCTGCCGCCAGATCGTGCTGATCTCGCGCCCGTGTCCCGGATATCGCTGCTCGCACTGATCAATGACCGAATGTACGTCGAACAGCGTGCCGTAAAGATCGAACGCAATCGCCCTGATGTGTTTCATGCTCTCTCCTTCCATTGAACATCCGGATCGAACGGTAAGGCTCAACCGCCCTTTCCTTCCCTGAGCCGCGCGCGATGCGCGGCCACCTTCGCGCGATTGCCGCAGATGGCCATGCTGCACCAGCGGCGCGCATGTCCACGCGTGTGATCGGCGAACAGCAGCGTGCACTTCGGGCCCTCGCACGCCTTGACGTACGTGAAGTCCTGTTCGCACACGAGCTTCGCCAGCGTCTCGACGATCGGCATCAGCAGCGACTCGGGCGTCGAGTAGCGGCGTTGCATCGTGAATGCAAGGCCGCTCGGCGCGCTCTCGTCCGCGACGATCGCGCCGTGCTGTTCGTCGCGCTGCAGCACGCCATTCAACGCTTCGAGTTCGCTCAGGTCCTTTGCCGCGAGCGGCCGTCCCTTTCTCTTCTGCACAAACGATCTGAACCATTCGCGCAGGCCGCGCGCCTTGGCCGCGATCTCGTCCAACTCGGCAGACGCGGTTTGCGAACGCATGTGCGCAAGCACCTCGGCAGGCACCAGTTGCGCCTGTTCGAGCCATGACAGAAGGCCTTCGCCGTCCGCGATCCAGTCGACGGGTTCGTCGACCGGCGTCGCGATCGAGTTGAGGAAATCGAGGCCGGGCGCATCGGCCACGAAGATCGCGGGGAGTGAGCTGTATTCCATTTTTTAGCCAGCCGTGTTTCTACGATGACTTTATCGTAACCGCTAAAACACCACTTGACAAGTTACTTCCGCGCTTTGTAACCTCTTTCAAATGTTTTTAACAGTTACGAGACGAAACCACCTCCCCCCCAAAGAAACGACCATGTCCGCTATTGCTCATCGCCATATCGACGTCGACGGCTTCAATGTGTTCTATCGCGAAGCCGGTCCTGCAGACGCGCCGAAGCTGCTTTTGCTGCACGGCTTTCCGAGTTCGAGCCACATGTTTCGCGACCTGATTCCGCTGTTTGCCGACCGCTTTCATACCGTCGCGCCGGACCTTCCGGGCTTCGGTCTCTCCGACATGCCGAGCCGCGACAGCTTCGCGTACACCTTCGAGAACATCGCCGGCGTCATCGACCGCTTTACAGAAGTGATCGGCTTCGACCGTTACGCTGTCTATGTCTTCGATTACGGCGCACCGACGGGCTTCCGCCTCGCGCTGAAGCATCCGGAGCGCATCACGGCCATCATTTCGCAGAACGGCAACGCTTATGAGGAAGGACTGAGCGACGGCTGGAATCCGATCCGCGCGTACTGGCAGGAGCAGACTCAGGCCAATCGCAATGCACTGCGCCCGTTCCTCACGAAGGAAACGACGAAGTGGCAATACAGGCACGGCGTGCCTGACGAGTCGGCCGTCTCGCCCGACGGCTACTCGCTCGACGACTACTACATGAGCCGTCCCGGCGCGCACGAAGTGCAGCTCGATCTGTTCGGCGATTACCGCAGCAATGTCGCGCTCTATCCGGCGTTCCAGGCGTACTTCCGCGAGCATCAACCGAAATTTCTCGCCGTGTGGGGCAAGAACGATCCGTTCTTCCTGCCGCCGGGCGCGGAAGCATTCAAGCGCGACATTCCGCATGCGGATGTGCGCTTCTTCGACACGGGCCACTTCGCGCTCGAAACGCACGCGGCGCAGATCGCGGCAGCCATCAACGAATTCCTCGCTGACTAAGCGCGGTCACACCGCGTTCATCTACCAAAGGAGAAACATCATGCGTGCAATCGTCCTCGAAAAGTTCGGCGGTCTCGACAGCCTCGTCTATGCGGAGATTCCGGAGCCGGAACCGCTGGAAGGGCATGTCGTCATCGAGATCAAGGCATTCGGCATCAATCACGCCGAGATGCACATGCGGCGCGGCGAATGGGCCGAAGCGGCAAAAGTGAGTGGCATCGAATGCGTGGGCATCGTGAAGTCGTGTCGGGGCGGCGAGTTTCCCGTCGGCGCGAAAGTGGCCGCGCTGATGGGCGGGCTCGGGCGCACCATTAACGGCAGCTATGCGCAGTTCACGCGCGCGCCTGTGTCGAATGTCGCGCTGATCGAATCCGATCTGCCATGGGCCGAACTCGCGGCGATTCCCGAAAGTTATGCGACGGCGTGGACGACCCTGTTCCGCAATCTTGAAATCAAGGAAGGGCAAACCGTGGTGATTCGCGGCGCAACCTCGTCGCTCGGGCAAGCGGCGGTGAATCTCGCCGTCAACGCAGGTGCGAAAGTGATCGCCACGACGCGCAGCCGCGAGCGCTTCGCGAAGCTCGAAGCAATGGGCGTGTCGCGCGTGGAACTCGAAGGGCCTGACCTCAGCAAGCGGATCGCGGAAGCGAAGCATATCGATGCCGTGCTCGACCTCGTCGGCAACAGCACGATTCTCGATTCGCTCGCGATGCTCCGGCGCGGCGGGCGCGCGTGCCTTGCGGGCTGGCTCGGCGGACTGGCGCCGATCCCGGATTTCAACCCGCTCCTGCAGATGTCGAGCGGCGTGTATCTGACCTTCTTCGGCAGTTTCGTGTTCGGCACGCCGGGCTTTCCGCTTTCCGATGTGCCGCTGCAGTCCATTGCAGCGGATATTGCGGCGGGCCGTTTCAATGCGAAGCCCTCGCGCGTGTTCTCGTTCGACGAGATTCACGAAGCCCATCGCGTGATGGAAGCCAACGAAGCGAACGGCAAGATGGTCGTCGTTCATTGAGCCGGGAGAAACCACATGTCCATTAAAGCAGCCATCGTCACGGGCGCGAGTCAGGGGATCGGGCGCTCGACGGCGATCCGCCTCGCACGCGATTTCGATTCGATCGTGCTCGTCGCACGTAATCGCGCCAATCTCGAAGAGACCGCCGACGCGGTTCAGAAGGCCGGCGTAAAGACGATCGCAATCGACATCGACCTCGCACGGCCCGAGGCCGCGCAGGACGTCGTCGATGAAGCGCTCGCCGCGTTCGGCCGCATCGACGCGCTGCTCAATATCGCGGGCGCGGTGCCGCAGATCGATCTCTTCGACATGACCGACGAGCAATGGGACGCCGGCCTCGCGCTGAAGCTTCACGGCGCGCGCAGGCTGACGGTCGCGGCCTGGCCGTCGCTGAAGCAGTCGTCCGGATCGGTCGTGCTGATGTCGGGGAATTCCGCGATGTTTCCGAAGGCGCCGTATGCGGCCGTCGGCACGATCAACGCGGCGATCGTCGCACTGGCGAAGGCGTTTTCCGATCGCGGCATCGCGGATGGCGTGCAGGTAAATAGCGTCCTTCCTGGCCCGGTGATGACCGGCCGCCGGCGCTCATATCTCGAGCACTGGGCGCCTCTGCACGACATGACCGTGGAAGAAGCGACGGCGCGTTTCCCCAAGGAAGCCGGCATCGCGCGTTACGGCACGCCGGAAGAAATCGCCGAGTTGATGGCATTCCTCGTCTCGCCCGCGGCCAAATGGATGACCGGCAGTACGCTGCGCATGGACGGCGGCGAGGTCAAATCGGTCTGAAGGGAAGAAGCCAAAGGCCGGACGGATGTCCGACCTTTGGCGCTTACCGCGACATCGCGCCCGAAGCCGGATTGGAACTCTCAATGCAGCGAGCGAAGTGACCGATGCACCGCGCGGCAGCCCGCCTAGGCCTGCCGCGTCTGCGCATGCGTGCGCCGCCAGCGCGCAGGCGTCAGGCCGAACTGCTGGCTGAACGCGCGCCGAAACGCCGCCACCGACTGATACCCGATCGTCTCGGCCACGGCTTCGGTCGACACGCCAGGCTTTTTCAGCTCGTTCGCTGCCAGCGCCATGCGTACATGGATTAGCAGATCGCTGGGCGAACGTCCGACCTTCGTTTGAAACTGACGGATCAACGTGGCTCGCGACATATTGCATAGGGCCGCCAGGTCGGGCAGCGTCCAGTCATGCGCCGGTTCCGTGAAGATCGCCTTGAGCGCCGGGGACAGTCGCGAATCGCCTGCGAGCGCCAGCAGCCCGGCGGGCGCTTCGTCGGACTCCGTGCTGGCGCGTAAAGTCAGTGCAAAAAGCGCCGCCGACAGCGCGTTCATCATCGCGTGGCCACCGAGATTGTCGGCAAGCGATTCCGCCCGCATCAGCGCGACGAGACCGTTCAACTGATTTAACGCGCCGTCCGGCCCGGCGCCCCTCGACGTCGAAGTGCGCACGACGAGCCGTCCGGGCAGATACGCCCGCACAAAGCGGTCATGCGGCGGCGCAAGCACGATGCGTCCGCACAGCATGTCCAGACGCTCCCCCGTGCCCGTGTTCTCGCTGACGATCAGATTCATGACCGCGCGCTGGCGGGCTGGCTTCGGCCGCGCGCCGCTGCCGTCGCGAAGCGTGTGGGCCGATCCGTGCGCAAGCAGCACGATATCCCCGGCGCCGAGCGGCTGCGGCTTGCCCGCGCCGGGCGTCTCCAGAATGGCCGATCCGCCCAGCACGATGTGATAGGGCATTTCGCCCTCGTCCGAATCGGCGTAGATGACTTCCCAGGGCGCGCCATACGAGCATCGGAGTTCGAGCTGACCGCGCACGGTCATCATGCCGAGCAGACGGCTCAGCCAGTCGATCGAAAGCGCCATGCTGATCTCCAAATGGAACTTTCGAGCATGATATTGAGCATTTGGCGACTCAACAAGCTCATTCGACAAACCTAAAGTGGAGGCTCCTGACCACCACCCAACGAGGTTCACCATGAGTCGCATCGCCATCCCCGCACTCTCCGCTGCCACTGGCGCCACCGCCGACGTCTATGCCCGCGTTCGCAAGATCGCGGGCGGCGGCGTGCCGAATCTGTTCGCCGCGCTCGGTCATCTCTCGCCCGCGACGTTGAACGCCGCGCTGGAAGCCGAAGGCGCGCTGGCGTCGAGCAGTCTGAGCAAGCAGGATCTGGAGACCATCAAGCTGCTGATCAGCGAACTGACCGGCTGTGACTACTGCGTGGCCGCGCACGTGATGCTCGGCAAGATGGCCGGTCTGACGCCAGCGGCGCTCAAGCAGATTCGCACCGGCCAGCCGACGGGCGACATCAAGCGCGATGCGCTGATCCGCTTCGTGCGGACCCTGCAAACGACGCGCGGCACCATCGACGAAGACGAGCTCACCGCCATTCGCGCGGCAGGCTACAGCGACACGCAATTGGCGGACATCTCGCTCGCGATTGCGATGACGATCTTCACCAACACGTTTAATCGAATTAACGATACCGACGTCGATTTTCCGGCCGTCGAGTGATCCATTCATTCATCCGTCAGCACATTGGAGAAAGTCATGTCTCAGATCGAACAGTTCGATACGCTGGTTCTCGGCAGCGGCCAGGGCGGCAAGCTCCTGGCGTGGCATCTGGCGCGCGCGGGACAGCGCGTCGCCGTGGTCGAGCGTCAATGGGTCGGCGGCTCGTGTCCCGCCGTCGCCTGTTTGCCCAGCAAAAACGAAATTTGGAGCGCGCGTGTCGCGCATTTGACGCACCATGCCGCCGATTTCGGCGCGATGACCGGACCCGTGACCATTGACATGGCGAAGGTTCGCGATCGCAAGCGCGGCATGGTCGAGCGGGAGGCTGCGTTTCACGTGCAGGCGTATGCGTTGAGCGGCGCGGAACTGGTCATGGGCGTGGGTCGATTCGTCGGGCCGAAGACCATCGAAGTGCGGCTCAACGATGGCGGCACGCGCACGCTCGTCGGTGATCGGGTCGTGGTGAACGTCGGCACCCACGCCGCGATTCCGGACGTGCCGGGTCTGCAGGCGTCCGATCCGCTGACGCACATCGGCGCGCTGGAACTCGATCGCGCGCCGCCGCATCTGATCGTGTTAGGCGGCGGTTACATCGGCGTGGAGATGGCGCAGGCATACCGGCGGTTCGGCAGCCGCGTGACCGTTGTAGAGCGCGGCGCGCGGCTGATGGCTCGCGAGGACGCGGACATCGGCGAAGAAATGCTGCGGATCCTCCGGGCGGAAGGCATCGACGTGACACTGGATGCGCAGACCATTCGCGTCGCAGGTCATTCCGGAACGCAAGTGCGCGTCGTCGTGCGGACGCCTTCGGGCGAACAGATGCTGGAGGGCAGCGACATTCTCGTCGCGGCGGGACGCGTGCCGAACACGGCGGATATTGGCCTTGACTTGGCGCGCGTGCAACTCGACGAGCGCGGCTACATTCGCGTGAACGATAGCCTGCAGACCTCGGCGGACGATGTCTGGGCGATCGGCGAAGTGGCGGGAAGCCCGCAGTTCACGCATGTCTCCGTCGACGATTTCCGGATCGTGCGCGACAACATGGCGGGCGGACATCGCAGCACGAGTGACCGACTGATTCCGTACACGCTGTTCACGGATCCGCCTCTGGCGCGTGTCGGCCTAAACGAAACCGATGCGCGGCGTGCGGGGATCGGCGTGCGCATTGCGACGCTACCGATGAGCAACGTTCTGCGCACCGAAGCGACGGACGAAACGCAGGGCTTCATGAAAGTGCTCGTCGGTGCGGACGACGACCGCATCCTCGGCTTCACGATGATCGGCTCGGAAGCAGGCGAAGTACTCGCGGCGATGCAGACCGCGATGATCGCCGGGCTGCCGTATCAAAAGCTGCGTGACGCCGTGATTTCCCATTTGACCGTGGCAGAAGGTCTGGGTCCGTTGTTGGCAAAGGTGCCCGAACGTACGGCCAAGTGAGATGCGAGGTCGGACGGGCGGCGTAGTTATTGAACGGGGTCCGGCAACTTAGGCTGCGGCGGGTACGTCCGCACGTGGAGCAGCGCGCCTTTGAGGGCGCGCTGCGCGTCCTGCGGCAGACTAAGCCCGGCGTTCGCGGTCACGCGGAAGTCATGCGGCCAAGTGCCGGGTGAGGGTCTCTTATTCGCGATCTTCATCTCCGATGCTCTCGTTGCGGATACAAGACGCGCAGCGAGCTATCGGCTTGGGCCTTGCAGAATAGGCGTTCGCCGACGCGAATAAGATGTGTAAACGGTTTCGGACGAGCTGATCGGGCCGACGCCATCGACATCGGGACGTCCGCCTGGACTCGACACACTGAGCGGCCTCGAATGACAAGCGCGAAGCGGCTAGTGCCGACCCTGGAACCGCGACACGTTCGCGAAGCTATGCTTCCGCTACCAGTTCCGCTAGCTCCTGAAAAACGTCACCTTCAAGCGAGACTGGAACACCCCAATAGTCGAAGATTCCACCATCTTTCCGATTCTGCCCACACGTCACAAAGACGCCAGTTCCAAACTTCTGTTTAAGGTAGTTTGCAAGCCAGCCGACAAATCCGCTGTTGTCGGCATCCGCTGGAAAGTGAAATCTAAAAATAGCAAACAGGTCTTCGTTTTTATCGCTGCAAGGTACAAGCTGACTCCAAACGTCATCATCACGGACAAGGGCTAGAGCATCTGGATTTACGGAGTTGGGAAAATCCTCGAGCGGAAATTCATGGAATGCATAGCTTTGCCGATAGATCTTCAGACGAGCCTTTTTGACGACGCGGCGAAGTCGTTTCTCGGTTTCGGTTGGCGATTCATACGAGATGTCTACCATGGCTTTTCCTGTTTGCGATTGCAGCGGAACAAAGCGCGGGGGAAACCCCATCGCCAGCTTCTGTCACGTCTGGAAGTATCGATCGTATCGTCGTACGCAACTACCATTGGGAAACAAGAAACAATTTCAGGAATAGCGGAAAAATGCTTTCGGATCCTATCAAGGCCGCTTGCGCCTCCGGCCCATCCACGGAGGATGCTCGAACTCTTCTGCCATCCAGTCGACGAACGCACGTACTTTCGCTGGCGTGTAATGCGCCGAAGCGCGGATCACATGCATTGTTTCATTGCCCTCTACTTCCCATGCGGGCAATACTTCGACGAGGCGTTTCTCACGTAACTCGCTCGCGACGATCCAGTCCGCGCAATACGCTACGCCAACGCCTTTAAGCGCCGCGTGCATCACGGCATCGATGTCGTCGGTGGCAAGCCGCGAACGCGTGCGCACTGCACGCCGCTGTCCGTGCCGCGAAAGATGCCAGACCGGATGCGAGGTCATCGGCGTAAATCCAATGCACGCATGCTGGACCAGGTCGCGCGGATGTCGGATCGGCGGATGCGCCTCCAGATACGCCGGCGATGCGCACAACAAGCGACGCATCGTCTGCACATGCGTCGCGACCAGCCGACTATCTTCGAGCCGCCCAATCCTCACGCCCACGTCAAAGCGCTCCGCAATCAGATCGACGAAGCGGTCGGTGAAGTCGGCTTGCACTTCCAGCGCAGGATAGCGCGCGAGAAACTCGGGCAGCCGCGGCGCGATCCAGCGGCGACCAAAGCCAGCCGGCAGGCTCACGCGCAGAAGTCCGATGGGCGAGGCACTCAACGAACGCGCCTCTTCCTCGCCGCTGCGGATCAGTTGCATGGCTTCCTGCACCCGTTCGCGCAGACGCATGCCGGCGTCGGTTGCAGAAAGACGGCGTGTCGATCTTTCTATGAGCCGGGTGCCGAGCCGGATTTCCAGCGCCTTTAACCGCCGCGAGATCACTGAACTATCGCGTCCGAGGCGGCGTCCTGCTGCCGTGAAACTGCCCGTGTCGAGCACCGCGAGAAACGCGCTGATCTCGTCCGCTTGCACGCCGTTCATTCATGTGCCTCATGCAAGGATGTTGTGCTTTGGCGATCGATTATAGATGTTCGTTCGCAGTAGCATTGCCTCTATCGATCACAAGAACGGAGCAACAGGCGATGCGTGCTTTCCAGTTGTCACCAGGGGAAACCTGGCAGCTCGTGTTGCGCGACGCACCGACACCGCGGCCGGCGGCGGACGAAGTGATAATCCGACTGCATGCAGCCGGTCTGAACTATCTGGACCTGATGGTGGCGCGCGGACGGCTGGGAGACGCGACACCGCCCTTCGTACCCGGGACGGACGGGGCCGGCGAGATCGTCGAAACAGGAGAGCAGGTGAAAGGCTGGGCGATTGGAGAGCGTGTGGTTTCAGGGTCGATCGTCGACTGGTCGGCAGGCTTGCCGACCGATGCGAACGCGCGGCGGATTCGCGGTGTCACCATGCCGGGATCGCTTGCCGACTATGCAGTCGTTCCTGCGAGCGCGTTAGTGCGGATTCCGGACGGGATGCCGTACACGCAAGCCGTCACGCTGCCGATCGCGGCCACGACGGCCTGGAACGCGATCGTAAAGGGGCGCGTCGGACCTGCATCGACCGTCGCCTTGCTGGGTACCGGCGGTGTGAGCCTGTTCGCATTGCAGTTCGCGAAGGCAGCGGGAGCATGCGTAATTCTGTCGTCGTCTTCGGACGAGAAGCTCGAACGTGCGCGACAACTCGGCGCCGATGTGCTGATCAACTACCGCACACGGCCCGCGTGGGACGAAGCCGTACTCGAAGCGACGCATGGCAAAGGCGCAGATCTCATCGTGGAAACGGTGGGCGGGAGCACGTTCGCACGGTCCATCAATGCGGCGAAGATCGGCGGCACGGTGTACGTGGTGGGCTTCATCGGCGGGATGGAAGTGACGATGCCTGTGCTGCCTGTGATGGTCAAGACCT
Source organism: Caballeronia sp. A2-2 (assembly GCF_057612605.2). NCBI lineage: Bacteria > Pseudomonadati > Pseudomonadota > Betaproteobacteria > Burkholderiales > Burkholderiaceae > Caballeronia > Caballeronia sp. A2-2. The sequence goes on along the minus strand of NZ_CM172587.1, from coordinate 1,387,454 downwards.
TGAACATTCTTGGCAGCCAGACTGGCTCGACCAGCGACCTCGCGAATGCTGCGCAGGCCGTGCATCAGGCGCGCATCCAACCGGTGATCGATCGGGTGTTTCCGTTCGAGGCGGCGGGCGAGGCCTATGCGTATCTCGCCTCAGGAGCGCATTTCGGCAAAGTCGTCATGGAATTCGCCGAACGTCGATAGTTGGTTCGCTCGGGCAATCCCCGTCTTAGCGGTGCCTGTTGTGGCTGGCGGAGTCGCTACCCGACCACACCGAGTTTCCCCCCATATTCCAGCGTCCCGAAGTCTCGACGGCAGCCATCACCTCGATAAGAGACTTTCGAGGAATCAGCGGAGAACGGCCAAATTGGGTCGCGAAGCCTCATTCGCCGTTCCCCGAAGCTGACATTCAATTGCGCCACACCGCCGACGACAGCACAGCGAAGTGGAACAGCCGCACGGTCCGCGACCGACGAACATCGGCTTTGGCCGAGATGCTGTCTTCGAGACGCCGGCTTGAATGACGCATTACTCAGTAGGCCGCCGTCGAATCGGTGACAGCACGATCGTCGGCATTGGGTTCTGAGTATGTGAGTACGCGCTGACGACAGACCGCTGTCGGGAGGCTCGACGTGAACGACTGCTTTCTGGCGATGGGTTAAACGGCGACGCTGACGGGCCCCGCCTCAGAATGGTCATCCGACTTCCTCGGAAGCGGCCGTACCACGCAGCTTTACGGGCGGCAGTTGTCGACGGCCGCCTCTCCAATTTTGCTTAGCTTTCGCGTCAAGAAATTGATGCAAGGGAACATCGTCCACTGATTTCTAAGGCAAATAGGTTAGACACGATTGGGAAGGCGCGCCGTCCGTGCTGATGCCGGCGGTCGCCATCGCCACGCTGACCGTTGGCGTGAATCTCTTGACCGACAGCCTGCGCCGTCACGGCGCGCGCTCGCACGGAGGCTGACATGAACACCACCACGGCGAACATGATCGAAGTGAAGGGCCTGCGCGTGGTCGCGGGCAGCGCGCCCGATCCGGTGATCGAGAGGGCGCGGTGTTGTCCGAAGAGCCGGCGCGCAGGCATCGCTGACCGAAGCGCTGGAATAGAAGGATTTATGGATGGACTACCGTCATCCGAAATGGGCCGCCATTCGCTGAAGCATGACTGACGGCCTCGTTCACGTCGTCGAGTTTGAAGGAGGTTACGTCGAAGTGACCGAGGTCGAGCAGACCGCCACGAATCAGGCCCGTCATAAGCGTGATCGCTTCCGGCGAATACATCCATTTGCCCCGCACGGTGATGTCGTTGCGCATAATCCACGGATAGGGCAAATCAAGACCGTCGCCGCCGAGCATGCCGACACCGCCCATTAACACAACACGCCCGTAAGGCCGCACCGTCATCACTGCCGCTCGCACTGTTTTCGTGGTCGCAGATGGCGGCAGCAAGTCCATTACGCAGTCGATAGGGGCTCCGGCAGCCGCACGCATCCGTTCCCGATCGTCGTCCTCGTTGCCAGTCAGCTTCACTGTACAGATGCGTTCGCCGAAGCGCCGTTGCAGATCCGCGAGCACGTGTTCATTGCGGCCCGGCGCGACCACGCAGCGCACACCCATTGCGAGGGCAACCGCTACGCACGCGCTGCCGAAGTTGCCGGTTGCTCCGCTCACAAGCAATGTCTCGCCCGCCTGCAGATTCGACGCAAGCAGCCCGCCGTAAGGGACCAGCAGTGTGTTAAGCGCACACCATTTCGCCGCGTCGGCGGGATCAATTCCACCGATGCGAATGGCGTTCTCAGTTGGCACGCGCATTTGTGCGGCGAATGGACCGTGGCGGAAATGGCGCGCGAGTCGCAGGCCGCCGTCGCCGCGTGCACTCCAGCCCTGCAATGTGATGTCGGGCGTGAGCGCGTCGTCGCGTGAACGAACGGTCGGGTTGCAAAAAACCCAGTCGCCTATTTTGAGATGCGTGGCGTCGGGCCCGAACTCACGCACGCGCCCGATTGCCCCGCAGCCAGGCACGATCGGCAACTCGATCGCGTAGTGGCGCTCGCCGCTGAAAACTTCTCGCGCATACGACAGTACCGGCGCGGCAACGACGTCCACAATCACTTCGCCGGTGCCTAAAGAAGGATCTGCTACGTCTTCAACCGCAAGCGGCTCGCCGAGTGTCTTCAGAATTGCTGCTTTCATACGAGTCTCCTTGAATGGTAATCAGACAAGACCATTCTGGCAGGCATAGAATCGGTAACAAGGCCTAGTACTATCCTGGGATTAATGCGTACCTGCTTTCGAAGGTTGACGGTCATGACAACAGCGAGCCGAAAGGAATTTGGCGATTTTCTGCGCTCACGGCGCGAAAAGCTCAATCCCGAATCGGTGGGACTCAATAACGGGCGGCGACGTCGCACGCCTGGTTTGCGCCGCGAGGAAGTCGCGGAACTCGCGGGCATCGGCGTGGACTGGTATGTGCGGCTTGAGCAGGGCCGCACGGTGAGTCCGTCCGAAACCACGCTTCAGGCGCTGGCTCGCGCGCTGCGGCTCGGCAAAGCCGAGGCAGCGCATCTGCGCGCACTGGCGCGCGGCGGCGATCGGCAGCCGTTCGTTTGCGAAAGCGTGCCGGGACCGATCGCAAATCTGATCGCGACACTCGAGCTTCCCGCGTATGTCACGGGCAAGCGTTGGGATCTCTTGGCCTGGAACGCAGCAGCGGCCGATCTTCTCGGCTTCGACCGTCTTGACGAAGCGGACTGCAACATTTTGGTGTTCATGTTTATCGACCCGAACTCGCGCCGGCTCTTCGGCGCGACCTGGACCAGCGAGGCGCGTCGCATGATCGCGTTGTTCCGCGCAACGCACGATCTTTATGCTGACGATCCGGCCTTTGTCGAACTGGTCGACCGACTGCGCGCGCACAGCACCGAGTTTGCGAAATGGTGGAACGCGCACGATGTTCGTGGAGGCGCGTCCGGGCAGAAGGTGCTGACCCATCCGGCGCGCGGCGCGCAACGCTACGACTACGCGACGTTTCAGGCGAACGACGATCCTGCGTTGAAACTCGCGATCTACACGCCCGCATGAATCGAACTCCCTACGCGCGGCGCGTCAGCACGGCGAGGCAAGCCAAGCCGGCTATCCGATAAGCTCAAGCCACTGACGATAAGCGGACGAAGCATTGCCTCGCATGTGCTCCATCGCAAGGCACTCGTAGACGATTAGTGGTCGGAAGCCGGGCGTCCGTTCATCGCCGCCCACTGCTTGACAGCGATCGGCGGCATGCGACCCTGAGCCGCCGCTCGCACACGTATCTCGAAGGGCCGCTTCCCCGGCCGAAGGGGACATCGAGATGCTGACCACAAAAGAGTCCTGGCTATTGCAAACGCTCCGCTTGACGCACGTTAAGCGCGGGAAAGCCGGAAAACGCATGGGCAATGAAGTCCATGAATGCGATGGCCCGCTTCGGGAGCAGGCGGTTCGCCACATAAAGAATTTGAATCGGCACCGGCGCCGGGGCATAGTCGCTCAATACCATCACAAGGTTGCCACTTTTCAGTCCGGCGTCGAATAGCCATCGCGGTCCATGCGCGATGCCGATGCTCGAGTCCACGGCCTCCTGGACCGCTTGTGGAGAATTGACGCGAAGCCGCCCGGATACCGACACCTGGCTACCGCGAAAATGCCACGTGTTCCCAGAAGCGAGCAACGTATAGACGATGCAATTATGCTCGCTCAGATCGTGGGGCACTTGCGGCGTGCCGCGTCTGGCGAGATAGCCACGGCTTGCGACACAGACACGCTCGAACAGGCCAATGCGCCGCGCACGCAAGGCGCTATCTTCGAGATGTCCAATGCGGATTGCGAGTTCGGCACCCTCGTCAATCAGATTGACATACCCATCTCCGATTTGCAGATCGAGCTCCAACTCAGGATAACGCGCGAGAAAATCGGGAATCGCCGGCATGACAAAGGTGTGCGCCAACGCGCTCGGGCAGGCGACCCGCAGCAGACCCGACGGTGCGACCTGATCGCGAAACGAAGAATCGGCTTCTTCGACCGCATCGAGAATGCGCCTGACTTCTGCGTAGTAGCGCTCGCCCTCCGGCGTGAGCGATAGCCTGCGCGTGGACCGATGCAGCAACCGGGCTTGCAGATGTTCTTCCAGCGCGGCAACGTACCGGCTCACATTCGGCTGGCCGAGCCCCAAGTCACGTCCAGCAGCCGAAAAGCTCCCGGTTTCGACCGCGCGGGCAAAGCAGTTCATCAGCAGAAACCGATCCATTTCCAACTTCCACTCATGCTTACCGAGCATGAAATATATACGAATTCACTGTCTTATCGCCATGTCGGCATGAGTTCATTCTTTGAAAAGTAGCAGGCGGGCGGCATTTCCGTCTGTTTGCACTGCCACCCTTAAAGGAGAATGTCCATGTCACGTTTGCAAGGAAAGCGTACGCTCATCACCGGCGGCACCAGCGGTATCGGTCTTGAGACAGCCAGACAATTTCTTGCCGAAGGCGCGCGCGTAGTGGTGACCGGCAACGATCCCGAGCGCGTCGCCCACGCACAGGTCGAACTCGGCAAAGAGGTACTCGTGTTGCGCGCGGATTCGGCGAGCGTAGGCGAACAGCGACACCTCGCGCAGTCCGTCGCCGATCATTACGGAGAGCTCGACGCCGCGTTTCTCAACGCGGGCGTGTCCGTCTGGATGCCGATCGAGCAATGGACGGAACAGATGTTCGACCGTTCGTTCGACATCAACGTCAAAGGACCGTACTTTTTGATTCAGACATTGCTGCCCGTATTCGCGAATCCGGCTTCGATTGTGCTCAACACATCGATCAACGCGCACGTGGGCGCAGCGCACTCGTCGGTCTACGCAGCGACCAAGGCGGCGTTCCTGAACCTGTCGAAGACGCTGTCGGGCGAGCTACTCGAGCGTGGCATCCGCGTCAACGCGGTCAGCCCGGGGCCGATCGACACGCCGCTTTACGACAAACTCGGTATTCCCGACGCATATCGCGAGCAGGTCAACAAGGACATTGTCGCGACCATTCCGTATGGCCGCTTCGGGACGCCGGAAGAGGTCGCGAAAGCCGTGATGTATCTTGCGTCGGATGAGTCGAAGTGGACTGCCGGCTCTGAAATCATCGTCGACGGCGGCCGCACGCTGAACCGCTGACGGCGCCGGTTCTGCATCAGGCCGGTTGCCGCTAACGGCTCACATCGATGAACGCGCGCAGCTCGGGCTCCAACTGTGCGCGCGATGGAAAGTGGAGATGCATGCCCGCAGTCGTCTGGTAGCCCGACAACAGCCTGAGAGAGTTGTCGATATCCGCGACAGTGCGACGCAAGCGCACGAAGAGCACGGGAACGCTCGGAGCGCCTCATGGAAGGTGTGAGAACGGCAGCCTCAATCCGTCGGTGTCCACTTGCTCATCTGCAACAGTTGTTTGCAAATTCGCGGTGTATGACGGCTTGTGGCCGGTCTGAGACAGGACCTCCGCAAAATTAGCTCGCCGCAAGCCGGCGATGAAGTAAGCGCGCGCGGGAGCTCGGCTATCTAAATCACACGACGACCTCAATCGACGGCTCGTGCTCAATTCTGTTTCCAGACATATTCTTTCCTCCACCGAAAATGTTATATCGATCGGTAGGCGACATGCCGAACTCTGTCAGGGTCGACGAGTACCATTAGCCGTCGTCGTTTGTAGTTGACGCAAGACGCAAGAAATTCCTTTCCAAACCATCAGGTGCGTCATGCTCCATGAGTTTGTGCGCGCAACGTTAGTGCACCTGGAGGCAGGCCTCGGCTCGGTTGTCGATGCCCACGCACAATTGAGCAAGAAGGTGTGGTTGGTCGAAGTACCAAAGCCTGAAGTTAGTGGCGAGAAAGTGGCGAAGTGCACCCCGCAAACCCGCGTCGTTACTGAGTTTGCACATTCCTGTGGGTCATCCGTGCAGAATCTCGCCGAAAAGATTTAGGACATGCCGCGTCGTCGCCAAAATGAGCGCGTACACCGTCATGGAGACGTTAGCCCATCGCCAATAGCGGCAGTTTCCCAATGCACCGTGCATAGACGGTCGAGTTGTACGATGAGACACTGGGACCTTAGGGGGAGGGGGTATCTGAGACCTGGCAGCTTTTTGACCCGGACACAGAGCGTTCTCTCACGCGCAGAAAAAATCCCCCTTTAACAAAAAAATGTTAAAGCCTTTAACATGGCCCTAATTAACTAAACACCTTTACTGGCGGGGCTTTTAGGCACTTCGGCACATGTTAAAGCGATGTTAAAACATGTTAAAGATGTTAAAGCTCAGCGTCGCTTCTCCGATGTCGCCAGCAGTTCAAATTGTTAGTTTCTCGAGTACAAAATCGGCGGAACTGAAAGTTCCGTCAGTAATTATTACAGCCACCCGCCCTCTTCCGCCATCATTGGGCGTGGCATCGTCAATGTGTGCGGTATGAGAGAGCGTCCTGCCACGGAGATACGTGTTAGCACGTGCTAATTTATCGCATCATGCTTAAAGAGCAGAGAGCCTTATGCCAATCGCTCTACTTCGTGACCTTACTTCGCCCGACCGAACCGACCGGGGCAATCGGCGGCTTGGTTGTACCCTATGCTTTGTTGCCGGTGCGGCGAATGCGGGTGGCTTCCTAGCCGTTGGACAGTACACGTCTCATATGTCTGGTCTAGTGTCTTCAATCTCCGACAACGCCGTGCTAGGGCAAACGACGCTCGTCCTTTCAGCTGGGTGCGCTGTGACGGCCTTTATCTTGGGCGCGGCGACATCGGCGATCCTTATTAACTGGGGACGCCACCGCCTGGCACGGAGCATTTACGCGACGCCGCTGCTGCTCGAGGCCGCGCTTCTCTTAATTTTTGGGCTGCTGGGGTCGCATCTTGTGACGCACAGGCTGCTGGACACTCCGCTCACCGTGGCGCTCCTCTGTTACGTCATGGGACTGCAAAACGCGATGATTACGAAAATCTCGAAAGCAGAAATCCGTACGACGCACGTGACCGGACTCATCACCGATATCGGCATAGAGATAGGAAAAGGGTTGTATTGGAATCGAGGCAGTTCCTCCGATGGATCGGGCTATGTTCGTGCCAATCGCGCACGCCTTTCCTTGCTGGGTTCTTTACTGGCCATGTTTGTGCTGGGAGGCTTCGCTGGCGCGATCAGTTTCTCGCATATCGGCTTCCTCGCGACGCTTCCTCTAGCAAGCGTGCTCTTGATGCTTACACTGGTTCCACTCTTCGACGACATCAGCGCGATCCGGCGGCGCGCTCGTTCCTAGTGTCCAATCTGTACGGACATCCTAGGACCCGCGCCGGTCGAGGTACGCACGAACACGCTCTATCAGACTATCTGAATGCCCTGGCTTACGCGTCCTCGCACGTACATTCGGCGGCCCGGTTTCGACAAGGCAAAGCTTCTAGCCACTTGATCGGTGCAGGTCGGTCGTCCCGCGTCGTCGGCAAGCCATGAGTTCGACTCGCCTTCGCGAGCTGCTCGCATCGTCACTGACATCGCTTTTATTGCTCTATACCAGTAAGTGCGATACTGATGAAGGGTCGATCTGCAACGCGCGGTGTGCTTGCATCAAGCTGAGCTTGAGGCAATGTCCACTCCAGTGGGTCGATGTTTGTAACGACGCCAAAGTCGGGGAATCTTTGCGCAGAGGACGATTACCGGATTGACGACAGCGATTTCTCCGGCATCAGAGTGGTGCTCTAACGGCAGGCCAGCGCCGCGACGATCCCGCTAATCGGCCAACTCTCGAATTTTTGATTTGGCGGCGGAAAAAAAGTTGACGGAAAGGGGTGCGGATTGCACTCGAAGAACTCGGACTCGACTACACGCTGCACGCCATCAACGTTCGAAAGGGCGAGCAGAAGAGCGATGCGTTTCTCGCCTGAATGCCAACGGAAAAGTGCCTGTTCTGACCGCCGAAGACCGCGATTTCGTGCTGACCGAGTCTGCGGCCATTCTCGTTTACTTCGCCGAAAAGCACGGCAAGCTTCTCTCGCAGGACTCTGTACGCCGGGCGCGCACGTTTGAGCATCTGTTCGCGCACGCGTCTGGACTGAGCCCGGCCTTCGGACAGGCAGGTTACTTTCTCAAATTTGCACCGGAAGCGATGTCCCAGGCCATCGAGCGCTTCTCCGGCGAGGCGAATCGTCAACTGAAACTACTCGACACTATTCTTGCCGAACGGCCCCTTCGTCGCGGGCGAAGAATACTCCATCGCGGATATCGCGCACTTCGGATGGATATGGCGACGAGCCTTCCCAGACGTGACACTGGACATGACGCCGCATGTGCAACGCTGGTACGACGAGATGCTTGCACGGGCGGCAGTAACGAAGGCGATCGGCAAGCTCGAACTGCTTGTGAGAGAGAACGGTTGAACGGATGCGCGCCCGCGAGGCTTCGCAGCTTCAAGAGGCGCAATCATTACTCGGCGGCATATATCTTATGACTCTCGGGCGATTGCACGCGCTGGTAGGTGTACAACATACTTTCTGACAGCTACCCGAAGGGCCGTAGCGATAGCTTTAGGTTTTAGAAATGGTTATCTCAACATCCTTAATTAAGGAGGAGTCGATATATGACAAGCTCTAACAAAGTCTTGATCTTTGGTGCATCGCGTGGTCTAGGCTTCGCGCTCGCCCAAGAATGGCTTTCGCGAGACTGGAACGTCGTCGCTACGGTACGAAGTGGCAATACGCCGCTGCAACGCTTAGAAGACGCGTTTCCGGGGAAGATACATATCGAGCAGATAGACGTCACCGATGGCTCTGATATTGAAGCCCTCGCGAGCCGTCTGCCTGATCACGAATTTGATGTCCTGTATGTCAATGCCGGTGTCGCCCTTGGTCCAGAGGATCGAGCAGACGAAGTTACGACCGAGGACTTCAGCCGTTTGATGGTGACAAACGCTTTGAGTCCGATCCGCATCATTGAGCGGCTGTACGACAAGGTGAAAGAACAAGGAACGATAGCAATTATGTCCTCAAGCCTTGGTAGCGTGACACTGAACGAAAGCGGTGGATGGGAAGTCTATCGCGCCAGCAAGGCGGCTTTGAATATGCTAATGCGCTCCTTTGCCGCGCGCCACGCGAGCGCTTTACAAAGCCTCGCGCTGGTCGATCCTGGATGGGTTCGGACGGAAATGGGCGGTGCCGATGCGACCTTGAGCATTGAGGAAAGCATCCCCGGAATAGTGAATCAAATAGCCGCGTCATCGGGCAAGGCAGGCCTGCGTTACTACAACTACCGTGGCGAGACGCTTCCGTGGTAGTCCGTTTGCTGAGAAGTTGTCGGTTGCTGACCTATTACGCCAGATTAACGATAGGTGATGACCTAGACAAGCGCGCACTTGCCACCATCCGCGCTTTCCTCATTAAGCCGATCTGCGTATGCTCCGGAGCAAAGGCCAAGGCGCGTAATGGGTTCTGCAGACCTTCTCGGGTAAAGGCTGGCCACCGCGACATCCTAGACTCCAGTCGCGTCTGTCACCGCCTTTTCGATAATGGCTTGTCGGCACGATCGCGGGCGAGCACAGATAACCCCTGGAATAAGCAAGCGGAGCCGGATGGACAGCGCTGGATCCATGGCACGACAAAGTTCGCCACTCTGCTCTAGCCCGCCCTATGCAGGCGCGCAAGCATGCATAGGGCGACGTCGCGCCGCACGGCGCAGTTAGGTGACGGCTTCGCTGACGACGAAACCTGTCCTGTCAACGCCCCGCGCGACCATATTCCCTTCGGGTTGTCGCGCTCGATTTGCGTTCCCGCTGACCGGAGCAGCGCCAGGCGCACCTTCCTGTGGCGGAGGAGACGTGCCATGAAGGCTACATTTCCACGAACCGTCGAGCGACCGCCATCAGCAGGAAAGGAGCCATTCGAATGCCGACTTCGCAAGGGAATCGACCGGCCGAGAATGGCCGACCAGCTCCTGTCACAAACCCCAGCCTCGAGCGTGTTGTCGCTTGACCAAGGTGGATTGCCCTGCATGCCGCGGTGAATTTCTGCTTGCCGCGAGTCACGAAGGCTGAACTCAACGAGGCGCGGTCCTTGCAGCGGCATGAATACTCGATCTCGAAGCGACGATAGACAGGACAGCGGAAGCGATCAGACTGCCTCCAACGCATATCATTGCTACAACCAGTGCTCTGGCGAATGTAACCGGATCTGGCGAAGTCCCTGCGACACTGAAAAAAACGCCGCCGATAACCGCGACACCCAGCGCTGCGCTGATCTGCAACGCCGAATTCGTGATGCCCGCGATCATCCCGGAACCGGTCGCCGGTGCGCGATTGATGACCGAGCGCACCAGCGTCGGCAGCGCCCAGCCCTGACCGAATCCTAAAAGTGCTACCGCCCCGATCAGGGGAAACTGAGCCGGCATCTGTCCGGGCGCGTCGGCCACGAGAGCGGCTAGAAGTGTGCAGCCGGCGACCTCGAGCATCATGCCAATGGCGGGGACGCGCTCGCCGAAGAAACGAATAGCCAGCGGTGTCGTCAATGGCCCGATAAAGGCGCCGATGCCGAATGGCAAGAAAACCAGCCCTGTCTCTAATGGGCTCATGCCAAGCGCCGCCTGAAGGTAGACGGAAAACGTCAGGAAGAAAGCCGAGACGACGTAGAAGAAGAGGACGCCCGTAAGCCCGCTCAACAGGCCAGGCCTACGGATCAGCTCAACGCTGATCAGGGGCACGCCGCCTCGGCGGGCGTAGGCCATCTCATATCGGCAGAAGCCTAAGCCAGCGACAGGGCACGCAATGAGCATCGCGCAGGCCCACCACGGCCAATCCAATTCCCGCCCTTCGACCAGGGGCACGATGAGCAAGCCCAGCGTGAGCGCGCAGAGCAGCACCCCGATCCGGTCGATGGGTGCCGGGCTGTCACCGCGGACGTCGGGTAGCAACGGCAGCCCGAAAATTAGAACGGCAGCGACGACGGGCAAGTTGATGAGAAAGATGACTCGCCACGCCAAGTGAAAAAGGTCCGCAGAGATCAAAGCACCCCCGAGCGCCTGCGCGGCTACGGCGGCCAGTCCTACCGCGGCGCCGTAGAGGCCTAAGGCGCGCGCGCGCTCTTTCTCGGGAAACAGGGCGTGGATCGAGGCCAGTCCTTGCGGTGCCATGGCGGCGGCACTCAGGCCCTGCAGCACACGCCCGAGGATCAACATGACGGGTGACGATGCGAGGCCGCAGATCACCGATGTCAGTCCGAAGCCCGTGACGCCGATCAGGAAAATCTTCCGCCGACCGAAGAGATCGCCTAGCCGTCCTCCTGTGATAAGGAAGACTGCGTAGGCCGCGGCGTATCCGGAAATGACGAGTTGCAGTTCTGCACCGCTCGTGTGGAGGGTGCTCTGGATGGATGGCAAGGCGACGTTCACGATGAAGAAGTCTAGCGGAGGCAGAAATGCTCCCACCAGCAACACCGCGAACGCCGACCATCGATGCGTGGAAGAGGTTGTCGTGTGCATGAGTTCAAGCGGCCACGGGCCGCGTCAGGCCGGGCGGTCGAAGCGTTCTGTTCCCGTGATGGGGTGCCAGTTCTGAAGCGGCGTCGCGTAGTGCATGGTGAAGACGCGCTCCAGAAATGCCCAGCGGCCTTCACGTCGCTGATAGACGTCGCGGTATTGGCCGCTCACTTGAAGCGTACCCTCATCGATGTCATAAAAAAGACAGTTCGCTGCTACCAGGCCATGGCCGTTGTCACCGTCCACCGTGATCAGGGCATTCGCCATCCAATGATGCATGTGGGGCATGCGCTTCATGTTGATGCGTGCTTGCGCCAGGATGGCCTCCAGGCCATCGGAGTTGCCGTTCGCGCCCAGGAGCAGTCGCGAATCGGGATGCCAGAGCGTGGCGAGCAGCTCGACGTTCATGCTGTCGAACGCCTCGGCGTAGTTGGCGATCAGCGCATCGATAGCAGAGCGGCTTTCGATGGCGTCAAGGCGGGCTTCGATTTCTTTGGACATTGTTTTCCGTACCGAATGATACATAAATAGAGTCAAAAAAAACGGGGTTCGTATGGTGACCCCGCACTGTTTCCGATTTAAATACCGAACGGTACAAATATAAGGGAGCGCACAACGCCGTGTCAACCGCCCAGCTTGAACATACGTTGCCATGCAAGAGAGGTCGTGGCCGCGATTTGCTCGAAGATTGTGTATCGACTAGTATGTATATTTTGATGAGCGGAGAAGTTCATGAATCAGCGGGGCCGGCCGCGCACGTTCGACCGCGATGCCGCGATCATTTCGGCGATGCATCTGTTCTGGGAACATGGCTATGAATCGACATCTTTGTCGCAGCTGAAGGCGGCGATCGGCGGGGGCATTTCCGCGCCTAGCTTCTATGCGGCCTTCGAGTCCAAAGAGGCGCTGTACAAGGAGGCGCTGGAGCGATACATGGAGATTTACGGCAAGGTGACCCGTAGTCTCCATGACATGTCGCTTCCGCCACGGGAGGGCGTGTTCCTGGCGCTGCTCCGGTCGGCAAAAATGCAGACCGAGAGCGGCCACCCGAAAGGCTGCATGGTCGCGCTGGGCATCGTTGGCGTCAGCTCCACAGGCAGCGAAGCCGTCACCCAATTGCTTCGTGAGGTACGCAGTCGCACGCGCGCAGGCTTTCGCGCCTGCGTAGCACGGGGCATCAAGAGCGGAGAGCTGCGCAGCAGCACGGATCCGGCGGCGCTGTCCATCGCGTTCGACTGCTTTTTCCAGGGCTTGTCCGTGCTCGCCCGCGATCGCGTCCGGCATGCCGTCATCGAAAAAGCCGTGACTGACGCGATGGGGATCTGGGATGCCGCGGTGGACCAACCGATGCCTGAATGAGATCTGCAAAACGCAGTCTGAGGTCGCCTGAGCGGCGAACATCGAGCCCATGAAGCGGTTCAGCTTAGGATTGAACCAGTCGACCAGCAAGACGCGCAAGCGCAAGTTCCTTGACGAGATGGAATCATTCTTCATCGCTTTGTCCAAACGGGCAGCCGCCAAGTGCCGCGCGATGGATTGCATTGACGATACTCTCGTAGCCAGTGCATCGACACAAGTTGCCGCTGATGGCGCGCCGTATTTCTTCGTGACTCGGCAACGGATTCTGCTTCAACAGATCCGCGGCCGCGACGATCATGCCGCTCGTGCAAAAGCCGCACTGGAATCCGTTTTCTGCGATAAACGCCTCTTTCAGCGTCTCGATTCCCTCGATGCCTTCGATCGTCCGCACATCGTTGCCCGAAATCGACGCCGCCAGAACGAGGCATGCCTTTCGTACCTTGCCATCGATCAGCACCGTGCATGCCCCGCAATCGCCGGTCAGACAGCCGACGCGGGTCCCTTTTGCATCCAGCGCATCACGGATCGCCTCGACGAGCAACAGCCGCGAGTCTACGTCCGCGAAATGCGGCTCGCCATTGAGCGTGAGTTGCACCTGAATCGTTTCCTTCATTCTTTCGCTCCCGCGAGTAGCGTGCGCAAATGCCGCCTCACGACCCCCGGCACGATGGCACGTCGGTAAGCGCCATCCGCTAGTTCATCGTTCCAGCCTTCGCCGACGAGATCGAGCGCCCTGCTCGCGGCCTCCTCGATGAGCGCATCGGGCGCGAGCAACGATCTCTCGTCGATCATGAAGCAGCGATACGCCGGTCGGCGCCCTGCTGCACCAACCGCGAGCCGCACGCTCGCCTCTGCGCCACGATGCAACGAGCACGCGACGGTCACGATCGGCCACGAGCTCGCGCTCGCCTTGTACTTCTGGTACTGGCAGGCGATGAGGGTCGCATCGCGCGAGACGAGAATGCCGGTGAGGAATTCGTCCGCGCGTCGCACGGTGCGAAACGCGTCGGCGAAAAAATCATGCGCCGGTATGCAACGCTTTCCTTGGGACGAGCGCAACTCGAACACCGCCTCCATCGCCGTGAGACAGCCCGGCGCGTCGGACGAAGGATTCGCAAAGCTCGCGGCTCCGCCAAGCGTTCCCTGGTTCAGGATCGATGCGCCGCCCGTGACTTGAGCGGCCATCTTGGCGAGCAGCGGCGCGTGGCTGGCTACGATCGGCGAGGCGAGCAGCTGCGCGTAGGTCGTCATCGAGCCGATACGCAGGTGCGTGCCGTCCAGCTCGATCGAATCCAGACCGAGCGCGCTCAACCCGATGAGATGCGCGGGCCGCACGAGATTCGCCGACATCGACGGCACCAGCATCGTGCCGCCGCCCAGCACGGACGCGTCCTCGCCGAAGCGAGCCAGCAAGTCCGCTGCTTCGTCGAGTTCCTTGGGCTGGAGAAAATTGAACCGATGCCCGATCACGCGAATCGCTCCTGGAGGGACGCAATTACGCGTGCAGGCGTAGCCGGCACATGCGCGAGGCACGCATCGTCACCCAGCGCGTTCGCCACGGCGTTGCTGACGGCCGCGAGGGCGCCACCGAGCCCCGATTCGCCCGCGCCCTTCATCCCGAGCGGATGAAAAGGATTGAGCGTCACGCGATGCCCGACGCGGATCGGCGGAAGATCGTTTGCACGCGGTAGCAGGTAGCTCTTGAAACGATCGGTGATCATGCGATTGTGCTCGTCCATCTTGATCAGTTCCCACAGCGCCACGCCGATGCCCATCACGATCGCACCTTTGAGCTGCCCTTCCACGAGCGCTGGGTTGATCATCGCGCCGCAGTCGTGCACCACGGCATAGTCGAGGAGCTTGCTGTTGCCGGTGACCATGTCGAGTTCGAGCGCGACGGCATGCACGGAATACGAGAACGTCGGGTAAGTGGCGATGCGGCCTTGCGCATCCGGCTCCACGCGTACGTTCTTCGGCGCAAAGCTGCGCGTCACTTCGAGCGGAAGGGTCACGCCCGCAGCCACGGTGAACGGACGCAAGTGAGCGCCGAGTGCCAGTTCCGCCACGGCGATTTGCGCGCCATCCGACTGGCGGCGCGCATGCCCGTCGCGCAATACGATGTCGTCGGCCGTTCCTCCGAGCATGTTGACGGCGCACTGCGCAAGCCGGTCACGCAGTTCCCGCGCGGCGAGGTACGCAGCCGTGCCGCCATACATGAGCGCACGGCTGCTGGCATTGCCCGTGCCGAGCGGCGTCACGTCGGTATCGCCTTCGATGATGCTCACCTGATCGGCGCGCAAGCCGAGTTCGCCCGCCACCATCTGCGCGATGCCGGTGTCGCTACCGCTGCCGGGGGACGTCACGCCGGTCAGCACCTGCACGTCGCCCGACGGCATCATGCGTACCGTGGATGTCTCGTAGCCGTTGGGAAAATTTCCTGGCCGCGCCCCGCCCTCCGGTGTCAGTTCGAACGCAATGCCGATCCCGATGCGACACTCCGAGTCGCGCGCGGCGTGTGCCCGTGCCTGCCATTGCGGGTAGTCGAACATCGTGAGCAACTGCTCGAGGCCGCCCGGATAGTCTCCGCTGTCCACGTTCAGGCCGGATGGCAGGAGGCGCGGCAAGGCTTCGCGCGCAACGAGGTTGCGCCGGCGCAGTTCGACCGGGTCCATGCCGGTACGTTGCGCGAGCAGATCGATCGCCCGTTCGAGCACGAGATTGCCGATCTCCTTGCCGTAACCACGTATGGCTTGCCACGGGGGCTGGTTGGTCATGGCGAGCGAACACTCGACGTCGCAATGCTCGATCGTATAGACGGTCGGAAACACCGCCGGCGTGACGAGCGCCATCGCCCAGCTATGACCGGCGCCGATGATCCCGACGTCGACCAGGATGCGATCGCGCCACGCGATTAGCCTGCCGTTCTCATCTGCGGCGATCTCGAAGCGGTGATGCTGTGACCGCGCGCCCGCGAGCAGCGTTTCGCGCCGTTCCTCGATCCATGCCACCGGCCGTTTCGTGAGCCGGCTGAAGAGCGCGACCAGCACTTCCTCCGGATGTCCCGCCATCTTGAGCCCGAACGTGCCGCCGATGCGCGGCGCGATCACGCGCACCTGCGACTCTTTCACGCGTAGTGCCGCAGCGATCAACCAGCGGCTCGTATGGGGATTCTGGAACGTGCCGGTGAGCGCGTAACGCTCGCCGCGCGCATCCCATTCGGCGATATAGCAGAGCGTTTCCATCGGCGCGCTCGTCGACGAGCCGATGGTCAGTTCACCTCGCGCGACGTGTGCCGCGCGCGCGAACGCGGCATCGGCGTCGCCCGAGCGAATGCGGTCGTGCACGAGCAGATTCGTGTCCCAGCCGGGCTGGACGATCCGCGCACCGTCGCGCAAGGCTTCATGCGCGCTGACGGTCGGCGTGTGCGCTTCGTAGTCGATGCGAATTTTCGCGAGCGCCGCTTGCGCGTCGTGAACCGATGTCGCCACGAGCGCCGCCACGGGTTGACCGAAGTACGTCGCCTCTTCGAGCGCGAGGCAGCGACTCTGCAGGGGACCGCGCGCGCCTTTCGCGGGCAGGTCCATCGCCGGCGGCATCGCATCGCTGAAGAGGGCCGCTTCCTCGCCCGTCAGGCCGGCGACGACGCCGGGCATCGCCAGCGCGTCGGACAAATCGATCGACACGATCCTCGCGCACGCGTGCGCGCTGCGCAGTATGGCGAGATGGAGGGCATCGCGAGGAATGAGATCGGCACTGTAGTCGACACGTCCCGATACGAAACGCGCGCCATCGAGCCGCGCCACGCTCTCGCCGAGCAGGCTCCCCGGCGATGCGTCCTTGAAGGTCTGTTCCATGTCTGCCGCGAGCGGGCCCGATTGCGCGGGCCTCGACGTTTGTTGGTTGATCATGCATTCGACTGACGGCCGGTGCGCATGCACAGCATCGCGCATGCACCCAGTGCCAGCAGCGTGGTCATCAGATAAAGCCCACTGCTCAGCGTGCCGCTCAATGTCTTGAGCCAGCCCATTGCGAACGGACTGGCGAAGCCGCCTAGCAGGCCGAGGCTGTTGACGAAGGCGATTGCGGCAGCAGCCACGGATGAGCCCGCAAAATAGTCCGATGCGAGCGACCACAGCAGCGGAAGCGTGACGAACACCGTGGTCGATGCGATCGACAGCAGCACAATGGTCGCAGTCAGATCATGCGCCATGAGCGGCAGCAGCGAAAGCGCAATCGCCCCTGCGAAGGCGGCCAGCGCGCCATGCCAACGACGCTCCACCAGCCGGTCCGAATTTCGGCAGATCAGCACCATGCCTACAGCCGCGATCCCGTAGGGAATCGCCGAGAGCCAGCCGATACGCTCCACGCTCGTCGCGCCCGCGCTCTTGAGCACCGTCGGCAACCAAAAACTCAGCGCATAAGTGCCGCAAATGAACGTGAAATACGCGAAGCTTATAAGGTACACCTTCGGATCGGCGATCACCTTCCGCAACTGCCCGGTATGCTCCGATTCCGCGTCGCTCCGTTCGGCACGCAATGCATGGCGCAAACCATCGCGCTCAGACTCGGTCAGCCACTTTGCACGCCCGATGTCGTCCGACAGCGTGAACCACGTCACGACGCCAAGCAGCACCGCAGGAGCCGCTTCGACGATGTAAAGCCACTGCCAGCCCGCGAGTCCTGCGACGCCGCCGAGCCGGGACATCGCCCAGCCCGACACCGGTCCGCCGATCGCCCCTGCGATCGGAAAGCCCGTCATGAAGAGCCCTAGAATCTGGCCGCGGCGATGACGCGGAAACCACTGGCTCAGGTAGTACACGACGCCCGGAAAGAAGCCGGCCTCGAACACGCCGAGCAGAAAACGCAGCCCGTAGAACGCCGTCGGACTCGATACCGTCGCCATCGCGCATCCAGTGATGCCCCAGAAAACCATGATGCGCGTAATGGTCTTGCGTGCGCCGATGCGCTGCAAGAGCAGATTGCTCGGCACCTCGAACAGAAAATAGCCGATGAAGAAAATGCCGGCGCCCAAACCGTACACCGCATCGCTGAAGCCGAGCGCGTCCTGCATCTGGAGCTTGGCGAAGCCGACATTGATGCGGTCTAGATACGCGACCACATAGCACACGATCAGCAGCGGCACGAGCCGCAGCGCGACCTTGACATACAGCGCACGATCCGCGTCGCCCGGGACCCTCGTTTCTGCAGGCATGTCTGCATGTAAAACGGCTTTTCTCGACATGATGGCCCTCTCAGTAAAGATGGACCAAACGGAATGCAAACGACGGATAGCGATTCATCAACTGTCTCCTGGTCCTGCCGGCACTCGATGTCGGCGGCGTGTGTTCTTGCCGGGGCGCGCCCAAAGGCGCTGGATCGTCCTGATCGATATTCAAAAAACTGATCGATCGAACAGTCAGCACAGTAGCGGACGAGTCAACGCTGAGTCAACGATGTTTTTCGTCCGGCATTTCCCTTGTTGACTGATCGATCAGTCAGGGATAGGATTGCCGCCTGAAGAGCCTGTTCGAATATCGCCAGCGACAAGCCCGGCACGCATCCACGCCACATCTCAACGTTCAGAGGACCCCGCCGTGACCCAATTCAACGATTACGCAGACAAGTTCGAGACCATCCGCATGACGCGCGCTGACGGCGTGCTGGAAATGCACTTCCACACGCACGGCGGCCCGCTCGAATGGAACCTGACCGCGCATCGCGAGTTCGAGCAGGCGTTTCTCGACGTGGGCCGCGATCGTGAAAACGACGTGGTGATCATGACCGGTACCGGCGACTCCTTCAGCGGCCCCGCGATTGCCCCAGGAATGCATCACAACCGCAATTCGATGACGCCGACGATCTACGACCCGATCTACTGGGAAGCGAAGCATCTGCTCATCAATCTGCTCAATATCGAAGCGCTGGTGATCAGCATCCTCAACGGGCCCGCCGTCCGGCATGCGGAGATTCCCTTGCTGGGCGATATCGTGCTGGCATCCGATAAGGCAACCATCCAGGACACCGCGCACTTCCAGGGCGGCATGGTGCCCGGCGACGGCATGCACCTGATCATGCCGCTGCTGATGGGCCGCGCGCGGGGTCATTACTTCCTGCTCACGGGTCAAAACATCAGCGCAAGCGAGGCGCAGGAGATGGGTCTCGTGAACGAAGTCATGCCCACCGCCGACCTGCTACCGCGCGCCCGCGAACTCGCGCAGCTGATGCTCAAGCAGCCGCGTCTCGTGAGACGCTATACGCGCACCTGCCTGAACCAGGAGTTGAAGGCGCGCTTGCATGACGTACTGGGCTACGGACTCGCGCTCGAAGGCATCGCCCGCATGAAGGAAACGGCTGCCTGAGGCGGCGCTTCGCAGCTGCATCGCCATTCACACCGAATATCAAGGAGACAACATGACTGTCAGCAGTATCACGAGACCCATCGACATGGTGGGCTCAGTTATTGACGTAGTCGATTCCACGCCTGACGTGCTGGGCGAATCGATCATCTGGGACGAGAAAACGCAATTGCTCTGGTGGGTCGACGGTATCGGTCAGGTCATCCATCGCCTTGACACTTCGAACGGCGTCAAGAAAAGCTGGCCGATGCAGGAAGAGATCGGCAGCATCGGACTGCGCGCCAAAGGCGGTCTGCTGGTGGGCATGCGTTCCGGGTTCTATTTCTTCTCGCCCGAATCCGGCGAGCTGACCGAGATCGCGCGCCCCGACGCCGAGCGGCCGAAAAACCGCTTCAACGACGGCAAGTGCGACCGGCACGGCCGCTACTGGTCCGGAACCGTGGAGGCCGCCGCCTATACGCCGCGCGGGCGCCTGTACCGGCTCGACCCGGACCTGCAGCCGAAGCTGATCATGGAGGGCATCACTTGCATCAACGGCATCAGCTTCAGCCCGGACAACCGGCTGATGTACATGACCGACTCCTTCAGTTGCCAGATCGACGTGTTCGATTACGATTCGGTCGACGGCGCCATCTATAACCGCCGGAAGTTCGCAGACGTGCCGCTCGGGCGCGGCATCTGCGACGGATCGACCGTCGATGCCGATGGCTGCTTCTGGAGCGCGAACATGGACGGCTGGTGCGTGACGCGCTACGACCCGCGCGGACGGATCGACATGGTCGTCAATCTGCCGGTGCGGCGCGTGAGCAGCCTGTGCTTCGGCGGCCCAGATCTGGATATCTTGTTCATCACCACGGCGCGCCGCCGGATGAGCGAAAAGGAACTGGCGCAGCAACCGCTCGCCGGCAATGTTCTTGCGGTGCGGCCCGGCGTGAAGGGACTGCCGGAACCGGAGTTTCTCGGCTGACGGCACGTGGGGGGCCCGACTCTGTCCTGCCGGGCCAAGCAGCTTCACGGTATACTGACTGATCGATCAAATAGCCTGGAGAGGTCGCCTCGGAAATGAGTGCACAACGAGACAAGTCCGCGAAAGCCGCCAGTCCGGCTCAGGGGTCCGACCGCGGATCGGGCTCGCGCCTGTCGGCGATCCTGAACGCGGCCGAGCGGGTGTTCGGCCAACACGGCTATGCCGGTGCGAGCATGCGCAACATCGCAGATGAAGCCGGAGTGGCCCAAGCGCTCGTGCATTATCACTGCGCGACAAAGGACAAGCTCTACGAGGCCGTCTTCGAGCGCCGCTCGTCGGCCATCAATCTGTATCGCGGCAAGCTCCTGGACGCCCTGTTCGCGAGCGAGCAGACCGTGACGGTCGAAGACGTACTGACCATCGCCTTCACGCCGCTGTCGGACATTTTCAATGGTGACGAAGCTGCGAACCTTGCACTCTATGTTCAACTGGTCGCTTCCGTCAGCCTCGGCAGCGATGAGCGTTCACGGCGCATTCGTGAGACTTATTATGACCCGATCGCGGAACGTTTCATCGATGCACTGCATACGGTGTTGCCCGGTATCGCACGCGAACAGGCGGTATGGGCCTATTTGTTCTCAGTCGGGGCGCGGCAACAGGCGCACGCGCTCAATGGCCGCGCGAAGCACTTGGGTGCGCGGGACCGCGCGAAGAAGTCGACAGCTCACTACTCCGATCTCGTGCGCTTTGCAGCCGCCGGCATTCGCGAACTGGTACGCAATGGCGCGGAAACGATGGACACCGGCAGGGCATCGAGCAGCAAGGCGAAGGTGACAAAGACCCCACGCGCTCGCAACGCGTCGGCAGTGTCGAGTACGGAGCCAAGATCCGACTCAAAAGGAGCAAGGTCGCATGGTAGATGACATTGGAGCGGATGCCCGGGCACAGCGACTCGCCGAATTCGACAACGTTGCCATTTCCGTGACTGACATCGATCGTTCCGCGGATTGGTATGGCCGCTTGTTCGGATTTCGCCGCGGATACTCGACTTACATTGAATCCATGCAAGCGCATTTCCAGATACTCGAACGGAGCGACATGCGGATCGAACTGCTTTCGCGCGCAACAACCGTTCGTAACTCCGATGCCGATATTGTCCCCGGCCCGCATATCGACAAGACCGGCGTCAAGGCGGTCGTATTCCGCACATCCGACCTCGAAGCCGTGACATGGCACCTCGAGAGGGAAGGCGCAAGCTTCGAATGGAAGATGAAACACCTGTCCGAGGATGGCTTGCGCGCGACGATGATCCGCGATCCCGATGGCACCATCATCAACATCCTGCAATATCCCTAAGCATCGAATCCCCATCAAGCCGGGTTCCCGCACGAGACCATCGCGATTCCGCACATGGACGCAAGCAGTCTCACCGACCGTCTCCGACGCATAGGGGCCTCGAACAGCCGGTCTTGTGATTAATTGAACGGCAGGTTGTGGCCGATCGCGCGAGGTCGTCCACGGCCGCTTATCAGCACTCCACTTCGCGAATCTGGATCTGGCTGACTGACCGCTTTGAAGACGGCGGTCTGATCGGAGTGGGTCGGGTGTACGCACCGCGAGCGGCCGCCCCTAGGCAGTACAAATTTATCGACCGCTTTGCAGCGAAAAGGCTGAAGAGCGGGCGGCCGCAGCTCGGCCCGTTGCCGCCATTCGCTATTGCGCGAAGTGGCCGTTCAGTTACCCTCGACTCAGCTAGGCGCGACGACCATGCACAGCGTGTAGGTGCTCGAAGCATTCAGACCAACTGCGCTCGAAAAAGCTGCATCCAGACCACGAAGTACAGCCGAGATCAAAACCGTGAACGGCCTGTGAGTTCAGCCCGCTTGCATCATTGCCTGCATTCCGTGGCCTGCAATTCGGCATCGGTCATCGCCGCTGGACGATCGTCTCGCGGGAAGGCTGACCATCCACGGACATCGAGCTGGGGTCGGTGTTTGACTTTGAGACTGGGATTGGCGCGGGGCTGGTTATCCTCCACCCTGCAGCGTTGAGCGCTCTCGCTATCTTCTGAGCCACGTCGAAGCACTCGGGATCGTCCCGTAGATACGGGATTACAACTGGCTCGGAAGGTTGTCCTCGAAGTTCTTCAAACGGCGTGCGAGGGCACAGCAAGAGCATGAAAAGTACGCTGGAATGAAGTGCCGACTGTACCAGCGGACGACCATATCTCGTTGGCACAGTGAGCATCGCATCCGGCACCGCATCGAGCTCAAGCTGGTGTGCGCGTCGTTCACGACGACGCTGTTTTCCAAATCGCGGCCCTGCAGCCTGTTTACGCTGAACGCGAAATATGGATCTCATCTACCAGTCGGACACCATTTATACGCCGCTTGGGTAACTGTGCGAGATTTAGGGACAAACTATTCGGCAGAATGACCGCTTCTCGCGGTTGAGAACCCGTTCATCTTTATGGTGGATGGGATGGTGGATAGGATCCATAAATCAGGCTGGAAGCCTTATTTTTACTCACTCTTTGGCGGACACCGCCTCCGCCATATGAGGATTTAAAGCCCTGTAAGCTGAATTGCTTACGGGGCTTTGTTTTTTTGGCCCGGCAATTAGTTCATTACCCAACAATAGCTCAAGCGGCGCGAAAGATGTCTGCGACGTTTTTATCCCTGTCTTTGCTCGCCGATATCAGGCAACTTTCCAATACAAGCGAACGGCTAACAACCTAATTTACATTGTTGACTTCGAAAATGGTAAAATTTCTTCACAACTTCTAATAGAAAGCTAGTCGATAGTCACATCGGCTATTCTCCCAGAGCCGTATTTTCATGGCACTGAATGGAACGCAAAAATTTTGAAAATAAAGCTGAGCGAATCAAACGACTTAAGCCAGGATTATTCAAGAGGTGGTGAGTAAATGCTGCGCTATACGCTTTGTGTGGGAGACGAACCGGACACGGGCGGCTACATCGAACCGCTCATTACCGCTGCACCGTCGACAATCAAGGGGCATCCTGTCGCGTTTATTGGAGGCAAAGCCTTTTGCAATGCCTGTAGAACCTTTGGCGTTATCGCTAAGGCCGGAGGGCCGTACCGAGGCACAAACTGCAAGAGAGAAATCGCGCTTGATGGTGACGTACTACTGTGTCGATGTATAAAGCCGCCTCGATTGATTGCTAAAGTGCAATCAATCTCCCGTGTGGAGGATCAAGGAGGCGCTACGAGTTTGGATATCACGCAAGATTTTTTTGGTGAAGGACAACCTCATAATACGAATTTGCCCTATGACCGATTGATTATTTTGCAGGATCAAACAGGTTTGCCATTATCAAATCAGCACTATCGCATTACCCTGGAAGACGGGCAAATTTACGAAGGAATAACTAACGAAGCCGGCGAAACAACGCGTATTTATGCCGAATTTGCCGCTGAATTTGAAATTGAGTTGATGGCGTAACAAATGACTGATTCATACGTTGATTATATGCGTAATCGTCGCGGCAAGTTGAAGCCACGTACGGATAATTCAGATAAAGAAATGCACTACGCGACCACCGAGACTCGATATGTTCGAGCGCTGCCTGCAGACAGATCGCGCTGGCTTTATGTCCTTCCGTTATCATCGGACGCAAAATTCCCAATCTGCGAATATACAAAAGTTCTGTTATTGAAATCAGACGAAGACTACACTTATTTCAAAATTAGCGAAGGTCCGTGTGCCGGACGATCGGCTCGATTGAGCAATAAAAATGTCGAAAGCTGTTTATCAAAGACACCGCCTGCCCTATCCAAGGAAACGCTTACCGTAAAGTATGGAAAGAGGTCTCATGCTCGTTCCGCGCCTCGCGATAATGAAGACTTGGATCAGCAATGGGCAACCCTGACCGTTCAGGGAAAATCTGTTTCGGTGACGCTCAATAGCGATTGGAATGGGATCTATACTCCAATCCCACCCGGCGTACATCGTGTCATGGTCCCGGACGCACCGCATGAGCGCGCAGACACGGCGTTTTACGTTGAATATGCGAGTCGAAATGGGTTGGGGGAAATTATTGCCGATCAGGTATGGTTTCCCATTGAATTGGCGGGATCGGGCCGGAACTCGAGCCGGTATATACATCTTGGAAATTTCTCAGAAGGCTGTGTCACCGTCTATGCCCTCGAACAGTGGAATGATATTTATCGCTTTCTCATCTCGCATCGTCTTCCAGACACGCAAGGGAATTACGTCGCTTATCTAGAGGTGACGAAGTGAGATGGCTTTTAGGGCTGATGCTATTCGTTGGCTTGAACAGCGCATGGGCAGGCGAGTGGTTGCCCGAGCAGCCAGACAAAAAACTCTCCCCGCCCTTAGTATGCTCTGACTTTCTTAAAGCCCTCGGAGTGCAACGCAATGACATGGAATTCGTGGCCTGCGAGCCGATAGAATTCGGTGGGGTAAATTCTCTTGAAGCAAAGTATCGAGTCGAGGGAAAAGATGTTCTGAAAGTGGAAAACTGGTTAATTCATTTCGCCAAGGTTCGCCGCTTGCGACGCGCATGTTGTATATGGGAAACCAGTACGGAAGGTTTCAGAGGTAAGGATGGCGCGTTGTATGAGATTCGTATGTATGGCGAATCTAACTCGACGTCCGTTAACCGCGATGGACTCAAGACGATTCCGTTCTTTTATGTATTTGTCACACATGGGCTCTATCTACCGTGAATATGCAATAAGCAAATGAAGCGTTAAATCATTATCCGCATCGAGTTCTAAGGTGCGGGCGATTCTACTTCGCTAGCTACTTATTTGAATCTCCAACGCACTGATACGTCCTGCGGTGAAGATTCAGCGAAATGAACCCGTCCCCGCCTCCTCCATCTAACCGCGCATGACCCCCTAAAAGGAGCCTCGCCAATGCCTCGTCGCCTATTCGCGACCTTCCTGTTCGGTGCCTTATCACTCACAACGCTCACCGCCCAAGCCGAGCCCCAACCCAACGCTCAATGGCGCGCCGTCGAAACTTCGTTCTTCGACCTGATCCAAAACGGCTACACCATCGCCGCGGTCACCAGCCTCGCCGCGCGCAGCACCGGCCTTCCGCAAGACACCTACGTCCTGCAGAAGAACAACAGCGTCTTCCGATGCGTCGAGACCCGCGCCGCCGAAGCCGGCACCACGCGCACCAACGCACCGCTGCGATGCGCCGAGCTAGTCAAGCCCTACATGGACTGAGGCAAACTCAGGCAACCTCAGTTGTCATCCGACCGCACGGGCGGCCGCTTATGCGGAACAGGCTCAGCCTTCGCCGCATCCGGCGCAGGAACGGGTGTTTTCGTTTTGCTCTTTGAGGGCACCGACGACGAACGCGCAGGCGCGCTCTTGGAGGTGGAATGTTTGTCGCGCGACATGATGAAATCCTCCTTTCGATTCAGCATCCGCGCCACTGCACGAACAAGCGGCGCGGCATAAAACCCTCAACCCACCGGCGTTTCACCTTCGCCAGTTTCCTTCCCCGGACGATCGTTCGGCCCCTGCTTACGCCCTTCGTCCTCACGCTCCGGCAGCTTGCTCTTTTCGTTGTCGCTATGCTCAGCCGGTTGTGCATCCTGCGAAGTATTCGGATCGCTGTTCATGATTTCCTCCTGTTCGTTCGACGTCTGAATGGGTATGTAAGCCCGGCAGCAAGCCGCGCGCCCGTTCGACACTTTTTCGACGAACGACCATGCCAGCGACTACCATTCAGGCATCGCAACCGAACATATGAAGTCCGCGATGCTTTCCATTACGGCCCGCCTGAGCATCCTCGCATTCGGCCTCGCGCTATCCGCCTGCACGATCACCCCGCCGCCCAGCGTCGTGGAAGCGCGCATGGCGACGCTCCCGCCCTCGGGCCAGACGCTCGACGAATACAAGATGCGCATCGCGCAGCGCATCTTCGAGCGCAATCCGTCGCTCGTGCTCAAGGGCACGCCTCAGGCGATGCTCCGCTCCTTCGTGCTCGTTTCCTTCATCGTGGATCGCAACGGGCGCGTGGTGCAGTCATCGGTATATCGCACGAACGGGGACGATGAAGCCGAGGCCACCGCGCTCGCCTCGCTGCGTCGCGCGGCGCCTTTGCCCGCACCGCCATCGCGTTTGCTGAACGGCCGCGGTCAACTCGAACTCTTCGAAGGCTGGATGTTCAACGACAACGGCCAGTTCCAGTTGCAAACGTTCCACTCGCAACAGGCGACGACCATCGATTAGTTGCGCTCGCGCGCACGGTCGTTATAATTTTTGACACCCTTGGCCGGATGCCCTTCCGGCGCTGCCTTCGCCGCCTGCCCACGCCGAACTTCCGCGCGCATCGGGCGAAACACGATACAAGAAGCAAAACACAAAGCAACGACATACGGAGACACCCATGTCAGCACCCTCGCTTTCCGCCGCCAAGCCCGGCGACGGAGCACAAAGCGCCTCGCGCGTGATCTTCGCGAGCTTTATCGGCACCGCGATCGAGTTCTATGACTTCTACGTGTATGCGACAGCCGCCGCGCTCGTCATCGGGCCGGTGTTCTTTCCGCATAGCTCGCCAGCGGCGCAGGCGCTTTCGGCGTTTGTGACCTTCGGCATCGCGTTCGTTGCAAGGCCGATCGGCTCGTTTCTGTTCGGTCACTTCGGCGATCGCGTCGGGCGCAAATCGACGCTCGTCGCGTCGCTGCTGGTGATGGGTCTGTCGACGACGCTCATCGGCTTCGTGCCGGGTTATGCGTCCATCGGCAGTCTCGCGCCGATTCTGCTGTGCGTCCTGCGCTTCGGTCAGGGCATCGGCCTCGGCGGCGAATGGGGCGGCGCGGCGCTGCTCGCAACCGAATACGCGCCGCAGGGCAAGCGCGGGTTGTTCGGCATGTTCCCGCAACTCGGGCCGTCGATCGGCTTTCTGGCATCCAACGGATTGTTCTTCGGGCTGGCGCTCTCGCTTTCCGACGAGCAATTCCGCGCGTGGGGCTGGCGCGTGCCGTTCATCGTGAGCGCGGTGCTGGTGGCGCTCGGCCTGTACGTGCGCCTGAAGATCGCGGAAACGCCCGCGTTCCGCACGGCCATGGAGCGGCACGAGCGCGTGAAGGTGCCCATCGCGACGCTGCTCGGCAGCTATCTCGTGCCGACCTTGCTCGGCGCATTCGCGATGGTCGTCTGCTACACGCTGTTCTATATCTCGACGGTGTTCTCGCTGTCGTATGGCGTCGCCACGTTGCATTTCGCGCGCGAGAAGTTTCTCGGGCTGCTGTGCTTCGCGGTGCTGTTCATGGCGATTGCCACGCCGATCTCGGCCATCGCGAGCGATCGGTTCGGGCGCAGGCCGGTGCTGATCGTCGGCTGCATCCTCGCGATTCTGTCCGGCTTCTTGATGGCTCCGCTCCTCGGCAGCGGCGACACCATGCTGGTCGCGCTGTTCCTCACCATCGAACTGTTCTTGATGGGCGTGACGTTCGCACCGATGGGCGCGCTGCTGCCTGAGT
Organism: Caballeronia sp. A2-2; assembly: GCF_057612605.2. NCBI lineage: Bacteria > Pseudomonadati > Pseudomonadota > Betaproteobacteria > Burkholderiales > Burkholderiaceae > Caballeronia > Caballeronia sp. A2-2. Next base: position 1,359,791 of record NZ_CM172587.1, on the reverse strand, counting down.
TGTTCCCGACCAACGTGCGCTATACCGGCGCGGGCGTGGCCTATAACCTCGGCGGGATTCTAGGCGCGTCGGTGGCGCCGTACATCGCGCAATTGCTGGCGAATCGCGGCGGGCTGACGTGGGTGGGCGGGTATGTATCGGCGGCGGCGGCCGTGAGCCTGCTGGCCGTGCTGTGCATGCGCGAGACGCGGAACATCACGCTGGAATGATCCGCGCCTTCTGAGTCGTGATCAACGGTCCTGCCGGTTGCACGCGGGCACCGGCACCGGCCGCCCGTTGATGAGCGTGACGCGCGGCGTCGTCTTCGGTGCGATGCGCGCAGCCTTCTCCGCTTTCGCCGCCTTGCGGTAAGCCCAGAATCGCGCGATGGCGAGCATGCTGCCGATCGCGATGCCATCCGCGATCAGGCCCAGCGCCCAGTGCGACGGATAGCGCCCGAGCCCCTGCACGCCCATCGCGCGCAAAGCGGTATCGAGCACGAGCGAAATACACGCGCCCGCGATAAAGCACACCAACCCCTGCTGCCCGATGGTGACAACGCCCGGCAGCTTCTTCGCGAGCTTCGCGATCCATCCGGCATAGACCATCCGCGCGACGACCCACGCCACCGCCGCGAAACTCACGATACGCAGCGTCGCCAAGTTCTGCTTCATGAATCCCGGCGGCGCCTGCGTTTCGAGGAACAGTTTGTAGAACGCGAACGTCAGCGCAACCGCGATGGCCCCGGCCGTCAGCCAGCGCGCGGTGCGGCCGGCGTGGAATTCATCGCTGATCGGCTGGACGCGGGCAAGCACGCCGGTCATGAACATGAGTTGCCATGCGAACGGGTTGAAGGACCATGCATCGCCATAAGTGCCGGGCAAAGCATGCAGCAGCGGCACGCCCATGAGCCACACGAGCAGGCTGCCGAACATCGCGATGACGGGCTTCTTCTGCGCGAGCGGAACGATCACCGGCACGGCGAGCGCGAACACCGAGTACATGGGCAGCACGGCGGAAAGATACGGCTGCTGACGAAGGATTGCGATATCGCCAAGCAGACCGAACGGGCGCGAAAGGAAGTTCGGCCATTCGGTGTACTGGAGCATCGGCGTGTCGATCTTGAGCAGCATCATGAACGCGCCGCCGATCAGCATCAGAAAAGCCGTGAACAGATACGCGCGGTAGATCTCCAGACTGCGTTTGAAAAAGCGTCGGCGGGCGGCTGAATCGCTACGGCGAGTCGCAAGCGCCGTGTAAGCCGCCGCCGACGCATAACCTCCAAGGAAAACGAACACTTCGGCGGAGTCGCAGAACGCATATTGATGCAGCGTAAAGTGCGACAGCACGCTTCCCGTGATGTGGTCCACCGCGATAATGAGCAGCACGACGCCCCGAAAGAAGTCGACTTCGAGAGAACGAGTAGTCGGGGATGTCATGTGACGAATGCTCCGCGAACCTGCGATGAACGCGCTGCCGGATGGCCCTGCGCATACGGGGTTTGTACCTAGCTTAGAAAGAAAATTCCCGGTTTCAACGTCGAATTAACTTAACACTCGAGGACAGTCGGCAAGCTGACGGCAATATGACTTTTTTGTCGGCTTTCCAGTAAATTTGTGACTGCCTATACTCGACAAAACCGGGTCGCGGCAAGGAATGCCGCATGCTTTCCAAACACTCGCTAAACGTTTAGCAAGAAGCAGGACAGGAGGCCAAAATGCGTTTTCACTTACAGAGTTCGCATCTCGTCGCCATGGTCGCGCTGGCGCTTTTGACAGCGCTTCTGCTTGCCGTGAAGTTCCGTCCGGCCACTTGGCGCGGGGTTGTCTGCGAAGCGGTCATCGCGAATGTGGGCGCGATCGTCGCGGTCGTTGCCTTCGAATTGCTGACAGCCTGACCAGGCGCGCGCAGCAGAATTTCAACGCGTTTGAACTTTCGTCAAAGCCTCCAGTCACACGGGTTGATGCCGTGATGCGAACGCACGCGGCAACCTTCTCCTCTCCGCTTCTGCATAGTGTGGAAGCGTTTCTTGGGCGCCTGGCGAAAGCCTCGCGCCTGTTCTTTTTTCTGGGCCTCGCATTCGCGCGTTGACCGTCGAAGCCTTCGATCATTTCGAGACGCTCGCTATAATCAGCGCTTTGCCGACGAGCCGCCGATGATCCGAGCACTTCGCTCCGTGTCAGTCTTCACCGCGCGACGCACGCGCAGTCTCTGGCGCCGCTATGGCATCTTCTGGCTGGGCGCCATCGCGGTTGGTGTCGTCGCGGTTTATTACGCACGGCTGATCGACTGGGGCTACACCATCTTTCTCGATGTCCGCAGCCAGTACGTGTGGCTTCCGCTCATCGTTACGCCTGCGGCCACCGCGCTCTGCGTGTTCGTCACGCGCAAGTTCTTTCGCGGCGCGGAGGGCAGCGGCATTCCGCAAGTGATCGCCGTGCTGCATAGTCCGACATCGGCGGCGGGCGGACGGCTGCTCACGCTGCGCATTCTCATCGGCAAGATCGCGGTGTCGTTCATCGCGATTCTCGGCGGGCTCACCATCGGACGCGAAGGGCCGACCGTGCAAGTCGGCGCGGCGCTCATGTTCAACATGCGGCGCTTCTATCCGCGCTCGAATTCGCTGATCGAACGGCAACTCGTGCTGGCGGGCGCGGCGGCGGGTCTGTCGGCGGCCTTCAATACGCCGCTCGCGGGCATCGTGTTCGCCATCGAGGAACTCACGCGCAGCTTCGAGGCGCGCACGAGCGGCGTGCTGATTACCGGCATCATCATGGCGGGGATCGTCGCGCTCGGGCTGAACGGCAACTACACGTACTTCGGCACCATCGATGTCGGCGCGCACTTCTCCAACCTGCTCGCGGTCGCAGTCGGCGTGACCGCGCTCGTCACCGGCATCGCGGGCGGCGTGTTCTGCTGGCTGCTGCTCAATACGTCGAAGTGGATTCCCGCGCCGCTGCGCACCTTGCGCACGGAGCATCCGGTGGCGTTCGCGGCGCTGTGCGGGCTGATCATCGCGGCGGTCGGCCTTGCGGCGGGCGGCACGACTTTCGGCAGCGGTTACGCGGAAGCGCGCGGTTTGCTCGAAGGACGCGAGCATTTGTCCGTGCTCTATCCGCTCGCAAAAATGGTGTCGATGATCGGTTCATACCTGCCCGGCATTCCGGGCGGCATCTTCGCGCCGTCGCTGTCCATCGGCGCGGGTTTCGGCAACGTGCTGCATCTGATCTTCTCGCAGATGTCCTTGCCCATGCTCATCGCGCTTGGCATGGTGGGCTACCTCGCCGCCGTCACGCAATCGCCGATCACCGCCTTCGTCATCGTGATGGAGATGATCAACGGCCACGCGCTCGTCATCTCGCTGATGGCCACCGCGCTCATTTCGAGCCGCGTGTCGCGCATATTCGCGCCGCCGTTATACGAAGCGCTCGCCGAGCGCTACATGACGCCGCAACCCGTTCCCGCGCCCTCGCCCGAAGTGCCCGAAGAGAAACAGGATTTGTCCACCCACGCATGACGTGGGCGCTCGCAAACGTTTTCGTGGTCGATAAAAAAGCCAGAATCACCCGATTCTGGCTTTTTTTATGCGGACCGTCGCGTCCGCGCACACGCGGCCACTCCCGAAGGCGCGGACGGCGCGGTATTCGCTTACGCCTGCGGAATCTCGATCTTTACTTCCAGTACTTCGAGATCGTCCTGACGTTCCAGGCTCACTCGAATGTCATCGTCGGAAATCTTCACGTACTTCGAAATCACGGCAACCAGTTCCCGTTGCAACGCCGGCAGATAATCGGCGGCGGCTCTGCCACCCGCGCGCTCGTGCGCAATGATCAGCTGCAAGCGTTCCTTCGCGACCGAAGCGGATTTCTTTTTCTCGCCCAGCAAAAACGAAAGAATCGACATTGCGTCCCCTTACTTGGTGCCGAAGATGCGTTGCAGCAGACCAGGCTTCTGATAGTCGGTAAAGCGCAGCGCCTTCTCTTCCCCGAGAAAGCGCGACACCACGTCCTTGTACGACTCGGCGACATCCGTGCCATCCAGATGCACGGCCGGCAAGCCCTGGTTCGATGCGTGCAGCACAGCTTCCGACTCCGGGATCACGCCGATCAGCTCGATGCGCAAGATCTCCTGGATGTCGTTGAGAGAAAGCATCTCGCCTTCGGAGACGCGCTTCGGGTTGTAGCGGGTGATGAGCAGATGCTCCTTCACCGGCTCCTTGCCTTCGATCGCGCGCTTGGTCTTCGAAGCGAGAATGCCGAGGATACGGTCCGAATCGCGCACGGACGACACTTCCGGATTCGTCACGATGAGCGCTTCGTCCGCGAAGTGCATGGCCATCAGCGCGCCGGATTCGATGCCCGCCGGCGAATCGCAGATGATGAATTCGAAGTCCATCTTCACCAATTCGTCGATGACCTTCTCCACGCCTTCGAGCGTGAGCGCGTCCTTGTCGCGCGTCTGCGAGGCCGGCAGGATGTACAGCGTCTCCAGCTTCTTATCCTTGATGAGCGCCTGATGCAGGTTCGCTTCACCCTGAATCACGTTGATGAGGTCGTACACCACGCGGCGTTCGCAACCCATGATGAGGTCGAGATTGCGCAGACCGACATCGAAGTCGATCACGGCCGTTTTATGGCCGCGCAATGCGAGCGCCGATGCGAAGCTCGCGCTGGTGGTCGTCTTGCCGACGCCGCCCTTTCCCGAAGTCACCACAATGATTTTTGCCATACAGGTACCTTGTGTTCGTCAAATAAGTCCGCACACGTCGAACGCTCGGGCGCGCGCCAAAGGCATCGGGCGCGCGGCGGCTCAGGTCAGACGCAGCGGTTCGATCATGAGCTTTTCTTCGTCCAGCCAGATCTGCACCGGCTTGCTCGCCACATCGGCCGGCAGCGGGTTCTCGGTCGTGCGATAGATGCCCGCGATCGAGATGAGTTCCGGCTCCAGGCACGTGCAGAAAATTCGCGCGTCGAGATTGCCGTGGACGCCCGCGAGCGCGCGCCCCCGCAACGGCGCATAGATATGGATATTGCCTTCCGCGATGACTTCCGCGCCGTAGGACACGAGCCCGAGCACGATGACATCGCCCTTCGCATACACCTGCTGACCCGAACGCAGCGGCCGGTCGATGATGGTCGTCGCCTGCGGCACCGCGGCGGGCGGCGGCTCTTTCGCGACGGCGGCTTCGATCACCTTGGCGGCATCCGTGTTGGGTTTGACTTCATCGACCGAAGGCTTGGGTGCGCCACGCCGGTCGCGTGCTTCGAGCACCGGCAGGCCGCCTTCGTTCGCCCATTCGATGGCCCAGTTCTGCGCGGGCAACGCGCACACGCCGACCGGACGCATGCGCACGCTCCTGAGCAGCTTTTCGAGTTCCGCGAGGGACACACGCTCACCTTCGGCCAGACGCCGCACGTCGATGGCGACGACATCGCCCGCGAAGAATTCGGGAGTCGCCTCGAAGCGTCGCGTGAGTTCGGTGCGCAGGGCATCGAGGTCGGGAGTCTTGACGACGAAGAGAAGCGTATCGACGGAGCCGCTGCGCAGTTCGAAGAAGGGCGTTTTGTTGAGCGACATAGGAACGGCCAAAAATTTTGCGTATTTTACAGGCGTTGCCGCACACGGCCATAATTTTTACGGCCGTTTTGCAGCTAAGGAATACGAGCAGTGCGTGGAGAAAGTGACGTGCGGGAAGCGATGCGTGTGATGTTATGCGTCCTGTCCCGGCTGCACGTGACGCACGTAGAGGGATTCCGCGCCGGCCTCGTTCGAGAGCATCGCGCGACGGTCGCCGGTGGGACCGAAGCCCAGCCTTTCGTAGAAGCGCATGGCGGTCCGGTTCTCCTCCGCGATCCACGCATGCACTTCCGATGCACCCTGCTGCGCAAGCCATTGCGATGCCACGTTGACGAGCAATTCCCCGCCACGCAGATGACGCACCGCTGGCGCGACCCACAGCGCATTCACGAAGGCGCGCTCGGTCTCGCCTTCTTCGATATACGCATGCACCAGCCCGCAGGGATGCCCTTCGGTATAAAGCAGAAAGGTGGCGAGCCGCGCAGAGTGCGCGTGCAAGGCGGCGGTTTCGCCGAAGGACGAAGGTTCGACGAGCAGCGCTTCCGCGAGCGTCTCGCCAAATGCGTAGGGCGCTTCGCGCAGCGACGCCGTGCGCAGTTCGCGCAGGACCGCACCCTGTTCATCGGCAATACGGCTGACGGTCAGTGAAGGACTCATGCGGACGCTCATGCGGAGTGTTTCTCTCTGGCGTGATGGCCTCTTTGGCGCGTCCGCTTGAGTCGGACGCCCGGACCATTCCATAGCTTCAACTGAACGGGCGAACCCGTCAATTCCTAAATCCCGGAAAGTGCTTTACAACGCACACGCTGCGCGTTGCGCACCGCATTGGCGCACGGCGTCGATCAGGGCGCGGCATACGCACCGGTGCCGTCCGGCCAGGGCGTCAGCAACTCGAAGCCCTCTTCCGTCACGGCCACCATGTGCTCCCACTGCGCGGAGAGCGAGCGGTCCTTCGTGGTCACTGTCCAGCCATCGCGCGACTGCTGCGTGGCGGGACGGCCTGCGTTGATCATCGGCTCGATGGTGAAGACGAGGCCGGGCTTCAGACGCAGGCCCGCGCCACGCTGACCGTAATGCAGCACTTGCGGATCTTCGTGATACACGCGGCCGATGCCATGACCGCAATACTCGCGCACCACCGAAAACCCTTCGCGATGCGCGACCGACTGAATGGCCGCGCCGACATCGCCGAGCGTGGCGCCGGGACGCACTTCGCGGATGCCGGCGACCATCGCTTCATACGTGGTTTCGACGAGGCGTTGAGCATCCTTGTCCGGCGTGCCGGCGAAGTACATGCGGCTGGTATCGCCGTAGTAGCCGTCCTTGATGATGGCCACATCGATATTGATGATGTCGCCATCCTTGAGCGCCTTCGGCCCCGGAATGCCATGACAGACCACGTGATTGACCGACGTGCAGACCGTCTTCGGAAAGCCCATGTAGCCCACGTTCGCCGGCACGGCTTTCAGTTCATCGACGATGAAGCGATTGCAAATGGCGTCGAGTTCGTCGGTGGTGATGCCGGGGCGTACATGTTCGCCGATCATCGCCAGCACCTCGGCGGCCATGCGGCCGGAGATGCGTAGTTTCTCGATGTCGGCAGGAGTCTTGATCGTGATGGCCATTGAGCAATGCGATGGATTCGTGCGGGTTCCTGTGGCGTTTTCTGCCGTTTCGAGGCGCGCCGCGCTTCGGGAGCGCTTCAGGAACAATGGGGCCGATGATAGCACTTGCGGACAAATCAGCCTCTTTCCGCAAGGTTTGCAAAGGCGTTTTCTCCTTGAATTGAAAGCGTGGCCGCCCTTGTTATGCAGGTATGTTTGTGGTCTAGTGAGCGCGATTTGGAACGCGTTTGAAGGAGGGATTTTGCTTCGATTTGCTGTTGTACTTGCCGGTGTAGCCACGCTTGCAGGTTGTGGCTCGACCACGACCAATCCCGCCTTGCGGGCATCGCAACCGGTCATTCATGTTTCGTCGGCGCGCACGGCGTCGGATGTATCGGGATGTCTCGAGCGGATGATTCCATCGGCGCACATCGCGCGCGATCAGGGCACGACGGAAGTGATGGTCGGCTCGAACGCGTGGCTCGTGACGGTGACGCCATCGGTCTATGGTTCGGTCATCAAGGTGCAGCAGTCCGCCAGCGATGACGGCGGCGTGCCGGAACCGGAGCTTCGGTTCGACGTGGCGCGGTGTACGATTTGAGCGCGATGTTCTAGTCAGCCGCAAAACGAAAAACCCCGCAAGCCGTGACAGCTTGCGGGGTTTTGTATCTTGGCGGAGAGGGTGGGATTCGAACCCACGGTACGGGAAAACCGTACGCCTGATTTCGAGTCAGGTACATTCGACCACTCTGCCACCTCTCCGTCTACCTATCGCGCTTTACTTCGATCGGCCTTCGTGAAGCGGGTCGTTGCTCAACGAAGAACGAAAGTATATCCAAGTATTTCGCGCTTTCCAATACCCTTTTTGCAAAAATGCGTCAGGCCGCAGCCGGTGCCTCGATGCGCTCAGCCCCGCGCATATAAGGCCGCAAGACCGCCGGAATGGTCACCGAACCATCCGCGTTCTGGAAGTTTTCCAGCACCGCGACGAGCGTACGTCCCACCGCCAGTCCCGAACCATTGAGCGTATGCACGAACTCCGGCTTGCCCTGCGCATTGCGGAAACGCGCCTGCATGCGACGCGCCTGAAACGCTTCGGTATTCGAACAGCTCGAAATCTCGCGATACGTGTTCTGCGCCGGCAGCCACACTTCCAGATCGAAGGTCTTCGCCGCCGAGAAACCCATGTCGCCCGTGCACAGCGTGATCACGCGATACGGCAATTCGAGCTTCTGCAGAATCGCTTCCGCCTGACCGACCATCTCGTCGAGCGCCGCGTACGAATGCTCGGGCGCGACGACCTGCACCATTTCCACCTTGTCGAACTGATGCTGACGGATCAGCCCGCGCGTGTCGCGTCCATACGAGCCCGCTTCCGAGCGGAAGCACGGCGAATGCGCGGTGAGCTTCACCGGCAACGCGCTCGCCTCCAGAATGCTCTCGCGCACCGTGTTCGTAAGCGAGATTTCGGACGTCGAAATGAGGTACTGCGTGACCGTGTTCTCGTCGCCGCCCTTCTCCACGCGGAACATGTCGTCCGCGAACTTGGGCAACTGGCCGGTCCCGAACAAGATCTCCGGATTGACGATGTACGGCGTGTACGCCTCGGTATAGCCGTGCTGCTCCGTGTGCGTGTCGATCATGAACTGCGCAAGCGCGCGATGCAGCCGCGCAATCGGCCCGCGCAGCAGCGTGAAGCGCGCGCCCGAGAGCTTCGCGCCCGTTTCGAAATCGAGGCCGAGCGGCGCGCCGACATCCACGTGATCCTTCACTTCGAAGTCGAACGCGCGCGGTGTGCCCCAGCGTTTCACTTCGACGTTCTGCGATTCGTCGCGCCCAACCGGCACGCTTTCGTGCGGCAGATTCGGCACGGTCAGCATGAGATCGGACAGGCGCTTCTGGATATCGTCCAGCTTCGCCGCCGATTCCTTCATGATGTCGCCGATGCCGCCCACTTCCGCCATGACCGCCGACGTATCCTCACCCCGGCCTTTCATCGCGCCGATCTGTTTGGACAGCGTATTGCGGCGCGATTGAAGTTCTTCGGTGCGCGTCTGGATCTCGCGGCGTTCGACTTCGAGCGCGGCGAACGCGGCGACGTCGAGCGTGAAGCCGCGTTCGGCCAGACGCTTCGCGACGCCGTCCAGGTCTTTGCGGAGGTTTGTGATGTCGAGCATGTCGGGGGATGCAATGTTAAGTAATCGGAATGGTCGATTTTAGCGCACGGCCGCTGCGCGATTGACCGGCTTCTGGTCGAGTCTAGTTGACGCATCCGCGCATGGATCGAAACAAGCGGATGGCGGGAGCGAAACGAAGCCGCTCAACGCTTCTTTTCCTCTTTGTGCTCGCGCCGCCACGCCTCGTCCAGTTCCGACAGGCGCGAGAGCTTCTCGCCGATCTTGCTTTCAAGACCGCGCGGCGTCGGCTGATACCAGTGCGGCTCGCGCATGCCGTCCGGCAAGTACGTTTCGCCGGCGGCGTAGGCGTCCGGTTCGTCGTGCGCGTAACGGTACTCGTGACCGTAGCCGAGTTCCTTCATCAGCTTGGTCGGCGCGTTGCGCAGATGCACCGGCACGCCGCGCGACTGATCCTTGCCGACGAAACGCCGCGCCTCGTTGTACGCGTTGTAGCCCGCGTTCGATTTCGGCGCGACGGCCAGATAGATGAGCGCCTGCCCGAGCGCAAGTTCGCCTTCGGGCGAGCCGAGCCGCTCGTAGGTTTCCGCTGCATCCAGCGCGATGCGCGCCCCACGCGGATCCGCGATGCCGATATCCTCCCACGCCATCCGCACGATGCGCCGCGCGAGATAACGCGGGTCCGCGCCGCCGTCGATCATGCGGCAGAACCAGTAGAGCGCAGCGTCCGGATTGCTGCCGCGCACGGATTTGTGCAGCGCGCTGATTTGATCGTAGAACGCGTCGCCGCCCTTGTCGAAACGTCGCAGATTCTCGGTGAGCGCGCTGCCGAGCAAGGGGCCGTCGATCTCGCTTTTCTTTTGCTGCGCCGCCGCGCGCGCGACGATTTCCGAATTGTTGAGTAGCTTGCGGCCGTCGCCGTCCGCCGCGCCGATGAGCGCATCGCGCGCTTCGTCGGTGAAGGTGAGATTGCCGAGTTCATTGCTCGCGCGTTCGAGCAGCGTCTTGAGCTCATCGGCGTCGAGGCTTTTCAGCACATAGACCGCCGCGCGCGACAGCAACGCGCTGTTCACCTCGAACGACGGATTCTCGGTCGTCGCGCCGACAAACGTGAACAAGCCCGATTCCACGTGCGGCAAGAACGCGTCCTGCTGGCTTTTGTTGAAGCGATGCACTTCATCGACGAACACGAGCGTCTGCCGCCCGTTCGCGCGATGAATCTGCGCCGTCTCCACCGCCTCGCGAATATCCTTCACGCCCGAGAGCACCGCCGACAGTGAGATGAACTCGGCGTCGAAGGCATCGGCCATGAGGCGCGCGAGCGTGGTCTTGCCGACGCCGGGCGGGCCCCACAGAATCATCGAGTGCGCCTCGCCCGATTCGAACGCGACGCGCAGCGGCTTGCTCGGCCCGAGCAGATGCTTCTGCCCGATCACATCGTCGACGGTGCGGGGACGCAGGCGCTCCGCAAGCGGAACGTTGCCACGGGTTTCTTCGAACATGGGCTGTCGGGTGGTTGGCGCGGGTGGTTCAAAGGCGGCGATAATCTTGCCCTCTTCTCCCGCGTTTTTGCATTGGCCATATGGACTATCCATACGGACTATCCGTTCGGCCGATGCACACGCGGGCGGCAAGGCCGCAGAATCGGAACATTATGACAGCCGCGCGTTTTGTAAGAAGCGCCGGCCATCGACACCAACAATATAGGGACGCAAACCCATGCAGCAAGACAACACGGATACCGCCACCTACGCGCCGCTCACGCCCGTTCCCGCGCAACGGCGCGCGTTCGGCACGCGCGATGCCTTCGCGCTGTGGTTCTCGCTCGGCATCGGCCTCTTGGTCGCGCAGGCGGGCGCGCTGCTCGTGCCGGGGCTGTCGCTGACGCACGCGCTCGTCGCCATCACCATCGGCTCGGTGATCGGCGTGGTGTTGCTGGCGCTTGCGGGTGTGATCGGCACGGACACCGGGCTGGCCGCGATGTCGTCGCTGCGCCCGACGCTCGGCGTGCGCGGCGCGACCGTGCCCGCCGTGCTCAACGCGGTTCAACTGGTCGGCTGGGGCTCGTTCGAGATCATCGTGATGCGCGATTCCGCCGATGCCCTCGTCAAGCAATCCTTCAATCTCTCGATGCCGCTCGTCTGGACGCTAATCTTCGGCGTGCTCGCGACGCTGCTTGCGATCACCGGCCCGCTCTCCTTCGTGCGGCGCTTTTTGCGCACGTGGGGCATCTGGCTGCTGCTCGCGGGCGCGGGCTGGCTGACGTGGAATCTGCTCGCGAAGCAGGACATCGGCGCATTGCTGGCGCGTCCCGGCACGGGTGAGTTGGCGTTTGGCGCGGGCATCGATCTGGTTGTCGCGATGCCGCTCTCGTGGCTTCCGCTGATCGCCGATTACACGCGCTTCGGGCGCAGCGCGGGCGGCACGTTTCGCGGCACGCTGCTGGGCTGCGGCATCGCCAATCTGTGGTTCTACGCGCTTGGCGCGGTGTATGGGCTGGCTGCGGGTGGTGGGGATGCGTTGCTGACCGTCGCGCTCGCGCAGGCGGGTGGCGGCATCGCGCTGCTGCTGATTCTCATCGATGAGATCGACAACGCCTTCGCGGATATCCATTCGGCGGCGGTATCGACCGGCACGTTCTGGTCGCGCATGAGCGTGCCGATGCTGTCGGCCGCGTTTGGCGCGCTGTGCACGCTCGTCGCGCTCGTCGTCGCGATGGGCAAGTATCAGAACTTCCTGCTGCTGATCGGCTCGGTCTTCGCGCCGCTGTTCGGCGTCGTGCTGGTGGATCACTTCATCGTGCGCAAGCGGCGCGTGGATACTGCGGCGCTTGCCGATACGAGCGGGCGTTATGCATATTCGGGCGGCTGGCATGTGAGCGCGTTTATCGCTTGGGCCATCGGGATCACGGCGTATCACGCAATCAATCAATGGCTGCCGAATCTGGGCGCGACGTTGCCTTCGCTCGTGCTTGGGGCGGTGTGTTATCTCGTGCTGGTTTCGACGCGGCGGGCGGCGTTGGCTTCCTGAGGCGTGCTTCAATTGCGCGCGTCGTGGAATATGCTTTGTGCATCAATACGTTGAGGTGTTGATGCGCAGGTTATCCACATGTCTGTGCACGGTTTGCGGGGATAAGGTCGAGGGGAAGTGAAGCGCGCTTCACTTCCCCTTTGCGTTCATGGAGTTAAGGGAGTTGCCAGCGCGTTTTCAACAATGTCGTCCACTGAAAATGTGGATATCTTTTAGGCGCGCTAGCCGGGCTATTGCGCATCGTCTGCGCAAGATGAAATCCCGCCAAAATCAACATCGCTCCAAACTGAATGCGCGCGCACCTTAACGACTGCCATAAAGCAATTTAATAAGCATAACGAACGCCACAACGCTCCTATTCACAGGGCTTTTCGCGATTTCATCGAAAAATATATTGCGCTTTCGATCGGACTTCTCTTATTCTTTTCTCACACCAACAAGAACTCATTTAAGAGTCGAAGCGCACCAATCAGCGCACGCTTTCTTGCCGAGGAAAACATGAGTCGATCGAGATCAAAGGTGGCGAACTGGGCCGGACGAATCGCGGTATGGGGCGCGGTGGCGAGCGCATCCGCGAGTGCGGCGGCGTTCACCGTTCCGGGGGGGACGATTTACTTCAAGGGTGCGTTGGTCGCGCCGCCGTTTTCGGTGGCAATGCAATCGGGCGGGTACATCGCGCAGAGCAGTATCGAGAGCGATAGCGCGTTCGGGCGCGCGGCGACGGTGACATTCATCGCGCCGCCATCCAGCATGCCGAGCGCGGATGTGGCGCTGAACGCCAGTGCCGCCATGAAGATCGGCTTCGTCGATGGACGCGGGCAACGCATCACACGCGCATCGACCGGCGCATACCATCTCGGCAAATCCGGCGGCATTTTGTCGATGCAACCCGCACGGCCAGACAGCGCTGCAGCCGTGACCATCGTCACCACCTACAACTAAAACGATAAAGATATAAAGCGCGCGACCGTGAGGCCGGCCGCGCCACCAACAAAAACGATGCTTACCCGTTGATCACGTCCGCGCCTTTGGGCACGTTGAACTTGAAGGTGTCGCTCTTGATCGGCGGGTTTTTCTGAATGTTCGAGAACGTCAGCAGCGTGACATTGCCGAACACGTCGTGCAGTTCCATCGCCTGAAGATTGCCGTCCTTGAAGCCGATGCCCACGGTCTCGAATTGCGTGTCCTTCGCTTTCGGCGTGAGTTCGAGCCAGTCGATGCCGCCCTTCTCGCCCGCATCGCGCAGATTGAAGTTCTTGTCCAGATCGTTGCTGCCAAAAAGAATCGCTGCCGGACTCGCACCGAGCGAACCGCCAAGACTGCGCACCGTCACCTGATTCAGATCCTTGTCATACACGTAGAGCTTGTCGCCATCGGCCTGAAGCACTTGCGAGTACGGCTTCACATAGGACCAAATGAACTTGCCGGGCCGCGCGAACATGAACGTGCCGCTCGATGTCGCGCTCGGCGCGGGAATCGCGGATGCATTCGCCGCGCTTGCGCCCTTCGACGGCGATTTGACCTCCTGCTGCGTGAAGTCGCCGCGCGCCGCATGCACCTGCGAGACGAACGCCTTCAATTGCTCCGTGCCGCTCGCGAACGCCTGCGATGCGACCAACAAAAGCGCCACGCCGAACGCGCGCGCCAGAATTTTCCCCGCTTGCTGCTTCATCTTCCTTTCTCCATTACACGCTTTGCGCGGTTATTCCACGTCACGCACTGGCGCAAGAATCTCGCGGTTGCCGTTCGACGACATCGCCGACACCAGCCCCGAGTTTTCCATTTGTTCGAGCAGCCGCGCCGCCCGGTTATAACCGATGCGCAAATGCCGCTGCACCAGCGAAATCGACGCGCGCCGGTTCTTGATGACGACTTCGACGGCCTGATCGTACAAAGGATCGGACTCGCCATCGCCCGCGCCGCCGCCTGCACCCGCCGCGCCTTCTTCACCGTCGCCAGCCAGCCCGCCTTCCAGAATGCCTTCGATGTAATTCGGCTCGCCCTGTTCGCGCAGCTTGTCTACCACGCGATGCACTTCCTCATCCGACACGAACGCGCCATGCACGCGCACCGGCAAACCCGAACCCGGCGGCAGATACAGCATGTCGCCCATGCCGAGCAGCGATTCCGCGCCCTGCTGATCGAGAATCGTGCGCGAATCGATCTTCGAACTCACCTGGAACGCCATGCGCGTCGGCACGTTCGCCTTGATGAGCCCGGTGATGACATCGACCGACGGCCGCTGCGTCGCCAAAATCAAATGGATGCCCGCCGCGCGCGCCTTCTGCGCGATCCGCGCGATCAGTTCTTCCACCTTCTTGCCGACGACCATCATCAGGTCGGCCAGTTCGTCGATCACCACGACGATGTTCGGCAGACGCGTGAGCGGCTCGGGCGCGTCCGGCGTGAGACTGAACGGATTGGGGATGCTTTCGTCGCGCTTCTTCGCGTCGTCGATCTTCGAATTGAAGCTCGCGAGATTGCGCACGCCCATCTTGCTCATGAGCTTGTAGCGGCGCTCCATTTCCGCGACCGCCCAGTTGAGCGCGTGGCCCGCCTGCCGCATATCGGTGACGACCGGACACAGCAAATGCGGAATGCCTTCGTAGACGCTCATTTCGAGCATCTTCGGGTCGATCAGGATCAGCCGCACCTGATCCGCGCTCGCCTTGTACAAGAGCGAGAGAATCATCGCGTTGATGCCGACGGACTTGCCCGAACCGGTCGTGCCCGCGACGAGCAAGTGCGGCATCTTCGCGAGATCGGCACACACCGGATTCCCGCCGATGTCCTTGCCCAGACCCATCGTCAATGGCGATGCAGCGGCGGCATAAACCTCCGAGCCGAGAATCTCGGAGAGCCGCACCGTCTGCCGGCGCTGATTCGGCAATTCGAGCGCCATGAAGTTCTTGCCCGGAATGGTTTCGACCACGCGGATGGACACCAGCGACAGCGAGCGCGCCAGATCCTTGGCAAGCCCTACGATTTGACTGCCCTTCACGCCCGTCGCCGGTTCGATTTCGTAACGCGTGACGACCGGCCCCGGATACGCCGCCACCACGCCGACCTCGACGCCGAAGTCCTTCAGCTTCTTCTCGATGAGACGCGAGGTGTATTCGAGCGTGTCCGCAGCTATGGTTTCCTGCGTCTTGGGCGGAGGATCGAGCAACGCGAGCGGCGGCAGCGTGGAGTCGCCCGGCAGATCGTGGAACAGCGGAACCTGCTTTTCCTTCTCGGCGCGCTCGGAACGCGGCGGCGTCTTAACGGGCGGCACGATCACCACCGGTTCGTGATCTTCGGTCTTGGCGCGCGAACGCACGACCTTCACTTCGCGCGTGGACGCGGCTTCCTCGCCGAGCTTGCGATCGCGGCCCGCCTCGCGGCGCAGTCGCGCGCCCGTGACGGCGGAGAAAATGCCATCGCCGACTTTCTCGCACACGGAAAGCCACGAAAACCGGAAGTACAGCGAAAGCCCGATACCAAGCGCGATCAGCAAAAACAGCGTTGCGCCCGTGAAACCGAGCGCGTGCGACACGTGCCGCGCCACGACATCGCCGATGACACCGCCCGGCGCACGCGGCAACTGCACCTTGAGCGACCACATGCGCAGCGCCTCGATGCCGTCGCTGGCGAGCAGCACGAGCACGAACGCGAAGGCTTCCGCGAGCCAGGTGCGATCCTTCGGTGCGTCTTCATCGACGATGGGCGGCTGCGTGATGCGCCGGTAATTCGACACGATGCGCCGCGCCAGCAGCACGATCAGCCAGTAGGACGAGAGCCCGAACACGAGCAGCAGGATGTCGGACGTGTACGCGCCCACGCGCCCCGCCCAGTTCGAGATGTGATCGTAATTGACGGCGTGCGTCCAGCTCGGGTCCTTTCGGCTGTACGAAAGTAGCGCCATGACCAGAAACAGTCCGAGGGCGACCTGGAGAATCCAGCGAATCTCGGTGAAAAGCCGGGACATGCGGTGCGGCAACGCCTGCGGGCTCGCGGAGTAAGTAGCTTTGGCCATTGATTCTGTGTCGCTTGTCGCGGCCCGCGCAGACACGCGCTATGAGCCGCATGGAACGGTGGCCTATTGTAAACGCTGCATTGCGGTGAACGGCGCAAAAACCGGCAGCTTCTTGCATCCTGTAACACTCGTGACGCGCGCAACGCACTTTCGTCTTCCGTGTAATCGTGCGTCATTCCTGCGCCATTTTGCTATTAGCGCGATTGAAAGGTTCATTCGGAACGCTTTTGAGACGGCCTTTATAATTGGGGTTTTGCATCCAACTACGGTGAGTCGGCGCTGCGCCACGGTTTTTGCGCACATCGCTGACTCTTGCCATCGATAACGGACCATCGCCATGTCATCCCCCAAACACGCCAAAGTGCTGATCCTCGGTTCCGGCCCCGCCGGCTATTCGGCCGCCGTCTATGCCGCGCGCGCGAATCTTTCGCCGCTGCTCGTCACCGGTCTCGCGCAAGGCGGCCAGTTGATGACCACGACCGATGTCGAGAACTGGCCGGGCGATCCTTCCGGCGTGCAAGGCCCGGAACTCATGCAGCGCATGGAAGAACACGCGCGCCGCTTCAACACCGAGATCGTGTTCGATCACATCCACACCGCGAAGCTCAACGAGCGTCCGTTCCGCCTGATCGGCGATTCGGGCGAGTACACGGCGGATTCGCTCATCATTGCGACGGGCGCATCGGCTCAATATCTCGGCATGCCGTCCGAAGAAGCGTTCATGGGCAAGGGCGTGTCGGCCTGCGCCACGTGCGACGGCTTTTTCTATCGCAACGGCGAAGTCGCGGTGATCGGCGGCGGCAACACGGCCGTCGAGGAAGCGCTGTATTTGTCGGGCATCGCGAAGAAAGTGACGGTGATTCATCGCCGCGACAAGTTCCGCGCCGAGCCGATTCTCATCGACCGCCTGCTTGCGAAGGAAAAGGAAGGCGTCGTCGATATCAAATGGAATCACGTGCTCGATGAAGTCACGGGCGATGCGTCCGGCGTCACCGGCTTGCGCATCAAGAGCACGCAGAGCGGCGACACGACCGACATCGCGCTGCAAGGCGTGTTCGTCGCGATCGGCCACAAGCCGAACACCGACCTGTTCGCGGGCCAACTCGAGATGAAGAACGGCTACATCATCACCAAGGGCGGCGCCACGGGCGATGCCACGGCCACCAGCATCGCGGGCGTGTTCGCGGCGGGCGACGTGCAGGACCACATCTACCGTCAGGCGATCACGAGCGCCGGCACCGGCTGCATGGCCGCACTCGATGCGCAGCGCTATCTGGAAACCATCGACGAAACACCCACGCCGCATTCGATGAGCCACGAAGCGGCGCGCTGAGCGCGGCAATCCGTGCACGGCGCGGCGAGCCGTTAGAATGAACGCCGCCCGCTTCGCCGCTGCACGTGCTGCGAAAGCCAACAGAACGGGCCACGGTTTGCGCCGCCGGCCCGTTTTGTTTTGGACCGCACGCATGTCCGCGACCGCGCGCGGCGTTTGACGAACCGATTCTCCGCGTCCATCCGCTGGCCGAACGATGCCGAAGAACCAACCGCACCCGAACGAACCGAAGCCGCGCCGTGCATCCGCGCCGCGCGCGCCTGCGCCCGAGGACACCAAGCCCGCCGAACCGCGCGAAATCGCCGATGCCGTGAAACGCGAAGGCCTCGCCGGTCTCGCGGGCCTGCGCAGCGCGCTCAAGGCCGATGCGCAAAAGCGCGAAGTGCAACGCATCGCGGCGGCGCGCGCCGAACGTGAAGCCGTCGCGGAGGCGGATGAGTTTCGTCGCGCCATCGGCGAAATCGAGCCGTTGAAGACGCCGCCGCGCATCACCATGACGCGCGTGCCGCCGCCGCCCATCCCGACGCAAAGCCGTCTGGACGAAGAAGCCGTGCTGCACGAAGCGCTCTCCGACGAATACGATCCCGAAAGCCTGCTCGACATCGACGAAACGCTGTCCTTTTGCCGGACCGGCGTGAGTCAGGAAGTGGTGAGGAAGCTGCGGCGCGGTGCGTGGATCGTGCAGGCGCAACTCGACTTGCACGGCATGCGGCGCGAAGAAGCGCGCGAGGCGCTCGCGGAATTCATTCGCGAGGCGGTCAAGCGCGGGCTGCGTTGTCTGCGCGTGATTCACGGCAAGGGGCTCGGGTCGATTGGCCGGGAACCGGTGCTCAAGGGCAAGGTGCGCGCGTGGCTCGTGCAGAAAGAGGAAGTCATCGCGTTCTGTCAGGCGCGTCCTCACGATGGCGGCGCGGGCGCGGTGCTCGTCCTGTTGCAGCCGGGCAGCGCGCAGCGGCATCACACTCATCCGCAGGACAGAAGCCAGAACAAGGGCAGCAAGGCAGGGCCCGACCGTGCATCCTAGACTCACTCTCGCTATTTCCATCATGGAAGGGCTGGCGATTTTCGCCTACGCCTTTTCCGGTCTTATCGAAGCGCGCAAGCGGCGGCTGGATTCGGTCGGCGCGTTTCTCGTCGCGCTGGTCACCGCGTTCGGCGGCGGCACGGTGCGCGATGTGCTGCTGTCGCGCCGCCCGTTCTACTGGGTGATCCATCAGGATTACGTGCTCGTCGTTTTCGCGATGGCGATTTTCGCGCCGCTGTTCCTGCGCGTGACCACACGCCTGTTCGACCAGCGCGCCCTGCTCGTGACGGATGCCATCGGCCTCGGTCTGTTCAGCGTGTCGGGCACCTCCATCGCGCTGGACGCGCAGATGCCCGCCTTCACCGCGACGCTCATGGGCGTGATCACCGGCGTGTTCGGCGGCATTCTGCGCGACGTGCTGTGCAACGAAATCCCGCTGATCCTGCGCGATTCGCGCCCGTATGCAGTCTGCGCGTTCGCCGGATGCTGGATTTACCTCGGCCTCTCGGAACTGGAATTCGACACGATCTACAGCGTGCTGATTTCGACGGCGTTCATCCTGATCGCGCGCCTCCTGACCTTCAAGTTCGATATCCGGCTGCCGCATTGAATCGAGGCAACGTCAGGCCGACGGCCCGCGATCGGGCGGAAAAACCCGTCCGTTTGCTACAATCCAGAGGTTATCTGGCCCCCGCTCAAGGCTTGCGGCGTCGCGCCGCCAGCCGTCAACTCGCACACAGAACATGAACATCGAGCAAGCGCGTTTCAACATGATCGAGCAACAGATCCGTCCCTGGGATGTGCTGGACCAGGACGTCCTGAACCTGCTGTCGATCGTCAAGCGCGAGAACTTCGTTCCCGCCGCGTATCGCAACATCGCTTTCGCGGACCTCGAAGTTCCGCTGCCGGGCGGCGAACGCATGCTCGCGCCGCGGGTCGAGGCGCGCGTGCTTCAGGAACTCGCCATCCACAAGGGTGAGACGGTGCTGGAAATCGGCGCGGGCTCCGGCTATATGGCGGCGCTGCTCGCGCATCGCGGGCGCAGCGTGACATCGATCGAAATCTCGCCCGAACTCGCGGATTTCGCGAAGCAGAATCTCGCCGCCAACGGCGTGACGAACGCGGAAGTGATCGTCGGCGATGGCGCGCTGGGCTGGCCGGACGGCGCGCCTTACGACGTGATCTGCGTGTCGGGCGGCCTGCCGGTCATGCCGCAGGAGTTGCTGGAGCAATTGAAGGTGGGCGGGCGCATCGCGGCGTTCGTCGGGCGCGCGCCGGTCATGAAGGCGCAGATCATCCGCCGGGTCGACGAAAAGCAGTTCCGCGTGTCCGATATCTTCGAAACGCTCGTGGTGCCGCTGAAGAACGCGGCGCATCCGTCGCTGTTCCGCTTCTGACTTTAGTTTCGCATCGACGCCGGGTTTTGCCCGGCGTTTTGTTTTTATCCTTGACGAACGCTCATGCAAAACCTCACCGCACCCGAACTCGCCGCGTGGCTCGCGGATACCTCGCGCCCCGCTCCCGTTTTGCTCGACGTGCGCGAGCCGTGGGAGTTGCAGACCGCGAAGATGGAGAACATCGTCGCTATTCCGATGCGCGATGTCCCCGCCCGCAGCGAAGAACTGGACGACGAAGCGCAGATCGTTTGCATCTGCCATCACGGCGCACGCAGCGCGCAAGTCGCGATGTTCCTCGAATCGCGCGGCTTCAAGAGCATGTTCAATCTGTATGGCGGGATCGATGCGTGGTCGAAGCAAGTCGATTCGAAAGTGCCGACTTATTGACGCACGCTTGGTCGATAAAAAAAGCCGCATGGGCCTGAAATCCATGCGGCTTTTTCGTTGCTGCGTGACGAGCGTTCAAACCACGTTCATCGCCAACGCACTCGCCCGATAATGCTCGGCCGCCTTATCGGCTTCGCCCAGTTGCTCGAACAACCGCGCCAGCGCGCGATGCGTGCGGATCTTCAACGGCTCGTTGTCCGCCAGCTTGAGCGCCTGTTCAAGAAACGCCTGCGCCTTGCCCCACAACTGCTGATGCAGACACAAGCGCCCGAGCGTGAACAGCAAATCCGCGTCCTCGGTGCGCTCCTTCTGCCACGATTCCGCGCGCTGAATCAAAGGGAACGCATCCCCGCCGACGATGCAATCCGGATAACGCCGCAGCAAGCGCGCATCCCAGTTATGCGACAGCGCATCTTCGACGATCTTCCGCGCTTCCGCGCGACGATCCAGCGCGATCAGCAATTCCGCCGCGAGATCGGCCAGACGCGGCGACTGCTTTTCGGTCGGCGAGAGCGATTGCCAGAACTCCAGCAACGCATCTGGATTGTGGCGACGATCGCGCAGCAGATTTTCCGCCGCCACTTGCCGCAGCCGCACCGCCACCGCCGGATGCAGCGCCTCGCGCTTCTCCAGCATGCGCACGAGCTTGAGCACTTCGTTCCAGTTCTTCAACTGCTGCTGCGCGCGCAGGGCGATCTGCTGCGCGTGAATGCGCCGTCCGCCCTGCGCCTGCATTTCCGTCAGCGCGATGAGCGCGCCGTCCGCATCGCGGCCATCGGCGCGCATGTCGGCGGTGGCCATCAAGCGCGCGTCCTGCCAGTCGGTGCCGGAGACTTGCGCGAGCCACGTATCGCGCCGCGCATATTCATGCAGACGATGCGCCGCGCTCGCGCCGACGAGACTCGCCGCGCCCTTGTTGTCGTCGAAGGTGAGCGCATCGCGGGCGGATTTTTCGGCCTTTGCGAAGCGGCCCGCGTACAGATGGCCGACTGCATCGCGCAACGAAGCATTCGCCTTGGCGATCTTGCTGCGCCCGCGATATGCCGCCACGCGCGCCGGCATTTTCCACACGCCGCGCGCCGCGCGGATGATCCCGTACAGCACGATGAACAGCACCACGAGCGTCACCACGAACAGATTCAGCGACACGTCCACGCGATACGGCGGCATGACCAGCAGGATTTGCCCGCCGTCGAAGCCGCCGACCGTCGCGATCACCACCGCGACGGCGAACAGCAAAGCGAGCCAGATGAGTCCACGTATCGTCATTATCCGCCTCGCTTGAACTGATGCACGGCGGCGAGGCTGGCGTTCAGGTTCGGCAAGGTGACCGCGGGCGACGCGGCATCGACCTGACGCACGAGTTCCTGCACGGCCTGCACTTTCTTCGATGCCGGATCGAAATAGCGGCCAAGCGCGGTATCCGCTGCATGAAGGTCCGACTTGAGCGTGGGTTCGCTGCGTGAAAGCAGCGAGAGACGCGCGGACAGCAGCCGCAACTTCACGTTTTGACGCACGAAGTAACCCTGATCGGGCGACACCAACATGGCATCCGCGTTATCGATGCGCCGCACCGTCACGAGACCCGACAACTGTTGCCACACGCCGCCCGTGATTTGACGCCACAGCACTTTCCAGCGCGGCTCGCCGGTCGCCGCCGCGACCGATGCGCTGTCGGGCGCGTCGGCCGTCTGTGTGCGCGTATTGGCGATGGGCGCTTCGCCCTGCAACGGCAACTGATCGATCTGATCGATGGCCGTATCGAGCTTGATGGCGAGCCCCGTCAGGTCGGTGGAAGGCGTGGCCTTCAGCTTGTCGATGTCGGCGGCAATCGCCTTGCGGATCGTCACGATCTGCGGGCCGGTGCTGGCGGCAAGCCGTTGGTCGGCGCTTTGCAGCGCGAACAGCGCGAGTTGCACGTTGCCGGTCAACTGCAATTGCTGGCTCGCGCTCGACAAAATTTGCTCGACTTCGGCGAGCGTCCAGTCGTCGCGGTTGCTCGCCAAGTCCTGATATTGCTGCTGCAAGGCCTGGCTATGCGTTTCGGCATCGGCGAGCTTGCCTTGTAGCTGGATAAGCTGCGTGTTGAGCGCGTTGGTGGCGCTCGCGGCCTGATCGGACTTGGCGCGCAGTTCCGCGTTTTGCGCGTCGGCCTGCTGGACTTGCTGCGTCAGTTCCGCGTCGTGGCGCTCGAACTTGCGGTTCAGCACGAAAGCGCCCGCGCCCGCTGCCACCGCGAGAATAACGATGACGAACCACAACGACACGAGTCCCGCGTTGCCGCGCCGCTTCTCCTGCTGCTCATAAGGCGTGAATGGCGTGTTCGGCGGCACGGGCGGTGTCACGTTCGGCTGAGGTGAATCTTTGTTGGAATCGTTCGAATCAGTCATGCGTGATTGAGCCGGTTGGTTAGCCGGTTGATGAAGCGGCGCATTGGCCGTGCGGGATGCAGCGTCCGCCTGCGTGGAAGTGGAAGCAGACGCATCCGGTGCGCGAGGGAACAGCGTTTCGATTGTTTCGACGATGCGCTCATCGCCCGCGCCGGACACCGTCATCCTATCAAAACCCGCCTGCCGCGCGGCCTCGGCGATCCGTGGATGCGGACACACGAGCGGCGCGCGCTTCAGGCGCACGATTTCATCGGCGGTGAGATGTTCGCGCGCGAGTTCTTCGAGATTGCGCACGCCTTCGGAACTGGTGATGAGCCACGCGTGCGGACCGTCGGCGAGCAGCGCGTGAATGCGCTCCCACTTCTGCATGGACGGCTCGGGCAACACGCGGTGGTACGCGGTCGCTTTCTCGACGAGCGCGCCCGCTTCGGTCATGCGCTCGGCGAGCCATTCGCGGCCGCCGTCGCCGCGCACGATCAGCACGCGTTTGCCTTCGAGACCGGTTTCGCCGAACTCCGCTTCGATGGCCGTGTAAAGCGCTTCGGAATCGAAACGCGGATCGGCATGCTCGCCCGAAGGACTGATGACGCGATACGCCGGCGCGCTCACGCCCTGCTTCGCCAACGCGGCGACGCTGCCCGGCCCGACGACCGCGAGCGGCACATCGGCGGGCCACGCCGAATGCAGGCGAGTGAACGCATGATCGATCGCATTCGGCGACACGAACACGACGAGCGCATAACGCTGCGGTCCGTACAGTTCGTCGAGCGCGGCGCGCAGCGGGGCATCGTCCGCGACTGGTGTTATATCGATGAGCGGGAACTCGATCGTCTCGAAGCCCGCATCGTAAAGACGCGCGACGAGCGCGGCCGATTGCCCGCCCGGACGCGTGACGATGATCGTGGCGCGGCGTGCGGCTGCCATCAGGACTTCGACTCCGAAGGCGCGGTGTTCGGACCATCCGCGCGATGCAAGGTCGTGAGCGCATCGACGATTTCCATCGCGCCTTGCGCGGCGAGATCGGACGACACGCGCTTGCCCAGTTCCAGCGCTGCGGCGAGATCGGGCGTCTGCACGTGTTCTTCGGCGCGCAGCACGCGCTTGCCATCCGGCATGGCAACGATGCCACGCAGATGCAGCGCGTCGCCCTTCCATTGCGCGAACGCAGCCAGCGGCACTTCGCAACTGCCACCGAGCGCACGCGACACCGCGCGTTCTGCTTCGACGGCGAGCGCGGTCTTTTCATCATGAAGCGGCGCGAGCCACGCGATCAGATCGGCACGATCCGCGCGAATCTCGATACCGAGCGCGCCCTGTCCCGCCGCCGGCAAACTATCCGATGCATCGAGCCGCGCACGAATACGCGCTTCCATGCCGAGCCGCATCAAACCGGCGGACGCGAGAATGATGGCCGCGTAATCGCCGCGATCGAGCTTCGACAAACGCGTATCCAGATTGCCGCGCAACGGACGCACATCGAGATGCGGAAAGCGCATACGGATCATGGCTTCGCGACGCAAACTCGATGTCCCGACGATGCTTCCCGCAGGCAGTTCGTCGAGCGAAGCATAGTGCGTGGAGACGAAGGCATCGGTCGGATCTTCGCGTTCGAGAATGGCGCCGAGCGTGAAGCCATCGGGCAGTTGCATCGGCACATCTTTCAGCGAATGGACGGCGAGATCGGCGCGGCCATCGGCGAGCGCGGCTTCGAGTTCCTTCACGAAAAGACCCTTGCCGCCGACCTTGGACAAGGTGCGGTCGAGAATCTGATCGCCGCGTGTCGTCATTCCGAGGATTTTCACGTCGCAACGTGGATATAATTTGTGCAGCGCACACCGCACATGCTCGGCCTGCCACATGGCGAGCCGGCTCTCACGCGAGGCAATCGTGAGGCTTGCGGGCGGTTGCGTCGAATGCGTCTCGGAGTTGATTGAAGCCATTGAAGCTCGATCGAATGACGGGATTGAATAACGAACAATGGTAGCACGCACGCCACGGTCATCTTATCGACTGGCGTCGCGCAAAGCCTTGCCTGATGCGCCTTCCGGCGCGCGCCTGCCGTCTTGCGCGTGATCCTCGGCGGCTTGTCCGAAAGGAAGGCCGTGGCGCGGCTCGTTCAGAACAAGCCGTCTTCGCGCACGTCCGTTCGCGATCATCGTAAAAGCACGGGCAGTCGTTGTCGGATGCCGCGTGTTTTGCGCTCGTCGCCGATTTTTGTCGATGTACCTTGGTTTGGCTGCCCATGAGGAGAACCCACGTGACGTCTTCCGGACCGGCGCGCTCCAAGCGCCGCCAAGCGGTATCGCCCGACTCTCTCTCCGACGCGCCGAACGCGGCGTCGTCGTCCTCCGCCTCTGTCAGCATGACGAAAGCCGCAGCCGCCGAGAAGGCATCGCGCGCTTCCGTGGAGCCTTCTTCCGAGCCGATTGAAGGCAAGGTCAAGGGCAAGAAGAAGAAGGCCAAGGTCGAAGCTGCCGAAATCATCAACGGTACGTCTGTGCCCGCGCGCGATGACAAGGACCGTCCGCTGTTCGAGGACATCCGCTATCTCGGCCGTTTGCTGGGGGATGTTCTTCGCGAACAGGAAGGCGACGACGTGTTCGATGTCGTCGAATCCATTCGTCAGACCGCTGTGAAGTTTCGCCGCGAGGACGATGTGGATGCCTCGCAGTCGCTCGAAAAGCGTCTGCGCGGATTGTCGCCGGAGCAGACCGTGTCCGTCGTGCGCGCGTTCAGCTACTTTTCGCATCTCGCGAATATCGCGGAGGACCGGCATCACAATCGGCGGCGGCGCATTCACGCGCTTGCGGGTTCGGCATCGAAGCCGGGCACCATTTCATATGCCATCGAGCATATGCGCGAGCTGAAGAATGTCAGTTCGACGCGCAAGCTGCTGCACAAGTTCTTCGATAACGCGTTGATCATGCCCGTGCTCACTGCGCATCCGACCGAAGTGTCGCGCAAGAGCATTCTGGATGCGCAACACGACATCGCACGCCTGCTTGCCGAGCGCGATCAGGAATTGACGGCCCGCGAACGCGCGCATAACGAAGCGGTGTTGCGCGCGCGCGTGACTTCGCTCTGGCAGACGCGCATGCTGCGCGAGGCGCGTTTGAGCGTTGCGGATGAAATCGAAAATGCGCTCTCTTATTACCGCGCGACTTTCCTCGAAGAGATTCCCGCGCTGTATGCTGACATCGAAGATGCGCTGCGCGAACACGGCCTGCCCGCGCGTCTGCCGCCGTTCTTTCAGATGGGAAGCTGGATCGGCGGCGACCGCGATGGCAATCCGAACGTCAATGGTTCGACGCTGGAGAACGCCATCACGCGGCAAGCGACGGTCATCTTCGAACATTATCTGGAGCAGGTTCATAAGCTCGGCGCGGAGTTGTCCGTGTCCGACTTGCTCGCCGGTTCGAGTGATGCGCTGAAGGCGCTTGCGGAGGCATCGCCGGATCAGTCGCAGCATCGTACGGACGAGCCTTATCGGCGGGCGTTGATCGGCATTTACACGCGGCTGGCCGCGAGTGCGCGCGTGCGTCTGGGCGAAGGCGCGGTGGCGTTGCGCAGCGCGGGACGCGGTGCCGCGCCGGTGCGCGCGACGCCGTATGCGGATGCCGCCGAATTCACGCGCGATCTGAACGTGCTGATCGATTCGCTCACCGAACATCACGGTGCGCCGATGAGCATGTTGCGGTTGTCGCCGCTGGCGCGGGCATCGGAAGTGTTCGGGTTTCATCTGGCGAGCATCGACTTGCGGCAAAGCTCGGATATTCACGAAGCGGTCATCACCGAACTGTTTTCGCGTGCGGGCGTGGTGGCGGATTATGCGGCGCTCAGCGAGGAAGAAAAGCGCGCCGTGCTGCTGAAAGAGCTTGGACAACCGAGGCCGCTGCGTCTGCCGTATGCGGAGTATTCGGACCTCGCGAAAAGCGAACTCGGCGTGCTCGAAGCCGCGCGCGTGACGCGGGAGAAGTTCGGTGCGCGGGCGGTGCGCAACTACATCATCTCGCACACGGAAACGGTCAGCGATCTGCTCGAAGTCATGCTCTTGCAGAAGGAAACCGGCGTGCTGCAAGGCTATCTCGGATCGAAGGACGATTCGCCGCGCGATGGGCTGATGGTGATTCCGCTGTTCGAGACCATCGAGGATTTGCGCAATGCGTCCGTCATCATGGGTGAGTTTTTTGCGCTGCCGGGTATTGCGAAGCTCGTCGAGAATCAGGGCAATGAGCAGGAAGTGATGCTCGGGTATTCGGACAGCAACAAGGATGGCGGTTTTCTTACGTCGAACTGGGAGTTGTACCGCGCGGAATTGGCGTTGGTATCGCTATTTACGAAGCGCGGGATCACGTTGCGTCTGTTCCATGGACGCGGGGGCACCGTGGGACGTGGCGGTGGTCCGACCTATCAGGCGATTCTTTCGCAGCCGCCGGGCACGGTGGCGGGACAGATTCGTCTCACCGAGCAAGGCGAAGTGATCGCGAGCAAGTTCGCGAATGCCGAGATCGGGCGACGCAATCTGGAGACGGTCGTGGCGGCGACGCTGGAGGCATCGATTGCGCCGCACGAGAACGCGCCGGCCGATTTGCCGAAGTTCGAAGCAGCGATGCAGTCGCTTTCCGACTCCGCCATGGCGGCTTATCGTGCGCTGGTGTATGAGACGCCAGGGTTCACCGACTACTTCTTTTCATCGACGCCGATTGCTGAGATTGCTGAACTTAATATCGGCAGCCGGCCTGCTTCGCGGAAGTTGCAGGATCCTAAGCAGCGGAAGATCGAGGATTTGCGGGCGATTCCGTGGGGCTTTTCTTGGGGGCAGTGCCGTTTGCTTCTGACTGGCTGGTATGGGTTCGGGAGCGCGGTTTCCGCCTACCTCGATGGCGCGGGTTCGGATGCCGAGCGCGGCAAGCGGCTTAATCTCCTGCGCAAGATGCATAAGACGTGGCCGTTTTTTACCAATCTGCTTTCCAATATGGATATGGTGCTGGCCAAGACCGATCTGGCTGTGGCTTCGCGGTATGCGCAACTCGTGTCGGATAAGAAGCTGCGCAAGCTGGTGTTCGATCGGATTGTGGCTGAGCATGAGTTGACGTCTTCCATGCTTGGGGAGATCACCGGGCGCAAGGAAAGGCTTGCGGATAATCCTTTGCTGGCGCGGTCTATTAAGAATCGGTTTCCTTATCTCGATCCGCTTAATCATTTGCAGGTGGAGTTATTGAAGCGCCATCGCGCCGGGGATCAGAATGTTCGGCTCAGGCGAGGGATTCATTTGACGATTAATGGGATTGCGGCGGGGTTGAGGAATACGGGGTAGGTTTTTTGAGGAGTTTTTTTTCTTCGGGGAAGGGGCTGCTGTTGTTGGTTTTATTTATGCAGTAGCCGCCTCCCCGGCGGGGGGATCACTTTCTTTGCTGCTGCAAAGAAAGTGATCAAAGAAAGCAGCTTTTCCAAACAGACAGTGCCGGTTGAAACGGCAAGTGGATTAAGGTTTGCTCTTGGCGACAATAGTTACCCACGTCGGAGGCCTGCCCGGCCTGTAAGGGGCTAGGCCACCTTGCGATTACGCACCTCTTGTCGTATGGCAAAGCGGTCCGCGCTCATCCTTCCAACTTTGTCGGCGCCCCTGCGCCGCCTCGCTAGAGGGTCTGCAAGGGAAACACAGAGTGTGCATGTCGCCACTAAGAATGCTCAAGCGCCATCGCTGGGACGCTATTCGGCCCTACCGTTACTTTGAGGTGGGTGGTAAATAAGCGCTAAACATCAGTGGCCAATCGTTAAAGCATGGCACTTCTATTCGGCCTCACCATTGCTTTGAGATGGTCAGCAAAGAAGCGCTAAGCGCGGTTAGGCCGAATAGCATTAAAGCGATGACATTTGATGATGTCGTGAGCCTTGGTGATCTGCCGGGTTCCCTTGCAGACTGCCACGGCGAAGGCGCGTGAGCGCGAAAAACGCCGCGCGGATGACTGCGCACCACTTTGCTAGACCGACAGAGGTGCGAAATAGGCGCGTACCAAGCCCCTTGCAGGCCGGGCAGGCCTCCGAGGTGGATAACTATTGTCACCAAGCGCGCCCATTAATCACTTGCCTTTTCAAGCGGCACTGTCTGGTTGGAAAAGCTTTCTTTGATTACTTTCTTTGCAGCAGCAAAGAAAGTGATCCCCCCGCCGGGGAGGCGGCCACTGCATAAACAAAACCACAAACAGCAGCCTTGCACGAAAACGTAGAAAGCAGCCCTCAACCAGACAGACAGCGAAGGCAACACATCCCCCGACACTGTCTGATAGTTCGCGTATCGGCTAATACATCTCATATCGCTGGCAAAGGCCGCCTCCCAATCCTCCTGTTCGAGCATCGAATTTCTCAGCGGTTGTCGCAAATTCCCCGGCTTGCACAGCCATCCGCAGCGCCTGCTCAACTCGTTCAATCACGCCATTCCAGTCATCAGGCCGCTCCTGCCTGAAGATACGCGCCGACGGATACCACGGCGAATCCTCACGATCGACCAGCCAGCGCCAGTCACCATCGAAGGGCAACATAATCCACACCGGCTTGCCCAATGCGCCTGCAAGATGCGCCATACTCGTATCCACGCTGATCACCAGATCGAGGTTCTGAATGATCGCGGCCGTATCCGCGAGATCGGTGACGCCATCCATCATGTCGGCCGGGCGCAACTCCGCTGGGATTTGCGTTAGTTCCTCTTGGTTGGAAATTAACTGAAGACTCACGAATTCGACATCGCGATTGCTCAATAAGCCGCCAAGACTTTTCAGCGCCATCGTGCGTCCCGTATCCGTAATGCGCCGTCCGGGCCGTGGCTTGTCGAGGCCCCGACTGGCGGCCCAAACCAGGCCAATCCTCGGTTTTTCACACGACACGCGCGCGT
The DNA here is from genome assembly GCF_057612605.2 of Caballeronia sp. A2-2. Classification (NCBI taxonomy): domain Bacteria; kingdom Pseudomonadati; phylum Pseudomonadota; class Betaproteobacteria; order Burkholderiales; family Burkholderiaceae; genus Caballeronia; species Caballeronia sp. A2-2. The sequence continues at coordinate 1,330,028 of NZ_CM172587.1, read as the reverse complement.
TCAGAACGTCTTGCCACTGGACGACAAGATCCTGCGGTAGCCGGAGGTAAGGCACATCCGCAGGCAGGTTATCGAGTGTCATGCCAAGGTGATGCGCCGCGCTTATCATGTAGCACCACGCGTCGTACGAGGCAAACTCGACGTTCTGTGAAGCATCGAGCACCTCATCGATGCCATCGACAAAGCCCATCAGGCGAACCAGAACAGGCTGGCATCCAACTGCGAGTCTGGACAGACCTAGCGCCTTGAGCATCGGCATGAAGCGGGCAAACTGGATTGCATCGCCCAATCCCTGTTCAGGCACAACGACTAATGCCTTGCCCGCGAGCGAATTGCCCGCCCATCTCTTGTCCGGGGTTTCTCCCACGGTCGGATAGGGGAACAGAAAATTCTCGGTGTCCCATTCTTTCGATTTTTCGAAACGAGATTCGTAGAACTTCCACCCATCCTCGTACCGTCCAAGTTTGAGCAGAATGAACGCGAGCGTGAGTTTGACGGCTGGATTATTTGGGTAATGGACAAGAGCCTGCCGCCCGAACTTCTCCGCCTCCTCGGGGCGCTGCAAACCCGTCAATGCGAATGCCAATCCGTTGTACACCTGAACCGCGGTCGGATCGAGCGTCAGCGCACGCCTGTATGCCATTTCAGCCTCGGCGAAACGCCGCCTGAGTCTGAGTAAATCGCCGAGCGCTATGTACGCTAACGCACCATTTGGTTCCAGCGCTATCGCTCGACGAAATGCGTGTTCAGCCTCGTCCCAGCGAGCCAAGCTCTGCAAAACGCGTCCAAGAAAGCGATGCGCATCCGGCCAAAGCGGCTTGATGCGCACCGCGCGCTGCAATGCAAATACCGCACCGTTTGACTCGCTGAGATCGATCAACACACAAGCAAAGTTGAACGCAATGTCGGCCGATCCAGGATTGAGCCAAAAAGCTTTCTGAAGCGATGCCTTCGCCTCCTGAAACCGACCCAGCTGGCGTAGATGCAGGCCCAGATTATTGTTGGCCGCCGGGGATTCCGGGCTCGTCGCCACGCGGTGACGAAGATCCGCTTCAACTTGATCAGAGAAAAACATGCAGACTTTTGGCCTTGGAAATTCGAGCCGCGAATTTTAGTTCAGACTGCCAATAAAAAGCGCCGCTTCGGTCGCGTTTCTGTGATGTTTCGTCAAAGCCTCGCGGCTCGCAAGGCTTGCCATCCGTCTCATTCGATCCCGTCGATACCCCCTCGTCACCCCGACGTCGCCTCCACCAAAATCGCATCGAGTTCGAACGAGCCGTCGTCCTGCACGGCGAAGTACGTCCGCACTTCGTCCGGCGCGCGCTCCCACATCGAACGAATCGCGACGACGCGTTCCGCAGGCGTGCGCATGCGCGTGACCCATGCATCGAACTCCAGCGCGATCCGCCAGCGCTCCGACACATGCGCCTCAAACCCCGCATCGCGAAACATGGAAACCCACTCATCGACACGATAATCGCGAACATGCGAAGCATCGCGCAATAATTCGATCCCCTGAATATGCGTGTCGAAAAGCGGATCATCGATGCCCGCGATATCGATAAACCTGACCCGCCCACCGGGCTTCAACACCCGATGCACTTCCCGCAGCGCCGCCGGCACATTCCGCCAATGATGCGCACTCATCCGGCTGATGACCCAATCGAACGATGCATCCTTAAACGGCAGTGATTCCGCCGCACCCTGCTGCGTGCGCACCGACGAAAGCCCACGCTCCCGAGCAGCCGCATCGACAGTAGCAAGCATCTGCGGCGCGATGTCATAAGCCACCACCTCACGCACATGCGGCGCGACCGCAAAACTCGCGTGCCCCGCGCCGCAGCCCATGTCGAGGACGACGGCATTGCCGCATGTCGCCGCAAAAGTAGCCGCAAGGTTCTGCAAATCCGCGCCTGTCGCGTGGACCGCGCTCGTGAGATAGGCGGCGGCGGTGCTGCCGAACGCGTCGGCGACTTGATCGTGGTGTTTCATCGCGATTTTCCGTTTGGTCGTGGGGATGAATCGCTACAATAGAGCCCGATTTGTACCAGTACAAGTTGACCAATTATCCTGGTATCCAAACCACCTGCCGCTCGCGAAGAAATGAGTCCGTCATCAAAGAACACAGCGGAGAATATCGACGAAACCCCGGCCCGCGCGCTCGGCGATTTCATCCGCGCACACAGGGAGCGGCTCTCGCCGCAAGCCGTCGGACTGCCGCCCGGCCCGCGCCGCCGCACGCCCGGTCTGCGTCGCGAGGAAGTGGCCGCGCTGTGCGGTGTCAGCCCGACGTGGTACACGTGGATCGAGCAAGGCCGCCCGGTCTCCGCCTCCGCCGATGCACTCGCGCGCATCGCCGTGGCGCTGCAACTTTCGCGTGCCGAACGCGCGTATCTGTTTGAACTGGCCGCGCAACGCGATCCCGCCGAGCCGGACCCGGCGACTCAGGACGCGCCCGCCGCGCTGCTTCAGACGGTCGGTTTGATCGAGGCACCCGCGTACGTGCTCGACCGCCAGTGGAACGCGGTGCGCTGGAACGCGCATGCATCGGCGCTATTCGTTGGCTGGCTGGACGGCGCGCACGACCGCAATCTGCTCACCTACACGTTCACCTCGCCCGCGGCGCGCGAACTGATCGTCGATTGGGACACGCGCGCGCGACGTCTCGCCGCCGAATTCCGCGCCGATTCCATCCGCCATCTGAACGATCCGCCCACGCGCGCACTGATCGACTCGCTCTCCTCCGCAAGCGACGCCTTCGCGCGCTACTGGGCCTCGCAAGACGTGTTCGAGCGCGAAGGCGGCGAGCGCGCGTTCGATCATCCGGTGCGCGGTCGTATCGTGTTCGATCAGATCACGTTCAAGCCCGCGCATCGCGAGGATTTGAAGCTGGTGATCCTCGTCGGGGCAACCGTGCCCAAATGTTAAAATCTTCGACTTCCGGCTCGCAGAATCGCAGAGCGGGCCGTTTCCATCGCAAAGCGCACACCACACACCATGACGTCCCAATTGCATAAAAAAGGCGAAGCCTGGTCGGCTCGCTTCTCCGAGCCGATGTCGGAACTCGTCAAACGCTATACGTCGTCGGTGTTCTTCGACAAACGCCTGGCGCTGGTCGATATTCAAGGCTCGCTCGCGCATGCATCGATGCTCGCGGCGCAGAAGATCATCGGCGCGGACGATCTCGCGGCCATCGAACGCGGCATGGCGCAGATCAAGGGCGAAATCGAGCGCGGCGAATTCGAGTGGAAGCTGGATCTGGAAGACGTGCATCTGAACATCGAGGCGCGGTTGACGGCCTTGATCGGCGATGCCGGCAAGCGCCTGCACACCGGCCGCTCGCGCAACGATCAGGTCGCGACCGATATCCGCCTGTGGCTGCGTGGCGAGATCGACCGCATCGTCGAGTTGCTGAAGGATTTGCGCGTGGCGTTGATCGACATGGCCGAGCAGCACGCGGACACCATCATGCCGGGCTTCACGCATTTGCAAGTGGCGCAGCCGGTGACGTTCGGGCATCACCTGCTCGCCTACGTCGAAATGTTTTCGCGCGATGCCGAGCGCATGCGCGACGCCCGCAAGCGCGTGAACCGTCTGCCGCTGGGCGCGGCGGCGCTCGCAGGCACCAGCTATCCGATCGACCGTCACGCCGTGGCAAAAACGCTCGGCTTCGACGGCATCTGCGCGAATTCGCTCGATGCCGTGTCCGACCGCGATTTCGCCATCGAATTCACGGCGGCGGCCGCGCTCGTCATGACGCACGTTTCGCGCTTCTCCGAAGAACTCGTCTTGTGGATGAGCCCGCGCGTAGGCTTCATCGATCTGGCGGACCGTTTCTGCACGGGTTCGTCGATCATGCCGCAGAAGAAAAACCCCGACGTGCCCGAACTCGCGCGCGGCAAGACGGGCCGCGTGAACGGGCATCTGATGGCGCTGCTCACGCTGATGAAAGGCCAGCCGCTCGCGTATAACAAGGACAATCAGGAAGATAAGGAACCGTTGTTCGATACCGTCGATACGGTCGCGGACACGCTGCGCATTTTCGCGGAAATGGCTTCTGGCATCACCGTGAAACCGCAAGCGATGCGCGCCGCCGCGTTGCAAGGTTTCTCGACGGCGACCGATCTCGCGGACTATCTCGTCAAGCGCGGCCTGCCCTTCCGCGATGCGCACGAAGCGGTGGCGCATGCGGTGCGGATCTGCGTAGATCGCGATTGCGATATCGCGGACTTGTCGCTCGACGAGATGAAAAAGGAACTGCCGAACGTGGCGCATCTGCTCGGCGAGGACGTGTTCGAATATCTCACGCTCGAAGGCTCGGTCGCGAGCCGCGATCATCCGGGCGGCACCGCGCCGGATCAGGTGCGTGCAGCGGCGAAGGCGGCGCGCGCGGCGTTATGATTGTTTCGCTTTAGTCGCTTCCTTTGATATCGAAGGCCGTTCGCAAGAACGGCCTTTTTGTTTCCGATCGTGCTTTACGCGCTGGACGCGCTTCACCTAGTCTTACCGATGTGCTTTGCATTCCCGAGTCATCATGAACATGCGCACGCTTCATCGGACTGCGTTGACCGTCTTGCTGGCGATGAATGCAATCGCTGCGTCATCCGAAACGCGCTCGACGCATCACGCTTCGCAATTCGATGTCAGGCTGAGAATCGAGAGCACCTGCGCGATCGAACGGCCTGCCGTGCCGGTCGATCTCGGTCAGGCGCGGCACGTCGCGGTGCGCTGCGCGGTGCAAACGCAGCCGTATGCCATCGATATCGCGGCGCAATCGGCGTCCGGCGAGCCGATGTCATTGCAGACCATCGCGGGCCAAATTCACGACAAGCACGCTTCGCATGACGCCGATGCCGAAACGTATCTTCCCATCGTCACGGTGACGGTCGCCTTCTGACGCATCCGTTCATTCAAACGATGCGAGTCGCGCGGTCTCGTCATAAAACGACCTTCAAACAAGCAACGCCACGCGCACTCGTTGTCATTCCCGCGTTGACATTTCCATCGTCAAACAAGGTATTTGCCAACTGAATTAGAAGGAAACCTAATCATCAATTCTTGGCTTGAATACTTCCTATCGTTGGGTTATCACTATATCCGCACATCTGCATCCGGACTCGGCATGAAACGAGCCGAATGCTCCGACCGTCGGAATCGGTGAAACAAACCCGCGCGAGCAATTGGAGACCACTCCCATGCGTTGCATTTATAAGCATTCCAGAGCAACTTCGATCATGATGGCCGTCGTCGTTGCCTATTCCGTCAACGCTCACGGAGCCGAATGGAAGGAAGGCACGACTTACTCGGCGGGCACGACCGTTACTTATAACGGACACACGTATCAGGCTTTGCAGACACACACGGCCTATCCCGGCGCGGGATGGATGCCATCGACGACACCGACGTTGTGGAAGGATCTGGGTGCATCGGGTACGCCGACGCCTGCGCCCGCGCCCGCGCCGACTCCTGCGCCTACGCCAGCGCCGACACCCGCGCCAACTCCGACGCCAACGCCGACGCCGACGCCAACGCCAACGCCAACGCCAACGCCGACGCCAACGCCAACGCCAACGCCGAGCCCTTCATCCTGCTTCGATGCATGGTCCGCATCGCAGGCCTATGCGAATGCCGGCACGCGCGTGACCTATGGCGGACGCAACTATCGAAACAAGTGGTGGACGCAGGGCGACAACCCCGCGCAATCGGGACAATACGGCGTGTGGGAAGACATCGGCGCATGTTCCGGCGGGCCGACGCCTGCACCGACGCCGACGCCAACGCCAACGCCTGTACCGACTCCAACACCGACGCCTGCACCGGTTCCTACTCCCACGCCAACGCCGACGCCAACACCCATGCCAGTACCGACACCAACTCCGGTGCCAGTACCGACTCCGACACCAACACCGACACCCGCGCCGACGCCAACGCCGACGCCGACGCCCGCACCAACACCAACGCCAACACCCGCGCCAACGCCGACCCCGTCCCCCACCCCCGCCGGCGCACACGAAATCGGCGGCTATTTCGCTCAATGGGGCATCTACGACCGCAACTACAAGGTCAAGGACATCGACACCTCAGGCTCGGCGAAACTGCTGACGTTCATCAATTACGCGTTCGGCAACGTCTACCAAAAGAACAACGGTTACGAGTGCGGCATCATCAACAAGGCCGAACCGGGCGCGACCAATCCCGACGCGGCCGATGCAGGCACGGGCGGCGACGCGTGGGCCGACTATCAGAAGGGTTTCGACGGCAACGAATCCGTGGGCGGCAAGGCGGATGTGTGGGACTTCCCCTCGAACGATCCACGCTACGGCAAGAACACCGCTGGTCCGCTGAAGGGCAACTTCAACCAGCTCAAGCTGTTGAAGGCCAAGTATCCGAATCTGCGCGTGATCATTTCGCTCGGCGGCTGGACGTGGTCGAAGTGGTTCGCCAAGGCGGCCGCCACCGACGCATTGCGCAAGCAGCTCGTGTCGTCCTGCATCAACGTGTATATCAAGGGCAATCTGCCGTATGACGCGGCCTCGAACGCGGGCGGCGACGGCGTGGGCACGGACGTGTTCGATGGCATCGACATCGACTGGGAATTCCCCGGCGGCAACGGTCAGCCCTATAACGCCGTCGATCCGAACGACAAGAAGAACTACACGCTGCTGCTGGCCGAGTTCCGCAAACAACTCGACGCCATCGGCGGACAGAACGGCAAGCGCTATCTGCTGACGGTCGCGATCGGCGCGGGCGGCGACAAGATCTCGATGACCGAGCCGGGCGAATACAGCAAGTCGCTCGACTGGATCAACGTGATGTCCTACGACTTCCACGGCGGCTGGGAATCCTCGGGACCGACCGACTTTCAGGCGCCGCTCTACGGTGACCCCGACAGCCCGTCCTACAAGCTGGGCGGCTTCGCGCCGACCTACAACGTGGATGGCGCGGTCAAGGCGCTGCTGGCGGGCGGAACGCCTGCATCGAAGATCGTGGTCGGCATTCCGTTCTATGGACGCGGCTGGACCGGCGTCGCGAAGGGTTCCGGCGACGGGCTCTATCAGAAGGCCACCAAGCCCGCGCCCGGCAAGTACGAAGAAGGCATTCAGGACTACCGGCTTCTCAAGAGCGCGGCCGGGACGTTGTACGAGCATCCCGTCGCGAAGACCTCGTACAAGTACGACGGCACGACCTGGTGGTCCTACGATTCGCCCGTCGCGGTCAAGTTCAAGATGGACTACGTGAAGGCGCAGAGCCTGCGCGGCGCGTTCGCCTGGGAACTCGATGGCGATGGCCCCAACGCCGAACTGCTGAAAGTGATGAGCGACGGGCTCAAATGATCCGCCACGCGCGGCGCGCGTTTCGTCCGGCCTGACCCGGCGAAACGCGCGCGCGCGCCTGAACACCGAACCATGCCGGGGGCTGCCATGTACAACGATTCGACGAAGGCTGCCGCGTTGAGGGGAATGCTGATGCGCCCCGGCATCGGCATGCGCCGGCGGGGCTTCACGCTGCTGGAATTGCTGGTGGTGCTGCTCATCATCGCGTTGCTGGCGGGGTATGTGGGACCGAAGCTGTTCGGAGAAGTGGGCAAGGCGCGCACCAAGACGGCGGCATCGCAGATGAAGGGTATCGAGAGCGCGCTGGATCGCTACCGGCTCGACACCGGCCACTATCCCGACAGCACAGCGGGCCTCGCCGCGCTGATGACCAACGTCGGCAACACGCCGGGCTGGGAAGGCCCGTACATGAGCAGCGCCATTCCGAACGATCCGTGGGGCCGTCCGTATGTCTATCGCTCGCCGGGCGAGAACGGCAAGGACTACGACCTCATCACTTACGGCGCCGACGGCAAACCGGGCGGAACGGGAGAGGACGCGGACATCATCGCGAAATGAACGGCGCGGGGATCGTCATGCGCTATCGCGTCCGGGTCGATACCGACAGCGGCCAGCAAGAGCTCGAGATCGATGCCGACGACGACGCGCACGTGCGCCAGAGCGTCGCCGAGATGGGCTTTTCCTTGCTGAGCGCCACGCCCATCGAGAAGGCCAAACGCGGCTTCACGTTCCGCAAGCCGGTGTTCGAGCGCGCGCTTTTCACGCAGGAATTGATCGCGCTGCTCGAAGCGGGTTTGAGTCTCGTCGAAACCGTGGAAACGTTGCGCGATAAAAGCAAGGAAGGACTTAACCGGACCGTGCTGGCGCAGATCGTCTCCGCGCTTTACGAAGGCGAACCGTTGTCGCGCTCGCTCGAACGTCAGCCGGAGCATTTCCCGCCGCTCTACGTGGCGACGGTTGCATCGGCGGAACAAACCGGTCATCTGGCCGAGGCGCTCAAGCGCTATCACCACTACGACGCGCGGCTTTCCGTGGTGCGCAAGAAGGTCGTGTCGGCGATGGTGTATCCGTCCATCGTCATCGCGACGGGCGCGCTGATCGTGCTGTTTCTCGCGTTCTACGTGATCCCGAAGTTCAGCCAGGTGTTTGCATCGATGAAGGAGATTCCGTTCTCCGCCCGCATGATGCTCGTCTGGGGCAACCTCGTCGAAGCGCATGGCGGCTTGCTGCTCGCGGGGCTGGCGGGAATCGTCTTCGCTGCGGCGTGGTCGTTGCGCAGCGAGAAAGTGCGCGCGCGTTTGTTCGCCCTGTTCCTCAGGATGCCGAAGCTCGCGAACTATCAACGTCTTTTCGCATTGACGCGTTTTTATCGCACGCTCGGCCTGCTGCTCGCGGGCGGCATGTCGATGGTCACCTCGCTCGAACTGGCCGCCCAAGTCTTGCCAGGGCAATTGCAGACCGCGCTGGAAAACGCGCTCGAAGAAATCCGCGCGGGCAAGCCGCTGTCCGGCGCGCTGCCCGCCGCGAATCTCACGACACCGGTCGCGGAACGCCTGATCCGCGTCGGCGAACAAAGCGGCGAACTCGCCGGCATGGTCACGCGTTCCGCCGAATTCTGCGACGAAGAACTGGACCGCGCCATCGACACCTTGATGCGCGTGGTCGAGCCGGTGCTGATGCTGGTGGTCGGCGGCATCATCGGGACGATCATTTTTCTGTTGTACATGCCGATCTTTCAACTGGCCGGAGCCGTGGGGTGAATGATGGAACACGCCGTCGAAAGCACGCCCGACAACCGGACGCGTCAACAGAAACTGTGGGATGAAGCGCAGCACGACACCGGCGACTACTTGCAAAACGTCACGCGGATGCTCGGCCTGCGTGGCTTCGACGCCCACGCCTTGGACACGCTCGAACCGCGCTTCGACCTGCTCTCTTTCGGCGATGCCATGTCGCGCAAATGCCTGCTCGCCGAGGAAAGCGGCGGCCGTCTGTGGCTGGTGCTCGCCGATCCGCTGAACGCAACCTTGCGCGCCTGGGCCATGAACCGCGTGAAGCAGCCCTTCGCGTTCGCGTTCTGCGTCCCCGCCGATCTGATGACGTATCTCGCGCGCCATGAATCGGCGCATCAGGCGCTCACGCAGGTGAATGTGGACAGCAAGTCGGCGACGCTCGCCGATGCGGGCGTCGAGATCACGCTGAGCACACTCGCGGCGGATACGCATCCCGTCATCCGCTTGGTGAATTCGTCGCTGTATGACGCGTTGCGGGCGCGCGCATCGGACATTCATATCGAGAGCACGGCGGCGGGGCTGGTCATCAAGTATCGGATCGATGGCGTGTTGCAGGAAACGGCGACGGCACCCGGCATCGACACGGCGGAGCAGGTTTTGTCGCGCCTGAAGGTCATGGCGGACCTCGATATCGGCGAGCGGCGCATTCCGCAGGACGGGCGCTTCAAGGCGCTCATCAACAAGCGCGAAATCGATTTTCGTGTCTCGATCATGCCGTCGATTCACGGCGAGGACGCGGTGCTGCGCGTGCTCGACAAGCAACGCGGCGATGCGGCCAACACCGCGCTGCGGCTCGATTCGATCGGTCACGATGCGGAAATCGTCGAAGCCATCCGCTCGATTGCGCACGAGCCGTATGGGCTTCTGCTCGTGACAGGCCCGACCGGTTCGGGCAAATCCACCACGCTTTACGCCACGCTCACTGAGATCAACACGGGCGATGAAAAGATCATCACCATCGAAGATCCTGTGGAATACGAACTACCGGGCGTGTTGCAGATTCCCATCAACGACAAGAAAGGGCTGACGTTCGCGCGCGGCCTGCGTTCGATCCTGCGGCACGATCCCGACAAAATTCTCGTCGGTGAGATTCGCGATGGCGAGACGGCGGGCATCGCGGTGCAGGCGGCGCTCACGGGTCACCTCGTGCTGACGTCCGTGCATGCGAACAACGTGTTCTCCGTGCTCGACCGCTTTCTGCACATGGGCGTGGACATGCACAGCTTCATCGATGCGCTGATCGGCGCCGTCGCACAACGTCTGATGCGCAAGAACTGCCCGCATTGCGCGCAAGACGACGATCCGCCCGACGATGCCCTGCTCCGCGCTTCCGCACTCACGCGCGAACAAGTCGCGGGATGGCGCTTTCGACGCGGCGTCGGCTGCGATGCATGTCGTCGCACCGGCTATCTCGGACGGCAGCCGATTGCCGAAGTGCTGCGTCTGAACGATGCGATCAAGCAGTGCTTCATCGAGCGGCGGCCTATCGTGGAACTGAAGCAGTTGGCGTATGCGAACGGTTTCGTGCCGCTGCGCGGCATCGCGTTGCGCGCGGTCGCAGATGGCCGCACGACGTTGGCCGAAGTCAATCGCGTGACCATCGTCGAAGCGTAGCGGAGGCATCATGTCGCGTTGGTCGGAACATGTCGAAATACTGCGCGGGTTGATGCGCAAGCGTCCTAACGTTAGCGTTGGCACGAGCACGACAATCTGGCTCGATGGACGGCACGCGCGAACGGCCGCAGGCGCATCCGTCAAGCTCGCGACGATCAACGATGTCAGCGCGGCGCTCAAGGCCATCGAAGCGCTTTTGCCGAAGTCGGGCGCGCCGGGTCTGCGTGCGTTGCGTATCGTGACCGGCGCGCCGTTCGTGCGTTATCACGCGCTGGCGTGGCAGGCGTTGCCGAAGCCGCAGGACTGGGTGCCCGCGGCGCGCGCACAAGCCGTTCAGGCGGGCGCGGGCGCGGAAGCCTGGCGCTACGCCGTCACCGATGGCGCGTGGGGTCGCGGCCGTCTCGCCGCCGCGATGCCCGAGGCGTTGTGCGTGGGCATCGAACAGTTGTGCAAGTCGCGCAAGATTCGGCTGGCGGGCATCGAGCCGGGCTTCACGCATGCGCTGCGCAAGCATGCTTCGCGCATCAGCGATGGAAGCATCGCCATTGTCGAACTGGAAGAAACCGGAGGCGATGCTGCCATCGCGCATATCGGCCTGCGGCATGGCGGCGGCTGGACCGGTTTCATCGCGCTGCCGATCTTGCCGACGCTAGGAAGCGCGCTCGACGAAGTATTGCGCGATGCCATCGCGTTGTGCGCGAGTACATCGCCTGAACGCCGCTATGTAATTGGTCCGGGCACGCGCGAACGCTGGAGCGTGGACGCAGCGCTCGCCGAGTGGCTGCCCGCACCGTGGGATGTCCCGGCATGAAAGCGCCTACGCTCGATCTGCATCGCGCGAACAAACCCGGTTCCGTCGCGGGGCTGCTGGCGCTTGTCATTGCAATCGTCGCGCTGATCGCCGCGATGCAGTACCTCGACGCGCTCAAGACGCAAGGCGCGGCGCTCGACGAACGCGAATCCACGATTGCGAAGCAGGAAGCGAAGTTTCAGGTCATCAGCCACGCGCATCGCGAATCGAACAATTCGCGCATGGCGCAGATGATGGCGCAGCAACGCTATGCGGCGGAACCGGCGCGCTTTCTGATCGAAGGCGGATGGCATCCGAATATCGCGCTGCTGTCGCTGGATATCGTCACGGCGTCCCGGCAGATCAACATGTCGTTCGAAACGCGTTCGGTGCAGGAAGCGCTGTCGTATGCGGACTGGCTTCAGTCGCAGCCCGGCGCGGCGGACGTGTCGATCAAGCGGCAGATTCAGAAGCCGGGGCCGCCGGTTGCATCGACGGAAACAACGTTGCAGGTCACGTGGAAGCCGTTCGTCGCGCAACCGGTGGCCGCGCCCGAACAGGCGAGTGCGCCCTCATCGGGGATGCGTCGATGAACCGCCTGCCGTGGGAACTCAAACGCGCGCAATGGCGTCTCGACATGTTCGGGATGCTGGCGGTGCTGCTGATCGTTGGCGCGCTCGTCGTGATGCTCGTCGAAGCGTTGCCGTTGCAACGCGACATCGCGCAGCGCGAGGCGGATTTGAACACGCGTGCCGCGCGTCTCACGCAACCGCCGCCGCCCTCGCCTGACGAAGCCGTCGCGCCCATTGGCCCTGAAGAACGCTATCTCGTGTTCCTGCACAGCCTGCATGCAATCGCCGCGAAGAACGGCGTGACGATTCCACAGATCACGTATCAGCTTCCCGTGCAGGACAAGGATTCGCCGCTGCGGCGCTATGCCGTCGAAACCACGTTCAGCGCGACGTATCCGCAGTTCCGCCATTTCTTCCACGAAGTGCGCACGCTGCCCGGCGCGCGATGCGAACGGATCACGCTGTCGCGGCCGAACATCGGCGTGACGCAACTCGAAGTGCGGCTGCAATGCTCGTTTCTCGTGGAAACGGCGAAATGAAACCGCTCGATGTGCGCACGATGAAGGTCTCGTGGCCGGTGCAGGCGTTGATCGTGGCGGCGCTCGGGCTGGGCGCGTTCACGTACTTTCGAGGTGACCGCGACGAACCGCCGCCGCCTGTCGCAACAAAAACGACGCCGCCCACAGCGCCCGTTCATACGGACACCGTAGAAACTGCCGCAATCGATGAACCGCCCGGCATCGACATTTTTCCGGTGCAGACATGGCAGCCGCCACCGCCGCCTCCACCCGAACCACCGAAACCGCTCAAGCCCGTGAAGGCGCCGCCGCCCGAACCGCCGCCCTTGCCATTCGCGGTGCGCACGCTCTGGCTCGATCAGCAAGGCGTGTTTTATGTCGTGCTATCCGGCACCGGGCGCGAGTTTCCGCTCTGCATGAACTGCCACAAAAAAGGCTTTCTGCATCAGGGCGACGTGATCCTGAACGCTTATCGGATCGAGCACATCAGCCGCAATGAAGTCCGCTTCGTCTATTTGCCCCTGAAGCGCGGGCAGACGCTGTCGCTTGGAGAACTGAAATGAGCCGGCTGAAAGGCTTGACCGTCTGTGTGCTGGTTCCGTTGATCGCGGCGTGCGCGGGGGAGATGCATCGTCAGGATTTGCAGAACAAGCTGGCGGGCATGCCGCCCAATGCGCAACTCGACATGCTCGCGCAACAGAACGCGCAGTATCCCGACGATCTGGAAATCCGCAGTTGGTATCTGACATTGCGACGCAGGATGGCGGCGGACTACTTGCAGCGCGCGACGGTGGCGTATCGCGCGGGGGATTCCGCGCAAGCGCTCGCATGGGCGCACAAGGCGCAGGACGCCGCACCCGGCGACGACAACGCGCGCGAAACGATCGCGTGGATCGAGAAGCAGGCGCCGATCGACACCGCCGTGCAATACGCCGAGCGCATCGCGCCGGATCAGCCGCAGGCGGCGCTTTCCATCGCCACCGATGTGTTGAGAAAGCAGCCTGACAACGCACGCGCCATCCGCCTGCGCGACGAACTGACCACGCCGAAAGGTCAGGATCTCGAACCAAAGCTGAACAAGGACCTCAATCAGCCGATCACGGTGCAGTTTCGCGATCAACCGCTCATCAGCATATTTGAGCTTGTATCGAACATCACGGGACTGAGCTTCACCTTCGATCGCGATGTGCAGGCGGCCACGCCCACTACGATCTTCGCGAGCAACACGCCCGTGAAACAAGTGCTGTCGATGGTGCTTCAGGCGAATCAGTTATCGAGCAAGGTGGTGAGCGATAACTCCATCCTCATCTACCCGAAGCGGCCGGACAAGGACACCGAGTACAAGAACCTCGTCGTGCGCACGTTCTATCTTCAGAACGCGCAGGCCGCGCAAGTGCTGGGCGTGCTCAAGCAGATGGTCAAGACGCGCGATGCCGTGCTCGACGAGCGCACCAACGCGATCATCATGCGCGATGCGCCGGACACGATCAAGGTGGCGGAACGCATCATCCGTGCGCTGGATGTGACACCCGCCGAAGTCGTGATCGATGCGGAGATTCTAGAAGTTTCGTCATCCGATCTATTGCAGATGGGCATTCAGTACCCGGACCGGATCAGCTTCGGCCTCGCTGCGGGAACGTCGAACGATACGACACTGCCCGACAACACGGTCACGCTCGATGAACTGCATCATCTCAACAGCAGCGATGTGCTGGTCAGGCTCGGGCCGGTGGGCATCAACTTCTTGCAGACGCATGGCAAGACGAAAACGCTTGCCAATCCGAGCATCCGCGTGAGGAATCGGGAGAAGGCGAAGGTGTTGATCGGCGATCGTCTGCCGGTTGTCACGACCACGCTGTCCGGTAATTTCAGTTCCGAGAGTGTGAACTATCAGGATGTCGGGCTGACGCTGGATGTCGCGCCGGTCATCGTCAACTCCGACGAAGTGCAGGTGAAGCTGCACATGGAAGTGTCGAACGTCACCGATACGATCACGACGACGACCGGACTCGTCGCGTATCAGATCGGCACGCGCACGGCCGAAACCGTCATGAGCGTGCGCAACAACGAAACGCAAATGCTCGCCGGTCTGCTTCAGCGCAACGACCGCAACACGGGTTCGGGACTGCCGGGACTGAGTCGCCTGCCGTTGTTCGACCGCATCTTCGGTTCGCGCACCGACGATGGACGCGAAACCGAACTCGTGTTGCTGCTGACGCCGCGCATCGTGCGTAATCAGGCGATGCCCGCGCCCAACGTCATGCTGTTCGACTCGGGCACGGAGACGCGCATCAGCACGGAACGCGATGTGGTGACGGGCAACGAGAGCGGGCGTGTGCCGGTGACTTTGCTGCCTCCCGCCGCGCCCTCTGCTCCGCCGCCACCGCCGATCCCGCCCGCGCCGCCCGTCGCGATCCTGCCGCCGCCCGCGCCGGTGCTGAAGCCGAACAACGCCGCGCCGCCGCCATCCGACCGCGTTCAACCCTGAATCACGACGATGGACAAGGGCTTCACGATCATCGAAATGCTGGTCACGCTCGCGATTCTCGCCGCGCTGGCGATGGTCGCCGCGCCGCTCGTGCAGATCGCCGCGCAACATAATAAGGAAGACGAATTGCGTCGCGCGCTGTGGAGCATTCGCGATGCCATCGACGCCTACAAGAAAGCGGGCGACGACGGCAAGATCGATCGGACGATGGGCGACACCGGGTATCCGGCGAAGCTCGAAACGCTCGTGGAAGGCAGCGTCGACAAGACCAGCCCGAGTCACGCGCGCATCTATTTTTTGCGGCGCATTCCGCGCGATCCGATGTGCGATTGCCCGAGCCGTTCCGATGACGCCACGTGGGGCAAGCGCAGTTACGCCAGCCCGCCCGATTCGCCCAGCGAAGGCGATGACGTGTACGACGTGTATTCGCTGTCCGAAAGCGCCGGGCTGAACGGCGTTCCTTATCGAAAGTGGTGAACGTCATGCTGAAAAAGCTCTGTCGCGCGTTCACGTTGATCGAACTGCTGGTCGTGCTGGCGATCATCGCGACCTTGCTCACGCTGGTCGTGCCGCGCTATTTCGGTCAGGCCGACAAGGCGAAGGATACGGTGCTGCATCAGAACCTCGCGGCGATGCGCGATTCGATCGACCACTTTCGGGCAGATCAGGGCCGCTATCCGCAATCGCTCGACGAACTCGTGCAGAAGCGCTACTTGCGCGAAATACCGATGGACCCGGTTGCGGGCAATCGCACGTCGTGGGCGACGGAGCCATCGGCGGACGGCTCGCCCGGGGTCTACAACGTGCGCAGCGGCGCGAAAGGAAAGGCCAAGGATGGCACGGATTATGGCTCGTGGTAAGCGGTACAGGCGCGTCGCTCCAGGCGGACGCGAACGAGGCTTCGGCATGTTGTGGGCGCTGATGTGCGTCGCACTGATCTCCATCTATCTAATGCAGGTCGGCACGGTCTGGAGCACGCAGAATCAGCGTGCGAAGGAGGACGAACTATTGCGCCGGGGCGATGCCATCCGCCACGCGATCGAGGCTTACGTCAAGGCCGATCCGGGCGGCGCATTTCCGAAGCATTTCGAGGATCTGTTGCGCGATCCGCGCGCGTCGTTCGTGAAGCGCTATCTGCGCGATGCCTATAACGATCCGATGACCGGCGGCGATTGGCAACTCGTGCTCGGTCCCGGCGGCGAATGGTACGGCGTCAACAGCGCATCCACGGAAGCGCCGCTCAAGAAGGACGGTTTCTCCGACAGCGACGCGAGCTTCGCATTGCAGACGAGTTACGCCGAATGGAAGTTCACGTATTACCCGGAACGGAACATGAGCCGCCGGTAGTGTGGTCTTGACGCAGGAGAGTGAGATGGGTTCGATTCGCAGGAAACTGGCATGGCTGCCGGCCGCGCTGATGCTTCAGGCCGGCGTGACGCTCGCGCAGCAGGCGTGGACCGAGGGCAAGACTTACTCGGCGGGAACGACGGTGACGTATAACGGGCGGGTTTATCAGGCGTTGCAGACGCATACGGCTTATCCGGGGGCGGGGTGGATGCCGGCGACTACGCCTACGCTTTGGAAGGATGTGGGGGCGGTGGGGCCTGCGCCTGCGCCTGCGCCTGCGCCTTCTCCTTCTCCTTCTCCTGCGCCTGTACCAGCACCTGCGCCTGCCCCGGTGCCTGTGCCGACGCCCGCTCCTGTGCCTACGCCAGCGCCAACTCCGACGCCTTCGCCATCGCCATCACCTTCGCCATCGCCTTCGTCGAAATGCTATGCGGCGTGGGCTGCGGGTCAGACGTATGCGCAACCGGGCACGAACGTGACGCACAACGGGCGCAACTATCGCAACAAGTGGTGGACGCAAGGCGACGATCCTACGCAGTCCGGCGCGTATGGAGTTTGGGAAGACACTGGCGCGTGCAGTGGATCGCCCACTCCCGCACCGACACCGACGCCTACACCGGCTCCTGTTCCGACGCCAACGCCTGCGCCGGTCCCGACGCCGACACCGACGCCAACACCTGCGCCTGTCCCGATACCAACACCCGCACCGACACCAACACCGCCCCCTGCACCAACGCCAGCACCGACGCCAACGCCAACGCCAACGCCAGCCTCCTACAAACCCCAAATCACCTACATCCCCGCGCCCGCCGACTACCCCACGCAAGCACAATTCAACGCAGCCGAAAAAGCCCTCGTCGATCAATCCAGCGGCCAGATCGAAATCGTGCGTCAAGCCTTGCGCGTTCTGCCCGACGATCAGGTCAACGCCGTCGTCCCCGGCGCGGCGACCAACCCATCGAACGTGAAGCGCGTCGAATCGATTCTTCCCGAAGCCCGCTTCGACGCCCTCTTCCCCGTGCGCAACGTGGCCTACTCCTACGTCAACCTTCTGCGCGGCATCGCCAAATTCCCCGCGTATTGCGACGACTACAGCGACGGACGCGATGCGCTCGCCATCTGCCGCAAGCTGCTCGCCACGTCCTTCGCCCACTTCACGCAAGAGACCGGCGCGAACTGGCCGTCGCTCACGCCCGCGCAAGTGCGCTCGGGTTACGCGGATCACAACAATCCCGTGCTCGCGAAGATGCCGCAAGACACGCCCGTGCCCTTCTGGCAGCAGGCGTTATGGTTCCTGCGCGAATCCGGCTATAACGAAGGCTCGGCGGTCGGTGCGTATCAGCAATGCATTCCCGGCTCGCACGCGACGAACTGGATCTTCTATCCATGCGCGAAAAATGCCTCGGGCAAGTACCTCGACTATTTCGGTCGGGGTGCGAAGCAACTTTCTTGGAACTACAACTTCGGCCCGTTCTCGCAGGCCTTGTATGGCGACGTCAACATCCTGCTCGACGATCCCGGCCGCGTCGCGGATTCGTGGCTGAACTTCGCCTCGGCGGTCTGGTTCGCCGTGACGCCGCAAACGCCCAAGCCGCCGATGACATGGGCCATCGACGGAACATGGAAGCCGAACGCCGTCGATCTCGGCAACAATATGAAGCCGGGCTTCGGCGCGACGGTGTTCATCATCAACGGCGGCATCGAGTGCGGCAAGGGCGGCGCGGAGCAGGCGCAGGTGACCAACCGCATCAACGCGTACAAGGAATTCGCGCGCGAACTCGGCGCCACCATTCCACCCGACGAACCGCTCGGCTGCGCCAACATGCGCGGCTTCAACGAAGGCTCGGCCGCCGCGATCAAGGCGTATCTCGACAAGGATTATTCGTGGGCCAACGGCAAGCCCGTGACCGGCTGCAAGGTCGTGGACTATCAGATGCCCTTCTCGCTCATCAATCCGGGCGACTACAAGGCATGCACCGACTACTTCTTCCGTGGCAAGGTGACGTTCAACGGCAAGGTCGAGGTGGATAACACGAAGTAAAGCGAAGGAATCAACGCTCGTCGCGGTAACGCTGCACGAGCGTTTTCACGCGCGATACATAAGCCTGAGTCTCGGCATAGGGCGGCACGCCGTTGTAGCGATCGACGGTGGCCTCCCCGCTGTTGTACGCAGCGAGCGCGAAGTCGAGATTGCCGTTGAAATGCTTCATCAGCCACGAGAGATAGTGCACGCCGCCACGGATGTTCTGTGCCGCATCGAATGGATCGCCGACGTTGAAGCGCGCGGCGGTGGCGGGCATCAATTGCATGAGACCTTGCGCGCCTGCACGGGAAATCGCGTTGGGCCGATACGCCGATTCCGCGTGAATTACCGCACGCACGAGCGCGCGGTCCACGTCGAATGCCGTGGCAGCGGAATCGATTTCCGTGCCGTAGGATCGCGGGTTGAGCGTAAGTCCGGCGATATCGACATCTTTATCCGGCGCGCACAGATTGCACGTTTCCATGAAGTAGAGATTGATGACCGATACGCTCTCCGAAACATTATCCGGCTTCCTGCTCAGATAGTGAGATACGCCGTCTTCGACGTAGCTATACATGCGCACTGCCACGCGCCGCCGCACAGGCAATGCCGCGCGTGGCGCATCTGCCATCGATGGCGAGGAAGCAGGCCGCGCCCCTTGCAAGCTCATGTCGATGCGGACACACCGCGCATGCTCGATACGCTCGGTGACATAGCTCACCGTGCTGTCATCGGATTCGCAGCGAAGCATGGCCGATGCATGGGCGCACGGCGTTGCGAACATCAGCAATAAGACGAGCGCACCTCGCAGCGTTGTTTCATTCGCATCGTTGTTCTTCGGGCGCTTTTGTGCTTCCATTGAAGTCACCATGCATCACGATAAGACCAACCGCCATGAGCACGATTCCCCGCTTCGACGCCACATGGAAAGCCTGGATCGACGAGAACATCCGTCGCGGCTGCACGCCTCAATCGCTGATCGACGCGATGATCGAGGCGGCGTTCCATCCGAACACTGCGCGCATGATTCTCGCGCGTCATCTCGCAGGCGACGCATCGGTACAGGACGACGAACCTTCCGCCGACTATCTCTACGGCGAGCCGATGCTCCCGCGCCAACGCGTGCTCACCGCAAGCGGCCGCGAATCGCCCAAGGTCTTCAGTTGCGAGCAACCCGTGATCGCGCTCGTCGCCAACGTGCTCGATGACGCCGAATGCGACAAGCTGATCGAAATCGGCCGGGCGCGCGTGCAGCCGTCCGCCGTCGTCGATCCGGGTTCGGGCGATGAGATCACGATCGATCAGCGCAAAAGCGATGGCGCGTTCGTCAACGGCACGGCGGATGCGCTGGTGGACACCATCGACCGAAGGATTGCCGAGCTGTTTCGTCAGCCGGTCGAGAATGGCGAGGATCTGCATATTCTTCGATATGGCATCGGCGGGGAATATCGTCCGCATTACGACTACTTTCCCGAAGAGCAGGTCGGCAGCAAGCATCACATGCAGCGCGGCGGACAACGCGTCGCTACCGTCATCCTGTATCTGAACGAAGTGGAGCAAGGCGGCGACACGACGTTTCCCGATGTCGGGCTGGCCATTCATCCGCGACGTGGCAGCGCGCTCTATTTCGAATACGTCAACGCGCTCGGACAGAGCGACCCGAAAACGCTGCATGCCGGCACGCCTGTCGAAAAGGGCGAGAAATGGATCGCGACGAAATGGATTCGTCGCGGTCCGTTTCGCAGCGGGCAGTGAGCCCGCGCGTGGCGATTACTTGCACGGACCGACCTTTTCCCATGCGCCATCGGAGTTGGTCACCGGATCGACATTGGCGCTCCACCACTTGTTGCGATAGTTGCTGCCGCTGGAGCTGACGGTCGTGCCCGCGTTCGCGTAGGTCTTGCTCGCGCTCCACGGCGCGGCGCATGCAAGCGATGTCTGGCCCGAGCAGGTGCCCATGTCTTGCCACGATTTGCCGTTGCCGGAATTGCGCGAAGGGTCGTCGGTGTTCTCCCAGCGCGCGCTGTAGTTGTGGCCGTTGAGCGAGACGTTTTCCTTGGTCTTGTAGGTCGTGCCTGCTTGCCAGGGGACTGCGCAGGTGCCGGCGGGGGTTGGTGAAGGTGCGGGTGCTGGTGTGGGCGTTGGAGTCGGTGCGGGTGCGGGTGCGGGCGCGGGCGTTGGAGCGGGCGTAGGCGCTGGCGTCGGTGCGGGAGTGGGCGCAGGCGAAGGCGAAGGCGTAGGAGCAGGCGTAGGCGCCGTCCCCGTGTAATCCATCACGAAGTTATAGTCCTGCGGACCATCCACATAGATGTGATTCTGCGAAATCTGCTTCTGCACGACGATATTGCCGTTGTTGTCGATCAACCCGAGCCGCACGTGCTTCGACTCGTTGTTGACCTTCTGCGCCATCGCATACACCCAGTCGGCGGCGGCGGTCGTCTGCGCGGTCACGGTATAGCTGATCGACTCGACATCGTGGCCATCGGCATCGAACACGCGCAAGGTGACCTTCATGCCCGCCGGTTGATCCTGCGCGGTCGTGGGCAACGGACGCACCTCGCGCCACGTCGTCTTCACACCGTTGATGACGACATCGCTGCACGCATAGAACGCCTCCGCGCTGTCGTTGCGCTGCCAGATCGTATAGATGATGCGCCTGCCCGTCTTGCCCGACGGCAGCTTGCATTGCAGCTTGTATCGCCCGTTGTCGAGCGTGACGGTATTGATTTCGCAAAACGGCTTGCTGTCGAGATCGGACCATTTCAGCGGCTGATTGAAGTCGTAGCCATCGACGGTCATGTACATCTGAAAGTAGCGCGTCTGATGCGGCGCGGTGGCGTTCCACACGAATGTGTAATTGCCGCTGAGATCGGCGGAAATCGATGTAGCGGTCCAGTCGCCGCGCGCGAGATCGAGGCCGTAATAGTTGGGCTTGCCGCCGCTGCAGAGATGACCATCCGGCACGAAGGATTTGTGATCGCCGTTCGGCAACTGATTGACGCCCGCCCAATCGTAGAGAAACGATGGCCCCGCCACCGCGACCGCCGCTTTGCATGCAGCCGATGTCGGGTTCTCCGGCCCTTCGAGATAGCATGCGTAGACGCGGCTGACCGGCGTCTCCACCGTGCCGTGCGCGGCGGCCGTGCAAGGCACGAACAAGGGCAACAATACGAAACCGACACTCCGCTTCACAGCGATCATGACAAGCCCCCTCGTCAATAAATCTGGATGACTAACTTATATAACTCGATGCCGGTCCGGTTGCCCTTCATTCTAGTTGGCGCGGCGCGGATGAGTTAGCACGAACATAGGCAGTTGCGCCTTCAACGATGCGCGCAGCGAACCAGTCGGCGGCGTTTGAGATTCAGCCGCCTTATCATGTCGCGATAATTCAACCTTTCGCGTCCACGCCATGATCATCCGTCCCAAACTGAACTGGTTCCGATTGCTGTTCGCCTGGCGCGGCTCCGTGCTGCCGCAATTGCTGCCGAGGCTCGCGCTTATCTTCGTGTTGTCCATCGTGGCGATCTTCATGCACGACCACACGCGCGGCTATTCAATCGGCCTGGGCACGCCGCCGTTCGCGCTGGTGGGTATCGCGCTGGCCGTGTTTCTCGGCTTTCGCAACAATGCGAGCTACGAACGATGGTGGGAAGGCCGCAAGCTGTGGGGAACGCTCGCGATCACGGCACGCTCGCTCACGCGTCAGGCGCTGAGTCTTCCGCATCCATCCGATGCCGCCGACACGCGGCGTTTCGTCGCGGCGCTCGGCGGCTTCGCGCATGCGCTGCGGCATCAGCTACGCGGCACCGATGCGCTGACCGATCTCGCGCCGCGCCTAACGCCCGAGCTTCATGCCCGCGTGCGCGCCGCGCAGTTCCGCGCCGCGCTGATCTTGCTGTGGCTCGGCGAATGGGTCGCGCAACGCAAACGCGAAGGCACCATCGACAGCCAGATGCAACTCGCCTTCGACGCCAACCTGAACACGCTGTCGGCGGTCATCGGCGGATGCGAGCGGCTCTCGACCACGCCGCTGCCCTTCTCCTATTCCGTGATGATCCATCGCACGATCTATCTCTTCTGCGTGATGCTGCCGTTCGGTCTCGTCGATGGCGCGGGTCTGCTCACGCCGTTGTTCGCGCTGCTCGTGGCCTACGCGTTCATGGCGCTGGAAGCGATCGCCGCGCAGATCGAAGACCCGTTCGGCCTCGAAGAAAACGATCTCGCGCTGAACACGATGTGCACTACACTCGAAGACGCCCTGCACGACATGATGGCGGACCCTGCCTTCGAACGCGCACCCACGCCGCTGTCCAACGCGCGCGACTACATTCTCGACTAGATCGCGCACAAATCTCCTCACTATTTCGGACAACGTGACAATCGTTTCGTGGACGTCATCCTTCATAATGCCGGGCCGTTCATTTGGAGAAACGTCTTGAAACTCTTTTACAAAACGGGCGCATGCTCGCTCGCCTCGCATATCGCGCTCGTCGAATCGGGCTTGCCGTTCGAGATCGAATCCGTCGATCTGAAAACCAAGCGTACGGAAAGCGGCGCGGATTTCACGCAGATCACATCGAAGGGCTATGTCCCGGCGCTGCAACTCGACAGCGGCGAAGTGCTCACGGAAGGCCCGGCGATCATGCAATACATCGCGGACCAGGTGCCAGCCAAACATCTCGCCCCGCTCGCCGACGGCATGGCGCGCTACCGGCTGCAAAGCTGGCTGACGTTCATCGGCACGGAACTGCACAAGAACTTTTCGCCGTTCTTCAATCCTGCTGCGGGAAGCGACTGGCGCGCGGTTGCATCGGCGAATCTCGACCGACGCATGACGTATGTGGCGCAGCAGCTCGAAGGTCACGCGTTTTTGCTCGGCGACGAGTTCAGTATCGGCGATGCGTATCTCTTCACCGTGCTCGGCTGGGCGAAGCATATCGACCTGGATCTGGGCAAGTGGCCGGTGCTGGTGGCCTATCAGGCGCGCGTCGGCGCGCGGCCCGGCGTGCAGGCGGCGATGAAGGCGGAAGGACTGATCTGATCGTCCGGTACGTCTGATATCGCTTTGAACGGCCTTCTTCGGAAGGCCGTTTTTGTATCTTGAAATAGCGTTGAGGCCAGTTTCTACGAGGGGTTTCGCCCGGGCTTCTATCTCAATTAAGAACCGTCTCATTCCGTCTTAATGCCCCGCTCCCTATCATTAACACATGTTCTCGCGATGCCGAAGAGATCAGCCAGATCGAAACCGGCAGCCATCGTTTTCTTGATATTGGAGCTTCACACCATGCGTAACCTGTTCAATAAAGCCGCTCTCATCGCTATCGTTTCCAGCGTTGCTGTTCTGGGTGCGGTTGCTTCGCCGAGCGCAATGGCTGGCAGCAAGACCGCAGCGTTCGATGTGACGCTGACGGTTCAGGACGATTGCTCCATCGCGGCGAACCCGCTTGATTTCGGTAGCGCTGGCGTGCTGGATAAGAACGTGGACGGGAACACGTCGCTGTCGGTGACTTGCACGAAGGGCACGGCTTATAACGTCGCGCTGGATGCTGGCACGGCCGCAGGTTCGACGGTTGCTGATCGCACGATGAGCAACGCCGGTGGTGATGCATCGGTGGCGTTCAACCTCTATCGCGATGTCGGCCGCACGCAAGTTTGGGGTATGACGCCTGGCACGGATACTTTCGCCGGTACGGGCAATGGCGACAGCCAAAGCATCCCGGTGTTTGGCCGCGTGCAATCGCAGGACACACCGGCTCCGGGCGCGTATTCATCGACGATTACCGCGACTGTCGTGTTCTGATATTCGAAGCACTTGCAGCACCGCGAACGGCCTTCCTCGGAAGGCCGTTTTTGCGTTTGCGCCGTTATCTCGAAAACGCGCGAGCACCAATTACAGCAACCGAAACAGCCCAATACGCTATCTCAATTAAGAACCGTCTCATTCCGTCTTAATGCCCCGCTCCCTATCATTAACACATGTTCTCGCGATGCCGAAGAGATCAGCCAGATCGAAACCGGCAGCCATCGTTTTCTTGATATTGGAGCTTCACATCATGCGTAACCTGTTCAATAAAGCCGCTCTCATCGCTATCGTTTCCAGCGTTGCTGTTCTGGGCGCAGTTGCTTCGCCGAGCGCAATGGCTGGCAGCAAGACCGCGACGTTCGATGTGACGCTGACCGTTCAGGACGATTGCTCCATCGCCGCTAACCCGCTCGACTTTGGCAGCGCTGGCGTGCTGGATAAGAACGTGGACGGCAGTTCGTCGTTGTCGGTGACTTGCACGAAGGGCACGGCCTACAACGTCGCACTGGATGCAGGCACGGCCGCAGGTTCGACCATCGCGGATCGCACCATGAGCAACGCCGGTGGCGATGCATCGGTTGCCTTCAACCTCTATCGCGATGCCAGCCGCACGCAAGTCTGGGGCGCGACGACGGGCACCGATACCTACGCGGGCACGGGCAACGGCGACAGCCAAAGCATCCCGGTCTTCGGCCGCGTGCAATCGCAAGACACACCGGCACCGGGCGCGTATTCATCGACCATCACTGCAACCGTGGTGTTCTGATAGTCGAAGCACTTGCAGCACCGCGAACGGCCTTCCTCGGAAGGCCGTTTTTGCGTTTGCGCCAGCATCTCGAAAACGTGCGAACACCAATTACAGCAACAGAAACAGCCCGATACGCTATCTCAATTAAGAACCGTCTCATTCCATCTTAATGTCGCGCTCCCTATCATTGACACATGTTCTCGCGATGCCGAAGAGATCAGCCAGATCGAAACCGGCAGCCATCGTTTTCTTGATATTGGAGCCTCACACCATGCGTAACCTGTTCAATAAAGCCGCTCTCATCGCTATCGTTTCCAGCGTTGCTGTTCTGGGCGCGGTTGCTTCGCCGAGCGCAATGGCTGGTACCAAGACTGCGACGTTCGATGTGACGCTGACGGTGCAGGACGATTGCTCCATCGCTGCCAACCCGCTCGACTTTGGCAGCGCGGGCGTGCTCGATAAGAACGTGGACGGCAGTTCGTCGTTGTCGGTGACTTGCACCAAGGGCACGGCTTATAACGTCGCGTTGGACGCAGGCACGGCTGCCGGTTCGACCATCGCGGATCGCACCATGAGCAACGCTGGCGGCGATGCATCAGTTGCCTTCAACCTCTATCGCGATGCCAGCCGCACGCAAGTCTGGGGCGCGACGACCGGCACGGATACTTTCGCCGGCACGGGCAACGGCGACAGCCAAAGCATCCCGGTCTTCGGCCGTGTGCAATCGCAAGACACCCCGGCTCCGGGCGCGTATTCATCGACCATCACCGCGACTGTCGTGTTCTGATAGTCGAAGCATTCGAAGCAAACGCAGCACCGCGAACGGCCTTCCTCGGAAGGCCGTTTTTGCATTCGCGGCAACGCATGACGCGAACGTTTCCATCCATCCACGAGAGGCGATGAACAGTCGCCAAAAGCATGCTGCTCTACCTTGCCTAAAGCAATCTAAAGGAATATCAATCGACATAGCCCGCGAGCACTCAGGAGACGAACCATGTCGAAAATCGCATCGTATGTGTGCGCGGTTTTGCTCTTCGTGCAAGGCTCCGCCACGCTCGCTGCATCGTTGCAAATTTCGCCGGTGACGATACAACTCGCCAGCACCGAAGGCGGCAAGGTCATCAACTTGCGCAACGACGGCGCCGATCCGATTCACGCGCAAGTCCGCGCCTTCGTCTGGGATCAGGCCGACGACACGGACAAGCTCACGCCGACGCGCGAGATCGTCGCCAGCCCGCCGATCGCCGAGGTGGCCGCAGGCGGCGTGCAGATCATCCGCGTGATTCGCGGCGACATGGCGCCCGCGCCGCAGGAACGTGCGTATCGTTTGTTGATCGATGAACTGCCGCCCGAAAGCGGCGCGCAAGGCAAGGCCGTTCAGTTTCGTTTTCGATATTCCGTACCCCTATTTGTTTCGCCAGCCGGAGAAGCGACCCGTCCGAAGCTGCAATGGATCGTCGTGGATAAAGACGGCAAGACCTTCCTGCGCGTGACGAACAGCGGCGCGGTCCACGCGCAATTGAGCGTCGTGTCGCTCAAGGGCGATGCGGGCGACATCGTGGTATCGACCGGATTGCTGGGTTACGTGCTGCCCGGACGCACCCGCGCATGGCCGCTGCCCGACACAGCGCGCAGTCTGCGCGGCAAGACGGCCGGCGTCGTGGCGACGGTGAACGGCACGGCCGTCACGGACCGTCTCAGCGAGAACGCGCAGCCCTGAACGTGTGCGATGAACCGCATCGCCGGAAACGAATCGCACGCAAACGCCGTGCGTATGGCATCGCTATTGTCTTGCTGTCGCAGAGCGCCATTGCGCAGGTTGATATAACCGGTGGTTCGCCCGCTGGCGTGCCGAACCTTTCCGGCGCGCCACGCCTGCAACCGTTCGGCGCGCAGGCCGACACCAACGAACAGCTCGTGCTCGAAATCGTCATCAATGGGACGAGTCTCGGTGAACCGTCTGATTTCGAGTTGCGTCACGGTCAGCTTTACGCCGAGCCGCATACGCTGGAAAACGCGGGCATCCGCGTGAACGATCTCAAGCCTGACAGCGACGGATGGCTCGCGCTCTCCTCGATTCCCGGATTGCGCGCGACCTATTCGCCATCGCGTCAACAAGCGATCCTCGATGTCGATCTCACGCGCCAGACCACGCGCCGAATCGGCTACACGCAACCGGTGACGCCCAAGGCAACGCCCGGCACCGGCTTCCTGCTCAACTACGACGTGAGCTATACGCGTGAATTCGGCGAGAACCATAACGACGATCTCGGCATCTGGAGCGAGCAGCGTTTCTTTTCGCCGTTCGGCGTGTTCGACAACACCGGCACGTGGGTGAACAATGGCGGCACTTCGAGCCGCTACACGCGCCTCGACACGAACTGGTCCTACTCGGACCCGGCGAAACTGTTCACAACGACGGTCGGCGATTCGGTCTCCGGATCACTGCCGTGGACGCGTTCGGTACGCTTCGCGGGCGTGCAGATTCAGCGCGACTTCAGCCTCAGGCCCGACCTCATCACGTTTCCCTTGCCGACGTTTTCCGCATCGGCGGCGGTGCCATCGGCGGTCGATCTCTACATCAACGGCTTGCGGCAATACAGCGGCGAAGTCGCGCCCGGACCGTTTCAGATCGCGCAGCCGCCGAGTCTCACGGGCGCGGGCGTCGCGCAAGTCGTCGTGACGGATGCGCTCGGGCGGCGCGTGACCACGAGCGTGCCGCTCTACATCGACGCAAGATTGCTCTCGAAGGGATTGTTCAACTATTCGTTCGAAGCAGGCTTTCTGCGTGACAACTACACGGTCGATTCCTTCAGCTACGAACACTCGCCCGTCTACAACGGCGTGTTCAGCTATGGCGCGACCGACTGGCTCACCTTGCAGGCGCACTCGGAAGGCGGTCAGGGACTCGCCAACGGCGGCGGCGGCGCGGTCTTCAGCACGGGCGGATTCGGCGTGTTCAGCACGGCGCTTGCGGCGAGCCGCATCGGCGGGATGACGGGCGCGCTCTACAGCCTCGGGTATCAGTACATCGGGCCGAAATATTCGATGAACCTGCAAGGCACGCAAGCATCGAGCGGTTATCGCGATGTCGCTGCGTTGAGCGGCACGTCCACGTTCCAGCATATTTATCAGGCAACCACCTCGGTTTCGTTTGCACACGCGCAATCCGCGACGGTCAGTTACGTCGATTCCGAGGACTCGTTCTCAGGCCACGCGCGCGTCGTCACGCTCGCCTGGAACGCGCAGTTCGGCCGCCGCTGGTCGATCTTCGCGACGACCTATCGCGACTTCCTGCAAAAGAACGTGTGGGGCGGCTCGATCGGCGTGACGCTCGCGCTCGGCGGCAACATGGCGGTCAGCACGACGCTGTCGCAATCCGGCGGTCACACGACGGCCGATGTCACCGCCTCGCGTCCCGCCGATTTCGGCGGCGGCTGGGGCTGGTCCGTGCAGGCGGGCGCGGGCGCGGATTACCGGCATGCGTTCGCGGGCGCGGACTATCGCACGAGCTTCGGCGAATTCCAGGCGACCGCGCAGCGCTTCAACGGCACGACCACCGGCACGGCGGAACTGACCGGCGCCATCGCGATCATGGACCGCGCCGTGCTGCCCACACGCACCGTCACGGACGGCTTCGCGCTCGTTTCGACCGATGGCGTCGCGGGCGTGCCGGTGAGTCTGGAGAACCGCAAGGTCGGCATGACCGATTCGGGCGGCTATCTGCTCGTGCCGGATTTGCAGTCGTATCAGCGCAATCAGATCGCCATCGATTCGCTCGCGCTGCCCGCCGATGCGCGCATCGACACCGCGCGCCTCTATATCACGCCGGAGCGCCGCGCGGGTGCGCTCGCGCATTTCAAGCTGTCGCGCTATCAGGGCGCGTCCGTGAGTTTCGTCGATGCCAACAACGCGCCGATCAAGGAAGGCGCCGCCGCGACCAACCAGAGCACGGGCGAAACGGTGATCGTCGGCTTCGACGGCATCGCGTTCTTCAGCCAGCTCGATGCGACCAATACCGTGACCATCAAAGGCCCGAAAGTGGATTGTTCCGCGAGCGTGCCGTTCGCGCCGCCGTCCTCGCACGAACTGCCGCAGATCGGGCCGTTCATCTGTCAGGGCAAGGATACGAAGGATGGCGAAACAAAGGGAGAGTGAATCATGCGGATGGTGATGGCCGGACTCGTCGCGCTGTGTGCGTGGCTCGCGCTGCCGAACGCGGCGCACGCGCAAACGTGTTCGTTCTCGGTGGGCTACACCGACTTCGGCGAATACGACACGACCTACAGCGAGCCGACCGAAGTGGTCGGCGCGGTCATCGTCAATTGCAGCGGCTACAGCACGCCGATGGTCCGCCTGTGTCTGAACATCGGTTCGACGCGGCCGCGCGTGCTGACCGGCGTCAACGGCACGACGCTCGACTACAACCTCTATACCGATGCCAATCACGTGAACATCTGGGGTTCGGTTCTGAACCCTGCGACCACGCCGTATGTGATCGACCTGCCCGTGCATCCCAGCGGCAATGTATGGGCGCAGGAACCGTTCTACGGGCGCATTCCGCCCGGCCAGCAAGTGACGATGGGCACGTATTTGCAGACGTTTTCCGCTGCGGATACCTACTTCGTCTATGTCGGCTACAGCGGCACGCCGCCCGATTGCAGCACGGCGACCGTGCCTTATCAGTCAGCATCGTTCGTCGCGATGGTCAATGTGGGAAGCAACTGCAACATCACCGCGACGCCTTTAGCCTTCGGCCAGCAACTGGCGATCGATACCGCGATCGACGCGACCAGCCGCATCACCGCGACCTGCACGCCGGGCGCGGAATTCAACCTTGCGTTGAACGGCGGTTCGTCGGATGGCGGCACCATCGCCGCGCGCAAGCTCACGCGCGCGGGGGGCACCGAAACCATCGGCTATCAGCTTTATCTCAACTCGGCGCATACGGCCGTCTGGGGCGATGGCACGCAAGGCTCGTCGCCCGCCTTCGGCGACAGCACCGGCGCGGCCCAGACCTTCACCGTCTATGGACAAGTCCCGGCGCAGGCCGCGCCGATGCCCGGCCGCTACACCGACACGATCACCGTGCTGATCGTCTGGTGAAGCGGCCGCGCGCCGATGAACCTCAGGTCCGCACGCAGTCCACGAAATATTCGATACGCCCGTTGATGACCTCGCCGACGAGCCCGTGAATATCCGTGTGGAAGCCGGGGAAGCGCTCGTTGAACTCGCGCGCGAAGCGCAGATAATCGACGATCGTGCGATTGAAGCGCTCACCCGGAATCAGCAACGGAATGCCCGGCGGATACGGCGTGAGCAGAATGGACGTCACGCGCCCTTCCAGTTCATCGATGGGCACGCGGTCGATCTCGCGGTGCACGAGCTTGGCGTACGCCTCGGACGGTTTCATCGCCGGTTCCATGCTGGAGAGGTACATCTCGGTCGTGAGCCGCGCGATGTCGTTGGCGCGATAGACGCTGTGAATCTGCTCGCACAGATCGCGCAGGCCAATGCGCTCATACGACGGATGCTGCGCGACGAATTCCGGCAGCACGCGCCACAAGGGCTGATTGTTGTCGTAGTCGTCCTTGAATTGCTGAAGCTCGGTGACCATGGAATTCCAGCGGCCCTTGGTAATGCCGATGGTGAACATGATGAAGAACGAGTACAGCCCCGTCTTCTCCACGATGATGCCGTGCTCCGCCAGATACTTCGTCACGATGGCGGCCGGAATGCCGCTGTCGCCGAACGAGCCGTCCACGTCCAGCCCCGGCGTGATGATCGTCGCCTTGATCGGGTCGAGCATGTTGAAGTTTTCCGCGAGCGCGCCGAAGCCGTGCCAGCGGTCGTTGGGCTTCAGCATCCAGTCTTCGCGGTCGCCGATGCCTTCTTCGGCCAGCGACTCCGGGCCCCAAACCTTGAAGAACCAGTCGTCGCCGTATTCGGCATCGACCTTGCGCATGGCGCGGCGGAAGTCCAGCGCTTCCGCGATCGATTCCTCGACGAGCGCGGTGCCGCCGGGCGGCTCCATCATCGCGGCGGCCACGTCGCAGGACGCGATGATCGCGTATTGCGGCGAGGTGGACGTGTGCATCAGATACGCTTCGTTGAAGCGGTGGAAGTCGAACGTGCTGTTCTCGCTGTCCTGCACGAGAATCTGCGAGGCCTGCGAAATGCCTGCCAGCAGCTTGTGCGTCGAATGCGTCGCGAACACGAGCGCGCCCGTGCGCGGCCGGCCCGCGCCGATCGCGTGCATGTCCTGATAGAACGAATGGAACTCGGCGTGCGGCAGCCAGGCTTCGTCGAAATGCAGCGTGTCGAGCAGATCGCCCAGCAAGTCTTTGATCATTTCGACGTTGTAGATCACGCCGTCATACGTGCTCTGCGTGATCGTGAGGATGCGCGGCTTCACCTTCGGGTTCTTCGCCAGCGCCTCGCGCGCGAACGGATTCGCCTCGATCTTGCGGCGAATGTTTTCCGGCTTGAACTCGTCGCGCGGAATCGGCCCGATGATGCCGAAGTGATTGCGCGTCGGCGTGAGGAACACGGGAATCGCGCCCGTCATGGTGATGGCGTGCAGGATCGACTTGTGGCAGTTGCGGTCCACCAGCACGATATCGCCCGGCGCGACCGTGGCATGCCACACGATCTTGTTCGAGGTGGACGTGCCGTTCGTCACGAAGAACAGATGATCGGCGCTGAAGATGCGCGCCGCGTTGCGTTCGGACGCCGCGACCGGGCCGGTGTGATCGAGCAGTTGCCCGAGTTCGTCCACGGCGTTGCAGACATCCGCTCGCAGCATGTTCTCGCCGAAGAACTGGTGGAACATCTGGCCGAGCGGGTTCTTCAGGAACGCCACGCCGCCCGAGTGTCCCGGACAATGCCACGAATACGAACCTTCGTCCGCGTACTGCACCAGTTCCTTGAAGAATGGCGGCGCGAGCGCATCCAGATACACCTTCGCTTCACGAATCACATGGCGCGCGACGAATTCCGGCGTGTCCTCGAACATGTGGATGAAACCGTGCAGTTCGCGCAGGATGTCGTTCGGCAAGTGGCGCGACGTGCGCGTTTCGCCGTACAGGAAGATGGGGATATCCGCGTTGCGGCGGCGCACGGCGTTGATGAACGCCCGCAGCGCCACGATGGCCGACGCCAGTTCCGGCGTGTCGCCTTCCACCACGACGTTGTCCGCGTAGGGCAGCAGTTCGTCGTCATCGATCGACAAAATGAAACACGAGGCGCGGCTCGACTGTTGCGCGAACGCGGCCAGGTCGCCGTAGCTCGTCAGACCGAGCACTTCGGCGCCTTCTTTTTCGATCGCCTCGGCCAGCGCCCGGATGCCGGAACCCGAAATGTTCTCGGAACGAAAGTCTTCGTCGATGATGACGACAGGAAAGCGAAACTTCATGAGGCGATTCTCCAAATGGAACGACCGCTGCGCCGAGTCTCCGAACTCGATGCCAGCGGTCTTTCGACAACCATCGCTGGTTGATGTTTCTCCAACGTACGAGCGATATCAGGTTTTCGGCAGTGTGACGCCGTGCTGACCTTGATATTTGCCGCCGCGATCCGCATACGACGTTTCGCAAACGTCGTCGCTCTCGAAGAACAAAACCTGAGCGACGCCCTCGTTCGCGTAGATTTTGGCAGGCAAAGGTGTCGTATTCGAGAATTCGAGCGTGACGTAACCTTCCCATTCCGGTTCGAACGGCGTCACGTTGACGATGATCCCGCAGCGCGCATACGTGGACTTGCCCAGACACACGGTCAGGCACGAACGCGGAATGCGGAAATATTCGACCGTGCGCGCCAGCGCGAACGAGTTCGGCGGAATGATGCAGACATCGCCCTTGAAATCCACGAAGGACTTCTCGTCGAAGTTCTTCGGATCGACGATGGTCGAATTTATATTGGTGAAGATCTTGAATTCGTCGGCCACGCGAATGTCGTAGCCGTAGCTCGACGTGCCGTAGGAGACGATCTTGCGGCCGTCCTCGCTCACGCGCACCTGATCGCGCACGAACGGCTCGATCATTTTGTGTTCTTCGGCCATGCGCCGAATCCACTTGTCGGACTTGATGCTCATAGGGGACGTTACCCAACGTTGAGGCGCGCGGATTTCATGCTCGCGGCCGCGGTGAAACGGAGCCTGGCCGTGCGTCGCATGTGCGTATGCATGTGCGTGTGCAGGCCAGACAATGTCGATGACGAAAGCGCGTATTTTACGCGAATGGCGCGGCGCGTTTGCAGGCCGCGCGGGCTTTATCGACGGATCACGCCGCAGGCGAGCGCCGGGCCGACATTGTGCGGAGAGACCGCGTAAGGATCGGTGGCTTCCCGATGCAGCATGATGGCGCGCGAGATGACCGAGCGCACGCCGTCGAGCGAGACATCCGTCGCGACGATGAAGCCGGTGGCCGCGCCGGTGGCATCCGCGCGAATGTTGCCGAGTTCGCCCTCCAGCCGCGCGCCCGCGCGCGTGCGTTCGGACGGCACCGCGAACACCGGGCCCGCCGTGTCCTGATCGCTCACCGCGATGCAATCGCCGCGCTCGTGAACTTCGAGCGCGTGCTCGCTGTTGGGCGGCATGTCGGTGAGGTTGTACGAAACCTGCACGCCATCGGCGCGTTCGATCAGCGTGATCGTGCCGCGCGCGTTGTAGCCGGGCGTGGGCGTGAGCGTGGCGTCCGCGCGTTTTTCATGATTCTGAAAGAGGATGCCGCAGCCGCTCAGCATCACGCTGCACGCAGTCATTGCAAACAAGGCGTAAAGCGCCCTCCCGTCGAACCTGTCTCTCATGCGATCCTCTTGGCGGCCCGCTCGGACCCATGTGCCGGCATTGCCGCGTCAAGGCGACATCATAACGCGAGCCGCGCTGCACAAGGCTCGCGACCATCGCGACGATTCGCTTCGACTTTGGGCCTTACGTGTTCTGGACCACGATGCTCGGAAACTTCGAAGTCATGTCGCGCTGACGTTCGGCAATGGCGACCGCCACGCGCCGCGCAATCGCCCGATAACTGTCGGCGATGCCGCTCTCCGGCTGCGACACGACCGTGGGCTGACCGGCATCCGTGCGTTCGCGAATGGCGATATCGAGCGGCAAGGAGCCGAGAATCTCCACGCCGTATTCCCTCGACATG
Organism: Caballeronia sp. A2-2; assembly: GCF_057612605.2. Taxonomy (NCBI): domain Bacteria; kingdom Pseudomonadati; phylum Pseudomonadota; class Betaproteobacteria; order Burkholderiales; family Burkholderiaceae; genus Caballeronia; species Caballeronia sp. A2-2. Next base: position 1,295,846 of record NZ_CM172587.1, on the reverse strand, counting down.
CGCTCGCCGCCGCCCGCGCCGAAGATATGTTCTTCGTGACCACAGTTGGAGCACACATGCGTGCTCATGTTCTCGACGATGCCGAGAATCGGAATGCCGACCTTCTCGAACATCTTCAAGCCCTTCTTGGCATCGAGCAGCGCGATGTCCTGCGGCGTCGTGACGATGACCGCGCCCGTGACCGGCACTTTCTGCGAGAGCGTGAGCTGAATGTCGCCGGTGCCGGGCGGCATGTCCACGACGAGATAATCGAGGTCCTGCCAGTTGGTCTGACGCAGCAGTTGTTCGAGCGCGGAGGTGACCATCGGGCCGCGCCAGACCATCGGGTTGTCCTGTTCGATCAGAAAGCCGATGGAGTTCGCCTGAATGCCGTGGCCGGTGAGCGGGTTCATCGACTGGTTATCGGGCGATTCGGGACGGCCGCTGATGCCGAGCATCATGGGCAACGAAGGGCCGTAGATGTCCGCATCCAGCATGCCGACCGACGCGCCTTCCTGCGCAAGCGCAAGCGCCAGATTCACCGCCGTCGTGCTCTTGCCCACGCCGCCCTTGCCCGATGCCACCGCGACAATATTCTTGACGTTAGGCAGCAATTTCACGCCGCGCTGGACTGCGTGCGCGACCACTTGCGAAGAGACAGCGACCTCGACTTGCTGCACGCCCGGCACTTCGCGCAGCGCGTTCGTGACCATCGCGCGGATCAGCTCGAACTGCGTTTTCGCCGGATAGCCGAGCACGACGTTCACGCTCACCTTCGCGTCATCCACGCTCACGTTTTTGATGCTCCTGGTCTCGACGAAAGTACGCCGGGTATTCGGGTCGGTCAGGGTGGCAAGTGCGGTGTCGATCTTCGCGCGGTCGATGCTCATCGAAACTCCGTGGGAACAGTGGTTGCTCAGCGCCGTCGATGGCTGACAACTATCTGATGAATTTGCAAGTATTTGTTAGACCCATTGCGCGGTTTTCACGCGCGTTGCACTATCCCGCAGCAAAGTTTTCCGGGGACTCATGCTATCGGGCAGAGTGACGCCTTTCTGACTATTGTAGAGGCTCGGTCCGGTGCTCGTCCGAAGACCCCTTTGACCATGCCGGCACTGCCGGCGCATTCGCTGCGCGTGAGCCGAAAGGCTCGTTGAAACAAGGAGATCGAAATGAATGGAAAGTTGATGGTTCGTCTGTCCGTCTTTGCGTTGATCGGCGGCTTGCTCGCCGGTTGCCAGACTCAGCAAGGCACGAATGCGGCGGTCGGGACCGGCGCGGGCGCGGCCACGGGCGCGGCGATCGGCGCGATTTTCGGTGGCGGCAAGGGCGCGGCCATCGGCGCGGCGGCGGGTGCGGCGACGGGCGGCGTGGTCGGCTACAACTGGCAGTCGATCAAGAACAAGATTTCCGGCGACTCGAAGGGCACCGGCACGCAGGTTACCGAGCAGCAGGATGGCTCGCTCAAGGTCAACATCCCGAATTCGATTTCCTTCGATACCAACAGCTACGCGATCAAGCCGTCGTTCGATCCGGTGCTGAACTCGGTGACGCAGACCTTGCAGCAGCATCCGGAACTGGTCGCGAACGTGATCGGCCATACGGATAACACCGGCACGCCGGCGTACAACCAGACGCTTTCGCAGAACCGCGCGCAGAGCGTCGCGGCGTATGTCTCGACGCACGGCGTGGCGGCGCAGCGTCTGTCGTCGCAGGGCATGGGCCAGAACCAGCCGATCGCAGACAATTCGACCGAAGCGGGCCGCGCGCAGAATCGTCGCGTGGAAATTTACCTGCGCGCGATGGCTCAGCCGGGTCAGGCGCAGTAATGCGTTGATTTTGATGGAGAAATCGCCGTTTTTGCTGAAACGGCGGGCGGCGGACAACGGCGGCGAACGCATGACGTAAAAAAATTTGAAACTCGCGCGCGCCGTTCGTGTCTGTCTCTTCGGTAGGCGCGCGACCAGGTCGCGGCCTGCCATTCTCCTCTTGTCGTTGTTGCTCCGGGGCCCGCTTTGAGCCCCGGTTTTTTTTTGCGCGCTGGATTGGTGCAGGTTGTTTCGAACGCGCTTAGGCAACCGATATGTTCAGTCTCTTGCCGAGTGTCAAAAAGGCCGCCTCGATCGTCTCGATCTTTGAAGAATGACGCGGATCGAGCAGGCGATCCACCTGTGGCATATGCACGTTCAGACGACGTGCCAGTTCCGCCTTGCGAACGCCTTGGCGGATCATTTCATTGGCAAGCAGAACTTTCGACACGACAAGCGCGGGCAAGATTACGACGTGCTGCCCCTTCTTCGATTTCGACGGCATTGGAACTTCACGCTTCTCATCGAAGTAGATTTCGATAGCGCTTTCGAGTGCATCGAGCGCGTTGAGCAGCGCTTCGTCTTCGTCGTCGCCGACGGAAATAGCTTCCGGAATGTCCGGAAAGCTGACCAGATAGGTGTTGTTGGTGTCGAGTTCCAGATTCACTGGATAGGACAACATGGTGGCGGATTCTCCGAAGAACATTGCGGCGCCTCTTCTCATTTCAGTCCAAGTTGCTTTTTGATTCGCGCGACCAGTCCTGTACCGATTTCGCGGCTGCCGTGATCAGGGAAGATGGTGCTTTTACCATTGAGCGTCACGCGAAAGTGACTACCCCTGGCAGGGGCGAACTGCGCTCCCTGCTCTTTCAGCCACCTCCGGAACTCGCTGTATTTCATACCCTCTCCAACGCTTGTCGAAGAAGTCAAAATACAACATCTATGTTGTATCATGCTACGCGAAAAAGGCAACTTATTTGTTGTTTTTCGTAGTTGCCCAAACGCAGCGATTTCAACCACCATCACGCGAGACCTTCGCCACCACCCACCACGCCCTCCTCCCCCTCCCTGCTAAAATCGAAATTCCGCTTTTTCCCCCAACACCAGCATTCCCGGGCCGCGCCTTTATGTCAGCACCGATTTCCGCTACCGCTTCCGCCGCGCCTGCCGCTCAGGGCACACGCCGCCAGATTCTCGTCACGTCCGCGCTGCCGTATGCGAACGGTCAGATTCATATCGGCCACATGGTCGAATACATTCAGACGGACATCTGGGTTCGGACGCTGCGCATGCACGGCCACGAGGTCTATTACGTCGGTGCGGACGACACGCACGGCACGCCGATCATGTTGCGCGCGGAGAAGGAAGGCATCACGCCCAAGCAACTGATCGAGCGCGTGTGGAAGGAACACAAGCGCGATTTCGACAGCTTCGGCATCTCGTTCGACAATTACTATTCGACCGATTCCGACGAAAACCGCGTGCTCTCCGAATCGGTCTATCTGGCGCTGAAGGAAGCCGGTTTGATCGAAGCGCGCGATATCGAACAAGCCTACGATCCGGTCAAGGAAATGTTCCTGCCGGACCGCTTCATCAAGGGCCAGTGCCCAAAATGTGGCGCGAAGGATCAATACGGCGACAACTGCGAAGTGTGCGGCTCGACCTATCAGCCGACCGACCTCATCAACCCGTATTCGGTGGTGTCGGGCGCGACGCCCATCCGCAAGACATCGACGCATTATTTCTTCAAGCTCTCCGACCCGCGCTGCGAAGACTTTCTGCGCGGCTGGGTGAGCGGCCTTGCGCAGCCCGAAGCCACGAACAAGATGCGCGAATGGCTCGGCGACAAGGGCGAATCGAAACTCGCCGACTGGGACATCTCGCGCGATGCGCCCTACTTCGGCTTCGAAATTCCCGGTGCGCCGGGCAAGTACTTCTACGTCTGGGTCGATGCCCCGGTCGGCTATTACGCGAGCTTCAAGAATCTGGCGGACCGCATCGGCCTGAATTTCGATGAATGGGTCAAGCCAGGCGCTAAGGCCGAGCAGTACCACTTCATCGGCAAGGACATTCTGTATTTCCACACGCTGTTCTGGCCGGCGATGCTGCAATTCTCCGGCCATCGCACGCCGACGAACGTGTTCGCGCACGGCTTCCTCACCGTGGATGGCGCGAAGATGTCGAAGTCGCGCGGCACGTTCATTACCGCGCAAAGCGTGATCGACACGGGCATCAATCCGGAATGGCTGCGCTATTACTTCGCGGCCAAGTTGAACAGCACGATGGAAGACATCGACCTGAATCTGGAAGATTTTCAGGCGCGTGTGAACAGCGATCTGGTCGGCAAGTACGTGAATATCGCGAGCCGCGCGGCGGGTTTTCTCATCAAGCGTTTCGATGGGAAAGTGCAGGACAGCGCGATGCAGCACCCGCTGCTGGCGCAGATGCGCGCCGCCGTTCCGCAGATCGCGGGCTTCTACGAATCGCGCGAATATGGCCGCGCGCTGCGCACGACCATGGAACTCGCGGATGCCGTGAACGCGTACGTCGATACCGCCAAGCCGTGGGATCAGGCGAAGGACCCGGCCAACGCCGTCGCGCTGCATGAGACGTGCAGCGTGAGTCTGGAAGCGTTCCGTCTGCTGTCGCTGGCGCTCAAGCCGGTGCTGCCGACGCTGATTCAATCGGTGGAAGCGTTCCTCGGCATTGCGCCGCTGGTGTGGACGGATGTGGACACGCCGCTGTCGTCGTCCAGCGCGATCAATGCGTACAAGCATCTGACCACGCGCGTCGATCCGAAGCAGATCGAAGCATTGCTCGCGGCGAATCGCGAGTCCTTGCAGCCGGGCGCGGAAACCGCGGCGCCTGCATCGACGGCGAAGAAGGACGTCAAGAAGGAAGAGGACGCTGGCGTCATCTCCATCGATGACTTCGCGAAGGTCGATCTGCGCGTGGCGAAGATCGTCGATTGCCGCGCGGTGGAAGGCTCGGACAAGCTGCTGCAACTGACGCTCGACATCGGCGAGGAAAAGACGCGCAACGTGTTTTCGGGCATCAAGTCGGCGTATCAGCCGCAGGATCTGATCGGCAAGCTGACCGTGATGGTCGCCAATCTCGCGCCGCGCAAGATGAAGTTCGGCATGTCGGAAGGCATGGTGCTGGCGGCGTCGGCGGCGGATGAGAAGGCGGAACCGGGGCTTTATATTCTGGAGCCGCATGATGGCGCGAAGCCGGGAATGCGGGTGAAGTAAGCGCATCGGCATGAGATACGAAAAGGGCACGCGAGGTTGGCGTGCCCTTTTTGCTTTAGGCAGGATCGCTGATTGATGACAGCAGAATTGCGCTTCAGTCATCGTATTTCCTTGCGGATGTTCAGATTTTTCGCCTTACCTGGCACCCTGCTTTCAAGAAAAATCGGTCCTCGATATCAAAGCTTTCGAGGCACGCTTGAGCATTTATCGTTTCCAGGAAGGCAGCATTGTCCCTCCCGATGGATGGCGCAATCAGTCCATCACGTCATTTCGGCTGACAGGCTCCGGTGACCCGAAGAAAGACGCGGCCATTCTCATCACACGTGACGACGACGCTCTACACGACGACCTTCACGAATACGTAGGTCGGCAACAACGCGCGTTGGAAAAGCAGTTTCCCGGCTTCACACTTCTCGGGCACGCCTCATTCACGCTGGACGGCGTCCCGGCAGTGCTGCTCGACTATTGGTGGCGCGGGACGCATGCGCCGATGCGGCAAAGCCAGGCGATTGCTCACGTCGGAACCACGATGTTGATCTTCACCCTGACTGCGCACATCGAGCACTTCGAACGATACACGACGACGTGGACCGCACTGCTGTCGTCGTTCCGCTGTAGCGGCCGCAGCCGCGACCCTTCCGGTTCCGAAGCCGATGATCCGAGTTCGCCGCAACACGCAATCACCGGCTATGTGTTCGCGTTGCACAGGCCTACGCAAACATTAAGCGTTCTCGCCACTCGCGCCGACGCACTCGCATTTGCTCCGGCTCATGAAATCGCTGCCGGGCAATGGACGTTCTTCGACCACACCGGAAGGCGTCTGGAGTCGTGGCTCCTGACTGCGGGCGTCCACACGTTGCAACCTGGCGACCCCATCGCCGGCGCGTTGAGTGGGTACTTGTCATCGGTCCGGCTAGGCATCGGTCTGGCGCCATTCGATTCGATTCGGTCGATCGAAGAGTGGCTCGCGCGGCCCGAAAACCGTCGCTCTCACGCATGAGCGAAGGGTCGATGGCATTAAGCGCAGCCCGGCATGGTGACGATATCGGCCATGACTTCGGACTGGTCGGCATGGTCGCAGGCGCGCTTGCCGGAGCCGCGATCGGAGCGGCAATCGTTGCAGCGGGTGTGGCAACCGGTGGCGTGGCAATCGCCGCCGTCGTGGGCGGTGCGATCGCCATGGGAGGACTTTCCGGCGGCTCCCTTGCACACGGCATTCAGGAAGTTTGCGATATCCCGGACCCCACCACGGGCACACTCACTTCGGGCTCCCCTGACACGTTTGTCAATGGCCAGCGGGCTCAGCGAGCAGGCGTCGACGGGGTTGCCTGCTGCAACGGCCTGTACAACTTCAATCACTGGTCGAAGCGCGTGCGCATCGCGCAAGGATCGAGCACCGTATGGGTGAACGGAGCGCCGATGGCGCGAACCTCGGACAAGATGGAATGCGGTGCGACGATCAAAGCGGGAAGCTCGAATGTGGTCGTCGGCGGGGCAGCGGTCACTGTTCTTACCATCTATGACGCCGAGGCGGCTTTTCAGACTGCTCTTGAGTTGTTGGGCGTGGTTTCGCTGGGCCTTGCAGGCGCTGCCGTCTTCGCGGCAGGTGGACTGGAGGCTGTGCTTGGCTTGGGAGCCGTAGTGGTTCTCACTGGCGAAGGCATAAGCGAATTGAAATCGTGGGGCGATTCGCTCGGATCGGGATGGGGCGATATATTTGCCGGGGTCGCAGGGTTTGCGTTGTTGGGGTTGGGCGCGAAATTTAGCGGTCCGAGTCAAGAATCTCCCGTTGTGAACGCGGACAGGTTCACCTCGGATCGGCCGCCACCCGGTCCAAGGCTCGTGATCGACGATAAGATTCGGGCTCAAATGAAAGAACGCGGGTGGTCGCAGTCCGATATCGAGTCTACGGTGCGGGATGGCGCGACCGGCAGAACCATTGACAAGCGTTCCGCCGGAAAAACTCCGGATGGCGTCGCGCGAGACGATCCGGCATCCGTTTATGGATCTCCTTCTGCTTACGTGGTCGTGAATGATCGTACCGGGGAGATCGTTCAACTCAGCAGCCGGCGCGTGTCCGACTGGATCCCAGACGGACGAATCAAGTGGAATGAATAAAAATGATCTTCGACTATCGCAAGCGTTACGACTCAGCTTCCGAGTTTTTTGAATTGAACGGCAGCATCACGATGAAGCTGACTGCCGACGCTGCTCGCGCCGTCTGCCGGACTGCAAGCAAACATGGGCTCGTTGTTTTTCGTGTCGAAGGCGGCATCTGGCATAACCCCGGGTTCGAGGCTCGACTGGACTGTATCTGGGATGGGAAAATGCCACCGCTCAATGAAACGGCGGCAATCGAAAACAATCGATCGGCTGAGAAGTTTATCGCCGACGAACAGTCTATTCACGACGTGTTTATTGTCAGTACGACTTCCTACAGGCACAACGCCACCCCACTTAGTCGATGAATCGCGAAGTGCTAATCATCGATCGGTCAGGCAACGTAACCACTCTTGACTTGGGAAAGTAAGTGTCTGTCGATCTATTTTGCTACGTGAAAGGGCTACCCTCGGCATCGGACGCAACGCTGACACGGCTCAAAGAGAGCCGTCCGGACTTTTTCGACCATAAGTTTCTGATTTCGGCATCGAGAGCAACGAGCGCACTACACCGTGAGATAGCTGGCGAGTTCGGTATGGTCCCAGACACTTTGTTTCTGGTGCACCTGAACGATAAAGAGTTCGCCCAGGAACTGGCTTCCGTCGCTGGGCTTCTCAAGTCGGCCTACGGTCCTGAGAATATCCTGATCCTGCTTCAGAACGAAAAGCGCGTGTGAATGAGTTCTTAGCGCACTGCCTCAATCAATCCGATTCCACCGCCGTAGCCGACGCCCCCAACGGCGCCGACACCCCCGACGCGCCCGACGCCATCGAAGGCTGCTGCGCCGAGCGCGAACCCGACGACATCGACAGCAAGCGCATCCACGAATTGAACCGCCGCGTGTACGAAAGATCCACGCCCTCATACGTCCCGCCATACGCCGTCACCGACCAGAACCGCGACAGCGCGAGCGTTGCCTTCACCGCGTTCTGCGCCGACTGTAAGCCCTGCTCGTAGCCGATCACGAGCCGCTCGTTGATCGCCTTCGACAACAGCACCACCTGCGGATCGGTCAGCCCCACTTCGCTCGATGCCACCGTGAACTCGTCCAGCCCCACGGTCTGCGCGATCTTGCGTCCGCCCGTGCTGCCGAGCAGCGCCAGCGCGCTCGTCATCGCGCTCTGCTGGCCGATGTTGTTGCCCTGATCCGTGCCGTGCCCGAACAGCAGCCACGACAGCTTTTCGTTGTCCGGCACGTTCGGCTCGGAGATGAGCTTGGCGACCGGCGCCTGCACCGTGCCCGTCACCTGCACGCCCGCCTCGACTTCCTGATTGCGACGCATCGCGAGGATATTGAGGCCAGGGTTCGCCACCGGTCCGTTGAAGGTGAAGAAGCCGTTCTCGATGTTGAGCTTGCGCCCGAACGCGGTGTACGTTGAACCCGGCGTCACGCGCACGTCGCCGACCGCGCGCAGCGGCATGTTCGGCGCGCTCGTCGCGGTGATCGTGCCCGCCAGTCCGAGGTCCGCGCCCGCGCCCTTGAAGCGGAACTTCTGCCCCAGATCGATCGCGACATTCGCGCGCGGCGTGAACGGCCCGACCGGCTTCTGCGTCGCCGCGGTGAACTTCTGGTTCTCGTTCTTGATGGTGCCGTCCGGGCGCTCGACCACCACGTCATCGCCGAGCGAAGGCGCGGCGCTTTCCGGCAGATCGAACAGCGCGTGATCGACGGTGAACGCGCCATCGATCGCCATGCCGCCCTGCAAGCCCGCGTTGGCGATTTTCGCGCTGCCCGAGAGCATCAGCTCCCGGTCCGGCGATGCGAACAACTCCAGCTTGTCCGCGATGATGCTCGCCGTCAGATCGGGCTGCTGCTGATCGAGCCGCACCTTGCCGGTGGCGCGCAGCGTGCCGCTCGCACCATGAAACTCGACCTGCTTGAGATCGACGAGATTCTCCGACAGCGCAATCCGAATGATGCCGTCCTTCAACTGAATGCCCTGATCGACGACCGTGGCGGAGAGATTGTCGCCATCGAGCGAGCCGGACAGACTCGGCTTCGCGACCACGCCCGCAATCGCCAGCTTGAGCGCTATACGTCCGCCCAGCAGATAGCTCGGCCCGAGCAGCCCGCCCGTCGTGCGCAGTTCGGGAATGTTCGCGTTGATCGCGCCCGTCAACGGCGCGTTGTCGTCGATCGTGAGAATGCCGTCGCGCGGGGAAAGCGGCGTGTGTACATCCGCATCGATCACGCCGATGCGGCTTGCCTGCGCGTGCAGCATCGCGTTCAGGCGATTGCCGTTGGTGAAGTCCGCGCGCGCGGTGATATCCGTGATGCCCAGCGCCGCGACGCCGCGCGTGCCGTCGATGGTGACATCGCCGCTACGCCGTTTGAATTGCACGTGGCCGGTGGCGGTGGCGCCGAGCGCGAAATCCCAATCGCCATCGAACACGAGATCGGTGCGGATCGGCGGCTCCTCGCCCGTCAATTCCTGCCGCACTTCGAGCAGATGCGGCACGGAAACATTCGTGAGCGTGCCCGCGGACTGAATGCGGCCGCCCTCCATCGCGAAGGATTTCAGATTCAGCGCGATGCCTTCCGCCACGAGCTTCGTCGCGCCGAGCACGAGCTTTTTCGGCCCGTAACTCACCGTCAGCGGCGATTCCATGTTGAGCGACGGCGTGCCCTTGTTGGTCAGCTTCGTGAGGGTGCCGTCCCAGTGCGGGCCGTCGGCGGCGTCGGTGAACTTGCCGTTCGCACCGAGCGCGAGATTCACCGGCTGGCCGCGCACCTTGCCCGTTGCCGTCACGTCGAGCGTGTGATGCGCGCGCGTGCCGTTGAGATTCGCATCAAGCGCGGCGATCTCGATGCCTTCGGTGCCGAACTCGCGCGCCTTCAGCGTGAAGACGAGCGGACCGTTCGAGCCATCGCGGATATCGGCGTGACCTTCTGCATGCCCGAGCCGGTTCGCGCCGAACACGACGCCATCGGCCTGATAGTTCGCCACCACGTTCGGATGCGCGATGGAACCGGTCAGATCGCCATCCGCCTTGACCGCGCCGGTCACGCCGAAGCCGAGCCGTTCGAGTTGCGGCGCATCGACCTTGAAGCGCAACTGGTCGCCGGGCGCACCGAAGCTGCCGTTCAGATCGACATCGTTGCCCGCGACGGACAGCGTCGCGCGACTCGGCAACAAGCGCATGCCGACCACTTGCACGGTGCCCTCGCCCGTCAGCGGGAGGTTGTCGTACATGCTGTCGGCGAGCTTGAAAGTGGCTTTGGTCGTGAGCGTCGGCGCGAGTTGGCCGGTGGCCGCGAGCGTGCCGTTCACGCGCGCTTCGATCACGCGGGCGGGCGCGGGGGATTTTTTAGTCGGCGCTTTCTTCGATGAAGCCGGCGCGGTCTTTGGCGCGATGAGTTGCTGTTGCAGCAGCAGCGGATTGAAATCGACGAACTTCGCCTTCAGGTCGTAGCTCGAATTCACGTCCTTTTTCAGCACGCCGTTCGCTTCCACGCGACCTTTGCCGACCGTGAGTTTTACTTCGTCGAGCGTGGTCTGCTTCGGGTCGAGTTTGACCTTGGCCTGTGCGCGGAGGGCCGCTTTCGGATCGTTGAGATCGGCCACGATGGATTGCGTGTCACCGTCCAGCACGATGCCCACCGGTCCGGAAAAATCCGTCGGCCGCACGCTTGGCTCGATGGCGTTCAGATCGAGCTTCGCCACCTTCAGATCGAACTTGCCCTTGCTGCCCGCGAGCGAGCCGCCGCCGGTGATCGTCGCTTCCTTGAGCAGTCGCACGTTCAGATCGGTGATGGTCTGCGCGGTGGCATCGACGCGCACGTTCGCGTGGGCATCGATCAGCGGCAGCAGCTTTTGTGCGATGGAGCCGGGTTTAGCGTTGACGATGGACACCGGTCCGCTGACCACGAACGCCTTGGGATCGCCGCCTTCGACGGGCTTCACTTCCGCGCGCACTGCAAGATCGGCGGCCGGTGCGCCCGGCGCGAAGGCCTGCGGATTGACGTGATCGACCGTGACGATGGCGAGCTTCAGCGGCACATCCGCGAACGGCAGCGCTTCGACGTGCGCATCGCCGTTGAGCTTGAGGCCGCTTGCCTGCGCATCGGCGATCAGGTCTTCGAGCGAGCCGGACAAGCGCGCGTTCACGTTCACGGATTCGCCGCTGACCTTGCCCGCGTAGGTTGCATCGCCCGACAACGGAAAGGGCCGCGCGCCGCCATCCAGTTTCAGCGACGCCGTCACCGCGCCGAACGGCGTATCGAGCCGTCGCACGGCGGCTTCGTGATGTTGACCGTCGCTCTGGCCGTTGAACAGCAACCCGGAGAGTTCGGTGGTCGTCGCGCCCTGATGCAGCCGCAGCTTTTCCACGCTCAGATCGCGGATCGCAAGCTGAATCGGCAAGCGCAGATCCTTCGGCAATTCGGTTTTCTTGCTCGGCGTGTTCGACGGCGCGATACGCACATCGACCACACCGACATGCAGGTAATCGACCGTGAAGCGCAACGGATCGCGCGTGAGCGCCCAGCGGCCCGACACGCTGTCCACCGCAATATCGGTGCCGTCCGTGCCCTTCCAGTGGACATCGCGCAGTTGCAGGCCGGAGGCGATCGCGCCGCCATCGAGCTTGCCGGTCAACTGGCCTTTGAGCAGCGAAGTCGCCGCCTGCCATGCGTAACGCGTGCCGCGCTCGGTCGTCAGCACGAAGAACACCGTGCCCACTGCGATACCCACGATCAGCACGACGACCAGCACGAGCACGCCGAGCCAGCGCGCGAGCCGACGCCAGCCGCTGCGGCGCGGCTTCTTGCCTTGGTCGTTGCCTTCGCCTGAAGCGGGCGCTTCGTCGGCGTCGGGTGGAGTGGTCGGGTCCGTCATTGCCTGTCGATATCCTCGATGCCGTCAGAACGCGATGCCGAGCGTCAGATACGGCTTGATGCTCTTGTTCTTCAACCCATACGCCAGATCGACGTTCACCGGCCCGACCGGACTGCGCCAGCGCGCGCCGACGCCCACGCCCGGCTGGAACACGCGCTCGCTCCAGGTATCCGTCGCCGTGCCGATATCGAAGAACACCGCGCCGCCCCAGTCGTGCGTGAACCAGTGCTGATACTCGCTGCTGCCCGTCACCATGTACTTGGTCGGCAGCACCGAGCCATCCACGTTATTGCCGATGCCCAGATAGCTATACCCGCGCACGGAATTCGCGCCGCCCGCGCGGAACAAGAGCGACGCGGGAATGCCGCTCGACGGCCCGCTCGTAAACACGCCGCCGAACTCCGCGCGGAACAGCACGAGATCGCGCTTCCCGATGGGAAAGTACTGCTGCGCGTTGGTGTAGAGCCGCGCGAAGGTCTGATCGGTCATCACGCCCTTGACGGCGAAGCTCGCCTCCGCGCGCACGATATTGCCCTTGCGCGGGAACAAAGGATCGTCGACATTGCGGCGCACCCATGTCCACGCGGGCACCAGCGCGCGCGCCGTCGACGGATTCGGCAGATTCTGCGTGATGCGGTCGTCATAGAACGTCAGCGAAAACGTCGTGTCGATGTTCTGCCGCGAACGCGAGCGCTGCACGCCCACGCGCGCGCTGTAGATGTTCGTGTCCGAGACATCCGTGATGGTGTAGGAACCGAATACGGCGTTCACCCAGCCGCGCGAATCCGGCGGCATGGCGAGTTGCACGCGGCCATATTGCTGCGTCTGATCGAGCCGGCCTGAAATGGTGAACGGATACGCCTTGCCGAACGTGTCCAGATACGAATACGCGCCCTGAATGTGAAAGCCGGTATCCGTCGCGTAACCCACGCCATAGCGGATACTGTTGTACGGATACTCGCTCACCTTCACATGCATCGGCACTTCGAGCGGCTTGTTGACGTCGCTGTCGGTATCGATGGCGACGCTCGCGTAATACGGCGTGTTCTGCACTTGCCGCTGAAGCTCGTTGACGCGCGCGACATCGTAAATCTCGCCCGGCTGAATGGGATTCACGTGATCGATGATCCACGATGGATAGCGCTTCGTGCCCGTCACATCGAGCTTGCCCAGCGTGAAAGTCGGCCCGCTGTCGAACGTGACCGACAAATCCGCGATATGCGAACGCGGATTGATGCGCGCCTGCGAACGCACGATCTTTGCGCCGAGATAACGCTTGGACTGAAGCGCACGGAGCGAGGCGTTCTTGGCATCGTCCCAGCCGCTTTGCGTGAAGGGATCGCCTTCGCTGACCGAAAAAGCCAGACGCGCGGCCGTTTCCTGATTGCGATCTTCGGTCGTCACCGCACCCTGAAAATGCAATTGCACGGAGGCGACCTTCGTTTGCGGGCCGGGATCGACGGCGAGTTTCACGGTGCGCTTGCCGGCGTCGTCGGTGGTGACGTCCGTGCGCACGACTGGCGTGAAGTAGCCCTCGGTCGCGACGAGATCGCGCACGTCCTTCGGTGTCGCGGTGACGAGGAAGTCGAACTGGTCGTCGCTGACGTCATCGCGCTTGGCGAAACGGGAGAGATCGAGGTGATCCTTGAGCAGCTTTTTGAGGCTGCGCGGGGCATCGATATCGACCGTGTACTTGGCCTGCGCGGGCAGCGCCGCGAGCAGCGAAAGCACGCCGATCAGCATGGCCGCGAGGCGGACGCGGGGCGCATCGGGCCGCGCGAGCGCCATCGGGCGTCTCGGCGCCATGCTCAGCCATGCGCGCAGCAGATCAAACGAACGGCCCGCCAAACGTGTCCTCCGGCATCGGGAAAGAGATTGAAAGGTCGCGCATGCCTCGGCTCAGGCGAGGCGGCAGGAACCGCAGGCGCTATTTCACCACAGGCGCACTGCGGCAAGCGCTTGTCGCGAAGTAAATAACCCGCGCGAGGCAGCGCAGAGGCAAGCGCCATGCCACGCCGCACAATCAAGCGCCGCGCGCCTTTGGACGATGCGCACGGCCATCGGTTCCGCAACGAGCGCACGGTCGTGCGCGCATACCTGAAACACCGCGCTCGGATTCACATGAACATCGCCACGCTTGCGGTAAAATTGCGACGCACGTGACGCAGCGCATATCAGTGTCATCCACGAACCGCAACGAACACTCGGAAGCCGGATCATGTACCAGTCGGACATCACCCAGTTCATCGCTCAGTTGAAGGAAAAGAATCCGAAGCTGGAAGAGAAGCAGCGCCAGGGCCGCGCGCTTCTGTGGGACAAGCAGCCGATCGACCTCGACGAGCGCCGCCAGCAACAGGAATCGCGCGTCAACCAGACGTCCTACGCCTACTACCAGAACTTCTGAACGTGAGCGCAGCCGGCCACGAGCCGCACGCGTCTGCACCCAGCGAGCGCCGGGACGAGACGCGGGAAGACCGCGCCGTGGCGCTCGCCACGCCCGCGACGGATTCGACGCCCGACACGATAGACGGCGTCGCAATCGCGCATTTGTACGGCGAGCCGCTCTGGAAGCTGCCGACCGATCTCTACATCCCGCCCGACGCGCTCGAAGTCTTTCTCGAAGCGTTCGAAGGCCCGATGGACCTGCTGCTCTACCTCATCCGCAAGCAGAACTTCAACGTGCTCGACATTCCGATGGCGGAAGTCACCGCGCAATATCTCGGCTACGTCGATCAGATTCGCGAGAACAATCTGGAACTGGCCTCCGAGTATCTGCTGATGGCGGCCATGCTGATCGAGATCAAGTCGCGCATGCTGCTGCCGGTCAAGAAGGCCGACACCGGCGAGGAAGCCGAAGACCCGCGCGCCGAACTCGTGCGCCGCCTGCTGGAATACGAGCAGATGAAGCTCGCCGCGCAACGGATCGATCAGTTGCCGCAACTGGGACGCGATTTCCTGCGCGCGGAGGTGTATATCGAACAGGCGCCGGAACAGCGGTTTCCGGACGTCGATATGAACGATCTGCGCACGGCCTGGGCGGATGTCATCAAGCGCGCGCGGCTCGTGCAGCATCACAAGATCACGCGTGAAGAATTGTCCGTGCGCGAGCACATGAGCGTGATTCTCAGGCGCTTACAGACCGCGCGCTTCATGGAGTTCACCGAACTTTTCGATACCTCGCGCGGTGTTCCGGTGGTCGTGGTGAACTTCATCGCCATGCTGGAACTGTCGCGCGAATCGCTGATCGAGATCACGCAGGCCGAGCCGTATGCGCCGATCTACGTGAGGCTCGCGTACTCGCCCGCCTGAAACCCTCTTTTTTGTTTACCCTTCCCCGGTGCGCCTGAATTCGTCAGCCGCCCGCCAGGAGACACCCCTCCGATGAAAGTCATCAGCTCGATCCAGGAACTGCGCGACCAGTTGCGCGGCCAGAACCGCACCGCCTTCGTTCCGACCATGGGCAATCTGCACGAAGGCCATATGTCGCTCATGCGGCTGGCGCGCCAGCACGGCGATCCGGTTGTTGCGAGCATCTTCGTCAATCGCTTGCAGTTCGGGCCGAACGAGGATTTCGATAAGTACCCGCGCACGATGCAGGACGACATCGACAAGCTGCAGGACGAGAACGTCTACGTGCTGTTCGCGCCGACCGAGCGCGACATGTATCCCGAGCCGCAGGAGTATCGCGTGCATCCGCCGCATAACCTTGGCGATATTCTCGAAGGCGAATTCCGTCCGGGATTTTTCACGGGCGTGTGCACGGTCGTGATGAAGCTGATGTCGTGCGTGCAGCCGCGCGTGGCCGTGTTCGGCAAGAAGGACTATCAACAGTTGATGATCGTGCGCGCCATGTGTCAGCAATTCGCGTTGCCGACCGAGATCATCGCGGCGGAAACCGTGCGGGATGCAGACGGTCTCGCGCTGTCGTCGCGCAACCGCTTTTTGAGCGTCGATGAACGCGCCGAAGCGCCGCAGCTTATCCGGCAACTGAAGCAGGTGCGCGAAGAAGCGCTCTCCGGCAAGCGCGATTACGCCGCGCTGGAACGCGATGCGATGAACGCGTTGACGAATCGCGGCTGGAAACCCGACTACATCAGCGTGCGCAAGCGTTCGAATCTGCTGCCGCCGGGCGTTGACGATCAGGACGCGCCGCTCGTCGTGCTCGCGGCGGCGAGACTGGGCACGACGCGACTCATCGACAATCTGGAAATCTGAAGTACCGAAGCAAGAGGAAAGGAATATATGCAGCGCACCATGCTCAAATCGAAGATTCACCGCGCCACCGTCACGCATTGCGAACTTCATTACGAAGGTTCGTGCGCGATCGATGAAAACCTGCTGGAAGCGGCGAACCTTCTGGAGAACGAGCAGATCGACATCTGGAACGTGAACAACGGCGAGCGTCTCACCACGTATGCCATCAAGGGCGAGCGCGGCAGCGGCATGATCTCGCTGAACGGCTCGGCGGCGCGGCGCGCGCAACTGGGCGATCTCGTCATCATCGCGGCGTTCGCGCAGGTGGACGAGCGCGAGATTCAGGCGGGCTGGAAACCGAACCTCGTGTTCGTCGATGGCGAGAACCATATCAAGGGCAGCCGCGATCACGTGCCGACGCAGAACTGGACGTGATCTTAGTGGCCTGAACAAAGCCGGCGCTTCCTCGAAGGACGCCGGCTTTTTTCATTTCTTGGCGACCCATTCCACGATGGGCGCCCACTGCTCCAGATCCTTTTCGACGCGGCTCTTGGCGACATCCCAGATGGTCAGGCCGTGCGCGGCGAGTTGCACGTAGTTCTGCGTATCGCGGATGAAGCCGAGCACCGGCAACTCCAGCCCTTCCACAAAGCGATGCAATTGATCCGCCGAACGCGTGCGCGCATCCACCCGCATGCCGACGACGCCGACGCGAATCGCGCCCTTGCGCACGGCCTTTTCCTTCGCGAGCCGGGCGAGGAAGTCTTGCGTGGCGAGGATATCGAACATCGACGGCTGGAGCGGCACGATCACCTTGTCGGCGAGGTCGAGCGCCAGCCCGAGGCGGTTGCCGTGCAGTCCGGCGGGTGTATCGATGACGGCTTTTTCGAGGCCCTTGGGCGGTTTGGCGGGGGCATCCGGGTCCATGCCCCACTCTTCGATTTTCGGCAGCGTGTCGGGCCGCAGCGCGAGCCACGCGTGGGACGAGCGCTGCTTGTCGAGATCGGCGAGCGCGACCCACTCGCCATTCGCCGCGAAATGCCCGGCCAGATTCGTCGCGAGCGTGCTCTTGCCGACACCGCCCTTTGGATTTGCCACTACGATCACGGTCATGAAAGGTCCTGGAGTTGTCTGGCGCGCGGGACATGGCCGATGCCGGTCCGCGCGATTCGTGTTATGAGAACGGTTGCATGATGCGAGCCGTTGCTATTATCGACAAAACTGAGGCGCGTGGCATGTTGGCCGAACGGCCGTGCGTTCATCCTTATCTTCTGACCTGACGAACATGACGACATTGCTCCGCCCGGAAGTCACTTTGGATTTTTTGCGCGCGCGGCAGAAGGGGCGTTTGCCGGAATTGCTTGGGGTGGAGTTGGTGTCCTTGGATCAGGGGGCGTTGACGGGTGAATTGGTCGTGCGGCCTGAGTTGCTTGCGCCGAATGGGTTTTTGCATGCGGCCACTGTCGTCGGGTTGGCGGATACGTGTTGTGGGTATGCTTGTATCGCGCATCTGCCGGAGAAGGCGTCGAACTTCACGACGCTGGAATTGAAAAGCAATCATGTTTCGACGGTGCGCGAGGGGAAGATTGTGGCGAAGGCGAGCGCGGTGCATCTTGGGAGGAGCACGCAGGTTTGGGATGCGGTGGTGAGTAGTGGTGACGGCAAGCTGATCGCGATGTTTCGGTGTACGCAGATGGTGCTTTATTGAGTTTGGCGATGCGGTTTTTGCTTATCGCTTGAACGAAGTTAATTGCTTTCCGGCAATCGTTTGGAGTCTAAAAATTGATTGTCGGTTTGAAGAGGGGTTTGGCTGTTTCTCGTTGTGGGTCAAGCAGTTATGATCTAGGGGTTCCTCCGCGTATGCGGAGATAGACCGAGCGATCCGTCCATCTGCTGCAGCGAGCCGGAGGTTCCTCCGCGTATGCGGAGATAGACCTTTCACGCATCACGTCGTTTCCTACCTGCTTCCGGTTCCTCCGCGTATGCGGAGATAGACCGCATCGCGGCCTGCTCGAGGCCATCAACAACGGGGTTCCTCCGCGTATGCGGAGATAGACCCCATTCCGGTTGACCCTGTTCGCAATTGACGATGGTTCCTCCGCGTATGCGGAGATAGACCTCAGTCCGCACAGTCCAATACAAACTCCGGAAAGGTTCCTCCGCGTATGCGGAGATAGACCTTGAATTCCGCCGTCCTTGAGCTTCGCGACGGCGGTTCCTCCGCGTATGCGGAGATAGACCCGGGTGACACATGCTGACCATTCCTCAACTCGAGGTTCCTCCGCGTATGCGGAGATAGACCCAGAGCGAAAGCGCACCCGCCGCAGCGATACACGGTTCCTCCGCGTATGCGGAGATAGACCGACATTGTTTGCATGGGTCTTTGCCCTCGGCTGGGTTCCTCCGCGTATGCGGAGATAGACCGGCGTCCTGCATGTCTTCAGCCCACGCGGTCTGGGTTCCTCCGCGTATGCGGAGATAGACCATACTGGGAGCCCATCAAGGCTTTTTTCGTATCGGTTCCTCCGCGTATGCGGAGATAGACCTAGATATAGCTTTCAGAGTGGTTGATGATGCGAGGTTCCTCCGCGTATGCGGAGATAGACCCGCTTACGGCTCCATTGTGGTAGGCGATTGGGAGGTTCCTCCGCGTATGCGGAGATAGACCCATCGTCTACTTTGAATTCGTTCTCAAGTTCGTGGTTCCTCCGCGTATGCGGAGATAGACCCCGCGATACGGGATGGACCCTTTCAATGACGCGGGTTCCTCCGCGTATGCGGAGATAGACCTTTCCAGCTTGGATGCACGCCTATCTGCAGTACGGTTCCTCCGCGTATGCGGGGATAGACCGGAGGCAGCAAGGGCGTGCTCATCTGTTCGACTGGTTCCTCCGCGTATGCGGAGATAGACCGACGACGATGACGATCACCTGGGATGCGACCGAGGTTCCTCCGCGTATGCGGAGATAGACCGGCGCGCACTTCGGCGTGACGCAGTCCGCCTGCGGTTCCTCCGCGTATGCGGAGATAGACCCTCGTTCACCATCGAATGCCCCACGGGCGGCGCGGTTCCTCCGCGTATGCGGAGATAGACCCCAGATTGCGTCACTGAATTACCCGACGCTCACGGTTCCTCCGCGTATGCGGAGATAGACCTTCCGGGAAGAAAAGTTCTTCCTTCGCGTGCTTGGTTCCTCCGCGTATGCGGAGATAGACCCGTAGCAGATAGTTGACCTCTCACCTTTACGGGGGTTCCTCCGCGTATGCGGAGATAGACCGATCGAGCGGACCATTCCCCTGCGGGGCGTGGTGGTTCCTCCGCGTATGCGGAGATAGACCGTGGGTAACGTTGGCGCTCGCGTCCGCGCCGTTGGTTCCTCCGCGTATGCGGAGATAAACGCACATTGATGTTGAGCACCTATCCCCACCTCGCCTTCACCGGAAGCGAACTGAACCAGCTATTCAGTTCCACATTTGCTCACTCAAATTTGCTTCACCCCCTCAAGCCCGCTTTTAAGAAATTCCGTGTAGCGATCATTTGGTTCCGCTTTTACTCTGGAAAGTTACCTCTGCTGCAAAACACCAAGCGAGCAACCATGAGCAACATCTTCCTGAGCATTGACGGCGTTACCGGTGAAAGCGATGTCATCGGGCATGAAAAAGAAATCGACATATTGAGCTGGCAATGGGAGATGCATCAAAGCTCGCGCGGTAGTTCACCGACCAATCGGGCAACGGTCGAGTGCATCGAACTAATTCACGAAGTCGATCTGGCCTCCAACGGCATGATGCAAATGCTTTTACAAAACAAGATCGCGCCTCAAGCTGTTATCTCGTTACGTCGTCCAAACGCACAAGCAAATACCAACTCCCTACTCGGCAAGGTTTTGCCGCCTCCCGACTTTCTAAAGATTTACCTCAAGGAAGTGATGATTCATCGCTTGGAACCGTATGCGTCTGCCTACGGCCACTATGAGCGCATCGTCCTCTCTTTCAGTGAGTTCAAACGTGAATACATGACGACCAACAAGGGCTTCCCAAGCGGCATAGCCTCGGTCAGCCATCGGATGCATCAAGGATGAGATTCAAAATCGATCGCTCCAAAATCAACTGGGACACGGTCATCATCGGCATTGTGTTTTTCGCGTTTCAACTCCCATTCCTACCGTCCACGCTCGAGTTTCGGTTTCTCTCTGTGGTCACTCAGGGCGAGGTGGTCAAGCTTAATGCCGGTGCCTTTCACCCTGAAGTCGCATTCACGACGGTTGACGGCAAAAGAGAATCCTTTGCCGGCAGCGCCTCGGTCCGTACCGAGACAGGGGATCGCGTGGAGGTCCGATATCGGCTGGATGACCCACGCGGCGCGATGCTAAACAATGTGTTCAGCATTTGGGGGATGCACCTGTACATAACGGTCTTTTCCTCACTCTTCATCATCGGCGGCCTTTACGGCGCAAAACCAAGTGGCCGCAATCGAGGTAACGATGATTGAAGGTAGTAAGTGGAGCTATGAAACGGCAGGATCGGGCGGTGTTGGAATCGGTGAGTTGCTGATCTCTGGCGGTAAGTTTGTGTTGAAAGCGCCTGACGGTAAGTTGCATCTATATCGGTATGCTGGTATCGGTGCAGGCGTTGGGCTTAACATTCGCCTCCCCAAATCCCTACGCCTGCCAGATATTCGGCTACCTCGCGGTGGCCACACAGTAAGCGGCGGCGGTGCGACAACCGATTTTCAGGCTGGCGGTTCGATATGGCGGTTTTATCCTACGGAGCTTAAACCTGGCGACTTCGCCGGCATGACGATTTACATCGACACGAGCTTCGGCCTGTTGGTATCGGAAAGCCTCTCCGGCTTCATCGTAGGGATTGATCCGCGAGGCATGATTCCGTGGATGTTCAATCCGGGCTTGTTCGCCAGTGCGCTTGGTGCAAGTGCCAAAGGCTTCGTCGTGTTGCGTGGCATGGGCGAGGGCCTGATTGACGGTGGAAGCGCTGGTTGTATGCTTGGTTCCATCACTTACTCGGGCGTCTACTCCGAAGACGACGATCAGGCCAATTAGGCTTCGCGCATTCATACCTTCTCGCTGGCTCGGGCTACCTTTCGCTGCTGGTTCTTCAGGAGACTCACCAATTTCAGACGGGTTCCTCCGCGTATGCGGAGATAGATCCGCGACTTGAATCGTCCCGGAAGGCCATGCTTCAGTTGAAGTAGTCGATATCTCATCTGACGCTGTCTGAGGGATCGAATACCGGCTAATACATCCTCCAGAGCCATCACCGAAACATCTTCCCCACCCCTTCCAAATCCATCGCCTTCTCCATCTCCTCCGCCAACCGCTCCAAAGACGCTTCCCGCAACGCCGGATAATCCACCCCCTGCGCATCCTCGACACCCGCCCACGTCAGCAGCGCAGCACACGCTTCCGGCGTATCAAACACCCCATGCAGATACGTCGCCGCGATCAGTCCATCTTCCGAAAGCGCGCCGTCGCAGCGTCCTGAATCGAGCGTGACGAAAGGCTGGCTCAACGCCGCGCCGCTCGTGCGTCCCATGTGTATCTCGTAGCCCCGCACGGGCGCATGCGAATCGCCGATAGTCAACCGCCCCGTCACATTCTCAAGCTGCTTCACCTGCGTGAGCACCGTCGAAAGCTCCAACAACCCAAGCCCATCCACACACTCCGCCGCACCCTCCACCCCATCCGGATCATCCACCTCACTTCCCAACATCTGCATCCCGCCGCAAATCCCCAGCACCTTCCCGCCATAACGCAGATGCCGCTCGATCGCCCGATCCCACCCATGCTCACGCAACCAGGCAAGATCGCGCTGCACACTTTTCGACCCGGGCAGCACGATCAGATCCGCAGAAGGAATCGCCCCGCCCGCACGCACATACTCGAAATCCACTTGAGGATGCGCCCGCAATGCATCGAAGTCCGTATGATTGCTGATGCGCGGCAACGCCGGCACGATCACCTTCAACGCAGGCCGCGCGCCGCGCACATGAGGCTGACTCGGCAACATGTCCTCGGCATCGAGCGTCAGGCCATGCAGATACGGCAACACGCCCAGCACCGGCTTGCCCGTCTGCGCCTCCAGCCACTCCAACCCCGGCTTCAACAACGCGATATCCCCCCGAAACCGGTTGATGACAAACCCCCGCACCCGCGCCCGCTCGCTCTCCGACAAACACGCGAGCGTCCCCACAAGATGCGCGAACACGCCGCCGCGATCGATATCCGCCACCAGCACGACCGGGCAATCCACGCGCTCCGCAAACCCCATGTTGGCGATGTCCCGATCGCGCAGATTGATCTCAGCAGGACTGCCCGCGCCTTCGACGATCACCGCATCGAACTCGTCACGCAGACGCGCGTAGGACGCAAGCACGGCATCGAACGCGGTGAGCTTGTAGTCGTGATAGGCGCGCGCATCGAGATTGGCGTGCGCGTGTCCGTGGATGATGACCTGCGCGCCGCGATCGCTCGTCGGCTTGAGCAACACCGGATTGAAGTCGATGCGCGCCTCCACGCCCGCCGCGATCGCCTGCAAGGCCTGCGCGCGGCCGATCTCGCCGCCATCGACGGTCACCGCGCTGTTCAGCGCCATGTTCTGCGGCTTGAACGGCGCGACCTTCACGCCGTTGCGATACGCCAGCCTGCACAGTCCCGCGACGAGCGTGCTCTTGCCCGCATCGGACGTGGTGCCCTGAATCATCAGCGTGCCGCGTGGAGTGAATGGCATCGAACGAATCCTTTGAGGCGTTTGAAGGCAACGCGTCATCTTATCCCGCCGTTACAATATTGCGATGACCTCCTTCCCTTCCTTACGCGACCTCACTTTCGTGCTCGGCGGCGCACGCTCGGGCAAGAGCGCGCATGCGGAGCGGCTCGCCATCGAAAGCGGCATGCCGGTCACGTATATCGCGACGGCGCATGTCGGCGATGCGGAATTCGCCGAGCGCGTGCGGCTGCATCGCGAACGCAGGCCCGCGCACTGGAAGCTGATCGAAGCGGATGCAGATCTCGCGGGCGCGCTGCGTGACGCTCAAGGCGACGGCCGATGCGTGCTGATCGACTGCCTGACCTTGTGGCTCGCCCGTCTGCTTCTCACGGATGAAACCGTCGACGGCACCAAAGCCTTCGCCGCCTTCGACGAAGCGCTGACGCACGCGCGCGGCAAGATCATCGTCGTGAGCAACGAAATCGGTCTCGGCGTCGTGCCGATGGGCGCGGTCACGCGTTCATACGTCGATGAACTCGGCCGCCTGAATCAGCGTGTCGCCGCCGCGAGCACGCGCGCCGTGCTGATGGCCGCCGGCCTGCCACTCGTCCTCAAGGGCTGACGCAAGATGCTCCTGCTCTCCGCCTACGCCATGTCGCTGCTTGCCGTGCTCGGCGTGATCGTCGACCGGTTGTTTGGCGAGCCGCGTTCGCGGCATCCGCTCGTCGGCTTCGGACAGATGGCGGCGCGTATCGAGGCGCGGCTGAACACGGGGCGTCGCGCGCGGCCGGCGGGCATGCTGGCGTGGTTCGTCGTGGTCGCGCCGCCGGTGAGCATCGCGTGGCTGGTGGTGAGCGTGCTGCCGTTCGCGTATGCCGGGCTCGTGCATGTGCTGCTGCTGTGGTTTGCGCTGGGCGCCAAGAGTCTGCGTCAACATATCGCGCCGATTGCCCGCGCGCTCAGTCTCGGCGATCTGCCGCACGCGCGCGCGCTGACTTCGCGCATCGTGTCGCGCGATACATCGCAGGCCGATGAAACCGCGCTCTCGCGTGCCGCCGTCGAATCCGCGCTGGAAAACGGCAACGATGCGATCTTCGGCGCGCTGTTCTGGTTCCTCGTCGCGGGCGGTCCGGGCGCGCTCATGTTCCGTCTCGCCAACACGCTCGACGCCATGTGGGGTTATCGCACGCCGCGCTATCTGCGCTTCGGCTGGGCGGCGGCACGCATCGACGATGCGCTCAACTTCATCCCCGCCCGCCTGACCGCCGCGAGCTACGCGCTCACCGGCGACACGCGCATGGCGTGGCATTGCTGGCGCACGCAGGCGCGCGCGTGGGACAGTCCCAACGCCGGTCCCGTGATGGCCGCGGGCACGGGCAGCCTGAACGTGCTGATCGGCGGCGCGGCGGTGTATCACGGCGTGCTCGAAACGCGGCCGACGCTCGGTGTCGGGCACGATGCGACGCCGCGCGATGTCGTGCGCGCGTTGCGCCTCGTCGATCGCGCTATGTTGCTGTGGCTCGCGCTCCTTCTGGTGCTGGCGATTTTCAGTGCGGCGGGTCATGGCTGATTTTTCTTCGATGCCCATTCGTCACGGCGGTAATTTGCTCGATGCGGCGCGTCGCTATGGCATCGCGCCGGAGGATTGGCTCGATCTGTCGACAGGCATCAATCCGTGTGGCTATCCGGTGCCGCCCGTGCCGCCGGATGCGTGGCGTCGTCTTCCCGAAGATGACGATGGTCTTGCCGCGTGCGCCGCGCGGTATTACGGCGCTGAATTGGCGTTGCCGGTTGCCGGTTCGCAAGCCGCCATCCGCGCGCTGCCTGAGTTGCTCAAGCGCGGTGTCGCGGGCGTCGCGCCGCTGACTTACGGTGAATATGCGCCGGCGTTTCGGCGCGCGGGGCATCGTATCGTCGCGCTCGATGTGAATGCCGATGCGTTGCCGGATGCGCTCGATCACGTGATCGTCGCGAATCCGAACAATCCGACTGCCGAGCGTGTGTCGCGCGAGACGCTTTTGCGTTGGCACGCGCAACTTGCGAGGCGTGGCGGCACGCTTATCGTCGATGAAGCGTTCGCGGATGTCGATCCTGCTGCTTCGCTTGCTGACGAGAGTGCGCGGGAAGGTCTAGTCGTGCTGCGGTCGGTGGGCAAGTTTTTCGGGCTGGCGGGTATTCGTGCGGGATTCGTGTTGTGCGCGCCGCTGCTGGCTCATGCGCTTGCCGACGCGCTCGGCGCGTGGACGGTCGGCGGTCCGGCGCGGCATGCGGTGCGTGCTGCGTTCGACGATCACGCGTGGCAGCGCGACACGCGCGAACGCTTGCAACGCGACGGCGCGCGTCTCGCTGGCTTACTCGCAGCACGCGGTTTCGATGTGCACGCAACGCCGCTTTTTTCATGGATGCCAACGCCTCACGCGCCCGCTTTGCAACACGCGCTGGCGGAACGCGGCATCTGGACACGGCTGTTCGACTCACCAGAAACGATGCCGAGTTTGCGCATCGGATTGCCGGGCGCGGAAGGCGAATGGGCGCGGCTCGAACGGACGCTTGCGGAGTGTGGCGTTTGAGGCGCGTTCTCGCTGCGTGTGTTTTGTGCGTCACGACGCATGCGTTCGCCGCGCTTTCCGTCGTCGATGACAGCGGCGCAACCATCACGCTTTCCGCACCCGCGACGCGCGTCGTAAGCCTCGCGCCTCACGTCACCGAATTGCTGTTCGCTGCAGGCGGTGGCGCGCGCGTGGTTGGCGCGGTGAGCTACAGCGATTATCCGAAGGAAGCGCAGGCGATTGCGCGCGTCGGTGACAACAAGGCGCTCGATCTGGAGCGCATCGTGGCCTTGCACCCGGATCTGATCGTCGCGTGGCGGCATGGCAATGCGGATCGGCAGATGGACCGATTGCGCGCGCTCGGCATTCCGGTTTTTTACAGCGAGCCGCGTCATCTGGCTGATATCGCGACGGACATCGACAAACTCGGCGTCTTGCTCGGCACTCAGAGCCGCGCGCACGAAGCGGCATCCGAATTTACGCAAAAGATCGATGACCTACGCACGCGTTATTCGCAGCGCGCGCCGGTGCGCGTGTTCTATCAGGTCTGGGACGATCCATTGATGACGCTGAACCGCGACAACGTGTTCAGCGAAGTGATTACGTCATGCGGCGGAGTGAATGTTTTCGCTGGCGAAACGTCGCGCGTGCCGACGCTTTCGACCGAAGCGGTGCTGGCGGCCAATCCTGAAGTCATCGTGACCGCGACGCCGGGCGCGACGAGGCCGGATCGTGCGTTGCCCGCGCTTGAGCGGTGGAAGCAATGGCCATCGCTGATGGCGGTATCGCGCGGCAATCTGTTCGGCATCGATGGCGATGTGATCAATCGGCCGACGCCGCGTATCGCGCTGGGGATGGAGGCGTTGTGTGGGGATTTGGAGAAGGCGCGGGGGCGGAGATGAACGTTGAGTGTGCTGCTGTCTACGTATCGTGCAAGGGGCTTCTGTTGTTTGGGCTTTTATTGCAGTAGCCGCCTCCCCGGCGGGGGGGTAACTTTCTTTGCTGCTGCAAAGAAAGTCACCAAAGAAAGCAGCTTTTTACACCATGCACGATGGCTGGAAAGTGTTGGTCTGGATTAACGGGTGCAGTGGCCGCAATAGGACTTGCCACGCATAACTTGCCGCTTAGGCAACCTGGCGATTACACGCCCGAGCAATCAACGCTTAGTGGATCGCATTCATTCTTTCGGCCATGCGCTTCGCGCGCCGAGACAGTAAGAACGGAATCCCGCAGCCTATCAGCGCCCAGCCACATCACGCTTCCCCGCAAGATTGCTATTCGGCCCTACCTTGATTAGTGCTCCGACTAAAAGGTGACTTGCGTTGGTGTACAAGCTTTGCCCAGAAGCGCTTACCAAGGTTGGGCCCAATGGGAGAGGTGCGATGCGGTGTGATGTGGCTGGGCACTCATACGCTGCGGGGTTCCGTTCTAGAGCTCTCGGCGCGCGCAGCGCATGGCCGAACGAATGAATGCGGTCCACTAAGACTCAAGGATTCGAGCGCGTAATCGCCAGGTTGCCCACGCGCTTAACCAACCGAGGCAAGTCCTATTGCGGCCACTGTATCGTTAATCCAGACCAACACTTTCCAGCCAGCGAGCATGGGGTAAAAAGCTGCTTTCTTTGGTGACTTTCTTTGCAGCAGCAAAGAAAGTTACCCCCCCGCCGGGGAGGCGGCTACTGCAATAAAGACACAATCAGCAGCAGCCCCTTGCGCAACAGAACAACGCCTCAAGCATTCCACCGCACAACTACCCACCTCACCCCCACCCTCCTAAGCCAAACGATCCCACCAAACTCCAACGGCCATTGCAACGCGCCATCAACACCGATACCCAACACATGCGCCGTCAACACGCGCATCACGCCTGCATGCGACACGACGTGAACAATCGACGCATCCCGCGCGCAAACATCCTCAAACCAAGACATCACACGCCGCGAGAAAAGCGCGAGACTTTCACCGCCATGCGGATTCGCATCGAGAATATCCGCCGCCCATGCATCGATCAGGGAACGTTCGATGCCATCCCAGCGAAGCCCTTCCCACGCGCCGAAATCCATCTCCGAGAGACGCGGATCGATGCGCACGTCTGCATCGCAAGGCAAGGCGCGTGCAAGCGAGAGGCATCGTTGCAAAGGACTCGTGTGCCAGCCGTTTTCACATGCAGGAACGCCTAACGAATCCATGCGCGCCTGCACTTCAAGCGCCGCCACCGCCACATCCTCACGCAAAGAAAGATCAGTCTGCCCATAGCAAACACCCGCATCGACCAAAGGCTCAGGATGCCGAATCAGAACGATATCCATGCCAGCCCAATCAAATACACCGCGATCTCGAACACCTGCTGCGCGAAGCCCAGACAATCGCCCGTATAACCGCCGATGCGCTTCACGAAGTAACGTCCAAGCACAAACCGCAAAATAGCAAGCAAACCGAACGTCACGCAAGCGAGCTTCCAGTCGAGCCACGTAAGCCAAGGCAACCCAAAAACACAAGCCATCGCGAAGGAAGAAACGCTCATGCGCTGCGCGACCGGCTTCGCCTTCCCTTCCGCGCGCACGTAATCGAGCGTGACGAGAAAGCTGATCGCGAACACGCGGCTCGCGGCGTGCGCCGAGAGCATCAGCCACGCTGCACGCAAGGATGGAAGCGCTGCAAGCGTCTGCCACTTGAGCATCAACGCGACGACCAGCGCAATCGCCCCGAAGGCGCCAATACGCGAGTCATGCATGATCCGCAACACGTCCTCACGCGTATAACCGCCGCCGAACGCATCGGCGCAATCGGCGAGGCCGTCTTCGTGGAAGGCGCCCGTGAGCACGAGCGTCGACGTCATCGAAAGCAGCACGGCGACGCTTGCGGGAAACACGCGCATCGCAACGAGATAAACCAGCGCTGCCACTCCACCGACCATCGCGCCGATGAGCGGAAAATACCGCGCCGCCGCGTTCAGATAATCGCGCTCGAAACCGACCCAGCGCGGCACCGGCACGCGCGTGAAATAGCCGAGCGCGGTGAAGAAGTAGCGCAGTTCGTCGAGCGGATTCATCGCGTCAGGCGTTCTTGTCCG
Organism: Caballeronia sp. A2-2; assembly: GCF_057612605.2. NCBI lineage: Bacteria > Pseudomonadati > Pseudomonadota > Betaproteobacteria > Burkholderiales > Burkholderiaceae > Caballeronia > Caballeronia sp. A2-2. The sequence continues at coordinate 1,267,269 of NZ_CM172587.1, read as the reverse complement.
ACACGCCCGCCGACTCGAAACTCGCCATCTCGGTGACGAACGCCACCGCCGCGCGAAGAATCGGCAACGCGAGCGCCGCGCCGGTGCCTTCGCCCAGACGCAGATCGAGTTGCAGGAGCGGTGAAGCATCGAAATGCGCGAGCATGCGCCGATGCCCCGCCTCGTTCGAAGCATGCGCGAAAACGCAGTAATCGAGCACATGCGGCGCGAGCTTCGACGCCACGAGCAACGCGGACGTCGCGATGAAACCATCCACGAGCACGACCATGCGCGCCTGCGCGGCGGCGAGGTACGCGCCCGTCATCATCGCGATTTCGAAGCCGCCGAAAGCGGCGAGCGTATCGAGCGGATTGTCGCTGACCGGATGCAATGCAAGCGCCTTCGAAAGCACATCGCGTTTGTGGATGACGCCGCGATCGTCAAGCCCGGTGCCACGTCCCACGCATTCGTCGATCGACACATCGCACAAACGGCTCATCAGACACGCCGCCGCCGATGTATTCGCGATTCCCATCTCGCCGAATCCGATCACATTCGTCCCAAGCGACGCATGATGCCGCACACGCGCCGCGCCACGCGCAATCGCTTCGAGCGCTTCGTCGCGCGTCATCGCCGGTTCCCTGGCGAAGTTGCGTGTGCCGCGTCCGAGCGACAAAGCCTCGTAGCCTTCGAGCGGAATCGGCGCGGCGACGCCTGCATCGACCACTTCGAGCGTCATGCCCACCGAACGCGACAGCGCGTTGATCGCCGCGCCGCCCGCCAGAAAATTCGCCACCATCTGCGCGGTGACTTCCTGCGGATACGCGCTCACGCCTTCCTGCGCGATGCCGTGATCGGCGGCAAAAACGATCATCGCGGGACGCTCGATGCGCGGCTGCGTCGTCTGCTGGATCAAACCCATCTGCAAGGCGAGCGCTTCGAGCCGCCCGAGACTGCCGGGCGGCTTCGTCTTGGTATCGATGACGCGGCGCAAATCGGCTTCGATGGAACGGTCGAGCGCGTGCGGCATCGGGAGTGCGTCGGAGAAGGACATCGCATTTCCTTTATCGATGAGGGATCGCGGGCACGAGCGCTTCGACATCGCCCTCGCGGATCAGGGTGAGCGGATAGCCGAACGCGGCACTCGCGCGCTCGGGCGTGAGCACGTCCGCGACGCGGCCCGCAATCGCGCCGCCGCGTCCGTCGAGCAGCAGCGCGTGCGTGGCGAAGCGGCGCGCGAGATTCAGATCGTGACACGAGAAGATCACCGTGCGGTTTTGATCGCGCACGGCGTCGAGCAAGGCGTCCAGACAGTCGATCTGATGATGCAGATCGAGGTGCGCAAGCGGTTCATCGAGCAGCATGAGCGGCGTGTTTTGAGCGAGCACGCCCGCGAGCGCGACACGCTGACGTTCGCCGCCCGAGAGCGTGAGCACATCGCGCGTGGCGAAAGAAGCGAGGCCGAGCATATCGAGCGCGGCGCGGGCGGCGGCGCGGTCATCGGCGCTTTCCCAGCCCCATCCGGTGAGATACGGAAAGCGGTTGAGCAGCACGGTATCTAAAACGGACGCGCTGAAGGCATCGTGCAGGGCTTGCGGCATCAAGGCGCGCGTCTGCGCCAGATCGATGTCGCGCCACGCGTGCAGCGTGCGATCGCCGAGCGTGACGGTGCCGGATGCGGGCATCGACAATCCCGCCAGCACATCGATGAGCGTCGTCTTGCCCGCACCGTTCGGCCCGGCGATGCACCACATCTCGCCCGCTTGAAACGTCTGCGTCAGATCGCCTATCAACGTGCGATTTCCGGCATGCAGCGCGATGCCATCGAGATTAAGATTCATCGCGGCCTCCGCAGCAGCATCCACAGGAACATGGGCACGCCGACAAGCGCGGTCACTACGCCCACCGGCAGTTGTGCCGGCGCGATGACCGTACGCGCCGCGAGATCCGCGCTCATCACCGCGAGACCGCCCGCAAGCGCGGCGGCAGGCAGCAACATGCGCTGATCGTTGCCGAACGCGAGCCGCAGACAGTGCGGCACCACGAGCCCGACGAAACCGATGGTGCCCGCCGTCGTCACCGCTGCCGCCGCCGCGAGCGATGCGGCGAGATACATCCGCAAACGCAAGCGCGAAACCGGCACGCCGAGCGCGCGGGCGGTGGCATCGCCGCGCAGAAGCACGTTGAGTTGCGGCGCGACGGGAATCGTCATGGCGAGGGTAATCGCAAGCGCGACGAGCGCGGGCCACGGCGAACCCGCGCCGTTGAGATCGCCCGTCAGCCAGAACAGCATGCCGCGCAGCCGGTTCTCCGGCGCAACGCTCAGAATCAGCGTGATAAGCGCGCCCCATCCCGCCGCGATCACGACGCCGGTGAGCAGGAGCCTCGGCGTCGCATCGTGGCCGCCGTGGCGCAAGTCGCGCTGCGACAACCCGAGCACCAGCACGATCGATGCAAACGCACCCGCGCACGCGGCGACATCGACGCCCCACCACGGCGCGGCGACGAGCATGGCCGCGAGCGCGAACGCAGCCGCGCCGCCCGACACGCCGAGCACATAGGGCTCTGCCAGCGGATTGCGCAACAGCACTTGCAGCACCGCGCCCGCCAGCGCGAGCAACGCGCCGGACGCGAAGCCCGCGAGCGCACGCGGCAGACGCAGCGTGAGCACGATGTCATCGGCGATATCGGGACTCGTCGCGCGCGCATGCAGCAACGCACCGAGCGCACGCGGCAACGGCAACGCGACGCTGCCCAGCGTGAGCGACGCCGCCAACACGGCAAGCACCGCGAGGCCCAGCGCCGCCCAGATGAACGCGGCGCGAGAGAGCGTCATCGAACGCAAGGCGTCACTCACGGATGCCAGCCGAGCGTGACATAAGCCCCGCGCCGCGGCGTGTTGTACGAATAGGCGAGTTCATATTTCCGGTCCAGCAAATTGTCGATGCGCGCATCCACGTACCACGCCTTCGTGATGTCACAGCGTGCCGACAGGTTCACCACGCCATAACCCGCGAGCGTCGAATCGTAATCGGGGCGTTGTCCGCTCACGATCCATTCGCCGCCCACGCGCCAGCGCCCGATAGGACGATGCGCGCTGAACGACGCAAACCGCCGCGCGCGACGCGTGAGATCCTGATCGTTGGTTTCATCGACGGGATTTTGCAGTGTCACGCCCGCGCGTAAATCCGTCGTGCCGATGTGCCCTTGCCACGAACCCTCGACGCCCTGCACCTTCGCGCGCCCCACGTTCTGCGCGATGAAGAAGCCGCTGCCGTCATCGACATAATCGATCAGATTCGTATAACGCGTCTGGAACGCGGTCACGCGCAGCACGCCGACCGCGTTCGATGCGTATTGCAGCGCCGCTTCCAGCGAATGGCTGCGTTCCGGCTGCACCGAGGGATTGCCGCTGAACGGATAGTAGAGATCGTCGAAACTCGGCGCGCGGAACGACGCGGAATAGCTCGCGCTCGCGCGCCAGTGCGGATCGAAGTTGAACGCGTAGCCGAGATAGTAGCTGTTCGCGCCGCCGAAGTCGGAGTACTGATCGTGGCGCACGTTCGCTTGCACATCGCTTGGGCCGAAGCGGCCGGTGTAGCCTGCGAACACGGAATTCACATGACGATCGGGCGCGTCGAACTGGTCCGAATCCAGCGATTGATCGAGATGCTCGTAGCCGACGACGAACTTGTGTTCATCGCTCAGCTTGAAGTCGTTCTGCCAGGTGTATTGATGCGACTCCGAATTAAACAGGCTCGTGTACGCGCCGTTCAGTTGCGGATTCGCACGATCCTGTCCCTGCGCGATGGTTACGTGCGTGGTCCAGAAATCGGTGAGTTGCCCGTTCGCGAAAATCGAAGCCGAGCGCACGCGGTTATGCGATTCGTTGAGGTCGGTTGGCTGTCCGAAAGCATCGTCGTAACTGTTGATGCCGTTCGTCTGGTAGAAGCGCACGCCCGCATCCCATTTGTCCGTGAAGCGATGCCGCAGCGTCGCCGCGACGCTCTCGTTGAGGTAGCCGTTCGCGTTGGGGTTCGCATTCGGCGCGAGCGCGGGATCGATCGACGAGAACCCGTCGGTCTTCTCGCGCGACACGTCGAAGCTGAACGTCGTGCGCCCTTCCTTGTCGAGCGCGCCGTTCACGCCCGCCGCCTGACGCTGCGTGTGATAGCTGCCGTATTCGGTCTCGAAGTAGAAGCGCGGCGGGTGTGCATCGCCCGCTTTGGTGAAGATCTGCACGACGCCGCCCACCGCGTTCGAGCCATACAGCGCCGACACATTGCCATTCACCACTTCCATACGATCGATCTGGTCCGGCATGATCTGCGAAAGCTGCGCCTGTCCGAGCGATGCCGATTCCACGCGCACGCCGTCGATCATCACGAGCGATTGCGCCGACGATGCCCCGCGAATGGAGATGCCCGAATTCGCCCCGAGGCCGCCGTTGCGCGTGATCTGCACGCCGGGCGCGAGCGCGAGGAGATCGAGCGCATCGTGGGCGTTGCTGTCGGCGATGTCCTGCGCATCGAGGAGCGTGGTCTGCGGGATGGCATCGGCGAGCGGTTCTTTCGTGCGCGTCGCGGTGACGACGATGGGGCCGAGCGTGGCGGGAGATTCATCGGCATGCGCGGCACTTGTGAGCGTGACGGCACTGAATGCTGCAAGCGCAGCGCGGTGATACGGGACAAGCATGAACGGCTTCCGTTTCGATGGACTGGCGCAACCCCGCTCCCCGCAAGGCACAAGCGCGACGCGCACACCCATCGCACGAAAGCTCGCGCTAAGCCGGGCACGCAGGACGATTGGCCGGTATCCGGGCTGACGACGCTCGTTCCGCCTTCCCGCGCATGGCGCGCAGTGGCGTGGTCACATTTCTTGCAGGACGGCTCATGCTTTTCGCGTGATGAAAAATCATGCGGCATTCCTGAAAAAACGCGCCTGGAACGACTTGCAACTTGCGTTGCTGTCGCTTACCGTTGCGGGGGCAGCACAGGTTGGCGCGGTCCGGCCGTTCGCGCGGACTTCGCTCCCTGTTTCCCGTTTGACTGCGTCCGCTCATGAAAAGCGGACGCGAGCACCAAAAGTGCGGCAAGTGTAGGAGCGCGTCCGGTGACCGTCAAGAAACGCCATTGACGCACCCGCGAACGCGTGGTCCGTGCCCACAAAACGAACCGAACGACAAGCGCGCGCTTTCCGCACACAAATGAATTGCGATGCTGTCAGATCGCGTGTTGTTACGTCTCGAAACGAGACAATTATCGGAAGCTACGTTTAACCGCGCTAGAATGCGAGGTCTTTAGAGGACGCAGCACATGCTCAACGAACTCGAATCACTGTCAGGAAATATCGGCCGGCTGATCCAGATCAGCGAGCGCCACAATCAGGCGCGACTCGCGCTGGAAGCTCAAATCGAACAGTTGCGCGCAGACTTCGCCAACGTGCAGGCCGACCTTGCGCGCATGCGCGAGGAACGCGACACGTTGCAGGCAGAGCGCGACTCGCTCTCCGCGAAGATCGACGATGCGCAAGTGCGCCTCAACGCGATCCTCGAAAAGCTGCCGCGCGGCAAGTCGTCGCAACAAGCGGAAGCCGACAATCAGCTCGATCTCCTCGATGCCGGGTCCCACGCGCAGCATGAGCACGCGCATGCGGAAATGAACGGCGAACATCATCATGGAGAAAAGGCATGACGAGCAAGCAGATCGAAGTATCCATTCTCGGGCAACCTTATCGTCTCGCCTGCTCGCCGGAAACGGAAGCAGCGCTGCGCGAAGCCGTGGCCCGCGTGGATGCGGAAATGAACAAGGTGCGCAATGCGAGCAGCGTGCGCGGCACCGATCGTATCGCGGTGATGGCGGCGCTTTCGCTGGCGTCGGAATTGCTTAAGCTGCAGGACAGCGTGCGTCATGGCGAAGCTTTCCCCGCCGAGGAAATTCGCCGCACCATGCACTCGATGAACGAGCAGCTCGGCGCGGTCATCGCGCAATACGAAGCACATTGAAAGCGATGTGCCGAGGCTAACCGGCACGCGATGTCAATCGAAAAAACAAACTGCGCGCGCGTCGATCGAGGCTGCATCGGACCGACGATTGGTGTAGAGTGACGTTTCCCTGCCTGGTTCGCCAAGGTCATATATTCCTTGAACCAATGCTACATTGGCACGGTTGTGGAAACTTGTAGCACGGGCGCGCGCGTCACACTGTCTGATGTACCCGAAGTGCTGCTTACTGCGACCAATCTTGAACCCAGGTTCAGGATGCCGGCCTAGCGGCCAAGGTGGGGACCTTCTTCAAACGGCATCGGTTTATCCGGTGCCGTTTTCATTTGTGTCGGCGCTTTGGCTTGGCGCTTTTGGCTTAGCGAAAAACATGCGTTATTGGCTGATGAAGTCCGAACCGGACGAAGCGAGCATCGATCATCTCGCGCATGCGGCGAAGAAGACATTGCCGTGGACGGGCGTGCGCAACTATCAGGCGCGCAACTTCATGCGCGACCAGATGAGCATCGGCGATGGCGTGCTGTTCTATCACTCCAGTTGCCCGGAGCCGGGGATCGCGGGCATCGCCAAAGTTTGCTCGACGGCTTATCCCGATCCCACTCAGTTCGATTCCAAGAGTCCTTATTTCGATGCGAAATCCACGCAGGAAACACCGCGCTGGATGCTCGTCGATGTGAAGTTCGTTAAGAAGACGCCGCTTATCTCGCTTGCGGCGTTGCGTGAGCATGCCGAGCTTGCCGACATGCAGGTGTTGGCGCGCGGCAATCGCTTGTCGATCACGCCGGTTACCGAGGCGCAGTGGACGTTCATCACCGAACATCTCGTCTAACGCGGAACTTAGCGCCGGGATGTATCGCCTAAATCCCGTCGCGAATCGTGCGACGTTCGAGTCTGGAGTTCTTCGATGATGAATAAAAAAACCGCTGCCGCGTGTGCGCTTTTTGCGCTGTCGGGTGCTGCGTTGGTGATGTCTCAATCTGCTGTCGCGCAGAACGTGGTCAATCAGCAGCCTTCGGGTGTGCTTTCTCTTTCCGCTCAGGCGAGTGCGCAGGTGCCGCAGGATACGGTCGATATCACGCTCTTTTATGAGCAGGAAGCAGGTGATCCTTCGACGCTGACTAATACGCTCAATCAACGTGCGGATGCTGCGTTGCGGGAAGCCAAGGGCGTGGATGGAGTGACGGCCAAGAGCGGGTCGTTTAGCGTGTATCCGTCGACGGATCGCGATGGGAAGATTTCTGCGTGGCGTGGACGAACCGAGGTCGTGATCGAGTCGCATGACTTCGCGGCGGCTTCGAAACTCGCGGGGAAGATGAGCGCTTCCATGCAGGTGGGGAGTGTGCAGTTTTCTCTTTCGCCGGAGGCGCAGCGGAGTTCTGAAGAGAAGCTCGTGACTCAGGCGATCGATTCTTTCCGCAAGCAGGCGCAGGCGGCGGTTTCTGCGTTTGGGTATTCGTCGTTTTCGGTGCGGGAGGTGAATGTTGGGCGTGGTGGAGTTCAGCCCAGGCCGGTCATGATGATGCAGTCGAGGGCGCTTTCTGCTGATGCCAAGATGGCGGCGCCGATTGCCATGGAGGCGGGGACTTCTACGGTTACTGTGGAGGTTAGTGGATCTGTGCAGATGGCGCGGTAAGGGGTTTTTTGTTTTCGTTTTCGTTTTGTCGTGCAAGGGGCTGCTGCTTTTTGTTTCTTTATTGCAGTAGCCGCCTCCCCGGCGGGGGGATCACTTTCTTTGCTGCTGCAAAGAAAGTAATCAAAGAAAGCAGCTTTTTCAACCAGACAGTGCAGCTTGAAAGGGCAAGTGGATTAATGGTCGCTCTTGGTGACAATAGTTACCGGCCTCGGAGGCCTGCCCGGCCTGCACGGGGCTTGGTACGCAATGAGTACGCACCTCTCTAGGTCAAACGAAGTGGTCCGCAGTCATCCGCGCGGCGTTTTTGGCGCTCACGCGCCTTCGCCGTTGGGGTCTGCATGTGAACCCGGCAGATCGCCAAGGCTCAAGACTCATCAAATCTCCCCGCTTTAATGCTATTCGGCCCAACCACGTTTAGCGCTTTTTTGCTGACGAACTCAAGGCAATGGTAAAGCCGAACAGACGTGTCATTGCTTTAACTATTGGCCACTGGTGTTTAGCACTTCTTTCCTGACCACCTCAAAGTAACGGTAGGGCCGAATAGCGTTAAAGCGAGGACATTTGATAAGTCGTGAGCCTTACTAACCTGCCGGGTTCACGAGCAGACCCCTACGGCGAAGGCGCGTGAGCGCCAAGAACGCCGCGCGTATGACTGCGGACCACTTCGTTTGACCAAGAGAGGTGCGTGATCTTTGCGTACCAAGCCCCGTGCAGGCCGGGCAGGCCTCCGAGGCCGGTAACTATTGTCACCAAGGGCAAGCTTTAATCCACTTGCCCTTTCAAGCTGCACTGTCTGGTTGAGAAAGCTGCTTTCTTTGATTACTTTCTTTGCAGCAGCAAAGAAAGTGATCCCCCCGCCGGGGAGGCGGCTACTGAATAAAAAGCACAAACAAGAGAAGCCCCTTGCACGGAGAACAAAACCCTAAACCCCCTCCGGTAACCTCAAATTCCTCTTATAAGCCCACCCCATCATCAACACCCCCGCAACGATCATAGGAAGCGAAAGCCACTGCCCCATAGAAAGCCCTCCGGCGAGAAGCCCAAGATAATCATCCGGCTCCCGAGCAAACTCGACAGTAAACCGCGCCGCCCCATACCCAATCAGGAACAGAGCAGAAATCGCCCCCACAGGCCTTTGCTTCCGCGCAAACGTCCAAAGCAAAACAAAAAGCACAAGCCCTTCAAGCGCGATCTCATAAAGCTGAGAAGGATGCCTCGGCAACATGTGATACCGCTGAAAAATCTCCGAAAGATGCCACTGCGCATCCAGTTCAGGATGATGAGCAAGCCAAACCGCATCATCATTCGATGAGTTCTGAAACAACATGGCCCACGGCGCATTCGGGTCCGTCACCCGCCCCCACAACTCGCCATTGATGAAGTTCCCCAACCGCCCCGCCGCGAGCCCGAGCGGCACCATCGGCGCGACAAAATCGGTCACCTGCAACCACGTCCGCTTGCGCTGATACGCAAACACCACCATCGCCAGCGTCACGCCGAGAAAGCCGCCGTGAAACGACATCCCGCCTTCCCACACCTTGAACACATCGAGCGGATGCGCCAGGTAATAACTCGCCTTGTAAAAAACCACATACCCGATGCGCCCGCCAAGAATCGTCCCGAGCACGCCGTAGAACAGCATGTCGTCGATATCCTTCACGGTCCAGCCCTGCCCCGCGACATACGGCAGCCGCAGGCGCAACCGGCCAATGACAATGGCGGAAATGAACGCCACGAGATACATGAGGCCGTACCAACGTACGGCAAGCGGTCCGAGATGGATCGCGACGGGATCGAAATTGGGATGTATGAGCATCGTTCAGTGAAAGAGCAAACTTCAGGGCGAATCGAATCATAAAACAGGAACGCCGGCGGCCCGTGCGCGCACGATCTCGATGAACCCGGCCAGCACCGGACTCACCTCCGCCGCGCGCCACACGAGCCCGGTCTCGACGAGCGGCCCGGCGTCATCGGGCAACAGCAGCGGACGATACACCACACCCGTGCGCCGCAGATGACGCAACGACTGCGGCACGAGCGCCACGCCCATGCCGGCGGACACGAGGCTCACGATGGTCTGCATCTGAATGGCCTCCTGCCCGATGCGAGGCGTCAAACCCGCCGCAGCGTAGCAACCCATAATGATGTCATACAAACCCGGCGCGAGACGCCTCGGAAACACGACGAGCGGCGCCGCAGCCAGTTCGTGGAGATCGACCGGCGTCTCGGCCCACTCCGCCGAACCTTGTCCGAGCGCGATGGCGGCGTCGCCGGACAGGGCGACGACGAGCGGTTCACGCGCCACCGGCAGGTACGAGAGCGACATCGCGTGACGCGGCGGCAGCGGCGGAATGACCAATCCCGCGTCGATGCGGCCCGCGACCAGTTCTTCGACCTGCACATCGCTGGTCGCTTCGGTCAGTTGCAGACGCACGCCCGGATAACGCGCGCCGAACGCCCGCAGCAATTCCGGCAGCAACCCGTAATCGGCAGTCGATACGAACGCGAGCGACAACACGCCCGCCTCGCCGCGCGCAAGCGATTGAGCAAGCGGCCGCAGCGCATCGGCGGAAGCGAGCAGGCGGCGCACCTCCGGCAGCAGATCATGACCGACCGGCGTCAGCTCGACCGTGCGCCGCGTGCGCACGAACAGCGCGACGCCCAGCGCCTCCTCCAGCGCGCGGATGGCCTGCGAGAGCGGCGGCTGCGTCATCGCGAGTCGCGCGGCGGCGCGTCCGAAGTGCATCTCTTCGGCCACAGTAACGAAGTAGCGCAGCAAACGCAGTTCGACGGGCGTGTTCCTTTGCTCCATTGATATCTTTTGCGACCCAATAAGCCCTGAATAATATATTGGACAGACACAAGCGCGCGCTGCATTCTTGCCGGACGAACCAAAAAGTCCCCTTCAGGAGCACGTCATGGCCTTCAATCGCCGCTCGAAAAACATCACGCAGGGTGTCGCCCGCTCGCCGAATCGCTCGATGTTCTACGCCCTCGGTTACAAGGAGGAGGACTTCGACAAGCCGATGATCGGCGTCGCCAACGGCCACTCGACCATCACGCCGTGCAATGCCGGCCTGCAACGCCTGACCGATGCCGCAGTCGTCGCCATCAAGCAATCCGATGCCAATTCGCAGATGTTCGGCACGCCGACCATCTCAGATGGCATGTCGATGGGCACCGAAGGCATGAAGTATTCGCTGGTCTCGCGCGAGGTGATCGCGGACTGCATCGAAACCGCCGTGCAAGGGCAATGGATGGACGGCTGCGTGGTGATCGGCGGCTGCGACAAGAACATGCCGGGCGGCATGATCGGCATGGCGCGCATGAACGTGCCGTCGATCTACGTGTACGGCGGCACCATCCGGCCGGGCAACTGGAAGGGACGCGATCTGACCATCGTGTCGTCGTTCGAGGCGGTCGGGGAATTCACGGCGGGCCGCATGTCGGAGGAAGACTTCAAGGGCGTGGAGCAGAACGCGTGTCCGACCACGGGTTCGTGCGGCGGCATGTACACGGCCAACACCATGAGTTCCTCGTTCGAGGCGCTTGGCATGTCGCTGTTGTATTCATCGACGATGGCGAATCCGGATCAGGAGAAGGTCGATTCCGCCGCCGAATCCGCGCGCGTGCTCGTCGAAGCGGTGAAGAAGGATCTGAAGCCGCGCGACATCATCAGCAAGAAGTCGATCGAGAACGCGGTGGCGCTCATCATGGCGACGGGCGGCTCGACCAATGCCGTGCTGCACTATCTGGCGATCGCGCACGCGGCGGAAGTGGAATGGACGATCGACGACTTCGAGCGCATGCGCAAGAAAGTGCCGGTCATCTGCGATCTGAAGCCGTCGGGGCAATACGTCGCGACCGATCTGCACAAGGCGGGCGGCATTCCGCAAGTCATGAAAATCCTGCTCGATGCCGGGTTGATGCACGGCGATTGCATCACGATCACCGGACGCACGCTCGCTGAAGAACTGAAGGACGTGCCGAGCAAGCCGCGCGCCGATCAGAAGGTGATTTTCCCGATCGAGCAGGCGCTTTACAAGCAAGGCCATCTCGCGATCCTGCGCGGCAATCTCGCGGAAGACGGCGCGGTCGCGAAGATCACGGGGCTGAAGAACCCGGTCATCACCGGCCCCGCGCGCGTGTTCGACGACGAGCAAAGCGCGCTCGAAGCCATCCTCGCGGACAAGATCAATCCCGGCGATATTCTCGTGCTGCGTTATCTCGGACCGGTCGGCGGCCCCGGCATGCCGGAGATGCTCGCGCCGACGTCCGCGATCATCGGCAAGGGGCTGGGGGAATCGGTCGGGTTCATCACCGATGGGCGCTTCTCGGGCGGCACGTGGGGCATGGTGGTCGGCCACGTCGCGCCGGAAGCGTATGCGGGCGGGACCATCGCGCTGGTGCACGAAGGCGATTCGGTGACCATCGACGCGCACAAGCTGCTGCTTCAACTCAACGTGGACGATGCCGAACTCGCGCGCCGACGCGCCGCGTGGAAGCAGCCCGCGCCACGCTACACGCGCGGCGTGCTGGCGAAGTTCGCCGCACTCGCGGGACCGGCGAATCGCGGCGCGGTGACGGGCTGACGATAAAAAAGGGGCGCACGGTGCGCCCCTTCTGCTTTCTGCATGCGTGCGGCAAATCAGCTTTCGCGCTGACGCCGCAATTCCTCTTCGACCGCTTCGCCTACCCACACCTTCAGCCGGCTCTCCAACGCCGTCGCCACTTCGCGCGTGAGATCCTGCACGAGTTGCGGCGCGTGTTCGCGCAGCACTTCCGACACGCGCGCCTCGATCAACGCGCGCGCTTCGTGACTCAGCATCTCGGCGATGCGCTCGCGCACATGGTCCGCTGCCTGCGATGCATCGTATTCGAGCGCGGCGGCATCGGCGGCGGCCACGCGTGCGTATTCGGGCTTGCCGGGGACGACGACATCCGTCAGCGTGGGAATGGAGTTATCGAAGGAATCGGGGGATTGGGTCATCGGTTGGTCTCCTTGGGCGGCCCGAACAAAGCCGGACCGAATGCGCGGACGAATTATCGGGCTACCCGAGGCTAGCGCCGCTCGTCGTCGCGCTCTGTACGCTCAACCGCCTTGCTTGTGCATTTCGATGGCGTAACCGCGATCCCGATAGAAGCGAAAGCGCTCGCGCCCGGCGGTCAGTTCGTCGTCCTCGCTGCCGACGATCTCGATCAGCCGCTCGAAGCGCGCGAACTGCGCGGGCACCGGCGCGCCGAGATTGACCAATACCTGATGGTGCGGCGCATCGTCGAGACTGGATGCCAGCACCACCGGCGTTTCCTGCGCGAGCGGGCTTTTCGCCATGCAGTGCGGCACGAATTCGAGCGGCTGGAAGGTCCAGAGCTGTTCGTCGAACTCGGCGAGCCTGCGCGGCTCCGCGAGCACGATGAGCGCGTTGCCGCCCGCATACGCCTTGCGCGCGAGGCGGCAGGCGTAGGCGAGCGGATCGCCGACGTTCGTGTGAAAGTCGATGCGGGTCATGTGCGGCTTACTGACCCGCGCGATCGATCAGGAACTGCGAGAGCAACGGCACCGGACGGCCCGTCGCGCCCTTCGCCGCGCCACTTTTCCAAGCGGTCCCGGCAATATCCAGATGCGCCCACGGATAATTCTGCGCGAAGCGCGACAGGAAGCACGCGGCCGTCACGCTGCCCGCCGGACGTCCACCGATATTGGCGAGGTCCGCGAAATTCGACTTGAGCTGATCCTGATACTCGTCGTCGAGCGGCAGACGCCATGCCGGATCGGCCGATTCGCGCGAGGCATCGAGCAGTTCGCCGGCCAGGGCATCGTCCTTCGAGAACAGACCCGTGTTGTGATGCCCCAGCGCGATGATGCACGCGCCCGTGAGCGTCGCGATATCCACGACTGCAGCGGGCTTGAAGCGCTCGGCGTAGGTCAATGCATCGCACAGGATGAGACGGCCTTCGGCGTCCGTGTTCAGCACTTCGATGGTCGTGCCGTTCATCGCCGTGACGATATCGCCCGGCTTCACCGCGTTGCCCGCAGGCATGTTCTCGCAGGTCGGAACTACGCCGATCACGTTGAGCTTGAGGCCCATCTCCGCGACCGCGCGCATGGTGCCGAACACGCTGCCCGCGCCGCACATGTCGTACTTCATCTCGTCCATGCCTTCGCCCGGCTTGATCGAGATGCCGCCCGTGTCGAACGTGATGCCCTTGCCCACCAGCACCACGGGCGCGTTCTTGCCCTTGGCGCTCTCACCCGCGCCTTGATAATGCATGACGATGAACTGCGGCGGCTCGACCGAACCCTTCGCGACCGACAGGAACGAGCCCATGCCGAGCGTTTCGATCTGCTTCTGGCCGAGCACTTCGACCTTGAGCTTCCATTCGCGGCCGAGCTTCTTGGCCGTCTGGCCGAGATAAGTCGGCGTACAGATATTGGGCGGCAGATTGCCGAGGTCGCGCGTGAGGTCCATGCCGTTGGCGATGGCCGAGCCTTGCTTCGCCGCGACCTTGGCGGCTTTCTCGTCCGTCGTATCGACGCTGAAGACGATCTTCTTGAGCGAGCGCGCGCCGTTGTCGGGCTTGCTCTTCATCTGCGTGAACTTGTAGGTGAGTTCGCGCAACGCGAGGATGGCCGAACGCACGGCCCACACGCCGTCGCGTTCCTGGATCGGCAATTGCGCGAGCGTGAAGGTAACCTGGCCGATCTTCGAACCGAGGATCACGCGCCATGCCGCGCGCACCGCTTCGCCGTAGGCTTTCTGATTGAAGGCGTCCTGCTTGCCGAGCCCGACCAGCAGCACGCGCGATGCGCCGATGCCCGTCACTTCCGGCACCAGCAGCGTGGTGCCCGTGCGGCCGCTCATGTCACCCGCCTTCACGACGCGCGAGATGAGGCCCTTGGTGGCCACATCCATGTCGCGCGCTGCGCCCGTGAGCGTCTGTGCTTCGAAGATGCCGAGCACGATTGCATCCGACTTCCCCGTGAGGAAACCATTTGCCTCGCCTTTGCTCCAATCACAGGCTTTTATGCTAAAGTCCATCGCGCTTATCCTCGGATAAAATCTTGGCTGAAGGATGAAAGCCGCAATTATCCGCTATTTTTTCCGCGGCGGTCATGGGCGCAAAACGAGGATGAGCAACGTTGCCCTTCCCGTTTGCCACAAGATGCGTGCATGATTCCGCATCCCCGCCGGCATACAGCAAAATTCAATGATCTTCGAACGCTCCCTGCAGCGTGAACTCGCATACACGGCCGGGGCCGTGTTCATGGTGCTGCTCACCATCATGCTCACGTCGATGATGATCCGCATCGTCGGCTTCGCGGCCCAAGGCCAGATCGACCCGAGAGACGTCGTGGTGCTGATCGGGCTGACCGTGATCGGCTACACGGCCGTCATGCTCATCGTGACGCTGTTCGTGTCCATTCTGTTCGTGCTCACGCGCTGGTATCGCGACTCCGAAATGGTCGTGTGGCTGGCCTCGGGCGTGAGCCAGACGCAGCTCATCAAGCCGATCGCGGTGTTCTCCACGCCCATCATCATCCTGATCATGTTCTTCGCGTTCGTCGGATGGCCGTGGTCGAACCAGCAGAGCAAGCTCATCAAGACGCGCTTTCAGCAGCGCGATGAAGTGTCGCTGCTGGCGCCGGGGCAGTTCCGCGAATCGCCCTCGACGCAGCGCGTGTTTTTCATCGAGAAGATGTCGCCCGATCAGAGCCATGTGCAGAACGTGTTCGTGACCAGCACGGAAGGCGGCAAGGTCAACGTGATCGTCTCGCAGACGGGACACACCGAAGCGCGCGACGGCGACCGCTTCATCGTGCTGGAGAATGGGCGGCGCTACGACGGTTTGCCCGGTCAGCCGAACTTCCGCATTACCGAATTCGAGCGTTATGGCGTGAAGATCATGAGTCACGAAGTGATCAACACGCCGACCACCACCGGCATTCCCACGCGCTCGCTGCTCGCCAATCCGACTCGCGAGAATCTCGCCGAGTTCGCGTGGCGCGCGGGGCTGCCGCTCATCGCCATCAATCTGATGCTGCTCGCTATTCCGCTGTCCTATCAGAACCCGCGCCGCAGCCGGACGATCAATCTCGTGATGGCCGTGCTCATCTACCTCACCTATTCGAATCTGCTGAACGTGGTTCAGTCGTGGATCGAACAAGGCAAGCTGTCGTTCGGCGTGGGGCTGGTCGGGCTGCATGTCGTGGTGGCGTTGCTGGTGGCGTTCATCTTTTATCTAAGGGTGCGCAATCGGCCGTTGTTCACGCTCTCCTCGTTTTCGCGGTCGAAGGGAGCCTGACGCATGCGTATCTACGAACGATATTTCGCGCGCCAGATTTATCTTGCGTTCATCTTTATTCTGTTCGCGTTCTCGGGTCTGTTCTTTTTCTTCGATCTGATCAACGAACTGAACACGGTCGGGCATGGCAACTACAACTTCACGCTGGCGGTGTTGCGCGTGGCCTTGCAGACGCCTTCGCGCTTCTACGAAATCATTCCGGTCGCGGCGTTGATTTCGGCCATCTATGTGTTCGCGCAGATGGCGGCGGCGTCTGAGTTCACCATCTTTCGCGTGTCTGGTTTGTCTACGGGCGCGGCGTTGCGGTCGCTTTTGAAGATCGGCATTCCGATGGTGCTGGTGACGTACATCATCGGGGAAGTGGTCGGGCCTTACGCGGATCAACTGTCCGAACGCGTGCGGCTGGAGGCGCTGGGGTCGTCGGTGTCGTCGGATTTTCAGTCGGGCGTGTGGGTGAAGGACACGTTGACCGCGAAAGAGAATGGCGAGCAGGTCACGCGCTTCGTCAACGTGGGGACGTTGAATCCGGATACGACCATCGCCAATGTGCGCATCTATGAGTTCGATGCGAAGTTTCGCCTGCAGAACGTGCGCATCGCGAAGAGCGGCGTGTATGAGCCGCCGGGTCACTGGAAGCTGACGGATGTCACGGATACGCATCTCGTCGATGCAGCGCCGCAAGCCGTCAATCCCGGTGATGCGTTGAATCCGATCTATCGTGCGAATCAAACGACGTTGCCGACTTACGTCTTGCGCTCGGAATTGACGCCACAGATTCTTTCGGTGCTGCTTGTATCGCCGGATCGTATGTCGATGTTCAATCTGTTCCGGTATATCCAGCATTTGACGGAGAATCATCAGGACGCGCAGCGGTATGAGATTGCGTTTTGGCGCAAGATTCTTTATCCGTTTGCGGTGTTCGTGATGCTGATCTTGTCGTTGCCGTTTGCGTATTTGCATACGCGGGCTGGGGTTGTCGGCGTCAAAGTTTTTGGCGGGATCATGATCGGGATGAGTTTTCAGCTCTTTAATACGCTGTTTTCTCATATCGGGAATTTGAATACGTGGCCTGCGCCGATTACTGCTGCCGCGCCGGCGTTGGCTTATCTGGCGATTGGGTTGATCGGGCTCAAGTGGGTTGAGCGGCATTAGACTTTTTCGCGGAGTGCGCGATGGGCAAGCATGGGATTATTCTGTTTGGGCATGGCGCGAGGGATATCCGCTGGAAGGAGCCCTTTGAGCGGCTTTTAGGGAAGTTGCGATTAGCTCGCGGTGAGGGGCAACCCGTTGCGTTGGCGTTTCTGGAGTTGATGGAGCCGGATTTGGTTTCGGCAGTTTCTGGTTTGGCCGCTGATGGGTGTGAGGTTGTTACTGTGGTGCCGGTTTTCTTTGGGCAAGGTGGGCATGTTCGGAAGGATCTGCCGGAGATTGTTCAGCGGTGCCGTTTGCAGTTTCCCTCTTTGGATATTCGGTGCGCGGTTGCGGTCGGGGAAGATGAGGGGGTGCTTGATGCTGTCGCTGGGTTTTGTTTGAGGCAGGTTTAGGGGTTGTTTTTGTCGTCGTGCAAATGGCTTCTGTTGTTTGGGCTTTTTATTCAGTAGCCGCCTCCCCGGCGGGGGGATCACTTTCTTTGCTGCTGCAAAGAAAGTAATCAAAGAAAGCAGCTTTCTCAACCAGACAGTGCTGCTTGAAAGGGCAAGGGGATTAAGGCCTGCCCTTGGTGACAATAGTTACCGCCCTCGAAGGCCTGCCCGGCCTGCACGGGGCTTGGTACGCAAAGATCACGCATCTCGGTCAGTCAAGCAAAGTGGTCCACAGTCATCCGCGCGGCGTTTTTGGCGCTCACGCGCCTTCGCCGTAGGGGTCTACATGTGAACCCGGCAGGTTAGTAAGGCTCACGACTCATCACATGTCCTCGCTTTAACGCTATTCGGCCCTACCGTTACTTTGAGGTGGTCAGGGAAGAAGCGACAAACACCGTAGGGCCAATAGTTAAAGCAATGACGCTTGTGTGTTTAGCCTTTGTGGTCCGCGCATACCATTGCGTCGAGATCGTTAGCAAAGAAGCGCTAAACGCGGTTGGGCCGAATAGCATTAAAGCGGGGAGGTTTGATGAGACTTGAGCCTTGGCGATCTGCCGGGTTCACATGCAGACCCCAACGGCGAAGGCGCGTGAGCGCCAAAAACGCCGCGCGTATGACTGTGGACCACTTCGTTTGACAAAGAGAGGTGCGTGATCTTTGCGTACCAAGCCCCGTGCAGGCCGTACAGGCCTCCGAGGCCGGTAACTATTGTCACCAAGGGCGACCATTAATCCACTTGCCGCTTCAAGCTGCACTGTCTGGTTGAGAAAGCTGCTTTCTTTGATTACTTTCTTTGCAGCAGCAAAGAAAGTGATCCCCCCGCCGGGGAGGCGGCTACTGCAATAAAAGCCCAAACAAGAGAAGCCCTTTGCACGACGACAAAAACAAAACCCCCTAAGCCGCCAACACCTTCGGACCACAAGCCGCCAAAACAGCCTTGCGCTCAGCAAACGCCTCTCCGATCATCAAAAGACTAGGCTGCGCAGCATCAACCCACGATTGCGCGTGCCCTAGAGCCATCTCAGCCAGCGTCAACGTAAGAACCCTTTCCCGCACCGTGCTGCAAGCCTCAACAATAGCAACAGGCGTGGAACCAGCCCGACCCGCATCGATCAACTCCTGCGCGATATCAACCGCGCTATCTCGCCCCATATAAAACACCAACGAATCCGCCCGCGCCTGCTCGCGAATATCCTCACTCTCAGCCGCCCGGCTATGCGTAGCCAGCGCCACACTCCGCGCGACGCCTCGCAACGTCAACGACCGCTGCAACGCCGCAGCCCCGGCCAATGCAGCAGTAATCCCCGGCACCACTTCAAACTCGATGCCCGCAGCCTCGAGCGCCCGCATCTCCTCATCGGCGCGGCCGAACAGCATGGGATCGCCGCCCTTCAGCCGCACCACGACCTCATGCTCCAGCGCCGCATCGACGATTTGCTTGTTGATGAAATGCTGCGCGGTAGACCGTTGACCGCACCGCTTCCCAACGGCAATACGCTTCGCCGACGAAGGCGCATAGTCCAACATCGCAGGCTCGATGAGCGCATCGTGCAAAACCACATCCGCGCGTTCGAGCAAGCGCATGCCGCGAACCGTGATGAGATCCGCCGCCCCCGGTCCTGCTCCGATCAGATAGACCTTACCCATGGCGATAAACGTTTAAGCAGAGATAGCCCGAATCATACCGGCCGCGACCGTGTGATGCGTCGCCTCGTCGATCAGCACGAACGCGCCGGTGCCCTGATGCGTATCGTACGCGTCCGCGACGAGCGGCTTCTGCAACGTGAGCGCCACACGCCCGATGTCGTTCATCGCCAGCGTCGTGCGATCCACCGAATGCGACAGCGTATGCACATCGAGCACCTGCTTGACCGCGCCGATCCGCGCAAACACCGTGTTCGTGGTCTGCTTCAGCAAATACTTGCGCTGTGGCGAAAGCGGCTCCTCGTCGAACCAGCAGAGATCGGCTTCGAGCTTCTTCGCGGGTTCCACTTCCTGCGCCGCCGGAACGAAGGTATCGCCGCGCGATACATCGACGTCCTCGCTCAAACGAATCGTCACCGTCTGACCGGCGAACGCGCGATCCACCGCGCTCACGCCGCCCGGCACCGGCGCGATGATCTCCGCAACCGTCGCCGCACGATTCGCCGGCAGCACCGTGATGGCATCGCCTACGCGCACTTCGCCCGACTCCACGCGGCCCATGTAGCCGCGGAAATCGTCGGCCTGCGAACCATCCTGACGCGCCACCCATTGCACCGGGAACCGCAGCGCCTGATCGGTTGGCTGCGTCACCGGCAAGGATTCGAGCAGATCGAGCAACGGCTCGCCCGCATACCACGGCATGCGCTCGCTCGCGGTCACGATGTTGTCGCCCTTGAGCGCCGAAACCGGCACGAAACGCACATCGGCCAGACCGAGTTGACGCGCGAGCACGACATACGCATCGCGAATCTCGTTGAAACGCGCCTCGCTGTAATCGACCAGATCCATCTTGTTGATCGCGACGATCGCATGCTGCAAACCGAGCAGCTTGACGATCGCGCTATGCCGCTTGGTCTGCGGCAACAGTTGCGCGACGCCGTTCTCGAACGTGACGCGCGTCGGGTCGATCAAAATGATTGCCGCGTGCGCCGTGGACGCACCCGTCACCATGTTCCGCGTGTATTGCTCGTGCCCCGGCGTATCCGCGATGATGAACTTGCGCTTGGCCGTGGCGAAATAGCGATACGCGACATCGATGGTGATGCCCTGCTCGCGCTCCGCTTCCAGACCGTCCGTGAGCAGCGAGAGGTCGATTTCATCGCCGACGGTACGCTTGTTCTTCGCGCGCGAAATGGCGGACAACTGATCCGACAACACCGCCTTGCTGTCATACAGCAGACGGCCGATCAGCGTGCTCTTGCCATCGTCCACACTGCCCGCCGTGATGAAGCGCAACACGCCCAGGTCTTCAGCTTGATAGATGCTCATGATTCGTTCGTTCCTCGGCGTGATGCTCAGAAATAACCTTGCTTCTTGCGCTGTTCCATCGCGGCTTCGGACGTCTGATCGTCCATGCGGGTCGCGCCGCGCTCGGTGATCTCCGTCACGGCCGTTTCGGCGATGATCTTCTCGACGTCATCGGCATCGCTTGCGACCGGGCACGTGCAACTGATGTCGCCCACGGTGCGGAAACGGACCAGCGCGGTTTCGGCGGCTTCGCCCTCGCGCACCGGCGTGATCGGCGTCACCGGTACCAGCAGGCCGTTGCGGCGCACGATCTCGCGTTCATGCGCGTAGTAGATCGACGGCAGTTCGAGCTTTTCCCGGCCGATGTATTGCCACACATCGAGTTCGGTCCAGTTCGAGATCGGGAACACGCGCAAGTGCTCGCCCGCATGCAGCCGCGCGTTATAGATGCTCCACAGTTCCGGGCGCTGCGCCTTCGGGTCCCACTGGCCGAATTCGTCGCGGAACGAGAAGATGCGTTCCTTCGCGCGGGCCTTTTCCTCATCGCGGCGCGCGCCGCCGATCATCGCCGTGTAGCCGTGTTCCTCGATGGTTTCGAGCAGCGTCACCGCTTGCGCGGCATTGCGCGAATCCGTCTCGCGGCGCAGGCGCACGGTGCCTTTCCTGATCGAATCTTCGACATGGCCCACGACCAGTTCCGCGCCGATTTCCGCCGCGCGGCGGTTGCGGAAGTCGATCACTTCATCGAAGTTGTGACCCGTGTCGATATGCACGAGCGGAAACGGCAACTGCGTCTTGCGGCCCGCGCCCAGACCGAACGCCTTGAGCGCCAGATGCAGCACGACGACCGAATCCTTGCCGCCCGAAAACAGCAGTGCAGGCTTGCTGCACTCGGCCACCAGTTCGCGAATGATGTGGATCGACTCGGCTTCGAGCCAATCGAGATGGTCCATCCGCGTCGCGTGGTTGACGATCGGGGCGGTGACGTTGGAGTCGAGCGTGGTGCTCATGTTCGTCGATCCTTTTATATGCAGCGTCATGCAAGTTCCATGGTGACGATGCGTTCAGTGACAGGGTATAAAGCCGGCGTCTTTGCGCCTTCAGATCGCGGAGCTTGGCGCTTCCTCGACGATCTTGATGTTCGTGATGTGCAGACCGCATTCCTTCGTATCGCGCGATTCCCACCACCAGCGGCCCGCGCGGCTGTCCTCGCCGGGACGCACGGCACGCGTGCACGGCTCGCAGCCGATGCTCGGATAACCGCGCGCATGCAGCGGATTCACCGGCACATCGAGCGCCTTGAGGTAGTCCCACACGTCGCCTTCCGTCCAGTCCGCCAGCGGATTGAACTTGGCGATGCCGCGCGTCTCGTCGCGCTCTTCCTCGTGGAGTTCGGCGCGCGTCACGGACTGCTCGCGGCGCTGACCCGTCACCCACGCAGACACATCCGACAGCGCGCGGTTCAGCGGTTCCACCTTGCGGATATGGCAGCAACCCTTGCGTAAATCAATGCTCTCGTAGAACGCGTTGAGGCCGTGATCGCGCACGTATTCATCGACGGCATCCTGCTGCGGATGAAACTGCTCGATGTCGTAGCCATAGCGCGCTTTCACCGTGTCATACATGCCGACCGTTTCGGCATGCAGACGGCCCGTGTTCAGCGAGAAGATGCCGATCTTCACACCACGCGACAGAATGGCATGCGTGAGCACCATGTCTTCGGCGGCGAGGCTGCTGGCTAGCTTGACGTTCTCGTGACGCGCGGCGATGGAATCGAGCAGCGTGTCCAGACGTTCAATCTTGGCTTGCAATTCGGGAGTCATCGCTTGTTACGCTCCACGCGCGGCCAGCAGCGCCGAACGGCGGCGAAACAGCGGTTCGGGATTGTCGGTCGCGCCTTGATACAGATTGGTGAACTCGGTGAAGGCGTTCAGCGCGTCGTGGATGTCCTTGTCCGCGCGCACGGCGAACGCGTCGAAGCCGCAACGCGCGTGGAACGCCACCTGATCGCGCAGCACGTCGCCGATGGCGCGCAACTCGCCCGTCCAGTTGTAACGCTCGCGCAGCAGGCGTCCGATGGAGAAGCCACGGCCATCGCGGAACACCGGGAAATCGACCGCGATCACGCCGAGCTTGTCGAAGTCGGGCACGAGGTCGGCGGGTTCGTCGTCGGGCGCGAGCCACACGCCGATGTCGTCCTTCGCGCGCGTGGCGACGATCGCCGACGCATGCTCCTTCCACAACGCGAACGGCACGATGATCTTGCCTGCGGGCAGCGCATCGACGGCGGGCAACGCGCCGTCTTCGGCCGCACGCACCACGACGAAACTGTCCTCGACGACCGAGCGATTCTTGATAATCAACGTCATCTGAAATCCTTAAGCGTGAGCGGCCTGGCGCGATGCATACACGCGCTCCTTGAACGGCGCGATGCCGAGGCGGTTGAACGTTTCGATGAAGCGTTCGCCCTCGATGCGGTTATCCACGAACGTATCGATCACGTTCGAGATCACATCGGGCATCTCGTTGGCCGAGAACGACGGGCCGATCACCTTGCCGAGATGCGCGCCGGTCGCGCCCGAGCTTTGCTCGCCGCCGAGCGTGACCTGATACCACTCCGAGCCGTCCTTATCGACACCCAGCACGCCGATATTGCCGACGTGGTGATGCCCGCACGCGTTCATGCAACCCGAGATGTTCAGCGACAAATCGCCCAGGTCGTACACGTAATCCAGATCGTTGAAACGCTCTTGAATAGCCAGCGCGATGGGAATGGACTTCGCATTGGCGAGCGAGCAGAAATCGCCGCCCGGACACGCGATGATGTCCGTCAGCAAGCCGATATTCGATGTCGCGAAACCCAGCGCCTTCGCGCGTTCCCACACCGTGTGCAGGTCGCGCTTCTTCACGTTCGCGAGAATCAGGTTCTGCTCGTGCGATACGCGGATTTCGCCGAAGGAGAATTCGTCGGCCAAAGCGGCGACGTCATCCATTTGCTGGTCGGTGGCATCGCCCGGTGCGATGGCGCGCTGCTTGAGCGACAACGTCACCGATGCGTAACCCGGCACGCGATGCGGACGCACGTTGCGTTCGACCCAGCGCGCGAACGGCTTGCTGTCGATCAGATGCTTTTCGTAGGACGCGTCGGTGTCCGTGAGCTTTTCATAGACGGGCGGCGCGAAGAACTTCGACACGCGATCCACTTCGTCCTGCGTGAGCGTGGACGGACCGTCCTTCAAGTGCTGCCATTCTTCCTCGACCTGCTTCGAGAACTTCTCGGGCGAGAGCGCCTTCACGAGAATCTTGATGCGGGCCTTGTACATATTGTCGCGACGGCCATAGCGGTTGTACACGCGCAGCACGGCTTCGCAATACGTAATGAGATGCTGCCACGGCAGATCGCGCTTGATGACCGCGCCGACGATCGGCGTGCGGCCCAGACCGCCGCCCGCGAGAATGTCCATCACCACTTCGCCCTGCGCGTTCTTGCGCAGATACACGCCGAGATCGTGAATCTGGACGGCCGCGCGGTCTTCCGCCGAGCCGTTCACCGCGATCTTGAACTTGCGCGGCAGCCACGCGAATTCCGGATGGAACGTGGACCACTGACGCAGGATTTCCGACCACGGACGCGGATCGACTTCTTCGTCGGGCGCGACGCCCGCGAACTGATCGGCCGTGATGTTGCGGATGCAATTACCCGACGTCTGGATGCCATGCATCTGCACCGACGCCAGCTTGCGCAGGATTTCCGGCGTTTCTTCCAGTTCGATCCAGTTGAACTGGATATTGGTGCGCGTCGAAAAGTGGCCATAGCCGCGATCGTGCTCGCGCGCGATGGTCGCGAGCATGCGCAACTGGTCGCTGCGCAGGTTGCCGTAAGGAATGGCAATGCGATGCATGTACGCATGACGCTGCATGTACAACCCGTTTTGCAGACGCAGCGGACGGAATTCTTCTTCGCTCAATTCGCCCGACAAACGGCGGCGGACCTGGTCGGCGTACTGCGCGACACGTTCGTCGACGATTTGCTGGTCGATCTGATCGTATTGGTACATGTGGGGGCCCCAAGTTTCTTGTTCAGACGCCGCGTTCTAGCGTCCTAGGTATCGCGGCGCGTTTCATCCATCGAATATTCATTGATTCGCTGACTGCAGAGTCGTTCAGACCGAACGCTCATTTGCTTATCGCAGGCAGGAATATGCATATTGGAAAAATTGGACTGATAGTAACGAACCTGCTATATACTGCAAAAGACTGAAAAATTACTTTGATATGCGGTTGAGTTATAAATGAACCTGCACCAGTTCCGCTTCGTGCGTGAGGCCGTCCGGCAGAATTTCAACCTGACGGAGGCCGCCAAGGCGCTGTATACGTCGCAGCCGGGCGTGTCGAAGGCGATCATCGAGCTCGAGGATGAATTGGGCGTCGAGATCTTCACGCGGCATGGCAAGCGCGTGCGCTCGTTGACGGAGCCGGGGCGCATCATTTTGGCGTC
The DNA here is from genome assembly GCF_057612605.2 of Caballeronia sp. A2-2. NCBI lineage: Bacteria > Pseudomonadati > Pseudomonadota > Betaproteobacteria > Burkholderiales > Burkholderiaceae > Caballeronia > Caballeronia sp. A2-2. The sequence continues at coordinate 1,242,319 of NZ_CM172587.1, read as the reverse complement.
GGTCGAGAAAATTCTGCAGGAAGTGGAAAGCCTCAAGCGCGTCGGTAAGGATTACGCCGCCCAGGATCAGGGCAATCTCGTTATTGCCGCCACGCATACACAGGCGCGCTATTCGCTGCCTGCGGCAATCGCCGAATTCAAGAAGCGCTTTCCGAAGGTTCACCTTTCCATTCTGCAAGGCAGTCCGACGCAAGTCGCGGACATGGTCATCCACGATCAGGCGGATATCGCCATCGCGACCGAGGCCATCGCCAACTATAAGGAACTGGTGTCGCTGCCCTGCTTCCAGTGGCAACACCTCGCGGTCATGTTGCCGGATCATCCGCTGCTGGAACGCAAGCAACTCACGCTCGACGATCTCGCGCAGTTTCCGATCATTACTTATGACGTGGCGTTCGCCGGGCGCACGAAGATCAATCAGGCGTTCGCGCTGCGCAATCTGACGCCGGATATCGTGCTCGAAGCCATCGATGCGGATGTCATCAAGACCTACGTCGAACTGGGGCTGGGCGTGGGCATCATGGCGGATATCGCGTTCAATCCCGAGCGCGACCGCCATTTGCGCGCGATGCCGGTCGGGCATCTGTTCGGCACCAATGTCACGCGCCTCGCGCTCAAGCAGGGCGCGTATCTGCGCAGCTATGTCTATACGCTTGTCGAACTGCTGTCGCCGTCGATGAACCGCAAGCTGATCGAGCAGGCCTTGTCCGGCGAGCACGAGAGTTACGAGCTATAAACGCTTCACCATCGAGAACAAACAAACGCCCTTCCCTGGAGAGTTTTCCGATGACGTCGTCGAAGTTCATGCGCCGGCTGTTGGCCGGCGTCGTTTTGTCCGCGATCAGTGTGGCGGCGCAGGCGCAACTGAAAGTGGGCATTGATCTGTCGAGCACGGGGCCGGCCGCTGCCATCGGCATCACCAGCAAGAACGCCATGTTGATGTGGCCGAAGACCATCGCCGGGCAGAACGCGGAGTACATCATTCTCGATGACGGTTCGGACCCCGGCGCGGCAGTGCGCAATATCCGCAAGCTCATCACCGAAGACCATGTCGATGTGATCGTCGGGCCGAACATCACGCCCGCCGCGATGGCCGCGCTCGATCCCGTCGCCGAATATCAGACGCCGATGATCACGCTGATCGGCTCGGCGCTCGTCGTGGAGCCGCAGGAAGGCAAGAAGGTGTGGGCCTTCAAGATGGCGCAGACCGACCGCGCCATGGCCGATGTGATGACGCGCTACATGGCCAATCACGGCGTGAAGACGGTGGGCTTCATCGGCTTCGCGGATAGCTACGGCGACAGTTGGTACAACGAGTTCGGCAAGTTCGCTGACTTGCGGCATATCAAGGTGGTGGCGAGCGAACGCTTCAACCGGACGGACGCCAGCGTCACCGGGCAGATTCTCAAGCTCATGTCCGCCAAGCCGGATGCCGTGCTGATCGCGGGCGCGGGCACGCCGACGGTGTTACCGGAGCGCACGCTGGTCGAGCGCGGCTACAAGGGCGCGATCTATCAGACCCACGGCATCGCGACACCGGAGTTTCTGCGGCTCGGCGGCAAGGATGTGGAAGGCACGCTTTTTCCGACGCAGCCGGTCGTGGTCGCGCGCACGTTGCCGGCAGATCATCCGTCGAAGAAGGCGGCGCTGGCGTTCGTCACCGCTTACGAGGACAAGTACGGTCCCGGCACCGTCACGCAGTTCGCAGGCGATGCGGCGGGCGTCTATCCGCGCCTTCAGGATGCCGTGGCGCGCGCGCTCAAAGCCGGCCAGCCGGGCACGAAGGAGTTTCGGGTGGCCTTGCGTTCGGAGTTGGAGCATGCGCATGAACTCGTCGTGCCGAACGGCGTGGTCAACACCAGCGCGAACGATCACGTCGGGCTGGATCAGCGCGCGAGCGTGATGGGCATCGTGAAGAACGGCGCATTCACTTACCTGAGTCAATGATGGAGACGCCGCGCGCTTGCCTGAGCGTGCGATTTGCGCCATAATCGCGGACTCGATTGCCCGGGTGGTGAAATTGGTAGACGCAGGGGACTCAAAATCCCCCGCCGCAAGGCGTGCCGGTTCGATTCCGGCCCCGGGCACCAGAACACCGCAAAAAAGCCGCTCCTTGTGAGCGGCTTTTTTGCGTTTGGGGATTGGCGTTCTTGTAGCGATAGCGCCAGCGCCGATTGCCGAGCGGTCTCCTCCGAGGCAAACCGCTGCGACGCAAGAGCGCGATCAGGGCGCTTCCGTCCGTTTCTTTTCATCCTCCCGGTCGCGGGCTTCGGCTATTCCGATGAGCCAGTCGGCCAGATAAGGCGCACCGAAATGCGCCACAGAGAGCATCACGATGAGCGGGTAGTATTCCCGGACGTACCCAATAAGAAAATTCACCACGATTTCGATCACTGCCATTTCAACACCATCCTGTCTTTCACAAGGCTTGAGGAAACCAAAAGCACGTAGTACGCCGAAGCTTCACTCAACGGATACCACGGCAACAAGAGCCTGACTTCATCGCTGAATGAGGCCATAAGCAGATAGAGCCATAAAACGACCCCGCCTAGCGAGGCGAAAATTCCCATATTTGCGATAAAGATTGGCCAGATCGTCGTTCTCGACCTTTCGCGCCCCATGCGCGCACGGCTGGAACGAGTAGGCGGCTCCGTCAGCGCGACGCTCAATCCCACACTCGACGCCACGAGTGAGATCGGAAAAAACGTGTTGGCATCCGGCTGTTTAAGTGCCAGTCGCAGCAAGTATTCGATCGCGCCCATGAAGAGCGGCAGCAGGAAAATCAGCCATCGCGTGGTGGCTTCGAAGTGGTTGGTTTTCATCGTGATGGCGGGTCTTGCTTCATGCGCTTACTTTCGCCGCGCATGACCCACAGCGGTAGTCGTCCGAATGGCCTAAGCGTGACGGCATGCCAAACGTTTGCGCGTACAAAGCCCGTGGCGCTCGCGCAACTTCTAGCGTTTTCCCTAGCCGGATCATTACGTTAATGTGCGCAATCACGTAGACGCGTTACGCTGCGCAGCCCAGAATTGGTCCTCCGATCGACATTCAGGAGTCCCGGCATGAAGGCATCGCGAGGATGCCGGTCATGTGCGGCGAACGCATTTCGGTTTGCTTAGGACTTCCCCTGTGCCGTGACTTGCTCGCGCTGCACCGGGCCATAACTCAAAATGGGTGCGACATGAATCGACCTGAATACTCGCTGACGCTCGACTCCGTGATTTGCCCGAGGTGCAATACGCTGTCCCGAGCCGACGAAGATACGTGTCCTCAATGCGGCGCGGATCGCCAAGGGGCGATTTTCACGAGCCACGCCGATACACCGCCGCCGCCACCGCCGCTTCGTACAGCGAGCGCGGCCGCCGCACCCATGCAGGAAGAAGCCTTCGATTTCGTCGATCTGCGCGACACCGGCTGGCTCACGCGCATGGCACGGCGCAAGATGGTGACGTCGTATCCGAGTCTGGCCGAACCTGGCGACGAGCCGCTCGAACCGGTGCATAAGCCTGCCCGCAAGGGACTTGCCGTGCTGATCGGCGGTGTGGTCGCGGGATTGGCCGCGGGCGGCTATCTCTATACGCAGTCGGGGCCGGGCATCGGCGTTGTGCCGCAGACGGACCGCACGGCGATCAGCGTCGCGGGCGCGATCCGCGACAAGTCATCGACGACGAACGATGCGGCCGCCGCAAGACACGACACGCTCACGCGCGATCGCGTTGAGAGCGCGAAGGCTGCGTCGCAAGTGAATGTGGCGACGGCGGAGGGCGCCAAGAGCGCGCAGGCAAAGTCGTCGCATGTCGATAGCACGGCTAAACCTGTTGTGGCGAACGTGCCGGTCAGCAAGCCGGAACCGCGCGTGGCTGTGCCTGCGGCAACGATCGCGGCGGCGACGCCCGCGCCAGTTGTCACGCGTGAAGCGACGCCCAAAGCCATCGCGAGCGTGACGCCAGCCGCGAAGCCCGTGCCACAGCAGACCATCGCTGCGACACCCGGTGCCAATGCCAACGTGACTTCCGTTGCTCGCGATGCCACGCCTGCCGCGAAGCCCACGCCACAGCAAACGATCACCGCAACGAACAACGCCAACGTGACTTCCGTCGCGCGCGATGCCACGCCAACGAAGAAGCCACAGCCAACGATCACCGCAACGAACAACGCCAGCGCAACTTCTATCGCGCGCGATGCCACGCCAACGAAGAAGCCACAGCCAACGATCGAGCCGGTCCAAGCCGCAGCAAGCAAGCAGCAGCCCGAACAATCCCGCACTCACACGCTCGCCGCCGCACCGCGCGTTGCCGAAACAAAACCCGTCGCCACCGCGTCACAACCGGCATCCGCGAAAGACGACCGCCGCGCCCGCACCACGCTTGCATCGATCGAAAAGCCTGCGTCTGTTGCCGCAAAAACGCCCGAAGCGCAGGAACCTTCTTCGCCGACCATCGCGCGCAGCATCGCGGCGGTTCAGCAGTCGCTCGCGACTCGCGATCTGTCGGGCGCGCGCCGCAACATGCGTCCGCTGCGCGCGAGCGAATCGCGCAGTCCTGAAATCCAGCAGCTTGCGGCCGATTTGTCCCGTCAGGAACGCGCGCGCGATGCCGCCATCACCAGCGCCCGCGTCTGCGCGTTGAACAAGGACCCGTCGTGCGCCGTGCGCAATGCGCGCCGCGCGGTGGCGCTCGATTCGCGCAACCCGCAAACGCAGGCCGCCTTGCGTCAGGCGATGGCCGTGCAAACCGAAGTCAACACCGCCTACTTCCGCCAAGCCAGCGCGATTCCCTCGCCCGCCATTCCGGCGCTGACATTCGATGGAAGATGGAGCGCGACGCATCCGCATGCAAGCGTATCGAGCGACGACAACGACCGCCCGAACTACTCGTCGTTCGGCTGGGGCGCACCCGGCGCATCGCGGGGACGCGGCGACGCGCATTGACGCATCAATCGAATCGAAATCGATTTGCGGAATAAGCCCCCGCCAGTATCCGTTTCATGGTGACGATCAACCGTCGGGCGCTCGCGCGTCGAAGGAGTCACCATGTTGAAGACCGTTTCGTGGCGCCGCGCGCTGGGTTGCGTGGCGATCGTCGCGGGCCTGTGCGGGCTCGCATCGTGTGGCGGCTCGAACGACAACATGCCGGGCGCGACGCGCTTCAAGGCCACGGTCGTCGTCTCCGATGGCGCGATTCCCGCACCGCACACCGATCCCAATCTCAAGAACGGCTGGGGTGTCGCGTTCAATCCGGCAGGCTTCGTGTGGGTCGCCAATAACGGCTCGCAAACGGCCACCCTTTACGATGGCAACGGCGTCGTGCAATCGCTCGTCGTGTCGATTCCGGCCACGGCGTCGGGACCGGCCAATCCGACCGGCATCGTCTTCAACAATGGCGCGGATGTCGTGGTGACAGCGAACGGCAAGAAGGGCACGGCGGCGTTTCTGTTCGCGGGCGAAGGCGGTTCGATCACCGCGTGGGCGCCCGCCGTCGACATGACGCACGCCTTCACCGTGGCCGATTCGAGCGCGGCCGGCGCGGTCTACAAGGGACTGGCGATCGCCGCGACATCGACCGGGCGGCGCCTCTACGCCACCGACTTCCACAACAACCGGATCGATGTCTTCAGCGACACGTTCGCGAAGATCGCGGTGCCCGGCGGCTTCATCGACACGCAGATGCCCGCGGGTTTCGCACCGTTCGGCATCCAGACGATCGGCACGAAGATCTTCGTGACCTACGCAAAGCAAGACGGCGCGATGCACGACGACGTGCCCGGCGCAGGCCAGGGCTTCGTGGATGTATTCGACGTCGATGGCAATCTGCTGCAACGCTTCGCGCAAGCCGGAGCGCTGAACGCGCCGTGGGGACTGGCACAAGCGCCCGCCAACTTCGGCAGCTTCAGCAACGACATTCTCGTGGGCAACTTCGGCGACGGCACGGTGAACGCGTTCAATCCCACGACCGGCGCGTTCGTCGGCCAGTTGATGAACACGGACGGCACGCCGCTCGTGCAGCGCGGGCTGTGGGGCATCGCGTTCGGCAACAACCTGAGCGCGCAGCCGTCGAACACACTGTTCTTCGCCGCCGGACCGAACTTCGAGGCGAATGGCGTGTACGGGCGCATCGACATGCAATAACGCGATGCTGTAATCGGAGCGGCGCACGCTCGCTTGCTAGAATGCGCCCTCCGACTTCCCTTCTCCGATGGACCTCGAAACCCTCCTCTTCTCCCAAGGCTTCGGGTCACGCCGCCAATGCCGGACCATCGTCGCGGAAGGACGCGTGCGCATTTCGGGCATCGCGTGCGACGATCCGCATGCCGATGTCCCCATCGCCTCCACGCCCGATTTCGAGGTGGACGGCCAATCGTGGACTTACCGCGAAAAAGCGTACATCGCGCTGAACAAGCCAGCGGGCTACGAATGTTCGCGCGACCCGCAGCATCATCTGAGCGTGTTTCATCTGCTGCCGCCGCAACTCGTCGAACGCGGCGTGCAATCGGTCGGCAGGCTCGATCAGGACACCACCGGCCTCTTGCTGCTCTCCGATGACGGCGCGTTCGTACACGCGTTCACCTCGCCCAAGCGCAAAGTGCCGAAGGTCTATCTCGCGACGCTGCGCCATCCGCTCGACGACGAGCAACTCACGCGGCTGCGCGAAGGCGTGCTGCTGCACGGCGAAGCCAAACCGAGCGTGGCGCTGGCCGCGCATCGGCGTGGCGAGCATCTGCTCGAACTGACCGTGCTCGAAGGCAAATACCATCAGGTCAAGCGCATGGTCGCGGCATCGGGCAACCGGGTCGAGAATCTGCATCGCGAACGCGTGGGCGGTTATGCTCTGCCTGACACGCTCGCAGAAGGCGCGTGGCGCTGGCTGGACGATGCCGATCTCGCCGCGCTGCGTTCGAAGGAGGAACGCGCCGACTGACCGCCCGATGCGAGCGCCGGCAGCTTCCATCCACCTGCGAGGTCGGCGACACATGCGGATTCCGGCGAGACGGCGGTTCATGCGGCTTGGTGCCCTGGCGTTTGGCGCAGCGCTTATCGGCGCATTTGAAGTCCACGCTCAGGAAGCCGAAGACGAGCAAGCCGATGGCATCGCCTACGGGCGCGACGCGCGGCTCAGACTCGATGTCTACGCGCCCGACGCCAAAGCCGCCAACGCGCGCCCCATCGTCGTGTATTTCTACGGCGGAAGCTGGCAGGCCGGCCAGCGCGCGGATTCGCGCGACGTGGCGCAAGCGCTTGCCGCGAACGGCATCGTGACGGTCGCGCCGGACTATCGCATCTATCCCGAAACCATCTTTCCCGGCTTTCTCGATGACGCCGCCGCCGCCGTGCGCTGGGCGCGCGATCATGCGCACGAGTATGGCGGCGATCCCGAGCGCATCGTCGTGATGGGACATTCGGCGGGCGCGCATATCGCCGCGATGATCGCAACCGACTCGCGTTATCTGAAGGCGCAAGGCCTGACCAAGCGCGCGCTCGGCGGCATGATCGGACTGGCCGGACCTTACACCGAGATTCCCGTCGAAACGCATATGACGGACATCTTCCCCGCCGCCTCGCGCTCGCAGGCGCTGCCCGTCGATTTCCTCTCTGGCGACGAACCGCCCATGCTCCTCGCCACCGGCACCGCAGACAAGGTCGTGGACCCGAACAACAGCCGCCAGTTCGCCGATGCGTTGCGCGCGCACGCCGACACGGTGGAGCTTAAGCAATACGAAGGTTACGGGCACGGCCGCATCGTCACGACCTTTTCGGCGAAGCAACGCGCGGATTCGCCCGTGCTCGCGGATGTGCTGGCGTTCATCGCCGCGCATCGGTCATGACAATCGGTGTAAGTCCTTAATGCGCCCCGCTGCGGCGCAGCATGCCTTCTGTCTGACAGGCTCATATACTGAGCTTACGGGTTACCAAAAATGACTATCAAAAAAGCAGGAGGGCATCATGGTCTCCCACATGAATGTCGCACTGATCGCGTTCGTGTTGTTGAGCGTCGCGCTCATCGGGGTGTTGGCCGTCGTCATGCGCATGCGCCATCGCTATTCGCCGAATCTCATCGGCGCTTTGATCGGCGCGTTGCTGTGCTTCGTGCTGCTTGAGACCATTCCGGCACTGATCTAGAACCTGCTTACTCGCCTGTCAGACGCCGCGCCCCGCGCTGCGCAGAAAATCGCTGACCGTCGGATGACGCAGCGCATAGCGCAACTCGCGCTTGAGCCGCGCGTTGGACAACCGACGCGATTCGCGCATGAACGACAGCATCACGGGTTCGAGCCGTTGCTCCGCTTCGTCACGCGTGATGCGCGGCACACGCGGCTTGTCGAAGGCATCGGCGACGAGATCGAAATAATCGGCCATGCGCAGGTCCGTATCGTCGGATGCGTTGACGACGCGCTGCGGTTTTCCCCGCGTCAGCGTACGCAAGAGAATGGCGGCGAGATCGTCGGCGTGAATGTGGTTCGTGTAGACGTCATCGCTTTCGACGAGTGCCGGCAAAGCCCGGTCGATGCGCGCAATCGGCAAACGATCGCCCGCGTAAATGCCCGGAATCCGCACGATGGACACGCGCCAGCCGCCGCCCGCGCCCGTCGCGCGCAGTTGCCCTTCCGCCGAGACACGCCGACGCGCCCGCTCGTTATCGGGCCGCGCAGGACGCGTTTCGTCGATCCACGCGCCGCCGCAATCGCCATAAACGCCGGTCGTGCTCGCATACACGAGGCGCGTGCCCGCGCGGAAAGCGTCCGCTTGCAGGCTCGGCGAAAAAGGACCGTCGGGTACAATGAATGATGTTGCCGCGAACCGGCTCGGGCGTGATCCGGGCCATCTCAGCGGCGCTCGCGAAGCGTTTCGCAGAACTGGATGCGCAGGCGAATCGAAAGCGCGCATGGTGCCGCGCGCGGTTCGCTGACGCATGACCGCTGCCGCTGTAGTGCGTGCGGCAGAACGATGCGGCGCGCGCAACGTGGCGATCAACGCGCGCGTGCGGCGGTCGGTATCACCGTCTTTTTGCGGAGGCGCGAGATGCAGCACCGTTCGCGCGATGCCCGCCAGACGCCGCAAGCTCGCGCGGTCGTCGAGGTCACCGGCAATCGGCAGCGCGCCCGCCATGCGCAGCAACTCCGCGCGTTCCGGGTGATGCGTGAGCGCGAACACGCGAGGCGCGGCGGCATGCGCCTTGAGAAGCGGCAACGCGCGCATGCCGACATCGCCGCAACCGACGATCAGCACACGGGCGCGGCGAAGAATTCGAGTGACGATCATCCAGACATTTTATCGTCTGCACACCCGAACGTGCCGCGCGCCGAACATAGAACCACGCAGAACCACACCGAAACACTCAACACGCACGAAATCGATCTATGGCTTTTAACGTAACGCTCCGGCAAAGCGGCCGGCAGTTTCAGGTTGAACCGGACGAGCCGGTTCTGAGCGCGGCGCTGCGTCAGGGAATCGGCCTGCCGTATGGCTGCAAGAACGGCGCTTGCGGTTCCTGCAAGGGCCATGTGGTGCAGGGCGAAGTCGAGCAGGCGCCGCATTCGTCGTCGGCTTTGTCGAACGATGAAAAAACGCGCGGCATGGCGCTGTTCTGCTGCGCGACGGCGCAAACCGATCTCACCATCGACGTGCGCGAAGTCGCGGGCGTGGGCGATGTGCAGGTGAAGAAGCTGCCCTGCCGCGTCAACGCGCTGGCGAAGAAGGCCGATGATGTCATCGAACTGAAGCTGCAATTGCCTGCCAACGAACGCCTGCAATATCTGGCGGGGCAGTACATCGAGTTCATTCTGAAGGACGGCAAGCGCCGCAGCTATTCGATGGCGAGCCCGCCGCATCATGAAGGTCCGCTCGAACTGCATATCCGCCACATGGCCGGCGGCGCGTTCACGGACCACGTGTTCGGCGCGATGAAAGAGCGCGACATCCTGCGCTTCGAAGGCCCGCTCGGCACGTTCTTCCTGCGCGACGAATCCGACAAGCCCATCGTGCTGCTCGCCTCGGGCACGGGCTTCGCGCCGATCAAGGCGATCATCGAGCATGCGGTGTTCAAGAACCTCAACCGTCCGATGACGCTCTACTGGGGCGGCCGCCGCAAGAAGGATCTGTACATGATGGATCTGGCCGAACAATGGGCGCGCGAGATTCCCAACTTCACCTTCGTGCCCGTGCTTTCCGAGCCGGACGCAAGCGATGCGTGGGCGGGCCGCACGGGCTTCGTTCATCGGGCTGTCATCGAAGATCTGCCAGACTTGAGCGCTTATCAGGTGTATGCGTGCGGCGCACCGGTCATGGTCGAATCCGCGCAACGCGATTTCACGCAGCATCATCGGCTGCCGGAAGACGAGTTTTACGCGGATTCGTTCACGAGCGCGGCGGACCTCGCGCATCCGGTCTGACGATGAATGCGCAGAACGCGGTGAATCATGCGTGCGGAAAAAATCCGCGTGCATGGTTTACACGCGGGAACGTCATAACGTATCCTTCGCGAATGAACCGAATCCTGACCGCACTTCGACGTCGCCGCTCGCCGCTTCCCTAGGGATGCCGCTGGCTCGTCACGCATCTGCGCTCACGGTTCGTTTTTTATCGAAGCGCATGAAAATGAAGCCACGGAATTCCGTGGCTTTTGTTTTTTCCGCCTCGCTTTCCTCTTTTTCGTTTCGCCTTCGTGGAGCCTGCAGTCATGAATTTCAATGAGTACCCTGTTGATTCGCTGATGTACATCACGAACCGTCCCGAGATCGTCTTCACGCACGGCAAGGGTTCCTGGCTCTACGACAACACCGGCAAGCGCTATCTCGACTTCATTCAGGGCTGGGCGGTGAATTCGCTCGGCCATTGCAACGAAGGCATGATCGAGGCGATGGAAAAGCAGGCGCGCACGCTCATCAATCCGTCGCCGGCTTTCTACAACGGTCCGATGGCGCAGTTGGCCGGTCTGCTCACGCAACACAGTTGCTTCGACAAGGTGTTTTTTGCCAACAGCGGCGCGGAAGCCAACGAAGGCGCGATCAAGCTCGCGCGCAAGTGGGGCCGCAAGTTCCGCGATGGCGCGTATGAAATCATCACCTTCGATCACAGCTTTCACGGCCGCACGCTCGCCACGATGTCGGCGTCTGGCAAGCCGGGCTGGGACACGATCTATGCGCCGCAGGTGCCGGGGTTTCCGAAGGCGGATTTGAACGACATCGCATCGGTCGAGAAACTCATTACCGAGAAGACCGTTGCCGTCATGCTGGAGCCGATTCAGGGCGAAGGCGGCGTGATTCCCGCGACGCGCGAGTTCATGAAGCAACTGCGCGATCTCACCAAGCAGCACAACCTGCTGTTGATCGTCGATGAAGTGCAAAGCGGGTGCGGCCGTGCGGGAACGCTGTTCGCGTATGAACTGTCGGGTATCGAGCCGGACATCATGACGCTGGGCAAGGGCATTGGCGGTGGCGTGCCGCTGGCGGCGTTGCTGTCGAAGGCATCGGTCGCGTGCTTCGAAGCGGGCGATCAGGGTGGCACGTACAACGGCAATCCGTTGATGAGCGCGGTCGGTTTTTCGGTGATTTCGCAGCTTGTCGCGCCGGGGTTTCTGGAAAGCGTGCGTGAGAAGGGTGAGTATCTCAAGCAGCAGTTGCTCAAGCTTTCCGATGAGCGCGGCTTCAAGGGCGAGCGCGGTGAAGGCTTGTTGCGTGCGTTGCTGCTCGATAGCGACAAGGGCCCGCAAATCGTCGAAAAGGCTCGGCTGATGCAGCCGGATGGGCTGTTGCTCAACGCGGCGCGGCCTAATTTGCTGCGTTTCATGCCGGCGTTGAATGTCACGCGTGAAGAAATCGATCAGATGATGTCGATGCTGCGGTCCGTGCTCGATTCGCTGTGATCATTCGGACGTTCGATATCGCCGATCGCGAGGCCGTGATTGCGCTTTGGCGCGATGTGTTTCCGGAGTACGCGGATGCATCGCGGCCGCAGCGCGATCCGGCTTTGTCGATCGCCAATAAGTTGCGGACGCAGCCTGAGTTGTTTTTCGTGGGCTTATGCGAGGGTGAGGTCGTTGGCACTGTGATGTGTGGGTTTGATGGGCATCGCGGGTGGGTTTATTCGCTTGCTGTTTCTTACGCGTTTCGCGGGAGAGGGTTTGGGAGGGCGTTGATGCTTCATGCGGAAGCGGCGCTCTCTGAACTCGGATGTCCTAAGGTTAATTTGCAGATTCTTGCTTCTCGTTCCGAGCTTTGCGGGTTTTATGAGGCTTTGGGGTATGGGGTGGATGAGGTTGTTAGTCTTGGGAAGAGGCTTTGAGTTTTTTGTGGAAGGGGCTGCTGTTGTTTGTGTCTTTATTTCAGTAGCCGCCTCCCCGGCGGGGGGGTAACTTTCTTTGCTGCTGCAAAGAAAGTCACCAAAGAAAGCAGCTTTTACCCCCATGCTCGCTGGCTGGAAAGTGTTGGTCTGGATTAACGATGCAGTGGCCGCAATAGGACTTGCCACGCATAACAAGCCGCTTAGGCAACCTCGCGATTGCGCGCTCGAAACGCTAAGCTTTAGTGGACCGCATTCATTCTTTCGGCCATGCGCTACGCGCGCCGAGAACCTAAGAACGGAATCCCGCAGCATGTAAGTGCCCAGCCACATCAAGCGGCATCGCTGTTTTGCTATTCGGCCCTACGTTAATTAGTATTCCGACTAAAGAAGATGCGCCAGCGTAGCGCCACGGCCAATGCGAGTGATCGCGCGCGGGCAATGCTTTTGTCAGAAGCGCCAACCAAGGTAGGGCCGAATAGCAATCTTGCGGGGAGGTTCGATGTGGCTGGGCGCTTATACGCTGCGGGATTCCGTTCTAAAGCTCTCGGCGCGCGAAGCGCATGGCCGAAAGCATGAATGCGGTCCACTAAGAGAGAATTTTTGGAGCGCGTAATCGCTAGGTTGCCTAAGCGGCAAGTTATGCGTGGCAAGTCCTATTGCGGCCACTGCATCGTTAATCCAGACCAACACTTTCCAGCCAGCGTGCATGGGGGTAAAAGCTGCTTTCTTTGGTGACTTTCTTTGCAGCAGCAAAGAAAGTTACCCCCCCGCCGGGGAGGCGGCTACTGCAATAAAGACACAATCAGCAGCAGCCCCTTGCACGACGACAACAACAAAAAACCTCACTCCCCGAGATAAGCCGCCCGAACCTTAGGATCATCGAGCATAACCTTAGCGTCGCCAGACATAGTGACAGTACCCGAATCCATCACATAACCCCGATTAGCGGCCTGAAGCGCCAACCGAGCATTCTGCTCAACCAACAAAACCGTCAACCCTTCCTTGGAAATCTCCCGCACCACCTCGAAGATCTTCTCCACCATGATCGGCGACAACCCCATGGAAGGCTCATCGAGCAGCAACAGCTTGGGCCGCGAAAGAAGCGCCCGCGCCATCGCCAACATCTGCTGCTCCCCGCCAGAAAGCGTCCCCGCATACTGCGAAGCCCGCTCCTTCAAACGCGGAAAGAACCCGAACATCCGCTCCGTATCCTTCTGGATGTTGTCAGCATCGTTACGCAGATAAGCCCCCATCTGCATATTCTCCAAAATCGACATGCGAGCAAAAATGCCGCGCCCTTCCGGCACCATCGCAAGCCCGCGCTTCAAAAGCTCATGCGTCGGCACGCCCTTGATCGATTGCCCCATGTACTGAATATCGCCCGCCGAATACGGCTTGAGCCCGGTGATGGCCTTCATCGTCGTGGTCTTGCCGGCGCCATTCGCGCCGATCAACGTCACGAGTTCGCCCTGCCCGACTTCCAGATCGACACCCTTCACCGCCTGGATGCCGCCGTAGTTCACCTGCAGACCTGTAATCTTCAACATCGCGCTTGGCGTCGCCATTAGTGCACCCCCGCACCCAAATATGCCTCGATCACCTTCGGGTCCTTCTGCACGTCCTGCGGCAGACCCTCGGCGATCACCTTGCCGTAATCGAGCACCGTCATGCGGTTGCACAATCCCATGACCAGCTTCACATCGTGTTCGATCAGCAGAATGGTCTTGCCATCCGAACGGATCTTGTCGAGCAGACGCGTGAGTTCGACCTTCTCGGTCGCGTTCATGCCCGCTGCCGGTTCGTCGAGCGCGAGCAGCTTCGGATCGGTCGCCAACGCGCGCGCAATTTCAAGCCGCCGCTGATGCCCATACGACAGATTGCGCGACGTGTAATCGGCGTACTGCAACACGCCCACGTATTCGAGCAGTTCGAGCGCGCGTTCCTTGATCTCGCGCTCCTCGCGGCGCTCGCTCGGCGTCTGAAACACCGCGCCGATCAACCCATGCTTCGTGCGCACATGCCGCCCGACCATCACGTTCTCCAGCGCCGTCATGCCGCCGAACAGGCGAATGTTCTGGAACGTGCGCGCGATGCCCGCCTGCGCCACCTGATACACCGCGGTCGGCGTGTAGTTCGTGCCATCGAGCTTGAATTCGCCCGAATCCGGCGTGTACAGCCCGGTAATCACGTTGAAGAACGTGGTCTTGCCCGCCCCGTTCGGGCCGATCAGACCGTAGATCTCGCCTTCGCGGATTTGCAGGCCGACATCCGACAGCGCCTGCAATCCGCCGAAGCGCTTGTTCACGCCCTTGACGGACAGGCGGATTTGTTTCGTATCGCTCATGTGTGATATTCCCCGCCCTTATGCACGAACCGGCTTCTTGTTGCCGCGCCTCGCAATCTTCGCGATGCGGTCTTCATGTTTCGACGCCGGCCACAAACCTTCAGGACGACGCAGCATGATGACGACCATCGCAAGACCGTAAAGAAGCTGACGGACGACTTCGGTATCCACGATCTGATGACCGAAGATGGCGTTCTGCAACGGCGTCATGGTGGAGCGCAGCACTTCCGGCAGCACGGCCAAAAGCATCGCGCCGAGGATCACGCCCGGAATGTGGCCCATGCCGCCCAGCACCACGCACGCCAGCACGACGATCGATTCCCACAGCGTGAACGATTCCGGCGACACGAAGCCCTGAAAGCCCGCGAACATGGTGCCCGACAGACCGCCGAAGGACGCGCCCATCGCGAACGCGAGCAGCTTCACGTTACGCGTGTTGATGCCCATGGCCTTCGCGGCGATCTCGTCTTCGCGGATCGCGGCCCACGCGCGGCCAATGCGCGAGTGCTGCAAGCGCGTACAGACCCAGATCACCAGCAGCGCGGCCAGCACGAACAGGTAGTAATACATGTACACCGACGGAAAGCGGAAGCCGAAGAAATTATGCGTCTGCGACAGATTGAAGCCCGCCACCGTCACCGGATCGATACCCGTGATGCCCTTCGGACCGTTGGTGATGTTCACCGGACGATCGAGGTTGTTCATGAAGATCCGGATGATTTCCCCGAAGCCCAACGTCACGATGGCGAGGTAATCGCCGCGCAAGCGCAGCGTCGGTGCGCCGAGCAGCACGCCGAAGGTCGCCGCGACCGCCATGCCGATCGGCGCGATGATGATGAACGGCAGATGCAGCCCGTTCGGCGCGAGATGCGCGATCCACTCGAACTGCGAGGTCAATTGCGGCGACGACAGCAGCGCCGCGACATACGCGCCGACCGCGTAAAACGCGATATAGCCCAAATCGAGCAGACCGGCGAAGCCGACCACCACGTTGAGGCCGAGCGCCAGCACCACGTAGAGCATCGCGAAGTCGAGCACGCGCACCCAGTAATTGCCGCCAGCCGCGCCGATCACCATGGGCGCGGCGATCACGACGAGCGCCGTGACGATGCCGACCACCATCGTCTTCGTCGCGTTTTTCTCGGGGATGAGCGTCGTGGACGGCTCAATCGGTTGAATCGAAGTCATTTTTTTGAGCTCCTCACACGGTCTTTAAGCGCGGTCCGCGACACGTTCGCCGAGCAGACCCGACGGACGGAACACGAGCACGATGATCAGCACGATGAAGGCGAACACGTCCTGATAGTTACTGCCGAAGACGCCGCCTGTCAGGTTGCCGATGTAACCGGCGCCCAACTGTTCGATGAGGCCGAGCAGCACGCCGCCGACCATCGCGCCCGCGAGGTTGCCGATGCCGCCCAGCACCGCCGCCGTGAACGCCTTGAGGCCCGGAATGAAGCCCATGTAGAAGTGCGCGTTGCCGTATTCGGAGGCGATCATCACGCCCGCGAGCGCCGCCAGCGCCGAGCCGATCATGAAGGTCGCGGAGATCACGAAGTTCGGGTTCACGCCCATCAGCGAGGCGACGCCCGGATTCTCGGCGATGGCGCGCATCGCGCGGCCGAGCTTGGTCTTGTGAACGAGCAACAGCAGGCCGCCCATCACCAGGAACGCGACGACGATGATGACGATTTCAGTCATCGAGATCACCGCGCCGGGATTGTTCTCGCCCGCCGTGATCACGTTGATCGGATCGGTCGGCAGAAGCTGCGGAAAGGCCAGCGGATTGCGGCCCCAGATCATCATGGCGAGGGTTTGCAAGAGGATCGACACGCCGATGGCGGTGATCAGCGGCGCGAGACGCGGCGCTTTACGCAACGGCCGGTACGCGACCTTTTCGATGGTGTAGCCGACCAGCGCGCAGACCACGGCCGCGATCACCAGCGCGATGGTCAGCATGATCGGCCCCGGTATGCCGGGAAAGTGGTTCTGCATGACGCCGATGGAGGATAACGCGACCATCGCGCCCACCATCAGCACGTCGCCGTGCGCGAAGTTGATGATGCCGAGAATCCCGTACACCATCGTGTAGCCCAGCGCGATGATGGCGTAGACGCTGCCCAGAACCAGACCGTTGATGATCTGCTGGATGAAAATATCCATGTAAAGCTCCTTAGCCCCGTGCGATCAGATAGTGCCTTTATCACCGGCCGATAAACCGATGTGAAGCGAAATCTGAAGCGGCACCGCGCGTACTTTGCAAAAACCGGTAAGGGTGAATCGACCGGCGCCCGTCCGCTGCCGGATGAAGCGGCGGACGTGGCCGGACGGATACGAATACGGCGCTCTCGATCAGGCGCCATGGAACCGCAAATAACTACAGCAACCGCAACTGCCGGACCCTCATTGCTTCACGACATCGAGTACGTCTTTCTTCTTGTCCTTGAAGTCGAAAAGCGTGATGGTGCCTGCCTTCAAATCGCCCTTGTCGTCGAATGCGATATGCCCCGTCAGACCGTTGAAGTCGGTCGTGGCGATCGCCGCGAGCACCTTGGGCGCTTCGATGGAATTGGCGCGCTTCATTGCATCGACGATCACGTACATGGCGTCATACGTGAACGGCGCGTAAATCTGCACGGGCTGGTGAAAACGCGCTTCGTATTTCGTGGCGAAGTCCGCGCCCTTGTCCATCTTCGAAAGCGCGAGCCCCGCTTCCGAACAGATGATGTTCTGCACGGCATCGCCCGCGAGTTCCGCGACCTGTCCCGTGCACACGCCGTCGCCGGCAAGAATCTTGGCCTTGATGCCGAGCGCCGCCGCCTCCTTGGCGAACGGGCCGCCCGTCACGTCCATGCCGCCGTACATCACCACGTCCGGCTGGATGCGCCTGATCTTCGTGAGAATCGCCTTGAAATTGCGCGCCTTCTCGGTGGTTGCCTCGCGGTCGGCGATCTTCACGCCGCCCGCCTGCATGGTTTTGGCGAATTCATCGGCGAGTCCCCGGCCGTAGGCGCTGGCGTCGTCCACCACGACCACTTTTTTCGCGTGCAGCGTTTTCATCGCGTAGCTGGCGAGCACCGGGCCTTGCAGCGCGTCGGTCGCCACCACGCGAAAGGTCGTCTTGTAGCCTTGCTGCGTGTAGGCGGGGTTCGTCGTGGACGGCGAAATCTGCGCGATGCCCGCATCGCTGTAAATCTTCGAAGCCGGAATGGACACGCCCGAGTTCATGTGGCCGATCACCGCGACCACTTTGTCGTCCACCAGTTTTTGCGCGGCTTCTTCGCCCGTACGCGGGTCGGCGGCATCGTCCTGACTGTCGAGTTCGAGGCGGATGGAGCGGCCGTCGATAGTCAAGCCCTGCGCGCTGATCTCTTCAAGCGCGAGCCGCGCGCCATTTTCGTTGTCCTTCCCCAGATGCGCCTGCAAGCCCGACAAGGGTCCAGCCTGACCGATCTTCACGACTGTTGCCTCACGCGCGGCGGGCGCGGCGGAAACCGAAGCCGGCGCCGATGCGGCACTTACCGCCGTCGCCTGATTGCTCGCCCCGCTTTCGTCCTTCTTGCCGCATGCGGTCACCATTGCAACCGCAGCCGCGATCGACACGGCGTGAGCAAACTTGAATCGCATCAAATAGGTCTCCTGCGCCTTGAATTTGCACTGTCACCAACCGTTCCAGGCTAAGGACGGGCGCATTGTAACGCTAAATATGAGACAGGCAATATTCCTGTGGGACGGGGTTTTCCAGCATTGCAACCCTACTTTTTGACCGATTTTTCGCAGATGGCGCAACCGGGTTGCGATTCAGATTTGTGCAGCAGTTGCACCATTCCGGGAGCAGGTTTATTTCCGGCCTTTTGCGCTTACGTTTGCGAGCGGATTTCGGGCTATCGAAAACGCCCCAAACTGGTGCTTCCCGTTGGTCCGATTATCGGCGCGGCGGTTCCTTGTCTTGAGTCCGGAAACGAAAAAAGCGCCCGGAGGCGCTTTTTTCGAGAACTTCGTCTAACTCGATAAACGGCAGATTACTGCGGCAGCGACAACCCGCGCGGCAGCGGAAACGCAATCGTCTCCTCGATGCCTTCCAGCGACCGCACACTGCGCACGCCCAACTCACGCAGCCGCGCGATGACCGCCTGCGCCAGCACTTCCGGCGCGGACGCGCCCGCCGTCACGCCGATGCGCTTCTTGCCTTCCACCCATTTCGGGTCGATCTGCGTGGGCGAATCCACCATGTACGAAGGGATGCCGCGCTTCTCGGCCACTTCGCGCAGACGGCTGGAGTTCGAACTGTTCGGGCTGCCGACCACGATCACCACGTCGCACTGCGGCGCGAGGATCTTGACCGCGTCCTGCCGGTTCTGCGTCGCGTAGCAGATATCCTGCTTCTTCGGCTCCTTCACCTGCGGATACTTCGCCTTGAGCGCATCGATGATGGCGGAGGCATCGTCCACGGACAGCGTGGTCTGCGTCACGTAGGCGATTCGCTGCGGGTCCGGCAGGTCGAGCGCCTGGACATCGTCGATATCTTCCACGAGGTGCATGCCCTCGCCCGACTGGCCCATCGTGCCTTCCACTTCCGGGTGGCCCTTGTGGCCGATCATCACGATATCGAAGCCGTCCTGACGCATCTTCGCCACTTCCATGTGGACCTTTGTGACGAGCGGACAGGTGGCGTCGAACACGCGCAAACCGCGCGCTTCCGCCTCGCCGCGCACTGCCTTCGAGACGCCGTGCGCGCTGAAAATCAGCGTGGCGCCTTCCGGCACATCGGCCAGATCCTCGATGAAGATCGCGCCCTTCTTGCGCAGATCCGCGACGACATAGGCGTTATGGACGATCTCGTGCCGCACGTAAATGGGCGCGCCGAACAGCTTGATGGCACGCTCGACGATCTCGATGGCGCGATCCACGCCCGCGCAAAAACCGCGCGGCTGGGCCAGCAGGATTTCGACGTCGGTCTGAACGTCGTTGAGGCTTTCAGTCAGGCTCATGGCTTACAGAATTCCGATGATTTTCACTTCGAAGGTCAGCGCCTGGCCGGCCAACGGGTGGTTGAAGTCGAACAGCGCCGACGTTTCGCCCACTTCCTTGAGCACGCCCGCATAGCGGCCGCCATTCGGCGCATTGAATTCGACGAGATCGCCGGGCGAAAAATCCTCGCCGATCATGCTGTTTTCACGCAGCGTCGCCAGCGACACGCGCTGAATCAGCTCCGGGTTACGCGGCCCGAACGCCTGCTCCGGATCTAGCCGAAAGGTCGAATGGTGCCCGACCTTCAAACCCAGCAGAATTTCTTCCAGCGGCGGCGCGAGTTGTCCTGCGCCGAGCAACAGCGTGGCGGGCTTGTCGTTGAAGGTGTTGACGATGTCGGCACCATCGGCCAATGCGAGCCGGTAATGAAGCGTGACGTGCGAACCGGGTTTCACCTCGGAAATATCGATGATGCTCATGAAATTTGAACGTGGCGGGTCAGTGGAGGCGCTTTCCGCGTGGTGCGCGCGTGCCTGTGCACCGTACGCAGCGGCTGGGAAACGGGATGCAGGAAAGCGCCGCATGCCGGATCGGACCAGAAGCCCAAGGCAGTATTGTAAGACAGAGTTGGAGTTCGCCGTGCCGACAGGCAATCGCCGTAATCCGACACGGCGCGCGACACATTATCACAGGAGCAGGTCATGGCCGCTGAACTGAAACTCGTCGGCGCGCCCTCGCCGGACGGCTTGAGCACGCCCCATGTGCCGATCCACGAGTGGGATGTCAACGAACGGCCGCGCGAGCGATTTCTCACGCTCGGCGCGGCCGCGCTGTCCGATGAGCAATTGCTGGCGGTGTTTCTACGTACCGGCGTGCGGGGTTCTTCAGCGGTCGATCTCGCGCGAGCGTTGCTCAAGCGCTTCGGCTCTCTGCGTGGCCTGCTCGACGCATCCGCGACGGAACTGCGGGGCGAGCGCGGCATCGGCGAGGCGCGCGCCGCGACCATTCTCGCGGTGTCGGAGCTTTTGCGGCGGGCGTTGTCCGAGAAAGCCCGCGAACGCACGATGCTCGATTCGCCCGGCACCGTCGAGGACATGTTGCGGCTCAGGATCGGCACGCTGCGGCGCGAAGTGTTCGTCGCGTTGTATCTGGACGGACGGCATCGGCTAATCGACTTGCGGGAGGAGGCGCACGGCACCCTCACGCGCGTTCCGGTGTTTCCGCAGGAAATCGCACGCCACGCGCTGGAAACGCACGCCGTCAGCGTGATCGTCGCGCATAATCATCCGTCCGGTGGCATCGAGCCGAGCGCGAGCGACCGCGCTCTGACGCGCACCATCAAGGACACGCTCAGGATCATCGACGTCAATCTGCTCGATCATTTCGTCGTGGCGAACAACGAGGTTTGCTCGTTCGCGCAGCTTGGCTGGCTCTGACGCATGTTTCTCAGCGCGCGCGACGGGTTGCAAACCATGAAACTGCTTGAAAATGCAGGAATTTTCCTGCTACAATCCGCGTTTGCTTCTCTCAACCCACCTGTTCTGGCTTACGTGGTCCTCATTGGCATAACCGTGCTGCCAAGTCCCCGATCAAGGCAATCGGGCGAATCAAGAGGCATCGGCGAACATTCCTGCAGTATCTAGCCTCCGTTCGCCGGGCGTTCGAACCAGACAAAATTAGGAGTATCAGCATGGCACGCGTATGCCAAGTAACTGGGAAAGGCCCGATGTCGGGCAACAACGTTTCCCACGCAAACAACAAGACCAAGCGTCGTTTCCTGCCGAACCTGCAGAACCGCCGTTTCTTCGTTGAAAGCGAAAACCGCTGGGTCCGTCTGCGCGTCTCGAACGCCGGTCTGCGACTGATCGACAAGAACGGTATTGACGCCGTGCTCGCGGATCTGCGCGCACGCGGTGAAATCTAAGGAGCACGCACATGGCCAAAGGCGCACGCGACAAGATCAAGCTGGAATCGACCGCAGGCACGGGTCACTTCTATACGACCACCAAGAACAAGCGCAACATGCCGGAAAAGATGCTGATCAAGAAATTTGATCCGGTCGCCCGCAAGCATGTTGACTACAAGGAAACCAAGATCAAGTAAGTCACTTGGTTTTGATTGCCTGACGGTTACAGCAAAAAGCCCCGCACACGCGGGGCTTTTTGTTTTCTGAAGTCTTTTCACGCGCTGTTCACATATTCGTGCATGGGTTTTTGCTGTCCCTCGTCAGGCGTGCGGGTTATGCTTGCCGCCTGCCGTCTTTGTGACAAGTTTCGACACAAAGGCGCAGCACAAGAACATGGACGGAGAACCGGCGGCATGAATTTCGATGTGGCGATCGTGGGAAGCGGCCTCGCGGGTCTGAGCGTCGCGTTGAATCTGGCGCAGACGCGGCGCGTCGCGATCATCGCCAAGCGCTCGGCGAGCGAAGGCGCGAGCGATTGGGCGCAGGGCGGCATCGCGGCGGTGCTCGATTCGGCGGACAGCATCGACAATCATGTGCGCGATACGCTCGTCGCGGGCGGCGGACTGTGCGACGAAGCCGCCACGCGTTTCATCGTCGAGAACGGGCGCGCGGCGATCGAATGGCTGATCGAGGAAGGCGTGCCCTTCACGCGCGACCGGTCGGCCGAACTCGGTTTCCATCTCACGCGCGAAGGCGGACACAGCCATCGGCGCATCATTCATGCGGCGGATGCCACCGGCCACGCGGTCGTCAGCACGCTCGGCGAGCGCGTGCGCAATCATCCGAATATCACGCTGCTGGAAGATCATTGCGCGATCGATCTGATCACGTCCGACCGGCTGGGATTGCCGGGGCATCGTTGTCATGGTCTGTATGCGCTCGATCTGACGAGCGGGCGCACGGTCACCATTCAGGCGCCGCATACCGTGCTCGCGACCGGCGGCGCGGGCAAGGTCTATCTCTACACGACGAACCCGGACACCGCGACCGGCGATGGCATCGCGATGGCGTGGCGCGCCGGCTGCCGCGTGGCGAACATGGAGTTCATCCAGTTCCATCCGACGTGTTTGTTCCATCCGTACGCGAAGTCGTTCCTCATTTCCGAAGCCGTGCGCGGCGAAGGCGGCATTCTGCGTCTGCCCGATGGCACGCGCTTCATGCCCGCCCACGACGAACGCGCCGAACTCGCGCCGCGCGATATCGTTGCGCGCGCGATTGACTTCGAGATCAAGAAACGCGGCATCGATTGCGTGTATCTGGACATCAGCCACCAGCCGCGCGCGTTTCTCGAAGAACATTTCCCGACGATTCTCGCGCGTTGCCGCGAATTCGGCATCGACATCGCGAAGGAGCCGATTCCGGTCGTGCCTGCCGCGCATTACACGTGCGGCGGCGTCGTGACCGATCTCGCGGGGCGCACCGATCGACCTGGCTTGTATGCCGTCGGCGAAACTTCGTACACCGGATTGCACGGCGCGAATCGGCTCGCGAGCAACTCGCTGCTGGAATGTCTCGTGGTAGGACGCGCCGCCGCGCAGGCGATCGAAGCGGACGGTTTCTCGAACGGCTGTCACGCGCAGTTGCCCGACTGGGACGAAAGCCGCGTCTCCGATCCCGATGAGGAAGTCGTCGTCGCGCATAACTGGGACGAACTGCGTCGGCTGATGTGGAATTACGTCGGCATCGTGCGCACGGACAAGCGGCTGGCGCGCGCGCAGCATCGGCTGGCGCTTCTGCGCGACGAAATCCACGAGTATTACGCGAACTTCAAGGTGAGCCGCGATCTGCTGGAACTGCGCAATCTCGTGGATGTAGCGTCGCTGATCGTGGAAAGCGCGTGCGCACGGCGCGAAAGCCGCGGCCTGCATTTCAGCCGCGATTGGCCTTCCACGTTACCGAAGGCGCTGCCCACGGTGTTGATGCCACCGCCCGCGCGCCGCCCGGCGATCTAGATCAGGCGCATCGAAAAGTCGGTTGCGCGCACGTCCTTCGTGAGCGCGCCGATGGAAATGCGATCCACGCCCGTCTCCGCAATCGCGCGAACGGAATCGAAATTCACGCCGCCCGAAACTTCGAGCAACGCACGGCCCGCCGTGATGCGCACAGCATCGCGCATGGCGTCGAGCGTGAAGTTATCCAGCAGAATCGACTCCGCGCGATGCGCCAGCGCCGTCTCCAGTTGTTCGAGCGTTTCCACTTCGATCTGAATCGACACGCCCGCGTTCAAGGCAAGCGCCGCATCCATCGCCGCGCCCACGCCGCCCGCCGCCGCGATATGGTTCTCCTTGATCAGAATGCCGTCGTACAGCGCGAGCCGCTGGTTCGCGCCGCCGCCCACGCGCACCGCGTACTTCTGCGCGAGCCGCAATCCGGGCAGCGTCTTGCGCGTATCGAGAATGCGCGCGCGCGTGCCTTCGATGGCATCGACATAGCGACGCGTCGCGCTCGCCACGCCCGAAAGCAATTGCAGAAAGTTCAGGCCGTTGCGCTCCGCCGTCAGCAGCGAACGCGCGGGACCGTGCAGCATCACGACAGGCGTATCCGCCTTCATGCGCTCGCCCTCGCGATACTGCCATTCCACTTCGATGGACGGATCGACGCGGCGCATCACCTCTTCGAACCAAGGCGCGCCGCACAGCACGGCCTCCTCACGCACGATGATGCGCGCCGTGCGCCGCACATCGGCGGGCACGAGGCGGCCGGTGTGATCGCCGCTGCCGACGTCTTCTTCCAGCGCATCGACGACATTGCGGGCCAGCGCGGCATCGAACGCTTCGCCGTATTGCTGGCGGACTTCCTCGAAGATCGACATCGACATCACGCGGCTCCCACGTTGGTGAACAGCGCGCTGTCTTTCGCGAGATCGCCGCTCGTCTGCACGCGCTTCTTGTGACGCGCGGCGAAGTCGAGCATGCGATCGATCGGCACACGCGCGCGTTCGCCGATGGCGGCATCGACATGAATTTCGTTGTGGCCGCGTTCGAGCACGTCGGCGAGATTGGCGAGGCCGTTCATCGCCATCCACGGGCAATGCGCGCAACTCTTGCAGGTGGCGCTGTTGCCGGCGGTCGGCGCTTCGATGAACGTCTTGCCGGGCGCGGCGAGCCGCATCTTGTGCAGAATGCCCAGATCCGTCGCGACGATGAAGCGCTGCGCATCCAGCTTCACGGCGGCGTCGATCAACTGCGTGGTCGAGCCGACGACATCCGCGAGCTTCACAACGCCTTCCGGCGACTCGGGATGCACGAGAATCTTCGCGTCGGGATATTCGGCGCGCAGCAAATCCAGTTCGACGCCCTTGAACTCGTCGTGCACGAGACACGAGCCTTGCCACAACAACATGTCCGCGCCGGTCTTCTTCTGGATGTAGCCGCCGAGATGCCGGTCCGGCGCCCACAGGATTTTCTCGCCGCGCGCGTGCAGGTCCGCGACGATTTCCAGACCGATGGACGACGTGACCATCCAGTCCGCGCGCGCCTTCACCGCCGCGCTGGTGTTCGCGTAGACGACGACGGTGCGGTCAGGGTGGGCATCGCAGAAAGCGGAAAATTCGTCGGCGGGACAGCCGAGATCGAGCGAACACGTGGCGTCGAGATCGGGCATGAGAATGCGCTTGTTCGGACTCAGGATCTTCGCGGTCTCGCCCATGAAGCGCACGCCCGCGACGACCAGCGTCTGAGCCGCGTGATCGCGGCCGAAGCGCGCCATTTCGAGCGAATCGGCGACGCAGCCGCCGGTTTCATCCGCGAGTTCCTGAAGTTCGGCATCGACATAGTAATGCGCGACCAGCACCGCTTTTTCTTGCTTCAACAACGCGCGGATACGTTCCTTCAGCTCCCGCTTGCGCTCTAGCGAGGGCGCATCCGGCACCCGCGCCCACGCTTCGCCCACTCCACACGTCAGGCCTTGCGGCCGGTCGTACTCGACGCTCCTGATCGCTTCCATTTCCCTGTCCCCTGCATTTTTGCGAACGACACCATGCGAAATCCGGCCGCCAAAAACAAAAACCCCGCCAGAGCGGGGTCTTGTGACGTCATTAAATTTTAACGGATTCGCGCGTCAGGCGTAGCGTCGCAAACGCAGGGCAAAGTCCTGCAAAGCCTTGATGCCGCTCTGCTCCGCACGATGCACCCAGTCCTGCAACTGCACCAGCAACTGCTCGCGCGATGCGTTCGACCGGTCCCACATCGCCGCCAGATCCTTGCGCAGTT
This sequence comes from Caballeronia sp. A2-2, assembly GCF_057612605.2. Classification (NCBI taxonomy): domain Bacteria; kingdom Pseudomonadati; phylum Pseudomonadota; class Betaproteobacteria; order Burkholderiales; family Burkholderiaceae; genus Caballeronia; species Caballeronia sp. A2-2. Next base: position 1,216,550 of record NZ_CM172587.1, on the reverse strand, counting down.
CGATGTACGTACGCAGCTTCTGGTTGTCCAGATACAGTTCCGGCAGTTGCTTGCGCTGCGGCTCGTCCAGACCTTCTTCGTCCTTGTGAACCCACTTGCGCGCACCGCGCATCAACTGATACTTCTCGCGCGCGCCAGCTTCCTTCAGCTTCACGAGTTCCTGAGCGTAGGCGCGCTTGAGCGCCTTGCCGTAACGCGCCATGACTTCGTAGCGGTTCGACAGCACGGCCTGCAACGTGTCCTGATCCAGCACGGACTTGCTCGCGGCTAGCTTCGGCGTCGGCGCGATCTTCTTGACCTTCGCCAGACCGACGAACGACATCATGCGGATGTACATCCAGCCGATATCGAACTCGTACCACTTGTTCGACAGCTTGGCCGACGTCGCGTGCGTGTGATGGTTGTTATGCAGTTCTTCGCCGCCGATCAAAATGCCCAGCGGGAAAATGTTGGTGCTCGCATCCGGCGAATTGAAGTTGCGATAACCCCACCAGTGCGCGAGACCGTTGACCACGCCTGCCGCCCAGAAAGGAATCCAGATCATCTGCACGGCCCACACGGACAGCCCGACGATGCCGAACAGCGCGACGTCGATCACCATCATGATGCTGATGCCGAGGATCGGATAACGCGTGTAGACATTGCGCTCGATCCAGTCATCCGGCGTGCCGTGGCTGAACTTGCGCATGGTTTCTTCGTTCTTCGCTTCCGTGCGATAGAGTTCGGCGCCTTCGAGCAACACCTTCCAGATGCCGCGCGTTTGCGGGCTGTGCGGATCTTCTTCGGTCTCGCATTTGGCGTGGTGTTTACGATGGATGGCCGCCCACTGACCGGTCAGCATGCCGGTGGTGGACCAAAGCCAGAAGCGGAAAAAGTGGCTCGCGACGGGATGCAGATCCAGCGCGCGATGCGCCTGACAGCGATGCAAGTAGATCGTGACGCCGGCGATGGTGACGTGCGTCATCGCGAGCGTGAACAGGATGATCTGCCACCAGGAGGCGTTCAGCAATCCGTTTGCAAGAAAATCGAGGGAGGAATTCAGCAAGGCGATTTACCTTTGTACCTGTGAAATTCGGAAAAAATGGCTTATGAAACTTGACCTTAAGACGTTGTCGGGCACCTGAAAGCTGCCTGATATGGTTCGATCGCATTCTACTTCATGCGTTCCAACTCATTGTCGGAAAGGTGAAATTTTTTGAATGCTATCAAATCGGGGGAGATCTCACGTCCCGAAAAGATCCTATTTCCTGGTTCAAATCAGGAGATTGAGCTTTTCAGCGCATCTTCAAGCGCTTGGCGCAGGACTGTCGGGCCGAAGCCCGGTATTTAATGCCGATGTGTTCGACATTTGTTCAGCGCTCCCGACGATCCTGATTTCGCGCTGCGCGTAAGGAATCTCGATACCATGCTCGCAGAATAACCGCCAAATGTTACGGTTCACCTGCGACCTTACGCCGCCCGTGCCTTTCGCGGCTTCTTCAATCCAGAAGCTCAGTTCGAGATTGACGCCATCCGCGCCGAAGTTTGCGAGCAATGCGGCGGGCGCGGGATCGATCAACACACGTTCGACGCCATTTGCCGCTTCCACTAATAAGCGCATGGCCTGTTCCACGTCGCTGCGATAACTCACCTGCACCGCGACTTTCGCGTTACCGCGCGTCAAGTACGACGAATGATTCTGCACGACATCCGTGATGAGCTTCTCGTTCGGAATAAGCGTTTCGATGCCATCCAGCCCACGCACGACCGTGTAGCGCGTGCGAATCTGCGTGACGGTGCCCTGGCTGCCGCTCACGCTGATCATGTCGCCCAACCGCAGCGAACGATCCAGCAAGATGATGAAGCCCGACACGTAATTACTGGCGATCTTCTGCAAGCCAAAGCCCAACCCAACGCCAAGCGCGCCGCCGAACACCCCCAACACCGTGATATCGATGCCGACGATCGACAGGCTCACGAGAATCGCGGCCAGAATCATCAGCGCCCGCGCGACGCGTGCGAGCACCACCTTGAGATTGGCATCGAGGGAACGCGCGCGCATCAGGCGCTCGTCGAGCAGCGCGCCCGCCCACATCGCGACGATCAGCGTCACGCACACCCACAGCACGCCCGAGGCGAGCGAGAGCAGCGTCATGTGCGCGTTGGCGAAGTTGAAGCGCACGCTCGCCATCCAGCGCACGACGTCGTCCTGAATGCCCATCACGGTGAGCAGCATCGCGACCCAGACGATCACGGTCACGAGCTTTTCGAACAGATACAGCAGCGCGCCCGCCTCGTGCTCGCTGCCCGCGCGGCTGAACACGCGCCGCGCGACGTAGAACATCATGTAAATCACGGTGATGCCGCACAACGGCACCAGCGCGAGCCGCAAGAACGCCGTGTGGATGACCGGCGCCAGCGCCAGTTGCGCGAGCGTCACCAGCACCGTGCCGAGCAGCGGGAACAACGCTTTGTTGAGACTTTCCGCGCCGAAGCGCACGGCTTCGAAACGCGACTGGCGGCGCACATCGAGTTTCTTGCGCAGCACGCGCGCCAGCCACCACGCCACGACCAACATGCCGAGCAGCACCGCGACCTGCCAGATGACCTCGGGCTCGCCGAAATCGCGTGCGAGCCGTTCGAGGAAATCGTTCAGGAAGCGGTTGGACATGCTGACTTACGCGGTTTCTTCGACCGCAGGCGCCGCTTTCGATGCATCCGGCACGCGCTCCAGCACGGCGGCGAAGAAGCCGTCGGTGCCGTGCTTGTGCGGCCACAGCGAAAGGTAATCGCCGGTATCGAGATCGATGCGCTGTTCCGCGAGCACCTCACGCGCGGGCACGACGCGGAAGTTCGGATGCGTCTCCAAAAACTGCGCGACGACGTTCTCGTTCTCCGCTTCCAGCATGGAACACGTCGCGTAGACGAGCCGCCCGCCGACCTTCACGAGCCGCGAGGCGTTCGTGAGAATCGAGAGCTGCTTGGGCGTGAGTTCCGCCACGGACGTAGGCGATTGCCGCCACTTCAGATCAGGATTGCGACGCAGCGTGCCGAGCCCCGAACATGGCGCATCGACGAGCACGCGGTCGATCTTGCCCGCGAGGCGCTTGATCTTGGCATCGTGTTCGCTGTCGATCAGCACGGGATTCACATTCGACAGCCCGCTGCGCGCAAGGCGCGGCTTGAGCTTGGCGAGACGCTTGTCGGAGACATCGAACGCGTAGAGACGGCCGGTGGAACGCATCATCGCGCCGAGGGCGAGCGTCTTGCCTCCCGCGCCCGCGCAGAAATCCACCACCATTTCGCCACGGCGCGGAGCCATCAGCGAGCAAAGCAACTGGCTGCCTTCGTCCTGCACTTCGATCCAGCCTTCCTGAAACGGCGCGAGACGCGTGAGCGCGGGCTTGCCGTCCACGCGAATGCCGAACGGCGCGAACGGCGTTTCGCCCGCATCGATGCCAGCTTCCACGAGCGCCTTGATGACGACATCGCGATTCGCCTTGATCGGGTTCGCGCGCAGATCGAGCGGCGCGGGATAGTTCAGCACGGCGGCGAGCTTCGCCATTTCATCGGCGTCGAAGCGTTTGCTCAGTGCATCCGAAATCCATTGCGGCAGGTTGAAGCGCACGCGCATGGGCAGGCTTGCCGGATCGATCTTCGAGACTTGCGAGAGCCATTGATACTCGTCGGCGGACACATGCGGCTTGAGCGCCGAAAGACCGGCCGTCTGCATCAGCCCGAGCAGCGCAAGACGCCGCGCCTGATTGCCGCTGCCGCTTTCCGCCAGATGCGAAAACTCCATCTTCCGGCGCAGCACGGCGAACACCGCCTCCGCGATCACCCCACGCTCGCCATGCCCCAACTTCGGATGCGCGCGGAAAAAGCGGCTGGTCGCGGCATCGGCGGGACCGGCGAAGCGCAGCACGTCCGCCAATAACGTTTCGGTTTGTCCAATCAAGAATCCATGCAGCCTCATACGCCCTCCCCGGCAATGTCGGCAAAGAGCCATTGCGGCTCAGACGGCGTGAGAGCGACACGTTCGCCCTCGATAAAAAGACGCCCTTCGATAAACCAGCGCACCGCGCGCGGGTAGATGATGTGTTCGACCGTCAGCACGCGCGCGGCGAGCGCGGCGGCATCGTCACCGGCCATCACCGGGACGACGCCTTGCGCGACGACCGGTCCATGATCGAGCGTCGGCGTGACGAAATGCACCGTGGCGCCATGCACGCGCACGCCGGCATCGAGCGCCTGTTGATGCGTGCGCAGCCCCGGAAACAACGGCAGCAGCGACGGATGCACATTCAGCATGCGCCCGGCATAGCGCAGGACGAAATCATCCGTCAGCACCCGCATGAAACCCGCGAGCACGACGAGGTCCGGCGCGTGCCGGTCGATTTCGCGCGCGAGCGCTGCATCGAACGCTTCGCGCCCGTCAAACTGCCGATGATCCACCACCTGCGTTTCGATGCCGTTCGCCGCCGCAAAGGCGAGCCCGGCGGCATCCGGATTATTGGAAATGACCGCACAGACGCGCGCCGGCCAGCCTTCGCGCGCGCAAGCACGCACGACGGCCTCCATATTGCTCCCGCGTCCGGAGATCAGAATGACGATTTTTTTCATCCGCGAATTTTATCACCCGGCTTGGCGAAAATCGTGCCAATGGTCCTCATCCACGCGCCGCGAAAGCCGCGTGCGCCCGGGCGTCGCGGCGAACGTTTATAATCTAACGCTTTGCAGCATCGAGCCTTTTTCACCGACCAACGCCCATCGTGAGAGTCTTCCGCGGCCTCCCCAATGCCGAAAGCCGGTCGCCCTGCGCACTGACCATCGGCAACTTCGACGGTGTCCATCGCGGCCATCAGGCGCTGCTCGCGCGCGTGCGCGCCGCCGCGGACGAACGCGGGCTGCCCGTCTGCGTCATGACCTTCGAGCCGCATCCGCGCGAGTTCTTCAATCCTGCGGGCGCGCCGCCGCGTATCGCCATGCTGCGCGACAAGCTCGAAGCGCTGCGCACCAACGGCGTGGACCGCGTCGTGGTCGAGCATTTCAATCACACCTTCGCAAGCCAAACGCCGGATACGTTCGTGAAGAACGTCATCGTCGATGGTCTGCACGCGCGCTGGGTCATGGTCGGCGACGACTTCTGCTACGGCGCCAAGCGCGCGGGCAACTTCGCTTCGCTCAAGGCAGCAGGCGATCAATACGGTTTCGAAGTCGAGCAAATGGCGACCGTCGCGCATCCGAACGGCGCGCGCATTTCGTCGTCGTCGGTGCGCTCGTCGCTGGTCGCGGGCGATCTGGACGCGGCGCACGTCGCGCTCGGGCGTCCGTATGTCATCAGCGGTCATGTGGTGCATGGCGCGAAGCTCGGCCGCGATCTCGGCTTTCCCACGCTGAACCTGCCGATCGCGCACAAGCGTCCGGCGCTCGCGGGCATCTTCGTCGTCCGCGTGCACGGTCTCGCGGATGACCCGCTGCCCGCCGTCGCCAGTCTCGGTCTTCGTCCCACCGTGGACGATTCCGGCCGCGTGCTGCTCGAAGTCTTCGTACTCGACTGGCACGGCGACGCCTACGGAAAGCTGGTTCGCATCGAATTCCTGAAAAAGCTGCGCGACGAGGAGAAGTACATCGACCTCGAAACGCTCACCGCCGCCATCGCACGCGATGTCGACAACGCGCGCGCGTACTTCGGCCTGCCGCCCGCGAGCAACGCCGGCAGCCGCGCAACCGGTTTCGCCATTTCGGCCACCGATCGAATTAGGTAAGCGCGCGGTGCGTTCTGCGCCGCCCGCTGCCCCGTGATCGAATCAATCGCGCACTGTCCGTCACGCGCCGTCTCACCGAATTCACCGAGTCATTCATGAGCGACAAGAAAGAAAAAGCCTCCTCGAAGTACCCCGTCAATCTGCTCGACACGCCGTTTCCCATGCGCGGCGACCTGCCCAAACGCGAACCGGCGTGGGTCAAGGAATGGCAGGACAACAAGGTCTACGAGAAAATCCGCGCGGCATCCAAGGGCCGCAAGAAATTCATCCTGCACGATGGCCCGCCGTACGCGAACGGCGACATCCACCTGGGCCACGCGGTCAACAAGATCCTGAAGGACATGATCGTCAAGGCGCGCAATCTCGCGGGCTTCGACGCCGTGTACGTGCCGGGCTGGGATTGCCACGGCATGCCGATCGAAATCCAGATCGAAAAGCAGTTCGGCAAGTCGCTGCCGGCCATCGAAGTCATGCAGAAGGCGCGCGCCTACGCGAGCGAGCAGATCGAGAAGCAGAAGGTCGGCTTCCGCCGTCTGGGCGTGCTCGGCGACTGGGACAATCCGTACAAGACCATGAACTTCGTCAACGAAGCGGGCGAAATTCGCGCGCTCGGCAAGATCATGGAGAAGGGTTATGTGTATCGCGGACTGAAGCCGGTGAACTGGTGCTTCGATTGCGGCTCGGCGCTGGCGGAAGCGGAAGTCGAATACAAGGACAAGACCGATCCGACCATCGACGTGTTGTTCGCGTTCGCGGAACCGGAAAAGACCGCCGCCGCGTTCGGCCTGAACGCGTTGCCGCGCGCGGAAGGCGGCATCGTCATCTGGACGACGACGCCGTGGACCATTCCCGCGAATCAGGCGTTGAACGTGCATCCGGAGATCGTCTATGCGCTCGTCGATACGCCGCGCGGGCTGCTGATTCTCGCACAGGAACGTGTCGAGGAATGCCTGAAGAACTATGGCCTGAGCGGCGAAGTCATCGCCACGGCGACCGGTGAAAAGCTCGCGAATCTGCGCTTTCATCATCCGCTGGCGGCGGCGCATCCGGGCTACAAGCGCACCGCGCCGGTTTATCTCGGCGAATATGTGACGACGGAAAGCGGCACGGGCATCGTGCATTCGTCGCCGGCGTATGGCGTGGAAGACTTCGTGTCGTGCAAGGCGCACGGCATGTCGGATTCGGACATCATCAGTCCGGTGATGGGCGATGGGCGCTATATCGAATCGTTGCCGTTGTTTGGCGGGCTGTCGATCTGGAAGGCAAATCCGCAGATCGTGGAAGCGCTCGAAGGCGCGGGCTCACTGCTCAAGACCGAAAAGTACGTGCACAGCTACATGCATTGCTGGCGGCACAAGACGCCGATCATCTATCGCGCGACGTCGCAATGGTTCGCGGGCATGGACCTGACGCCGAAAGACGGCGGCAAGACGCTGCGCGAAACCGCGCTCGAAGGCGTGGAAAACACGGCGTTCTACCCGTCGTGGGGCAAGCAACGTCTGTACAGCATGATCGCGAATCGGCCGGACTGGACGCTGTCGCGTCAACGCCAATGGGGCGTGCCGATGGCGTTCTTCGTGCACAAGGAAACCGGCGAACTGCATCCGCGCACGCCGGAACTGCTGGAAGAAGTGGCGAAGCGCGTCGAGGAAGGCGGCATCGAAACGTGGCAGAAGCTCGATCCGCGCGAGCTGATCGGCGACGACGCCAACCTCTACGAAAAGAACCGCGACACGCTCGACGTGTGGTTCGATTCCGGCACGACGCACTGGCATGTGCTGCGCGGCTCGCACAAGGATTCGCTGCAATTCCCGGCTGATTTGTATCTCGAAGGCTCGGACCAGCATCGCGGCTGGTTCCATTCGTCGCTGCTCACGGCGTCCATGCTCGATGGCCGCGCGCCCTACGACGCGCTGCTCACGCACGGCTTTACCGTCGATGGCGAAGGCCGCAAGATGTCGAAGTCGCTCGGCAACGGCGTCGATCCGCATGAGGTGTCGAACCGGCTGGGCGCGGAAATCATCCGCTTGTGGATCGCCTCGACGGATTATTCGGGTGAGCTTGCGATCTCGGAGGAAATTCTCAAGCGCGTGACGGAGACGTACCGACGTATCCGCAACACGCTGCGCTTCCTGCTGGCCAATCTCTCGGACTTCGATTTCGCGAAGAACGCGGTGCCGGTGAACGAGTGGCTCGAAATCGATCGATACGCGGTCGCGCTCACGCACAATCTTCAGGACGACGCGCTCGCGCACTACGAGAAGTACGAGTTCCATCCGGTGGTCGCGAAAATCGCGACGTACTGCTCGGAAGATCTCGGCGGCTTTTATCTCGATGTGCTGAAGGACCGTCTCTACACGACCAAGCCTGATTCGCGCGAGCGTCGTAGCGCGCAGACGGCGCTCTATCACATCGCGCATGGTTTGCTGAGGCTGGTCGCGCCGTATCTTTCGTTCACGGCGGAAGAGGCGTACAAGGTGCTCAAGCCGGGTCAGGACACCATCTTCACCGAGGTCTACGCCGAGTATCCGCAGATCGCGAACTCGGGCGAATTGCTCGACAAGTGGACGCTCATCCGCAGCGCGCGCAGCGATGTGACCAAGGCGCTGGAAGAAGCACGCACGGCGAATCTGATCGGCTCGTCGCTGCAGGCGGAAGTGGTCGTGCGCGCGAGCGGCGCCCGTTACGACGCGCTGCAAAGTCTCGGCGATGCATTGCGCTTCGTGCTCATCACCTCATCGGCGCAAGTGGAAAAAGTGGCGGGCGAAGCGGAAGAAGGCGTGGATGTCGCGGCATCGACGTATATGAAGTGCGAGCGCTGCTGGCACTATTGCGCGGATGTCGGCTCGCACGCGGAACACCCGGGCTTGTGCGGCCGATGCTTCTCCAATCTGTTCGGCACGGGCGAAACGCGAGGCGCAGCATAATGGCTCCGACGATGGCGAAACAAACTTCGAGTAAAAGCAGCAGCGGATCGCTTGCGCCGTGGATCGGCATTGCGCTGATCGTGATTCTGTTCGATCAACTGACGAAGATCGCGGTGCAGAAGGTTTTCGGTTATGCCGAGCCGCATGCAATCGCGCCCTTCTTCAATCTGTTCCTCGTCTATAACAAGGGCGCGGCGTTCAGCTTTCTCGCGCTGGCGGGCGGCTGGCAGCGCTGGGTGTTCACGGCGCTCGGCGTGGTCGCGGCCGTCGTGATCTGCTATCTGTTGCGCCGGCATTCGGGCCAGCGGCTCTTTTGCACGGCGCTCGCGCTCATCATGGGCGGCGCGATCGGCAATGTGATCGACCGGTTGATGTACGGTCATGTCATCGACTTCCTGGATTTTCATGTGAAGACGTGGCACTGGCCGGCGTTCAATCTCGCCGACAGCGCGATCACCATCGGCGCGGTCTTGCTGGTGCTGGACGAATTGCGGCGCGTGCGCGGTTCGCGCTGAACGCCGATCTTCAGAGACGGAGGCAAGTTGGAACTCGCGGGCAAACATCTCGTGTTGGGTCTGACCGGCGGCATCGCGTGCTACAAGATCGCGGAACTCACGCGCTTGCTCATCAAGGGCGGTGCGACCGTGCAAATCGTGATGACGGAAGCGGCCACGCAGTTCATCACGCCGGTGACCATGCAGGCGCTCTCCGGGCGTCCTGTCTACACGTCGCAATGGGATGCGCGCATGCCGAACAACATGCCGCATATCGATCTTTCGCGCGAGGCGGATGCCATCGTCATCGCGCCGGCTTCCACGGATTTCATCGCGAAGCTGGCGCAGGGAAGGTGCGACGATCTGCTCTCGACGCTGTGCATCGCGCGGGATTGTCCGCTGCTCGTCGTTCCCGCGATGAACCGCCAGATGTGGCAGAACCCGGCGACGCAACGTAACGTCGCGCAACTGCGCGCGGATGGCGTGGAAGTGCTCGGGCCCGACTCCGGCTCGCAGGCGTGCGGCGAAGTCGGCGACGGACGCATGATCGAACCGGAAGCCGCGTTCGAAGCCATCTGCGCGTTTTTCCAGCCGAAGATTTTGCGCGGCCAGCGCGTTCTGATTACCGCCGGTCCCACGTTCGAACCGCTCGATCCGGTGCGCGGCATCACCAATCGTTCATCGGGCAAGATGGGTTTCGCGCTTGCACGCGCGGCGGCTCAGGCGGGCGCGGATGTGCATCTCGTCGCCGGTCCCGTTTCCTTGCCGACGCCGTGGGGCGTTTATCGCGAGGACGTGCAGACCGCGCAGCAAATGCACGATGCCGTCATGCAGGCCACGCCCGACGCGGACATTTTCATCGCGGTCGCGGCGGTGGCGGACTGGCGCGTGGATCACGTCAGCGAGCACAAGATCAAGAAGACCGGCGACGGCGCGTTGCCCACTTTCAGCTTCGTCGAGAATCCCGACATCCTCAAATCGGTGGCGATGCTGCCGAACCCGCCCTACTGCGTCGGCTTTGCGGCCGAAAGCGGCGACCTCGATATACACGGCGCCGAGAAGCGCGCGCGCAAGGGCGTTCCGCTGCTGATCGGCAATCTCGGCCCGCTCACGTTCGGGCAGGACGACAACGAAGTCGTGCTGTTCGAAGCAAGCGGCACGACGCCGCTGCCGCGCGCGAATAAGCAGGAACTCGCGCGCACGCTCATCGTGGAAATTGCCAAACGCGCGCCGAAAACCGGCGGCGCGCTTCTGTCATGACGAAACTCTCGATTCTCGACCAGACCCCGGTCATTCAAGGCCACACGACGGCGGATGCCATCGCGGCCACGCTCGATCTCGCGCAACTCGCCGACGATCTCGGCTACACGCGCTACTGGTGCGCGGAGCATCACGGCTTGTACGGCGTGTCGAATCCGTGCCCCGAAGTCATGCTCGCGCGCATCGGCAGTCTGACGAAGCGCATGCGCATTGGTTCGGGCGGCGTGATGCTGCCGTACTACTCGCCGTTCAAGGTTGCCGAACAGTTTCTGATGCTCGAAGCGCTGTTTCCGAACCGCGTCGATCTGGGCGTCGGGCGCGCGCCCGGCGGCGACATGCGCACGGCGCAGGCGGTCGCGGCGGGTTCGTACAACAGTGGCGATATTTTCCCGCAGCAAGTCGCCGAACTTGTCGCACTGTTCGACGGCAAGCTCCCCGACGATTCCCTCGCGCGCGGCGTGCTGCTTCAGCCGCAAATCGACACGCGTCCCGAACTTTGGATGCTCGGGTCGTCGGATTTCGGCGGGTTGCTGGCGGCGCAACTGGGCATTCGGTTTGCGTTCGCGCACTTCATCAATCCGCGGATCGGGCATCACGTGGCGGAGGCGTATCGTGAGCGCTTTGTCGCCGGGCACGAAGCGAAGCCTTATCTCGCGGCGGCGGTGTTCATCGTCTGCGCGGATACGGATCGCGAAGCCGAAGCGCTCGAACGCGCCGTCGATCTTCGTCGCGTGCAGATGGCGTACGGGCTGAATCAGCCGATTCCGTCCATCGCGCAGGGAATTTCGCAGGTCTATGGCGAGCGCGAACTCGCGGTGATCGCGCATGAGAAGGCGCGCAGCATCATCGGCACGCCGGAGCGCGTGACCGAACGCATGCACGCGCTACAGGAACAGTTCGATGCCGATGAACTCATCGTGCTGACAGTCGCCGGCAGTTACGCGGCACGCACGCGCTCTTATCAACTTCTGGCCGAGGCGTTCGACCTCGGCCGTTCGAATCGGTAGAAACATGAAACTCGACGTCAAGATTCTCGATGCGCGCATGCGCGACTTTCTGCCCGCCTACGCCACGCCCGGCAGCGCGGGGCTCGATCTGCGCGCTTGTCTGGATGCGCCGATGGTGATCGAGCCGCATCAAACCGTGCTCGTGCCGACGGGGCTTGCGATCCATCTGGCCGATCCGGGTTACGCGGCGGTTATTCTCCCGCGCTCGGGTCTAGGCCATAAGCACGGTATCGTGCTCGGCAATCTCGTCGGCCTGATCGATTCGGATTACCAAGGTCAACTGATGGTCTCGACGTGGAATCGCGGCGACACGGCCTTCACGCTCAACCCGATGGAACGCCTCGCGCAGATGGTGATCGTGCCGGTGGTGCAGGCGCAGTTCAACATCGTCGATGAATTCGATCTCAGCGAGCGCGGCGCGGGCGGCTTCGGCAGCACAGGCAAGCACTAACGGCCTGAATAAAAAAACGGCGCGGATTGAACTCCGCGCCGTTTTCACTTCTGTTGCAGCCCTCGATCAATCCACTTCGATCGTTTCCGGATTCGGACTCCGAGGCGGTGACGGATTCTCGTCGAACGTCAGACTCACCTTGTCTTCCGCATCCACGTCCACGGTCACGCGGCCACCGTTGAGCAGCTTGCCGAACAGCAGTTCGTCGGCCAGCGCACGACGGATCGTGTCCTGAATCAGACGTTGCATCGGACGCGCGCCCATCAGCGGATCGAAACCGTGCTTCGCGAGATGCTTGCGCAACGCATCCGTGAAGACCGCATCGACCTTGCGCTCGTGCAACTGATCTTCCAGTTGCATGAGGAACTTGTCGACCACGCGCAGGATGATTTCCTCGTCCAGCGAGCGGAAGCTGATGATCTGGTCCAGACGGTTACGGAACTCCGGCGTGAACATGCGCTTGATGTCGGCCATTTCGTCGCCCGACTCGCGCTTCGCCGTGAAACCGATCACCGCCTTGCCCATGGCTTCGGCGCCCGCGTTCGTCGTCATGATGATGATGACGTTGCGGAAATCTGCCTTGCGGCCATTGTTGTCCGTCAGCGTGCCGTGGTCCATCACCTGCAGCAGCACGTTGTAGATGTCCGGATGTGCCTTCTCGATTTCATCCAGCAGCAGCACGCAGTGCGGCTTCTTGGTGACGGCTTCCGTCAACAGACCGCCCTGATCGAACCCGACATAGCCCGGCGGCGCGCCGATCAGCCGGCTCACCGCGTGACGCTCCATGTACTCCGACATATCGAAGCGCAGCAGTTCGATGCCCAGCGTGAACGCCAGTTGCTTCGCCACTTCGGTCTTGCCGACGCCCGTCGGTCCCGAGAACAGGAACGCGCCGATCGGCTTGTCCGTCTTGCCGAGACCCGCGCGCGCCATCTTGATCGATGCCGACAGCGCATCGATGGCCGGGTCCTGACCGAACACCACGGCCTTGAGGTCGCGGTCCAGCGTTTGCAGCTTGCTGCGGTCGTCCTGCGACACGCTTTGCGGTGGCACGCGCGCGATCTTCGAGATGATCTCTTCGATCTCGCTCTTGCCGATGGTCTTCTTCTGCTTCGACTTCGGCAGGATGCGTTGCGCCGCGCCTGCTTCGTCGATCACGTCGATGGCCTTATCCGGCAAGTGACGATCCGTGATGAAACGCGCCGACAGTTCAGCCGCCGCCGACAGCGCACCCGACGAATACTTCACGCCATGATGCTCTTCGAAGCGCGTCTTGAGGCCGCGCAAAATGGCCACAGTCTGTTCGACGGTCGGTTCCGTGACATCGACTTTCTGGAAGCGCCGCGACAACGCCGCGTCCTTCTCGAAGATGCCGCGATATTCCGTGAACGTGGTCGCGCCGATGCACTTCAACTGCCCCGACGACAACGCCGGCTTCAGCAGGTTCGATGCATCCAGCGTGCCGCCCGATGCCGCGCCCGCGCCGATCAGCGTGTGAATTTCGTCGATGAACAGAATGGCGTGCGGACGCTCCTTCAGTTCCTTCAGCACCGTCTTGAGACGTTGCTCGAAGTCACCGCGATACTTCGTGCCCGCGAGCAGCGCGCCCATGTCGAGCGAGTACACCTGCGCGTCGGCCAGAATGTCCGGCACTTCGCCGCGCGTGATGCGCCACGCCAGCCCTTCGGCGATCGCGGTTTTACCCACGCCGGCTTCGCCGACCAGCAGCGGATTGTTCTTGCGGCGGCGGCACAACACCTGCACCACGCGCTCGACTTCCGACTCGCGGCCGATCAGAGGATCGATCTTGCCGTCCTTGGCGAGTTGGTTGAGATTCTGGGTGAACTGCGCAAGCGGCGTTTCCTTCTGCGCGGCGGCATCTTCCGATTCGGCGTTGGTTTCGCTGCTGGCCTTGGCCGCATCGCCGCCATTGGTCTTTGCGATACCGTGCGAAATGAAATTCACGACATCCAGACGCGTGACGCCCTGCTGTTGCAGGTAGTACACCGCGTGCGAATCCTTCTCGCCGAAGATCGCAACGAGCACGTTCGCGCCGGTCACTTCCTTCTTGCCGTTCGAGGTCGATTGCACATGCATGATGGCGCGCTGGATCACGCGTTGAAAACCCAGCGTCGGCTGTGTATCGACATCGTCCGTGCCGGGCACGGTCGGCGTGTTGTCATGAATGAAATTGCGCAGGTTCTGACGCAAATCTTCAATGTTGGCCGCACAGGCGCGCAACACTTCAGCGGCGGTCGGATTGTCCAACAGGGCGAGCAACAGATGTTCGACCGTTATGAACTCATGCCGCGCCTGACGTGCTTCCATAAACGCCATGTGCAGACTGACTTCCAGTTCCTGGGCAATCATGCTTCCTCCATCACGCACTGCAGCGGATGCCCCGACTGCCGTGCATGGCTAACGACTTGCTCAACTTTGGTCGACGCGATATCCCGCGTGTAGACCCCACAAACTCCCCTGCCTTCACGATGAACCTTCAGCATGATCTGCGTCGCAGTCTCGCGGTCTTTATTGAAGTATTCCTGCACGACCATCACGACGAATTCCATCGGCGTGAAGTCGTCATTCAGCAGAACCACTTTGTACATGGCCGGCGCCTTGAGCTTCTGCTCCTGCCGCTCCAGTACCGTGCCGTCCTGCTTGTTGGGATTTATCGCCATACACCCATTCTAAACAACACGGACGCCATCGCAATCGCGGCTCCGGCATCGATCAACCGATCGGAAACACTTGCCGAAACACTACACACAACTAGCGTCCATCTAATCCTGCCGCCGCCCAATGTTCGGCGCGGCCCGTTTGCACCTCGTCGAAACCAGTATCGCACAGCTTCAAAAAAAACAATTCGAAGCCCTTGAGTGCGTTGCCGGGATGCATCTGGCGGTACCACACAAGTGAGACGATTATGCGACTTTTCAAGAGGCCTTGCTTGGACGGGACCGCACACGGCGCGCCGGGAATTACCCTACGAATGCGACAGACACAACGAGCTTAACGGCCATCCCAAAATTTCCTTGACACCTGATTTAAGAGATTCAACAATCAAACTGGCACTTTTTTCCGGGGGCCTCCGGACAAGAAAGGCCGAGGTGAGCTTGTGAGGAGCGGGCGTCAGGACAATGTGGGGTTGTCTGCCCGAATTTTCGAGCGTGCTCAGGGTTGCGACGAGAGTTAGAGGGGAAGTACGAATGTCTACTGGTACGGTCAAATGGTTCAACGACGCGAAAGGCTACGGATTCATCACGCCCGATGAAGGCGGCGAGGATCTGTTCGCACATTTCTCGGCGATTCAGATGAACGGTTTCAAGACGCTCAAGGAAGGCCAGAAGGTCAGCTTTGAGATTGTTCAGGGACCGAAGGGCAAGCAGGCATCGAACATCCAGGATTCGGCCTGACCGTTCGATAGCTGCGTGTCTCTTGAAACCCGGCCTCGATGTCGGGTTTTTTTATGGGCGGGCGAGAATGGAAACCCGGCGGACGTTGCGCCGGCCGGGATCAAACATCACATATTCTCGATCATCACATCCCCGAACGCCGAACACGACACCTGCACCGCGCCTTCCATCAGGCGTGCGAAGTCGTAGGTCACGCGCTTGGAGAGAATCGACTGCTCCATCGACTGGATGATGCGGTCCGCCGCCTCCGTCCAGCCAAGATGGCGCAGCATCATCTCGGCGGAAAGAATCTCCGAGCCGGGATTGACGTAATCCTTGCCCGCGTACTTCGGCGCGGTGCCGTGCGTGGCCTCGAACATCGCCACGGAGTCCGACATATTCGCGCCCGGCGCGATGCCGATGCCGCCCACCTGCGCCGCGAGCGCATCCGAGATGTAATCGCCGTTCAGGTTGAGCGTGGCGATCACGTCGTATTCGGCGGGACGCAAAAGGATTTGCTGGAGGAAGGCATCGGCGATCACGTCTTTCACCACGATATCGCCGCCCGTCTTCGGATTCTTCACCTTCATCCACGGGCCGCCGTCGATCAGTTCGCCGCCGAATTCCTTCTGCGCGAGCGCGTAGCCGTAATCGCGGAACGCGCCTTCCGTGTACTTCATGATGTTGCCCTTGTGGACGAGCGTCACCGAGCGGCGTTCATGGTCGATCGCATATTGAATGGCCTTGCGCACCAGCCGCTCCGTGCCCTCGCGCGACACGGGCTTGATGCCGAGTCCTGACGAATCCGGGAAGCGAATCTTCTTGACGCCCATTTCCTCGCGCAGAAAACGGATGACCTTCTTGGCCTCGGGCGAATCCGCCGGCCATTCGACGCCCGCGTAAATATCTTCGGAGTTCTCGCGAAAGATCACCATGTCGATCTTCTCCGGTTCGCGCACCGGCGACGGCACGCCCTTGAAGTAACGCACCGGCCGCAGGCAAACATAAAGATCGAGTTGCTGCCGAAGCGCCACGTTCAGCGAGCGGATGCCACCGCCAACCGGCGTCGTGAGCGGCCCTTTGATCGACACGAGATAGTCCTTCACGACATCGAGCGTCTCATCCGGCAGCCAGACGTCCGGGCCGTAGATTTGCGTGGCCTTTTCGCCCGCGAAGATTTCCATCCACTGAATCTTGCGCTCGCCGCCGTAGGCTTTCTCGACCGCCGCATCGACCACCTTGATCATCACCGGGGTGATGTCCACGCCCGTGCCGTCGCCCTCGATGTACGGGATGATCGGCCGATTCGAAACGTTGAGCGAGAAGTCCGCGTTGGCGGTGATCTTCTCACCGTCGGTCGGAACCTTGATGTGCTGATACGGCATGGTCTGCTCCAGGTAAGCGGGGCTTGTTGGATTGGGGAGACTGCGTTCGAATGCGGTACGAACAGCGGCGCGCAACGGCCAGAACGCCATTCTAACCATGCTCGCGCGCGGCGCGCCCGGGCGGCCGTACTCGCGCCCGGATGGATTAAGATGCCGCTTCCCGCGCCACCCTCGCTCTTTGCGTTTCATCTTCCCTTCACGATGCCGCTCATCGCCCTGAACAAACCTTTCGGCACGATCTGCCAGTTTTCGGCGCACGAGACGCGCGCGTCGCTGGGCGACTGGGTGAAGACGCCGGGCGTGTATCCCGCCGGCCGGCTCGATGCGGACAGCGAAGGCCTGCTCCTGCTCACCGACGATGGCGCGTTGCAGGCGCGCATCGCGGAGCCGAAGCACAAGCTGGTGAAGCGCTATTGGGCGCAAGTCGAAGGCGCTCCGGGCGACGCCGCGCTCGCGCATTTGGCGGCGGGCGTCGATCTGGGCGATTACGTGAGCCAGCCATGCCGCACGCGTTTCGTCGCCAAGGACGAGAGCGACCGGCTCTGGCCGCGCACGCCGCCGATCCGCTACCGCGCCGCCATCCCGGCGACGTGGATCGAGCTTGCCATCACCGAAGGCAAAAACCGGCAGGTGCGGCGCATGACAGCGGCGGTCGGTTTCCCGACGCTGCGGCTCGTGCGCGTGGCGATCGGCGCGCTCGATATTTTCGCGCTCGGTCTCGCGCCCGGCGACACGATCGAACTGCCGCCGCGCGCGCCGTGGAATGCACATCGTTGAATGGCATTCGTCAAGGTTTCATGTAATCGACTTCAAGCTGTCGATTAAAGAATATGCAAATTCATGGCACTTAGTTGCAGCAACTTAAACGTCGTGTCATGAGAAGCGGCTAATAAGCAAACGACGAAGTAAACATCGCGCAGATTTTTTATTCGCCCGCGCGAATTCTTCGTCATTTCGCGTCAACCGGCTCATCGACCGATGCGTTAAGGGCCTCAGATGCCGCGAAAAGCTATCCGGCATGAACGCACTAACCCCTTTTTGTTTGCCTGTGTGCTCCAGGCTCGCTGAAAGGTTTAAACGTTCGCAACCGAATCGATCCAAAACCGTTCGATCCGATTGTCAACCGAAAGGTGGATGGCTCGTTTACCGACATGACTCAATGACCGGGTCGTTTGGTTAAATCAACTCAAGCTGAGGATTCTCAAATGAACAAACTGATCGCTGCTCTCGTCGCTGGCCTGTTCGCAACGGCTGCTTTCGCACAAGACGCTTCGGCTCCGGCTGCTGCTGCTCCGGCAGCTGCTTCGACGGCTCACAAGTCGTCGACGCACAAGAAGTCGCACCACAAGCACTCGCACAAGTCGAAGAAGGCCGCTGCCTCGGCACCGGAAGCCGCTTCGGCAGCTCAGTAAGTTTGTTGTAAGAGGCGGTAAAGCAACGCGTTTGGCCGACAGTTCAGTCAGCATTACAACGAGCATTACCGTCGTTCTTACGGCGTTGAAGGGCAGATCGCCGCAAGGCATCTGCCCTTTTGTTTTGTCCGCGCGCATCGAGTAACATGCGCGGGGTTTCTATGAGGAGCATCGTCGTGAACTTGCTGTCGCGCGTCTCGCGCCGCCTTTCCGCTTTCAAGCATTTCAACTTCTCCGCGATGCTGCGCGCGGCCGTCATCGCGCTGACGCTTCCTTTCGCGGCGCTGCCCGCCATGCAGGCGCATGCGCAGACCATGCCGCCGGGCGCGAAGCAACCGTCCGACTTCGCTCGTGCGCGACTCACCGCGGGCATGTATGTGATCGATGCCGCCGTCGCATCGAGCGATGCCGACCGCGAGCAAGGCCTCATGTACCGCACGCATCTCGCGCCGAACGAAGGCATGCTGTTCGTCTTCGGCGAAAACGCCGTGCATTGCTTCTGGATGAAGAACACGCTCATCCCGCTGTCGATTGCCTTCATTCGCGCGGATGGCACGGTGACCGACATCGACGAGATGGAAGCGGAGACCGAGAACAACCACTGTCCGCGCAACAACGGCACCTACGCGCTCGAAATGAGCAAGGGCTGGTTCGCGGCGAAGGGCATCACGCCGGGTACGAAGATCAAGGGTTTGCCGCAGATGCAGTGAGCGTTTCCTGTTCCGCGTGAGAAGGCGTGTCTTTGGCACGCCTTTTTTTTCGTCAATCGCACGCCTGAAGCCCACGCCGAGAGGTTTCCTGCAAAGACCCTGCCAACGCGCTATCCTAAAAAGATTCGCGACGCCGCGAGCCGTTTTCAAAACGGCGCCGCACGCGCGAGCGCGTCCGTCTCTTTTTGATGGCGGATGCCAGGGCTCCATCACCACAGGAGGTTCACGTGCCCCGCAAGACTCCCATCGAGCGTTATCGGAATATCGGGATCAGCGCTCACATCGACGCCGGCAAGACCACGACGACCGAGCGCATCCTTTTCTATACCGGCGTCACCCACAAGATCGGCGAGGTGCACGACGGCGCGGCCACGATGGACTGGATGGAGCAGGAGCAGGAACGCGGCATCACGATCACCTCCGCTGCCACCACCGCTTTCTGGAAGGGCATGGCGGGGAATTATCCCGAACATCGCATCAACATCATCGATACGCCGGGGCACGTCGACTTCACCATCGAAGTCGAGCGTTCCATGCGCGTGCTCGATGGCGCGTGCATGGTCTACGACTCGGTCGGCGGCGTGCAGCCGCAGTCGGAAACCGTGTGGCGTCAGGCGAACAAGTACAAGGTGCCGCGCATTGCGTTTGTCAACAAGATGGACCGCGTGGGCGCGGATTTCTTCCGCGTGCAGCGGCAGATCGGCGACCGGCTGAAAGGCGTGGCGGTGCCGATTCAGATTCCCATCGGCGCGGAAGAACACTTTCAGGGCGTGGTCGATCTCGTCAAGATGAAGGCGATTCTCTGGGATGACGACAGCCAGGGCATCAAATTCACCTATGCCGAGATTCCCGACGAACTCGCAGACCTCGCGCACGAATGGCGCGGAAAGATGATCGAGGCCGCGGCGGAAGCAAGCGAAGAACTGCTCGAAAAGTATCTCGACGATCACGAAAGTCTGACCGAGGCCGAGATCAAGGCCGCGTTGCGCCAGCGCACCGTCGCCAATGAAATCGTGCCGATGCTGTGCGGCAGCGCGTTCAAGAACAAGGGCGTGCAAGCCATGCTCGACGCCGTGATCGACTATCTGCCCTCGCCGGTGGACGTGCCCGCGATTCTCGGCCACACCGAAGACGATGAAGAAGCGGAACGCCATCCGAGCGATGACGAGCCGTTCTCCGCGCTCGCCTTCAAGATCATGACCGACCCGTTCGTCGGGCAATTGATCTTCTTCCGCGTGTATTCGGGCGTGGTCGAATCGGGCGACACGGTCTACAACCCGGTGAAGGAAAAGAAGGAACGGCTCGGGCGCATCCTGCAGATGCACGCCAACGAGCGCAAGGAAATCAAGGAAGTGCGCGCGGGCGACATCGCGGCGGCGGTCGGCCTGAAAGAAGCGACGACCGGCGACACGCTGTGCGATCCGGCTCACATCATCATCCTCGAACGGATGATTTTCCCGGAGCCGGTGATCTCGCAGGCGGTGGAACCGAAGACGAAGGTCGATCAGGAAAAGATGGGCATCGCGCTCAATCGGCTGGCGCAGGAAGATCCGTCGTTCCGCGTCACGTCGGATGAAGAATCCGGGCAGACGATCATCTCCGGCATGGGCGAGCTGCATCTGGAAATTCTGGTGGACCGGATGAAGCGCGAGTTCGGCGTGGAGGCCACGGTCGGCAAGCCGCAGGTGGCGTATCGCGAGACGGTGCGCAACAAGGTGGAAGGCGTCGAAGGCAAGTTCGTCAAGCAGTCGGGCGGACGCGGCCAGTATGGTCACGCGGTCGTCACGCTGGAACCGGCGCCCGGCAAGGGCTATGAATTCGTCGATGCCATCAAGGGCGGCGTGATTCCGCGCGAATACATTCCGGCGGTGGACAAGGGCATTCAGGAAACGCTCAAGGCCGGGGTGCTGGCGGGTTATCCCGTGGTCGATACGAAGGTGACGCTGACCTTCGGTTCATATCACGATGTCGATTCGAACGAAAACGCCTTCCGCATGGCCGGTTCGATGGCCTTCAAGGAAGCCATGCGCAAAGCGCGCCCCGTGCTGCTCGAACCGACCATGGCCGTGGAAGTGGAAACGCCCGAGGAATTCATGGGCAACGTGATGGGCGATCTGTCGAGCCGTCGCGGCATCGTGCAGGGCATGGACGATATCGCGGGCGGCGGCGGCAAGATCGTGCGCGCGGAAGTGCCGCTGGCCGAGATGTTCGGCTATTCCACGTCGCTGCGTTCGCTCACGCAAGGCCGCGCCACCTACACGATGGAGTTCAAGCACTACACCGAGACGCCGACCAATGTGTCGGAGGCGATCATCAACTCGAAGTCGAAGTAACGCGCTGTCCTTGCGTGTACTATCGGTAATGAAGGGAAGTCCGTTGCCGCTCGTTGGTGGGCGCGACGGACTTTTTTATCCGCAGACGATAAGACTCCCATATGAGCGACCCACATCACGAGCATGTCGATTGGCGCGAGCACGGCGTCAAGGTCATCAAGGGCGATCAGCTCGACACCAACACCGCGCAGACGCCGGGCATGAACCGCGCTGCCGCCATCAACGCCGCGCGCGTGGGCGCGCAGAAGATCTGGGCGGGCACCGTCACGATCCATCCGAATGCCAAGACCGGCGCGCATCATCACGGCGCGCTGGAGAGCGTGATCTACGTGGTTCGCGGCCAGGCGCGCATGCGCTGGGGCGAACACCTCGAATTCACCGCCGAGGCCGGTCCCGGCGATTTCATCTTCGTGCCGCCGTACGTGCCGCATCAGGAGATCAACGCCAGCACCGACGAGCCGCTCGAATGCGTGCTCGTGAGAAGCGACAACGAAGCCGTCGTCGTGAATCTGAACATCGATGCGGTGGAGACGCCCGAATCCGTCTATTGGGTCGATCCGATCCACAAGCATCCACACGATCACTGAAGCGGTCACGCGACGTCGCTTTCCGATGAGCGCGGCGCGAACCTTGCTACCGATGCCCCGACGCGCCACGTTTCTGGCGCGACCGTGCTGCTCGTCTGTCGCAGGCGAGTGAACGACAACTACAACGGAATCTCTCCGATGAAACGACCATTTTCCGGCGCGCGCAATCTCGAATCCATTCGTTCGCAAGCGGGCGAACTGGGCAATCACGCTATAGACGAGTTCACGGCGGGCCGCTTGTCGCGTCGCGAATTGCTGCGCCATGCGAGCGTGCTCGGCTTTGCGTGGTCCACCGGCATGTTCGCCATGTCGGGCGCGCGCGCACAAGGCACGGCGAAACCGGGCGGCACCATCCGCATTGCGCACATGACGCCCGCGGGCGCGGTCGATCCGCTCACCGTCACGGATTCGTCGGGGCTGGCGCTCATCAACCAGACCGGCGAGTTTTTGATCGACGACGACAGCGAAAAACTGACGCTCAGGCCCGCGCTCTCTCTGTCGTGGTCATCGAATGCGAAGGGCGATGTGTGGACCTTCAAGCTGCGCCCGAACGTGAAGTTTCACGACGGCCAGACCATGACCGCGAAAGATGTCGTCGCCACCTTCAACCGTCTGTCCGATCCGAACGCGGGTTCGGCGGCGCTCTCCGTGCTCAAGGGCGTGCTGTCGAAGGATTCGGCGAAGGCGGTGGACGATCACACCGTCGAGTTTCATCTGGATGCGCCGAACGGCAACTTCCCCTACTACGTTTCTTCGGACAACTACAACGCGGTGATCCTGCCCGCGAACTTCACCGGTCCGTATGAAAAGAGCTTCATGGGAACGGGCGCGTTCAAGTTGGAGAAGTACACGCCGAAGGTCGGTGTGTCGTTCGTGCGCAATCCGGATTACTGGGGCGAGAAGGCGCTGCCCGACCGTTTGCAGTTCGCGTTCTACAACGACCAGCAAGCGCAAATTCTCGCGATGCAAGGCCGGCAAGCCGACGTGATGGGCGACTTCACCGTGCAGGCCGGCGTCGCCATGCTGACGAATCCGCAGTTCAAGGTGCTGGGAACGAAGTCGGCGTCGCATCGGCAGATGCACATGCGCTGCGACATGAAGCCGTTCACCGACAAGCGCGTGCGTCAGGCGATGGCGCTCGCCATCAACCGCGAAGTGCTGGTGAAGGGCCTGTTCCGTGGCCGCGCGGTGGTCGCCAACGACAGCCCGTTCGCGCCGGTGTTTCCGTCGAGCGATCTGAGCGTGCCGCAGCGCAAGCTCGATATCGCGAAGGCCAAGCAACTGCTCGGCGAAGCGGGTCTGCCGAATGGTTTCGATGTCACGCTCACGACCGAGAAGTACATGGAGATTCCCGACCTCGCGGTGGTGATCCAGAACGCGGCGAAGGCCATCGGCGTGCGCATCACGCTCAAGGTCGAGAGTCAGGATTTGTATTACGGCTCGGGCACCTTCGGCAAGTCGGACTGGCTGGATTCGCCGCTGGGCATCACGGATTACGGGCATCGCGGCGTGCCGAACGTGTTCCTGAACGCACCGCTCACGAGCGAAGGCACGTGGAACGCGGCGCACTTCAAGAACCCGCAATACGACAAGCTGATGGCGAATTTCGTCGCGGCGCTGGATGTGACTTCGCAGAAGAAGATCGCGGGCGATATCGAGCGATTGCTGCTCGAAGAAACGCCCGTCGCGATCCCCTACTTCTACGATCACCTGATCCTCACGCGCGCGAACGTCTCCGGCGTGCGCCACAACGCGATCTCGCAGATGTGGTTCGATCACGCGACGGTGAGCGCTTGAAGGAGCTTTTACGATGAGCACGATCACGCCCACTACCCGCGTCGGCCCGGCACGCAACGGCGGCGCGAAAGCGTGGCGCATGGTGCGCTTCGTCGGCGTGCGCGTGCTGCTCGCGCTCATCACGCTCTGGCTTTTGTCGATGATCGTCTTCGCAGGCGGCCAGTTGTTGCCGGGCGACGTGGGCCGCGCCATTCTCGGCCCGCTCGCGGATGCCCGCGCCGTCGCCGCGCTCAATCATCAGCTTGGCGTGGACCGGCCGCTGCTCACGCAATACATGGGCTGGATCGGCCATTTCCTGCGCGGCGACATGGGCCAGTCGTACGCGTTTCGTGAGCCTGTGGCGCCGTTCATCGGCAACGCGCTGTGGGCATCGGCGAAGCTCGGGGCGCTGGCGTTCGTGGTCGTGGTGCCGCTGGGCATCGCGGGCGGCGTGTATGCGGCGCTGCACGCGGGACGGTGGATCGATCGCGTCATCAGCATCGGCGGACTGACGGCGACGGTCGTGCCGGAGTTCGTGTCGTCCATCGTGCTGATCTTGATTTTCGGCATCTGGCTGCAATGGCTGCCGATCGAAGCGACCGCGCCTGCGGATGCGAACATCCTCGTGCAACTGAAGCACTTGATCTTGCCCGTGCTGCCGCTCGTGTTCGTGTTCTTCGGCTATATCGCGCGGATGGCGCGCGCGGGCACGGTCGAGGCGCTCGATGCCGACTACACGCGCACCGCCATTCTCAAGGGCTTGCCGCGCCGCGTGGTGATCCTGCGGCACGTGCTGCGCAACGCGTTGCTGCCCACCGTCACCGTCGCCGCGACGCAACTCGGCTACATGATCGGCGGGCTGGTCGTCGTGGAGACGCTGTTCCACTATCAGGGCATCGGCTCGCTGATCTACAACGCCGCGCAGGCCAAGGATTTTCCGATGCTCGAAGCCGGCGTGCTGACCATCGGCGTGATCTACACGGCGGCGAATCTGATCGCGGATGCGTTGTATGTCGTGCTGAATCCGCGTCTGCGGACGGGGGAATCGAAATGAGCACCGCCGCCGCTTCCGCACCGCTTAAACCGCGCCGCTTCGAAGCGCTCGGCGCGCTCTTGCGCTCCGGCACCTTCGATATCGGCGTGGTCATTCTCCTGTTCTGGGTCGTCTGCGCGCTGTTCGGCCATTTCTTCGTGCCGGTCGATCCGTACGCCTCCGATCCGCTCAACTCGCTCGCGCCGCCTTCGGGCGAACACTGGTTCGGCACCGATCAGCTCGGCCGCGATGTGTTTTCGCGCGTCATCATCGGGTCGCGGGACATTCTGACGATTGCGCCACTGGCGACGCTGCTCGGCACGGCGGCGGGCACGGCCATCGGCCTCGTCACCGGTTACTTCGACGGCTGGGTGGATGCCGCCATCGGCCGCATCATCGATGCCTTGCTGGCGCTGCCGCTCGTGATCGTCGCGCTGCTCGCGCTCGCGGCGGTCGGGGCGAGCAACACGACGGTGATCATCGTCATCGGCCTGACTTTCGCGCCGATCACCGCGCGCACCGTGCGCGCCGCCGTGCTCGGCGAGCGGCATCTCGATTACGTGATGGCGGCGCAATTGCGCGGCGAGAACGCGCTGTACATCATGTTCGCGGAGATTCTGCCAAACGTGCTGCCGCCGATCATCGTCGAGGCGACCGTGCGGCTCGGCTACGCGATCTTCGCGGTCGCGACGCTTTCGTTCCTCGGCTTCGGCATTCAGCCGCCTTCCGCCGACTGGGGTCTGGCGCTCTCCGAGTGCTACACGCTGATGGCGGGCGGCGCGTGGTGGACCGTCGTGTTCGATGCCGCGGCCATCGCGTCGCTGGTCGTCGGCGTGAATCTCGTCGCCGATTCCGTGCAAGGAGTGCTCGACCGATGAACGGACCGCCGCCATCGGCTTTCCCCACTTTCGGCGCCGCCAAAGGCGATCAGACCGATGCGCTGACCGTCGTCGGCCTGACGGTCGCCTACCGTTCGCGCGGACGCGAGCGCGAAGTGCTTCAGGACGTCACCTTGCGCGTGAAGCGTGGCGAGACGTATGGGCTCGTCGGCGAATCCGGCTGCGGCAAATCGACCGCCGCGCTCGCGGTGCTGCGTTATCTGCCGCGTAACGGGCGCGTGAAGTCGGGGCGCATCTCCATCGCCGGACACGACGTTTCTTCGCTCAACGACGACGCCTTGCGCGAGATGCGCGCCAACGCGGTGTCGATGGTTTATCAGGACCCGGGGCGCGCGCTGAATCCGTCGCTGACCGTCGCGCGGCAGGTGTCGGAGGCGTTCGAGTTGTCGGGTGCATCGGCGCAGGACGCGCTGGAACGCACGGCGGATATGTTGCGGCGGGTGCGGATCGCATCGCCCGAGCGGGTGATGGAGAGTTATCCGCATCAATTGTCGGGCGGCATGCAGCAGCGCGTGGTCATCGCGATGGCGCTGGCGTGCAATCCCGAACTGCTGATCCTCGACGAACCCACCACTGGGCTTGATGCCACCGTCGAAGCCGAAGTGCTCGATCTGATCGCGCAATTGCGTGACGAATTCGGCATGGCGGTGCTGTTCATCAGCCATAACCTCGCGGTGATCGGGCGCATGTGCGACCGCGTCGGCGTGCTGTACGCGGGCAAGCTGGTGGAAGAAGGCGCGACCGTGGATGTGTTCGCGAAGCCGCGTCATCCCTATACGGTTGGCTTATTGCGATGCCTGCCGCGCGAAGGCCGCAGCAAGGAAACGGGCCGGCTCGACACGATTCCCGGCTCGCTGCCGTTGCCGGGATCGGTGACGCAGGGCTGCATCTTCGCCGCGCGCTGCAAGCTCGCCGACGAGCGATGCCTCAAGGATGCGCCGCCGCCCTATCGCATCGCCGCGATGAATGGCGATCAGATGGCGCGCTGCCATTACCACGAGCGTGCCGAATCCTTGCCGCGTTCGACCGACGAAGCGCCGGTTCCCGTCACGCGTGAAATGGAGACGACGCTTGCGCTGTCGGCGCGAAACCTCTCCAAGACCTTCCATGTCGGCGATGAAGAAGTGCGCGCCGTGCACGATGTGTCGCTCGATCTCGTTCAGGGCGAGACGCTTGGATTGGTCGGTGAATCCGGCAGCGGCAAGACGACGCTGGCGAAGCTGCTGCTGGGTCTCGTCGCACCGGACAAGGGCGCGGAGTTACGGCTCGATGGCAAGAACCTGCCCGAGCGCGTGACGCAGCGCAGCGGCGAGCAGGTGAAGTCGTTGCAGATCGTGTTTCAGAACCCTGATTCGGCGTTGAACCGCGCGCATTCGGTGCGGCAACTGATCGCGCGGTCGCTGTCGAAGCTGGCTTTATTGCATGGCGAGGCGAAGGAAGCGCGCTTGCATAAGTTGACCGAGGCGGTGCGTTTGCCGGAACGCTATCTCACTCAGCGCACGCGGCAATTGTCGGGGGGATTGAAGCAGCGCGTGGCGATTGCGCGGGCGTTCGCGGGCGACCCTCGCGTGGTCGTGTGCGATGAACCGACTTCGGCGCTCGATGTTTCGGTGCAGGCCGCCATTCTCAATTTGCTGGCGGATTTGCAGCGCGAGCGGCGCGTCAGCTATGTGTTCATCTCGCATGATCTGCATGTGGTGCGGTATTTGTCGGATCGCATCGCGGTGTTGTATCTCGGGCGGATCATGGAACTGGGCGCGGCCGCTGACGTGTTCGATGGGCCGCAGCATCCTTATACCGAGGCGTTGTTGTCGTCGGTGCCATCTATCGAGGCTGCGCCTGCTGCTGGCAAGCGCATTCGTTTGTCCGGTGAATTGCCGAGCGCGGCGAATCCGCCTTCCGGATGCGTGTTTCATACGCGATGCCCGCGCAAGATCGGGGCGGTTTGCGAAACCGATGTTCCGCCTTGCCGCGATGCCGGTAATGGGCATGTGATTCATTGCCATATTCCGGTTGATGAGTTGCGTGCTTTGCAGCGGGTTTAATGGGTTTTTGGCTTGGTGCGGAACCATTGCAACGTTTGTTTGCTCTTAGCGGTTGCTTACTGTGATGAGGATGGTTGACGATGAAACCCGCACTTTGTTTTGCGCTTGCTGCGTTTTCTTCTTTGGCTTTCGGGCAGACTCCGACGCCGGTTTCTGGCGCGGGGGATCCTAGTTTTTCGGCTTATGCGCTGGCGCAGGAATGTGGCGATAAATCGGATAATGCGGCGCAGGGGCAATGTGTTGGGGCTGTGCGCGGGATTGTGCGCGGGTATCAATATGGGGTGCTGTTTTTGGCGCAACACGCGGGTGTGTCGGATGCGGAAACCAAACGGCTTTCATTATGTTTGACGGATACTCAAGTCTCTTCGCTGGTTTCGGATTTTTTGGCGGATGCGAAGGTGGTTAGTGAGAGTGATCTTCGGCGGACGCCGGCTGAGGTTGCGGTGTTGGGGTCGGTGCATTCGCATCATGCTTGTGGGTAGGGGTTTTAGTCGTGGAAGGGGCTGCTGTTGTTTGTGTTTTTATTGCAGTAGCCGCCTCCCCGGCGGGGGGGTAACTTTCTTTGCTGCTGCAAAGAAAGTCACCAAAGAAAGCAGCTTTTTAACCCATGCACGATGGCTGGAAAGTGTTGGTCTGGATTAAGCGATGCAGTGGCCGCAATAGGAGTTGCCACGCATAACGGCCGCTTAGGCAACCTTGCGATTGCGCGCTCGAATCTCTTTCGCTCAGTGGTCCGCATTCATTCTTTCGGCCATGCGCTGCGCGCGCCGAGAACGTAAGAACGGAATCCCGCAGCATGCATGTGCCCAGCCTCCTCAAACCTCCCCGCTATATCGCTATTCGGCCCTACGTTCGTTAGGGCTCCGACTAAAATGCAAAGACCAACGCGGCACCACCGCCGATCTGCGGGTTGTATCTGTGACTTCGCGTGGCCTAACTTCGAAGCGCTAACCAAGGTAGGGCCGAATAGCAATCTTGCGGGGAAGTGTGAGGAGGCTGGGCGCTGATACGCTGCGGGATTCCGTTCTAAAGCTCTCGGCGCGCGTAGCGCATGGCCGAAAGAATGAGTGCGGGCCACTAAGAGAAGATTTTTCGAGCACGTGATCGCTAGGTTGCCTAAGCGGCTCGTTAAGCGTGGCAAGTCCTATTGCGGCCACTGCATCCGTTAATCCAGACCAACCCTCTCCAGCCATCGTGCATGGTGTAAAAAGCTGCTTTCTTTGGTGACTTTCTTTGCAGCAGCAAAGAAAGTTACCCCCCCGCCGGGGAGGCGGCTACTGCAATAAAGACCCAAATAACAGCAGCCCCTTGCACGACAAAAAAACTCAAAGCATCTCAAGCCGCCGCTTAGAACCCGGCGCTCGAAATTCACTTTCAATCTCCCCCAATTCAGAATCAGAAAGCAAAACCCCAACCGCATCGCGGTTCTCGCGCACATGCGCCACATCCCCCGCTTTGGGAATAGCAAAAACCGAATCCTGCATAAGCACCCAAGCCAGCGCCACCTGAAAAACCGACACCCCACGAGCAGATGCAATCCTTTGCAAAGCCCCGCCCTTGGGAAACCGCCCATGATCCACCGGGCTATAAGCCATCGCAGGCATGCGCCTTTCCCTCATCCAAGGCAAGAGATCAAACTCAGGCCCCCGCCGCGCGACGTTATAGAGCACCTGATCCGTAGCACACCGATCCCCGCCCTCAAGCGAAAACAGTTCTTCAAGATCGGCAACATCGAAATTACTCACGCCCCAGTGGCGAATCTTCCCATCACGCCGCAAGGCTTCGAAACCGGCGACCACGCCTTCAAGATCCTCTCCACCCCGCCAATGCAAAAGATATAAATCGATGCGATCGGTATTCAAGCGTTTAAGGCTTCGCTCACAAGCCGCCTTCACCCCGCGCTCGCTCCCGTTATGCGGATAAACCTTGCTGACGATAAACAACTCATCCCGCACATCCCCAAGCGCTTCGGCGATAAGTTTCTCGCTCTCCCCATCCCCATACATTTCCGCCGTATCGATGAGCGTCATCCCAAGTTCCACGCCTGCACGAAGCGCCGCGATCTCCGCACGTCGCGAAGAGGGCCGCTCACCCATCTCCCACGTGCCCTGACCGAGCTTCGGGATCGTTTCGCCGTCAGGAAGCACAACCGTAGGCATCGCGTTCGTCATGAAAAGTCTCCTTGTCGATCGGAACGATTGTGCCGCAAGGAGCACGCCCGCACACACCGCGATGCCCGCTATACGAGCCCGACAACCAGCGGCCCGAGCAGCGTCAACAGGACATTGGCGAGCGCATAGGTCACCGCAAACGCGGCAGTCGGAACCGCGCTTTCCGCACGATCGAGCACACCGCCGAACGCAGGATTCGCACTCCGCGACCCGGACAGCGCACCGGCAAACAATGCGGCGTTGTCATACCGCAGGACGTAGCGGCCAAAGAGCATCGTCAGGAGCAAGGGAAACAGCGTCACGAACACGCCGAGCAGAAAGAGCGTCACGCCGTGCTCCTTTACGGTCACCACCGCCTGCAAGCCCGAATTCAACCCGACCACCGCAACGAACGCAGCCAGCCCGAAGTCCTTCAACCATTGCGACGCGGCAGGCGGCATGACGCCATACATCGGATGCTTGCCGCGCATCCAGCCGAACACGAGGCCCGCGAGCAAACATCCGCCGCCCGAGCCGAGCGTGATCGGAATGCCGCCCACATGCACGACGATCAAGCCCATCAACAACCCGATCACGATGCCCACGCCCATGTAAATGAAATCGGTCTTGTTGGTGTACGGCAGCTCGTAACCTGCTGCATCGACGGCGCGTTTCGTATCTTGCGGCGAGCCGTAGAACGTGAGGACATCGCCATGTTCGAGACTCGTCTCGGGCAACACGGGCAATGCGCGGCCGCCGCGCGAAATCGCTTCGAGATACACGCCATGCCGCATGTCGCGATCCACAGTGGCGCGCACCGCCGCGATGGTCGTGTGATTCATGCCGCGCTTGGTGAACACGCCCTGCCGCCGCTGCATGACGATGCCCAGGCCGTTCACATCCGTGACTTCGTCGCCGATCTGCGTGGCCATGCGGGCCATCGCCTCGCGCCGTCCGACGACGAGCACGGTATCGCCCGTTTCCAGCGCGACGTCCTGACCCGGTTCGAGCGCGTGCCCGCCGCGCCGAATGCGCTCGACGGTAATCATGTCGCCTTCGCCGCTTTCGATCTCGGCCACCGTGCTGCCCTCGCCGCTCGTCACGCGATACGCGCGCCCGACGAGCGACGGCAGCACCGCGCGCTGTCCCGGACTCGGCCCCGCCGCTGCGCCCGCGAGCGACTTCTCCGCTTCGATGGACGCCTCCTTCAAGCCCTGTTTCATGAACTTCGGCAGGATGTTCACGCACACGACAATCGCGCCGAGCGAGCCGAACACATACGTCACCGCATAAGCAATGGCGACATCCGCCTGCAACGACGCAATCTGATCGGCCGGCAACGGAAGCCGCGCGATGGCGTCTCCCGCCGTGCCGATGATCGACGATTGCGTGAGCGCACCGCCCGCCAGCCCCGCCGCAAGTCCGCGATTCAAGCCGAAAATCTTCGCGCACGCGAGCACGGTGACGAGCGCCGTCACCGCGAGAAACACGGCCAGCGTGATTTCGCGCAACGTCTTGCGTGTGAGCGAATTGAAGAACTGCGGGCCGGAGTCGTAACCGACCGCGTAGATGAACACGGCGAACATCACGGCTTTCACGTTGTTGTCGATCTGCACGCCGACCTGGCTCACGATCACCGCCGCGATCAAGGACCCGCCGACGCCGCCCAACTGAAACCGCCCGAAGTTGATCTGCCCGATCAGATAGCCCGCCGCCAGCGACAGAAAAAGCGCCGCTTCGGGCGTGTTTGAAAAGACCGCGTGGAGCCAGTCCATTGCGTCTCCGTGTTTATCTTTGCGTGCTTCAGTTCATGCGCCCGACCAGCCCGACCACCAGCGGCCCGAGCAAGGGCAACAAGACGTTCGATATCGCATACGTGATCGTGTAGCCGATGACGGGCGTCGCATTGCCCGTCACGCCGGACAGCGCGCTGATGGCGGGCGTGCTGCACTGCTGGCCGGCGATCGCGCCGAGCAGCATCGGCACTTCGAGTTTGAGCAGCACGCGTCCGATGAACAACGACGCCAGCGCAGGCCCCAGCGTGATGACGATGCCCGCCACCGGCAGCGCCACGCCGTACTCGCGAATCAGCCGCAACGCATCCGCGCCCGCCGACAAGCCCACCGCCGCGATGAACGTGCACAGCCCGAAGTCCTTGACGATCTGCGCCGCCGCCGAGGGCAGCGAGCCGATCACCGGATAACGCGAGCGCGCCCAGCCGAACAGCAGGCCCGCGAGCAGACATCCGCCGCCGGTGCCGAGCGTGAGATCGATGCCGCCCACGCGCGCCGACAGCCGCCCCAACGCGATGCCTACGAGCACGCCCAGGCCGAGATAAACGAAATCGGTTTTCTGCGTCGCGCGGATCAGATAACCGAGGCGCGACGCGCCGCGCGCGACATCCTCCTTGTTGCCGACGAGCGTCAGCACATCGCCGCGTTGCAGGGTCGTGCCGGGCAGCGCGGGCACCGTGCTGTCCAGTCGCGTGACGGCCGCGACGTAGATGCCGCGTCCTTCCGCAGGCGTCGCGCGGGCGCGTGCCTGCGCGAGCGTGAGGCCGTGCAATTCGCGGCGCGTCAGCATGACATCGGCGGTTTCGACGTAGACATCCGACACGCCGCCGTTGAACACTTCCTCCCCGATCTCGGCGATGGCCGGAACCAGCGCTTCCCGCCGTCCGCCCACTACGATCCTGTCGCCCGCCTTGAGCACGACCGTCGGCTGCGGCTTGATGACGGAACGGTCGCGCAGCACGCGCTGCACGGTAATCGCGTTGCCGAAGCGCCCTTCCAGCTCACCGATGCTCCTGCCCGCCGCCTCCGTCACCCTGAACTCACGTCCGGCAAGCGGTGAGATCGCAAGAGACTGGCCTTCCGACATCGCGCCATCGCCACCGAGTTTGTGCCAGACGCGTTCGGCTTCATCGCGCAGATTCACGCGCAGGATGAGCGGCGCGAACTGGCTGCAAAACAGCACGATGGTGACGAGCCCGAACAGATAGCTCACGCTGTACGCCGTGACGATGTTCGCCTGCATCCGCGCGGTCTCGGCGGCGGACAGTCCCAGCCTTCCGATTGCTTCGGATGCCGTACCGATCACGGCGGACTCCGTGGCCCCGCCCGCGAGCAATCCGGCGGCGGTGCCCGGATCGAGCTTCATGAACCAGGTCGATGCCAGCACCAGCGCGACCACGCTGACGACTTCCACGACCGAGAGCGCGCCATAACGCCAGCCGCGCCCGATATTGGCGAAGAACTGCGGACCACCCGTGAACCCGAGCGCGAAGATGAAAAGCGCAAACGCGATGTTCTTGAGGTCGGGCGAAATGCGCGCGCCGCTTTGTCCCAGAACCAGCGCGACGATCAACGTGCCGCACACGCCGCCGAGTTGAACCGGGCCGAGTTTGAACGAGCCGATGAAAAAGCCGATCGCCAGACTTGCAAATAGCGCGATTTCCGGTTGCTTCGCGAGTAGATGCCAGAGCATTGCGCGTTCGTCTCCGATATTCGAGCGAAAAATCGTTATACCCAGCTAAATGCAGCACGAATTAATCTTCGGGTGAGATCTTTAAAATTTTCATTCGATTTACGAGCATTAATGAAACATTACGGAACCGAAACCACCAAAAAACAATGTCATTTTGGAGTTGCAATAATGTTTTTAAGCATAATCAGCAAGACGAATCGATTTTCCATTGGTGATTGCGCGCGTATTGCGAGAGCGAAAGCCCTAGCCGATCAAAATTGTTCATTGCAGTTTTTATTCTCCAATTTCGCCTCTAACTACATTTTTTTACTAAAAAAACGTTTAACGAAACACTTAATGCAGGTGAGTCTTTTTCGGCCTGCTGAGAATATTTTGATTCTGATATTGCAATATGGATGCGCTGTCAATATTATCCGCTACACAAGCTTTTCAAAAAGTGGACACATCCCCTTATCACGGATCGCGTCCGTCACAAGTGGCACAAAACCGAGAGGGCATCAAGATGAACCAAATCCATGCCATGCGCGTCTTCGTGCGTGTAGCAGATACGGAGAGTTTTCGCCGCGCCGCTCAGCAACTCGACGTCTCCAATGCGCTGGTCACCCGGGCAATTGCCATGCTCGAAGCACATTTGAGAACCCGCCTCATCAACCGCACCACGCGCAATCTGTCTCTGACCGAAGCCGGCACGCGCTATCTGGAAGGCTGCCGCGCCTTGCTGGAAGAACTGGATCATCTCGAATCGGCTGTTACTCATACCGAGGGCGAACCAAGCGGCACTTTGAGGGTGGTAGCGTCCAGCGCCCTTTCATTGCTCACACTCACGCCTTTGATAGACGGCTTCCGTCAGTTATATCCAAAAGTCAATGTGCGGCTCACGCTCGCGGAACGGCACGTCGATCTCGTCGAGGATGGTTATGACGTGGGCATCGTCACGGCGTTCATGGTGACGAGCACGGCGCTGGTCGAGCGGCCCATCGGGCAGAACGCGTTCGTGCCGGTCGCCACGCCCGCGTTTATCGCCGAGCACGGCATGCCTGCATCGCCCTCGGATCTTCAGACCATGCCCGCCGTGGCATTGCCTAATGAAATCCGCAGTTCCACCTGGCATTTCAGGCACAAGAACGGTTCGTCCGAGCAAGTGGCCGTGACGCCGGTGTATTCGGTCAACAGCGCGCTGATGGTCAGGCTCGCCACGCTGCGCGACATGGGTTTTTCCGTGCTGCCGGAAGGGATCGTCGCCGAGGATGTGAAGAACGGCACGCTGTTGCGCTTGCTGCCGGAATACGCCATCGACGATCCCGAGATGAAGGTGTCGATCGTCTATCCGGGACGTCAATATCTGCCGGCCAAGACGCGCTTCTTTATCGACTATGCTCTTGAAAAGCTGACGCAGGAAGTGAACGCGGGCGTCGCCCGGCCCGACGAGATCTTCCGGCAAACGCAGCCGAGCTTCGCGGCGGTCAAGCCCGAAGCAGTGGCTTCGGTAGCCGCAGTGGCCACGCATCACTGAGCCCGCGTGCGCGCCTGAACGGATGGCCGGCACGCGTCACGCATTCTTCGACCGGACCGGCCAGCCATCATGACCGCACCGCAAGCTCATCGTCTGATTCTGTTCAGCGCGCGTCAGTACGATATCGATACCTTCGCTCAGGCTAACGAAGCATTCGGCATCCATCTGGATTTTCAGGAAGCGCATCTGGACGCGCAAACGGCCATTCTCGCGCAGGGCTTTCCGGCCGTTTGCCCTTTCGTCAATGATTCCGTGGATGCCGCCGTGCTGGAAAAACTCCATGCGGGCGGCACACGCTGTATTGCGCTTCGTTCGGCGGGTTTCAATCACGTGGATTTGCATGCGGCGAAGCGCCTCGGCATGACGGTCACGCGTGTGCCCGCTTATTCGCCTTATGCGGTCGCGGAGCATGCCGTTGGCATGATTCTCACGCTCAATCGCCGGTTGCATCGCGCGGTGGCGCGCACGCGCGAAGGCGATTTCTCGCTCAACGGGCTGCTCGGCTTCGACCTGCATGGCAAGACCGTGGGCGTGATCGGCACGGGCATCATCGGGCGCGTGTTCGGGAACATCATGGCGGGCTTCGGCATGAACTTGCTGTGCCACGATCCCGGCAAACCCGCCGACGATCTGCTCGCGCACGGCGCGCGTTATGTCAGCGTGGACGAACTGCTCGCGAACTCGGACATCGTTTCATTGCATTGCCCGCTGTTGCCATCCACCTATCATTTGATCGATGAAAACGCCCTCGCCCGCATGAAGCGCGGCGCCATGCTCATCAACACCGGGCGCGGCGGTCTGGTGGACAGCAACGCATTGGCTGGCGCGCTCAAGAGCGGTCAGCTCGGCAATCTCGGGCTGGATGTGTACGAAGAAGAAGGCGGCCTGTTCTTCGAGGATCACTCGGACCATTTGCTTCAGGACGATGTGCTCGCGCGACTGCTGACGTTTCCGAATGTCATCATCACGGCGCATCAGGCGTTCTTCACGCGCGAGGCCATGGTCGAGATCGCCACGACCACGCTCGGCAACATGAAGGCATGGGCCGACGGCGCGCCCCGCAATCTCGTGGACGCGCCGCAGAACTAATCATCGTGCGTTTTACGTTTCGCCGTATTCGGGCGCGACGTTGGCATCCGGCGCGGCGCACATTTCGCGAAGCAATTCCGCCTCGCGCTCATGCACTTCCACCGGCATGCACAACGCGCCCGCATTCGCCATGTAGCGCGCCCGATGCTGCCCGTTGCGAAACGCCACCACGCCTTCCCGATGCACGCGCAATAAACCCAACAGCCCCGGCGGACGCCGCACGCTGATGGTCACATAAGGCATTTCCGGCACGCGCGGATTATCCGGGTCGAGAAACTCGCGGATGCCGCGTACCTTGCCCGCATGCCAGTCATTGACGGCTTTGAGCACGTAATCGGTATCGTCACGGTCCGCGCAGACGAGCAGCTTGCGTACATCGACCAGCACGACCTGATGTCGCGAACCCACCCCGTGAAAGACCCGCTTGAGCCGCACGAAATCGTATTGTGGATGGCTCTGCAGCCGGACGATCCAGACCGCTTCGGCGGCGGTCGGCGCAACCATCGTATCCATGTTCGGCTTCGCAAAAAAAGACTGCGGCGCGCGCGCCCCGTGCGCGCGTGTCCCGCAAGACATCGGTCTTGAGCGGACGCTCGGGCCAATTAAACTTTTACACCCTAGCCGCCATTCATGAAAGAGCCGTGACGGGCACGTCGCGTGCTTTTGTTGTCTGAAACGAACACTCCGACAACGCTCATCCGACCGTGCTTCTTCAGGTGCCTCCCGGGTGGCGACATCAACGATACGTGGACAACTCCTCCGACCTCATCGTCGCGCGTCCCGAAGGGCTTTACTGTCCGCCGGGCCACTTTTATATCGATCCGTGGCGTCCCGTCGAACGCGCGGTCATCACGCATGCGCACGCGGATCACGCGCGCTTCGGCCATGCACGCTATCTGTGCGCGGAACCGGGACGCGGCGTGTTGCTCTCGCGCTTGCCGGGGATCGATGTGCAAGGGCTGGCGTATGGCGAAGTCATCGAGGTGAACGGGGTGCGGGTGTCGCTGCATCCTGCCGGGCATGTGCTCGGGTCCGCGCAAGTGCGGGTCGAGCATGGTGGACGCGTGTGGGTGGCGTCCGGCGATTACAAGGTCGAACCCGATTCGACCTGCGCGCCCTTCGAACCCGTGCGCTGCGATACGTTCATCACGGAATCCACCTTCGGTCTGCCGATTTATCGCTGGGACCCGTCGCAAGTCGTGTTCGATGGAATCGATTCCTGGTGGCGGCATAACGCGAGTCAGGGCCGCGCGTCGGTGCTGTTCTGCTATTCGTTCGGCAAGGCGCAGCGTGTGCTGGCGGGCATCGATGCGGGCATCGGTCCGATCTTCTGTCATGGCGCGGTGGAACCGCTGAATCGCGCGTACGTGCAGGCCGGTGTTTCGCTGCCGCCGACGCGGCCCGTCAGCGAGATCGCCGCGAAGGACAAGGCCGCGTTCAAGGGCGCGCTGATCGTCGCGCCGCCGTCCGCGCAAGGCAGCACATGGATGCGTCGCTTCGGCGATTACAGCGACGCCTTCGCCTCGGGCTGGATGCGTCTGCGCGGCACGCGCCGCCGCAAGGGCGTGGACCGTGGCTTCGTGCTGTCGGATCACGCCGACTGGCCGGGGCTGCAACTGGCGATCGGCGCGACGCAGGCCGAACGCGTGATCGTCACGCATGGTCAGATCGAACCGATGGTCCGCTGGCTCACCGAGCAAGGTCTCGAAGCGGGCGCATTCACCACCGAATACGGCGATGACGCCATCGAAGCCGATGCCGCTGAAACCCAGGGCACGTCATCATGAGACGCTTCGCCGCGCTCTACACCGCGCTCGACGCCACGACATCGACGAATGAAAAGCTCGAAGCGCTGATCGCGTACTTCCGCAGCGCCGAGGCCGAAGACGCCGCGTGGGCCTCGTATTTTCTGGCGGGCGGCAAGCCGCGCCAGTCGGTGCCGACGCGCCTCATGATCGAATTCGCACGTGAGCGGGCCGGCTTGCCCGAATGGCTTTTCGAGGAGTCGTATCAGGCGGTCGGCGATCTTGCCGAAACCATCGCGCATGTGTTGCCGCCTGCATCGCGCGAATCGGAACTCGGGCTGGCGCAATGGATCGAGGAACGCGTGCTGACATTGCGCGGCGCGAGCCCCGTCGAGTTGCGCGAACGGCTGCTCGGCTACTGGGACGAACTCAACTGGGGCGAGCGCTTTCTGCTCACCAAACTGATCGGCGGCGGCTTTCGCGTGGGCGTCGCGCGGCAGCTCGTGGTGCGCGCGCTGGCGGAGGTGGCGGGCGTGGATCATAAACGCATCGCGCAGCGGATGGTGGGATGGACCGACTCGCGGGAAAATCCGGGCGCGGCGCGGTATCTGCGGCTGATTGCGCCGCAAGCCGAAGGCGAGAACATCGACACGCCGCATGAAAGCGATCTCGGCCTGCCCTATCCGTTCTTTCTCGCGCATCCGTTGCAGATCGATCCGGAAACGCTCGGGCCTGTTTCGAACTGGATCGTCGAATGGAAGTGGGATGGCATTCGCGCGCAACTCGTCAAGCGTGCGGGCCGCGTGTGGATCTGGTCGCGCGGTGAAGATCTCGTCACCGAACGCTTTCCCGAACTCGCGGCGCTCGGCGCAGCCTTGCCGGATGGCACCGTGATCGACGGCGAAATTCTCGCGTGGGAACCGGGCGCGAGCGCGCCGCTACCGTTCGCGCGGCTGCAACCGCGCATCACACGGAAATCGCTGACGAAGAAAGTGCTCGCCGATTCGCCCGCCGCGCTGCTCGCCTACGATCTGCTCGAAGCGGATGGCCGCGACTTGCGCACCGAGCCTCTGCATGCGCGCCGCGAACGGCTGGATGCGCTGGCGTCCTCGCTTGCGGTGGATGTGCTGCGTGTGTCGCCGGTCGTGATGGCATCCGACTGGACCACGCTCGCGACCTTGCGCGACGAAAGCCGCGCGCGCGGCGTCGAAGGCTTCATGGTCAAGGAACGCGAATCGATGTACGGCGTCGGCCGCACGAAAGCGTCCGGCACCTGGTGGAAATGGAAGATCGATCCGTATTCCATCGATGCCGTGCTGCTCTACGCCCAACGCGGCCACGGCCGACGCGCCAGCCTCTACACCGACTTCACCTTCGCCGTGTGGGACGAAGCGGACGGCGTGCGCACGCTCGTGCCCTTCGCCAAGGCGTATTCCGGCCTCACCGACGAAGAAATGCGCAAGGTGGACGCCATCGTGCGCAAGACGACCATCGAGAAGTTCGGGCCGGTGCGCAGCGTCGCGCCGTCGCTCGTGTTCGAGATCGGCTTCGAGGGCATTCAGGCGAGTCCGCGTCATAAATCGGGCATCGCGGTGCGCTTTCCGCGTATGTTGCGCTGGCGCACGGATAAGGCCATCGAAGATGCCGACACGCTCGGCATGCTCAAGGGCTTTCTCGACGAGGCAATGGCATGAGCGAGGACGAACCGATCGTAGAGAAACGCCGTTCGCCGCGCCCGCGTCGCGTGCCGCGTACCCGCGCCGCGCAAGCGAAGCTCGATGCCGCCAGCGCCGATGCCTTCAAACCCGCGCCCTTCGCCTTCGATGAAACCGAAGCCGCGAAGCCCATGCAAGACCGCATCGAACGATGGTTCGACGAACGCGGCTGGCAGCCGTTTCCGTTTCAGCGCGAAGTGTGGCGCGAAGTCGAACGCGGCGCGAGCGGCCTGCTGCATGCCACAACGGGCGCGGGCAAGACATGGGCAATCTGGCTCGGCGCGCTCGCCGCCTACGCAAACGGCAAGCCGTCTTCCAAGAGCTTGCCCGCGCCGCTCACCGTGCTCTGGATCACGCCGATGCGCGCGCTCGCCGCCGACACCGCACGCGCGTTGCAAACCGCCTTGACCGCGCTCTCCGTTCCGTGGACAGTAGGCTTGCGCACGGGCGACACGTCATCGACGGAACGCTCGCGGCAGAGCCGGCGCATGCCCTCGGCGCTCGTCACCACGCCCGAAAGCCTCACGCTGATGCTCACGCGCGCCAACGCCGACGAAGAACTGAAGCACGTGCGGCTCGTCGTCGTGGACGAATGGCACGAGTTGCTCGGCAACAAGCGCGGCACGCAGACGCAATTGGCGATCGCGCGGCTGGCGCGCTGGCGGCCCGAATTGCAGATTTGGGGCTTGTCCGCGACGCTCGGCAACCTCGCGCTCGCGCACGATGCGCTGCTGCATCCCGTGAAAACGCCGCGCGTGGTCGTTCAGGGCGCGCAGCCCAAGACGCTCGTCGTCGATACGCTGATTCCTGACACCATCGAACGCTTTCCGTGGGGCGGGCATCTCGGCGTGCGCCAGGTCGGTCCCGTTGCCGATGAAGTCGAACACGCGCAAAGCTCGCTCGTCTTTACCAACACGCGTTCGCAGGCGGAAATCTGGTATCGCGCGCTGCTGGAACTGAAGCCGGAATGGGCGGGGCTGATCGCGCTGCATCATGGATCTCTGGATAAGGAAGTGCGTGACTGGGTTGAACTCGGGTTGAAGAACGGGCAACTGAAGGCGGTGGTCTGCACGTCGAGTCTCGATCTGGGCGTCGATTTTCTGCCGGTGGATCGCGTGTTTCAGATCGGTTCGCCCAAGGGCGTCGCACGCTTGATGCAGCGCGCCGGACGCTCGGGCCACGCGCCGGGACGCGTGTCGCGCGTGACCATCGTGCCGACGCACGCGCTGGAACTGGTCGAAGCGGCGGCGGCGCGCTGGGCCATCGGCGAGCGTCGCATCGAAGGGCGCGACATGCCGCTCAAACCGCTCGACGTGTTGGTGCAGCATCTCGTGACGGTGGCCATCGGCGGCGGATTCGCGCCTGAAGACATGCTGGACGAAGTGCGCACCGCCTACGCATACCGCGATCTCACGCAGGCCGAGTTCGACTGGGCGCTGACTTTCGTCGAGCGCGGCGGCACGTCGCTGTCGGCGTATCCGGACTATCACCGCGTGGTGCGTGGCGATGACGGCATATATCGCGTGCCGCGCGAAGATCTGGTGCGGCGGCATCGGAACAATGTCGGCACCATCGTCGCCAATGCGACCATCAGCGTGGCGTATATGACGGGCGGACGCATCGGCGCGATGGAGGAATCGTTCATCTCGCGCCTGAAACCCGGCGATGTCTTCACCTTCGGCGGACGCGCGCTCGAACTCGTGCGCGTGCGCGACATGACCGCCTACGTGAAACGCGCGACCTCCTCACGCGGCGCGATGCCGCAATGGGCCGGCAGCAAGATGCCGCTCTCCTCCGAACTGTCGGACGCCGCGCTGGTGATGCTCGCGCGCGCCAACGACGGCATCTACGACGAGCCGGAAATGCGCGCCGTCCGTCCGCTGCTGGATTTGCAGGCGAAGTGGTCTGCGTTGCCGGGTCCGGGCGTGCTCGTTGTGGAATCGGTGCGTTCGCGCGAAGGGCATCATTTCTTCTGCTATCCGTTCGCGGGACGCATGGCGCATATCGGGCTGGGCTCGCTGATCGGCTGGCGCGTGGCGCGCGATCAACCCAGCACCTTCTCCATTTCGATGAACGATTACGGCTTCGAATTGCTGTCCGCGCGTCCCTTCGATTGGGAGACGCTCATCGCGGAAGGGCTGTTTTCGCCGGAGAATCTGGAACACGACATTCTCGCGAGCCTCAACGCGTCCGAACTTTCGGTGCGGCGCTTTCGGGAAATCGCGCGCGTGTCGGGGCTGATTTATCAGGGGCATCCCGGTCAGCAGAAAAGCGCGCGGCAATTGCAGGCATCGAGCGGGCTGTTTTATGAAGTGTTCCGCAAGCACGACAGCGGCAATTTGCTGCTCGCTCAGGCCGATCAGGAAGTGATGTTGCAGGAACTCGAACTCGGGCGGATTCGCGCGGCGCTGGAACGCATGAGCGAAAGCCGCCTCGCGCTCACGCATCCGAAAAAGCCGACGCCGTTCGCGTTCCCTTTGATCATCGCGCGGCTGCGGGAGAAAGTGAGCACGGAGAAGCTCGCGGACCGCGTCGAGCGCATGCTGGCCGATCTGGAAAAGGCGGCGCAAATTTAGGAGGTGTATGGCAGTCGAAGCTCTGACCGTCGATGTGAATGGCCACGCGCTGATGCTCTCCGCCGGGCGCGCGGCGTTCGATCCGCTGCTCAAGACACTTTTTATCGCCGATGCGCACTTCGGCAAGGACGCCGTGTTTCGTGCGCGCGGCATTCCGGTGCCCGTCGGCACGACCGGCGAGAGTCTCGTTCGGCTCGATGCCTTAGTCGCGGCGCATCGGCCGGAGTCGGTCGTGTTTCTCGGCGATCTGCTGCACGCGCGGGAATCCCATGCTGAAGAAACGTTGCGCGCGCTGCGTGAATGGCGCGAGCGGCATCGTGCTTTGCAGCTTGTTTTGGTCGAAGGCAATCACGACCGGCATGCGGGCGCGTTGCCCGCTTCGTTTGGCATCGAACTGGTGAAGGAACCGTTCAGGCTCGGGCC
This sequence comes from Caballeronia sp. A2-2, assembly GCF_057612605.2. NCBI lineage: Bacteria > Pseudomonadati > Pseudomonadota > Betaproteobacteria > Burkholderiales > Burkholderiaceae > Caballeronia > Caballeronia sp. A2-2. The sequence goes on along the minus strand of NZ_CM172587.1, from coordinate 1,174,392 downwards.
GTGGGCGCTTTGTCATCATCCGCAGTTGGTGGACGATGGTTACGCGCTCGCAGGACACGAACATCCGGTATATCGGCTAAGAACGCGACTCGACAGCGTGCGCCTGCCCTGCTTTCGCTTCGGTCCACGCGCGGGCGTGCTGCCCGCGTTCGGCGCGTTCACCGGCGGCTTCGAAGTCAACGACGATGTGCGCGGCGAAGCAATCTATGTCTGCGCAGACGAACGCGTATTCGGCGTGCGTGCCTGATCGCGTTCAGTGATAAACGTTCGTCGACGATTGCAGCTTCGTCAGCACGCCGCGCTCGAAGCGATACCAGCCGAGCGAGCCTTGCATCACCACTTCGTCGCCTTGCCAGAAAACGCGTTTGATCGTCATGCGCTTGTTCGTGCGTGAGACTGTCGGCGGTTTGCGTCGCAGATCGAAAAGAATCGGGCCGGTGTCGGTTTGAACGAGCGTGCGGGACAGCGTGCCGTTCGCGTTTGCTTCGTCATCGAAATGAACGAGCGTGTTGGCATCGAAACGGTCGAGCGGTTGATTGTCGAACATCACCACGAAATCGCGGTCGTCGCGCACGAATTGCAGCGTGCCTGCGGGCGTGCGAAACGGCCCGGCGTCGGTGCTCTGCGCGTGCGCGTTGATGGCGAAAAAAGCCGTGACGAGCGCGGCGAGAAGAAGGCGTTTCATCGAAATCATTTTTAAGTCCGAACGGCGATGCGGCAATTTTCCAACACTTCGGGCGGCAATTGCCTGACGGATATTAAGCAAAGAAACATCGCGCGGGACGCTTTGATCGAAATCAAATTCAAGTGCGATGCTCGTGGCCGCAAAACTCCTGCGTATCCGCGCGATTCAAAAAAATAACTCCGCGCGATCAGGATGGACGAGATCAGGGTTTATACCAGCATCGAAATTACATTTAGGTAAAATCCGATATTCGTAATCCGCTTAAGCGCCCGCGCACTCGTCCCGAGGACGCGCCTTTTGCGTGACATCCCGCGCGCCTTCCGCCATGCCTCTACCGCTTCTTGCACTTGCCATCGCCGCGTTCGGCATCGGCACGACCGAATTCGTCATCATGGGCCTGTTGCCGAACGTCGCGCGCGATCTCGGCGTGACCATTCCGGCGGCGGGCATGCTCGTGTCGGGCTATGCGCTGGGCGTGACCATCGGCGCGCCGATTCTCGCCGTCGTCACCTCAAAAATGCCACGCAAGAAAGCGTTGATGGGGCTGATCGCCGTGTTCATCGTCGGCAATACGCTGTGTGCGCTGGCGCCGAATTACTGGGTGCTGATGGGCGCGCGCATCGTCACGGCGTTCTGTCATGGCGCGTTTTTCGGCATCGGCTCGGTGGTGGCGGCGGACCTCGTCGCGCCGAATCGCCGCGCGCAGGCCATCGCGCTCATGTTCACCGGACTCACGCTTGCCAACGTGCTCGGCGTGCCGCTCGGCACCGCGCTCGGACAGGCGGCGGGCTGGCGCGCGACCTTCTGGGTCGTCACGCTGATCGGTTTGCTCGCGGCGGGCGCGCTGCAGGTGTGTTTGCCCAGGCATATCGAGATGCGAGAGACCAGCATCCTGCGTGAATTCGATGTGCTGAAGAACCCGCAAGTGTTGATGGTGCTGGGCATCAGCGTGCTGGCATCGGCGAGTCTGTTTTCGGTGTTCACCTACATCACGCCGATTCTGGAAGATGTCACGGGACTTTCGCCGCATGCCGTCACTTACGTGCTGCTGTTGTTCGGCCTCGGGCTGACGGTGGGCAGCACGCTCGGCGGCAAGCTCGCGGACTGGAAGCTGCTGCGTTCGCTGCTCACGTTCCTGCTGTCGATCGTCGTGATCCTCACGATTTTCGCGGGCACCATGCACGAGCCGGTTTCGGCGATGATCACCATTTTCCTGTGGGGCGTGCTGGCGTTCGCCATCGTGCCGCCGCTGCAAATCCTGATCGTGAATCGCGCCAGCGATGCGCCGAACCTCGCCTCGACGCTGAATCAAGGCGCGTTCAATCTCGGCAACGCGACGGGCGCATGGCTCGGCGGATGCGTCATCAGCGCGGGTGCGCCGCTCACTTCGCTGCCGTGGGTGGGCATCGCGATGGCGGGTTGCTCGTTCGCGCTCACGCTGGTTTCCGCGACGCTCGACAAGCGCGCGCGGCGCGTGGCGATCGGACAGGCCGCCTGAGCTTTTTTCGCGGATGGCCGGATGAAGGGCGTTTTCACGCGCGATTTCTTCGCGTTGATTCTGAGCGTGGCGGTCGTCGGACTGGGGCTCGGCGCGACGCTGCCACTTACCGCGCTCGCATTGACGCAGGCCGGGCATGGCAGCGATGTGGTGGGTTTCATGACGGCGATGCAGGCGGGCGGCGGGCTGGTCATCGCGCCGTTTGCCAGCCGCATCGCGGCGCGGTTCGGCGCGCGCGAGACGATTGCGGGCACGGTGGTCGTCGCGGCTTTCGCAACCATCGCCATGCAGTTTTCCGGCGAGCTTTGGCTGTGGGCGGTGCTGCGTTTGTTGTGCGGCGCGGCGCTCATGCTGCTGTTCACCATCGGCGAGGCGTGGGTCACGCAACTTGCCGACGATTCCACGCGCGGGCGCGTCGTCGCCATTTACGCGACCAACTTCACGTTGTTTCAGATGGCCGGGCCGGTGCTGGTGAGCGTGATCGGCGACTGGCCGTCGATGCGTTTCGCCCTCTGCGGCGCGGTCTTTTTGCTGGCGCTGCCTGCGTTGGCATCGATTCGTCTCTCCCCCCACGCTTTAGATGCCGATGAAGACGACCACGGCGACTGGCGGCAAGTGCTGCCGCGCATGCCTGCGCTCGTGATCGGCACGGGCTTCTTCGCGCTTTTCGATACGCTCGCCCTTTCGCTGATGCCGCTTTTCGCGATGTCGCATGGCGTGTCGGCGAACGTGGGCGTGCTGTTCGCGTCCGCCATCCTGCTCGGCGATACGACGATGCAGTTTCCCATCGGCTGGCTGGCGGATCATCTCGGGCGCGGGAAGGTGCATGCGGGCGCGGGGGTCGTCGTGGTGATGCTGTTGCCTTTGTTGCCTTGGGCGGTGGGGCATCCTTGGGTGTGCTGGCCGCTGCTGTTCGTGCTTGGCGCTGCGGCGGGGAGTGTTTATACGCTGTCGATCGTGGCTTGCGGGGCGCGGTTTCGTGGGGCGGCGTTGGTTTCGGCTACGGCGATTGTGGGGGCTTCGTGGAGTGTGGCGAGTTTTGGTGGGCCGATTGTGGCGGGGGCGTTGATGCGGAGTGTGGGCGCGGATGCGTTGGTGGGCGTGTTGATGGTGGGGGCGGTGGGGTTTTTGGGGGCGGTTTTGTGGGAGCGAGGTAGCGGGGGCCGGATTTCCGGCGATTAGATGTATTAGCTGGGGCTTGACCTGTCGGGTTACATGTCTATGCAAGGGGCTGCTGTTGTTTGGGCTTTTATTGCAGTAGCCGCCTCCCCGGCGGGGGGGTAACTTTCTTTGCTGCTGCAAAGAAAGTCACCAAAGAAAGCAGCTTTTTACCCCATGCTCGATGGCTGGAGAGGGTTGGTCTGGATTAACCGATGCAGTGGCCGCAATAGGACCTTCCACGCATAACGAGCCGCTTGGGCAACCTAGCGATTTCGCGCTCGAATATTTAAGTCTAAGTGGACCGCATTCATTCAATCGGCCATGCGCTACGCGCGCCGAGAACTTTAGAACGGAATCCCGCAGCCTATAAGCGCCCAGCCACATCACGCTTCCCCGCAAGATTGCTATTCGGTCCTACCTTGGTTAGTGCTCCGACTAAAAGGTGAATTGCATAGGTGTGCGAGCTCTGCCCGGGAGCGCTTACCAAGGTTGGGCCCAATGGGAGAGGTGCGATGCGGTGTGATGTGGCTGGGCGCTGATACGCTGCGGGATTCCGTTCTAAGGTTCTCGGCGCGCGCAGCGCATGGCCGAATGAATGACTGCGGTCCACTAAGACTTAAGGATTCGAGCGCGAAATCGCCAGGTTGCCTATGCGCGTTGCAAGACGAGGGAAGTCCTATTGCGGCCACTGCATCGTTAATCCAGACCAACACCTTCCAGCCATCGTGCATGGGGTAAAAAGCTGCTTTCTTTGGTGACTTTCTTTGCAGCAGCAAAGAAAGTTACCCCCCCGCCGGGGAGGCGGCTACTGCAATAAAAGCACAAACAAAAGAAGCCCCTTCCACGACACGAAGACAACAATTCGTGCTCCATAAAAATCAATGGTCGGTTAAACCAACCCTAACCACCCCACCCCTCCCCCTCCGAACCACCGCCAACACCCCCACCAACACCGCCGAACACAACACCGGCACCGCCGCCGCATGAAATAACTCCACATTCCCCCACCCCAACGCGATCATCTGCCCGCCAACAAGCGGCCCTATCACCGATCCCACGCGCCCGATCCCCAGACTCCAGCCGATGCCTGTCGAACGCAGCGTCGTCGGATAGTAATGTCCCGCGAGTGCATTCACCGCAGGCTGCCCGCCCACAATACAGAACCCCGCTGCAAACACCGCGACGAACAGCCAAACCTGCACATGCGCAACGCCACCGATCATCCCGACGCACACCGCGCCCACGCCAAAGCAAACCAGCAGCACCCGCACAAACCCAAAGCGCTCGATGAACCACCCAAGCAGCAACGTCCCAACCACGCCGCCAGTCTGCAACAGCGTGCCGACGAGCACCGCCATCCCCGATGAATAACCGGCATCGCGCATCACGGTCGGCAGCCAGTTCGACAGGAAGTACAGGTCGATGAGGTTCATGAAGCTGATCGCCCAGAGAATCAGCGTGACCGGGCCGCGGCCTGCGCGGAACAACTCCGCCACCGGCGCGCCGCCACCCGCTTTCTCCCGCACCACGAGACGCGTCGAGGCATCAAGAGCAAGCGAAGGATCGAACTTAGCAAGCCACGTCCGCGCCCGCGATTCATGCCCCTTCAGCACCAGAAATTGCAGCGATTCCGGCAGCGCGACGATCATCGCCACCGCGAGCAGCAACGGCACCGCGCCGCCGATCCAGAACACCGAGCGCCAGCCGAGCGCGGGAATCAGCGCGGCGCTCAGGAAACCGCCGAGTGCCGCGCCGAGTGTGAAGCCGCAGGAAACGAGCATCATCCGCTTGACGCGATGTTGGGTGCTCGAAAACTCGCCGACCAGCGCCATCGCGTTCGGCATGATGCAGCCCAAGCCAAGCCCGGTGACGAAGCGCAGCGTCGTGAGCACGGGCAGGCTGTGCGTGAACGCGGTGGCGATCATCGTCACGCCGAAGAACAGCGTCGCGCCGATCAACACCGGCCTGCGCCCGATGCGGTCCGCCAGCACCGACAAGCCGAGCGCGCCGAGCAGCATGCCGAACAAACTCGCGCTGAACACCGGCCCGAGCGCGGACTTGGGCACGCCCCAATCGGCGATGACGGCGGGCGCGACATAGCCCATCGCCTGTGCGTCGAAACCATCGATCACGAGGCACAGCCCGCACAGTGCGAGCAGCATGAAATGGAAAGCAGGCCGATGCGCTTCGCCCAGCACGCGTTCGACATCGAGGGTCGTCTCACTCGTCATGTCCGTTCTCTTTTTTACGTTTAATCTCGTGCCGCGAGAATGCGGCCGGAACACGCGCCGAAACCGACGCGATAGCCCTCGCCCTGACACCATCCGGTGATGGTGATTGCATCGCCATCCTGAAGAAACGCGCGCTCGCCGCCTTCCTTCAATTGCACGGGCCGCTGGCCGTTCCAGGTGCGTTCGAGCAGGCTGCCGCAGGAATCCGCCGTCGCGCCGCTGATCGTGCCGGAACCCATCAGATCGCCCACGCGCGTGTTGCAGCCCGATACCGTGTGATGCGCAAGCTGCTGCGCCATCGACCAGTACATGAGCCGGAAGTTGGTGTGTGCGATGGTCGTCGGCTCACGCGCGCCTTCGGGACGCAGAGTGACTTGCAGATCGATATCGAACGCGTGATCGCCTTCGTGACGCAGATACGCAAGCGGTTGCGGCTCCTGCGAAGGCGTCGCGGTGCGGAACGGTTCGAGCGCATCGAGCGTGACGATCCACGGCGAGATGGTCGTCGCGAAACCCTTCGAATTGAACGGCCCGAGCGGCACGTATTCCCACTGCTGAATATCGCGCGCGCTCCAGTCGTTGAGCAGCACCATGCCGAAGATATGCGACTCGGCGTCTTCACACGCAATCGGTTCGCCCAGCGCATTGCCGCGTCCGATGATGAAGCCCGTCTCCAGTTCGATATCCAGCTTGCGGCACGCGCCGAACACGGGCCGCTCGCTATCGGGCAACTTGATCTGCCCCGAAGGCCGACGCACCGGCGTGCCGCTCACCACGACCGACGACGCGCGTCCGTTATAGCCGATCGGCATCTCGGACCAGTTCGGCAGCAGCGCGTTCTTCGGATCGCGAAACATCGAACCGACGTTCGTTGCGTGTTCCTTCGACGAATAGAAATCCGTGTAGCCCGGAATCTCGACCGGCAGATGCAGCGTCGCGTTCGCGCGTGGCACGAGCGCGCGGCGGCGCAAGGCGGCATCGTCGCGCAACGTGGCGTTGTCCTTCGACAGCAGCCGCGAAAGCGCGATGCGCACCGCGCGCCACGTCTCGCGTCCCAGCGCGATGAAGTCGTTCAGACGCGGCGCGGCGAAGGTGCCGTGCGCATCGAGCAGACCCGCGCTTTCGAGCGCCGCGAGATCCACGATCCATTCGCCGATGGCCACGCCCGCGCGCGGCGACGCGTTCACGGCATCGCTGAAAATGCCGAACGGCAGGTTCTGGATCGGGAAGTCGCTGGCGGGATCGTTGGCGGAATCGATCCAGCTTTTGAGCGCGGGCGCGAGGGTGGCCTTGAGCGCGTCGTTCATCGTTGCTCCGGGTTGAAGTGTTTGGTGAGCCCTTGCCAGCATTCGTAGTAATGCGCCTGCAATTGCGCGGTTTCGAGCGCGAACTGCGTCGGCTTGATGAGCGTGCGCGTTTCGAACATGAAGGCCATCGTGTCGCCGACTTTCGCGGGCTTCGTCGTGTCGCCGTGCGATGCCTTCTCGAAGGTGCCTGCATCCGGTCCGTGTCCCGACATGCAGTTGTGCAGGCTCGCGCCGCCCGGCACGAAGCCTTCGGCCTTGGCGTCATACGCGCCATGCACGAGGCCCATGAACTCGCTCGCCACATTGCGATGAAACCACGGCGGCCGAAACGTGTCCTCGGCGGCGAGCCAGCGCGGCGGAAAAATCACGAAGTCGATGGAATCGACGCCCGGCGTATCGCTCGGCGACTGAAGCACGAGAAAGATCGATGGATCGGGATGATCGAAGCTGATCGAGCCGATGGTGTTGAAGTGGCGCAGATCGTACTTGTACGGCGCGTAGTTGCCGTGCCACGCGACGACATCGAGCGGCGAATGGCCGATATCCGCGCGCCACAACGCGCCGTTCATCTTGGCGACGAGTTCGAACGCGCCTTCGCGGTCTTCGTACGCGGCGTGCGGCGTGAGGAAGTCGCGCGGATTGGCGAGCCCGTTCGAACCGATCGGACCGAGATCGGGCAGTTGCAGCAGCGCGCCGAAGTTTTCGCAGATGTAGCCGCGTGCTTCGTCATCCGGCAGCGTGACGGTGAAGCGCACGCCGCGCGGAATGACCGCGATCTCGAATGGCGCGATGTCGAGCTTGCCGAATTCAGTGGCAATCGCAAGGCGTCCGTGTTGCGGGACGATCAGCAGTTCGCCGTCGGCGCTGTAGAAGAAGCGCTCGCGCATCGGACGGTTCGCGGCATAGAGATGGATCGCGCAGCCGGTCATGGATTCGGCGGCGCCGTTGCCGGCCATCGTCACCCAGCCATCGATGAAATCAGTCGGCGCGGCGGGCATGGGCAGCGGGTCCCAGCGCAATTGATTGGGCGGCGTGGGCGGGACATCGGCGAAATTCGCGACGATTCGTGCTTCAGGAAGTCGCGTGAAAGGCATGTGAACCGCGGCGGGCCGAATGCGATAGAGCCACGAACGCCGGTTGTGCGCGCGCGGCGCGGTGAACGCGGTGCCGGAAAGCTGCTCGGTGTAGAGCCCGTAAGCCGCGCGCTGCGGCGAGTTGCGGCCGATCGGCAACGCGCCGGGCAGCGCTTCGCTGGCGAAATCGTTGGCGAAGCCGGATTGATAGTGCCGGCTGGCATCGGTATGCGTTTCGAAGGGGGACATGGCTGAGATCCGTGGCATCGACTTTTACGGATAGTAAAACGAATTACGTTTAGTGAAATAGCTCGTATACCCTTAATCGACGGCGAAGGTCGCGAATATCAATATGTGGATTTGGTGAATGGCGCGGCGGCGCGCTTTGCTAACATCGGTGGATAACTTCAAACACAAACCGCGCGGCCCATTCGAATGATCACTCCGTCGTTGTCGGAACTCGTCAAGCGTGCTCATGAGCATCCGTTTCTGGCGGCTCATATCGCGTTGGATGAGCGCGAACATGCAGCCATCGCTCATTACGGGGCGCTCACGCTCGGCAGCGCCTATGAGCCGATCTTCGATGTCGGGACGCATAACTTTCCGCAGGTGTTGAGTGCATCGCCGGAGAGCGCCGAGCGTTTCGGCGATGAACTCGGCGTGCAGGCGATCACGCTGATCGAAGGCGATGCTTCCGGCGATCCTTTTGCGCAGATGCAGGACGATCGCGATCTCGTTGCGGTGGATCGGTTGTCGCGGGCGCTTCATGCGTTTAATTTTTTTGGGCCGCAGCGGCCGGGGCTGCTGTTTTTACGCGTGCATGAGCGGTTGTTGAAGAGCGTGAAGTATGACCATGGGTTGCATTTTTCTTCTGTACTGCTGGAGTTTGGGGTCAATCCTGCGCGGGTGGTGATTGAGTTGCCGGCGGCGGCGGTGGCTCACAAGACGTTTCTTGGGTATCTCATCAAGAGCTATCAGCGGTATGGGTTCAAGGTTGCGGGTAATTTGCCGAATGCCGGGCAGATCATGGCGGTTTCGGATATGGCTCGGTTGGACTTCATCAAGATGGATGCGGGTTTGGCGTTGCGGGACGCTGTGGTTAAACATCTGGTGGCTTATGCGCATCGGTTGAGGATTCCGCTTATTTTTAGCAATGTGGTGGATGGGGCGCAGTTTGATGCGCTTCAGCAATATGATGTGCATTTTGTGCAGGGGTCGGTGTTTGATTGATGGCTTGTTCTGGGAAGGCGCTTCTGTTTTTTGGGCTTTTATTGCAGTAGCCGCCTCCCCGGCGGGGGGGTAACTTTCTTTGCTGCTGCAAAGAAAGTCACCAAAGAAAGCAGCTTTTTAACCCATGCTCGCTGGCTGGAGAGGGTTGGTCTGGATTAACGATACAGTGGCCGCGTTAGGACGTCCCTCGTCTTGTTAAGCGCATGGGCAACCTCGCGATTGCGCGCTCCAATCTTCTTGGCTCAGTGGTCCGCATTCATTCTTTCGGCCATGCGCTGCGCGCGCCGAGAGAGTAAGAACGGAACCCCGCAGCATGCACGTGCCCAGCCTCCTCAAACGTCCCCGCTCTATCGCTATTCGGCCCTACGTTCGTTAGGGCTCCGACTAAAACGAAAAGACCGACGTAACACCACCGCCGATCTGCGGGTTATGTCTGTAGCTTCGCGTGGCCTAGCGTCGAAGCGCTAACCAAGGTAGGGCCGAATAGCAATCTTGCAGGGAGGCTTGAGATGGCTGGGCGCTCATAGGCTGCGGGGTTCCGTTCTCATGTTCTCGGCGCGCGCAGCGCATGGCCGAAAGAATGACCGCGATCCACTAAGCGTTGATTACTCAAGCGCGAAATCGCGAGGTTGCCTAAGCGGCAAGTTATGCGTGGCAAGTCCTAATGCGGCCACTGCATCAGTTAATCCAGACCAACCCTCTCCAGCCATCGTGCATGGGGTAAAAAGCTGCTTTCTTTGGTGACTTTCTTTGCAGCAGCAAAGAAAGTTACCCCCCCGCCGGGGAGGCGGCTACTGAATAAACAGCACAACCAACAGAAGCCCCTTGCACGACAAAACCCACAAACCCAAAAAATTCCACCTATCGTAGTTAGTCACCCCAACCCAAAACGCCGAATCCGGGAAAGCCCCAACAAACAGGCCAAAAAAACCCCCACGGCGCGCTCCTTGCGCCTCGGAAAAGCATCCCAAAACCTTGACTTTCCCCCACCCGAATACGATCATAAGCTCATCCATAGAGCAATTGCTCACACCCAAACCAAAAGAAAAACCGAACAAGGAAGAGACAACCTCATGAACGCATCGACCCAAAGCGAAAGCCCGAACGTCATCCTGCACATCGGCGCCGGCTCATTCCATCGCGCCCATCAGGCGTGGTATCTGCATCGGCTAATAGAAACAGGCGACAACGACTGGTCGCTGGCCGTAGGCAATATTCGCGGCGACATGAACGCCGTCCTCGAAGCGCTCGCAGCACAAAACGGCGAATACACGCTCGAAACCGTCACGCCAAAAGGCGAGCGCGAATACGAAACCATCCGCGCGATCAAAAAAGTGGTCCCGTGGTCGAAGGACCTCGATGCCCTCGTCGCGCTAGGCGCAGAAGCATCGACGAAAATCGTGTCGTTCACGGTGACCGAAGGCGGCTACTACCTCGACGAACACGACAAACTCGACACCGCAAACCCGGACATCGCCGCCGACCTCAAAGGCGGCCGCACCACGATCTATGGCGCACTCGCCGCCATCCTCGATGCGCGCATGAAAAACGGCGCAGGCCCGGTCTCGCTGCAAAACTGCGACAACCTGCGCAGCAACGGCGACCGCTTCAAGAAAGGCATGCTGCAATTCCTCGAACTGCGCGGCGAAACCGCCCTACGCGACTGGATGCTCGCCAACACGTCCTGCCCGAATTCGATGGTGGACCGCATCACGCCGCGCCCGACGCCGGACGTCGCCGAGCGCGTGAAAGCCGCGACCGGTTTCGACGACAAAGCCCCCGTGATGGGCGAAAAATTCATCCAGTGGGTCGTCGAAGACAACTTCATCGCCGGGCGCCCCGCGTGGGAAAAAGTCGGCGCGGAAATGGTGGATTCGGTCCACGCCTACGAGGAAGCCAAGATCCGCGTGCTCAACGCGAGCCATAGCTGCATCGCGTGGGCGGGAACGCTCGTTGGCCTGCAATACATCCACGAAGGCACGCAGGACCTCGAAATTCGCGCACTCGCGGATGCCTACATCACCGAAGACGTGATTCCCTGCCTCACGCCCAGCCCGCTGGATCTCGCCAAATACCGGGATGTCGTGCTGGATCGCTTCAGCAATCCGTACATTCAGGACACCAACCAGCGCGTGGCGGCGGATGGCTTCTCGAAGCTGCCGGGTTTCATCGCGCCGACGCTGTCCGAATGCTTCGCCCGCAGGGCCGATCCCGACGCCACCGCGATCCTCCCCGCGCTGTTCTTCCGCTTCCTCGAACGCTGGCACGAAGGCAAGCTGCCCTACACGTATCAGGATGGCGTGATGGACCCGGCCGTGGCGCATGCCTTCTTCGAAGCGCCCGATCCCGTCAAGGCGTTCACCGCCGACAAACTGCTCTGGGGCAGCATGGCGCAGACCGAGCATCTCGAACGTGTGATGCGCGGCGCGCTCGCGAAAGTCGATGCGTGGCTGGCCAGTCGCCCGTAACGCACTTATGTTCACCATCTCGTAACGCACGCGCCGCGCCGCTCGGGTATTGTGCCCATGGCGCGGCGCCGCGCGTGGCGTTAAATTAGCGCGTTCGTTCTCAGGCACCGCTCCTTGCATTCCGCCGAGTCTCCATTGCGTGCGACTTGGCAACCACTAAGGGTCCGTTCATGTACTTAGGCATCGACCTCGGCACCTCCGAAGTGAAAGTGCTGCTGCTTGCCGGCGACGGCAGCGTCATCGGCACGGCGGGCACGCCCTTTACCGTCTCGCGCCCGAAGCCGCGCTGGTCCGAACAGAATCCGCTCGACTGGTGGGCGGGCACGCGCGCGGCCATGTCCGCGTTGCGCGAGAAATTCCCTCAGGAGTTCGCACAGATTCGCGGCATCGGGCTATCTGGGCAGATGCATGGCGCGGTGTTGCTCGATTCCGCCGATCGCGTGTTGCGTCCCGCGATTCTCTGGAACGACATGCGCAGCGACAAGGAATGCGCCGAACTCTACGAACGCGCGCCGAACCTGCACGAGATCGCGGGCAATCTGGCGATGCCGGGTTTCACTGCGCCCAAGCTGCTCTGGGTCGCGCACAACGAGCCGGAAATTTTCAATCAGACCGCGTGCGTGTTGTTGCCGAAGGACTATCTGCGCATGCATCTGACGGGGACGAAAGTGTCCGATCCGTCCGATGCCGCGGGAACACTTTGGCTCGATGTCGCGCGTCGCGACTGGTCGGATGAGCTGCTTGCCGCGTGCAGCATGTCGCGTCAGCAGATGCCTTCGCTGGCGGAAGGCAGCGAGCCTTCGGGGACCTTGCTACCGGAAGTCGCGCGTGAGTTCGGCTTGCGCAATGACGTGATCGTGGCGGCGGGTGGTGGCGATAACGCCGCGAGCGCGGTGGGCATCGGGGCAACCGATCCGGGGGATGGGTTTTTGTCGCTCGGGACATCGGGGGTGTTGTGTGTGATTGGCGATCGGTTTCGGCCGAATCCGGCGTCGGCGGTGCATGCGTTCTGTCATGCGATTCCTGACCGCTGGCATCAGATGAGCGTGGTGTTGTCGGCCGCCAGTTGCCTGCGCTGGGTGTGCAAGCTGACCTCCACCGATGAACCGACCTTGCTCGCCGAAATCGAAGCGCTTCCCGCCGATGTGTTGCCGTCCGCGCCGTTGTTCTTGCCTTATCTCAGCGGTGAGCGCACGCCGCATAACGATCCTTACGCGCAGGGTGTTTTCTTCGGCATGACGCATGCGACCGATCGCGCGTTGCTCGGATATTCCGTGCTTGAAGGTGTCACGCTTTCTTTGACCGATGGGCTCGATGCGCTTCAATCCGCTGGCACGCAGGCGCGGGCATTGTCGATGTTGGGCGGCGGCGCGCGAAGTGCCTACTGGGCGCAAATGTTCGCCGATGCTTTCGATACGCCGACGCGGACGCACGGCGGTGGCGAGACCGGCGCTGCGCTCGGGGCTGCTCGATTGGGATGGCTCGCTGCCGGTGGCGAACCTTCGGTTGTGCTTGCGAAGCCTGCCATTAAGCAGGAGTTTTCGCCGAATGCGGAGAGGCATGAGGCGCTTCGCTCACGACTCAAAGGGTTTAGGGAGCTTTATCAGCATGTCCGTCCTTTGTTCGACCCTGCGCGGCCTCGGTTGGCTTGAGGTTTGCGTTTAGGGCTTGTATTTGTGGGATGCGTGGGCTTTAGTTGTATGTGGTGCGATGTCTTTCAAAGGGGCTGCTGTTTTCTGGGCTTTTATTGCAGTAGCCGCCTCCCCGGCGGGGGGGTAACTTTCTTTGCTGCTGCAAAGAAAGTCACCAAAGAAAGCAGCTTTTACCCCCATGCACGCTGGCTGGAAAAGGGCGGCCTGAATTAACGATACAGTGGCCGCAATAGGACTTCCCACGCATAACCCACCACTCAGGCAACCTGCGATTACACGCTCAATGCCCTAACCCTCAGTGGACCGCATTCATTCTTTCGGCCATGCGCTGCGCGCGCCGAGACAGTAAGAACGGAACCCCGCAGCACATTAGTGTCCAGCCACAACAAATGTCATCGCACATACGCTATTCGGCCCAACCGCGATCAACACTTTCGCTAAAGCTCAAACCAAGGTTGGGCCGAATAGCAGTAAATCGGGGAGATTTGATGTGTCTGGGCACTTGCATGCTGCGGGGTTCACTTATATACCTGTCGGCGCGCGGAGCGCATGGCCTAAGGAATGAATGTGGTCCACTGCGGGTTGAATATTCGCGAGGTTGCCAATGCGGATAATGAAACGAAGGACATCCTAATGCGGCCACTGTCTTGTTAATTCAGATCACACTTCCAGCCATCGGGCATGGGGGTAAAAGCTTTCTGCAATAAACAGCACAACCAACAGAAGCCCTATCCACGACCAAAACAAACCCAAAAATCACGTGCCCAAATCAACAGAAAAACTCGACTTGGCAACCCGCGCAGCGTGGCTCTACTACGTCGCCGGCGACACCCAAAACGAGATCGCCGAAAAGCTCCAGATCTCGCGCCCCGTGGCGCAACGCCTGGTGGCTTTCGCCGTCGAAAAGAACCTGATCCGCGTGCGCGTCGATCACCGCATCGCGGATTGTCTGTCGCTGGCGAAGCAACTCTGCGAACGCTACGGCATCGCGATGTGCGAAGTCGTCCCCATCGACGGTGACACGAGCGAGCAAATCGACCGCAAGCTCGCAGTCGCCGGCGCGCAAGTCATGGAGCGCTATCTGCTCGAAGAAAAGCCGCTGATCGTTTCGATCGGCAGCGGACGGACGCTCAAAGCCTGCGTGGCGCAAATCGGCCAGCTCGACCGGCCGCAGCATCGCTTCGTGTCGCTGGTCGGGGCCATCGCGCAGGACGGTTCCTCGAACCGCTACGATGTCGCGCAGCAGCTATCGGAGAAAACCGGCGGCAAGCATTTCATGTTGCCCGCGCCGCTCATGGCCGATAGCGAGGCCGAACGCGCGCAATGGGTCAATCACCGGTTGTATCGAATCGTCGATGAACTCGCGACTCAGGCCGACGTGGCCTTTGTCGGTATCGGCAATGTGGCGGTGAACTGCCCGCTGCATGAAGACGGCTTCATCACCCGCGACGAAGTGGACGAGATGATGCAAGCGGGCGCGGTCGCCGAATGGCTCGGCCTGCCCATCGACCAAAAAGGTGTGCGCGTGCAGTCGAAAACCGGCGCGCGCGTCACGAGCCTGAAGCTCGATACACCGCCGCAGCGTCCGACCATCGGTTTCGCGGGCGGTCAGCGCAAGCGTGAAGCGGTCATCGCCGCGCTCAAGGGAAAGTGGCTATCGGGACTGGTGACCGACGAGTTGTGCGCGAAGGCTGCGCTCGAAGCATAAAAAAACGCTGCCCTCTCGAGCAGCGTCATCGACTACGAAAGGATCAAGCACTCATCTTGCTTGCCACCGGATGCGCTGCATTCTCCTGCGCCCACGCATGCACCACGTTGCGCCGGAATGCCTGCCCTTCCGCATTGAACAGATGGCAATGGTCCGGCGCCGCGCCGAGCTTCATCTGCGTGCCGCGTGCGTGCTTTTCCAGCGGCGGAATGCGCGAGATCAAGCCATCCGGCGCGACCGGCGTTTCGGCGTAGAGATAGGCGGCATCGCCGAGCGTTTCGACCGTCATCGCCGATGCCGTGATGCCATACTCCCCCGCATCCGCCGCGTTCGGCTGCAAGTGCTCGGGACGCACGCCGACCGTGACCGCATCGCCGGGCTTGGCGTTGCCGGGCAGCACGCCGACCATCTGCGTTTCGCCAGTCTGATACTTCACCAGCACGCCATCGCTCTGAACCTGCGTGACCGTGCCCGACAGAAAATTCATCTTCGGCGAACCGATGAACCCCGCCACGAACTTATTCGCCGGTGCGTGATACAACTCGTTCGGCGTCCCGACCTGTTCGATGTTCCCCGCCGACAGCACCACGATCTTGTCGGCCAGCGTCATGGCCTCGACCTGATCGTGTGTCACGTAGATCATCGTGGTCTTGAGGTCGTCATGCAGACGCGCGAATTCGAGGCGCATCTTCACGCGCAGCGCGGCATCGAGGTTCGAGAGCGGTTCGTCGAAGAGAAACACCTTCGGCTTGCGCGTGATCGCGCGGCCGATCGCCACGCGCTGACGCTGCCCGCCCGACAACTGCTTGGGCTTGCGGTCCAGCAAATGATCGATGTGCAGAATCTTCGCGGCATTCTTCACGGCGGCATCGATGGCGGGCTTTTTCTCGCCCGCGAGCTTGAGGCCGAACGCCATGTTGTCGTACAGCGTCATGTGCGGATAGAGCGCATACGACTGAAACACCATCGCGATGCCGCGTTTGGCCGGCGGCAGTTCGTTCACGCGCGCGTTGTCGATCATGAGATCGCCGCCGCTGATGTCCTCCAGTCCCGCGATCATGCGCATCAGCGTGGACTTGCCGCAGCCCGACGGTCCCACGAACACGACGAATTCGCCGTCGTTGATATCCAGATTGATGTTGCGCATCACCTCGGTTTCTTCATAACGCTTGGTGATGTTGCGCAGGGTCAGGCTTGCCATGATGTGTCTCCTTGCGATGCCTTCGAAGTATCGCTATCTGATTTCAAACGCCGCGTTCGTGAGCCATTGCTCGACCAGCGACGGCAGCCGCGCCATGTCATCGAATACGAGTTCCGCACCCGCGCGTTCGAGCGCGCCGATCTGTCTTTCGTCCGCATGCCCGCCGCCGATGAAACCGAGCACCTGCATGCCGGCCGCCTTCGCCGCCGTCACGCCCGTCACGCTGTCCTCGACCACCAGACAACGCAGCGGATCGACCTTCAGCGCGCGCGCCGCCGCGAGATAGACGTCGGGCGCGGGCTTCGGATTGGCGACCATGTCGGCCGTGAAACGCCGCTCGCCGAAAAAGCGCGAAAGGCCCGTGCGGTTCAGCACGCTATCCACGTACGATGCAAAACTGTTGCTCGCGCAAGCCTTCTCGAACGGCACGGCGGCGAGCGCCTCTGCGATGCCCGGCACCATCGGCGCCTGCATCGCCGCCACTTCGACCGCGCGGCGAATCGACACCACCTGATCGTGCGTGAGCGTGCGGTTCACGGTGTCGGCCGCGCTCGACAGCACCGCCTCGATGCGCAGGCCGAGCAGCGGCATCACGACCGGCTCGACATCCACGCCCGGCCACAACGCCTGCAACTCGTGGACGAGCACCTTGCCCGCCACCGCTTCGCTGTCGATCAGAACGCCGTCGCAATCGCAGATCAAGAGGCGATCTTCGAGCGTGGCCAGTGATGATGGAGTGAGGTTCACCGGCCCGTCCTCACTTGACCGCGCCGAACGTGAGACCGCGCACCAGTTGCTTCTGCGACAGCCAGCCGACGATGAGAATCGGCGCGACCGCCAGCAGCGAAGCCGCCGAGAGCTTGGCCCAGAACAAGCCTTCAGGACTCGAATACGACGCGATGAACACCGTCAGCGGCGCGGCATTCGAACTGGACAGGTTGATGCTCCAGAACGCCTCGTTCCACGACAGGATGATGAGCAGCAGTCCCGTCGAGGCCAGGCCGGGAAGCGCCATCGGCATGAGCAAGTACACGATTTCTTGCCACGTCGTCGCGCCATCGATACGGCCCGCTTCGAGAATGTCCTTCGGCACTTCGTTAAAGTACGTGAACGCCATCCACACCGCAATCGGCAAGTTGATGAGCGTGTACACGATGATGAGACCGCTCACCGTGTCCAGCAGCCCGGTGTTCTTCCACAGAAGGTAGATCGGCACCAGCACGCCGACCGACGGCATCATCTTGGTCGAGAGCATCCACAGCAGGACCTTCTGCGTTTTCTTCGTCGGGAAGAAGGCCATCGCGTAGGCGCACGGCACGGCGAGAATCAGGCAGAGCACGGTGACGCCCACCGAGATCAGCACCGAATTCAGCGCGAAGCCGAAGTAGTTGCTGCGCGCGAACACCTCGCGGAAGCTGTCGAGCGTCGGCGTGAAGAACAGCGAGGACGAATACGCCTGCTGCTCGGTCTTGAACGCGGTGATCGTCATCCAGAAGATCGGGAAGAACAACAGGATGGAGACCAGCCACGCGACGATGCCCGGCACGATGCGCTTGACGATATCGAGCGGCGACGCCGAAGGGACATTGGAAACAGATTGAGTGCTCATGCGTCGTACTCCCCTTTCAGGTTCTTCGCGAGCATTCTCACGAGGAAGAACGCCACCACGTTCGCCAGGATGACCGCGAGAATGCCGCCCGCCGAAGCGAGACCGACATCGAACTGTTGCAGGCCCAGCGCGTAGATCAGGTACGACAGGTTGGTCGTGGCGTTGCCCGGCCCGCCGCCCGTGGTCGTGTAGATTTCCGCGAAGATCGACAGCAGGAAAATGGTTTCCATCATCACCACCACGGCAATCGCGCGCTTCAAATGCGGCAGCGTGATGAAGAAGAACATCGCGAACGGACCCGCGCCATCGATGCGCGCCGCTTCCTTCTGCTCCTGATCGAGCGACTGAATCGCCGTGAAGAGAATGAGGAACGCGAACGGCAGCCATTGCCACGCCACGATCACGATCACCGCGAACAGCGGATAGTCCGCGAACCAGTCGATCGGCTGCAAACCCATGGAACGCATCAGGCTGGCGATCAGGCCATACACCGGATGCAGGATCATGTTCTTCCAGATCAGCGCGGAAACGGTCGGCATCACGAAGAACGGCGCGATGATCAGCAGCCGCGCGATGCCCTGCCCGATGAACTTGCGGTCGAACAGCACGGCCAGCAGCACGCCGCCGATCACGGTAATCAGCAGCACCGAGATAATCAGCGACAGCGTATGGACAATGGACGGTCCGAACGAAGGATCGGTCGCGAGATACTTGTAATTGTCGATGCCCGCAAAACCGGAAACATCGGGGTTCAGCAGGTTATAGCGCGAGAACGAATACCAGATCGTCATCGCGAGCGGAATGGCCATCCACAGGAACAGCAGGCCGGTCGATGGCGTGATCAGCCAGCGCACCGACTTCGCGCGCCGCTTGTCGCGCTCGGCAGGCGTCTCCTGCACATGATGATCGGTGATGGGGGGATTCAGTTGACTCATCGTGTCACCTCTCGATGATGCTTTGATGGCCGCGCGCCGTGTCTCAGACGCGCGGCCCGATGCTGCAGGAAATTACTTCTGATAGCCAGCTTGCTTCACAGCGCGATCCGCCGTGGCATTGCCTGCCTTGAGCGCGGCATCCACCGTCGTCTGTCCGGCGACCACACCAGCGATGGACTGACCGACCACCGTGCCGAACGACTGGAACTCCGGAATGCCGACGAACTGCACGCCCGTGTACGGCACTTTCTTGAGCGTGGCGTCATCCGGGTTCGCGGATTCGATCGCCTTCAGCACGAAGTCGCCGAACGGTGCGGCCTGCTTGTATTCCGGCTTCGCGTAGGTCGATTTACGCGTGCCCGGCGGCACCGAGGCCCAGCCTTCGTCCTTGCCCACCATGTCGATGTACTCCTTCGACGTGGCCCATGCGGCGAACTTCTTGGCGGCTTCCTGTTGCTTGGAGGTCTTCGGAATCGCCAGCGACCACGACCACAGCCAATGCGAGCCCTTCGGCGTCACGGCGACCGGCGCGGCCGCGAAGCCGATCTTGTCCGCCACTTGCGATTGCGCCTTGTTGTAGAGCATGCCGGCAGCGACGGTTGCATCGATCCACATCGCGCACTTGCCGGAGGACATCAGCGTGAGGTTTTCGTTGAAGCCGTTCGAGCTGGCTCCCGGAGGGCCGTCGCTCTTGAGCAGGTCCGCATAGAAGGTCACGGCCTTGTGCCATTCGGGCGTGTCGAGTTGCGCTTGCCACTTCTCGTCGAACCAGCGGCCGCCGAAGGTGTTCACGACCGTCGAAACGAAGGCCATGTTCTCTCCCCAGCCTGCCTTGCCGCGCAGGCAGATACCGTACTGGCCTTTGGCCTTGTCGGTCAGCTTGTCGGCGAATTGCTTGATCTGGTCGTAGGTCGGCTGGTCGGGCATCTTGAGGCCGGCGGCATCGAAAAGGTCCTTGCGGTAATACGTCATCGAGCTTTCGACGTAGAACGGCAGCGCGTACAGCGTGCCGTTGTACGAGAGACCGTCGCGCGCGGTCTTCACCACGTCGTCGAGATCGTAGTTCGATGGCAGACCGGTCATCGGCGAGAGCCAGCCGCGCTTGCCCCACTGCGGCGCTTCATATGTGCCGATGGTCACCACGTCGAACTGTCCGCTGTTGGTGGTGATGTCGGTCGTCGCGCGCTGACGCAGCACGTTTTCTTCGAGGATCACCCACTTGAGCTGGATGTCCGGATTGGCCTTTTCGAACGCGGGCGAGAGCTTCTTCAGCTCGATGACGTCCGGGTTATTCAGCGTGGCGATGGTGATGGTCGCGGCGTTCGCCGTGGCCGGTGCGAACGCGGCCGTGCTCGCGAGCACGGAACCGGCGAGCGCGGTGAGAGCGAGCCGCGCGCGGGGCTGTGCTCGGACGATGTCTTGGATGCGTTTCATTTTGGTGCGTCTCCTTTTTCGTTGGCACGGGCGTTGGGGCCGTGTTTTCTTCGAGCGTGGCGCTCGTGCCGCCTGGCTGCTTCAGGGTGCGATGGCTCGCGTTGGTTTTTAGGGTTTTCCGTCGTTCCTGGGCCTTGCGCGCTGCACGCGCCGTCCTTCAAGCGATGACGGCGCCGTTCCACTATAGACGGTGCGCTTCATGCTGCAAGCGCGCATGCGTCGCGTGGCATCAACTCATCCAGTTGCCGCCATCCACATTCAGCGTTTGCGCGGTGATGTAATCCGCATCCGCCGATGCCAGGAACAGCGCCGCGCCCGTCAGATCGTCCGGCGCGCCCATGCGTCCGAGCGGCACGGCTTCGCCCACCAGGCGCTTCTTCTCGCCAAGCGGACGGTTCTCGTAACGGGCGAACAGCGCATCGACTTGTTCCCACATCGGGGTATCCACCACGCCCGGCGCGATACTGTTCACGTTGATGCGATCCTTCGCCAGCGCCAGCGCCGCCGATTGCGTATAGCTGATGACCGCCGCTTTAGTCGCGCAGTAATGCGAGACCAGCGCTTCGCCGCGCCGTCCTGCCTGCGATGACATGTTCACGATCTTGCCGCCGCGCCCCTGCTCCACCATGCGCTGGGCGACGGCCTGCATCAGGAAGAACATGCCTTTGACGTTGACCGCGAAGAGACGGTCATAGATATCCCACGATTCATCGAGGATCGGGCGCATGTCGAACAGCGCCGCGTTGTTGAAGAGAATGTCGATGCCGCCGAAACGCTCCACCGTCTGCGCGACGATCGATTGAATGTCTTCGCGGCGCGTGACGTCGGCCTTGATGGTGAGCACTCTGTCCGCTGTGTCCTGATAACGCAGCGCGATTTCGTCGGCGTCCTTGACATCGACCAGCGCGACCTTCGCGCCTTCTTCCAGATACCGCCGCGCCACCGCTTCGCCGATGCCGCTCGCGGCACCCGTGATGATGGCCACCTTGTCTCTCAGTCTCACCGATGTCTCCGATTTTTTGCTGGCTTCTCGTTGCGGCTGGGGTTGTCTCGCTTAGAAGTGAGCGAACGCCCGCTGCATGAACAATTGCTCTGTTGTTGATCGAATGATCGGCGTTGTCTGAGCGCGTGTCAAGGCGTGAGAACCAGTAAATCGATGGTGCGGCGCGGGATGCCTGGAGCAGGTGCAGTTGGAAGAAGTCGCCAGGCGAGCAATTCTTATTCCCGCTGAAAGCGAGCGGCGCATCGTTGCCGGTGTATGTATTGGCCTGACAACTAGCGCAACGAAGCTCCTTTAACCGATCTGCAGGCCAAAAATTTTGCTTGTCCTGTTTTGGTTGCTCTCAACCAGGATAAATTCATTGTGAGGATTCCGAGTTATTAGACCTTAAGCAAATATTTTAGGAAAACGAACGTTGACGGCGTGCTGACGCATGAAATAATTTCGTGCATTAGAAATTTCAATCGATCAAGGAGCCCTTAGCCATGCATGTGAGAATTGCCCGATTGTTGACTACATTATCTCTTCTCTCCACATTTTTTTGCTCACAGACATCATTAGCTGCCTGTACACAATCAAACGGCCGCGGATTCAGCCTTAAAGACGACATCGCGGTTAATCATGCGAGCGGCCTGACATGGAAGCGATGTCTTGTCGGAATGACATGGGACAACAAAACAAATCGATGCGAGGGCCGGCCAGGTGGGCTAAGTTACCCCGAGGCACTCATCGCGGCTCGAAAAGCTGGGGCCGGTTGGCGCATTCCCACAGGCAAAGAACTCGGAGCACTTCGCGAGCATGCATGTCATGGACCCAAAATCGACTCCAAGGTCTTTCCGAATATCGCGCTGGCTGATTTTGGTGAAGGCGCAAATGTCTGGACATCTACTCCTGCGTTGCCACAGACTTTCTACTTCGTGGACTTCACGGATGGCGATATAGATTTCCATAGTGAGGGCTTTTCTCAAGCTGTGCTGCTTGTCAGAAGCATGAAGACCGAAGCTCGATGACTTCACTGATTCGGTCTGTCGCTAAACACGAAAGGGCAGGCGCCCACCTCGTGACAAAACTTTAAAGTTTTGAGAGGCCAGAACGGATCGTTTCATGTTTTAATCAGTAAACCAAACTTTATTCACAAAACGAGTTACCCTTTCAATATGGAAACCTAACTGAAAGAAGTGGACTTTTAAGTCCATTCCGCTTTCTAGACGCCGACCAGATTTTCCTTTCTCTTTTTTCCAAAGAGCAAGGTTAGGCACGTTAGAGTTATCTCATCCATTTATAAAAACTCGAATGTTTCGCTTCCTGCATAGAGGGTCGATCACAAAGTCTCCCCTTAAAATCAGGACTCCGTTATACATCGCTTGAGGTAGAAATACGATGACATTTTCGTTTGTAGCAACACCAAATTCGGCCCAGTCGGCGTCGGCATCCCTATCCGATTTGAGAGGCCAAGGGAAGCTATTCGAACTCTCCGGTTGGAAACTTTGGCTTAAGTCTTGGCTGTCGACTCAAACATCCGAAGCAATTCACACCGACAACGAACAAACACATGTCTTAATCGGCGCCCCAACCAACATTGAAGAACTGCGCACGCTCGCTGCGGTCTTCACGGCTGAAGCTCTGTCAGCCAACGCTGTGCAAATTATCGTTTTATTGCGCAGCGCGTATGGCGATTTTGCACTTTCCCTGATCGAAGGACCGTTCACCCTCCTAACTTTCGGACCGCGCGGAAAGTTAAGCGTAGCGACCGACGGGCTCGGCTTACAACCTGTCCACATGGTGCGCGGGCGCTCGCTATGGGTGACTTCGGAACTCAAGCATGTCGGCCTTTGCAGCCCCGGAGAGCTCGAATTCCTACCCGAAGAGGAGATCATCGCGCATGACAACCGCGCGGACACCTTCCTCCCCATTCGCAACGCACAGCGCATCCGCCCCGGATCGATTTATTCCTTCGGATTCGATGGCGCCGGCCATCACTTATTCAACATATCGAATTATCTGACACTAAGGCTTGCGACTCCGCAACGGATCAGACGCGAACAAGCTCGATCGATCACGCACACGTTATTGTCAGCCTCTGTGAAAAGCGTCACGAGCACAAGCGCGCCCATTTCGATTCCCCTTTCAGGCGGTCTGGATTCCAGCATGGTGACGGCCCTTGCGGCTCGAAACCGAGTTGACGTAAATACGTTCGCGATCGGCACCGGTACAAGCAATGAATTTCCTTTTGCGAAGTCGGTTGCACGCCATGTCGGCACGACGCATCGGGAAACGACCTTCGATGACGACGCCATCATACGCGGCGCGCACGAAGCCATTTACTACAACGAGATTTTCGATGGTCTTTCTGCCGAAATTCAGGCAAGTCTTCTGTGCCTGTATCGATCGCTGGAAGGTACTGGCGGCAGAATTGTGACCGGCTACGGCTCTGATCTGTTGTTTGGCGGCGTTTTGAAGGCAGGAAGCGCACTCAATGACGCCAATGCCGAGTTGTGGAGGCAGGTCTATCGCACTCGCTGGACGGGCGAATTCTCCCAGTTCGGTGCGAACCGTTACGGCCTCGAGGTGCATCACCCCTTTTGGACAACACGCCTCATGTCGTTCGCACTCAGCCTCGCACCTGAAATGAAAGTCTCGCGCGACGAGGTAAAGGTCATGCTGCGTGAATGCGCCGCCGAAAACGCCCTGCTTCCCGACGAGATCGTATGGCGCAAGAAGATCGGAATTCATGAAGGATCGTCAGTGAACAGCATCTTTGCAAGTCACGTCGGTGCTGACACGGCCGACTACGCAGCCAAGACACGTTACACGTATCGGAAATATCGCGCCTATCTTTCAGGGCATGAAGAACCCGCAGCTTAAGCCAGCAAACAATATTCGAACAAAATTCAGGAGAAGGAAAACCATGTCCCTGGTCCAAGAAAGCAATGTGAGAAGCGTGCGTGTCATTACATTGAATCATGCAAGTCGTATGAATCCCTTCAGCGCGGAACTTGAACAGAGCGTGACGGCCGCCCTCAAACGAGCCAACGACGATTCGACCGTGAGCGCCGTTGTAGTGACGGGAGGCGCAGGCCGCTCGTTCAGCGCCGGCGGAGATTTCAACGAGGTTAAACAACTCAAGGGCGGCGTGGAGGTCGATCGTTGGATCGACCGGATCACGAGCCTGTACTCTAGCGTCCTGCTCGTGGAAAAACCTACGGTGGCAGCGATCGACGGCTTTGCAATTGGAATGGGATTTCAATTCGCGTTGATGTTCGACTGGCGACAAGCGGCGACGTCAGCTGAATTCCGCATGCCGGAGTTGCGTCATGGAATTGGCGGCTCGGTTGGCGTGTCGATCTTGCGTCATGCGATCGGCCACGCCGCCATGCAGGAAATCATCATCGCGTGCGAGTCCATTTCTGCCGAAAGAGCCCTCGATTACAGAATCGTGAACCGTCTCTCCGCACCTGAACGCGTGCTGGATGACGCTATCGTGCGCGCCGAGGACCTGGCGTCCTATCCGCAAGTTCCGTATCGCGCCACCAAGCAAGTCATCGTCGAAGCGATGCGCGATGTTCTGGTGCGATCAGCCGACTCCTCCAAGCGCGTGCACAAGGCTGCTTTCGCGGCACGCAGCCCGCATGCTCACTTCGCGCGGGTACTCGGCGAAACGCACATTGCCGAAGGTCAGCAATGAAAACGCACGGTTTTATCTCGCGACCGCTTGCTTCGGCATCGCCTGTTCCGCAAGGATTCCGAAGTTTCGTTGCTTGCGCCGGAGTAAAAGACACTTCCCGGGACCTCGCGGTAGTGATAAGCGATGTGCCGTCTGCGGTCGCCGGAGTGTACACACGCAATCATTTCGCCAGTGCGGCGGTGCGCGCCTCGCGTAGTCAACTATCTAGCGGCACCGCGCGTGCGCTGCTGGTGATATCCAAGAATGCCAACGTTGCAACCGGGCAGCAAGGCGAGGCTGATCTGGCGTTGCTCACCGACGAGCTTGCGCACCGGCTTAAGATTTCACCAACGGAATTGCAGAGCGCCGCCACGGGCGTTATCGGTCGCCGGTTGCCTGTCGAACGCATTATCCAGGCGCTTCCCCTTTCGCAGGATCGAATGGATACGCCGGCTGACTTTCGCGCCGTTGCGCAAACCATCATGACAACCGACACGACGGCAAAGGGCGTGGCTATCCGCGTCGGTGATAGCGTGCTGGTCGGCATTGCCAAGGGCGTCGGCATGATCGAGCCGGACATGGCTACTCTCCTTGTCTACTTTTTCACCGACGCCCGCATCGACCAGAGATGCCTGCAATCGCTTCTGAGTTCGGTGGTGGATCAAACCTTCAACTGCATGACCGTCGATTCGGACACGTCCACGAGCGATAGTTGCGCCATCTTCGCAAACGGTCTGGCGGGTGAAGTCGATTATCAGGATTTCGAACATGCACTTCTCGATGCCGCATCCCATCTTGCAACGATGGTCATGGGTGATGGTGAAGGCGTGACGAAGGTGTTCAAGGTAGTGGTCGAGCACGCAGAATCGAATTCCGTTGCAAAGACAATTGCAAAATCGATCGCCAATTCTCCTCTCGTCAAGACTGCTATTCATGGCAGCGATCCGAACTGGGGACGCATTGCGATGGCGATCGGAAAATGCGATCGAGGCTACCTTATCGATCCCGAGCGCACCAGCATCGCCATGTGTGGCATCCAGGTGTATCCGGCGGCTGGGGAGGCAAGCGCGCAGGCCGTGCGCGATGCCATGCGCGCCTCAAGACACATCGAGATTGAGGTAGATCTGAGCACGGGCGGCGGGCGCGCGGAAGTGTTGGGATGCGATCTATCGCCTGCATATGTCGAGTTGAACAGTCACTACACCACGTGATGCCTTTTGCTTAACTGCACGGCGGAAATAGTCCGCTTACCATTCGCAACTGTCTTTCTGCAGTGCCCTTCAACCAAGAGAGAAAAGGAAATAATCAATGGACGCACGAGTTCGCCTTTATGAAAAGGAATCGCTACTCCCTTCAGGATTTGGCACCCTGTTGAATCGTGACGCGATGCTTGCCGCAGACCCGGCCGAGATCAAAGACATCTTGAAGTTAAAAGGATTTACATTGGTTCGTGGTCTCCAACTCAAGCGAGAGGATTTCCTTAAACTTTATTCATCGTATGGCAATGTCGTGGCTTACGTGAATGAACGAGAGAAGGTAGGCTACGGGTATAAAGATACACTCGAACTCGACGGTGATCAGAAGAAAATAGTAACGGGTCGAGGACAACTGCCTCTCCATGCAGATGGCGGGCTGTTGCTTAGTCAGGTGGATGTCGTTTTCCTATACGGCGCGCGAATCAAAAACATGAAGTTTAGAGGCGCTACGTTAGTGACCGACCATGTTCTCGCCTGCGAAGAAATGCCCAGCCATTTGCGTGAGGTCCTTGAAAACGAGACCTTCGAGGTCCGCGTCACCGAGCGCGGCTATTACGTGAATGTTTCACCCGATGGGTGGTTCAAGGTGCCAGTATTCACTGATCTCGGTTGGGTCAGAAAGATGCTGCTCTACTTTCCTTTCGACGAAGGTCAACCCGCGAGCTGGGAGCCACGGATCGCCGGTTTTTCCCAGTACGAGACGAAGAAGTTCTTTTCTGAACTTTCCGCATTCTTTAAAAATCCACGCTACACCTATACCCATTACTGGAAGGAAGGCGATCTCCTCATAACGGATAACCGCCGAAGCATCCATGAGCGCGAGGAATTCAACGACCCGGCTATCGAACGCGTGCTGTGGCGTGGGCAGACAGCCGACACCGCCGCACGTGGACCGGTCCGCGACGTCGCACTCGGCTGACTGACGAGTCTCCCGAGCATGAGTTCGGCTCGTTAGCGGTTCTATCGACAGCGTTTCGACATCTCGGAGAAACGCTGTTTTATTTTGTTGTCCGAATCTTGATTCCGGCTTTATCAGACAACTGATTTAGCAAATCTGATCATACTCGGTATCAGGTTCGGTCCAGATTCGCATGGAGGAGACGGTGCAAGCCATCAGCGTGATAGAAAGTCTAGTACCGGTCGAACGACCTAGTTCGAACGTCGTGCAATTGAGGCTGCACGGCTTGACCCTTAGCAATTTCTTAAACAACAATGCAAGGCGCCTGGCTGTACAAGCCATCAATGAAGCCGGCCGTGAGCCGTCCATTTCGGCAGTGATCTTATCGGGGCCGCTCAACGCCGCGTTTTGCGGGGGCGGAGACGTAAGCGAGATCGCGGGCATCGCCAATGAGGCCGACGTTGACGCATGGCTTGATAGCATTATTGAACTCTATCTGGCTATTCTCGATTGTCCGAAACCCATCATTGCCGCGATCAACGGACAGGCAAAAGGACAAGGCTTGCAACTCGCCTTGCTGTGCGATGTGCGTGTCGCGTCTTACGGGACCCATTTCGCTGAACCCGAACTAACACAGGGTGTCGGATGCGCACTTGGCGCCACCATTTTGCGTCATTTCGTTTCATATGGGATAGCGACAGAGATGGTCTATGGTTGCCGCGAAATAGGCGCACTCACGGCAATGGAATACAACCTGATCAATGCTGCGGTGCCCGAGCAGGATCTCATCCCAACTGCGCTGCACTGGGCGCAACGTCTTGCGGCTTATTCAAAAGATGCTTTTGCGCACACCAAGCGCATCATCGCTCACGACATGGCGGAGGAGCTAAGAACGTGTCTTCCGGCTGCGCGGGCCATGCATAAACAACTCCTCGTAACACGGCCGTGACCAGCGAATGCTCTATTAAGACTCCAATGTTCAGGAAAAAAGCTCAACAGCCGCGCCGACTCGTGACGGGTTGCTTACGACCCTATCGGCTCTCGCAGCTTGCGGCTTGCGGCTTGCTGCTGGCATGTGCGTCCACGTACGCAGCGCAAGACTCTCGAACGTGCACGCCTGACGAAGATTATCTGCGTCGAATTGCTACGCGTGCCGACATTGAGAGCGTAGTCCGCTTCCGTGCCGATACTCAGCGCATGGTTCGCGATGAGCAGGACATGCGTCGCGAAGCTTCGGGTCGATCCGCAACGGACGATGTGAGCTTTCAGAATGGCACGGCATTTTTCTTGGGTATTCACGCCGAAAAAAACTCCAGGCTTGCGTTCGATTGGTTCCTTAAGGCGGCGCAACGCGGAGACATCGAAGCCGCGCTCGTGGTTGCCTATCTGTACGCGAAAGGCGAAGGGACTGTCCCAGATTGCCAGGAAGCGAAGAAATGGTTTTGCGCCGCCGCAGACGGCGGCATCGAGGAAGTCAAATTCACCATGGGAACCCGATGCTCTTCCTAAATAATCCGGATGGGCAACGCTGAACCAAAAGACTGCAGCTTGCCGCAGTTGCCAAAATTACCCAAATCACGATCATTAGCAGCCCGTTGAAATATCCCTGAATGAACGCGCGCTCGTTTATCCGCAAGAGCTAGCACGATGCAGTGTTTCAAATGAATTGACGCCAACTTTTCTTTGATTCATCTGCTGCCAATGCCGCTTTGCTTCTCGCTTACGTTTTCAAGCTGCCCGAGCAGCAAGCGTTCGCATGCGGGTCAAGTTGTACGCCACCTGAGTCAGCAGAAAAAGTTGGTCGACTCGCTTCAGACCTCGATACATCGCCTGCCGAATCCGCCCGACGGTCTTGCCCCATCCGAACACCTGCTCGATGCATTTGCGTTTGCACTGACTCATTGCATAGCCGGGCCATCGCGTGGTTCGAGCGTCGATCGCGGAACCGCCCGCGCGTGCATCGTTTTGCGCCACGTGCGGTGTCACGTTGTTCGCGCGACACGTCGCCACGAAGCCAGCCGTATCGTAGTTCTTGTCGGCACCGACCGTTATGGTCGTACCGGCACATTGCGCAGCATCCGCAAGCATCTGCGCGGCAGCGTCGCGTTCGGCCGTGCCGCTGGCCTGCGTGACCTGCGCGTTGACCACGAGACCATGCCGGTTATCGGTCAGCACGTGACCCATGTAGCAAAGCACCGCGCCCGTGCCACGACTCTTGCGGAACAGTCGTGCCTGATTGTCCGTGCTGGATTCGTGTGTGTCGTTGCTGCGTTTCTCGCCGCGCCAGTTCTCCTGCGAGCCGTCTCCGCCCTCAGGCGGCGAATCGTCATCCGGTTTCGTCTTGGGCACGAAACTCTTGTGCCCCGCCCACGCCTGAATGAGCGTGCCGTCGACGCTGAAATGCTCGCCCGACAGGTGACCTCGCCCGCGCGCCGTCTCGACAGTCTCGTTGAACAGGCTGACCATGACATCGTGGACCATCAGCCGGTCGCGGTTCTTGCTGAAGGTGGAGTGGTCCCAGACCGCATCGTCCATCGCCAGTCCGACGAACCATCGAAACAGCATGTTGTAAGAGATTTGCTCCATCAGCATGCGTTCGCTGCGAATCGAATACAGCACCTGCAACAACAGCGCGCGTATCAGTTTCTCCGGCGCGATGCTCGGGCGACCGCCCTTGGCCTCGCTCTCGTACATGCGCGAAAACACCGCGTCCATGCGCGTGAGCGCCTCGTTCAGCCACAAGCGAATGGGTCGCAGCGGATGATTGGCCGGAACGAAATCGTCCAGTCTGGACATCGTAAACATCGATTCGGTATAGCCGTCGGGGCCGCGCATCGCTTTGGTCTCTGTGTCGTTCGATTCTTTAGATCAACGTTTCTGCCTTGCGTATGGATGACTCGGGAGGAGGGTATTTCAACAGGCTGTTAGAATGTCCAATAGCCTGAAAACCCTTTTGGGCGGAAGCGCCCTCATCCTTTCGTCGACCCTGAACATCGCCTTTGCTTCTGCGCATCAAGCAGGCTCGTTAAAAACAATCGAATCATCACGTCCGCCGTACGTAGCCAAAGTGGATAGCGGACGCTTGATATCAATCGCCTTGCCGCCTCGGCAATTGCCGCTCGACATGAACGCGGCTAATTCGATCCGTTCCGAAACCGGCGACTTCAAGCCCGCGCGCTACTCCTTCCCCGCGGCCGAGGTGCCTCAATCCACATTGTCGCGACTCACCGACCTCTACCGATACGACCGCCGCCGCGATGTCCCAATCGTATCGTCCGGCGGCGACTGGGTGATCGCGGAATACTTCAAGGCCGGCTCTCATGTTCCGGTGTCACGCTTCCAGTTGCTCGGCAAGGAAGTTCAGCGGCAGGAACAACTCGATGTAAGGGGAAAAGTCACAAAGGTCGTTCTCGTCGGCTGGGCGCCAGCCTCGTCCACGAACGACGATGAAACGACAGACCCTTCCGCGCTCGGCGCACATCCCGCATGGATTCGCGTGTTTCGAGTATCGCCGACGGGAGAGCGGACACTGGTCGCGATCGCCTGGCGGAAGACGCCTTTCGTCGCCGCGCCCGAAACCTATGACATACCGAAGGATGACGAACTCGCGTTCGGGTTGCCGAACGGCGTGGTGAAGTGGCGTACCAAAACTGCGTTTCTGACGGCGGAGCATATCGACCTCTCCGCCGCAAGCCTTGCTGGACATGCTGCATCGGATGCGGGCAAACGCGTGACGCGCTAATGTTGATTCGTCGCGTCGCAGTGGGGCTGATCATCTTGCTTGGCCTCACCCTTGTCAAAATCACCGCATCCATCGGCGCAGCGATTGGCGTGACCGAGCTGTCGGCCAGTCCGCCACATTATTATGTCGGCCGCCAAGGTAACGCTTACGTGTACGCCAAACTATCGGCGATCGATAGCGAAACCGAAACTCGCGTGCTTGTGTGGTTTCTGGGTAAGGGCAAAGGTGGCGAGGCTATCGTGCGGTATAGCGATGGCACGAGCAGCGGCACGCTGCGGTGTTACGACGACTGCCAGTTCGTCCGCGGCGAAACGATGGTCGATGGAAAACTCGTTCATACGGGTCGAATCCGCGTGACAAACGACCCCCTCATCAGCGCGATCATGCATGACGCGCAAAGCGGCGTGCTGTCGAAGCACTAGCAAGCCGCCACAAGAAAGTGCCGGACCGTGCCTCAGGTCCGATCACCCATTCCTGCACACCCTCCCCGATACGTTATATCATCTCGGAATTCCCCGAAATTCATAAACCCATGACCGCATCCGTCGAATCCATGCTCGCTCGTGCCGACGCGCTCGCCGGCGAGCGGGGCATCGCGCTCACGCCGCTGCGGCGGCAAGTCTACGAACTCGTGCTCAAGGCGCATAAGCCCATCGGCGCGTACGACCTGATCGACGCGATGGAGCCCAAACGCGGCACGCGCGTGCCGCCGACCACCATCTATCGCGCGCTGGACTTTCTGGTGGAGAACGGCTTCGTGCATCGGATCGAGTCGAAGAACGCGTTTATCGCGTGTTGCGATGCCGGCAAGCCGCACGAAAGCCAGTTCCTCATCTGCGACGAATGCGGCGCGACGCTCGAAATTCAGGGCCGCGATCTGGCGTCGTCGCTGTCGGCGAGCCCGCCCGCGCATGGCTTCGAAGTGCGGCATCAGGTCGTCGAACTGAGCGGATTGTGCCGCGATTGCCAGAAGAAGCATCGCGCGCAGCGTCGCGGCGCGTGACGTGTCGCATCGATCAAAACAAACGCAATAACACCACGAGGAAACCGATGAAATTCGCGCACGTCCTGAGCTGCTTCGCTCTCGCGTTGGGTATCTGTCAGACCGCTTCCGCGCAAACCGCGCGCGTGCCGGTGGTCGCGGCGGAGAATTTTTACGGCGATGTGATCCGCCAGCTAGGCGGCGATCACGTGCAGGTAACAAGCATTCTCAGCAATCCCGACGAAGATCCGCATCTGTTCGAAGCCAGCCCGAAAACCGCGCGCGCGTTGCAGCACGCGGCGCTGGTCGTCTACAACGGCGCGAACTACGATCCTTGGATGGACAAGCTGCTCGCGGCATCGAAAAGCAATGACAAGCGCACGGTGATCGTCGCGGCGCAACTGGTCGGCAAGAAAGCCGGCGACAACCCGCATCTCTGGTACGACCCGGCGACCATGCCCGCCGTCGCGAAAGCGGTGAGCGCGTATCTTGCAAGCGTCGACCCGTCGCACAAAAGCGATTACGATGCGCGCCTCGACACCTTTCTCACCTCGCTCAAGCCGATCGATGCCAGCGTCGCGCAACTGAAGGCGCACTACAAAGGCGTGCCCGTGACCGCCACCGAACCCGTGTTCGGCTACATGGCGGATGCCATCGGCTTCGAGATGCGCAACGAGCGCTTCCAACTGGCCGCGATGAACGAGACCGAGCCGAGCGCCGCCGACATCGCCGCTTTCGAAAAAGACCTGCGCGAACGCCGCGTGCACGTGCTCATCTACAACAGTCAGGCGACGGGCGCGCTCACCAAACGCATGCTCGCCATCGCGAAGGACGGGCATGTGCCGAGCATCAGCGTGACGGAAACACTGCCTGCCGGCAAAACCTTCCAGCAATGGATGACCTCGCAACTCGATAACCTCGCGCTCGCGCTCCGAGGATGGCAATGACGACCGTCGCCGCGCTCGAAGTCGATCGCGTGACGCTCGCGCTCGGCGGCCGCACGATCCTGAACGACGCGAGCTTCACGGTCGGCAAAGGCGAGTTCATCGGCGTACTCGGGCCGAACGGCGCGGGCAAGACCACCTTGATGCGCGCATTGCTCGGCCTCGTGCCCATGCAAAGCGGCACGATTCGCGTGCATGGCGAGCCGGTCGTGCGCGGCAATCCGTCGATCGGCTACATGCCGCAGATTCGCAGCGGGCTGGCGAACCGCCGCGTGCTCGGACGCGATTTCGTCGCGATGGCGGCGGACGGGCATCGCTGGGGATTGCCGCATCGGAATGCGCGCGTGAATGCGGATGTCGAGCGCGTGCTCGAACTCGTCGGCGCGACTCAGCTTGCATCGCGGCCGTTGTCGGAACTGTCGGGCGGCGAGCGTCAACGTCTGCTGCTCGCGCAATGTCTGCTCGGCAATCCGCATCTGCTGCTGCTGGACGAACCGCTCATCAGCCTCGACCCGCGTCATCAGACGGGCGTCGTCGAACTCGTGCGGCGCGTGCAGCGGGAGTTGAACATCACCGTGCTCTTTTCCGCGCACGAACTGAATCCGCTGCTCAATTCGCTGGACCGCGTGCTGTATCTCGGCAACGGGCGCGCGGCGCTCGGCACCGTCGATGAAGTCATCTCCAAGCCCGTGCTCTCGAAACTGTACGGCTCGCCCATCGACGTGATGCGCGTGAAGGGCCGCATTTTCGTGATGTCGGGCGATGTCGAAATCGACAAGCTCGATCACGCTCACGAGGAAGGCGACGAGCATCAGCACGAACACGATCATGGTCACGGGCATGAGCACGACCACGGTCATCACCACAGTCACGAGAAGTAACGATGTTCGAATACGACTTCATGATCAACGCATTCGCGGCGTCGGGGATCGTCGCGGTGCTGGCGGGCATCGTCGGCTATTTTCTGGTGATGCGCGGACAGACCTTCGCCGGCCACGCGCTCTCGCACGTCGGCTTCACGGGCGCCACGGGCGCGGTGCTGCTCGGCATTCCGCCGATCTGGGGCATGGTGGGCTTCACGCTCGCGGCGGGCGTGGGCATGGGCGCGCTCGGCGAAAAGCTATCCGGGCGCGATGTGGCCATCGGCGTGATTCTTTCGCTGTCGCTGGGCTTTGGCCTGCTGTTTCTGCACTTCTTCACCGCCTACGCCACGCAGGCGACGGCGCTGTTGTTCGGCAACGTGCTCGGCGTGAGTCATGAAACGCTCGCGGTGTTGTCGGGCCTGGCCGTGGTGAGTCTCGGCGCGCTCGCCATCATCATGCGGCCGCTGATGTTCGCCTCGCTGCAACCGGAACTGGCCGAAGCCAAGGGCGTGTCGCTGCGCTTCGTGTCCGTGCTGTTTCTCGCGATCACCGCGCTCGCGGTCGCGGCGTGCACGCAGATCGTCGGCGTGTTGCTCGTGTTCGCGTTGATGGTCGGTCCCGCCGCCGCCGCGCAGAACATGACGACGCGGCTCACGTCCGGTCTGTTCCTCGCGGCCGCGTTCGCGCTTGGCCAAGCGTGGATCGGATTGACGCTCGCCTATTACACCGACTGGCCGACGAGCTTTTGGATCACGATGCTCGCCGCGCTGGTGTACGGCGCTAGCCTACTCGGGCGACGCGGGCATTAAAAAAGGCCGTTCCGAATAATCCCGGAACGGCCTTTTCACTTCAGCAAAGCAACCGCATCAAGCCGATGCCTTCGCCTGCTTCCTTCTCTTGCAACGCCTGAACATGCGCACCAGCGCGGCCAGCACGATCACCGCGATCGTCAAGCCCGCGATGGCCAGCGCCCGGAACATGCCCATCGGGCTTTCACCGCCCGCGCGCAACGTCTTCACGTGGTCGGCATCGACCTTGACCGCGTCGTTGCCGTACTCGCTCATCACGAAGGTGGCGAGTTGCGCGACTTGCTCGTCGTTCAGATCGTCGGCGAAACCCGGCATCAGACGCTCGCCCTTCGCGGTCTTGATATTCAGACCGTGCAGGATCACGTTCACGAGGTTGTCCGCGTTGGTGCCACCGAGCGTCGAGTTATGCGTGAGCGACGGGAACGCGCCGTCCTTCGTGCCGTCGCCGCCCGGCTGATGGCATGCCGCGCAGTTGCCGCTGTAGAGTTGCGCGCCGGTCGTGAGCTTCGGATAACCGGCATCGCTCTTGCCGTAACCGATGCCCTGATTCGTCGCACGCAAATCCGCTTCGTAACCGCTGCCGGACGCGCGGCCTTCGAACGCATACGCAGGCTTGGTTTGCGCCGGATCGCGCACCGGCGTCGTCGCCTTCAAGTACGTCGCGATGGCCTGCAAATCCGCATCGGTCAGATATTGCAGACTGTTCTCGATGGCTTCGGCCATGCCGCCCGCCGCCTGCGCGCGGCCCTCGGCGCGGCCCGTGCGCAGATACTCGACGAGTTGCGCGTCCGTCCATCCGCCGATGCCGCTCACCGCGTCCGACGTGATGTTCGGCGTATGCCATGCGCCAAGCTGCGCGCCCGACAGCGGCGAGCCCGAATCTTCCGCCATCGCGATATTGCGCGGCGTGTGGCATGCCCCGCAATGGCCGAGCGCGTTCACCAGATACCGCCCGCGATTCCACTCGACGCTCTTCGACGGGTCCGCCTCGAACGGCTTGCCCTGCGCGAACATCATGTTCCAGCCGGACATCAGCCAGCGCTGGCTGAACGGAAACGGCAGTTGCGTTTCGGGCACGGCTGCGTCGACCGGCTTCACGCCCTGCATGAAGTACGCGTAAAGCGCCTTCATGTCGTCGTCGCCGATAGCCGCGTAACTCGTATAAGGCATCGCCGGATAAAGATGACGGCCTTCCGCGTCCACGCCCTGACGCACGGCGCGCGCGAATTGTTCCTCGCTGTAATTGCCGATGCCATGCGTCTTCGACGGCGTGATGTTGCTGGCGTAGATCTTCCCCAGCGGCGAATCGATGCCGTAGCCGCCCGCGAACGGCGTATCGCTTTTCGGCGCGGTATGGCAGCCCGCGCAATCGGCGGCGGCGGCGAGATAGCGGCCGCGCTCGATGAGTTGCGCATCGGCCGAAACAGCGGATGAAGCGGATGCAGCATGCGCCGTTGCCGCAAAAGCCAGCCACACGCAGGAGATCGCGTTGATCAGTTTGTTCATCGTCATCTCCCGATCAGACCGCGTGCGACAGTTCGGCGCGAATCGTGTCCGCGACGCGCAATGCCAGCGCCGCGACCGTCAGCGTAGGATTGGCCGTGCCCGTGTTCACGAACACCGCGCTCGATGCGAAGTACAGGTTCTTCTGCTCGTGCGAGCGGCAATCGCGGTCGCAGACCGAGTTGTCCGGGTTGTCGCCCATCAGCAAGCCGCCCATCGGATGGTCCTGCGCCGCGAACGTCAACGGGTTTTTCGCATCGGGGATATAGGTGATATCCGTCGCGCCCATGCCCCGGAAAATGTCCTCGTACATCGCGATCGTGCGGCGCGCGCTCTTGCGCGTGTATTCATCGATCGAGTAATGGACCTTGGGATACGGAATGCCGAGCATGTCGCGCTTGGTGTCGTGCAGCGTCAGGCGGTTATCGGCGTTCGGCAGCACGGCGTGGTGCGTCGAGAGTTCCACCTTGTGCGCGACGCCATGACGAATCGCCTGATCGAGCGGCTTGCCCACCAGTCCCTTCTTGAGCGCGTCCGCCGTGACATACGGCGTCTGATTACCGTCGTCGATACGCGTGATCGCCGAAGCCATTTCACCCTGCCACGGACCGTCGCGCAGGCTGTCGATGGCCGCGTTGTGCTGCGGTCCCTGCCCCATCCACACGGGTTCACGGCTCATGAACTGAACCTCGGTGCCCGCGTGTTCCATCATGTAGCGGCCGACCTGATCCGTATTGTTGGCGACGCCGTTCGGGTTCTTCTCGTCCTTCGAGAACAACATCAGCTTCACGCTTTCGATGCAATGCGCCGCGATGATGAAGCTGCGCCCCGTCACGCGATGGCTGTTCTTGTCGGGATCGTAGAAATGCACCGCCACGACTTCCTTGTTCGATGCGTCCGTCTCGATGCGATAGACGACCGAGTTCTCCATCACGCGCGCGCCCGCACGCTCGGCCTTGAGCACGCTGTCCATGCCGCTGTACATCGCGCCGATGGGGCACAAAGGCATGCAATTGTTGTTGCCCGCGCAGGTCGGACGGCCATCGTAGGGATGCGTGTTGCGCGCTTCCGGCTCATGCACGACGCGATAGCCGGTGTGCTTCGCGACGACATCGGCGAAGACGCGGCCGGTGTAGGTCAGCGGCATCTTGTCCATCGGATACGGCTGCGCGCGCGGCGAACCGAGATCCTCGCCGCCGCGCGACGGGTCGGGACCGCACACGCCCATTTCCACTTCGGCGCGATAGTAGTACGGCTCCAGATCGTCATAACCGATGGGCCAGTCGCGGCCCACGCCGTACTTCGACTTCAGACGGAAGTCGTTCGGCAGATGCCGCCACGCGCAACCGGCCCAGTGCCAGGTCGTGCCGCCGACCAGACGCAGATAGTCGGTCTGGAACGCGTAGGCGTCCGGGCCTTCGGTTTGCAGATAATCGAGCGCGTTGCCCGCTTCGTCATAGAACGGTGCGAGCGCCCAGGGCTTGGGCGGATACGGCGTGGTCAGCGCGCGCGTGGTGGCCGGGGAATTGCGAAAATTCTCGATGATCTCGCCGCGCGTCACGCGCGGGCCCGAATCGAGCACCAGTACCGACAAGCCGTTTTTGGCAAGCTCATGCGCGGCGAGGCTGCCCGCGACGCCGGCGCCGACGATCACGACGTCGGCGGAATAAGACGTGTCACTCATGGAAATCCGTGGGTTTGAAGCGAAGGGGAGAAGGCTTCTTACGTGCCTTGAGTCGTGGGATTGGTGACGGCCCAGTTGAGCGGTCCCGCGCGCACATAGCTGGGCACGCTGAGGACATCGGCGGTCGGGCGGTACATCAGCGCGGTTTGATACGCATACACCTTGTTATCGACGATGCCGAGATACCACGCCGAGACGATCTTGTTGAGCGTGTCGCGCAGCGCGGTCTGCTTGCTCGCATCGAGTTGCGCGGCCAGCGACTCGATGGTCGTGCCGGGCGCGGCCGCCAGATGCGCGAGCGCCTGCACGTTGGCATCGAAGGCCGGGGTTTTGCTCAGCGCATCGTGGAGCGCGCGGCCGGTGCGTGCGTCAAGCGCGGCATCGGTGACGAGGCGGGACACGATCATGAAATCGCTACCGGCGAAATTCGTATCGGCGGCGAACACTGCGGTGTGCGGTTTCGCCAGCGTCAGCGCGGCGAGCGCCAAGGCGCTCATCACGAAGCCGCGGCGGGCGGGACTCACAGGCGCGCGTTGGCCGGCGCCATCCATCAGATTCATACGGGTTCTGCTTTTGAGGGGAAGTGAAACGGAAAGCGCGGCTCAGCCCTGGACGGAATAACCGCCATCCACGGGAATGGCCGTGCCGGTGATGAAATCGCACGCCTTCGAGCAGAGCGCCACCGAGATGCCCGCGAGGTCGGCGGGACGTCCCCAGCGTGCCTGCGGCGTGCGCGAAAGAATGCCGGCTTCGAGATCGGGGAATAGCTTCTTCGCCTCGGCGGTGAGTTCGGTTTCGATCCAACCCGGCAGCAGCGTGTTGACCTGAATGTTGTCGTTCGCCCATTCCACGGCGAGCGCCCGGCCGAGCTGCACGATGCCGCCCTTGCTCGCGGCATAGCCCAGCGCGAAGGTGGTGCCGAACAGCGAAAGCATGGAACCGATGTTGAGAATCTTGCCGCCGCCCGCGCGCAGGAAGGCCGCGTGCGCCGCCTGCGAGCAATGGAACGCGCTGCTCAGATTCGTGCTCAGGATCTCGTCCCACTCGGCCTGCGTGTAGGCCTCGGCGTCGCGGCGAATGTTCATGCCCGCGTTGTTGACGAGAATATCGACGCGGCCGAAGCGGCGCTCCGTCTCGTCGATGGCGGCGAAGCATGCGTCGCGAACGGTGACATCGGCGGCGATGAACGTGGCAGCATCGCCCGCAGCGAGGGCTTCGAGCGCCCGCGCGCCGCGTGCGGCATCGCGACCGATCAGCACGACGCGCGCCCCAGCATCCACAAAACCTTTGGCGATGCCAAAGCCGATACCGCTCGTGCCGCCTGTCACCACGGCAACCTTGCCGCTGAGATCGAACATGTTCGCCACCTTCATGATTCAGGGAAGGCGGCGATTATAGCGACGGACTGTCGCAAGCCATTAGGGATACTTGTCAAACAATGTGATGTTTTGTTTGATAGTCGTCAGCGTTGGTGTACATCGTAAAAAAACGCGCCACGGGAACACCGTGGCGCGCTTGATTTAGGCCTTCAAGATTCGCGCGTGATGCGCGATATGCTCGCCCACGAACGTGGCGATGAAGAAATACCCGTGGTCGTAGCCTTCGTGCCGACGCACGTTGACCTTCGCGCCGGATTCGCGCGCATTGCGTTCGAACACATCGGGATAAAGCTGCTCGGCGAGAAACGCATCCGCCAAACCCTGATCGATCAGAATGCCGCCTTCGAAGCGCAACGCATTCGGACCTTTGACGAGTTCGCTGGCGTCGTACTGCTTCCACGCTTCGCGATCCTCGCCCAGATAGCCCGAAAACGCCTTCGCCCCCCACGGACACAGCGACGGCGCGGCGATCGGCGCGAACGCCGACACGCTTCGGTAAGTGTCGGGATTGCGCAGCGCGAGCACGAGTGCGCCGTGTCCGCCCATCGAATGGCCGAAGATGCCGAGCCTTGTCTCGTCGATGGGCAACTCCGCGATCACCGCGTTTTTGAGGTCCTGCGTCACGTAGGAATACATGCGGTAATGCTTCGACCACGGCTCGCGCGTGGCATCCACATAAAAACCTGCGCCGACGCCGAAATCCCACGCATCTTTCTCGCCGGAAATATCCGCACCGCGCGGCGACGTATCCGGCGCGATCAGCGCGATGCCATGCTCCGCCGCGTAACGCTGCGCGCCCGCCTTGATCGGAAACGTCTCTTCCGTGCAAGTCAGGCCGGCGAGATAGAACAGCGCCGGCACCTTGCCCGCCGACGCCTCTTTCGGCAGGAAGACGGAGAAGCGCATCGGCAAGCCGATGGACGCCGATTCATGCTTGTAGATGCGCTGCACGCCATCGAAAGTACGATGTTCTTCCACGAGTTCGAGCATGGCCATGTCCCCGCTCAATAGATGACGACGGAACGGATCGACTCGCCCTTCTTCATCAGATCGAAGCCTTCGTTGATCCGTTCGAGCGGCAAGTGATGCGTGATGAGATCGTCGATATTGATCTTGCCTTCCATGTACCAGTCGACGATCTTCGGCACATCCGTGCGGCCGCGCGCGCCGCCGAACGCCGAGCCTTTCCACTGACGCCCCGTGACGAGCTGAAACGGCCGCGTGCTGATTTCCTCGCCCGCCGCCGCCACGCCGATGATGAACGATTGCCCCCAGCCCTTGTGCGTGCATTCCAACGCCTCACGCATGAGCTTGGTATTGCCGACGCATTCGAACGAATAGTCCGCGCCGCCATCCGTCAGTTGCACGATGTGATCGACCACGTTCGGCACTTCCTTCGGGTTGATGAAGTGCGTCATGCCGAACTTCTTAGCCAGTTCCACGCGGCCCGGATTGATATCCACGCCGATGATCTTGTCCGCGCCGACCATCTTCGCGCCCTGAATCACGTTCAGCCCGATGCCGCCGAGCCCGAACACGACCACGTTCGCGCCCGCTTCCACCTTCGCCGAATACACGACCGCACCGACGCCCGTCGTCACGCCGCAGCCGATATAGCAGATCTTGTCGAACGGCGCGTCTTCACGCACCTTCGCCACCGCGATCTCCGGCACGACGATGTAATTCGAGAACGTCGATGTGCCCATGTAATGGAACAGCGGCTTGCCGTCGAGCGAGAAGCGCGAAGTGGCGTCGGGCATCAAGCCTTTGCCTTGCGTCGCGCGGATTTTCTGGCAGAGATTGGTCTTGCGCGAAAGACAGAACTTGCATTCGCGGCATTCCGGCGTGTAGAGCGGAATGACGTGATCGCCCTTCTTCAAGGTGCCGACGCCCGGGCCGACATCCACGACCACGCCCGCGCCTTCGTGGCCGAGAATCGCCGGAAAAATGCCTTCCGGGTCCGCGCCCGACAACGTGTAGTAGTCGGTGTGGCAGATGCCCGTCGCCTTCACTTCGATCAGCACTTCACCCGCGCGCGGCCCTTCGAGATCGACTTCCTCGATGGTGAGCGGCTGGCCGGCTTTCCATGCGATTGCTGCCTTGGTCTTCATCTATCGGCTCCCTGTTTTCGAAGATTAAAAATTCTGATTAACGGACGACGTTCAGCACTTCGTAGCACGCGCCCATCGTGTGATAGTCGGTCTTGCCTGCGGGGCTTTTTTCGTCGCTGTACTGGCGGTTGTCCGGCGTGAGAATGCGATACCACGCGCCCCATGTGTGATCGACGAAATGTTCCCAGCTATAGGCCCACAGGCGGTCGTAATCGTTCCAGTAACGCGCGGCGGCGGTTTGATCGCCTTCGCGTTCCATGCGCTCGGCGAGCAGCGCGGCGGTGGCAAGCGATTCGGCCTGCACCCAGAAATACTTGTCTTCGTCGTAGAACTTGCCTTCCGTGTCGAAGCCATAGACCATCCCGCCGTGCTCGTGATCCCACGACAATTCGAGCGCGCGATCGAACAATTCACGCGCGCGCGTGAGATGCCACGCCTCCGGACGATGCCGGTCGAGAATCAGCAGCAGCTTCGCCCATTCGGTCTGATGGCCCGGCTGAAAGCCCCACGGTCTGAAGATGTTGCTGCGGTCGCCCTTGTTGTAATCCCAGTCGATCGACCAGTCCGGCTTGTAGTGTTCCCACACGAGCCCGCCCGCAAGCGCTGCCTGACGGTTCACCATGTTGTCCGCGAGCAAAGCCGCGCGGTCGAGATAACGCGTCTCGCCAGTGGCCTCGAACGCGGCGAGAAAGGCTTCGCACGCGTGCATGTTGGCGTTCTGGCCGCGATAGTCGGACACCTTCCAGTCGGCGGTGGCTTCGTCCTTGTACAGGCCGTGCGGCGCATCCCAGAAGTGCGTTTCCATCACGTTCCAGGTTTCGTCGAGATAGGCGCGCGCTTCGTCGATGCCCGCTTCCACCGCTTTCGCATACGCGAGCACGACGAACGCGAGGCCGTAGCAATGGTTCGTGGCATCCGTGACGGTGCGGCCGTCGAGCGTCCACGCATAGCCGCCCGTCTGCGGATTGCGATGAAACTCGCGCAGATAATCGATGCCATGCACCACGCCGCCGCGATATTCATCGTGACCGAACTGCTTGTGCGCCATCGCGTAGTTGAAGACGAAGCGCGTGCTCGACACGAGATGCCGCGACTTGCGGTCGTAAATGGTGCCGTCGTTCTTGTAGTAGTGGAAAAAACCGCCTGCCGGGTCCATGCAGTGCGGGTGATAGAAGGTCATGGTGCGCAGTACGTGATCGAGCAGGAACGCGCGCGAACGAAAATCGGGGGATGAGGACATGGCTTGAGTCGGTAGCGAGGTGTGAGACAAAAATGCGTTTCCGATGCGTCCGTGGAGCCGCAAAGTTTAAGCGCTATCGGCGCTGACGTCAGAACCAGTGCTCGACGTGCTTATACAAATCGATGAAGCGCGCATGGCGATGTTCCAGCGCCCGGTCGATGCGCGGTGACGCCGCGAGCGTCGCGGCGGGCGCCAGCGCCGTCAGCGCATCGATGCGCCAGTGGCCTGCCGCGATGCCGCCGAGCATCGCGGCGCCGCGCGTGGCTGCGTTCGGGCAATCGACGGCGTGAAGCTCGGTTTGCAGCGCATCGGCGAGCAACTGACGCCAGCGCGCGTCGATGGAGCCGCCGCCCGCCAGGCGCATCGACGTGAGCGGCGTGCCGCTTGCGCGGATCGCATCGAGACCCGCGCGCAAGGCGAATGCCACGCCTTCGAAGGCGGCGCGCATCAGCGTGCCGCGCGTGTCGGCGAGACCCAGACCGAGCCAGCCGCCGCGCGCGGACGGGTTCATCCACGGCGAACGCTCGCCGCTTAAGTACGGCAGGAAGCTCACGGAATCGCTGGCATCGGCGGCGAAGGCTTCGTCGTAGGCGTCGGGCCATGACACGTAGCCGAGCCAGCCGCGCACGCGCTCCAGTGCCACGCCGACGTTCTGCATCGCCGCCATGCGATACCACGCGCCGGTTGCCGCACGATACGTGTGCAGGCCGCGCACCGGCTCGGGCGCGTGTTCGCACATGACGACGATCTGGCCGCCCGTGCCGGTGGTGAGCAACGCATCGCCGTGGGCGGACAGGCCGCTGCCGAGCGCGGCGCATGGCGTATCGCCTGCGCCGACGGCCATCGGAATGCCTGCGGGCACGCCAAGCATGGATGCCGCTTCGTCCGACAACGTGCCGCCGTGTCCGAACGATTTCGCAAGCGGCGCGAACCACGCGCGCGGCAAGCCGAGCCGGTCGATGAGCGCATCGTCCCATTCGCCCGATGGGTGAGCGAGCGCGGTGGCGCAGGCATCGGATGCATCGGTCATGAACGCGCCGCCGAGCTTCGCGCGCAGCCAGTCCTTCGGTTGCAGCGCGAAGCGTGTGCGGGCGGCGAGCGCGGGTTCGTTCGCCGCGAACCAGCGCAACA
The DNA here is from genome assembly GCF_057612605.2 of Caballeronia sp. A2-2. NCBI lineage: Bacteria > Pseudomonadati > Pseudomonadota > Betaproteobacteria > Burkholderiales > Burkholderiaceae > Caballeronia > Caballeronia sp. A2-2. The sequence continues at coordinate 1,130,994 of NZ_CM172587.1, read as the reverse complement.
ACGGTCCGGCCATGCCCGGCGCGACGGGGTTCGGTTGCGGCTCGGGCCACGCGTCGAGCAAGTGGCTGGCGCGCGTGTCGGGCCAAAGCATGGCGGGGCGTAACGCGCGGCCGTTTTCGTCGGCGATGACGACACCGTGCATCTGACCGGAGAAGCCGATTGCGCGCACCGCTTCACGTTCGTGTGCGGGAAGACGCGATGCGGCATCGCCGAGCGCGGCGAGCCATGCATCGACATTCGTCTCCGCCCAACCCGGATGCGCGCTGACGACTTCATACGCCGCGCCGGACGCGGCGCGTTCGTGCCCGTCTTCATCGACGATGGCGAGTTTCAACGATCCCGTGCCGAGATCGATGCCAAGAAAACGCATGGATTCCGTGCCTGAAAAGACGTTAGGGAAAACGCGTAAAACGGGGGTTTACCCCGTCCGCGCGCGGCCTTCGCGAAAAACGGACTATACGCGCGGCGTGATGAACATCATAACGAGCGCTTCACGAAAGCCGCCTTTCTTCACACGACGATCTTCCTCCGAAACGCGCCAAACCCCTTGTGCAAAGGCCTTCGCCGCATTCCGGCGCGTGTCGCCGCGCATGATGCATATCGCCCCGCGAACGCGACGTATAGCGTCGCGTGGTCTTGTTCATGTGCTTTTGAGCACTTAACTTGGAGGCCATTCCAAAGAAGGTACACAGGAGAGAGACATGGCTTCAGGTTCAATGGACCAGACAACGCATCGGGTCCATCCCGTCGATGAACGTCTGCCCGGCGGTCAATTGCTGACGCTCGGCATTCAACACGTGCTCGTGATGTACGCGGGCGCGGTCGCGGTGCCGCTGATTCTCGGTGCGGCGATGCATCTCACGAAGGATCAGGTCGCCTTCCTCATCAGCGCGGATCTGTTTTCCTGCGGCGTCGCCACGCTGATTCAAACGCTCGGTCTGTGGATCTTCGGCATTCGCCTGCCGGTCATCATGGGCTGCACGTTCGCGGCGGTCGGCCCGATGATCGCTATCGGCACCAATCCGTCGCTTGGCATTCTCGATGTATTCGGCTCGACGATTGCGGCGGGTGTGATCGGCATCGTGCTCGCGCCGATGATTGGCAAGCTGCTGCGCTTCTTCCCGCCTGTGGTGGTCGGCACGGTGATCGCGGTGATCGGTTTGTCGCTGATGGGCGTGGGTATCAACTGGGCGGCGGGCGGTGTTGGCAATCCGGATTACGGCAATCCGGTTTTTCTGTTGCTTTCGCTGGTGGTGTTGTCGCTGATTCTGCTCATCAACAAGTTTGCGCGCGGCTTCATCGCGAATATTTCGGTGCTGCTCGGGATTGTCGCGGGCTTCGTGATCGCCGCGATGCTCGGGCGCGTGAACATGGATGGCGTCGCGCATGCGCCGTGGGTCGGCATCGTGTTGCCGTTCCACTTCGGCATGCCGCACTTCGACCCGCTGTCCGTCGCGACGATGGTCATCGTCATGTTCGTGACGTTCATCGAATCGACCGGCATGTTCCTCGCGATCGGCGATCTGGTGGAGCGTCCGGTGGATCAGAAGGCGTTGGTGCGCGGCCTGCGGGTGGATGGCTTGGGCACGTTGATCGGCGGCATCTTCAATTCGTTTCCGCATACGTCGTTTTCGCAGAACGTGGGCTTGATTGGGGTGACGGGCGTGAAGAGCCGCTTCGTCTGCGCGACGGGTGGCGTGATTCTCGTCGTGCTCGGGCTGTTTCCGAAGATGGCGCAGGTGGTGGCGTCGGTGCCGCCGTTCGTGCTGGGCGGCGCGGGTATCGTGATGTTCGGGATGGTGGCGGCGAATGGCATCAAGACGCTGTCACGCGTGGATTTTTCGACGAATCACCACAATCTTTTTATCGTTGCGGTGAGCGTGGGGATGGGGATGGTGCCGGTGGTTGCGCCGAAGTTTTTCTCGCAATTGCCGCATGCGCTGGAGCCGATTCTTCATAGCGGGATTTTGCTGGCTTCGGTGACGGCGGTGTTGTTGAACGTGGTCTTTAACGGCGTGCGACGTGAACGCGATGCTCGCAGGGAGATGCGTGAAGCCGCGCATGAGTTTGAGGGTGCTGCGCATGCGGGGGATGGGCATTGAGGGTTTTTTAGGTTCTGCTGTTGTTGGGTGGTTTGCGTTGGGCGCCGTGTCGGGAGATGCGGCGTTTTTTTTGAGTGCGGGTGGCTGTGTTTATGTCGTGCAAGGGGCTTCTTTTGGTTGGGCTTTTTTTTGCAGTAGCCGCCTCCCCGGCGGGGGGGTAACTTTCTTTGCTGCTGCAAAGAAAGTCACCAAAGAAAGCAGCTTTTTACCCCATGCACGATGGCTGGAAAGGGTTGGTCTGGATTAACCGATACCGTGGCCGCAATAGGACTTTCCACACATAACGAGCCGCTTAGGCAACCTCGCGATTACGCGCTCGAATCCTTTGGTGTTAGTGGACCGCATTCATTCTTTCGGCCATGCGCTACGCGCGCCGAGAGCGTAAGAACGGAATCCCGCAGCGTACGAGTGCCCAGTCACATCACACCGCATCGCACCTCTCCCATTGGGCACTACCTTGGTAAGCACTTCTGGGCAAAGCGTGCGTACCAACGCAACCTTTTAGTCGGAGCACTAACCACGGTAGGGCCGAATAGCAATCTTGCGGGGAAGCGTGATGTGGCTGGGCGCTTATAGACTGCGGGATTCCGTTCTAAAGCTCTCGGCGCGCGCAGCGCATGGCCGAATGAATGAGCACGATCCACTAAGCGTTAATTTTTCGAGCGCGCAATCGCCAGGTTGCCTAAGCGGCTCGTTAAGCGTGGCAAGTCCTATTGCGGCCACTGCATCGGTTAATCCAGACCAACCCTCTCCAGCCATCGAGCATGGGGTAAAAAGCTGCTTTCTTTGGTGACTTTCTTTGCAGCAGTGTATAGACGGGAGACATCGCTGCAAAGAAAGTTACCCCCCCGCCGGGGAGGCGGCTACTGCAATAAAGCCCCAAACAACAGAAGCCCCTTGCAAGAAACCGCAAACGCACCCGCTTCGATCCCGTCACGCGAGTAGGTAGAATGCAACTGCCCCGCTTGAGCATCAAGGCGTCGTCCCACACTTGGCAATCAGAGCCTTTGTTGTCGTGACGCCAGCGGGGCATCTCGCATTCGTTTACACCGTTTTGAGAGCCAACCCCCGACCCTCAAGGCGCAGCCCCTAAAAAAATCCTATGTCCCCGCCACCACATCCACCGCACGCGGACCATCCCCCGTCCTCTCAACCCACCCACCCCCCAGCGCCCGATACAACGTCACCAGATTCCCCAAACGCTGCGTCCTCGCCGCGATCAACGTCTGCTGCGTCGAATAAAGATCCTGCTGCGCCGTCAGCACACCGAGATAACTATCCACACCATTCCTGTACCGCAGCGTCGATAAATCCAGCCGCCGCTGCTGCGCCGCCGTATCACGCGTAAGCGCCTGAATCTGCTGGTCATAGGTGCCACGCGCCGCCAACCCATCGGCGACTTCGCGGAACGCGGTCTGCACGGCCTTCTCATACTGCGCGACCTGAATGTTCTTCTGGACATTCGCGAGATCGAGATTGGCCATGTTCTGCCCGCCCTCGAAAATCGGCAGCGTGATGGCCGGCGCAAAGCTCCACGCCGCCGAGCCGGCCTTGAACAACCCGCCAAGCGAAGGACTCAGCGTGCCGAAACTTCCCGTCAACGAAGTGCTCGGAAAGAACGCCGCACGCGCCGCGCCGATATTCGCATTCGCGGCGACCAGGTTCTGCTCCGCTTCCATGATGTCGGGCCGACGCGTCAACAGGTCCGAAGGCAAGCCAGCGGGAATATCCGTCAGCATGTCCTGCCCGTCGAGCGATGCGCCCGCCGGTAAATCCTCGGGCAACGGCTCGCCGAGCAGCAACACGAGCGCGTTCACCGCCTGCGCCCGCGCGCGACGCTGCGCTTGCAAATTCGCCTGCGCCGAATCGACGATCGTTTGCGATTGCATCAGATCGAGTTCGGACGCCGCGCCGTTGTCGAATTGCAGCTTGATGAGCTTGTACGAATCCTGCGCGGTGCCAAGCGTCTGCACCGTCACCTTCAGCAAGTCGTCCGCTTCGAGCACTTGCAAGTACTGCGTCGCGACTTGCGAGACGAGCGATATCTCCGCCGCCTTGCGCGCATGGGCCGTCGCGAAGTATTGAGCCAGCGCCTGGTTCTTCAAACTCTGCACGCGCCCGAACAAGTCGATTTCCCACGCGCCATTCAGACCGACGCTATACGTGTTCGAGATCGTCTGGCCGAAGAACGACAAATCCTTCGGCGTGCGCGATCTCGACTGATCCGCCTGCGCGCCGATAGTCGGCATCAACTCCGAACGCGTCACGCGATACTGCGCCTGCGCCGCCTGCACATTGAGCACGGCGACGCGCAAATCGCGGTTGTTCCTGAGCGCGATGTCGATCAGCCGCTGCAAGCGCGCATCGACGAAAAAGTCGCGCCAGCCGAGATCGGCCGCAGCCACGCCATGATCGCCGCCCGCGACGGGCTGCGATGCATACACGCCGCCCTGCGGAAAATCCGCCGCGACCGGCAATGCGGGACGCTCGTAAGTCGGCGCGAGCGTGCAGCCTGCCGCCAGCATCGCGATGGCCGTGGCGAGGAAAGAAGTCTTCAGCATGTCAATGTCCTTCATTGCTTGAGCCATCGCGCGTTTTCTTTTCGTAGCGCGCGAGCGCCGCGCCCACGTCTTCCTTCTCGCCGCCGAACTGCGAACGCACGACGACGAAGAACATCGGCACCATGAAAATGGCGAGGAAAGTGGCCGTGAGCATGCCGCCGATCACGCCCGTGCCAATCGCGTGCTGACTGCCCGAACCCGCGCCGTTGCTGATGGCGAGCGGCATCGTGCCGAGAATGAACGCGAGCGACGTCATCAAAATCGGACGCAGACGCAAACGCGCCGCTTCCATCGCCGCTTCGACCGGACCCATGTTGTGAGAGGTCTGCAAATCGCGCGCGAACTCGACGATCAGAATGGCGTTCTTCGCCGACAGACCGACCGTGGTCAGCAAGCCGACCTGGAAGAACACGTCGTTCTCCAGCCCGCGCAGCGACACCGCGAGCAGCGCGCCGACCACGCCGAGCGGCACGACCAGAATCACGGAGAACGGAATCGACCAGCTTTCATACAGCGCGGCCAGACACAGGAACACGACGAGAATCGAGATGCCGTAGAGAATCGGCGCTTGCGAGCCGGACTGAATCTGCTGATACGACAGCCCCGTCCATTCATAGCCGATGCCCGCAGGCAGCTTCGCGGCCAGCGCTTCGATCGCGGCCATCGCCTGACCGGTGGATTTGCCGGGCGCGGCGACACCCTGAATCTCGATGGACGACTGCCCGTTATAACGTTCGAGCTTGGGCGAGCCATAGCTCCACTCGCCCGACGCGAACGACGAGAACGGCACCATCGCGCCGGACGCGTTGCGCACGTACCAGCTACCGATGTTCTCCGGACTCATGCGGAACGGCGCATCGCCCTGCAAATACACCTTCTTGATGCGGCTGTCCGTATCGAGGAAGTTGTTCACATACTTCGATGCCCACGCAATCGAGAACGTCTGATCGATGGTGCTCGGATCGACGCTTTGCGCCAGCGCTTTCTCGCGATCGATGCTCACCTTGAACTGCGCGGTGTCGTTGAGCCCGTTCGGACGCACCTGCGCCAGCGACGGGTCCTGCGCCGCCATGCCGAGCAACATGCCGCGCGCCTGCATCAGCTTTTCATGGCCGAGACCCGCGCGATCCTGCAACTCGAAGTCGAAGCCCGCCGCCGTGCCGAGTTCGGGAATGGACGGCGGATTGACCGGGAACACGAGCGCGTTCTTGTAACCGGCGAACGCGCCGAAGGTACGGCCAACCAGCGCCTGCACCTTTTCGTTCGCGCTCGTGCGTTGCGCGAAGTCCTTCAGCCGCACGAACACGAGGCCCGAGTTCTGGCCGCGTCCCGCGAAGCTGAAGCCGTTCACCGTGAACACCGATTCGACGACCGCTGCTTCCTTCTTGAGCAAGTAACCGGCAACATCGTCGAGTGCGTGTTGGGTCAGCTCTTGCGTCGAGCCGGCGGGCGTCGCGACGAGCACGAACATCGTGCCCTGATCTTCATCGGGCAAGAACGCCTTCGGCAGCTTCATGAACAGCATGCCCACCGCGACGATGATGACCAGGTACAAAATCAGGAAGCGCCCCGACCGGCGGATCACGTTCGACACGCCACGGTGATACTTCGTCTGACTCTTCGCGAACACGCGATTGAACCAGCCGAAGAAACCGGTCTTCTTCTCCTCGTGGCCCTTCGGCAGCGGCTTGAGGATGGTCGCGCACAACGCGGGCGTGAGAATCAGCGCGGTGAGCACGGACAGGCCCATCGCGGAGACGATGGTGAGCGAGAACTGGCGATAGATTGCGCCGACCGAACCGCCTGTGAACGCGACCGGCACGAACACGGCCGCCAGCACCAGCGCCACGCCGATCAGCGCGCCGGTGATCTGGCTCATCGCGCGGCGCGTGGCTTCGACCGGCGAGAGCCCTTCTTCCGACATCACGCGCTCGACGTTCTCCACCACCACGATGGCGTCATCCACCAGCAAGCCGATGGCGAGCACGAGGCCGAACATCGACAGCGTGTTGATGGAAAAGCCCGCCATGCCCATGATCGCGAAGGTGCCGAGCAGCACCACGGGCACCGCGATGGTCGGAATGAGCGTCGCGCGCAGGTTCTGCAAAAACAGATACATCACGAGGAACACCAGCACGATGGCCTCGATCAGCGTCTTCACCACATCCGCGATGGACTGCTTGACGAACGGCGTGGTGTCGTACGGATACTTCACGACCAGCCCGTGCGGGAAGAACTTCGACAACTGATCGATCTTCGCGCGCACCGCGTCCGCCGTTGCCAGCGCGTTCGCGCCGGTGGCAAGCTGAATGCCGAAGCCCGCTGCCGGACGGCCGTTGTACTGCGTCTCGAAGTTGTAGTTCTCGCCGCCCAGACCGATGCGCGCGACATCCTTCAAACGCACCTGCGAGCCGTCCTGATTCACCTTTAGCAACACGTTGCCGAATTGCTCCGGCGTGCGCAGCAGCGTGGCTTCGGTGATGGTCGCCTGCATCGACTGGCCGGGCACGGCGGGCGTGCCGCCCAACTGACCGCCCGCGACCTGAACGTTCTGCGATTGCAGCGCGGTCTGGACATCGACCGGTGTGAGGTTGAACTTGGTGAGCCGCATCGGATCGAGCCAGATGCGCATGGCGTACTGCGAGCCGAACAGCGTGACCGTGCCAACGCCGTTCAGGCGGCTGATCGGGTCCTGCACGTGCGAAGCGACGTAGTTCGCCAGATCCTCGCGCATCATGCTGCCGTCTTCGGAGACGAACGCCAGCACCAGCAGGAAGCTGCTGCTCGCCTTGCTCACGCTGATGCCCAGTTGCTGGACGACCCCCGGCAGATTGGGCGTGGCGAGTTGCAGCTTGTTCTGCACCTGCACCTGCGCGATATCCGCGTTGGTGCCCGCGGCGAACGTCAGCGTGACGGTCGCGGTGCCGCTGTCATCGGACGTGGACGAGATGTAGAGCAGATGATCCAGCCCGTTCATCTGCTGTTCGATGACCTGCGTCACCGTGTTTTCGACCGTCTGCGCCGATGCGCCCGGATACATCGCCGAAATCTGGATGGCGGGCGGCGCGATGCTCGGATACTGCGCAATCGGCAGCGACGATAAGGACGCAAGCCCCGCGAGCATCAGAATGATGGCGATCACCCACGCGAAAATCGGTCGATCGATAAAGAACCTTGCCATGAATGCGTGCCTCCGTGCTTATGCGCCCGCGGCGCTGGACGCGGGCATGGAAGGCGTCGCATCCGGCCGATGCGCTTCCACTGCCTTCACCGGCATGCCCGGCTTCACCTTGTCGATGCCCTCGACGATCACGCGGTCGCCCGCGTTCAGGCCGCTTTCGACCACCCAGTTCTGCCCTTGCGTGCCTGAAGTGACGAGCGGACGCAGCGCGACCTTGTTCTCGCCATCGACGATCATCGCGACGGCGGTGCCTTTCTGATCGTGCGAGATGCCCTGCACCGGCACGACGAGCGCGTGCGGATTCGTGCCCTGCTCGATGCGCGCGCGCACGAACATGCCCGGCAGCAGCACGCGATCCTTGTTCTCGAACACGGCGCGCACGGTCACCGAACCGGTGGATTGATCCACCGTCACATCGCTGAACTGAAGGCGGCCCTGCTCGGGATATTCGCGGCCGTCTTCGAGAATGAGCGTGACTTTCGCGGCATTCGCGCCGTCCGAGGTGAGGCGGCCTTCCTGCATCTGGCGGCGCAGCTTCAGCCCGTCGAGACTCGATTGCGTGAGATCGACGTACATCGGATCGAGCTGTTGCACGGTGACCATGAGCGTGGCCTGCGCGGCCTGCACGTACGCGCCGGGCGTGACCTGCGAGATACCCGCCTGACCGGTAACGGGCGAAAGCACATCCGTATAGCCCAAGTTGATCTGCGCGCTTTCCACCTGCGCCTTCGCCGATGCCACGTCCGCCCGCGCCTGACCTTCCGACGCCACCGCGTTGTCGTAATCCTGCTTGCTGACCGCGTTCGCTTCCACCAGCACCTTGTAACGCTGCGCCTGCGCGGTGGTCGAGACGAGATTCGCCTGCGCCTTCGCGAGCGCCGCCTTCGCGCTGTTCAATTGCGCGATGTACGGCGCGGGATCGATCTTGTAGAGCCGTTGGCCCTGCTTGACGAGCCCGCCTTCGGTGAATTCGCGGCGCAGCACGATGCCATCGACGCGCGCGCGAACCTGGGCATCGACGAACGCGCTGGTGCGGCCCGTGAGTTCCGTGGTGACGGGCACGCCGGTCGCCTTGAGCGTCACGACGCCGACTTCGGGCGTGTGCTGCGGCATGGCGGAGGGATGCTTGTCCGAGCAAGCGGCCAGCGACATGGCGGCCGCCACGACGCAGATGAGACGGGAGGGAACACGTTCGAGACGCATTGAGCGCAGACCTCTTTAGATGCTTGAATGAAGATGCGCACGTCCCGCTCATTCGGGGATGTCCGTGCGCGCGGCGTGTTTCGCTCGACGCGGAACGCCCGGCTTGGGGCAACGAGCGCCGGGTATCGCGTATTTTTGGGATGACTAAGCGTTCTCTTTTGCCGTTGGGACGAAGAAAACGCAGTCGTCGGCAGAACGGTCAGCTGGGATCGAACCGGCTTCGACTGGCCAGGCGATTATAGGAAGGGTGTCAGGTCAACGAGGTCTGCGAAGCGGCATCCGCGCGGAAATATGACGTCAGCGGAAGATTTGTTTCTGTTTTGCTGAAATGATGAGCAAAACGAAGGATTCAGTAGGGATAAAAAAAGCCCGGCGCGATGCCGGGCTTTCATCAGCAAACCACTGCTATCAATCAGCCAATCACCCCGCCGCCGATGCCGCTTTCGGCGCACTTGCCGCACCGAAATCAGTCGGTGCATCAGCGGGGCGCGGTGTGTCGCCAGCGTGCTCGATCCATCCGCCGCCGAGGAACTGATACAGATCGACCAGGTTCGTCAACCGATTCAGCCGCGCCGTAATCAACGTCTGCTGCGCGGAATACAGATCGGTCTGCGCCGTCAACACCGCGAGATAACTATCCACGCCGTTGCGATACCGCAAATCCGACAACTCCAGCCGCCTGCTCTGCGACTTCACGAACCGTTCGAGCGAGCGAATCTGTTCGTCGTAGGTGCCGCGTGCCGCCAGACCATCGGCGACTTCGCGGAATGCGGTCTGAATCGCCTTCTCGTAATTGGCGATCTCGATACGCTTCTGCACCTGCGCGAGATCGAGATTGGCGACGTTCGCACCGCCTTCAAAAATCGGCAGATCGATTTGCGGGGCGAACGACCACGCCGCCGAACCCGGCTTGAACAAGCCGCCGAGCGTCGGCGAAAGCGTGCCGAAGCTGCCGGTCAGCGTGACTCTCGGGAAGAACGCCGCCCGCGCCGCGCCGATATTCGCATTCGCTGCCAGCAACGACTCTTCCGCCGCCGCGATGTCAGGACGACGCACCAGCAGATCGGACGGCAAGCCCGCCGGAATGTCCGACAGCAGGTTTTGCGAATCGAGCGGCATGCCTTTGGGCATGTCGTCCGGCAATGGCTCGCCGACCAGCACCACGAGCGCGTTCTCCGCCTGCGCCCGCAAGCGCGCCTGCGCCTGCAAGTTCGCCTGCGCCTGCTGCACCACGCCTTCGGACTGGCGCAGATCGAGTTCCGAGCCCGTGCCGTTGTCGAATTGCAGCTTGGTGATGCGATACGACTCCTGCGCCGTCTTAAGCGTGTTCTGCGTGACGACAAGCTGATCGTCATACGCGAGCATGGTCAGATATTGATCCGCCACCGACGACACCAGCGCGATCTCCGCCGCCTTGCGCGATTCGGCAGTCGACAGATACTGCGCCAACGCCTGATCCTTCAGGCTGCGAATACGCCCGAAAAAGTCGATTTCCCACGACGCCGACAATCCCACCGAATACTGATTGGAGATGGTCTGGTCGAAGAACGACAAATCCTTCGGCGTGCGCGATTTGGTCTGCGACGCCACGCCATCGAGCGTCGGGAACAGGCCCGCGCGCGTGATCTGATACTGCGCGCGTTGCGCATCGACATTGAGCATCGATACGCGCAGATCGCGGTTGTTCTTCAGCGCCAGCGCCACGATTTCCTGCAAGCGCGGATCGGCGAAGAAGTCGCGCCAGCCGATTTCCGGTGCGCTCTGCCCGCTGGCGCTGCGGCCATTGCTCGCTTCCGATTGCGCGCCCGGCTGCGTCGCGTAGACGCCGCCTTGCGGGAACGTCTGCGAGACGGGCGCCTCGGGCCGTTCGTACTTCGGCTCGAAGGTGCAGCCGGCGGCGAGCATCGCCACCGTGGCCGCGATCAAAGAATGTTTAAGCATCTCAGTGTCCTTCCTTGCCCGTGGCGGGCGCACCGCCATGACCTTCGATATCGCCATCCGAACCCGGCGCCGGCATGTCCTTGCTCTTGCTGAACTTCGAGATCACGACGAAGAACATCGGGATCATGAAGATGGCGAGGAAAGTTGCCGTAATCATCCCGCCGATCACGCCGGTGCCGATCGCGTGCTGACTGGCCGAACCCGCGCCGTTGGAAATGGCCAGCGGCATCACGCCGAGAATGAACGCGAGCGAGGTCATCAGAATCGGACGCAACCGCAGACGCGCCGCTTCCATCGCCGCTTCCACCGTGGTCATGCCCTGCATGCGCAGTTCACGGGCGAATTCCACGATCAGAATCGCGTTCTTCGCCGACAAGCCTACCGTCGTCAACAGACCGACCTGGAAGAACACGTCGTTTTCCAGACCGCGCAGCGTCGCCGCCAAGAGCGCGCCGAGCACGCCCAGCGGCACGACCATGATGACCGAGAACGGAATCGACCAGCTTTCATACAGCGCCGCCAGACACAGGAACACCACGAGGATCGAGATGCCGTACAGAATCGGCGCCTGCGAACCCGACTGACGCTCCTGATACGACAGCCCCGTCCATTCGTAGCCGATGCCCGCAGGCAGTTTCGCCGCGATGGCTTCGATCGCCGTCATGGCCTGACCGGTCGATTTACCCGCCGATGCCGCGCCCTGAATTTCGACCGCCGAGATACCGTTGTAGCGTTCGAGCTTCGGCGAACCGTAGATCCACTCGGCCGTCGAGAACGCGGAGAACGGCACCATCGTTCCGCTGGTATTGCGCACGTACCACTTGTCGACATCTTCCGGCGTCATGCGGAACTGGTTGTCGCCCTGCACGTAGACCTTCTTGATCCGGTTATCGACATCGAGGAAGTTGTTGACGTAGCTCGACGCCCACGCGATGGAGAACGTGTTGTCCACATCCGCGATGGACACGCCCAGCGCCTGTGCCTTCTCGCGGTCGATATTCACCTTGAACTGCGGCGTGTCGTTCAGACCGTTCGGACGCACCTGCGCGAGCGTCGGGTCCTTCGCCGCCATGCCGAGCAGCATGTTGCGCGCTTCCATCAGCTTCGCGTGGCCCACGCCCGCGCGATCCTGCAACTCGAAGTCGAAGCCCGCCGCCGTGCCGAGTTCGGGAATCGAAGGCGGATTGACCGGGAAGATCATCGCGTCCTTATACGGCGCGAAGTGCATGAACATGCGTCCGACCAGCGCCTGCACCTTCTGATCGGTGTGCTGACGATCGGCGTAATCCTTCATCCGCACGAACACGAGACCGGAGTTCTGGCCGCGTCCCGCGAACGAGAAGCCGTTCACCGTGAACACCGATTCGACGATGCCCTTCTCGTCGTTGAGCAAATACTCCTGCACGTCCTTGAGCACATGCGCGGTGTATTCCTGCGTGGAGCCGGACGGCGCCTGCACCAGCACGAACATGGTGCCCTGATCTTCATCGGGCAGGAACGACTTCGGCAGACGCAGGAACAGCATGCCCACCGCGACGATCACCACGAGATAGATGATGAGCCAGCGCCCCGAGCGCCGGATCACGTGCTGCACGCCGCTGTGATACTTCTCCTGGCTCTTGTTGAAGTTGCGGTTGAACCAGCCGAAGAAGCCCTTGCGCTCGGCGACGTGCCCTTCAGGATGCGGCTTCAGGATCGTCGCGCACAGTGCGGGCGTGAGAATCAGCGCGACCATCACGGAAAGCACCATCGCCGCGACGATGGTCAGCGAGAACTGCCGGTAAATCGCGCCCACGGAACCGCCCGAGAACGCCACCGGCACGAACACCGCCGAGAGCACCAGCGCCACGCCGACCAGCGCGCCGGTGATCTGGCCCATCGCTTTCCGGGTGGCGTCGCGTGGCGATAAATGCTCCTCGGACATCACCCGCTCGACGTTCTCCACCACCACGATGGCATCGTCCACCAGCAAGCCGATGGCGAGCACGAGGCCGAACATCGACAACACGTTGATGGAAAAGCCCACCGCCGACATGATCGCGAAGGTGCCCAGCAACACCACCGGCACCGCGATGGTCGGGATGATCGTCGCCCGCAGGTTTTGCAGGAACAGATACATCACCAGGAACACCAGCACGATCCCTTCGATCAGCGTCTTGACCACTTCCTCGATCGACAGGCGCACGAACGGCGTGGTGTCGTACGGATACTTCACGACCAGCCCGTTCGGGAAGTACTTCGACAGTTCATCGACCTTCTGGCGCACCGCCTTGGCGGTCGCGAGCGCGTTCGCGCCGGTGGCAAGCTGAATACCGAAGCCTGCCGTCGGCTGACCGTTGTACTTGGTGTCGAAGTTGTAGTTTTCGCCGCCGAGGTCGATGTGCGAGACATCCTTCAGCCGCACCTGCGAACCGTCCTTGTTCACCTTGAGCAGGATGTTGCCGAACTGCTCGGGCGTTTGCAGCAGCGTCGCCTGCGTGATGGTCGCCTGCAACATCTGACCCGGCACCGCGGGCGTGCCGCCCAGACTGCCCGCCGCCACCTGCACGTTCTGCGCGGCGATGGCGTTGGAGACATCGACCGGCGTCAGCGAGTAGTTGGTGAGCTTGGTGGCATCCAGCCAGATCCGCATGGCGTACTGCGAGCCGAACAGCGTCACCGTGCCCACGCCGTCGATCCGCGAGAGCGGGTCCTGCACCTTCGACGCCACGTAGTTCGCGAGGTCGTACTTGTTCATGCTGCCGTCCTGCGACACGAACGCAAGCACGAGCAGGAAGCTCGAACTCGATTTCGTCACCTTCGTGCCGAGCTGCTGCACGACCTGCGGCAGAAGCGGCGTCGCCAGTTGCAGCTTGTTCTGCACCTGCACCTGCGCGATGTCCGGATTCGTGCCCGCCGCGAACGTCAGCGTGATGGTCGCCGTGCCGGAGTCATCCGACGTGGATGACAGATACAGCAAGTGGTCGAGACCGCTCATCTGCTGCTCGATCACCTGCGTGACCGTGTTTTCCACGGTGCTGGCGGAAGCGCCCGGATACGTCGCGCTGATCTGAATGGCCGGCGGCGCGATGGTCGGATACTGCGCGACCGGCAGCGTGAAGATCGACGCCATCCCCGCCAGCATCAGGATGATGGCGATCACCCATGCGAAGATCGGGCGATCGATAAAAAACTTTGCCATGAAACAGGCTCCCTGTTATGCCGCGTTCAAGCGCCCGAAGCGGCGGACGCCGCCTGCGCACCGCTCGCGTTGGCCGGAGCCGCGCCCGGCGCACCGGATGCCGCAGGCGCGGATGCCGCCGCCGCGCCCGAAGCGCCCGCGACCGGGTACGGGAATTTCGCGTCCACCGGCTTCACCTGCATGCCGGGCTTGGCCTTCTCCACGCCGTTGACGATCACGCGGTCGCCGGGGGAAATGCCGCTGTCGACCACCCAGCTCTGACCGTAGGTTCCGCTGGTCACGAGCTGACGCAGTTCGACCTTGTCGTCCTTGTTGACGACGAGCGCGGTCGGCTGGCCCTTCTGGTCATGCGTGACGCCGATCTGCGGCACCACCAGCGCGTGGTCGTTCACGCCTTCCTGAATGCGCGCGCGCACGAACATGCCCGGCAAGAGCACGCGGTCCTTGTTCTGAAAGATCGCGCGCACGGTCACGGAGCCGGTGCTCTGATCCACGCTCACGTCGGAGAACTGGAGCTTGCCCTGCTCGGAATAGACGCGGCCGTCTTCCAGCACCAGTTGCACCTTCGCCGCATGGATGCCTTCGGTCTGCAGGCGGCCCTCCTGAATCTGGCGGCGCAGCTTGAGGCCGTCGACGCTCGATTGCGTCAGATCGACGTAGATCGGGTCGAGTTGCTGGATGGTCGTCATCAGCGTCGCGGCGCTCGCCTGCACGTACGCGCCCGGCGTGACTTGCGAGAGGCCGGTGCGTCCGCTGATCGGCGAGAGCACGTCGGTGTAGCCGAGGTTGATCTGCGCGGTATCGACCGATGCCTTGCCCGCGGCCACATCCGCCGCTGCCTGCCCTTCCGATGCCACGGCGTTGTCGTAGTCCTGCTTGCTCACCGCGTTGCTGGCGACCAGCACCTTGTAGCGGCCGGCCTGCGCGGTGGTCGAGACGAGGTTGGCCTGCGCTTTCGCCAGCGTCGCCTTCGCGTTGTTCAGCGCGGCGATGTACGGCGCGGGATCGATCTTGTAGAGGCGCTGGCCTTGCTTGACGTCATCGCCTTCGGTGAATTCACGGCGCAACACGATGCCGTCCACCCGCGCGCGCACTTGCGCGACCAGGAACGCGCTGGTGCGGCCCGGCAGATCGGCGACGACCGGCACGCTGGTCGGCTGAACGGTGACGATGCCCACTTCGGGCGTTTGCGGCGGCGGTGCTGACTGTTTTTGTCCGCAGGCGGCCAGGAATACGGCAGCCGTCGCGGCGGTGATGATGCTGACTGGAACCCAGCGGTATGGAACCCGTTCGACGCGCATGGAGCGACCTCTGTCTAAGACTGAGAATGAGGAGGTGCGCGGCGGCCTTCCCCGGGCCACGCCGCGCACGAGCGTTCTAAGACGCTGATCCAAAAACCAAGCAGTAATACCGGTGAGCGCGATTCCAGCCGAGGCCGGATTTCATGCTCGTGCGACGCCGTCAGGCGCCGTCGGAAGCCAAGGAACGGCCAGAACGAGCAATCGAAATGAAAGCTTAATTGGCTTACTGCTCGCTGTCTGCTACTTGGGGTATTTGGTTGACGGGTGGTATTGTATATACATTCGTCAATGAATGTAAAAAACTGTACTTCAATTCGCTTGCGGGTGGACGATAAAAACGTTCCACCCGTAATCGATTACGTTCGACGAATCTTCGACAGCGTGGCCGCGAGGGCCGAAACACACGTAAGCACGGGAGCATCCGGCCGCAGGCCGAACGTTATGGTCAGACGAACCAAGGAAGAGGCGCAGGAGACGCGAAACCGCATTCTCGATGCAGCCGAGCGCGTCTTCTACGAAAAAGGCGTTTCACGCACGACGCTCGCGGACATCGCCCTGGCGGCAGGGGTCACGCGCGGCGCGATCTACTGGCATTTCGCCAACAAGGGCGATCTTTTCAACGCGATGTTCGAGCGCAGCGTCTTGCCGCTCGACGAACTGGTGGAAGCCACGCTCGATGGCCGCGAGCCGGACCCGCTCGCTCAGTTGCGCGATCTGTTCATCTGGTGCATGCGCAATATCACCGCCGACGAGCGACGCCGCCGCGTGTTCGACATTCTTTTTCTGAAGTGCGAGTTCGTCGAGGAAATGGGACCGGTGCGCGAGCGCCAGCAAAACAATTCGCGCGAAGGGATGGAGCGCATCGAGCGGGCGTTGCGCAATGCCATCGAGAAAAAGCAGTTGCCCGCGAAGCTGGACACGCGCCGCGCCATGAACATGCTGCACGCGCTGTTCACCGGCATCCTGCACGATTCGCTGATGCTGCCGGGCAGCGTCGATCCGTCGCGGGACTCCGAAGCGCTCGTCGATGCCTGTCTCGATGCGTTGCGCTTGAGTCCGGCGTTGCTGACTGCTTAGTGCCCGGTTTTCGGCGCGAAGAACGCGAACAGCGCGAGGCAGACGATCATCGCGGTCCACGCCCAACCGGGAAGCCCAAGCGGATGATGCTCCGGCTCCCGGTCCCGCCGATGCAGAAACCGCCCCGGCATCCGATGACGCAACACGCCGCTCGCCGCCGCCGCGCCCGCCGGTTCGTTGAGCGCACGCATGCTCGCGCCCATCCGGCGCGAAAACGCCGCCGACAGCGCGCCGGGCCGCAGGAAGATGTGGCGCCGCTCGGGCATCGCGCGATCCGATGGCAGTCCGTACTTTGCGCACACGACTTCGCAGAACTCGGCAAAAAATTCGTCCGCGCCTTCGCGTAATGCGTTCTCGATCTGACGCGATGGAAGATCGGCGAGCGGACCCGACACGGTCGCCCAAACGGTGTATTCGACCCACGTTGCTTCGCCGTCCTGATCCGGACTCAGCGCGACGGCAATCTGTCCGCGCAACGAGCCGACACCTTCGCCGCGCGCCCTGAAGCTCAGGGTGCGCGCGTGAATCTGATCGCCGGAACGTGATGGTGCGCCATCCTGACCATTTCGCGCGTCCTGCCGCGTCTCGCCCGCCGCGTGCAGGCGAATCTCGTAGCGTGCCCGCAGCGCGCCGAGCGGCACCGTCAGCGTGAGCGTGTGTTCGCCGTTAGGCGTTCGCGTGAACGATTCGCAATTGTCCAGACTCGCGCGCAGCAACGCGATATCGGCGAGCGCTTCCCGAACTCGCGCCGGATCGAGCGGAATGCGCAAGGCTTCGTCGATTTCCATCCGGGCCTCCGGGACGCGGAACGCTGAGTTAGGTTGTCGCGCATCGGGCGCGCTGCGTCTGTGCGGCAACTCGCCTACGAAGTCTCGTCGATACGATCCACGCGCGAACCGTAGAAAGCCAGATAGCCCTTGATCGGTGCGGCGGCGTCGGACGGCGCTTCGTAGCTCCACGCGGCGTTTTCCACGGGGCCGTCTTCGGTCAGCAAGTGATAGTGCGTCGCCTCGCCCTTGTGCGGGCAATGCGAGGTGTGAATGGAGCGCTGCATCCGCGCCATGTTGACGTCGCCGCGCGGGAAGTAGTGAACATCGTCCGCGCCGGTTTCGGTAAGCGTCAGCGAGGCGAGCGTGTCGGCGTACGTGACGCCCTGGTGAATCACGCGGCAGCGCCGGGCGTTCGGCCGAAGCTCCAGCCGATGCGCGGCTTCGTGACCGTCGTTGAGATCCGTGCTCATCGTGGTGCCCTCCGGCGTTCGCGGAAATCGCAAGGCGCGTGATCGTGTGGTCGTACTTGTTCGTCGAGCCGCGCCCGGCCACTAAAAAGCCACGGGCATTGCGTTGCCCGTGGCTTTCATTATGAGACAACTTTTGCCGGTCTGGGTGAGCGCGTTGACCGGCATATCGCTAACTGTCGCGCGTGCGCTTACTGAATGCTCCAGTGAAACGCCGCCTTGGCCTTGCCCGGCCCAGACACGCTCACCGATTGTTTCTTTTCCTGATCCTTGTACTTCGCAAAGACCGTGTAACTGCCGGCCGGCAGCTTCACCAGCATGTACGGTCCCATTGCTTCGGTGCTCAATATTTCGCTGCCCTTTCCATCGACGATGCGCACATGCACGTTCGACAGATAATCCGCCGTCGGGCCGGTGAAACGCATGGACAGCGGCCAGTGCGACTGCTCGCGCTGCAACGCGTGCGATTCGTCGAGCCCGACACCGCCGGACGTGTACGACACATCGCCTTGCTGCTGGACTTGCGGCAGGCCGCCGCCGTTGTCGTTCCCGGCGCTGCCTGTATCGCTTGTGCCGCCCACCGTCGCACCCGATGCCTGCGCCCACGCGCCGTTTGCAAGCCCTGCGCCGAGCGCGGCCGCCAACATCGCGGCAACCAGTTTTCCCGTGGCTTTGTTCATTTGTCGTTTTCTCCTGTTCCGATGCCGCCACGCGTTGCTTTGCATGCAACGCGTTTCACGGCCTCACGCCCGATGCGCGGCAATCACGCGATGGGGCACCGAAGCACCAAGGAGCATGCTTCGTGCCCGCATCGGCATCGCCTAGCCCGCTTAGCCGAGGTCGACCGGAACGAAGATCTGCGCGTCGTCACGCTGGATCAGAAGCGCGATGCTGTCGCCCGCGCGCGAGACCATCGTCTTCAACTGCTGCGTCGTGGTGACCGGCTGTCCGTTGACCGCGAGAATCACGTCGCCCGGCTGGATGCCCGCGTTCGCCGCCGCGCCGTTGCTCTGCTGCACAAGCAGACCGCGCGCGATCGAGCCTTGCTGCTTCTCATCCGGCGTGAGGGGACGCACCGCGACGCCCAACCGCGTGTCCTGCGCCGCCGCGCCACCATCGTCGCCGCCAGCCTTCGAATCGGCGCTCGCGACCTTGGCGTCCTTGAGCGCGCCGATGGTGACATCGATATCCTTCGCGCTCTTGTCGCGCCACACCGTGACCTTGGCCGACGTGCCCGGCGACAACCCCGCCACCTGCGACGGCAGCGAAGTCGAATCCGCCACCGCCGTGCCGTTGACCGCGGTGATGACATCGCCCGGTTGCAGGCCCGCCTTCGCCGCCGGACCGCCCGGCTCGACCGAACTCACCAGCGCGCCTTCCGGCGACTTCATGCCGAACGAATTCGCTAGCGTCTGATTCATGCTCTGCACCGTCACGCCGAGACGGCCGCGATCCACGTGACCCGTCTTGATGAGCGCATCCTTCACCTTGATCGCTTCATTGATCGGGATAGCGAACGAAAGTCCCTGGAAGCCGCCCGTCTGCGAGTAGATCATCGAGTTGATGCCGATTACTTCGCCCTGCAAATTAAACAGCGGCCCGCCCGAGTTGCCCGGATTCACCGGCACGTCGGTCTGAAT
This sequence comes from Caballeronia sp. A2-2, assembly GCF_057612605.2. Classification (NCBI taxonomy): domain Bacteria; kingdom Pseudomonadati; phylum Pseudomonadota; class Betaproteobacteria; order Burkholderiales; family Burkholderiaceae; genus Caballeronia; species Caballeronia sp. A2-2. Next base: position 1,111,570 of record NZ_CM172587.1, on the reverse strand, counting down.
GAACGGCGTGTAATTCTCGTTCGGCAGTGCCCGCGACTTCGCGCTGATGATGCCAGACGTCACCGTGTTGTCGAAACCATAAGGCGAACCGATCGCGACGACCCACTGGCCGACCTTGCTGCCGTTCGGATCGCCGATCTTGACGACAGGCAGGTCCTTCGCATCGATCTTGAGCACAGCGACGTCCGACTGCTTATCGGCACCGATCACCTTCGCGCGATATTCGCGCTTGTCCGTCAGCTTGACCGTGACCACGTTCGCGTTATCGACCACGTGCGCGTTGGTGAGGATGTAGCCATCGCTGCTCACGATGAAGCCCGAACCCAGCCCTTCGCTCGGACGATCCGCACTGGGACCATCGCCGCCACCGCCGCCGCCGAAGCCGGGGACGTTGCCGTAGAAGCGCTTGAAGAACTGGTAGAACGGATCGTCGGGGTCCATCGGCACCTGATTCGCGTTGCCGCCGCGACGCGCGGATGTCTGCTTGACGACATGCTTCGCGCTGATGTTCACCACCGCCGGACCGTAGGTTTCGACCAGGCCGGAGAAATCGGGCACGCCGGTCTTGGCGGCAGCCTCGGCGGGCATCAGCGCGGCTTGCGCGGACGGGATGACTTGCGGCGCAGGAACATTGTTGTGACCGGCCACGTAGCCCGCCGACAAGGCAACGGCAACGGCTGCCGCGACGGCGCTGCGGGTGAGGATCTTCGCTTTCATCGTGTGTGCTCCTGACGGGATGCCATGCGCTTTGAGGGTTGGCGCAAGATTGGATGAACGAAGGTTACGGGGCGTCGCTTAATCCTTTCTTAAAGCTGGATGAGTCGGGCGGCGAATCATCGCGACATCGGCTGATGCAAAAAAAAATGGCGCGCCATTGAGGCGCGCCATCGGTACTTCTGCTTCGGTTTCAGAGCGATTCGACTGCCATCGCCCCTACAGTCCGCTTACTTCGCGGAGATCGTTACCCGGCGGTTCGGTGCGAGGCATTGGACGACATCCGGCGTCGCCTTGTTGCCGGGGCAGGACTTGACCGGATCGGCCGCGCCGCGACCCGCAACATCGAAGCGGCCCGCGACGACGCCACGCTCCCGCAGCGCTTTTTCGACCGTCTGTGCGCGTTGCAGCGACAGCTTGCGATTGTGCGCGGCAGAGCCGAATCGATCGGTATAACCGTCGATGCGCACCACGTTCACCTTCGAACCCGACTCGCGCAGTCCTTTCGCGATCGATTCGGCCATGCGCTCGCCTTCCGGCGTGAGGACGGCGCTATCGAAGCCGAACAGCGCGTCGGTGGCGAGCGTGACCGGCTTGTCGAGCACCGTCGGCGCGACCACCGCCGGTGTCACCACCGCCGGCGTTGCGGGAGCCACGCACTTGTCGAGATCGCCGCTGACTTTCTGCGCGAGCTTTTGCGCGCGCTCGATCGCGTCCCAGCCGTGAACCCAGCGGGTTCCGTGGGACTCTTCCTGCTCTTTCCAGGCTTCGTCGGTCAGTGCGGAGAGACGTCCCGCATCCTCGCTATGGCACGGCGATTTGGCCGCGCGCTGGTTGGTGGCATCGATTTGCTGCAGCGCCTGCACCCACTGCGGACGCGTCTGCTGCGGCCACTGCTTCTGGCCGTAGATCGGCTGGAACGGCACGCTGCCGTCGATGAAATGACGCGCGTTGTTGAGGGAACGCGCAGCCGCGTCGTTATAGACGGACGACACGATTACGTGGCTGTCCTGACGTTCGGCGACTTCGAGCCAGCCTTCGGCCGCGCCGCGCTGATACGGATCGGCGACGTGTTGCGCGGCAGGCATGAGTGCCTGGGCATCGCTGCCGACGCTCGCGAACGCCTGCGCGCTCACCAGCGACGCGATCAGCGCGCCGTAAATCAAAGATATTTTCATGAGATTCCCGAGGCGCGCCACGGTTGTACGTCGGCGCCGTGATGGAGCCGTCGCTGTTCACCGTCGAACCGCCGCCGAGCGCGTCAGCCGTCGAGTTGGCCAGCGCGTAGAGCTGCGAGCCGTTCACTGCCTGCAGGCTCGTGCCGTTCACCGCGCCTGCCGCCACGCCGTCCAGAACGCGTGCACCTTGCTTGCCGGTGAAGTCGACCGTCGTACCGTCGGTGTCCTTCGCGACCGTGATGTCGTGCGTCGTCGGGTCTTGCTGCACCAGACCGACCGTGCCGTTGTTGATCTGATTGTTGATGTCGCTGATTGCCGTCGTGTTGTTGGCGATATCCGTGGCGTTCTTCGTCACGTTCAGGTTCGTCGCGTAAAGCTGCGAACCGTTCACGCCGTCCGTGCTGGTCGCCGTCAGGTCGCCTGCCGTCACACTCTTCAACTTACGCGTGTTGCCACTTACGTTGGCGAAGTCCACGGCCGTACCGTCGGCGCCCTTGCCGACCGTCAGATCCGCGCCGGCGCCAGCTTGCTGAACCAGACCCGTCGTGCCGTTGTTGATGTTGTTGATGTCGGCGGTCAGGTTAGTGATGGCCGTCGTGTTGCCCGCGATATCCGTGGCGTTCTTCGTCACGTTCAGGTTCGTCGCGTAAAGCTGCGAACCGTTCACGCCGTCCGTGCTGCTCGCCGTCAGGTCGCCTGCCGTCACACTCTTCAACTTACGCGTGTTGCCGCTCACGTTGGCGAAGTCCACGGCCGTGCCGTCGGCGCCCTTGCCGACCGTCAGATCCGCGCCGGCGCCAGCTTGCTGAACCAGACCCGTCGTGCCGTTGTTGATGTTGTTGATGTCGGCGGTCAGGTTAGTGATGGCCGTCGTGTTGCCCGCGATATCCGACGTGTTCTTCGCGATGTACGCCGGTGCCGTGATCGAGCCGTCGGCGTTCACCGTGGAACCGCCGCCCAGCGCGGTTGCCGTCGAACTTGCCACCGCGTGCAGTTGCGAGCCGTTCACTGCGTGCAGGCTCGTGGCGGAGACTTCGCCTGCGGCCACGCCGTTCAGGATGCGCGCGCCTGACGTGCCTGCGAAGTTGACCATCGTGCCGTCGCTGTTCGTCGCGATGTTGATGTTGCGCGTGGCGGCGTCCTGTGTCGCGAGGCCGAGTTCACCGTTGTTGATCTGGGTCGTGATGTTGCTGACCGAGGTGGACAAGTTGGAGATCGACGTCGTGTTGCCTTCGACGGTGGTTGACAGGTTGTTGATCGAAGTCGTGTTGTCGGCGAGTGACGTTGACAGGTTGTTGATCGAAGTCGTGTTGCCTTCGACCGTGGTCGACAAGTTGCTGATCGAGTTCGTGTTGTTCGCGACTGACGTCGAGAGGTTGTTGATCGAGGTCGTGTTGCCTTCGACTGTGGTCGCCAGGTTGCTGATCGAGTTCGTGTTGTTCGCGACCGACGTCGAGAGGTTGTTGATCGAGGTCGTGTTGCCTTCGACCGTGGTCGACAAGCTGGTGAACGACGTTGACATGTTGTTGACCGAAGTCGACAGGTTGTTGATCGACGTCGTATTGCCGTCAACCGTCGTCGACAGGTTGTTCACCGACGTCGACAGGTTGTTGATCGAGTTCGTGTTGCCGGCGACCGTCGTCGACAAGTTGCTGATCGACGTCGTGTTGCCTTCGACCGTGGTCGAGAGACTCGTGACCGAAGTCGACAGGTTGTTGATCGAGGTCGTATTCGCAGAAACCGACGTCGACAGGTTGCTGATCGAGTTCGTGTTGTTGGCGACGGCAGCGTTGGTCGCGTTCAACTGCGACATGTTCACGGCATCGGTGTCGGCGACGCCGGCCGTTACCTTCGACAGCGTGCGGGTCGCGCCACTGTTGTTGGCGAAGCTCACCGCCGCGCCGTTCGTGCCCGCGCCGACCGTCAGATCCGCGCCAGAAGCCGCTTGTTTCACCAGGCCGATTTCGCCATTGTTGATTTGATTGGTGATCGAATTGACAGACGTCGACAGGTTGTTGATCGAGCTTGTGTTGCCTGCGACTGACGTCGACAAGTTGTTGATCGAAGTCGTGTTGCCGTCGACCGTCGTCGACAAATTCGTGACCGAGGTCGACAGATTGCTGATCGAGTTCGTATTGCCTGCGACCGACGTCGACAAGTTGTTGATCGAAGTCGTGTTGCCGTCAACCGTCGTCGACAAGTTCGTGACCGAGGTCGACAGATTGCTGATCGAGTTCGTATTGCCCGCGACCGACGTCGACAGGTTATTGATCGACGTCGTGTTGCCGTCAACCGTCGTCGACAAATTCGTGACCGATGTCGACAAGTTGCTGATCGAGTTCGTATTGCCCGCGACCGACGTCGACAGGTTATTGATCGACGTCGTGTTGCCGTCAACCGTCGTCGACAAGGTGCTGACCGAGGTCGACAGATTGCTAATCGAATTGGTGTTGTTCGCGACGACAGCATTGGTCGCGTTCAACTGCGACATGTTCACCGCATCCGTATCAGCCACGCCAGCCGTCACGTTCGACAGAGTGCGGGTCGCGCCACTGTTGTTGGCGAAACTCACCGCCGCGCCGTCCGTGGCCGCACCGACCGTCAGGTCCGCGCCGGGCGCCGCCTGCTGCACGAGATTGGCGTTATTGATCTGAGCCTGAAGCGCGTTCAACTGCGACATATTCGCAGCGTCGGTACCGGCGACACCGGCGGCAACGTCGGAAATCTTGTTGCCGCTCATCGACAGGGTGCCGACCATCGTGGTCGGACCCGTGAGGGTGATGCCGCTCGGAGCGTACAACGAGATCGAGCCGCCATCCTGATAGTTGGTCGAACCGACGGCCAGCCAGGCGCCCGTACCCGTGAGGCCGGTGCCCTTATAGTTCGTCGCGCCGCTGAGAATCACGCCGCTACCCTTGCGGCAGTCCATTTCGGAACCGTTCGTGTTGTAGGTTCCACCGACCCAGCCCGCGTTGTCCGAGCCCCACGCGCCGCCGGACGTGTTCGTCGGCTGATTACAGTTGACGACCTCACCGGCCATCGCCGTCTGGGCGAAGCCGCAGATCAGGACTGCGGAGATCGCGGCAAGAATGCTTTTGACCGATTTCTTCGTGCGGCCCTTCGAAAGCTCGGAAGCGACAACCCATTGAGCAACAGCGGAATTCCAGACGATGCGATAAACGTTATTCATGCTAAACCTTGAGCTTTCAACTCGGAGAAAATTTAGAAAGATTTCGATTCATCCGCTTGTCAGAAACGCTCGATTAACGGCTATTTCGCATCGCGATCAAAATCATGTGGGCCGGGAAGTAATGCATGCTGTCGTCTTAAAACCAGACAGCTACCTCTCAAATCGTTAAGACAGATTCCTAAGGGCCGAGACGAAATTTAACCGGCATCCCGCGTTTAACCCATGGGCATATTCCGATAGATTCGGGAGGCGTTGACTAGAAATATTTAAGACGTGTCTTATTCAGATTGGCGGAAGCCTTTACCAGCGGGGCATCGAATGTAAATTTCTGTCGTATGACGCGCGGAAATTTCACAAATCGAATCTGTATTTTTATGAGATAGGGGTAAAAGCGATCGACGAATTGCCGAAAACGGAAGGCAATGCAAATGCGTAATTCAGCGATTCATCGCGAATTAATGAGGTATTAGTCCGCGCACGCGGAACGTAATGCTTAGAATCGCGTAATCACGCTCAAACCGCCCGCGCGCGATTGCGCGAGTTCCACGGAAGCCGAATGCTGGTCCGCAATGCGCCGGACAATCGCAAGTCCAAGTCCGCTTCCCGCGATATCCGTTCTCGCCCGATCCACGCTTTCGCCGACGCGATAAAACCTGTCGAATACGCGTTCTCGTTCTTCTGCCGGAATGCCCGGTCCGGTATCGGAGATTTCGACGGTCGGCCTTCCATCTTGTACTTTTAAGCCGACGTCCACGCGCCCGCCGCGCGGCGTGTATTTGATCGCGTTGTCGATGAGATTGTTGAACAGCACGCGCAGCGAATCCGCATCGCCGGTCACGGTCGCAGGCTCGCTCGCCTCGATGCCGAGATCGACACCGCGCGTCTGAGCGACCAGCACATAAGCGCGCACGGAATCATCCAGCAACGCGCGCAGATCGACCTGCGTCTTCGTCACCTTGCTATCCGGCTCCGAACGCGCGAGCGCCAACAACTGCTCCGCCAGCCGCGTCGCGCGCCCGATACCTTCCTGCAAGTCCGCAAGCGCCTCGCGACGCGTTTCATCGTCCGATGCGCGCGCGACGAGCTGCGCCTGAATCTGCACGGCGGCAAGCGGCGTGCGCAACTCGTGCGCGGCATCGGCGACGAAGGCTTTTTGCGTGTCGAGCGCGGTGGCAAGACGCGCCAGCAGCGCATTCAACGCCCGCACCACGGGCCGCACTTCCTGCGGCAGACGACGATCGGGCAAGGGATCGAGCGCATCGGGATGACGCGTGTCGAGCGCGCGCGTCATGCGCTGCAACGGCGCAAGCCCACGACCGACGATCACCCAGATAGCCGCGCCGAGCAACGGCAGCAACAGCACGAGCGGCCACAACGTGCGCCACGCGACGCCCGCCGCCACCCGGTTGCGGATGGAAAGCGGCTGCGCAAGCTGCACGACGTTATCCCCGACGATGGCGCTATACACGCGCCATTCGCCACGCGGCGTGGACTCGGTGGAAAAGCCGAGTTCCGCGTGCGGCGCCAGCGGCACACGCGGATGCGAGAAGTACATCAGCGCGCCATTGCGGTTCCAGATTTGAATGACGACGCCTTCATCGCTCTCACTGCGCGAACTGAGCACCGACGAAAACGGCTCCGATGGCAACGCGGACGCGATCTGCTGCAACTGGTAATCGAAGAGTTCGTTGGCTTCCGCGAGCGCCTGCCGGTAAATCAGCCAGCCCGCGATACCCACGCCGAATATCACCAGCGCGAGCAGCCAGATGACCAGTTGCCGGCGGATCGACCGCATCAGGCGTCCTTCGCGACCATGTAGCCGAGGCCGCGCACGTTGCGGATGAGTTCTGCGCCGAGTTTCTTGCGCAACGAATGGATATACACCTCCACCGTGTTGCTGCCGATTTCCTCGCCCCAGCCGTAGATTTTTTCTTCGAGCTGGCTTTTGGAAAGCACCGCGCCGGGCCGCGCCATGAGCGCTTCGAGCAATGCGAACTCGCGTGCGGAAAGCGCCACGGGTGCGCCCGCGAGCGTCACCTGATGATGCACCGGATCGAGCGTCAGTTCGCCGTGACGCACCAGCGATTCGCCGCGTCCGGCGTGACGGCGGATGAGCGCGCGCATGCGTGCGCCGAGTTCATCGAGATCGAAGGGCTTGACGAGATAATCGTCCGCGCCGGCATCGAGGCCTTTCACGCGGTCGGCGATCGCATCGCGCGCGGTGACGACGAGCACGGGCAAGGCGTTCGCGCGCGCTCGCAGCGTCTTCAGCACGTCGAGGCCATCGCGACGCGGCAAACCGAGATCGAGCAGCATGAGATCGTAGGACTCGCCGCTCACGGCCGTCAGCGCCGCTTCGCCGTCCTGCACCCAGTCGACCGCGAAGCCATCCGCGCGCAATGCCTTGCGCACGCCTTCGGCGATCATCCGATCATCTTCGACTAGCAGGATTCGCATGGCATCTTCGTATCGTGTAAGTGGACCTGCGGCTTTCGAGCCGCGTCGCAATTCTATCTTTGCAGGGCTTAAACCGGACTTAATGGCATCGCGTACTTTCATTCGTACGACTATCGCAAGCCGGCTTGTCTACAATAGCCCCGTCGCCGATGCGGTGTCATACGGCGCAGCCTCGACAATCACGCTCTCAACAAACGCTTGCCCATGCCGCTTGCCTTGCCCGTCCTCCGGTTCGTCTCCTTGCGCGCGTCGTCTTTCGCGCTTTCCGCGCTGATCGCGTGCGCCACTTTCGTTCATGTCGATGCCGTTCACGCGCGCGGCGGCGGCGGTTCGAAAGCGGATGCGCAAGGCCACGCGCCCGCGCGGGCAGCATTCGGCAAAACCAAACGCGCCGCCAAAGCGGAAAAGACCACGCGCGTCGCGAAGGCGCGTGTGCCTGCCGGGCCGCTGCCCGCAACGGTCATGGCGGCGCTAGCTAAGGCGCACGTACCGCTTTCGTCGATGAGCGTGGTCGTGCAACGTATCGGCGCACCGGTGCCGCTCGTGTCGATCAACGCGAACGAGCCGATGCTGCCCGCCTCCACGATGAAGCTCGTCACGACCTATGCAGGCCTGTCGCTGCTCGGCCCCGACTATCGCTGGAAAACGACCGCCTACGCCGACGGCGAGCCCGACGCGCAAGGCGTGCTGCACGGCAATCTCTACATTCAGGGCACGGGCGACCCGAAGCTCGTGCCGGAAGAACTCATCGATCTCGTCGATCAGATTCGCAAGAGCGGCATCACCGGCATCGACGGCGCGATCGTGCTCGACAAGCGTTATTTCGATGCCTCCACGCGCGATCTTCCCGCCTTCGACGAGGATCAAAGCGCGCCGTACAACGTCGGCCCCGATCCGCTGCTGTACGCGTTCAAGTCGCTCTCCTTCACACTCACGCCGAGTTCGGACGGGCAAGTCGCCATCGATGTCTTGCCGCAACTCGCGCAATTGCAGATCGACAACGAACTGCGCGTGACGCGCGGCGCGTGCACCGGCTCGTTGCAGGCGGCGTCGCCGAGCGTGGCGCAGACGCAGGGCGGCTTCGTGCAGGCGTCGTTCGTCGGCGACTATCCGTTGCGCTGCGGTTCGCGCACCATCAACGTCGCCGCCCTCGATCACTCGACCTTCTTCGCGGGCGGTTTTCTCGCGTTGTGGAAGCAGGCGGGCGGCACGTTTCAGGGCGCGACGCGCGAAGGCCCGACGCCTTCATCCGCCCGGCTGGTGGGCACGCATCGCAGCCCGGTGCTCTCGGATGTCGTGCGCGACATCAACAAGTTCAGCAACAACGTGATGGCGCGCAACTTGTTTCTGACCATCGGCGCGACGGTTTCCAAACCGCCCGCGACGACCGCGAAATCGTCCGCCGCCATTCGCGCGTTCCTCTCCCGCAGCGCCTTGCCGATGAACGGCCTCGTGCTCGACAACGGCTCGGGTCTTTCGCGCGATGAAACCATCAGCGCGACCTCGCTCGCCGATTTGCTGGTCGCGGCCAACTCCAGCCCGGTGGCACAGGTCTACGTTGAATCGCTGCCGATTGCCGGTGTCGATGGCACCATGCGCAACCGCCTGACCAACGCGGCTGCGCTCGGCAATGCGCACATCAAGACCGGCACCTTGCGCGATGTCCGCGCGATTGCGGGTTATGTCGGCGCGGCGAACGGCGAGAGTTACGTGGTGGTGAGCTTCATCAACGATCCGCGTGCGGAAGCGGCCCGCGCCGCGCACGATGCGTTGCTCGAATGGGTCTACGAAGGCGCCCGCAACACGGCAGAAGCCGAATAACGCGCCGCGCGTGAATCTCAAGCACGACTAGGCATTCGCGGCAATCCAGCGAAACCCGCGCCCGCGCTCGTCCGACCGAAGCTTTCTTCTACGAAGTCCCGTCCGATAAGGCGGACGCGCCGTGTACGCTGTCGTGCACGGCGCGTCCCGCGTCGATGGAAGGGTCCGCGCGTCTCGACATCGCGCGTGCATCCGGCACAATGCGATGCAGCGGACACCCTGCATCGATCGATAAGCGCATGACATCGACGGGACGGCCGCGTACAAACTAGAAAACACCGAGCAACGGAGACGAGGTCCATGAAGACGTCACTTTCAACACGCGCCCTGCGCTATTCCCGTATTGCCGTGGCGAGCGCTGCGTTCGCCCTGCTCGCTGCCTGCGGCGGCGGAGGCGATGACAACTCGACGCCGCAAGGCGGAGTGAAACTGCAAATCGTGTCCTTCGGCGACAGTCTTTCCGATGTCGGCACGTATGCGCCGGTGGCTGCCGCGAACTTCGGCGGCGGGCGCTTCACGACGAATCCCGGACAAGTGTGGGTGCAGAACGTCGCGCAGTATTACGGCGATACGCTCACGCCCGCGATGACCGGCGGCTTCGGCGTCGCGCCGCAGACGCAATCCGGTCTGGGCTATGCGCAGGGCGGCTCGCGCGTGACCAATCCGGTCGGTATCGGCCATGCGACGACGGACCCTGCCAACTTCACGGGCGCGCTGACGGTGCCGGTGGTGCAGCAGGTCACGAACTATTTGTCGGCGCACGGGAGCTTCAACTCGGGGCAGTTGGTCATCATCAACGGTGGCGCGAACGACATCCTCTATAACCTGCAGGCCGTCGCCGCTGGCGCGATGACGCCGGCTGCGGCGAGCGCGGCCATCGGGCAGGCGGCGATCGATCTGGCGGGCGTCATCGGCAAGGTCGTACAGAGCGGCGCGACGCATGTGCTGGTGTCGGATGTGCCGGACATCGGCACGACGCCGCAGGGCATGATGAGTCCCGCGACGACGAAGGCGCTGCTGTCGCAGGCGTCGCTCGGGTTCAATCAGGCTTTGTCGGCGGCGCTGACGCAGAGCGGGTTGATGTCGAAGGTGATTTATCTGGATATCGTGCCCGCGCTGGCGAATATCACGGCGAATTTTCAGTCGTTTGGGTTCGCGGTTTCGAATACGGGGACGGCTTGTAATTTGCAGGCGATGGCGGCGGCGGCGGCGAAGTTCGGCGAGCCGGATCCGCAGGATTTTGCGACCTCGCTTTTCTGTTCGCCGCAAACGCTGACGGTCGCGGGCGCGGATCAGTCGTATATGTACGCGGATACCGTGCATCCGACGACGCATCTGCATGCGCTTTATGCGCAGACGGCGGAGCAGACGGTGGCGAAGTCGGGGTTGGGGAAGTAGTTTTTTTGTAGTTTGGGACTTCGAAGCCGCCTGAGTTTGGGCGGCTTTTTTTGTTTTCTCCGGGTTTTGATTTGCTGCTTAGCGGCAATGCATTTGTCTTAAGGGAATCCCCGCATACATCCTGAAATTCGCGACGCGTAACGTCCGGTCGGGCCCATCTCCGCGTGCCGAGGAATTGCCTATCACGTCATTTTCGTATAGTGTAGCTATACACAGATCGACGATCGGATTGGCCCATCCGAATAGGCCGTCTTTGCAAGGTGATGGAAATGATCAATTTTTTAGGTAGTGTGGAGCCCCATGATCAGATCATGGCGACACAAGGGACTCGAAGCATTTTTCCTCAGCGGTCGTAAGACGGGTATCAGACCCGACCATGCATCAAAGCTGGCGCGTCAACTGGCTCGACTCGATGCTGCTCAGTCTCCGCGCGATATGAACGTGCCCGGTTGGAAGTTTCACGGCCTGGAAGGGCCGCTAGCTGGCCACTACGCCGTAAGTGTGAATGGAAACTGGCGAATGACGTTCATGTTCGAGGACGGCGACGCAATCTTGGTCGATTATCAGGACTATCACTAGAAGCAAGGTTCACAAATGGTTCAGTTCAATCCTCCCCACCCCGGCGAAATGCTTCGAGACGACATCCTTCCCGCACTCGGCCTCACCGTGACCCAAGCTGCGGATCAGCTCGGCGTTACTCGGGTTGCGCTGTCTCGTGTGCTGCACGGGCACGCTGGAATCTCCCCCGAGATGGCGCTTCGGATAGAGGGCTGGCTTGGCGTTGAAAATGGCGGCCGCGCAGATCTTTGGCTCGCACAACAGATGGCGTATGACCTTTGGATCGCACGGTCGAAGGGCGCGCCGAAGGTTGAGCGTGCTCATGCTTGTGTTTGATGGGGTGGGGGGGTGCGGCGCTTAACTCCACGCCTATCGAGGTACTGGCGATCCATGCAGCACGGCATCTTTGTCGACGGATCCATCTCCGCGTACGCGGAGGAACCCATTGCACCATCAGAAAACCGGCGCGCGGTCGGGGTCTATCTCCGCGTACGCGGAGGAACCTTGGCGCGGCAGACCTTCTCGGCTACGTCCCAAGGTCTATCTCCGCGTGCACGGAGGAACCAACCGCATTTCGCTTGAAGGGCGAGCCTTCCACGGTCTATCTCCGCGTACGCGGAGGAACCGCTGGGTTCGGCCATTTTTGTAAGGTCTCCTAGGGCCTATCTCCGCGTACGTGGAGGAACCGTGCATGCTCAGGTTGCACTCGCGCAGAAGGCGGGTCTATCTCCGCGTACGCGGAGGAACCGATTTTAAAGCGTTTTGTTCTTCGATGTGTCGAGGTCTATCTCCGCGTACGCGGAGGAACCTGGGAGGTCGAGCGCGGCATCGATGCGAGGAAAGGTCTATCTCCGCGTACGCGGAGGAACCCATGATCCAGTTGATGATGAGGAGCATCATTGTGGTCTATCTCCGCGTACGCGGAGGAACCCGACAGATCAAATGTGTAGACACGTTCGTCTGAGGTCTATCTCCGCGTACGCGGAGGAACCCTTTACCGACGGGACGACAAAGCCAAACGTCCGGGTCTATCTCCGCGTACGCGGAGGAACCGTCGCTCATCTCACGCCGCTATCCATACCTAAGGGTCTATCTCCGCGTACGCGGAGGAACCGAAACTACGTATCCGCGCCTGAAGGGCACACCTAGGTCTATCTCCGCGTACGCGGAGGAACCCGATCGACTGTCCCGATGTCGTCGGTGCCGGCGGGTCTATCTCCGCGTACGCGGAGGAACCCTGCTGGCGAACGGGTCACCCGCCTCCTCGATCGGTCTATCTCCGCGTACGCGGAGGAACCGGGATTCGCCATCACGATCGACGAGTTCAGACCGGTCTATCTCCGCGTACGCGGAGGAACCCCTTTGCGGCAGCAATTTCTTCCTCGGTCATCGGGTCTATCTCCGCGTACGCGGAGGAACCGAAAAACTCCAAAGGACCGGGCAATTTCCGGAAGGTCTATCTCCGCGTACGCGGAGGAACCTTCTGTGCCTGGTCCTCGCTGATCTCATTTCGCGGTCTATCTCCGCGTACGCGGAGGAACCTGGATCGCCATGTCACATCCGCCCCGGCGTGAGGGTCTATCTCCGCGTACGCGGAGGAACCGCGTTCGAATCCGGCGATCTCGATGGCTTCGCCGGTCTATCTCCGCGTACGCGGAGGAACCCCGTAGAACGTCATGTAAGGATGATGCAAGTCCGGTCTATCTCCGCGTACGCGGAGGAACCAAGTCGAACGTCGCTGCACTGCTCGATCCTCTGGGTCTATCTCCGCGTACGCGGAGGAACCCAGTCTCCAACGTTTTTCAGCACGCAGTCAAACGGTCTATCTCCGCGTACGCGGAGGAACCACTGCCGTCGAAGCTGATCTCGCCAGCGTTTATGGTCTATCTCCGCGTACGCGGAGGAACCCGCATGGTCACGTGTCTTGAGCCGGCTATCGAGGGTCTATCTCCGCGTACGCGGAGGAACCCTCCCAGGCTTCCCATGTGTCCACCATGCAGCGGGTCTATCTCCGCGTACGCGGAGGAACCTTCTGGCATTTCTCGATAGCCCCTACGCGGTACGGTCTATCTCCGCGTACGCGGAGGAACCGCAGCCTGTGAGCGGAAGCGTCAGCGTCGCGAAGGTCTATCTCCGCGTACGCGGAGGAACCGAAGGAACAGCTTTTTCCCCTGCTCAGGGATCCAGGTCTATCTCCGCGTACGCGGAGGAACCCCTCGATCATAACCACATGATCCCAAAGCCAAATCCCCAAAACCCATCTCCAGCAAAGCACCCCAAAAACTCACCCCTCCCCAAACGCCGCCGCCGCCCTCCCCAACCGATCATTCACCGCTGCCCACTCCACCGTCTCCGGCAGCTTCTCCACCAAGATCCTCTCCACATTCGCCCGATCCAGCGCCCTCAACAACCCATAAAGCGCCTTCGCATACCCCTGCGCATCCTCAGGCGCCGCCACGAAATGCACATGCGCTGCATGCGCCCACTCCCCCGCACTCGACGCCCGAGCCACCAACGCAACCTTCCTCCCACTAGCCCGATCATGCCCCGCGATCAACGGCTCCAACGCCGCAAACGGCATCAACAATAGCGGAGTACGCGGCGCGTAATGCGCCTTCAGCGTCCCGGAAGCACGCGGCGCGGTCGCATCCGTGCCATCGGGCAGACGCGGGGCCATGCCGATCACATCCGCGATCTGCTGCGGGCTCACATGCCCCGGCCGCAACAACGCCGGAAATCCGCGCGACAAATCCAGAATGGTCGATTCGATGCCCACCTCCGCCGCCCCGCCATCGACGACATGCACCCCGCTGCCGAATTCATCGCGAACATGCTGCGCCGTCGTCGGACTCACGTGACCAAAGCGATTCGCCGATGGCCCCGCCACGCCGCCCTGCTTCCCCGTCCCAACACGCCGCCGATGAAACGCCGACAACAACGCCTGCGCCACCGGATGCGAAGGACACCGAACGCCCACCGAATCCTGCCCGCCGCTCACCGCCGCCGGAATATGCGCCGCACGCTTCAAAATCAGCGTCAGCGGCCCCGGCCAGAACGCTTCGATGAGCTTGCGCGCATCGTCGGGCAACGCGCGCACCCAATAGCCCGGATCGGCTTCCGGCGCGAGATGCACAATCACCGGATGATTCGCCGGCCTGCCCTTCGCCGCATAAATACGCGCGATGGCATCCGGGTTCTCGGCATCGCCGCCCAGTCCATAAACGGTTTCCGTCGGAAAAGCGACGAGTTCGCCGGCATCGAGCAGCGCCGCCGCTTCTTCGATCTGCGCGGCGCTCGGGGTATGAAGTGTCATTGCGTACTTCGAAATTGCTCAGTCAAGCGCGATATGCAACATGCGCGCACAGTCACGCGCGGCGGTGCGCGCTTCTTCGAGCGTCGCCGCCGTGAAATTGATATGCCCCATCTTGCGGCCCGGACGCGCCTCCTCCTTGCCATACAGATGCAAGCGCGCCGCGGGCATCGCCGCGACTTCGGTCCACGCGGGCGCGCGCGTTTCCTTGCCCGCGAACCAGATATCGCCGAGCAGATTCAACATGGCGGCGGGCGAATGCTGGCGCGTGTCGCCGAGCGGCATGCCGGTCATCGCGCGGACTTGCTGTTCGAACTGGCTGGTGGCGCAGGCATCGACCGTGTAATGGCCGGAATTGTGCGGACGTGGCGCCATTTCGTTGGCGATCAACGAGCCATCTTCCAGCACGAAAAACTCGACGCACAGCACGCCCACATAACCCAGCTTCGCGGCGATGGTGAGCGCGCCGTCCTGCGCCTGCGCGACGAGCGCATCCGGCGCGTCGGGCGCGGGCACGACGGTTTTCGCCAGAATGCCGCCGACATGCGAATTCTGCGCAAGCGGAAAGACTGCGGACTTGCCATCGCAGCCGCGCGCGATCAGCACGGACACCTCGTACTTCAGCGGCATGCGCTTTTCCAGCACGCACGGCACGCCCGACAACGATGCATACGCCGTGCGCACTTCCTGCGCATTACGCACGCTCACCTGCCCCTTGCCGTCGTAGCCCAGCCGCGCGGTCTTGAGGATGCCCGGCAGCACCGCAGCGAGTTTCGCGTCGTCGAGCGCATCGAGCGCCGCCGACGATTCGATCACCACATGCGGCGCGACCGGCACGCCCGATTCCGCGATGAACCGCTTCTCTGCCACGCGATCCTGCGCGATCGCCA
The DNA here is from genome assembly GCF_057612605.2 of Caballeronia sp. A2-2. Taxonomy (NCBI): domain Bacteria; kingdom Pseudomonadati; phylum Pseudomonadota; class Betaproteobacteria; order Burkholderiales; family Burkholderiaceae; genus Caballeronia; species Caballeronia sp. A2-2. The sequence continues at coordinate 1,096,054 of NZ_CM172587.1, read as the reverse complement.
CGCAACTCGCCGCCGGGCTCACGAACGTGCACGACGCGAGAAATTCGAGGCTCGCGGCGGGCACGTTCTCGAATTCCGTCGATACCGCCGCGCACAAACGGCCGAGTTCGGTCAGCGCGGTCTTGTCGTCGTAGGCGGCGCGGATATGACGATCGGCCACCGCGCCCGCCGGGCTCGTCTCGTCGGGATCGAGCACGGCGACGCGATAGCCCATCGATTGCGCGGCGAAGCAGAACATGCGGCCGAGCTGGCCGCCGCCGACCATGCCGAGCCATGCGCCCGGCAGGATGGGAGAGATCGGAGATTTATGTGGGTTCATCGTGGCTGATCGTGGGGCTGAGTTGCGTTGCATGGCGTTACGTTGGCCAGGCGTTCGCGCAATGAGCACATCAAAGCGGCGGCAATTCCATGTCGCGCGCCGCCTGATTCTGCTTCACGCGAAAAGCGGCGAGCGCGTCGGCGAACTTCGCATCCGTCACGCTCAGGATCGATACCGCGAACAACGCCGCGTTCGCCGCGCCCGCCTCGCCGATGGCGAAGGTCGCGACCGGCACGCCCTTGGGCATCTGCACGATCGAATGCAGCGAATCGACGCCCTTTAGATACTTGCTCGCCACCGGCACGCCGAGCACCGGCACCGTGGTTTTTGCCGCCAGCATGCCCGGCAGATGCGCCGCGCCGCCCGCCCCCGCGATGATCGCGCGCAGACCGCGTTCGCGCGCGCTTTCGGCATAGGCGAACATCTCGTCCGGCATGCGATGCGCCGAAACCACTTTCGCTTCGTACGGCACGCCGAATTCCTGGAGCATCGCCACGGCGTTTTTCATCACATCCCAGTCGGAACTGGAACCCATCAGCACGCCGACGAGCGGCGCGTCATGCGTATGCGTTGTTTGCACTTCGGTTGCCATTCAGCGATCCCTTTTAGTCGAGCGTCTTGCCGGTCAAACGCTGAAGCGCTTCCTGATACTTCTCCGACGTCTTCGCAATCACATCATCCGGTAGCTTCGGTGCGGGCGGTTCCTTCTTCCACGGCTGCGTTTCCAGCCAGTCGCGCACGAACTGCTTGTCGAACGACGGCGGATTCGTGCCGACCTGATACGCGTCTGCGGGCCAGAAGCGCGACGAATCGGCGGTCAGCACTTCGTCCATCAGGAATAGTTCGCCCTTGTTGTCCAGCCCGAACTCGAACTTCGTATCCGCGATGATGATCCCGCGCGTCGCCGCGAACTCGGCCGCTTCCTTGTACAACTGGATGGAGATGCGCTTGATCGTCGCCGACAATTCGGTGCCGATGCGGCGCTCCATGTCATCGTAGGTGATGTTTTCGTCGTGATGGCCCATTTCGGCCTTCGCGGCGGGCGTGAAGATCGGCTCGGGCAGTTTCTGCGCGTTTTGCAGGCCCGGCGGCAGTTCCACGCCGCACACCGCGCCCGTCGCCTGATAGTCCTTCCAGCCGCTGCCGGCCAGATAACCGCGCACCACGGCTTCGACGAGAATCGGCTCCAGACGCTTCACCACGACCGCGCGGCCTTTCAACTGCGCCGCTTCTTCCGCCGTCACGACCGACGCCGGATCGATGCCCGTGTTGTGGTTCGGCACGATATGGCCGAGCTTCTCGAACCAGAAATCGGCCATCGTGTTGAGCACGCGGCCCTTGTTGGGGATCGGCTCGCCCATGACGACATCGAAGGCGGACAGGCGGTCGGTCGTCACGATCAGGAGCTTGTCTTGCCCGACGGCGTAGTTGTCGCGGACCTTGCCACGACCGAGCAGCGGCAGCGATTTGATCGTGGATTCGTATAACGTGGACATCGTCGTGTACCGATAAGAAGAAATGCCGGGCGCTCCCCAGACTGCGGGAACGGCTGAAAATGGGTGGGGCACTGCGAAACGCGAACGGGCTCCGTCGCCGGAACCCGTTGATTTTACTTTACAAAACCGCGTGGACTCAGATCAATCTCATTTCACGATCTGAGCGAGCGCGCCGGATTTGTATTTTTCGGCGATCTTGTCGAGCGCGACCGGCCTGATCTTGCCCGCCATGCCCTCGCAGCCGAACTGCATGTAACGCTGGCGGCAAATTTCCTTGGTTGCCTCGCGCGCGGGCTTCAGATAGTCGCGCGGATCGAACTTCGACGGATTTTCGAACATGAAGCGGCGGATGGCGCCGGTGATCGCCAGCCGCAAGTCCGTGTCGATATTCACCTTGCGCACGCCGTATTTGATGCCTTCCTGAATTTCCTCGACCGGCACGCCGTACGTTTCCTTCATGTCGCCGCCGAACGCGCGAATTTCCGCGAGCAACTCCTGCGGCACGGAAGACGAGCCGTGCATCACGAGATGCGTGTTCGGAATGCGCTGGTGAATCTCCTTGATGCGGTCGATGGCGAGAATATCGCCCGTCGGCTTCTTCGAGAACTTGTACGCACCGTGCGACGTGCCGATGGCGATGGCCAACGCATCGCACTGTGTCTGCTTCACGAAATCGGCGGCCTGTTCGACATCGGTGAGGAGTTGTTCGCGCGTCATGGTGCCGTCCGCGCCGTGGCCGTCTTCCTTGTCGCCCCTCATGGTTTCGAGCGAGCCGAGCACGCCCAGTTCCGCTTCCACCGTCACGCCGATGGAATGCGAAAACTCCACGACCTGCTTCGACACCGCGACGTTGTACTCATACGATGCAACGGTCTTGCCATCGGCTTCGAGCGAACCATCCATCATCACGCTGGTGAAGCCGGAGCGGATCGCGGCCATGCACACCGCCGGCGATTGCCCGTGATCCTGATGCATCACGACCGGAATATGCGGATACGACTCGACCGCCGCTTCGATCAGATGCCGCAGGAACGCTTCGCCCGCGTACTTCCGCGCGCCGGCGGAGGCCTGCATGATGACCGGCGCGTTGACTTCGTGCGCCGCCTGCATGATCGCCTGCACCTGCTCCAGATTGTTGACGTTGAATGCCGGGAGGCCGTAGCCGTGTTCGGCTGCGTGATCCAGCAACTGACGCATTGATACGAGAGGCATTGTGGTGAAACTCCAAGATGTGAAACGAATTCTGTGCGCGCACGTTTCCCGCTCTCTAAGGCGGTTTTCGGCTTTTTAGCGTTGGCTGGCGCGGGTTTTCGATGCCCGCGCCGCCCTGCGCGCTAGGTCATGCAGACTGCTTCAGAAGTGATCGCCGACGCGCACGATCTTGAGCGTATTGGTGCCGCCCGCCGCGCCCATCGGTTCGCCGACGGTGAGCACCACCATGTCGCCACGCGCCGCGTAACCCTTCGACACGACCACTTCCAGCGCCTGGTTCAACGCGAGATCGCGGTCCATCGTGGTATCGAGATGAAGCGGCGTGACATTGCGATACAGCGACATCGTGCGTTCGCTCGTCACGCGCGGCGTGAGCGCGAAGATCGGCACATGCGTCCAGTGACGCGACATCCACAGCGCGGTCGAGCCGGATTCCGTCAGCGCGACCACGGCCTTCGCGCCGAGATGGAACGCCGTGAACAGCGCGCCCATCGCGATCGACTGATCGATGCGCGTGAACGTGCGATCAAGGAAATCGCGATCCAGTTGCGATTCTTCGGACTTCTCGGCTTCCACGCAGACGGCGGCCATCGTCTCGATGGTCGTCACCGGATATTTGCCCGCAGCCGTTTCGGCGGACAGCATCACGGCGTCGGTGCCGTCGAGCACCGCGTTCGCCACGTCCGACACTTCCGCGCGCGTGGGCACCGGCGCGTGGATCATCGATTCCATCATCTGCGTGGCGGTGATCACGAGCTTGTTCGACTCGCGCGCCATGCGGATCATGCGCTTCTGCAACGCGGGCACCGCCGCGTTGCCGACCTCCACGGCCAGATCGCCGCGCGCCACCATGATGCCGTCCGACGCATCGAGAATGCCTTGCAGCGCCGGAATGGCCTCGGCCCGCTCGATCTTCGCGATCATCTTCGGCTTGATGCCGTAAGGCGCGCCCGCGATGTTCGCCAGTTGCCGCGCCATTTCCATGTCGGTCGCGTTCTTCGGGAACGACACAGCGACGAAATCCGCGCCGAGCGACATCGCCGTCTTGATGTCCTCCATGTCCTTCTCGGTCAGCGCGGGCGCGGTCAGCCCGCCGCCCTGACGGTTGATGCCCTTGTTGTTCGACAACTCGCCGCCCACCTTCACGACCGTGTGAATTTCTTCACCGATCACGCGCGTGACATCGAGCACGATCAGGCCGTCGTTGAGCAGCAGCACGTCGCCCGCGCGCAGATCGCGCGGCAAATCCTTGTAGTCGAGACCGCAACGCTCGTTGTTGCCGAGCGGACAGTTCGCATCGAGGATGAACGGATTGCCCGCGACGAGCATCGTCTTGTTGTTCTCGAACTTGCCGACGCGAATCTTCGGGCCTTGCAGGTCGGCCATGATGGCGACCTCGCGGCCCACGGTGCGGGCCGCCTCGCGCACCCATTCGGCGCGCTGGCGGTGGTCGTCGGCGGAGCCGTGCGAAAAGTTGAAGCGAACGACGTCGAGCCCGGCCTGCATCATCTGCAGCAGGATGTCCGGATTGCTCGATGCCGGTCCGATGGTGGCAACAATCTTGGTGGCGCGATGCATGTCTTTCCTCGTCTCTGTAGGATCGCCCGTGTTGACGCTGCGAGCACGTTGCGCTTGCGGTGAGGTGTTGCTCACCGCGGGCGCGCGCGCGCCGGTCGATGCCGGCGTCGCTTTATCGATGTGTGTTTCAGTTGCTGCTTGAGCGGCCACGCCGCCGATGACTACGACCGGCGCTGAAGCCTGTTCTTCCTTCGGCGTGTCTGCTTCTGCACTGCGCGCCGCTTCCGCGATGGCCAATGCAGCCTGCGCGGCGGCATCGAGTTCATCGCCCGACACACCGCGTTCTATCACGTTCCTGATGACTTCCGCCTGCGCGCCGCCGGCTTCTGGCGCGCCCTTCTTGTCTCCCTTCGCCGGATCTTTTCGGGCGGCCAAGGCTCAGGCTCCCGCGCGCGATTCGAGCACTTCGACCGCAGGCAGTTTCTTGCCTTCGAGGAATTCGAGGAACGCGCCGCCGCCGGTCGAGATATAGCTCACCTTGTCCGCGATGTCGTACTTCGCGATGGCCGCGAGCGTATCCCCGCCGCCCGCGATGGAAAACGCCGACGAACTGGCGATCGCCTGCGCGAGCGTCTTGGTGCCATTGCCGAACTGGTCAAACTCGAACACGCCGACCGGGCCGTTCCACACGATGGTGCCCGCCGTTTCAAGCTGCGCGGCGAGCGCCTTCGCCGTGTCCGGACCGATGTCGAGAATCAGGTCATCGTCGGCGACATCGGCGACGGGCTTGGTTTCGGCTTTCGCGGTCGGAGCGAACTCTTTCGCGGTGACGACATCGCTCGGAATCGGCACGGATGCGCCACGCGCGCGCGCTGCATCGATGATCTCTTTCGCCTCGCCGACGAGATCCGCCTCGGCCAGCGACTTGCCGATCTTCAGGCCCGACGCCAGCATGAACGTATTGGCAATCCCGCCGCCGACGATCAACTGATCCACCTTCTCCGCAAGCGACTTGAGAATGGTCAGCTTGGTCGAAACCTTCGAACCCGCGACGATCGCCACCAGCGGACGCTTCGGATTGCCGAGCGCCTTGCCGAGCGCATCGAGTTCGGCGGCGAGCAGCGGACCCGCACACGCAACCGGCGCGTATTTCGCGATGCCGTGCGTCGTCGCTTCCGCGCGATGCGAGGTGCCGAAGGCATCGTTCACGTAGATGTCGCAGAGCTTCGCGAGCTTTTGGGCGAGGGCGTCGTCGTTCTTCTTCTCGCCCTTGTTGACGCGGCAGTTTTCCAGCAGCACGACCTGGCCTGGCTGGACGCTCACGCCATCCACCCAGTCGGCGACGAGCGGCACGTCGCGGCCGAGCAATTCGGACAGGCGTTTGGCGACTGGCGCCAGCGAGTCTTCCGGCTTGAACTGGCCTTCGGTCGGACGGCCGAGGTGCGATGTGACCATCACGGCGGCGCCCGCATCGAGCGCGGCCTTGATGGCCGGCACGGAGGCACGCACGCGCGTGTCTTCGGTGATGTTGCCGGCATCGTCCTGAGGCACGTTGAGATCCGCGCGGATGAACACACGCTTGCCGGAAACTTTGCCTTCGGCGATCAGGTCGGTGAAACGCAGAACTTTCGTCATGGGAGTCAACGTAGTGAGTGGAGCGGTTCGGGCGAAAACGGCCGCATGCGCCGCCGTACATGCGCACAGCGGACAAACGGACGATTCGAAAGGAAGGCGATGGCCGCGAGAACGGGCTGAAAAACGGGCCGGAAGAATGAAGCGAAGCGAGCGCGAAGGCTAACGGGAGCGGACAAAGGCTCTCCGGCCGGCGTGGTTGTCGGAAGCGTCTGCGTGTTTCGGAACCGATGCGCGGTGACTGCCGGGAACACTCTCGACCTCGCTCGATGCGACAGGAAAGACCGTTATTTTAACCGATAGGTTCGGGCGCTTTTAGCCGTCAATCCTTGATGACGCGTATTTGGCGCGTGTTTTCCGGGTTTTATTCCGCTTATGCGCGCTCAAATGGTCAGACGCAACACCGTGAAAACCACCATGCCCACGGCGATGGTGCCCATCATGCCGCGCCGCCACACGTAATACGCCAGGCCCGCGAGCGACGCCCAAAGCGCGTGATTAGACAGCGCGAAGGACAGCCCGGCGGGCGTTTCGAGCAATTCAGGCACGACGACCGCCGCGAGCGCCGCCGCAGGCGCGTAACGCAACACGCGCTGGATGCGCGGCGGCAAAACCATCCGTTCGCCGCCGATGAGGAAGAACGCGCGCGTGATCGTGGTGACGATGCACATGCCGAGGATCGCGAGCCAGGTTTGGAGCGGGGTCATCGGACGGGCCTCGTTTCGGTGGCGTCGGGTTTGGGTTCATCGACCGATGGCGGCGGCGGATTCGCGCGTTCCGCGATCACATCCGCCAGCGTTCCCGCCAGCAGCGCGGTGACGACCGCGATCGGCAGACCGAAGCGATACGGCAGATCGAACGTCAGCAACGCGACGATGCTCGCCACCGCGACCGCCGCCAGCGTCGAACGCGTGGCAATAGCCGACACGATGATTGGAATGAGCGCGAGCGTGCCCGCGAGTTCAAGCCCCCAGTTATCCGGCACGAGGCTCGCGAGCAGGATTCCCGCTATCGACGAGACTTGCCATGCGAGCCAGCATCCCAGCGAAAGGCCCCAGAAATATGCCTCTTTGCCCGGCTGATACCCCGGCGCGAAATTCCGGCTGGCGAACATCAAATAGATGATGTCGCCATTGAAATAGCCAAGCAGCAGCCGTCGCTTCAAGGGCAGATAGGAGAAATGCGGCGAAAGCCCGGCGCTGAAGATGACGAAGCGCAGATTCACCATCGCGGCGGTAAGCAGAATGGTCCACAACGGTAGCTTCGCGGCGAACAACGGCAGCACGGCCAATTGCGACGAACCGGCATAAGCCAGCAGCGACATGCCCAACGCCTGCGGCATGGTCAGCACCGACTTCGACATGGCTATGCCCGTCACGACGCCCCAAGACAGAATGGCCGGAATGGCGGGAGAAAACGTGCGCATGCCTTCGAAAAAGGCGCGGCGATTGGAGTCGGACAGCCGGTCGAGCATGTGAGGGCGAAACGAAGAACGGAAGCTCGACCCGATTCCATGAACGAACCGGCAAGAGACCGCCGAAAGTGAAATTCGCCGCCAACTTCGCGGCGAAAGCGAAATTATAGCGTCGCGAAAGCCGCGCCACGCTCGGTTCCGTCGCGAAAAGACGCTAAAATGACGATCTTTCGCCGCCTTTAGGAGTTTTCTCGCGCCTGTGCGGGCGGCACGAAATTCAGTCGGCTTGCCCGAATCACTTGAACGAGACTGCTAGGAGAACCGTATGTCAATGGCCGACCGCGACGGCAAGATCTGGATGGATGGCAAGCTGATCGACTGGCGTGACGCCAAGATCCACGTCCTCACGCATACGCTGCATTACGGCATGGGCGTTTTCGAAGGCGTGCGCGCGTACAAGACCGCGCAGGGCACGGCCATTTTCCGCCTGAAGGAGCACACCAAGCGTCTGCTCAACTCGGCCAAGATATTCCAGATGGACGTTCCCTTCGATGCCGCCACGCTCGAAGCCGCGCAACTCGAAGTGGTCAAGGCCAACGAACTGGAAAGCTGCTATCTGCGCCCGATCATCTGGGTCGGTTCGGAAAAGCTTGGCGTCTCGGCCAAGGGCAACACCATTCACGTCGCCATCGCGGCGTGGCCGTGGGGCGCGTATCTCGGCGAGGACGGGTTGGCGAAGGGCATCCGCGTGAAGACGTCATCATTCACGCGCCATCATGTGAATGTGTCGATGGTGCGCGCCAAGGCATCCGGCTGGTACGTGAACTCGATCCTCGCGAATCAGGAAGCCGTGACCGACGGTTACGACGAAGCGCTTCTGCTCGATGTGGACGGTTACGTCTCCGAAGGCTCGGGCGAGAACTTCTTCCTCGTGAACAACGGCAAGATCTATACGCCGGACCTGGCTTCGTGCCTCGATGGCATCACGCGCGACACGGTCATCACGCTGGCGCGCGACTTCGGCATTCCGGTCATCGAAAAGCGCATCACGCGTGACGAGGTTTATACCTGCGACGAAGCCTTCTTCACGGGCACCGCCGCCGAAGTCACGCCCATCCGCGAGCTGGACAACCGGACCATCGGCGAAGGCAAGCGCGGTCCGATCACCGAGAAGCTGCAAAGCGCCTTCTTCGATGTGGTCGGCGGCAAGAACGAGAAGTACGCGAGCTGGCTCGCGAAGGTTTGATGGATGGAAGCACGGCGCGGGCGCGGTCTGCCCGCCGTGTCCCCGCATGCGATTCAGTACATCGAAAAAGAGAATGCAATGAGCGACTTGAAGGAAATGCCGCTGGTGGAATTGTCGGCGAAGGACGTGCCCGCCTTCTGCCCGAACCCGAAGATGCAGCGCTGGAGCACGCATCCGCGCGTGTTTCTCGACGTGACGCACGGCGAAGCGCGCTGCCCGTATTGCGGCACGCGCTATAAGCTCAAGGACGGCGAAGTCGTCAAGGGCGCGCATTAAGCGCTCGTCCACCAAACGCTGAACCGAAGGCGGCCCAAGCGGCCGCCTCGCGGCGTTTCCCCACCCCACGGCCCGGCGGTTTCAACGCGCCGCAAGCCGCACTAATTTTGAGATCGGAAACTTTCAGATGCGCCGTGCGCTGGTAATAGCACCGAACTGGATCGGTGACGCATTGATGGCGCAGCCGCTTTTCACGCTTCTGAAGAAGCTGCATCCGCGCGTCGTCATCGATGCCATCGCGCCTTCGTGGGTCGCGCCCGTGCTCGAACGCATGCCGGAGATCCGCGACGTCTACGCCACCGATCTCGCCCACGGCAAGCTGCAGTTGTACCGCCGCTGGCAGCTCGCGAGCGACTTGCGCGAAGTCGGCTACGACGCCGCCTATGTGCTGCCCAACTCGATGAAATCCGCGCTGATTCCGTGGCTGGCGGGCATCAATCTGCGCATCGGCTACAAGGGCGAAAGCCGTTTCGGGCTGCTCAACGTGCGCCACGCGAACCCGCCGAAGACCGATCGCCCGCCGATGACCGCGCATTACGCCGCGCTCGCCTACGCGCCCGGCGCGAAGCTGCCCTTCGTCGATCGCCACGTCCAGCCGGATGCCGCCGCGCAACCCGATGCACAAACGCTGCCGGTGCCGCGTCTGGACGCCGATCCGAACGAAGCCGCGCGCGTGTCGGCGCGCTTCAATCTCGACACGCGCACGCCGCTGGTCGTGTTCTGTCCGGGCGCGGAATACGGTCCGGCCAAGCGCTGGCCGCCGGAGCATTTCGCCTCGCTCGCGCAGTTCGTCGCGCAGTCGTTTCCTTATGCGCGCATCGTGGCGCTCGGGTCGAACAAGGATGCGCCGATTGCGCAGGCTATCGCCGAACGCGCGCCGAACGTGCGCAACCTGTGCGGACAGACATCGCTCGGGGAAGCCTGCGCGTTGATTTCGCGGGCAAGCGCGGTCGTCACCAACGACTCGGGGCTGATGCACGTTTCCGCCGCGCTGCGACGCCCGCTCGTCGCGGTGTACGGCTCGACCGACCCGCGCCATACGCCGCCCTTGTCGGAGCTTGCAAAGGTACAATGGCTGCATCTCGAATGCAGTCCGTGCTTTGCCCGCGAGTGTCCGCTCGGCCATCTGAACTGCCTGCGGGAGTTGTCCGCCGAGCAAGTGTTCGGCGATTTGCGCGGCATGTTGCTGGCTCATCGCTGAAGCGGCGAGTTTCAGCTTTCTTCAGACGGCCTTCCGCCCTGTGTGCGGGCGCGGACACGCGAATGTCTCCGAACGGAGGCATGCTTTGACCAATGACCGATGCAGCGCGCAAGCCTTATGTGGCGCGCCGCACCGAATGCCAGAGACCCACGAGCCATGCCACGTTTCGCCCGCCTCTTCGAAGCCGCCGCCGACACGCTCAACGCTTATTACCAGGCCGTCGCGGATTCAAGCATCGACACGGTGATGTCGCTGTGGATCGACGAGGAGTTCGCCACCTGCATCTGCGCGGACGGCACGCATCTGCATGGGCTTGAGCATATTCGTGCGGGCATGGCAAAACAGCTAGAAAGCGCGGTGACGATCGAACCGCTCGACATTCGCGTGTACGACAGCCTCGGCACCGTCGTGTATGCGATCGCGGAGGCGCATCAGCCGGCCAGTTCCACGGCCTCGACTTCGCCACGCATGGTCTTCACGACCTACGTGATGGTCCACGAGCGCGGCGAATGGCGCATCGCGCACATTCACGCGAGCGAGATGCCGCTGGAAACGGCGGGCCAGTTTGCAGTGAAGATGCGTCACGGCCAGGGGCCGTTGCATTGAAAGAACATAAGCGCTGAAGACGTACGTCGGGGAGGTTCCATGAAGCGCGATCCGTTGTTGAAGCACGATTCGTCGTTCGTGGACAAATCGCCTGCCATGGCGGTGAAGCAAACCGCGCCGCTCGCCTCTTCCGTTTCGGAGTGGCTCTACCGCGCGCCGCGCTGGTTGCCGACGAGCCACGCGCAGACCATCGTGCCCGCGCTGTTCGGGCGCAAGCCGACCGTCCACTATCGCCGCGAGCGATGGGACACGCCGGACGGCGATTTCATCGACCTCGATTTTCTCGACTACGAACCGCACGCAGCGCCAAGTCCGAACGCGCCGCTGCTGGTCCTGTTCCACGGTCTCGAAGGCAGTTCGGATTCCCACTACGCCCGCGCGATCATGGCGCAGGCTCAGGCGCGCGGATGGCATGGCGTCGTGCCGCATTTCCGCAGTTGCAGCGGGCCGTTGAACTTGCTGCCGCGCTTCTATCATCTCGCCGATCACGCCGAAGTCGACTGGATATTGCGACGTTTGGCGCTTGCGCATCAGGGGCCGGTGTTCGCGGCGGGCGTGTCGCTCGGCGGCAATGTGTTGCTGCAATGGCTGTGCGAGCAAGGATCGCATGCGTCGATCATCACCGCTGCTGCCGCCATTTCCGCGCCGCTCGATGTCCACGCAGGCGGCCGCGCGATCTCGCAAGGCTTCGGCATGGTCTATACGCGCAGCTTCCTCAAGACGCTCAAGCAGAAGGCGCTCGCCAAGCTCGGCCAGTATCCTGGTCTGTACGATCGCGACGCCATGCTCGCCGCGCGCAATTTGTACGAGTTCGACAACGTGGTGACAGCGCCCGTCCACGGTTTTCGCGATACCAACGATTACTGGTCCACCGCGACCACGCGCGCGCATCTGAAGCACATCGAAATACCGGCGCTCGTGCTGAATGCGCGCAACGATCCGTTCCTGCCCGCCTACGCGCTGCCTTCGCGCGCGGAAGTGTCGGCGTGCGTGACGCTCGATCAACCCAATCACGGCGGACACGTCGGCTTCATGACCGGGCCGTTTCCGGGGCGCATCGACTGGCTTTCGGAGCGCGTGTTCGGCTATATCGATCAGCATCTCCCGCATGGATGAGATCGTCAAACAGGCGCTCGCCAAATGGCCCAACGTGCCGCATTGCACCGGTTGGCTGCTGCTCGACAGGCGCGGCCAGTGGCGCATGCGCGACGAAGCCGCGCAGGCCGAAGGCACGCTCGGCACGGTGATCCGGCATGACGCGCTGCTCGGTTTCATCAACCGTAATTACGAGCGGGATGAAGACGGCCAGTGGTTTTTTCAGAACGGTCCGCAGCGTGTGTATGTCGAACTGGCGTGTACGCCGTGGATCGTGCGTCTTGCTGAAATCGACGGCGATTTGCGGCTGACCGATCAAACCGGCGCGGCGTTCGAGCCCGCGCATGCGTGGATCGACGACGCAGGCAGCATCCTCTTTTCCGATGACGCCGCGCCCCCGCGCGTGGCTGCGCTGCACGATCACGACATCGATCTGTTTTCCGATCACGCCACGCTCGATGATGCCGCGCGCGGCGGCGTGTTCCATTGGCGCGATGGCGTCGATCTGCCGTTGCAGTTCATCGAGCGAGCGGAACTCGAACAGCGCTTTGGGTTTATCGCCAGTCCTGCATTGCGCGCGGCGCGCTAACTGTTCTTCTCGTCGTCGCGTTCTTCTTTGTAGCGCGTTTCGAAGTCGCGCAAGCGCGCCGAAATCGTCGAGAGATCGTAGAAATTCGCGGACTTCACATCGCGCGCTTCCTTTAATTGGCGAATCGCGGACGGCCACGCGCCGTCGAGCGCGAGCTTTTCGGCCATCGCCTGATGCTGTGTCAAGGCATCGTTGAGACCGACGCTTGCCTGCGCCAGATACAACCACCATTCGCCGCGATTCGGCTCGGCGCGCGTTTCGCGACGAGCAAGCGCTTGCGCATCCGCGAACCGATGCGCGGCCAAGAGCGCCTGCAAGTCCTGATCGATGGCCGCGTGCGAGTCGGGCCAGCGCTTTTCCGCGAGTTGCGCGAGGCGGATGGCTTCGTCGGGATGGCCTGCGCGGCGGGCGATGTCGGCGGCGAGGACGTCGAGGCTGGGGGAACTGCGTGCAGCTTTGGGTGCTGGCGGCGTTGGCTGCGGTTTAGGTGCGATGGCCGTGACAGATATTGGCGGGAGCGCGACGGCGGATGCCTCCGCATTTTGCAGCGAAGGATGCACGCTCTCGGCCCGTTTCGGATGCGCCTTCACGACGGTCGCCGCCTTCGCTTCCGCTTGCTTCCGAACCTGCGCCGCTGCCGCCGCCTCGCTCGCCTCCTCGCCCTCGAAAAGCCGGCGCGATGTCGCGAGCGCGTCGTTCGCGGCATCGTAATCGCCGGTCAGCATGTTCGCCAACGCGATTCCATACCAGTTCGCCGATGGATTGAGCGCGGTCTGATCGGCGATTTCGGACTTCAGACGGCTGGCCATCTCGCGATAATCGCTCGCGAAATTGAGTTGCAGCACGCGCGCCCGCGCCCGAATGAACGCGAATTCCGTCGATTGACGCGGCTGCCGATACGGCACGCGCCGCGCGCGATCCTCCATGTCGGCGATGCGCTCGCCCGTCAGCGGATGCGTGCGCACATACGCGGGCACGCCGTTATCGGACATCGTCGAACGGTCGAGACGTTCGAAGAACGCCGCCATGCCGTACGGGTCGTAGCCCGCCGCCGTCAACATTTGGAAGCCGACGCGGTCCGCCTCGTGTTCCGCCGCGCGCGAAAAACGCAACTGGTTATCGACGGCATACGCCTGTCCGCCCATCGCGATGCCCATGCCGAGATCGCCGCTGCGCGCGAGCAAACCCGCCAGCAGTCCCGCGAGCATGCCGGCCAGCGCCGCGTAGCCGCTCTTTTCCTGCATGCTGATCATCCGCGCGATGTGGCGCTGAAGCACATGCCCCATCTCGTGGCCGATCACCGACGCCAGTTCCGACTCCGTCTGCGCCGACGCAATCAGCCCCGTGTTCACGCCGATGAAACCGCCCGGCATCGAAAACGCGTTGATCTGCGGATCGCGCACGGCGAACAAATCGAAGTCGGGACGATAGCCGCCGAGATACTGCGTCGCGGCCGCGGCGGAGAGTTTGGATGCGATCGAATCGAGATAATCGCGGATCAGCCAGTCATCGAGATAATCGGGATCGGCGCGGACTTCGCGCATCATGCGTTCACCGACTTTGCGTTCGGCCTGTGGCGTGAGCGTGCCGCCTGAGCCATCGCCGAGATCGGGCAGTTCCACGGACGAGAGCGGCGCGCGCAGGCCGGCGATCGTGCCGGGCTTGTTGGTGAAATAGCTTTCGCGGCCGCCGTAGACGCCGAACACGCCTTGCGCGACGTTGGCGGGAATCGCGTCGTCCTGAACGGAATGGAGCGCGGTAGCGGCGAGCGTGTCGGTTTGCGAGGAACCGATCTTGGGCGCGTTACCCGTGGATGCGCTCGTCTGCGCCAGCGCGGCGGGCGGCACGGCGAGGCTCAGGCACAACGCGGCAATCAGAAAACGGCTCGGACGCTTCGTCACCATGACGCGAAACCGGCGGGCTGTGAATGGAAAGGAAAACGGAAACGCGCTTATCGTATCAAGTGTCGGGCGTGCTCAGAATCGGTACGCGACGCGCGGTATCATGAGCGCCCATTTCGAAGGAGACGTCCATGTCCAACCTCACCCATTTCGATGCCGCCGGCGACGCGCACATGGTCGATGTCGGCGACAAGAGCGAAACGCGGCGCGTGGCGGTCGCGCGCGGTTCCATCGTCATGCTCGATGCGACGCTTGTGCTTATCCGCGAAGGGCGCGCCAAGAAAGGCGATGTGCTTGGGGTGGCGCGCATCGCTGCGATTCAAGGGGCGAAGCGGACGGCGGATTTGATTCCGTTGTGTCATCCGCTGGCGCTGACGCGGGTCGCGGTCGAGTTTGAGATCGATGAAGCGCTGCCGGGCGTGCATTGTGAGGTGCGGGTGGAGACGGTCGGGCGCACGGGTGTGGAGATGGAAGCGCTGACTGCCGTGCAGGTTGGACTGCTGACGGTGTATGACATGTGCAAAGCGGTGGATCGGGGAATGACGATTACGAATGTGCGGGTGATGGAGAAGAAGGGGGGGGAGTCGGGGGATTGGGTGGCCGATGAAGCCAGCGGCGCACCCTGATTCGACCGTCAACCCGCTTTCGAACTACGCCTCGTCACGCCAGCTTTCTCGTCCTTGCGCTCACGTGCTTGAGTCCGTTCCGACATACTGCCCGGACCTTGAATAGCACGCGAACGCAGCCTTGCCCCGACCGTGGTCTCGACGATTCTCTCGACCAACGTTTGCAACGTGTCTCGTTTGACGATCACCATGTCGAAGTGACGGGCGATGGCTTCGAGATCCTTCTTGGTTCGCGCAACGGAACGCACGTAGTCTTGTGCGGCCGTTCGTTCATCGAACGTGGCGAGCCTTTCAGTCAAAAGCTCGAAAGAAATTTCCGGCTTTGGCTTTGCCTGCGCCCTGGCTTTCTTTGGTCGAGAGACTTTTATCTGAATCTCTACATCCGGATTGGAAAGCTTTGCATAATCAGCGTCGCTGAGTGCGTTCAAGGCGCTTTGGATTTTATCCATGACGGCGGGTTCGATCACGCGGTGGTCATTCATCTTCGGCGACCTCGAGCGTTGCTTCGAACTCGTCCACGAACTCCTTCATCTCGCTAACGACCTGAATATGAGTGGTCGAAGGATATTGATTCAATATGACCGGAAGAAGCTGCTCCGGCGCTTCGGCGAACACAGTGAAATTCTCCCTGAAAAAGCTGGAAAATACCGGGATGCCGTTATTCCGCTTTACCGTTGACATGTATTGTCGTTGCGCCGTAATCGGTTGACGGCCAAAACATTGAATCATGGTAAATACCACGCCAAGAATCTGCGGCGATATGGAGTCGCCGTCATCATCCGTCGCCGAAAACTCGTTGTAGCTTTCAACGAGCGTGTCCACGCTCTTCTTCAGATAATCGATCCCGAGCGTTGACAGATAATCGGGTTTTGCCGGGATCAAAATTCTTTCCGCAGCCACGATCGCGTTCTTGGTCACGATATTGAAGTTCGGCGGGCAATCGATCAGTACCACGTCGTAGTCTGATTCTTCGGCCAGCGCGAGCATGGCCCGGCGCAACTGGCCGTGTACCTTGATAAAATTTTTCTTGTTTTGCTGCATGCTGGCGCCGCCCAGCAACGTCGCCAATTCCAGATCGATATCCAGCAAACTCAGGTTGGAACAAATCAAATCGAGGCGACCGCCGTTTTTCGCGACTCGCTGATTCACCGTCGACGGCGAGTAGATAAA
The DNA here is from genome assembly GCF_057612605.2 of Caballeronia sp. A2-2. NCBI lineage: Bacteria > Pseudomonadati > Pseudomonadota > Betaproteobacteria > Burkholderiales > Burkholderiaceae > Caballeronia > Caballeronia sp. A2-2. The sequence goes on along the minus strand of NZ_CM172587.1, from coordinate 1,079,753 downwards.
CCGTTTGAGCGACGGTGGTTCTTTCCCGTCGACAATGGCATCGAACCAAGACTTGATAGTCAACGTTTTTTCGAGATTTGCAGCCCAAAAATCAGGCGTCACGAACGAGAACGTTAGACTCGCCTGTGCATCGGTATCTAGTACAAGCACTTTCTTGCCACGAAAAGCAAGTTCTGCTGCGAGGTTGGACGTAACCGTTGTTTTCCCAACCCCGCCTTTATAGTTGATAACCGCAATTATTTCCATGCCTGAGTCCGATAGTTTCTTCTGCGTCTCCGTGGCCGAATTGTCGGCCCATCCAGCGGACACATGGAAATTTTATCGTTACTCTGGCACTCTATTCGTTATTAAAAGGCGCTTTCACCGCACGATAATTCTGAAAAGCGCTTTTCCCGCGCTTAGAAAGCGGCGATATTTATCTGCTCACTCATCGTCGTCGTCATCATCGTCGCTTGGCGCATCCGCTGGCGGCTCTCCATACAGCTTCACCAAATCCGCCTTGAACGGCTTCAACGGGCCGCCGATCTCATCCACCATCTTCACCGTCGCGGCCAACTGCGTCGGCCAGTCGTGCAGCATTGTCGCGAAGATCTTGAGACGCGCCATCGTGTCGAGCGCGGCTTCCCGCTGCCCGGCCAGCGCCTGCAAAACGGCATAGCGACGCAACACCGTCTCACCCGGCAACAGCGCAATGGCCTTGCGATGCGCCGCGAGCTTCTCGTCCAGATCCTGCGCATTCATCGGCAGCAAGGTCGCGGCGCCGTATTCGCCCCATGCGGAAAACAGGAACGACGGATCGTCGCGATATTCTTCTGCCGGATGCGCGCCGTAATACAGCACCTCGGCGCGGTTGTAATCGCGCATCGTCGGATACAGCGCGATCAGGCCGCCCACCACCAGCACGACATACACGCCGTACGACACCGGCCGCGCAACCAGCCGCAATGCGCGCGGTTCGAGCAGACCGATGACGAGCATCGCCGGCATCAGGAAAAACATGTACTGCTGCGGATATTCGACAAGCGCATGCATCAACAGCACGCCGAGCAGCGACAATCCGAAAATGCGCGCGGGCGTCTGCGGGGCGCGCAGCACGCGGATCATCCACAGCACGATGCCGAGCAACACGATCGCCATGCCGATCACGCCGGTCTTGCCGAGCAAATCGAAAAAGACGTTGTGCGCATTGTTCGCGATCTCGACACTGCCCATCTGGCGCACCATGTCGAACTCGTAGCGCGGAAACTCTCCCCAGCCGACGCCCAGCAACGGGTGCGTCCTGAACATGGTCCAGCCGTACTTCCAGAGCGCCAGACGCGGCGCGATCTGATTGGCGTCCTGCATGCGTTCCGCCGCCGATTGCGACAGGTCCAGGCCGAAGCGGACATTGGCCCAGCGCACCGCGCCGTTCACCGCGAAAAAGAGCAGCGCCAGCACCACAGGGATGATCCACGCACGCGTATCGCGCCGGCCGGGACCGTCGAAACCCTCCGCCGCGATCGGCCGTCCGAGCACGAACGCCATCCAGAATCCCGCGACGACGATCACGCCCGTTTGCAACCACGGCCCGCGCGATACCGTCAGCGCGAATCCCAGCGAGTAGATCGCCGAGACGATCAGCCACAGCACGACAGGCAGGCGGCGCGTCTGCACGAAGTAGAGCGCGCCGGCCATCGCAAAAGCAATCACCGTGGCGAGATGGTTGGCCTGCGCCATGTTGCCGAACGGCCGGCGCTCGGTCATCACGTTATAGGCGACGACGAACGGCGTGAACTTCACTTCGAGATGCAGCAACTGCACGACCTGACAGAACACGGCAAAGAGGCCGCCCACCATCAACGCCGCCGCGCCCACGCGCAAGGCCTTCTCGCCAAGTCCTGCCCGCACGAAACCGAACCCCGTATGCACCGCGACGAACGACGCCAGCAAATAAGCGCCGCCGAGCCAGTTCATCGACGGCTGCGCAATCGGCAACAGCACCGTCTGCGCGACGAGCAGCACGCCGAAGGCGAGCGGCATCAGCGCGACGACGGGTGACGCGAACGGCACCTTCGGCTCCGACACGCGCACGAGCAGCGCGATGGTCGCACCGAGCGCGAGGTACAGCGCGAGCGCGGTGTATTCGGCGTAGAACGTCGGAATCGGGTACGTGTGGTTGACGACGCCGAAGGGAATCGTCAACGCAAGACACAGAACGGCGAAGCTAAGGTAACGCGCAATATGAGAAGGCATGAGGGACTGGGAACGTCGGCGACCGGCGCACTATACAAAACTTTGCCCGTGCTGTCCGGTCAAGCACCGAAATTGCCACGAAATCCGTGTTTTTCGCATGAAAATCTTCACGCAGCGCTCATGCACGGCATTCGGGTGGTGCGAGGTTGCCCGGCAAGGTCGGGGCATCCGCGGGCATCGGGCCCGCGCCCGGTGCGGGCAATGAAGACGCCGCTTTACCGCCCGCAAAGCATTCCCATGTCACGCTGCCCGCCTGAATCGTGCCGCGCGCGAGAGGTACGCGCGCCGTGGGTGTATCCGCATTGTCGGGCGCGGATGGAATCAGCACGAGCGTGTTCGATCCCGCCGGCGCGACGCGTGTCGAATAAGCAATCGTGATCTGTCCGTTATCGCTGTCGACGTGAATCGATTCGACATTGCGCGTGCCCGGCGGCGATGCATAACCGCTCCCGAGATCCGCGCCGCTCGATGCGTTCTCCGCCACCGCCAATCGCGCCGATGCCGCCAGCGACACGCCCTCGCCCACCCGGCTGCGCGCCAGATAGTCCTGATACGCAGGAATGGCGTACCCCGCAACCACGGCGACGATCGCCAGCACGATCATGAGTTCGATCAGGGTGAAACCTTTCGCGGCGATCTTCCGCACACCGCTTGCTTCTTCGCTTGCGGCGACATTCAACGTCATCATCGTCATTGCTTCCTCGAAAAGAAAAAAGCGCCCGCCGCGTGATGCAGACAGGACGCTTCGATCGTATTGAGGAAACAGAATGAGCGGCAGTCAGCCGGATGGCATAGGACAATTCGCCCTGCGCTTGAGCAACCATCCGATGCACACGACGAACACCGCGCCCACCGCATGCGCGGCGTAAATCGCAAAGTCCGTATTGAGCGCGGGCCAGCGGTCGATGAACGGATCGTCGATGATGAGCCCGCCCGCGATCCAACCCAACAATCCCGCGCCCAACGTGACGACGACCGGAAAGCGGTCGAGCAGCCTGAGCACCAACGTGCTGCCCCACACGATCAGCGGAATGCTCACGATCAGCCCGAACACCACGAGCGTCAGCCGGTGCCGCGGGTCCGCCGCCTCCGCCGCGCCCGCAATGGCGATCACGTTGTCGAGGCTCATCACCGCATCCGCGACGATGATGGTCTTCACCGCCGTCCACAAGCGGTCGGACGCGTTGATCTCGTGCTCGTCATGACCCGGCTGCATCAGCTTGATGCCGATCCACAGCAACAACAAACCGCCGACGAACTTGAGAAAGGGAATATCGAGCAACACGACCGCGAACGCGATCAGCAACACGCGCAACACGATTGCGCCGAGCGTGCCCAGCACGATGCCGCGCGTGCGCAACGTGTCGGGCAAGTCGCGGCAGGCCAGCGCGATCACTACCGCGTTGTCGCCACCGAGCAGAATGTCGATGACGATGATCTGAACGACCGCGCCCCAATGGAGCGTCGAGAAAAATTCGAGCATGGAGGAAAGGTAGCGCGCGGAACGTGGTCGAAAAAAAAGCGAGGAAGCCAGGCTCCCTCGCTTTTCATCGGCACTTGCGAAAGGGTTCGGTAAGCATACCAAACCTCAACGCGCGATGCCTTTTGCCTCACACGCTCAGATCACCGACTTGAGCAAACGCGCCATTTCCGACGGGTTCTTCGTGACCTTGATGCCGCACGCGTCCATGATTTCGAGCTTGGCATCCGCCGTGTCCGCACCGCCCGAGATCAGCGCGCCTGCGTGGCCCATGCGCTTGCCCGGAGGCGCCGTGACGCCCGCGATGAAGCCAACCACCGGCTTCTTCATGTTGTCCTTGATCCAGTAAGCGGCGTTCGCTTCGTCCGGACCACCGATCTCGCCGATCATGATGACGGCGTCCGTTTCGGGATCGTCGTTGAACATCTTCATCACGTCGATGTGCTTCAGACCGTTGATCGGATCGCCGCCGATGCCGACCGCCGACGACTGGCCAAGGCCCAGCGCCGTCAACTGGCCGACCGCTTCATACGTCAGCGTGCCCGAGCGCGACACCACGCCGATACGGCCCTTGCGGTGAATGTGACCCGGCATGATGCCGATCTTCAGCTCGTCCGGCGTGATCGTGCCGGGGCAGTTCGGTCCGAGCAACAGCGTCTTGCGGTTCTCGCGGCGCATGCGGTCCTTGATTTCCAGCATGTCGCGAACCGGAATGCCTTCCGTGATGCAGATGGCGAGATCCAGATCCGCCTCGACGGCTTCCCAGATCGCGGCGGCCGCGCCCGCGGGCGGCACGTAGATGACGGAAACGGTCGCGCCGGTTTCGGCCTTCGCTTCCTTCACCGATGCATAGATGGGAATGCCTTCGAAGTCTTCGCCGGCCTTCTTCGGGTTCACGCCCGCGACATAGGCTTCACGGCCGTTCGCGTATTCGCGGCAGGCGCGCGTGTGGAACTGGCCGGTCTTGCCGGTGATGCCCTGCGTGATGACCTTCGTGTCTTTGTTGATCAGAATCGACATGTAGTGACCTCTGTTCGTTTGGCGTCGCTAAAGCACAGGCTCGTCGCGCCGCCATTCGTATCTGGTGAACGCTGTTTTAAGACAGGAAGCGCGTGCGCTTACTTGCCTTCGGCTGCCGCGACGACCTTCTGCGCGGCCTCTTCCATGCTGTCCGCCGAGATGATCGGCAGGCCGGAATCAGCCAGCATCTTCTTGCCGAGGTCTTCGTTCGTGCCCTTCATGCGCACGACGAGCGGCACCTTCAGGTCCACGGCCTTCGACGCCACCATCACGCCTTCCGCGATCACGTCGCAGCGCATGATGCCGCCGAAGATGTTCACGAGGATCGCCTTCAGGTTCGGGTTCTTCAGCATCAGCTTGAAGGCTTCGGTCACCTTCTCGGTCGTGGCACCGCCGCCGACGTCGAGGAAGTTGGCCGGTTCGCCGCCGAACAGCTTGATGGTGTCCATCGTCGCCATGGCCAGACCCGCGCCGTTCACCAGACAGCCGATGTTGCCATCGAGCGAGATGTACGCGAGATCGAACTTCGACGCTTCGACTTCAGCCGGATCTTCTTCGTCCAGATCGCGATACGCGACGATTTCCGGATGACGGAACAGCGCGTTGGCGTCGAAGTTGAACTTGGCGTCGAGCGCGATCACCTTGCCGTCGCCGGTCACGATCAGCGGGTTGATTTCCGCGAGCGATGCATCGGTTTCCCAGAACGCGTCATAGAGCCCTTGCAGGATCGCGCGCGCTTGCGGAATGGAGGCATCCGGAATGCCGATCTTGCGGGCGAGGTCGTCCGCTTCGGAATCCTTCAGGCCGGTTGCCGGGTCGACGGCCAGCTTGTGCAGCAATTCCGGCGTCTTTTCCGCGACTTCCTCGATGTCCATGCCGCCTTCGCTGGACGCCATCACGACGACCTTCTGCGAAACACGGTCGAGCACCAGGCCGACATACAGTTCCTTCTTGATGTCCGCGCCTTCCTCGATCAGCAGGCGGTTCACCTTCTGGCCTTCCGGGCCGGTCTGGTGCGTGACGAGCTGCATGCCGAGAATCTGGTTCGAATATTCGCGAACCTGCTCGATGGTCTTCGCGACCTTCACGCCGCCGCCCTTGCCGCGACCACCCGCGTGGATCTGCGCCTTGACGACCCAGACCGGGCCGCCCAGCTCTTCAGCGGCCTTGACCGCATCGTCCACCGAGAACACGGGTGTGCCGCGCGGGACCGCGACGCCGAATTTCCGCAGGATTTCCTTACCCTGGTACTCGTGAATCTTCATGCGTGATTCCTTCAGTCTGAGAGTTGGAGAGAACTTCGATTTGCACGAATCGCTGGACTCATCGATTCTGTTTCTAATGAGATGCGCGGCGTGAATTGCGCTTCATTCCTTCGCCCCGTCCTTGGCCTTTGGCTTGCGCTCGTAGGCAACCCATTGCGGATGATATTCGGCGACGGCCGGACCATCGAAACGCAGCGCGTGACAACGCCCGAACTGGAACGGCGGTTCGGGTGGGGACGCGGCATGTGTCGAATGGGAGCTTGCGGCGGGCTTGCCGTCTTTCGTGTTCCAGACATCGCCGGCGTAGGCCTGAATGGCTGCGGTCGGCAAGACGGCGCACAACTCGGTGAGATGCGTGCAGCCCGCCGTGCCGCGCAGCCGTTCGTTGACTTCGCGGCGAAAGCTCTGGCGCAGATTGAGCCCGATAAGCGTGCGATAAGCGGGATTGGACTCCGCGCACAAGGCACCATAAGGCGACCACTCCGACGACGCTTCGGCGTCGACGATAGTGAGTTCGCGATCGATGGTGATGCGCAGCCAGAGTTCATGGATCGGCAGGCCATTGGGCCGGACGCCCGACGCGAGTTGAACATCGCGCGGCTTCTCATCGGTTAGACAGGCTTCGATATCCCACAGGCCATCTTCCCGCTGAAATGCTTCCACTCGAATCGCGCGACGGTGGCGCAACTGTCGGGAAACGGGCGGAGAAAGAGGCATGAGCGACCAAAGCCGGAACGGGGGAAACCGTCGAATTTTAGCATATTGGGTATTTCAAGCCGGGGATGGCCCTAATACTTGGGACGTGCCTGCGCAATCAGCGCGTTCCCCGGTGTGACGTGGTGCGGCGAAATGGCGCTGCGGGGTGGTTCAGTCATCGGTGAAGTCGTCCGGGAAGTCTTCGTCCGCGCCTTTGAGCACCTTGCCGATGGTGCTGCCGGAAAAGCCGCGCGAGGCCAGAAAGCGCGCCTGCTTCGCGCGTTCGGCGGGCGTTTCCGGCGCGGTGCCGAATTTCTTGGCCCATACGGACTGCGCGCGTGCGGTTTCGGTCTGCGCGAGTTGGCCAGCCGTTTCGCCGATCAGCGCATCGCCGACGGCGTGATGCTTCAGCTCGTGGATGATGCGCTTGCCGCCCATCTGCGACGCCCTGCGATGCACCACGCTTTCCACGAAGCGCGCGTTCGACAGCCAGCCATCGCGTTCGAGATCGTCGAGCACGCTGTCGAGCGAATCGGTTTCTTCGACGTAGGGCTTGAGCTTGCGCGATAGCTCCGCGCGGGAGTGTTCGCGGCGTGAGAGATAGCCGAGCGCGCGGCCCTTCAGCGATAGCTTCGGGCGGCTGGCGTTCTTTCTGATCTCTGAAGCAGACGGTTTGCGCTTGCGTTGACTGGAACGCGTGTAGACGGGTTCTTCGGCTTCGGCCTTTGTCGAAGCGATAGTCGCACATTGTTCGAATGGCTCGAACGGGTCGGCGTCGTCGTCAAACGTGCTTGCGCGCTCGGGCGGCGTTCCGGCCGAAGTCTTCGCAACGTTCGATGCCTGCGCCACTCTCAGCGCTTTGGGTTGCGCGGCCGCCTGCTGCAATAACGCGCGGGCGTGATCGAGACGCTTCTCGCGGTCTTCGACAGACGCGCTGGCCTGAGGCTCTGCCCGAACAGCATCACGCTCAGCCCGCAAAGCAGAACGCGCGGACGTGAATGGCTTCACGTCCGCGCGTTCGTTCTTGCGTGCAAATCCTCGCGCCTTGGGCGATGCGTTCCGACGCTCGCTGCTACGTTCGTAGCAGTCGTCATCCGCATCCGTGCGAGCCGGACTCGCACCGTCAACTTTCGATCCGAACCGGCTCCTGCGCATTGCCATGCCGCCCGACGTGGATCAGCTTACTCGCCGTCCGCCGTCGCGACGCCAGCGACAACGGCTTCGCCCATTGCAGCCACGCCCAGCGATTCGCGGATCTTGTTTTCGATCTCGCGCGCGATGTCCGGGTTCTCGCGCAGGAATTCCCGCGCATTGTCCTTGCCCTGACCGATTCGATCGCCGTTGTAGCTGTACCAGGCGCCGGCCTTGTCCACCAGCTTGGCCTGCACGCCGAGGTCGATGATTTCCCCCTGACGCGAAATACCTTCGCCATACAGAATGTCGAAGATGGCTTCGCGGAACGGCGGCGCTACTTTGTTCTTCACCACCTTCACGCGCGTTTCATTGCCGATGACTTCATCGTTCTTCTTGATGGAGCCGATCCGGCGAATGTCCAGACGCACCGACGAGTAGAACTTCAGCGCGTTACCGCCCGTGGTGGTTTCCGGATTGCCGAACATGACGCCGATCTTCATGCGGATCTGGTTGATGAAGATGACGAGGCAGTTCGTGCGCTTGATGGTGCCGGTGAGCTTGCGCAGCGCCTGCGACATGAGACGCGCCTGCAAACCGGGCAGCGAGTCGCCCATTTCGCCTTCGATTTCCGCCTTCGGCACGAGCGCCGCGACCGAGTCGATGACGATCATGTCGATGGAACCGGAGCGCACCAGCGCATCCGCGATTTCGAGCGCTTGCTCACCGGTATCCGGCTGCGAGATGAGCAATTCCGGAATGTTCACGCCGAGCTTGCCCGCGTATTGAACGTCGAGCGCGTGTTCCGCGTCGATGAACGCCGCCGTGCCGCCGAGCTTTTGCATCTCCGCGATCACCTGCAGCGTGAGCGTGGTCTTGCCCGACGACTCCGGACCGTAGATTTCGACTACCCGGCCACGCGGCAAGCCGCCGACGCCGAGCGCGATATCCAGTCCGAGCGAGCCGGTGGACACGACCTGAATGTCTTCGACCGCCTCACCTGCGCCGAGCCGCATGATCGACCCTTTGCCGAATTGCTTTTCGATCTGCGACAGCGCGGCGGCCAGCGCCTTGCTCTTTTCCGCAGTCATTCCAGCCGGGCCTTTCTTGCTATCTTCCATGAATCGTCCTTTGCTATGATGAACGGCGTCTGAGGCAGTGCGGACGAGGGTTTTCGACACACGAAACCCACCTCTGGCACTCACGCAGACACTGTATAAAAAAACAGTAGTTTTTGCAAGGCCGATCGTGCGGTGTGCGTAAATTTCCACGCCGCGCGAACCGCGCAAAAACCAGTTACAACGGAGACCGCCGCGCCGCGCGACAGACGGTGCCGGCAATGCCGTGCGCTCAATCGCGCACCAAGGCGCCACCGATGCGAATCCTCATTGCCGAAGACGACAGCATACTCGCGGACGGTCTCGTTCGATCACTCCGCCAATCGGGATACGCGGTCGATCATGTGAAGCACGGCGTCGAGGCCGATACCGCCCTCGCGCTGCAACCTTTCGACCTCCTCATTCTCGATCTCGGATTGCCGCTCATGCCAGGCCTGGAGGTGCTTCGCCGGCTGCGCGCACGCAATTCGCAGATGCCGGTTTTGATCCTCACCGCCGCCGATTCCGTCGATGAACGCGTGAAGGGACTCGACCTCGGCGCCGATGACTACATGGCCAAACCCTTCGCGCTCAACGAGCTGGAAGCGCGCGTTCGGGCGCTCACGCGACGCGGCGCAGGTGGCGGTCCGACAGTCGTCAAGCACGGTTCGCTGTCGTTCGATCAGGTCGGGCGCATCGCGACGATCGGCGATCAGGTGATCGATCTGTCGGCGCGCGAACTCGGCGTGCTCGAAGTGCTGTTGCAACGAACGGGCCGGCTCGTGTCGAAGGAGCAACTCGTCAATCATTTGTGCGAGTGGGGCGAGGAAGTCAGCAACAACGCCATCGAGGTCTACGTGCACCGGTTGCGCAAGAAGATCGAGCCGAGCGGCGCGAAGATCATCACCGTGCGCGGGCTGGGATATACGCTGGAGAAGCCCTCTCCCGCTCCGGCCAGCGCGCCCGTATCCGCCAGCCATCACTATAAGTAACGCGCACATGGCGTCGCCCGCTTCGACCGAAGACAGCGCAGACACCGACGCCCGCCGCGACGCGCGCTATGCCAATCCGTTCGCGCCGCCCGACGAACTGGAACAGGACCACGAACGGCATCCGCGATCATTGTTCGGCGAGATTCTCGACTGGATGCTCGCGCCGCTGCTGCTGCTCTGGCCGATGAGCATCGCGGTGACGTATCTGGTCGCGAAGTCCATCGCCAACGGTCCGTTCGACCGCGCGCTCGAAGCCGATGCCTACGTCATCGCGCGGCAGATTCAGCCGGTGAACGGCGTCGCCGAGCTTCGTTTGCCGCAGGCGACGCGCGACTTCCTGCGCGCCGACAACGTGGACAGCGTGTTCTTTCAGGTGCTCGGCACGCGCGGCGAACTGGTCGGCGGCGACCGCGACATGCCCTTGCCGCACGAGGACGACCGGCCGCAGCCGGGCATCGTCGAGTTTCGGGACGATGTGCTGCGCGGCAACGATATCCGCGTGGCCTATACGACGGTCGATCTGCCCGGACTCGCGCCGGGACGCGCGCCCGACAGCACGCAGCCCGTGCTCGTGCAGGTGGCGGAAACGCTCGACAAGCGCAGCCAGCTTGCCAACGACATCATCAAGGGCGTGATTCTTCCGCAGTTCGTGATTCTGCCGCTGGCGATCATCCTCGTGTGGTTCGGGTTGTCGCGCGGGCTCGCGCCATTGCATGCGTTGCAAGCGAACATTCGCGCGCGGCGGCCGGACGATCTCTCGCCGCTCGAAGCCGAGCGCGCGCCGCCGGAAATCGCGCCGCTCGTGGCGTCGTTCAACGATCTGCTCGTGCGACTCGAACAGAACATGGAGTTTCAGAAGCGCTTTATCGCCGATGCCGCGCATCAGATGAAGACGCCGCTCGCGGGTTTGCGCATGCAGGCGGAATTCGCCTTGCGTCAGGATGTCTCGACGGAAGTGCAGCGCTCGCTCGAACAGATCGCCACGAGTTCCGAGCATGCGGCGCGGCTCGTCACGCAACTGCTGGCGCTCGCGCGCGCGGAGAATCGCGCGGCGGGGCAGGTTTTTACGCGTATCGAACTGGCGACCCTGGCGCGGCTGGCCGTGCGCGACTGGGTGCAGGCCGCGCTCGCCAAACGCATGGACCTCGGTTACGAGGAGCCGCCGTTTCCGGTCGAAGTGGAAGGCAACGTCGTGATGCTGCGCGAACTGCTGTCCAATCTGATCGACAACGCCATCCGCTACACGCCGGCGGGCGGGCGCATCACCGTGCGCGTGCGGACTGATGAAACCGATTCCGACCGCGTGCATCTCGAAGTAGAAGACACCGGGCTCGGCATTCCGGCGGCGGAGCGGGTGCGCGTCGTCGAGCGGTTTTATCGGATTCTCGGGCGCGAAGGCGATGGCAGCGGGCTGGGTCTGGCCATCGTCAAAGAGATCACGGCGATGCATGGCGGCACGCTCGCCATCGAGGATCACGTGTATCAGGAATCGCCGAGACTGGCGGGAACGCTCGTCCGCGTGAGTCTTCAGCGGGTTTTCACTGCCCGGGATTAACCCTGACCGTCAGCTACACACATAAGCGCTTGATTTTCGGGATCGCGAACGTTGCTGCATTTTGAGCGCGTTTTATCCACGCGTTGACCTAAATTACGCACATCATCAAGAGAAAGCCGCAACGCGCAGGCAAGTAATCAAGTCAGAACGCCGTAAGTTTTCGTTCCAATAATCGTCTCACCGGAACCGCCCTGCGCGGGGCCGACGAATGCGAACATCCGAAATGACAAGGCGATAAGGAGACGATTCATGGCTACGGTTGAAGGGCGCATTTCCCACGCGCCGATGACGGCGGAGGAACGGAAGGTCATCTTCGCCTCGTCGCTCGGCACGGTGTTCGAGTGGTACGACTTCTATCTGGCCGGGTCGCTCGCCATCTATATCAGCAAGACGTTCTTCTCGGGCGTCAATCCCACTGCGGGCTTCGTCTTCACGCTGCTCGGCTTCGCGGCCGGTTTCGCGGTGCGTCCGTTCGGCGCGATCGTGTTCGGGCGGCTCGGCGACATGGTCGGGCGCAAGTACACGTTCCTCGTGACCATCGTCATCATGGGTTTGTCGACGTTTCTGATCGGCTTCTTGCCGGGGTACGCGACCATCGGCATTGCCGCGCCAGTCATCTTCATCGCGATGCGGCTATTACAAGGTCTCGCGCTCGGCGGCGAGTATGGGGGCGCGGCGACCTATGTCGCGGAACACGCGCCATCGAACAAACGCGGCGCGTGGACCGCGTGGATTCAAACCACGGCGACGCTCGGCCTGTTCATCTCGCTGATCGTGATTCTCGCGGTGCGCATGACGGTCGGCGAGGAACAGTTCGCCGCGTGGGCGTGGCGCGTGCCGTTCCTCGTGTCGATCCTGCTGCTCGGCGTGTCGGTGTGGATTCGGATGAAGCTCCACGAGTCGCCGGTATTCGAGCGCATCAAGTCCGAAGGCAAGACCTCGAAGGCGCCGCTCACGGAAGCGTTCGGCCAGTGGAAGAACCTGAAGATCGTGCTGCTCGCGCTGTTCGGTCTGACGGCGGGCCAGGCGGTCGTGTGGTACACGGGCCAGTTCTACTCGCTGTTCTTCCTGACGCAAACGCTCAAGGTCGATGGCACCAGCGCGAACATCATGGTCGCGGTGGCGCTGTTGATCGGCACGCCGTTCTTCGTGTTCTTCGGCTCGCTGTCGGACCGCATCGGCCGCAAGCCAATCATCATGGCCGGTTGCCTGATCGCGGCGCTGTCGTTCTTCCCGCTCTTCAAGGCGCTCGCGCATTACACCAATCCGACGCTCGAAGCCGCCACGCAGAAGTCGCCGATCGTCGTCATCGCCAATCCGGACGAGTGCTCGTTCCAGTTCAATCCGGTGGGCACGTCGAAGTTCACGAGTTCGTGCGATATCGCCAAGAGCGCGTTGTCGAAGGCCGGTCTGAACTACGAGAACGTGGCCGCGCCCGCGGGCACGCTCGCGCAGATCAAGGTCGGCGAGACCGTGGTCAACACGTATGACGGCAAGGCGGCGGACGCCAAGGCTCAAGGCGCCACGTTCGACAAGACGCTCTCCGGCACGCTCAAGAGTGCGGGCTATCCGGCGAAGGCGGACCCGGCGCTCATCAACTGGCCGATGGCGATCGTCGTCCTGACCATCCTCGTCATTTTCGTGACGATGGTGTACGGCCCGATCGCGGCGATGCTGGTCGAGATGTTCCCGGCGCGCATTCGCTATACGTCGATGTCGCTGCCCTATCACATCGGCAATGGCTGGTTCGGCGGCTTCCTGCCGGCGACCGCGTTCGCCATCGTCGCGGCCAGAGGCGATATTTATTCGGGGCTGTGGTATCCGATCGTGATCGCGCTGGCGACCTTCGTGATCGGCATGCTGTTCGTGAAGGACACGCACAAGTCGAACGTGTATCACGAGGATTGATGTCGGCCCCCGGCGCGCGTTGATTGGAAAAACGCGCGCGCGGGGTTGACAGCGATTTCACGCCTCGGCATAATCTCGTCTCTTTGGCGAATTAGCTCAGCCGGTTAGAGCGACGGAATCATAATCCGCAGGTCCGGGGTTCGAATCCCTGATTCGCCACCAAGTTGTAAAAGAAAGCCCTTGATCGCGAGATCAAGGGCTTTTTTTGTTGGCTCGCCGCATGCCATCGAACGTTGGTACGTAAAACAAAACCGCCCCTTCCCTTTCACCCCACTGAACGCCGCAACCCTTGCCCAGAAGGCGATCCGGACGTTTTTACCTCTCAATTTTTGCACCACATCAAAGTACGTTCGATTGCCCACGTTTGCCGTGTTTGCGCCGTGGAAGAATACGTTCACGGCTTGCGGGCTGCTGGCCATCTGGGGACATAAAAATGGGCTATATCGAGAGCACGGCGCAACTGAGCGCAGCGGAAGCACCGGTGTCGAGGACCGAACTCGAAGCGCCACCCGCAGACGAGCGCGCCCTCGTCGAACGCGCGCCGGAAGCGAAGGAAAGCTCGATTGCCGCCATGGCGATCGTCGCGGTCGTGCTGTTCGCGGTCTGGGCGGTGTTCACCGTGGTTCAGCGTTTGTCCCTGCGTCGCACACGCATCGTCGCGCGCGCTTAAAGCCTCATGGTCTAATGAGGGATCGTCGGCCTGACATCCCTCAAACGTGCCCACCTTCGATCAACTCGCTTCCACCATCCGCGAACGTTTTCCCGACCTGAGCCCGCAATTTCAGGCGGGCGCTGCGTTCCTGCTCGATTTTCCGGACGAAGTTGCCGTCCTGTCCATGCGCAAGGTCGCCGAGCGGGCGAAGGTCCAGCCCGCCGCGATGGTGCGTCTCTCGCAACAACTCGGTTTTCCCGGCTGGAACGAACTGCGCGAAATCTTCGTGAGCCGCGTGCGTACGCGCCCCGAGCCGCTCACCACGCGCGCGCGCACGCTGGTGAAAGGCGGCGCGGACGATCATCTGAGCCGCGATCTTGCGCGCGCGCAATCGCACAATCTCGAACTCACGCTGGCGCAGAACGCCGCGAATGTCGTCGATGCCGCCAAAACCCTGCGACGCGCGCCGCATGTTCACATCGCCGGATTTCGCTCCTGCTATCCAGTCGCGTTCGGCTTGTTGTACGGGTACCGGCTGTTCCGTCCGTCGGTGAGTCTGGTGAACGGTGAAGCGGGCACGCTGGAGATGCAGTTGCGCGGCATCGAAAAGAAACATGCGACTGTGGTCGTGAGTTTCGCGCCGTATTCGGTCGAAGCCGTGCGCGTGGCGCAGGCCACCGTCGAACGCGGCGGGAAGCTCATCGCGCTGACGGACAGCGCCGTGTCGCCGATTGCGCTGAACGCGGATCACACGCTGATCTTTTCGCACGAGTCGCCGTCGTTCTTTCCGTCGTTGATCGCGGCGTCGGCGCTGGCGGAAATGCTCGTCGCGCAATTGCTCGCGCTCGAAGGCAAGGATGCGGTCGCGTATCTGGAAGCGGCTGAGGCCGCGCTGCATTCGCAAGGTGCGTATTCGGCGAGTTAGCGAATGTTGTCGTCGTCCTTATGATTGACAACATGTGTTGTATCGCGTTTAATTGCGACATCACAAGGGCCGACTCCATGACTCACATATTCCACCGCGCGCCGCGCGCGAAGCTGCCGGTCGCCGTGCGGGGCGAAGGCATCGAAATCATCGATTCCAACGGCAAGCGCTATATCGATGCCAGCGGCGGCGCGGCCGTTTCATGCCTCGGCCACAGCGACGCGCGCGTGATCGACGCCATTCAGCGGCAAGTCGAACGTCTGCCCTACGCGCACACATCGTTCTTCACGAACGAGCCGGCCGAAGAACTCGCCGCCAGACTCGTCGATGCCGCGCCGCGCGGGCTCGATCACGTCTACTTCGTGTCGGGCGGATCGGAGGCGATGGAAGCCGCGCTCAAACTCGCTCGTCAGTTTTTCGTCGAAAAGGGCGAAACGAAGCGCAGGCATTTCATCGCGCGGCGGCAGAGTTATCACGGCAACACGCTCGGCGCGCTCGCCATCGGCGGCAACGCGTGGCGGCGCGAGCCGTTTCTGCCTTTGCTCATCGAGGCGCATCATGTTTCGCCGTGCTTCGCGTATCGCGAACAGCACGAAGGCGAATCCGACGATGCCTACGCCCAACGTCTCGCCGACGAACTCGAAACCAAAATCCTCGAACTCGGTCCAGACACGGTCGCGGCGTTCGTCGCGGAAACGGTCGTCGGCGCGACGGCGGGCGCGGTGCCGCCGGTGCGCGACTACTTCCGCAAGATCCGCGCGGTGTGCGACAAATACGGCGTCCTGCTGATTCTCGATGAAGTCATGTCCGGCATGGGCCGCACGGGCTATCTGTTCGCGTGCGATGAAGACGGCATCGCGCCGGATATTCTCGCCATCGCCAAGGGACTGGGCGCGGGCTATCAGGCCATCGGCGCGACGCTCGTTTCGGACGACATCTACGACACCATCGTCGGCGGTTCGGGCTTCTTTCAGCACGGGCACACGTACATCGGCCACGCGACGGCGTGCGCGGCGGCGCTGGCGGTGCAGAAGGTCATCGAGGAAGACAAACTGCTGGACAACGTGCAGGCGCGCGGCGAACAATTGCGCGCCGCGTTGCGCGCGCGTCAGGTTGCGCATTCTTTTATCGGCGATGTTCGCGGACGCGGCCTGTTCGTCGGCGTCGAACTGGTGCAGGACCGCGACTCGAAGGAGCCGTTCGATGCGAAACACAAGCTCCACGCACGCATCAAAACCGAAGCGATGCAACGCGGCCTCATGGTCTATCCGATGGGCGGCACGCTCGACGGGCAAATCGGCGATCATGTGTTGCTCGCGCCGCCGTTCATTTGCACGAGCGCGCAGATCGAGACCATCGTGGAGCGTCTGTGCGATTCGATCGACGGCGCGATTTCTTCCATCGGCATGTCCACCACGCGTTAACCGACCATGAGCAAGCGACTTCCCGAGTTCCAGATCGACACCGCATCCGACGAACAAAAGGCCGTGGTGCAGGACATCCTGAACGGTCCGCGCGGCAATCTCAACGGGCCGTTTCTCGGCTGGATTCACAGCCCGGAACTCGCGCAACACGCGCAGAAGCTCGGCGCGTTCTGCCGCTACAAAACCGGCCTTCCGTTGCGGCTCTCGGAACTCGCCATTCTCGTGACGGCGGCGCGCTGGCGCTCGCAGGGCGAGTGGCATATTCATCATCCGATCGCGCTACAGGCAGGCGTTCCCGCCGAAGTCGCCGAAGCACTGCGCACAGGCCAAAACCCCGTTTTCGCCGATAAAGACGACGCGCTCATCTTCACCTTCGCGAGCGAACTCTACGACAGCAAGCGCGTGTCCGATGCCACGTATCACGCCGCCGCCCAGCGTTTCGGCACGACGGTCGTCATCAATCTCGTCGGCCTGCTCGGCTATTACGTACTCGTCGCCATGACGCTCAACACCTTCGACATGCGCGCCCAAGGGCAGACGGAACTGCCCTTCGACGAGTGAAATCGCGCTATTCGAACGCCTTGTCGTTCGGGTTCGCGTAGAGCTTCTGCATGGCGTCGCTCATCGGAAAATCGAAGTCGATGTTCTCCGGCGGCACCGGCTTCATGAACCACTTGTCGTACATCGTCCTGATCTCGCCGCTCGTCATGACCTGAGTCATGGCGTCATCGACGAGCTTTTTGAACTCGGGATCGTCGCGACGCATCATGAAGCCATACGCTTCCGACGACTGCGGCGTGCCGACGATCACCCAGTCCGCCGGATTCGCCGTGAGCGAGCGCGTGCCGGCGAGCAGCACGTCATCCATCATGTACGCGACCGCGCGCCCGGTTTCGAGCGTCACCCGCCCTTCGCCGTAATCCTTCGCGCTGATGATGCTCATGTTCATCTTCTTGTCCTCGTTCATCTTGCGCAGGATGCGCTCGGACGTGGTGCCCTGATTCGTCACGACGGTCTTGCCGGCGAGATCCGCGAAATCCTTGATGCCGGAAGTCCTCTTCGTCAGCAGACGCGTGGTCGCGACGAAAAACGTGTCCGAGAACGCCACCTGATTCTGCCGCGCGACGAGGTTGGTCGTCACGCCGCATTCGAGATCGACGGTGCCGTTCTGCACGAGCGCGATGCGGTTCTGCGACGTCACTGGAATAAAGCGCACGCGCAAGCCCGGATGTTTGGTCCGCGCTTTCACGGCATCGATGACCTTGTTGCACAGGTCTTGCGAGAACCCGATCACGTTGTTGTTCGCATCGACATAAGAAAACGGCACCGACGTTTCGCGATGCCCGATGGCGATCAGATCGACACTCTGAATCTTGGCGAGCGTGTTCGGCGCGTCCTGCGCGCGAACAGCGCCCGCAGCAAGAGAAAGCGCCGCGAGCGCAATCAGCGATGAGTATTTCATGGCGTATCCCTTCGATTGAGTGGTTTGATACAGATGTTGCCGTAAACAAAAATAACGCAACATATGTATTCACCCTAAAACGAACGTGTCGGGAAGCGATGACGAATCTTTTACTTACAAATGTCACAGCTAACGCGTGCACCGGGCGTAAGCAGCGGCGTTATAGCAGACAGGCATTCAACCGTTTCGTCCGCGCAAAAGCGCAAACCGTCGTAGACAGGAGTCGTTGCCATGAACGCCGTTCCTCAGTTCGAAACGAAGTCGTCCCGCCTTCATCCGCTCGTCGCGGCGGCGGCCGTGTCGATCATCCTCGCGTGCGGGACCGGCGTCGCGGCGATGGCGGGATGGCTGCCGTCATCGAAGGCAACGGCGCAGGCGGTGACGGCATCGCCGCTGGTGGATACGCAGGTCGCGCAGGCGGCGTCCGTGCCGAGCACGCATGAAGCACCGTTGCCGCGTGCGGTGCGCGGGCATCACATCAAGGCGGCAGCGCCCGTGCAAAGCGCGCCCGCTCCGAGTTATGCGGAGAACACCGCGCCCGCCTATGATCCTTACGCGGGCCAGGTGACGTCGATCGACGCGGTGCAGAGCGCGCAACCGGCGACAGGCATCGGCGCGATCGGCGGCGCGGTCGTGGGTGGCCTCGCGGGCACGCAGATCGGCAACGGACGCGGCCGCACGGCGGCGACGATTCTGGGCGCCATCGGCGGCGGTCTGGCGGGCAATCAGATCGAGCACGTCGTTCACAAGAGCACGACGTATCAGGTGCAGGTGCGCATGAATGACGGCAGCTATCGCTCGTTCAACTACGAAACCGCGCCCGGCATGGCAGTCGGCCAACGCGTGCGGGTGAACGGTGAATCGCTGAGCCCGGCATAACACTACTGCCTTAAGACAACGCTAATTTTTCGATGCGATGATGCTTTCCATGCCAAGCGCATCCCTATCCTGCATCGAGAAGTACACCATTCCGGGAGACCTTCCGTGAAGAAAAAATCGAAGTCCATGAGATCGAGCCGTCCTTCCATGTCGCCGCTGCTGCTGGCCCTGACGCACAGCCGCGCCGCCCGCGAGCCGATGACGCACACGCTGCTGCTGCAGTGCTACAGCGCGCTGGACGCGTTCCATCGCGGGCATGGATCGCATGCGCTGTTCATGGCGTTGTGCCGGCATCTGCTGGTCGCGGAAGAGTTGT
Organism: Caballeronia sp. A2-2; assembly: GCF_057612605.2. Taxonomy (NCBI): domain Bacteria; kingdom Pseudomonadati; phylum Pseudomonadota; class Betaproteobacteria; order Burkholderiales; family Burkholderiaceae; genus Caballeronia; species Caballeronia sp. A2-2. The sequence goes on along the minus strand of NZ_CM172587.1, from coordinate 1,060,719 downwards.
GTCAGCTTGGCCACGCGGAGGAATTCGCGGACGACATCACGCTCGCACACGAAGCGCTGGTGCGCGTCGAACAACGCCACGCGAGCACCACGCACTGGACGCTCGCCGATGCCGACCACGCGCCTCTGTGCGATGCCCTCGCCGTCTACGCCGCGCAACTCGACGATGCATCGCTCGAACACATCGCGCAGGCGGAAGCGCGCATGGTCACGCAGTCGCTCGTCGCGGCGCGTGCGCAACCGGAAGCGGCGCGGCTGGAACTGGCGGCATCGGAACATTGAGTGTGGTTTTCGCATCACGAACGATGCGAATGTTGGAACACGTACATTCATACAAAACGAATGCCGAGATACTGATTCTGCGCTCGGGGGTAGTTCAAAAAGCGCGCAGGGAGATCAACAAAGACAGGCGGCATTCGTTCGGGTTGTAGGTAATGGCAATGCGCGATTTGTTCGCGGATGCGCATCGCAATGCGGCGCACGCCCTTACCGACAATCCGGCGATTCGCGTAGCTCAAAAGCCGACGCCTCGACACCAAGCCTAAAACAAGAAGTTCGAAAGCCGGCTCATGCCGGCTTTTTCTTTTTCGACTTTGGACGATGCGCCAATGCCTCAGCGATAGTTCGCGAACACGGTTCGCGCGCACTCGTCGCACCAAAGACGCTGCGCTTCATGCGCGAAGGCGGACCATGTGTGTCCGTGCGCGCATTCCCAGTGCAGCGGCATGGACGTATCGATCGGACTGAACGACGCGAGCCGGCCGCCGCGCACGCGCGCAAGCTCCTGCAGGCGCTTCGCTTCCGCCTCGCGCCGCTGCGACGCGCAGTTGATGCAGCGCACGTTTTGCGCAACATCGAGCGATTCATCCCAGCGATGCCCTTTCCCGCAAGCCCAATCCGCGCCGTGTTCCGGGTGCACGCCTTCTGCCATGCGCTCCCGGAATCGTTCGGCCTCCTCCATCAGCGCCTGTCTCTTTTTTTCGTTCATCTCGCTTGTTCGGTCGAGTTGTTTTTATTCTCGCTTGTGTTCAGTGCTCAGTGCTCAGTGGCCGCGCACCGCCTCCGATCGCGATGTGGTCACGACCGTGCCATCCGGTCCGAAATGCGCGTTGAACATGGCATCCTGATTCACGCCGTCTTCGAGCCAGTGCCAGCTCCAGACGCGCTCCTTTTTCAGACGATATTCCGCGATGGTGGTCGGCTTGCCGAGCAGGCGGCGCACTTCGTCCTGCGTCATGCCAATTCGCACCTTCGCGATGTTTTCCGCGGTGAGCACTTGCGTCACGGAAACGAACAGGCCGTCCGAATCCAGATCCACGAAGTACGTGTTGGTCCCGGCCGGACCGCGCGGATACTCGAAGCGCTTCGAACCGTCGGTAAAGGTCCGTTCCGTTTCCGGCTCGCCCATCTGATCGCGAATCTGCGCTTCGGTCGTGACACCGGGCTTGAGATCCTTGAGCAGAAGCTCATCGGGCTTCACTGCATTGAAAAACGATTTGAGTTTGTTCATTGCATCATCGTTTTGCTGCTGATCGCAGCCAGCAAGCAACGACACCGTGACGCACAGCGCGAACACGATCTTTTTCACATCCTTCTCCTACATATATTGCCAAGGCGCGTTCAGCCGCCAGCGCCGAGCAACGGCTCCGGATCGACTGCCGCGCCACCCTTGCGCACTTCAAAATGCAGCGTGGCCGAGCCGCTCGGCGCGGTTCCCATATCCGCGATGGTCGCCCCTTGCTTCACGCTGTCGCCCTCTTTCACCAACAGTTTTTCGTTATAGGCGTAGGCGGTCAGATAATCGTTGCCATGCTTCACGATGATCATGCGCCCGTACGAGCGCAGGCCGCTTCCCGCATACACCACCTTGCCGGATGCCGACGCTTTCACCGGATCGCCCACCTTCCCCGCGATGTCGATGCCCTTGTTCCCGCTCGCGCCGAACTTGCGCACCACTTCGCCGTGCACGGGCCACAAGAACGAGCCTTTCGATGCGGTGACGGCCGAGGCTTTCTCTTCGTGCGCCGGCTTTTGCTCGGCCGCTTTCGATGGCGTCGGAAGCAGCGGCGGCTGCTCTGCCTTCGATGCAGCAGTCGAAGCCGAAGCCGAAGCCGAAACCGCAGCACCCGGCGGCACCACGCGCAACACTTGCCCGACATTCACCTGCCTGCTTTCCGGCAAGCTGTTCCACTTCGCCAGTTCGTCGGGCTTTTGCTTGTACATGCGCGAGACGGCGTAGAGCGTATCGCCCGGCTTCACGCGATAGAAACCCGGCTCAACTGGCGCGGACACGGTCGGCGTGATCGGTGCAAGCGGCGCGGGCGTCGTGCTGACGCCGGGCGCGGTGCCCTGCACGACAGGCGACGTGCTTACCGCCGAGCTTTCCACGATCGGCGCAGGCGTGCGCGGCGTCGTGGTACAGGCCGCCAGTGTCACGACCGCCACGATTGCTGAAGCGAGCGTCAGGCTCGCGAAGGCCGCGCCCGGGCGCGGATTGAAACCGTCTTTGCGCATCAACACCAAACTTCCCCTGCTTATCCGTTTTGATTGGGTCACTCGAGGTCTGCGTCCTGAGCGCGCGATGCGTCAGCCGCACATATTGACCGCCACGCCGTATAACGACACGCCGCCGCATCGAAGTATGCCGCAACCCGACACGAGCAAGGCTACCGCGATGCACGCCGCAAGCGAAAACACCACGCTTGCCCGATCCTTCCTTTTGCTTTCAAACGACATGAAACTCCGCCTCGACGATTCTCTCACGTCACATCAACGACACACCCGTGCTTGTCGCCGACGTAATCGCAAGGCGTACTCAATTTTTGACGGTCCGCGCGCATGGCCGATGGCCGGACTCGTACGAGCGGACGCATCGCGTCGCCATGACAAACCTTGACAATCGCGCCGTCCATGCGCGCCGTGCATCGGATAAATTGAGCGACGCTCGAAAGCGAGTCATTCCGCACTTCCGCGGAGTTCACTTCATTGAGGTTTTACCCATGCATTTCCTGCAAAACGGAATCATCCTGACGCTGATCATCGGCGGTGTGGCGGGCTGGCTCGCCGGTCTGATCATGAACGGCAGCGGCTTCGGCGTGCTGGTCGATATCATCGTCGGCATCGTCGGCGGCGCGCTCGGCGGCTGGCTGTTCGGCCTGATCGGCTTCTCGTTCGGCGGCGGCATCTTCGGTTCGCTGCTGACGGCAGTCATCGGCGCGGTCGTGCTGATCTTCATCATCCGGCTGGTGCGTCGCGGGTAAGCGCTCACCGCGCGTTCACCCGGAATGGCGGAATCGTCGCGTGACGGTTCCGCCATTTTTTTCGTTATACCTTCGAGCCGCGACGGCTCATCTTCCACAGTGCGCCCAGCACGATCGGCACCACCGCCGCGCCGATTCCCACCAGCACGATCACGTTCAAATATTGCTTGATGAACGGAATATTGCCGAAGAAATAGCCGAGCAGCGTCAGCAGCAGCACCCAGAACAACGCGCCGAGCACGTTGAATAGCTGGAAGCGTCCCGCATCCATCGACGATGCACCGGCAACGAACGGCGCGAACGTGCGCACCACCGGCACGAAGCGCGCGATCACGATGGTCTTGCCGCCGTGGCGCTCGTAGAAGTTATGGGTTTTCTGCAGCGCGGCGCGGTCGAGAAAACGTTCGAGCACCGGTATGTTGGTATCGAACACCTTCGGTCCGATCGAACGCCCGATCCAGTAGTTCACCGTATTGCCCGCGACTGCCGCGATCAGCAGCAGCACGATCAGCGCGCCGAGATTCATCTCGTGGCTGGCCGCGAACGCACCGCCGATGAACAGCAGCGAATCGCCCGGCAGAAACGGGAAAACGACCAGCCCGGTTTCGCAGAACACGATCAGAAACAGGACCGCGTAGACCCAGGCGCCGTAGTTCTGAATGAAAACGCCCAGCGACTTGTCGATGTGGAGAATGAGTCCCAGAAATTGCAGCAGCGTGTCCAAAAGCTTTCCTCGATGAGTGAACAAGGCCCGCGCGCAGGCCATCCGCGCGCGTGGCAATGAATGAAAAGAGTCGCGCAATGATACCGAAACGATGTGCAAGTCCGGCCAAAACGCGCACATCCCGACGTCATTCCGGTGCGATGCGTCTCGCGGCCCGCGCCCGGCGAATCGCTATAATTTGGCCATGGCCGACCTTAACGCACCCTTAGACGGCGGTTTGACCGCCGACGCCCCGCGCCGTTCGCGCGCCATCGCACCGTTGCACGATCAGCTCATCAGCCAGATCGCGGCGGGCGAAGTAGTCGAACGGCCGGCATCGGTCGTCAAGGAATTGCTCGAAAACGCGCTCGATGCGGGCGCGAAAACGCTGCGCATCACGCTGGACGAAGGCGGGGTGAAGCGCATCGTGGTGACGGACGATGGTTGCGGCATTCCGCCGAACGAGCTTCCGCTCGCGCTGTTGCGTCACGCGACCAGCAAGATTCGCTCGCTTGCCGAATTGGAAGCGGTCGCCACGCTCGGGTTTCGCGGTGAGGCCATCGCGTCGATTGCATCGGTGGCCGAATTGTTCATCACGAGCCGCACCGAAAGTTGCCCGCACGCGACGCGCATCGATGCACAAACGGGCGTGCTTTCGCCCGCTGCGGGCACGGTCGGGACTACGATGGAAGTGCGCGAACTGTATTTCAGCACGCCCGCGCGGCGCAAGTTCCTCAAGAGCGAGCAGACCGAACTCGGCCATTGCCTCGACGTGATTCGTCGCACCGCGCTGGCGCGGCCCGACGTCGCGATTTCGGTGATGCACAACGGCAAAGCCATCGAACACTGGAACGCCAGCGATCCGCAAACGCGCGTGGCGAAAATTCTCGGCGAGGTGTTCGAAACCGCGCATTTGCCGCTCGATGAGCGCGCCGGGCCGCTCGCGGTGTACGGCTGCGCGGGCCTCCCCACCGCGAGCCGCGGACGCGCCGATCAGCAGTTTTTCTTCGTCAATGGCCGCTTCGTGCGCGACAAACTGCTCACGCACGCTGTGCGCGCAGCCTATGAAGATGTGCTGCATGGCAATCGCTATCCCGCGTACGTGCTGTTCCTCGATCTGCCGCCCGAATCCGTCGATGTGAACGTGCATCCGTCGAAGATCGAGGTGCGCTTTCGCGATTCGCGCTCGATTCATCAATACGTGTTTCATGCCGTGCAGCGGGCGTTGGCGCGGCATGCGGGGGCATCGCCGGAAACGACTTCGGGCGGACACGCCGCGCAGATCGAAACCACCGGGCCAGCCTCGTTCAGCGCGAAGCCGTTCGCCGGCACGCCGGACACGCTCAACCTGAGAAGCGAGAGCGGCACGAACTGGATGCGCCAGTCGCGCATGACGCAAGGCAACTTGCCCGTCGCGCAACCGCTTGCGCTGTATGACGCGTTGTTCGGGCGCAAGGAACCCGGCGCGCCCATCACCTACGCCGAGGAAAAAGCGCCTCAGTATCACGTCGATGAACAACCGCTGGGCTTTGCCATCGGGCAGATTCATGGCATCTATGTGCTCGCGCAGAACGCGCGCGGACTCGTGCTCGTCGATATGCACGCGGCGCACGAACGCATTCTCTACGAGCAATTCAAGAACGCGCTCGGCGATCACGCGATTGCCGTGCAGCCGCTTCTGATTCCCGTGTCGATGACGGCGGAACCGGTCGAAATCGGCGTGGTCGAGGAGGAGAAGGAAACGCTCGACGCGCTCGGCTTCGACCTCGCCGTGCTGTCGCCGACATCGATCGCCATTCGCGCCGTGCCTGCGTTGTTGAAGGACGCCGACCTGCCCGCCCTCGCGCGCGCCGTGCTCGCCGATCTTCACGCCTACGGCGGCTCGCGCGTGCTCACCGAACGTCAGCACGAACTGCTCGGCACGCTCGCGTGTCACAACGCCGTGCGCGCCAACCGCCGCCTCACGCTCGACGAAATGAACGCGCTCCTGCGTCAGATGGAAGCCACCGAACGCGCCGATCAATGCAATCACGGCCGGCCGACGTGGTTCCAGCTCACGCTCGCGGACCTCGACCGGCTTTTCATGCGCGGCCAATGAGCGAAATCACGAATGTGGCGTGTCTGCTCGGGCCGACCGCGTCCGGCAAGACGGCGGCGGCGTTGGCGTTCGCGGCGCGGCATCCGGTGGAGATCGTGAGCGTCGATTCGGCGCTCGTCTATCGCGAGATGGATATCGGCACGGCCAAGCCGAGCGCCGAGGAACGCGCGGTGGCGCCGCATCATCTGATCGACGTCATCGATCCGTTGCAGAGCTATTCCGCCGCGCAGTTTCATGACGACGCGTTGCGCCTCGTCGGCGAGATCATCGCGCGCGGGAATGTGCCGCTGCTGGTCGGCGGCACCATGCTGTATTACAAGGCGCTCACGCAAGGTCTCAACGATCTGCCTTCCGCCGATGCCGATATCCGTGCCGCGCTCGATGCCGACGCCGCGCGCGATGGCTGGCCCGCGCTCCACGCACGACTCGCTTCCGTCGATGCCATGACCGCCGCGCGTCTCGCGCCGAACGATTCGCAACGCATCCAGCGGGCGCTCGAAGTGTTCATGCTGAGCGGCCAGCCGATGTCCGCGCTGCTTGCATCGCCGCGCGTTCGGGCAAGTGATGCGCCGTATCGCTTCGTGCCTATCGCGCTGGAGCCATCGGACCGCGCGGTGCTGCATGGGCGCATCGCGCAGCGCTTCGATGCGATGCTGGCGCATGGGTTCATCGACGAAGTGAAGCGGCTGCGCGCGCGCGGCGACCTCGATCTGTCGATGCCGTCGATGCGTTGCGTCGGCTATCGGCAGGCGTGGGAATATCTCGACGGTGCATACGGCTACGACGAGATGCGCGATAAAGGCGTGTTCGCGACGCGGCAGTTGTGCAAGCGGCAGCTTACGTGGCTGCGGGGGATGCCGGAGCGTGTCGTGGTGGATTGTTGTGCGGAGGATGCCACCGTGCGGGCGGTGGAGGCGATCGAAGGCGCTATAAAACCGCAAGGTTGAAAAACCAGAACAACGCCACTACTATAAAGAATAGTTTCAACTTTGGCCGCTTTCTGGTTCTATTCTTTATGCCCCGTCGCGCCACCGCAACCGACATGCTTCCCGCTCCCGCGTCTCGCGCGCTGCTTGCGCTCGGCACGAATCTGCGCGTCGCACGCAAGCGCCGCCGCGAGTCACTCGCGACATTCGCCGAACGCATGCAGGTTTCCGTTCCGACGCTGCAAAAGATGGAGAAAGGCGACCCCACGGTATCGGTGGGCGTGTATGCGTCGGCGCTGTGGCTGATCGGCCGCGTGCAGTTCCTTGCCACCATCGCCGATCCCGCGACGGACGAAACCGCGTTGATGCTCGAATTGCACAAGCTCTCGGGCAAAAAGAGCGCAACATGAACGACGAACTGTTCGTCTGGATTTATCCGCCCGACGCGCTCACGCCTCGCGCATGCGGCGTGCTGCGTCTCATCGGCGGAAGACGCTGCCTCTTTACCTACAGCCCGGATTGGTTGAGCGATCCGCAGGCCTTCGCGCTCTCGCCGGACTTGCCGCTTCGTCCAGGCACGTTCGAGCCTGAACCGGGACAAGACATCCATCCGATTTTCGAGGATGCCGGTCCGGATCGCTGGGGAAAGCAAGTCATCGACACAGCGTTTCGTCCGAGACGCCGCGCACCGATCGACTATCTTGCGCTTGCCGGAGAGAATCGAATCGGCGCGCTCGGGTTTTCGTGGTCGAGCGAAGCCTACGAAACGCCGCCCGATCAGGCGTTTCATATCGCCGATCTGCAAGCGTTGGCGGAAGCCGCGCATGCCATCGAAGTCCACGAGCCGATCGACGAGCGCCTGCGCCGACTGTTGCAGCCCGGCCGCAGCGTGGGCGGCGCGCGTCCGAAGGCAATCGTTCAGGATGACGGACGTTACTGGATCGCGAAGTTTCCCGCCGAGGGCGACGAAGTCGATGTGAGCACGGTCGAACACGCATCGCTGTGTCTGGCGAAAGCGTGCGGCATTCAAGTGCCGGAGTCGCGTCTCGTATCGATTCGAGGGAGGAACATTCTGCTCGTCGAGCGTTTCGACCGGGACGCGTCGGGCGGCCGGCATCATCTCGCCAGCGGAAGGACGATGTTGATCGCGGAAGGCATCGATATAAGCGCTGCGTCATATGGCGATCTGGCCGAGATCGCGCGGCGTTACTCGCCCGCGCCACGCAGCGATAGCCGCGAACTCTTTCGACGCATGGTCTTCAACGCGCTGATGGAGAACACCGACGATCACGAGAAGAACCACGCGTTTCTGAATCGCGATGGCAAATGGAAACTGTCGCCCGCGTACGATCTTCAGCCGCAATTGCAGGGCATCGGGTATCAGCAGCTTATCGTAGGCGCGGATGCGCACGAGCCATCTATCGCCAATGCGCTTTCACACGCGGGACGTTTCATGATGACGCGCGCGGAAGCCGAGGAAGAAATGAATCGCCTGCTCGATGTGTTGATGCGCTGGCCGGAGATATTCGAGGCGTCTGGCGTGAGTAGACGCGATATCGATCTGTGTCGCCGGTTCGTATTGGTCGAGCGTCAGGCTGACCTTTGGCGCAATGCTGCGCAATAAAAAAACCCTCGCATTAAGCGAGGGTTTTTAAAACAACTCAAACCACCACCGTCTGCGCCTCCCCATCCCTGCTCTCGCGCACGACCCCAATCGTCCAAACCTGCTCCCCCGCCGCCGACAGAACCGCAGTCGCCGCCTGCGCATCTTCCGCCGCGACGATCACCGCCATCCCGATCCCGCAATTGAACACGCGATGCATCTCCGCATCCGCGACACCGCCGTGCTTCTGCAGCCACGCGAACAGCGGCGGCAACGGCCACGCGCGATGATCCAGTTCCGCCGTCAGCCCTGCGCGCAGCACGCGCGGAATATTCTCGACCAACCCGCCGCCCGTGATATGCGCCATGCCTTTCACCGTCACGCTCTGCATGGCGGCCAGCAACGGTTTCACGTAAATACGCGTGGGCGCCATCAACGCATCGGCGAGTGTGCGGCCATCGAAATCCGCGTCCAGATCGGGATTCGCGCGCTCGATGATCTTGCGCACCAGCGAATAACCGTTCGAATGAATGCCGCTCGATGCCAGCCCGAGCACGACATCGCCCGGCTTGATGGTGGAACCATCGATGATCTTGCTCTTTTCCACCGCGCCGACCGCGAAGCCCGCGAGATCATACTCGCCATCGGGATACATGCCCGGCATTTCCGCCGTCTCGCCGCCGATCAGCGCGCAGCCTGCATATTCACAACCCTGCGCGATGCCCTTCACCACGTCCGCCGCCGTATCGACATCCAGCTTGCCGCAGGCGAAGTAATCGAGGAAAAACAGCGGTTCCGCGCCCTGCACGAGAATGTCGTTCACGCTCATCGCGACCAGATCCTGGCCCACCGTATCGTGCCGGTTCAGCGTGAACGCGAGGCGCAGCTTGGTGCCCACGCCATCCGTGCCGGACACGAGCACCGGCTCCTTGTATTTCTTCGGTACTTCGAACAGCGCGCCGAATCCGCCGATGCCGCCGAGCACGCCGTCGCGCATGGTTTTCTTCGCGAACGGCTTGATGCGATCGACGAGCGCATCGCCCGCGTCGATGTCCACGCCGGCATCGCGATAAGACAAACCCTGCGACGAACCTTGGGCCGAATCGGTGGAATTCGGGGCGGATTTCGGTTGATTCATGGGGCGAGTGCTCGAAGGTCGGTAAAATGCGATTTTAACCGATGCCGACACGCCAACCGGATTTCCCGTGCGTGTAAAAGTCCACCGCAGCGCTGTTTTCGAGATTCGGCGCGCGTGTGGGAAACCGGCATCGGTTGACGCAAATGCAGGCGGCAGGCGGCCTGGCGCGCAACGGCGCGGCATCACCGCCATTTTTCGAGACACACTCAGCTTTCAGCCCCGACGAACCTTTCTCCCGTGCAACGCCAACTGACGCTCGATCTGGGCACGCCGCCGCCCGCCACTTTCGACAATTATTTCGCCGCGAGCAATCACGAACTCGTGACGCGTCTGCGCGAACTCGAAGGCGCGCTCGCGGCTGGTCCGGTCGCGGATCGCACGTTCTATATGTGGAGCGATTCCGGCAGCGGGCGCAGTCACTTGCTGCACGCGCTGGTCCACGAATCGAACGGGCGCGCGCGTTTTCTGAGCCCGCAAAGCCCGCTGAACGCATTCGGTTTCGATCCGCGCGTGACGGTTTATGCGGTCGATGACTGCGACCGGCTTTCGCCCGCGCAACAGATCGCGCTCTTCAATCTGTTCAACGAAGTGCGCGCGTATCCCGGCAGCGCGCTGGTCGCCACGGGCAACGCCGCGCCGCTCGCGCTCGATGTCCGCGAAGATCTGCGCACGCGCCTCGGATGGGGTCTCGTGTTTCATCTGCAACCGCTGTCGGACGAGGCGAAGGCGGCGGTCCTGAAGCACGCGGCGCGCGAACGCGGCATCGTGCTGGCGGACGATGTTCCCGACTACCTCCTCACGCATTTCCGCCGCGACATGCCGAGCCTGATGGCGCTGTTCGACGACCTCGACCGCTTCTCGCTCGAAAAGAAGAGCGCGGTCACGACCAAGCTGATCCGCACGATGCTCGACACGCGCACCCCGCCGCTCGCCGCACTGGATGCACGCGCCGCCGAAACCGCCACGCTGGCCGCGCCGGGCAATGCGGCGGGCAACGCGCCAGGCAACGCTCTGACCCGCTTCAAGTAGAATGCGCTCCCATGAACCTCGCCCTCTTTGATCTCGACCACACGCTCATCCCGACCGACAGCGACCACGAATGGGGCCGCTTCATGGTGAAGCTGGGTATCGTCGATGCGGATTCTTTCGCGCGTCAGAACGATGCCTTCTACGCCGATTACAAGGCGGGCGTGCTCGATATCGACGCGTATTTGCACGCCATGCTCGCGCCGCTCGCGAAGCATTCGCGCGAACAGCTCGACGAATGGCACGCGCAGTACATGCGCGAGGTGATCGCACCGCGCATCGCGCCGGCGGCGGTCATGCTGGTGCGCGAGCATCAGGACAACGGCGATCTGTGCGCGCTCGTCACCGCGACCAATGCGTTCATCACCGGGCCGATCGCGGAAGCCTTCGGCATCGATGCGCTGATCGCCTGCGAGGTCGAAACCGTCGGCGACGATCCGCGCGGCGCGCTCACGGGCCGCCCGACCGGCACGCCGAGTTATCGCGAAGGCAAGATCGTGCGCGTGGAGCAATGGCTCGCGACGCTCGGCAAGAAGCTGGGCGACTTCAGGCACAGCTATTTCTACAGCGATTCACACAACGACATTCCGCTGCTCGAACGCGTCACCGATCCCGTCGCGACCAATCCCGACGATACGCTGCGCGCGCATGCCCAGGCTCAAGGCTGGCGCATCCTGAACCTCTTCGAAACACGTGATTAAAAAACTCATCCGCAAGCTGTTCGGGCAGGACAGCGCCGAACCGAAGGAAAGCGACGACGGTCCCGCATCGCCCCAGCCGAAAACGGCGCGTAAAAGCACGCGCAAGAAAGCCGACGCGCCGCCCAAGCGCGATCCGAATGTGCCCGTCATTCTGTCGTCGGACATTCATGGCATCGATCCGTCGCTGATCTCGAAGAACGCCGTGCGCGTGACCGAGGGATTGCAGCAGGCGGGGCATCGCGCGTTCATCGTCGGTGGCGCGGTGCGCGATCTGCTGCTCGGCATTCCGCCCAAGGACTTCGATGTCGCGACCGACGCCACGCCCGATCAGGTGCAGAAGCTGTTCCGGCGCGCGCGCATCATCGGGCGGCGGTTTCAGATCGTGCACGTGCAGTTCGGGCAGGAGATCATCGAGACCTCGACGTTCCGCGCATTGGTGGATGTTCCCGCCGAGCCTTCGCCGGAACCGCCGCGCCGTCTCAAACGCGGCGAACTGGATGCCCGCACGCACGCCGTCGATGCAAGCGGCCGCGTGCTGCGCGACAACGTGTGGGGCGAGCAGCACGAAGACGCCACGCGGCGCGACTTCACCATCAACGCGATGTACTACGATCCGGCCACGCAAACCGTGCTGGATTATCACGACGGCATGGCCGATGTCCGCGCGCGCCTGTTGCGCATGATCGGCGATCCGGCCACGCGTTATCGCGAAGACCCGGTGCGCATGCTGCGCGTGGTGCGTTTCGCGGCCAAGCTCGGCTTCGAGATCGACGACGCCACGCGCGCGCCCATTCAGGAACTCGCGGACCTCATGAACAACGTGCCCGCCGCGCGTTTGTTCGACGAAATGCTCAAGCTGCTGATGTCGGGCCACGCGCTGGCGTGCCTCACGCGTTTGCGCAAGGAAGGCTTGCATCACGGCGTGTTGCCCTTGCTCGATGTCGTGCTCGAACAGCCGACCGGCGAGAAGTTCGTCACACTCGCGCTGACCAGCACCGACGAACGCGTGCGCGCAGGCAAGCCGGTCGCGCCGGGCTTTCTGTTCGCGGCGCTCCTGTGGCACGACATGCAATCGCGCTGGCAGCAGTACACGGCGAACGGCGAATATCCGGTGCCCGCGCTGCATCGCGCGATGGACGACGTCCTCGACATGCAGACCGAGAAACTCGCCATCCACAAGCGTTTCTCGTCGGACATGCGCGAAATCTGGGGCTTGCAGCATCGGCTGGAAAAGCGCGGACGTACTGCGTTCAAGCTGCTGGAGCATCAGCGATTCAGGGCTGCGTACGACTTCATGTTGCTGCGCTGTGAGTCTGGCGAACTGGATGCCGAGACCGGTCAGTGGTGGACCGAATTCATCGAAGGCGATCACGTCACGCGCGACACGATGGTCACGCAAGGCGGACGCGATCGCGGTCCGAAGAAGCGTCGCCGTCGCAGCAATGCGAAGCGCAAACCGGCCGATCAAGCCGGTCAGGACGATCAGCAGAACGCGGACGATTCACACGCATCGAACGGTCACGAAAGCGCGGACGACGAGTAACGCGAGATTTCGTTACAGTAGCGGATAACGGTTTGCGCTCGGGGCCGCGTGCGGTCGTCGAAGAACGGGGCGCGCACCGGCATTTCGCCTTCGATCACGCGTAGGACTTCTGCCATGACGCTTGCTTATCTGGGCCTCGGTGCGAATCTCGGCGATGCGCGCCAGGCCCTGAAAGACGCCGTCGTATGTCTCGCCCAACAGCACACGATCACCGTGCTCGCGAAGTCGAGCATCTATCGCACGGCGCCGATCGATTCGTCCGGCGACGATTATTTCAACTGCGTCGTCAAGCTCGAAACCTCGCTGCCCGCGCGTTCGCTGCTGCGTCTGTGTCATGCGATCGAAGAACAGTTCGGGCGAGAGCGGCCGTATCGCAATGCACCGCGCACGCTCGACCTCGATATTCTGCTGTACGGCGCATCGAGCATCGATGAAGCGGATCTCGTGGTGCCGCATCCGCGCATGACGGAACGCGCGTTCGTGCTGGTGCCGCTGGTCGAACTGGAGCCGGACCTCATCGTGCCGCAACTCGGCCGCGCAGATGCTTTTCTCGCCGCGGTGGAAGATCAGCGTATCGAAAAAGTCGCGGTGTGCCAGTGTCTGGCGCCCGGCGCATCCAAACCTTCCGAAGTCAACGCAACCCCTACCAAACCAGATTGCCGATGAGCGTACCGCCACTCACCGTCACCGCGCCGCACATGCGCCCGCCGCATCGCTATATCGCGATCGAAGGGCCGATCGGCGTCGGCAAGACCACGCTCGCGACGCTGCTCGCCGAACGCTGGTCGATGAAGACGCTATTCGAGCGCCCGCAGGACAATCCGTTTCTCGAACGTTTCTATCGCGACACCACGCGTCATGCGCTCGCCACGCAACTGAGCTTCGCGTTGCAGCGCGCCGCGCAGACGCGCGAAGTCACCGAATTGCTCACGCGCGAGACGCCGCTGATGGCCGATTTCGTCACGCAGAAAAGCGAGATTTTCGCGCGCCTGACGCTACCCGACGACGAGTTCGCGCTGTACAAGGACATTGCTTCGCGCATCGGCGCGGACGGTCCCGCGCCGGATCTCGTCGTGTATTTGCAGGCGAGCCCCGAAGTGCTGTTCGCGCGCATCCAGAAACGCGCGTTGCCGATGGAACTGCAAATATCGGATTCCTATCTGCGCGCGCTGTCGGATGCCTATAACGACTTCTTCTATCACTACGATGCCTCGCCCGTGCTCACGGTGAACGCGGAACATCTGAATCCGCTCGCATCGGAAGACGATCTCGCGCTGCTCATCGAGCGTATCGAAACGATGCGCGGGCGCAAGGAATCCTTTGTCAAAGGCGTGTCGGTCTGAAGCCGGAACGCGCGCCATCTCAAGCAAAAAACGATCATGACGTATCTGCAGGAAACGGGCCGCTCGACGGTCACCGTCCCCAAACTCCAGGCCATGCGCGAAGCGGGCGAACGTATCGTCATGCTGACGTGCTATGACGCGAGCTTCGCCGCGCTGCTCGAACGCGCGGGCGTCGATGTCATGCTGATCGGCGATTCGCTCGGCAACGTGCTGCAAGGTCATTCGACGACGCTGCCCGTCACGCTCGCCGATATCGCGTATCACACGGCGGCGGTCGCGCGCGGCAACAAGAGCGCGCTGATCGTCGCGGACATGCCGTTCGGCACCCTCGGCTCGAAGGAAGAAGCGTATGCGAACGCCGTGCAGTTGATGCGCGCGGGCGCGGCGATGGTGAAGATCGAAGGCGGCGAATGGCTCGCGGAAACCGTGCGCTTTCTGGTCGAGCGCTCGATTCCGGTGTGCGGTCATGTCGGGCTCACGCCGCAATCGGTGCACGCGTTCGGCGGCTTCAAGGTGCAGGGCAAGTCGGAAGCGGCGGCCGAACAAATGAAGCGCGATGCACTCGCGCTTCAGCAAGCAGGCGCGCAACTGATCGTGATCGAAGCCGTGCCGACGCTGCTCGCGCGCGAAGTGACGCAACAGCTTTCGGTGCCGACCATCGGCATTGGCGCGGGCGTGGATTGTTCGGGACAAGTGCTGGTGCTGCACGACATGCTCGGCGTTTTTCACGGCAAACGCCCGCGCTTCGTGAAGGATTTCATGCAAGGTCAGCCGAGCATTTTTGCGGCCGTCGAAGCCTATGTGCGCGCGGTCAAGGATGGAAGTTTCCCCGGACCGGAGCACACGTTCTAGGCATTTTTGATTCCTCGCACGATTTGCGCTTTCTCGAACATACTGGCGAGATTCTTGCGCTTACGCTTGGCGACAGTTGCTCATTGCCCGTCAACGTCACTTAAAAGCGAGAAAAATCATGTGGCACACGCTTCCCGATGAAACCCTCCGCGCGCAGCTCACGGTTGGCGCATTGGTCGCGTTCGGCGTGGCGCGGGTGGTGGTGGCGGCGCTCGGCGCCGAGCGCAACTGGCGTATTGCGAGCGTGACGCAATGGTTCATCGTCGCGGGGATGGTTTTCTGCGCGCCGCAATTGCTCGATATCTTGTTCGCCGTGGATGTGCATTCGGCGTATGTCGAACTTCAGGGCAAGTTCATGGGATGCGCGCTGGCGCTGTTTTGCGCGCCGATCGTGAGTCATCGGCTGGGCTACGAATAATTTTCTAGCCGATTGTCGCCATGCCCGGAACGGCGTGCGATAAAACCGCCGCCGCGACGAACACCCCGAGCATCGCCACGGCTTCGATGCGCATGAGTTTGATGACCGTGTGCGCGTCCGTCGTCGATGCACTGCGATGCAGACGCGGCAACGCCTTCCATCGGTTCATCGAGCCGAGCACGAGTGCGGTTGCGACCAGCGCGAGCTTCACCGCGAGCGCGTGACCCCATGTGCTCGACGTCATCACCGCAAGCGATCCGCCGGTGCCGCGCCATCCGTTGAACGTGCCGGTCACCAGCACCAGCGCGATGGCGATCATCGCGGAATGCGACATGCGCGTGATCGTTTGAATGAGCGTCGCGCGCGTGATCGATGCCATCAGCGTAGGCAACACCGCCAGCGCCCCCGCGATGACCACGCCGCCCCACACGCCCGTCGCGAGCACATGCACCGTTTGCACCGCCTCGGGAATCGAGAACGCGCCCGCATCCGCTGCATGACCAATCGCTGCTTTTCCCGATGCCGCGACAATCGCCCCGCCGATGGCGAGCGCCCTCAGCGCGCCGCGCGAAACCGTCGCCAGCACGAGCAGCACGCTGCCGACGAACGCAATCGACCAGCCGATGCCCGCATGCGTCGCCGTCGCGACGAGCCACAACGAATCGCCGGCCTGCATCAATGGCAAGCCGCTCATCGCCGCGGACTGAAGCCACAACGAGGCGAGATTGCAGAAGGCGAGCAGCATCGCGCAAACACTGGCGAAACGCACCGCGCGTTGTGCGCCGCGACGCGCGGGCGACCCCGCCGCGAACGGAGCGAACGCCTGTTCGCGGACCAGCCAGACATCGAGCAGCAATGCGCCGAGCACACAGGCGAACGCGATATCGCCGAGCGCGGCGAGGCCGGTTTGCGCCAGCCAGAGCGGATCGATCGTCATGCCGGTGCCCAACCGGAAGCGTTGAAAACGGAGTTCATCGAATGATTTGAAGTGCGCGGGAACATGGGCGCGAAGTCTAAACCACGCGGTCCGCGAGCGGCACTTGCCGAAACGCCTTGAACCTTCGCCGTCCCCTTCCTAAGCTTGGCGACGCAGGCTTGATTAAATCGATGCCGGACCGGTGCGCGGTCAATGCTTTGTCCAAGCGCGCGATGCCGTGACGCAGCACAAAAGTCGTTCAGCGGTCAAAGGTCACGCGGCATATTGTCGCGATTTCCACGAACAAAGCATTACACATTGCAGCAAATAGTCACCATCAGGCATCGATGATAGAATTCCGCGTCGCATCAGAGGCTCGTCGAGCCGCTGTGGCCGTGGTCCGCCACCCTCCGCCGCCGTTAGCATGGCCGTGGTTCGCCACCTTCGCACCGAGTCGCACGAAGCTCGGCAAGTCCCCGAATTTGATGGAGTGTCGCGTGTTTTCAAGACGCATCTTTCGTCCGCTGCTCGCATTGGCACTGATCGGCAGCGCTGGCATTTTCGGCGCTGTTCAGGCGCAGGCCCAGACAGCCAATCAGCCGGCGACCGACAGCATGGCAGCGCGCGTGCAGGGCTGCACCGCATGTCACGGCGTTCATGGCGAAGGCACGGACAACGACTACTTCCCGCGTCTTGCCGGCAAACCCGCCGACTATCTGTACAACCAGCTCCAGAATTTCCGTGAAGGCCGGCGCCGTTATCCGCCGATGAACTACCTCGTCACGTATCTCTCGGACGATTACCTTCATCAGATCGCGACGTACTTCTCGAATCAGCGTCCGCCGTATCCGCAGCCGGCCAAGTCGAATCAGTCGGCAACCACGCTTGCGCGCGGTCAGCAGATCGTGCTGAACGGCGATACGTCGAAGAACATTCCCGCGTGCGCGGCTTGCCACGGCAAGGGTCTCACCGGCATGCAGCCGGCCATTCCGGGTCTCGTCGGGCTGCACTCGGATTACATCAGCGCGCAGGTCGGCGCATGGAAGTCGGGCACGCGTCACGCCAAGGCGCCCGACTGCATGCAGCAAATCGCCTCGCGCCTGACGGATGACGATGTAACCGCCGTCGCCGCCTGGCTGTCCACGCAAACCGCACCCGCCAACCCGGTGCCCGCGCCCGCTGGCTCGTTGAAAACGCCGCTCCAGTGCGGCAGCGAACCGCAATAAGGCGTCTGGAGCGACAACACAATGAAACGCAAGTCCCTGTACGCACTTTCCTCGGCTGTCGTGGTGGCAGCCATCGCAGCCGGCGCAGTTCTCTGGTCGGGCGGCGACAATCTCCATTCGGGCGGCGCGCAGGCCGCGACGCCCGCCGACAAGGCCGCGCTCGTCAAGCAAGGCGAGTATCTGGCGCGCGCCGGCGACTGTATCGCCTGCCACACCGTGCGCGGCGGCAAGCAGTTCGGCGGCGGCCTGCCCATGGCTACGCCCTTCGGCACCATGTTCACGCCGAACATCACGCCGGACGATCAATACGGCATCGGCAAATGGACGTCGGACGACTTTTATCGCGCGATGCACACAGGCCGCTCGAAGGACGGCAGCCTGCTGTACCCGGGCTTCCCGTTCACGAGCTACACCAAGGTGACGCGCGCCGATTCGGACGCGATCTACGCGTATCTGCGCTCGGTCGCGCCGGTCAACGAGCCGAGCCGTCCGCATGAACTGCGCTTCCCGTTCAACAACCGCAATCTGCTGATCGGCTGGCGCACGCTGTTCTTTTCGGAAGGCGAGTACAAGCCGGACCCGACCAAGTCGGTCGAATGGAACCGTGGCGCGTATCTGGTCGAAGGTCTCGGTCACTGCGGCATGTGCCACACCTCGATCAACGCGATGGGCGGTCCGGTCAGCTCGGCGGCCTTCGCGGGCGGTCTGATTCCGCTGCAGAACTGGTACGCGCCTTCGCTCACGTCGAACAAGGAAGCGGGTCTGGGCGACTGGGACATCAAGGACATCAACGATCTGCTGAAGACCGGCACGTCGCAACGCGGCGCGGTGTTCGGCCCGATGGCCGAAGTGGTCCACAACAGCCTGCAGTACATGAACGACGGCGACATCAACGCGATCTCGACGTATCTCAAGTCGATTCCGCAGAAGAAGGAAGCGCCGGAAAACCTGCAACTCGAAACGTCCGAGAAATTCGGCGGCGAATTGCTCACGATGGGCAAGAAGGTCTACACCGAGAACTGCGCGAAGTGTCACGCGGAAAACGGTCTGGGCAAGCCGCCGGCGTATCCGCCGCTGGCCAACAACCAGTCGATCCAGATGCCCTCGGCGGTGAACCCGATCCGCATGACGCTCAACGGCGGCTATCCGCCGAGCACGGAAGGCAACCCGATGCCGCACGGCATGCCGCCGTTCGCGCAGGCGTTGTCGGACACGGAAGTGGCGGCGGTGGTCACGTACATTCGTATGTCGTGGGGCAACCACGGCACGCCGGTGTCGCCGCAGCAGGTCAGCAACTTGCGCTCGGCGCCGCTGGACTGATGATCTGACGTCCATTCGCGAGGACAGCGTACAATACGCAGCGGGGCGCAGCCTTCACGTTGGGGCCGCGCCCCTTGTCTTTTGGGGTGAACGTTGTCATGCATGTGGGCGAGCGGTTCAACAGCATCAGCCATCTGATCGGCGTGGTCCTGTCGGTGGCGGGACTGGTGGCGCTCGTGATCATGGGCGCCATGGAACGCGATCCGTACAAGATCGTGAGCTTCGCCGTGTATGGCGCGATGCTCGTCATCCTGTACGTTATTTCGACGCTGTATCATTGGGCGCGCACGCCGCGCATGAAGGCCGTTCTTCAGAAGTGCGATCATTCGGCCATCTATTTGTTGATCGCAGGCAGCTATACCCCATTCACGCTGGTGACCTTGCGTGGTCCCTGGGGCTGGTCGCTGTTCGGCGTGTCGTGGGGACTCGCCGCGCTGGGCATCACGCAGGAACTCACGCTCGGACGCAAAACCCGCATTGTTTCGATGGTGCTCTACGTGCTGATGGGATGGCTCGCGCTCGTGGCCGTTCATCCGCTCGTGACGGCGCTGCCCGTGGCCGGAACCGCATGGCTGGTGGCAGGCGGCGTGATCTATAGCGTCGGCATCTACTTTTTCATCAACGACGAGCGTATCCGGCACGGCCACGGTATCTGGCATCTGTTCGTGCTGGCAGGCAGCCTTTGCCAATTCGTGAGCGTCGCGCGCTACGTCGCGTGAACGTGCGGATGCGGCATTCCGCCATGCATCTCTACCGGGAATGCAACTTACGGCCAGTTGGCGTGTCTTGATACGCGCCGAACCTCGCGGCAACGCTCGGGCGCAATACTGCCCGCAAGGCACGCCGCCCGATTGATTTCCGAGCGTCGCATGTGCGCTCTGCCGGCCGAACGCGTATCAACAGTTCGCCGCCGCAGACTCGTTCGCACGCGCGCCGCCCGTCATAACGAACTCGAACATCCTTTATGTCTTTCGATTCACTCGGCCTGTCCGAACCTCTTCTTCGCGCTGTCAACGAACTGGGCTATTCGAGCCCGACTCCGATTCAACTCCAGGCGATTCCCGCCGTCCTCAAGGGCGGCGACCTGCTGGCCGGCGCGCAGACCGGCACCGGCAAGACCGCCGGCTTCACGCTGCCGATCCTGCAACGTCTCTCGCAACTCGCGCCCGTGACCGGCGGCGCGAAGCGCCCGGTGCGCGCGCTGATCCTCACACCGACGCGTGAACTCGCCGCGCAGGTCGAGGAAAGCGTGCGTGCGTATGGCAAGTACCTCAAGCTCCGTTCGACCGTGATGTTCGGCGGCGTGGGCATCAATCCGCAGATCGACGCACTGAAGCGCGGCGTGGATATCGTCGTGGCGACGCCGGGGCGTCTGCTCGATCACATGCAGCAGAAGACCATCGACGTGTCGCAGCTCGAAATTCTCGTGCTCGATGAAGCCGATCGCATGCTCGACATGGGTTTCATCCACGACATCAAGCGCGTGCTTGCTCGACTGCCCGCGAAACGTCAAAACCTGCTGTTTTCGGCAACGTTCTCGGACGAGATCAAGGCGCTGGCCGACAGCCTGCTCGATTCGCCCGCGTTGATCGAAGTCGCGCGGCGTAATACGACGGCTGAGCGCATCGAGCAGAAGATTTATCCGGTCGATCGTGACCGCAAGCGCGACATGCTCACGCACCTGATCCGCACGAATGACTGGACGCAGGTGCTCGTGTTCACGCGCACCAAGCACGGCGCGAACCGGCTGGCGGAACAACTCGGCAAGGACGGCATCAGCGCGCTCGCCATTCATGGCAACAAGAGCCAGTCGGCTCGCACGCGCGCGCTGGCCGAATTCAAGGATCAGACGTTGCAGGTTTTGGTGGCGACGGATATCGCGGCGCGTGGCATCGATATCGATCAACTGCCGCATGTGGTGAACTTCGATCTGCCGAACGTGCCGGAAGATTATGTGCATCGGATTGGGCGGACGGGGCGTGCGGGTGCGGAAGGTGAGGCGGTGTCGCTCGTGTGCGTCGATGAGCATCAGTTGTTGCGCGATATCGAACGGCTCATCAAGCGTCCGATTCCGCAGGAAGTGATTCCGGGCTTCGAGCCGGACCCGAACGCGAAGGCCGAGCCGATTCAACGACGCAGCCAGGGCCAGGGGCAAGGTCGTCGCGGGCAGGGTAATGGTGGTTCGTCAGGCGCGGGGCGTGAAGCGCGTCCGGCGAAGGCGGCGAATGGTAATGGTGGCGGTAACGGCGGTGGACGTGCGCCGAAGCCTGCTTCGGCTGGTAACAAGCCGAGTCACGGTGCCGGTAGTGGCACGGGCGGCGCACCGCGACGTTCTTCTTCCGAAGGCTCGAATCAGCGTGGCAAGAGCGGCGGCGGAAATCCGGGCGCGTTGCTGAGCGGCAAGCCGCGAAGCACGGGCAGCGGCGCGCCGCGACGTGATGGCGTTCGCACGGGCGATCGCGGTCGTTGATTTCGCTGTCGCAGGACGTTCAAGGCGTCCTGCTCTTTTTTCAGGCGCTCGCCGCCCGCTTCAACCATCCAATCTGCTCGCGCCAGCGGGCTTCTACCGTCGCGGCATCCATCAACTCGAATTCGATGCCGCTCGTCAAACGCGCATAAGCCACTTGCTGCCGCTCACCGCTGTCGATCGTTGTGATGAAGCATGTGAGCGGCACATCGTCCAGCGTGACGGCGCGCGCATTCAACTGAATCTGATAGAACGATTCGTCGAACACAAAGGTGAGCGTGGCGTGCCCACTCGCGACGATCGCCTGCGCGGTGCGCGATGTCGGCCACAACGCAAAGCCGAGCGTGCGCGCATCCGACGCGAACAGTTCGCCTGCGCTTAACAACGCGGTCCGCACGCGATTCGAGCCATCGGTCGCGCAGAGTGACGCAGCGAAACCGCGTGGCGCATGCACGAGCGTGCCATCGAACAAGGCGCGTAGCTCGGGCGGCCATTCGTCGAAGGTCGTGTTCATGAAAATGATGTGCTTCGACGTAACGGCCTTGCCGTCGCGTTTCCGAAGCTGCTCAGCGGAAAAACAATTGCGTCATCTTGGCGAGCGGATACTGCACGCCCGGCAGAATGCGCGCCGGAAGATCGAGCGGCTTGAGCAGCATCTTGATGCACTGATCCGTGGAAAGATTGCGCCGAACCAGCGCATTCACGCGCGCGGACAACTCGCGGTTGTATTCCGTATCGCGCACACGATCCGGAAAACGAATGGCGAACACATGACGCAGCGCGATCTCGGAGTCCTCGCTCTTGAGTTCCGCCACGCGACGAATCAGCGCGCCAAGCACCGCGAAACGCCCATTGCCTTCGATCTTGTTCCACTTCTTGAAGAACTGGAAAAAGTGCTTGTAGTGGCGCACTTCGTCCGTGCGGATGTTGTCGGTAATCTCCTTGAGCACCGGTTCATCCGAACACTTGTTGATGGCGCGATACAACGTGGCCGTGCCCGTTTCGACTACACAGCGCGCCACCATTTCCAGCGCGCGTTTCTTTTCGAACTCCTCATACGAACACGTCAGCGAGTATTCGTCGAAGAAGTTCTTGAAGGCCGTGTCCCAGTCGAAGTCGGGCCAGACGTGATGAATATAGGCCTTGAGTGCGCGCCCGTGCTGCATTTCTTCGGGCTCCCACTCGTTGTTCAGCCAGGCGGAAATCTCGGGGTCGTCCTGAAAGTAAGTGCTGAGGTTGCTCGTATAAAGATCGGTGCCGCTTTCGATGAACGAACACGCGCAAAGCAACAAAAGCAGATCTTCGTTCGATTCAGCGCGATGTCGATCGATCCTGTTCAGGTCGATGTCTTCGATGCGCCAAGGCATCGTGTGTTTGGTTTCGGTGTGCATATATCGCGCTCCTGGCTGGAGTGAACGCGCCATCGGCCAACAAAGTAGGCCGAGGTTCAAATGAGCCGCAAACGCCTCGTTGCGGCTCAACTAAATTTTCGGCGGCTTGTTTATCCATCTTAGCTGTCCTGCAATGAGTTTGCAGAACAGGGGGACAGACTCGCGCCGCTTGCGCGGGTTCCGTTCCGCTCAAAATTCCACGGTTATCGGGGCCGCGCTTGGGCGAGTGTCGGAGCAGGAATCATGCCCTGATGGCTTGAGCGTAACGATGCCTGCGCCACGCGACGATCGCCAATGAAATGCCGGAGAGCAACGCAGCCAGCAGCACGTAATAACTCGGCGCGAGTTTGTCGCCGGTCACGTGGATGAACGCCTCGACGATGGTCGGTGCAAAGCCGCCGAACAATGTAACGCCCAGCGCATACGCGATGGACAGCCCGGTCGATCGCACACGCGTGGGGAAGATTTCGGACATGAGCGCGGGCATCGGCCCGGAATACGCGGCTTTGAGAATGCCCGCCGCCGCCTGAAGCACGACGAGCGATGCGACGGTCGGATGCGCTTGCAAGAACGCAAACATCGGATAAATGCCAACGCCCATCACGATCGACGCACCAAGCATGATGCGAATGCGCCCGAGCCGGTCCGACAGCGCGCCCATCAACGGTGAGAAGATGAACTGCAGGCCACCATTGAGCACGACTACAGCAAACGAACTCGCAGCAGGAAGATGCAACTGCTTCACCGCGTACAGCGGCATGTAGAGTTGCAGCACATACACGCCGACCGTCGATTGCGCCACGATGCCTACCGACAGCAACAAGTTGACCCACTGATTCGGCTCACTCGCTTTCGGCGCAGCGCGTGTCGCGAGAAACTCCGGCGTCTCGTCGAGGTGCGAACGAATGTAATAACCCACCGGCCCGATGAGCAGACCGAACACGAACGGAATGCGCCAGCCCCAGCTTTCGAGTTGCGACGGCGCGAGCCACGCGTTCAACAAGGAGCCGAACGCCGCCGCCATGATCGCGGCCAACCCTTGACTCGCGAATTGCCAGCTCGCGTAATAGCCGCGCTTCGACGCGCTGTGCTCGACCATGAACGCCGTCGCGCTGCCGAACTCACCGCCGACCGCAAAACCCTGAATCAGCCGCGCGAGCAATACCGCGAGCGGCGCCGCAATGCCGATACGCTCATACGACGGCATGACCGCCATCGTCAGCGTGCCGAGCATCATCAGCAGGATGGCGAGCGTGAGCGCGGCCTTGCGGCCTTTGCGGTCGCCATAGATGCCGAGCACGATCGCGCCCAGCGGACGCATGAGAAACGAAATGCCGAACGTGCCGATGGCGAGCATCGTCGAAAGCCATTCGTCGTGCGACGGAAAGAACGTCTTCGCGATGGATGTCGCGAAGTAGCCGTACACGAGGAAGTCGAACCATTCGAGCGCGTTTCCCACCGACGACGAGAACACGATGCGGCGAACCATCGCCTTCGATAGCGGCTTCGGCGAAGCAACGCCCGCTTGCATGAACGGTTCGGACACTGCTCAGAACCCGGCGGCCAGTCCGTCGCGCCGGCTGTCGCTTGCCGCCACATAACCGCGTTCGGGATCGTTGCGGTCGAGCTTCCAGATGTATTGGCCCGAGCCGAAATCCATGTACGGGTCGTCCACGGACTTGATGGTATGGCCGAGACCTTCAAGCGCACGCGCCGTATCGAGATCGAGCGTGGCTTCGATATCGATGGTGAAATCGCGGTTGACCTTCCAGCGCGGCGCATCGCACGCGGCCTGCGGCTGCTGGCCGTAGTCGAGCATGCGCACGATCGACTGAAGATGCCCTTGTGGCTGCATGTCGCCGCCCATCACGCCAAAGCTCATAACGGCTTCGCGCTTGCCGTCCACCTGTTGCGTCAGGAACGCCGGAATGATGGTGTGGAACGGCCGCTTGCCGCCTTCGACGACATTCGCCGACTTCGGGTCCATCGAGAAACCGCAACCACGGTTCTGCAACGAGATGCCCATGTTCGGCACGACCACGCCCGAACCGAAGCCCATGTAATTCGACTGGATGAAGCTCACCATCATGCCGCGCTCGTCCGCCGCCGACATGTAGATGGTGCCGCCCGCCTTCGGCATGCCGAAATCGAATTGCGTGGCCTTCGCCGGATCGATGAGCTTCGCGCGTTCGGTGAGATAGGCGTCGTCGAGCATCTGCTCGGGCGTGACTTCCATGGAGCGCGGATCGGCGACGTAGCGATAGACATCAGCGAAAGCGAGCTTCATCGCTTCGATCTGCAAATGCTGCGACTCGATGCGATCCACCGTCAGCGCGCTCACATCGAACTTGTCGAGAATGCCGAGCGCGATGAGCGCGGCGATGCCCTGCCCGTTCGGCGGAATCTCATGCACCGTGTAGCCGCGATAATCCTTCGCGATGGGCTCGACCCAGTCCGCGCGATAGTCGCGAAGATCGTTCATGGTCATGGCCGCGCCGCCCTCACGCGCGAAGGCCGCGATACGCTCGGCGATCTCGCCTTCGTAAAAGGCGCGCGGGCCTTTTTCGGCGAGCAGGCGCAGCGTGTTTGCGTGACCGGGGAAGCGCACCAGTTCGCTCACTTCGGGCGCGCGGCCGTGCGGCATGAAGACATCCGCGAAACCGGGCTGGTCTTTCAGTTCGGGAACCGCGGCCGCCCATTTGTACGCGACGATGCTTGCGACCGCATGACCGCGCTCGGCGATCTCGATGGCTGGCTCCATCAGATCGGCGAACGGAAGCGAACCGAACTTTTCATGCAGCGCTTGCCACCCCGCGATTACGCCGGGCACGGTGACGGCATCCCAACCTCGCTTCGGCTGGCGGGCAAGCCCGTTTTCCTCGCCGTATTTACTGCGAAAGTAATCGACGTTCCACGCAGCCGGCGACGTACCCGACGCGTTCAAACCGTGCAGCTTCTTGCCGTCCCAGACGAGCGCGAAGGCATCGCCGCCAAGGCCGCAGGACACCGGCTCGACCACGGTGATGGCCGCCGCCGCAGCGATCGCGGCATCGACGGCATTGCCACCCTTCCACAGCATGCGAAGCCCGGCCTGCGCCGCCAGCGGATGCGACGTCGAAACGATATTGCGGGCGAACACCGGAAGGCGCGGCGTCGGATACGGGTTTTGCCAGTTGAAGCGTGTCATGAGTCGGGTCCGGGATTCGGCAGCAGCAAACTACCGCTTGAAATGGTTTCGTACAAAAAACAGAAAGCTGAAATAGTGCAATGAGCACTACATTCAAATCAAATTCATTTATCGTCTGGATTGATGCGTCCGTCGCATGAATTTCACAAGCAAATGAATTGTGCGATGCGACAAGAAGCTCATGCGAATTCTCCGAATTAGCAGCGACACGCACCCGCCGCGCTGTCCAACAAAAGTCAAAGCCAAAATTTTTGCTGCGCCGTGTGTCACTCGTCAGACGCTTGCCTACAATCCGAATTCCCGGTGGATGAAGCACAAAAAGCCACACATTCACCCGGCGATTTTCAGCCTCCCTTACACGTTTCGAAGCGAAAGAAACCCGGCCCACAAAGCCGGTCGCTATTGCCGTTCAGTCGTCATGGAGAACACGATGCTGAGTCCGCACGAATTCGCTACCTTGCTTCTGATTCAGGAAGCGCCCCATCAACTCGATATGGAGCGCCAGGAACTCGACGCGTTGCTCGAACGCCAGTTGGTCCAACTCGAAAATCTCGCTTCGGGCCGGCAACAATGGCGCCTCACTGCTTCAGGTGATTCCACCGTCAAGGCATTCAAGCGGTTCTCCTAGACTGGTGTGCAGCAGTTCCCGGGCGCGGTCATTCGACCGCGCCCTTTGTTTGTCCTCATCTCGAAGCGCTTTTATCCCGCGCGCAAGGTCGGATCGACCGCGGCGCGCCAGCTCAAAGCCTGCGCGCGCTGATCCAGAAAGAAGTTCGCCCACGCGCTCTGTGCCTCGGCGCTCGGGTTCGTCTTGTACGCGCTGTAGCGCGACGCAATGGATGCCTGGAACGCACAATAACGGTCCTTCGGCAAACCACCGCGCTTTTGCGCCACGTAAGCATCGTAGAAAGCCGAATAGACGGACTGCGCATCCTGACCGTAATCCACGGGCGCGGTGCCGCATTGTTCCTGAAGCGCGCCGAACGACGACGCCCCGACCGTGCCCGTGAGACTCGGCGTGGATACACAACCCGCGAGCGCCACCACGCTCAGGAGACCTATCGCCCCGCACACGACCGACTTTCGCATTGCGTTCACCTCTGCATTGATTCGAGCCCTCAGTATCGAACGATCTGGGCCTTCGCGCCACTCGGCCGAATGGCATAGGCCAATCTGCAATCCACGGGCATTGCGGACGAAAACTGCACTTTTGCCTATGCCATCCGGCCAGGTTGTGGACGCGCTGCGCCTCCGATAGATTGCTCGTGCAGACTTACCGCACGCAAAGCCCGCTCAAAAAGGAGGAGACCATGCAGGATCAATACGTTCTCGCGCTCGATCAGGGCACGACGAGTTCTCGCGCCATGCTGTTCGACCGTGGCGGCAACATCGTGTCGGTGGCGCAGAAGGAGTTCGGGCAGATCTATCCGCAGGCGGGCTGGGTCGAACACGATCCTTTGGAAATCTGGTCCACGCAGGCCGGCGTCGCCGCCGAGGCTGTCACGCGCGCGGGCGTGGGCGCGTCGTCGATTGCGGCGGTCGGCATCACGAATCAGCGCGAGACGACCATCGTGTGGGACCGGGAAACCGGCAAGCCGGTGTACAACGCGATCGTGTGGCAGGACCGGCGCACGGCATCTCTGTGCGATGAATTCCGCGAGCGCGGACTCGAAGCGCTCGTTCGCGCGAAAACCGGTTTGCCAATCGATGCCTACTTCTCGGCCACGAAAATCCGCTGGATTCTCGATAACGTCGAAGGTGCTCGCGACAAGGCGAAGCAAGGCCGGCTGGCATTCGGCACTGTCGATAGCTGGCTCGTGTGGAACTTCATGCGGCACGAGCTGCACGTTACCGACATCACCAATGCCTCGCGCACCATGCTTTTCGATATCCACGCCTGCCGTTGGGACGACGAACTGCTCGACGCCTTCGATATTCCGCGCAGCATGCTGCCGGAAGTGCGCACGTCTTCCGAAGTGTATGGCACGACGAAAGGCACAGTGTTCGCCGCTGACCTGCCGCTCGCATCCATCGCGGGCGATCAGCACGCCGCACTGTTCGGACAGATGTGCACAGACGTCGGCATGGTGAAGAACACTTACGGCACAGGCTGCTTTCTTGTCATGAACACAGGCGATACGCCGATCGAGTCGAGCAACAATCTCGTCACGACTGTTGCCTGGCAGATTGGCGATCGCGTGACGTATGCGCTTGAGGGCAGCATCTTTATCGCGGGCGCGGTGGTGCAGTGGTTGCGCGATGGGCTCGGCCTGATCCGCCACGCGAGCGAGATCGAAGCGCTCGCGCGCAGCGTGCCGCACAGCGATGGCGTGTATCTCGTGCCCGCGTTCGCCGGGCTGGGCGCACCGCACTGGAACGCACACGCGCGCGGCACGATGTTCGGCGTCACGCGCGGCACGACATCGGCGCATATCGCGCGAGCGGCACTCGATGCCATCGCGTATCAGTCGCTCGATGTTTTGCGCGCCATGGAAGCGGATGCCGGCACACACATCGCGCAATTACGCGTGGATGGCGGCGCGTGCGCCAACGATCTGCTCATGCAGTTTCAGGCTGACATGCTCGGCGTCGATGCCGTGCGCCCGCGCGTGTCGGAAACTACTGCGCTGGGCGCGGCGTATCTTGCGGGACTCGCGGTCGGTTACTGGAAGGATGTGGAGGAATTGAAAGCGCAGTGGCAACTGGATCGTCGCTTCACGCCGTCCATGCCTCAAAAGGAAGTCGAGACGAACGTCGCAGGCTGGAAGCGTGCCGTCGATGCCGCCAAGGTTTGGGCGGACGCCCGCTGATCCGCCATGTTCCGAACGTTACGAAAGCACGTCGCCGAAATCGCCGCGTATGCCCGCCGCCACCAGCGCGGGCAACTCGTCCATATGCGCGAAGATTCGCGTGATGCCGGTTTCGTGCAGCACTTGCGCGTATCCGTCGGGAATGTGGCTCGCCCCGACGAACGCGACGGTCTTCATGCCCGCCGCGCGCGCCGCCGTCAGTCCGGCAATGCTGTCCTCGACCACGAGACAGCGCGCGGGATCGACGCCGAGCGTTCGGGCTGCGAACAGATAGACATCGGGATAGGGCTTGGGTCGCGCGACCTGCTGCGCGCTGAACACGCGCTCACCCATGATTTCTTCGAGTCCCGCGCGCCGCAAGGACGTCTTCACGCGTTCGAGGCCACTATTGGACACCACCGCCACCGGCAAACCGCACTGTTCGAGCGCAGCGCGCACACCCGCGATGGGTCCGACCGAGTGCTCCAGTTCGTGCAGCACGCGCGCTTCGATCGTGCCGGTAAAGTCCGGCGGCATCACGATATCGAATTGCGTTTCGAGCCCGGCGAGAAAGCGCGAAGTCTGCTGGCCGAACGCGCTCTTCACAGCGGGCTTGAAGTCGATGCCGGGAAACGTCTCCGTCAGCACGTCCAGCATCACGCGGTCCGCGATGACTTCGCTATCGACGAGCACGCCGTCGCAGTCACAGATGAGATGGTCGATCATGTTGGCGAGTTGCCCAAATCCGCGATTGAAGCAGCCATCATAGCGGTAGACAAATATCCGCCAGTATTACGAAGGCATTCGGGACCGCGCGATGACGAACTCGACGACGACACCCGGCGCGAGCCGCACGAAAAGCTGGCGTTCGCCTGTGAGCGGCACATCGGCGAACTGGTAGGGATAGCCGTGACGGGCGAGGCGTTCGATCAGCGCCGCCCATTCGTTTGCATCGGCAAGACGAAAAGCCACATGGTCGATGCGCGCCGCCGCGGGCTTTTCGGTCGAAGCCGCGAACAAAGTGGACGCGGTCAGATGCACCGCAGGCCGTCCATCGAGATACAGCCAATACCCGGTAACGCCGAATGGCGGACGCGCGCCAACGGCCATCCCGGCGACATCGACGAAAAAGCGCATGATCGCGTCGCAATCGGGCGCGACGAGCGTGACGTGATCGAGTTGCATGAGCATGAACGCGTGGAGTGGAACTGAACGCGATTCTGCGTTTTCCGCACACGCCTGAAAATGGGCCTGCGAGTTGAATCATCCTCAAAGGAAACTTGAAGATGGCGCAGTGTTTGCAAAAGGAACAGCGGGCACGCGAGCGCGTCGGAAATGCCCGTCGGCGCTATAATATCGGGCTAAATTACAGTAAAAAGCAGGCAGATTCGTGCGGAATACGTGATAGCACGCAAACGGCACGCGAAGCCTTCCCATCCATCACTTTTATAGACGCCCCCAGGTTAACCACTGCGACCGGCGACGATTCATGACCAAGAAAGTTTATGTAAAGACCTTTGGCTGCCAGATGAACGAGTACGACTCCGACAAGATGGTCGACGTACTCGGCGCGGCGGAAGGCCTCGTCAAGACGGACACGCCCGAAGACGCGGACGTCATTCTGTTCAATACGTGCTCGGTGCGCGAAAAGGCGCAGGAGAAAGTGTTCTCCGATCTCGGCCGCGTGCGCGAACTCAAGGAAGCGAACCCGAATCTGCTGATCGGTGTGGGCGGTTGCGTGGCGAGCCAGGAAGGCGCGTCGATTGTCGCGCGCGCGCCGTATGTCGATCTCGTGTTCGGTCCGCAGACCTTGCATCGGCTGCCGGCCATGATCGATCAGCGCCGTGCCACGGGCCGCGCGCAGGTCGATATCTCGTTCCCGGAAATCGAGAAGTTCGATCACCTTCCGCCCGCGCGCGTGGATGGTCCGAGCGCGTTTGTCTCGATCATGGAAGGTTGTTCGAAGTACTGTAGTTATTGCGTGGTGCCCTACACGCGCGGCGAGGAAGTTTCGCGTCCGCTGGACGACGTGCTCACCGAAATCGCCGGTCTGGCCGATCAGGGCGTGCGCGAAGTCACGCTGCTCGGCCAGAACGTCAACGCCTATCGCGGCGCGCTCACGCTCGGCGCGGACGAGATCGCGGATTTCGCCACGCTGATCGAATACGTCGCGGAAGTGCCGGGCATCGAGCGCATTCGTTATACGACTTCGCATCCGAAGGAATTCACGCAGCGCCTCATCGATACCTACGCGAAAGTGCCGAAGCTCGTCTCGCATCTGCATTTGCCGGTGCAGCACGGCTCGGACCGCATTCTCATGGCGATGAAGCGCGGTTACTCGGTGCTCGAATACAAGTCGGTCATTCGCCGTCTGCGCGCCATTCGTCCGGACTTGTCGCTGTCGACGGATTTCATCGTCGGCTTTCCCGGCGAGACCGAAGACGATTTCAACAAGATGATGACGCTCGTCCACGAGATGAGCTACGACACGAGCTTTTCGTTCATCTACAGTCCGCGTCCCGGCACGCCCGCCGCGAACCTGCACGACGACACGCCGCGCGAAGTCAAGCTCAAGCGTCTGCAACATTTGCAGGCGACCATCGAGGAAAACGTGCAGCGCATCAGCCAGTCGATGGTCGGCAAGATCGAACGCATTCTGGTCGAGCGCCCGGCGCGCAAGGACCCGAACGAACTCGCGGGGCGCACGCAGAACAATCGCGTCGTCAATTTTCCGGCGCCGGTCGAAACGCACGCGCGCCTGATCGGCCAGATGATCGACGTGCAGATCGTGCATGCGTATCCGCATTCCTTGCGCGGCGAACTCGTGATGGCGCCCGAACTGACGCACTAAAGACAGGAACCCAAGTTCACTTTGAAGAACGCTCCCACGCAGCATTTGGAATTCACCGCACCGCGCGAGGACAACGCGCGGCTCGCCAACCTCTGCGGCCCGCTCGATGAAAACTTGCGGCAGATCGAGCAGGCGCTCGACGTGACGCTTTCGCGTCGCGGCCACAAGATTTCGATTCGCGGGCGCGGTGCCAAGGTGGCGCTCGCGGCGCTCGAAAACTTCTACAACCGCGCGCGCGATCCGCTTTCCGTCGATGACATCCAGCTCGCGCTGGTCGAAGCGCATCACGTCACGCGCCGCGCAAAAGATGCGCGCGAGGCCAACGGCGAAGGTTCGGAAGTCGATCCGCGTTTTCGCGGCGACCCGGATCATCCGTTCGACGAACCGAGCGCGACCATCGATCTGGGCGACGACGAAGACCACGGCCCGAAGCTCTACACGCGCCGCGCCGATCTTCGCGGACGCACGCCCGCGCAACGCGACTATCTGAAGCAGATTCTGGCGCACGACGTGACCTTCGGCATCGGGCCGGCGGGCACGGGCAAGACTTATCTCGCGGTGGCGTGCGCGGTCGATGCGCTCGAACGCGATCAGGTCAAGCGAATCGTGCTGACGCGTCCGGCCGTGGAAGCGGGCGAGCGGCTCGGCTTTCTGCCGGGCGATCTCGCGCAGAAGGTCGATCCGTATCTGCGTCCGTTGTATGACGCGCTTTACGATCTGCTCGGCTTCGATAAAACCGCGAAGATGTTCGAGCGCCAGATGATCGAAATCGCGCCGCTCGCCTACATGCGCGGCCGCACGCTGAATCACGCGTTCATCATTCTGGACGAGGCGCAGAACACCACGCCCGAGCAGATGAAGATGTTCCTCACGCGGATCGGCTTCGGCTCGAAGGCGGTCGTGACCGGCGACACCACGCAGGTCGATTTGCCGCGCGGCCACAAGAGCGGGCTGATCGAGGCGCAGCATGTGCTGTCGGAAGTGCGCGGCATTGCCATCACGCATTTCACGTCGGCGGATGTGGTGCGGCATCCGCTGGTGGCGCGCATCGTCGAGGCTTACGACGCGCAGTCGCAGAAGGATGCCGCCATCGCCGAGGCGGCGCGTCAGGCTCAACAGTCGCAATCGCAGAAACCGGAATGACGCCGCGTTTGAATCTCACGTTGCAGTTTCCTGCGGCGAAAGCGTATCCGTCGCACAAGGCGATGCTTTCGCGTGCGACGGTCATGCGCTGGATCAAGGCTTCGTTGTTCGCGGATGCCGAGCTGACCGTGCGTTTCGTCGATGAGGAAGAAGGCCGTGCGCTCAACCGCACGTATCGTCAGAAAGATTACGCGACCAATGTGCTGACTTTCGCGTATGCGGAATCCGAAGACGATCCCGTGACCGGCGATTTGATTCTGTGCTGTCCGGTGGTCGAGCGGGAAGCCGCCGAACAGGGCAAGCCGCTGGAAGCGCATTACGCGCATCTGCTCGTGCACGGCGCGCTGCATGCGCAAGGCTACGATCACGAAGTCGAAAGCGAGGCGCAAGAGATGGAATCCATCGAGACGGATATCATGCAGTCTCTGGGCTTTACCGATCCGTACGTGCCTTTGGCCTAAAAACGTTCAGCCGCCGCCACCGATTCGATGCCGTGAACGACAAACTGCCCGAGTCCTCACCCCTTTCCGACCCCTGCGCCGATGCGCCGGCGACGCCCTGTCCGGGCTATCCGCCCGCGCTCGTCGATTCCGCGCTCCTATCCGATGAAGAACTGGCCGTTTCGCGTGAGGCGGCGCTTGCTCACTGGGACCGCAAATCGGACCTTTGGCTGTTCGGTTATGGCTCGCTCATTTGGAATCCCGGTTTGCCGACGCTCGAAGCCGTGCGCAGCAAGGTGCATGGCTATCATCGCGGCCTGTATCTGTGGTCGCGCGTGAATCGCGGAACGCCGGAGCAGCCGGGGCTTGTGCTCGCGCTGGATCGCGGCGGCTCGTGCACCGGCATGGCGTTTCGGCTCGCGGGCGAAGGCGCGATTCCGCATCTCGAAGTCCTCTGGAAACGCGAAATGGCGATGGCGTCGTACCGCCCCGCGTGGCTGCCCTGCACGCTCGCGGATGGCCGGCGTGTTGCGGCGCTTGCGTTTGTGATGCGGCGCGACGCATCGTCCTACACCGGCAAGCTGGCCGATCCTGTCGTGCGGACCGTGCTCGGCTGTGCCAGCGGGCGTTATGGCACCACGTTCGAATACGTCAGCCGAACGGTCGAGGCGTTGCGCGAAAGCGGAATGCCGGATCGGGCGTTGGAGGCTTTGTTGAGACGGTGTAGGCAAGCATGAGCCATGTTTTCATCGCCGAAACTTATGATGTTTTACAGGCCTCATCCGTTTGGCCAGCGCCCCCATGCCGACATATTGATCGGCTAGCATGACCTGACGCCAGCGGCCTGCTGCCTCACCCCGGCCGCGTTTTCCCTTGGTGTATGCTTAACTTTCCATCCACACGCGCCCGGAAGTTCCGGGCGCAACGCTATGAACGAACCCTATCCCAGTCGACGCCCCGAGAAACCCCAGGAAAAACGTTCGCTTCTCGAACGCCTGACCGATTTCATCTCACACGAGCCGGAGTCGCGCGACGAACTGCTCGAAGTGCTTCAGGATGCGCACGGGCGCAACCTGCTCGACGCCGACTCGCTTTCGATGATCGAAGGCGTCTTTCAAGTGTCCGATCTCTGCGCACGCGACATCATGGTGCCGCGCGCGCAAATGGACGCGATCAGCATCTCCGACACGCCCGCCGAATTCATTCCTTTCGTGCTCGAAAAAGCGCACTCGCGCTATCCGGTGTGCGAGGGTAATCGCGACAACATCATCGGCGTGCTGCTTGCAAAAGACCTGCTGCGCTATTACGCCGAGGAAGAATTCGACGTGCGCGGCATGCTGCGCCCCGCCGTGTTCATTCCGGAGTCCAAGCGGCTGAACGTGTTGCTGCACGACTTCCGCGTGAACCGCAATCACATCGCCATCGTGGTCGACGAATACGGCGGCGTCGCGGGCCTCATCACCATCGAGGATGTGCTGGAGCAAATCGTCGGCGATATCGAGGACGAATACGACTTCGACGAGGAAGCCGGCAATATAATCGCGACGCCGGACGGGAAGCATCGCGTGCGCGCGCTGACGGGCATCGAACAGTTCAACGAAGAATTCGGCTCCGATTTCTCGGATGACGAAGTGGACACCATCGGCGGTCTTGTGACGCATCGCTTCGGGCGCGTGCCGCATCGGGGCGAGAAGGTGCGCATCGACGATTTCGTGTTCGAGATTTTGCGTGGCGATGCGCGGCAGATTCACGTGCTGCTCGTGCGGCGCGCGCCGAATCTCGCGCAGCAGCAACACCATCGCATGGACGACGATGAAGACGAACTGCGCGACTGACGCACGCTGACATTCTCCGAGCCGGTGGCGACGCCGGCTCCGGCGCTTGAGCGCCACACACACTCTCCCTTCCGCGCCCTCCGCCACCGCTCGATCAATGGCCGACTCATCGTTTCGCTCTCTTTCCCGTCAACGCGATGCCGGCGGCACGACCGCCCCGCGCGCCTTGCCGTTCTGGCATTACCTCGTCGCCGCCGTGCTCGGCGCGGCCAACACGCTTTCGTTCGCGCCGACGCCGCATGGCGGGTGGATCGAACTCGTCATCTTCACGCTGTTCTTCGCGTGGCTCTCGCGCACCGGCGGCTGGAAAAGCGCCGCCGCGACGGGCTGGGCATTCGGCTTCGGCAACTTCGTGACGGGCGTGTGGTGGCTTTATGTGAGCATGCACGTTTATGGCGGGATGGCCGCGCCGCTTGCGGCTGCGGCGGTCGCGTTGTTCTGTCTGTATCTCGCGGTTTATCCGGCGTTGTCGGGCGCGATGTGGTCGCTGGTCGCGGGCCGCGCGCGCTTCGGCGATGAAGACGCGAACACCGCGCGCGAGATCGATGCCGCCCCGCGTTTCGCGCCGACGTGGCACGGCGCGTTCGCCTTCGCAAGCGCCTGGGCATTGGGCGAATGGCTGCGTGGTCTCGTGTTCACCGGCTTTCCGTGGCTCGCGAGCGGTTATGCGCAAGTCGATGGCCCGCTCGCCGGTTTCGGCGCGGTGGCAGGCGTGTATGGCGTCGGCTGGGTGCTGGCGTTGGTGGCGGCGCTCGTCGTGCAGGCGGTCTATCACTTCAGGCTGAACCGGCGTCATGCGATCACGCCTGCCGTTATCGCGCTTGCGATGATCGTCGCGGGCATGTTGCTGTCGTTCGCGCACTGGACGACGCCCGCCAACGCGCCGCTCGATGTGCGGCTGCTGCAAGGCAACGTGAAGCAGGAGATGAAGTTCGAGCAGGCGGGCGTGGATGAATCCATCGCGCTGTATCGACGGCTCATCACGGAGAAACCGGCCGATCTGGTGGTGACGCCGGAAACCGCGTTGCCCGTGCTGTCCGTGCAGATTCCGCAGGACTTCGCGATCGCCATTCGCCGGTTCTCGGACAGCACGGGCACGTCGGTGCTGTTCGGTGCGATCGGCGTGACCATGCTGCCGGACGGCACCGCGACGGATTACACCAACAGCCTGTTCGGCGTCACGCCGCACGTGGATGGCGTGTATCGCTACGACAAGCATCATCTGGTGCCGTTCGGCGAATTCGTGCCGACGGGCTTTCACTGGTTCGTGCGGCTGATGGGCATTCCGCTCGGCGATCTCGCGCGCGGGCCGGTCGCGCAGAAGGCGTTCATCGTGAAGAACCAGCCGGTGGCCGTGGATATTTGCTACGAGGACATCTTCGGTGAGGAAATCGCGCGCACGTTGCGCGAGCAGGAAACGCCCGCAGGCATTCTGGTGAACTCGACAAATCTCGCCTGGTTCGGCGACACCATCGCGCTCGATCAGCATTTGCAGATTGCGCGCATGCGTTCGCTCGAAACCGGCCGGCCGATGCTGCGCGCCACGAATACCGGCATGACGGCGGTGATCGATGCGGATGGCAAGGTGGTGTCGAAGCTGCCGACGTTTACGACAGGCGTTCTCGAAGCGCGCGTGCAAGGGATGGCGGGGAACACGCCTTATGTGACGAGCGGGAATATGACGGTGATCGTGGTGTCGGTGTTGTTGCTGGCGTTTGGGCTTGCGTTCGCGCCATCGCGCAAGCGAACGTGACGGCCATTTCGAGATAGTGCGGCTCGGGCGGCGACGCCACCCGCTAACATGCTCCTTCGTCCATCGAAACGAGGCACGTGCGCGCAAAGCGCCCGTGCCTCGTTCGCTTGGCATGTCCCTTAATCCGTTTTGGTTTTCCCGGTCATGCGTGCGCTCGTCGGCCCGCGTTTGGCCGCTCCGCGCGGGTGCATTGCCGGGCCGGAGTTTCTTTAAATGTTGTCGCGTCACCGTCAGTATCAATTCCCTAATCTCCTCGAAGCCTTCTTTCTCGTCGTTCTGCTTTTCCTGATCGAGATGCTCACCAACGCGCTCGTGTCGGGTCCGTGCCGAAGTGCCGGATTGCAGGCATTTCACATTGCGAGTATTGCGCGCGTGCTGGCTTGCGGAGTTCTCTTCACCGTCTTGCTGCATCATTCCGGGCGCAGCTATGGCGCGTTGCTGCATGAAGGCCAAGCGTCGGTCGGTGCAACGCTTGGCCTTTTCGTGGTGCCGATCCTGCTTGCCGCGCCGGGACTGCTGCTCGCCGATACCGCGCTGATGTGGCTGGTCGGCCTCGTGTTTCCTTTTCCGCAAGCCGAATGGACCATGTACAACGCGCCGTTCGGCGGAAAGCTCGGCGCGATCGTGCTCGTTTGCGTCATCGCGCCCTGCGTCGAGGAGATGCTGTTTCGCGGCGTCATGTTGCGCAGTTTCCTGCAGCAGTATCCACGCGGTATCGCCATCGTCCATTCGGCGGGCGTGTTCGGAATGGCGCACATGAACGTGCATCAATTCATGCTGGCGTTTCTGCTCGGACTGCTGCTGGGGAAGTTGTACGAACGCACGCGCTCGCTGTTGCCGTCCATTCTCGTTCATTGCTGCGTGAACACCGGCGTGACGATCATGGGCTTCGTTCACGCGGACGACCCCGGCACCTCGACGGATATGTTTCGCTACTGGTCGATGGAAGGCATCGCGCTGTCGATCGCAAGCGGCGCCGTGGGAGGCTGGATGCTTTATCGTCTGTTGAGGACCACGCCCGCCAGATCCGCGCCTGCTGCGTGACACAAAGCCGTGACCGCGAACCAGAACGCGCGCCGCGCGCTTTCCCAAAAAGCCGCGAGTATCGCCCGATACGCTAAAATTCAACGTTTCCGCACCTCAAGCCGAGCCCCGACGCCGCGCCATCGCAAGCTATAACGTGCGCGCCGCCTCCGGTCCGCATTCAAGGCAATCATGCTCACTTTCCAGCAAATCATTCTGACGCTGCAGTCCTACTGGAACGACAAGGGCTGCGCGCTGCTTCAGCCGATCGACATGGAAGTCGGCGCGGGCACCTCGCACGTCCACACGTTCCTGCGCGCCATCGGCCCGGAGCCGTGGCGCGCGGCTTATGTCCAGCCGTCGCGCCGCCCGAAAGACGGCCGCTACGGCGAGAACCCGAATCGCCTCCAGCACTACTATCAATATCAGGTGGTGCTCAAGCCCGCGCCGGACAATATCCTCGATCTGTACCTCGGCTCGCTCGAAGCGCTCGGCTTCGACCTGAAGCAGAACGACGTGCGCTTCGTGGAAGACGACTGGGAAAACCCGACGCTCGGTGCGTGGGGTCTGGGCTGGGAAGTGTGGCTGAACGGCATGGAAGTGACGCAGTTCACGTACTTCCAGCAAGCGGGCGGTCTGGACTGCAAGCCGGTGCTCGGCGAGATCACCTACGGTCTCGAACGGCTCGCCATGTATCTGCAAAAGGTCGAGAACGTCTATGACCTCGTGTGGACGGAATGGGAAGAAGACGGCCCGAACGGGCGCGTGCTGCGTCGCCTGACTTATGGCGACGTGTATCACCAGAACGAAGTCGAGCAATCGACCTACAACTTCGAACACGCCAACGTCGATCTGCTGTTCACCTTCTTCAAGAGCTACGAGGAAGAAGCGAAGAAGATGATCGATGCGAGGCTCGCCCTGCCCGCCTACGAACTCGTGCTGAAGGCCGGCCACACGTTCAATCTGCTCGATGCGCGCGGCGCCATTTCCGTGACGGAGCGCGCGGCGTATATCGGCCGCATTCGCGCGCTGTCGCGTCTGGTCGCGCAGGCCTACTACGATTCGCGCGAGGCGCTCGGCTTCCCGATGCTCGGCAACCCCGTGAAGGGCGACCGCGATCTCGTGACCGCCAGCGAAGAAGCCGCGCGTCCCGCGTGGGCGCCGGCGATGCGCGTGGAAAGCACGCCGCCGGGCGAAAGCCGCAACAACGAACAGGTTTGACGAGGCTCGACAGAACAATGACGCAATCCAATCAAGCGACGCTCCTCGTCGAACTGCTTACCGAAGAATTGCCGCCCAAGGCGCTCGCGCGTCTGGGCACTGCGTTTGCCGATGGCATCGTCGAGCGTCTGGTCGCGCGCGATTTGATCGAAGGCACGCCGGAATTCGAGAAGTACGCCACGCCGCGCCGCCTCGCGGTGCTCATCAAGAACGTGCGCGATGTCGCGCCGGAAAAGCAGGTGCGCGAGAAGGTGCTGCCGGTGTCGGTGGCGCTGGACAAAGAGGGCAATCCCACGCCGCCGCTCGCCAAGAAGCTCGCCGCGCTCGGCTTCCCCGACTTTCCGCTCGCCGAACTCGAACGCGCGCAGGACGGCAAGGCCGAAGCGTTCTTCCTGCGCTATGCCGCGCCGGGCGCGACGCTCGCCGCCGGCCTGCAATCCGCGCTCGATGAAACGCTCGCCAAGCTGCCGATTCCGAAGGTCATGACGTATCAGCGCCCGGACGGCACCAGCGTGCAGTTCGTGCGTCCGGTGCAACGGCTCGTCGCGCTGCATGGCCGCGACGTGGTGCCCGTCAGCGCGCTCGGCATCGATGCGGGCGATACCACCATC
Source organism: Caballeronia sp. A2-2 (assembly GCF_057612605.2). Classification (NCBI taxonomy): domain Bacteria; kingdom Pseudomonadati; phylum Pseudomonadota; class Betaproteobacteria; order Burkholderiales; family Burkholderiaceae; genus Caballeronia; species Caballeronia sp. A2-2. The sequence continues at coordinate 1,020,936 of NZ_CM172587.1, read as the reverse complement.
GGCCATCGCTTCATGTCGGAAGGCTTCGTCGCGATTGCGCATGCGGATGACTACGCCGCGACGTTGCGCGACAAGGGCCGCGTCGTCGCGAACTTCGAGGATCGCCGCGAATCGATCCGCGTGCAGTTGCAGGCGCTGGCAGGCGGCGACCGCGTGGTGATGCCGGAGTCGCTGCTCGACGAAGTGAACGCGCTGGTCGAATGGCCGGTCGTCTACGAATGCCGCTTCGACGAGGAATTCCTGCAAGTGCCGCAGGAATGCCTGATCCTCACGATGCAGACCAACCAGAAGTATTTCGCCCTCACGGACCAGAACGGCAAGCTGCGCTCGCGCTTCCTGATCGTGTCGAACATCGATACGAAGACGCCCGGCGAGATCGTGGAAGGCAACGAGCGCGTGGTGCGCCCGCGCCTGGCCGATGCCAAGTTCTTCTTCACGCAAGACAAGAAGAAGCGGCTCGAAGACCTCGTGCCGCGTCTGGCGAATGTGGTCTATCACAACAAGCTCGGTTCGGCGTTGCAACGCGTCGAGCGTCTCGAAGCGCTGGCCGGTGAGATCGCGCCGATGATCGGCGTCGATGTCGCGTTGACGCGTCGCGCCGCACGTCTGGCGAAAGCGGATTTGCTCACCGAGATGGTCGGCGAATTCCCCGAACTGCAAGGCACGATGGGCACGTACTACGCGCGTCACGACGGCGAGCCCGAAGATGTCGCCATCGCGTGTTCGGAGCATTATCAGCCGCGTTTCTCGGGCGACGACACGCCGTCCACCGGCGTGGGCGCGGCGGTCGCGCTCGCGGACAAGCTGGAAACCATCGTCGGAATCTGGGGCATCGGGCTTGCGCCGACGGGCGAGAAAGATCCGTTCGCGCTGCGCCGTCATGCGCTCGGCGTGCTGCGTATCCTGCTCGAAAAGAAACTGGCGATCGATCTTCGCGCGCTCGTCGCGGCGGCGCAGCGGCAGTTCGCGAACGTGCCGCAAGTCGCTGATTCGCAGGAAGCGGTGTATGCGTTCTTCATGGACCGTTTGCGCGGTTTGCTGCGCGAGCGCGGTTTCGAGGCGAACGATATCGAAGCCGTGCTGAGCCTGAACCCCACGCGTCTGGATGACATCGTCGCGCGTCTGGATGCGGTGCGCGAGTTTGCGGCGCTCCCGGAAGCGGCATCGCTCGCGGCGGCCAACAAGCGTATCTCGAACATCCTCAAGAAGTCGGAACAAGGCGCGCCGGCATCGGTGAAGAGCGAATTGCTCGTCGAACCGGCGGAGAAGAATCTTCACGCGCAGATCGAAGCCGTGACGCCGCGCGTGCAAAGCCAGCTCGCCGCGCGCAACTACACGGAAGCGCTCACCGCGCTCGCGGCGTTGCGCGAAAGCGTGGACACCTTCTTCAACGATGTCATGGTGAACGCCGAAGACCCCGCGTTGCGCAACAACCGTCTCGCGCTGCTCCATGCCTTGCATCAGCAGATGAACTGCGTCGCGGATATTTCGAAGCTCGCTGCCTAAAAACGCTGCCTGAGAGCGCTGCCCACATGGTCACGAACAGAAAGCTGGTCATCCTCGATCGCGACGGCGTGATCAACGTCGATTCGGACGCGTTCATCAAGTCGCCGGACGAATGGGTCGCCATTCCCGGCAGTCTCGAAGCCATCGCGCGGCTGAATCAGGCGGGTTATCGCGTGGCGATTGCATCGAATCAGTCGGGCATCGGACGCGGGCTGTTCGACATGGCCGCGCTCAACGCAATGCATCAGAAGATGAATCGCGCGGTGGCGGCGGTCGGCGGGCGTATCGATGCCGTGTTCTTCTGTCCGCATACCGCCGAGGATCAATGCGAGTGCCGCAAGCCGCGGCCCGGCATGTTGCAGCAGATCATCGACCGCTTCGAGATCGATCCCGAAGACACGCCGGTCGTCGGCGATTCGCTGCGCGATCTGGAAGCGGGCGCGTTGCTTGGGCATCCTGTGCATCTCGTGCTGACGGGCAAGGGCGAGAAGACGCTCGCCGAAGGCAATCTGCCGGAAGGCACTCTCGTCCACAAAGACTTGCGCGCGTTCGCGCTTGCGTTCCTCGCCAAACATCACGACTGATCCGATTGCGGGCATCACACAAAAACTCAATGCGCTTCATCCGTTCTCTGTTGTTGCTGCTCTACTTCGTCGTGTACACGGTGCCGTATGCGACTGCCTGCTTCATCGCGTTTCCGTTCATGCGCGCGCACAAGCGCTATTGGATGGCGGCGGGCTGGTGCAAATCGACCATCGTCGTGATGCGGCATCTGATCGGCATTCGCTACACGATCACCGGCATGGAGAATCTGCCCGATGGTCCGGCGGTGCTCTTGTCGAAGCATCAGTCGGCGTGGGAGACCATCGCGTTTCCCGCGCTCATGCCGCGACCGCTCTGCTATGTCTTCAAGCGCGAGTTGCTGTTCGTGCCGTTCTTCGGCTGGGCGCTCGGATTGCTGCACATGGTTCACATCGACCGCAAGCAAGGGCGCGATGCGTTCACGTCCGTCACGCGTCAAGGCCGTACACGCATGGACGATGGCGCGTGGGTCATCATGTTCCCCGAAGGCACGCGCACGCGCACCGGCACGCAGGGCAAGTACAAGACGGGCGGTGCGCGTTTCGCGGTGGCGACCGGTGCGCCGGTCGTGCCGATCGCGCACAACGCGGGACGCGTCTGGCCGCGCCATTCGTTCACCAAATATCCGGGTATAGTCACAGTGTCGGTCGGCAAGCCGATCGATACGGCCGGACTCACGCCCGAGGAAGTGAACACGCGTGTCGAAAGCTGGATCGAAACGGAGATGCGCCGCATCGATCCCGCCGCTTATGCTGCAACGCCTGCGCAACCGGCCGATGCCGGTCGAGCAGGCGCGAGCCGCTGACACACGAGCGCAGTTCGACGGCGTGCCTTACTCGTTCTTCTCGTCATTCTTGCGCCGCGAGCGCAAAGCCGAACCGATGCAGAAGCCTCCTTCGCGGCAGCGTCCCGCCGTCGCGCTCGATAACCGGCAACTCGATCTCCCGTTCGAGCACGCGCCGGTGTTGTCCGCGCCGGGTTCGTCGCTGCGCGGTGAAGTCCCGCCCGCGCAAAGTCCTTCGTCGTCCACATCGCCTGACATCACGCTCGCGCCGCCTGTGGCGAAGTTGCCGGATGGCGCGCGGCTGCGGCGCATCATGCTGGGTGCGCGCACGCTGGAGTATCGGCTCAAGCGTTCGTCGCGGCGGACCATCGGCTTTTGCATCGATGGAACCGGGTTGTCGATTACCGCGCCGCGTTGGGTGACGATCGCGGATATCGAAAGCGCGATCGGTGACAAGCAGAACTGGATTTTTCGGAAGCTGACCGAATGGCAGACGCGTGTGGAGCAGCGCGCGCTGCCGCGCATCGAGTGGAAAGATGGCGCGCAGGTGCCGTATCTCGGGCGAACGGTGCGCGTGTCGATTTCAGGCGGCAGCACGCTTTCGTTCGATGGCGACACCAACGTGCTCTCCCTCGCCCTGCCCGCCCTCGCGGATGCGCAGCAGATCAAGGACCGCGTGCAAGGCTGGCTGCAATCGGAAGCGCGGCGCATTTTCGGCGAGCAACTCGATGTCTACGCGGCCAAGCTCGGCGTGAAGTTTCACACGTACGCGCTGTCGTCGGCGGCCACGCGCTGGGGCAGTTGTTCGAGCGACGGCAAGATTCGCCTGAACTGGCGGCTCATTCATTTTCCGCTGTCAATCATCGATTACGTGGTCGCGCATGAGTTGGCGCACTTGCGCGAGATGAACCATAGCCCGCGTTTCTGGCAGACGGTCGAATCCATCTTTCCCGAGTTCCGCGAGGCGCGGCATACGCTCAAGCATCATCCGCCGGATTTGTTGCCGGCGCTCTGATGAACGAAGTCACCCACAACACGACACTACAGAACAGGAACCCCATCATGCGACTCCTCCACACGATGCTGCGCGTCGGCGACCTGCAACGGTCCATCGATTTCTACACGCGCATTCTCGGCATGAAAGTGCTGCGTCAAAGCGAGAACACCGAGTACAAGTACACGCTCGCGTTCGTCGGCTACGGGCCGGAAAGCGAACATAGCGTGCTCGAACTGACCTACAACTGGGGCGTCGAGAAGTACGATCTGGGAACGGCGTATGGTCATATCGCGCTGGAAGTGGACAGCGCCGCCGATGCGTGCGAGCGCATTCGTCAGGCGGGCGGCAAGGTCACGCGCGATGCCGGTCCGGTGAAAGGCGGCACGACGGTGATTGCTTTCGTGGAAGATCCGGACGGCTACAAGGTCGAACTGATCGAAAAGCATTCCTGATCGGTTTATTTAACCTTCGATCCTTCCGCGCGTCACGCCTAAAAGACCCGCCATCGCGCGACGCGCGGCATCCGCGTCGCGCGCGACGATGGCATCGAACACCGCCGTGTGTTCCGCAAGCGATGCGTTGAACACCTCCGCGCGTTTCGCATTCAATCGCAACTGCGCTTCCAGCGTGCGCTCGATCAGCGTGCCGAGCGGAATCAGCAATTCGTTGCTGCATGCCGCCAGCACGCTCAGATGAAAGTCGAGATCGGCGCGCACCCATTCATCCACGTTTTGCGCGGCGACCATCGCCGTGTGAGCCTTCGCCAGACGCTCGCCCGTATGCGGTTCGTGATTGCCCGCGGCGAGCGCGGCCGCGTAAGGCTCGATCATCTCGCGCATTTCCTGCAACTTGAGCGCGAACAACATGGGCGGCGCGACGCGCGAATACCATTCGAGCACGTCCGCATCGAGCAGATTCCACGAATCTTTTGCGCGCACGCGCGTGCCTACCTTGGGCCGCGATTCGATCAGCCCTTTCGATGTCAACGTGCGCAACGCCTCGCGCAAAACCGTGCGGCTCACGCCGAAGCGTTCCATGAGTTCGGCCTCGCGCGGCAACGACATTTGCGGCAGATAATCGCCGCGCAGAATGGCGGTGCCGAGTTCGAAGGCCACGCGGCCATGCAGATCACGAAGAATGTCGGTCTCCCTTTTGGGCTTTTGATTCGGCACGATTATGGGGCATTCGATACCGAACCGTAAGCCTAATAATACTATTAATAGCACTACATCACCGACTTTTGCTAACATGGCGATTCCCAACGGAGACGCCTCATGAAAATCACCAAACTCGAAACCTTCATCGTTCCACCGCGCTGGTGCTTCCTCAAGATCGAAACCGACGAGGGCATCACGGGCTGGGGCGAACCGGTCGTCGAAGGCCGCGCGCACACGGTCGCCGCCGCCGTCGATGAACTCGCGGACTATCTCGTCGGCAAGGATCCGCGCCATATCGAAGACTTGTGGCAGGTCATGTACCGCTCCGGTTTCTATCGCGGCGGACCGATCGGCATGAGCGCCATTGCGGGCGTCGATCAGGCCTTGTGGGACATTCTCGGCAAGCATCACGGCGTGCCGGTTCACGCGCTGCTGGGCGGCCAGGTGCGCGACAAGATCAAGGTGTATTCGTGGATCGGCGGCGATCGTCCGAGCGACGTCGCGAACAACGCGCGCGCCGTGGTCGAACGCGGCTTCAAGGCCGTGAAGATGAACGGCTCGGAAGAGTTGCAGATCATCGATACGTTCGACAAGGTGCAGGGCGTGATCGACAACGTGCGCGCGGTGCGCGAGGCGGTCGGGCCGAACGTGGGCATCGGCGTGGATTTTCATGGACGCGTGCACAAGCCGATGGCGAAGGTGCTCGCGAAAGAACTCGATCCGTTCAAGCTCATGTTCATCGAGGAGCCGGTGCTGTCGGAGAACGTCGAGGCGCTGCGCGATATCGTCAATCAGACGAGCACGCCGATTGCGCTCGGCGAGCGGCTGTATTCACGCTGGGACTTCAAGCACATTCTGGCGGGCGGCTATGTGGACATCATTCAGCCGGACGCATCGCACGCGGGCGGGCTGACGGAATGCCGCAAGATCGCGACGATGGCCGAAGCCTACGATGTCGCGCTCGCGCTGCATTGCCCGCTCGGACCGATTGCGCTCGCTACGTGCCTGCAAATCGATGCCGTGAGCTACAACGCGTTCATTCAGGAGCAGAGCCTGGGCATTCACTACAACAAGGGCAATGACTTGCTGGACTACATCAAGAATCCGGAAGTCTTCAAGTACGACGACGGGATGGTGTCGATTCCGCAAGGGCCGGGTCTTGGGATCGAGGTGAATGAGGAGAAGGTGCGCGAGATGGCGAAGGTCGGGCATCGCTGGCGCAATCCGGTGTGGCGTCACGCGGATGGCAGCGTCGCCGAATGGTGATTTATATGTAGACAGGAGCGCTTGATCTGACAGACGGTGTTTGTTTTTGCTGTAGTTGGTCTTGGGTTTGATTTTTTTGTTCTGTCTTGCAAAGGGCTGCTCTTGTTTGTTTTGTTTATGCAGTAGCCGCCTCCCCGGCGGGGGGGTAACTTTCTTTGCTGCTGCAAAGAAAGTCACCAAAGAAAGCAGCTTTTACCCCTCCGCACGCTGGCTGGAGAGTGTGGTCTGAATTAACGATACAGTGGCCGCGTTAGGATGTCCCACGTTCGATTAAGCGCGTGGGCAACCTCGCGATTTCGCGCTCGAATCCTTTGGTCTTAGTGGACCGCATTCATTCTTTCGGCCATGCGCTTCGCGCGCCGAGAACTCTAGAACGGAATCCCGCAGCGTATAAGTGCCCAGCCTCATCAAACCACATCGCACCTGCCCCATTGGGCCCTACGTTGGTAAGCGCTTCTGGGCAAAGCGCGCACACCAACGCAAGTCACCTTTAGTCGAAGCACTGACCAAGGTTGGGCCGAATAGCAATCTTGCGGAGACGCATGATGTGGCTGGGCGCTGATAGGCTGCGGGATTCCGTTCTTACGTTCTCGGCGCGCGCAGCGCATGGCCGAAAGAATGAATGCGGTCCACTAAGACTTGAATAATCGAGCGCGTAATCGCTAGGTTGCCTAAGCGGCAAGTTATGCGTGGCAAGTCCTAATGCGGCCACTGCATCGGTTAATCCAGACCAACCCTCTCCAGCCATCGTGCATGGGGTAAAAAGCTGCTTTCTTTGGTGACTTTCTTTGCAGCAGCAAAGAAAGTCACCCCCCCCGCCGGGGAGGCGGCTACTGCAATAAAAGCACAGACAAAAGAAGCCCATTGCACGACAAAAAGACACCAACACCCACAAGCCAAAATTCCAACAGCCCAAACCTAAACTTTGAATCGTTCCGTAAAACGATAACTCATGCGAAAAAAGCAACACGTCACCTGCCGCTGTCTGACAGGTACAGTTCATATGCGCCGAAGCCTTGCCATCACGCCGCCGCGTAAAGCGTTGCTGATGAGCATGGATTCGGCGCGGTTCAGATCATCGAGAGTAAGCGTCTGCTCGGAAGCACCGAGTTCTTCGATCAACACCGCGCGCATCACGCCCGGCAGCACGCCTGCTTCGACCGGCGGCGTGCGCCACTGACCGTCGAGTTTGAGGAAGACGCTCGAACGGCCGCCTTCGGTCAACACGCCGCGTTCGTTGGTGAAGATCATGTCGAATGCGCCTTGCGCTTCGGCTGTCTTCCATGCGCGGTCGTATTCGGTGCGGCGCGTGGTCTTGTGGCGCAGCAAAGGATCGCGCGACGATTGCGCCGCGAAACCATGCTCGGATGCGAGCAGCACGTCGACTGTGTTCGCCTTCAACGGCACAAGCGGCGCGCTCGTGATCGCGATGCGTCCGCTCTTGTCCAGCGCGATTCTTAGCCTGTACGGCTGTTCCGCTTCGAAGCCTGCGCACGCTTGCGCGATTGCTTCGTCGAGCTTGCTTTCATCGAACGCGAAGTTGAGATATGCGGCGCTTTTTTTCAAACGCATGACGTGACGCGCGTGATGGCGAACGCCGGTCTCGCGCGTCGCAAAAGCCGTTTCGAATAGCTCGATGCCCGGTTCCGCGCCCGTCAGAAAGCGCGCCTTCAGCAAGCACTCGTCGTACTCATCCGCCGCGACGCTATCGAGCACGATGCCCGCGCCGATGCCCAACTCCCCACGCGTGCCGGATGCCTCGATCATCAACGTGCGGATCGCGACCGAGAGGCAAAAGTCGCCACTCGCGTCGAGCCAGCCGATTGCGCCGGTGTAAAGCCCGCGCGGCGTAGTCTCGATCTCGTCGATGAGTTGCATCGTGCGATATTTGGGCGCGCCGGTGATCGACCCGCACGGAAACAACGCGCGCACGATATCGGCGAACGACGTTCCCGGCTTCACGCGCGCCTCAATGGTGGACGTCATCTGCCAAACGGACGCGTAAGGCTCGACGGAAAACAGCGCAGGCACATTCACCGATCCCGTAACCGCGACGCGCGACATATCGTTGCGCAGCAGGTCCACGATCATCACGTTCTCGGCGCGATTCTTCGGATCGTCGCGCAGCAGTTGCGGCGCGGACTCGCGCGGCGCAGTGCCCTTCATGGGCCGCGCGCGCAGCCTGTCGCCCTCTTTCTCGACGAACAATTCCGGCGAACACGACACCACGCTGCGCCCATCCGGCAACGCGATCAGCGCGCCATAACGCACCGCTTGCCGCTCACGCAACCGCCGATACAGCGCGACCGGCGTGCCGAATACATCGAAATCGAGCCGATACGTGTAGTTGATCTGATAGGACTCGCCTTCGCGCAAGGCATCCTGAATGGTGGCGATGGCGGCATCGAACTCATCGCGCGTCACGCTCGGCTTGATTCCGCCGATGCCCGCCGCTTCGTTGTCTTTGTCCTTCGAGGCGAGCCACGTGCTGGCTTCGTCACGCGAAAGCATCGCGCAGTGACGAAACATAAGCATACGCAGAGCGTGGTCGCCGCCACGTCCAAATTGCAAGTTACGTCCGAACTCGTAATCCGCGACGACGACCGCGTGCAGGCCATCGTTCAAGTCACGTTCGACGTCCGCGCAAACCGCATCGAGCGCAAGCGCATCCGCGCACACGCGTTCGTGCGCGAAGCCGGTGTACAAACGACTCGACCGCCTTTCGGCGGTCGCATCGCAATCGTCGAGCAGCGCGAAAACCGCGCCGCGCTCATCAGATTTCATCGTCGTGCCCGCACGGGGTGCGGCTCAACTAAACGGCCCATCCGCATCAATCGAAAAAGCTCTTCACGCGGTCGAACCAGCTCTTGCTCTGCGGGCTGTGCCGCGCGCCGCCTTCCGACAGCGACTTCTCGAACTGCTTGAGCAGATCGCGCTGCGTGTCGGTGAGCTTGACCGGCGTTTCTACCTGCACGTGCACGTAGAGATCGCCCGGAATGCTCGAACGCAAACCCTTGATCCCCTTGCCACGCAGACGGAACGTCTTGCCCGACTGCGTGCCTTCCGGCACTGTGAAGCTCGCGCGGCCCGCGAGCGTCGGCACTTCGATTTCGCCGCCCAGCGCCGCCGTGGTGAACGGAATGGGCATCTGGCAATGCAGATCGTCGCCATCGCGCTCGAACACGGTGTGCTGCTTGATGTGGATTTCCACGTACAAGTCGCCGCTCGGACCGCCGTTGATGCCCGGCTCGCCATTGCCCGCCGAACGGATGCGCATGCCGTCGTCGATGCCCGCCGGAATCTTCACTTCCAGCGTCTTCGTTTCCTTCACCTTGCCCTGACCGTGGCAGTTCGTGCAGGGCTCCGGAACATATGTGCCCGTGCCGTGGCACTTCGGGCACGTCTGCTGGATGCTGAAAAAACCTTGCGACATGCGCACCTGGCCCTGACCGTGACACGTCGGGCAGGTTTCGGGCTTGGTGCCGGGCTTCGCGCCCGAGCCATGACAAATATTGCAGTTCACCCAACTCGGCACGCGAATCTGCGTGTCGTAGCCGTGCGCCGCCTGCTCCAGCGAGATTTCCATGCTGTAGCGCAAATCCGCCCCGCGATACACCTGCGGACCGCCGCGCCCGCGCGCGCCCTGCGCGCCGCCGCCTGCCGTCTGGCCGAAGATATCGCCGAAAATATCGCCGAAGGCATCCGCGAAACCGCCGAAACCTTGCGCACCCGCGCCTGCCATGTTCGGATCGACGCCCGCGTGACCGTATTGGTCGTAGGCCGCGCGCTTTTGCTGGTCGGAGAGCATTTCGTAGGCTTCCTTCGCCTCCTTGAAATTCTCCTCGGCCTTCTTGTTGTCCGGATTGCGATCAGGGTGATACTTCATCGCGAGCTTGCGATACGCCTTCTTGATCTCTTCGTCGCTCGCGTTCTTCGCGACGCCCAGAATGTCGTAGTAATCCCGTTTCGCCATGTCGGTTCGATGCCGCCGCGCGTCACGCGACAGTCCTGTCTGATGCGCCGGACCGCGAAGTCCGGGCTGTGTACCTCTCACGCCCCGTCCGAACACTGCCTTCGGACAAGACGCCTCTGAAAAAACAACGTGCCCGGGGAGCCGTGAGGCTCGCCAGGCGCGTTACACGTAAGACGCGTCACGCGTCCCGGTCATGCCGCCGGCCTTTGCGCGAATGTCGCCACTCGCGCAAAAAGCCCGCTTCCAACTTAGTCCTTCTTCACTTCCTTGAAGTCGGCGTCAACGACGTCGTCGGCATGGTTCGCGCCCGCTTCCGCCGATGCACCCGCACCCGCGCCGCCCGCCGCACCGGCTGCTGCCGCCGCCGCGCCTTGCTGCGCCTGCATGTCGGCGTACATCTTTTCGCCGAGCTTCTGCGATGCCTGCGACAGCGCTTCGATCTTCGCTTCGATGGTGGCCTTGTCGCCCGCGTTGTCCTTCAGCGCGTCTTCGAGTTCCTTCAAAGCGGTTTCGATGGCTTCCTTCTCGCTCGCGTCGACCTTGTCGCCGTATTCCGCGACGGCCTTCTTCGTGCTGTGGACCAAAGCATCGCCTTGGTTACGCGCATCCGCCAGTTCACGCAGCTTGTGATCTTCCTCGGCGTTGGCTTCGGCGTCCTTCACCATCTTGTCGATTTCCGCGTCCGTCAGACCCGAGTTCGCCTTGATGGTGATCTTGTTTTCCTTGCCCGTTGCCTTGTCCTTCGCGCCGACGTGCAAAATGCCGTTCGCGTCGATGTCGAAAGTCACTTCGATCTGCGGCGTGCCGCGCGGTGCGGGCGGAATGCCTTCGAGGTTGAACTCGCCGAGCAGCTTGTTGCCCGCGGCCATTTCGCGCTCGCCCTGGAACACCTTGATGGTCACGGCGCCCTGGTTGTCGTCCGCCGTCGAATACACTTGCGCGTGCTTCGTCGGGATAGTCGTGTTCTTGTTGATCATCTTCGTCATCACGCCGCCGAGCGTCTCGATGCCGAGCGACAAAGGCGTCACGTCGAGCAGCAGCACGTCCTTGCGGTCGCCCGACAGAACCTGACCTTGAATCGCGGCGCCCACGGCCACGGCTTCGTCCGGGTTCACGTCACGGCGCGGGTCCTTGCCGAAGAACTCCTTGACCTTCTCCTGCACCTTCGGCATGCGCGTCATGCCGCCGACGAGGATCACGTCGTCGATATCGCCCACCTTCACGCCCGCATCCTTGATGGCGATGCGCGCCGGCTCGATGGTGCGCTCGATCAGATCCTCGACCAGCGCTTCCAGCTTGGCGCGCGTGAACTTGAGGTTCAAGTGCTTCGGACCGGTGGCATCCGCCGTGATGTACGGCAGGTTGATGTCGGTCTGCGCCGTGGACGACAGTTCGATCTTGGCCTTTTCCGCCGCTTCCTTCAGGCGTTGCAGCGCGAGCACGTCCTTCGACAGATCGACGCCCTGCTCTTTCTTGAACTCGCCGATGATGTAATCGATGATGCGCTGGTCGAAGTCCTCACCGCCGAGGAACGTATCGCCGTTCGTCGAGAGCACTTCGAACTGCTTTTCGCCGTCCACATCCGCGATTTCGATGATCGAGATATCGAACGTGCCGCCGCCCAGATCGAACACGGCGATCTTGCGGTCGCCCTTTTCAGCCTTGTCCAGACCGAACGCGAGCGCGGCTGCCGTCGGTTCGTTGATGATGCGCTTGACTTCCAGACCGGCGATGCGGCCCGCGTCCTTGGTTGCCTGACGCTGGCTGTCGTTGAAGTACGCCGGAACCGTGATGACGGCTTCCGTCACCGGCTCGCCGAGGTAGTCTTCAGCGGTCTTCTTCATCTTGCGCAGCACTTCTGCCGACACTTGCGACGGCGCGAGCTTGTTGCCGTGCGCTTCGACCCATGCATCGCCGTTATCGTGCTTGACGATGGCGTAAGGCATCAGCTTGATGTCCTTCTGCACTTCCTTTTCGTCGAAACGGCGGCCGATCAGGCGCTTGACCGCGTACAGCGTGTTACGCGGATTGGTGACCGACTGGCGCTTCGCCGGCGCGCCGACGAGCACTTCGTTGTCGTCCATGTAAGCGATGATCGACGGCGTGGTGCGCGCACCTTCCGCATTCTCGATTACCTTGACCTGATTGCCTTCCATCAGCGCCACGCAAGAATTCGTGGTGCCGAGGTCGATGCCGATGATTCTGCCCATTTTTTATGCTCTCCTAGCTTTGATCGCAGTGGCGTTGCGGCGGCGGTGTCTGTGGTCAGAACGCCGGCTTGATCGCCGAGTACCGGGCCGAACGCCCAAAATTCATATCTAAACGCAAGATAAGAGCGCGATTATCGATTTCAAGACCCTGAAGTCGATGCGGTCTATAACTTTTTGCTTTTTTCAACTGATTGCCGCTATCTTCCTGCGCGCGGCGTCGACTGCTGCCTCGAACTGCGCGATGCCGTGCCAGCCGGTCGCCCGCCCGAGCCGCTTGCCGCGATGGAAGAAAAACCACGTCGGCACGCCATGCAGCACGAAGCGCCGCGCGAGTTCGCGATGTTCGTACACATTGCTGTGAAACCACTTCAACCCGAGCGCGCGGATGTCGTCGGGCTTCGCGAGCATGGCCTTCTTGGCGATCTCGCAATTGAAGCAATCGACGCCCCAGAAGAACACGACGGCCAGTTCGTCGCCCGCAGAAGCCAGACCAGCGTCGAAACCGGCCGCGTCGAGTTCCTGCATGCCGAACTCGGCGAAGGCGGTCGAATCGACGGAAACCTGGCTCATCGCGCGTTCGCGACGCTTACTTGGGCGCCGCGACCGTCACCAGCGCCGGACGCAACACGCGATCCGCGATGATGTAACCCTTCTGCAGCACCGCCACGACCGTGTTCGGCTCCTGCTCGGCGGGGACCATCGAAATAGCCTGATGGCGATGCGGGTCGAACTTCTCGCCCACCGGATTGAGCGCGACGACGCGGCCCTTCTCAAGCGCGCCGGTCAACTGCCGCAGCGTCAGTTCGACGCCCTCGCGCACCTTGCCGATATCCGTCGATTGATCGGCGAGCGCGGCTTCCAGACTGTCGAGCACCGGCAGCAAGTTCTCGGCGAAGTTTTCGATGGCGAACTTGTGCGCCTTGGCGACGTCGTCCTGACCGCGACGGCGGACGTTCTCCGTCTCGGCCTTCGCGCGCAGGAAGTCTTCCTGAAGCGCGGCGATTTTCGCCTGCGCGTCGGCCAGCGCCTGATCGTTCGCGTTCGCGGCGGTGGTCGAATCGGCCTGCGCGGCCTGATTCGGGTCGGCGGCCTGGCGCGCGGTTTCGTCGGCGGGCGTCGGGTTCTGGCTCGCTGGATTCTCTTGCGTGTTTTCCATGTCGCTGAATAAGTATTGCTGAGAGTGAAATCGAAGCGAAGTGCGGATGGCTTCCGGTTCCCGAACCAGCGGAACTGTTTGGGAAGCCTGCGCTAACCTCGCACTAGCGGCGGAATTTGGGGCATCGCAGGCATTTTCAAGGCGTTCTGCGAATTTTTTCGGACAAAAACCAGCATGCTCGTTCTGCTTCGGCGTGCCGGAAGTGACGACCTCATAACGCGCAAACAACGGCGCAATGAACCGTAACCGACATTTCGCCGCACCGCGCAAATTCAGATTGAGGGAATTGACACGCTCACCTACACTTCGAACAAGCGTCGCAGGAAGCACGTTAACCCTAATCCTACGAATGCTGAAAACCGCTCAGCCTTTGCCCGTTTCCTGATCCGCGCCTAATTCCAGAGCGGATTCACCCGTTGCCGGGGGAACCATGAAACTGACCTTTGCCATTGCGGTGGTCGCCCTGGTCCTCGTCGCGGGTACGACCACCATCTGCATGTCCGGTGCCGTGACCGACCGTACTTCCGAGTACGGCGGCGTCCACGCCACCATGGAACATTTCTTCAATCCGGACCAGAAAGTTTGTCGATGATCCGCCGGTCCCGTTTCGTCGGCCTACCTTGCATACCGGCGGCGGGTTCGCGGAACGTCTTGCGGCGTTCGGCTTCGGCCACGCGCTTCGTGCGCCCGTCTTCGGTTTCGGCGTAAAGCGTTTGCGCGACGCTCGCCGGACCGCGCACGTCGCACACGCCCAGCACTTCCACCTGCCAGACAATCCGCTCGATATCGATTTCGACGATATCGCCCACGCGCACGTCCTTCGACGGCTTGACGCTCGCGCCGCCGATCGTCACGCGGCCTTTCTCGACCGCGTCGCTGGCGAGCGAACGCGTCTTGAAGAAGCGCGCCGCCCACAGCCATTTATCGATGCGCAAACGCGCGCCGGGTTCCGTCGAAATCTTGTAATTCATCCGTCGATGCCATCAAAAATGCGCGTCACGCCACCGCCGACAGCGGTTGCGGAATCTGCACGGGCCAGCCCTGCAAATGCTGCGCTGCAATCTCGCCGAGCGCCTTGACCCAAACGGGCGATGCATTGACGCACGGAATGCGATGAAAATGCTTGCCGCCTGCCTTCAAGAAGTCGTCCCGCACCTCGATGCCGATTTCCTCGATCGTCTCCAGACAATCCGCCGTGAAGCCGGGGCAAAACACGTCCACGCGCGACACGCCGCCCGCGCCGAGTTCCGCGAGCGTCGGCGCGGTGTACGGCTGAAGCCATTCCGCGCGGCCGAAGCGCGACTGGAACGTGACGCGGCATTCCACGGGCGTGAGGCCGAGCGCGTTCATCAATAACGCGGCGGTGAGCTGACATTGATCGTGGTACGGGTCGCCCAAGTCCATCGTTCGTTTCGGCACGCCGTGAAAGCTCAGAACGAGTTTGTCGCCGGCGGCAAAATCCGGCGCGCCGTGATGCCGCCAATAATCCCGAACCTGTTCCGCCAGCGCGCCAATATACGCCGGGTGATCCGCGTAATGCCGCACCGTGCGAATCTCCGGTTGATTGCGCACGCGCTTGAGCGCGGTGAAGGCATCGTCGAATGCGGTTGCGGTGGTGGAGGACGAATACTGCGGATACATCGGCAGCAGGAGAATGCGCTCGGCGCCTTCGAGCTTCAGTTGATTGAGCATCGCGCCGATACCCGGCGTGCCGTAACGCATGGCGTATTCGACGATCACCTGATAGTCGTTCGCCGCGAACAGGCGACGCAGCGCTTCGACCTGCTTCTCGGTATGCACGCGCAAGGGCGAGCCTTCCGGCATCCACACCTGCGCGTACTTCTTCGCCGATGCCCGGCTGCGAAACGGCAGGATCACGCCACGCAGAATGACTTGCCAGATGAGCGAAGGAATTTCGACCACGCGCGGGTCGGACAGAAACTGCGCGAGATACTTGCGCACCGCGCGCGGCGTGGGGGCATCCGGCGTGCCGAGATTGATCAGCAGCACGGCAACCCGATGCGAAGCGCTAGGCTGCGAAGGCAACTCGAGGTCGTAACGCATAAGGCAAGGCCGCCGGGGAAAAGGTCGAAAGGTGCAACGGAGTGCGGACCATTATAGCGGCGCGTTCGGGCGCGCATCATTGGCCGAATGGCCTAGTAGCGGCGGCCCGGCACGTTGGGCAAGATAAGCGCCGATGAACGTCGCTACTGCCCGCTGAGCGACATCGACAGAAGACGCGCCGTGATATCGACGATCGGAATCACGCGGTTGTACGCCATGCGCGTGGGTCCGATCACGCCCAAGGTGCCCACGATCTTCCCGTTCACCTCGTAAGGCGCGGTGACGACGCTCATCTCCTCGATCGGCACGAGATTCGATTCTCCGCCGATGAAAATCTGCACGCCCTGCGCGTGACTCGACACATCCAGCAATTGCAGGAGGCTAGTCTTTTGATCGAACAAGTCGAACAGCTTGCGCAACCGCGCCATGTCGGACGAAAGGTCCGCCACTTCGAGCAGGTTGCGCTCGCCGGAAATGAGCACGGTGTCGCCGGGATCGACCTCGGCGGTGCTGGCGACCACGGCCGCTTGCATGAGCGCGGTCATGTCGCCGCGCAACTGGTCGATTTCCTCGCGCAGTCGGCGGCGTACCTCGTCGAAGGACAGGCCTGCGAAATGCGCGTTGATATAGTTGGATGCTTCGGTGAGCTGAGAGGGCGAATAGTCGCGCTGGGTGGCCATCATCCGGTTCTGCACGTCGCCTTCGGGCGTGACGATGATGAGCAAAATGCGCTTGTCCGACAGCCGCATGAACTCGATCTGCTTGAACATGTGGCTGCGGCGCGGCGTGAGGATGACACCGGCGAACGACGACAGACTGGACAGCACGCTGGCGGCGGCCGCGACGATCTTCTGCGGCTCCTCGCCCTGAAGGCGTGTCTTGACAGCGGTTGTCATCGCTTCGTCCCGGGCGGCTTCCACAGTCAGCATGGTATCGACGAACAGACGATACCCGCGCGGCGTGGGAATGCGCCCGGCGGACGTATGCGGGCTGGCGACGAGACCGAGATCCTCGAGATCCGACATGACATTGCGGATGGTCGCGGGACTCAGCTCCAGCCCGGAATGGCGGGACAGCGTGCGCGAACCGACCGGCTGACCTTCGGCGATGTAGCGCTCGATCAACGTCTTGAGGAGGGTTTGGGCACGTGGGTCTAGCATGGGCAAATTCTAGCGCAAGGGACTGGAAAGCGGCGTGCCATCCCGCGATGCGCCGGGCGGCTTCACACGTTGCCGCAGCCGGGGCGCGCACAGTTCAATGTCCGCTCCATTCTAGCGAGAAACAACGGCCGTGCCCGTGCGCCGGATGACAGTGCGAAGATCGGTCCTCGCACGCGGTTCTTTTCGCCCTTTACCTATGGTGTAATGCGCGCATGGAAATTGGCCAATTCAAAACCGTCGCCCTCGTGGGGCGCACCAACACGCCCGGGATCGAGGCGCCCTTGCGTTCGCTCGCGGAAGTCATGGCGAAGCAGGGTTTCGATGTCGTGGTCGAGGCGGGCACCGCGAAGGACGTCGGCATTCAGGAGTTCCCGGCGCTGTCGGTCGCCGAAATCGGCGCGCGCGCGGATGTCGCCGTGGTGCTCGGCGGCGACGGCACCATGCTCGGCGTCGGGCGTCAGCTTGCGCCGTACAAGACGCCGCTTATCGGCGTGAATCACGGCAGGCTCGGGTTCATCACGGATATTCCGCTTTCGGAGATGCGCGAGATCGTGCTGGCCATGCTCGCGGGCGAGTTCGAGCGCGAGGAGCGCACGCTGCTCGAAGCGCGCATCGTGCGTAATGAAAAGCCGATCTACCACGCGCTCGCCTTCAACGATGTCGTGGTGAACCGCAGCGGTTTCTCCGGCATGGCCGAGTTGCGCGTGTCGGTGGACGGCCACTTCATGTACAACCAGCGCTCGGACGGACTGATCGTTGCCACGCCGACAGGTTCGACGGCCTACGCGCTTTCTTCCGCCGGGCCGATTCTGCATCCGCAATTGCAGGGCTTCGTGCTGGTGCCGATCGCGCCGCATTCGCTGTCCAACCGGCCGATCGTGCTGCCCGACGATTCCAAGGTCACCATACAAATCATCGGCGGGCGCGATGTGAACGTGAACTTCGACATGCAGTCGTTTACCGCCGTCGAACTGAACGATGCCATCGAGGTGCGGCGCTCGAAGCACACGGTGCCGGTGCTGCATCCGGTCGGCTACAGCACGTACGCCACGCTGCGCAAGAAGCTGCACTGGAACGAGCATCCCTCGCAGGATTCGTCGTCGGTCTGATTAGTCAGAAAACCCCTTCCTGAAGCGTCCATGCTCCGTCATCTGTCCATTCGAGACTTCGTTATTGTCGCCACGCTGGATATCGAGTTCGACTCCGGCTTCACGGTCTTCTCAGGTGAAACCGGCGCAGGCAAATCCATTCTGATCGATGCCCTCGCCCTCACGCTCGGCGCACGGGGCGATGCCAGCGTCGTGCGCACCGGCGAATCGCGCGCGGACATCACGGCGGAATTCGCCGCGCATGAGCAAGTCACGCACTGGCTCGAAGAACACGCGCTCACGCAGGACGGCGATACCGTCATGCTCCGGCGCGTGATCGATTCCGGCGGGCGCTCGCGGGCCTTCATCAACGGCACACCGGCGACGCTCGGGCAACTGCGCGAAGTGGGCGAAATGCTCGTCGATATTCACGGTCAGCACGCGCATCAATTGCTGATGCGTCCCGACGCGCAACGCGAATTATTCGATACGCACGCGGGCCTCACCGAGACCGCGAGCATCGTCAACCGTGCGTGGCGCGCGTATCGGGATGCGCGGCAAGCCGTGGAGGAAGCGCAAAGCCGCGACCGCGAACTGCAACTCGAACGCGAGCGTCTCGCGTGGCAGTTGAGCGAATTCGACAAGCTCGCGCCGCAGCCGGGCGAATGGGAGGAAGTGAGCGCGGAGCATCATCGCCTATCGCATTCGGCGAGTCTGATCGATGGCGTTCAGAGTGCGCTCGGCGCACTGTCCGAATCCGACGAAGCGATGATCTCGCAACTCGCCTCGGTCATCTCGAAGCTGCGCGGGCTGGCGGATATCGATCCCGCACTCAACGATGTGCTCGCCGCGCTCGAACCTGCGGAGATTCAGTTGCAGGAGGCGTCGTATTCGCTCTCGCATTATGCGCAGCGGCTCGAACTCGATCCCGACCGGCTCGCGCAGGTCGAGCGGCGCATGGATCAACTGCATTCGACCGCGCGCAAGTTCCGGCTACAGCCGGAGACGCTGCCGGAAGAACACGAAGCGCGCCGCACTCAGCTTGCCGAACTCGATGCCGCCGCCGACCTCGATGCGCTGAACGCCGCCGCCGAGGAGGCGAAAAGCGTGTACATGGAGCAGGCGAAAGTGCTGTCGAAGGCGCGCGCGAAGGCCGCGAAGGCGCTGTCGAAAGCCGTCACCGAAGGCATGCAGGAATTGTCGATGGCGGGCGGAAGTTTCGACGTGGCGCTGGTGCCGCTTGCCGAGGGTGGCGCGAACGGATTGGAGCAGATCGAATTCCGCGTCGCGGGTCATGCGGGTGTGGCGCTTCGGCCGCTGGCGAAGGTTGCGTCGGGCGGCGAGTTGGCGCGCATCTCACTGGCGCTGGCCGTGATCGCGAGCGCGGCGAGTCCGACGCCCACGCTGATCTTCGACGAAGTGGACACGGGAATCGGCGGTGGCGTGGCGGAAGTGGTCGGGCGGCTGCTGCATCAACTTGGACGCGAGCGTCAGGTGTTGTGTGTGACGCACTTGCCGCAAGTGGCGGCGCGCGGTGATCAGCATTTTCAGGTTTCTAAATCGCCTGACGACGCGGGCGGCACGGTCAGCACCGTCACCGCGTTGAGCAAGGCGAAGCGTATCGAGGAGGTGGCGCGCATGCTCGGCGGCATCGAGATTACGGCGACTACGCGTAAGCATGCGAAGGAGATGTTGGCGGCGTGAGCGAGGGATGGCGCGTTGCTTTCGGTTTAGTTTGTAGACAGCAGCACTGTTGTTTGCCGAGTTGAGTTTGTTGTTCTGTCGTGCAAAGGGCTTCTGTTTTTGGGCTTTTATTGCAGTAGCCGCCTCCCCGGCGGGGGGGTAACTTTCTTTGCTGCTGCAAAGAAAGTCACCAAAGAAAGCAGCTTTTTACACCATGCACGATGGCTGGAAAGGGTTGGTCTGGATTAACCGATGCAGTGGCCGCAATAGGACTTTCCACGCTTAACGAGTCGCTTAGGCAACCTAGCGATTAAGCGCTCGAATCCTTTTAACTTAGTGGACCGCATTCATTCTTTCGGCCATGCGCTTCGCGCGCCGAGAGCTTTAGTACGGAATCCCGCAGCGTATCAGCGCCCAGCCACCTCACACCTTGCCGCTATATTGTTATTCGGCCCTACCTAGGTAAGCGCTTCTGGGCAAAGCGCGTACACCAACGCAAGTCACCTTTTAGTCGGAGCACTAACCAAGGTAGGACCGATTAGCGATCTTGCGGAGAAGCCTGATGTGGCTGGGCGCTTATAGGCTGCGGGGTTCCGTTCTTACGTTCTCGGCGCGCGTAGCGCATAGCCGAATGAATGAATGCGGGCCACTGAGCATTGATTATTCGAGCGCATGATCGCTAGGTTGCCTAAGCGGCTCGTGATGCGTGGCAAGTCCTATTGCGGCCACTGCATCGTTAATCCAGACCACCCTCTCCAGCCATCGTGCATGGTGTAAAAAGCTGCTTTCTTTGGTGACTTTCTTTGCAGCAGCAAAGAAAGTTACCCCCCCGCCGGGGAGGCGGCTACTGCAATAAAAGCACGAACAAAAGAAGCCCTTTGCACGACATATACACACCAGCACTCATAAGCCAATATTCCAACACCAAAACCCAAGCTTAAAATCGCCCCGAAAAAAAATGCTTCATTCAAAAAAGGCGACCCGTCACTTGACGCTATCTGATAGCTCGAGTATCAGCTGATACACTTCATTCCCCCGGAAACACACCCTCCCACAATGCCGTCACCGTTTCCCGCTCGCCCGCCACGGCTTCCGGCGGAACCCGCGCCTTCTCCATCCCATCCAGCCTTAGCGTGTGTTGCAACTTGCGGTAATGCCGATACACCGCGCCAATCGCATCCGCTTCGTCGGCGGAAATCAGCCCGCTTTGCGCGGCGATCTTGAGCAGCGTGATATTCCCCGCATTGCGCACGAATTCGCGATGCTCGCGCGCATGCAGCAGCACCCAGTACTGCACGACGAATTCGATATCCACCATCCCGCCGCGATCGTGCTTGAGATCGAACAATGCACCACGATTCGGATGCCCCGTATAAACGCGCTCACGCATCGAGACGATCTCGCGTGCGAGCGCTGACGGATCGCGCTCCATCACCATGACATCGGCGCGGATGGCTTCGAATTCCGCGCCGATCCGCGCATCGCCCGCGCAGAAACGCGCCCGCGACAACGCCTGATGCTCCCACACCCACGCGGTATTCGCGGAATCGCCCGCGCGAATCTGATATTGGCGGAACGATTCGAGACTCGTCACGAGCAAACCCGATTCGCCGTTCGGACGCAGCCGCAAATCCACATCGAACAACGTGCCCGCGCCGGTCGCCGCCGTCAGCCACGTGATGAGCCGGCGCGTGAAGGACGTGTAGATGGCGGGCGCGTCGTCGTGCGGATCGTCGTAGAGGAAGATCAGGTCGAGGTCGGACGCATAACCCAGTTCCTTGCCGCCGAGCTTGCCGTACGCGATCACGGAGAAATGCGGCACATCGCCGTGACGCTTCGGGAACTGCTTCCACACGGTCTGCACGGTGACATCGAGCACGGCATCCGCCAGTTCGGACAGCCGATCGCTCACATGCTCCACGGTCAGATGCCCCGCCAGATCGATCAGCAGAATGCGAAACACTTCGGCCTGATGCGCATGCCGCAACAAATCGATCTGATGCTCCGCATCCTCGGCCGCATCCAGATGCGCGATCAGCGAGCGCTTGAACTCCGGCCAGTCGAACGGGCTGGCGATGGCTTCATCGTCGAGCAATTCGTCGAGCAATTGCGGATGCCGAATCAAATAGCCCGACGCCCAGCGCGACCCCGACAGCACCGACAACACGCGCTCCAACGCCGCCGGATATTCGGTCAGCAACGCGAGATACGCACCGCGCTTGGCCGTGGCTTCGAGCAAGTCGAACAACCGCGCGATGGTCTCGCCGCGCCGCGCGGCGTCGATGGACTGCACGGCTTCGAGCGCGCGCTGCGCCACCACGTCGAAACGCGCGCGGCTTTGCGGCGGCAAGCCTTCGTAACGTGATGAATTCCACACGGCCTTGAGGCGTGAAAGCACGGGCGCAGGATCGGTGAAACCCATTTCGATGAGGCTCGCGGTCAGTTCGTCGCCAGCGGAATCGTCGGCGAGCGCGCTGCTCCAGATTTGCGAGGCGGTCGAATCATCCGCGACGCCGCAGCCGTTCTCGCCGCCGATCTTGTCCGCGAAGATCGCATCGAACTGCTGTTCGACGAATTCGCGATGCGCATCGAGCCGCTCCATCAGCGCGGCGTAATCCGCGAAGCCGAGCGACTTCGCGAGCAACAGGCGCTCGTCGTCGGCGACGGGCATCGCGTGCGTCTGGGCATCGTTGCGATATTGCAGGCGATGCTCGACCGTGCGCAGAAAGCGGTATGCATCCGTCAACCCTTCGCACACGGACGATGCCAGCAAGCCATGCCATTCGGCGCGTTCGAGCACGGCGAGCGTCGGACGCACGCGAAAATCCACGGCCTGCCCGCCGCGAATCAACTGAAATACCTGCGCACTGAATTCGATCTCGCGAATACCGCCGCGCCCGAGCTTGATGTCGTCGGCCTTGTCGGGACGCATGGACGCGCGGCGTCGCGCTTCCTGCCGAATCTGCTGATGCAGCGCGCGAATGGCCGCGATCACACCATAGTCCAGATAGCGGCGGTAGATGAACGGCGTCGCGATGGAATCGAGTTGGCGGAGCAAGCGCCTGGCGGCATCGCTATCGCGTTCGGACACGAGCCGCGCCTTGATCCACGCATAGCGTTCCCATTCGCGGCCCTGCACGTAGAAATACTCCTCCAGCATGCCGAGACCGCACACGAGCGGACCGGAATCGCCATTGGGCCGCAGCCGCATATCGACGCGAAATACATAGCCGTCCTGCGTGACTTCGGAAATCGCGCCAATCAGCTTGCGGCCAAGACGTGTGAAGAATTCCTGCGTGGTGAGCGGCGAACGCGTGCCGCCCGCGGTTTCGCCATCGTCCTCATACACGAAGATCAGATCGATATCCGACGATGCATTCAACTCGCGCCCGCCCAACTTTCCCATGCCGACGACGCCCAGCGTCAGCCGTTCGCCATTCGGTCCGCGCGGCTCGCCGAACACGGTTTCGAGGTCCGCCGAGAGCACCGCGAGCGAACGTTGAATGGTGACTTCGGCGAGGTCCGTCATTGCGCCGGTGACTTCGGCTACACTCGCCGTCCCTGCGAGATCGCGCTCCATCACTGTGCAGAACACTTCGGTGCGAAGGCGGCGCAACGCGGTCTTGAGCGCGGCTTCGTTGAGCGTGCCGTGTTCGGTGCAGGGCGCGCAATGGGCATCGAGCCGCGCTTCGATCCACGCGCGCGTGACGGGCGTCTGCGACCACTGCGCGACCTGCGCCGCCAGTTCGGGACGCGCCGAATAAGCGCGCGCTGCATAGTTGGAATAGTCGGAACTGAGGAGTGTCGCGTCGGTCATGAAAGGTTAGGCTCGCTCGTTGCTCGTTTGCTTTATCGGTTGCTTGAAACTGTCGTGCGGAGTCCGCAACGCACGCGCACGCAGCGCCGTCACGCTTTTGACACCGTGTTACATTGCAACGTCAATCACACAAAACTACCATATCGCCCGACAGCCGCAGCATGTCCGACAGCAGACAATCCGTCGACCCGACCGAAGTTGGACAAGCCCAGCCCAGCGGCAACGCCGAGCGCGTCCTGTCGCGCGTCCTCAAAATCCTGCTGATCGTCGCGGCCGTCTTTTACTTCGCGGTGGCGGGCATCTATCTCGCGCTGCGCTATATCGTGCTGCCTCAGGCGGATGCGTTCCGTCCGCGCATCGAGCAACTCGTATCGCAGCGGATGCACGCGCAACTGCGCATCGGCCGCTTGTCCACGCGATGGTCGGGCTTCCAGCCGATCATCGAGATCGATAATCTGCGTATCGATGCCGCCGACGGTTCGCCCGGACTTGCCGTGCCGCATGCGAGCGCGCGCGTGGCATGGGCCTCGCTGCTGCATCTTCAGCCGCGTCTGGCTGAACTCATCGTGGATGGCCCGGATGTGATCGTCGCGCGCGATACGCAGGATCACGTGACGATTGCGGGCGTGCCGTTGCCCGCGCATCGCACGAACTCCGGCGCGTTCACCAACTGGCTGCTCGGCCAGCAGCACATCGTCCTGCGCGATGGCTCGCTGCGCTGGCGCGATGCCCAGCGCGCCGCGCCGGAAATCGCGCTCAAGCGTCTGCAACTCGTCATCGATAACGATGGCTTGCGGCACAAGCTCGCCCTTCAGGCACCCGCCGATGGCGACGTGCTGCACGGCCCGCTCGATTTTCGCGCGGACTTCCGTCATGAGCCGTTCGCCGCGATGGGCGCGCCCGCGAACTGGACCGGACGACTCTACATGACCACCGGCCCGGTCGATCTGCCGACGCTCGCGCGCTACGTCAAGCTGCCGTTCACCATGTACGGCGGCCGCGTGGACAACCACATCTGGCTGGATTTCGCGCGCGGCCAGTTGACCACGGCCACAGGCCAACTCGATGGTCAGGACATCGGCCTGCGCGTGCGCGCCACGCAGCCGCGCCTCGATCTGCCGGTGGGCCGCTTCGGCTGGACGCTCTCGAAGGACGACGGCACCTACACACTCGCGCTCGACGACGTTCACGCCGAACTCGGCCAGCCCGCGCTCGCCGATGGCACGCCGGTGTCGCGCCTGCTCGCGGCGAAATCGCTGACCGGCACGTATCGCCCGGCATCGGTTGGCAAAGGACAGATGTTCAAGCTTCACGGCGACCGCATCGATCTTGGCATCCTCGCGGATTTCATGCGCGCGCTGCCCTTGCCCGCGCGCACGCTCAACGAACTGGTGCGCTTCAACCCGCGCGGCATGATCGAGGACTACACGATCTACACCGAACGCGCGCCGCCCAAGACCGAGGACGAAGCGAAGCATCAGCGCGAGAAAGGCGACTTCCCGCTTTTGCATTACGCGTTCAAGGGAAGGCTCGAAGGCATCAGCGTGAATGCGCAGGAACCGCCGCCGGGGCTGACCGTGAACAACCATCCGCGCGCGGGCATTCCGGGCGTCGAAAATCTCTGGGGTTCGGTCGATGCCAACGAGGCGCAAGGCGCAATTGACATCGACACGCAGAAGGTCGCCATCACCATCCCGGGTGCTTTCGACGATCCGCGCCTCACCTTCGACACGCTCAAGGGCCACGCGCGCTGGACGGTGGCGGATGCCATCGCGCCCGGTCAGACGCGCCGCGCGTTCACCATTCAGCTCGACACGCTGCATGTCAAAAACCCGGACGCTGAAGGCGAAATCAGCGCGACGTACTGGAATCAAGGTTCGGGGCGCGGCAATCTCGATCTCAAGGCGAAGGTCGATCATCTGAAGATCACGAGTCTCGTACGCTATCTGCCGACGAGTTTGAACGAGCGCGTGCGGGTGTATCTCGGCCACGCGTTGCAGGCGGGCGTGGCGCGCAACGGCACGCTCGAAGTGCACGGCGATCTCACGCGCTTTCCCTACACGAAGTTTCCAGACGCCGGTCAGTTCAGGATCGATGCGCCCTTCACCGGCGGGAAGTTCGATCCCACGCCGTTCCCGCCGCGCAAGATGGCCAACGGCATGCCGAATTTCTGGCCGGGTTTCGAGGGCATCGACGGGTCGTTCCACATGGCGCAGAACAAGCTCGGCTTCGAAGCCGTGCGCGGCCATTATCGCGGCGTGCGCGTGTCGAAGGTGACGGGGCGGATCGACGATCTGGGCGACCGCGAGACCAAGCTGTGGATCGACGGCCACGCGAGCGGCCCGCTCAAGGACATGCTTCAGTACGTCGACGACAGTTCGCTCGGGCTGATGGCGAAGCACGCGACGCGCAAGATCGACGCGACGGGCAATGCATCGCTGGCGCTCACGCTCGGGATTCCGCGCTATCGGCCGCCCGCGCCGCAGCCACCCATCAAGACGGAATACAAGGGCTCGCTCACGTTCGCGGACAACACCGTGACGTACGGCGCGTTACCGCCGGTTTCGCATCTGCACGGACGCGCGGATTTCGCGGCGAAGACGGTGACCATCGGCGGATTGAGCGGCCAGTTTCTCGGCGGCGATGTGCGCGCGAAAGGCGGCGTGCAGCCGGACGGAAGTTATGCGCTGGACCTGAACGGGCGCATCGGCGCGGACGCCGCGCAGCATGTGAACGCGAAGCTCAGCCCGCAGGCGGCGCAGTTCTTGAAGCGCATCACCGGCAGCGCGCCTTATCAGATGCATGTGAACGGCAAGAAGAACACGTTGCCCGTCGTGCAGGCGAGTTCGGATCTGACGGGCGTCGGTTTCGATTTGCCCGCGCCGCTCGGCAAGGCGCAGGGCACGCCCATGCCCTTCTCGTTCACGTTCCGCCCGTTGCCCGAAGGCACCGACGATCCCAACGCGCCGAACGATCAGGCGAATCTTCACGATGCGCGCCTCGTGCTCGGGCCATTGCAGGCGCGCTATCTTCTTCAGCAGATTGGTCCGGCGCAGGTCAAGGTCGATCCACAAGACCCCGCCGAGCCGATGAACATGCGTGCGCGCCTGCATGTGGTGCGCGGTGCCATCGGACTGAACAAGCCGGCGGATTTGCCCGCGCAAGGCGTGAGCGCCGCCGTCGATCTCACCGAACTCGATGCCGATGCGTGGCGCAAGTTCATCGCGGACATCAGCGTTGCTGCGCAGAACGAAGCGCCTGCCACCGCTGAAACCCCGCGTCCGCCGATGAACGAAACCGTCGCGCAGTTCGTGCCGAAGCGCGCCGACATCCACTTCACCACGCTCAAGCTGCTCGACCGGCGCTGGGAGAATGTCGTGATCGGCGCGAACGAAACGGACCGGAAATGGCAGGCGAACGTGGCATCGGATCAGGTCACGGGCAATCTTTCGTGGACGCCCGGCGCGACGCGCGGCAGTCCTGGCGCGTTGGAGGCGCGCTTCGATAAGGTTGTGATTCCGGACAAGACGGACAACAGCACGGCCAGTCAACCCGCGATGCGCAAGCCGCCGCGCAACATGCCGTCGATCGATCTGATCGTGAACGAACTCGTGTACCGCGAACATAGTCTCGGGCGGCTGGAAGTGGACGCGCACAACGACTTCGTGACCGAAGAACCGATCTGGATGCTCGACAAGTTCGAACTGGCGAACCCCGATGCCACGCTGACCGCCAACGCGATGTGGCGCGATCTGCCCGGCGCGGTGCGTCAAACCGCGCTTTCCGACGACGCCATCCCGCGCCGCACGACGCTCGATTTCAAGCTCGACGTGAAGAACGGCGGCAATCTGATCGATCGTTTCGGACTGCCGCACACGGTCAACAAGGGCGACGGCAGCGTGTCGGGACACGCGGCCTGGAACGGCGGCCCGACGAGCATCGACATGAATACGCTGGATGGGCACGTCGCGGTCGATCTGCGTCACGGTTCCATTTTGCGTGCGCCGGGCGCGGCGAAGTGGCTCGGCATCTTCAGCCTGCGCAGTCTCGCCAATCTGCTGACGCTGCATTTCGAAGATGTAGTGGGCAAAGGTCTGCCGTTCGAAAAGATCACGGGCAATGCGAACGTGGAGAACGGCATCGGACGGACGGACGATTTTCTGATGGTCACCTCGCCCGCGCGCGTGCAGATGCAAGGCATGGTCGATCTGCCGAAGCAGACGCAGGATCTGAACGTGCAAGTGGTGCCGACGGTCGGCGCGGGCACGCTCGCGATTGGCGCGGCGGTCATCAATCCGCTGCTCGGTTTGGGCGCGCTCGCCGCCGACCTCGCGCTGTCCAAGTCGATCCAGAAGGCCTTCGTGATTCGCTATTCGATCACCGGTTCGTGGCACAAACCGGTCGTTCAGCGCCTCCACGGCGATCAGGGTAAGATCGAAACACCCGCTGGCACCGTGCCGTCCGCTGTTCGATGAGCGCGTGAATGTCACAGCCAACGGCCGGTTTCATGGGTCTCACCGGCACTTTCAGAGCAAACATGAACGAAAACGTGGCATTGATGCCGTTTCGAGTCGCCGCGCTGCAAATGGTCAGCACGCCCGAGCGCGAGCGCAATCTCGCGGAAGCCGGGCGCCTGATCGCCGAAGCGGCGCGTGACGGCGCGCAACTGGTGCTGCTGCCGGAATACTTCTGCTTCATGGGTTTCAAGGACACCGACAAGCTCGCCATCCGCGAAACACCCGGCTCCGGACCCATCCAGCAATTCCTCTCGGAGATGGCGCGCGAGCATCGCGTGTGGATCATCGGCGGGACGTTGCCGTTGCAATCGCCCGAGCCGAACCGCGTGCTGAATACCACGCTGGTCTTCGATCCGTCCGGCGCGCAGGTCGCGCGCTACGACAAGATTCATCTGTTCAACTTCGAAAAAGGCGAGGAATCGTTCGACGAGGCGCGCACCATTTGCCCCGGCAGCGAAGTCCGCACCTTCGATGCGCCGTTCGGGCGCGTCGGATTGTCGGTGTGCTACGACCTGCGCTTCCCGGAGCTGTACCGCAAGCTCGGCGATTGCGCGCTGATGGTCGTGCCGTCCGCGTTCACGTACACGACCGGCAAGGCGCACTGGGAGATGCTGCTCAAGGCGCGCGCGGTCGAAAACCAGTGCTACGTGCTGGCGGCGGCGCAAGGCGGCAAGCACGAAAACGGACGCCGCACGTGGGGCCACAGCATGCTGATCGATCCGTGGGGCGAGATCGTCGCCGTGCTGGACGAAGGCGCGGGCGTGGCCGCGGGCGACATCGATCCGGCGCGCATCGCAGCCGTGCGGCAGAGCTTGCCGGCGTACCGGCATCGGGTTCTCGGCTGATGCCGATGGTCGTCGTCATGAACGCGCGCCTTCATCCCGAAAATCAGCTTTTTCGACGGGCCTTGAATCCGCGGCTTTTTCTCCGCACATGGCTTTATCGCCGAAAAGCTTAGAATGGTCTGAGATTCATCCAATAATTCGCTCCGAACCCGTACCCGTAATAGGCACCGCATGAACATCATCGAACCTGGCATCCGCAATCTGGTCACGGCGAAGGACGTGCTGCTCACGCCCTACGGCCTCGACGAAGGCCTTATCGTCAGCACGCTGGCGGACATCTTCACGCATCGCGTGGATTACGCCGATCTCTACTTTCAGGTGACGCGCAGCGAAGCGTGGAGTCTGGAGGAAGGCATCGTCAAATCGGGCAGTTTCAGTATCGATCAGGGCGTGGGCGTGCGCGCCGTGTCGGGCGAGCGCACCGCGTTCGCCTATTCGGACGACCTCTCGCCCGAGTCCATCAAACAGGCCGCGCTGGCCACGCGCGCAATCGCCAAGGCGGGCGGCGGCAAGCACAAGATCAAACCGGCGAGCGTGCTCACCGGCGTGTCGGGCCGCGATCTCTACCTGCCCGCCGATCCGCTGCATTCGCTCGATGCCACCGCCAAGGTCAAGCTCTTGGAACGCGTCGAGCAGATGGCGCGCAGCCGCGATCCGCGCATCACGCAAGTCATGGCGGGTCTCGCCGGCGAATACGATGTCGTGCTGGTCGCGCGCAGCGACGGCGCGCTGGCGGCGGATGTGCGTCCGCTCGTGCGCGTCTCGGTGACGGTGATCGCCGAGCAGAACGGGCGTCGTGAAATCGGCTCGGGCGGCGGCGGTGGCCGCTTCGACTACGGTTATTTCACCGACGATATCCTCAACAAATACGTGGACGATGCCGTGCATGCCGCGCTCGTCAATCTCGAAGCGCGCCCCGCACCGGCAGGTGCGATGACCGTCGTGCTCGGGCCGGGCTGGCCGGGCGTGCTGCTGCACGAGGCGGTTGGGCACGGTCTGGAAGGCGACTTCAACCGCAAGGGGTCGTCGGCGTTCGCGGGACGCATCGGCGAGCAGGTCGCGGCGAAAGGCGTCACCGTGGTGGATGACGGCACGCTGCCGAATCGTCGCGGGTCGCTGAACATCGACGACGAAGGTAACCCGACGCAGTGCACGACGCTGATCGAGGACGGCATCCTCAAGGGTTACATTCAGGATTCGCTCAACGCGCGTCTGATGAAGATGCCCGTGACCGGCAACGCGCGCCGCGAATCCTACGCCGCCCTGCCGATGCCGCGCATGACCAACACGTACATGCTCAACGGCGACAAGGACCCGAAGGAGATTCTGGAGTCGGTCAAGAACGGCCTGTACGCGGTGAATTTCGGCGGCGGTCAGGTCGATATCACCAACGGCAAGTTCGTGTTCTCGGCGTCCGAGGCGTACATGATCGAGGACGGCAAGATCACGTATGCCGTGAAGGGCGCAACGCTGATCGGCAGCGGCCCGGAATCGCTCAAGTACGTGACGATGATCGGCAACGACATGCGTCTCGACAGCGGCGTGGGCGTATGCGGCAAGGAAGGCCAGAGCGTGCCGGTGGGCGTGGGTCAGCCGACGTTGCGCATCGAGAAGATGACGGTGGGCGGGACGGGTTGAGTTTGATGTGCGGGGATTCCGCATGGTCTGTCGATGCGTTTGTTCGTTGAGACTGGCCCGGTGCGGATTTCCCGCGTTTTCATGCATGACGACTTGCCAGCGCCGCGTGTTTGCGGTTATAAAGGCAGTCAACCTTTTTTGACCTTTTGCTTTTTTCGAACCGCCATGTCCGCCAAGTTTTATTCTTATTTCTTTTGGCATCTCAAGCCGCTGGCGGATAGAGAGGGTGAGTCGTAGGTCTTAAAAAACCGAATTCCCGAAAAACCGCCAGCGAGTCTGGCGGTTTTTTTTCGCCTTTGGCTTGTTGGCTTTGATCAGAACGAAGACTGTTGGAGAACCGAAATGCCCCCGCACAATACCGATGATGTCCGTATCCGCGAGTTGAAAGAACTAACGCCGCCGGCGCACTTGATCCGCGAATTTCCCTGCGCTGAAGGCGTTTCCGAGCTGATCTATAACGCGCGGCAGTCGATGCATCGCATTCTGCATGGGATGGATGACCGGTTGATCGTGATCATCGGCCCGTGCTCGATTCATGATCCGAAGGCGGCGATGGAGTACGCGGGACGGTTGCTGGAGCAGCGCAAGCGGTTTGCCGGCGAGCTTGAGATCGTGATGCGCGTGTATTTCGAAAAGCCGCGTACTACCGTTGGGTGGAAGGGGCTGATTAACGATCCGTATATGGATAACAGCTTCAAGATCAACGACGGTTTGCGCGCGGCGCGTGAACTGCTGATGAATATCAATGAGATGGGATTGCCTGCGGGCACTGAGTATCTCGACATGATTTCGCCGCAGTATATTGCCGATCTTATTTCGTGGGGAGCGATTGGAGCGCGGACTACGGAGTCACAGGTGCATCGGGAATTGGCTTCGGGGTTGTCGTGTCCGGTCGGGTTCAAGAATGGCACGGATGGGAATGTGAAAATCGCTGTCGATGCGATCAAGGCGGCGTCGCAGCCGCATCATTTTTTGTCTGTTACTAAAGGCGGCCATTCGGCGATTGTGTCCACGGCGGGGAATGAGGATTGTCATATCATTTTGCGCGGTGGTAAAACGCCCAATTTCGATGCGGCTTCGGTCGATGCGGCTTGTAGTGATATTGGGAAGGCTGGTTTGGCTGCGCGGTTAATGATCGATGCTAGCCATGCTAATAGCTCGAAAAAGCATGAAAATCAGATTCCGGTTTGTGAGGATATTGGGAGACAGTTGGCTGCGGGGGATGAGAGGATTGTGGGGGTGATGGTTGAATCGCACCTCGTCGGTGGGCGGCAGGATTTGCGCGAGGGATGTGAGTTGACCTACGGTCAGAGTATAACTGACGCTTGTATTGGATGGGAGGAGAGTTTGAGGGTACTCGAAGCATTGTCAAATGCGATTAAGCAGAGACGACTCATTCGACGCGGCGGAAACTAGAAATCGGATAACTCCGAGCATGAAAATAAGATTCATGCTCGGTCGATCAAGTGCGCCACTCCAATCTGGAATTTGGAAAGTTAAACGCAGATAGACATCGCCATTATGCGAAGGGCTGGGCCTGGAAGAGCGAGTTGGCATACTTTCTCAGCTACGTCGCGCGCAGCGGTCATCCCTTCGCGATAGCTGTCAAAACCGTTCGTTACCCGCGCCACTCTTTCAAAGATATTCAGAACAGACGAAAGCACAGTCTTCTGAACAAGGCTGATCTCTTCTCCGCTATCGATCGAACGAGAAACTCGACCAATCACTTTAAAGCGTCCTCCCGTCAGTTTCGCTCTAACTGCTGAAGGCTCCAGCTCGCTAACATCGACATCTACAAGTCCAATTTGACGCCCACTGTCCGGGTCTATCATTATCAATTCGAGCAAGCCAGATTTCAGATAATCACACTCCAATTCTTCCAAAATTCTTGCAATTAATGCATCGTACTTAGCAAGCTCCGATTTCATATTCTTTGTGAAAATTTTGGGATTGAATTTATCACCAAAATTCTGCAAGACTTGCGAGACTAGCGGAACTGACACTTTCAGAGCCTCAAGGATAGAAAAGAAATCTATCGGCTGCAGGATGACGTCCAATTCGATATAGTGATTAAAGTGACTCGCTTGTTTCAAATCATTCGTCTTAAGGAGTCGCTTGCGCTCAGCTAGTTCGTCTAAGAGAACCATATGAAGTCCACCCATAGTGTAGCGTCTGGATGACTTTAAAGTCTCAGTGCTTCCTCTTGCGAGATCCGCCGAAATACTTACCGGAGATAAAAAGGTTTGCAGGAACTTAAATCCTAAAGTGAGATTCCCCTTTTTATTGGATGTAATCTCGCTCGAAGTCTCGGACTCCATGGAGACACCCTTAAAAACATACGCCGCACAATTCAAAACCATCTTTTCGTTTAAATAGACCGGCTCCAGATAAGCTCTAGATTCATTACTCACAATTTTTCAGCCTTTACTGAGCTTAGATATGGAATACATCTGATACTTAAACAGTCTATGTCAGAAAATCGAAATTAGATTTTAATGAACAAAAATCTACATTTCAAACAATTCTGAGTGCATAAAGTCAAATATCTCCTCAGAATAACGGTCATTGAACAATATTCTTGAAACTTAAGTCGTCTGTGTGCGGCTCGGTTTCCAATTGACCTCGCTATGGCCGTCGGCTTCATTTAGAATACGCGCTAGAACGAACAATAAATCTGACAAGCGGTTTATAAACCGCTGTGACGTGTAAACGGAATCATTTGAGCCATCGTCAGCCATTGTCACAATCCCCCGCTCCGCCCGCCTACAAACCGTCCTAGCGACATGCGCCAGCGCCGCCGCTCTAGACCCCCCCGGCAAAATAAACTCCTTTAACGGCGGCAACGTCCCGTTGTACTCCTCCAACCACCCATCCAACCGCGCCAGATGATCGTCCGTAATCATCGAATGCCCCGGAATCGACAATTCCCCGCCTAAATCGAACAAATCATTCTGAATCTGCGTCAACGCATCCCTCACATCAGAAGGCATCGGCTCACACAACAAAACCCCGATACAAGAATTCAGCTCATCCACATCCCCGATAGCCGCGATGCGCGCATCGTCCTTCGATACGCGGCTGCCGTCGCCCAGTCCGGTGGTGCCGTCATCGCCCGTGCGGGTGGCGATCTTGCTCAGGCGGTGTCCCATCATCGCTCCTTGAAATCACATAAAACCCCGACCCATTATAGGCACGCCTTCTCACCGAAAAATCGAGCCAAGCCCGCGAAAGCCCCAAGCGGCGGCCCACGCCCCAGCGGCGTAAAATAAGTTAGCCGCCCTACGAACTTCCAAAGTCAAAGCGCAAACCACCCGCGCCCGGAGTCACCGTGAATCACCCGACCGAACATCAGGCGCTTCAAAAGCGCCCCTTCCCCGCCGCGCTGCTCGACGCGCTCAAAGAACATTTCGGCGACCGCGTCTCGACTTCACATGCGACGAGAGAGCACCACGGCCGCGACGAATCCCCGTTCGATCCGCAACTCCCGGACGCCGTCGTCTACGCCCGCAGCACGCAGGACGTGCAGACCATCATCAACCTGTGCGCGGAACACGACACGCCGATCATCCCCTACGGCAACGGTTCGTCGCTCGAAGGGCATCTGCTCGCGGTGCAGGGCGGAGTGTCCGTCGATGTATCGGAGATGAAGGATGTCATCGCGATCAACGCGGAAGATCTCACCGTCACCGTTCAACCCGGCATCTCGCGCAAGCAACTGAACGAAGCGCTGAAGGACACCGGCCTGTTCTTCCCCATCGATCCCGGCGCGGATGCAAGCATCGGCGGCATGGCGGCGACGCGCGCCTCGGGCACCAACGCCGTGCGCTACGGCACGATGCGCGAAAACGTGCTCGGCCTG
Organism: Caballeronia sp. A2-2; assembly: GCF_057612605.2. NCBI lineage: Bacteria > Pseudomonadati > Pseudomonadota > Betaproteobacteria > Burkholderiales > Burkholderiaceae > Caballeronia > Caballeronia sp. A2-2. The sequence goes on along the minus strand of NZ_CM172587.1, from coordinate 986,634 downwards.
ACCGTCGTCACCGCGGACGGCCGCGTCATCAAAACCGGCACACGCGCGCGCAAATCGTCGGCGGGCTACGACCTGACGCGTCTGTTCGTCGGCTCCGAAGGCACGCTCGGCGTCATCACGGAAGTCACGGTGCGGCTCTATCCGCAACCGGAAGCGATTTCCGCCGCCGTCTGCGCATTCCCGTCGATGGGCGATGCCGTGCGCGCGGTCATCGAAACCATTCAGATGGGCGTGCCGATCGCACGCGTGGAATTCGTCGATACGCTCGCCGTGCGGGCAATCAACCGCCACTCGAACCTCACGCTGCGCGAGTCTCCGATGCTGTTCTTCGAATTCCACGGCACGGAAAATGGCGTGCTAGAACAGGCGCAGACGGTGCAGGAAATCGCTTCGGAAAATCACGGCACGGACTTCGAATGGGCCACGCGTCCCGAAGATCGCAGCCGTCTGTGGAACGCGCGTCACAACGCGTTCTTCGCGATGTTGCAACTGAAGCCCGGTTGCCGCGCCGTCACCACGGATGTCTGCGTACCCATCTCGCGGCTCGCGGAATGCGTCGAGGAAACGGAGCAGGATTTGCGCGCATCGTATTTGCCGAGCCCGATCGTCGGGCACGTGGGCGACGGCAATTTCCACGTCGCGATGCTGCTCGATCCCGCGAAACCCGAAGAACTCGAAGAAGCGGAGCGGCTGAACCGGCGCATCGTCGAACGGGCGTTGAAGATGGGCGGCACCTGCACGGGCGAGCACGGCGTCGGGCTGCACAAGATGCAGTTTCTCGTCGAAGAACACGGCGAGGACACCGTCGATGTGATGCGCGCCATCAAGCACGCGCTTGATCCGCGCAACATGATGAACCCCGGCAAGATCTTCACGTTCACGCATTGAATACAGCGGCGTCCGAAGGAAATGCCGCAGCGGGCGTAAGATGAACGCAGGAATCCCATCGGAGAACGAGCGCCCCGCGCGCCGGGAGGAGACATGAACGCACCCGACGAACTGAAGCCCGAGCAGCTTGCGCCCGATCTGTCGCATGAAAACACGCACGCAGACGCGCCCGAACTGACGGAAGACCAACTCGCCGTCCGCCAGCGCGAAGTCGTGCAGGCGTTGATGGCCGTGCTGCCATCCCATTGCCTGCTGTTTCGCGACGAAGACACCGCCGCGTATGAATGCGATGGCCTCGCCGCGTATCGCCGCTTGCCGCTCGCGGTCGCGTTGCCGGAAACGGAAGCGCAGGTTCAGCGCATCGTGCAAATCTGCGCGCGTCTGAATGTGCCGATCGTGCCGCGTGGCGCGGGCACGGGCCTGTCGGGCGGCGCCATGCCGATTCGCCACGGCATCGTGGTGTCGCTGGCGCGGTTTCGGAAGATCATCGAAGTCGATCCCTATGCGCGCACCGCCACCGTGCAACCGGGCGTGCGCAATCTCGCCATTTCGGAAGCGGCTGCGCCTTATGGGTTGTACTACGCGCCGGACCCGTCATCGCAGATTGCGTGCACGATCGGCGGCAACGTGTCCGAGAATTCGGGTGGCGTGCATTGCCTCAAATACGGTCTCACGGTTCACAACGTATTGCGCATCCGCGCCGTGACGATGGATGGCGATGTCGTCGAATTCGGCTCGCTCGCGCCGGATGCGCCCGGCCTCGACTTGCTCGCGGTGCTGATCGGCAGCGAAGGCATGTTCGCGGTCGTGACCGAAATCACCGTCAAGCTCATTCCGAAGCCGCAAACCGCGCAGGTCATCATGGCGAGTTTCGATGACGTGGTGAAAGGCGGCAACGCGGTCGCGGCGATCATCGCGGCGGGCATCATCCCCGCTGGCCTCGAAATGATGGACAAACCCGCGACGCGCGCCGTCGAAGAGTTCGTCAAGGCAGGCTACGATCTGGACGCCGCCGCCATCCTGCTGTGCGAATCGGACGGCACGCACGACGAAGTGGCCGAGGAAATCGTCCGCATGACGGCGGTGTTGCGGGAGTTCGGTGCATCGCGCATTCAGATATCGCGCTCGGAAAGCGAACGGCTCAAGTTCTGGTCTGGCCGCAAGAACGCATTTCCCGCCGCCGGACGCATTTCGCCCGACTATTACTGCATGGACGGCACGGTGCCGCGCCGCTCCATCGGGCCGCTGTTGAAGCGCATCGAGCAGATGGAGGAAAAGTACGCACTGCGCTGCATCAACGTGTTCCATGCGGGCGATGGCAACATGCATCCGCTCATTCTGTTCAATGGCAACGATCTGGACGAATGGCATCGCGCGGAGGCGTTCGGCTGCGACATTCTCGAAGCGTGCGTGGAACTGGGCGGCACGGTGACGGGCGAGCATGGCGTGGGCATCGAAAAAATCAATTCGATGTGCGTGCAATTCTCGCCGGAAGAGCGCGATACGTTCTTCGCGGTGAAACGCGCGTTCGATCCGCCCGGCCTGCTCAATCCGGACAAGGGTATTCCGACGCGCGCGCGTTGCGCCGAATACGGCAAGATGCATATTCGCGGCGGGCTGCTTCCGCATCCGGAGTTGCCGCGCTTTTGATTTTGTTGGCGCACGCGTTCCGCTATCCACGTTTCACCGGGTATTGCGCCGTTAAGCGGCCAGTACAATCGTCCGGACAGCCGTAGAAAATCACAAGACGAATATGTGAGCGGGACATCATGGAACAGGACGACATCGTCGCCGGCTGGTCGGAGAGAATCGCGCGGGCCACGGAAAGCGGCACGATGCTGCGCATCCGGGGCGGCGGCACGAAAGACTGGTACGGTCAGACGCTGCAGGGCGAGATTCTCGACACGCGCGGGCATCGGGGCATCATCGAATACGATCCGGCGGAACTGGTGATTACCGCGCGAAGCGGCACGCCGCTCGCCGAGATCGAAGCGAAACTGCGCGAGCACGATCAAATGCTGCCGTTCGAGCCGCCGCATTTCGGGCGCGGCGCGACGCTGGGCGGCTGCATCGCGGCGGGTTTATCCGGGCCGCGTCGCGCGTGGACCGGCGCGCCGCGCGATTTCGTGCTCGGCGCGGTCGTGATGAACGGGCACGGCAAGGTGCTGCATTTCGGCGGTCAGGTGGTGAAGAACGTCGCGGGCTACGATGTCTCGCGGCTGCTCGCGGGGTCGCTCGGCACGCTCGGACTGATTCTCGAACTGTCGATCAAGGTGCTGCCGCGTCCGGTCGCCGAAGCCACGCTCAAGTTCGACATGCACGCGACCGATGGCGTGCGCAAGCTCAACGAATGGGGCGGGCATCCGCTGCCGATCACCGGAAGCGCGTGGCGAGATGGCACGCTGGCGCTGCGTCTGGCGGGCGCGGAAGCCGCCGTGAAATCGGCGCGCGCATCGCTGGGCGGCGAAGTAGTCGATGCCGTGGAAGCCGACCGTTTCTGGATCGGCCTGCGCGAACAAACCGATCCGTTCTTCGCGGTCATCGAGCCGCGTTCGGCGTTGTGGCGGCTGGCGTTGCCGTCGATTGCGGAGCCGCTGCATCTGCCGGGCGCGCAGTTGATGGAATGGGGCGGCGCGCAACGCTGGTGGATCACCGATACCGATCCGCAGACCGTGCGCATCAGCGCGAAGCAAGCGGGCGGGCACGCGACGATCTTTCGCGCGGGTTCCGCCTACGACCGCCATGCCGGTGTGTTCACGCCGCTGCCCGCGCCGCTCATGAAGATTCATCGCGGGCTGAAGACGGCCTTCGATCCGGCGCGCGTCTTCAACCGCGCGCGGCTTTATCCCGACTTCTGATCGTCCACCGACAACGCGATGCAAACCAATCTCGCCGATTTCATTCGCGGCACCGCAGACGGCGACGAAGCCGATTCCATCCTGCGCAAATGCGTGCATTGCGGTTTCTGCACCGCGACCTGTCCAACGTATCAACTGCTCGGCGACGAACTGGACGGGCCGCGCGGCCGCATCTATCTGATGAAGCAGATGCTGGAAGGCGCACCCGTCACGCGCAGCACGCAACTGCATCTGGATCGCTGCCTCACTTGCCGCAATTGCGAAAGCACCTGCCCTTCCGGCGTGCAATACGGGCGGCTGGTCGAGATCGGGCGCAAGGTCGTCGAGGAAAAGGTCGAGCGTCCGCTGATGCAGCGCATTCAGCGCCGATTGCTCGCGAGCATTCTGCCGAACAGCACGATCTTCACGCCCGCCATGAAGCTCGGCCAGCAGTTCCGCAGCTTCCTGCCGCGCAAGCTGCGCGCGAAGATTCCGATGCCGGAAAAGCCGCTCGCGCCCGCCACCGGCAAGCACACGCGCAAGATGCTGATGCTCTCCGGCTGCGTGCAACCGGCGATGATGCCCAACGTCAACACCGCCACCGCCCGCGTGTTCGATGCGCTCGGCGTGGAGATCGTCACCGCGCCGGATGCGGGCTGCTGCGGCGCGATCCGTCTGCATCTCGGCTACAACGACGACGCGCTCGACGATGTGCGCAACAACATCGACGCGTGGTGGCCGTACGTCGAAAAGGGTGTGGAGGCGATCGTCATGAACGCGTCGGGCTGCGGCGCGACGGTGAAGGAATACGCGCACTTGCTGCGGCATGATCCGAAGTACGCGGAGAAGGCGCAGCGGATTGTCGATCTGACGCGCGATCTGGCGGAAATCCTGCCCGCGTTCGAGGAAGAACTCACGGCGCTGGCTCGGCGGCGCGCGGTGCATACCGTCGCGTATCACCCGCCCTGCACTTTGCAGCACGGCCAGCAGATTCGCGGACGCATCGAGCAATTGCTGACCACGCTCGGGCTGGAAGTGCGTCTGCCTGCGGACAGTCATCTGTGTTGCGGTTCGGCGGGCACGTATTCGGTGTTGCAGCCGAAGCTCTCGTACACGCTGCGCAATCAGAAGCTCGACCGGCTGGAGAAAACGGAGCCGCAGTTGATCGTGTCGGCGAATGTCGGCTGCATCGCGCATTTGCAGAGCGGCACGTCCACGCCGGTCACGCACTGGATTCAGCTCGTCGAACATCTGATCTACGGTTGATGCGCTTCGTATAATGGCCGGATCGTTCTCACGGTCGTTCGACGCATGTCCATCGCTCAACATCTGGAAGAAGTCCGGCAACGTATCGCGCAGGCAGCGGGAAGTGCCTCGCGCGATCCGTCGTCCGTGACGCTGCTCGCTGTCTCCAAGACCTTTCCCGCCGGCGATGTACGCGCCGCCTTCGATGCCGGTCAGCGCGCGTTCGGCGAGAACTACGTGCAGGAAGGCATCGCGAAGATCGCGGAACTGGGCGATTTGCGCGGCGAGATCGAATGGCATTTCATCGGGCCGCTGCAATCGAACAAGACGAAGGTGGTCGCGGAGCAGTTCGACTGGGTGCATTCAATCGATCGGTTGAAGATCGCTGAACGGCTGTCGGCGCAACGCCCGGACGGTGCGCCCGCGCTGAACGTCTGCATTCAGGTGAACGTAAGCGGCGAAGATTCAAAAAGCGGTGTTGTTCCGGACGAAGCCGCTTCGCTCGCGCACGCGGTCGCCGCCCTCCCCGGTTTGCGTCTGCGCGGGCTCATGGCGATTCCCGAACCCGCCGCCACGCTCGACGAACAACGCGTGCCGCACGCACGTCTGCGCGAACTCATGAACACGTTACGCAGCGACGGCCTCGACCTCGACACACTCTCGATGGGCATGTCCGCCGATCTCGAAGCCGCCGTGCTCGAAGGCGCGACGATGGTTCGCATCGGCACCGCGATCTTCGGCGCGCGGGATTATTCGCACTGAACATACTCCAAACATCATCATGAAAATTGCATTCATCGGCGGCGGCAACATGGCCGCGGCGCTTATCGGCGGACTCATCAAGCGCGGCACGTCGCCTGCGGATATTTATGCCATCGATATCGACGATGCAGCGCGCGCTCGCACGGCGAAGCAGTTCGGCATCCGCACCGGCGCGGCAATCGATGCAACGCTCAAGGAATTCGATGCCATCGTGCTTGCCGTGAAACCGCAAGTGCTCCGAAGCGTGGCCGAAGCGCTTGAGCCGCATCTGTCGAAGCAAACGGTCATCAGCATCGCGGCGGGTATTCGCGCGAGCGATCTGTCGCGCTGGCTGAATGGCTACACGCAAGTCGTGCGCACCATGCCGAACACGCCCGCGTTGATCGGCATGGGCGTGACGGGTTTGGCCGCACTTGCCGGTGTCACCGATGAAGCCAAGGCACTGGCCAGCCGCGTGCTCGAAGCCGTCGGCACCGCCGTCTGGTTCGACGACGAAGCAAAGCTCGATGCCGTCACCGCCATTTCCGGCAGCGGCCCGGCCTACGTGTTCTATTTCATCGAAGCGATGCAGGAAGCGGCGCGTCAACTCGGCATGGACGAGCAGCAAGGCCGCGCGCTCGCGGTCGCGACCTTCACCGGCGCGGCGCAACTCGCGGCGCAGTCCGACGAACCGGCGAGCGTGTTGCGAGAACGCGTGACATCGAAGGGCGGCACGACGGCGGCGGCGCTGGCATCGTTCGATGCGCAGGGCGTGAAGGACGCCATCGTGCGCGGCGCGCTGGCGGCGCAGGCACGCGCGAAAGAGATGGGCGACGAGTTCGGCGCAGCCTGAAGACTCAGACGATCAACACCATGCCGTCGCGCTCGACGATATGCTGCTTCAGCGGATCGTCGGCGTGAATGGCGAGCACGTTGGGATCGACCGAATAGAAGGTGTCGTAGCCGAGTTCGGCGAGCGCTTCCCTGATAGGCGTCTCGCCCGTCTTCAGGAATTCGACGAGCAGCACGGGTTTGCATCGGCGAAGGGTTTCGCGCGCGCCTTCAAGTGCTTCGAGTTCCATGCCTTCGATATCGAGCTTGAAGAAATCGAGGCGTTCTAGCTTCAATGAATCGACGGTGACCATCGGCACGGTGACCATCGTTTCGACGTCGTAGGAAATCGGCTGGCCGATGGCCTGATTGCTCTCGCTCTGCCGCAATTCCAGACTGCCGAAACTTCCGGCCGAATGGTAATCCGGCTGTGGAATCGAAAGCTCGCCAATCGAGCTACCCAACGCCGCGAGTTTCACGCGCGCGTTGAGGCAATTGTTGATCGCGAGATTGCCGGCCAGCGCGTAATACACGATCTCCTGCGCCTCGAAGCCGAGCACGCGGCCCCAGCCATGCATGTGCCGCGCCCATTCGATCGAATGCGCACCGATATTCGCGCCGCCATCCAGCGCGAAGACGCCATCCCCGAAATGCTGGCGGCGCAGGGAAAGTATCGCAAGGGCAAAGCGAATTTCGCTTTCGTCGAAGCCCGATTTAGTCAGAAGCTGATGCCCGACGCCAAATGCATAAACACCCGAACCGGCGTGATCGTTGCGATTGACGATCATCGTGCCATGATTGGATGCGACGAGTACGAAAGCGACCGGACGTGCGGGCAATACCATTTGTTCAGGATAACGGTGGAAAGTGGAGTCGAAGTTTGACGCACGCCTCCCATTAAGGCAACGCTTAAAAAGGTCATAAATTCGCCTGCGAAATTCACGCGGCGAAACAACCGCCGCCGCACGCGTTCAGGACAACCACGCGTAATGCAGCGCAATGCCCACGAACAACGCCCCGCCCAGCCAGTTGTTATGTTTGAACGCGGCAAAGCACGCCATGCGCTCGCGGTGGCGAATCAACCCGTAGTGGTACACCGCGCACCCCGCCGCGCCGAGCCAGCCCAGCCAGTACACCCACCCAAAATTCAGCACGATGCCAATGCCCACGTAAATCGCGAGCGTCGCGGCATAACACAGCATGACGGCGGCCACATCGAAACGCCCAAACGTCAGCGCCGATGTACGAATGCCGATCCTGATGTCGTCATCGCGATCGACCATGGCGTATTCGGTATCGTAGGCGACGGACCAGAACACGTTCGCGATCAGCATGATCCACGCGAGCATCGGCACATGGTTCTGCACGGCGGCGAAGGCCATCGGAATGCCGAAACCGAACGCGATGCCGAGATACGCCTGCGGAATCGCAAAGAAGCGCTTGGTGAACGGATACGAACCCGCGACGAACAGCGCGAAGACCGACAACTCCTTGGTCAGCGTGTTGAGCGGCAAGATCAGCAGAAACGCCACGAGCGACAACGCCGCCGCGAGCGCCACCGCTTCCCACGCGCGGATCTTGCCGGACGTGATCGGCCGTTCGGCGGTGCGCTTCACATGGCGGTCGAAGTCGCGGTCGGCGTAGTCGTTGATCGCGCAACCGGCGGAACGCATCAGCAAGGTGCCGAGAATGAAGATGACGAGCAGCATCGGCGAAGGACGGCCGTTCGATGCAATCCACAGCGCGTTGAGCGTCGGCCACAGCAACAGCAAGCTGCCGATGGGTTTATCGAGGCGCACCAGGCGCATGTAGAGCGGGAGTCGGGCGAGCATGGCGGCCATCGGGGCGGAGAATCTTAGTGTGCCTATTTTAGAGCAGCAGGCAAGAATGGCCCCAGAAGCAAAAACCCCGCGTGGAAGCGGGGTTCTTTGGAAGCAAGAGTTGAATCAGGCAAGCATCGCGCGCAACATCCACGCGGTTTTTTCGTGCGTCTGCATGCGCTGCGTGAGCAGGTCGGCGGTCGGTTCGTCGTTGGCGGCTTCCGTCGACGGGAAGATTGCGCGCGCCGTGCGCACCACGGCTTCCTGGCCTTCCACCAACTGGCGGATCATTTCTTCGGCGGCCGGAACACCTTCCGCTTCCGGAATCGACGAGAGCTTCGCGAAGTCCTTGTAGCTGCCCGGTGCGTGCACGCCGAGCGCGCGGATGCGTTCCGCGATCGAATCCACCGCAAGCGCGAGTTCGTTGTACTGCGTCTCGAACATCAGATGCAGCGTGTTGAACATCGGACCCGTGACGTTCCAGTGGAAGTTGTGCGTCTTGAGGTACAGCGTGTAGGTGTCCGCCAGAAGCCGTGACAGACCGTCCGCGATCTTTTTTCGGTCCTTGTCGCTGATGCCGATATTGACGGCAGGTGCGTTGCCTTTCTTCGCCATGATGACTCCGTGAGAGTGTTTCGAACGATGCGCGCGCCGCGCGAAGCCACGTCACGACGCTGCGCGTCCTGCTTTTAAGCGTTCGCCAGTTTAACGTAGATAGTGGGCGGATTCATCGCGGCTGCACGGTATCAAACGATGACACCGCCCGCGACGATCAGCCCGTAACACGCCGCCACGATGCCGAACGCGATGACCACTCGCACGCCGTGCGAGGCCGCGCGGCTCGATGCATCGATGCGCTGCACGGCTGCTTCGATGGTGCTCATGATGTCATCTCCATCGTTTGGCCGAGCTTCGCGAGCGCATCGATAACGCCTTGCGCGTAGGCCGGATCGATACGCCGGAAATGCTCGATCTGCCGCGCGACGATGTCATCCGGCACGCCGTGAATATGCCGCGCGATATTGCCGAACAACCGCGCGCGCTGCGCTTCATCGAACAGACGGAACAGCGCGGCGGGCTGGCTGTAGTAGTCGTCGTCCTCACGATGATCGTAGCGATGCACCGCACCCGCCGCGAGCGGCGGCTCGTTCACGCGGGCGTCCTGCGCGAATTCGCCGAAGCGGTTCGGCTCGTAGTTCACGCGGCTGCCGAGATTGCCGTCGGTGCGCATCGCGCCATCGCGATGAAACGGATTCGCGACCGGCACACGCGGCGCGTTCACCGGAATCTGGTGATGGTTGATACCCAGCCGATAGCGCTGCGTATCGCCATAAGAGAACAAGCGCCCCTGCAACAGCCGGTCCGGCGAAAAGCCGATGCCCGGCACCACGTTCGCGGGCGTGAACGCGGCCTGCTCCACCTCCGCGAAGTAATTGCGCGCGTTGCGGTTCAGCTCGATCGTGCCGACATCGATCAGCGGATAGTCCTTGTGCGGCCAGACCTTCGTGACATCGAACGGGTTCATGGCCGAACGCGCGGCTTGCTCCTCGGTCATCACCTGAATGCGGAAATTCCAGCGCGGGAAGTTGCCTGCATCGATGTTATCGACCAGATCGCGTTGCGCGCTTTCGCGGTCGTTCGCGATCACGGCGGCGGCTTCGGCGTCGGTGTAGTTCTCGACCGGCTGCTGCGACTTGAAGTGGAACTTCACGTAGAAGCGCTCGTCTTCCGCGTTGATGAACGAGAACGTGTGCGAACCGAAGCCGTGCATCTGCCGATAATTCTTCGGGATGCCGCGGTCGCTCATCAAAATCGTCACCTGATGCAGCGATTCGGGATGACGCTCCCAGAAATCCCACGCCGCGATATTGCTGCGCATGTTGGTGTACGGATCGCGTTTCTGCGTGTGGATGAAGTCGGGAAACTTGAGCGGATCGCGAATGAAGAACACCGGCGTGTTGTTGCCGACGATGTCCCAGTTGCCTTCTTCCGTGTAGAACTTGATGGAGAAGCCGCGCACGTCGCGTTCGGCATCGGCCGCGCCGCGTTCGCCTGCTACGGTTGAGAAGCGCATGAACATCGGCGTTTCTCGGCCGACTTCCGCGAACAGCTTCGCCTTCGTGTAGCGCGAAATGTCGTGCGTCACGCGCAAGGTGCCGAATGCGCCCGAACCCTTCGCATGCACGCGGCGCTCGGGAATCACTTCGCGGTCGAAATGCGCGAGCTTTTCCAGCAGCCAGAAGTCCTGCAAGGTGACCGGGCCGCGCGGGCCGGCGGTTTGCGAGTTCTGATTGTCGCCGACCGGTGCGCCGGCTGCGGTCGTGAGTCGTTCGTTCGTCATGGTGATGGTCCTGTTCTCGTTGTGGATGTATGGGCGGCTAGACGGCGATGCGGGCGAAGCTGGCGAGAACGTCGAGCGCGAGGTGGCGCAGTTCGGTCCAGTTCATGGTGGAGATTGGGGGCATGGCGTCCTCGTCGATGCAGCACTTGCTGCGCGGTCAATGAGGCAAATCCTACCTAACGCTATCGAAAATTATAATTCGATTAATTTTATCTAATCGATAGCGGAGGGCATAAAAAGGCCGCCCGGAGGCGGCTTGTTGAACGTGTTACGCAACCGGGTCTTCGCCGAAGCGGTTGGTTCCGAGGGTGCCTCGATGGAACATCCAAACGATCAGCAACATTCCCAAGACCGGTACGAACGAAATAAGCAGCCACCAGCCCGAGCGGTCGGTGTCGTGCAAGCGACGTACCGTGCAAGCCAAACTCGGGAGGATCGTCAGAAGTAAAAATGCAAAGAGAAGCGTCAGAGTGCCCAACGATATGCCCTCGACACCGACGTAAATGTCCAGAGCAATGTTCACCACGAAAATGAACAGGTAGAACTTCCAGAATTCGGAGCGACTAGCGCGCCCTTGAAAGGTCGCGTACTTCTGGAAAAGCGCGACGCGTGCCGCCTCGAAAAAGCCCATCTTCTATTCCTAACTTACGTTGTAATAGCCCGGACGAACCAGGCGGGGGCGCGATTTTAGGGCGCATACGTAGGTTGGATGATTGCTTTAACGCAGGCTTTACAAAAAGCTACGAAGACTCGGGGGATCTAAGGACGAGTCAAGCCGACAAATGCCCGGCTCGGCATGCAAAAAAGCCGCGTTCCAATCGGAAACGCGGCTTTCTTCAAATCAGCTCAGGCAGCGCAGTATCAGTTCACCGCGACCGGCATATCCAGCTTCGCAACCCCCGGCAAATCGCACGCAGCAATCGCATCGCTGATGGCGTCGATGGCGGGCATGCGCGTGAAGCTCTTGCGCCACGCCAGCACCACGCGCCGGTCGGGCACGGGTTCATCGAAAGGAACGTAGCTGAGCAGACCAGCATCGATGCCCGCCGCATGCGGCTTCACTTCATGCACCGACATGCGCGGCAGCACCGTAATGCCCACGCCGCTCGCGACCATATGCCGAATGGTCTCCAGCGACGACCCTTCGAAGGTTTTTTGAATGCCATCAGCATTCTGCGAAAACCGCATCAATTCCGGACACACGCCGAGCACGTGATCGCGGAAGCAATGACCGCTGCCGAGCAGCAGCATGGTTTCCTGCTTCAAATCGTCCGCGTCGATCTTCTCGCGGTTCTCCCATTGATGCCCCGACGGCATCGCAACCACAAACGGCTCGTCATACAGCGCACGCACCATCAACCCCGTTTCGGGGAACGGCAGCGCCATGATCGCGACATCGATTTCGCCCTGCTTGAGCAATTCGATCAGCTTGAGCGTGTAATTTTCCTGAAGCATCAAGGGCATCTGCGGGACGGCCTTGATCATTTGCTTGACGAGCGTGGGCAGCAGATACGGCCCGATCGTGTAGATGACGCCCAGCCGCAGCGGCCCGACCAGCGGGTCCTTGCCCTGTTTGGCGATTTCCTTGATGGCGAGCGTCTGTTCGAGCACGCGCTGCGCCTGCGTCACGATCTGCTCGCCGATGGGCGTCACGCTGACTTCGCTCGTGCCGCGCTCGAAAATCTGCACGTTGAGTTCGTCTTCGAGCTTCTTGATGGCCACCGACAGCGTCGGCTGGCTGACGAAGCACGCCTCGGCGGCGCGGCCGAAATGCCGTTCGCGCGCAACCGCGACGATGTACTTCAGTTCAGTGAGAGTCATTGGGGGCCAATGAAATGCATTGATTCGATAGGTTTGAGTTATACACCTGTACCGCGCGGTTCGACAACTCGTCAAAGTAACGAGAGTTTGCGCGCTCGTTTAGGGACAGACGATGCCCGCGCGAGTTCACGCCTTCAGATATTGCTCGCGCACGCCCAGCCAGCGCGCGAGATGAAGCGTGACGGCATCCGGAAACGATTTGAGCATGGCTTCCGCCGCAGCGCGCGCAGGGTCGATCAGCCAGCCGTCGTTTTCAAGACTTGCGAAACGCAGCATCGCTTCGCCGGACTGACGTGCGCCAAGAAACTCGCCGGGACCGCGAATTTCCAGATCGCGGCGGGCGATTTCGAACCCATCGGTGGTTTCGCGCATGGTTTTGAGACGCGCGCGCGCGGTTTGCGACAGCGGATTCGCGTACATCAACACGCATACGGACGCTGCGCTTCCGCGCCCCACGCGCCCGCGCAATTGATGCAACTGCGCCAGCCCGAAGCGCTCGGCATGCTCGATCACCATGAGCGAGGCGTTCGGCACGTCCACGCCGACTTCGATCACGGTCGTCGCCACCAGCAATTGCACTTCGTTGCGCGTGAAGGCTTCCATCACACCGGCTTTCTCGGCGGGCGCGAGGCGTCCGTGAACCAGCCCGACGCGCAGTTCCGGCAGCGCCTCTGCAAGCGTCTGATACGTCTCGACGGCGGTCTGCAACTGCAAGGTCTCACTTTCCTCGATCAGCGGACAGACCCAATACACTTGCCGCCCCGTCAGCGCCGCCTCGCGCACGCGGCTGATGATCTCGTCGCGGCGGCCATCGGACACGACCTTGGTGAGAATCGGCGTGCGGCCGGGCGGGAGTTCGTCGATGGTGGACACGTCGAGATCGGCGTAATAGGTCATGGCGAGCGTGCGGGGAATCGGCGTCGCGGACATCATCAATTGATGCGGCTGGAAGTCTTTCGCGCCATCCGCCGCGTTGAGCGCCTTGGCGCGCAAGGCCAGCCGTTGCGCCACGCCGAAGCGATGTTGTTCATCCACGATCACCAGCCCCAGGCGCGCGAACTCCACTGCGTCCTGAATGATCGCGTGCGTCCCGATGATGAGCTTCGCCGTGCCGAGCGCCGCCGCCTCCAGCGCCGCGCGCTTTTCCTTCGGCTTCACGCTGCCCGCGAGCCACGCGACCGTCACGCCGAGCGGTTCCAGCCAGCCGCGCAGCTTGCGTGCGTGCTGTTCCGCGAGAATTTCGGTCGGCGCCATGAGCGCGGCCTGATAACCCGCGTCGATGGCCTGCGCCGCCGCCAGCGCCGCGACCACGGTCTTGCCGCTGCCGACATCGCCCTGAAGCAGGCGTTGCATGGGATGCGCGAGCGCCAGTTCGCCCGAAATCTCCGCGACCACGCGTTGCTGCGCGCCAGTCAGCGCGAACGGCAACGCGCGCAAAAGTCGCACGACGAGCGAATCGTCATCGGTCGGCAGGCGTCGCGGCATGGCGGGCGCGGCGCGCGTGCGGCGTTCCTCGTGCGCGCGCTTGAGCGACAACTGCTGCGCCAGCAATTCCTCGAACTTGATGCGCGTCCACGCCGGATGCGTGCCGTCGATGAGCGCGGTCTCGTCCGAATCCGCGCGCGGATGATGCAGCGTTTTGACGGCATCGAGCAGGCCGGGCACGTTGAGCGGCGCGAGATGCGCACGCGCGATCGGCTCCGGGAGCAACTCCGGCAGCGCGACGCGGCCCAGCGCATTGTCGATCGCCTTGCGCAAATAAGCCTGCGAAATGCCCGCCGTCGAGGGATAAACCGGCGTCAACGCCTGCGGCAGCGGCGTGTCTTCATCGACCGGGCGCACGGCAGGATGCACCATTTCCAGCCCGAAGAAGCCGCCACGCACATCGCCGCGCACGCGCAGGCGCATGCCGATGGCCATCTGCTTGACTTGCGAGCCGTAGAAATTGAGGAAGCGCAGCGTGAGTTCGCCGCCGGAATCGTCGTGAATCCTGACGAGCAGTTGGCGGCGCGGCCGGTACGCGATCTCGTTGTCGAACACGACGCCTTCGGTCTGCGCGTTGTCGCCCGGAATGAGTTCGGCGACGGGCGTGAGCGAGGTTTCGTCCTCGTAGCGCATCGGCAGATGAAGCACGAGATCGATGTCGGATTTCAGGCCCAGCCGGGCGAGCTTGTCGGCGGTCTTGAGCACCGGCTTCGCGCCGCCTGCGTCTTTCTTCGCGGGCTTGCGCGGCGTCGCGTCTTCTGTTTCGACCGGCGTTGTCGCGCCTTCATCCGCGTGAGGCGGCGCGTCGGTCGGGGAAGCCAGGCGGCGGTCGGACAAGGGCATCGAGTCTGTTCGCAAAGTACAATGTGAGGTTTCGTCGGCGCGCTTTCCACTTCATACGACGCCAACGCACGCGCAAACTCAGCGACCTATCACGCCATGTTCACGCTTTCCGATTTCGATTTTAATCTGCCACCCGAGCTGATCGCGCAGAGCGCGCTTGCCGAGCGCAGCGCGAGCCGTCTGCTCGACGTGGACAACGCCGCCGCGCCCGCGAGCTTCATCGACCGGCGCTTTTCCGAACTGCCGAATCTGCTCGATGCAGGCGATCTGCTCGTGTTCAACGATACCAAAGTCCTCAAGGCGCGGTTCCTCGGCCAGAAGGCCAGTGGCGGACGCGTGGAAGTGCTGGTCGAACGGCTGACCGGCGCGACTTCCGCGCTCGCGCAGATTCGCGCCAGCAAGAGCCCGGTGGAAGGCAGCACCATTCGTCTCGCGGACGCCTTCGATGTCACCGTGGGCGAGCGCGTCGAGCCGTTTTACACGCTGCATTTTCCCGAGGCGTGCCTGACGCTGATCGAGCAATTCGGCCGTCTGCCGCTGCCGCCGTACATCGAGCACGATGCCGATGCCTACGACGAAACGCGCTACCAAACGGTCTATGCCGCGAATCCCGGCGCGGTGGCCGCACCGACCGCCGGCCTGCATTTCGATGAGGCGCTGTTCGCCGAACTCGATGCACGCGGCATCGAACGCGCGACGCTCACGCTGCACGTCGGCGCGGGCACGTTTCAGCCGGTGCGCGTGGAGAACATCGCCGAGCACAAGATGCATAGCGAGTGGTACGACTTGCCGCAGACGCTGGCCGATCGCATCGCGACGGTGAAGGCGCGCGGGAATCGCGTGATCGCGGTCGGCACCACGTCGATGCGCGCGCTCGAAGCCGCCGCCCGCGATGCCGCGCAAGCCGGCCGTCCGCTCGCCGCGACGCAGGCGGAAACCGATATCTTCATCACGCCGGGCTATGAATTCCGCGTCGTCGATCGGCTCGTGACGAACTTCCATCTGCCGAAATCGACGCTGCTGATGCTCGTCTCCGCGTTCGCGGGCATGGACACGATCCGCGACGCTTACCGGCACGCAATCGAGCAGAAGTACCGTTTCTTCAGTTACGGCGACGCCATGCTTTTGACGCGCCAAGGCTGATTTTTAACCTTCACTGCCGCGCCGGACTGTTCTCCGGTAGCACAGGATATTCAATGACGACTCAACACACTCCGCCCGACAACGGCCTCAAGTTCGAACTGCTCACCACCGATGGCCAAGCACGTCGCGGCCGCCTCACGCTCAATCACGGCGTGGTCGAAACGCCGATCTTCATGCCGGTCGGCACCTACGGCACGGTGAAAGCCATCCAGCCGCGCGAACTCGAAGAAATTCGCGCACAGATCATCCTCGGCAACACGTTCCACCTCTGGCTGCGGCCGGGGCTGGAAACCATCGGTGCGCACGGCGGGCTGCATCAGTTCATGGGCTGGAACCGGCCCATTCTCACGGATTCGGGCGGTTTTCAGGTGTTTTCGCTGGGCGATCTGCGCAAGATCACCGAGGAAGGCGTGACCTTCGCCTCGCCGATCAACGGCGACAAGCTGTTCCTCTCGCCCGAAGTGTCGATGCAGATTCAAAAGGTGCTGAACTCGGACATCGTCATGCAGTTCGACGAATGCACGCCCTACGCCACGAACGGCATACCGACCTCGCACAAGGACGCCGCCGAATCCATGCGCATGTCGATGCGCTGGGCCAGGCGCTCCATCGACGAATTCAACCGGCTCGGCAATCCGAACGCGCTGTTCGGCATCGTGCAGGGCGGCATGTTCGAGGATTTGCGCGATGAATCGCTGGCGGGCTTGTCGGATATCGGCTTCCATGGACTGGCGATTGGCGGGCTGTCGGTCGGCGAGCCGAAGGAAGACATGATGCGCGTGCTGAACCACATCGGCCCGAAGCTGCCTGCCGACAAGCCGCATTACCTGATGGGCGTGGGCACGCCGGAAGACCTCGTGGCGGGCGTGGCGGCGGGCGTCGATATGTTCGATTGCGTGATGCCCACGCGCAACGCGCGCAACGGCTGGCTGTTCACGCGCTTCGGCGACCTGAAGATCAAGAACGCGTTCCACAAGAATTCCACCAAGCCGCTCGACGAAACCTGCGCCTGCTATACGTGCCAGAACTTCACGCGCGGCTATCTGCATCATCTGCATCGCGTGGGGGAGATTCTGGGCGCGCAATTGAACACGATCCACAACCTGCACTACTACCTTCAACTCATTGGCGAAGTGCGGGATTCGATCGACAATCATGCGTTCGAGGCGTTTCGCAAGACCTTCGCGGAAAATCGCGCGCGCGGCGTGGACTGAGCGCGCGCGGCATCGCCGGATCAAGCATTACAATCGCCTTTCTATCGCTTGCGAAATTTGTCGGCGAATGCGCGTAACGGCTTGACGGCAAAGCGCATTCGCCCATTTGAGACAAGGTGCGAGTGATAGAATGCCGGGCTAACTCTGAGAAGCGAATGAGTTTAGCTTTCGAACGTATCAAACGCATCAATACGGAGAGACCAACGTGTCGTTTATTTCCAATGCCTTTGCACAAGGCTCCGCGGGTGGAGCGGAATCCAGCCTCATGAGTTTCCTGCCGCTCATTCTGATGTTCGCGGTCCTGTACTTCATCATGATCCGTCCGCAGATGAAGCGTCAGAAGGAACATCGCAACATGCTCGCGGCCATGGCCAAGGGCGATGAAGTCGTCACCAATGGCGGCATCGTCGGCAAGGTCACGAAGGTCAGCGAAGCTTATGTCGGCGTGGAAATTTCCGAAGGCACGGAAATCACGGTGCAGAAGGCTGCCGTGACGACCATTCTCCCCAAGGGCACCATCAAGTCGCTGTAAGGCCACACGTTCTCCCGCGTCCGGCGCGGCCTCGCTCACCGAGTCCGCTTCAAAGCACCGAAACCGGCTCCTCGCGCATTACGCCGGACGCGCTCCCCCGAAGCCAACTATCCGTTCGGCCATCCCCATGAATCGTTATCCCCTCTGGAAGTATGTCGTGATGCTGGTGGCGCTCGTCATCGGCCTCGTGTACACGCTGCCCAACTTCTTCGGCGAAGCGCCCGCGGTGCAGGTTTCCAGCGGCAAGGCCACGGTCAAGCTCGATCAGTCGACGCTCGCCAGTGTCGAGACTGCGCTTCAGGCCAGCAACATCAAGCCGGACGAAATCACCTTCGACAATTCGGCGACCAGCGCGAATATCCGCGTGCGTCTGAAGGACACCGACACGCAATTGCGCGTGAAGGACCTGCTGACGAAATCGTTGAACAGCGACCCGAGCGATCCGCAGTACATCGTCGCGCTGAATCTGCAGAGTGCATCGCCCGGCTGGCTCACGGCCATGCACGCGTTGCCCATGTATCTCGGTCTGGACTTGCGCGGCGGCGTGCACTTCCTGCTGCAGGTGGACATGGCCGGCGCGCTCAACAAGAAGCTCGATTCCGATGCCGCCGACGCGCGCACCTATCTGCGCGACCGCAATATCCGCGATGGCGGCGTGAACCGCGTCGGGCAATCCGTGGTGGTGAATTTCTCGGATCAGGCGGCGGCGGACAGCGCGCGCACGCTGCTGACCACGGGCGTATCCGAACTGCAATGGGCCACGCGCCAGGGCGGCGACGGCTATCAGGTGGTCGGCAGCTTCACGTCGGCGGCGCAGAAAGTGGTCGAGGACGGCGCGCTCAAGCAGAACATCACCACGCTGCATAACCGCGTCAATGAACTCGGCGTGGCGGAACCGGTGATCCAGCAGCAAGGCTCCGACCGGATCGTGGTCGAACTGCCGGGCGTGCAGGACACGGCGAAGGCGAAGGACATCATCGGCCGCACGGCGACGCTCGAAGCGCGTCTGGCCGATCCGATCAACACCTACATCGGCGCGAACGATCCCGTGCCGCCCGGCGACGAAGCGTTCAAGCAGGGCGACCGCACCGTGTTGCTGCGCAAGCAGATCATCTTCACGGGCGATCGCATCGTGGATGCATCGACTGGCTTCGACGACCATCAGCGTCCGTCGGTGAATATCCGTCTGGATTCGGCGGGCGGACGCGCGATTGCCAGCGTCTCGCGCGACAACATCGGCAAGCCGATGGCGATGGTGCTGTTCGAAAAGGGCAAGGGCGAAGTGCTGACGGTGGCGAACATCCAGTCGGAACTGGGCGATCGCTTCCAGATCACCGGCCAGCCGAGCGCGCAGGCCGCGACCGATCTCGCGCTGCTGCTGCGCGCCGGTTCGCTTGCCGCGCCGATGGACATCATCGAGGAACGCACGGTCGGGCCGAGCCTGGGCGCGGACAACATCAAGAAGGGCTTCGATTCCGTGCAGTACGGTTTCGCGGCCATCGCCGTGTTCATGGTCGCGTATTACCTGCTGTTCGGTTTGTTCTCCATGTTGTCGCTGTCGGTGAACCTGCTGTTGCTCGTCGCGGTGCTGTCGATGTTGCAGGCCACGTTGACGCTGCCGGGCATCGCGGCTATCGCGCTTGCGCTCGGTATGGCGATCGATGCGAACGTGCTGATCAACGAGCGTATCCGCGAGGAACTGCGCAACGGCGCGCCGCCGCAGACCGCGATTCAGGAAGGTTTCGCGCACGCGTGGGCAACCATTCTCGATTCGAACGTGACCACGCTGATTGCCGGGCTGGCGCTGCTGGCGTTCGGCTCGGGCCCGGTGCGCGGCTTCGCGGTTGTGCACTGTATCGGCATTCTCACGTCGATGTTCTCGGCGGTGTTCTTCTCGCGCGGTCTGGTCAATCTCTGGTACGGCGGCCGCAAGGTGAAGTCGCTGCTGATCGGTCAGGTGTGGCGTCCGCAAGGCGGTGAAACGGATGCCGCCGTGGCCGCGTATCTCGCCGCCCAGCGTGGCGACGATTCGCCGGTCGATGAAATCGTCAAGACTGCCAAGGGCAAGAAGAAGGCTGTCGCCGCGCCGCGCGCGCAAGCACAAGCGCCTGCCGCCACCGGCAAGCCGACCGTGCGACGCCGCTCGGGTCCTGGCATCGATCAACAGAAACCGGGCCAGTCGCACTGAGTCCACCGAGTCCGGAGAGCAAAGAAAATGGAATTCTTCCGTATCCGCCGCGATATACCGTTCATGGAACGCGCGTTGATCTTCAACGTGATTTCGTTCCTGACGTTTCTCGCGGCCGTGTTTTTCCTCGTGCACAAGGGCCTGCATCTGTCGGTGGAGTTCACCGGCGGCACGGTCGTCGAGGTGCAGTATCCGCAGGCCATTTCGCCGGAGCCGATTCGCGCGACCATGACGAAGCTCGGCTACGGCGACGCGCAAGTGCAGAACTTCGGCACCTCGCGCGATGTGCTCATTCGCCTGCCGCTCAAGCAGGGTTTGACGTCCGCGCAGCAGAGCGATCAGGTGATGGGCGCGCTCAAGGCCGATAACCCGCAAGTGAGCCTGCAACGCGTGGAGTTCGTGGGGCCGCAAGTCGGCAAAGAACTGGTGACGAACGGCTTGGCCGCACTGGCGTGCGTGGTCATTGGCATCGTGATTTATCTGTCGTTCCGCTTCGAGTGGAAGTACGCGGTGGCGGGCATCATCGCCAACTTGCACGACGTGGTCATCATTCTCGGCTTCTTCGCGTTCTTCCAGTGGGAGTTCTCGCTGTCCGTGCTGGCGGCGATTCTCGCGGTGCTCGGCTATTCGGTGAACGAGTCCGTGGTTATCTTCGACCGGATTCGCGAGACCTTCCGCAAGCAACGCAAGATGACGGTGATGGAAGTGATCGACCACGCGATCACGAGCACGATGTCGCGGACCATCATCACCCACGGCTGTACGGAAATGATGGTGCTGTCGATGTTCTTCTTCGGCGGTCCCACGCTGCATTACTTCGCGCTGGCGCTGACGGTGGGTATTCTTTTCGGTATCTACTCGTCGGTGTTCGTGGCCGCGGCGCTTGCCATGTGGTTCGGCGTCAAGCGTGAGGATCTGGTGAAGGACAAGAAGGACAAGTTCGATCCGAACGATCCGAACGCGGGCGCGCAGGTTTAAGCGCTTTTACTCGGGCAAAAAATAAACGGCCGGTCTTTCATAGACCGGCCGTTTTTGTTTGACATCCCGAAGAAGACGCCGCCGTCTACGCTTCGACAGTTCGCGTCTCGCTCGTTAACGCATCGCACAGGCGCAGTAAGTAGGTCGCCAGATCGGCGTGCAAGCCCAGACTGACGATCGTCTCGTGCATTTTCGTCTGGTCCATCAACGCACGCATTCGCGGATAGAGAATCTTCACCGGCGAAAAACGAACTTCGAGTAGGTAATTGGCCAGCAGGCAGATCATGGCGCCCGCGGTCAGCGTGCTCGGATGCGCAAGATTCGCCACGATGCGAAGTTCGTCATCGCTCATGAAGCGATTGAAGTTTTGCGGTGAATGAAAGCCGAAGGTCTTGCCGGACGCGACGTGATTCTCAAAGGAGAAACGGTCGGCGACCGCTTCGGGCGCAAAGCGAATGCCGTGGTTGCCTTCGAGGTCGCGCCGATAATGCCGTCCAATCAGCTTGTCTTCGTGGATGCCGTCCACGAGCGGAAACGCATCGCTGGCGAGCAGGCGCATGAGCTTTGCCGAGCGCAGCGAAAACCCGCCATTGCCGACGGACATACCGTCGTTACGCCACGGCCAGCGCGCCCCGATGTAGTCATACTGGAAAAAATCGTCACTCCACATTTCCGGGTGAAGCACATACCCGTCCCACTGAATCAACAGCACCCATGGCGTATGGATATGGTGGATGATTTCCTTGAGGACGTAGTCGTTGTACTCCTCACGCGATGCAAGATGCGGCGTGCGAACGATCCGCGCCGGCGAAGGAATATCTTCATGCGTGAAAAGAATGGCATCACCGAAATCGCAGTGACGGGCCGAGATATCGATTGCGCGTGACGCAAGCTGCGGGTTGATGCAATCCGCCGCGCACACGGTAACGTTTTTCAGATCGATACGAGTTCCAACAGACATGACGCTCCCTGCGTTCTAATGCTTCGTCTGCATTCTCTTTCCCTCGATTGTGAGAATGACGATGCGAAGTTTAAAAAACCGGGAAGCATAGCAATCCAACGAAAAGGAGACACTTTTGGCCGGTCATATTTTGCAAAGCCACCCGGCGATGACCAAGCAGTCGATGCGAAGCAAAAAAAACCGTCTCGCGCATCGAACGCGAGACGGCTTTCCAGACTAAAAGCGCAGACGTTACTGCTTCACGCCTTCCGCCTGAATATGCAGCACCGTCTTCAGGCTAAAGCCATACGACTTGCCGTAATCCATTCCGAAGTCGCCGCGATCGAAAGTAGCCGTGGCTTCGACACCGCACACTTCCTTCTTCATCATCGGGTTCATGAAGCACTTGAAATGCTCGATGGTCAGATTCAGCGGCTTGGTGACGCCGTGCATCGTCAGCGTGCCGGTCACCGAAGTGGGCGTGTCGCCGTCGAACTTGATCGCCGTGCCCTTGTATTCCGCGGTCGGGTACTTCGTGGCATCGAAGAATTCGGCTTTTTGCAGATGCTCGTTCAGCTTGTCGTTACCCGTGTCGATCGACGAAATATCGATGCTCACGTCCACCGTGCCGGTCTTGCCCGCGCGATCCAGCACGACCGTGCCGCTGCTTTTGTTGAACTTGCCGCGCCATGTCGAGACGCCGCCGAAGTGATCGGCCTCGAAGCTCGGATACGTGTGGTTGGGGTCGAGCTTGTACGTGTCGGCGGCAAGCGCGCTGAACGACATGCCCAATGCGAGCGCGCCCGCAGCGATGATCGATAGCTTCTTCAATTTCTTCTCCTGACTAAATAACAACGTAACGTTGAATCTGCATGAAACGCCGCTTACTTTTTAGCGGCGACAATATGAAACTTGATGACCACTTCATCCGCGACGACGGACGTGTCCTTCCATTCGCCCGTGCCGACATCGAACTGTGAACGTTTGATGGGCAATGCACCGTCGAAGGTTTCCGTGCCGCCCTGCTGCGCGATGGTGACCGGCACCGTGACCGTCTGCGACTTGCCCTTGATGGTGATCTTGCCGGTCACGTTGTACTTGTTCCCGCCCGCTGGCGCAATCGCGCTGGAGACGAAGGTCGCGGTCGGGAACTTGGCGGCATCGAACCATTCGGCGCCGCGCACTTGTTTGTTGTAGTCGTCATCGCCGAGATCGTAGCTGCCCGTGTCGATGGTGATGTTCGCGCTGCCCGCCGCCGGCTTGGCCGGATCGAACGCGATCTGCGCGGTGAACTTGTTGAACTTGCCGTCCGTGGGCACGTTCATCTGTTTCGAGGTGGCGACGACCGAGCTCTTGCTCATGTCCACCTGCGCCTGCGCGGCAGCGGCCAGCGACATGGCGGCCACGGCGGTCAGCATCCAGCGATTCAGTTTGGTTTTCATCATTGCCTTTCTTGAGAGTGCCTAAACAGTGTGACGCGATGCCGCGAGGCAAACCGGTATTGGAAATCAAAAGCGCGCAGGAACAATCAGCGGAGGGGAAACGGGCTGCCAACGCGCAGGAAACAATCTAAACGGTTCGCCGGTTCATCGCAGGAACGGCAGCATGCGGCCGAGCAACCCATCCTTGTCGAGAAAATGATGCTTGAGCGCCGCCAGCACATGCATGACAACGAACGCCAACAGCGTGTAATTCAACGCGATATGCACGAGCCGCAGCGTCGCCTTGAGCGCCTTGTCCGGCCCGATGATGGTCGGCAACGGCACCACGCCGAGATACACCACCTGAATGCCCGACGCCGAACTGTAGAAGTAGCCGGAGATGGGGATCACGAGCATCAGCACATAAAGCAGGAAATGCGTGAGATGCGCCGCGCCCTGCTGCCAGCGCGGCATGCCGTCGGGCATGGGCGGCGCGGGATGCGTCACGCGCCACAGCAAGCGCAGCACGGCCAGCGCGAACACGGTCACGCCGATCCACTTGTGCCACGAGAAATACTTGAGCTTGGTCGGCGTGAAGCCGGGGATGTCCGTCATGATCCAGCCGAGCCAGAAGCCGCAGATCATCAGAAGTGCGATCAGCCAGTGCAGGCCGATGGCCGTGGCGCTGTACCGTTCGACCGGCTGCGCGGACTCGATGCGTGCGCTGCTTTCCATAGTGCTCATCCGAATGTTCGTGGGTTCGTGGTTCGTGGGGTTCGACGGACGCCATGCTACAACAACATCCGTCGATTGCCAGTACGGCTCAATATCGGCATCGCTGCCTGCAGAGCCAGTCACGGCGCGGCTTTGCGGCCTTTTGGCAGCCGCTTGCCTCATCGCTGCAACGAACTATTCTGCCGCTGCAACGGTCGATAGCGTCGTGTGCATCGAATAGCGGCATGCGGCCACGACTGACAACGCGCGGCCACGATGCTTTATTCCGCTGCGGTCTCGCGTCATAAAGCGTGCAACGAACGTCGTCATGGATTCGTAAGCGATACTGCATTTGATACCATGCGATGCCAGACTGCTACCATTCGCGCTGGCTCGCTCCTTGCTCCGAGGTGACTCCAATTCGATCCTCGCGACGCCAGATTCCAATGCATCGAAGGCATGAGAAGGACCGGCATCCGACAATGAACGTGAACGACTCGGAAGAACTGATCGCGTGTCATGAGTGCGACGCGCTGTTCGCGAAGCGTGCGCTTCCCCGGCGCAGCAAGGCAAGCTGTCCGCGCTGCGGCGCGCTGCTCTATCGCACGGCCGCATCGAACCTGGACCGCATCAGCGCCATGACGCTCGCGGCGCTCATCACGTTCGTGATCGCGCAGGGCTTTCCCATCGTCGAGCTGGATGCGAACGGCATGACCTCGCAGACCACGCTGATCGGCGCGATCGTCGCGTTGTGGAGCGAGCAGATGGAGATCGTCGCCTCGTTGGTATTTTGCAGCACCATCCTTTTTCCGCTGGCCGAACTGCTCGCGCTGCTCTACGTGCTGCTGCCGTTGCGCGCGGGTCATATTCCGCCCGGCTTCAATATCGTTCTGCGCACCATTCAGTTCGTGCGGCCGTGGGGCATGATCGAAGTCTTCATGCTCGGCATTCTCGTCACGCTCGTGAAGATGATCAGCCTCGCGCGCGTGATTCCTGAAGCCGCGCTGTTCGCGTTCGGCGGTCTCACGTTGATGGTCGCCGTGGTGGTGAGCTTCGATCCGCGCGCGTTGTGGGACGTGGCATCGCGTATTTCCGGGCAGCGCATGCCGCTTCAACCGGCTGTCTCGGGCGGAAAAACGTGAGCGATCAGGCGACTCCCATCACCACCGCCTCGGACGCGCATCTCGTCTCGTGCCACGCGTGCGGGCTCGTGCAGCCGCTTGCGCGCACCATCGAAAAGCAACGCTGCACGCGATGCGACGCCGTGGTCCACCGGCGTCATCCGGACAGCATCGCGCGAACATGGGCGCTGCTCATCAGCGCGGCGATCCTCTATATTCCGGCCAACCTGTTTCCGATGCTGCATACCTCGTCCATCCTGGGTTCGGAGGACGACACGATCATGAGCGGCGTGGCGCTGTTCTGGAGCGACGGCGACTATCCGATCGCCATCGTCATCTTCGTGGCGAGCATTCTCGTGCCGCTGCTCAAGCTGTTTTCGCTGGCGTTTCTCGTGATCAGCGTGCAGCGGCGTTCGACGGCTTCGCTGCGTCAGCGCACGACACTGTTTCGCATCGTCGAAGGCATCGGGCGATGGTCGATGCTGGATATTTTCGTGGTAACGCTCACGGTGGCGCTGGTGCGCTTCAAGTCGCTCGCGGTCATCACGGCGGGACCGGCGGCGCTGGCGTTCGCGTCGGTCGTGGTGCTGACCATGCTCGCCTCCATGCAATTCGACCCGCGTCTCATGTGGGACAACTCAGAACCCGAACCATCAGGATCAGGACAAGAACATGACTAGTGCCCAAGGTCCGAATGGGCCCGACCGAAGCGATCCGCCGACGCCGAACGCAGGCGGCGGCGGTCTGCCGCCGAATCTGCCGGAGCCGGTGATCGAGCCGCGCAGCCGCTGGCTGCCCTCGCTCGTGTGGCTCATTCCGCTGGTCGCGGCGCTGATCGGCGTGTTTCTCGTCGTCAAGACCGTGTCGAGCCGCGGGCCGACGGTCACCATCAGCTTCGTTTCCGCCGAAGGGCTGGAACCGGGCAAGACCAAGGTCAAGTTCAAGGACGTGGACATCGGCACGGTGAAGAACATCACCTTGTCGAAGGATCATTCGCGCGTGCTCGTGGATGTGCAACTCACCAAGGAAGCCACCGATTTCGCTGTGAAGGACACGCGCTTCTGGGTGGTGCGTCCGCGCGTGGCGGCAAGCGGCGTGACGGGTTTGTCCACGTTGCTGTCGGGCGCGTATATCGGCGTGGATGCGGGGCGTTCGACGGAAGATCAGTCGTACTTCGTCGGGCTGGAAACGCCGCCCGCCGTCACCGGCGATCAGAAAGGCCATACCTTCACGCTGCACGGTGAATCGCTCGGGTCGCTGGATATCGGCTCGCCGGTGTATTACCGGCGCGTGCAAGTGGGACAGGTCACGGCGTTTTCGCTCGACAAGGACGGCACCGGCGTGACCATGCAGGTGTTCGTCAACGCGCCTTACGATCAGTATGTCGGCAGCAACTCGCGCTGGTGGCATGCGAGCGGCGTCGATCTGCGGCTGGATTCGAGCGGCTTCACGCTCAACACGCAGTCGCTGGCGACGGTCATGCTCGGTGGCATCGCGTTCCAGACGCCGCCGAATCAGCAGGCCGGACCGCAGGCGAAGGACAACGCCACGTTCAAGCTCGGCTCCGATCAGGCGGACGCCATGCGCGATCCCGACGGCGATCCGGTGCATATCGTGATGAACTTCAACCAGTCGTTGCGCGGGCTGTCGGTCGGCGCGCCGGTGGACTTCCGGGGCATCGTGCTCGGGCAGGTGACGGGCATCGGCGTGCATTACGATCCGGAGTCGCATTCGTTCATGATGCCGGTCACCATCGATCTGTATCCGGACCGTCTCGGCCGTCGCG
Organism: Caballeronia sp. A2-2; assembly: GCF_057612605.2. Taxonomy (NCBI): domain Bacteria; kingdom Pseudomonadati; phylum Pseudomonadota; class Betaproteobacteria; order Burkholderiales; family Burkholderiaceae; genus Caballeronia; species Caballeronia sp. A2-2. The sequence goes on along the minus strand of NZ_CM172587.1, from coordinate 959,745 downwards.
CCAAGCAGGCGATGCCCGCGGAAGGCTCGCCCGCCAGTCAGGACATGTTGCAGATGCTGGTCAAGCGCGGTCTGCGCGGCCAGTTGCGCACCGGCAACCTGCTGACGAGCCAGTTGTATGTGGCGCTCGACTTCTTCCCGAAGGCGCCTGCCGCGAAGGTGAACGCAGGCCAGGACCCGATCGAACTGCCGACCGTGCCGAACACGCTCGACGAACTGCAATTGCAGATCGCGGACATCGCGCGCAAGCTCGACAAGATTCCGTTCGACGAGATCGGCGCGAATCTGAACGGGTCGCTGAAGAACGCCAACGGGCTGTTCGACAAGCTGGACAAGGAAGTGATACCGGAACTGCACGGCACGCTTTCGGAGGCGCGCAAGACCTTCAGCGAAGCGCAATCCACGTTGCAATCGGATTCGCCGCTGCAATCCGATACGCGGCAGGCCATGCAGGAACTCACGCGCACGCTTCAATCGCTCAATGCGCTGGCGGATTATCTGGAACGCCATCCGGAATCGCTGCTGCGCGGCAAACAAGGAGAAAAACCATGAGGTTCGGCGCGTCGTTGACGATCCTGAGCGCCGCTTGCGCGCTGGCTGCGTGCTCGTCCTCGCCGACCAGCCGGTTCTACACGCTGGCCGGGCCTTCGGGCGCGAACACGCAGACGGCCACGGCGGCGACCGTGCCGTTCTACTTCGAACTTGCGCCCGTGGACATGCCGCAGCAGGTCGCGAAGAACCAACTTGTCGTGCAGACCAGCCCGGCGCAGGTGAAGGTGCTGGAGGAGGATCGCTGGGCCTCGCTGCCTGCGGACGAAGTGCGCCGCGCGCTGTCCGCCGATCTCACGCAGCGACTCGGTTCCATCGATGTGTACGGCACGTCGCGGCCCGAGACGGCATCGACGTATCGCGTGAAGGTGAATGTGCAGCGCTTCGAGTCGTGGCCCGGCGCGCAGGCCGTGATCGATGCCGTGTGGAGCGTGCGCGCGGCAGGTTCCGACACGGTGATGACGTGCCGCACGGTCGCCACGGAGCGCGTCGGCGATGGTTACGATGCGCTGGTCGACGGGCATCGCAAGGCGGTGGATGAAGTCGCCACCGCGATTGCCGCCGGCGTGCGCAGTCTGCGCGCGATGCCGGCGCCGGTCGCGCCATCGTCATCGGCGAAGGGCAAGAGTGCGGCCGCCCCGCGTCCCGCGCCGACCGTCGCGTGCCCCTCGTCCGGCGCGATCACCAACGCCAGCGCGCAATAACTGCGTTCGCCTCTTGCGCGGATCGCGCCCGATAGCGATACTTCCGCCCCCGGCTCGCGCGCCCTTTTTTCCGGACACGGCGAAGCGGCGCGCACGCCGTTCGCCACCGTTGTCATCAGACGACACCGAAACCGCGAGGTCATCTCGAAATTGCCGGCGGCCCGCGCGTGCCGGTTAAGATCGACCTCGCCTGTATTCCGAAATAACAGCGAAGATTTGATGATGAAACTGATCGGTTCGCACACCAGCCCGTTCGTCCGCAAGGTGCGGATCGTGATGGCGGAAAAGAAGATCGATTGCGAACTCGTGCTCGAGAATGTCTGGGCATCCGATTCCAAAATCCACGAGTACAACCCGCTCGGCAAGGTGCCCTGCCTGATTCTCGACGATGGCGAAGCGGTGTTCGACTCACGCGTGATCTGCGAATTCGTGGATGCGTTGACGCCCGTCGGCAAGCTCCTGCCGCAGGAACGCCGCGAGCGGACCGAAGTGCGCTGCTGGGAAGCGCTCGCGGACGGCATTCTCGAAGCTGCGGTGCTGATTCGCCTCGAAGGCACGTTGCGCGATGAAAGCCAGCGCAGCGAATCGTGGCTGGCGCGGCAACGTTTGAAAGTGGATGACGGTCTGCGCGCGATGGCGCGTGGTCTCGGCTCGAAGCAATGGTGCTCAGCGAACCGCTTCACGCTGGCGGATATCGCGTGTGGATGCGCGCTCGGCTATCTGGATTTTCGGATGCCGGATCTGAACTGGCGCGACACACATCAGAATCTCGATAAGTTTTATGCGCGTCTGACGCAGCGGCAATCGTTTATCGATACGCAGCCGGTTTGATCGATCGTTTCGTTTCCGAGCCGTCCAATGCGGCTCGTTGGCGAACCTTCATCGGTCAAATTAAATCTAGTACTAGGTAGATTGACCTGAATCAAAAAATCAGATCAATACCTGAGCGCCGGACTTTCCACCGGGCTGGACAGGCTGAAATGTTCCTTTCATGCATGAACAGCCTATTTCCGCCCTCAAACTCGCCGTTATCCGCCAATATCTATCTTCCTAAAGGTAGATAGTTCAGCGACTATTCAGGGGTTTTGCACAGAGTTATCCACAGGCCCGTGCTAACGGCGCACGCCTTCCGCGATTTCTTCGAGTCGTGCTCGTGTCTTGAACAGACGGCTCGTCAGCAGGCTTCCTTGAAATGCCGCGTAGAGCGAACGCGCCGCGGCTTCGGGTTTGCCGCCAGCGTCGAGCGTGTCTTGTGCTTCGCCTTCCAGAAGCACTTTCGCCAGCCAGTTCTCGTTGGCCTTGAAAAACGCCTGCACGGCGTCACGCACCTTATCCGGCAGCGATTCGATTTCCGCCGCCAGCATGCCGCACAGACAAACGCGCCGGCCATCGCCGACGATCCGCCCGAACAGCCGCGCGTACCGGTCCAGCTTCTTGTCAGCGGGCGCGGAACTGTCGATGGCGTAAATGGTGGACATGACGTCGGCGCTATACGCATTCACCGCTTCCAGCACGAGATCGTCCTTCGATGGGAAGTAGTAGTGGATGCTCGATGTCTTCACGCCCACGAGCACGGACAGATCGCGATAGCTGAAGCCGTTATAGCCGCGCGTCATCATGAGCGACTGGGCGTGGTCGAGCAGCGCTTCGCGAACGGTATTCCGGTCCATTGATTGGGAGAGCCGAGGATTGGATCGGTTAATTTATCTATCGCTAGATAGACGGTCAAGCACTTGTATCAAAAAAGTTTTGTCGTTTTTGGAAGGCTCTCCGGCGTGCAGCCGGAAAGCCTTCTTAACGAGCGATTGCGAGTTGCGCTTCGTTATGCGCCGACTGCGCTGCCGCTTCCTCGATGATGCCGCCGCCCAGACAAACATCGCCCTGATACAGCACCGCAGACTGGCCCGGCGTCACCGCCCATTGCGCGTCATCGAAATGCAGTGCGAAGCGGCCATCGTCGGCGCGCGAGAAATGGCACGCGGCATCCTGCTGGCGGTAGCGTGTCTTTGCGCCGCACGCGGTGCCTTCATCGGGCGCGAAGCCCGCGACCCAGCTCGTATTCCCGGCGACGAGCGTCGGCGACAGCAGCCACGGATGGTCATGTCCCTGCACGACATACAGCGTGTTGCGCGCCATGTCTTTGCCCGCGACGAACCACGGCTCGCCGCTGCCCTCCTTCGCCCCGCCGATACCGATGCCCTTCCTCTGCCCGAACGTATAAAACGCCAGCCCGATATGCTCGCCGACCACCTTGCCATCGGGCGTTTTCATCGGACCGGGCTGCGTCGGCAGATAACGATTGAGGAACTCGCGAAACGGCCGCTCGCCGATAAAGCAGATGCCTGTCGAATCCTTCTTCTTCGCATTCGGAAGCCCGATCTGCGCGGCGATCTCGCGCACCTTCGTCTTCGGCATTTCGCCCAACGGAAACAGCGTCTTCGACAATTGCGCCTGATTCAGCCGATGCAGGAAGTACGACTGATCCTTGGTCGAATCCGTCGCCTTGAGCAACTGGAACAAGCCGTCGCGTTCGCGCACGCGCGCGTAATGGCCGGTCGCGATGGTTTCCGCGCCCAGCGACATCGCGTGATCCAGAAAGGCCTTGAACTTGATCTCGGCATTGCACAGCACGTCCGGATTGGGCGTGCGGCCCGCCGAATATTCGCGCAGGAATTCGGCGAACACGCGGTCCTTGTATTCGGCGGCGAAGTTGACCGCTTCCACGTCGATGCCGATCAGATCCGCGACCGACACGACATCGATCCAGTCCTGCCGCGTCGAGCAGTATTCGCCGTCGTCATCGTCTTCCCAGTTCTTCATGAACAGGCCGACCACGTCGAAGCCCTGTTCCTTCAGAAGCCACGCCGTGACCGACGAATCCACGCCGCCCGACATGCCCACCACTACTTTTTGCTTGCTCATGGCCGTACCGCTCAGGTCCGCACTTTCGGCGCGACCGAATGCGTATGAATGAAATCGAGCGGCACGCGCCGCCCGGACAAGTAATCTTCGACACACTGCATGACAAGCGGCGTGCGATGCCGCGCTGTCGACTCCCGCAGTTCTTCCGGCGTGAGCCATAGCGTACGCACGATGCCATCGTCCAGCGCGCGCCCCGCTTCCTCGCCCAGCGATTTGCCGCAGAACGTGAAGCGCAGATAGGTGACATCGCCGCTCGGCCGCGCGAAGTGCGTCATGTACGCGCCGATGAGCGCCTCCGGCTCGAACCGATGCGCGGTTTCTTCAAGCGTCTCGCGAATCACGGCTTCGACGAGCGTTTCGCCCGCCTCCAAATGGCCCGCTGGCTGATTGAAGCGCAGCCCGGCCGACGTATGTTCTTCAATGACGAGAAAGCGCCCGTCTTTCTCGACGACCGCAGCCACGGTCACGTGTGGTGCCCAAGTATCTGATTTCATGGCGAGATATTTTACCGTCACGACGTGGATCGCGTGCGAATCGGCTTAAGGGTAAGCGTTGATGCGATGGATGCCGAAACCGGGTCCGGATCGGTTCTGGCGCGCGAATTCTTCGGTTACAGTGGCAATAGCCGTCGATTCCAGCATTTGAAATAAAACGCAGCCTGAAACTTCGTCGTGCGAAGGCACGCGAACAGGCCACAAGAGAGGAGGATTCGAGATGCACATCGGAGTGCCTGCCGAAACACGGGCGAACGAGGCGCGCGTCGCCGCCACGCCCGAAACGGTCAAGAAACTCGTCACGCAGGGGCATCGCGTGACGGTGCAGAGCGGTGCGGGCCTGCCCGCCAGTTATATCGACGATGCCTTCGCCCAAGCCGGCGCCGATCTCGTCGATGCCGCGACCGCCTTTGGCGCGGAAATCGTGCTCAAGGTCCAGTCGCCGACCGAAGCCGAACTCGGCTTGTTCAAACCGGGCGCCGTGCTGATCGGCATGCTTGATCCTTTCAATACCGAGAACACCGCGCGGCTCGCCGCCGCCAATCTGACCGCGTTCGCGCTCGAAGCCGCGCCGCGCACCACGCGCGCGCAGAGCCTCGACGTGCTCTCGTCACAGGCGAATATCGCCGGATACAAGGCCGTGCTGGTGGCCTGCCAGTATTACCAGCGCTTCATGCCGATGCTCATGACCGCTGCTGGCACCGTGAAAGCGGCGCGCGTGCTGGTGCTCGGCGCGGGCGTCGCGGGCTTGCAGGCGATTGCGACGGCAAAACGCCTGGGCGCGGTCGTCGAAGCGTCCGACGTGCGGCCTGCCGTGAAAGAGCAGATCGAATCGCTGGGCGCGAAGTTCGTCGATGTGCCGTTCGAGACCGACGAAGAACGCGAGGCCGCCGTGGGCGTCGGCGGTTATGCGCGCCCGATGCCCGCAAGCTGGCTCGCGCGGCAATCGGCACAGGTTCACGAACGCGCGAAGGCGGCGGATATCGTCATCTCCACGGCGCTGATTCCCGGCCGTCCCGCGCCGACGCTCTTGTCCGTGGAAACGGTGAAGCATATGAAACCCGGCTCGGTGATCGTCGATCTCGCGGCCGGTCGCGGCCCGGAGTTCGAAGGCAGGCGCGGCGGCAATTGTCCGCTCACCGAAGTGGATCAGGTCGTGATGAAGCATGACGTGCATATCGTCGGCCACACGAACCTCGCCTCGATGGTCGCAACCGACGCCTCCGCGCTCTACGCGCGCAATCTGCTCGACTTTCTGAAGCTGGTGCTGACCAAGGAAGGCACGTTCAATATCGACCTCGCCGACGATATCGTCGCGGCCACGCTGCAATGCCGCGATGGTCAGATCACCCGGCCCACGGCCTGACACGGAGACTCTCATGGACGTCATCAACCATACGGTGATCAACCTCATCATCTTCGTGCTGGCCATTTATGTCGGCTACCACGTCGTCTGGAACGTCACGCCCGCGCTGCATACGCCGCTCATGGCCGTGACCAACGCGATTTCGGCCATCGTCATTGTCGGCGCGATGCTTGCCGTTGGGCTGACAGTGGGCGGCGCGGGCAAGTTCTTCGGTACGTTAGCTGTGCTGCTCGCAGCGGTGAACGTGTTCGGCGGCTTTCTCGTCACGCGGCGAATGCTGGAGATGTTCAAGCGGAAGGAACCCTCCCGGAAGATCACGCACAAGGAGGGCGCTTAAATGAGCCTGAACGTCGTTACTCTTTTGTATCTGGTCGCGTCGGTGTGCTTCATTCAGGCGCTCAAGGGCTTGTCGAATCCGAAGACGGCGCGCATTGGCAATACGTTCGGGATGGCGGGCATGGCGATCGCCATTCTCACCACGCTCGCGCTGATCGTGAAGCAGGCATCGTATCTCGGGTCGAATCTGTCGCTCGGATTGTCGTTGCTGTTTCTGGCGCTGATCGTCGGCGGCGGCGCGGGTGCGTATATCGCGGCGAAAGTCGAGATGACGAAGATGCCCGAACTCGTCGCGGCGATGCATTCGCTGATCGGTCTCGCGGCGGTGTGCATTGCGTATGGCGTGGTGGCCGAGCCTTCGGCGTTCGGACTTGCCGCGCCGGGTGAGCCGATTCCTTATGGCAATCGCGTGGAGTTGTTCATCGGCACGTTCGTCGGCGCGATCACGTTTTCCGGGTCGGTGATCGCGTTCGGCAAGTTGTCGGGCAAGTACAAGTTCCGGCTGTTTCAGGGCGCGCCGGTGGTGTATTCGGGACAGCATCTGATCAACTTGTTGCTGGCCGTCGCGATGATCGGCTTCGGCGTGATTTTCATGCTCACGGAGTCGTGGCTGCCGTTCATCATCATGACGGTTATCGCGTTCGCGTTGGGCGTGCTCATCATCATTCCGATTGGTGGCGCGGATATGCCGGTGGTCGTGTCGATGCTCAACTCGTATTCGGGCTGGGCGGCGGCGGGCATCGGCTTTTCGCTGAACAATCCGATGCTGATTATCGCGGGATCGTTGGTGGGTTCGTCGGGCGCGATTCTGTCGTACATCATGTGCCGCGCGATGAATCGTTCGTTCTTCAATGTGATTTTGGGCGGGTTTGGCGGCGAGGCGGGGGGTGCTGCGGCGGGTGGCGCGCAGGAACAGCGGCCGGTCAAGTCCGGTTCCGCCGATGACGCTGCGTTCATGCTCGGCAATGCGGAAACCGTGGTGATCGTGCCGGGTTATGGGCTTGCCGTGGCGCGCGCGCAGCATGCGTTGAAGGAGTTGACGGATAAGCTTGTCGAAAAGGGAATCGACGTTCGGTATGCGATTCATCCGGTTGCGGGGCGGATGCCGGGGCATATGAATGTGCTGCTCGCCGAGGCCGAAGTGCCTTATGAGATGGTGCAGGAGATGGAGGACATCAACAGCGAATTCGGCCAGACGGATGTGGTGCTGGTGCTCGGCGCGAACGATGTGGTGAATCCGGCGGCGAAGACGGATCCGAAATCGGCGATCGCGGGGATGCCTATTTTGGAGGCTTACAAGGCCAGGACGATCATCGTGAATAAGCGGTCGATGGCGGCGGGGTATGCCGGACTCGACAACGAACTGTTCTATATGGACAAGACAATGATGGTGTTTGGGGATGCAAAGAAGGTGGTGGAGGATATGATGAAGGCGGTGGAGTGAGGGGGAGTTGAATGAATGCTGCTTTGAGCAACGAACCTTGCTCAAAGCAGCCCCTTATCCAAAGCTATTTTGCTTCCGGTCCACGCAAAGACCTATCCTCAATAGCCAATGTGAGAAGGTCGTGCTGATCTTTGTATCGCAGCAAACGCTGCATTCCAATCATGCTTAGGACAAGCATAAACAAGATTGCTCCAGTAGAGGCAATTACCGCGTATTTGTAGACAGATTTTGCAAACAATTCGTTGGCTTGGGTGAGCAAGAGCGTAATGACTGCGAGCGCAATACCGCCAGCCAGCAAATTAGATCGCGGCTCCTTGTGCTTTACCACGCAACGCAGATGCGCTTCGCTGAGTTTCAGCAACGAAACGTCAAACTCAGAAAACTTCTTGACCTGTTTGCTGTTGTGGTCAACTTCATTGCATAGATCTTCCAGAACGTCCCGATTCGAAAAAAACGCAGCACCAGCGATGGGTGTTTCGGCAAGAACGGCCAGAAAGACAAGCACTTCTAGGACCACCAGTCCCGCAACGCCAACCATAGCCCATTCGGTTGATAGGCTTCCCGCACATGTCCTCCACATCGCCAGCAGCGCAGGAACTACTATTGTTCCTGCAGCGCAGATGATGAGACGCTGGCTGTACTTGGACGCCTTTCGATCAGCTCGATCCAAATTCCCCCGCGTGTGCCACGGGTAGCAATCGTCGAGTACTGCAAGCACCTCTCGCATCCTTTCAGCTTTAATCTCTCTTTCTATCATTTGATCTGTTATCCAAAATAATTACTCAAAGATAACTCGCGAGATCAAACTTCTTGCTATACCGAGACCAAATATTACAGCCATCGGTCTCGACTGGCCGCCTATGCACTTGTCCCTCTACCCCCGCGTACAATACCGCCTTTGAACGCCCCCCAGACCTCCCCATGTCCACCCCCCTATTCGACTGGTTCGCCCCCTGCCCACGCGGGCTTGAAGCGCCACTCGCCGCCGAACTCGCCGAAATCGGAGAGCGCCACGTCGCCAATGCAGCGCTTACGGGCGCAGGCTCGCTCACGGTCGGTCAGGCAACACCCGGCGGCGTGCACTTCCGGGGCGGCTGGGTCGCGGGCATGGCGGCGAACCTGCATTCGCGCATCGCGAGCCGCGTGCTGATGAAGATCGCGCAAGGTCCGTATCGCAGCGAACACGACATCTACGATCTCGCGAATCGCCAGCGCTGGGAACAATGGTTCACGCCGAGCCAGACCATGCGCGTCGATCTCACCGCGATCAAATCGCCGCTCAAGAGCCTCGAATTCACCACGTTGCGCGTGAAGGACGCCGTCTGCGATCGTCTGCGCGATCTGTCCGGCGCGCGCCCGAGCATCGACACGGCGCAACCGGATGTGCGCATCTTCGTATTCCTGACGATGAACGAGTGCACGCTCTACCTCGACACGTCCGGCGAACCGCTTTTCAAACGCGGCTGGCGACTCGACAAGGGCGCGGCGCCGCTGCGCGAAAATCTCGCGGCAGGCATTCTGCGCCTCACCGGCTGGACGCCCGGCACACCGCTGTTCGATCCGATGTGCGGCAGCGGCACCTTCCTCGCCGAAGCCGCGCAGACCGCGCTGAACATCGCGCCGGGAAGCGAACGGCATTTCGGCTTCGAAAAGCTCAAGCCCTTCCATCCGGGCATGTGGCAAAAACTCAAGACGGCCGCGCTCGAAGCAAAACGCGCCGCCGCGCGCACGCCACTGTCCGAACTCAATATCTTCGGCAGCGACATCTCCGGCGACATGCTCGACAAGGCGCGCGCCAATCTGCAACGCGCGGGCTTGCCCGATCTCACGCTCAAACAAATCGACGCCCGCAACATGACGCCGCCGACGCAGGAGCCGGGCATCCTGATCGCGAATCCGCCGTATGGCGAGCGGATCGAAGTGCGTGGACGCGGCCCGCGCGGTGAAATTCGCGAAACGCCCCGCTCGCGTCGTGACGAAGAAGATTCGTTCGCGCGCGCCCAGCCCGATCCGGCCGACACCGAGTTCTTCGTTTCCTTCGGCAACGCGTTGAAGCAGCGCTTCCCCGGCTGGCGCGCCTACGTGCTCACTTCCGACCGCAAGCTTCCCGGCATGCTCCGGCTGCGCGAATCGACCAAGACGCCGCTGTTCAATGGCGCGCTCGAATGCCGCCTGTTCCGCTTCGATCTGGTCGCGGGCAGTGTGCGGAGCCGTCCGTCGGAAGAGTAAGCCGACGCGCTGCTTTCGCGTCATGTAGAAAGTATGCGATGCCCTTCGACGCCGCGCCATTAGACCGAACGGCCTAGGCGCGGTGCGAATCCTGGCCGTACAGGCCGCGATTCATCGAAAACCGTCCTTTTCGCCTATGCCGAACGGACGACTCACGCGGCGCGAAACCCGGCGCTACAATCGCCGCATGAACTCACTCACCGAACTCGTCCGCCCGATCGCCGTCGATGTCTATCGCCAACGCCGCGAACGCGTGCTCGCGTCGCTGCGAGCGCAGGGCGGCGGCATCGCTATTCTTTCGACCGCGCCGGAAGTCATGCGCAATCGCGATGCGGATTATCCGTATCGTCATGACAGCTACTTCTACTATCTGACCGGCTTCACCGAACCCGAAGCGACACTCGTGCTGAACGCCAGCGCGAGGGAAAGCGAACCCGCGTCGATTCTTTTCTGCCGCGAAAAAAACGCCGAACGGGAAACGTGGGAAGGCTTTCGCTACGGCCCGGAAGGCGCGCGCGATGCATTCGGCCTCGACCTCGCCTATCCCGTCGATTCGGTCGACGAAGAACTGCCGCGCCTGATCGCCGATCAACCTGCGCTGTACTACGCGTTAGGCACGTCGGAAGCACTCGATGCGCAAGTTCGCCGCTGGCTCGCGGCCGTGCGCGGACAAAGCCGAACCGGCGTGCGCGCGCCTGCGGATGCGCGACACTTACTGCCCATACTCGATGAAATGCGCCTCGTGAAAGACGAACACGAACGCGCGATCATGCGCCGCGCCGCGTCGATTTCCGCCGAGGCGCATCGCCGCGCCATGCAGACGTGTCGTCCCGGCATGCGCGAATACGAGATCGAAGCCGAGTTGCTCTACACGTTCCGTCGACACGGCGCGCAGGCCCCGGCATATGGTTCGATCGTCGCGGCAGGCGCGAACGCGTGCGTGCTGCACTATCCGGCGGGCAACGCAATCGCGCGCGACGGCGACCTGATCCTGATCGACGCCGCCTGCGAACTGGACGGCTACGCGTCCGACATCACGCGCACGTTTCCCGCGAGCGGCCGCTTCACGCCCGCACAGCGCGAGCTTTACGACATCGTGCTCGCCTCGCAATATGCCGCCGTCGATGCCACGCGCGCAGGCGTGAGCTTCGACGCACCGCATCAGGCAGCAGTCAAAGTGCTGGCGCAAGGTCTGCTCGATACTGGCATCCTCGACAAAACGAAGTTCGGCAGCGTGGATGACGTGATCGCGCAGCGCGCCTTCACGCGCTTCTACATGCATCGCACGGGACACTGGCTCGGGATGGACGTACACGATGCCGGCGAATATCGCGACGCCGAAGGCAAGCCCGACGAACAAGGCGCGCGACCGTGGCGAACGCTCGTCGCGGGCAATGTGCTGACCATCGAGCCGGGTCTTTATGTGCGTGCCGCCGAGGACGTTCCCGAGAAGTATTGGAACATCGGCATCCGCATCGAGGATGACGCCATCGTTACGCCCGAAGGCTGCGAACTCATCACGCGCGAAGTGCCCGTCGATGCCGACGAAATCGAAGCGCTGATGCGCGACTCCCACGCGGCGAATCCATCATGAGCGACGTGCAAATCATCACGCAAGACGGCGACGAAGCGCCTTTCGATTACGACATCGCCATCGTTGGCGCGGGGCCGGTCGGGCTCGCGCTCGCGGGCTGGCTCGCACAGCGCAGTGCGACTTCGCGCCTGTCCATCGTCCTGATCGATGCCCGCACGCCCGAAGCCGCCGCGAACGATCCGCGCGCCATCGCGCTGTCGCACGGCAGCCGCGCGATGCTTCAGGAACTCGGCTTTCCCGGCGATGCCACGGCCATTCGACGCATCCACGTATCGCAGCGCGGGCATTTCGGCCGCACGCTGATCGAGCACGACGAACACGAGTTGCCGGAACTCGGCTATGTCGTGCGTTACGGCTCGCTCGTCGGCGCGCTCGCGAATGCGGTGCGCGCGGCCAAGGTTGATTGGCTCACCGATACATCGGCGCGTTCGCCGCTTCAGGATCATGATGGCGTCACGCTCGCGCTGCAAGACGCGAACGGCGAACGCACCATCCGCGTGCGCGTGCTCGTGAATGCCGAAGGCGGGCTTTATCAGGCAAGCGAAAAAGGCGAACCGGCCGAACGCCGTTCGCGCGATTACGGGCAAACGGCGATCGTCGGCACGGTAAGCGTGTCCGATCCGCAAGCCCATGTCGCGTGGGAGCGTTTCACCAGTGAAGGCCCAATCGCGTTGCTGCCGTGCGGTGGTCAGCGTCACGCGGATTACTCGCTCGTCTGGTGCTCGTCGCCGGAAGAAGCCGCGCGCCGCATGGAACTGGGCGACGACGCGTTTCTCATTGAACTCGGCGCGGCATTCGGCACGCGCATGGGTCGCTTCACGCGCATCGCGGGACGCGCGGCGTTTCCGCTCGGGCTCACGGCCTTGCACACGTTGATCGACCGGCGAACGGTTGCCATCGGCAACGCGGCGCAAACGCTGCATCCGGTGGCGGGTCAAGGCCTGAACCTAGGCCTGCGCGATGCCCGCGCGCTCTGCGACGCGCTCTCCACCGATGGCGCGACGCCCATCGCCCTCGCGCGTTTCGCGCAACGGCGCGCGCTTGACCGGCGTCTGACCATCGGCGCGACGGACACGCTCGCACGCATCTTCACCGTCGATTTCCCACCGCTCGCCGCCATGCGCGGGCTTGCGCTCACGGCGCTCGAATTCCTGCCGCCCGTCAAGACCGCCCTCGCGCGTCAAATGATGTTCGGCCAGCGACGATGACCCTGCTCACCCGGCAATCGTCTGCATAAAGTCGGCAACTTATCCTCGATGAAGCCAGGCGCTTTCTTAGAAGATTTAATGACTTGCACTCGATTGCCCTTAATTTCAGCACCCGCTTCGCGTTAAAATACGCGTTTCCCTTCAGCAACGTTGCATCCGCCTGACAGCGCTTCGGCGTCGGTTCGTCAAACGCGGAAGCCCTTAGCCTTCATGCCCATCATCGGTTCACACGTTCTGCGCAACAACCTGTTCGTCGCCCCGATGGCAGGCGTCACCGACCGGCCGTTCCGTCAGCTCTGCAAGCGCATGGGCGCGGGCTACGCGGTGTCGGAGATGGTCGCGTCGAACGCGCAGTTGTGGAAGAGCGAGAAGACCATGCGCCGAGCGAATCACGCGGGCGAGGTCGAGCCGATTTCCGTGCAGATCGCGGGCGCCGATCCGCAAATGCTGGCCGAGGCTGCGCGTCACAACGTGGCGAACGGTGCGCAGATCATCGATATCAACATGGGCTGTCCGGCCAAGAAGGTGTGCAATGTCGCGGCGGGGTCGGCGCTGTTGCAGAACGAGCCGCTGGTCGCGCGTATCGTCGAGGCGGTGGTGCAGGCGGTGGGCATCGGTCCGGATGCGGTGCCCGTCACGCTCAAGATTCGCACGGGCTGGAATCGCGAGAACAAGAACGCGTTGAACATCGCGCGGATCGCGCAGGAAGCGGGCATCGCCATGCTCACCGTGCACGGCCGCACGCGCGCGGATCTTTATAAAGGCGATGCGGAGTACGAGACCATCGCCGCGGTGAAGGCGTCCGTGTCGATTCCGGTGGTGGCGAACGGCGACATCACGACGCCCGAGAAAGCGCGCCACGTGCTCACGATCACGGGCGCGGATGCCATCATGATCGGCCGCGCGGCGCAGGGTCGTCCGTGGCTGTTTCGCGAGATCGAGCACTTCCTGAACACGGGCGAGCGCATGCAGGCCCCGCGCATCGACGAGATTCAACAGGTGATGAACGAGCATCTCGAAGATCATTACGCCTTTTACGGGGAATTCACGGGCGTGAGGACGGCGCGCAAGCACATCGGCTGGTACACTCGCGGCCTTTCCGGCGCCAACACCTTTCGGCACCGGATGAATACGCTTGACACGACCAAAGAACAATTGCTCGCTGTGAACGAATTCTTCGACGCGCAAAAGGCGTTGTCGGACCGTCTGGTCTATGTGGACGAGTCCGCCGACATCGATGACGCGTCCGAGGAAGAATCGTGCGGCGGGAACAACAACACGACAGACCACATGATTGCCGCATGAGCAGACACAACATCGAACAATGCGTCCGCCAGAGCCTCGACAACTACTTTCAGGACCTGGACGGCTCGAATCCGCACGACGTCTACGACATGGTGATCTCATGCGTGGAAAAACCGCTCCTCGAAGTCGTGCTCGAGCAAGCCGGCGGCAATCAGTCGCTGGCGGCGGAATATCTCGGCATCAACCGCAACACCTTGCGTAAAAAGCTGCAGCAGCACGGATTGATTTGAGTCATCGGACCGGCGCGCGTTGCCCGCGTGGTTGCCTGGTCCGGCCTGTTTTCCTTTAACGGTTTCAGTGTTCACCATGATCAAGCAAGCGCTCCTTTCCGTTTCCGACAAGTCCGGCATCGTCGATTTCGCGAAATCCCTTTCGGATCTCGGCGTGAAGCTCCTCTCGACCGGTGGCACGGCCAAGTTGCTGGCCGACGCCGGGCTGCCCGTCACCGAAGTGGCCGACTACACCGGCTTTCCGGAAATGCTGGACGGGCGCGTGAAGACGCTGCATCCGAAGGTTCACGGCGGCATTCTCGCGCGCCGCGACTTGCCCGAGCACATGGCCGCGCTTGAAAAGCACGGCATTCCGACCATCGATCTGCTGGTCGTGAATCTGTATCCGTTCGTGCAGACGGTGGCGAAGGAAGAATGCTCGCTGGAAGATGCGATCGAGAATATCGATATCGGCGGGCCGACCATGCTGCGTTCGGCGGCGAAGAATCATCGTGACGTGACCGTGGTGGTCGATCCGGCGGATTACAGCACCGTGCTCGACGAAATGCGCGCGAACGACAACACCATCGGCTACAAGACGAATTTTCGTCTCGCGACCAAGGTGTTCGCGCATACCGCTCAATACGACGGCGCGATCACCAACTATCTGACGAGCCTCACCGACGAGTTGCAGCATGCGAGCCGCAACACGTATCCGGCCACGTTCAATGTCGCGTTCGAAAAGGTGCAGGACTTGCGTTACGGCGAGAATCCGCATCAGAGCGCGGCGTTCTATCGCGATCTGTCGGTGCCGGCGGGCGCGCTCGCGAACTATGAGCAGTTGCAGGGCAAGGAACTCTCGTACAACAACATCGCGGATTCGGACGCGGCGTGGGAATGCGTGAAGACGTTCGATGCACCCGCGTGCGTCATCATCAAGCATGCGAATCCGTGCGGCGTGGCGCTCGGCGCGAACGCACTCGAAGCGTATTCGAAGGCGTTCCAGACGGACCCGACTTCGGCGTTCGGCGGCATCATCGCGTTCAATCGTGAAGTGGACGAAGCGGCGGCGCAAGCCGTGGCGAAGCAGTTCGTGGAAGTGCTGATCGCTCCGTCGTTCAGCGAGGCTGCGCGCGCGGTGTTCGCGGCGAAGCAGAACGTGCGTCTGCTGCAAATTTCTCTCGGCGATGGCCACAACGCGTTCGACCTGAAGCGCGTGGGCGGCGGCTTGCTCGTTCAGTCGCTCGATGCCAAGAACGTGCAGCCCAATGAACTGCGCGTGGTGACCAAGCGCCAGCCGACGCCGAAAGAGATGGACGACCTCATGTTCGCGTGGCGCGTGGCGAAGTTCGTGAAGTCAAACGCCATCGTGTTCTGCGGTAACGGCATGACGCTCGGCGTCGGCGCGGGCCAGATGAGCCGGGTGGATTCGGCGCGTATCGCGGGCATCAAGGCGCAGAACGCGGGGCTGACGTTGGACGGTTCGGCGGTGGCATCGGATGCGTTCTTCCCGTTCCGCGACGGTTTGGACGTGGTGGTGAACGCGGGCGCGACCTGCGTGATCCATCCGGGCGGTTCCATGCGCGACGACGAAGTGATCGCCGCCGCCGACGAACACGGCATCGCGATGGTGCTGACCGGCACGCGGCATTTCCGTCACTGACAAGCTGCTGCTTTCCTTTAAGATTGGCCTGTTTGCGCCGCACCGCGCAGACAGGCCTTTCTACTTTGGACGACCCGCATCGCGAACGCATGAGAATACTAGGCATCGACCCCGGACTGCGCGTGACGGGCTTCGGCATCATCGACAAGCACGGGCAGACGCTCAATTACGTCACGAGCGGCGTCATCAAGACGGCCGACGCGGATCTGCCTTCGCGGCTCAACACCATTTTCAGCGGCATTTCCACGCTCATCGCGCAGCACAATCCGGATCAGGCGGCCATCGAGAAGGTGTTCGTCAACGTGAATCCGCAATCGACGCTGCTGCTCGGCCAGGCGCGCGGCGCGGCCATTTGCGGCATGGTGGCGAGCGGCGTGCCGGTCGCGGAATACACGGCACTGCAACTGAAGCAAGCGGTCGTCGGTTACGGGCGCGCAACCAAGGAACAGATGCAGCAGATGGTCGTGCGCCTGCTGAGTCTCTCCGGCGTGCCCAGCACGGACGCCGCCGATGCGCTCGGCATGGCGATCTGTCATGCGCACGGCGGCACCGGGCTCGCGGCGCTGGGCGGCATTGCGCCATCCTTGGCGAAGAAGGGCCTGCGCGTGAGACGCGGCAGACTCATCGGCTAAATCTATTTTCAAAGACATTCACTCATGATCGGTCGCATCGCCGGCGTTCTGCTGGAAAAAAATCCGCCGCATTTGCTCGTCGATTGCAACGGCGTCGGTTACGAAATCGATGTGCCGATGAGCACGTTCTACAACCTCCCGAATGCGGGCGACAAGGTCGTGCTGCTCACGCAGATGATCGTGCGTGAAGATGCGCATCTGCTGTACGGTTTTCTTACCGCGCAGGAACGCGCGACGTTTCGTGAGCTGCTCAAGATCAGCGGCATCGGCGCGCGCATGGCGCTGGCCGTGCTGTCGGGCATGAGCGTGCATGAACTCGCGCAGACCGTGACCACGCAGGATGCCGCGCGGCTCACGCGCGTGCCGGGCATCGGCAAGAAAACGGCGGAGCGGCTGCTGCTCGAACTCAAGGGCAAGATCGGCGCGGATCTCGGCGCGATGGCGAGCGCGGCGTCGCAGTCGGATCACGCGTCGGACATCATGAATGCGCTGCTCGCGCTCGGGTATTCGGAGAAGGAAGCGCTGGCGGCGATCAAGAACGTGCCGGCGGGAACGGGCGTGTCGGAGGGGATCAAGCTGGCGTTGAAGGCGTTGTCGAAGGGCTGATAAGCGCGCCCTCTGCGCTTGAATCATCGCTGTACAATCGAAAACATGATCGAAACCGACAAACTCGCTGCCGAACGCGTCATCTCGGCCAAGCCCGTCTCGCCGAACGAGGAAGCGTTCGAGCGCGCGCTGCGTCCGCGCCAACTCGATGAATACATCGGTCAGGAAAAGGCGCGCGGGCAACTCGAAATTTTCATCGAGGCGGCCAAGCGCCGGTCGGAAGCGCTCGATCATGTCCTGCTGTTCGGGCCGCCGGGGCTCGGCAAGACCACGCTTGCGCACATCATCGCGCGGGAAATGGGCGTGAATTTGCGGCAGACGTCCGGGCCGGTGCTGGAGCGCGCGGGCGATCTCGCCGCGCTGCTCACGAATCTCGAAGCGAACGACGTGCTGTTCATCGACGAAATTCATCGGCTCTCGCCGGTCGTCGAGGAGATTCTTTATCCGGCGCTCGAGGATTATCAGATCGACATCATGATCGGCGAAGGACCGGCCGCGCGCAGCGTGAAGCTGGATCTTCAGCCGTTCACGCTCGTCGGCGCGACCACGCGCGCGGGCATGCTGACGAATCCGTTGCGCGATCGCTTCGGGATCGTGTCGCGGCTGGAGTTTTATAACGCGAGCGAACTGGCGCGTATCGTGACGCGTTCGGCGTCGCTGCTGAAGGCAGAGATCGTGCCGGAAGGCGCGCTCGAGATCGCCAAGCGCGCGCGTGGCACGCCGCGTATCGCCAACCGGCTGCTGCGGCGCGTGCGCGACTACGCCGAGGTGCGCGCGAACGGCATGATTACCGCCGATGTCGCCGATGCCGCGCTCAAGATGCTCGATGTCGATCCTGTGGGCTTCGATCTGATGGACCGCAAGCTGCTCGAAGCCATTCTGCACAAGTTCGACGGCGGGCCGGTCGGTGTGGACAACCTCGCGGCCGCGATCGGCGAGGAGCGCGATACGATCGAAGACGTGCTGGAGCCTTATCTGATTCAGCAGGGCTTTTTGCAGCGCACGCCGCGCGGGCGCGTGGCGACGCTGCTGACGTATCGGCACTTCGGGTTGGCCGCGCCGGATGCGGGGCCGATTCGGGATCTGTGGGACGCGAACGGTTGATCGGCGGCGCGGGTCACGGGTTATGAACCAGCCGCACCGTCTTCGCTCGGCGCATCCCATTGCGTGAGCAGTTCGGATGGAACCGCCTTCACGATTTCCACATAACGTTTCCCCACGCAATATTCCGCGCGCTTGAGCAGAACGGGAATCGGGCTGCTCGGCTCGTGCGTTTCGAACCAGGCGCGAGCGGCGCGAATCGATGCCAGCGCTGCCTGTCGGCCGTTTATAGCGGTGCTGCGTGCGGCGACCGGGGCTACTGACACGGGCGGCGTATCGACTTCTTCTTCAGTCACCTCAACCGGGCTCTCGGTGCTCTCGGCCGCAATGTCAGTCGCAGTCTCCTCGATCGCCTCCGCGACCTCCAAAGTCTCGACCTCCGACAAATCGACCTCGGGCGAGCGCAACGGACTCAATAATTTGGTCAGCAAAGCGATGTCCGGCTCATAGCCCTTCAGATGCGTGTCACACCAACTCTCGATGGCCGCGAGATTCGCCAGCGTTTCATCGAAAGCCTGCATGGTCGCCGGTTGCTGAACGCGCAAGTCCCGCAACTGCTGCATGACCGAATCCGGCGCGAGGGCGTCGGCCGGACGCGGATAACCGAGCGCCCGTTCCACATCACGTATTTGCAAACGCGCCGCCGTCGATTTCGCGAGCACGATTTCGCGTGCATCGGCGAGCAGACCTTCCGGATCGACAAGTCCTTGCAGCGCATTCATGCGCATTTCCAGCGCTTCGTCGTGTTCGTACGTTTCACCTTCGCACGGATGAATCTGGCCGGGAAACGACTGCAGCCACGCAGCCAGAAGCGTCGTCCCTTCCGCCAGGCCTTTGGCTCCGCCCAGACGCGTACGGCAACGGGCGTACAGCAACGCGACGCGCAGATCCTTCGTGCGGTTCATCAGCCGGCGACAGTCGCGTTCGATCTCGCCCCAGTTGAGCGGTTCGGCCGTGCCCACGAACGACCCATACTGCACGTCCTGTTTCGGCACGGTGCTCGCAAACAACACCACGAAGTCGTGATCGTATTCGAGGTCGGGGCCACAGGGCGAGGTATCGCTGACAGGCGTCATCCAGTCGGACGCGCTGCTTGCTTTCTCGGCCTTCTGGCCGGCCTTTGTTGCATTGACGGTGTTTCGGGTCATGCTGTGTCTCGTCGTTCCGAAGGTTGGCGTGTGAATTGATGCGCGTAGCGCTCAGGTTCGAAGATCTTGCCGGTGATCGGCCTGTCCGGATTCGGGCGGCCGAGCCATCCCGACCAGCCGATCTGCTGCTTGCCGCCCATCTGCGCGGGCGGCGCGCTGTCGGGTTTGATGCGCAGTTCCAGTTCCCATTCGAGTTCGCGGCCGACAAACGCGCGCACCCATTCGACCAGATGCGGCAAGTCCGGTCCTTTCGGCGTGAAGCGCAGGTACGACTCCAGATCGATCGGCCCGATCACGATACGAAAGCGATGCTGACGGTCCGGCGCGACTCGACCGAGCATCGCGCCCTGCCCCATCCGCGCGCCCTTGCCCGCGCGTCCGATGCGCCCCTGATCGTTGCGCTCGATATCGATCCAGTGAAAGACGTACTCCTGAATCTCGACCGGCACGCCGAAGTAATGGGCCAGCGTGGCCCGCAGACCGTCCGGATTGCGCGCTTCACGCACCAAATGCGGCGATGCCGCGAGCCGCGCGTGCGAAGGCAACGCGCGATTGCGCATCTCATCGTGATCCTGTCCGCTCAGGCACGCGATGTAGAAGGAAAACTGCTCGTCGTCGCGCCGATCCAGCCCCGCCGCGGATTGCGCCGACGCCCATGCGTGATAGAAAAGCGCGAAGGCCCGATGATGGAAGATGTCGAAGAATTCGGTGGTCGTGGTGTCGCCACGGCTCTGTTCGCGGTCGCGCGCGATCTCGGTGACATGGATCGGCAACGGGCCGTTCGGACCGAGCATGCCGAGACTCAGCAACTTGATCTTCAGATGACCATCGGACGCACTGACGCTGGCGACCTCGCGCGGCGCGAAGGCCAGACTTGGCTGCTGGCCAAGCCGAAACGGCTCGGCACGCGGACGCTGCGCCGTGCCGATGGCATCGACGCCGGGATGCGCGGCGATCCTGCGCATCAACGAAAGAAAGCCGAAGCGCCACGGCTCGGTCTGCAGTTTTGCGAGCATCTCGGGCGACAGGATGTTGTCGCGGATGAGGTCGGACAGGGAGGTGTGCGTCATCAGACTACTCCGCGCGTGCCGGTGCGCACCGGCCACGTCATGACTTTGCCGCGTTGCATGGAATGCAGTTCGGTTTGCGTGAAGCTGTTGATCGACACATGACGCGCCAGCCAGTGTTCCAGTATCAACCCGAAGAGATAGGGGCTGACGCCGGAAAATCCCGTCTCGTCGACGGTGAGCGCGCACTCGATCCCGCGTCCGAATGTCATCGGCCCTTTGCCGGCCAGCTTGCGCGTCACGGGACGCGTCTTCACGCCCACGAGCCCTTCGATCTGGCGCTGATGCTCGGTGTCGTCATCCATCACGTACAGGCGCAGCAAGTCTCGCAAAGCCTGACCGCCCGGCCGATGGTCCTGATCTTCGAGCGCCAGATAATTGAAATTCAGTTGCCGGATCAGACGCCACGCCATCTCGCGATCGGCATAGGGCGGACGCGGCGCGCTGGGCGGACGAATCAGTCCGATGCTCGCGACCGGCCCCGATGCCTTGTCGGCGGTGAGATCCGTCACGCCGTTGCGCGGCACCAGCGTCGCGAGATCGCGGTTGGTGACGAGCGCATCGACCGAGATATAACGGATTCCTTCGGGATACGGCGCTTCCTTCTGATCGACCAGCGACAGAAACAGCTCCGTGCCAATGTACGGCGTGCGCGTGCCGTAGCGGCGCGAGGAGTCCGAATGAAGCCGGCGTTCGCGTCGCGTCGAAAAATAACGGCCGTGATTGCCTTCGTCGTTGTTCAGGGTTTGATAGAGCGGCCTGAACGGCAACTCCGCGGAATCCACTTCGACCTGACCGTAGACGGTCTGCACCGAAAACACTTCGTAGTCGAGCGGCAGCAATCGTGCGGGCACCACGTGACATTCGGTTTCGCCCGGATTCAGCGTCACGCGGTCGGTGCGTTTGCTGAAGAGATTGATGATCGGCGCGCAGAAAAGCGCGAAACGCGCGGCATCGACGAGATTGCTCAGATGACCCGGCGCACGATCGAGCAGAACGACGATCTCCGCTTCCTTTCCCTCGATGCGCGAAAGCCCGGCCGCCAATCCATTGAGCGCGAAGAACAGGAAACGAGCGGGACAGGCGAAGTACTCGTGCAGCAGATTGTGACCATGAAATTTGGTCCAGCTCAGCGGGAGCAGATTCTGGTCGGTGCGCAGGCCGTCGTGCTCGACCGCGTTTTCGGTGACGAAGGACGGGCGAAGCGTCGTCGATCCAAACATGCCCGGCGCGGCGATCACGGAGGCGAGACTTGCCGCGTGCACGAGCTCATACAGATGCGATGCGACTTGTTCATCGCCCGCGAGATAGACCGGCAGCCGGTCGAGACCCTGGATATCCGAAAAGCCGAAGTCGCCCGTGGTCGCAAGCTTCAGGCGCAGCGCGCCGCGCACTTGCCGGTCCGGCGGCACGTAGCGATCGAGCGATGGAATATCCGGCGGCACGCCCGTCAGGCGCGCTTCGGTAATCTGAACGGGCCACATCTTGACGTCGTGGCCCGTCGTGAAGGTGCATTCGGTCTTCTCTCCCTCGGGAACGAACGCCGTGATCCGCGTTCCGCGCGGGACATCGTAGCCTTTGACGAGATTGCCGGCCTGACCGCCCGGAAAGATGCGAGCGACGGCAATCGACGGCGTCGGCGCCACGTAGTTCGGGTAGATGACTTCGAGCAGTCGCCCGGTGAAGCGGGGGAACTCGGCATCGAGTTTCAGCTGCGTGCGCGCAGCCATGAAACAGAACGACTCGATCAGCCGTTCGACATACGGGTCGGCGACTTCGCCTGCCTGCATCCCGAGCCGGCGCGCGATCTTCGGATGCGCCTGCGCGAACTCGGCACCGAGTTCGCGCATGTAGATGAGTTCCTGGTTGTAGTAGTCGAGCAGTCGGGGGTCCATTGGGAGTGCCGTGTTTTCGTTGTCGTTGTCGTTGTTGTCTTCTGTCGTGCTGAAGCAGGACCGTTCAGTCCGCACGCGTCCCGGTCACATTGATCTGACTCGTTTCGAGATCCAGCGAGCTTTGCACCATGAATTCGAGCGGATAGGGATCCATGTGAATCTCTCCACGCACCTCGAATGAAAGGACGTTGTGATGCGCCATCGCGTCGCCGCTTTCGAGCACGCGAATGACGAGCGAGTTCTTCATGAGACGCGGCTCGAAACGCTCGATCACGTCCCGGATGGTTTGCTCGACATCGGTCCACTGACGGGTCGCGAGGAACTCGCCGGCCAGCGGCGGGACACCGTAATTGATGGTCGATTTTGCCGCCGCGCCATAGCGCTCACGATCGATCTGGTCTTCGATGTTCGTGGTGTTGAGCAGGTAAATCAGATCGCGCTGGATGATGTCGCGCATCTGTTTGCGCGATACCGCGTACTCATCCGGCGACTCGGTCTGTCTGCGCGGCGCATCGTCACGCAGACGGTCGAGCAGCGTGGGCATCAACCTCGTGTTGGCGCGCCGCGGTGTGCGCGTCGCAACGGTATCACCGGGCGCGGAGGCGTTACGCCGGGTCATTCGCGTCCTCGTCCTGCGTCACGGCTTTGGCATCGATGCCTGCGCCAAAATCGCCGAGCAGCCATTCGAATACACCGAAATCACCCTGCGCCGTGGCCCACGTTTTCTGTCCGAACGCGATGACGCCCGTGCGTCCGACCTCGGTCCAGATGGTTTCGCGGCAGTGGCGAATGGCTTCGGCCTGCGCCTCGGACCCCGGATAACGCGCGGGCAAAAAACCGCGCACGGTGCTGCCGTCAATCAAGGTCAGCACGCAAGGCGCCCAGATCATGTCGATGACATCGTTCGGCGGCGTGACGTGCCACGCCGTGATGTCGGCGAACGGCACCCAGCGGTAATGACCCGCCGTGATGATTTCGCACACCGGACCGAAGCGGGAATCGCTGTCGGCAACCCATTCGGCGATGCCTTTGGGCGTGCTTGCGGCAGTCAGGGGCGCGGCATCGAGCGCGGCTTCGCGTGCGGCATCGGCCGCGTCTGTCTGGCCATCCGCCGACAGACGCAAGGCATCCACCAGCCCTTCCACCCAGGCCGGCGGCTCCATCACGAACGATGGACGTTCCTGACCCGCCATGACCTTCGCGCGGCGGATTTCAGCGCGGATCAGGTCTCGATACAACTGCGCCATGCGGTCCTGCTTGTTGAACTTGGCCCACACCTGCAACTGCTGAATCGCGCGGTCCCAGTCGCCCGCGACGCACATCAGTTGAAACAGCGCCCAGCGATGCTTCACCTCGGTCGGCTGCGCGCGGATTTGCCCTTCGATTTCCTGAATATCTTGCTCGAGTGACGTCATGTGATTTTCTCTTGATCTTCGTTATCGGTTTGTCTTGGCGCGACGAATGCGCTGTCGACTGACAGCGCGTGATATTCGCGGCGTGTAAGGGATGACGGCAGGTTGTTGGTCCGGCGCGCTTCGGCCGCGTGATACTCCGGCGGCGCGAAAAGGCGCAGCACTTCGGGCACGGGCTCGACGTGTACTTCATCGAGCGTGCCGGGCGTCATCTGGCCGAATGCGTCTTCGAGCGTGCGCTGGCCCGAGAGCAACACTTCGATGGACTCGTATTCCGATGACGCCTTCGGCGCTTGCCAGCCGCTTTCGGCCGCTTCGACCATGGGCGGAGGCGTCGATTCGTTGACGCCCCACGCCCACGAGCCCATCAGAACATCGTGTGGATCGGCCAGTGCGCGCCAGTATTGACGTTGCAGCGAATCGACGAGTTCCTGCGTGGCGGGGGACGCCGCGTCTGCGGATAAGTCCGCATCGTGCCGCGTGAACGCGAGTCCGGCTTCACTCGTGGATGCACCGACGAGGCCGAGAATGGGGTCGTCTTCCTGTGCGTCGGCGATGTCGGAGAGGAAGCTCACACGGTCATCGTTGACGTGCCGGGGGATGTCTGTGTCGATGACTACTTCGGAGTCCGCGACGTTCGAGCGACGCCGCCAAGGCAGGTGAAACTTGCGCATGCTTGAATATGCGTGGACGAAAAGGCGCTCATTAAACATTACGAAGGATAAAGCGTCTATCGAGATTGGTGCAGCGTGTTGATTCGTTACGCTGTCTTGAAAATGCCGGAATCCACGCCAAAGTTCGTTGCAGTGACGAAATGCTCCTCTTCGGCTGACTCACTTCACAAACCAGCACAAGGCTTTTTCAATAGGACTTTATGGTCCTTTTCAGCCTCATCCATATAAGACAATTTAAAGTCGCCGTTTTCAAACTTCATGTCTTGGGCAACGCTGGCAAAGCTGGTAGTTTTCATTGGAGCGGGCTTGAACCGAGTCACCTTCACATCGAAGTGTCTCTTGTTCGAACCCGTGAAACGGATAACGTCCGGTTCCTTCAAGAAGGCCACACACCGTTGTTGCTCGTCATAGGCAAGCACGTCGGAATACGTACCGATCAACCCTGTTCGATCAACAAGGAAAGTCGCGCTGCAATAAGACCCACAGCTCGACGTGACGCCTGCTGTATTGCCGAACCACTGCACGCTCACATTATCTGCAAGGCCCTCAAGCTTCCCGGATTTCAGGTTCGTTTTATAGGACGTCACACAATTCGCACCGTCACGATCGCATTTGACGGATATTTTCACGTCATGATCAGGTGAAGCAAAATCCTCTGCATGGGCTCCAAAAGCCAAACATGAAATCGTCAATCCTGCTAAATAATTTCTTGCTTTATTCATTCTCATTCTCCGCGGCAAATTTGTAATGCGCTGCATGGTCGAAGGCAGCGAAGCTTTCGAGTATCCGGACTTCGCTGCATCGGCGCCCTGTATCAAAGGCTCAACGCCCACCCACCTTCGCAGCAACCGGCAACCCCGGCGGCGGACCGCTATCCGGCAGGCTCATGAACGTGGGCATCGAACTCGGGCATTGAAACGACTTCAGTGCATCGCTCGTGATGGGATTGGCCACGCTGCCCGTGCCATCGAAATCGAGCACTGCATGCCGTCCGTCGAGGCTGAAGGTCACGCGCGTGCGTCCCGGCGTCGCGGTATCGCTCACCTGTCCCTTGCCGATCAGACGCATCAGCGCCCACGGACCGTCGATGGAAATCGTCGACGTCTCCGGCTTGATGCGCGGGCTCGCCGTCAGCTCCACATGCGCGCCGCCTCGCGGACCCGGCCATGTCACGGTGAACGGCGTGACCGGTCCGTGCTCGTAAAGCATCGTCTGTCCGTCGATGTCCAGCGTCAGCCCCATCACGTTGGGATCGAGTTCGGTAATGCGGATGTCGGTCTTCCACGTCATCTGCTTCCTGGTCGGGTCGTTGAAGAACACGTCGCGGATGATCTTCGCCTTCTGGAACGGCGTGAGGTCCGGACCTTGCACCGGCTCGGTCGCGCCGGGCAGCGTGCGATAACGCCACGGATTCGCCGAGGTATCGACGAACGGCGCCAGCGTCTTGACGAAGAAATCGTCGAGCACGCCGCCCTGCGCGAACATGCGCGTGAAGTCGTCGATGCTGACATCGCGCTGGCTCGTCGGTGAGAACGGATAGTTGCCTTCGACGATCAGCCGGCACGTATCGCCGACGACCGCCTGCATCTGCCGCGACAACAGTTGACCGATGCCTTGATTCACCTCGCGCGAGCCATTGGCGGCGAGTTGCAGCAGGACGGCGCGCAACGGCGCCGGCATGGTGTTGGCGGTCATCTTCAGTCTGGCGGCCGCGTCGCTCGCCGGCGGCATGCTGTTGTTGACGATCGCGTTATCGGAGATCGTCAGCGCGGTGTAGTAGTCGTTGAGCAGGGACGCCACGCCGTCGAGGCTCGTCTTGTCGGATGAAGCCGCAGCCGTCCCCGGCGAATTGGCCTGCGTGTCGGCGCTCCCGGTCACGACTTCGCGCAAGGCGGCGAAATGGCTATCGACGATATCCCGCTCCACCCGCTCCGACGCGCGAATCCCCAGCGTCTTGTCGGCCTTCTGAGTGAGCTGGCTCGCGGCCTTTTGCAGGAGCGAGCCATCGGCATCGGCCTGGCTTTGGGTCAGCGTCGTTTCGCGCACCGCCGCGCGCGCGAGGCGCGCCAGCGGCGAATCGGGTGCCGCGAAGCTGCGCAGCACCTGAAGATCGAAGGCGAGGCTCGTGCCGCTTACCGTGCGAATGTCGCCCAGAAAAGCATCCCATTGCTGGGCATATTCCATCAGGTATTGACGACGCACGGCATCGGTCAGAGCATCGTCGGCGCCGACCACGGACTGCACGAGGTCAGCAGTTTTTTTTTGAGCGTCGCCGAGGTAGGAACGGCCCATCACCCATGCATCGTTATCGCGGGCGATCTGAATGAACTCCGACAGCCGCTTGTCGAACAGGTTGCGATAGCCATCGTAGGTATAGAGCCCCGGCACGCCGCGCGACAGCGGTGCCCCGCTCGCCCGCGTGAACACGGTGCCCGCCTGCGGACCGACCGCGCGCAGCAAGGTGAACTCGTCGGGCGCCTCTTTCATCATCGCTTCCTTGGCGCGCTGATAGAGCCGTTCGGTGGCATTGCTGCCATCGAGAAACGCACGCGCCTGCTGGACGAGCGCATCGTTGCGAATCAACGGCGACTGCACCACGCGCTCGCCCGAGAACAGTTGCTCGACGTGCTCGATCATCGACGCACGCCCGCCGAACGCGGCGGCGCTGTCGTTTTTCGCCCAGTCGTCGAGCACCCACGCCTTCACGATATCCGCGTTGTACTTCGCCTTGTCGTACAGCATCAGATAAACGCGCAGCGCGTCGTACGTCTCGCTCGAATCATGGTTGGTCATGCCCTCCGTGATCACCGCTTCCATGCGTCGCACGATCTGCGGCATGAGCAGGTTGTTCTCCAGCGCGCTATAGGTCATGCGGCTTTCGCCCACGATGTCCTGCGGCGCGTAGAGTCCGTAGCGCCATGCGCTGTCGGGATCGGAAAGATCGAGTCCGGAGTAGGTCGGCAGATAACGCGCTTCGGTCAGCACGTCGGGGACGGCTTCCGGCTTCGGGTCCTTGTAGAGCGCGGTGACGCGCGCAGCGAGCGCATGAACCTTGCCTTCGATCGAAGTCAGATACTGGCTGTTGTGCCCGAAGCTGACATACAGGCCCAGCGCCAGCCAGACAAACAGCAGCAGCGCGAGCGCGTGGCCGATCAGGCGCAGCAAGCGGTAGCGATACTCCCAGCGCAGATTCGGCGTGACAAGATGCGCTTCCGGAAACACGACGCGGCTGAAGAGACTATGCAAGAAGAAACTCTGATGCGTCTCCGGCAGCACCGCAGCCGCCGGTCTTTGCGTCAGCGTCGAAATGAGCCGTTGCGTGATCGTGCGATGCTCCGCGACGAGTTCGCTCCCGCGTTGCAGCGCGCTCGTGAAGTACACGCCACGCAGGGTCGAATGCAGTTGCGTATCGTCGTAGCGGGAGTCGAGGAAAATGCGTTCGAGCAATTCGAGCAACGGCCGCATGAGCGCCTGAAATTCCTCGGGCAGCGTGCTCAGACGGCGGCGCCGGGCGACATCGTGTTCGTCCTGAAGGCGTGTGTCGATCGAGTCGGCCAGCCGGTCGGCGAGCGCATTCAGTTCGTCATGACAGCGCGCGCGCAAGCCCTCTTTCGCGATGGTCTCCTTGGCATACGGCAAGGTGAAGCCCCAGGTCTGCGCGCGGCCTTCCGAGGTCATCGAGCCGAAGTATTCGGAGAAGCCGCTCAGACGGTCCATCTTGGTGATCATCAGATAGACCGGGAAGCGAATGCCCAGCTCCTGACGCAGTTCGCTCAGACGCGCACGCAACGCCGCCGCTTCCGCGATACGCGTCTTTTCGTCGCCGTTCGTCAGTACTTCGAGATCGACGCTCAGCAGCGCGCCATTGATCGGCGCCCTCGGACGATGGCGACGCAGCATGCCGAGAAAGCCGAGCCATTCGGCACGGTCCATCTCCTGCCAGTCGATGACCTTCGCGGGCGCGGCCGGTTCGGCGTTCGTCTGCGCGTCATCGGCTGCCTTGTCCTGCTTCGGCGCGGCGACAGGAACGAGCGACGTCAGTTCGGCCGCCATGCGGCTCTGCGCCGATGACCCGTGACGCGTGTAGTAGCCGACCGTGTCGATCAGCACGGCGTCATTGGTGAGCCACCAGTCCACCGCGGCTGCATCGCCGGTCATTTCACCGGCGGCGCGTTGCATCTGTTCGGCCACCGGAAAGGTGAGCCCGCCGTTCAGGAGCGCGCTCGACTTGCCCGAGCCGTTCGAACCGAGCGTGATGTACCACGGCAACTCGTACAAATAACGCTGGCCTTGAAACAGCTTGCCGGGTCCGCGTGCGCCCGTGCGCATGGACTTCAAGCGCGCGATTGCATTGGCGACCAGCGGCTCCAGGCGCTTGAGGCGCGGCGCGGCCACCGATTCCTCTTTGTTGCGGCCGAACTGCAGGACCTTCTTGAGAAACGCCGTGTCCTCGCGCATCTTGCGGGCAATGCCGATCGCCCAGTAGATCGCGAACAGCAACAGCACAAAAGCGATCGCCATCAGGCGCGCGGAGGCGGGCTCGAACGGCCGCTCGTGCCCGAATGCAATCAACGACGTGGCCTGCCAGATCAGCAAGCACACGATCGCCGCGACGACGATGCTGATCCACCACCCGGCCAGCCAGAACAACACGCCGACGAACATCAGCGCGATCACCAGCACGCGCATGCCGACACTCGTCAGCGGCCTGATGTCACCGAACGAAAACGACGGCCCCACGAACCAGACCACCAGTCCGGCGACGACGAGCGCCACGAACGCGAGGAACTGGCGTGAGGCCAGAAACGATACGAACTTCTTCATGTGAATTTCCGGAAATCGAACTCGGCCGCGTTATTGCGCGACGATGATCGCGACGCGGCGGTTCTGTGCCCGGCCTTGCGCGGTTCGGTTATCGCCGATCGGATCGGCTTCGCCCTTGCCTTCGGCCGTGAGGCGGCTCGCCGAGATGCCGGCCGCCTGCAACATCTGCATGACCTGCGCGGCACGTTCTTCCGACAAGGCCTGATTGGATGCGAAGCTGCGGCTCTTGATCGGCACGTTGTCCGTGTAGCCGAGAACCGTGACCTTGCCCGGCACCTTTGCAATTTCACCCGCGATCTTGGCGATCAGCGGTCCCATCGTCTTTTGCACGGACGCGCCGCCCGGCTGGAACATGGCGTCGCCACGGAACGTCACCGCGCTGTGGCTGGCGTCTTCATCGACACTGACCGTTCCCGCCGCGATCTCGCCCGTGAGCAGCGTCTTCAGATGCAGCACGGCGGTCACCGGCGGCGGCGTCATATGACCGATGTCGGCGATCTGCTTCTGTATCTCCGCGCCACGCGTCATCAATTGATACTTGTAGACGCCGAACAGCCCGAGCAGACCCACGGCCAGAACCGTGACCGTGATCCACACCGGGAAGTCGTAGACGGAGATGCGCTTGCGTCCGGCGTCCGATTGCCAGTGCGGCGAGAGCGCCATCGGAACGGGATCGCGCCCGGAGGTGATCTCGGTGTAGAGCCGCTGACGCACGGCGTCGTGCTTGCGCGCGCCATCGCCGTCGTAGCGATATCGGCCGATAAAGCCGAGGCTCAGAATCCGATAGATCACTTCGAGCAACGGACGATGCTCGTCCGGCTCGTTCAGCAAGCGGCCGATCAGCAGATAGGTCTTGTCGCCGCCCTTGGTGTCTTCATGGAAGGTCGAGGCAAGCCCCTTGCGAATCCAGTCGGCGGCGGAATCGGTGTCGTGACCCCAGCTCGTTTGTCCGACGCTTTCGTCGAGCGCTGTGCAAAGGCAGTAGCTCGCACCGAGCATGTGATCGCGGCGAATGTTGGACTGTTCGCACAGACGCCGGAAACTGCGCACTTCCTGTTCGAGCAGATCGCGCAGCGTCGGGCTCGCGCCGGCTTCGAGGCGTTGCGGCATGTCGGCCAGCGTGCGCAGCAGCGGGCGGGCGGCTTCGAGCAGCGGATTGGGCGCGTCTTTGACGGCGTAGAGCCGGTCGCGATACGGGACCGCCGCGGCGGCCACGAGCGGCGTCGCGGACGTCGCCCCCGACAGATACGGTTCGTGCGTCGGCGAACCGGCGTCCTCCGATGAGAAGGCTCGGTTAGATTGATTGCTCATGGAGATACGTCTTCATGGATAACGCTAGGTTCGAGGCGGCGCACGCCGCCCCAGGGCTGCCGGATAGCTTCGGAATAGCTTTGGATTACGAAACGGCCAGAGTCGGTTGCAGGCTCACCAGCGTGCAACCGCAGATCGTGTGATGACCTTCCAGCGCGACCGGCTGTTCCGCGCACAGAAACGAGACCGCGCCTTCCGCGATCGCATTCGGACCGTGCTCGGTGCAGGTGACCGGATCGCCCAGACGCGCGATTGCGCGGCCGCTGATCGTATCCACCGGCGATCCTGCGATCACCGTTCCACCGAACGGCGCGAGCGTGTCGCCCACGATGATGACGTTTCGTGTCATGCAAGTTCTCCTTAAGCGCGCACGCCCCACAACTGCAGGTCGAGTTGCGGGAATTCACCGGCCACATGCAGCGCGAGACCACCGTGACGCGCCACTTCTTCCCATAGCGGACCGTGCTGCGTGAGTTCGAAGTAGAGATAACCCGCGTTGTACGGAATCTGGCGCGGCGCGACGGCCAGCGCCTGTAGCCCGATACCCGGCAAGTGGCTGCGCACGAGATCCTGCAACTTCTCGGAAGGACCGACCTTGGCTTGCGTCTGGAACTTCTGCTGCAAGACATCCGGCGGCATCGCTGCATTGACGGCCAGCACGACGGCCGCGAAATCGCGCATCTCCGACGGATCGATGACCGCGCTGGACAAGCCATGTCCCTGATCGGCCAAGCGCAACTTTTGCGCGCTTCGCACGAGCACTTGATTGAGCATCGCGTGGATGTCGTCGATCAGCGGCTTGAGGCAAAGATGCGGTTCGTGATGCGAATACGACGGCACGTATTGCCCCATCGCCGACATGGACCCGTGACCCGTCTCGGACATCCCGGATGGCAGCGGCCGGCGCGTGCCCGGCCGCAGATGCGTCGACAACTCGCCCGCCATGCCGAGCAACATCAGATAGAGATCGGCGGGCGACGTCGCCGGCACGAGCAAGAGGTGATTGAGTTGCGGCTCGTAGCGGTTCAGGATTTGCAGCAGCAGATAATCGCTGACGGTCGCGGCGCTTGCCGTGCTGTTGTCGCTGCCGGCCAGACGCGCGGCAAGCGCATCCGCGCGCATGCGCGCCAGGTCCTGAATCTTCGAGACCCAGCCGGTCAACAGTTCGTTCGCGCCGAAGCCCGCCACCGTCGGCACGAGCGTGGTGTCCACTTCGAGACTGCCGTCCGCGCGAATCGCGGTGACGCGCGTGAGCGGCAAGCCGATCCACGCATCGCCCATTTCTTTTTCCGGCACGAGACGCAAGCGCAGGCTCGACAACTGAACCGGCTCCGGCGCAAGGCCGATGGAATTCGTATCGCGCAATTCGGCGTCGAACACCTGATAGCGCGCGAGCGAATCGGGCGTGGCGTCGAACGTGGTTTCCTCGCAGTTCGGCAAGCGCACCGGCACGGCCAGGAAGATCACTTGCCCGAGGTGTTCCTGACGAATGGTGAGCGGCGCCGGAAGCGGCGTGTTGCCCGGCGCGTCGAACGGCGTGCCGTCGGCGAACAGTCCGGCGGCGGTTTGCAGAATGACCTTGCCGAGCGCGAGCGCTTCGACATCGAGCCGATAGTTCGTGAATCCGAAGAAGAACGGCGACAAGGGCGTCGCGCGCATGTGCGCGTATTTCTCGAAGTAGCGTTCCTGCTGCTGAAACAACTGCGGGCGGAAGAACAGACCTTCCTGCCAGGTAACCTTTGAATACCAACTCATGATGTCGTTCGCCTGATGACTCGTTGCGCCGGGTGCGTTACTTCTTTTCCGGCTTGATGGTTTCCGCGATCTTCACTGCCTTGGCTTCGAGCGTGATCGTCAGTTTCGCTTTGGGCGTGAAGTGGTACCACGCGGCGTCGGGTGCCGTCGGCAGCGTGTAGGTGTCGCGCCATACGACGTTGGGCAGATCCCGATACGCCGCGATCACGCCGATCGTGGTCGTCTCCGGGTCGCCCAGCCTGAAGATCGCCTTCGTGTCGCCGGGTCGCAACTGAAGCTGGTCGCGTCTGACGAGGTCATTGGCGAGCAACGTCTTGTCCTGCGCCTGCAACGAGAAGAAGTCGGCGCTCTTGAACGCGACATCGTTCTTCAACTCGTAGATGCGCACGACGATGGGCGCGGCACGACCTTTGTCGTCCGGGTTGACGTCGTTCTGCACCACGACGTTCATTTCGAGCCGGACCGGCTCCTTCGGCTTCGGGTCGCTGCTGCTCGCGCAGGCCGAGAGCCACAGCGCGCTCGCCAATGCCGCGATGATCAGGATCGAACGCATGCGAAAACTTCCTGTGTCCAGTGAATCCGGGGATGCAAATGGGCGTTCTCAAACGCTGAAGGCCCGGCGGGGGAAAATCCCCCGCCGGGCGCCAGACTACCGAGCCAAGGCGTTACGCTTCCTTGTTGCCCTTGATGTCGAAGCCAGCCGTCACTGCGCCGCCCGAACCGCCTTGCGCGTTCTGAACGACGTATTCCTGCTTGACCTTCGAGAACGACAGCGAGACGCTTTCGCGGCTCTTGTCGCTATCGTTGCGGCTGCCCGAAGGAGCCACGCGAGTCACGAGCA
Source organism: Caballeronia sp. A2-2 (assembly GCF_057612605.2). Taxonomy (NCBI): domain Bacteria; kingdom Pseudomonadati; phylum Pseudomonadota; class Betaproteobacteria; order Burkholderiales; family Burkholderiaceae; genus Caballeronia; species Caballeronia sp. A2-2. The sequence continues at coordinate 926,457 of NZ_CM172587.1, read as the reverse complement.
CGTCGCTCATCGTGATCTTCAGGTATTCCAGCGGGCTGCCGCCGGCCTTGCGCATCACCAGCGTTGCCGCGTCGATGTGCTTGCCGGTCAGGGCGTACTTCATCAGGTTCGGGCTCGAACGATCGATGTTGTGTTCGAACACGAGGTCCGACACCGATGCCTTGCCGGCACCGCCGCCGCTGCCCGAGTGCATCGTCGATTCCTGACGAATTTCCCAGTTCCAGTTCAGGACTTCGATTTCATCCTTATGCTTGTCGTCCAGCGACTCGCCGGTAATACCGTCGATCTTCAGGAAGATGTCCTGTGCCATATAACTCCTTACGGGTTGTTGTTGTGATGACGCGTGCGTGCCGGGTCGACACGCGCTCGTCATCGAGACACGCGTCGAAGACGCGATTTCTTGTATTCAGTAACGGGCGGCATGACCGCCCTTCGCCTGATGCGGCTTTCGCTTACGCAGCGTCCTTGATCGACGGCAGCTTCGTGACCAGACGCAGCGACACCGTCAGGCCTTCGAGCTGGAAGTGCGGACGCAGGAAGAATCTCGCCTGGTAATAGCCGGGATTGCCTTCCACTTCATCGACCGCCACTTCGGCTGCCGCCAGCGGACGGCGTGCCTTCGTGTCCTGCGACGAGTTCACCGGGTCCGCATCGACGTAATGCATGACCCATTCGTTCAGCCAGCGCTGCATGTCTTCGCGCTCGCGGAACGCACCGATCTTGTCGCGCACGATGCACTTCAGGTAGTGCGCGAAACGCGAGCAGGCGAACAGGTACGGCAGACGCGCGGACAGGCTCGCGTTCGCGCTCGCGTCCGGATCGTGGTATTCCGCCGGCTTTTGCAGCGACTGCGCGCCGATGAAGGTCGCGTGATCGGTGTTCTTGCGGTGAATCAGCGGAATGAAGCCGTTTTTCGACAACTCGGCTTCGCGACGGTCCGAAATGGCGATTTCCGTCGGGCACTTCATGTCGATGCCGCCGTCGTCGGTCGGGAACGTGTGCGTCGGCAGGTTCTCGACCGTGCCGCCCGATTCCACGCCGCGAATCAGCGAGCACCAGCCGTACTGCTTGAACGAACGGTTGATGTTCACGGCCATCGCGTAGGCCGCGTTGGACCATGCATAGCGGTTGTGATCCGAACCGTTGGTTTCTTCTTCGAAATCGAACTCGTCGACCGGGTTGGTCTTCGCGCCATACGGCAGACGCGCGAGGAAGCGCGGCATGGCAAGACCGATGTAGCGTGCATCTTCGGTATTGCGCAGCGAGTTCCACGCCGTGTATTCGAGGTTCTGCGTGAAGATCTTGGTCAGGTCGCGCGGATTCGCGAGTTCCTGCCACGATTCCATTTGCAGAACCGAAGGCGCGGCGCCCGCAATGAACGGCGTATGCGACGCGGCAGCAACCTTCGCGATCGAGCCGAGCAGATCGACGTCGGGCGGCGTGTGGTCGAAGAAATAGTCGGCCACGAGGCAGCCGTACGGCTCGCCGCCCAACTGACCGTATTCTTCTTCGTAGATTTGTTTGAAGAGCGGGCTTTGATCCCACGCGACGCCCTTGAAGCGGCGCATCGTGCGATGCAGTTCGGTCTTCGACAGATCCATGAAGCGAATCTTCAGGTGCTCATCGGTTTCCGTGTTCGACACGAGGTGATGCAAACCGCGCCACGCCGATTCGAGTTGCTGGAAGTCCTCGTGATGCAGGATCAGATTGATCTGTTCGGATAGCTTATGGTCGATCTGGGCGATGATCGCCGCAATGCTCTTGTACGCGTCGTCGCTGATCGTGAGCGACTGCGACAGCGCCTGCTCGGCCAGCGTCTTGACCGCGAGTTCGACGGCTTCGCGCGCGTGCTCGGTCTTCGAGCGGAATTCCTTTTCGAGGAGTTGCGTGAAGTCGGATTGCGCGTACGCTGCCTGAGCCTCAGCGGCCAGTGCTTCTTTTTTCGTCATGGTTTGAGTCCTTGGGTCCGGTCGTCTTTCGGGCGAACTTATTGTTCGACGCCAGCGTCATCGCTGACCGCGCGCTCGGGCTTCGGCGCGGCGGCGAGCGACTTGAGCAGCGCCGGGTCCTTCAGCATCTGCGTGACGAGCGCTTCGGCGCCCGCCTTGCCGTCGATGTAGGTCTGCAGGTTGGCGAGTTGCGTGCGCGCGTCGAGCAACTGGCGCAACGGTTCGACCTTGGCGGCAATCGCGGCGGGAGAGAAGCTTTCCATGCTGTCGAAGGTCATGTCGACCATCAACTGGCCTTCGCCCGTGAGCGTGTTCGGCACGGCAAACGCGATACGCGGGCGGATCGCCTTCATGCGTTCGTCGAAGTTGTCGATATCGATGTCGAGAAAGCGGCGCTCGGAAACGGCCGGCAGCGCTTCGACCGGATGCTTGCCCGACAAGTCGGCGAGCACGCCCATGACGAACGGCAACTCCACCTTCTTTTCCGAGCCATAGACTTCGACGTCGTACTCGATCTGCACACGCGGCGCACGATTGCGCGCGATGAATTTTTGCGAACTGCTGGATGACATCAGGAGGCTCCGGGAATTGGGAGGAAAAAATGCGAAACGGCTTCGAATCCCGTCAAGCCGGCTCGCATGAAACCGCAAGCGACGCGTCGAACGTGAGCGCGTCGACCGGCGCGGCGTTCTTGTCGGCGATATCGATCGTCATGCGGCTGACCTTCGTCTTCGCGGCGAACGCATCGAGCCAGAGCGTGGACAGACGCGGCAGGATGTGTTGCTCGATGAAGCCGATCAGCACGCGCGCGCCGGTTTCCTGCACGAGACAGCGCGCCACGACGTAATCGACCACCGCCTCGCTGTAGTTCAACTCGATCTCATGGCTGTCGGCCATGCGTTTGACCACCCGGTTCAGGTGCAGACGCACGATGCTGGCAAGCGCGTCGTCGGCGAGCGGCCGATACGGCACGACCGTCACGCGACCGAGGAACGCGGCCGGGAACGCCTTGAGCAACTCGGGCGTGAGCGCGTCACGCAGGCCGGTGGCATCGGGCGCCAGCGATGCATCGGCGCACAGGCTCGATGTCAGATCGCTGCCGACATTGCTGGTCAGCAGGATCGTGGTATTGCGGAAGTCGATATGGCGGCCGTCGCCGTCTTCCATGTAGCCCTTGTCGAACACCTGGAAGAACATCTCGTGTACATCGGCGTGCGCTTTTTCGACTTCGTCGAGCAGCACCACCGAGTACGGACGCCGGCGTACCGCTTCGGTCAGCACACCGCCCTCGCCGTAACCGACGTATCCCGGAGGCGCGCCTTTGAGGCCCGACACGGTATGCGCTTCCTGATACTCGCTCATGTTGATCGTGATCAGGTTGTGCTCGCCGCCGTACAGCGCATCGGCGAGCGCCAGCGCGGTTTCGGTCTTGCCGACGCCGGACGGCCCCGCGAGCATGAACACGCCGAGCGGCTTTTTCGGATCGGCGAGACCGGCGCGCGCGGTTTGCACGCGCTCGCTGATCTGTCGCAGCGCGTCCCGCTGACCGATCACGCGTGCAGCGAGCGTGTCGGGCAACATGCGCACGGCGGTGATCTGGTCGGTCATCATCCGGCCAGCGGGAATGCCGGTCCAGTCGGAGACGATCTGCGCGACGATCGCGTCCTCGACTTCAGGGAACACGAGCGGCTGCTCGCCCTGCAACTCGGCGAGCGCGTGTTCGAGTGAGCGCAAGGTCGCGGGTGTCGGAGGTTCTTTCGCGTCGACGGCGGCGGACGACAGCACCGCTTCACGGGCAGCCAGAAGCGCCTGAGCGGCTTCGGCCTGTTTGCGCCAGTTGGCTTCGACGGTGGTTTCCTGCGCCGCCAGATCGTCGATGCGCGCGCGCACCGCGTTCAACGCACGTTCGGAGTCGATACCCACTTGCGCCTCTTGCGCGAGCAGTGCTTCCTCGGCGCGCGCAGCGGCGAGACGCTGACGCACGTCGTCGAGTTCGCGCGGCGTTGCATGCTGCGAGAGCGCGACGCGGGCGCAGGCCGTGTCCAGCAGGCTGATCGCCTTGTCGGGCAACTGACGCGACGGAATGTACCGATGCGACAACGCCACCGCAGCGCGAATCGCGCTGTCGCGCACGACCACGCCATGATGACGCGAGAAAGTCGGCACGAGGCCGCGCACCATGTCGACCGCCACGGCCTCTTTCGGCTCGCCGACCTGAAGCACCTGGAAACGCCGCGTGAGCGCGGGATCTTTCTCGATATGCCGCTTGTATTCGGACCACGTCGTGGCGCCGATCGTCCGGACGGTGCCGCGTGCCAACGCAGGCTTGAGCAGATTCGCGGCATCGCCGGTTCCGGCCTGTCCGCCCGCGCCGATCAGCGTGTGCATTTCATCCACGAAAAGGATGATGGGCACAGGAGACTTCGCGGCCGCTTCGAGCACGCCTTTCAGACGCGCTTCGAACTCGCCCTTCATGCTCGCGCCGGCCAGCAGCGCGCCGACATCGAGACTCAGCAGACGCACATCGGCGAGCTTGGGCGGGACGTTGCCCGACGCAATCGCGAGCGCCAGCCCTTCGACCACGGCGGTCTTGCCGACGCCCGCCTCGCCGGTCACGAGCGGGTTGTTCTGGCGACGGCGCAGAAGCACATCGATCAGCGTGCGGACTTCGAGTTCGCGGCCGATCACCGGATCGATCTCGCCAGCGCGAGCGCGCGCCGTCATGTCGGTGCAGAACTGGTCGAGGCCACCGTTCTTCGTGGCGGCGGGCAACGCACCGGATGCCTGACCGGGCGTCGAACCGGAATCGAATTCGCTATGGTCGTAGGAGCCGTCATCGGCTTCCGGCGAACCGTCGATCCACGCGGGCAACAGGTCATCGAGTTTATCGACCGGAATCTTCGCGAACGTGGATGAGATCGACAGCAGCATGCGGCGCAACTCCGGCTTGCCGACCAGCGCAGCCATCAGCCATGCACCGCGCACACGGCCGTCGCCGTAGCTCAGCGTGGCGAGCACCCATGCCTGCTCGATTGCCGATTCGATATGCCAGGAAAAATCGCTGATGGAACTGGCGCCTGCCGGCAGTGCGGACAAGGCGCGCGTGAAGTCGCGATCCAGCGCGTCGCGGTCGATACCGGCATGGCGCACGATGCGATGCAAATCGCCATCGGGCTGTTGAAGGATCTGATGCAGCCAGTGCACCAGCTCGACATAAGGATTGCCGCGTAACTTGCAAAAGGAAGTGGCGGACTCGATTCCCCGGTAAAGCGTGATTCCGAGTTTGCCGAAAAGTGCCTGGCGTGAAATCGTCATTTTTGGTCTTATTGCCTGTAGCTTTTAAAGCTTTGATATTTGCAGCTTCAACACGGCTGCTTTATTTGCCTGAACACGACTGAGTTTTTGAATTAGTTGCTTCAGACGAGGCGACATTATTCTGACGAGGAATAAGAACGTCAATGGAGAGAGATGAACTATCGATCACACATTACTTTATGCATCACTTTTGATTAAAAAATAATCGTTAGGCATGCCATTTCGATAGGCGTGACTTGTCGCCTGGACGGCGCGCCGGTTCGAAAAGATTTGAGATGGATAAATCGAATGCGCTTTTCTAGGCGCTGGTGTGGCGTGGCAAGCCTGAGATTGCGCGAACAGGGGAGCGGCAGGCTCGATCAATTATGGGAGCGGCTTTACCTGTTCGGGCTTGACTCTTTTATATTTTGCAGGCTGATCGTTCGCGTTAATCTGCCGAATGGCTAAAGCTTTGCGAACTGGTCGATTTAGCAAAGCCGTATCGCAAAAGAATTACACAAATTCATGTCTTCTTTCGCAAATCATCATCATCCGTATCTGTCGCGAGATGTGACACATCACCCCACGAAACCACCTTCGCCACCCCCGCTTCATAATCAACCACATTCACGCTGCAATTGAGCAAAGGCCAATCGCGCGGAGTCTGCAACGGCAACTTCATCGCAAACCGATAGATACAGTCGAGCACGCCGCCATGCGCCACAACCGCAACACGTCCGCCCGGATGCGCCGCGATGATCGGCTCCATCGCATGCACGACGCGGTGATAAAACACCCGCTGCGATTCCCCATCCCCCGGCGGCGCGAAACCCGGATCGCGCGTCTGCCATTCGACATACTCGGCGGGATATTTCTCGTTGATCTCGTCGCTGTCGTGGCCTTGAAACGCGCCATAAAAACGCTCACGCAAGCCCTCGGTCAAACGCACATCCAACCCAAGCGCATCAGCAAAAGGCTTTGCCGTTTGCCGCGCGCGTTGCAGATCGCTCGAATAAACCGCATCGATGCGCCCTTCGCGCGCGAGCCGCTCACCAAGCTGTTCGGCCTGCAAAACGCCATGCGTGGACAGCGGAATGTCGATATGCCCTTGAATCCGCTTGATGCGGTTCCAGTCGGTTTCGCCGTGGCGGATGAACAGAACCTGAGTCGTCATGGACGCACCTGAAGCCAGAAAGTAACGGGCCCGTCATTGACGAGCGACACCTGCATGTCCGCGCCGAACTCGCCCGTCTCGACGATGGAATGCGCCGCGTGCGCCCGCTCGACGAAGTAATCGAACAAACGCCGGCCTTCCTCGGGCGGCGCGGCGGGCGTGAAACTCGGACGCAGCCCGCTCGATGTATCGGCCGCCAGCGTGAACTGCGACACCAGCAGCACGCCGCCCGCGCGGCCCACGCCATCCATGTTCTGCACGGAGAGATTCATCTTGCCGGCAGCATCGCTGAACACGCGATAGGCCAGCATCTTCGCGAGCAACTTGTCGGCGGCGGCTTCGTTGTCGCCGCGTTCGGCGCAGACCAGCCCGAGCAGACCGGCATCGATCGCACCGGTGATACGGTCGCCGACGCGCACCTCCGCGCGCCGGACGCGCTGAATCAGCGCGATCATGCCGTCAGCGTGACGCGTGCGAAGCGGCGCTTGCCGACCTGCACGACGAACTCGCCCGCTTCGATCTTCAGGCCCTTGTCGGAGACGGTCGCGCCATCGATTTTCACGCCGCCCTGCTCGATATTGCGCAGCGCTTCGCTTGTCGAAGGAACAAGTCCCGCCTGCTTGAGCAACTGTCCGATGGCAAGCGGCGCACCCGCCAGCGTGACCGAAGGAATTTCGTCCGGCACGCCGCCTTTCGCGCGATGGTTGAAGTCTTCGAGCGCGCGTTCCGCTTCGGCCTGCGAATGAAAACGCGTGACGATTTCCTGCGCCAGCATCACCTTGAAATCGCGCGGATTGCGTCCGCCTTCGATCTCGCGCTTGTAGCCTTCAATTTCGCTCATCGGCCGGAAAGACAGCAGTTCGAAATAACGCCACATGAGCGTGTCCGAAATACTCATGAGCTTGCCGAACATGTCCGTCGGCTTCTCGCTGATGCCGATGTAGTTGTGCTTCGATTTCGACATCTTCTCGACGCCGTCCAGCCCTTCGAGCAGCGGCATCGTCAAGATGCATTGCTGTTCCTGGCCGTATTGCTTCTGCAATTCGCGGCCGACGAGCAGGTTGAACTTCTGATCCGTGCCGCCGAGTTCGAGGTCCGCGTTCAGCGCGACGGAGTCGTAACCCTGCATCAACGGATAAAGGAATTCGTGGATCGAAATGGGCACGCCGCCCTGAAAACGCTTGGTGAAATCTTCACGCTCCAGAATGCGCGCGACCGTGTAGCGCGAGGCGAGCTTGATCATGCCGTCGGCGCCGAGCGGCATCGACCATTCGCTGTTGTAGCGAATCTCGGTCTTGTCACGATCCAGCACCAGCGCGGCCTGTTCGAAATACGTCTTCGCGTTCATTTCGATCTGCTCGCGCGTGAGCGGCGGGCGCGTGGCGTTGCGGCCGGACGGATCGCCGATCAGCGAGGTGAAATCGCCAATCAGGAAAATGACCTGATGCCCGAGGTCCTGCAACTGGCGCATCTTGTTCAGCACGACCGTATGGCCGATATGGATGTCCGGCGCGGTCGGATCGAGACCGAGCTTGATGCGCAACGGCTTGCCGGTCGCGGCGCTGCGCGCGAGCTTCTGCGCGAATTCTTCTTCGATCAGCAGTTCGTCGCAGCCGCGTTTGGTGATGGCGAGGGCGTTTTTCACCTCGTCGGTGATCGGGAAAGTCTGCGCGGACGATGTCCTGGAATCTGTGGTCATGCTTGCGGCTTGTGAAGTCAAAGGGTTCGATGACGGCGGCGTGCGCGCCGCTCGCGATAGCGCTCGACGGCGCTCGATGGACTGCGTGAACGCTGGCGAAAACGCGCGGAAAACGCGCGCAATGGCTTGTTCAGGCTCAGGATTTTACGCGATGACACGCGTTCGCGTGCCGTTTCGCGTCGTGGCGCGGGCCGAAGGCATCGGCCCATCTTAACGATTCGGCCCGATGCGCGGATAATCGAGGCTGATGAAACCCGCAATAACCCGCAATATTCAGGAGCGCGCCGTGGCGAAGAAAATCGAGGTCATCGAAACCGGCAAGGCGGACGGCGTGTACTTCGGTTTGATGTCCGGCACCAGCATGGACGGCGTGGATGGCGTCGCCGTGCAGTTCGCGACGGGCAAGCCGCCCGTGGTGCTCGGCGAGGCGCACGTGTCGTTTTCGAAAGGCTTGCGCGATGCCTTGTTCGCGCTTCAGGCGCCTGGCGAGAACGAACTGGAACGCGAGGCGCTCGCCGCCAATGCGCTCGCCACGCGTTATGCGGTGTGCTGCCACGAATTGCAAAGCGTCAGCGGCTGCTCGGCAGCGAAGATTCGCGCGATCGGCGTGCATGGGCAGACGGTGCGGCATCGGCCCGAAAAGGGTTACACGCGGCAGATCAACAATCCCGCGATGCTCGCGGAAATGACCAATGTCGATGTCATCGCCGACTTCCGCAGCCGCGATGTCGCCGCGGGCGGTCAGGGCGCGCCGCTCGTGCCGGCATTCCATTCGGTCATGTTCGGCAAGCGCAACGAAACGCGCGTGGTCTGCAATCTCGGCGGCATCAGCAATATCACGATTCTCTCGGCAAGCGGCGCGGTGCGCGGCTTCGATTGCGGCCCGGCCAACGCGCTGATCGACGAATGGGCGTTTCGCCACCTTCAGCGCGCTTACGATGACGGCGGCCAGTTCGCCGCGCGTGGCCGCGTGAACCAGCCGCTTCTGAACGCGCTGCTCGACGAGCCGTTCTTCGAACTCGCGCCGCCCAAAAGCACGGGCCGCGACCTGTTCAACCCCGAATGGATGGACGCAAAACTCGCGGCCTTCCCGAACCTCGCGTCCGAAGACGTGCAAGCGACGCTCACAGCCCTCACCGCGACCACCGTCGCCCGTGAAATCGAACGTCACGCGTCCGATTCGCGCGCGGTCTATGTGTGCGGCGGCGGCGCGCGCAATCCTGTTCTGCTCAACATGCTTCAGCAGGCGCTCGAACAAAGCGGCGTCTCAGGCGTTCCGGTGATGACCACCGAAGCGCTCGGCGTGCCGCCGCAGCAGGTGGAAGCGTTTGCCTTTGCTTGGCTCGCCATGCGCTGCGTGGCGCGCGAGCCGGGCAATCTCGCAGCCGTGACGGGCGCGGCAGGCGATCGCGTCTTGGGCGCGATCTATCCTCACTGAGTTGAGCACGCCGTAAACGCAAAACGGAGCCGCGAGGCTCCGTTTCGACATACTGCTGAAAACCGCGTTCAGACCGAGAACGACGAACCGCAACCGCACGTGGTCGTGGCATTCGGGTTCTTGATGACGAACTGCGCGCCGTTGAGATCGTCCTTATAGTCGATCTCCGCGCCGACCAGATACTGATAGCTCATCGAGTCGATCAGCAGATGAACGCCGCTCTTTTCCATCACGGTGTCGTCTTCGTTCGTTTCTTCATCGAAGGTGAAGCCGTACTGAAAGCCGGAACATCCGCCGCCCTGCACGAACACACGCAGCTTCAGATCCGGATTGCCTTCTTCGTCGATCAACTGCTTGACCTTGTCTGCGGCTGCATCCGTGAAGACGAACGGCAAGGGCATTTCGGTCGTGGGGGTGTCGCTGACAGCGCTCATTCGAACTCTCCAATTAAGCTTCTAACCGCTATTGTAGGGCTGATCTCAATATCGTGCCGAATGTCCATGAAATCAATGGGCTGTATGCAAGTTCGACTGATTCCGGCGCGGCACGCAAATGAAAAAGCCGCCGGCACACGCGTGCGGGCGGCTTCTGCAGCAGCTTCGCGATTCGACCGATGAAACCAGCCGTCCGCGAAACCCGAAGCGCTTAACGCTTCGAGAATTGCTTCCTGCGGCGTGCCTTGTGGAAACCGACCTTCTTACGTTCCACTTCACGCGCGTCGCGGGTAACGAAGCCTGCGTTCGACAGTTGCGACTTGAGCGTTGCGTCGTAGTCCATCAGCGCACGCGTGATGCCGTGGCGAACCGCGCCTGCCTGACCCGTTTCACCGCCGCCCGACACGTTGACCTTGATGTCGAACGTGGTGCCGTGGTTCGTGAGTTCCAGGGGTTGACGCACGATCATCAGCGACGTTTCGCGCGAGAAATAGTCGGCGATGGGCTTGCCGTTGACGACGATATCGCCCTTGCCCGACTTGATGAAGACACGTGCGACGGCGCTCTTGCGGCGGCCCGTGCCGTAATTCCAATTACCGATCATGTGGGCTCCTTAGATCTCGAGCGCCTTCGGCTGTTGCGCCGAATGCGGATGCGTGGCTTCTGCGTAGACCTTGAGCTTCTTGATCATCGCGTAACCGAGCGGGCCCTTCGGAAGCATGCCCTTGACAGCCTTCTCGAGCGCACGGCCCGGGAAGCGCTCTTGCATCTTGCCGAACGTGGTTTCGTAGATGCCGCCCGGGTAGCCCGAGTGACGGTAGTACTTCTTGTCCGTGACCTTGTTGCCCGTGACCTTCAGCTTGCCGGCGTTGATGATGATGATGAAATCACCAGTATCGACGTGCGGAGTAAATTCAGGCTTGTGTTTGCCGCGAAGACGGCGTGCCACTTCGCTGGCGACACGGCCGAGAACCTTATCCGTCGCGTCAATCACGTACCATTCGCGCGTCACCTCTTCGGCTTTTGCGGAAAATGTCTTCATGATCGATCCAAAAATTTGACTTGCCCTGAACTGTGCTTCGTTCGGCCTTGCTCGGTCGTGCTTATGAAGCGCTGATTGGCGCCGTGCACGCTCTCGCGGACCCCTCTTCGCGGGCGTAGGACGAAGAGAACTTTGGATTATAGCGGGAAATGATACGCAGGGTCAAAGACTTAGGAGAAATCCGCTGGCGTGCGGCGGAAAGCATCGTCGGCGAGGCACAGACGAAAAAAAGCCCGGCGCTTGCGCGGCTCGGGCTTAATCCACCAAAGGAGGAGGTGGAGGAGACAGAACCGAGTATAGGCACGTTCATGCTGCGGAGCAAGAGAAAACTACATGACGAAAAGTGAATTCATAATGTGGAATGATGATAAGGAATGCCTTAGCTTGATCATCCCCTTGTGAAACAACGGCTTATCCTTATCTTGAAATTTGAAAACGCGTTCTCCGCGCGATGAACGCATCGCTTTTCGTCATTCGGGTGAGGATATTCGTTGGCACGTCAACCAGTGAATGCCCAAACGCGGCGCGACCTCATAACGTCGAGCCGCTACAATGAAGTCCTCGAAATAACGCGCAAATTGGCTGGAGTCCGAGCATGGAATGCAAAGTGAGCTGGATGGGAGAAGGCATGGCCTTCGCCGCCGAAACCGGAAGCGGTCACCTCGTCAATATGGATGGCGCGCCTGAAGGCGGCGGCCGCAATCTCGCGCCGCGCCCGATGGAAATGGTGTTGCTCGGCACCGGCGGCTGCACCGCCTACGACGTCGTGATGATCCTGAAGAAAAGCCGTCAGGAAATTAAGGATTGCTCGGTCACGCTCAAGGCGGATCGCGCGAGCGAAGATCCGAAAGTCTTTACCAAGATCCACTTCCATTTCACTGTCACCGGCAAGAATCTGAACCCGGCGACGGTCGAGCGCGCGATCAACCTGTCGCACGACAAGTACTGCTCGGCGTCGATCATGCTGGCGAAGACGGCGGAACTCACGCATTCGTTCGACATCGTAGAAGTCTGAACGCTGCGGCAAAAAAAAGAGCCGGTGTCGTCATGCGACACCGGCTCTTTGCGCTCATACGATGACAAAGCGGGCCGATAAGCCGGATTCTGTGCACGCGCCCGCCGAAGCCGGCGCGCGTGGCAATCATTCCTCTAGGCGCGCCATTGCTGACGCGCTCGAGCTTCCTACCCGCAGACGAACGGGGGCACCGTCCTGCATCGCGAAGATGCTTGCCTGCCTATTTGGAATTGCTCCGGGTGGAGGTTACCGTGCCGGTGCGTCTCGCGACGTCCGCGGTGCGCTCTTACCGCACCGTTTCACCCTTACCTGATCTTCCGGCTTGCGCCCGAAGCCATCGGCGGTTTGCTTTCTGTTGCCCTGTTCCGCGTGTCGCCACGGATGGCCGTTAGCCATCACCCTGCCCTGTGGAGTCCGGACTTTCCTCGCCCTCGCCGCACATGTCGACGAAGCCGCGATTGCCTGGCCTGCTTTGCGGCATCGATTCTAGCATCGCGGGGCGCGGCGGCCGGCGCGGAACACGGCGGCATCGTCGTAAAAATCGGGCGATGCGTTGGCGTCCCACCAGCCCGGCACGCCGAGCACCGGCAGCGGCGCGAAGATCCGGCCATCGAGCGGCTCGGACAGAATGCGCGCCGATACGCGTTCGTCGAGCAGGGCGCGGCGGGCGGCATCGTCGAGGGAAAAATAGGTGATGGGAACGTCCACGATCCACGCGTGGCCCGTGCACGCCTTGTACGGCGCGACGAGTTTTTCCAGCAGCGCGTGGCCGAAGATGCGTGCCTCGCAGCGCGTGCCCCACGCTGAGCGGGCGTCGATGAACAGGGCGCGCCAGTCGAAGCGGCGCAGCGCGTCGGCGAGAGACGGGTCGGCGCAGGCGAACAGCACGGCGTTTTCGTCGAAGAGCGTGAGGTTATCGCGGATGCGCCCGCGCGTCGGACCAATGCCGAGCGCATCGATCTGCGCTGCCTGCCGTGCGTTGAGCGCAGCCTTGATGCGCGGATGCGCAAACCACATCAGGCCGTTAAAGAAATCGTGGAGATTGTGGCGCGTCGGAACGTGGCCGGTTTGCGCGATGTGGGCTTCGTAGGACGCGCCGTCGGGCAACTCGTCCTGCGCGATGAAGCCGAGCGGCTTGCCGCGTCCTGTCGTCAGCGAAGCGGCGCGTGCATCGGCGTTCAGTGCCGCGAGGTAACCGTCACGCGCCGCCGCTTGCCAGCGCTTGCCGCGCGCGGCGACCGGCGCGAGCCACGCCCGCGACCAGTCGATGTCATCAAAACTCACTGCCCGTCGACAAACTTCCAGCCGATCGCTTCACCGCCGCGCAACGGAACGATCTGCGCATCGCCCGCGCTGAGTTCATCGGGCAACGTCCACGATGCGCGTTCGAGCGTGACCGTCTCAGCACTACGCGGCAAGCCGTAGAAATCCGCGCCATGAAAGCTTGCGAACCCTTCCAGCTTGTCCAGCGCGCCGGCCTTGTCGAACGCTTCCGCATACAGTTCGAGCGCGTGCAGCGCCGTGTAGCAACCCGCGCAACCGCACGCGTGCTCCTTCAAACCCTTCGGATGCGGCGCGCTGTCCGTGCCCAGAAAGAATCGCGGATTACCCGACGTAGCCGCCGCGACCAGCGCCTGACGATGCGTCTCCCGCTTGATGATCGGCAAGCAGTAGTAATGCGGACGAATGCCGCCGACAAGCATCGCATTGCGGTTGAACAGCAGATGATGCGCCGTGATCGTTGCCCCAATCGCGCCGGACGCTTCGTTCACGTAATCCGCCGCATCCTTCGTCGTGATGTGCTCGAAGACCACTTTAAGCGCCGGAAAATCGCGGCGCAACGGCGTCATCACGCGGTCGATGAACACCTTCTCGCGGTCGAACACATCGATGTCGCCGTCCGTCACTTCGCCGTGAATCAGGAGCGGCATGCCGGTTTCCTGCATCGCCTCGATGGTCTTCGCGCACTTGGCGAGATCGGTCACGCCCGCGTCGGAATTGGTCGTCGCGCCCGCCGGATACAGCTTCACGCCATGCACGAAGCCGCTTTCCCGCGCCCGGCGAATCTCATCCGGCGGCGTGTTGTCGGTGAGATAGAGCGTCATCAACGGCTCGAAACGCGAACCGGTCGGCAGCGCCGCGAGAATGCGTTCGCGATACGCGCGCGCCAGTTCGGTCGTCGTGACCGGCGGCTTGAGGTTCGGCATGATGATCGCGCGGCCGAACTGGCGCGCGGTATGCGGCAGAACGGCGGCGAGCGTGGCGCCGTCGCGCACGTGCAGATGCCAGTCGTCGGGACGCGCGAGGGTGATCGAGTTGGACGATGCGGACGATGCGGAAGCGGACATGGCGGTCATGTGGGCAAGGACGTGGTATCGAAGGCGTTCTGCAAGCTCGCCACGCCATGACAGCGCGACACGCTGAAAACGCTAAAGAAAGGGCAAGAATCGCCGTTGAAAATTGACAACGCCCGCTCGCGCGCGACGCCGATCGATTTTGTCGGTTTTGCCACGGTGATATTCTTCTGGTACGTATTGTAACAACCCGGCTGCCCGCTCAAAGGCGGCCTTTACTGGCAGCCAAGGCCGCCCTGAATCGCATAATGTGCCAGCTTCTCGGAATGAATTGCGCTGAACCGACCGACGTGACGTTCTCGTTCACCGGGTTCGCGGCGCGCGGCGGCGTGACGGATCACCACGCGGACGGCTGGGGTATCGCGTTCTTCGAGGACAAGGCGTGCCGATTGTTCATCGATCATCAGTCGTCGGCCAGTTCGCCGCTCGCGGAGATGGTCAAGCGCTATCCGATCAAATCGAAGAACACCATCGCGCATATTCGCAAGGCGACGCAGGGGCACATCCTGCTCGAAAACTGCCATCCGTTCATGCGCGAACTGTGGGGGCGGCACTGGATTTTCGCGCACAACGGCGATCTGAAGGGTTACGGGCCGAATCTCAACGGCGTCTATCAGCCGGTCGGCAACACGGATAGCGAACTTGCGTTCTGCGCGCTGCTGCAAGGCTTGCGCCGCAAGTTTCCGTGCTCGCAGCCGCCGCTCGACGAACTGTTCGAGACGCTCGCCGAACTGACCGGCGACATCACGCAACACGGCGTCTTTAATTTTCTGATGTCGAACGGGCAAGCGCTGTTCTCGCATTGCTCGACGCATTTGTACTACCTCGTGCGTAGCTGGCCGTTCTCGACCGCGCATCTGATCGATGCCGATATGTCGATCGATTTCGCCAAGTACACGACGCCGGAAGATCGCGTCGCGGTGATCGCCACCTCGCCGCTCACCGACGATGAAATCTGGACGCGCTTCGCGCCCGGCGATCTCGCGATGTTCCAGAAGGGCGCGCTCACGCGCACGCTGAATGTGCCGGTGCCTGAGGAAGTGGCGAAGAAAGCGGCGGAACCGCTGGCGAAGGCTTGCGTGGGTTCGGCGCTGAGCATCGAGCCGATTCGGACGACGGCGGCGATGGAAAGTGAATTGGGCATCGAGTAGAATGCGCGCGCAATATTCGACGCGAAGCCGTCTCTGATTTCACTCACTATCCCTTTGCTCTGGAATTCGCCGCGTGATGGATGTTGGCGACATCGAGCGCGCTGAGCGCCGCTCGCATCATCCACAAGAATCCCAAAGCAAGGACGCATGAACCCCGCGATTGTCATCATCCCCACAACCGGGGCGCCGGAACTCGAATTCGCCATCCAATCAGTTCTCGATCAGACGCAGCCCACAGACGTTCTCGTTATTTTCGACGGTGCGCATTTCGCCCGGCCCTTGAACCTACCTCCCGACTCTCGCGTTCACACGCTGACGCTCCCGTTCAACACGGGCGCGAGCCGCACGAAGCGTCTTCCGCCTTCACAAGGCACCCACTGGTTCGGCCATCGCGTGTTGTGCGCGGCCGGCTTCCTCGTCAACAACGATTACGCGATGTTCCTCGATCAGGACAACTGGCTGCGAGCCGATCACGTCGCGTCGTGCATCGAGAAGCTCGAATCGCGCGCGAACGATCCTTATCAGATGGTTTTCGCGTTACGCAACATCCATCGCAAGAACGGAACGTTCATTTGCCGGGACGATTGCCACAGTCTTGGACTGTATCGCGGATCGTTGGGCGTGCCGTTGATCGATACGAGTTGCTACTTCTTTCGCACGGATTTTCTGCTCGACACGGCGCATTTCTGGCTGTCTGGCTGGGGCGGCGACCGGCGCTTTTTGCAGCGGATCATAGAGCGGCACGGCATCGGCTGCTTCGCCGGCACCGGCCGCTACACGGTCCGTTACCGGTTGGGTGGCAACGCTTCATCGCCGACCGAGCGCCTTTTCACGGAAGGCAACGCATTGACCGAAAAAGCCTATCGCGCGCCCTTGAGACCCTGGGCCATCGAATGACAAAAAAACGCGCGCCTGGCAGAACTCCAGGCGCGCGCGGATCGGCTGAACGACGCCGGTCTGATCAATGCAGAATCTTCGCCAGAAAATCCTTCGCCCGATCCGACTTCGGATTCGCGAAGAACGCTTCCTTCTGGTCGTCTTCCACGATCAAACCCTTGTCCATGAAGATCACGCGGTTCGCCACTTTCTTCGCGAACCCCATTTCGTGCGTCACGCACATCATGGTCATGCCTTCCTGCGCGAGTTCCACCATCACGTCGAGCACTTCGTTGATCATCTCGGGATCGAGCGCGGAGGTGGGTTCATCGAACAACATGGCGATGGGGTCCATCGACAACGCACGCGCAATCGCCACGCGCTGCTGCTGACCGCCCGACAACTGGCCCGGAAACTTGTCGGCGTGCGCGCGCAAGCCCACGCGATCCAGCAGCTTCATGCCCTTCTGCGTCGCTTCATCGCTGGAACGGCCGAGCACCTTGATCTGCGCGAGCGTCAGATTCTGCGTGATCGTCAAATGCGGAAACAGCTCGAAATGCTGGAACACCATGCCGACCTTCGAACGCAGCTTCGAGAGGTTGGTTTTCTTGTCCATCAGCGATTCGCCGTTGATGGAGATTTCGCCCTTCTGGAACGGCTCCAGACCGTTCACGGTCTTGATGAGCGTCGACTTGCCCGAACCCGACGGACCGCACACCACGACGACTTCGCCCTTCTTCACTTCGGTCGTGCAATCGGTCAACACCTGAAACTGCCCGTACCACTTGGAAACATTCTTGATAGAGATCATCTTGCGACCTTTTTCTGAAGACTTTTGACGAGGGCCGACGCCACCACGCAGATCACGAAATAGCACGCGCCCGCGAACAGGACCATCTCGACGGTCGTGCCGTCGCGATCGCCGATGTTGGTCGCCGTGCGGAAGAAGTCCGCGAGACTGATCACGTAGACCAGCGACGTATCCTGAAACAACACGATCGCCTGCGTGAGCAGCAGCGGCACCATCGCGCGGAACGCCTGCGGCAGCACGACGAGCTTCATCGCCTGGCCGTAGGTCATGCCGAGCGCGAACGCCGCGTTCACCTGACCGCGCGCCACCGCCTGAATGCCCGCGCGGATGATTTCCGAATAGTATGCGGCTTCAAAAAGCGAGAAGGCGACCATGGCCGACGCCAGACGAATATCGATATCCGCCGACAGTCCCAGCACGTTCTGCAACAACTGCGGCACGATCAGGAAGAACCACAGCAGCACCATCACGAGCGGAATCGAGCGGAACACGGTCACGTAGATGTTCGCGAACCATTGCAGCGGCTTGACGCCCGACAGACGCAACAGCGCGATCACCGTGCCGAGCGCGATCCCGACCACAATGGCCAGCACCGTGATCTGCAAGGTGATGATGGCGCCGGTCCACAGCGTCGGTAGCGCGCCGATAATGCCGCTCCAGTTGAACTCATGCATCATTTGCCTCCGATATAGCCGGGCAGCCGCGTGCGCGCTTCGACCCAGCGCATCAACAGCATGACCACGAGGTTGATGAGCATGTAAGCCACCGTCACCGCGATGAACGACTCATACGTCTGCGCGGTGTAATCGACCAATTGACGCGCCTGCGCCGACAAATCGAGCAAGCCGATGGTCGATGCCACCGCCGAGTTCTTGAACACGTTGAGGAATTCCGACGTGAGCGGCGGCACGATGATGCGGTACGCCACCGGCATCAGCACATAGCGATACGTCTGCCATTGCGTGAAGCCCATTGCGAGGCCCGCGTTGCGCTGTCCGCGCGGCAACGCGTTGATGCCCGAGCGCACCTGTTCGCACACACGCGCGCCGGTGAACAGCCCGAGACAGATGATCGACGACGAGAAGAACTGCGCGCTCGGCGGCAGTTGCTTGAACCAGTTGCCCATCGAGACGGGCAGCAACTCCGGTATCACCAGATACCAGACGAAGAACTGCACGATCAGCGGAATATTGCGGAAGATCGCGACATACACGGTGCCGATGGCCGCCAGCGTGCGATTCGGGACCGTGCGCAGAATGCCGAACAGCGAGCCGACCACGAGCGCGATCACCCACGCCGCGAGCGACACGGTAATGGTCACCCAGAAACCCGAGATCAGCCAGCCGAGATAGGTCGTCGGCTCGCCGGTCGAAACCGGACTCAGCAATACGCCCCAGTTCCAGTGGTAAGACATGGACTCACTCCAAAAAGAAACGGAAGAAGCAAGCTCCTTCCGTTTCGTTCGTTCGATGCTCGAACCGGTTAGTCGATAGCCTTGTCGTTCGGGCTCTTGAAGAGCGCCTTCATGTCATCGCTTTCCGGGAAGTTGAGGTTGAGGCCCTTCGGCGGAATCGGGCTTTCGAACCACTTCTTGTAGATCTTGTCGGCATCGCCCGAGGTTTCGACCTTGGCGATGGCGTCATCCACCACCTTCTTGAACTCGGGATCGTTCTTGCGGATCATGCAGCCGTACGCTTCATGCGATTGCGGCTCGCCGACGATCACGAAATCGTTCGGCGTGTTGGACTTGGCGCGCTCGCCTGCGAGCAAAGCGTCATCCATCATGAACGCGACCGCGCGGCCGGTCGAGAGCGTCAGGAACGACTCGCCGTGATCCTTCGCGCTGATGATGTTCATGCCCATGTTCTTGTCCTGATTCATCTTGCGAAGCAGGCGCTCGGACGTGGTGCCCGCGGTCGTCACCACCGTCT
Organism: Caballeronia sp. A2-2; assembly: GCF_057612605.2. NCBI lineage: Bacteria > Pseudomonadati > Pseudomonadota > Betaproteobacteria > Burkholderiales > Burkholderiaceae > Caballeronia > Caballeronia sp. A2-2. The sequence continues at coordinate 907,289 of NZ_CM172587.1, read as the reverse complement.
TGCCCTTCAGGTCGGCCCAGTCCTTCACGCCCGAATCCTTCTTGGTCATGAGGCGCGTGCCGATCACGAAGATCGTGTTGGAGAAGGACACTTGCTGCTGGCGTTCCGCGTTGTTCGTGGTCGAGCCGCACTCGATATCCACCGTGCCGTTCTGCACGAGCGGAATGCGGTTCTGCGAGGTGATCGGCGTGAGCTTCACCTTCAGGTCCGGCATGTTCAGCTTCTGCTTGACGGCATCCACGACCTTGAGCGCGAATTCGTGCGAGTAGCCGACGACATTCTGCTTGTCGTCATAGTAGGAAAACGGAATGGACGATTCGCGATGCCCCAGCGAGATCACACCCGTGTCCTTGATTTTTTTAAGCGTGCCGGCGTCCTGAGCGTAGGCGCCCGTCGTGGCGAAAACTCCAAGCGCGGCGAGCAGCAGCGCAGCCTTCTTAACCTTCATTTTGTCGATCTCCTATGGCGAAAAGCCGGGCAAGTTTAGCAGGGTAATCTTTCTGAAAGAATGATTGTTAACCCACGTCGTCTTATTTTCGAGACGGGTCGGGTGCAACCCGCCGTCATCCGTCGATATCCTTGCTTCGAAGCCTGCCCCGTGTGTTGCAGGGGCGCATGTTACTTGAGTTTTGAGGCTTTCATAAAAAAGCGCGGACAACATTCCGAAGAATGTCGCCCGCGCTTTTTTTGACTGTGGCATGCGCGATGTCGTTGCCGGTTGCAACGGTGACACCACGCGCCACGTTCATGCGATCACGGATAGAGACCGCGCATCTCGCGCGCCTGCAGAATCCGCGTGCACGCGACGATAAACGCCGCCGTGCGCACCGACACCTGCTGCTCGCTCGCGACTTGCCAGACGCCCGCGAAGGCTTCGCGCATCACGCGTTCGAGACGCTGGTTGATCTCGTCTTCGGTCCAGAAGAAGCTGGAGAAATCCTGCACCCATTCGAAGTACGACACCGTCACGCCGCCCGCATTCGCGATCACATCGGGAATCACGAGGATGCCCTTGTCGTGCAGGATGTCATCCGCCGCGGTCGTGGTCGGACCGTTCGCGCCTTCCACGACGATCTTCGTGCGGATCTTCGACGCGTTCTTTTCGGTGATCTGATTTTCCAGCGCCGCCGGGATCAGGATGTCGCTTTCGATCATCCAGAACTCGTCCTGCGAAACCGGGTCCGCGCCCGCGAAGCCGCCGACGCCGCCGGTCTGCGCCACGTGTTCGAGCAGCGCGACGGTATCGACGCCCTTCGAGTGATGAATGCTGCCGGTGTGATCCTGCACGGCGATCACGCGCGCGCCCGCTTCCTGAAACAGCTTCGCCGCGATGCCGCCCACATTGCCGAAGCCCTGCACCGCGATACGCGCACCTTCGATCTCCATGCCGATGCGCCGCGCCGCTTCCGAGCCCGCGACGAACACGCCGCGTCCCGTCGCTTCCTTGCGACCGAGCGAGCCGCCCAGCGAGATCGGCTTGCCGGTCACCACGCCGGTCGCGGTCTGGCCTTGGTTCATGGAGTAGGTGTCCATCATCCACGCCATGATCTGTTCGTTGGTGTTCACGTCGGGCGCGGGAATGTCCGTGTTCGGCCCGATGATGATGCCGATCTCGCTCGTATAACGCCGCGTCAGACGTTCGAGTTCGCCGCGCGAGAGCGTGCGCGGATCGACACGAATACCGCCCTTCGCGCCGCCGTAAGGCACGTTCACTGCCGCGTTCTTGACAGACATCCACGCGGACAGCGCCATGACTTCCGAAAGCGTCACGTCCTGGTGATAACGCACGCCGCCCTTGCCGGGACCGCGCGAGGTGTTGTGCTGCACGCGATAGCCTTCGAAATGCGCGACCGTGCCGTTATCCAGTTCGATCGGACAATCGACGATGAGAATGCGCTTCGGACGCTTGAGAGTTTCGAGCCAGCGGGAGAGAGAACCGAGATACGGGGCGACGCGATCGACCTGCTTGAGGTAGTTGCCCCAGGGACCGAGATCGTCGGCATTGAGATACGACGGGATGGACTGCGCATTGATCGAATGCGCATCCGACTTCGAAGAGGACATCGATGCTCCGGCGTTGAAGGAATGCGCCCATTGTCGAAAAACGCCGTGCGCAAATCCAATGCCGCTTTTTTATCCCGTCATGCGTTTTGTGCATAACGTTTGAAAGGCTTATGTGGCGGGCGTTTCGGAGGCGGTCTTTTGCAATTCTTCGCCGACTGCATCCCATAGCGCGCGCATCAAGGCTTGGCGGGGTTCGTCGCCAACTGCTGCCAACTTGTCGCGATAGAGGCGGATTTCCATCGTCAAGGTGAACTGACCGGCGGGCGTGCCGCGCGTTCCGCGATCGAGGCGAATGAGCCGCCCTTCGTCCACGGCATCTTCCACCGCGCTGTGCGGCAGGAAGGCGACGCCGTGGCCTGCGAGCGCCATCGCCTTGAGTCCTTCGGCCATGTCGGTCTCATATACCTTGTCGAGATACAACCTTACCGGCGATGTCGCGATGATGACCTCCGTCATGCGCCCGAGATACGCATTCGGCGTGTACGAGAGATACGGCACCGGCGATTCGCTGCTTGCAGGCAACGTATAACGCGCACGGCCGCCTTTGGTCACCGCCGAGAACGGACTGATCGGTTCGCTGCCGAGTGTCAGCATGTCGTAGCGTGCGGGATCGAGCGCGACCGGATGACTCGGATGGTGATAACCCATCACGAGATCGCAGCCGCCTTCGACGAGCGAGAGCACGGCATCGTGAACGTTGAGTGCGCGCAATCTTGTGCGGATGCGTCCGAGCCGCGCCTCGATATGTTCGAGCCAACGCGGAAAGTACGTGAGCGACAACGTGTGCGGCACCGCGAATTCGATCGTCGCAGCCTCGACGCCCGCCTGACTGCGCAACAGCGTTCGCGCCTCGTGGAACTGCGAGAGCATGGCGAGCGCTTGTTCGTAGAAGACTTCGCCTGCTTGCGTGAGCTTCGTCGGATAAACGGAGCGGTCGATCAGTTCCGTGCCGAGCCACGCTTCGAGCGCCTGAATGCGTCGCGAGAACGCGGGCTGCGTGATATGACGCAGCCCGGCGGAACGGCTGAAGCTGCGCGTCTCCGCGAGCGAAACGAAGTCTTCGAGCCACTTTGATTCCATGAGGACATACGCGCTACGGCGTCCGTACGATCGGCGAAGCTCGCATTTTATCGGGACATGCACCATCGGCGGACGATGAACCGCCATCAGGCGCGACGCACCATTCGCAAGCGACCGCGCACGGACGCGGTGCTGTTATCCGTTTTGTTCACGCGCGTTTTGGCGCGTTGCCTCGTTTCCCGAATCCCGCGCCAGTGTTGAGTCTGCGGTCATTCAAAGCGCAAACATGCATCGCTTTGGCATGATGCTTGCAATTTTCCGGGCCGACGCGAGCGCGCAAGCCATCAAGCTCACGCACTCCACGCATCTATCCGGAAAACCCGATGTCCAATCTGATTGCATCGCTCAAGAGCGGTAACTGGCGTTCGCTGCTCGCCTGTTTCCTGTACTTCGATACGGGCTTCACCGTCTGGGTGCTGTACGGACCGCTGGCGCCGTTCATCGGACGCGACGTGCATATGTCCGCCGCGCAGCAAGGCTTCCTCGTGGCGGTGCCCGTGCTCGCCGCCGCGATCCTGCGCGTGACGCTCGGCAATCTCTATCAATCCACCGATGGCCGCCGCGTGGCGCTCATGGGCGTCGTGCTTTCGTCGATTCCGTCGATCGTGCTGCCGTTGATTCCCGGCGTGCCTTCGTATGCGACGCTGCTCGTGCTCGGCGTGTTCCTCGGCATGGGCGGCGCGAGTTTCGCCGTCGCGCTGCCGATGGCGGGCAGCAACTATCCGCCGAAGGTTCAGGGCCTCGTGCTCGGACTGGCGGCGGCGGGCAACATCGGCGCGGTGCTCGATGGTTTCCTCTTTCCGCATCTCGCCGATGCCTTCGGCTGGAAGCTGGCCACGGCCGCCGCCCTGCCGCTGCTCGCGATCACGGCTGCCGCGCTCTACGCGTGGGCATCGGATGCGGGCGAAAAAACCGGCAGCACGCCACGCGCGCTCGCTAGCTTCGCGACGACACTCGTGAGCCTCGTCGCGCTCGTGTTGATGGTGAGCGGCGGCGTGTTCGGCTCGGGCAAGACCGGCGTGCTGTTGTTGCCGGTGATCGGCGCGCTGATCGCGATAGCAGTGCTGCCGCGACGCTATCGCCCGGTGCTCGGCGAGCGCGATACGTGGGTCATCATGTTGATCTACAGCATCACGTTCGGCGGGTTCGTCGGCATGTCTTCTTACGTGACGTTGCTGCTCACTTCGCTCTATCAGATGCCCAAGCTCGAAGCGGGCCTGTTCATGTCGCTGCTGGCGTTTCTCGGCGCGATCGTGCGGCCCTTCGGCGGTTACGTGGCGGACCGCGTGACAGGCGTGCGTTCGCTGCTCGTGCTGCTGGCCGTGATCGCCGCAGGCGACTTCACCTTCGCGATCTGGATGCCGCCGCTCTCGGGCGGCGTGACGATTTTGATCTGCCTGTATATCGCGTTCGGGCTGGGCAACGGTTCGACGTTCCAGCTCGTGCCGCATCGCTGGAAGGGCAAGACCGGTTTGCTGTCGGGGATCGTCGGTGCGGCAGGCGGCATCGGCGGGTTTTATCTGCCGGTGATCATGGGCATCGCCAAGGAAAGCACCGGCAGTTATCAGATGGGCTTCGCCACGTTCGGCGTGCTCGCGACGTGCGCGTTCGGCGCGTTGTTCGTGCTGCGCGGACAGTGGATGCGCTGGGCGGCGACGTCCACGCACGCGCATGAAGGTGTCGCGCTCGGCGGCGCGCACGCGATGGAGTGATGCTATTCGCCCAGCGTCAAAGGATCGCGCTCGGGTTGCGCAGGTGCATCGCTCGCCTTCTGCTGTTGAAGCGCCCACATCTGCGCGAAGAGACCATCGGCACGCAGCAATTCCGCGTGCGTGCCGCGCTCCACGATGCGTCCGTGATCCATCACGATGATCTGCTGCGCATGCACGACGGTGGACAAGCGGTGCGCAATGATCAGCGTGGTGCGCTCGCGGGCGATCGAATCCAGTTCGCGCTGGATGGCGCGTTCGGACTTCGAATCGAGCGCGGACGTGGCTTCGTCGAGGATAAGGATCGGCGGATCCTTGAGCAAGGTTCGCGCGATGGCGACACGTTGCTTCTCGCCGCCCGACAGCTTGAGGCCGCGTTCGCCGACCGGCGTCTCATAACCAGCGGGCAGCGTCTCGATGAAGTCGTGAATGTGCGCCGCGCGCGCCGCCGCGATGACTTCCTCGCGACTCGCCGAAGGACGCCCGTAAGCGATGTTGTAGTAGATCGAATCGTTGAACAGCACTGTGTCCTGGGGAACGATGCCGATGGCCGCGCGCAACGTATCCTGCGTCACGTCGCGGATATCCTGCCCGTCGATCAGGATGCGCCCCGTGGCTGCGCGGTCGAGATCGTAGAAGCGAAACAACAGTCGTCCCAGCGTGGATTTACCGGAGCCGCTATGTCCCACCACAGCCGTCGTCGTGCCAGCAGGAATCGTGAAGTCGATGTCGTGCAGGATCGGCCGCGCCGCCTCGTACGCAAAGCTCACATGCTCGAAACGCACCGCGCCGCCTGCGACCGCGAGCGGCGGCGCATCCGGCGCGTCCGGTACTTCACGTCCCGCCGCAAGCAGCGTGAACATGCGGTCCATGTCGGTCAGCGCCTGCTTGAGCTCGCGATACACCACGCCGAGAAAATTCAGCGGAATGTACAGTTGCAGCATGAACGTGTTGATGAGCACGAGGTCGCCCAGCGTCAGGCGTCCGGCCATCACGCCCTGCGTCGCGCGCCACAGAATGAAGACGAGGCCCGTGCCGATGATCGTCTGCTGTCCGAAGTTCAGCACCGACAGCGAACGCTGCGACTTGATCGCCGCGGTTCGGTAGCGTCGCAAGTTCTCGTCGTAGCGGCGCGCTTCCCACTCCTCGTTGCCGAAGTACTTGACCGTCTCGTAGTTAAGGAGCGAATCGATCGCGCGCGAGTTCGCCTTCGAATCGAGATCGTTCATCGTGCGGCGAAAATGTGTTCGCCATTCCGTCAGCTTCACGGTGAACACGATATAAGAAACTAGCGCGATGCCCGTGACGATGGCGTAATACGCTTCGTACTTCGTGACGAAGAACGCCATCACGAGGCCGACTTCCACCAGCGTCGGCAAGATGCTGTAGAGCGAATACGACACGAGTTGCTGAATGCCGCGCGTGCCGCGTTCGATATCGCGCGACATGCCGCCCGTCTGCCGCTCCAGATGAAAGCGCAGCGACAGCGAATGCAGATGGCGAAACACCCTGAGCGCGAGTTGCCGGACCGCGCTTTCCGTCACCTTGGCGAACAGCAGTTCGCGCAGTTCCGTGAACAGCGACGTGGACAACCGCGCGCCCGCATAAGCAATCACCAGCAAGCCGATACCGCCGATCAGCACGATGCCCGGCGAATCCTGCGCGCGTCCGAGCGCGGTGAGATGCTTCACGGACGACAAACCATCGACGATATGCTTCATCACGATCGGCACGCCGAGGTTCGCGACCTTCGCGCCGATCAGGCACGTGAGCGCCAGCGCGACGCGCCATTTATAGGTCGTGAGGTAAGGCAGCAGCGAGCGGATCGTCTGCCAGTCGTTGCGCGGGCCCTGCGACGGCAGGCCGGGTTCGCGGTTGGGGGTGCGGCGCATTGTGTTCGTTCGTTATGGTGCGTCGCGCGAGCGGGTTCGGGCGCGGCGTGGGGTGCCTTTATCGGCGATCAGGGATGCACGTCGGGCGCGTGCTTTCCCGTACAATTTACTGCACGCCCGCGCGCCTTCACGCGCCGGGCCTGACCGATAAATAAGCATTGTCGCAGAAGGTTCAAGGGGCCGCTTTCAGGTTCATACCTTTGCGGCATCGACGTGAGCCCGCTGCCATGCCTCAAGAATCCAGTCTTCCCCAAAAGCCGGTCGCCCTTCGCGTCGTTCCTCAACCCGCCGATGCCAACGTTCACGGTGACGTGTTCGGCGGGTGGATCATGGCGCAGGTGGATATTGCCGGTTCCATTCCGGCGGCGCGGCGTGCGAACGGACGTGTCGCGACCGTCGCGGTCAACTCGTTTTTGTTCAAGCATCCGGTGTTCGTCGGCGACTTGCTGAGCTTCTATGCCGATGTCGTGAAGACCGGCAATACATCGGTGACGGTGTATGTCGAAGTCTGGGCGCAGCGCATGCGGCTTGCCGATGAGGTCGTCAAGGTGACAGAGGCGACGCTGACTTATGTCGCCACGGATCACGATCGTCGGCCGCGCGTGTTGCCGGCCATCGATTAAGCTGAAGAAAGCGAATTACTGCGTGAGGCCGAATTCGCGCATGGCGGGCAGGAAGTCGTGGTTCTGCTTGTCCGTGTTGCGCGACAGTTTGGCAAGCGCATAGCGTTGAAAGCGTTCGAGCCGCGCCCATTGCGACAGGCTCGGCGCGCTCACGCCACATAAGCTCGCCTGACGGATGACCGTTTCCGGCACGGCATCCGCGTGCGCCCAGACCGGATCGTTGTCGCGTTCGATTTTTTCCGGCTCGCTGTTGGCGTGCGTTTTCATCATCTCTTCGATTGCGAGGTCGAAGTTCTTTTCGAGTTCGGCTTCGTCCTCGATGGGAAAGCGCGCGAGCAGCGAGCGATCCTCGAACGGCAGCATGCGCCATTCGTCGAGCGATATGCGCATGCCGAAGCGGTCCAGATTGAAACGCACGGCAAGCGGAATGAAGCGAAGATTGTCCGAGGATTCGACCTCGAAGCCGAACAGACGGGCGGCGTCGTAAAGTCCCATGGCGATAGCCTCGTTGGATGGGTAAGAGCGTGGCGGCGCGAGGCGCCCGCTTAAGTTATTGTAGAAGTCTCGTTGTTGTCGTCGATCCAAGTAGCCACTTGCATATTCTCTGTTTATCACATGCAGCACGGTAAAGCAGCAAGTGACATACCCGACTTTACCCGAAGTCTTGCCGGGCAAAGCGGTCAGGAGCACACATAAATTGAACCCAATCGAAACGGACGATCAACCCGGCTTTGTAAAGCGGCAGGTGCGTCGTCATCGCAAAGGCGAGACGACGCTCGCGGATGATGACATCGGTCAGGAGTGGCCGGTCGCGCTGGTTTATAACGGCATCTCGCATGCGGTGATGATGTGTACGCCGCGCGATCTCGAAGCGTTCGCGGTGGGGTTTTCGCTGAGCGAGGGCATCGTGGAGCGCGGCAGCGATATTCAGGATATCGAGGTCAAATATCGCGACGATGGCGCTGCGCTGCCGCATGCGGAAGTGCATCTGCAAGTCGTGCAGCAAGCGTTCGTTGCGTTGAAGGATAAGCGACGGGCGTTGGCAGGTAGGACGGGTTGTGGCGTGTGTGGGATCGAGAGTATCGAACTGCTGGATTTGCAGGCTGAGGTCGTGCCGCAGACGGGGTTTCTTGAGAAGCTATCGCCGGATGCCATCGAGCGGGCGGCGCGTGAGTTGCCCGCGCATCAGCGATTGACGAAGCTGACTGGCGGCTTGCACGCGGCTGCATGGTGCGATGAAACCGGCGCGGTTCGTCATGCGTTCGAGGATGTGGGGCGGCATAACGCGCTGGATAAACTCATCGGTCATCTCGTGTTGCAACGCGAGGACACGACACAAGGGTTTGTGTTTTTGTCGAGTCGCGCGAGTTATGAGTTGGTGCGCAAGTCGGCGCGTATGGGTGTGCCGATGGTCGCGACCATCTCTGCGCCGACTTCGCTGGCGATTGCGATTGCGAAGCAGGCGGAGGTGCGATTGGTGAGTTTTGTTAGGGAGAGTGGGTTTGTGGAGTATGGGGGGGAGTAGCTTTCGCTTATTGCCCGCCGCACGCCATATCGCCTTCTTTGCAGTGCAATTGGTCGTCGAGATGCTTTGTCTGCGCGCGCGTGAGGTTCTCGACGCACATCGAAAACATCGACGAATTGATGCTGCCGCCACGCGTGCCCATGTTGTCGAACTCGCATTGGGCATCGCGCCAGCCGACCCAGGCGCGTTGAGCCTTGCGAAGTTGTTCCGCGCCGTCCTTGCTGACCTTGGCGAGTAATGCGCGATAGGTTTCGTTGAGCTTTTGATCGGCGGCTTTCAGGTTCTTGCCGATGCATTCGTCCATCGCGAGTTGGGTGGGGGCGGCGCTGCATTCCGCTTGCTGCGCCCATGTAGGCGATGCCGCGCATGTGAGGAGTATCGCGGCGCATAGAGTGGTGGATCGCATTGAGGGTCCGTTATCGGTATTCGTCTATCTCGACGGTGCCGCCGAGGGATTGAATGATGGCGTGAATGTCGTTGGGGATGGCTGGCACTCGGTCGCCGGATGCATTGCGCCAATAGCAGAAGAAGCGAACCATCGCTTTCTGTTGTTCGATCTGTTCACGGAGATCAACGCGTGGCAGTTTAAGTGCAGCGATCAAGAAACGCAGATGCGGTTCCAAGAGGTCGCTCTCCACCTTTCCCTTACTTTTGATGCCCCATACGCCGGTCCGGCGTGTCAGGATTCGCCCCTGCCCGGTCGTGTCGTTGATCGGGTCGCCCTTCGCCACGGCAATGTCGGGTACGTGGTGAAAATACTGAGTCCAGAAGTCAGACTCGACGGCATCGCCGGAAATGGTGAAGGAGGCGTACGCGAGTGGAACAGTTGGCGCGCGCTTTGCACGTTGCCGAGTTGTACAGGTCGTCATGATGTTTGCCTCCGAGGCCATAACTTCATAGCGCAGCGGGTGGGCCATCTTCCCGTACTTCAAGCGTACCGAACTCGACAACCACTTCTACGCCACACGTGGAAAATAGCTGTGCGATCACGTCGGCCTTACTGTCGTTCCATGGCTCCGCCTTAGCCAAAATGCGCTCCGCTTTTGCGTGACGCGGCGTGCCGGGTTCAAGCACTTCAATGCCATACACAATATTTTGAAGACTCAGATTTTCGAGCACACATCGATTCATGCCGACAAACGATACAGATGCACGTCGGTCCTGAAGGAACAGGCCGAGCGTCAACGTCTCACGCTCTTTCGAGACGTGTAGTGTGTCTACGTACCAATCGTGGAATTGATTGCTTTTAGCCGTCCTGCGCTAGCGGTTCGTCCGTTGTACTCACAGGTTGCTTGAGCTCCTGTTGTCAGGGCACAAACTTAGGCCCCATCATCCTTGCCAAAATCCTTGGTCACCGTGATGTAGGAGTTCAGCGCTGGCTGCTGTATTGCCAGCAAAAGCAGTGACGCGCCGCCCAACTTACGCGCAAATTCGTCATCCAATTTTCCGCCATGATCGGCAACTGACCACGGCATAATCATCGACGCGGTCCGTAGTTGTTCAATCGCCTCACGATCGACCGTGCATGTTTCGATCTGGTTGCTGTCTTCGTCGTAAGCTATAACGACGCAACGCGACTTAGGTCTCATTCGACGAACCTCCCTCTAAGGCAATTTGAATATCGTCCCATGGCTCGCTCCGTGCACACACCCCAATACCGCTTGTCCATTGCTGCATAGGCGCTGCATTCGGCCATATCCAGATTGTATTGAAGCTCGCATTGGGATTCTTCTGCGGGTGTAAGAAGTACCCCGGCGATGTCTTGTGTTTTACTCGACACGCCATCTTGCCCGTACTCGAACGGCTGCGCATCGCCAAGCAACGATTCATCGTTATCAGAATCCTGAAGGCTCCGGCAGATCGAATCCTCGCCACGATTGTCTTCCGCGAGGCCCGATCCAGCTTTAGCGGCAGCATCGACCACGCCCGACCAGTCGAAGCCGCGTCCGTTGCCAATGGCATCAATGGCGACGGAGGAATTCCACGCGGGCCATTCGCCATTTGCCCGCTTAAGCGCGTCGAATTCCTTCCAAGTCAAAGCCTCCGCATTACCGTGACCTCCAGCCCTTCTTTCCGCCCAACGTTGCGGCGCGTAATGCCTGAACACGCGTTGTTCGCCGCGCCAATTCCGGGCGATCTCAGGAATGATTGTCTTGTCGCGCACGGCATCGCGCAGTACGCGGCTGACGCCTGCACCATCGAGCAAGTCCCAACTCGATGCCCGCAGATTGCGATTGATGAACTCAACGCACTCTTTAAATTCGATGCAACCCGCCGCCTGACGCCGATTCATATCCAGCGCAAATAGCCGTTCGAAGTCTTGTCGATCCTTTTCGATCTGCTCTTGCCGTTCTTTCTTTTTTTTCTTGCGTTCTTCGAAGGATAGACGCCATCCGCGATCGACTTGCGGCAGTTCGCGAGAAGGTACGAGCGCGCATTGCAAATCCCTGCTCAATGGCAGATAAAGCGCGTTATATGAATGCCCCCATTCGGGAAACGACATCTCACCTCCAGATACGAAAGTAGGATTGCTGATCCTAAAGGACAGCAATCCTACGTTCTTAGAGGTGATTCAATTTTTGACAACGGGAAGCGCTGCTAAGACAGATCGTTTCGCTACTATTCGAACCGCCCAAAATCCGGCTTCCTCTTCTCCACAAAAGCCCGAAACGCCTCCTTCGCCGCCGGCTCCCCCAACATCCGCGCGAACACCTCAGCCTCGGCTTCCATCCGCGCCGATACCTCCCCCGCCTGCGCATCCTTCATCAACGCCTTCGTCACCCGCAACGAAGACGCAGGCAACGCCGCCAGTTTCTTCGCCTTCGAAAACGCATAAGCCTCAAGCTCACCCGGCTCGATCAACCCATTCACGAACCCCATGCTCACCGCTTCGTTCGCATCGAACGCCTCGCCGAGCAGCAGCTTTTCCGCCGCGCGCTGATACCCCGCGCCACGCGGCAGCAACAAGCTCGACGCCGCTTCCGGACACAACCCAAGCTGCGCAAACGGCAACGAAAACTTCGTCGCCGAAGTGGCATAGACCAGATCGCAATGCAACAGCATCGTCGTGCCGATGCCCACCGCCACGCCCGGCACCGCCGCGACGATAGGCTTCGGGCACCGGCTGATGCGCTTCAGGAACTGGAACACGGGCGCATCGAGGCCGGAGGGCGGTGCAGAAATGAAGTCTTCGATGTCATTGCCCGCGCTGAACACGCCGCCGTTCGCGCGCAACAGCACCGCGCGCACGGTGGCGTCTTTCTCCGCTTCGTAGAAGGCATCGGCCATTTCCTGATACATCGCCGATGTAATCGCGTTCTTCTTGTCAGGCCGGTTGAGCACGACGCTCAACACCCCGTCCGCACGCTCGATGAAAATATCCATGTCCGCTGTCTCCCCTTCGTCGTGTCGGCATCAAAGCCGTTCGATGATGCCCGCCGCGCCCATGCCGGTGCCGACGCACATCGTCACCATGCCGTACTTCAGGTTGCGTCGGCGCAGACCATGCACGACGGTCGCCGCGCGGATCGCGCCCGTCGCGCCGAGCGGATGCCCGAGCGCAATCGCGCCGCCCAGCGGATTGACCTTCGACGTATCCAGCCCGAGATCCTGAATCACCGCCAGCGATTGCGCCGCGAACGCTTCGTTCAGTTCGATCCAGTCGATGTCGTCCTGCTTCAGACCCGCCGCCTTCAACGCCGCCGGAATCGCTTCCTTCGGCCCGATGCCCATGATCTCCGGCGGCACGCCGCGCACCGCGAAACTCACGAAACGCGCAAGCGGCGTGAGGTTGAACTGCTTCAGCATCTTCTCGGAGACGACGATCAACGCGCCCGCGCCATCCGATGTCTGCGAGCTGTTCCCCGCCGTTACCGAGCCTTTGTTGGCAAACACGGGTTTGAGCTTCGCGAGCGCTTCCATCGAGGTGCCTTCGCGCGGACCTTCGTCCAGCGCGATCTCGCGGGCATTCACGCGCACTTCGCCCGAGGCGAGATCCGGGAAGCGTTCGTTCAGCGCGTAAGCGGCGATTTCATCCGCGAATTCGCCGGACTGTTGCGCCGCGAGCGCCCGCCGATGCGACTCCACCGCGAACGCGTCCTGCGCCTCGCGGCTCACCTTCCAGCGTTCGGCCACGCGCTCGGCCGTCAAACCCATGCCATACGCGATGCCCACGTCCTCGTTGCGATCGAAGATATGCGGCGACAGCGACGGCTTGTTGCCCATCATCGGCACCATGCTCATGGATTCGCAGCCGCCCGCGATCATCGCCTCCGCTTCGCCCACGCGGATGCGGTCCGCCGCCATCGCCAGCGCCGTCAGGCCGGACGCGCAGAAGCGGTTCACCGTCACGCCGCCGACCGTGTTCGGCAGCCCCGCCAGCAACGCGCCCATGCGCGCCACGTTCAGCCCTTGCTCGGCTTCGGGAATCGCGCAGCCGATGATGGCATCCTCGATCACGCTCGTATCCAGCCCCGGCACCTGCGCGACGGCGTGTCTGATCGCGTGGACCAGCAGTTCGTCCGGCCGCGTGTTCTTGAAGATGCCGCGGGGCGCCTTGCCGATCGGCGTGCGGCTGGCCGCGACGATATATGCGTCTTGAAGTTGTCGTGTCATTTTGTTCAAAGCTCCGTATGTCGCGCGCTCAGTTGCGAACCGGCTTGCCGGTCTGCAACATGCCCATGATCCGCTCCTGCGTCTTCTGCGTGCCGAGCAGTTCGACGAACGCGCGGCGTTCCAGCGCCAGCAGCCATTCTTCATCGACGAGACTGCCGCCTTCGACATCGCCACCGCACATGGCCTCCGCGATGCGGCCCGCGATCAGATAATCGTGATCGCTGATGAACCGGCCATCGCGCATGTTCACCAGCGACGCCTTGATGGTCGAGATCGCCGAACGTCCGGCGACCGGCACTTGCTTCACGCGCAACGGCGGGCGATAACCGGCATCGGCGAGTGCGCGTGCTTCCGTCTTCGCGATATCGAGCAGTTCGTGCACGTTGAAGACGATGGTGTCGGATGGCTTGAGATAACCCATTGCGCGGGCTTCGAAGGCCGAGGCAGAGACCTTCGCCATCGCCGCGTTTTCGAAGGACTTCTGCAGGAACTTGAGCAGGTCGTTCGTCGCGTTGACGGCGCTGGCGGCTTCGGCTGCGCGCAACGCGGCTTCTTTCAAACCACCGCCCGCAGGCACGAGGCCTACGCCGATTTCAACCAGACCCATGTAGCTTTCGATATGCACGACGCGTTTGGCAGAATGCAGCACCAGTTCGCAGCCGCCGCCGAGCGCAAGGCCCGACACCGCCGACACCACCGGCACGTTCGCGTACTTCACGCGCAGCATGCCTTGCTGGAATCCCTTCACGAACGGCTCGATGCCTTTCGCGCCGCCCATCATGAACGCGGGCATGGCTTCTTCGAGATTCGCGCCCGCCGAGAACGGACCGCCCGGCGCGCCGAGTTGCAGCGACGCGGGTTGCCAGATCACGACCGCGCGATAGTCCTTCTCGGCGAGATCGATCGCCTTCGACAAACCTTCGATCACGCCCGGACCGATGGTGTTCATCTTCGTCTTGAACGAGACGATGACGACATCACTTTGTTCGTCGTCGAGCCATGCGCGCACGCTGTCGGTTTCGAACAGCGTCTTGCCGAAGGTCTTCGGATCGGCGTTCGTTTCGCCGACGAGCGGGGCGCGAAACACTTGCCTCTTGTAGACCGGCAGCGTGGAGCGCGGCACGTAGCGGCGTTCGGCGGGCGACCACGAACCTTCCTCCGTATGCACGCCTTTCTCCGCGACGGGACCGTCGAGCACCCACGCGGGCAGCGGTGCGTTCGACAGCGCCTTGCCCGCATCGATGTCTTCCTGCACCCACTTCGCGATCTGTTGCCAGCCTGCCGCCTGCCAGCTTTCGAACGGCCCTTGATTCCAGCCGAAGCCCCAGCGGATGGCGAGATCGACATCGCGCGCGTTGTCGGCGATCGAATCCAGTTGCACCGCGATGTAGTGAAACACGTCGCGGAAGATCGCCCAGAGGAACTGCGCCTGCTTGTTGTCGGTTTCGCGCAGGAGCTTGAAGCGTTCGGCGGGCGGGCGCTTCAGAATGCGGCCGATGATTTCCTCCGCCTTCGCGCCGCCGTCGATGTATTGCGCGGTTTTCGGGTCGAGCACCTTGATCGCCTTGCCTTCCTTGCGATAGAAGCCCGCGCCGGTTTTCTGGCCGAGTGCGCCGTTTTTCACGAGTGCTTCGAGCACCGGGGGCGTTTTGTAGACGGGGAAGAACGGGTCGTCGGGCAGGTTGTCCTGCATCGTTTTGATGACGTGGGCCATTGTGTCGAGGCCGACGACATCTGCCGTGCGGAACGTTGCCGATTTTGCGCGGCCCAGGCGTGCGCCGGTCAGGTCATCCACTTCGTCGAAACGCAGGCCGTATTTTTCGGCTTCGGCGATGACGGCGAGGATCGAGAAAACACCGACGCGGTTGGCGATGAAGTTCGGTGTGTCTTTTGCGCGGACTACGCCCTTGCCGATTACGCTCGTCAGGAAGGTTTCGAGTTGGTCGAGGATTTCCGGGTTTGTGTCTTTTGTGGGGATCAGTTCCACCAAGTGCATGTAGCGCGGCGGGTTGAAGAAATGCACGCCGCAGAAGCGTTTTTTCAAGTCTTCACTGAAGCCGTTCGATAGTTCGGTGATCGAAAGACCTGAAGTGTTGCTGGCGAAGATGGCGTTTTCCGCAATGTGCGGGGAGACTTTTTTGTAGAGGTCGTGCTTCCAGTCCATGCGCTCGGCGATGGCCTCGATGACGAGGTCGCAGTCTTTTAGCTTCGCGATGTCGTCTTCGTAGTTTGCTGGTTCTATGTAGTTGGCGTCGTCTTTTGTGCCTAGCGGCGCGGGGGAGAGCTTTTTTAGGTTCTCGATTGCCTTCTGCGCTATGGCGTTCTTTGGGCCTTGTTTTGCGGGCAGGTCGAAAAGGAGGACCGGGACGCGCGCGTTGATCAAATGGGCGGCGATTTGGGCGCCCATTACGCCGGCGCCGAGGACGGCGACTTTTTTGATGTTCAATGTGCTCACGGGTTTTTGGTGCTCCATGGTGCTGTTTGCTGGTGTTGTTTTGGCGTGCAAAGGGCTGCTTCTGTTTGTGTCTTTATTGCAGTAGCCGCCTCCCCGGCGGGGGGGTAACTTTCTTTGCTGCTGCAAAGAAAGTCACCAAAGAAAGCAGCTTTTTACCCCAGGCACGATGGCTGGAAAGTGTTGGTCTGGATTAACAATACAGTGGCCGCATTGGGATGTCCTTCGTTCGGTTAAGCACATGGGCAACCTCGCGATCACGTGCTCGAATCCTTTGGTGTTCGTGGTCCGCATTCATTCTTTCGGCCATGCGCTGCGCGCGCCGAGAACGTAAGAACGGAATCCCGCAGCATGCAAGCGTCCAGCCACATCACGCCTCCCCGCAAGATTGCTATTCGGCCCTACCTTGGTTAGCGCTAACGCGGAATGCGCCACCCGTTGCGGTTGCCGTATTACTTTCATTGAAGCGTTGATCGAGGTAGGGCCGAATAGCATGATTGCGATGTTGTTCGAGGTGGCTGGGCACATGCACGCTGCGGGATTCCGTTCTAAAGCTCTCGGCGCGCGCAGCGCATGGCCGAACGAATGAATGCGGTCCACTTCTCTTTGAGTGTTCGAGCAAGTGATCGTTAGGTTGCCTATACGAGTGGCCACACGAGGGAAGTCCTATTGCGGCCACTGTATCGTTAATCCAGACCAACACTTTCCAGCCATCGTGCATGGGGTAAAAAGCTGCTTTCTTTGGTGACTTTCTTTGCAGCAGCAAAGAAAGTTACCCCCCCGCCGGGGAGGCGGCTACTGCAATAAAGACCCAAAAACCAGCAGCCCCTTCCACAAAACAAAAAAGCCCTTAAAACAAAGCCTCATCAAACTCCATCATAGGCTTAGCGCCAGCGCGCGCCGCACGAATAGCAGAAGCCGTCTCCGGCAACAGCTTGGCAAAATAAAACCGCGCAGTGGCGAGCTTGCCCTTATAAAACGCATCGCCAGAAGAAGAAGCCTTATCGAGCGCCACACGTGCCATGCGCGCCCAGAAGTAAGCAAACACCAGATGCCCAACCACACGAAGATAAGGCACCGCAGCCGCCCCAACTTCATCAGGATTCTGCATAGCCCTCATCCCGATCTCCATCGTGAGCTTCTGCACCTTATCCCCGATATCGGCAAGCGGATTTACAAACTCCTGCATCTCCGGCCTGACGCCTTCTTCCTCAACAAAAGCCGCCACCAACTTACCAAAGCGCTTAAGCCGAGCGCCCATATCCCCAAGCACCTTCCGCCCGAGCAGATCCAGCGCCTGAATAGAATTCGTCCCTTCATAAATCATGTTGATGCGCGCATCGCGCACGTACTGCTCCATGCCCCATTCGGAGATGAACCCGTGCCCGCCGTAAATCTGCATCGCCATGTTCGTGCCTTCGAAGGCGTTATCCGTGAGGAATGCCTTGATGACCGGCGTCAGCAACGCCACAAAATCCGCCGCCTCGCGACGCACGCCTTCATCCTCGTGCGACAGTTCCTTGTCGATATTGAGCGCGGCCCAATAAGCAAACGCCCGCCCCGCCTCGGCATAAGCCTTCTGCGTGAGCAACATCCGCCGCACATCCGGATGCACGATGATCGGATCAGCCGCTTTCTCCGGCGCCTTCGGGCCGGTCAAGGAACGCATCTGCAAACGCTCTTTCGCATACACGAGCGAATTCTGATACGCCACTTCCGTGAGACCTAACCCCTGCATGCCGACACCGAGCCGCGCCGCGTTCATCATCACGAACATGGCATTGAGGCCCTTGTTGTCCTCACCGACGAGCCAGCCTTTCGCGCCATCCAGGTTCATCACGCAGGTCGCATTGCCGTGAATGCCCATCTTGTGCTCGATGGACCCGCACTTGATGCCATTACGCTCGCCCGGCGCACCGCTCGCATCCGGCACGAACTTCGGCACGATGAACAGCGAAATGCCCTTGGTGCCCTTGGGCGCACCCGGCAACCGCGCCAGCACCAAATGGACGATGTTCTCAGCCATGTCGTGCTCGCCGCTCGAAATAAAAATCTTCGTGCCGGTGAGCGCATACGAACCATCGCCGTTCGGCTCGGCCTTGGTGCGCAAAATGCCCAAGTCCGTTCCGCAATGCGGTTCGGTCAGGCACATCGTGCCGGTCCATTCGCCGGAAACCAGTTTGGGAAGATAGACAGACTGTTGATCCGGCGTGCCATGCGCATGAAGGCACTCATACGCGCCGTGCGAGAGGCCGGGGTACATCGTCCATGCCTGATTGGCCGAGTTGAGCATCTCGTACAGCGCGTTGTTGACGAACGCCGGCAAGCCCTGCCCGCCGAACTCGGGATCGCACCCGAGCGCAGGCCAGCCCGCTTCGACGTATTGCCGATAGGCTTCCTTGAAACCGGCCGGCGTCTTGACCACGCCGTCGCCCGCATACGTGCAGCCTTCGCGGTCGCCGCTCTGGTTGAGCGGGAACACGACTTCGGAGCAGAACTTGCCCGCCTCCTCCAACACCTGATTGATGGTGTCGGCGTCCAAATCGGCGTGTTTCGGCATGTGCTTCAGTTCGGCTTCGACGTCCAGCAACTCGTGCAGCACGAATTGCATGTCGCGAA
This sequence comes from Caballeronia sp. A2-2, assembly GCF_057612605.2. Lineage (NCBI taxonomy): Bacteria > Pseudomonadati > Pseudomonadota > Betaproteobacteria > Burkholderiales > Burkholderiaceae > Caballeronia > Caballeronia sp. A2-2. The sequence goes on along the minus strand of NZ_CM172587.1, from coordinate 888,711 downwards.
TCGGGGCGGCGTACTGTCCCATTGAGTCTCTCCGGTTTCCTAAGGCTCAACCGTCGCACGCCGCCTCGGGCAGCGTCGCTAACGGCTGTCGGTTTGATGCGATGACAATGTCGCCGCCGGGCTTGGGGTCGCAAGTATCTGCGAAGTGTTGCCGTTCGAGCCCGGCATCTGATACGACACGATCGTCTTTTCGAGCGCGTCCCGCGTCAATTGCACGGCTTCGGGCAAATGCAGGAAGCGCGCGTCATGATGCAGGCCGAGCGTGAAGCTGTACAACTCGAAAAGCATCAGTTGCGGATCGGTATCCGCCATCAGATGCCCCTCTTCCTTCGACTGGCGGATCGCGCGCAACAGCGCATCCCGCCACATGGTCACGCTGTGCACCAACTGCTCGCGCACCGCGCTTGCGGCCCGGTCATCGTATTCCACCGCGCCGCTGATGTAGATGCAGCCGGTCGTCACTTCCTGGATGCGCTTCTCCATCCAGCGGTTCATCATCGCGCGCAAGCGTGAAAGACCGCGCGGCTCTCGCAGGCTCGGGAAAAAGACTTCGTCCTCGAACCGGCGGTGATACTCGCGCACTACTTCCACCTGCAAATCTTCGCGCGATCCGAAATGCGCGAATACGCCGCTCTTGCTCATCTGCATGCGCTCGGCCAAAAGGCCGATGGTGAGACCCTCCAGCCCATCGCGGCTCGCCAAGTCAAGCGCTGCGTCGAGAATCGCGGCCCGCGTCTGTTCGCCTTTTCGCATGATGTCCCTACCGTTCTCTTGTGTTGCCCGTGGAATCGAACGGCCGTTCTATTATTGTGGCCGGCCTCTTGTGTTACAAGCACTTTTTTAGACACTCGTTTCTAATGTGATCGTTGTTGTCTATAGGATAAATCGCAACATTGATCCAGCTTATTGTCGCTGGTTGTCCGCAAAAAGATGTTAGTGACTGCCCGGGTTCCCATTTCATGGGAATCGTTTGCAGAAGCGCGAGACCGCCTTAGATCTTTGCGAATTCAGGCTCTTGATTGAGTTCAGCAGCGTTGCGCAGCTCGATTTTTGCCTGAAAGCGATATAAATAGCTACTTAGTCGTACTGTCCGATGGTAATAATCTTCATCATCAGTCGATAAGTGTTATAGGCGAGCCAATTGAGGGCTCGCTCGCCGATTGGGCGCGCGCCGTAATGTTTTTCATCGATCGGCCGTCCATCGTCAAACGCCTGAAGAATGGCGTCGTGCAAGCCGCCAATCTCCGGATGATTGACGAGCACCATGTTGGCCTCGTTGTTCAGCACGAGCGAGAGTGCATCGAGGTTCGATGAACCGATCGTCGCCCAGTCCGCATCGACCACTGCCACCTTGCCGTGAAGGATCGTCTTCTCATATTCGGCGATGCGCACGCCATGCTTGAGCAAGTTGCCGTAGAGAAACGGCGTGGCGTAATCGAGCGCGACGAATTCCTTGCGTCCGATCACGAGCGACACGCGCACGCCACGCTGCGCGGCACTCGACAACGCGCGGCGCAGTCTGCGGCCCGGCATGAAATAAGGATTCGCAAGCAATACTTCGCTCTCCGCATGAGCGATCGCGCGCAGATACGCTTTCTCGATCGCACGGCGGTTTTGCAGATTGTCACGCGCGACGAACGCGACGCACGGCTGATCCACCGCGTGAATCTCGCCGAGCCGCGCACGGCGACGCGCTCGCGCAGCGCGGCGTGCGCCCCAGCGCGTCTGATGCTGTTCGCTCTCGCTCGCTGGTGTTCCATCTTCGCAATTCGGCTGACGCGGCTGGCGCGGCTTCACGCCAAGACGAATGCGTTGCCATTGCAGATCGAATGCCTCGCGCACGTCTTCCACGACCGGGCCGCGCGCTTCCATCGCGAAGTCCCAGCGCGGTGTGTCGAGTTGCACGCCGTTCTGATCGTAGTCATCGACGATATTGATGCCGCCACAAAACGCGTACGTGCCATCCACGATCGCCAGCTTGCGATGCGTGCGCGACCAGCCCTGCGGCCCGAACAGCAAATGCGGGTTATAGACGCGATGATCCATGCCGCTCTCGTTCCAGAGCGTGAAGAACGGCAGGTTCTTGTCCGTGCCGATGCCATCGGTGATGACACGCACCACCACGCCACGCTGCGCCGCGCGCACGAGCGCGTCCGACACTGCGCGGCCCGAATCGTCGTTGGCGAAGATATACGTTTCGAGCCACACCGATTTCATCGCCTGATCGATACGTTCGATCAGCGCGGGAAAGAACTGCACGCCGCCCTTGAAGATGCGAACGTCGTTGCCCGATGTGAAGCAAAACCGCAGCGGACGCTTGCCCGAAAACAGCGCCTGACGCAGTCGTTTGAAGCTGCGCCGCGGACGCACGGACATCATCGGTTATACGCCGCGCGGCGCTCGGGCAACTGCAGAATGGCTTCGCGGTTCGACCATGAAAAGCAGCGGTCGGCGGCCTCGCGAAACGGCAGCCACAAGTGCGAAGTATGTTCGCGCGGCGCGAGCGTCACTTCGAGACAATGCGGCACGAGCAGACTGAACTGATGCTCCGTGTTGCGCTCGACACCCGGCGCATAACGGTGCCGCCACTGCGGATAAATTTCGTACTGAATACTGTGATGCCAGTCCAGCAGCGCGTTCTCCGGCACGAGCGTCCCGCCGATAACGATGCCCGTCTCCTCCTGCACTTCGCGCGCGGCGGTCTCGGTCAACGGCTCGTCGATGCGGTCCTTCGAGCCCGTGACGGACTGCCAGAAGCCTTGATGATCCACGCGTTCGATGATGAGCACGTCGAGTTCCGGCGTGTGAATCACGACCAGCACGGATTCAGGAATTTTGGGCGGCTTCTGCATGTCGTTGTTGTGTCGTGTTCTCTGCGAAGGACTGTAACGCAAAAAACGAAAAAGGCGCACGTGGCGCCTTTTTCATCACATCGACAAACGAAGATGCTTAGTGCTGTTTCTGCTCCGGCTGACGCAAGCGGATATGCAACTCACGCAACTGGCGCTCGTCCACTTCGCTCGGCGCTTGCGTGAGCAGATCCTGCGCGCGCTGCGTCTTCGGGAACGCGATGGTGTCGCGGATCGAATCAGCACCGGACATCAGCGTGACGACGCGGTCCAGACCGAACGCGATACCACCGTGCGGCGGCGCGCCGTACTGCAACGCGTCGAGCAGGAAGCCGAACTTGAGTTGCGCTTCTTCCGCGCCGATCTTGAGCGCGCGGAACACCTTGCTCTGCACGTCTTCCTGGAAAATACGCACGGAACCGCCGCCGATTTCCCAGCCGTTCAGCACCATGTCGTATGCCTTCGCGAGGCAACGGCCCGGGTCCGTTTCGAGGTATTCGAGGTGCTCGTCCTTCGGGCTCGTGAACGGGTGATGCGCCGCCACGTAGCGGTTTTCTTCCTCGTCGTACTCGAACATCGGGAAGTCGATCACCCACAGCGGCTTCCAGCCGGTTTCGAGCAGGCCCGTGTTACGGCCGAACTCCGAATGACCGATCTTCAGACGCAACGCGCCGAGGCTGTCGTTCACCACCTTCGCGCGATCCGCCGCGAAGAACACGATGTCGCCGTCCTGCGCGCCGGTGCGCTCCATGATGGCCGCGAGCGCCGCATCGTGCAGGTTCTTGACGATCGGGCTTTGCAGACCGTCACGGCCGCGCGTCTTGTCGTTGACCTTGATCCACGCCAGACCCTTCGCGCCGTAGATGCGCACGAATTCCGTGTAACCGTCGATATCGCCACGCGAAAGCTCGCCGCCCTTCGGCACGCGCAAGGCAGCCACGCGGCCATCCTTCGAGTTCGCGGGCATGCTGAACACCTTGAAGTCCACGTCCTTCACCGCGTCCGTCAGATCGGCGAATTCGAGCTTCACGCGCAGGTCGGGCTTGTCCGAACCGAAGCGACGCATGGCTTCCGAATACAGCATGACCGGGAATTTTTCCGGCAGCGCGACATCCATCGTCTCCTTGAAGACGTGGCGGATCATGTTCTCGAACAGATCGCGGATTTCCTGCTCCGTGAGGAACGAGGTTTCGCAATCGATCTGCGTGAATTCCGGCTGACGGTCCGCGCGCAGGTCTTCGTCGCGGAAGCACTTGGTGATCTGGTAGTAACGGTCGAAGTTCGCGACCATCAGCAATTGCTTGAACAACTGCGGCGATTGCGGCAGCGCGAAGAACTGGCCCGCGTTCACGCGCGACGGCACGAGATAATCGCGCGCGCCTTCGGGCGTGCTCTTGGTCAGCATCGGCGTTTCGATGTCGATGAAACCTTGCGCATCCAGATACTTGCGCACTTCCATCGCCACGCGATAGCGCAGGCGAAGGTTCTTCTGCATCTGCGGACGGCGCAGGTCGAGCACGCGATGCGTGAGGCGCGTGGTTTCCGACAGGTTGTCGTCATCCAACTGGAACGGCGGCGTGACCGACGCGTTCAGCACCACGAGTTCCTGACACAGCACTTCGATCTTGCCGCTCGTCAGATTGGCGTTGACGGTGCCTTCCGGACGATTGCGCACGACGCCCTTCACCTGCACGCAGAACTCGTTGCGCACGCCTTCGGCCACCTTGAACATTTCGGCGCGGTCCGGATCGCACACGACCTGCACGAGGCCTTCGCGATCGCGCAGGTCGATGAAGATAACGCCACCGTGATCGCGGCGGCGATGCACCCAGCCGCACAGCGAGACGGTTTGCCCGAGCAGGGCTTCGGTCACCAGACCGCAGTATTCAGATCGCATCGACATGATGTTGTGTCTTTCGTTGTTCGTTGATCAACGGCTCGCGCGTACGTGTCAGCTTCTTTCGGCCGGCGCCGGTGCGCGCGCGCCGGCATTACATCGGCGGCTCGGTGGGCCGGGGCGCTGGCGCGACCGATGCCGGCGCGCTCATCGCAGGGGCCACGACGCCCATCGAGACGATGTACTTCAGTGCGGCGTCGACGGTCATATCCAGTTCGACGACTTCGCTTTTCGGCATCATCAGGAAGAAGCCCGAGGTGGGATTCGGCGTGGTCGGCACGTAGACGCTCACGTGATCGCCTTCCAGATGATTGAGCACGTCGCCGCCCGGAATGCCCGTGAGGAATCCGATGGTGTACGAGCCCTTGCGGGGATATTCGATCAATAGCGCTTTTCGGAACGCATTGCCGCTCGAAGACAGCAACGTGTCCGACACCTGTTTCACGCTGGTGTACAGCGGGCCGACCACCGGAATGTGCCGAAGAATGGCGTCCCACCATCCCACCAGTTTCTGGCCGACGAAATTCTGCGTCAGCAAACCGACGACGAAAATGAACGCCACCGTGAGCAGCGCGCCCAGCCCCGGCAAGTGGAACCCGAACACGCGCTCCGGTTGCCACGATTCGGGCAGCAGGAGCAGCGTCTGGTCCATGGTGCCGATCACGAGACCCAACACCCACAGCGTGATGGCGAGCGGCACCAGCACCAGAAGGCCGGTCAGGAATACGGATTTCAGCGTAGTCTTTTTCGTCGTCACGTTGTTGTCGCTACGGTCCTGGCTGGAAGGCCGCGCCGTGTCTCACGTGTCTCGGGAGAACGGTTCGGCGGGTTGAACGCGGCCGCGTTCAGGCGGCCGTGGCGCGCGGTCGGGCAAAGCCACCGCGGGCAGAATGGTGTCAGGCTGCGCCTGCGCCGCTGGCCGGTTTCGAATCGGAGGACGACGAAGCGCCATCGCTCGATTTCGCGCTGGTCGAGCTATCCGAGCCATTCGAACTGTCGGAGGATGCGCCATCGGCCTTGGCCGGCGCGGACTCCGATTTCTCTGCCTTGTCGCCGGACGCAGCGCCGTTGCTCTTTCCGCCGTTGTTTCCGCTGCGGAAATCGGTGACATACCAGCCGGAGCCTTTCAACTGGAAGCCCGCAGCCGTCACCTGCTTGGAAAAGGTGTCCTTCCCGCACTCGGGACATTGCGTGAGCGGTGCATCGCTCAATTTGCGGAGCACGTCTTTTTCGTGGCCGCAGGATTCGCAGCGGTACGCGTAAATCGGCATGGCACAGTTCCTACAATTATCTGTCGACGCTTGCAAAGCCTTGAATTATAGCCGCAAACCATTTTTGACCCGCGATTTTCGGGGCGTTTCCGATTGTCAGCGGTGTCATTAAATGAGACCGCAGGCCGCTATTTTCAAGCGTGTTTTTTAACGCCGACGCCACGTGAGCCAGCGCTCGCGTCCGGCGAAAACGGGAATCGAGCCGGTGACTTCGTGTTCGTCGGCCAGATCGAAGTACGGATTCAGCAGCGCATCCAGTTCCGCGCGGTCGATGCCGAATGGCGGCCCTTTCAGCGTCGCGCCGAGAAAGTAGAAGCCCGCGAGCAGCGCGCCCGGTGCAAGCAACGCGGCCATGCGCGCGGCGTAATCGCGCCAGCGGTCTTTCGGAAGTGCGCACAGGAAGGCGCGTTCGTAGATCCAGTCGGGCGCGAACGGCGGCTCGTAGGCAAAGAAATCCGCTTCTTCGACGAAATCCGCCCGCGCGCCCAATTGCGCGCGTGCCGCCGCGACGGCGCTCGGCGAAAAATCGATCGCGCGAACGGGCCACGCGCGGTCGGCGAGATACGCGACTTCGTAAGCGTTACCGCAGCCGGGAATCAGCACGTTTTGGCGTGGCCAGCCATCGACGAAGGCGCGGAAGGCATCGGGAACGCCCGCCTGATCCCACGGCGTGAAGTTCTGGTCGAAGCGTTCGTCCCAGAAACCGGGCGAATTGGGATCACGGCTTTCGAAGGACGGCGTGTTCATGAAATGCGCTCCTTACGGATGACCGAACCACACCTGCGCGATGAAAACGACCGCGCCCGCCAGCGCGACCACGCCGAACCCAAGCAGCGTGATAAGCAGACGATTCGTGCGCTTTTGCTCGGAAATAAGCTGACGCATGAGTTCGTCGTTGCCGCCGGAAGGCTGGTCGTGCTTCTGCGCGAGAATCGAATGAATCAGACGCGGCAACTGCGGAATGGTCTTGCTCCATTGCGGCGCTTCCAGTTGCAGGCGTTCGTACCAACCGCGCCAGCCGATCTGCTCGTTCATCCAACGTTCGAGATACGGCTTGGCCGTTTTCCACAAATCGAGGTCCGGGTCCAGCGAACGGCCGAGTCCCTCGACATTGAGCATCGTCTTTTGCAGAAGTACGAGTTGCGGCTGGATTTCCACGTTGAAGCGGCGCGACGTGGAGAAAAGCCGCATCAACACCTGACCGAGCGAAATGTCCTTCAGCGCGCGATCGAAGTACGGTTCGCACACCGCGCGGATGGCGCTTTCCAGTTCCTCGACGCGCGTGGTCGGCGGCACCCATCCCGACTCCAGATGCAGCGTGGCGACGCGGTGATAATCGCGCTTGAAGAACGCGAGAAAGTTCTGCGCGAGATAGTTCTTGTCGAAGTCCGACAGCGCCCCGACGATCCCGAAATCCAGCGCGATATACCGCCCGAACGTGGCTTCGGCGAGACTCACCTGAATGTTGCCGGGGTGCATGTCCGCGTGGAAAAAGCCATCGCGAAACACCTGCGTGAAGAAGATTTCGACGCCTTCGCGCGCCAGCTTCGGAATATCGACGCCCGCCGCGCGCAGCGTTTCGACCTGACTGATCGGCACGCCGACCATGCGCTCCATCGTCAGCACGGTGGGCGCGGAAAGATCCCAGTACATTTCCGGCACGAGCAGCAGATCGAGGCCCTGAAAGTTGCGCCGAAGCTGACTGCCATTGGCGGCCTCGCGCATCAAATCCAGTTCGTCGTGCAGATATTTGTCGAACTCCGCGACGACTTCGCGCGGTTTCAGACGACGGCCATCCGGCCACAGACGTTCGGCCCATGTCGCGACATCGCGCAAGAGCGCGAGATCGGAATCGATCACCGGCAGCATGTTCGGGCGCAGCACCTTCACGGCAACCGCGTGGCCCGCGTGCTCGCCATGTCGAATCTTCCCGAAATGCACCTGCGCGATGGACGCGCTCGCCACCGGCACACGCTCGAACTCATCGAATAGCTCGTCAATCGGTGCGCCGAGCGCCTTTTCGATGATCCCGACCGCCACTTCCGAATCGAACGGCGGCACGCGATCCTGCAGCTTGGCGAGTTCATCGGCGATATCGACCGGCAGCAAATCGCGACGCGTCGAGAGCACTTGCCCGAACTTCACGAAAATCGGCCCGAGGCTTTCCAGCGCGAGCCGCAGCCGAATGCCGCGCTCGATGTCGAACTTGCGGCCGAACGTCGTGATGCGCATGAGATAGCGCACCCGGCGATCGTTGATGCCGCTCATCACCAGTTCGTCGAGGCCGAAGCGGACGATGGTGAAGAAAATCTTGAGGAAACGCAGAAAACGCATGTCGGAGATCGCTTCAGTTCGTTATTCGCGCGAGTCGCGCCTGGACTCGCCGCCGGGCCGCGCTGAAGCATCGCGGTCCGGGTGTCGTTGTTCGATCCGTTCGATGCGCTTCTCCACGCGCGCCAGCGCATCGCGCGCTTTCGACAGCTCCGCGTTGAAACCGTCGAGCGCGCTTCGGCGCACGAGTTGCGGGTTTTCATCGAGCAGATATTCGGCGACCGAATCCAGCAGATTGCGACCGGTGCGCTGCGCCTGTTCCTGAAGCGCGCGCGCGATGCGTCCCACGCGATGCGCGGGCGCGTCGCCGATCACGCGCGCGAGGTCTTCTTCCGGGTCCCAGCGCAGATGTTCGGCCAGCTTGGCGAGCGTCGTGGCGAACTCCGCATCGCCTTCGATGCGCACGTGCTTCATCACGCCCGCCTGCCCGCCTTGCAGGAACGCGGGCACGGCCTCCAGCGGCACGGCGATGGTGACATCGAAGCGCGCCGCCTCGGCCTCGCTCGTCGCGATGAGCAAGCCGTCCGCCTGCACCATCAATGCGAGTTGAACCGGCCCGCATGAGAGCTTCACGCACTTGCCAGCGTACGGCTTGAGGCGCTCGCGGGCCCACGGTTCGCGCGCAAGCAGATGATTCACTGCTGCCGCGAACGCACCGGAGGCGGTCTTCATGGCGGGATTTGCAACGGGACGGGCGGATTCGTCTGCTGTGGTCATCGGCTGTGAGATGAAAAAACCCGCGCGAGCGGTAACTCGCGCGGGTTCTATTCTACGAGGTAAATCCGCGCGAGTCGGGTCCCTCGCGGATTTCCCGGGACATCGGGTTCAACTGACTTGCTGGATGCCGGCGAGCAGCCAGCCTTCGTTGCCCGTCTTCTGCTTCGACAGATTCCAGACCTCGACGAACGGTTCCGCCGCCGACCCTTCCGATTCGCGGATCAGGCCGTGAAAGCGCACGCTTGCCAGGTATTCCGTCGAACGATCTTCCACGCCGAGGACATCGGCGTTGAGTTGCACGACATCCGTGCGATTCGGCACGCTGCCGCGTGCATCGACATCGAGCTTCACTTCCGCGAACATCTCGGGCGTGGTGAATTCGCGGATGTCGTTGACGTTGCCGCGATCCCACGCATCCTGCAGACGAATGAAGTACACCTTCGCGTTGCGCACGAAGGCTTCGGTATCGAAACCGGACGGCACGTTCGCCGCGACTTGCTGCGCCGGGGAATCGATCACGTTCGCGCCGAAACCGCTCGGCTGCGCCACGCGCGGCGCTTGCGGCTGATCGAAGCCAGTGCGCCCATACGGCGATGCACCGCCCGCACCCGCGTAAGCCGGACCGTTACCGTTCTGCGCCTGACGACGGCGCATGATGAAGCGGAACAGCATGACGGCGGCCATCACGATCAACGCGATCATGATCATGTTCGCCATGGCACCGGCGAAAGCCTCACCCATGCCGAAGTGCGACAGCAGCGCCGCGATACCCAGGCCCGCCGCGAGACCAGCGATCGGCCCGAGCCAGCGATTACGCGCCGGCTGCGCCGCGGGCGTGGCCGGTGTCGCAGGCGCGCGTTGAGCCTGCGCTGCACCGTTCTGCTGGAACGATTGCGAAGGCGGCGTCGCCTGATGCTGCTGCGTGGCCGTGGCCGACTGTCGGCCCATGCTGCGGCCACCGCCCATGCGACGGGCTTCCGCCGTTTCGGAGAAGATCGCGCCGGCAGCGATGACGCCCACCAGCGCCAGAATTCCGGCCTTCCTGACTATCGAACTCAGGAAACCCCGGGGTTGGGGAGTGCGCGAATCAGACATTTCGAATCCTTAATAGAGTGGAACATCAGAATTTCGTCCCGACGTGTAACGCTACCACGCCACCTGACAAATTGTAATATTCGACTCGATCCAAGCCCGCTTGTTCCATCATTGTTTTCAAAGTTTCCTGGTCGGGATGCATGCGGATGGATTCCGCCAGATAGCGATAGCTCTCGGCATCCTTGGCGACCTTTTCGCCAAGCCACGGCAAAATCTTGAAACTGTAGATATCGTACGGCTTTTTAAGCGGTTCCCACACTTTCGAGAATTCCAGCACGAGCAAGCGGCCGCCCGGCTTGAGCACGCGGCACATTTCCGCCAGCGCGCGGTCCTTATGAGTCATGTTACGTAGACCGAAGGCAACCGTAACCACATTGAAATAATTGTTCGGGAAGGGAATCTTCTCGGCATCGCAGAGGAGCGCGGGGGTCATCACGCCTTTGTCGATCAGCCGGTCGCGGCCCACGCGCAACATCGATTCGTTGATGTCCGTATGCCAGACTTCGCCGCCCTCGCCCGCTTGCTTGGCGAACGCCATCGCCAGATCGCCGGTGCCGCCCGCGAGATCGAGCACCTTGTCGCCCGGCCGCACGCGCGCCTGTCCGATCGTGAAATGCTTCCAGATCCGATGCAGTCCGCCGGACATGAGGTCGTTCATCAAGTCGTAATTGCTTGCGACGGAGTGGAACACGCCCGCCACTTTCTTCGCCTTGTCCTGCTCGTCGACCGTTTCGTATCCGAAGTGGGTCTTGCTCATCGCGATCGTTCCTCGCCTGTTGTTCGTTCTTGGGTTTGTTCTTTGTCTGCGCAATCGCCGCGCCGGGATGCGGCCTTATGCCGCAGCGATATGCTTCAGTGCCGATGACCGCCGGAAGCCTTCGCCGCCATCGGCGTGTCGCGATCGATGCCCGCCGCTTCCAGCTTCGCGAAATACTCGCGCCAGAGATCGTCCTGACGCGTCGCCAGCCGATGCAGGATGTCCCACGAATAGATGCCCGTATTGTGACCGTCCGAAAAGTTCAGTTGCAGCGCGTAATGCCCGACCGGCTCGATGCCCGTGATCGTCACCTCGCGTTTCCCCGTCTGAAGCGTTTCCTGTCCCGGCCCATGACCCTGCACTTCGGCGGAGGGCGAATAGACGCGCAGCAGTTCGAACGCCACGCGATACGACTCGCCGTCCGCGTATTGCAGTTCCAGCACGCGCGACCGGGAATGCAGAACGACGCCGGTGGGAATCGGCGTCGTCGATGTAAGTCCGCTCATGATGATCCGTGGTTATTGATGGCCGAACGTCTGGTTCAGCTCGTGGCGCAACTGCTCGCGCAGCAGCGTGGCCTGCGCGCGGCGTCGGGAGAGTTGCACTTCGGAGACCGTGCGCTGTCGCGGCGCCCAGATCGGCAGAGGAAAGCGCGAGTCGTTCGAAAAGCGCGGAATGACGTGCCAATGCACGTGCGGCACCTGATTGCCGAGGCTCGCCAGATTGATCTTCTCCGGCACGAGCACGCGGCGCATGACGCGTTCGACGCCGTTGACCGCGGTCATCACGCGGGCGCGGTCCGCATCGGGCAAATCGGACATTTCGGCGACGTGCCGGTTCCAGATCACCCGGCACAGGCCCGGCCAATCCGATTCATCGGCGAGGACGACGCGCAGGGCGTCGTCCGACCACAGCACATCACCGCCGTCTTCACGGCAAAACACACAGTCCATCTCGACCTCGGGCGAATCCAAACGCGATATCGCTATTACACCAGCACGCGCTCGATACCGCCATTGTTCGCGCGTTCGACGTATTGCTCCATCCAGTTCTCGCCGAGCACCTTGCGCGCGATTTCCACGACGATATAGTCCGCCTCGATGTTGGCGTCCTCGTTGTAGCGCGACAGACCTTGCAGGCACGACGGGCAGCTTGTGAGGATTTTGACGTCCGTGCCCGCTTCCCCGTTCGGCTGCGGCCCGTCACCCGCCTTCAACACCGAACCCGGCTGCGCGCCCGCCGCACCCGCCGACGCGTTCGCGATGTTGATCGCGTTCGCACCCGCTTCCGCGACCAGCGGAATGCCGCGCAACTTCGCCGCGCCCTTGCGAATCTCCTCTTCCTTGCGGAAGCGCACCTGCGTGGAGACGTCCGGACGCGTCACCGCGAGCGTGCCCGATTCGCCGCAGCAGCGATCGTTCTTCTCGATCTTGTAGCCGTCGTTCTTCGAGCCCATCAATTCGTTGACGAGCTTGACCGGGTCCATCGTCTTGATCGGCGAATGGCAAGGGTCGTGATACATGTAGCGCGTGCCGGTCACGCCATCGAGCCGAATATTCTTTTCCAGCAAGAACTCGTGAATGTCGATGATTCGGCAGCCGGGGAAGATCTTCTCGAATTCATACCCTGCAAGCTGGTCGTAACACGTCCCGCACGACACGACCACGGTCTTGATGTCGAGATAGTTCAGCGTATTCGCCACGCGATGGAACAGCACGCGGTTGTCGGTGACAATCTTCTCGGCTTTGTCGAACTGACCCGAGCCGCGTTGCGGATAGCCGCAGCACAGGTAACCCGGCGGCAGCACGGTCTGCACGCCCGCTTCCCACAACATGGCCTGCGTCGCCAGCCCGACCTGCGAGAACAGACGCTCCGACCCGCAGCCGGGGAAATAAAACACCGCTTCCGAATCCACCGAAGTCGTCTTCGGATTGCGAATGATCGGGACAATCTTGTTGTCCTCGATATCCAGCAGCGCGCGCGCCGTTTTCTTCGGCAGATTGCCCGGCATCTTCTTGTTCATGAAGTGGATCACCTGCGTGACCACCGGCGGCTTGCCGACGGTCGCGGGCGGTTTCGCCGTCTGCTTCTTCGCGAATTTCTTCAGGACATCATTGCCGAAGCGCTGCGCCTTGTAGCCGACGCCCATCATCGCGGTGCGCGCGAGGTTGATGGTCTGCGGATTCGTCGCGTTCAGGAAGAACATGCCCGCCGCGTTGCCCGCGTTGAACTTCTTCTTGCCCATCTTGCGCAGCAGGTTGCGCATGTTCATCGTGACATCGCCGAAATCGATCTTCACCGGGCACGGCGTCACGCACTTGTGACAGACGGTGCAGTGATCGGCGACATCGTTAAATTCGTCCCAATGCTTGATGGACACGCCACGGCGCGTTTGTTCTTCGTACAGGAACGCTTCGACCAGCAGCGAAGTCGCGAGAATCTTGTTACGCGGGCTGTAAAGCAGGTTCGCGCGCGGCACGTGCGTGGCGCACACCGGCTTGCACTTGCCGCAGCGCAGACAGTCCTTGATGGACTCGGAAATCGCGCCGATATCCGACTGCTGCATGATGAGCGACTCATAACCCATCAGCCCGAACGACGGCGTGTACGCGTTGCGCAAATCCGCGCCTTCGAACAGCTTGCCCGCGTTGAAACGGCCTTTCGGATCGACGCGCTGCTTGTACGCACGGAAGTCGCCGATTTCTTCATCGGTGAGAAATTCGAGCTTGGTGATGCCGATGCCATGTTCACCCGAGATCACGCCATCCAGCGAACGCGCGAGCTTCATGATGCGCGCCACCGCGTGATGCGCGTCCTGCAACATCTCGTAGTTGTCGGAATTGACCGGGATGTTGGTATGCACGTTGCCATCGCCCGCGTGCATGTGCAGCGCGACGAACACGCGCCCGCGCAACACCTTCTTGTGGATGGCCTGCGCCTCGTCGAGGATCGGCTTGAATTCGCCGCCGTTGAAAATCTGCCGCAATTCCGCGCGAATCTCCTGCTTCCACGAAATGCGCACCGTGCGATCCTGCGCGACGTGAAACACGGTCGCATCCGGCTGCACATCGACACGATCCGCGAACTTTTCCGCCAGCGCTTCGTAGCCGAGCGTGACCAGATAGTGCTGCGCCTCGCGCAAGGACATATCGAGCTTGTCGCCGACAAACGTCCAGCGTTCGCGCACGCGCTTGAGCAGATCGAGCGCCTGCGTCACGCGGTCTTCGAGCAGTTCCGCGCTGGGAATTTCGTTCGCGTCGTCGGTCTTGCCGAGCGGCAGCTTGCCGTTGCGGAAGAACGTTTCGAGCGCATCGACCAGTTGCAGCTTGTTCTTGATCGACAGTTCGATGTTGATCCGCTCGATGCCGTCCGTGTACTCGCCCATGCGATTGAGCGGGATCACCACGTCTTCGTTGATCTTGAACGCGTTCGTGTGCTTCGCGATGGCCGCCGTGCGCGAGCGATCGAGCCAGAAACGCTTGCGCGCCTCCGCGTTCACCGCGACGAAGCCTTCGCCGCTCTTGCCGTTCGCCATGCGCACGACTTCGGAGGTGGCTTGCGCGACGGCATCCGCATCGTCGCCGACGATATCGCCGATCAGCACCATCTTCGGAAACGCGTTGCGCTTGCTCTTGGTCGCGTAGCCGACCGCGCGCAGATAGCGTTCGTCGAGATGTTCGAGACCGGCGAGAATCGCGCCGCCCTGCTTCGATGTCTCGAACAAATAATCCTTGATCTCCACGATGCTCGGAATCGCATCGCGCGCCTGACCGAAGAATTCGAGGCAGACGGTGCGCGTATGCGCAGGCATCTTGTGCAGAATCCAGCGCGCGGACGTGATGAGCCCATCGCAGCCTTCCTTCTGCACGCCCGGCAGACCGGCCAGGAATTTATCGGTGACGTCCTTGCCCAGCCCTTCCTTGCGGAACGTGCGGCCCGCGATATCGAGGTTCTCGCTGCGCAGGAGCTTTTCGCCCGGCGCGCGATTGCCGTCGAACCAGTCGAGGCGGAAGCGCGCGACTTCGACATCGTGAATCTTTCCGCAGTTGTGATCCAGACGCGTGACTTCGAGCCAGTTGCCTTCCGGATCGACCATGCGCCACCACGCGAGGTTGTCCAGCGCCGTGCCCCACAGCACCGCTTTCTTGCCGCCCGCGTTCATGGCGACATTGCCGCCGACGCAGGATGCATCGAGCGAAGTGGGATCGACGGCGAACACGAAGCCCGCCTGCTCCGCCGCTTCCGTCACGCGCCGCGTGACCACGCCCGCGCCGGAGAAAATCGTCGCGACCTTGCGATCGACGCCCGGCAGGTCCGTCATCTCGACCGGCCCGAGTTGTTCGAGCTTTTCCGTGTTGATGACCGCGGAAAACGGCGTGAGCGGAATGGCGCCGCCGGTGTAGCCGGTGCCGCCGCCGCGCGGAATCACGGTCAGACCGAGTTCGAAACACGCCTTGATGAGCCCGGCGATCTCGGCTTCCGTATCCGGCGTCAGCACGACGAACGGATATTCCACGCGCCAGTCGGTTGCATCCGTCACGTGCGCGACGCGCGAAAGCCCGTCGAACTTGATGTTGTCCTTCTGCGTTTCCTTGCCCAGCACGCGCGAGGCGCGGCGGCGCAACTCGGCCA
This sequence comes from Caballeronia sp. A2-2, assembly GCF_057612605.2. Lineage (NCBI taxonomy): Bacteria > Pseudomonadati > Pseudomonadota > Betaproteobacteria > Burkholderiales > Burkholderiaceae > Caballeronia > Caballeronia sp. A2-2. The sequence continues at coordinate 873,162 of NZ_CM172587.1, read as the reverse complement.
TGCGCGCGAATTCGGCCGAGAAATCGTCCACCGCGATACGCGCCCGCGCCACCAGCAGTTGCACGCGCGCCGCGCGCTCAGCGCTGCCGGCTTCGTCGCTGTGTTCGGAGAGATCGGCGTGACGGCGCTTCTCGATTTCCGCGAGCCGGTGATTCAGCGCTTCGACCAGCATTGCGCGGCGCTTCGGGTTGTCGAGCAGATCGTCCTGCAAGTACGGATTGCGGCGCACGACCCAGATATCGCCGAGCACTTCGTACAGCATGCGCGCCGAACGGCCAGTGCGACGCTCGGTGCGAAGTTCGTCGAGCGCGGCCCAGGCTTCGTCGCCGAGCAGGCGCATGACGATTTCGCGGTCGGAAAACGACGTGTAGTTATAGGGAATCTCGCGGAGCCGCGGCTCCGTATCGAGCGCCAAGGCGGCGTGAGCGCCGTTCGGATCGAAGGCTTGAGGTGCGTTCATGTTCGACGGTTCGGTAGGCCGGAGCGAACGCTGATATCAGCGGAAACGCCGGCTGAGCGCGTGGGGGCGCAAATTTTCGAGTGAGACTTGTCTTGGCGAAGGCCGCCGGATCGCCCGTTCATGTTCGTGACGATGAGGCGAATCTCGTTCACGGCGCCTTCGATGTGCCCTGGATCAGCGCCACGATCGCGCATGGCGAGCATGCCGCTCGGCTGCGGGGTGCGCCGCGCGGGAGCCATGCGTCAGTAAACCGATCCGAAGCTGCCGATGCATCTGCCGATCCTGATTGCTGATTTGTAAAAGGAAATTCTAACTCATCGCAACAAGACTCGTTCGCGGCTGCTAGCAGCGAGAAGGGGCATTTGCGCGACAATTTTCGACGCCGATCAGCGATTTTGCGCACAGTTTGGCGTCCGTCCGGTCGGTTGAAAGCGGCGAGCTCCCGGAAGCACGCGACATTGGCGCTATCATTGATGCTTTCGCTCTCAAAAAAGTGGCGCGCAGCCGGCCTGCGTGACGATTCCTCGCATGACACATCCCGATTACCTGAAGAAAGTGCTCACCGCGCGCGTCTATGACGTGGCCCGCGAAAGCGAACTGGAGCACGCGCGCAATCTGTCCGCGCGCCTGCACAACGCGTTCTATCTGAAGCGCGAGGACAACCAGCCGGTGTTCTCGTTCAAGATTCGCGGCGCGTATAACAAGATGGCGCAGCTTCCGGCGGATGTGCTGGCGCGCGGCGTCATCACGGCGTCGGCGGGGAATCATGCGCAGGGCGTGGCGCTGTCGGCGGCGCGGCTTGGTTGCCGCGCGGTCATCGCGGTGCCGACGACCACGCCGCAAGTGAAGATCGATGCCATCCGCACGCACGGCGGTCCGACCGTCGAAGTGGTGCTCGCGGGCGAATCGTACAGCGATGCCTATGCGCGCGCCGTCCAGCTTCAGGAAGAACGCGGCCTGACCTTCGTGCATCCGTTCGACGATCCCGACGTGATCGCCGGTCAGGGCACCGTCGCGATGGAAATTTTGCGTCAGCATCAAGGCCCGATTCACGCGATCTTCGTGCCGATCGGCGGCGGCGGACTCGCGGCGGGCGTCGCGGCTTACGTGAAAGCGGTGCGTCCCGAGATCAAGGTGATCGGCGTGCAGACCGAGGATTCCTGCGCGATGGCGCAATCCATCAAGGCAGGCGAACGCATCACTTTGAACGAAGTCGGTTTGTTCTCGGATGGCACGGCGGTCAAGCTCGTCGGCGAGGAAACCTTCCGCCTGTGCCGCGAATTGCTCGATGACGTGCTCACCGTGGACACCGACGCGCTCTGCGCCGCCATCAAGGACGTGTTCCAAGACACGCGCTCGCTGCTCGAACCGGCGGGTTCGCTCGCGGTGGCGGGTGCGAAGCTGTATGCGGAACGCGAGGGCATCGAGGGTAAAACGCTGATCGCGGTGACTTCGGGCGCGAACATGAACTTCGACCGCATGCGCTTCGTCGCGGAGCGCGCGGAAGTGGGCGAGGCGCGCGAGGCCGTGTTCGCCGTGACCATTCCCGAGGAGCGCGGCAGCTTCCGGCGCTTCTGCGAACTCGTCGGCACTCGCAGCGTGACCGAGTTCAATTACCGGATCGCCGACGAACGCGCCGCGCATATCTTCGTCGGCGTGCAGATCAAGTCGCGCAAGGAAACCGCGCAGATGATGTCGTCGTTCATCGAGCATGGTTTCGCGACGGTCGATCTCTCGCACGATGAACTGTCGAAGCAACATATCCGCTACATGGTCGGCGGTCATTCGCCGCTCGCCCGCGATGAGCGCCTGCTGCGTTTCGAATTCCCCGAACGTCCCGGCGCGCTCATGAAGTTCCTCTCCTCGATGGCGCCGGACTGGAACATCAGCCTGTTCCATTACCGGAATCAGGGCGCGGATACCAGTTCGATTCTCGTCGGCATTCAGGTGCCGCAGTCGGACAACGCGGAGTTCGAGCGCTTCTTGGCGACGCTCGGTTATCCGTGGTGGGACGAGCAGACCAATCCGGTCTACAAGCTCTTTCTCGCGTAGGTTCGGGCCATGCCGAAGTTCACGCTCGAAGACAAACTCGTCGTGGCGATTTCATCGCGCGCGCTGTTCGATTTCGAGGAAGAGAACCACGTTTTCGAGGCGGGCGATCTCGCGCGCTACGAGGCCTTGCAGCGCTCGCGGCTGGAGACGCCCGCGAAACCCGGCGTCGCGTTCGGGCTGATTCGCAAGCTGCTCGCGCTGAATGCGGGCGAGCAGCGCGTGGAGGTCGTGATCCTTTCGCGCAGTGATCCCATAAGCGGTTTGCGCGCGTTTCATTCGTGCCGCGAACATGGTTTGGCGATCGAGCGTGGCGTGTTCACGCGTGGCCGTTCGCCGTTCGCGTATCTGAAGCCGTTGAACGCGTCGCTGTTTCTCTCGGCCAATCCGGACGATGTACGCAACGCACTCGACGCAGGCTTTCCCGCCGCACGCGTGCTGACCGACACGACGCCCCGCGCCGCGACCCGTTACGCCGATGAAATCCGCATCGCCTTCGATGGCGACGCCGTGCTGTTCTCCGACGAAGCCGAACGCGTGTTCCAAAGCGATGGTCTGAGCGCGTTCGTCGATCACGAAACCGGCAAGCGCGCCTCGCCGTTACCGGGCGGCCCGCTCAAACCGTTGCTGGCCGCGCTCAACAAGCTGCAACGCATTGCGGGCGATCACGACGATCAGCCGATGCATATCCGCACCGCGCTCGTGACCGCGCGTTCCGCGCCCGCGCACGAACGCGCGATCCGCACGCTGATGGCGTGGGACATCGAAATCGACGAAGCGATGTTCCTAGGCGGCCTGGACAAGGGCGAATTCCTGCGCGAATTCGAGCCCGACTTTTTCTTCGACGATCAAATTCGCCACTGTGAATCCGCGCGCGGCATCAGCCCGATCGGACACGTTCTCAGCGGCATAGCGAACGCATCATGACACCCGAACAATCTCCGCTCGGCAAGGCCGTCAACTACACCGAACAGTACGATGCCTCGTTGCTGTTTCCCATCGACCGAAAGCGCGGACGCGACGAGATCGGCGTTCCCGCGCGGCTGCCGTTCTTCGGCACGGATATCTGGAATGCTTACGAATTGTCGTGGCTGAACATGCGCGGCAAGCCGCAGATCGCGGTGGCGACGTTCTTCGTGCCGGCGGAATCGGCGAATATCGTCGAATCGAAGTCGTTCAAGCTGTATCTCGGCTCGTTCGCGCAGACGCGTTTCGATTCCATCGACGATGTGCGTGCTGCGATCAAGCGCGATGTGTCGGCTATTTGTGGCGCGACGGTTTCGGTGCAGCTTGCGGCGCCTGCTGATTTTGCGAAGTTGCAGATGGAAGAGTTCGATGGCTTGTCGCTCGATCGGCTCGATCTGGAGTGCGAGGTATTTTCGCCGGATGCGTCGTTGCTCACGGCCGCGCATGATGAAGTGCCGGTCGATGAGACCTTGTATTCGAACTTGCTGAAATCGAATTGCCCGGTGACGGGACAGCCGGATTGGGGCAGCGTGCAGATTCGTTATTACGGCGGCCAGATCGATCACGCAGGGCTGCTGCGGTATATCGTTTCGTTCCGCGAACATACGGGGTTTCATGAGCAATGCGTGGAGCGCATTTTCATGGACATCATGCGGGAATGTAAGCCCGAGCGGCTGGCGGTTTATGCGCGGTATACGCGGCGTGGCGGGCTGGATATCAATCCGTTTCGGACGAATTTCAATTTGCCGATGCCGGATAATGCAAGGTTGGCGCGGCAGTAAAGCGCGAAGCAACGTTGCATCGTCTATTGGCGCTACATAGACCCTTTTTGCCGGACAAGCAAACCAACATAAGGCCCGAGGTAAATCGGAATGATCCGATTTACCTCGGGCTTTTTTATGACGGTCTGTTTCTCAAAATCATTTAGTAAACCGTATAATCTCGCCCGAGCCCGCTATCTCAATAGCGATAACAAAACGACATGAAAAAAAACGTCGCAATTGGACACTCAATCGATAGAAGCTCTGTGGGAGAGCCTCACTTCAAACGTTCTGTCGGAGTACCTGTCTCCGGCACAAGCGTACCCTTGGATCATTGGCTTTTCGGGCGGAAAGGATTCCACATTAGTGGCTCATCTCGTCTTCGAAGCGCTGCTGCGGATACCGCCATCGCAAAGGACGCGCAAGGTACACATCGTGTCCAACGATACGATGGTGGAGAGCCCTTTTGTGATGACCCATCTCGATTGCGTGACGTCACGCATCGAACATGCTGCAACGAACTTGGGCTTACCAATTACCGTTGCTAGAACGCAGCCAGTACTCGAAAAGCGATTCTGGAGTCTGCTTATCGGGAAAGGCTACCCGAGCCCCAACCAAACGATGCGATGGTGCACCGATCGGCTGAAGATACTGCCAACGAGCACCTACATTAAAAACAACGTCTCCGAGTTCGGCGCGGCCATCGTTGTGTTGGGAGTGCGGCGCCAAGAAAGCAGCAGCCGGCGCAGAGTCGTGGATGCCTACAAGAACGATGCGAACTCACGCCTGCATGAACACAGCGAGTTGACAGGCGCTTTCATCTATCGCCCCATCGTCGATCTTTCCACGGACGAAGTTTGGGAAGCACTGGGGTCATTCGACGCACCGTGGGGCGGTTCGCACGCCGACCTGTTCAAGCTCTACAGAGACGCAGAAGGTGGCGAATGTCCTGTCGTACTGAGCAGCGACGAGGCACCCGGATGCGGCACGTCCAACAGTAGATTCGGCTGCTGGACGTGCACGGTCGTCGAGAAGGATCGTAGCCTTCAAGGCTACATCGACTCTGGCAACACCCAATATGTGCCGCTTGTTCAGTTTCGCGATTGGCTTAGATCAATAAGAAACGATCCGGCACGAAGACAAGTTCTTCGCCGAAACGGAAAGCTGACGTTCAGTGTCGATGGCAAGCACATTCCCGGGCCTTTCACCATCAAGGCTCGGATGGAAATTCTGGAGCGTCTTCTCGCTACGCAAGAGGAGTTCGGTGCCACGCTGATCTCGGCCGACGAGATCGATCTCATTCATCGAACGTGGGCTGAGGAACTGCAACAACAACGAGGAGTAACAGATGGAAATTAGTTCGGTTGAGCGGTACTTGACTGACCTTCCCCTATGGGCTGACGAAGACGCCAGACAGATTCTTCTCGATGTCGGTCGCGAGTATGGCATCGACATTGATGTCATTACTGAACTGGTCGTACTGCAACGGGAACGGCAGACTCAAGAGCGCGCACATGGCATCAACGCGCGGATCAAGGAAATTCTTGAGCGTGTTGACGACATCTGAGTGAAAGAAAATGTGGATATCAAGCATCGAGCTTACCAATTTCAAGTCGTATAGACGCCAACTTTTCGATCTTCCTTGTCCGGCCAACGGAAGGAATCTCGTGCTTATCGGTGGCCTCAACGGTTATGGAAAGACGTCTATTCTTGAAGCGCTCTATCTCTGTCTGTACGGGAAGGACGCTTTATTGCATCTCGCACGAGCCGGGCTCAAGACGGACGACAACTCCGGCTATCCGACGTTTCTCGAACGAGCACTGAATGGCGAAGCCCGTAGAGACACAACGAACTTCATGTCCGTGCGCGTTCGCATCAGCCGCAACAAGATCTCAGCGCTGGATGTCACCCGCAAGTGGTACTTCAAGCCGAACGGCGCATGGAATACCGAAGAAGAAGCGCTCGTGCGCGTGATCAAGAACGACATTCCTGACGCACCGCGCATCGATGGCAAGAATGGTTTTAATCTGGTTGAGATGCTGGACGAATTCTTCGTTCCAGCGCATATCGCACCTTTCTTCTTCTTCGACGGCGAAGAAGTAAAGAAATTGGCTGATCAGTCGCGCGTGGAACAGGTCAAGCAAGGCCTGGAGAATTTGCTTGGCGTAGTTCTATTGCGAACGCTTACCGATCGCTTAAAGGGCTTCGAAGCATTGCAACGTAGTAACGTCATCAACGTCAATCAAGAGAAACTCGAGGCAAATCGTCTGGAATTGGATAGCGCCGAGACTGAACTGGAAGAAGTCAGGAACGGGCTGAAGGCTCTGCAAGCCGAAGCCGACCGTATCCGGTATGAACGCGAAGCGCTGATCAGTCGCATGACTGGCGCGGGTTTCGGAAGCGCAGACGTTTCAACGTTGGGTAGTCTTATCGAAGAACGAGAACAGTTTCGGAGCGAACTCAGAAAGTGCCATCAAAAGCTAGAGTCGGCTTTGACGAGCAAGCTGCCTTTCCATCTGGCCGGAGATGGAATTCTGTCCCGGTATCGCCAGCAAATTCACGCGGAAGCTCGCTGGTTTGAATGGGAGGCAGACAGGCGCGCCTTGGAACCAAGAATCAGCGCATTCGAAAAAGCATTCTTCGATTCCACCGCAACGGCGCTGCGACCGCCTTTGACCGAGCATCAGACCACTGCCATTCAGGACGGGATTACGCGTGCTTGGACCAGTCTGTTCCATCCGCCTCCCAAAGACGCCGCGTCAGAGATCGTGCACGGTTATCTTCGTAACGACGCTCGAAGCGACGCGCTTCGGTTTCTTGATTCGATCGCCCTGAGTCAAAGAGATATCGACGACCTGTTGGAAAAACAGACGTCGCTTAACCGACGCAGGGAGGCACTGGAGCGGCAAATCAATCAGTTGGAAGGAATAGATCGAGATGGCACTGCGGCCGCGATGAAACGGAGCTTCGACGAGTTGTCAGCAATGTCGAATAGGTTGCAGGAAGAGATCAATAGCAACCAGCGAAAGCAAGGCAACCTTGAGAACCGAATCAGCACGATCCGGCCGATCTATGAACGCGAGCGGCAGAACGCGAACAACTCAAATCCTGCCCGCGGGTTGATCAACAAATCGGAGCGTGTCCGCAAAGTCATCGGCGACGTCATACCGAAGCTGTTTCCATTGAAGGTGCAGGAACTCGCCAAAGAAATGACCAAGGTCTATAAGGCGCTGGCGCATAAGGACATCGTTGATCGTATCGATATCAACGATGAGGGTGTGACACGTCTTCTGGACAAAACGGGCAAGGAACTCGTGGCCGACCGCTCGGCAGGCGAAAACCAGATTTTCGCGACATCGCTTATCGCCGGGTTGGCACGTGTATCGGGTATCGCTGCGCCTCTCGTGGTCGACACGCCGCTGGGGCGCCTCGACAGCAAGCATCGCGAGAATATTTTGAACTTTTGGACAAGCGATCCAAAGCGACAGGTCATTCTCCTTTCTCAGGACAAAGAAATCGATTCTAGTTTCTTCGAGCGTCTGGAAGGACGTATCTGCAAGTCTTATTTGCTGGAACATACGAACATGGGAGATGGAATCGGCAGAACGACTGCTAAAGAGCATGCCTACTTTCAGGGAGCGCGTGCATGAGTCAAATCGTAATCGAGCAAGCGCTGAGTTCTAGGTATAGACCAAGTGGCGAAGCCGATCGTCAAAATACAATTTTGATGGAAGCGCTGGTGCTTTCGACACGCGCCGCCGCCGCGCGCTTGGCAATCGGACGTTCGCTTTCGATCCCGCATATGGCGATTGAGGGCAATCCAAATCCCACCATCGATGCACGGGGCGTTGAGGTTCAGGGACAAACGCTCTTTAGCGTCAACGACATTTCCGCATGGATCGGTCTGATCGTCACCCACGGCAAGCTCTACGGGAACGCGATCGAAACACTGGACGAGTTCAAGACTGCGGTCCGCTTTCACTGGCATAGAGGCGCGCAACTTCTGTACAGCGACTGGAACGAGTCTGATCGAAACTATGACCAGTTCGTCAAAATTCTGATTACTCGGCGAGCGTCACTCCGAAGCGAGACGCGTACGCATGACGAGGAAGACGACGATCGAGTAGATCCCTTGTCAAACGATAAGGTGCGAAAGCTCGAAGTCGTAAAAGCCTTGGCTGAGCTTGGAATCGCAGCCGAGGAACGCGCCGTGCACGTCGGCCCTCGGATCACGCGATACGAGATCGGCTTGGTCGACGTTGGACACTTCGATCGCCTGCGGAAAAATCTTCGACAGCTTGCATTGAGTCTCGGCGTTAAAACCGGTGTTCCTTCGCTGTCGCAGGGCAACGAAGCAAAGAGCGTATTGCTTGACTTTGCTCGGACGCCTGATGAATGGAATGCAATAGGATTCTCCGATCTCGAACGCTGGAACGAGAACCGCAAGGATTCGGCGGCGCTGCCAGTTTTCGTCGGGTTGGATTTGAGCGGCAAGAATGTCTCTTTCGATCTCGCAAGCGCTCCCCACCTGCTGATCGGTGGCGCAACTGGCATGGGCAAAAGTGTCTGCGTTCACACGCTGATTCTGTCGCTTCTGCTCAACCGCTCTAAGGGTGATCTTGAACTCGCCCTCATCGATCCGAAGCAGGTCGAGTTCTCGCCGTATTCGAGTCTCGATTGTCTTTTCGACGGGAAGATAGTGTCGGAAGTCGCGGGCGCATTGAAGCTGCTGCAACGTCTGGTTGCCGAGATGGACGAACGCTACACCGGTTTCAAGGCGCTAGGCGTTGCCAACATAGCGGATGCCCGCGCGGCCGGTTTAGCGCTTCCATACTTGGTGGTGTTCGTTGAAGAGTTCGCTGATCTGGTGCTTCAGAACAAGCAAATCGAACCACTGGTGGTCCGGCTTGCGCAAAAAGCTCGAGCAGCCGGGATTCATCTGGTCCTGGCAACTCAACGACCGGATGCAAAAACGTTCTCAGGTCTGATTCGAAGCAACGTACCGGCGCGTATCGCGTTGACCGTTCAGAAAGCCGTCGAGTCGAACATCATTCTCGATGAAGGCGGGGCCGAATCTTTGAGCGGGCCGGGAGATATGCTGGTAAAGCTCTCGGGTCAAGCGTCCATCCGGGCACATGGTCCCCTGATTACCTTGGACGACATCAGATCGGTCATCCAACGACTTTGATCTTCACAGAATTGCTTAAGCCCGAGTGACGCATGAAAGCACGCGCCACTCGGCTAAGTAATCAAACAGGACCAGTGGTTGCACTAGAGATCGAGGCAGAGACCTGAAGCTCTACTTCTTATAAGCCACGCAATCCACCTCCACCTTGCAATCAATCACCATCGACGAAACCACACAAGCCCGCGCCGGCGGGTTCGCGCCAAAATACTCCTTGAACACCTTGTTAAACGAAGCAAAGTCCCGCGGATCGTCCAGCCACACGCCGCATCGCACGACATGCTCCGTGCCGTAGCCTGCTTCTTTGAGAATTGCGATCACGTTCTGAATCGCCTTGTGCGATTGCTCGACGATTCCGCCGTTGATCACCTCACCGTTTTCCATCGGCGTCTGGCCCGACACGAAAAGCCAGCCATCGGCTTCGACCGCGCGTGCGAACGGCATGTGCGCGCCGCCCTGTCCCTTGCCACCTTCAACGCCATAACGCTTCATCATCCAGCTCCTTTGTTTGCTCAAACGAAATTCAGAACGCGCCGCGCGCATCGAGTTTCGATGCATCGCCGCGCTTAACGAAACGTCCCGCGCGCGCGCCGGTCACGGCCTGCTCGCGATACGTCAGAACACCATTCACCCACACCGCATCGATGCCGTCGGCCGCCTGTTGCGGCTGCGCGAAAGTCGCGGCATCGCGCACACGCTCGGGATCGAACACGACGAGATCCGCGTGATACCCCACCTTCACTTCGCCACGCTCGGTCAAACCAAAACGTCGCGCCGACAGACTCGTCATCTTGCGCACGGCTTCTTCGAGCGAAATGAGCGCCGTGTCGCGCGCATAGTGTCCGAGCACGCGCGGAAACGCACCCCACAATCGCGGATGCGGCAGCGGATCGTTCGGCAAACCATCCGAGCCGACCATCGTCGCGGGATGCGAGAGAATGCGCCGCACGTCATCCTCGCTCATGTTGTGATACACCGCGCCCGCCGGTTGCAGGCGCTTGCCCGCTTCCTGCTGCGTCACGTTCCATTCTTGCGCGACTTCGCGGATCAGTTTGCCCGCCATCTCGGGATGCGGCGTCGACCAGGTAATCGTGATGTCGATATCGCCCGTCACTTGCTTGAGATCGAGCGTCGATGAACTGCGGTTGTACGGATAGCAATCGCAACCCACAGGCTGACCATCGCGCGTGGTGTCGAGCGACTTGAGCACGTCCACGCTGCGTCCCCAGTTCGACGGCCCCGCGCACTTCAGATGCGAAATCACCACCGGCACGCGCGCATGACGGCCCACGCGGTACGCCTCGTCCATCGCATCGAGAATGGCGTCGAACTCGGTGCGCATGTGCGTGGTGTACACCGCGCCCGCACGGCCGAGCGGTTCGGCCAGCGCCTGCACTTCCTCGGGCGGCGCATTGAACGCCGAACCATACGCCAGCCCGCTCGACAAACCGAGCGCGCCGTTGTCGAGCGCTTCTTCGAGTTGCGCGCGCATCGCGGCGATCTCGTCGGCGTTCGCCGCGCGGTCGAGGCGATCCATGTGATTGTTGCGCAGCGCCGTGTGGCCGATCAGCGCGCCGACATTTACTGAGGGATGCGCCTCGTTCACCGCTTCGACATACGCGGCGAAGGTCGGGTACTGGAACGCGGCGGCGTCGCCGAGCAGGTTCATTGGGTCGGGCGGCGCGCCCTTCAGCGTCACCGGCGACGCGCTGATGCCGCAATTCCCCACGATCACCGTCGTCACGCCCTGCGTGATCTTCGGCATCATCTGCGGCGAGCGGATGACGTGCGTGTCGTCGTGCGTGTGGACATCGACGAAACCGGGCGCGAGCACCTTGCCTTGCGCGTCGAACGTGTCCTTCGCGGTCCACGCGGCGAGCCCGCCCGGCGCTTCGATGGCAACAATACGACCGTCGCGCACGGCAATATCGCGCTCGATGGCGGGCGCGCCCGTGCCGTCTATCAATCGCGCGCCGACGATCAGCGTGTCGGCCTGAAGCGATGTCATGATCAATCTCCCAAAGGTTGACGCTCGCCGCCGCCGCGATGCGCATCGAGCGCGTGCTTCATGCGGCGCAGAAGTTCGCGGCTGCGGTCGGCCTGCTTCACGGCCAGTTCGGTCACGAGCAGGTCGAGCGCCATCATCATCGCGTAGCGCGACGACGACGGTTTGTAGATGAAATCCGTCTCGATGGCGATGACCGGCACGAGCCAGTCCGCCAGCGCGCCCAACGGCGATGCAGGCGCGGTCAGCGCGATCACGCGCGCGCCGTATTCCCGCGCGAGCCGGCAGCTTTCGACCATCTCCGGCGTCTGCCCCGTCACCGACAGCGCGACGATCACATGCTCCTTCGACAAGGTCGCGGCCACCATGCGCTGCAACAGCCCGTCCTGATACGACGCCACCGGCCGCCCGAGCCGCACGAGGCGAAAGCGCATTTCATCGGCGAGCGCGGTCGAGCCGCCGCCCATGCCGAACACATAGATCATCGATGCAGCGGCAAGCGCATCCGCTGCTTCGGCAATAGGCGCGTTGCGCAGCGCGCCCTGATTCTGCGCAAGCGTCGCCTGCACTTCCTCGAAGATGCGCGTGGCGAGCGAATCCGGCACGGCATCCGGCGCGCGTTCCAGAAAACGCTGGCCGACCGCCGCCGCCTGCGCCAGCCGCAGCTTCAGTTCGCGCACATCCTGACAGCCGACCGCCTTCGCAAAACGCGTGACCGTCGCGATGCTCACCGCCGCTTTATCCGCCAGCGCGCCGATGCTCGCCCGCGACGCGCCGGTGAGGTCGTCGAGGATCAACGCCGCGACCTTGCGCTCGGCGCCGCGCAACTCCGGCGCGCGCTCGGCAATACGTGCGACGATATCGAAGCGGAGCGATTCGGCGTGGCCGTTCATGGTGCGGTGCGTGATAAAAAGCAGCGTGATGTTACTAAATAACAATTTCTTCACGCATGCTACTTTGGTTACCATTACACCGTCAATCATGACGTTGAATCGGTTTTCGTCGGACACAATACAAACGGACGATGGAGTAGCATCACATGAAAGTTACAAACTATCACGGCGCGACGATCGACCCGTTCGGCAAGGGCATCGGCATGGTGCCGGGCACGGGCATCCAGTTGAACGACGCGAGCCGTCTGCAATGGAACCTGCTCGATGAAGACGTGAGCCTGCCGGCCGCCGTGCTGTATGCCGACCGCATCGAACACAATCTGAAGTGGATGCAGGCGTTTGTTGGCGAATACGGCGTGAAGCTCGCGCCGCACGGCAAGACGACAATGGCGCCGCAACTGTTCCGCCGCCAGCTCGATGCGGGCGCGTGGGGCATCACGCTGGCGACAGCGCATCAGGTGCGCGCGGCGTATCGCGGAGGCGTGCATCGCGTGCTGATGGCGAATCAGCTTGTCGGCAAGCGCAACATGGGCATGATCGCGGAACTGCTGACCGATCCGCACTTCGAGTTCTTCTGTCTGGTGGATTCGGCGGATGGCGTCGATCAACTCGGCGCGTTTTTCAGCGATGTTCACAAGAAGCTGAACGTGCTGATCGAACTGGGCGTGCCGGGCGGACGCACCGGCGTGCGCGACGATGCCCAGCGCGATGCCGTGCTCGCCGCCATCGCGCGTTGGCCGGGCACGATCGAACTGGCGGGCATCGAGTTATACGAAGGCGTGTTGCAGGACGAAACGAAGGTGCGCGAGTTTCTCAAGAGCGCGGTGGACACCACGCGCGAACTGATCGCGCAGGGCAAGATCGCGCGCCAGCCGGCCATTTTGTCGGGCGCGGGATCGGCGTGGTATGACGTCGTCGCCGATGAATTCGCCAAGGCCAACAGCGATGCGATCGAAGTCGTGCTGCGTCCCGGCTGCTATCTGACGCATGATGTCGGCATCTACAAGAAAGCGCAGAACGAGATTTTCGCGCGCAATCCGATCGCGAAGAAGATGGGGCAAGGACTCAAGCCCGCGCTGCAATTGTGGGCCTACGTGCAGTCGATTCCGGAGCCGGACCGCGTGATCATCGGGCTAGGCAAACGCGATTCCGCCTTCGATGCGGGCATGCCGGAACCGGCGAAGCATTTCCGCCCCGGCACCAACATGCCGCGCGATGTGTCGTCGGACGAAGGCTGGGAAATCTTCGGGCTGATGGATCAGCACGCGTACTTGCGCATCAAGCCTGGCGACGACATCAAGGTGGGCGACATGATCGCCTTCGATATTTCGCATCCCTGCCTGACCTTCGACAAGTGGCGTCAGATTCTCGTCCTCGATCCGAAGTACCGCGTCACCGAAGTCATCGAAACGTTCTTTTAAGCCTTGTCTTCGAGCTCGGCGGCCAGTTGCGCGTGCGTGGCCGCCACGGTCTGAATGCGCGCTTCGAACAGATGAAGCGCGCTCGATAACGCTTCGATGGCGTCATCGGGCAGCGACGCCATGGTGTCGTGCAGGAAGGCATTGCGGCGCGGCAGGCCTTCTTCGGCGGCCGCGCGCCCTTGCAGCGTGAGCGCGACATTCGACACGCGGTTGTCGCGCGCATCCACGCTGCGCACGATCCAGCCGAGCGATTCCAGCGTCTTCAACTGACGCGTGAGCGCGCCCGGGTCCACCTTCAGCCGTTCGACCAGCGCCTTTTGCGAGAGCACGCCCGCCTGCTCGTGCAACGCGAGCAGGATGCGCCAACGCGGCATCGGCTGGCCGACCGCTGCTTCGAACGCCGACATGAACGCGCGATACGTGCGTCCGAACTGTTGCATGACGGCGATACGGTCCTGTTCATTCATCGCGATATCCATTGATTCTTTGCTCATTCGGCCATGATGACCGGCTCCTGCGGTCCCTTCAGACGCACCGGCGGCACGCGTCGCGACTGCCAGAATGACACGACCGCGATCACCGCCGCCACCGCCAGTCCGATATGGATGGCCGCGACCAGCGCCTCGCGCGCCGCTTCCATCAGCGCGGCGCCATTGTGGCCTGCCGCCGCGAGTTGCGCGAGCAGCGTTTGCTGCGCGTCACGGTTGATGAGGATTTGCGGGTCGGAGAGGTCGCCGAGCCAGTGCATCGCGTTATCTTTTTCGAGCGCGAGGCTCACGCCGCTTGCGTAGAGATGGCTGATCAGCGTGCCGGTCAGCGCGGTGCCGATCATCCCGCCGATCATGCGCAAGGATTGCAGCAAGGCCGTCGCGATGCCGAGATGCGCGCGCCCCGCCGTCTGCTGCGCGAACACGGTGAGATTGGGCATCACGAAACCGAGGCCGAGTCCGCCGAGCAACATGACGACGAGCAGCATCGAACGCGGCATGTTGTGCGTGGCGATAACCACGCCCAGACACGACGCCGCGAGCAACGCGAAGCCGACGAACAGCATGAGATTGGCGTTCTTCAACCGCGTGACGATCCGCCCGTTCACGATGCTGCCAATCGTGATGAACACGACGAGCGGCGTGATCATGAGGCCCGCGTCCTTCGGGCTCATGCCGAAGCCGCCTTGAAACAAAAGCGGCGCGTAGAACAGCAGCGAGAACATGGTGAAGCCGCCGAGAATCGCGAGCGTGAAGAGCGCGGCGAGGGCCTTGTTGCGGAACATGTCGATCGGCAGGATGGCGTAATCGCAGCGCATTTCCCACTTCCACAGCGCGAAGGCGGCCGCGACGCTCGCCAGCAGCAGCGCGGCGGTTTCCATCGTGAGACCGTGCTTCGGCAACATTTCGACGAACAATTGCAGCGCGCCCAGCGACACCGCGATCAACGCCGCGCCCGGCCAGTCGAGGCGCATCTTGCCCTCATGCGCCACATGCCGCAAATGCGGCAGGAAGCGCCACACGAAGTACAGCGACAACGCGCCGACCGGCAGGTTGACATAGAACACGGAGCGCCAGCCGTAGTATTGCGTGAGGATGCCGCCGAGCGACGGACCGACCGCATTGGCGATCCCGAACGCAGAACTCATCAGCACTTGCCAGCGCAGCCGCACGACCGAATCCGGAAACAGATCGGCGATACACGCGAACGCGGTGCCGACCAGCATGCCGCCGCCGATGCCCTGCAAACCGCGCGCGAGAACGAGGAACATCATGCTGTTCGCAAGTCCGCACAACACGGACGCCACCGTAAACACGACAATGGATGCGATCACGAACGGCTTGCGCCCGTAGTAATCGCCGAGCCGTCCGAAAATCGGCACGGTGATGACGGACGTGAGAAGGTACGACGTGGCGACCCACGCGTAGAGATCGAAGCCCTTGAGTTCGGCGACGATGGTCGGCAGCGCCGTGCCGACGACCGTCTGATCGAGCGCGACGAGCATGGTGACGAAGGAAACGCCCAGCATCGCCATGAGCGATTCGCGGAACGGCAAAACCTGACCGCTGGAGTGATGCGCGGCTGTGTGAACGGCCATTTTTTGTAAGCGCAATGATTGACTGGTCAATGGAAAGTGAATCATAGCATGGCCGCGTGCTCTAATTCGCGTGGTCAACCCCTCTTTCGTTTTGGAAATCAGGCATCAAGCAATGGAACCGACGCCGATCATCACCTCGCCGCTCAACACCGAAGACTTCGCCGCGCTCACGCGTGCCAAGGAAGAACTCGAAAGCCCGTCGCTCACGATGAAGCTGGCGAGTGTCGTGGGCGCGCCCATCGAAAAACTCATGAACCGGCTGCCGAACGTGGCGCAGGAGAAAGTGGACGAGGCCACGCAACTTGCGCTGAAGAAGTGCCTGCAACTTGCGTTGCGCACGATTGGCAAGGGAAGCGCGTCCGATTCGCTGCTCGCGCCACCGCCCGACAAACCGAGCAATTTGATGCACAAGCTCGCGGTTGCGACTACAGGCGCGGCGGGCGGCGCGTTCGGTTTGTTCGCGCTGCCGGTCGAACTGCCCGTCACCACGACGCTCATGTTTCGCTCGATCTGCGATATCGCGCGCAGTGAGGGGGAAGACGTGCATCGCGTGGATACGCAGTTGCAATGCATGATGGTGCTCGGCATGGGCGGCGCGAACAAGGACGACGATAACGCGGACCTCGGCTATTTCATCGTGCGTGGCGCGTTGGCGCAGTCGGTTTCGCGCGCGACGAGCGAAATTGCGACGAAGGGTTTGAGCAGTCACGGGTCCACGGCGTTGCTCAAGTTTTTGCAGACCATCGCATCGCGGTTTTCGGTGCAGGTCAGCGAGCAGGTGGCGGCGAAGTCGATTCCGGCGATCGGCGCGGTGCTCGGCGCGATGGTGAATACCGTGTTCATCGACCATTTTCAGCAGATGGCGCATGGGCATTTCACGGTGCGTCGGCTGGAACGGAAATACGGGACGCCAGCGGTCGAGCGGGCTTATCAGACCATCGAAGTCATGCGGTGACTGATTCGATGAAGCGCGCGGCACGGTCGAGCGCGGCGCGCGCTTCGGGCATGAAGGGTGTCCAGATTTGGAAGATGTGCGGTGCTTTTGGCGTGATTTGAAGCTCTACGCGCACGCCTGCCATGCGGGCTTTTTCGGCGATGCGGGTTGAGTCGTCGAGCAGCAGTTCGGTGTCGCCTGCTTGGATCAGCATCGGCGGCATGCCGGTGAAGTCGCCGGATAATGGCGATGCGTATGGGTGAGTCGCGGATGCATCGCCGAGATACTGCGCGGCGACAAGCGGGAAGGCGGTTGCGTGGAACATCGGGTCGCGGCCTTCGTTCGTTTTCATCGATGCGCCGCTGCAAGTGAGGTCCGTCCACGGTGAAAAGAGCACCGCGCCTGCGGGGAGCGGGACGCCGGAATCGCGTAGTGCGAGCAATGTTCCGAGCGCGAGTCCGCCACCGGCCGAATCCCCCGCGATGACAATTTTCCCGCCCCTTGTAAGCAACGCGCGATATGCCGCGACGGCGTCATCAACCGCCGCCGGAAACCGATGCTCAGGCGCGAGCCGATAGTCCAGCGAAAACACATCCGCCTGCGCTCGCGTGGCAAGCCCGAACGTAATCGCGCGATGCGTGCGCGGTGAGCAGAAGTAGTAGCCGCCACCGTGCAAGTACAGGATCGTGGCGCGCGCAGGTTGTGTGGGCGTCAGCCATTCGCCACGCAGCGGCGCATGCTTCGCCTCTTCGCGGATATCGAGACGCCAGCCCTTCGGCACGTCCGGCAGCCACAGCCGTCGAGACGTCTGAGCGCGCGCGTGCGCGACATCGAGTTCCGGCGCGGCGGTCCTTGGGCGCATGGTTCGCCGCAAGATCCAGCTGGCGAGCGTGCGTTGCCAGCTCATCGCGTTTTCGTGTTCGCGCTTCTTAGTTCGATGGCATCACCTGACCGCGAATTTCGCCGGTCGGGTTCTCCTGCGTGTGAATGTTGAAGTACCACTGGCCAGCCATGAGGTCGGTGACCTGTTGTTCGCTGAGCGTGGCTTGACCTTTCATCGGGCTGGTCAAAGCGTTCTTGTCGACGGGAACCTGCACCTTCGCGTTCTGGCCTACCGGCGCAGGTCCGTGAAAGTGCGCCATGGTCGCGGGACCGGAAAGCTCGGCGTAGGTCACGGTCCATTGAAGGACTTTGGTGTCGGTGTCGAAAGTGGCGTCGAGCAGACCGTGGCCCTTGCTGACACGTGGCGGCACTTCGCTTGATGGCTGAAGGTTCGCCTTGAGCGCGACGGTGTCTGCATATGCATTGATCGAGGCGAAAAGCGTGAGCATCACGGCCGAAACCTGACACGCATAACGGTGGCGAATCGAAGTCAATGTCGCTCTCCTTAGATGGCGGGTACGCGAGCAGATAGTAGTGCATTTGCACGATCCACCGCACTTCGCACGCGTGACACTAACGAAAAAAGGGCGCCCGAAGGCGCCCTCTTCTTTACCACTCAGCATCTGCGTATGACGCAGCAGCCCGCTTTAGAAGCGGTGACGGATACCCGTCGTCACGAGGACCTGACGGCTGCTCGACGAGTTGCCACTCGCACCGGAGATGCCTGCATAAACCGCTTCGCCTTCCGGCAGACCGCTGGCGATCTGAACCACGCCTTCAGCATAGATGTCCGTACGCTTCGACAGCGCGTAGTCGGTCTGCAAGCCGAACTGGTGATAGCGAACACGGGTCGTTTCGCCGTCGAATTGCGCGAACTTCGAATTCGTGAACGTGTATGCAGCGCCCATCGACAGTGCCGGCGACAGCGCGTAACGGCCGTTCACTTCGTAGTTGTTGATGGTGTTCGCGCCAACGCCGGTCAAGTTGTTGTCTTGACGAACTTGCGTCCACAGGCCGCCAAACGTCACTGCGCCGATCGAGTAGCTAGCACCAGCACCGAACGTACGTTGACGATCGACGTTGAATTCCGAACCTTGATTCGGCAGGTCCGACTGACCTTCAACGATCGCGCCGCCGTTTGCGGAGTGGATCTGGTTGCCTTGCATGTAAGCCGCTGCGACCTTCAGGCCGGCGTTTTCGTAGCCAGCGCCGACGCTGTATGCGCGGTTGGCGGCGAAGCTGCCTGCACCGTTCGAGAATGCGTACATGCCGTTGAACGACAGACCCGAATAGTTCGCGCTTTGGAACTTGACCGAGTTGTTCTCATGGAACGCGTCGCCGTTCAGGTTGTCGATGTTGCCCGGGTGCGCGAAATACGTACCGCCCCACGAACCGCTGGCGCTCAACGGGCCAAGGTAGTCCGTCACGGAGTCGTTTTGACGACCGAGCGTGACCGTGCCAGCTTGCGACGACAGGCCGACATAAGCCTGACGGCCAAAGCCGCTACCGAGCGAACCGCCGTTCGCCACGTCGAAGCCGCTTTCCAAACGGAAGACCGCTTTCATGCCGCCGCCCAGATCTTCAATGCCACGCAGGCCCCAACGGCTCATGTCCACATTGCCACCCGACATGCTCCACGAGTTCGTCTTCTGCGAACCGAATTCCGAACCGGTCGCGACGTTGTTCACGTACGTCAGACCTGCGTCGACCAGACCGTACAGCGTGACGCTGCTTTGCGCGCTTGCCGCGCCAGCGAACGATGCAGCCAGTGCAGCCACAGCCGCTACGATAAGATTCTTTTTCATGCGTATTCCTTTGAGTGAGTCCTGAGACTCGATGGGTTGCTTCAGCCGGCGCCGTGGCACGTCTGGTACCCAGTGCCCCGGGTTATGCCTCACACCGTTATTCGGCAGCCCAAAGTGTAGGACCGGGCTTTTTGCCCCGGCCACCCAACGGAACGCAAAAATCATTTCGAACAATTCAAAAAATAGAATTTCAATATGAGTTAACGCTTAGGTGACTTGCACTTACCTGACGCACGCTCCTATCTCGAAATCTCTCGATTTATCTTAAGTTGCGGACATGCGACAGTTGTCTTAGAACGACAGGCTGTTCGCATCGGAGTCGTCCGATTACATAGGTTGAGAACGCTGAATAAGATCGCGCACGCGAGATGGAAGTGTCTGTCTCACCTCGAGACAACGCTTCTCCGGCCTTCTTCACCATGAACCAGTTACAAGCGATGCGCGTCTTCCTGAAAGTCGCGGAAACCGAATCTTTCGGGCGCGCCGCGGCGGCACTCGATATCTCCAACGCCGTCGTCACACGCTATGTCTCGCTGCTGGAAACGCATCTGAACACGCGCTTGCTCAATCGCACGACACGCAGTGTGTCGTTGACCGAAGCGGGACGGAACTATGCCGAGGGTTGCCGCGCGGTGATCGATCAGGTCGAAGCCGTCGAGGCATCGGTGGCGAGTACTTCAGTCGATCCATCGGGAACGTTGAAACTGGTGGCATCGGCATCGTTTTCGCAGCTCGAACTCACGCCGATGCTGCGTGACTATCAGGCGCGCTATCCGGACGTCAAACTGCGTCTGACCTTGTTGCATCGGCCGGTCGATATCGTGGATGAAGGTTTCGATGTCGGCATCGTCGTGCCGCATCTCGTGAATAGTGGCACGCTCATCAATCGGCCATTGTTCAGGGTCGCCGCGGCACTCGTCGCTTCGCCGGATTATCTTGCGCAGGCCGGCGAGCCGGCGCGGCCCGCCGCGCTTGCGAAACATCGCTTCGTCGCGCCGTCTTCGGATATCCACGGCTCCACGTGGTCGTTCATTTCGGCAAACGGCGTGCATGAAGACGTCAGTCTCGACCCGACCTACTCCGTCAACAGTTCGCCCATGTTGCGACAAGCCGCGCTGCTGGGAATGGGCATCGCCGTGCTGCCCGAAAGCTACGTGGCACAAGACATCGAAGCGGGCTCGCTGGTGCGCCTTCTGCCTTCCTACACGCTCAGCAATGCCGATAAGGAAGTGTCGATCGTGTATCCCGGCCGCCGGCATGTCTCCGCCAAGACGCGTTCATTCGTCGATTTCGCGCTTGGCTATTTTCGCGATCGTGCGCCGAGCGAAGCGGGTTCAAACGTGTAACGACTCAGGCAAAAAAAACGCGACCTCACGATCGCGCTTTCGTTCCCCATTGAATCGACCAAGAGCTAGACCATCGCGGCGCCCTGCGATTCGATCCGCTCCAGCATGCGTTCGCAGCGCGACACGAGCGCCAAGCCGTCTTGTTTCCGTTGCGCCAGCGCCTTCGTGTGCAAACCCTGACGGAAGCAATCGAGCGCATCCAGCAAAGGGCGATATTGGAGAACGCTTGCGGCACCAATCACGCGATGATGCCACTCGCGCAAATGCTCGACCGTGCCCTGATCGAGCAGCGTCCGAAGCGCGGCAAGGTCATCGCGAAACGACGACACGAAGGCATCCAGCAGCGCCTTGACCGTGGCCTCGCTTCCCCATAACTGTGCCATTGCTTCGATATCCAGATCATCTTCGGCACCGCCCTCCGAAGACGGCCGCCGTTCATTCGACTGCGAAGTGACTAACGCATCGCCCGCTATCCAGTAGCGATTCAGATGATCGCGCAAGGTTGCAAGCCGTGTCGGCTTGATGAGGCAATCGTCCATGCCGGCATCGCGACACTTTCGTAACTCGTCCGGCACCGTGCTTGCCGTGATGCCGAGGATCGGCAAGCGCCGCGTTCCGTGCGGCTCCTTCGCGCGCACGTGGCGCGCGAGTTCGTAGCCGGTCATGTTGGGCATGTGGCAATCAGTGATCAGGAAACCGTATCGCGTGGCTTCCAGGGCGGCGAGCGCTTCGACTCCGTCATGCACGACGTCGCAGGCGAATCCGAGCAACGAAAGCTGATGACGAATCAACTCCTGATTGACTGGATGATCTTCCGCCACCAGCACGAGCTTCCCGGCCTGCAACGCGGCCGCGCGCGCTGGCGCTTCGGCGCGTGACGCGCGTCCGAGCGCGGCGACCTGCGGCATGCCCGTGAGCGCCGCCACGCAGGCCGCGCCGAGCCCGTGCCATGAGATGGGATTGACGCTCACGCGAATGTCGTCTTCGAGAATGCGATAACCCGTGGGCTTGGGTTTCTCCGTCACGTGAATCACGCTCGAACCGGCCGGAAGAATGTCCTTGCGCGTATCGCTCAGAAAGACAAGGTCGATGCCCGCGAACGCGTGACTCTCATTCGACATGCACTCGGAAGGAGACATGCGCTGCAACTGCAGTCCGAGCGCCTGACCATAGTTGACCAGCGCATCCGCCACATGCCCGTCCTCGATCGCGACGATGCCACGCCGGCCATTCAGTCCGTCGATCTGGTATTGACGCGCCTCCACGGGCATTGCGAGTTGCACCATCATCGCGGTGCCTACGCCGACTTCGCTTCGGAGCGTGAGTTTTCCGCCCATCAACTCGACCAGTCGATTGCAGATGGTCAATCCAAGGCCGGTTCCACCAAACCGCCGTGTCGTGGACGTTTCAGCTTGCACGAACGGTTCGAACAGCCTTTCCTGCGCCTCGGGCGCGATGCCAATGCCCGTATCCATCACGCGCCACTCGATGACCTGCTCGCGCTCGAGTCCTTCCAAGACACGCACCTGCAACGTGACCTCGCCATTGATGGTGAACTTGATGGCGTTGCTCAGCAGATTGAACAGCACCTGCCGCAAACGGACACTGTCTCCGCGCACGATTGCCGCCACGTCCGGCGCGACATCCACGCGCACGCGCAGACCCTTTTCGTGCGCGCGGCCAGCCAGAAGACCCAGCGTGTTGTCGATCAGTTCCCGAAGATCGATCGACGTCGATTCGATGGTCAGGCGTCCGGCTTCGATCTTGGAATAGTCCAGAAGATCGTCAAGAATTTGCAGCAGCGCGCTGGCCGAATCCTGGATCATGCCCAGCATTTGCGACTGATCCGGGTTCAACGGCGTGTTCTCGAAGACTTCGACCAGACCGAGCACGCCATTCATCGGCGTGCGGATTTCATGGCTCATCATCGCGAGAAAGTCGTCCTTGGCGCGCGATGCGGCCTGCGCGGTGTCTCTCGCGCGCGCGAATGCCTCGGCGCGAGCATGCTCGACGCTGGCATCGGCCCAATAACCGCTCCAGACGACCGCGCCCTCGTCGTCACGATGCGCGACGAGATCGGCGCGAATCCAGCGCATCACGCCGTTCACGGTGGATCGGAATTCCGTGTGCACGGGTTCGAGGGTTCGTGAGGACGCTTCGATCTCGTGCATGAGGCGCCCGCTGTCCTCTCTTTCCACATGACGCAGCAAGTTGGCGGGATCGCCCGCCAGGGCCGCCAGATCGAGGCCGAGGAGTTGGCGCGTATCGCCATCGACGTACGGAAGGCTGTACTTGCCATCCTGCGAGCGACGCAGTTGAAATACCACCGCCGGCAGCGATCGCACGACATTGCGTAGGCGTTGCTCGGTCTGACGCGCGCGCAGTTCGGCGTCACGAATGTCGGTGATGTCGATCATCGTGCCGACGACACCCGCCAGTTCGCCATTCGAAGCGGAGAACGCGCCCGTCCAGAAAAGTCCGTAGCCCGGGCGACCCTTTCGATCGCGCAGTTCAACTTCGATTTCCTGGCGTTTTCCCGTGCGCAAGGTCGTCGAGCAAAGCTCGTGCAGCACATGGCTCTGCTCGGCGCCCCACGCGGCAGCCTCCAGACACGTTCGTCCGATGATGTCCTCGCGCCGCACGCCGAGTGCTTCCTCGAAAGCGCGATTCACCGCGATATAGCGATTGCCCAAATCCTTCGCCACCAGCGGATACGGAACGACTTCCATCATGGTCTGCTGGAAGCTGAGTTGCGTTGCCAAACGCTGTTCCGTTTCGATGCGACGCGCGTTTTCACGTTGAAGCAGGATCAGTGCACGCAGGGTGACCAAAAGCACGGCCGCAACGCCGATCAGCGCGGGCAGCAGTCGAAGCCCGGAGACCGTTCCGGCGGACGCAGCCATGGCGGCATCGGCATGCAATGGCGCGATGGCAAACGAAAGCGGCGACACGGTCTGAAAAAGCATGGCCAAACACCACTTCCATGACGATCTCAATTCGAACTCCTTGAATGAGCGCAGCGCGCGCGAGAACGGCATCGCGATAAAAAGAGCGAGCGACTTTCTAGTTTGATCAGGACGAGTTCGAGCGAATATAAGAGCTATCTCAATTCAGTCTCGAAACGCTCTTAGTTTCTGCGTTGAGGCACTCAAACCAGCCCGACTTGCCGGAAGAATTCGACAAGTTGCGTTTCGGTGTCGAGGCCGAGCTTGCGCATGCCATTGCGCTTTTGAGTTGCGATGGTTTTACTGCTGCGCCCAAAGCGCGCTGCAATTTCCGGGATCAGGAGACCGCTCGCGTAGAGCTGAAAAACTTCCCACTCGCGCCTGCTCAGCACGCCAGCCCGAGCGGGCGTGTGCGACGGAAGCGAATCGATCAAGATTTGAACGCCGGGAGAGACGTATCGTCGTCCCTGCCGAACGGCGGCCATTGCGCTAAAGAGGCAGGCGAGTCCGTCGCGCTTGTCGATGACGCCATCGATACCGATCTGGATGAGTCCGGCCAGCATCTGGCTTTGCCCGATCATCGTCAACACGATGAGCCTCGGGCGGATAGACAGCCACGACAATCGTCTCAGAAATGCAATGGAACTATTTTCGCCGTCCATACCTTCCATGCCGATGTCGCTGATAACGAAATCGCACGGTGTGCAGTCCATTGCTTCGGCCAGTTCGAGGGTGTTGCGCGCGGTGGCCACGACGCTGACAGATCGATCTTGCTCAAGATAGGCGGTGACGCCCTTGATGACCATAGGATGATCGTCCGCGACAATGGCGCGTATTGGGGAATCTTGTCTCATGTTCTTGTTTATTTTGATTCAAGCGGGCAATCCTTTTAAGGAATCCGCTTATGCCTAGGGTGATGCGCCGTCATGATGCGCAGGTTTCTGAAAAACAAAAAAAATTCAAAGAAGATCGCTATCGGCTATGAATCGGTAGAGATCGGCATCGCTGGATAAATCGAGTTTGCGCATGGCGGCGCACTTTTGAGCGCTAATGGTTTTAACGCTACGGCCAAGATCTTTCGCAATTTCTGTTACGTTCGTGCCCCGCGCGTATCGCTCGATGACTTCCATCTCGCGTGCAGTCAGACGTTGGCGAATGAACCGTGCATGACCTTCCGCGTTCGCCACCGCGAGAGATCGGCGGATGGCAGGCCCGAGGTAGGTCTCGTTCGCGACCGCCGATACGATGGCGAGGTAAATCAGGTCCAGCCGGTCTTCCTTGCTCAAAAACGCGTGCGCGCCGGCGTCGAGCGCCTGCCGGACAAGCGTTGCGTTGTCGTTGTGCGAAAGTACGATGACGCGCAACTCAGGGTAGCGCGACGACAGATGCTGGATCAGCTCTATGCCGTCACCGGCACGACCGCCAGGCATGTGAAAGTCGATGATCGCGACGTCGCACTGATCGCGCTCGAGGGATTCGTCGAGCTCTGTCGAGTTCGCGTTGCGACTTACCACTTCGACATTCGGAAAATTTCCAGCCAACTGCTCGATGGCGAGAATCACAAGCGGATGGTCGTCCGCGATCGTCAATCTCAACCTTTTCGAATGCGAGAATATTTGACTGTCATTTTCGATTTGCAACACTTCCGACTCCACACAAAATTAACTTTGGCAACCACTCAAATTCGCCTTTTACTAGCATCGGCGAACGACACCTGAAACAACATAAGATGCATCCGAAACGAATTCAGAGCGATTAACCCAAACCACGCGCGCGCACAAAAGCGAACAAACCGGGATCATTTCGGATTCCAAGCTTATTCATGGCGTCGCGTTTTTGACGGCTGATGGTGCGAACGTCACGATGCAACTCTCGCGCGATCTCCGTGATCGACCGACCTCTGGCGAACAGACGCACGACTTCTTCTTCCCTCGGCGAGAGCTTCGGTTCCTCGGGCGAGAACTCGGTCTCGGCGCCCGCTTCCGCCAGCGCGGTGACGAACGACGCGCTCACGTAACGTCGCCCGACACAAGCGTGGCGCACCGCGATCGAGACAAGTTCGATGGGCTCCGCCTTATTCACGAGGCTCATTGCGCCCGCGTTGAGGATGGAGCGCAGAATGGCCACATTGCTGACGCTCGTCAGCACGACGATGTTTATTTTCGGCCAGTCCTGCCGCACGCGGCGGATGAGGCGCAGACCGTCGTGTGCATCCTGACCGGGATCGGGCATGGCGAAGTCGGTCACCAATACATCGCATGGCTTGAGCGCCAATTCCAGCAACAGACGGCTCACATTCGTGGCCTCGCCCACTACCTCGATACCGTCGTCCACACGGAACAACGCCTTCATTCCCAGTACTACGAAGGGATGGTCGTCGGCTAGTACAACACGCAGTTTCAAAGGCCCCCCGGATCAGTTTGTTTTCTCTCTTTGATTCACAGCTTATGGTGTCCGAGGCGGGCTTACTTCGTTTTGCCGATAAAACCAAGTTCGCTTTTGCTTAGGACACTGATCTGATAAAAGATAGATGCCGAGGACAACAAAAGGATCGGATTACTTGGCAACAGACAATCAAACATTCTTCTCTCAGACTTTTAATAGATTATTCTCGAAACTAAGTCGCATATATTTCGCACGCCATAGGATAACTCCCATTACCCTGCGCGTTTTTTAGCCAGCCTGCGATGTTTTCGTCACGACATTCGACAGCGTATCGAAACCGAACGTAATTGGGGGCGATTTGCGCAATAAATCGGAAAGTGCTTGGCAAAAAAAATCCCCGGGGCTCACGCCGGGGATTTTTTCGTGACTACTCAGGTTCGATCGGTCAGAACGGTTATCCACACTAACAAATGTTGGTAGTCGACGCGATGTGAGTGAGTGAAAGCTTCTCCGCCAACCCCGCCCGACAGGACTGTTGGTAGCGGCAGTCTCGAGGCGCGTTTTCAACGCATATCGAGCCCTCGAGCCCGGTTTTGTGGGTAGCGCTTCAGGCTGAGGTGTATGGCAAGAACGCATAAGAATGGCATGGTCGGAAGCCCGATAATGCTGAGCTTCCAACCAGGCCATAGCGTCTGAACCCCTGCGCGCGTCAAGGGTTCGCTACGCCGGGCTGACGCCCGCCCTTGACCCGTTCCGCGCTGTCAGCGAATCACGCTACTTCGGATGCACTGACTTTGGCCTGCTCGAGATATCTCGCGAGCGCGAGGTCCAACGCTACCTTGCGAGTATGTGCCTTTGGTGGCGCAAGCACTGCGCGGCGAGCCGCCTCCATATTGCCCACCAGCAGAACCTGTATCTGCGCGCGCGTGATGGCGGTGTACAGCAGCGTACGGTCTAGCAGCTTTGAGTCAGTTACCGGCACGATGACACGGGGCCATTGCGAGCCCTGAGCCTTATGCACCGTGACCGCGCGACCCAGCTCGACATCCTCGAGCATGTCCTCCGTCAACGCGCGGAGAATGCCATCGTCCCATTCGACCCAAGCGAGGACTGCTGGTGACTCTGCGGTTGCTGCAACAGGCGGCGCTTCCACCCGGACGACTTTGCCGAGTGACCCGTTTTGCAGCGCTTTGTCCCACATGTTGCGCGTACACAAGAGCACGTCGCCCAGATTGAACCCGCAATGCTCTGGCCTCTCGAACTCGTCATTCCACCGGGTTACTGCAGCACACCCCTTCGTGAAACGCTCCTGACATAGCTGATTCAGAACTTTCGTTCCCGCCAACCCATTACGCAAGGGAGACAACACCTGAGTGCGTTCGGGGTCCATGGCATACAGCTCGACGACTCGCTCGGCAATCTGCCGCTCTTCGCACTGAATGAAGGCGACCGCAGCTGCGTGGTCCGCTCCAACGATGGGCCAGACTCCGGCGCGAACCGCCGACGCCACCTCAGCTATCTCACCGCCGTATCGCTTCACTGTCATCAACTCTACGGAGGGTATGGCTTGCGTCCGCATGATGCAATGGAGGACCAATCCAGGGCCTACAGGCATCAACTGATGAGGGTCCCCAGCTAGCAGCAGACGCACCCGGGAGGGTAGCGCTTCACAGATACGGCTCATCGAAACGATATCGACCATGCTCGCTTCATCGATAACGAGCACGGTGGGGCCGTCGAAGTCAGCATCTCGCATCGCCTTCAGGAAGCTGGCAATCGTCGCGGCCGCGCGGCCGGTTGCCTCCTGCATTCGTTTGGCGGCACGGCCCGCGAGAGCGACCTGGAGAACCCTTACACCCGCACCGTCGTAGATACGGTAGAGCGACTTGAGGACGGTTGTCTTGCCAACACCAGCCCCACCCGTGATGCAAGCGAACGCCTGCTCCGCAGCAAGATGTATGGCGGATTGCTGCTCCTGGTTCAGGCTGATTCCGTCTTCCGCCTGGACCGCTGCGATGACTCGGTCCACCTCAGCGCGGGCGAGCAGTTTATGCACAGTGCCTGTCAGCCGTTCGCAAATCGCTTTGGCCACCTGCCGCTCCATGACCAGCGCGCCTAGCGGCTGCAACCCGAAGGCGCTCTCCACGACGCTGCCATTGGCCAAACCCTCGCTCATAGCTTCGGCAAGCAGGCTTCGCCAGGACACGCCTCGTGATTCGCCGAGAAGCGGAACCACCAGCTTTTCGAGGTCAGACTTGAGCATGGCCGTATGGCCATTGGCAAACATCCGGTAGCATGCTTCCTCGACCGCGCCGCGCAGGCGTCGCGGGTCATCCGCCGAAACGCCAAATCGCGTCATCGCCAGCCGGTCGACATCTGTCCATTTGCCGAGGAAAGAAAGGAGGCGGTAAGGGTCTTCTTCGATGCGGGCCTGCGCCTCGCGGCCAAAGTACCTCAATACCTTGCGACCGACGCTCAAGTCAAAGCCATGCACCTGCAACCACTGAAGTGTCTGCGACTGGCCGTGCTCTGCCCAGGCGTTGACCAGAGTCTGCGCGGCGTCGTCAGTCAACACGTCAGCTAACGTCGACGCATCTCCCGCGTCCAAGATGGAATACAGGCGCTCGCCGAATCGCTCCCACAGCCGACGCGCTTTGACTGAACCGAGGCCCTCAAACGCGGGGTTATCGGCTATATATTTGATGATGTGCTCGCCGGCGGGCATCGCGAGATGAAGGACGGCAGCTTCCACCTGCCGCTCAAGCAGCTCGAAGCCGTCGACGACGACACGCCGCTCGGTAACCGGACCGCTGACATGCCACCACTGGCCGCGCTCCACACGCGTGGTGCCTAGCGCCGTCCGGCTAGCCTTAACTACGACATACGCACGCGTGTCAGGAACTGAACCGGTCGCGTCGATTGGAACGCCGGTGAAGATTGCACCGCCGAAGCCGCGAGGATTCTGCGAGCGCACGCCTGTTACCCGGAGCGTCACCGTGACGGCTTCCGTCATCGAGGCAGCCTCCCGGTCTCAGCCAAGGCGTCCTGCAGCACCGAGAAGCGAGCTAACAGCCGCTTGAGTTCGGCGTTTTCCGCGCGCAGGCTAGCGTTTTCTTGCTCCAACCGCGACAGGCGCTCCGCATCCCGCGCTGCACGCATGGGTTCAACTCGTCGCACCGGAATGGCGGCGTCAGCCTCCGATTCCCCAACCGACGCGACAGGCGGGAGCACGCCACGCTCTCGCAGCGATGTCTCGAGAGCCTTCAGCGCATCGCGTATGCGAGGATTCTGTGCCAGCGCCGACTTGGCAAAACCACATTCGGCAGCAATTTCCGTCCGTGACAGGACTCCACGTGCCACCATGTTACGGAAGTCCTCATCCGTTTTCGAAGCAGCCCAGGTCGCAAACTTCCGGACGTTTTCTTCCGCCAGTTGCTGTCCGCTCGCCATCACTTCACCCTTATGGTTCGGTCCCGTTCGGGCTTGGGCAGCGGGGTATTGAGCATAGCCATCGTCACGCCTTTGCGCTCAGCATTGGTTGCCCACGTGACGAACTGCTCGAGGAGTAGCTGATTCTCCTTCTCGAGGCGCTCTACCTTGGCCTTGTAGCGGGCCGTTTGCTCCAGCGCTGCCCGGACCCGCTCATCCCGAGGCTGACTGGGTTCGCCCTTCCACGTACCGCGTAGCGCATCCTTCTTGAGCGAGAAGGCGTTGGCTATTTCCGCGTACTCTGCAAACGTGAAGCGTGAATACCTGACGCCGGAGGCCTTCTCCACTGCGTCCAACAGCAAGTCCCACGTGAGCTTGCCCGTCCAATCGTCAAGGATATCGATTACGACCTTGATTCGCTCTTCGGTCAGGTCGGGCGCGCGAGTCTTCTTCATGGCAGCACCTCTCGCTCAGTGTTCTTCAGGACGTTGACGGGTCGCGCATTGGCATCGGAGATGAGCGGAGCGTTGGCCAGGTCGAGCCGGATTCGAGCGCCAAGCGGCACCGATGGGTCCTCCAGAATGGACAGCATGGCATTGACTCGCTCAAGCGTCTGGGACTGATGCTTTACCCAATTGTCGGCGCCGAACTCCTCGTCGCTCAGGGCTTCTCGAGCCTGGCCGAGCAGGTATTCCGTCTCGCCCTTCAGCAAACGAAGATTGGCTTCTTTGTGTTTTTCGCCCTTGACGCACTCCTGCTCCTCACAGTTCATGCAGTCGCGGTACATCTGGCAAGGTTCGCTGGCAAAGTTGTGGGTGCACCAGCCGTACTCGGTTGTGTGGGCGGCGACGATACCAATTCTTTGGAACTCACTGCGTAGGATGAGCTCCCGTCCGCCCGTGGCCACCAAATTCGAAGTGAACCCGGCCTTCAGAGCCGCGCTGATGGGCGCCTGCACCTCGTCCGAACTCATATGGTCGTAGGCTCGGTTCTGCCCGACATCCTTGCGACCAGAGAAGATGGCAATCTCAGTACTGCTGAGGCCGCCCATCTGAGCCAGCATATTCAGATAATGCCTCAGGCTGTGGCTCTTGAGCTCGATAGGTGAGCCGTCGTCCTCGGTGTATGCGAAGCGCTCAAAGATGGAACTTCGGCTGGCGATACCGAGTCCATTTGTGACGCTGCTGTAATCGATGCAGTGGAACATGCAGAGGTAGGTCGCCTTCGAAAGATGCATTCCATTGGTTCCAATAATAGCCATGGCGTCTTTGCATAGGAGCTCAGGGGCGCCAGGAACGAAGGGGAACGTTGCTGGCAGCATGGCGACCACCGCACGCTCCACGTCGACGAACCGGTAACCAATCCGGCGGCCGCTTAGCGGCACTCCGGCGAGATGTTTAGCGCGGGCCCAAGTGTTCGCGGCGTTCCTCGATTTCTTCGTAACCCCGTCGCCCCATAAGACCAAGGCCAGCTCCGCTGCCGTCAACAGCTCTTGGTCACGGAGGTGCTCTGCGGCCTCATGCAGAAACAGGGACGCTGGATTTGCGGTGTACCAGGCCGCAATCTCCTGTGCGTGTACCGTCATCTTTAAAAGCTTCGCGACCGCTTCTCTTGCAATCGGTGCCATTTCGGAAGGAAGCCATTTCGTCGTGTCTTCGAACCCCTTCGACCCCGCCCAACGCAGTCCGAACTTTCCGTGGAATTCGCCGTCCCCTTCGACCAAACAGTTCCTGCGTAACCGGAGAACTTCATTGATGCGCTCTGGCGCACAGACCAACAACGCTGTGTAGCTGGAGACCAGCACGTCTGCCGGTTCGGTAGCCTGATGGAAGATGCCGGCTAGTGCTCGCAACGTCGCCGCTGAAGGCAGTTTTTCTTGTCGTGCTGCCAACGCCGCTTTCGAAATTCTGGACCCTAGCTCTTGGGGCTTTTTCATACCGTGAGCCCACGGCTGCCGGAGCGAGATGAAGCCATTGGAGCTCATCAGCTCCGCAATCATCTCGAGCTGTCCAGCAATCCGGTACGCAACGCCAAGCGAGACCTGCTTCTTGGCTAGCTCCACGGCGGTGTCCAGCACATCAGGGTTCACCGCCGTCGGCCGGGAGCCCTTGCTCCACTCACGCAACGCCGCTTCAAGACATCGCAACGCCGCAACGCGGACGCTTTGCGAAACGACCGGCCGCTTGTCGTGCAGATAGACGAGCGCCGCCTTGGCGAAGTCAAGAAATGGCGGTGGCATGCACGGCTCAGGCGCGTCGTTGCTTGCAGCCTCCAGCGTGCTGAACACCGCTCGGTGAACCTTGTTGTGGCCCTTCAGGCGCCCAATTTTCCAGACGTTCAGCCCGAACTGCGCACGAGCGTCCAACACCTCGGACTGTTTGCAGAGCGCAATGAAAGCATCGAGATTGGCCTGCGGCTCCAGTTCAGCACGGGGCGTAAAATGAAGAACCGTCGCGCTCACGATGTTGGCTCCTCCTCGCGCTGCGCCCACACCACTGCGCACTCGGCCATGACTTCCTGGACCGCGCGGATGGCGTCGTCGTTGATTGCGGCGAGCCTCTGGTCGCTTGCCCACTTTTCGCGTTCAGTCCGCAGACGCTGAAGCACCTTTTGATGGGGTGCATCGAGCCATGGCTCGAACTTGAAACAGGTGTAGCACGCAACCGGCTTGTTGAAGGCACATCCGCCACCCTTGCCGGCGCAGCTGCCAACCGGGTCCTTCGAGACCCGAAAGTCAATGATGCGACTACCGGGCGCGCCCTTGTGCGTCGAGTGCTGCTCGTCCTCGACCAGATGGCCTCTGAACGCGCGAGCCAGAGGAGCCAGTTGAGTGCCTATCGCCTTGTCGATGTTTTCGGCAATCTTAGGCGAGGCCTGCACGTAGACGCCGACGTGCTGTAGGTCCGCATGTCCCAGCCGGTCGGCGATGACAGTCTTACTAGCACCCTCTTCAGCAAGGCGTACGCCAAACGTGTACCGGAATCGCTTGGGAATGACCGGGATGGGTGCGAACTCAAGTCGTTCAGTGGGGGGAGCAATGTCTTTCAACGCACCGCTGTACCCCTTAGAGAGCGCTTGGCTAGTACAGTGTCCAAAGAACATGTCATCGTTGGCACGCCGGTCTACCCTCGGCCCAAGCGCCATCACGACGCCTTCGGGAAATAACGGTGCGTCGTCACCGTACCCTGTGGCTCTCAGGCCATCAATGTACTGCTCGGCAAACCGCCCCGTCTGTGGGCTTATATCGAATTCATTGAAAGACACGCGGGAGTGCGCCTCTCGTGTCTTGACTTGGGGAAGCCGAAGAACGAACGTGCCATCGCGTACGGTCAGGTCCATTACCTTGAGGGACGCATACTGGGAAATGCGGCCTCCGCAGGCAAAAAGCAATCGCGTAAGAACGGCGACCCACTGAGATACTTCCCCAGTGCCGTACGCTGTATCAACGGCCTTGTAGAGTGCCGTGTATTCGGCTTCGGTAAAGGGCCCTTCCTCAGGGTCCCGGGTGAGGACGGCCTTTCCCTTGGTGTTTCCCGGCTTACGCCGTTCGCGCAAGTACTTGGTGCAAGCTGGCTCGATACCGTAAAGACCAATCGCCCCCCACTTCTGCAGCAAAACATTCAACGTGCCCAGACGCCACTTCTCATGGTCCTTGAGACGTGCAGCGTAGTTCGACACTTCCGCAGCCGTGATGAACGGCAGGGGGATAGACGGGTCCCGGAGCGCAAGAAAGTGTGTAAATGCCTGAAACAGGTTCGTCAAATGGCTCGCAGAGCTTCCTTTTGCGAAAACCAGAAGGGCATGCTTCAATGGCTTGCGAAGTAACGCGTACGGTCCATCGAACTTGCGGAAATCCAAATGGAGCCGGAACGGCCCGTCAATCCAATCCCATACATCGTCGTTCGGATTGAATGCGATGCCCCGCCGGGTGAATGCGACGTCCGGCAGCCGAAGCGCGAGGCCAGTTGAGCGCTCTTTATTTATCTTGTTTGAGTTTTTCATCAAGTCGCTCCTGCAGCTTCAATGCAACCTGTCGCCCTTTACGAGCGGTATGCCGACGCGTGTAAGTGGCGGCCATCGCGGAGTTATCGCTCCAGCCCTGCTGAGCGTTTCGCGCCCTCTCCTCGACCGCATCGCTAAGCCCAAGGACCTCGGCCTGCTCGGAAAATCGGTCGTTCCACGTGTGACGCATAACGTGGCTCGTCAACCTCACTGGCAACCCAGGACACGCCGCGCGCAATTGCGCGAACAACTTGTCGACACTGGATTGCGATAGCGCCTTTCCCTCATCTGAGACGAATATTTGCGGGACTTTCCTGGCGGCCTTGATTGCACGGCGGTCCTTGTTGATGAAGTTCCATAGCGCTTTCATGATGGCCGGCCTGAGTTCAATCTCGCGGTCGTTCGTCTTCGTGTTGGCTTGGATGCGACGAAGGTCTTCTTCAGCGTCTGCACGACGAATGACGCGCAGCTTCGGCTCACTGGGGTGCAGGTCTCCAATCTGGAGCCCCAAGAGTTCCCCGCGCCGCATCCCGGTTGCCAACAGAAGTACAACAATCAGCCAATTTCGCAGGCGGACGAAACCCCGCTCCCACGGGTTATCTGGTGATTCAGGGTGAACGACGGCGAGAATTCGCGCCATTTCCTCTTCACTCAGACCCACGCGAGCGTTCAACTTGGCTCGCTTTGAAACCTTCGGGATGTTTGCACGGAATGCCGTAAGAGCGTCTTCTTTCTCAGCCTTGAGTGACCTGCGCTCAGGCTGAGGCAGCGTGCTTCCGACATAGTCCGCCAGGAACGCCAGATAGTCGGCCATATACCGGAGGCGAGAGGCTTGCGTCGCAACGTCAACCGCCTCACGCTCCGTCTCTCCGCCCTTCCGGCGGGGTCGAACTCGCAACAGATTTATGACATTGGGCTTGCCCTTGCCTACCTCATCCGCATCGAGGTCATCCATCCGATACTGCACCGATGACGCAAGCCGGTTCAGTTCGGGAGCAGTGAGAAATTGCCCCGTGGACAAACGCCCGAGCAGGTCTACCTTGGCCTTAGCGAGTTCCCGGTACAGCAACGCCAAGGTCAGGCAAACGAAGTGAATGGTGTTTGCAGCACGCCCCTTCCGTCTGTACCTGTCTAGGTAGAGCGTGACTTCGTGGACCGGAAGTCCAAAGGAAACCTGGAGAACTGAAAGGCGCTCTCCATTCCGAAACCGAATCCGCTTGGCAAAATAATCGGCCATCTACCCACCATTTTCAGCAAGTAATAGTTTATCCCCGTCATCAGTAAAGCACAAAAAAATATGTTGGTAAAGAAAAAGCCTGCTTCCAAAAAGGGAAGCAGGCTTCTACCAACAAAAAAAACGCTTAGTCGGATTTAGAACGGAATGTCGTCGTCCATGTCATCGAAACCACCGCCTGCCGGGGAGGCCGGACGGCTCGCACCACCACCGGCAGGGCGACCGCCCGAAGCCGGTGCGCGGCCGCCGCTGCTGCCTCCACCACCGCTGCCGGAACGCTCAGCCGGCGCGCTGCGGCTGTAGCCTGCGTCGTCGCCACCGGCGCTCGGGCCGCTGCGTCCGCCGAGCATCTGCATCTGATCGGCGACGATTTCGGTCGAATAGCGCTCCTGTCCCGATTGATCGGTCCACTTGCGCGTGCGGATCCGCCCTTCGATATACACCGACGAGCCCTTCTTCAGATACTCGTTGACGATTTCCGCCAGGCGCCCGAAGAACGCCACGCGATGCCACTCGGTGAGCTCTTTGGACTCGCCGGACCCCTTGTCCTTGTAGCGGTCGGTCGTCGCGAGACGAATGTTTGCCACGGCGTCGCCGCTCGGGAGGTAGCGGGTCTCCGGGTCCGCGCCCAGATTGCCGACGAGAATGACCTTATTGACAGATGCCATGATTTCTCCGGTAGATTCCTTGCTTCAGTCAGGCGAAAGGGCAACATCAGGTCGATCGTCGAAACGAAGACCGACCGGCCCCGCGCCGACTCGATTCCAAAAGTCTGTAAAAAATTTCGCTCAGGCCGCGCGTTCGACCTTGCGCGGGGGCGCTTTCATCCACGCAGCGACGACCAGCCACGCCAGCACCAGCGCGGAGCACGCGAAGAACACCGCGCTCGCGCCGTCGGCCTTCAGCAGCCAGCCGCCGACCACGCCGCCCAGCGCGAGACCGATCGATTGCGTCGTGTTGTAGACCCCCGCCGCCGCGCCCTTTCTCGTGCCCGGCGCCAGCTTCGACACCATTGACGGCTGCGATGCCTCCAGCACGTTGAAGCCGAGAAAGTACACGAACAGAATGGCGGCCACGGACCATAGCGTATGGGGAGCCGCGCCCAATAACAACTGTCCGAACAGGATAAGAGAAATCGCACTCAGCATGACGATTTTCATCTTGCCGCGCTTCTCGGCAGCGATGATGGCGGGCACCATCATGACGAACGCCAGCCCCATCACGGGCAGGTAAATCTTCCAGTGCGATGCCACCGGCAGCCCGCCCGCCTCCAGAATGCGCGGCACGACCAGAAAGAGCGCCGTCTGCGTGGCATGCAGCACGAGCACGCCGAAATTCAGCCGCAGCAGTTCGACGTTGTGCAGGACTTCGGCGAATGGCGCCTTGACGTGCACGGGCGGCATCGGCGGATCGGGGACGATCCACAGCACGACGCCCACCGCGACGATCGACAGCACGCCGATCACCGTGAACAGGCCGCTCATGCCGACCCAGTGGAAGACGATTGGCGCGCCGACGATCGCCACCGCGAACGACACGCCGATGCTTGCGCCGACCATCGCCATGGCCTTGGTGCGGTTTTCCTCGTGCGTCAGGTCGGCGATGAACGCGATCACCGCCGACGACACCGCGCCCATGCCCTGAATCACCCGTCCGGCGATGATCCACGCCATGGAATGTCCCGCCGCCGCGACAAAGCTGCCGAGCGCGAACACCAGCAGCCCGAACACGATCACCGGCTTGCGCCCGAGCTTGTCCGAAATCCAGCCGTAGAAGATATAGAGCATCGACTGCGTGACGCCGTAAGCGCCGAGCGCGATGCCCACGAGCAGCACGTTGTCGCCGCCGGGGATGGTTTTCGCGTAGATCGAAAACACCGGCATGATCATGAAGAGGCCCAGCATGCGCAGCGCGAAGATGGCGGCGAGCGACACGGTGGCGCGCAATTCCGGCGCGCTCAGACGTGTGGACGTGGCAGACGGATTGGACATCAGAAGCGGAGTTGAATGAGGTTGGCGCGAGGCGCGGCTGCGGGCAGGACCCGGCGCGGCCGATTTTGTTCTTGCAGGGAAGTCGTCGATGCTTTGTCGCCGGACCTTGTCGAACGACCGCCCGGCACTATATGAAACCAACGGCCGCCGCATGCTCGGCAGATGACCGCCAACGACTCGGTTGCCGCTCTCGCGCCTTTTGGCGCGGGCGCTGCGCCCTTTAAAAGTCGTTATAGTAGCAGGTTTGGTTCCTCTCACTTTCCGCATGGGAGCGGAACAATCACGCGGAACAAACTCGTGGAAGAAATTCGTATTCGTGGGGCTCGCACCCACAATTTGAAGAACGTCAGTCTCGACTTGCCGCGTCACAAGCTGATCGTGATCACGGGATTGTCCGGTTCGGGCAAGTCCTCGCTCGCGTTCGACACGCTCTATGCCGAAGGTCAGCGCCGCTACGTGGAAAGCCTGTCCGCCTACGCGCGGCAGTTCTTGCAGCTCATGGAAAAGCCGGATGTCGATCTGATCGAGGGTTTGTCGCCCGCGATTTCCATCGAACAGAAGGCGACGTCGCACAATCCGCGTTCGACGGTCGGCACCGTCACGGAGATTCACGATTACCTGCGTCTGCTGTACGCGCGGGTCGGCACGCCGTATTGCCCGGACCATCTCATTCCGCTTGAGGCGCAAAGCGTCTCGCAAATGGTCGATGCCGCGCTCGCGCTGCCCGACGAAACCAAGCTGATGATCCTCGCGCCCGTCGTCGCGGACCGGAAGGGCGAGCACACGGAACTGTTCGAGGCGATGCAGGCGCAGGGCTTCATCCGCTTTCGCATTCGCTCGGGCGGCGGCACGGCGAACGAAGGCGTCGCGAAAATCTACGAAGTGGATTCGCTGCCGAAGCTCAAGAAAAACGACAAGCACACGATCGATGTCGTGATCGACCGCTTGAAAGTGCGGCCGGACATGAAGCAGCGCCTCGCGGAATCGTTCGAAACGGCGTTGCGGCTCGCCGATGGCCGCGCCATCGCGCTGGAAATGGACACGGAGCAGGAAAAGCTGTTCAGTTCGAAGTTCGCGTGTCCGATTTGCTCGTACTCGCTGCCCGAACTCGAACCGCGCCTGTTCTCGTTCAACAATCCGATGGGCGCGTGCCCGGAATGCGACGGGCTGGGGCAAATCACCTTCTTCGATCCAAAGCGCGTGGTCGCGCATCCGTCGCTTTCGCTGGCGGCGGGCGCGGTGAAGGGTTGGGATCGTCGCAATCAGTTTTATTTTCAGATGCTGCAAAGTCTCGCGGCGTTCTACGAGTTCGACATCGACGCAGCGTTCGAGGATTTGCCGGAGAAAGTGCGGCAAACGCTGCTGTACGGCTCGGGCAAGCAGGTTATTCCGTTCTCGTACATCAACGAGCGCGGGCGCGCTTCGGTTCGCGAGCACGCGTTCGAGGGAATCATCCCGAATCTGGAACGCCGATACCGCGAAACCGACTCCTCCGCCGTGCGCGAGGAACTTGCGAAATACCAGAACAATCAAGCGTGTCCGGCGTGCGAAGGCACGCGTCTGCGCCGCGAAGCGCGCTTCGTGAAAGTAGGCGGCGGCGATCAGGCGCGCGGCATCTTCGAGATCAGCGGATGGCCGCTGCGCGATGCGCTCGGCTATTTTCAGACGCTCAGGCTCGATGGCGCGAAGGGCGAAATCGCGGACAAAGTCATCAAGGAAATCGTCGCGCGGCTGTCGTTTCTGAATAACGTCGGGCTGGATTATCTGTCGCTGGAACGCAGCGCGGAAACGCTCTCGGGCGGCGAGGCGCAGCGCATTCGTCTGGCATCGCAGATCGGTTCGGGGCTGACCGGCGTGATGTACGTGCTCGATGAACCGTCCATCGGTCTGCATCAGCGCGACAACGACCGGCTCATCGACACGCTCAAGCATTTGCGCGATATCGGCAATTCCGTGATCGTCGTCGAACATGACGAGGACATGATCCGCATGGCGGATTACGTCGTGGACATGGGGCCGGGCGCGGGCGTGCATGGCGGCGTGGTCGTCGCGCAAGGCACGCCGGCGCAAGTCATCAAGGATGCGAACTCCGTCACCGGGCAGTATTTGTCGGGCAAACGCAGCATCGGTTATCCGGAAAAGCGCAACGCGCCGGACGAGCGGCGGCTGCGCATCATGGAGGCGTACGGCAATAATCTGAAGCGCGTGACGCTCGATCTGCCGGTCGGGCTGCTGACTTGCGTGACGGGCGTGTCGGGTTCGGGCAAGTCCACGCTCATCAACGACACGCTTCAGCATGCGGTCGCGCAGCATCTGTATGGTTCGGCAACGGAGCCCGCGCCGTACGAATCGATCGAAGGCCTCGAACACTTCGACAAAGTGATCGCCGTCGATCAATCGCCGATCGGACGCACGCCGCGTTCGAATCCGGCCACTTATACCGGGCTGTTCACGCCCATCCGCGAACTGTTCGCGAGTGTTCCGGCGGCGAAGGAACGCGGCTACGATCCGGGCCGCTTCTCCTTCAACGTCAAGGGCGGGCGCTGCGAGGCGTGTCAGGGCGATGGCGTCATCAAGGTCGAAATGCACTTTCTGCCGGATGTCTACGTGCCCTGCGATGTCTGTCACGGCAAGCGCTACAACCGCGAAACGCTCGAAGTTCAGTACAAGGGCAAGAACATCAGCGAAGTGCTGGACCTGACCGTGGAAGCCGCGCACGAGTTTTTCAAGCCGGTGCCGGTGGTCGCGCGCAAGCTCAAGACGCTGCTGGAAGTGGGTCTGGGCTACATTCGGCTGGGCCAGTCGGCCACCACGCTGTCGGGCGGCGAGGCGCAGCGCGTCAAGCTTTCGCTGGAACTGAGCAAGCGCGACACCGGTCGGACGCTGTATATCCTCGACGAACCGACGACCGGTTTGCACTTCCACGATATCGCGCTGCTGCTCGAAGTGATTCATCGGCTGCGAGATCAGGGCAACACGGTCGTCATCATCGAGCATAATCTCGACGTGATCAAAACCGCCGACTGGGTGATCGACCTCGGTCCCGAAGGCGGCGCGGGCGGCGGGCAGATCATCGCTCAGGGGACGCCGGAGCAGGTCGCGAAATCGAAGGCGAGCTTTACCGGCAGATATCTGGCACCTTTGCTGCAACGGCCCAAGTCGGCGGCGTGACGTTTGCGCGCTCGCCGCGGTCCGCGTGGCGAGCGCCGGAAGTGGAATCAGACCGTCCGGATGCGCCACGCGCGCGCCGACGCGAATAACCGTCGTATGCAGCAGGGGAAGGAACGCAGTCATGGGGAAGCGCAACGAAGCAGCCAGCGAGGAGCGACGCGTGCGGGACCTGCCCGCCCGTCCCGTCAGGCTGACGAGCGACATGAGCATGCCGAAGCTGTCGGCGGTGGAGATCGGCAGCTATGTGCTCGCCATTTTCGCCATGTGGATCACGCTCGAACTGAAGCTGCTGGGCGGCCTGCTCGCGGGCTTGCTGGTGTACCAGCTCGTTCACATGATCGCGCCAATGATCGAGCGTCATGTCATGAGCCGTGGCGCGCGGCTGATCGCGGTCGGTCTGATTTCGGCGATCATCGTCGGCGGCTTGACGGCGCTGACGGTGGGCACCATCGAACACTTCGAGCAGGATTTTCCGAGTTTGCAAAAGCTGCTCGATCAGTTGATGAGCATCACGTCGAGCGCGCGGCTTTCCGTGCCGGACTGGATCGCGAATTACTTGCCGGTGGATTCCATCCAGATGCGCGACAAGGCCACCGAACTCATGCACAAGCACGCCGAGATGATCCAGCAAGGCGGCAAGGAAATGGCGCGCGGGCTCGGGCATATCGTGATCGGGATGATTATCGGCGCGATCATCGCGGTGAGCGCGCCGCGTCAGACGCATCACCGGTTGCCGTTGTCGATGGCGCTCGTCACGCGCGTATCGCGTTTCTCGGATGCGTTTCGTCGTATTGTTTTCGCGCAGATCAAGATTTCGGCGATCAATGCCGTTTTTACCGCGCTTTATCTGCTGGTCGCGCTGCCGATTTTCCATGAGCGCTTGCCGCTGTCGAAAACGCTGGTGCTGATTACGTTTATCGTCGGGTTGCTGCCGGTCATTGGCAATCTGATTTCGAATACGATTATCGTCGGGATTTCCTTGTCCGTTTCGTTTGGAACGGCGGTGGCATCGCTTGGATTCCTGATCCTTATTCACAAGCTGGAGTATTTTCTCAACGCGCGGATTATCGGCGGACAGATCGAAGCGCGCGCGTGGGAATTGCTGCTGGCCATGCTTGCGATGGAAGCCGCATTCGGATTACCCGGCGTCATTGCCGCACCGATTTTTTACGCGTATATCAAACGCGAGTTGATCTATATGCGCCTGGTTTAAATCCCCAAAAGCCCGCTGAAGAATCTCAGCGGGCTTTTTAACTATCAACGAAACACAACCGTCTTGTGCCCGTTCAACAAAATCCGATGCTCCGCATGCCATTTCACCGCGCGCGCGAGCGTCACGCATTCGACATCGCGACCAATTGAGGTCAGTTGCTCAGGCGTCATATTGTGATCCACCCGCTCCACTTCTTGCTCGATGATCGGACCTTCGTCCAGATCCGACGTCACGTAATGCGCGGTCGCGCCTATTAGCTTCACGCCGCGATCGAACGCCTGATAATAAGGCTTCGCGCCTTTGAAACTCGGCAAGAACGAGTGATGAATGTTGATTGCGCGGCCCGCGAGTTTCTCGCACATATTCGGCGAAAGAATCTGCATGTAACGCGCGAGCACGACGAGATCGGTATTGTGCTGATCGATGATTTCAAGCACGCGCGCTTCCTGCGCGGCTTTCGCGTCCGGCGTCGCCTGATTCAACGGCAAATGGTGGAACGGAATATCGTAGCTCGCGGCAAGCTGATAAAAATCCTTGTGATTCGAGACAATCGCCGGAATCTCGATCTGCAATTGCCCCGTGCGATAGCGGAACAAAAGATCATTCAAACAATGCCCGATCTTCGACACCATGATGACCACGCGCGGTTTGATCGACGCATCGTGCATTTCCCAGCGCATGCCGAATTCATCGGCCAGTTCGCCGAAAGATTGGCGCAGCGCGTCCAGCCCCGGATCGCCGCCGACTTGCTGAAAATGCACGCGCATGAAAAATTCGCCTGTGCGGCTGTCGCCGAATTGCGCCGAATCGAGGATATTCGCGCCGAGATTGAACAGAAAACCCGACACGGAATGCACGATTCCCGGCCGGTCCGGGCACGACAGCTTCAGATAAAAACTATGTTCGGTCGACATTGACCTGTCCTCGTTCGTTCGATGCTTTTTGGATATTCAAACTTGCGGCGCGATATAAAGCGCGGCGATGCCCTCACACGCGTCTTCGTCGATCCACTGACGGCGCAGCAGGCAATCGAGCGTGGCAATGCTGGCATCGACGGTGAGCGCGCCTTCTTCGATCCAGCGCGCGACGTCATCGATACGCGCCAGCCGATGCTCGCCCACTTCGCCATCCTGATTGCGCGGCGTGAAGCCTTCGGGCAATTCGATGTCGTAGACGAAAATCAGCTCGGCTTGCGTGCCTTCCGGCAGCGATTGCAGCACGTAGAACGCGCCGCCGGGCGTGGCGGTCGAGGCGAGTTCGGCGCTCATGCCCGCTTCTTCCCAACATTCCTTGACGAGCGTCGGCTCGATGCCGATTCCCCAGCCGATTCCGCCCGCCACCACGTTATCGAGCATGCCGGGATCGGTCGCCTTCGTGTCGCTGCGGCGCGCGATCCACAACTCCGGCGCACGGTCGCGATGTTTCACGATGCCGTTCAGATGCACCGCGTACGTCATCGTGCCGAAGAAGCGCGACGCCGCGCGCTCGATGAACGCGAGCGGCGGTGCATCGAAGTGATTGCGGATCGCGTAGGTTTCGTTGCGCCAGCCGGGGATGTGGCCGTCCGCGTGGAGCGCGGCGATGACCGTGCCGAGTGCTTCGGTGCGTGCATCGACATCGGAAAGGGTGAGATGCACGGCGCGCGGATCGATTTCGAAGACGTCAGGCCAGCGCGCGAGCAACGCGACATCGGATTGACGAATCCAGCCGACGCGCGTTTCACCGGTGAAAAACGGCACATGCGCAGCGGCATCGAAACGGCGGGCGGCGACGATCGCGGGCAAGGTCATGGATGCCTCAGTCGCGCAATGCGACGCGAATGCCCAGCGCGATGAACGTCACGCCCGCGAGCCGGTCGAGCCACACGCCCAGACGCGGACGGCGCTTCAGCCACGCGCCGATCATGCCCGCGCCGAAGCCGAACATCGAAAACACGACGACTGTCTGCAACATGAACAGGCCGCCGAGTTCGAACATCTGCGCCATCACGCTCTGCGCGCCGTGCGGATCGACGAACTGCGGCAGGAACACGATGAAGAACAGCGTGACCTTCGGGTTCAGCATGTTGCCGATCACGCTCTGACGGAACACGGTGGACAACGGCTGGCTCGGTCGTTCATGCGCCGTGGCAAGCCCCTGACTGCGCAGCGCCTTGATGCCGATCCACACGAGATACGCCGCGCCCGCGAGCTTGACCGCCTGAAACGCCAGCGGCGACGAGCGCAGCAACGCCGCGACGCCGAGCGCTGCGAGCGTCGTGTGAAAGATCACGCCGCACGCGAAACCGAGCGCCGCGACCACGCCCGCGAGCCGCCCTTGCGAAATGCCGCGCGCGAGCACTTGCAGATTGTCCGGACCCGGCGCGACCGTGATCGCAACCGATGCAGCAAGGAAAAGAAGGAAATTGGGCATATCAATGTCCGCCAAATTCACACACGGTATAAAGCGGCACGCCGTTTTCGCGCAGGAGCTTCGAGCCGCCCAAATCCGGCAAGTCGATGATCGCCGCCGCTTCCACCACTTCCGCGCCGAGCCGCTGCAGCAGGATATTGCCCGCCATCATCGTGCCCCCGGTCGCGACGAGATCGTCCACGAGCACCACGCGGTCGCCGGGCTTGCAGGCATCCTCGTGAATCTCGACCGTCGCGCTGCCGTATTCCAGCTCGTACGATTGCGAGATCGTCTTGTACGGCAGCTTGCCTTTCTTGCGGATCGGCACGAAACCGAGGCTGAGTTCATAAGCCAGAATCGGCCCGATGATGAACCCGCGCGCATCCAGCCCGGCAATGGCGTCGAGCTTGGCATCGATATAACGCTGCACGAACAGGTCGATGAGCGTGCGCAACGCGCGCCGGTCCTGCAAGACGGGC
Organism: Caballeronia sp. A2-2; assembly: GCF_057612605.2. Lineage (NCBI taxonomy): Bacteria > Pseudomonadati > Pseudomonadota > Betaproteobacteria > Burkholderiales > Burkholderiaceae > Caballeronia > Caballeronia sp. A2-2. Next base: position 829,129 of record NZ_CM172587.1, on the reverse strand, counting down.
GTGATGTCGCGAAACTGCACGCCGGGCTGCGGCCAGTCGTCGACGGTGCGCACGCGGTCCTTGATGAAACGCGCGGCGTCGAGCTGGGCGTTCGAAGGGATATGGGACATGACTTCTCCGGAGTCCGCGCTGTGAGGCCGCGCGTCCGCCTAATGGGCTAAGAAAATTACGCCGCCCGGCGATTGCGCGAGAGCCGTTCCTCGGCTTGCGCGAGCACTTCGGGCAGGCCGCGCAGCACGACGATGTCGTTCGCGCGCAGCTTGGTTTCGGGGTCGGGCTCGACGCCGCGAATGCCGTGACGCCGGATCGCGGTGACTTCGACCCCGCTGCCGACAAGGCCGAGATCGTCGAGCGAATGCCCGACCGCCTCGGAATTCTCGTCGATCGGTACGGATTGTAGCCGGACCTGCTCGTGGCCATCGTCGTCGTCCAGATCGTCCGCGCCGCGGAAATAGCCGCGCAGCAGACTGTAACGCTCGTCGCGCATTTCCTCCACGCGGCGCACGACGCGGCGCATCGGCACGCCCATCAGCACCAGCGTGTGCGAGGCGAGCATCAGACTGCCTTCCACGATTTCGGGAATCACTTCCGTCGCGCCGGCTGCGGTGAGCTTTTCGAGGTCGGCGTCATCGACCGTGCGCACGATCACGGGCAGCGTCGGCTCAAGCTCGTGGATGTTGTGCAGCACGCGCATCGCGGAAGGCGTGTTGGCGTAGGTGATCGCGACCGTCGCCGCGCGATGCAAGCCCGCCGCGAGCAGCGATTCGCGCCGCCCGGCGTCACCGAACACGACAGTTTCGCCCGCCGCCGCCGCTGCCGCGACGCGATCCGGGTCGAGATCGAGCGCTACATACGCGATGCCTTCGTGCTCCAGCATGCGCGCGAGATTCTGCCCGGCGCGGCCGTATCCGCAAATGATGACGTGGCCGCTTTGCTTGAGGCTTTGTGTCGCGATCTTCGTCATTTGCAGCGATTGCAGCATCCATTCCGACGACGACAGCCGCAACACGATACGGTCCGCGTTCTGAATGATGAACGGCGCGGCGAGCATGGACAGCAGCATCGCGGCGAGGATGGCCTGGAGGATGGTGGCATCGACCAGATGCGAATCCAGGATCAGGTTCAGCAGCACGAAGCCGAATTCGCCCGCCTGCGCAAGCCCGAGACCAGTGCGCATGGCCACGCCCTGCGGCGCGCCGAACGCACGCGCGAGCGCGGTAATCATCACAGCCTTCAACAAAATGGGCACGATAAAAAAGCCCAGCACCAGCAGCGGATGCTCCCAGATCACGCGCGGATTCAGCAACATGCCCGTGGTCACGAAGAACAGCCCGAGCAGCACGTCGCGAAACGGCTTGATGTCTTCTTCCACCTGATGCCGGTACGGCGTCTCCGCGATCAACATGCCCGCGATGAACGCGCCTAGCGCAAGCGACAGCCCGAACTTGTCCGTGATCCACGCCGCGCCGAGCGTCACCAGTAAGAGGTTCAGCATGAACAGCTCTTGCGAACGCCGCCGCGCGACCAGATCGAACCAGCGCGTCATGAACTTCTGGCCGATGAACAACAGCACTGTGAGCGCGACAACGATCTTCACCGCCGCGATGCCGAGCCACATGGCCAACTGCGACGAATTGCCGTTGCCGAACGCCGCGATGATGATGAGCAGCGGCACCACCGCGAGATCCTGAAACAGCAGCACACCGAAGATATTGCGGCCGTGCTCCGCTTCGAGTTCGAGCCGTTCCGCGAGCAGCTTGCTCACGATCGCCGTGGACGACATCGACAGCGCGCCGCCGAGCGCGAAACTGCCCTGCCACGACATCTCGATCCAGAAGTGCGCGATCCACCCAAAGATGAGCGCCAGCGCGATGGTCGCCGCGACCTGACACGCGCCCAGCCCGAACACGATGCGCCGCATCGAGCGCAGCTTGGACAGCGAAAATTCCAGTCCGATGGAGAACATCAGGAACACGACGCCGAATTCGGCGAGATGCTGCGCGCGGTCAGAGTCCGGCGCGATCCCCGCTGCGTGCGGACCCACGATGATGCCCACCGTCAGATAACCGAGCATCGGCGGCAGGTTGAAATAGCGAAATACCACGACGCCGGCCACCGAGCACAGCAGCAACAACAGCGTCATTTCGAGCGGAGAGATCATCCGTCCAGCGTCCTCGTTCGTCGGCTTTCCTAAGCGCATGTTTCAGTGCGCCGCGGTGTCTTGAGAAAAGCCCTTGACGCAAGGGCCGGCGGGGGCGGATAGGCGGCGGCGCCCGGCCCGCCAAGCGGCGCGGCGAAGGGTCGCCTTTGCTATACTCCGCGCATGATAGCGAAAATCAATGGCGACCGGGCGCTGGCGCTGGCTCGTAACGTAATCCAGATCGAAGCCGACGCCGTTCGCGGTCTCACCGAACTCCTCGACGACAACTTCGCCAACGCGGTCGAAGCGCTGCTCGACTGCCGTGGGCGCGTGGTCGTGTCGGGCATCGGCAAGTCGGGACACGTCGCGCGCAAGTTCGCCGCGACGCTCGCTTCGACCGGCACGCCCGCGTTCTTCGTGCACCCCGCCGAAGCGAGTCACGGTGACCTCGGCATGGTCACCGCCGACGACATTTTCATCGCGCTGTCGAACTCCGGCGAAACGGAAGAACTCGTCGCCATTTTGCCGCTCATCAAGCGTCTTGGCGCGCGATTGATCGCGCTCACCGGAAGGCCGGATTCGAGTCTCGCGCAGCTTGCGGACATGCATCTGAATGTACGCGTCGAAAAAGAAGCCTGTCCGATGAACCTCGCGCCCACCGCGAGCACGACCGCCGCGCTTGCCATGGGCGATGCCCTCGCCGTCGCCGTGCTCGATGCGCGCGGTTTCGGCCCGGACGATTTCGCGCGTTCGCATCCTGGTGGCGCGTTGGGCCGGCGGCTGCTCACGTATGTGCGCGATGTCATGCGCATCGGTGACCAAGTGCCGGTGGTGCCGCTGGATGCCACCATTTCCGATGCGCTGTTTCAGATCACCGACAAGCGCATGGGCATGACGGCGGTCATCAACGGCAATCGGCATGTCGAAGGCATCTTCACGGATGGCGACCTGCGCCGCGTGCTTCAGCGCGATGTCGATTTTCGCTCGCTCAAACTCGCGGATGTCATGACGCGTAATCCGCGCACGATCGGTCCGGACCATCTCGCCGTCGAAGCCGTGGAACTGATGGAGCGCTTCCGCATCAATCAGATGCTGGTCGTCGATGAGCACGCCACGCTGATCGGCGCGCTGAACATGCACGACCTCTTTTCCAAGAAGGTGATCTGATGGCGCAGAAGCCCAACGCAACGGCGGCCGAGCGCGCGGCCCGCGTCAAACTCATGATCTTCGATGTCGATGGCGTCTTCACCGACGGCAGCCTGTACTTCACCGCCGAAGGCGACACCATGAAGTCCTTCAATTCACTCGACGGCCACGGCGTGAAGATGCTGCAATCCGTCGGCGTGCAGACGGCGATCATCACCGGGCGTAAGTCGGGCATCGTGGCGGCGCGCATGAAGGAACTGGGCATCACGCATGTGTGGCAAGGCGTGGAGAACAAGACTGAAGCGCTTGCCGAATTGCTCGCGAAAACCGGCGTCGCGGCCGATGACTGCGGCTACATGGGCGACGACTGGCCCGACCTCGCGGTGATGCGCCGCTGCGGTTTCGCGACCGCGCCGGCCAACGCGCATCCCGAAGTGATTCAGCGCGCGCATTGGGTGGCCGAAGCGCGTGGCGGTCATGGCGCGGTGCGCGAAGTCTGCGACGCGATCCTGCGCGCGCAACACAAGTACGACGCGTTGCTCAACGCGGCGCTCGGAGCGTAGGCATCATGGCGCGTCCGGGAAAACTCGCTTCGCTGATTCCGCTCGTCGCCATGGCAGCGCTCGCGGGCGGCACGTACTGGCTGCTTCAGGCCACGCTGCCGCCCGCGCAACCCGCGCCCGAGCAAACCAAGCGTCACACGCCGGATTATTTCGCCGACAACTTTTCCGTCTCCGAACTCGACGCGACCGGCTCCACGCAATATCGGCTGACCGCCAAGACCATGCTGCATTACGAGGACGACGACAACAGCGACCTCACGCTGCCCGCCATGCGCCTGTTTCAGCCGATGAAGCCCACCGTGACGGCCACCGCGCAGCGCGGCACGGTGAACGGCGACGTGTCCATCGTGAATCTTTACGACGACGCGCGCATTCTCCGCGCAGCCGGTTACGGCGATCCGCAGATGCAAGCGGATTCGCAGCATTTTCGCGTGCTGGTGAACGACGATGTCATCGAAACGGAAAAACCGGTTAGACTTCAGCGCGGTCCGTCGGTGATGACCGCAAACGGCATGAACTACAACAACGTCACCCGGGAAATGAAGCTGTTCGGCAACGTGCGCGGCGCCATCGCTGCGTCGGACATCGGCGGCTCTTCCAAGTAAATCCCGGGCATTCCATTCCGAAGTGTGACTGCATGAACGAAAGCTTCCCTCGTCCCGATGGCAGCCCCACGCGCGCAACGCTCGCGCGCCTCGGTGCGCGCGCCGGCCGGGCCGGGCTCGCGGCCGCCGTCGCCGCGCTCGCTGCGTTGCCCTTCGCGGGCTTCGCGCCCGCCGCGCACGCCGAGAAGGCCGACCAGCAAAAGCCGCTCAACATCGAAGCGGACAACATGTCCTATGACGACCTGAACCAGAAGAACATCTTTACTGGCCATGTCGTCGCGACCAAAGGCACGATCGTCATCAAGGCGGATCGCGTCGAAGTCACGCAGGACCCGCAGGGCTATCAGTACGCCACGGGCACGTCGAACGGCGGCAATCTCTCGTATTTCCGCCAGAAGCGTGACGGCGTGGACGAGTACATCGACGGCAACGCGGTGCGCATCGACTACGACGGCAAGAACGACTTCACCAAGCTCACGACGCGCGCGGTCGTGCGCCGTCTGCAAGGTCTGACCAACGTTCAGGACGAAGTGCATGGCAGCGTCATCACGTATGACGGCCAGAAGGACTTCTACACGGCGAGCGCCGGGAAGGATCAGTCCGGTCCGGGCAATCCGTCCGGCCGCGTGCGCGCCATTCTCGCGCCGCGTTCGGGCGGCTCCGCGCCGCTGAACGGCCCGCCCGCGAACACGCTCTCACCGTCCAATTCGATTCAAGGAACGCCGCAGCAGTGAACGCACCCGCCATGCCCCATCGCAAGCCGGACGGCCAGTCGAGTTCGCTCGTCGTCCGCAATCTGAAGAAGCGCTACGGCTCGCGTACCGTGGTCAAGGACGTCTCGCTGGATGTGAAAAGCGGCGAAGTGGTCGGGCTGCTTGGCCCGAACGGCGCGGGCAAGACCACTTCGTTCTACATGATCGTCGGCCTCGTGCCGCTCGATGCCGGTGAGATCGACCTCGACGGCAATTCGATCAGCCTCATGCCGATTCACCAGCGCGCGCATCTCGGCCTGTCGTATCTGCCGCAGGAAGCCTCGGTGTTCCGCAAGCTGACGGTGGAGCAGAACATCCGCGCGGTGCTCGAACTGCAAACGGACGAATCCGGCAAGCGTTTGTCGAAGGACGCCATCACGCAGCGCGCGGAAGCCTTGCTCGAAGAACTTCAGATCGCGCATCTGCGTGATAACCCGGCGCTTTCGTTGTCGGGCGGCGAGCGGCGGCGCGTGGAAATCGCGCGGGCGCTGGCGACCAATCCGAGCTTCATCCTGCTCGACGAACCCTTCGCGGGCGTGGACCCGATCGCCGTGCTGGAAATCCAGAAGATCGTGAAGTTCCTGAAGCAGCGCAATATCGGCGTGCTCATCACGGACCACAACGTGCGCGAGACGCTCGGCATCTGCGATCACGCGTACATCATCAGCGATGGCAGCGTGCTTGCGGCAGGTGCGCCGAGCGAGATCATCGAGAACGAGAGCGTGCGGCGGGTTTACCTCGGCGAACATTTCCGCATGTGAACGTCGCGGTGGCGTGGCGCGGAAATCGTGCGTCGCACCAAGCCGGTCAGCAAAACTTACGTGCCGCCCTTCGAGGCGGCACAGTTTTTTTCGGATTCGCCGCAAGGGGCCTCGCGCGTGGCAAACTCTCTACAATGATTAAAACTTTGCCATGAAAGCCAGCCTCCAACTCCGCCTCTCACAGCATCTCGCGCTCACCCCGCAGCTTCAGCAGTCCATCCGGCTGCTGCAGTTGTCGACGCTCGAACTGCAACAGGAAGTGGCGATGGCGGTCGCGCAAAATCCTCTGCTCGAAAACGACGACGACTGGATCAACAGTCCCCTGCGCGTGGCCTCCGATGGCTCGCTCATCACCTCGCCTGCCCCTCAAAGCTCGCCGCCCGATTCGATGATGAGCAACGGCTCGTCAACAAGCACGTCGAGTTCCGAGCGGTCGGAAAACAGCGAGCCACAGGGCGTCGATGAATACAACGGTATGGGTTCGGACAACGGCACGGACAGCAGTTCGTGGAACCTCGAAGACTACGGCCGCTCGAACAACGCCTCCGACGACGACGATCTCCCGCCGCTGCAAATCCACGAATCGACCACCACGCTGCGCGATCATCTGACGGCGCAACTGCGCATGACGTCGGCGAATCAGCGCGACCGTGCGCTGGTGATTTTTCTCATCGAGTCGCTGGATGAGGACGGGTATCTGTCGGCATCGCTGGACGAAATCCGCATGGATTTGCCTGACGAACTCGAAGTCGATGTCGATGAACTGAGCGCGGCGCTCGCGCTCTTGCAGAGCTTCGATCCGCCCGGCGTGGGTGGGCGTTCGGCATCGGAATGTCTGAAGCTCCAGTTGCTTCGGCTGGATGGCTCGCCCACGCGCACGCTCGCGCTCGATATCGTGACGAACCATCTCGAATTGCTCGCCGCGCGCGACTTCACGCGTCTGCGCAAGCAGCTCAAGGCCGGCGACGATGCGCTGCGTGACGCGCATGTGCTCATCAAGTCGCTCGAACCGTTTCCGGGCGCGGCTTACGGCAAGAGCGAAGCGGATTACGTGGTGCCGGACATTCTCGTGCGCAAGATGGCGAGCGGCTGGACCGCCGAACTGAATCCGGAGATCGTGCCGAAGCTGCGTATTAATCATCTCTACGCAAACATTTTGCGCAATAACCGGGGCGATCCGGGCAGCGGTTCGCTGCGTCAGCAGCTTCAGGAAGCGCGCTGGCTCATCAAGAATATTCAGCAGAGATTCGAGACAATTCTTCGTGTCGCGCAGGCCATTGTCGAGCGTCAGAAGAACTTCTTCGCACATGGCGAAATTGCCATGCGCCCCTTGGTTTTGAGGGAAATTGCTGATACGCTGGGTTTACACGAATCCACAGTTTCGCGTGTGACAACCGGGAAATACATGCTCACGCCCTTCGGGACGCTCGAGTTCAAGTACTTCTTCGGATCGCACGTTTCGACTGACACAGGAGGCGCGGCATCGTCCACGGCGATCCGGGCCCTCATCAAGCAACTGATAGGAGCGGAAGACCCTAAAACTCCTCTTTCAGACAGCCGCATTGCCGAACTGCTGGCAGAACAGGGTTTCGTCGTTGCGCGTCGCACGGTAGCCAAATACCGCGAGGCGCTCAAGATCCCGGCAGTGAATCTGCGCAAGTCTCTTTGACCCGTCTCTGTAGTCCATCGCATGTTGCGATGGGCATTTACCGGCCGCAACGCTATGCGCGGACGAGCCGGCCCATGCGGCCCGCTTCATGCGCCAGCATCATGTGGTGACATGCGGGCAGTATGGCCGACCGGTATCGGACGAGCATGGCGGTTCCAACGGCCACTAGCTTGGAGAGCAACTATGAATCTGAAGATCAGCGGACACCACCTCGAATTGACGCCTGCCTTGCGTGAGTACGTCATCACGAAGCTCGACAGGGTGCTCCGTCATTTCGATCAAGTCATCGACGGAAGCGTGGTCCTCTCGGTCGACAATCATAGGGAAAAGGAAAAGCGGCAAAAGGCGGAAATCAACTTGCATCTGAAGGGCAAGGACATTTTTATCGAGAGTTGTGACGCTGATATGTACGCGGCCATCGACCTCATGGTGGACAAGCTGGACCGGCAGGTCATTCGTCACAAGGGCAAGATCCAGGGTCACGCGCATGAATCGGTGAAATATCAGGGCGAGCCGCAGGAAGTTCAGCTCCCGGCGTCGTAATCCTGAGAACGCGGGCGCTTGCTCACCGTTCGCCGGAACGCCACAGCCGCCGCTGAGGCCGGCGGCAGGATTGGAGGAAAACCTCGAATCATCCGGTGTTTGTGTGTAGAAAGCGCCTCATGAACCAAGCCGCCCGAATGGCGGCTTTTTTGTTGCAATATTTGTTGTTGCGTGGCACAAGCCATTGATTTTCCGCATGTTGTGCTGCACATTCAATTTGCAGACGGCGCAATGGCGCGCCGCACCATCACGGTTTAGGCTGTTTTATAATGGTCCGGTCAGCATCGGGGTCATACAACAGTAACGCTGTCAGCGCGCCACAAGCGCATTTCGTCGTTTCATCATCGCCGTGAGCGCTTTCGCAGCAGCCACGATGAGGAGCAATCAGGCCACGCATCTGCCTGCCAACATGAATCGTTTAGCCAAATTTCTTCCCCTCGAGAACGTGGTTCTCGGACTGTCCGTTACCAGCAAGAAGCGTGTATTCGAGCAAGCGGGTCTGATCTTCGAGAATCAGAACGGCATCGCCCGCAGCACCGTTACCGACAATCTCTTCGCTCGTGAGCGTCTCGGCTCGACCGGCCTCGGCGAAGGCGTCGCCATTCCGCATGGCCGCATCAAAGGGCTGAAGCAACCGCTCGCCGCTTTTGTGCGTCTTGCCGAACCGGTTCCGTTCGAATCGCCCGATGGTCAGCCGGTCTCGCTGCTGATCTTCCTGCTCGTGCCCGAGCAGGCCACCCAACAGCATCTTGAAATTCTCTCGGAGATCGCACAACTGCTCTCCGACAGCGAGGCGCGCGAGCGTCTGCACAAGGAAGAAAATCGTGAAGCGCTCTATCAAGTGCTCACGCAATGGCAACCGTAACGGCTTTACCGACTTAGCGAACCGCGTCCACACCTCGCCCCGTGTTGCAGCCGCCACGGGGCGTATCGCGTGCGCGGTGCAACTGGGGCACAATCGATCAAAACGCAGCGCCAGGCGCAACGCGAAGCAATCCGCTTCGACGCGCCCAGGCTGCTACCGGCTTCCAATGGAGTTCCGGCCTCATGGATACGTCCAGCATCAACGCCCAAAGCATTTTCGACGACAACGCCGCCGCACTGAAACTGAGCTGGCTCACGGGGCACGAAGGCTGGGAGCGCGGTTTTTCGAGTGAAACGGTCGCCAACGCGACATCGAGCGCGGACCTCGTCGGCCATTTGAACCTCATCCACCCGAACCGGATTCAGGTGTTGGGCGATGCCGAAATCGCCTATTACCAGCGCCAGTCGGACGAAGACCGTTCGCGTCACATGGCCGAACTCATCGCGCTGGAGCCGCCGTTCCTCGTCGTCGCGGGCGAAGTCGGCGCACCGCCGGAACTGGTTCTGCGCTGCACGCGCTCGTCCACGCCGCTGTTCACCACGCGCATGTCGGCGGCGGCGGTCATCGATAGTCTGCGCGCGTATATGTCGCGCATTCTCGCGCCGCGCGCGACGCTGCATGGCGTGTTCATCGACATTCTCGGGATGGGCGTGCTGCTGACCGGCGACTCGGGTCTCGGCAAGAGCGAACTCGGTCTCGAACTCATCAGCCGTGGTCACGGTCTCGTCGCGGACGATGCCGTAGACTTCGTGCGCCTCGGTCCAGATTTCGTCGAAGGACGCTGCCCGCCGCTGCTGCAAAATTTGCTCGAAGTGCGCGGCCTCGGCCTGCTCGACATCAAAACGATTTTTGGCGAGACCGCCGTTCGCCGGAAAATGAAGCTCAAACTGATCGTGCAACTCGTGCGTCGTCCGGATGGCGAATTCCAGCGCCTGCCGCTCGAAAGCCAGACCGTCGATGTACTCGGCCTGCCGATCAGCAAGGTGACCATTCAGGTGGCGGCCGGCCGCAATCTGGCCGTGCTGGTGGAAGCCGCCGTGCGCAACACGATCCTGCAACTGCGCGGCATCGACACGCTGCGCGACTTCATGGACCGTCAACGTCTGGCCATGCAGGACCCGGACAGCCAGTTTCCCGGCAAGCTGATTTGAGCGCTCGCGCGCGTAAAAACCCCGTCGTTTTCAGGTGCTAAGATTCAAGCGAACGAGTCGAAACCCATGCGTATCATCCTGATCACTGGCATCTCCGGTTCCGGCAAATCGGTCGCGCTGAACGCCCTCGAAGACGGCGGTTACTACTGCGTGGACAATTTGCCGCCGCGCTTTCTGCCCGAGCTTGCCGGCTATCTGGCGGGCGAAGGACACGAACGTCTCGCGGTCGCCATCGATGCCCGTTCGAGCCTCTCGCTCGACGAAGTGCCCGCCATCATCAATCAGCTCTCCCAAGACTTCGACCTGCGCGTGCTGTTCCTCAACGCCAGCACGCAGTCGCTCATTCAGCGCTTCTCGGAAACGCGCCGCCGTCACCCGCTGTCCGGTTCGCCCCGGCACGAAGCCGATGTCGGCGTGCTCAACTCGCTCGCGGAAGCCATCGAACGCGAGCGCGAACTCGTCGCGGGTCTCGCGGAATACGGCCATCAGATCGACACCAGCAATCTGCGCGCGAACGTTTTGCGCGCGTGGGTCAAGCGCTTCGTCGAAACCGACGCCGCCGATCTCACGCTGATGTTCGAATCGTTCGGGTTCAAGCGTGGCGTGCCGCTCGACGCCGATCTCGTCTTCGATGTCCGCACGCTGCCGAACCCGTACTACGACCATCAACTGCGGCCGTTCACCGGGCTCGATAAACCGATCATCGATTTTCTGTCCGCGCAACCGCTTGTCGGTGAGATGATCGACGATATCGGGACGTTCGTCGGCAAGTGGCTGCCGCGCTTTCGCGACGACAACCGCAGCTATCTCACCGTCGCGATCGGCTGTACGGGCGGGCAGCATCGCTCGGTGTACATTGCTCAGGCGCTGGCCGCGCGCTTCGGCAATCAGGCGAACGTGATCGTGCGGCATCGGGATGCGCCCATCCCTGTGGATGAGAGCGCCATTCTCACGCGAACCTGATCGCCGCCGGCGGTCCACCCTGGAGGCGCGCGATGTCATCGAACATATCCGCTCTCAACGAATTGCCGCTGTTCCCGCTGCGCACGGTGCTGTTTCCCGGCGGTCTGCTGCCGCTCAAGATTTTCGAGGCGCGTTATCTGGACATGGCGCGTTCGTGCCTGCGCGAGCAAACGCCGTTCGGCGTGTGCCTGCTCAAAAGCGGTCATGAGGTGGCCTCGCCCGGCGATCCTTCGATTCCCGAGAACATCGGCTGTCTCGCCGAAATCTCCGAATGCGATGTCGATACCTTCGGTCTCCTGCTCGTGCAGGCGCGCGGCACGGAGCGCTTCAAGCTGACCGATCACTGGGTGGAAGCAAGCAATCTGCTGGTCGGCACGGTGCGGCTGATCGGCGAGGACCGGCCGCTTCAGGGCCCGGAAACGCTCGCCAAGTTCGGCGCGTGCGCGGAAGTGCTGGAGCGCATCATCGATACGATCAAGACGCGCGAGCCGCAGAACCTGCCGTTCATCGAACCGTATTTGCTGGACGACCCGACGTGGGTGTCGAACCGGCTCGCCGAAATCCTGCCGATTCCCATGCGCGCGCGCCAAAAGCTCATGGAACTGACCGATGCCGGTGCGCGCATCGACGTCGTGCATCACTACATGCAGCAGCACCAGTTGCTTTAGAGCAGCGAGCCGGACAGCGCATCGATGAGCCTGCGCACCGGCGCGGGCACGCCGAACGAATCGATGCGCGCGAGCGGCGCCCACACGGTTTCCACCTCGTTGAATTCGCCCGATGCGGCGCGCGCTTCGCCCAGACGCGGCTCGATTTCCAGCTTGAAATGCGTGAAGGTATGCGACATCGGCGCGAGCCGCTGAAGATGCGCGTCGCAGCCATTGCTTTGCGCGAGCGTCTTCAACGCGGATTCATCCGGCGCTTCGGGCAGGCTCCACAAGCCGCCCCAGATTCCCGTGGGCGGACGCTTTTGGAGAAGGATGGAGTCGCCGTCGCGCAGCACGAGCATCCAAGTCTTGCGCGTGGGCACCGCTTTTTTCGGGCGCGCGGTGGGCAACTCTTTTTGACGCCCTTCGACCTTCGCCACGCAATCCGATGCAAACGGACAGCGCGCGCAATCCGGCTTGCCGCGCACGCAGAGCGTCGCGCCGAGGTCCATCAAGCCTTGCGTGTAGGCCGTGACTTCCTCTTTGTTCGCGGCGTCCGGCAATAAGGATTCCGCGAGCGTCCACATGGCGTTCTCCACGCGCTTCTCGCCCGGAAAACCTTCGACGCCGAACACGCGCGCCAGCACGCGCTTCACGTTGCCATCGAGAATCGTCGCGCGCGCGGCGAACGCGAACGATGCGATCGCCGCCGCCGTCGAACGTCCGATGCCGGGAAGCTCCGCGAGTTCATCCACGGTTTGCGGGAACGCGCCGCCATGCTCGTGCGCCACGACCTGCGCACAGCGATGCAGATTGCGCGCGCGTGAGTAATAACCGAGACCGGCCCACAACGCCATCACGTCGTCGATGGGCGCATCGGCGAGCGCGGTCACGGTCGGGAAGCGCTCCAGAAACCGCGCGTAGTACGGAATCACGGTCGAAACCTGCGTCTGCTGAAGCATGATCTCCGACAGCCAGATGCGGTACGCATCGCGCGTGTTCTGCCACGGCAAATCGTGCCGCCCGTGAATGCGTTGCCACGCGATGAGGCGCGAGGAAAAGTCGGTGAGTGCGAGCATCGGGGACTGGAAGTTAGCGCTGACAGCGCGGACAGTAATACGTCGAACGCTGTCCCTGAACGATATGTTTGATGGCCGTGCCGCAGACATGACACGGCAGGCCGGCGCGATCATAGACGAAATAGTCGAGCTGGAAATATCCCGACTCGCCATTGCTGCCGACGAAATCGCGCAGCGTGCTTCCGCCCTTCTCGATGGCCGCAGCCAGCGTCACGCGCACGGCATCGGCCAGCAGATCGTAACGCACGAGCGAGATGCGCCCCGCTGCCGTCGTCGGACGGATGCCCGCGCGAAACAGGCTCTCCGACGCATAGATATTGCCCACGCCCACCACGATCCCGCCCGCCAGCAACGCCTGCTTGACCGAAACCTTGCGGCCGCGCGTCGCACGAAACAATGTCGCGCCCGAAAACTCCGGCGAGAACGGCTCGACGCCCAAGCCTGCAAGAAGCGGATGATCGAGCACGTCGCCGTCCGCGCGCGGATGCCAGAGAATCGCGCCGAAGCGACGCGGATCGCGGAAGCGCAGGATGAATTCATCGAAGACGATATCGACGTGATCGTGCTTCGCGGCTTCCGGCGGGCGCGGCACATGTCTGAGCACGCGCAGCGTTCCGGTCATGCCGAGATGAACGATCAGCCACCCTGCCTCAGTTTCGAACAGCAGATACTTGCCGCGCCGCTCGACCTTTTCGATTTTGAGCGTGGCGAGCGTCTTCGCGAGATGCGGCGGAATGGGCCAGCGCAGCGCGGGCGTGCGCACATCGACGCGCTCGACACGCCGCCCGGCCACGAACGGCTCGATTCCTCGGCGCGTAACTTCGACTTCCGGAAGTTCTGGCATTTTTCCTGGAGAGAGACTTGCTGGTGCGAACGTGCCGGTATTTTAGCGACCGCGTTACAATCGATCGAAACATCGTCTGGAATTCCATGAATCCGTTCGTCAAGAAGCTGTTTACGAAGCGTCAGGCCGGCTCGACTCATTCGTTCGCCATCCCGCTCTCGCGTATCGCGGGTGCGGTGGCATTCGCGCTCGCGGCACTCGCATTTGCGCCTGCTTATGCGCAAGATCCCGATTCCTCACCCGTTCCGACTCCTGACGATCAGGCTGCCGCGCAAAACGCCGCGGACATTCTGACGGCGCCCGTGAACGGCGACGAGAAACAAGACTTGCCGGCGGTCGCGATGTCCAGCCAGATCGTGTTTCAGGTCTTGGCCGCCGAAGTCGCGTTGCAGCGCGGACAACCCGCGCCTGCGTTCCAGACGTATCTCGCACTGGCGCGCGACACGAAAGATCCGCGATTCGCGCAGCGTGCAACCGAGATCGCCATCGCGGCGCAAAGTCCTAACGATGCGTTGACCTCCGCGCAGCTTTGGGCGCAGTTCGCGCCGCATTCCGAGCGCGCGGCGCAGTTGAGCGCGTCGTTGCTGATCGTCTCGGGCAAGCCGGATGACGCCAAGCCCACGCTCGCACGCGAACTCGCGAAGGTGACCGGCGATCAACGTGGCGATGCCATTCTCTCGTTGCAGGCGCTGCTCGCGCGCGGACCGAATCGCGTGGGCGGTCTCAACGTGCTCAAGGACCTGACGGCGAACGATCAGAACCTGCCGGAGACGCAGCTTGCGCTCGCCCGTCAGCAATTGCTCGCGGACGATCAGCCGGGCGCGAAGGCATCACTCGAAAAGGCGCTTCAGTTGAAGCCGGACTTCTTGCCGGCAGCGCTGACGCTCGCGCGCATGGGTCCGCAGGAACGGAACGAAGGCATCGCGTCGTTCGAAAAGTATCTGGAAAAGAATCCGAAGTCGCACGATGCACGGCTCGCGCTGGCGCAACTGTATCTGTCCGCCGACCGGCTCGACGATGCGCAGAAGCAGTTCGAAATCATGCGCAAGAACGACCCGAAGGATTTGACGCCGGTGATGGCGCTCGCGCTCATCAACATCCAGAAGAAGCAGTATGACAAGGCGCAGGACTATCTGAACCAGTACGCGAAGCAGGCGGAAAGCACGCCCGGCGCGGACCCCGGACAGGCGTATATCTACCTCGCGCAACTCGCGCTGGAACAGAAGCAGGATGATATTGCGAGCCAATGGCTCGATCGCATTCCGCGCACGAGCCAGCAGTATTTGCCCGCGCAGATCACGCGCGCGCAGATCATGGCGCGGCAGGGCAAGGTCGATCAGGCGCGCGCGCTCATCAACAGTCTGCAAAGCTCCGATCCGCGCGATCTCGCGCTGCTTGCGCGCACCGATTCCGCCATTCTGTTCGAGGCGCATCGCTATCAGGAAGCGGAAGACAATCTCGCGAAGGCCGTCAACGCTTTCCCCGACGATCCCGACCTGACCTACGACTACGCGATGGCCGCCGAGAAGAACGGTCACTTCGAAGTCATGGAAACGCAGTTGCGTTCGCTCATGCGCCTTCAGCCGAACAATCCGCAGGCGTACAACGCGCTAGGGTATTCGCTCGTCGATCGCAATCAGCGGCTCGATGAAGCGGTGAAGCTGATTGAAAAAGCCGTGTCGCTCGCCCCGAACGATGCGTTCATCATGGACAGTCTCGGTTGGGCGCGCTATCGGCAAGGCAACGCGGCGGAAGCGGAGAAGATCCTGCAGAGCGCCTATAACCTTCAGCCGAATGCCGAAATCGGCGCGCATCTGGGCGAAGTGCAATGGAAGTCGGGCCAGCAGGCCGAAGCGCGCAACACATGGCGTCAGGCGCAAAAGCTCGAACCCGACAACGACACGCTCGTCAAAACGCTCAAACGATTCCAGGTGAACGATCTCTGATGGCTTTTGATTTTCTTGCGAGCGCATCGCTTCGTCGCGGTGCGCTCGGTTGGCTTGCTGTCGCCGCGCTCGTGTTGTCGGGTTGCGCGGTCCAACGCCCGCCCACGCCGACGACGACCGATCAGTCCAATTCGCTCGCCACGCAAACGAGCCGCGCGTACCACGGCCGTTTCGCCGTGACGTACAACGATCAGAACGGCACGCAGCGCAACGCGTACGGCAACTTCGACTGGCAGGAAACGGGCGATACCGTGACGCTGCAATTGCGCAATCCGCTCGGCTCGACCATGGCGATCGTCACGTCATCGCCTTCGTTGGCCACGCTCGAACTGCCGAACCGGCAACCGATCAACGCCGATACCGTCTCCGAACTGATGCAGAACGCGCTCGGCTTCCCGTTGCCGGTAGAAGGCTTGCGGTACTGGCTGCAGCCATCGGCGGCGCCGGGTTCGCGCGCGCAGACCGAACTCGATCCGGGCGCGAACAACGGGCGTCCGAAGCAAATCCGGCAGGATGGCTGGACGATCGATTACGTGGCCTATGCCGATGCACCCGCGTCCGGCGTCAAGCGCGTGAATCTGTCGCGCGATAACCCGCCGCTCGCCATCAAGCTCGTGCTCGATCAATAACGTCTCGGCTTCACGCATGTCTTCATCGAACGATTCGAACGGTTCGTTTCGCAACTGCCTCGCGCCCGCGAAGCTGAACCTTTTTCTGCACATCACCGGACGCAGGCCGGACGGCTATCACTCGCTGCAATCGGTCTTTCAATTGCTCGACTGGGGCGATCTGCTCCACTTCACGCGCCGCGACGATGGCGTCATCACGCGCAAAACCGATGTCCCCGGCGTGCCCGAAGCCGACGATCTCGTGGTGCGCGCGGCGCGCGCGCTTCAGCAGCACACGGGTTCGCGTTTCGGCGTGGAGATCGAAATCGACAAGCGTTTGCCCATGGGCGCGGGCCTTGGCGGAGGAAGTTCTGACGCGGCAACGACGCTTTTGGTGTTAAATCGTCTCTGGGGTGTTGATCTTTCGCGTGAGATTCTGCAGAATCTCGCCCTGCAACTCGGTGCTGACGTGCCGTTTTTTGTCTTCGGGCAAAATGCTTTCGCGGAAGGCGTGGGTGAATCGCTTGAGGCAGTGAATCTGCCGAAACGTTTCTTCCTGGTGGTGAGTCCTGCGGCACATGTTCCAACCGCCGCGATTTTCTCCGAAAAAAGCTTGACGCGGAATACGAAAGCCGTCACAATTACGGACTTTCTTGCAGAAGAAAGGTCAGACACAAACTGGCCAGACAGCTTCGGTCGAAACGACATGCAAGCTGTAGTTGCAGGAAAGTACGCGGAAGTTGCACAGGTGCTCGAGTGGTTTTCCAATCTCGCACCGGCGCGAATGACTGGGTCTGGAGCAAGCGTGTTCGCTGCTTTTTCTAGCCGGGCCGAAGCGGAGATGGCGCAAGCCAAACTCCCGGCAAGCTGGAAGAGCGTGGTGACAGGCAGTCTGGATTCACATCCTCTCTTCGGTTTCGCGTCTTAAAAGTTTTGTTTTGCCGGATGTCCTACACTTCCGGCAAGACTCAGAGTTAGTGTAGGGGAGTCGCCAAGTTGGTCAAGGCACCGGATTTTGATTCCGGCATGCGAGGGTTCGAGTCCTTCCTCCCCTGCCATTCTTTCTCGTTATATTCCTCTCGCCTCCAGCCGCAGACAGGTGCACGATGAGCAGTGACGGCCTGATGGTTTTTACTGGCAACGCCAATCCCGCGCTTGCACAGGAAGTCGTCAAGATCCTTGGTATCCCTCTCGGTAAGGCAATGGTCAGCCGCTTCTCCGACGGCGAAATCATGGTCGAGATTCAGGAAAACGTCCGTGGCAAGGACGTGTTCGTTCTGCAGTCCACCTGCGCACCGACGAACGACAACCTGATGGAATTGATGATCATGGTCGATGCGCTCAAGCGCGCATCCGCTGGCCGGATCACCGCAGCGATTCCCTACTTCGGTTATGCGCGTCAGGACCGCCGTCCGCGTTCCGCGCGTGTCGCAATCTCGGCGAAGGTCGTCGCGAACATGCTGGAAATTGCCGGCGTCGATCGCGTGATCACCATGGACCTTCACGCCGACCAGATCCAAGGCTTTTTCGACATCCCCGTCGATAACATCTATGCCACGCCGGTTTTGCTCGGCGATCTGCGCAAGCAAAATTACGATCATCTGCTCGTGGTGTCGCCGGACGTCGGCGGCGTGGTGCGCGCGCGTGCGCTTGCCAAGCAGTTGAACACGGATCTGGCGATCATCGACAAGCGTCGTCCGAAGGCGAATGTCGCCGAGGTGATGAACATCATCGGGGAAGTGGAAGGCCGGACCTGCGTCATCATGGATGACATGGTCGATACCGCCGGCACGCTGTGCAAGGCCGCGCAAGTGTTGAAGGATCGTGGTGCGAAGCAAGTATTTGCTTACGCGACGCATCCGGTGCTGTCGGGCGGCGCGGGCGAGCGCATTTCGGCATCGCAATTGGATGAATTGGTCGTGACGGACACCATTCCGTTGTCGGCTGAATCGCTGGCGTGCCCGAAGATTCGCCTGCTGTCATGCGCCGGTCTGCTCGCGGAGACGTTCTCGCGTATCCGTCGCGGCGATTCGGTCATGTCGCTGTTCGCCGAAAGTTAAGAAGTCTCAGCATTGAGCAAGGAACGCGAAGCTCGTGCTTCGCGTTTTTGCATAATCGATGTGAACGAACGAAGGTTCACATCGCTCGTTGTGGGATCACACTTTTTCCGATGATCCCGGTTTCCCTGCCTGGTCGCGGGCAGATAGAGGAGTCAACATGAAAGTCGTCGCTTTCGAGCGTAGCAAGCAAGGTACGGGTGCGAGCCGCCGCCTGCGCAATTCGGGCAAGACCCCGGGTATTGTGTACGGTGGTGAATCGGACGTTGCATTGGTCGAACTGGACCACAACGCCCTGTGGCACGCCCTGAAGAAAGAAGTTTTCCATTCGTCCATCCTGGAACTGGAACTGGCTGGCAAGTCGCAACAGGTTCTGCTGCGCGACGTGCAATACCACCCGTTCAAGCAAATGGTCCTGCACGTGGACTTCCAGCGCGTGGACGCGAAGAAGAAGCTGCACACCAAGGTGCCGCTGCACTTCATGAACCAGGAAACCAACCCGGCCGTGAAGCTGGCGGGCGCGGTGATCTCGCACGTCGTGACGGAACTGGAAGTGGAATGCTTGCCGGCAGACCTGCCTGAGTTCCTGGAAATCGATCTGGCGAAGATCGAAGCCGGCCAGACGATGCACGCGAAGGACATCCCGCTGCCGAAGGGCGTGAGCCTCACGAACGCGGTGGAAGCCGAAAACCCGGTGGTGGCTTCGGCGACCATTCCGGCTGCTGTCGTCTCGGAAGAATCGGGCGAAGGCACGGAAGGCCAGGCGCCGGCTGCCGAGTAAAGGTAAAGCGACTCAAACGCTATCCTCTCGATCCGTTCTCACGAACGGTCGACGTACCCGCCGGAGCGCAAGCCCGGCGGGTTTTTTTTCGCACACTCCCATTCCCAAGCGAGTTCCCGCTCGCACCATTCGACATGATCAAGCTGATCGTAGGTCTGGGCAATCCAGGCGCCGAATACACCGCGACGCGGCACAACGCGGGCTTCTGGTTCGTCGACCAGTTCGCACGCGACGCCGGCGCGATGTTGCGCGAAGAGCGCCGCTTCCACGGCTTCTATGGCAAAGGGCGTCTGAACGGCCACGAAGTGCATCTGCTCGAACCGTTGACGTTCATGAACCGCTCGGGGCAATCCGTGGTGGCCGTCGCGCAGTTCTTCAAGATTCTCCCCGATGAAATCCTCGTCGCGCACGACGAACTCGATCTGCCGCCCGGCACCGTCAAGATGAAGCTCGGCGGCGGAAGCGGCGGCCACAATGGTTTGAAGGACATTTCCGCGCATCTGTCGTCGCAGCAGTATTGGCGGTTGCGGATTGGCATCGGGCATCCGCGGGATTTGATTCCGGAAGGCGCGCGCGCCGGTGCGAAGCCCGATGTCGCGAACTTCGTGCTGAAGCCGCCGCGCCGCGAGGAACAGGACGTGGTCGACCAGTCGATCGAACGCGCGCTCGCCGTGATGCCGCACGTTATCGCTGGCGAAACCGAGCGTGCGATGATGAACCTGCACCGCAATCCCTGAATCCATAAAGAAAGGAGCCGACTCGTGAGCCGTTTCTGGAGCGATATCGTCCATCGACTGACGCCTTATGTGCCGGGCGAACAACCCGCGTTGAGCGCGCCGATCAAGCTGAACACGAACGAAAACCCGTATCCGCCGTCGCCGCGCGTGGTGGAAGCGATTGCTCGTGAAGTGGGCGAAGACGGGGCATCGTTGCGCAAGTATCCTGATCCGACCGCGCGTGCGTTGCGCGAGGCGGTGGCGAAGCATCACGGGCTGCGCGTAGAGCAAGTGTTCGCAGGCAATGGTTCCGATGAAGTGCTTGCCCACGCGTTCCAGGCGCTGCTCAAGCGCGACAAGCCGTTGCGCTTCCCGGACATTACCTACAGCTTTTATCCGGTCTATGCGCAGTTGTACGGCATCGACTACGAAACGACGCCGTTGAACACCGATTTCGCCATCGATGTCGATGACTATCGCGGCCCAAGCGGCGGCGTGCTGCTGCCCAACCCGAACGCACCGACCGGCCGTGCGTTGCCGCTGTCCGAGATCGAAGTGCTGCTGAAGGCGAATCCCGATGTGCCCGTCATCATCGATGAAGCGTATGTGGATTTCGGCGCGGAATCGGCGGTGAATCTGATCGATGCGTATCCGAATCTGCTCGTCGTGCAAACGACCTCGAAGGCGCGCTCGCTCGCGGGCATGCGCGTGGGCTTCGCATTCGGCGACGAAGCGTTGATCGAAGGCCTCACGCGCGTGAAGGACAGCTTCAATTCGTATCCGCTCGACCGGCTGGCGCAAGTGGCCGCGTGCGCGTCATACGAGGATCAGGCGTGGTTCGAGGAAAGTTGCGCGAAGGTCGTCGCCACGCGCGAGACGCTCACGGCGGAACTGACTGCGCTCGGCTTCGAAGTGGTGCCGTCGGCGGCGAATTTCGTGTTCGCGAAACATCCCGCGCACGATGCCGCCACGCTTGCCGCCGCGCTCCGGTCGAAGGAAATTTTCGTGCGCCACTTCAAGTTGCCGCGCATTGACCAGCATTTGCGGATCTCGGTCGGCACGCCGGATGAATGCAACGCGCTGGTTGCCGCGCTCAAGGAACTGATCGAAGGCTGAAGCGCACGAAGGGCGTTATTCGCCCTTCGCGGCCATTAACTTGTGATACTTCACCATCAACTGTTCGGCCGATTCGACGTGCGCCGGATCGCGCGGAATGCACTCTACCGGACACACTTGCTGACACTGCGGCTCATCGAAGTGGCCGACGCATTCCGTGCATTTGTTCGGATCGATGACGTAGATGTCCGTGCCCATGGAAATGGCGTCGTTCGGGCACTCGGGCTCGCAGACATCGCAGTTGATGCATTCGTCGGTAATGATCAGGGACATGCTTTACTCTCTCGCCGGATTCCTCCGGCCTGGCTTACGGCGCGCGGGTATCCGTCGGGGCCAGGACCGCGACCTTGTCGATCAGCCGCTTTTCCACGGACGGGAACACGAACTTGCTGACATCCCCGCCGAGCAGCGCAATCTCGCGCACGATGGAACCGGAAATAAACTGATATTGGTCTGACGGCGTCATGAACATGGTTTCGACGTCCGGCAGCAGATAGCGGTTCATCCCTGCCATCTGAAATTCGTATTCGAAATCCGACACGGCGCGCAGGCCGCGCACGATCACGCGCGCGTTGTTCTTGCGCACGAAATCCTTCAGCAGTCCGGTGAAACTGCTCACCTGAACATTCGGATAGTGTCCGAGCACTTCATGCGCGATATCCAGCCGCTCCTGCAGCGAGAAAAACGGCTTCTTCGCTCGACTGTCGGCGACGCCCACCACGAGCGTATCGAAAATGCTCGATGCGCGCCGCACGATGTCTTCATGACCCCGGGTGAGCGGGTCGAAAGTTCCCGGATACACGGCGACAACCATGAGCTTCTCCTCTTTTATTGACCTCGGCCCGCGTGGCCGCGTGTGCATTGCACGAATGGCCTTTGCGGTGCATTCCCTTGCGCGCGTTTAAGCAGCCGAACGGGCCGAAACAGGGAACGCGCATTATTCATCATTTCGACGGCGCAGCAAATGATAGCGGACCGCGCCCGCCTTCCCTTCACGCACGACCGACCAGCCGGACAAGGCTTCGATCTGCGAAACGTCCAGCGCTTCGCCGCATTCGACGTAGATCGCGCCATCGGCTGACGCGAGCGGCGCGGCGAGTTCGAGCGCGCGCATGAGCAAGGCTTCGTCGCCGAACGGCGGGTCGAGAAAGATCACATCGAACGATGCGCGCGGGAGATTCGCCGCGAGCCTGAGCGCATCCGCCTCGGCGATTTCGATGTTGCGCGCGCCGAGCTTCGTCTGATTCGCGCGAATCTGGGCGGCGGCTTTTCCGCTGCGCTCCACCATCAGCACACGCGCCGCGCCGCGCGATGCCGCCTCGAAGCCGAGCGCGCCGCTGCCCGCGAACATATCGAAGCAGCGTTGTCCGCTCAAATCCTGACCGAGCCAGTTGAACAACGTCTCGCGCACGCGATCCGGCGTGGGCCGCAGCCCGTCGAGATCGAGCACGGGAAGCGGCGTGCGCTTCCATTCCCCGCCGATGATGCGGATGGTGTGCGGCTTCCCGCCACGCGACGGCGTATGGCGGGGCAAAACGGAGGTGACAGGACGAGTGGCAGGAGGACGCGGCATGAGAGCGATATTCGAATGCGCCCGCGAATGGACTGTGGTTATTCAACCGGTTTCGCGGGCAATGTGCGGCCACGTTACCACAGCGGCGCGTTATGACGGGAACCGCACTCAAGCGGCGCGGAAGCATTGCGCGCTGGCTGATAAAATACGCGGCTATACCCTTCACGCGCGGGCTTTGCCGGGGTTCGCCTCATCCGCGCATGCGCATGTCTTCGGACAACCGCGCGCATCCTCTCCACAGACCCATGTTCAGCTTCTTCAAGAAATTCAAAAAGCCGGCTGACGCGCCGCCCGATTCGTCCACGGACCATCCGGAGCAGGACGAAGACGAAGCCGCTTTCCGCGCGGCGGAAGCGCTCGAAGAACAGGCTTCGCACGATGTCGTGCCTGACGAAGAACCGGCTGCGGCAATTGCGCCGCCCGCGCCTGTCCAACCCGAGAATCCCGCCGAGCCTCAACCTCACTGGCAAGGCCGCACGCAATCGCAATGGATGCGCGCGCCGGAAACGGACGAAGCCGCCGAGGAAATCGTGCCGCCGCCCGAGCCGGACCCGACCGCGCGCAAGACCTGGCTGTCACGCCTGAAGCACGGGCTCTCGAAGACGAGCAACAACCTGACGAGCATCTTCGTCAGCGCGAAAATCGACGAGGATCTGTACGAAGAACTCGAAACCGCGCTCTTGATGTCCGATGCCGGTATCGACGCGACCGAGTATCTGCTCGAATCGCTGCGGGAAAAGGTGCGCGCGGAGCGTCTGACCGAGGCGTCGCAGGTGAAGGCGGCGTTGCGTGAGTTGCTCGTCGATCTGCTGCGTCCGCTCGAAAAATCGCTCATGCTCGGGCGCGCGCAACCGCTGGTGATGATGATCGCGGGCGTCAACGGCGTCGGCAAGACGACGAGCATCGGCAAGCTGGCGAAGCATCTGCAGCGCTTCAATCAGTCGGTCATGCTCGCAGCGGGCGACACCTTCCGCGCCGCCGCGCGCGAACAGTTGACCGTCTGGGGCGAGCGCAACAACGTGACAGTCATCGCGCAGGAAAGCGGCGACGCCGCCGCCGTGATTTTCGACGCAGTAGGCGCAGCGCGCGCGCGCAAAATCGACGTGATGATGGCCGATACCGCCGGCCGTTTGCCCACGCAGCTTCATCTGATGGAAGAGCTTCGCAAGGTGCGCCGCGTGATCGCGAAGGCCATGCCGGATGCGCCGCACGAAGTCCTGCTCGTGATCGATGGCAACACCGGCCAGAACGCGCTCGCGCAAGTGAAAGCGTTCGACGATGCGCTTGGGCTCACCGGACTCATCATCACGAAGCTGGATGGCACGGCGAAGGGCGGCATCATCGCGGCGATTGCGCGGCAGCGTCCGATTCCGGTGTACTTCATCGGCGTGGGCGAGAAGGTCGAGGACTTGCAGCCGTTCAGCGCGGAGGAATTCGCGGACGCGTTGCTGGGTTGAGCGTCACAAAGAAAGGGCGTCCACTTCGACGGGGCGCCCTTTTCAGTGCGAAAGCACCAACGCAAGCGCGATCCAAAACATCACGCAGCCGACGATCACATCCAGCACGCGCCACGACACATCTCGCTGGAACCATGGTTCGAGCAGCCGCGCGCCGTAACCCAACGCGGTGAACCACACGACCGATGAACACATCGCGCCGGCCGCGAACCACGCGTTGTCCGGCCACGCCCGACGCGCGCCGATGCCGCCGAGCAGCACTACAGTATCGAGATAAACGTGCGGATTGAGCAGCGAGAGCGCGAGCACGGTGGAGGCCGCGCCGAGCGCCGTCTGCGAATCCCTTTCCGATGCGTTCAGATGGCCCGGCCCGCGCCACGCCGCGAGAAACGCCCGCACGCCGTACAGAAAGACGAACGCCGCGCCCGCCCAGCGAATCACATCGAGCAGAACGGGCGCTTGCCGGATGAGCGCGCCCATGCCGCCCACGCCGAACGCGATCAACAGCACATCGATCAGCGCGCAGATCGACACGACGATGCCCACATGCCGCCGCTTCAACCCCTGCCGCAACACGAACGCATTCTGCGCGCCAATCGCGACGATCAGACTCGCGCCCAGCCCCGCGCCCGACAGCGCCGACGAAACCGCTGCCGTCATTCCGCGTCCGGTTGTTCGCCGGGTGCGGCGCGTTTGAACGCATCGAGTTCGCTGGCGTGATCGGCGATGCGCGCGACGGTCGGAAACGCGCTCAGATCGATGCCGAAGCGCCGCGCATTGAACACCTGCGGCACGATGCACAGATCCGCGATGCTCGGCGTATCGCCGAACGTGAGCGCGCCGACGCGCTTGTCGGAAGCCAGCCGCTTTTCGAGCGCAGTGAAGCCCGTTTCGATCCAATGCCTGTACCACGCGTCCTTCGCCTCGTCGGGCACTTTGACATCGTGCTTGAGGTACTTGAGCACGCGCAGGTTATCGACCGGATGAATCTCGCACGCGACCAGGAGCGCGACCGAGCGCACAAACGCGCGGTCGAGCGGATTGCGCGGCAGCAACGGCGGCTCGGGATGCGTCTCCTCCAGATACTCGATGATCGCGAGCGATTGCGTGAGCACGTCGTCGCCATCGATGAGCGTCGGCACGATGCCGTCCGGATTGAGCGCGCGATATTCGGGCTTCAGTTGCTCGCCGCCATCGCGCAGTAAATGCACCGGCGCGTACTCATAATCGAGCCCCTTCAGATTCAGCGCGATGCGCACGCGATACGACGCCGAGCTGCGGAAATAGCTGTAGAGCTTCATGATTTTTGCTCAGACCACGCGCACCGAAAATTCGCCGATACCGTCCACGCCGCCCTTCAGCAGATCGCCCTTCACGACCGCGCCGACGCCTTCCGGCGTGCCGGTGAAGATGAGATCGCCGGGGAAAAGCTCGAACAGCGTCGAGAGATACGCCACCGTCTCGCCGACCGACCAGATCAACTGGGAGATGTCGGAGCGTTGCTTCTGCTCGCCGTTGACGGTCAGCCAAATCGCGCTCTTTTCCAGATGCCCGACCTTCGACACCGGATGAATCGGCCCGATCGGCGCGGAGTGGTCGAAGCCTTTCGCCGTGTCCCACGGACGCCCGAGCTTCTTCGCTTCGGCTTGCAGATCGCGGCGCGTCATGTCGAGACCGAGCGCGTAGCCGTACACATACTCCAGACCCTTTTCGGCGGGAATGTCCTTGCCCTGCTTGCCGATGGCCGCAACCAGTTCCATCTCGAAGTGCAGGTTCTTCGTCTGCGAGGGATACGGAAACTCGCCCGTTGCGCCCGGCGCGACATACAGCACGGCATCCGCGGGCTTGCTGAAGAAGAACGGCGGCTCGCGGTCGGGATCGTGGCCCATCTCACGCGCGTGCGCTTCGTAGTTTCGTCCGACGCAATAGATGCGGCGCACCGGAAACTGCTCGTTCGAACCATCGACGGGCACCGCTGCTGCCGGTGCCGGAGAAAACACGTAAGCCATTCCGCTCTCCTGATTGCTATTCGCTGATGTCTGGAAACCGCTCAAGACAGCGAGTGTAGCGCGCAAGCGCAAGTCATGCGGCACACGCCCGGCGCACATTCCGCGTGGCTTTCGCGAACTTTCGGCCCGCCTTCTGCTCGTTCACGAGAATGCCGCGCATCCGGTGTAAGCATGCGAAACTGCAAGGATCGCTGCGCTGCCGCACCTTGTCAGCGGCGCGCAAATGCGGTACTGAATGTTCTATCCGCACTTCAACGTTGCCACCGTGCCGATCGATGAAACGTCGAACGCCACGGTCCACGCAAGCTCCAGATGACCGACACTCCAGCCAATCATTTTCCGTGCGCACGCTACATCAAGGAAATCGGCCGTGGGCCGAACGGCGCCCGCGCGCTGTCGCGTGACGACACCTACGCCCTCTACGAAGCCATGCTCGATGGCCGCGTCTCCGAACTGGAACTCGGCGCGGTGCTGCTCGCCTATCGCGTGAAGGGCGAGACCTCCGCCGAACTCGCCGCCATGCTCGATGCCGCGCATCGCTCGTTCGAGCCGCTGCATGTTCAGCAGGGCCGCGAACATGCGCGTCCGGTTTCGGTGCCGAGTTATAACGGCGCGCGCAAGCAGGCGAATCTCACGCCGCTGCTCGCCATGCTGCTCGCGCGCGAAGGCGTGCCGGCGCTGGTGCATGGCGTCGTCGAGGATCCGGGCCGCGTGACGAGCGCGGAAATCTTCGCGGAACTGGGCATTCCACTGGCGACTTCGCATGATGAAATCGAGGACAGTCTCGCGTCGCGGCGGCTGGCGTTCGCGCCGGTCAGCGTGCTCGCGCCGAAGCTGGCGCGGCTGCTTTCCATCCGGCGAATCATGGGCGTGCGCAATTCCACGCACACGCTGGTCAAGATTCTTCAGCCGTTCGCGGAGCCGGGATTGCGGCTGGTCAACTACACGCATCCCGAGTACCGGGACAGTCTGACGGGCTTGTTCACCGAGCATCCCGATGCAGCGCGTGGCGGTGCATTGCTTGCGCGCGGCACGGAAGGCGAAGCGGTGGCGGATACGCGTCGCACCGTTCAGGTCGACTGGTTCCACGACGGCCACGCGGAAACGCTCGTTTCTCCTGAGCATTCGCAGCCGCACGCGCCGCATATCGACTTGCCCGAAGCACTCGATGCCGCGACCACCGCGCGCTGGATAGAAGACGTATTGCGCGGCGACGTGCCCGTGCCGCATGCAGTCGCGCGTCAGGTGGAAGTCATCGCGGATGTCGTGCGTCGTCCGGTTGTCGATCAGACGAACCCGAATTGACAGATTTGTCAACGCTCGCTACAGTGGACGACATCATGCGTTCCACCCAGCTTTCCTCCCTCCGAATTATTTCGGGCCGCCTAGCGCGGCCTCTATCGCTACGTCTAGCGTAAGTCGCCAGATGTAGCGCCGTGCGTCGCAAGGCGCCCGGTCCTCCAGCAGTCTCCCGCAGTTCCTTCTTACCACTTGTAGTCGTCAGCTTTTTGCGTCGCTCATCCCGCGATGCGAAAACGCGAGGGTCACATGCACGCTGCTCCGCGCACGTTCACGTTGGTCGCAGGCGTCACCATCGCCGGTGATTCGTGTGATCGCGCGCGCGGCATGGCCGGATGTGCATCCCGCCGACGCCGGCCAGCCGCCGGATTCGGGCTCTCTCGCAGACGCTACGCACACTGTCCCAAGAGAGATCGACGATCATGATGCCGAACCCCGCCGAGAAATACCGCCCGTTTCCGCAAGTCCGTCTGAACGGCCGACGCTGGCCGAATCGCACGATCGAGCGCGCGCCCATCTGGATGAGCACCGATCTGCGCGACGGCAACCAGTCGCTGATCGAGCCGATGAGCATCGCGGCCAAGCTCGAATTCTTCGAGATGCTGGTGAAGGTGGGTTTCAAGGAGATCGAGGTGGGGTTTCCGTCGGCGTCGCAGACGGATTTCGATTTCGTGCGCAAGCTGATCGTCGAGAAGCGCATTCCGGATGACGTGACCATCGAAGTGCTCGTGCAGTCGCGCCGCGAACTGATCGAGCGCACGTTCGAGGCGGTCGAAGGCGCGAGCAAGGTGATCGTGCATTTGTATAACGCGATTGCGCCGTCGTTTCGGCGCATCGTGTTCAATCAGTCGAAGGACGAGGTGAAGGCGCTCGCGGTGGAAGGCACGCGCATCATCAAGGAATGCGCGGCGGCGCGGCCGGAGACGCACTGGACGTATCAGTATTCGCCGGAAACCTTCAGCATGACGGAGCTTTCCTTCGCGCGCGAAGTCTGCGATGCCGTCGCGCAAATGTGGCGTCCGACGCGCGATCACAAGATGATCGTCAACTTGCCCGCAACGGTCGAAGCCGCCATGCCCAACGTGTTCGCGGACCAGATCGAGTGGATGGACCGCAACATGGGGTATCGCGACAGCATCGTGTTGTCGGTGCATCCGCATAACGATCGCGGGACGGCGGTGGCGGCGGCCGAAATGGCGTTGCTGGCGGGTGCGGATCGTATCGAAGGATGCTTGTTCGGCAATGGCGAGCGCACCGGGAATGTCGATCTCGTCACGCTCGCGATGAATCTCTATACGCAAGGCATCGATCCGGGGCTCGATTTCTCGGATATCGACGGCGTGGGGCGCGTGGTCGAGCGCTGCAATCAGATTCCGGTGCATCCGCGTCATCCGTATGCGGGCGATCTCGTGTTCACCGCGTTTTCCGGCTCACATCAGGACGCGATCCGCAAGGGTTTCGCGCAGCGCGTGCCGGGCACGGTGTGGGACGTGCCGTATCTTCCGATCGATCCCGCCGATCTCGGCCGCAGCTACGACGCCGTGATTCGCGTGAACAGTCAGTCCGGCAAAGGCGGCGCGACGTTTCTGCTCGAACGCGGTCTGGGCTTCACGCCGCCGCGCCGCGTGCAGATCGAGTTCAGCCATGCCGTGCAGAAACTCGCGGATGCGTCCGGTGAGGAAATCAACGGCGAGGCCATTTGCGCGCTGTTCCGGCGTGAATATTTCGATGCGGGCGGCGCGGTTGCGCGCGTTGATGCGAACACGTTGAGCGTGGCGGGAACGCGTGTGAGCATCGGCTCGGCGGCGTCGGGCGAGGATTACGCGCGCGATGTCGCGAACGCAATCGGCGCGGCGTTTAGCGTGGTGTCGTTCGAGACAGTACGGACCACGAACGGCGAGACGGCGGCCTTCGTCGGATGCCGCGTCGGCGATGAACCCGCGCGCTTCGGCGTCGCGGTACACGCGAATCCGGCGCTCGCGGTCGCCGATGCGGTCGTGAGCGCGGTGAACCGGTCGAAGGGCATCGTCGAAAACATTGCCGACGAAGAAGCGGTCGAAGCCTGAGTTATTCGAGCGCCACGCGCGTCGCCTGGAGGGCCAGCAATTGCCACTGGCCCGCCGCCTGAACATGCACAGCCGTGTACGCAATGGGAAACAGCAGCGCGCCGTTCTTCGATTCCATCTCGATGAGCGCGCGCCCCGACACCAGACACGTATCCGCGCCGGCATCGATCACATCCTGCGACTCGATCTCGATCTGCCGGTAACGCCTTCGCCCGGCGATGATCGCATCGATGAACTGGCGCTTGGTTTCGCGCTTGCCGTTAGTGTGGACGTAGCTCACGTTCTCGGCCAGCAGCGAGTCGAGCGCTTCGCCGTCGCCCTCCACCATCGCCCGGAAACGGTCGCGTTCGAGGCCGCGGATGGCCTCAGCGTTTTTTGCCGGCATCGGTCGGCTCCCTTGTGTCGGGAACCGCTGCGCCGGCATCCCGTCAAAAGTTGTACTGCAAATAAACCTGCTCGAAATTTATACCAGGATTCGGCTCTTTGATACTGGCGTTCGAAAGATGCTGGAACCGGAAGCCCATCTGATAGTTCTGCTTCTGGCCGAAGATTGCGCCCACGCCGACCATATCCGCGAACTGGAACGCGGTGGACATCGTGTAATCCTCCGTGATGCGCGGGTGAGTAATCAGCCGCACGCCCACGCCCGCCTCGACGAACGGCCGGAACCAGCCGGCGCTTTTCACGAAGCGCAGGACCGGCGTCACGCCGAATTCGAATATGTTGGGATGCACCGCGTTGCTTTCGGTCGTGTGCCAGTAACTCACATGACCTTCGCCGACCAGCGTGAAGTGGAAGCCGCCAATCTCCCACCAGGTGAGGTTCGGGTCCCACACGACGCCGATATCCGCTTTCTTGAAATCGTGATTCGCGACGCCACCCGCGATCTGCAAGCCCCAGCGGTCGTCTGCCTGTGCCGCTGCCGTCGCCAGACCCAACACGACGGCGATTGCTGCATGGGGAAATGAATGACGCCAGAGACCTTTATTTTTCTGCATGAGCACCCCATGTACGGGTTTGACGGGTTTTTTCTGCCGAGCAATTCCGGCGATTCTAGTGCCGCCGGCACATATTTGCACAATTGGCCCCAGTCGATTCATTTATTTGAATAATCCACCCGTGGATCGAATTCTTACGGTAACTCGTTCATCCTTACGCGCCTTACGGTAACTACGACACGACGCGCAAACCTGCCCTATCGTTCTCACAAAGCTGATAGTTTTGTGGGAACTCACACGTTCGTTTCCCCTCTAACACTTAGCACTCGGAGAACTGGAGTGCTAATATCGTATCTACCTTCGCGTCGCTATTAAGCGGCGTGCGAATTGTTTTCAAGGAGCTTATGAGCGTGACCAATGCGATGACCCTTCCGAATGGACTGAGCTCGGCACCTGCCAAGGCATCTTCGGCAGGCGCGCTGACGTACGCACAGTCGAAGATGCTGACCGGCCAGATCGGCAACATCGACTCATACATCTCGGCAGTGAACCGTATCCCCATGCTGACGCCGGCCGAGGAACGTCAGTACGCCACCGATTTCCGCGAAAGCGGCGATCTGAACGCAGCACGTCAGCTCGTGCTGTCCCATCTGCGGCTGGTCGTGTCGATCGCCCGCAACTATCTGGGTTACGGCCTGCCGCATGCCGACTTGATCCAGGAAGGCAACATCGGTCTGATGAAGGCCGTGAAGCGCTTCGACCCGGAGCAGAACGTGCGCCTCGTGTCGTACGCCATGCACTGGATCAAGGCCGAGATCCACGAGTACATCCTGCGCAACTGGCGCATGGTGAAGGTCGCCACGACCAAGGCGCAGCGCAAGCTGTTCTTCAACCTGCGCAGCCACAAGACCGGCACGCAGGCGTTCACGCCGGACGAAATCGAAGGTCTGGCGAACGAACTGAACGTGAAGCGCGAAGAAGTCGTGGAGATGGAAACGCGTCTGTCGGGCGGCGATATCGCGCTCGAAGGTCAGGTCGAGGACGGCGAAGAAGCGTTCGCGCCCATCGCCTATCTGGCGGATTCGCACAGCGAGCCGACCAACGTCATCGCGTCGCGGCAGTTCGACAAGCTGCAAAGCGACGGCCTGGCCGATGCCTTGGAATCGCTCGATGAACGCAGCCGCCGCATCATCAAGGCGCGCTGGCTCGACGTGCAGGACGATGGATCGGGCGGCAAGACGCTGCACGAACTGGCGGACGAGTTCGGCGTGTCGGCCGAGCGTATTCGTCAGATCGAGGCGAGCGCCATGAAGAAGATGCGCAGCGCGCTGCACGAGTATCAATAAGCGCGTTTAGCTGGCGCCTGAAGTAACAAAAGCCCGCTGCCTTCACAGGCAGCGGGCTTTTTCTTTACCACTACAGCAACCGAATCAAGCAGGCATCGGGGAAGCGCCGCCGCCGTTGCCCGTCAGACGCGTCGCCATTTGCGCGGCATAACGCTGCGCCGCCGCGCCCACGACGATGTGGAACGTGTCCGCCGACACCCACGCCACGTCCAGCGACGACAAACGCTGACGATCCACCGCCGACGGGTTCTTCACCACCACGCGCAGACGCGTCGCGGCGACGGCATCGAGCGAGACGACGTTGGTCGCGCCGCCGAACACCGCGAACCAGCGCATCGGATCGGGATCGAGCGGACCGGCTTCGGTGGTGGCCGTGACCGGTGCGACCGTCGGGCGGGCCGGAGCCGACGAAGCCGGCGTCGCGCCGCGCACCGACGAATGCTCCAGTTCGCCGCGAATTTCATCGGCGATCAAATCCGCTTCCGGTCCGATGATGACCTGCACCGTCGTCGCGCCACGCTTCAACACGCCACGCGCACCAATGCTTTTCAACTGCGCTTCCGACACCTTCTCCGTGTCCGCGACCGACAGACGCAGACGCGTCGTGCAGGCATCGACGAGCGTCAGGTTCGACGCACCGCCCAACGCCGCGATGTACCGCGATGCACGCGAGCTTGCCGCGCCCGGCAGCGGCGGAATCAGGCCGCCATCGACGGTTGCGGTTGCATCGGTTTCAGCATCGGTCGTCGCGGGTTCGCGGCCCGGCGTCGCCATGTTGAACTTGCGGATGAAGTAGCGGAACAGGCCGTAATACACCAGGCCATACATGATGCCGATGGGAATCGCCATCCAGCCGCGATGCGACAGGCCGTAGTTCAGCACGTAGTCGATTGCGCCCGCCGAGAACGTGAAGCCGAGGTGAATATCGAGCGCCGAACAAATGGCAAGCGACAGACCCGTCAGCACCGCGTGAATACCGTACAGCACCGGCGCGAGGAACATGAACGAGTATTCGATCGGCTCGGTCACGCCCGTCAGGAACGCGGTGAGCGCCATCGAGAACAGCAGGCCGCCGACGACCGCGCGGCGCTCCTTCGGCGCTTCGTGGAACATGGCGAGACACGCGGCGGGAAGGCCGAACATCATGATCGGGAAGAAGCCGGTCATGAAGCCGCCCGCGGTGGGATCGCCCGCGAAGAAGCGGTGCAGATCGCCGTGAACCACGGCACCCCCGCCCGGCGGCGTGAACGAACCGAACACGAACCACGCCAGCGAATTGATGATGTGATGCAGACCCGTGACCAGCAGAATCCGGTTCAGCACGCCGAACACGAAAGTGCCGAGCGCGCCCGCGGTCGTCAGCCAGTTGCCCGCGCTGTCGATTGCGCCCTGCACCGGCTGCCACACGTACCCGAACACGATGCCGAGCACCAGACACGCCACGCCGGTGACAATCGGCACGAAGCGTTTCCCTCCGAAGAAGGCGAGGTACTCGGGCAGCTTGATGTCCTTGTAGCGGTTATACAGATACCCCGCCACCATGCCGGCGACGATCCCCGACAGCACGCCCATGTTGAGCTTGTCGTTGATGTCCTTCATCACGGCTATTTCGATGAGATAGCCGATGGCGCCGGCCAGACCCGCCGTGCCGTTGTTGTCCTTCGCGAAGCCCACCGCCACGCCGATGGCGAACAGCAGCGGAAGATTCGTGAAGATGGCGTCGCCTGCATCGGCGATCATCTTGATGTTGAAGACATCGGGCTGGCCGAGACGCAAGAGCAGGCCGGCCACCGGTAACACGGCGATCGGCAGCATCAGCGCGCGGCCTAGTCGCTGCATCTTTGCAAACGGGTTGGCGTCCATCGGGTTCTCCAAAAATATAAGTCTTGTCGGTGCTGCTTCGGGGACAACGAGGTTTCGTTTAAAAGGACCGCGAATCGTGGCCGAAGAAAGGACGTCAGTCCTGCGGCCAGATTTCGCGGCTTGCCGCTCTTACTGCCTGCGCCGATTCGAGCGCGAGGCAATCCTCGGCGCGCTGACGGCACAGTGGGTAATCGAGATTGCGCACACGCGCCTTGATACCGGGCACCGAACCCGGATCGACGGACAGTTCGGTCACGCCGAGGCCCACGAGCAAGGGCACCGCGAGCGGATCGCCACCGAGCGCGCCGCACACGCCGACCCATTTGCCGTGCTTCTCCGCGCCCTGCACCGCCGTCTTGATGAGCCGCAGCACCGCCGGATGCAAACCATCCGACTGCGCGGCGAGATCGGGCTGGCAACGGTCCATGGCGAGCGTGTACTGCGTCAAATCGTTGGTGCCGATGGAAAGAAAGTCCGCATACTTCGCGAGCTGATCGGCCAAGAGCGCCGCCGACGGCACTTCGATCATCACGCCCACTTCCACATGTTCCGTGCGGCCCGCTTCGCGCGCCAGTTCGTCGATGCGCGTGCGCAGGCGTTGCAGTTCGCCGGAATCGGTGACCATCGGCAGGAGAATGCGCACCTTGTCGGCGGGCTTGACCGCGAGCAGACCGCGCAACTGATCGTCGAGCAGATCGGGACGCACTTGCGCCAGACGAATTCCGCGCAGGCCGAGCGCCGGATTTTCCTCGGGCGGCAGCGTCAGATAATCCACTTCCTTGTCCGCGCCGACATCCAGTGTGCGGATGATCGCGGTGCGGCCTTGCAGCGCATCGACAATGCTCTGATAGCTTTCCGCGTGTTCGGTCGCGGTCGGGGCCGACTGACGGTGAATGAACAGCAATTCCGTGCGCAGCAGACCGACTGCATCCGCGCCGTTATCGACGGCGGCTTTGGCATCGTCGAGCGTCGCGATATTCGCGGCGACTTCGATATGCCGGCCATCCTTCGTCGATGCCGCCAGACGCGACATCTTCCGATTCGCCTCGCGCACGCCCGCCAGTCGGTCACGTTCGTTGCGCGCGCGTTCGACATCGAGTTGAGTCGGCGCATGTTCGACGCGTCCCGCCGATGCGTTCACCACGACCTGCGTGCCATCCGGAATCGCGTGCAAGGCATCGCCGATGGCGACGAGCGCCGGAATGCCGATCTGCCGCGCGATGATCGCCGCATGCGACGTGGCCCCGCCGCGCGACATCACGAGCGCCGTCACGCGCGTGCGATCCAGCGATGAAAGATCGGACGGCGTGAACTCCACCGCCGCGAGCACCGCTTCCTGCGGCAACTCGCGCGCCGTCGTATTGGTCAGGCCGAGCGCGCGCAACACGCGCTTTTCGATATCGCGCAAATCCGCCGCGCGTTCCGCGAGCAGTTCATCGTTCACGTTGTTGAGCAGCGCGATCTGCGCGCGGATCGCTTCGCGCCACGCGAAACCCGCGCTCTTGCCCAGGCTGATGAGATCGCGCGCGGCATCGATGAGCGTCGGGTCTTCCAGCAGCACGCGATGCACCGCGAAAATGCCCGCTTCGCCGACTGCGCCGCGTTGCGATGCCGTGCGCACGGTTTCGTCGAGTTCGGCATCGACCTGCGCGATGGCCTTGTCCAACGCACGGCTTTCCGTCGCCGATGAACCGCTCGCCTGTTCCGGCGGCACGATGTCCTGATCGTCCCAGCGCACCAGCGTGCCGACCGCGATGCCGGGTGCGGCGCACACGCCCGCGAGCGTGTTCGGCGGCAACGGTTCGCCCGACGCGCGCGGCGCAGCGACCGGCGCAGGCGACTTGCTGCGCGCGGGGCTTTCTTCCACTTCACCGTGCGCCGCGCGCAGCAGTTCGGCGGCGACAGCTTCCACCGCCTGTTCGGCTTGCGCGCCGATAGCAACCAGTTCGATGGTCGCGCCTTCGCCCGCACCCAATCCGAGCAAACCGACGACGCTTTCCACCGGCGCCTTCTTGCCTTCGTAACGCACTTCGACCTTTGCGTCGAAACCGCGCGCCGCTTCACGCGCTCGCGCAGCCGGCCGCGCATGCAAACCGCCCGCGTGCGCCAATGTCACACGACGCCGCGCTTCTTCCGTCACGTTCGCGCCGGAACGCGCGTTTTCCGCCTTCGCGCCATCTTTCGCGCGCAGCACGAGCAGACGTTCGCCGGTTTTGAGCACGCCACGGCCCGCGCGCTCGATGACATCGAACGCATCGCCGTTGGCGACCGCGATCACCGAAACGAGACTCGGCGCATGCTGCGCGACGAAATCCGCGTTGAACTCGATCAGCGGTTGCCCGGCGCGCACCGTCGCGCCTTGTTCGACCAGCGGCGCAAAACCTTCACCGCCCAACTCCACCGTATCGATGCCGATATGCACCAGCACTTCCGCGCCCTGCGGCGTGCGCAGCGTCACGGCGTGATGCGTGCGCGCCAGGTGCGTGACAACGCCATCGCAGGGCGAGGCCAGCACG
The DNA here is from genome assembly GCF_057612605.2 of Caballeronia sp. A2-2. NCBI lineage: Bacteria > Pseudomonadati > Pseudomonadota > Betaproteobacteria > Burkholderiales > Burkholderiaceae > Caballeronia > Caballeronia sp. A2-2. The sequence continues at coordinate 793,110 of NZ_CM172587.1, read as the reverse complement.
TTGTCGAGCGGATCGATGCCGATGCCGTCGCCGAACATGCCCTCCGCGAACACGGGGTCCGGCACGTCCGCGAGCGGCACGACGGGGCCGGTGAAGGGCGCGAGCAGAACGGCATCGTTCGGATTGGCGGTGGAATGATTCAACAGGGACTCCTCGGCACGGCGCATCGGCTATCTCTCAATGGGTTTCGGTGACCTTGTTCAGGTGACGCGGCGCATCGGGATTGCGCCCGCGCGCATCGGCCAGGGCCGCGGCCATCACGTAGAACGAAAGGATCGTGGCGATCGGGTCGAGCGCCGGGTGGTCGGTTGCGACGAGCGGCAGTTCCGCGCCCGGCACGTCGGATGGTGCGGCCAGCAGCACGCGTGCGCCGCGAGCGCGCATGTCGGCGGCGAGTTGGATCAGGCCCGCCTGCTCCGGCCCGCGTGGCGCGAACACGAGCAGCGGATAACCTTGATCGATGATCTCCATCGGGCCATGACGCACTTCCGCGCTCGAAAACGCTTCAGCCTGTATGCCGGACGTTTCCTTCAGTTTCAACGCCGCTTCCTGCGCGATGGCAAGCCCCAGCCCGCGTCCGATCACGATCATGCGATCGACGCCCTTGAGTTCGGCGACGGCACGCGACCAGTCGAGCTTGCCTGCCGCGCGCAGCGAATCCGGCAGCGTCTTGAGCGCGTTGAGCAATTCGGCATCGCGCTGAACATGAGCGATGACGATGGCGGACAGCGAGAGCATCGCGATATAGCTTTTGGTCGCGGCGACCGAAAGTTCGGGACCGGCAAGCAGCGGCAGATAGAACTCGCACGCGGCTTCGAGCGGCGAACCCGCGACATTGACAGCAGCCACGGTAAACGCGCCTGCATCGCGCAAGGCCTGCATGGTGCCGACGAGATCCGGGCTCTTGCCCGATTGCGAGAACGCGACGGCCAGTTGCCCCGACACGCGCAACGGCGCTTGTTGAAGCGTGGCGACGGACATCGGCAGCGAGGCGACCGGCACGCCGATGCGGCTCATCGTGAGCGCTCCGAAATAACTGGCGGCGTGGTCGGACGAACCGCGCGCGACCGTCAGCGCGACGTGACGCGGCTGTTCGCGCAGCTTGACCGCGAGTTCCTCGATACGCGAGGTATCGGCGAGCTGGGCCGCGACGACATTCGCGGACTCCAGCGCCTCATTAAGCATATTCGACAATTGATTCTCCTTCGACATACGTGGCCGTCAGCGCGTGTTCCCGGTCGAGCACGACCATGTCGGCCCACGCGCCGCGCGCGATGCGGCCGCGGTCTTCGAGTCCGAGGTAATCCGCGGGATAGCGCGACAGGCGATTCGATACATCCGCGAGCGGAATGCCCAGCGAGACGAGATTGCGCAGCGCCTGATCCATGGTCAGGGTGCTGCCGGCAAGCGTGCCGTCCGCGAGACGGACGCCGCCCATGCATTTGGTGACGTGCTGGCTGCCGAGACGGTATTCGCCATCGGGCATGCCGGCAGCGGACGTGCTGTCGGTGACGACATATAAACGCGGGATCGCGCGCATGGCGGCGCGAATCGCGCCCGGATGCACATGCAGCAGGTCGGGAATGAGTTCCGCGTATTCGGCATGCGCGAGCGCGGCGCCGACCATCCCCGGATCGCGGTGATGCAGCGGCGACATGGCGTTGAACAGATGCGTGAAGCCGCGCGCGCCGTGTTTGAGCGCGTTGACGGCATCGTCATAGGTGCCGAGCGAATGGCCGAGCTGCACGCGCACGCCGCGCGAAGCCATCTCCGAGATGATGTCCAGATGCCCCGAGATTTCCGGCGCAATAGTGACGACGCGAATGGGCGCGAGTTCGAGGTACTTGAGCACGTCCTCGCGCACGGCGACGGCGGCGGCGTCCGGCTGCGCGCCGAGCTTGCCGGGATTGATATACGGACCTTCCAGATGCACGCCGAGCACGCGCGCGCCGCCGCTCGCGCGATGCCGCGCCTGTTCGCCGAGACCGGCGACCACTTGCATGAGTTCGTCGCGCGGCGCGGTCATGGTGGTGGCGAGCATGCCCGTGGTGCCGTGCCGCGCGTGCTGGCGGGCGACGGTATCCGCTGCATCGCCGCCTTCCATGATGTCGCGCCCGCCGCCGCCATGAACGTGCAGATCGATGAAGCCGGGCAGGATATAGGGATCGTCATTGGCCAGCGGGTCCGCGATATGACCTTCGAGCGCCGTCACGCGGCCGTTCTCGAAACGGACGGAGCCGTTGATCCAGCCATCCGTCGTGAGTATGTTTCCTTTCAGCATGAAGTTCTCTGGAAGTACGCGATGCGTGGATGAGGCCGGACGCCCTTCGCGCCGTGCTGCGAGCAGGCTTGCCGCGTGATTCGCACCTTGAATCGAGGGCGCGCGGCGTGCGAACGGTGTCTTCAGTCCTCCGATTCTTTTTTTGCTTTCGTAATGCTTAATGGTGCCTTGCTCGCCGATGCGCAGATCTACCTTCACTCTTTCAACGCAAAAGGCTCGTCGCAATTGATTGCCTTAAAGCAGCATTAAGGGCAGCAGATTGGCCGACCGTGTGAACGCGGTCTGTCGCGTGTCATGGCCGAGTTCCGCCTACTCCAACGGCCTCAAATCGGAGCCCATTATATAACCAACATAATACCAGTCAAAGGCCATCAAAAATCCCCTGATAACTGGATTAAGACCAATCAAATCAATTGCTTAAAGCATGTTTATCAACTTGTCAGCAAACACTTTTACGATCAGTACTTTCCCCAATCAACGAACCAGCGGGTGAAATTGGGATCAGGCAAACATTCTTCTGTATTTTTAAGTATTTTAGTATTCGCACGACCGTTCATCTTTGGCACAATAAGGCCGTTAGTTCGGATTCGCAACTAATCTACGAAAACGTACACACGAGAGAGTAAGGCAGATGGGCTGTTCAGATCCGAGCCAGGCCGCCGAAGCCGTGCGGCGCTTCAACCGCTTTTATGCGCGCCATGCGGGCGCGCTCCATGAACGTTTGCACAAGAGCGAATTCTCGCTGACCGAGGTGCGCATCCTGCATGAACTGGCGCATGCGCGCGCTCATACGGCAGCAGACCTGTCGCGCATTCTGGGGCTGGACACCGGCTATCTCAGCCGTCTGATCACCAACTTCCAGAAGCTCGGCTTGATCGCACGCGTCAAGAACGAATCGGATGGCCGTGCGCATCTGCTCGTCATGACGCCTGAGGCCCGCGCGCGTGTCGACGAAATCGACCTGCATATCTCTGCCGAGACCGCGATCATGCTGGAACGGCTCAGCGCAGGCGAAATCGAACAGCTGACTCAGGGCATGGCCGATGTCGAGCGCTTGCTGTCGTCCACGTCGAATCGTTCGATCAGTGCGCGATTGCGAAGTCCGCGCTGCGGCGACTTCGGCTGGATGATCGAGCGTCACGCGCATCTGGACTCGCCCGAACGCGGCAGTCTCGACAACGAAGCACATGCGGCAGACGTCGTCTCGCGCTTTCTCGGCGCGCTGAAATCGAACACGCCGCGTGCTGCCTGCTGGCTGGCCGAACAAGACGGCGCGGCACGCATCGGCGCGGCCGTGCTGATGGGCGAATCCAGCACGCGGGCGCGCATCGAACTGCTGTTCGTCGAGCCGAGTGCGCGTCGTAACGGACTTGGATCGCAACTGGTCGCCGCGTGTACCAACTTCGCGCACGGTGCGGGTTATGCGGACATCGTCTTCAACGTTCCGGAAGCCCGTGAAGACGAGTACGGCCTGTTCCTGCGGACCGGATTCAAGCCGTCGCAAGGAGAAGGTTCGAACGTCGTCTGGCGGCGCGAATTGCGCAAGGCGTATGCCGATTGAGCACGCAGCATGAAAAACGGCGTTCTTTCGAACGCCGTTTTTTGCCTTGCTCGTTGCTTGTTGCTCGTTGCTTGATGCTTAACGCGCGATCAGAACGACGGCACCATGGAGCCCTTGAATTCCGTCTTCATGAACTGCCGCACGTCGTCGGACTGATACGCCGCCACCAGCTTCTTCACCCACGGCTGGTCGCGGTCCTTCGTCCGCACCGCGATCAAATTCGCATACGGGCCGTGCACGTCTTCGAGCGCGATCGCGTCCTTCGTCGGTTGCAGGCCGGCCGCGAGCGCGAAGTTCGTGTTGATGGCGGCGGCATCGACATCGGCGAGCGTGCGTGGTAATTGCGCTGCATCGAGTTCGAGAATCTTGATCTTCTTCGGGTTGTCCGCCACGTCGAGCGCCGTTGCGCTATTGCCGTTCACGCCCGCGCCCGCCTTCAGCTTGATGACGCCCTGCGCCTGCAGGAGCAACAATGCGCGATTCTCGTTCGACGGATCGTTCGGCACCGCGACCTTCGCGCCTTGCGGCAAATCCTTCAACGACTTGAGCTTCTTCGAATACACACCGAGCGGCGAGATATACGTCAGGCCCGCGTTGGTCAGCTTGTAGCCGCGTTGCTTGATCTGGCTGTCGAGATACGGTTGATGCTGAAAGCTGTTGGCGTCGAGATCGCCGGCATCGAGCGCGGCATTCGGCTGGATGTAATCGTTGAACTCGATCACTTTCACGTTGAGACCTTCACGCTTCGCGACCTTCTGCACGACTTGCCAGATTTGCGCGTCCGGGCCGGCGATGGTGCCAACCTTGATGACCTTATCGTCGGCCTGCGCCGTGAGACTCGTGAAGAAAGCGGCCGATGCCGCCACTGCGATCAAACTTTTAAGCAAATTTCTGCGCTGCATGTGTTCCTGTTTCCCTGACTTTCGATACGACTGACTGCGAAATTGCCCGGCGATATTCGCATGCCGGGGCGCTCACGCAAAATACAGAATGCTCATGCCGATATCCCGTTTTCATGAGGCGGATAGAATCATTGCCATGAGCCAACGGGAGTCCAAACCATCATGTATGTGATCAACCTGCGTTACACCGGCGCGCTTGCCGAGATCGACGACGCGCTCGAAGCGCATCGCGAATTCCTCGTGCGTTACTTCGAAGCAGGCGTGTTCGTGATCGCCGGGCCGAAGGTGCCGCGTGAAGGCGGGATCATTCTCGCGTCGGGCATCGACCGGGCGCGGCTCGATGAAATCATCGCGGAAGATCCGTTCGCGCAGCAGCAACTCGCGCATTACGACGTGACCGAGTTCAAGGCGACGCGGCTTGCGCCGGGTTTGAATTTGCCGGAAGCGGCTTCGGATCGCTGAAAAAAACGGCCCTCGATGTGAGGGCCGTTTCGTTTAGTCGATCAATATCTTGAGGTCATGCACCCATGGCTCGACGCCCTGCCCGTCGCGCGCGAACAGACGCAGCTTGCCGTCTTTGTCGAACACATAGCTGGCGGCGGTGTGGTCCATCGTGTAATCGTCGGGGGTCTTGCCTGCGGACTTTGCGTAGTAGACGCGGAAGTCTTTTGCCACCTGCACGAGTTGCGCGTCGTTGGCCGGACGCAAACCGATATATGCGGGATTGAACGCCGCGACATACTGGCCGAGCAAGGGCGCGGTGTCGCGGGACGGGTCGACCGTCACCATCAACACTTGCACGTCTTTCGACTTGTCGCCGAGTTGCTGCATGGCTTGCGAAAGCTCGGCGAGCGTCGTCGGGCAGACATCCGGGCAATGCGTGTAGCCGAAGAACAGCACGACCGCCTTGCCTTTGAAATCCGCGAGCGTGCGCGTCTTGCCCGTGGTATCCGGCAAGGCGAAATCGCTGCCAAACTGCTTGTTGCCGGTGATGTCGAGATTCTTGAAATCCTGCGTTCGCTGGCAGGCCGCAAGCAGCAACGCGCACGCGATGAGCGCGCCGAAACGTCGAAGAAAGCTCGTCATGCGCCGATCACCGTGCGCACGTAATGATCGACCAGCAGCGCCATGAACAGCAGCGATAGATAGATGATCGAATAACGGAAAGTCCTGCGCGCCAAGGCATCCGAATACGTGCGATACATCTTCCACGCGTAGCCCAGAAAGCCCGCGCCGAGCGCAACGGCACTCGCCAGATACACCACGCCGCTCATGCCCGAGATGAACGGCATCAAGGTGACGGCGAACAGAACGATGGTGTACAGAAAGATATTGAGCAGCGTGTACTTCTCGCCATGCGTGACGGGCAGCATGGGCAAGCCCGCATTCTCGTAATCCTTGCGGCGATACAGCGCCAGCGCCCAGAAATGCGGCGGCGTCCACACGAAGATGATGAGCACGAGAATCCAGGCATCGCCGGGAACGTGGCCCGTGACCGCCGCCCAGCCGAGCGCCGGCGGCATGGCGCCGGACGCACCGCCAATGACGATATTCTGCGGCGTATAAGGCTTGAGCAGCAGCGTATAGATGACCGCGTAACCGACGAACGTGGCGATGGTCAGCCACATCGTGAGCGCGTTGGTGAACGTATAAAGCGTCCACATGCCGATGCCGCCGAGCACCGCCGAGAACACGAGAATCTGCATCGTCGTGATCTGGCCGCGCGCGGACGGACGCCACGCGGTGCGGCGCATCTTCGCATCGACCTTTTGCTCGACGAGACAATTGATGGCGAACGCCGCGCCCGCCAGCAACCAGATGCCGACCACGCCGCCAATGAGTTTGTCCCACGGCACCATGCCGGGCGTGGCGAGGAACATGCCGATGACGGCGCAGAACACGGCAAGCTGCGTGACGCGCGGCTTGGTCAGCGCGAGGTATTGCGATACGCGGCTGCCGAGGGGGGAATTGAGTGTCGTGCTATCCATAAGGCGGCGGAATCACGCTGAAACGACATCGCGCGTGGGAACTGCAGCGCGGCCGGGACGGCTGGAGGAGATTCGAAAGTTTAGCATGACGAGCAGCAGCAACAGGATCGCCGCACCGCCGTTATGCGCCACGGCGACAGGCAGCGGCCATTGCAGAACGATGTTCGACATGCCGGTGAGAAACTGAGTGACGATGACCAACAATACGCCATTCGCGGGCCTTCTGAGCGATTCGAAACGCCTGAGTCTTGACGCAAGCCAAAGGAGATACACGACGACCACCACCGCGAACGTGCGATGCGTCCAGTGAATCGCGACGAGCGCATCCTGCGAGATCATGTCGCCGTCGCCGGTCATGCCGAGCGCGCGCCACAGGTGGAAGCCGTGTTCGAAGTTCATCGGCGGAATCCATTGGCCGTTGCAGAGCGGGAAGTCCGTGCAGGCGAGCACCGCGTAGTTGGTGCTGACCCAGCCGCCCAGCGCGATCTGCACGACGAGCAGCAGCAGACCGAAAACGGCGGCGGGCATCCAGCGGGCGGCGGCGGAATCGAGCGAAGGCACGGGCGTCATGCGCGCGGCCAGCCAACCGAGCGTGCCGAGCAGCGCAAGGCCGAGCAACAGATGCGTCGTCACGATCACGGGTTGCAGCTTGAACGTGACGGTCCACGCGCCGAACGCGCCTTGCAGCACGATCAACGCGAGAATGCCGGTCGGCCACCACGGCGAGACATGCAAGGGCCGCTTCTTCACGCGCGCCGTCCACGCGATCACGACCTGCGCGATGATGAGCACGCCGATCGCCATGGCGAAATAACGGTGGAGCATTTCGATCCACGCCTTCGCGAGACTCACCGGGCCGCTGGGCATCGCCTGATAGGCGGCGGCGATCTGTGCATGCGCGATGAACGGCGACGACGTGCCGTAACAGCCCGGCCAGTCGGGACAGCCGAGACCGGAATCGGTCAGGCGCGTGAAGCCGCCGAACATGATGAGATCGAGCGTCAGGAACGTGGTGAGCCACACGAGCTTCCTGAACTTGCCGTCATCCGCCTTGGCCCAGACATACGAAAGCGGCAAGAGCGCGATGCACAGACCGATCAAAGCGAGTTGCAGTACGAACATTTCTTTGGACTCTCACACAGCGCGTCAGCCGATACGCGACCACTTCAACAACTTCGCCAGATCGGCGTTGATCTTTTTCGGATCGGGGTCCTTGGGGAAACGCATCATCAGGTTGCCATTGGGATCGACGAGGAAGATGTGGTCGGTCAGCTTGCTGTTGTCATCGACGGGAAGCCATGCCGCAATTTGCTGCTGATTGGCAATGAACATGCGCGTGTCGGGTTGCGGATACGCGCTTTTGATGACGTCCGACACCGGCTTGTCATCGGTGCGCAGCCAGACATCGACCACGCGGTCGCGCTCGCCGTTTTGCAGCACGCGCACCTGGCGCATGTAGAACAGGCGCTTCACGCACTGCTCGTCGCAATCGCTGCCGTTGACGGTGATCATCAGCCACTTGCCTTCGAACGACTTGAGCGGTGCACTATGGCCGTTTTCATCGACGACCATTAGTTGCGCCGGAACGGGCCGCTGCGGGTCGATCAAGGTGCCGTAGCTCGTCGTGCCGCCCGCAGGCTTGAACACGTAGTACATGAGATACGACGCGATGACCGGCGCCGCGCACACGAGCGCGAGCAACACCAGCATCCAGCGGCCGTTGTACCAGGAGCCGGGTTTCGTCGGCGGGCGTACGCCGCGCGGTTGAGTCGGGGAAGTGCGTTGTGTTTGCATCGTCGAAAGTGATCTATGCGTGATTCGCGGCTTCGTCGTCTTCCGCGAGCGGGTTGTCCTTCTTCGCGGCGCGCCGCGCGGCATACAGTCCGAAGCCGATGGCCGCGACCGCCATGCCCCACCACTGGAGCATGTAGCCGTAATTGCGTTCGACGCCCAGCGTCGGCGCGGGCCAGTCGCGCACGAGTTTGTCGCCGGTGTCGTTGGTCTGCTGGATCACGAACGGCTGCAAGGCGAGTCCGGTTTCCTTCGCATACGCCGCGACATCCAGGTTCTGGCGGATTTCCTGATGCGCCGCCGACCCGCCGCTTCCAAGCTCGAACGCCTGCGATGCATTCGCCCGCGCGATGCCCTGGACATCGACCGTGCCCTTCGGCGTCTCGAACGGCTCGATGCCCGTTCGGTCCGCGAGATTGCGCGGCAACCATCCGCGATTCACGAGCACCGTGCCGCCGCCCACGAGTTTAAGCGGCATCACGACATAAAAGCCGGGCTGGTCGTTATACGGACGATTATCGAGAAACACGGCGCGCTCCGGCATGAACTCACCGCGCGCCTCCACGCGATGAAATTCGATCGACTTGAGCGGAATGACATTCGCCCCGACCGTCTGCGCAGGCGCGTTCTCGAACGCGACGATCTGCGCATTGAGCGCCTCTTTCTGATGCGCGCGGTCCCGCTGCCAGAAGCCGAGCCGCATCGTCACCGCGACCACGATGAGGATCAGCAACGTGGGCAGAAAGCGCACCTTCATAACGCGATCCCGCACCGCGGCATGCGTCGGGCACGCGCACGTGCCGTTGCATCGAGTGAGATAATGAGATGGTTCAATTCAATACTGCTCACTGCTTTTTCCTGAGCACCATTCGCTGGCTGAGTTCATGCATATCTTCGTCGCCATCGCATTCATTCTCATCCTCGGCAGCCTCGGGTCGGCGCTGTATTTCATGATGACCGACAAAGGCCGGACAAAGCGGATGGTATGGTCGCTCGCCGCGCGCGTCGGGCTGTCCATCTCGCTGTTCCTGTTCATCCTGTTCGCGCACTGGATGGGCTGGATTCAATCTTCCGGCATTCCGCTTGGACGATAACCCGCGTCGCGGGTTCTTCCCTACGAGTCCAATTGTCGCGGTAATTTCGTACCGCTGAAAAACACGACGCCGCCCGAGACAGGTCCGGGGCGGCGTCCTTCATACCCATTCCAAGCACATTCGCACGCGGACAAAAACATCCGCGAGACGCGCTTACAGCCAGTACACGACGACGTACAGCCCGAGCCACACGACGTCCACGAAGTGCCAATACCACGCAGCGCCTTCGAACGCGAAGTGATGTTCCGCCGTGAAGTGCCCGCGAATCAGGCGAATCATCACGACGGTCAGCATCGTGCCGCCGAGGAACACGTGGAAGCCGTGGAAGCCGGTCAGCAGGAAGAACGTCGAACCGTACACGCCGGACGAAAGCGTCAGGTTCAGTTCGTTGTACGCGTGGAAATATTCGTAGCCCTGGCAGAACAGGAAGATCACGCCGAGCAGCACCGTCGCCGCCATCCAGATGATCGCCTTTCTGCGGTGATTCTCACGAACCGCATGGTGAGCCACCGTGAGCGTCGCGCCGGAGGACAGCAACAGCGCCGTGTTGATGGTCGGCAGCGGCCATGGCACCATCGCGCGGAAATGCGGCACGAGCGCGGCGGGACCGTTGTTCGGCCACACGGCGGAGAAGTCCGGCCAAATGAGCTTGTAATCGAGGCTGCCGAGTTCGTGCAGCGCGATCTGCCGCGCATAGAACAGCGCGCCGAAGAATGCCGCGAAGAACATGACTTCGGAGAAGATGAACCAGCTCATGCTCCAGCGATACGACACATCCACGCGCTTGCCGTACATGCCGCCTTCGGATTCGGAAATAGCGTCGCCGAACCAGTGCCACAGCACGAACAACACGAACAGCAAGCCGATGAACGTGCCCGCCGGCCCGAAGCTATGCCCGTTCACCCACGACGCCAGCGACGCCAGCATCACCAGCAGACCGCACGCGGCCATGACCGGATGCCGCGACGGATGCGGCACGAAGTAATACGGGCTCTCGTTTTGACCGCTCATTGTTGATTCTCCACTTCGTTCCTGATTGCTTGAGTTGCTTGCCGCCGGGTCATGCGCGCCCGCCGGTCCGTCGATTCTTTAATGCACCACCGCGCGCACGATCAAGAGCAGCACAACGATGAACATCGCCGCGCCGATCACGCCCGCCGCGATCAGATGCAGCGGCTTCAGTTGCGCGGCATCGCTTTCGAGATCCGCGCGGCGGCGCACGCCGAAGAACGACCAGAACACGGCCTTAATTAGCCGGAGGAAGCCGCCTTTCGAAGTTTCCGCGTTCATGGCGTTCATGATCCTTTCGCCACCGACTTCGGCGCATCCAGCTCGAAGAACGTGTAGGAAAGCGTGATGGTCTTCACGTCCTTCGGCAGCTTCGGGTCCACCACGAACACCACCGGCAGGCGTTTCGTTTCATTCGGCAACAGCGTTTGCTGCGTGAAGCAGAAGCATTCGATCTTCTTGAAAAACTCGGTGGCCTGCTTCGGCGCATAACTCGGGATGGCCTGCGCCTTCACCGTGCGATTCTGCTGATTGGTCACCTGGTACATCACCGTCATGACTTCGCCCGGATGAAGATCGAGCGCGTTCTGCTCCGGCTTGAATTGCAGCGGGCCGCGCGCGTTCGCATCGAATTCGACGGAAATCGTGCGGCTCATGTCCACTTGCGTGTTCTTCGCCTCGCGCGCGCCGACATCCTTCTGCACGAGGTTATTGATGCCGGTGATCTGGCAGATCGCGCGGTACATCGGCACCAGCGCGAAGCCGAAGCCGAACATCAGCGCCGCGACGACGCAGAGTTTGACCAGCATCGACCGATTGAACGCGCGATCGACATGCGTTTCTTGCGGTGTTGACACGTTACCCTCGCGACAACAGGTATTGATGAACCACGATACCCACGAAGAAAACGGCGGCGATCAGCATCATGATGATTCCGAGCCGCTTGTTGCCCGCGCGGATTTCCTCGGGCGTGCGTCTTTTTGGTGGATTCGGTGCCATGCGTCCCTGACTTTTCATTCGCGGGACGTTCTTCCCGAACGTCCCGCGATACGTGCTACGTAATTACTCGACCGTCGGCGGATTTTCGAACGTATGGAACGGCGCCGGGCTCGGCACGGTCCATTCGAGTCCTTCCGCGCCATCCCACGGCTTGTCGCTCGCCTTTTCGTGCTCGCCGCCGCCACGATACGTCGGCAGCGCGACCGCGAACAGGAAGTACACCTGCGCAAGACCAAACCCGAACGCGCCGATGGTCGCGATCTGGTTGAAGTCCGTGAACTGCGCCGGGTAGTCCGCATAACGGCGCGGCATGCCGGCGAGACCCAGGAAGTGCATCGGGAAGAAGGTGACGTTGAAGAAGATCATCGACGCCCAGAAGTGGATCTTGCCGCGCATCTCGTTGTACATCCAGCCGGTCCACTTCGGCGACCAGTAGTACCAACCGGAGAACAGCGCGAACAACGATCCCGCCACCAGCACGTAGTGGAAGTGCGCCACCACGTAGTAAGTGCCGTGCATCTGAATGTCGAGCGGGGCCATCGAGAGAATCAGGCCGGTGAAGCCACCCATCGTGAACACGAACAGGAAGCCGATGGCGAACAGCATCGGCGTTTCGAAGCTGATCGCGCCGCGCCACATCGTGGCCACCCAGTTGAACACCTTCACGCCCGTCGGCACGGCAATCAGCATGGTCGCGTACATGAAGAACAACTGACCCGTCACCGGCATGCCGGTCGCGAACATGTGGTGCGCCCACACCATGAACGAGAGAATCGCGATCGATGCGGTGGCATAGACCATCGAGCTATAGCCGAACAGCGGCTTGCGCGAGAACGCCGGAATCACCTGCGACACGATCCCGAACGCCGGCAAGATCATGATGTACACCTCGGGGTGACCGAAGAACCAGAAGATGTGCTGGTACATGACCGGATCGCCGCCGCCCGCCGCGTTGAAGAACGACGTGCCGAAGTGACGATCGAACAGCACCATGGTGATTGCGCCCGCCAGAACCGGCATCACGGCGATCAGCAGGTACGCGGTGATGAGCCACGTCCACGCGAACATCGGCATCTTCATGAGCGTCATGCCGGGCGCGCGCATGTTCAGAATCGTCACGACGATGTTGATGCCGCCCATGATCGACGACGCACCCATGATGTGGACCGCGAAAATCGCGAAGTCCATGCCCGGGCCCATCTGCGTGGAGAGCGGTGCGTAGAGCGTCCAGCCCGCGGCCGTCGCGCCGCCCGGCACGAAGAACGAGCCGACCAGCAACACGGCGGCTGCCGGCAGCAGCCAGAAGCTGAAGTTGTTCATGCGCGCGAACGCCATGTCCGATGCGCCGATCTGCAGCGGCACCATCCAGTTCGCGAAGCCGACGAACGCCGGCATGATCGCGCCGAACACCATGATGAGGCCGTGCATGGTGGTGAGCTGGTTGAAGAACTCGGGCCGCATGATCTGCAGGCCCGGCTCGAACAGCTCGGCGCGAATGCCCAGCGCCATCACGCCGCCGGACAAAAACATGATGAACGAGAACAACAGGTACAGCGTCCCGATGTCCTTGTGGTTGGTGGCGAACAGCCACCGGCGCCAGCCATGCGGCACATCGTGCGCGTGGTCGTCGTGCGCGTGGTCGTGACCCGCGTGTACATCGTGTCCGATGCTAGACATGACAATGATCTCCTAAAGCAAATACTCGGGGCACCTGGCTTAATCCGCCGGCGCTTCGGTTGCCTGGTGGCAGCGAACGAAGCGCGCGACGAGTCATGTCAAGCAGCCGGACTGATTTCCACGCGGCGCGCTTCCTTCGCATCCGTGCCGCCCGTGATGGTTTCGGGCTTCTTCAACACGATGCGGTCTTCCGGCACGCCTGCTGCCTTGAGCGCATCGCGAACGGCTTGTGCGCGCTTCTTGGCGAGATCGGCGTTGAGGTCGGCGTTGCCGGTCGCATCCGTGAAGCCCGACAGCGCGAGCTTCGCGTCCGGGTGAGCTTTCACGTAGGCGGCGGCGGCCTGAACCGCGCTGTTTGCGTCGGCGGGCAAGGCGTCCTTGCCCGTTTCGAAGTAGATGCTGGCGGGAAGCGCGGCCGACTGTTCGGCCGATGCCGCAGCGGGCGCGCTGGTTTCCGCCGCAGGCGCCGCTTCCGATGCAGGCGCAGCCGCCGCCGTGTTGTGATCGCCGCCCTTCGGCATGATGCCGTTGCGTGCATCGAGCACTTGCTTCGGCTGAAGCACGTCGCCGGTGTGATTGCCCCAGTTGTTACGCTCGAACGTGATGACCGATGCGATCTCGACATCGTTCAGCACGCCTTGCCATGAAGGCATCGCGCCCTTGCCGTGCAACACGATATTCACGTGCTCGGCAATCGAACCGTTGGCGACCTTGGAACCGTCGAGCGCCGGGAACTGGCCCGCGCCCTTGCCGGACGGCTGGTGACAGACCGCGCAGTTCGACGTGTAGACCTGCTGGCCGCGCGTCTTCAGTTCTTCCATCGTGTAGGTCTTGAGCGGATCGTCGGCGGAAGCGGCCATTTTCTTCTTCTGCGTATCGACCCACTTGGCGTAGTCATCCGCTGCCAAAACTTCGACAACGACCGGCATGTACGCGTGCTCCTTGCCGCACAGTTCCGTGCAGAAGCCGCGATACGTACCGACCTTCTCCGCCTTGAACCACGTGTCGCGCACGAAGCCGGGAATGGCATCCTGCTTCACGCCGAACGCGGGCACGTACCACGAGTGAACGACATCGTTCGCGGTGGTGATGATGCGCACCTTCTTGTCCACCGGCACCACGAGCGGGTTATCGACCTCTTGCAGATAGAGTTCGGAGATGGGCTTCTGTCCGTTGGTCTCGCTGCGCGGCGTGGACAGCGTGGACAGGAAACTGATGCCCTCGCCCGGTCCCTTCACGTAGTCGTAGCCCCACTTCCACTGATAGCCCGTGACCTTCACGGTGAGGTCGGCGTTGCTGGTGTCCTTCATCGCCACGACGGCCTTGGTCGCGGGCAGCGCCATGCCGATGACGATCAGGAACGGCACGATCGTCCAGATGATTTCGACCGTGGTGCTTTCATGGAAATGCGCAGGCTTGAAGCCCTTGGACTTGCGATGCCTGATCATCGAATAGAACATCACCCCGAACACGCCCAGGAAAATGACGGTACAGATGATGAGCATGAAGATATGGAGGCCGTAGAGCTCCTCGGCGACCTTCGTCACGGGCGGCTGAAAGTTCAGTTCATTGACTGCGGGACCGCCAGGACTGTTGCCGACCGCCAGGGCGACGCCGGCGTTCAGCAGTGAGCCTGCCGCCAGCACGCCCGTGAGGGCTCGCTTGATTGTTTTCATAGCATCCTTACCCAAATTTTCCATTCAAACCCTCGACCCCCCGTGGGCATCCCGCGCCAAGCTGCCCCTCTCAAAGACGTCTGAGCGACGCCTGCAACTCGGCAGCAAACTGTTTGCGGCGATGCTGTGCAAGGTGTTGTCCGATGTTCAACCGTTGACCGCGCGAGACGATCGTGAGCGGCTCTCTCGGTGTCGCGCCCGTTTCGATCCGCACCCAGCGCGGATTGAACTCGAACTGCGTCAGTTCAGCGGCGTTCATTTGCTCGATCAACAACCGGTTTTGGTACAGCCGGATTCGTTCGAAATCGACGGCGTGCCGCGCATAGATCAGAAACGCGACACCGACCACCGTCAGTTCGATTCCGGTGAACGGCAGCACCAGCCAGGCGCCGTTCAAAAGCAGCGAAGTCGCGATGGCGATCGACACCAACGCAAGCGACAGATAGAACCCCACGAACTGGCGGGGCGAAACCGAGCAGTTGCGCTTCATCATCCAGTCCTTGATGAGCGGCTCGGAATCTTCAATTGCGTGGCTCGCCTGCATCGCAACCTCCACCAATCCTCACGAATTCGCTCGGATTTTGCTCAAATTTGTGTCTGTTCAGGCGACAAACTGACGCATTATAGGCGGGATGGGTGGCATCCACAAGCAAGGGTCATAACGGCTGAAACCCAGACGCCACAAGCCTCTGCGCCGTTTTGACGCACCTTTTGGCGGCTCTTTCGAGCGGTAATCTCTGACATAACAACAGCCCTCTTTCCCGCTGTGACATTTCCTTTCAGCGGTTCTTGCGCGGGCCCCGGCCGATATCTTCCAGCCGTACTACACCGTGCCCTTCGGCTGTCACGCGCGGCACGGCCTTCCACGCGTGGCCGTAGATCACTTCGAACGTGAGCGGGATGGTGCCGTCCTCGCGCCGCAAGGCTTCGAGCTTCTCGAAGACCGCGTCGCGTAGCGCTTTCGCATCGGCCGGATGGCCGGCGATCGCGCGCTCGAACGGATATGCGCCCCAGCCCGTCACGTCCTTGAACAACGATTCGGGCGAACGATACGTGATGGTCAACACTTCCTGATCCATCACGGGAATCTCGAAGCCGCTTTCCACGAGCATGTCGCCGAGGTCGTGCATGTCGACGAAATCGATCGTGTGCGGCACGGGCATGAGGCCCAATTGACGCTCGGCTTCGCGATACGCCGCCGCGAGTTCGCGCAGCGTGTCGGGACCGAAGGTGCTGAACATGAGCAGGCCGTTGACCTTGAGCACGCGTTGCCACTCAGGGAAAACCAGATCGGGACGCGCATGCCAATGCAGCGCGAGATTCGACCACAGCATTTCGAACGCGCCCGATGCGAACGGCAGCGATTCGAAATCGGCCTGAGCGAGTTGCGGACCGCGCGCACCGAATGCCTTTGCGAGCGTGCCGGGCAGAAAGCGCCGCCAGCCCGCGCTGTTGTCGGCGTCCGCTTCTTCGGATGTGCGTGCGCGCGCGAGCATCGCGGACGAAATATCGACACCCGTCACCGATGCTTCGGCAAAACGTTCACGCAAGCCGGGCAAGTCCGCGCCGACGCCGCATGCAGCATCGAGCACGCGCATGGGCGCAACTTTGATGTAGTCGAGACGTTCGCGCATGCGCGATGCGATCTCGCGCGGCAGAAAGGACACCTCGCCGAAGCCGTCGGCACGCTGGTCGAAAATCGCGCGCAGGCGGCGCGGATCGTAGGCCGGACGGCTAGTTGTCGGGGAGGTTGAGGACATGACGGTTTTTCGAGGAGAGTGCGAAGTATACTCGGTCGTCTCGAAATAAGCCCTCTCAGACGGCCAATGCGCGGGATAACACTTCGCGCGTCAAGTCGTCGCGCTCTGAAGATCGCCTGTATGTTCATCGTCCATCGTCGTTTGCCGTCTCTTGCGCCTTTGCGTGCATTGACGATGTTCGCGGCGCGCGCCTTGGATCGCGCGCTGCCCGGTCAGTGCGCGCTGTGCGGCAATATGTCGCAAAGTCTTTTATGCGGCGGTTGCGATGAGCAGTACTGGAACGAGCCGCGCTCGCGCTGTGCGACGTGCGCGTTGCCGCTGGCTTCGTCGTCGCGACATGAACAGGACGATGTGCGTTCGCATTGCGCCAAGTGCCTCGACAATCCGCCCTCGTTCAACGACACGCTCGCGCTCGCAGACTATCGCGCGCCGCTCGATACGCTCGCCGTCGAACTCAAGTTCCGCGCGCGGCTCGCGGTCGGCGAGGAATTCGCGCGGCATCTGCGTGACTTGTTCGACAATAGTGGTTTGCCGCTGCCGGACGTGATCGTGCCCGTGCCGCTCTCGTCCAAGCGGCTGATTGCGCGCGGCTACAACCAGGCCTGGGCGATGGCGCGTCCGCTCGCACGCATGCTGAACGTGCCCGCCGATGCATCGCTCGTCGTGCGGCGGGTTCATACCGCGCGCCAATCGCGGCTCGATCTCGATGCGCGCCGCCGCAATGTCGCGGATGCGTTCACCCTCGCGCGCGATGTGCGCGGCAAGCATATCGGCGTCGTCGATGACGTCATGACCTCCGGCGCGACGCTCGATGCGCTGGCACGCACGCTCAAGCTCGCAGGCGCGCGCCGCGTCAGCAATTTCGTGGCGCTGCGCACGCCACAGGACTAACCGCTCAACCACTGCATCTTTATGTTCAATGTCGTTCTCGTCGAACCCGAAATCCCGCCGAACACCGGCAACGTGATCCGCCTGTGCGCGAATACCGGCGCGCGGCTGCATCTGATCGAACCGCTCGGCTTTCCGCTCGACGACGCGAAGTTGCGCCGCGCCGGACTCGACTACCACGAGTACGCCGAAATGAACGTGCATGCGAACTGGGATGCCTTCATCGCGAAGGAAGCGCCCGAGTTGTCGCGCATGTTCGCGTTCACCACGCGCGGCTCGTCGCCGTTCTTCGATCACGCGTTCCGGCCCGGCGACTGGTTCGTGTTCGGCGCGGAAACGCGTGGGCTTTCGGCGGAATTGCTGGACCGTTTTCCCAACGAACAGCGCGTGCGTTTGCCAATGCGTCCCGGCAACCGCAGTCTGAATTTGTCGAATACGGTGGCGATCGTGACGTTCGAGGCGTGGCGTCAGTCAGGATTCGACGGCGGGGCGTGAAGCATCGAGTTCGGCTTGGTAGAGCGCGGCCATCTCGTCCTGAAAGCAGGCAAAAATCACGCGTTCGATGGATGGCGCATGCGGCAACATCTCGATCACGGTCCGCACCGCGATCGGCACGGCCTGTTCAACAGGAAAGTGGTAGATGCCGCAACTGATGGCAGGAAACGCGATGGATTTGCAGTGCGCATCCGCTGCGAGTTGCATGGAACGGCGGTAGCAGCTTGCGAGCAGTTCGGGCTCGCGCTTCGTGCCGCCGCTCCAGCGTGGTCCGACGGCGTGAATCACATATTGCGATGGCAACGCATAACCGCGCGTGATCTTCGCATCGCCGGTTTCGCAGCCGCCGAGCGTCTCGCATTCGCGCAGCAACGCTTTCCCCGCGCGACGATGAATCGCGCCATCGACACCGCCGCCGCCCAGCAACGATTTGTTCGCCGCGTTGACGATGGCATCGACTTCCAGCGTGGTGATATCGACGACCTGAACTTCGAGCATGACCATCGCGCGCCTCCGTGAAACGTCGCGCTATTCGGCCTTCGAATCGCGGCTGAGCAGCGCCTGCACCGCATCGCGCGGCGTCACGTTTTCGAAGAGCACGCGGCATACCGCGTGAGTGATCGGCATCTCGATGCCGCGCGATTGCGAGAGCCGCAGCACGGCGCGCGCGCAACGCACGCCTTCGGCCACATGGCCCAAAGCCGCGAGAATTTCGTCGAGCGTGCGGCCACTGGCAAGCTGAACGCCGACCGTGCGATTGCGTGATAAATCACCCGTCGCGGTGAGAATCAGATCGCCTAAGCCAGTCAAACCGTTGAACGTTTCCGCGCGTCCGCCGAGCGCGACGCCCAGCCGCGACATTTCCGCGAGACCGCGCGTGATGATCGCGGCGCGCGCGTTCAGACCGAGGCCGAGGCCATCGGAGATGCCGGTCGCAATCGCCAGCACGTTCTTCACCGCGCCGCCGACTTCGACGCCGATGACGTCATCGCCCGTATAGATACGCATGGCGCCGTGATGAAACGCGGCGACCGTGCGCGCCCCCAACTCCGCCGATGCGCTCGCCACCGTCAACGCCACCGGCAAGCCCTGCCCGACTTCGCGCGCGAAACTTGGGCCCGACAACGTGCCATTGCTGCGGTGCCCGACGAGTTCCGCCGCTACGACCTGATTCGGGAGGCATTGCGTATCGGCTTCGAAGCCCTTGCAGAGCCAGAGAATATGTTCGGGGACGACGTTCGCTTGCTGCATCGCACGACACAGCGCGCGTAGACCGGCCACGGGCGTGGCCACGACGCACAGCGCATCCGCCGCGCGGGCGTGCGTGAGCGCCGCGCCAAGATCCGCGGTGTACGCGAGCGCATGCGGCAGCGAAACGCCCGCAAGATAGCGCGTGTTTTCGTGCGTGCGAGAGAGGGATTCGATGAGCGCGCCATCGCGCGCCCAGAGCAACGTATCGTGCCGTGCCGCGAGGTGGCCCGCCAGAGCGGTGCCCCACGCGCCGGCGCCGAGAACGGCTACTTTCATGCTCGGCTCCGGATTGGCTGAAAGCGCAGACGCTTAGTGCGTCGCGCCGTTGGCCGCGCCTTCCTGCGCGCTGCCGAGTTGCGACAGGCGCTGTTCGTACAACGCCTGGAAGTTGATTTCCGCGAGATGGATGGGCGGAAAGCCCGCGCGGGTGATGGCATCCGCGATATTCGAACGCAGGTACGGAAACAGAATGGTCGGGCACGCAATGCCGACGAGCGGATCGATCTGCTCGGCCGGGATATTGCGGATGTCGAAAATGCCCGCTTGCTTGGCTTCGATCAGGAACGCGACCTTGTCCGTGACCTTGGCGGTGACGGTGCCCGTGACTTGCACTTCGAAGACGCTTTCCGCGAGACGGTCAGCCTTCACATCGACTTCGACTTCGACCGACGGCATTTCCTGTTCGAGGAAGATGCCGGGCGAATTCGGCTGTTCGAGCGACATGTCCTTCAGGTAGATGCGCTGGATATTGAAAAAAGGCTGGTTGTTCTCGTCGGACATGGTGTTTTCCTAAGTAATTCAGTGTCGGCGCGCGATTCTACCCGAGCGCGCGCGCCGTGCCGCCAGCTTGGCCGGACGGCGTGGTGTTTCAGGCCGACTCGAGCAGCGGCACGAGTCCGCCCTGGCGATCGAGCGCCGAAAGATCGTCGTAGCCGCCCACGTGCGTTTCGCCGATATAAACCTGCGGCACGGTGCGGCGGCCGGTGCGCGTCATCATTTCCTCGCGACGCCCCGGTTCACGGTCGATCAAAACTTTCTCGATGTTTTCGACGCCGCGCGACTTTAAAAGACGTTCGGCCATCTGGCAATACGGACACACGACGGTGCTGTACATCAACACTTTGTTCACTTGACGACTCCTTGTTTCACGACCGGCATGCCTGCCTTTTGCCAGGCATCCAGACCGCCTTGCAAGACGTGGACCTCCGCGTAGCCGGCTTCCGTGACGGTGCGGCTGGCTCGCTGGGATTGCTGTCCGGTCTGACAAACGAGCACGACCGGATTGCTCTTATTCTTGGCGATCTGGCCGATTTTTGCTTGAAGCTCCGCCATGTCGATGTTGCGCGCCGCAGGCAAATGCCCCTTGGCGAACTCGGCTGCGGGCCGCAGGTCGATGACCACGGCGTTGCGACGGTTGATGAGCGTGGTGGCCTCGGCCGCGGACACGCCGCCGCGCCCGCGCCGCGTGATGGCCGGCCACACAAGCAGCGCGCCGGAAACGAGCGCGATGGCGATGAGTACGAGATTCGTGTATTCAGTGAAAAACTTCACGTCGAGAGCCGCCGAAATAGAGAGGGAAAGGGAGAAAGAGAAATGAGGGCAATCGGAGCATTATAAAATAACCGTTTCCCGCGATGGCGGCGCCCCGCACGGAGTGGCAGCATTGACGGGCGCAGCCGCGCGCACCCCTTCCTCAACTGACCGACCTGAAAATCATGTACAAGCTAGTGCTCATTCGCCACGGCGAGTCGACGTGGAACAAGGAAAACCGGTTCACCGGCTGGGTGGATGTGGACCTCACCGAGCAGGGCAACCGCGAGGCGCGCCAGGCTGGCGTGCTGCTGAAGGAAGCGGGCTACGCCTTCGATATCGCTTATACCTCGGTGCTCAAGCGCGCGATCCGCACGCTGTGGCACGTGCAGGACGAGATGGACCAGATGTATATCCCGGTGGTCCATTCGTGGCGTCTGAACGAACGGCACTACGGCGCGCTTGCCGGTCTGAACAAGGCCGAAACCGCGAAGAAGTACGGCGACGATCAGGTGCTCGTATGGCGCCGCAGTTATGACACGCCGCCGCCCGCCCTCACGCCGGACGACGAACGCGCTTCCTTCAACGATCCGCGCTACGCGAAGGTTCCGCGCGAGCAGTTGCCGCTCACCGAATGCCTGAAAGATACGGTGGCGCGCGTGCTGCCGGTGTGGAACGAATCCATCGCGCCGGCCATCAAGGCGGGCAAGCAGGTCGTGATCTCGGCGCATGGCAACTCCATCCGCGCGCTGGTCAAGTATCTCGACAACATCTCGGATCAGGACATCGTCGGGTTGAACATTCCGAACGGCGTGCCGCTCGTCTATGAACTGGACGAGAACCTCAAGCCCATCAAGCACTACTATCTGGGCGATCCCGATGCCATCGCGGCGGCGCAAGCGGCTGTCGCCAAGCAAGGCAAAGCGGGCTAAAGACGAACGCGCCGGCCGGAGAACCATCCGCTCGGCGCGTCTCCACGCATGACGCACACATGGCGCGCGCTCGGCGCCATGGTCAGATTTGCGCGCATTCCCTGCAATATCTGCGCAAAACCGCTCTATCGCATGCCGAAACGTCAGGCATTTAAGTTGCGTTTAAGTCGTCAATTAAGGTGACCGGTTATACTGGCCCGTCACTTACGATGCAGCCCATCCGCTTCCGACCCGCACTTCCCTATGCGAAAGAACCTGAAAAACTTCGGCTTGGTAGTCGCAGGCGTCGCCGCCGGCGCACTTGCAACCTTGCAGATTTCCGCATCTGCTCAGCAGGCCGCATCCGCGCCGCTGCCGCTGGACCAACTGCGCTTGTTCGCCGAAGTCTTCGGGCAAATCAAGCATGAATACGTCGAACCGGTCGATGACAAGAAGCTCCTCACCGCTGCCATCAAGGGCATGGTGTCGAGCCTCGATCCGCACTCGTCGTATCTCGACAAGACCGATTACGAAGAGCTTCAGGAACAGACCAAGGGCCGCTTCGCGGGGCTTGGCATCGAGATCTCATCGGAAGACGGACTCATCAAGGTCATCTCGCCGATCGAAGACACGCCCGCGTTTCGCGCCGGCATTCGTCCGGGCGACCTGATCACGCGCATCAACGATAAGCCGGTGCGCGGCATGACGCTCGACAAGGCCGTCAAGCAGATGCGCGGCGACCCCGGCACGAAGGTCACGCTCACCATCTTCCGCAAGAGCGACGACCGCACGTTCCCGCTCACCGTCACACGCGCGCTCATCAAGGTGCAGTCGGTGAAGATGAAGGTGCCGGAGCCGGGCTACGGTTATATCCGCATCACGAGCTTCCAGGAACGCACGGTGCCTGATCTCGCGGCCAAGCTGCAGGATCTCGCGCGTCAGCAGCCGAACCTGAAGGGTCTCGTGGTCGATCTGCGCAACAACGGCGGCGGTCTGCTGCAAAGCGCGGTCGGCGTGGCCGGCGCGTTCTTGCCGGACAACTCCGTGGTGGTGTCGACCAACGGCCAGATCGCGGACGCGAAGCAGACGTTCCGCGATACCTACGACAACTACCGCCTGCCGTCCTTCGATACCGATCCTTTGAAGAACGTGCCGGAAATCTTCAAGAAGGTGCCGATGGTCGTGCTGACCAACGCGTACTCGGCCTCCGCATCGGAGATTGTCGCGGGTGCTTTGCAGGATCATCATCGCGCGCTGATCGTCGGCAAGACGACCTTCGGCAAGGGCTCGGTTCAAACGGTGCGTCCGATGACCGCCGACACCGCGCTGCGTCTGACCACGGCGTACTACTACACGCCGAGCGGCAAGTCGATTCAGAACCAGGGCGTGCGTCCTGACGTTCCGGTCGATCAGTACGCGGACGGCGATCCCGACGACGCGCTCGTCACGCGCGAAGTGGATTATTCGAACCACCTCGCCAACACGCAAGATCCGAACGAGAAGAAGGAATCGGAGCAGCGCGAGCAGGATCGTCTCGAACAACTGCGCCTGCTCGAAGAGCAGAACGACAAGAAGACGCCCGAGCAGCGCCGCAAGGACCGCGACCGTCCGCCGATCGAATTCGGCAGCAAGGACGACTTCATGCTCCAGCAAGCATTGAACAAGCTGGAAGGCAAGCAGGTCGTGGAGTCGAAGTCGTACGCGGAACGCAAGCTCGCGCAGAACAAGCCGGCGGTGTCGGCATCCGCGCCGGTGGTGTCGCCGCCTGCGTTGCCGGCCACGCCGGGTTCGGCGCCGGCATCGGGTGCGGAACCGGCGTCGTCGCCGACTGCTCAGCACACCGAGTAATCTTCGTTCGCATCGGCAGCAAAAAGGCTTCGCGGTTCATCGCCGCGAAGCCTTTATTCTTTGGCGCGCTTAAAATGTTTGGTTCAAGCGCGCCGTGTCTTCGGCGTTCCCTTCGCAGCCAATCGGCAGTATCAGCTCGATGAACGACGACCAACTCCTTCGCTATTCCCGTCACATTCTCGTCGATGAAATTGGCATCGAGGCGCAGCAGCGCTTTCTGGATGCGCACGCGCTAATCGTGGGCGCAGGCGGATTGGGCGCGCCTGCCGCGATGTATCTCGCGGCAGCGGGCATCGGAAAAATCACGCTGGTGGATGCCGATACCGTCGATCTCACGAACCTGCAAAGGCAGGTCGTACACGCGACGCAATCGGTGGGACGCACGAAAGTGGACTCCGCGCGGCAGACCTTGAACGCGCTTAATCCGGATGTCGAAGTGATCGCGGTGAACGCGCGCGCGGATGCGCCGTGGCTCGATTCGAACGTGCCCGGCAAGAGCGTCGTGCTCGATTGCAGCGATAACTTCGCGACGCGTCACGCGATCAACGCAGCGTGCGTCGCGCACGGCGTGCCGCTGGTTTCAGGCGCGGCGCTGCGCTTCGATGGCCAAATCAGCACGTTCGATTTCCGCTCGCCGGATTCGCCGTGTTATGCCTGCGTGTTCCCGCCGGATCAACCATTCGAGGAAGTCGCGTGCTCGACGATGGGCGTCTTCTCGCCGACGGTTGGCATCATCGGCGCGATGCAGGCGGCGGAAGCGATGCGCGTGATCGGCGGCTTCGGCAAAACGCTCGAAGGCCGCCTGATGATGCTCGATTCCCTGCGCATGGAGTGGAACACGATGACAATCGCGCGCCAGCACGATTGCCCGGTTTGCGGAAAGCGTTAAACCTTTTGTAGCTGGGCAAGCGCGGCGAGCAACTCGGCAGGTTCATACGCGGCCAGAACGTCGGCGACGGGCTTTTCGAACGCCTTGAGATTCGAGCGCAAAATCTCCTGCTTAACGACAAGCAACTGACTCGGATGCATCGAGAACTCAGTTAATCCGAGTCCAAGCAGCAAACGCGTGACCGTTGGATCGCCCGCCATTTCCCCGCACACCGACACCGGCACGCCCGCGCGCTTCGCCTCGCGCAACGTGTATGCGATCAGATTTAGCACCGCCGGATGCAGCGGATCATAAAGATGCGCGACCGCGTTATCCGCGCGATCGATCGCGAGCGTGTACTGAATCAGATCGTTCGTGCCGATGGACAGAAAATCCAGCCGCGATAAAAACAGCCGCACGGCAATCGCCGCTGCCGGAATCTCGATCATCGCGCCGACCTGAATCTGCCGGTCGTAGGCGATGCCCGCCTCGTCCAATTGACGCTTCGCCTCGCGAATCAGATCGAGCGTCTGATCGATTTCCTGCGCGTGCGCGAGCATCGGAATGAGAATCTTGGTCGAGCCGAACGCCGATGCACGCAAGATCGCGCGCAGTTGCGTCATGAACATTTGCGGCTCGGACAGGCTCCAGCGGATCGCGCGCAGGCCGAGCGCGGGATTCGGCGCGGTTTCGAAGCCATCGCCCGCGCTCATCGAATCGAGCGGCTTGTCCGCGCCCACATCGATCGTGCGAATGGTCACCGGCTTGCCGTTCATCAGTTCGACGGCGCGCTTGTACGCCTCGAACTGCTCCTCCTCTTCGGGCAACTGATCCTTGTGGTTCATGAAGAGGAATTCCGTGCGGAACAGGCCCACGCCCATCGCGCCCGCTTCGACGGCTACTTGCGCATCGTCAGGTAATTCGATATTCGCGCACAGTTCGATCTTCGTGCCGCACAAGGTCTGCGTCGGCGAGAACTTGAGACGTTGCAGCTTGCGCTGTTCCAGCAGTTTTTCGCTTTGCCGATACGAATATTCTTCGAGCACGATCGGCGCGGGATCGACGATCACGATGCCATGATCGCCATCGACGATGATGAGATCGTTCTGACGAATCAGCACGCTCGCCTGCTGCACGCCAACCGACGCAGGAATACCGAGACTGCGCGCGACGATCGCCGTATGCGACGTGCGGCCGCCCAAGTCCGTCACAAAGCCCTTGAACGCCTGCGTCTTGAACTGAAGCATGTCGGCCGGCGCAATGTCATGCGCGACCACGATCATCTCGTTGTGACCGTTGCCGTTCACCGTTTTAGCGACGAGCGTCGCGGCGGTCGGCGCACCCGCGAGCGCTTTCAGCAGACGTTCGACGACCTGCTCGACATCGGCCTTGCGTTCGCGGAGATATTCGTCCTCGATTTCATCGAAATAACCGCCGAGGATTTCGAGCTGCTCCGTCAGCGCCCACTCCACGTTGTAGCGGCGCGTGCGAATGAGATCGATGGTTTCCTGCACAAGCATGGCGTCGTTCAGGATCATCGTATGAACATTGATGAACGCGCCCATTTCGCTTGGGGCGTCGGCGGACAAGTCGGAGCGAAGCGTTTCCAGTTCGGTGAGCACGGCGGCCTGCGCCGTCAGGAAACGCTCGATCTCCGCATCGATGCGGTCAGGCTCGACCAGATAATGCGCGACATCGAGCGCGGCCGGCGCGATCAGATACGCCCGCCCGATGGCAATACCGCGAGAAACGGGAATTCCGTGCAGCGTGAAGGACACGCGCTTCTCCTTCTGATTTTATGGAAGGGAGCCGGCGCGACAACGCAGACTCTCTCGCGGCCTCGGCTCCGCGGCGGGCGCATGCCGCACGCGTATTATAAGTTCGAACCCCGGCTCCGTCCCTGACCGGGTGGTCAGGCAAACCCTCGTTTCGACGTGCTATGTAGAGACGCAAAAAAGCCGCGTCGGTGCGCGGCTTTTCGAGACCTGCCTGAAAGCGTAAAACGCTTACTGCCCTTCCCCGAACTTGTCGGCGATCAACCCGAGAATCGCCGTCATGGCATCCGCTTCGTCCGGGCCTTCGGTCTCGATGGTCACCGTGCTGCCGATGCCCGCCGCCAGCATCATCACGCCCATGATGCTTTTCGCGTTGATCCGGCGGCCATTGCGGCTCATCCAGATTTCGCTTTGATAATTGCCCGCGAGTTGCGTCAGCTTCGCCGATGCGCGTGCATGGAGCCCCAGCTTGTTCACGATGGTTGTTTCTTGTTGCAGCATGATGCTCCGAAGCGCAGGTGGATAAATAAGCGGCGTCAGTGGCTCGCGGCTTTGGCGGACACCAGATCCGCGCTTGCCGAGCAGGCCGGATCGGGCGAACCGGCGGCTTTGGTCGCGAGCGCGCACGGATTGAGCGGGGTGTTGGCATCCAGTTCCTGAATGCCTTTCGAGCCGCCCTGAAGAATCTTTTCGGTGAGCGTTTCGAGCGGCGTCGCGCGGTAGCAGACGGCGCGCACGAGCATCGGCAGATTGCAGCCTGCGAGCACCCGCACGCCCGGTTCGTGCAGACTCGCCGCGATATTGCCGGGCGTCGCGCCGAATACATCGGTCAGCACGATGGCGCCGTTCTCTTCCTTCAGACGATCGATCTCGGAGCGCGCGAACGCGCGGACCTCGACGGGATCACAGTCCGGCGTCACATCGATGACGCCAATACGCGCGGGCAAGCCGCCGTAAATATGCGCGATGCACTCACGTAGCGCGGTAGCGAACGGTGCATGCGCGATGATCAGAATGCCAGCCATGTCAGGATTGCAGCCTCTCGACGACGAAAACGTCAGTGACGGGAACGTCGTAAATCGCTCGAAAACGCGCGAGCGTCGCGGGATTCAGGTCTTATTTGGGCATGTCTTAGCAAAAGACAACGCCTGCGGAAAACCTTCCTCCGACCTTGACTTCAGCTTGCACCCACATTCTTAAACCGGGCTTTAAGCCCGGCGAGCACAAGATCGATTCATTCGCGCCCTCAATTGTTGCAGCGCGAGGAAATCGATTGTAACAGTGCTCGCCGCGACAGGCAGGCGCGGCGTTCAGGCACTTTCCGCCATCGTTCAACCGACTGCGCGCTCCAACGCATCGATGAACATGCCCGCGACATCGAAGCCGGTCTGATCCATGATTTCGCGGAAGCACGTCGGGCTCGTCACGTTCACTTCGGTGAGATAGTCGCCGATGGCATCCAGCCCCGCCAGCAACAATCCGCGCTCTTGCAGAATCGGCGCGAGCGTTTCGGCAATTTCACGATCGCGCGCGGACAGCGGTTGTGCGCGGCCCAAACCGCCCGCCGCGAGGTTGCCGCGCACTTCGTTGCCTTGCGGAATGCGCGCCAGCGAGTACGGCACGGCCTGACCGCCGATCACCAGAATGCGCTTGTCGCCATCCACGATTTCAGGGATGAACTTCTGCGCCATCACCGTGCGCACGCCGTCCTCGCTCAACATCTCGACGATGGAACCGAGGTTCATGCCATCCGCCTTCACGCGGAACACGCCCATGCCGCCCATGCCATCGAGCGGCTTGAGGATGACGTCGCCATGCTCGGCGTGGAAGGCGCGCAGACGCGCGGCATCACGCGTGACGAGCGTGGGCACCACGTATTGCGGCCATTCGGCGATGGCCAGTTTCTCGGAGTGATCGCGAATCGCCTGCGGCTTGTTGAAGACGCGCGCGCCGTTGCGCTCGGCGATTTCGAGCAGCCACGTCGCGTTGACGTACTCCATGTCGAACGGCGGGTCCTTGCGCATCAGCACCGCGGAAAACTTGTTCAGTGCGCGATGCTCCGGCATTTCCGCCGCGTACCACGGCGAGCGATCGCTGTTGGCCGTATCGCCGACGATCGTGATACGCCTCACGGCCGCTTCCACCGACGGCCCGCTCCACGCGAGATGCTGCGGCTCGCACGCATAGAGCGTGTGACCGCGCCGCGCGGCTTCGGCCATCATCGCGTAGGTGGTGTCCTTGTAGATCTTGAAACGATCGAGCGGGTCGGCGATGAAGAGGATGTCCATGATGATTCGCTAGAGCCAGGATTCAGCGCGTTGTCTGCCGAAAAGCAGTACGCAGGGCTTGCGAGCTTACCGCAAGCCGCGCCTTCACACCTGAATGGCTTCGGGATCAGTGCGTTCCAGTTCGACCGATGCCGCGAGCAACCCGAGCCGCGCCACCACGCCGTACATGTAGAAACGGTTCGGCGTGGCCGCGCCCGGCTTGGCGTGCGCGTCCGGCAACGCGGTGTGCTCGAAGCCGAGCGGCACGAAACGCATACCCGGCGCGCTCAGATTCTGGTCGCGCTCGCGCGAATCGTGCACGCGATAGAAACCGCCGACCACGTAACGATCGATCATGTACACGACCGGTTCCGCCACCGCGCTTTCCACGCGCTCGAAGGTATGCACGCCTTCCTGCACGATCACATCATGCACCTGAAGGCCTTCCTTCGCGTCGTTCATTTTCGTGCGTTCGCGCTTGGTGAGCGCGGCGACTTCGCTCGCGTCGTGCACGGTCATCACGCCCTTGCCGTACGTGCCGGCATCCGCCTTGATGACCACATACGGCTTCTCGCTGATGCCGTACTCGCGATACTTCTTCGCGATCTTCTTGAGCACGCCGTCGATGGCTTCGGCCAGCGCTTCCTCGCCGGTACGCGCTTCGTAGTCCACGCCTTCCACATGCGCGAAGTACGGATTCACCATCCACGGATCGATCTCGACCAGCTTGGCGAATTTCTTGGCGATATCGTCATAGCAGGAAAAGTGTGTGGACTTGCGGCGCACGGCCCAGCCCGCATGCAGCGGCGGCAGCACGTATTGCTCGTGCAGATTTTCGAGGATGGGCGGAATGCCCGCCGACAAATCGTTATTGAGCAGAATCGAGCAGGGATCGAAATTCTTCAGCCCGAGCCGCCGATGCGACCGCTCCAGCGGTTCCAGCACGATCTTCTGTCCATCCGCCAGCGCGATGGTCACGGGCCCGTGAATGTTCTCATCCAGCGTGCCGAAGCGGACGTTCAGCCCCGCCTGCCGCATGATGAGCGCGAGCCGCGCGACGTTCTCCAGATAGAACGCATTGCGTGTGTGCCGCTCGGGAATTACGAGCAGGTTCTTCGCATCCGGGCAGATTTTTTCGATCGATGCCATGGCCGCCTGCACGGCCAACGGCAGCACTTCCGGCGGCAGATTATTGAAGCCGCCCGGAAAGAGATTGGTGTCGACGGGCGCGAGCTTGAACCCCGCGTTGCGCAGATCGACCGAGCAATAAAAAGGCGGCGTGTGCTCTTGCCATTCGAGCCGGAACCACCGCTCGATGGCGGGCGTGGCCTCCAGGATTTTGCGCTCGAGATCGAGCAGCGGGCCACTTAACGCCGTGACTAAGTGCGGAACCATTGATTTCTCGCGGACAGCGTTGCTTGGGACCAGAGACGCGTAACCCTTGGACTCCGGCCGACAGGGGACGAAAGATTGTAGAGCAATTGCTTTGCCTAATTGGAGATGAACCGCCAATTAGCAAGGTTTCCCGAGCCTTGAAGCACAAGCGTTTCGTCTCGTGTGCGTTGGCTCATCGACAAAACCCGGACGTGCCGCGCGCAGCCGAAAAAAAACCCGCCAAGGTGGCGGGTTAAGTCGCTGCGCTCGTTCTTTGAGCGGCGAAAAACCAGTCGATGAACACCCCGGTTTTCCGCTTCGCTGCAACTTTCACATGCACCGGACCACGAACGATCCGGCGCGCATCCGTCATTCGACGTGTTCGCCGTGCAGCGAAACGTCCAGACCTTCGCGTTCCTGTTCTTCCGTCACGCGCAGGCCCATCACCATGTCGATGACCTTCAACAGCACGAAGCTCACGACGCCGCTGTAGACCAGCGTGACGAGCACGCCCTTGGCCTGCACCAGCACGCTGCCGTCGAAACCGCCGATGTCCTTCACCGCGAACACGCCCGTCAGCAGCGCGCCGATGATCCCGCCCACGCCGTGAACGCCGAACGCATCGAGGGAGTCGTCGTAGTTGAACTTGTGCTTGAGCCACGTGGCCGACCAGAAGCAGACCACGCCCGCGACGATGCCGATCACGATCGCGCCCGTCACGCCGACGAAGCCCGAAGCCGGCGTCACCGCCACCAGACCCGCAACCGCACCCGAGATGATGCCGAGCACCGAAGGCTTGCCCTTGGTGATCCACTCCGCGAACATCCAGCCGAAGGCGGCGAAGGCGGTGGCGATCTGCGTCGTCAGCATGGCGAAGCCGGCACGGCCGTCAGCCGCGACTGCCGAACCCGCGTTGAAGCCGAACCAGCCCACCCACAGCATCGATGCGCCGATCAGCGAGAGCACGAGGTTGTGCGGCGCCATCACTTCGCGGCCGTAGCCCACGCGCTTGCCGAGGACGATACAGCACATCAGGCCCGCGATACCGGCGTTGATGTGAACCACCGTGCCGCCCGCGAAGTCGAGCACGCCTGCCGTCGCCAGCCAGCCGGTCGGTTCCCAGACCATGTGCGCGATCGGCGAGTAGACCAGCAGCGACCACAGCGTCATGAACACGAGCATCGCCGAGAACTTCATGCGATCGGCGAACGCGCCGGTGATGAGCGCCGGGGTGATGATCGCGAAGGTCAACTGGAACGCGAAGTACACCGACTCCGGAATGGTCGTGGCGAGGTGGCTGACAGTCAGCGTCGTCGCCTTGTCGCCTTTGATGTAGGCCATGCCGTGCAGGAACACGCGCGAGAACCCGCCGATGAACGAACCGCCCGGCGTGAACGCGATGCTGTAGCCGACCACGGTCCAGAGGATCGTCACCAGACAGCAGATCGCGAAGCTCTGCATC
Source organism: Caballeronia sp. A2-2 (assembly GCF_057612605.2). NCBI lineage: Bacteria > Pseudomonadati > Pseudomonadota > Betaproteobacteria > Burkholderiales > Burkholderiaceae > Caballeronia > Caballeronia sp. A2-2. The sequence goes on along the minus strand of NZ_CM172587.1, from coordinate 761,704 downwards.
GCCGTGGCGAGCACGTTCTTCTTGCGCACCATGCCCGCGTAGAACAGCGCGAGACCCGGAACCGTCATGAACAGCACGAGCGCGACCGAGGTGAGCATCCACGCCGTGTCGCCCGAGCTGATCTTCGACGAGTCGATCATGACCGGTTCGGTCGGCGCGGCAGGCGCGGCGTCGGACGCACCGGAAGCGGCGGCCGCCGCCGATGCGGCTTCGGCCGAAGAAGCCATCGCCGTATTGGCGCTTGCAGGCGCGCTGGCGGCGTCGGACGCGGGTGCCGAGGCAGCGGCCGGAGCGGACGCATCCTGGGCGAGAGCGGTGCCGACATTCGCGCCTACCAGCGCGCCCGCCACCAACAATGACATCAAAAAGTTGCGCATTCTTCTGGTTCCTCTTGTCGCTTGTCTTCCCAACTGCGTGTAGTTAGAGCGCATCGGCGCCGGTTTCACCGGTGCGAATGCGGATGACCTGTTCGATGGCGGTGACGAAAATCTTCCCGTCGCCGATCTTGCCCGTGCGTGCAGCGCGCTCGACGGCCTCGATCGCCTGATCGACGATGTCGTCCGACACGGCTGCCTCGATCTTCACCTTGGGCAGAAAATCGACGACATATTCCGCGCCCCGGTAAAGCTCCGTGTGACCCTTCTGACGGCCAAAGCCTTTCACCTCGGTCACCGTGATGCCCGAGACGCCGATCGCCGAAAGCGCTTCGCGCGCTTCGTCGAGCTTGAACGGCTTGATGATTGCGGTAATGAGCTTCATGTATCCCTCGCTGTGGTGTGCCTGATCCTTCGATGCCTTCGGAAGCAGGGTGCGTCCTTCGTGCAACCCGCCTCGTCCGCTCTGCGGGGCTGCTCAATCAGCGTGCAGAAAAGGTCCGCGCCAACTATGCAACTCGTATGCCATGCGAATGTTCATGCGGGTCCGGGCGATTTCGGCTCGCGGCGGCGTGGAAGGGTCGGCCGAATGGCTATTGCCCGTCGCGCATGCTGGCGTCGCGTGGGGTTCGTTGCTAGAGTGGTCGCGAGGTCCCGTAAAAAGGGGCAGGGGCGCGGATTGCGGGCGCGGCACAGCGCTAAAATCCCGGCGCCTGAAAGGTGCCTCGAAGTCGTCCGATAGCGGTTCGTCATGCACCAAGATCGATCATTCGAACCTTCGTAGCACTGACCTAACAATGAATGCACTTTTTTTGTGCAAGAGGGAGAAACATGAAACAGCCCAACGACGTTTTCAATGACCTGCAGCAGAAAATGAGCGAGTTTCTGAAGAATTCGCCGGCCAAGGATGTCGAAAAGAACATGAAGGCCATGCTTTCGCAGGGCTTCTCGAAGCTCGATCTCGTCACGCGCGAGGAATTCGACACGCAGACTCAGGTTCTGGTGCGCACGCGTGCGCGGCTGGAAGAACTGGAAAAGCGCGTGGCGCAACTGGAGCGGCGGCTCGCCGGCAGTTCGGCGCCGCAGGACTGACGCTTTAGTTTTAGTTTCCGAAGACCATGGCGAGCGAGCCGTGAAGTCGTAGTTCTTTGCCGGCGCAGTTTCAGTACGCGCGCCGATTCAGGTGAAATCATGTCGCTTGCCGTGGTCCGCAGCCGCGCGCCCGCCCCTGGGCGCGCGCCGGAAGTCGTCGTCGAAGTCCATCTTTCAAACGGGTTGCCGTCGTTTTCGATCGTCGGCTTGCCCGATCTCGAAGTCCGCGAAAGCCGCGAGCGCGTGCGCGCCGCCTTGCAGAATTGCGGCTTCGAATTTCCTGTCAGCCGCATCACCGTCAATCTCGCGCCTGCCGATTTGCCGAAGGAAACGGGGCGCTTCGATCTGCCTATCGCGCTCGGCATTCTGGCGGCGAGCGGGCAAATTCCGCGCGAGTCGCTGGAACATCGCGAATTCGCGGGAGAGTTGTCGCTGACGGGTGCGTTGCGTCCGATGCGCGGCGCGTTCGCGATGGTCTGTGGCGCGGCGCGTCAGTACGCCGGAGCGCACGCAGAAGATGCGCCGGTGCCGGAAATCTATGTGCCGCTTGCGAGCGCGGCGGAAGCGGCGTTGGTGCCGGGCATCGAGGTATTCGGTGCGAAGGATTTGCCGTCGCTCTGCGCGCATTTGAACCGTGTGCCGGACGCGCGCCTCTTTCCTGTGCAAGCCGCCGAGCCGTTGAACATTTCAAGCGGTGCGCCCTCGCCCGATCTCGCGGATGTCATCGGCCAACCGGCCGCGCGGCGTGCGCTGGAAATCGCGGCGGCGGGCGGCCATCACTTGCTGATGATCGGACCGCCCGGCGCGGGCAAGTCGATGCTCGCCGCGCGCCTCCCCGGCCTCCTCCCGCCGATGACCGATGACGAAGCGCTCTCCTCCGCCGCGATCCTGTCTGCGAGCACCATCGGCTTCGCGCCCGCGCAATGGCGGCAGCGGCCCTTTCGCGCGCCGCATCATTCGTCGAGTTCGGCGGCGCTCGTGGGCGGCCGCAATCCGCCGCAGCCGGGCGAAATCACGCTGGCGCATCTGGGCGTGCTGTTCCTCGACGAGTTGCCCGAGTTCGATCGTAAGGTGCTCGAAACATTGCGCGAGCCGCTCGAAGCCGGACGCATCACGATTTCGCGCGCCGCCCAGCAAGCGGACTTTCCCGCCGCCTGCCAACTCGTCGCCGCGATGAACCCGTGTCCGTGCGGATGGCGCGGCGATCCGAGCGGACGCTGCCGTTGTTCGCCGGACATCGCCACGCGCTATCTGCGCAAGTTGTCGGGGCCGCTGATGGACCGCATCGACATTCAGATCGAACTGCCTGCGCTATCGCCCGCCGAGCTTTCCGCGCGGAATGCGCCGCAAGGGGAATCGAGCGAAATCGTTGCGGCGCGGGTGTCGAATGCGCGCGATGTCCAGCTTCGTCGGCAAGGCAAGATCAATCGCGAACTCGATGGCCGTGAAGCCGACGACGTTTGCCGCCTCGGCCCGGACGCGCAATCGCTGTTGCGCACGGCGGGCGAGCGCTTCGGCTGGTCGGCGCGCGCGCACTACCGCGTGCTGAAAGTGGCGCGCACCATCGCGGATCTCGCCAACGCGGAGACGCCGAGCACCGCGCATGCGGCAGAAGCGGTGCAATACCGGCGGGCGCTATCCATCGCGTGAAGTTCGAAGATCATAAAAATTGTCTGTCAAGACTTGACTTATACACACCGACGCGATCCTCGCCGAATTTTCATCCTATTGAATGACACGTTTCAGGTCATTTCGCAGACCATTGATTTTATTGAACTATTTAACTTGCCGCGAAGGAAGGCAAAGTAAGGTAAACGGCGTGCGGCGGGCATTCGCGCGTAAACGTTCGATCTTTTCCACATAGTTATCCACAGACACTGTGGATAGTGGAAAAAGTCCAGACAAATCCGTGCATTAGCCATCAAACCTACGACGAAACATTCACTCTTCAGAGCATTATGAGATAGCTCTTAAGCAAACGTTTCCGTGATTTGAAGGTTTACTCTAAAACAGCTTGAAGGACGTAAAGAACTGGTCCGCCTGGTCGTCAGGAGGCGGTTTGACGGAAACGATTGCGAGTTGATAGACGTGCGCACCCTTCGCAACGAAGCGCGCGCGGATGGTCCGCGCCTCGCGCTTTTCCCCGGTTTTCCCTTCGACCACCATTTCGCTGCCGAGCACGCGTCCGCCTGCCGCCAGCTCGATTTGCGTCGCGCGCGCGGCGGGCATTGCGTTCACGTTGTGCGCGAGACCTTGCTGAAGGTAGTCGAGCGTCGCGCGCTGCATGGCCGGATCGGCGCTCGGAAGTTCGACGGTGCCGACGGCGAACACGGTGTCGTCCACCTCGGCGGTTTGCATGCGCATGGCCATCGGTTTGCCGGCGATCTCGATCTTGCGCTCGGACGTGCGCGGCTTGGCGGGCAGCGTCACCTCGTAGCCATCGTCGTTGTTCATGATCGTGCGCCAGTCGTAAGCCGGCGAGCACGCCATCAGCAGGCCGGATGCGACAGTGGCGCACAGCAAACGCGTGGCGGGCGAAATGTTCGGGAGAATCCGGCGCACGCCGGGCAGTTTGGAAGAGAAAATTCGCTTCATGACGGACCGCTGCGTGGAAACCATCATTATCGCGCCGCGATGCCGGGCTTATCTCTCCGTCACGACTTCATCTCGAAATCAGAGCTAGAATATGCAGCACCTTCTCCATTGCGGTCGCGCCTGCTCACGGCGTTTCCGAGGCTCATCACATGTCTGAATCCACGAAAATTTCAACCACGCGCGCTAAAAGTCCGCTGCGATATGTCGCGATGGTGCTCGTCGCGGGCGTCATCGCCGGGACGGGTTATTTCGCGTTCGGCGGCCAGCAAAAGGTGCCGGATGCCACCTTCACGCTGCTGTCCGGCCAGAAGGTGTCCACGGCGGCCGATCTGAAGGGCAAGGTTTATCTCGTCAACTTCTGGGCGACGAGCTGCGAGACCTGCATGAAGGAAATGCCCGACATGGTGAAAACGTACAACAAGTTCAAAGGGCGCGGCCTTGAATTCGTCGCGGTGGCGATGAACTACGATGCCCCGATGTACGTGACCAACTACGCCCAGTCGCGCAATCTGCCGTTCAAGGTCGCGATGGACGATGGCAGCGTGGCGAAGCAGTTCGGCAACGTGCAACTCACGCCGACCACCTTCGTCGTCGATAAGGACGGCAAGATTTTGAAGCGCTATGTCGGCGAGCCGACGTTCGCGGAACTGGATCAACTGCTGGACAAGGCGCTGGGTTCTGCGGCTTAAAGTTGCAAACGCCCGCGTCGATGCGGGCGTTTTGGTTTACCGGCTCACCGCTCCGAAGGCTCACCCTTCACCGCGATCCCATACCGCTTGATCTTCTCGTAAAGCGTCGCCTTCCCGACCTGTAACCGATCCGCCGCCACCGCAACCGCGCCGCCACACTGCTCCAGCGTCTCGCCGATCACCACGCGCTCGAACTGCTCCGTGCGTTCCTTGAGCGATTGCGTCGAGACATCGAGCGCCGACGCGCCGCCGTCATCCACGATGCCGAGCACCATGCGATCCGCCGCGTTGCGCAGTTCGCGGACGTTGCCGGGCCATTCGCGCTGCATCAGTTCCGCGCGCTGACGGTCGGTGATGAGCGGCGCGGGCCGTTGATAGCGCACGGCGGCATCGAGCAGAAAATGTTCGAACAGCGGCACGATGTCCTCGCGCCGTTCGTTGAGCGGCGGCAGCGTGATCGTCACTACATTCAGCCGATACAGCAAGTCGCGCCGGAACGTGCCGTCCGCGACGTGCTCGTTCATGTCGCCCTTCGCCGCCGCCACCACGCGCAGATTCGCGCGCACCGGCTGATTCGAGCCGAGCCGTTCCAGCACGCCGTCCTGAAGCACGCGCAGCAGTTTCACTTGCAGCGAGAGCGGCATGCTCTCGATTTCGTCGAGAAACAGCGTGCCGCCCGACGCCCCTTCCAGCCTGCCGATGCGCCGTTTCTGCGCGCCGGTGAACGCGCCCGCCTCATAACCGAACATCTCGGATTCGAACATTTGCTCGGGCAGCGCGCCGCAATTCACCGCGACAAACGGCTTGTCCCGGCGCGGCGAGAGATCGTGCAGACTGCGCGCGATCAGTTCCTTGCCCGCGCCCGTATCGCCGTTGATGAGCACAGAGGCATCGGTCGGCGCGATATTGGCGATCAGCCGCCGCACCTGTTCGATGGCCGGACTGCGCCCGATGATGCGCGGCCCCACGCCGCCCTGCTCCGCTAGTTCGCGCCGAAGCGCCCGGTTCTCCAGAATCAGCGTGCGGCGTTCGAGCGCCCGCCGCACCGCTTCGATCAAACGCTCGGAAGCAAACGGCTTTTCGATGAAGTCGTACGCGCCGTCGCGCATCGCCTGAACGGCCATCGAGATATCGCCGTGACCGGTGACGAGGATGACCGGCACTTCGGGCGCGCGTTCGCGGCACTGCGCGAGCAGATCGAGACCGCTCGCGCCCGGCAGACGGATATCGCTCACGACCACGCCGGGAAAATTCGCATCGATCATGCGCGCGGCCGCTTCGACGCTGCCGTGCCCAATCACCTCGAAACCCGCGAGTTGCAGACTCTGCACGCTCGCGCGGCGCACGAGTTCGTCGTCCTCGATAAAGATCACCTGCAAACCGGTGCTCATGTGTTGCCCCTGCTGATGATTCATGTGTTTAAGCGCGATGCAGCGTCAGCACGAACTCCGCGCCGTGCGACCGGTCGGCGTCGTTCTGCGTGCCACCTTCCGGCCCGTCCGCGACGATGGGCGCTTCGCGATTGCGCGCGATGAGCGTGCCACTGTAATCGCGCGCAATCGCCGACGAAATCGCCAGGCCCAGCCCCAGCCCGTGGCCCATTTCCTTCGTCGTGAAGAACGGTTCGAAAAGGCGCAGCAAGGTATCGGCGGGAATGCCGGGACCATTGTCGCGCACGACGATGGCGATCGCATCGCCGCGCGCCGCCGCTTCCATCTCGATGACGATGCGCGGCTTGTCGCACGACGCCACCGCATCCAACGCATTGCCGATCAGATTGATGAAGACTTGCTCCAGCCGCAAGTCCTCGCATCGCACGAAGACCGGCGCGCCCTCGCCGCTCAGTTCCGGCGCGATTTCCAGCGTGACGTTTTTCAAACGTGGCCGCAGCATCGACGAGACATTGCGCAGTGCGCGCGCCACATCCGCGCGCGCGTTCTTGGGCCGCGCCTTGGTGACGAACAGCTTGAGCTGATTCGTGATGTTCCCCATGCGCTCCGTCAGCGATGCAATCGCTTCGAGATTCTCACGCGCCGCTGCCTGATCGCCGCGCTCGATCAGCACGCGCGTGTTGTCGGAAAAACTGCGCAACGCCGCGAGCGGCTGATTCAGTTCATGCGTGATGCCCGCCGCCATTTGCCCGAGCGCCGCGAGCTTGCTCGCCTGCACGAGTTCGTCATGCGCGGCGCGCAAATCCTGTTCGGCGCGCGTGCGTTCGTTCACTTCGCGCGTGAGTTGCGCGTTGGCTTCGGACAGGTCCGCCGTGCGTTCGGCCACGCGCTGATTCAGTTCGGCATAGGCCTTTTGCAATAGCTCGCGGCTGCGGATCATCTCGCGCACGCGCGTGCGCCGCATGCGCCAGTAGAACGTCAGCAGGCACAGCGAGACGAACAGCAGCCCCGTGACGATCACCGCATTCTGCGCCGCGCTTTCCACGGGATCGAGTTGCGCCATGGTGATGAGTTGCCAGTCCGGCTCGCCGATGGAACGCCGCGTCGCCAGAAACACCGGCGCATCGCGTCCACCGCCGACGCGCACGATCTGCGCGCCTCCTTCCAGCGTCTTCACTATGCTCATGGGCAGCGGCGTGATCGGCTGCTGCGCGTACTGACGCGTCTCGAACACCGACGCCTCGACCTTCTGCGGCAGCGGCCGCACCGTGTGATATTTCCACGCGGGCACCGACGACAGAAAGATCACGCCATGATCGTCCGTGACGATAAGCGGCTCGGAAGCATCCGCGCCTTGCAACCATTCGAGATTGAGCTTCACCACCGCCACGCCGATGATCTGCCGCGTGCCTTCCTTGAACACCGGCTGCGAGATGTAATAGCCCGGTTCGATCGAAATCGTGCCGATGCCAAAGAAACGGCCCACGCCGCCTTTCATGGCATCGATGAAATATGGCCGGAAGTTATAGTCCACGCCGACGAAACTGTCCGCGTTGTTCCAGTTGCTCGCCGCCACGCTGATGCCGTTCGCGCGGATCAGATACGTGACGGTGGCATGCGCGCGCGCGTTGAGGTCTTCGAGATAGCGGTTCGCGCGATCGACATTTTCGGCGTCCGGATGATCGAGCGCGTTCTGCACGACCGGATGCCGAGACAGCAGATACGGCAGATATTCGTAGCGGTCGAGCGTGCTCTTGAGCGTGGTCGTCGTGCGGTCCACGCGCGCGGCCGCATTGAGCCGCAATTCGTCGATGCCCCGCCGCCACGCGACATGCCACGTCAGCGCGCAACACGCCATCATGGCGGCGAGCAACGCGAAAAACACGACGATACGGCGCGTCACGTGAGCAGAATCCCGCGAATGAGGATCTGTCATTGTGGCATAGGCATGCACCGGATCGGCGTCCGCAAACGGCTGCGGCGAAGCACCCGTGGAGCGAGGCTTCGCCGCATGCATGGCTGCGTCGTTCAAAAAAGGAACGTGCTCAGACCGTCTTCGCTTCTTCGGTGTCCGTGACATCGACACCGCGCGCCAGCACCGCCTTGAGCTTCGCGCGGTCCAGTTCGTTTTCCCACGCCGACACCACGACCGTCGCCACGCCGTTGCCGACAATGTTCGTCAACGCGCGGCATTCGCTCATGAAGCGGTCGATCCCGAGAATCAGCACCATGCCCGCGAGCGGAATGGTCGGCACCACGGCAAGCGTCGCCGCCAGCGTGATGAAACCCGCGCCGGTCACGCCGCTCGCGCCCTTGGACGTAAGCATGGTCACCGCGAGCAGCGTGATCTGCTGGCCCCACGTGAGGTCGGTATTGGTCGCCTGCGCGATGAACAGCACCGCCATCGTCATGTAGATGTTGGTGCCGTCGAGGTTGAAGGAGTAACCCGTCGGCACGACCAGACCCACGACCGAGCGCGAGCAGCCGAGCTTTTCGAGCTTGAGCATGAGCTGCGGCAACGCGGCTTCCGACGACGACGTGCCGAGCACGATCAGCATCTCTTCCTTGATATACGCCACGAACTTCAGGATCGAGAAGCCGACCATGCGGGCAATCGTGCCGAGCACTACGATCACGAACACGATGGACGTGAGATAGAACGTGCCGATTAGCTTGAGCATGGGCAAGAGCGAACCGATGCCGTACTTGCCGATGGTGAAGGCCATCGCGCCGAACGCACCGATGGGCGCGAGCTTCGTGATGATTCCGACCATGCCGAACAGGATGCTCGACAGCCCTTCGATGAAGCTCGTCACCACGCGGCCGCGCTCGCCGATATGCGCGAGCACCGAACCGAACAGCAGCGCGATCAGCAGGATCTGCAGGATTTCGCCCTGCGCGAACGCCGACACGAGCGTGTCAGGAATGATGTGCATGAAGAAGTCGACCGTGCTCTGGCCGTGCGCCTTCGTCGCGAAGGATTCGACGGATTTGACATCGAGCGTGGACGGATCGACGTTGAAGCCAACGCCCGGCTTCAGAATGTGCGTGGCCGCGAGGCCGAGAATCAGCGCGAACGTCGAGACGATTTCGAAGTACAGCAGCGCCTTGCCGCCGACGCGCCCGACCTTCTTCATGTCCTCCATCCCGGCGATGCCGGTCACGACGGTACAGAAGATGATCGGCCCGATCACCATCTTGATGAGCTTGATGAAGCCGTCGCCGAGCGGCTTCATGTCGGCCGCGAGCGCAGGATAGAAGTGCCCGAGCGCGATGCCGATGATGATGGCCACGATCACCTGCACGTACAGGACTTTATGGATAGGTTTTTTCACGATGTTTCCAGGCATTAACAGGCGGTTGGCGAAAGTACAGCCAGCGGCGGGCTTGATGCGCGGAGCGCTTCCATGCGCTGAACGCGTCGGTCGAGCGGGAGCCGCTTGTCGTCGACGGATTCAGGGATGCTGGGATGCGAGAGGGGTCATCGGCTTGTCTCCTTGACTTTTATAGGCGGCTTCGCGGGCCGTGCCGCCTATATTGCAAGGTCGATGCCAGTTTTTGGATGCGCTAATACCCTGATTTACTTGGGAAAATTCTGAGGGTGTGAGAGGGGGAATCTGGGTTTCTGGAAACGATGGATTGGGTTATCCGGGGAACGGGAAAATATCGAGCTTTCGGCAACTATTAAGGTTCGCTTAAAAGTTGGCACATGGCATCCATAAAAAAACCCACGGCAAACCGTGGGTTTTCTCCTTCAGCGCACGGCACAAACCGCTTAGACGACACCCGCCCCATGCGCCTGCTCATCCGCGTGATAGCTTGACCGCACCATCGCGCCGACCGCTGCATGCGTGAAGCCCATCTTGTACGCTTCTTCCTCGTACATCTTGAACGTATCCGGATGCACGTAAGCCCGCACCGGCAGATGATGCTCCGAAGGCTGCAAATACTGCCCCACCGTCAACATATCGACATCGTGCGCACGCAAATCGCGCATCACCTGAAGGATTTCTTCCTCGGTTTCGCCGAGCCCGACCATCAAGCCCGATTTCGTCGCGACTTCCGGATGCAGCGCCTTGAAGTCCTTCAGCAACTTCAGCGAATGGTGATAATCCGATCCCGGACGCGCTTCCTTATACAAACGCGGCACCGTTTCCAGATTGTGGTTCATCACATCCGGCGGGGCGGCGGTCAGGATGTTGATCGCGCGGTCCAGCCGGCCACGGAAGTCCGGCGTCAAAATTTCGATGCGCGTTTCCGGCGAATGCTCACGGACCTGCCGGATGCACTCGACGAAGTGCGCCGCGCCGCCATCGCGCAGATCGTCGCGATCCACGGAGGTAATCACCACATACTTGAGCTTCAGCGCGCCAATGGTGCGCGCGAGATTGAGCGGTTCGTCCGGGTCCAGCGGATCAGGACGGCCGTGGCCCACGTCGCAGAACGGGCAGCGGCGCGTGCACTTGTCGCCCATGATCATGAACGTCGCGGTGCCCTTGCCGAAGCATTCGCCGATGTTCGGGCAACTCGCTTCCTCGCACACGGTATGCAGGTTGTGTTCGCGCAGAATCTTCTTGATCTCGTTGAAGCGCGAATTGCCGGTGGCCGTGCGTACGCGAATCCACTCCGGCTTTTTCAGCTTCTCGATCGGAATCACCTTGATCGGAATGCGCGAGGTCTTGGCCTGCGCCTTCTGCTTGGCAGTGGCGTCATACGCCTGCGGCATGGTTGAAGAAGATTCGCCTGCCAGATTTGCGGTTGCGTCAGTCATTCGTCGATCCGGTTGATGCAGCGGGACGGCTCGTGTCGGTTGGCACCGGGCCATCGTGCGGTTGAGCGGCTACCTGAGCGGCCGTGGCGGAAACGCCGCCGATTTGATGCGCCAGCCGTTCGGCCAGCGTGAAGGCCACGTCGCGCCAGTCGGCGGTGACGCCGAGCGTCGCCATGTCGACCGTTTCGAGTCCCGCGTAGCCGCACGGGTTGATCGCGAGAAACGGTGCGAGGTCCATCGACACGTTCAGGCTGACGCCGTGATAGCTGCAGCCATTGCGAATCTTGAGCCCGAGCGCCGCGATCTTTGCGCCCTTGTGTAGTTCGTGCAGCGAAGCGTCGCCACCCTGCGCGGCCGTCTGCGAGACGTAGATGCCCGGCGCGCCAGCCTTGCGATCCGTCGCCAGATTATACGCGGCGAGTGTTTCGATCACGGCCTCCTCGATGCGCCGCACCAGCTCGCGCACCATCAGCTTGCGGCGGCGCAGGTCGATCAAAAGATAGGCAACGATCTGCCCCGGCCCGTGATACGTGATCTGTCCGCCGCGATCCACCTTGACGAGCGGAATGCCGCTGTCGGCGAGCAACAGATGCGCCGGATTGCCCGCGAGACCGAGCGTAAACACCGGCGGATGCTCGACGAGCCAGATTTCGTCCTGCGTGTGAATATGGGAAGTGCGCGCGTCGGTGAAGGCGCGCATCGCGTCGAAGCTTTGTTCGTAGGCTTCGAGCCCGCGCCAGCGCAGCGCGATGGGGAAATCGCCCGCGCGCAGTTCGCCGTCCGCGTGGGAGGCGAGCGGAAAGTCGAGAGGAATTTCTAGCGATGTGGCGGACATGGTGACGATAGTTTACCGAAATCGTCCCCAGCCCGCCGATGGTGAATTCGCATGCACGCGATGACAAAACGGCATAGTTGTGTCAAACGGTGCGCCAGCCCGCGCGCAGACGCTGCGAAATCCGTTCGATGACACCGCTCGCCCAGTGCGCCGCCCGCTGGTCCGGCCTCGGCACGATGGTGAACACGACCCGCGCCGCGCGCTCGCCTTCGACGGATAGCCAGAGCCGTTCGCGCTCGCGCAGCTTGAGCCGGTCGCCGGGCGCGAGCCAGTAGTCCTCGATGTCGTTGCTGCGCGTGGCCCACACCGGCGCGCCATGTACCACAAGCCGCGTGCTGCGCGAAATGCGCATCGGGATGGTCTCGCCGGGCTTGATCTCGAAGGTGACGCTTGTTGAAATTTCTCGCATGATCCACTCCGCCAAAGGAACGTTTCGATGACTACAATCCTATGCGTGGCAAGGCATCCGGCAAAACGATGAATTTTCACCCCTATGTGAGCCAGTTTGACAACGACGACCTCAGCGAGCATCCACATGGACCTTCGCCAGCTTCCCGCACTGAACGCGTTGCGCGCCTTCGAAGCCGCCGCGCGACACGAAAGCTTCTCGCGCGCCGCCGATGAACTGTTCGTCACGCACGGCGCGGTCAGTCATCAGATTCGCGGGTTGGAAGCCGAACTCGGCGTGACGCTGTTTGCGCGCGATGGCAAGCGCGTGCGGCTCACCGATCGTGGTCGTCAGTACGCGACCGAAGTGCGCGCGGCGCTGGTGGCGTTGGCGGAATCGACGCGGCGCATCCGCTCGGGCGATCGCGACCGGCGGCTGATCGTGTCGATGCTGTCGTCGTTTTCAGCGCGCTGGCTGACATCGCGCGTGGGGCGGTTCATCGAGAAATATCCGCAGTTCGACCTCGAACTGCTGTCCACGAATGCGCTGACGGACTTCAATCGCGATGACGTGGATGTGGCGATCCGCTTCGGCTACGGCAAATACGCCGGTCTGCATACGGAAGCGTTGCTGGACGAGATTTTCTTTCCGGCGTGCGCGCCGGGGTTCAACGGCGGCAATCTGCCGCGCGAACCGCGCGATCTGGCGCATATGCCGCTGCTGAGATCGGATGAAGAATTATGGCGTCCGTGGTTCGACGCGGCGGGACTCGCCGACATGCCCGAACCCAAACGCGGCGTGCTGTATGAGGATTCGTCGAATCTGCTGCAAGCGGCGATGGACGGACAAGGCATCGCGCTGGTGCGCCGCTCGCTGTCGATGCCGGAGATCATCGCGGGGCGGCTCGTGCGTTTGTTCAACATCGACGGCCCGAGCCCTTGGACTTACTACTTCGTGTGTCCTCCCGCGCTGCTGGAAACCGAGCGCGTGAAGGCGTTCCACGAGTGGATTTTCAGCGAAGCCGAGCAATTCAGGCTGCTCTACGAACGCACGCCCGCCGTCTGCGATACGCCCGCGCCAGCGGGAAAGCTCAAAGCACTACCTTGACCATCGGATGGCCGGTGAGTGCGCGGTAAATATCGTCGAGATGCGCGCGATTCTGCGCCTTCACCGTGCACGTCAGCCCGGTGTAATTGCCGCCCGACGAAGGCCGCGTTTCCACGCGCGAGGCATCGAATTCGGGATCGAACTCGCTCAGCACCTTGACGATGGCGTCCTGAAACTCGGGATTCGACTTCCCCATGACCTTGATGGGAAAGTCGCACGGAAAATTGAACAGCTCGTCGGCGCTGTGCGCGGCGGCGTCGGTGGGATCGGTGCTTTGGGGTTTGGATTCGTCGGACATGGTGTTCTCCTTTACTTCACGCGGTTCGACCATTCGTCGCGGGCTGATGCTTCTCGTGGATGGCGAATTCCTGCGCCTTCGCCCGCTGATAGGCGCCATACAGCGCAGCATAGACCGGTCCGGGCCGGCCGTCGCCAACCGGCTTGCCATCGAGCGAGGTCAGCGGCATGACTTCCTTGGTGGCGGAACTCATCATGAGTTCGTCGGCGTCGCGCAGTTCGGCTTCGGTGATGTCGCGTTCCTCGAACCGAATGCCCGCCTCGCGCGCGAGTTCCTCGATCAGACCGTAGCGAATGCCTTCGAGAATGCGCGGCCCGCGCGGTGCGCCCAGCAGCGTGCCGTTCTTCACCATCCAAATATTCGACGACGATCCTTCGGTCAGCAAACCGTCGCGCACCTGAATGGTTTCGAGCGCGTCGTGTTCGGCGGCGTGCTGCGCCATCAGCACATTGCCGAGCAGCGAGATGGACTTGATATCGCAATGCAGCCAGCGCTTGTCTTCCGCCGTCACGGCGATGCCGCCACGTGCGCGCGCCTCATCGCTCGGCATCGTGAGTTGGCTGAGCATGACGAACACCGTCGGCGTGATGCCCGCCGGAAACGCGTGCCCGCGACGCTTCGCCACGCCGCGCGTGACCTGAATATAGACGAGCGCATCGCCTGCGCCCGCGTTGGCTTCGATCGCGCGCGCGATCAGGGCGCGCCAGCCGGCGTCATCGAACGGATTGGCGATCTGAATCTTGCCGAGGCTGCGGTTCAGCCGCGCGAGATGCTGCGTGAGCCTGAACGGCAGACGCGCGCCGTTGTCCTGCGCGTAGAGCGGCACGACTTCATACACGCCATCGCCGAAGATGAACCCGCGATCGAGCACGGGAATGCGCGCTTCGGAAAGCGGCCCCCACTCGCCGTTCAGATAGACCGTGGGATCGAATTCTTGATTCAAACTCTGGCTCATCGAAACCGCTCTCCGAAAACTCAACGCAAAAACTTACTTCTTCTTCTGCCACATCAGCAGCGCGGAATCCCACAGACGGCCGAACAGGCCCGCTTCCGGCACGTCCTGCAACGCGACGAGCGGGAACTGCGCGACATCCTTGCCATCCGCCACCATCTTGACGGTGCCGATCTGCTGGCCCTTCTTGAGCGGCGCGATCAACAAATCGTTATGCGTGACGACCGGCTTGATCTTGTCGCCCACGCCCTTCGGCACGGTGATGTACTGATCGCTCAGCACGCCCGCCTGCACGTTGTCCGTCGCGCCCTTGTACACGCGCGGCGATTCGATCACCTGATTCGCCTTGAACAGGCGGCGCGCGTCATACGCGCTGTAGCCGTAGTTCAGCATCTTCAGGCTGTCCTGCACGCGGTTGTGCTCTTTCGGCTCGCCCATCATCACGGCGACGAGACGGCGCTTGGCGTCCGGCGTGCCTTCGAGCGGGCGTTGGGCGGTAGCGATCAGGCAATAACCCGCTGCTTTCGTGTGGCCGGTCTTGAGGCCATCGACGGTCGGATCGAGCCACAACAAGCGGTTGCGGTTCGGCTGCTTGATCTTGTTGTACGTGAATTCCTTCTCCGAGAAGATGCTGTAGTACTCGGGGAAATCGCGGATCAAACGCGTGGACAGCACGGCGAGATCGCCCGCCGTGGTGTAGTGATTCGGGTCGGGCATGCCGTTGACGTCGGCGTACATCGTGTTCTTCATGCCGATGCGCTTGGCCGTGGCGTTCATCATCGTGACGAAGCCGGATTCGCTGCCGCCGACGAGTTCCGCCAGCGCAATCGCCGCATCGTTGCCCGACTGCACGATCATGCCGTACACGAGGTCGTGCACCGTCACCGGCTTGTTCGCCTCGATGAACATGCGCGACTCGTCCGTCTTCACGCGGCGCACGTCCTCGCTCGGCATCACCGTTTGATCCATGTTGATCTTCTTCGACTTGAGCGCATCGAAGACGATATAGGCCGTCATCAGCTTGGTGAGCGACGCGGGCTCGACGCGTTCGTCCTGATTGCCCGATGCCAGCACCTGATTGCTGGTGGCATCCACGAGCACCCACGAATGCGCGGTGACATCGGGTGGCGCGACCTGCGCGAACGCGCTCGCGGCGACGAGCACGGCCGGCAGCACGAGCGAAGCCTTGAGGACACGGCGAAGATGGGCGGAAGTTGAGACGGAGGACACTGACAAGCCGGAAGGGACAAAGCGCATAGGATCGATCGGCGGATAAAAGCAGGCTACGTCGAAGGCGATGAAGAATCGGTGGATCGGCGAAGCACGTTGCACGGGTTGAGGCACGATGTTGCGGCGACGAAGCGCTGTTTCGACCAACGCGGAGGTCATCGGTTCGATGAAGCTCGATAACGACAGACGTTCAGCCGAAGCAAAAAAATTCTGCGCCATTATACGCGCGGGCCGCACGCGAAATCCGTTGAATCTGGCTGAATGGAACGCGCTTTTACGTTTTCGGCTGCGTGCCCGGCGTGTATTTCCCGCTCGCGATTCGACGCGAGAAACGATCGATCAGCGCGCGAAACCCGCTGGAAGCGATGCGTAAGTCAACGCCACGCATCGACGATCACGCGCTTCAGAATATGCAGTTTGCGATGGAAGAAATGCTCGCCGCCCGGAATCACGACGATGGGCAATTCCTGCGGACGCGCCCAGTCGTACACGGAGGAAATGGGCACGGTGTCGTCCACTTCGCCGTGGATCACGAGCGTGTTCTCCGGCACCGGCGCGACCTCCCAGCGGCTCGCCGCCGTGCCGACGAACACCATGCGCTCGATCTCCTTGCCCGCTTCGACCATGCGCCTGGCGACATGCGAGAGCACGAAGGTGCCGAACGAAAAGCCCGCGAGCACGAGCGGCACATCGGCTTGTCCCGGCTGCGCGCGCATGTGATCGATCAGCGCGAGCAGATCGTCCTGTTCCGCGATGCCATTGTCATGCTCGCCCGCCGTTTCGCCCACGCCGCGAAAGTTCGAGCGATACGTCGTGTAGCCGAGTTGCACGAACGTGCGCGCGAGCGTCTGCGCGACCTTGTTGTCCATCGTCCCGCCGAACAGCGGATGCGGATGCGCGACAAGCGCGATGCCGCGCGGGCCACTCGCGGCTTCGGCCTGATCCAGCGCGCATTCGATCTTGCCCGCCGGTCCGTCGATGAGAAACTTTTCGGTCTGTGCGTTCATGCGGGTTTCATGCCGATTGATCGATCAAAAGACGCTCAACGATCTTGCCGCCCGCCAGATGCGACTCCACGATCTCGTCGATATCGGTTTCATCGACATACGTGTACCAGACGCCTTCGGGATACACGACCAGCGCCGGTCCCAGTTCGCAGCGATCCAGACAACCCGCCTTGTTGATGCGAACCTTGCCCTCGCCCGCGAGCCCGAGTTGCTTCACGCGCTTCTTCGCGTGCTCCTGCATGGCCTGCGCGTTGCAGTTGGCGCAGCTCGGACGCGGGGCGTCGGCATCGCGCTGATTCAGGCAGAAGAACACGTGATACTTGTAGAAAGAATCCATGGCATCGTGGGATGAGAGTGTCGGTCGATTATAGCGAGCGATGTTTGTGCCTGCCGTCGCGGCCATCCTCATGGGCCTTGCGCGCGCGCCGCCACGCGAGCAGCGCGTGTTCCGCCGCCGACGCGAGCCAGCCGAGCGCCGCATACGGCCACACCCACGCAAGCCAGTGCAGCAGCCCGTTGAAATGCACGAAGCGTCCTTGCCGCCAGTCCGCCAGCACGATATCGAAGTACGGATTCACCGGCAGCAAATTCGTCAGCACGAGCGCGACGATGAGCGCCGCGCCCGCCAGCGTCGCCCGCCACGCGCGCGGCAGCGACACCGACAGCACGCCCGCCAGCGCCCCGATGCCGATGCCTTCGAGCGCGCCATCCGTCGCCCAGTCGAAGGTCAGTCCGGCGCGCGATTGCAGGAACGACGCGGCGGCCTTCGCGAACAGCGTGAGCAGGATCAGCGCCGCCATGATGCGGATGCGCGGCGCGCGATGCCGCGTGAGCAGCGTCGCCAACACGAGCGCGGCGAACAGGTTGGTCGAGGTGATGATGGCTTCCCACGCGTCGTCGGGCAGCCAAGCGCCGAGCCGGTCGGACCAGCTTTCGAAATCCCACGCGGCGGGCAGCCAGGCGAGCACGGCGTCCTGCATCGCCGGGTCGAGGCCGTCCCACAGCACGCGCGGGAGATTGCCGAAGCCGAACAGATACGGCGCGGGGAACAGCGTCGCGAACGGCCACAGCGCCGACAGGCCAATCACGTAGGCCGCGTCGCGCTCGTACCAGACGAAGCGCATGCGCCTGACCACGCCCCGGTCGAGCAGCGCGCTCGTCGCGGGCGCGGTGAGCATGCCGCCCGCGAGCGCGCCGAACGCGTTCGCAGCGAGATCGAGATTGGACGCGACGCGCGTGGGCAGATACGTTTGGATCGATTCCATCGAGCCGGACAGCAGCGCGCCGCCGACGAGCGCCGCGCATACCGCGACCGACCCGCGCCAGCGCGGATACAACGCCAGCACGATCAACGCGCCCAGCGGCATATAGCCGATCACGTTGGTCACGACATCGAAAACGGTCAGGTATTGCGGCAGCGGATCGGTAATCCACGCGAACGGGCCGATGCCGAGCGAGCGCCAGCCCGAAAACGGATAGAGCGAGCCATACAGCACGAGCACCGCGTACGCGGCCAGCGCCTGCCGGGAAAACGCCGACGGACGGCGCTGCCATTGCTTGATCGTCATGCGCCGCCCGGATGCTTCATCGTGCGGCGGTCAGCGGTTGCGCGGCAAGCCAGCCGGTGAGTTGCGAGATCACATCGTCGGCGGCGATGGCGAGCGCCCGCGCGCCGCCCGATGCATCCGCCGATGGCGCGGGCGCGCGCGCCGTGAAACTGCGCTGGCCGATCACGCGCCCGTGCTGCGTGAGCGTCGCGCGCACGGCGACGAGGCCGTGGCTTTGCTCGGGTGCATCGAAGTCCTGTTCGAAGTTCATCAGTTCCACTTCGAGCAAGGGCACGGTGTTGACCGGATCGCCGCCGGAGAGCACGGGGCCGCGCGCCGACAGCGCTTCGCGCAGCCGTTGCGTAAGGAGTTGCGCGGGCGGCATCGTCCAATGGCTTGTCGAATAGACGGCGATGCGCTGCGTATCCACGTAACTCAGGCGATAGCCGAAGTCGTCCGTTTCGAGATTGCGCGGCGCGCTCATGGCGAGCACCTTCACGGGCGGCGTCGGCGCGCCGCCCGCAGGCGATGCGTTCGCGGCGGGCGGCGCGCCGAGGTCATAGCGCGTGTTCTGCACGGCGGGCGAGGACGCGCATCCCGCGAACGTCATCATGCACACGAGTGTGAGGGCGACGATTTTCATTTCGTTGCGTGGCATCTTCGTATTCTCGTCAATGCTGCGGGCTGGACGGCCACGCGAAACCCGGCTCGCCCGGACCCGGCGTTTGCTTCGGCGCGCCGAACAACACGCTGCGCGGATTCGTGCTGAACGCATCGGCGGCGCGGTCGATGGAGCGCGCGGCGCTGCCGACGTCATCGCCCAGCGAATAGAAGCGCGGCAAGGCCTCGAAGCCGACGCGCGCCGTCACCATCCGCAGCGATTCGTTCATGTCCGCAAGCGACGCGCTGGCATCTTCCGCCGCTTTTCCCGCCTTGTTCAGATTGCCGACGAACGGGCCGTCAGGACGATTGAGGTTCTGCACGAGTTGGTTGGTGGAAGCCAGCGTCGTGTTGAGTTGCCTGAGCGTTTGCGGCAATTGCGCGGTCGCGGGCTGCACCTGATTCGTCAGTGCCGTGATGCCGTCCGCCGCGTTTTTCAGGCTCTTGGTCGTGTCGAGAAGCTGGTTGCGCACGTCATCGGAAAGGAACTTGTCGGCGCTGTCGGAAAGGCGCTCGAACTTGCGCAGGATCACTTCGCCACGTTCCTGAAGCTGCTCGAAAAGACCCGCGCGCATCGGCACTTCGGCGACATGCTGCGGCGACGATGCCAGCGCCGCCGTATCCTTGCCGGTATCGTCCAGTTGCACGAACGCGATACCCGTCACGCCCTGAAAGCCGAGCGTCGCGTAGGTGGAGTGCGTCATCGGCGCGTTCTGATCGACGAGAATGCGAATGCGGATTTGCCCCGGATGCGCCTTGTCGAAGCGGATCGACTCCACCTTGCCGACGCCCAGTCCGCGATAGCGCACCGAAGCATCCGTGAACAAACCGGTCACGTTGGTGCGCGCGATCAGGTCATAGGGCACGCGCACCGTGCGATCCACGTTGAAGAAGAACACGGCGAACGCGACGGCCAGCACCAGAACGATCGTGAACAGCCCGGTCCAGAACGCGTGTGATTTGTTTTCCATCGGCAGCTTCCTTTTCTCCTCGTTGTCCGCGCGCGACCGGCGACGCTGCTACTTGTTGACGGCGATCGGCGCGTCCTCCAGCGCGGCGGCGGGCAGCTTCGCGCGGCGCTCGGGCGGAAGGGCCTGCAAGGCGCGGCGTCCGCGCCGTCCGAGAAAATATTCGCGGATGAACGGATGATCCACCGCGCACGCCTCTTCCACCGGAGCCGCGACCAGCACGCGATGATCCGCCAGCACCGCGACACGCGTGGACAAAGCGACCATGGTGTCGAGATCGTGCGTCACCATCACGACCGTGAGACCCAGCGCGCGATGCAACGTTGCGATGAGATCGACGAACTCGTCCGATGCCTTCGGGTCGAGACCGGCGGTGGGTTCATCGAGAAACAGCAGTTCCGGTTCGAGCGCGATGGCCCGCGCAATGCCCACGCGCTTGACCATGCCGCCCGACAGCGCGGACGGCATCTTGCTCGCGTGCTTGCACGACAGGCCGACCATCTCCAGCTTGAGCATGACGAACTCGCGGATCAAGTCCTCGGGAATCTTGCCGAGTTCGCGAAATGGCTGCGCGATGTTGTCATACACCGACAGCGACGAAAACAGCGCGCCTTGCTGAAACATCATGCCGGAGCGCGTGCGCATCATGCGGGCGGTTTCGTCGTCCATGCGCGCCCATTCCTCGCCGAGCACGCGAATGCTGCCCGAAGTGGGCGATTCCAGCCCGAGCATCTGCCGCACGAGCGTGGTCTTGCCCGAACCCGAGCCGCCGAGCAGCGCGACGATCTCGCCGCGCCGCACATCCATGTTCAGATGCTCGTGGATGACCGTGCGGCCATAGCGCTTGGTGAGATCGCGCACTTCGATCACCGGCTCCGCGATGACCGGCGGCGGCTGATGACGAACGGCAGTGGCGAGCGTCGTCGACATGATCTATCTGAGGCCCACGTTCTGGAACAGGATGGCGAACACCGCGTCCGCCAGTATGACGATGGTGATCGACGACACCACGGAAGTCGTCGTGCCTTCGCCCAGACTCTGCGAATTCGCCTTGATGCGAAAGCCGAAGTGACAGGCGGCCAGCGCAATCAGCATGCCGAACACCACGCCTTTGCCCAGCCCGATCCACAGATTGGCGATCGGCACCACGCCCGGCAGCGAGCGAATGAAGAACGACATATCGATGGAAAGCACCAGCTTGGCCGCGAGCGCCCCGCCCAATAGCGCGATGATGTTGGTCCACATGACGAGCAGCGGCATGGCGACGCCCAGCGCGATCACGCGCGGCAACACGAGCCGCAAGCCATGCGGGATGCCCATGACCTGCATGGCGTCGAGTTCTTCGGTCACGCGCATCACGCCGATCTGGGCGGTGATGGCGGAACCGGAACGGCCAGCGACGAGAATCGCGGACAGCACCGGCCCGAGTTCGCGGATGACCGACAGCCCCAGAATATTCACGATGTACTGATTCGCGCCGAACGTGCGCAACTGCTGCGCCGACAAATAACTCAGCACGATGCCGATCAGAAACGCGACCAGCGCGGTGATCGCCAACGCCTGCGCGCCGGCGCTGTAGATATTCGCGGAGATTTCCGTCCACGGGATGCGCTGCGGACGGCGGATCAGCCCGAACAGATCGAGCATGAAGGCGCCGAACATCGACAGGCCGCCATAGAGATGGTCGAAGAACGTGAAGATGAGCTGACCGAGGCGCGTGACGGGATCGACGCGATCGATGGCTTCGGGTTCTTCGCGCTCGGCATCGAGCAGCGCGACGCGTTCGAAGATTTCGCGCTGGGTGTCGTTCAGCTCGACGGTGGCGGGCATGCGCCGGCCCCAGACGCGCCAGAGCGCCTGACCGCCGACATGATCGAGGCGCTCGACCGCGAGCAAGTCCCACTGGCTGATCGCCTCCCGGCCAATGGCGCGCAGCCGCCGCGTGACGCCGGTCTTGTTGCGGTCACGCGCAAGCGCGAACGCGGTCCACTGGCCTGAAAGCCGGACCACCTTGCCTTGCTGACCTGCTTCCACTCTCAGGCGGGGCGGCGTGTCGAAGTCCAAGGACGGAGGCGCGTTGGGCGCGGTTGAAGGGGAAGGGACATTTTAGCGGGGAATGGGGGGCGGGCGGGCAGCGTGCGATTTATCGCGATCAAGATAGGAATTTTCGCCTTGATCTGCACTTGATGCGTCGCGCTATGATGAATCGATCGACTCAACTCCCTTTTGGAACATGGACCTGCGCCTCGACCCCATCATCTCCGAATTCGACACGCTCGAAGAAGCAGAGCACTACGACGCGTGGTTTCGCGCCGAAGTAGAAGCCTCTCTCGCCGACAAAACGCCCGCTGTTCCGCACGATCAATTCATGGCGGAAATGGCCACACTGGCCGAGGAAAAACGGAAGGCGCGCAATGCTCGTTGAATGGAGCAGGCGTGCACGAAAGCAGGTGCGGGAAATCTATGAATACATCGAAGAACGCGATCCTCAGGCGGCTGACAAACTGCTTGGACTGATTAGCGAAGCTACCCTTGCGTTGAGCGACAGCCCTTATCTTTTTCGGCGCGGCCGCGTGGCGGACACGCGCGAGATGATCGTCCATCCGAATTACATCGTCGTGTACCGGGTGACGGACCGAGTTACCGTGCTCGGCGTGATGCATGCGCGCCGGCGGTATCCGATTATTGGAGATGACCTATGAATAACGTAAGACTTGAACGGTTGGCGCGCATGCTTGCGAACCCCGAATTCGAAGATCGTCACGACGCGCTGCGCTTCGAACATTCGACGCTGCAATCCATGCTTGACGCGCGTCGCGATGCCGGTCTGACCAGAGGGGAAGTTGCCGAGCGCATGGGAATCCGCGAAGCCACGCTCGCGCGCATGGAACGCTCAATCCTGAGTGAGAAGGGATCGCCGTCGTTCGCAGCGTTTTGTAGATACGCGGAGGCCTGCGGCAAAACCGTGCGAGTCGAAGTGCGCTAAAGCCGGGGTGCGGGGCGCGGGGCGGGCCAGTGATAACGCAGAAAACAGCCTTTCGCCGCCCCGCTACAATACCCGCCATGACCCCTCTGCCCACCTTCGCCCCCGACGCACCCTGGCGCATCGACCGCGCGCGTCTTGCCGCATGCGCCGAGCGTCCCGCGCAGCACTGGACCATCGATATCGTCGATGAAACCGGCTCCACCAACGCCGATCTCATGGCGCAATTGCGCGCGCTCCCTCGCGAACGCGCGCAGGACGAAGCCCCGGCGCCGACGGTCCGCGTCGCCTATCTGCAAACCGCGGGTCGCGGGCGGCGTGGCCGCGCATGGCTTGCGGAGCCGGGTAACGCGTTGTTGATGTCGGTCGGCTGCGTGTTGAAACGGCCCATCGAAGGACTGGCGGGGTTGAGTCTTGCGATCGGCGTGACGGTGCTCGATGCGCTCTCGCGTCTGCCACTGTCGGCATCGGCGCGGCCCGCGCTGAAGTGGCCCAACGATGTCCTGCTCGACGATGGCAAGCTCGCCGGCATTCTCATCGAAACCGCGTGGAACACGCCCGGCGCGACGGCGGTAGTGATCGGCATCGGGTTGAATTTGCATGGCGCGGATCAACTCGCCGCTCAGGTCGATGACGCCAATCGTCAGGGTCAGGCCGCATCAATCGCACCGGGCGCCGCGCCCGCCGTGCTCGCGCGTGCGTGGCCCGAGGCCAATCTCACCGATGCGCTCGCCGCCATGCTAAACGCGCTCGATGCCGCGCTGCCGCGCTTCGAAGCGGACGGCTTCCGAGCGTTCCGCCAGCGCTGGACGGATGCGCACGCCTACGCCGGCCGCGAAGTCACGCTGATCGATCAGGGCATGGAAGTGGCGCGCGGCGTGGCGACGGGCGTCGATGATCGCGGCCAGTTGCTGATCGATGCGCCCGAAGGTCCGCGCACCGTCGCGACCGGCGAGCTTTCGTTGCGGCTTGCGAAGGAGCGTCCTTGAGCGCCTCGCCGTTCCTGCTGATCGATGCGGGCAACAGCCGCATCAAATGGTTGCTGCTCGATGAACGCGGCGTGTCGCTTGCGAATGGCGCGTTCGAACATGAGCAGGACATAGGTATTGAATCGGCGTGGGCTGCGTTGCCCACACCATCGCACGCATGGATTTCGAACGTCGCGGGCGCGGCGGTGCTGCAACGCCTCGAACGGCTGATCGATGCACGCTGGCCCGCGCTGCCCCGCTCCGTCGTGCGCGCGCAGGCGAAACAATGCGGCGTGACCAACAGCTACACGGAACCGGACAAGCTCGGCAGCGACCGATGGTGCGGCCTGATCGGCGCGCGCGCCGCGTTTCCCGGCGAAAACCTGCTGATCGCCACCTTCGGCACCGCGACGACGCTCGAAGCCTTGCGCGCAGACGGCGTCTTCACGGGCGGATTGATCGCGCCGGGTTGGTCATTGATGATGCAATCGCTCGGCAATCACACAGCGCAACTCCCGACGCTCGATACCGCATCGGCGCGCGAGGCGATCGGCGCATCGCAAGGCTGGTTCGCCACGGACACGGCGACGTCGATATCCGCTGGCTGCGCGCTCGCACAAGCCAGCCTGATCGAGCAAGCGTGGCGCGAGCTGCAATTGGACTGGCAAGCGGACGTGCGGCTCGTGGTCGGCGGCGGTGCGGCGAACGAAATCGCGGGCGCGCTCGACGTGCCGCATACGCTTCATTATTCTCTTGTGCTGTTCGGCCTTGCGCTCATCGCGCGCGACGCGGCGATGCATCCTTCCACCTCTTCCTGATCGTTTGTGACCGACGGAGTTCACGCATGTTGCGCTGGCTGATCGCCCTACTCATTGTGGCCAATTTGTTGATGCTCGCCGTGGTGCAGGGCATGTTCGGCTCGCTGCCGGCGGCGGGTGCGCGTGAGCCGCATCATCTGCTGCAACAGGTGCATCCGGAGTCGTTGTTCGCGCGGCCGTTGCATCCTGAAGATGCGGCAGATCAACCGACGGTCGGCGGTCCCGCGCCTGCCGCGAATGTGCAGGAAGCGCCGCTTACGCCGTCGAATCAATAAGCGTCACGACTGCGCGCGAACTTTCTTGAGCAAGGCCGTGGTCGAGCGGTCGTGCTCGAACGGAATGGCGAGCGCGCGTCCGCCCCAACCGCGCACCAACGCTGATTCCGCGAGCTTGTCCATGTCGTAGTCGCCGCCCTTCACCAGTACATCGGGATGCAGCGCGTCGATGAGTTGCAAGGGCGTGGTTTCTTCAAACATCACCACCCAGTCCACGCTTTCGAGCGCGGCTAGCAGCGCCATGCGGTCTTCCTCGCGATTGACCGGGCGATCGTCGCCTTTTCCGAGCGTGCGCACGGAAGCATCGCTGTTCACGCCGACGACGAGCGTCGCGCCGAGCGCTTTGGCATCGGCGAGATAGGACACGTGGCCGCGATGCAGGATATCGAAGACGCCGTTGGTGAAAACGACCGGACCGGTGAGCGTTGAGCGAAGCGCGGCGAGCGCGTCGCGCGTGGTGATCTTGCGTTCGAAAATGGCGGGCATGGCGGGGTCGCGGACGGCGGTGCTGAAAGCGCGCATTGTGCCACGGCAAACCCACCGCGCTGCGCGAGCAAAAAGAAACGGCCCGCTGGTTTTACCGAGCGGGCCGTTGCTTACCAAAGAGGATGAAACCCTACGCTGGCTGTTCCGCCGACGCCGCGCCACCCGACGCCGCCTGCAAACGCACCGTCACTTCCTTGCGGTAGCGATTCAACTCCTGCGCGGTCGCGAACGAACGCTCGAAAAGAATGGACAGGTTGTGCAGAATGCGCTCGACGACCTTCTTCTCCCAGCTATCGTCGAAGCGGATTTGATCGTCGAGCCAGCGTTCGAGCCATTCCGGGTCCGGCAGACGCGACTGCACGGTATCGCGCGGAAACAGCGCCTGATTGACGTGCAGATTGGTCGGATGCAGCGGCTTTTCCGTGCGTCGCGCCGATGCCATCAACACGCCGATCTTCGCGAACGCCGCGCGCGCCGTGTCGCCGGCCTGCGACATCGCTTTCTTCATGTATCGCAGATACGCGCCGCCGTGACGAGCTTCATCGCGCGAAATGGTTTCGTAGATGTGCTTGATGACCGGCTCGGTGTGCCATTCGGCCGCACGCCGATACCAGTGGTTCAGACGGATCTCGCCGCAAAAATGCAGCATGAGCGTTTCGAGCGGCGGCGCCGGATCGAATTCGAAGCGAACCGCGTGCAGTTCGTCCTCGGTCGGCACGAATTCCGGCTTGAAGCGCCGGAGGTATTCCATCAGCACCAGGGCGTGCTTTTGCTCCTCGAAGAACCACACGCTCATGAACGCGGAGAAGTCGCTGTCATTGTGGTTGTCCCGCAGGAACATTTCGGTTGCGGGGAGCGCCGCCCATTCGGTGATGGAGTTCATCTTGATGGTCTTGGCCTGCTCGTCGGTGAGCAGCGACGCATCGAACTTGTCCCATGGAATGTCCTTCTCCATGTCCCATCGAACGGATTCCAGCGATTTGTACAGTTCCGGATAAAGCATGGTGTTCATAGTCCACCCCTGATGCCACGTACGCGACGTTATATCTATATTGACTCGGCCCAAACGCGCAAAAACCCTGCGCGCGAGCAACCAAGCTTTCAATTTTACGCGGGATCGCGGCGGCCAAAGACGAAAACCGACAACGAAGCGCCAGAATCAAGCGCTGCGGTAACGCTGGGCGTTCCGCGCAAACACTGCACTTTCCCCGTGCGAATGTCGTGTTGTTTGCGTCTTGCTCTACCGTGGGTGAGGAGCTAAACCTGTGCCTGAGGTATGTTCAACGGCTGGTTGGCCGCCGGTCCACGCGGACCGCGCAGTATGCCGCATCCGCATGACAGCGGTGCGAAGCGATCGGCGTGTCCGGAACCCGAGCTATCCGGGTCTTCCGGTGCGACCGCCGATGCGCATGTAACCGCTACGATTGGCACCGATCATAGCACGGCGGATCGACGCCAATCGGCGATGGTTTCCTCGATCGGCGCGAGTCCGGAGACCACATCCACGCCCTGATGCGGCTTGCGTCGCAAGGCCGGACTGGTGCCGCCAACCCAGATGCGCACATGCGCGGGCAACAGCGTGCGCAAGTCACCCAGACCGCTCGTGATCGATTGCGAAGGCAGCACTGCCGAGAACGACAAGGCGACGATATCGACGTTATGTGCCGACACGGCATCGGCGATATCGTGCAGCGGCGTTTGCAGGCCGAGTTGGAAACATTCGCAATCGCAAAGCGTGAACATGGCTTCGGCCATCAACAGGCCCAGACCGTGACCTTCGCCGGATAGCGTGGTGAGCAGCACGCGCGGACGGGTGGCGCGGCCACGCAGTGCATCGGAGAGCGGGCGCATGAGCGAACGCAGCGTGGTCTGCATCGCTTCGCTGAACAGATGTTCGTGATAGACCTGCAGCGTCCCGGCGGCCCACGCATTGCCCACGCGTGCGGCGAGCGGCGCGGCTACATCGATGACGAAACGCTCCAGCCCTTCACGCGTGGCGCGCTTGAGCAGTTCGAAGCGGAAGTCGTCGTAAGCGCTCTCGCGCAACATGGCCACGAGCTTGTCGAGTTCGACATCCGGCGCGTCCTGCCCAATGCCCGACGATTCCGCAAGCTGCTGCAACGACTCGATCGGCTGCACCAGCACCTTGCTCGGCCGATGCCCCGCATCAAGTAGCCGCTTGACCAATCTGAGCTTGGACACCTGTTCCTGCGGATAGAGCCGCTCGCCGCCGGGCGAACGCATCGGCTGCGGGAAGCCGTAACGTCGCTCCCACACCCGCAAGGTGTCTTTGGTGAGCCCGATTTCCTGAGCAATGGCGCCGATTCCGATGCCCATCAGCGCGGATGTGCCAAGCCCGTCGTCAACCTGTTGCGCGATTACGCCGATCGATCCGGCGCCATCCACATCCGACGTAGACTCGACGTGGTGTTCGGAAGAGTTTGTCATGGACAATTGTTCGAAGGTCGTCAAATGGTGAGCATGCACATTGCATGCCCAACGTGCGCAAACGCTTCGTTGATTCGAAGTCTGGTCACATCATAGACAAAGTGCTCACGTACGCCGAACCGTTTTGTCTATTTGTCAGACCACAGACGGCGAGCAAAGAACGCCTCGCCCGCACGCGCTGCGCATACTTTCTTCGATACGGAGCGGCTACGTGGACGGACGCATGTTCGACAGAAAAATTCGAAAATTGTCGCGGACAAATAGAAGGACGGCGAGTGCATGAATTCTTCGGCCCAATGAACAACGGCGCGGAGCCGCAGTCTCGCGGCCCCGCGCCGTGTTTCCGAATACACGCGGTCAGGCAGGTTTTTTCTTCGGCGTGGACTTTCTTGCCGGGGTCTTGCGCGCCGTTGCGCTTGCCGCTTGTTCGGCGTCGCCTGCGCTTTCTGGTGGCGCGGATGTCGTGGCATCGGCGTTCTCACCACCGGCCATGCCGGGCTGAAGCATCGCCATTTGCGCAAGCTGATTGAACTGAGACTGGAGCACGTTCCACCATCCGCCGGGATCGAAGCCGGGCACGGATGCGTCCGCCTGAGCGGCGGCAGGCGTTTCCTGTTCCGCTTCGGGCGCTGGCGCTTCCGGTTTCGCCGCGCCGGTCATCGGCCAACCGGTGGCTTTCGGCTTCTCGGCAGACGACGCCGCCGACGCGTTCTCGACCGAACTCTGCGCATACGCGCCGAACGCGCGCAACGTGGCGAGCGTCGCGCGCTGCACTTCGAGCGCCTGAATGGCTGACTGAAGCATGTTGAGGTTCAGCTTCAGCCAGTGCTCGACCGCGCGCATGTCGGTCACGCGCTTGTCGAGTTCTTCGATGTTGGTGAGTGGCGCGAGCATGTCGGACATCATCGAGAGTGAAGGGCCCATGGCCTGCGAGCCGCCGGGCATGGCGGCGGCGAAAGGGTTCAGGCGCATCAGTTCCCACATCTTGCCCATCATGTCCGCCTGGCCGAATCCGGGAAAACCGGGAATCGTGAATGGCGGCGTGCCGCCGGCGTGATCGGTCATTCCTCTCTCCTTGATTTCATAGATGCCGGACGCGCAAATACGCGCGAACGTGGTCAGAATGGCGCGTCGCCGGGGAACTCGGGCGCGCGCCGCTCACGCAACGAACGCATGCCCTCGTGCACGTCCGGTCCCGCGAAGCCCATGAATTCCAGCGCCAGCGATGCATCGAACGTCGGTCCCGCCGAGCGCAGCCAGTTGTTGAGCGCATACTTGGTCCAACGGATGGCGGTTTGCGAGCCCAGCGCCAGCTTGTTCGCCACCTCCATTGCCTTCGGCAAGAGTTCGCTTTCCTCGACCGCCAGCGACACCAGCCCGATACGCTCCGCTTCCTCGCCGCTCACCGGCTCGCACAGCAGCAGATAGTACTTGGCCTTCGCCATGCCGCACAGCAGCGGCCAGACGATGGCCGCGTGATCGCCCGCCGCGACGCCCAGCCGCGTATGACCATCGATGATGCGCGCCGTCTTCGACGCGATCGAGATATCCGCGAGCAATCCCGCGACCAGCCCCGCGCCGACCGCCGGGCCGTGCATCGCGGAGACGATCGGCTTGCTGCAATTGATGACGTTATAGACGAGATCGCGCGCCTCGCGCCAGACACGCGCGCGCACGTCGAAATCGGTCGCCATCTGTTCGACGAGCGCGAGATCGCCACCGCCCGAAAAGCCTTTGCCCTCGCCGCGAATGATCGCGACGCGCGTCTCGGGATCGCGGTCGATGTCGCGCCAGATATCTGCGAGTTCGCGATGCATGTGGGCGTCCGCGGTGGACAGGCCGCTCTTGTTCGCGGCAGCACCCGGCATCACCACTTCGAGAATGCCATTCGGATGACGCCGCAATTCGAGCGACGCGTAACCCGAATACATGGAGAGATCGCTCATTTCTTCGAACCTGAAAGTAGGCGCAGCGTGCCGCAAGTGTATGTCGATGCCCGCGCGCAACGCATCGGGCTTAACCCGGCGCGCTCAGTGCTCGGGCTGCGTCACGCTCTGATCGATCGCGCCGAAAATGGACTTGCCCGCTTCGTCGAACATTTCGATCTTCACGCTGTCGCCGAATTGCATGAACGCGGTCTGCGGCGCGCCATGTTCGATGGTTTCCAGACAGCGTTTCTCGGCGATGCAGCAGTACCCGCGCGTGGCGTCTTTGTTGGAGATCGTGCCCGAGCCGACGATGGTCCCCGCGCGCAGATTGCGCGTTTTCGATGCATGCGCGATCAACTGGCCGAAGTGGAACACCATGTCCGTGCCGCAATCCGGCTGTCCGACTTTCTTGCCGTTCCAGTGAACCGTCATCGGCCGATGCACACGGCCTTCGCGCCACGCGTCGCCGAGTTCGTCGGGCGTGACGGCGACCGGCGAAAACGCGGTGGCCGGTTTGCTCTGAAAGAAGCCGAAGCCTTTGGCCAGTTCGGCGGGAATGAGATTGCGCAGCGAGACATCGTTGACGAGCATGAGCAAGCGCACGCTGCGCAACGCTTCGTCCGGTGTCGAGGCCATGCGCACGTCGGACGTGACCACAGCGACTTCGGCCTCGAAATCGATTCCATACGACTCGGAAGCGCACACGATATCGTCCGTCGCGCCGATGAAATCGTCACTGCCGCCCTGATACATGAGCGGGTCGGTCCAGATCTCGGGCGGCATCTCCGCGCCGCGCGCACGCCGCACGAGTTCGACGTGATTGACGTAGGACGAACCATCCGCCCATTGAAACGCGCGTGGCAAAGGCGCCATGCAGGACTTCGCATCGAAGGGAAATGCATTGCGCGCGCGGTTCTGATTGAGCGCGTCGTAGAGTTCCGCGAGTTGCGGCGCGTAGAACGTCCAGTCGTCGAGCGCGCGTTGCAGTGTCGACGCAATGCCATCGGCAATGGCCGCCGTGCGCAAATCGCGCGACACGACGATCAACTGGCCGTCGCGCGTGCCGTCCTTCCTCGATGCAAGTTTCATAGAGCGATGCGAGCCTGCGTGATGACGTTAAGGGAAATGTATTTTACGATGGTGAATCCCCGCCGACGACTCAGCCGTTCGGCATAGGCATTTTGACCGTTTCCCGCATGCAGACGATTCAGCCCGACGACG
This sequence comes from Caballeronia sp. A2-2, assembly GCF_057612605.2. Classification (NCBI taxonomy): domain Bacteria; kingdom Pseudomonadati; phylum Pseudomonadota; class Betaproteobacteria; order Burkholderiales; family Burkholderiaceae; genus Caballeronia; species Caballeronia sp. A2-2. Next base: position 730,673 of record NZ_CM172587.1, on the reverse strand, counting down.
AAGACACGCTCGACGCTTCCGAAGAAAAGACACGCTCCGGCATCCAGTCGATCGAAGTGGGTTTTCGTCTGCTCGACGTGCTCACCAACGAACCGCGCGCCATGATGCTGCGCGATCTCGCCCAGCGCGCGGGCATGAGCCCGGCGAAGGCGCATCGTTATCTCGTGAGTTTCGTGCGGCTCGGGCTGGCGTCGCAGGACGCGGTTTCCGGGCGTTATGAACTCGGCGGCTTTGCCTTGCAGATGGGTTTGGCGCGGCTTGCGCGAGTGGATGGAGTGAAACTCGCGCGCATCGCGCTGGCGGAATTGCGTGACCGGATGGATATCACGGTCGGCATCGCCGTTTGGGGGAATCAAGGGCCGACGGTCGTGCACTGGATGGAGTCGAGCCATCCGGCGAAGGCGTCGCTGAAACTCGGCGATGTCATGCCGCTGTTGTCATCGGCGACGGGCTTGCTGTTCGCAGCCTACCTCCCGCGCAGCAAGACGCAGGCGATGATCGAACGCGAACTCACGCAAACGCGCCGGCCCGCCGCGCAGGTCGAACCCATGCTCGCCGACGTGCGCGATCACGGCGCGGCGCGCGTCGAAGGCATGTTGCTGCCAACCATTCACGCGTTCTGCATGCCCGTGTTCGATTCGACCGGCGAACTCGCGCTCGGACTCATCGCGCTCGGGCACGAAGGTTCGTTCGATACGCAATGGGGCGGTGAAATCGATTTCATGATGCGCGAATGTGCGTTGAATCTGTCGTACGAACTAGGGTATAAACCGGACCCGCGCTGACAATGGAACGACGCGCGGGCCGCATCTGTCTCATGCGTTCATGCTGTTCCCGATCTGCGTTACGTAACACGCACCCTGCTTTCCGGTTCTCCCGTTTCGATGCCACTTTTCTCGTCTCACCGCCCTCGCCCCGCGCCGGGCGAACCCGCCAATTCCGATATTGGCCACGATGCTTCGACCTCGCCGCGCCACTGGGTCCGGTGGCTGCTGGCCGCGTTGATCGTGCTCGCGCTGCATTTCATCGCCGCGCGATGGATCGGGCACGCGCAGCAGCCGTCGAACGTCAAGACGCCGGAGCCGCCGCCGGTGCAGATCGAATTGCTGACGCCGAAGCCTGTCGCTCCGCCTGCGCCGACGCCGCCTGCTCCCAAGCCCGCACCTGCACCGAAGCCGGTCGCGCCCAAAAAACCTGTCGCGCCGCCGCCGCCCGCCGCCGCTCCGAGCGCCGTCGCGCCGCCATCCGACGACGCGGACGCCGCACGGCGCGCCGCCATGGCAGCAGCCGCATCGGCGAGTCAGGCCGCAGCTTCCGCGCCGCCAGCACCCGCGCAAGCCGCCGCCGCGCCCCCATCGGGAGACAAATTCAGCGTCCCGCCCACCGGCGAACTGCGCTACGACACGCTGGTCAACGGCGTCATGAATCAGACCGGCACCATCCACTGGCTCAACGATGGCCAGCACTACGAGATGATCGTCTCCATTCCGCTGCCCTTCGTCGGGCCGTATGTGTATTCGAGCAAAGGTCACCTCGATGCATTCGGCATCGCGCCCGATCAGTATTCCGAACAGCGTGGCCGGCGCGCCGCCGATGTCGCCATCTTCAATCGCGAGACGAAGCAGATCGTCTATACGAAAACGCCGCAGCCGCAGCCCTTGACCGATGGCGCGCAGGACCGCTTCAGCGTTGTCATGCAATTGTCCAGCCTCGTGCGCGGCGACCCTGACAAGTACAAACCGGGCGTCACGCGCGAGTTCAGTGTCGCGGACAACGACAGCAACGAGACGTGGTCCATCGAGGTCGTCGGCGACGAGACCGTGCAGACGCGCGCCGGTTTCGCCCCGGCGCGACACTTCACGCGACTGCCGCGCCGCGACGGCGATCGCCGCAAACTCGACATCTGGCTCGCGCCGTCCATCGGTTGGTTGCCTGTGCGAATTCTTCAAACCGAGCCGAACGGAATGCAAATCGAATTGCTGTGGTCCGGCAAACTTCAAGTGCCTGCCGCGTCGCAGCAAGATGACGATTCAGGCACGCTGGATGCATATGACGAATAGGCGCCGCTTCGTCCCTGAGCAATTCAAGCGAACGTGCCGGGACTCAAGACGCTGCGCACTTTGAGCAAGTCCATCGAAAACCGCAGTCCTCACGGAGCCGATATGCAGTTGACGATCAATCGCATCGACACGCGGTATGTCCTCGACAACGAAGGTAACGGACCCTGGCTGACCTTCATTCATCAACTGGGCGGCGATCACACCGTCTGGGATCAGATGGCGGGTTACTTCCGCCACGGCTTCACCGTGCTTCGATACGAGCTGCGCGGACACGGCGACACCGCCGTCTCGCCCGATGCCTTTACCATCGGCGATCTCGCGGACGATCTCTCCGAGTTGCTCGACAAGCTCGGCGCGCCGTCCACGCATGTCGTCGGCTTATCGATTGGCGGCATGATCGCGCAGACCTTTGCCGCGCGTCACACAGACAAGACCGATTCGCTGACCGTGGTCGGCTCGCCGGCCTTCATCCCCGATGAAGCGCGTTCGACATTTGCTCAACGGGCGGCATCTGTGCGTGAAAACGGCACGGCGAGTATCGTGGACGCGACGCTCGAACGCTGGCTCACCGCCGACTTTCGCCGCGCGCATCCGGAAGTCGTCGAACAGATCGGTGAAACGATTGCGCACACGCCCGCCGAAGGTTTCGCGCGCGCGGCGGAAGCGGTCAGTCGTTTTGATATGCGCGACCGCTTGCCCTCTGTACGCGCACGAACGCTCGTTGTCGCGGGTCAGCACGACAGTGGCACGTTGCCTGCTGCATCAAAGGTAATTGCAGACACGGTGCCGAACGCACGCTTTCAACAACTCGATGCCGCGCATCTCTCTCCAGTCGAGCAATCGCAACGCTTCAGCGCATTGCTCGACGATTTCATACGCACCACCGGGTAACAGCAAGGCTTTATGCATCAAGGCAGCAAAGCTTCGCGCAGCAAGGCTTCACAATGTTTCACAACAAAGCCTCGATAAACCCGGCATCACGTCGAGGCCACCCCTTGAATTCCACCCTAATCGCTCCATCTGCACCGCAGAGCCTGGAGCAATCAGGAATAAGGAGTGTCGCCATGCAAATGATCTACAACAGCCCTAACTATTGCGTCGTCGAGTTCCCGCCGCAGGACAACCATCTCGCGATGATGTCCGGCGGCTATGAAATCGTGGACAAGAACACGCAGAGGGAAATCTTCATCGACGGGGCGCTGGCCGCGAAGTTTCGCGAGAATGTGCAAAAGCTGATCGAGGAAGAACCATCGCTCGAAGATGTCGATGAATTCCTCGGCCAATTCGATATCTTGATGACCCAACCGGTCGTGCTGCACTAACGTAATACCCGCAACACGCTGCAACACGTTTTATGCGACACCCGAAAGCGCCCCGCCGGGCAAACGGCGGGGCGCTTTTTTTGGGCCTTTAAGCCCGCCAATAAGCGCCGCCGGGCGAAGCTGCAAGACCGCGCTGCGGCTACAATGTCAGACTATTTCACATTTGGATGCAGGGTCCGCTCGCCATGAACCAGACCGCCACATCGAACGCAAAACCACGCGCGTACACGCGCGGCGCGGCGCTTCCCGCGCTTCTGCAAAAGCGCATCCTGATTCTCGATGGCGCGATGGGCACCATGATCCAGCGCTACAAGCTCGACGAAGCGGCGTATCGCGGCGAGCGCTTCAAGGATTACGGACGCGACATCAAGGGCAACAACGAGTTGCTTTCGATCACGCAGCCGCAGGTCATTCGCGAGATTCACGAGCAATACCTTGCAGCGGGCGCGGATATCGTTGAAACGAACACGTTCGGCGCGACGAGCGTGGCGCAGTCCGATTACGGCATGGAGAATCTCGCCGCCGAAATGAACATCGAATCGGCGAAGCTCGCGCGTGAAGCATGCGTCAAGTACAGCACGCCGGACAAGCCGCGCTTCGTCGCGGGTGCGATCGGACCAACGCCGAAGACCGCAAGCATTTCGCCCGACGTGAACGACCCCGGCGCGCGCAACGTCACCTTCGACGAACTGCGCACCGCGTACTACGAACAAGCGAAAGCACTGCTCGATGCGGGCTGCGATCTGTTCCTCGTCGAAACCATCTTCGATACGTTGAACGCCAAGGCCGCATTGTTCGCGCTCGATCAACTGTTCGAGGACACCGGCGAACTGTTGCCGATCATGATCTCCGGCACGGTGACGGATGCATCGGGCCGCATTCTGTCCGGGCAAACGGTCGAGGCGTTCTGGAACTCGCTGCGTCACGCGAAGCCGCTCACGTTCGGACTCAACTGCGCGCTCGGTGCGGCGTTGATGCGCCCGTACATCGCCGAGCTTTCGAAGCTGTGCGATACGTATGTGTCGTGCTATCCGAACGCGGGCCTGCCCAATCCGATGAGCGACACCGGTTTCGACGAGACACCGGACGTCACTTCAGGCTTGCTCAAGGAATTCGCCTCCGCAGGTTTGGTGAACATCGCGGGCGGATGCTGCGGAACGACGCCGGAGCACATCGCCGCCATCGCGAAGGCGCTGGAAGAAGTGAAGCCGCGCAAGTTCCCGTCGCAGTATCGCGACGCAGCCTGACATCGCACAAAGAATTGAGACAACAACCATGACCGACCACACGATGCGTCTTTCCGGCCTCGAACCGTTCAACGTCAACGACGGTTCGCTGTTCATCAACGTTGGCGAGCGGACCAACGTGACCGGCTCGAAGGCGTTCGCGCGCATGATCCTGAACGGCCAGTTCGACGAAGCGCTGGCCGTCGCGCGTCAGCAGGTGGAAAACGGCGCGCAGGTCATCGATATCAACATGGACGAAGCCATGCTCGATTCGAAAGCCGCGATGGTGCGCTTCCTGAATCTGATCGCGTCCGAGCCGGATATCGCGCGCGTGCCGATCATGATCGACTCGTCGAAGTGGGAAGTGATCGAAGCGGGCCTCAAGTGCGTGCAGGGCAAGGCCATCGTCAATTCGATCTCGCTCAAGGAAGGCGAGGACGCGTTCCGGCATCATGCGAAGCTCATTCGGCGATACGGCGCGGCATCCGTCGTGATGGCGTTCGATGAAAAAGGCCAGGCCGACACGTTCCAGCGCAAGACGGAAATCTGCAAGCGCTCGTACGATATTCTGGTGAACGAAGTAGGCTTCGAGCCGGAAGACATCATCTTCGATCCGAACATCTTCGCCATCGCGACGGGTATCGAAGAACACAACAATTACGCGGTCGATTTCATCAACGCCACGCGCTGGATCAAGGAAAAGCTGCCGCATGCGAAGGTGAGCGGCGGCGTGTCGAACGTGTCGTTCTCGTTTCGCGGCAACGATCCGGTGCGTGAAGCAATCCATACCGTGTTCCTGTATCACGCCATTCAGGCGGGCATGGACATGGGCATCGTCAACGCGGGTCAGTTGGGCGTGTATGCGGATCTGGATGCCGACCTGCGCGAACGCGTGGAAGATGTCGTGCTGAATCGCCGTGACGATGGCACGGACCGTCTGCTCGAAATTGCCGACAAGTTCAAGACCGGCGCGGCGAAGAAGGAAGAAAACCTCGAATGGCGCAATCAGCCTGTCGAGGCGCGGCTCTCGCACGCGCTGGTGCACGGCATCACGAACTTCATCGTCGAGGATACGGAGGAAGTGCGCCAGAAGATCGACGCGGCGGGCGGGCGTCCGATCAACGTGATCGAAGGTCCGTTGATGGACGGCATGAACGTGGTCGGCGATCTGTTCGGCGCGGGCAAGATGTTCCTGCCGCAAGTGGTCAAGTCGGCGCGCGTGATGAAGCAGGCCGTGGCGCATCTGATTCCGTTCATCGAGGAAGAAAAGCTGCGGCTGGCGGCGGCCGGCGCGGACGTGCGTCCGAAAGGCAAGATCGTGATCGCGACCGTTAAGGGCGATGTGCACGATATCGGCAAGAACATCGTGTCGGTCGTGCTTCAGTGCAATAACTTCGAAGTGGTCAACATGGGCGTGATGGTGCCGTGCGCGACCATCCTGCAGAAGGCGAAGGAAGAAGGCGCGGACATCATCGGGCTGTCGGGACTCATCACGCCGAGTCTTGAAGAAATGGCGTATGTCGCTTCCGAAATGCAGCGCGACGATTATTTCCGTGGCAAGCAAACGCCCTTGCTGATCGGTGGCGCGACGACCTCGCGCGTGCATACCGCTGTCAAGATCGCGCCGCACTACGAAGGACCGGTCGTGTACGTGCCGGATGCATCGCGTTCGGTGTCGGTGGCATCGAGCTTGTTGTCGGACGAAGGCGCGGCGAAGTATCTCGACGACCTCAAGACCGATTACGATCGCATCCGCCATCAGCACGCCAACAAGAAAGCGCAGCCGATGGTCACTTACGCCGAAGCACGCGCCAACAAGACGAAGATCGACTGGACCGCGTACACGCCGAAGAAGCCGAGCTTCATCGGGCGGCGCGTCATCAAGAACTACGACCTCGCGGATCTGGCGAATTACATCGACTGGGCGCCGTTCTTCCAGACGTGGGATCTCGCGGGACCGTATCCGGCCATTCTCAATGACGAGATCGTGGGCGAATCGGCGCGGCGCGTGTTCTCGGATGGCAAGTCGATGCTCTCGCGCATCATTCAGGGCCGCTGGCTGACGGCGAACGGCGTGATTTCGCTGTTGCCCGCCAACACTGTGAACGATGACGACATCGAAATCTACACGGACGACACGCGCTCGCAAGTCGCCATGACGTGGCGCAATCTGCGTCAGCAGAGCGTGCGTCCGGTCGTCGATGGCGTGATGCGCCCGAACCGGTCGCTTGCGGATTTCATCGCGCCGAAGGAATCGGGTGTGGCGGATTACATCGGCCTGTTCGCGGTCACGGCGGGCTTGGGCGTCGATAAAAAAGAACACCAGTTCGAAGCCGATCACGACGACTACAGCGCGATCATGCTCAAGGCGCTGGCGGATCGTTTCGCGGAAGCATTCGCCGAAGCGCTGCATGCGCGCGTGCGCCGCGAGCTGTGGGGTTATGCGGCGAACGAAACGCTCGATAACGAGGCGCTCATTCAGGAAAAGTACGCGGGTATTCGTCCTGCGCCGGGTTATCCGGCGTGCCCGGATCACCTCGTCAAGCAGGATATGTTCGACGTGCTTCAGGCCGGCGAAATCGGCATGACGCTGACCGAATCCCTGGCGATGCTGCCGGCGGCGAGCGTCTCCGGCTTCTATCTCGCGCACCCCGACAGCACGTATTTCTCGGTCGGCAAGATCGGCGACGATCAGGTGGCGAGCTTCGCCGAACGCATGGCGATTTCATCGAAGGATGCCGAACGCGCGCTTGCGCCGCTGCGCTAAGGGCATCGAAAACGGGCGGTCACGAAAAACCAACATATCGGCGCTGTGATAATGAAAAAAAGGCTGGCTATCGGCGGGAACTTTTTGATTTCCGTATCCTTGTAGCCGCGACAAGCCGTCACGAGGACGGCAGCGCAATTTTCGTCAACGGAGAAAGTCGCATGAAGAAGATGACGTCCGCCGTAACCGTAGCGTTCGCCGCGGCAGTGCTCGCAGCATCGAGTTCCGCCGCGTTCGCGCAGGCCAGCAGCACTCAGGCGTCCTCATACTCGCCGCCGCAGACGGAGCACAAAAAGAAGCCGAAGAAGCCGCGCAAGCCGAAGGCGCCCTCGAAAGGATCGACGATCGAGAACGGCCAGTCGCAATAAGTACGGACGTTTTCATCGGAAGAAAAAAACCCGCATCGCTGCCGATGCGGGTTTTCTTTTTGGACTCGCGCTTTGCGTGCTCAAACGCCCCAGAGAATGTCCTTCTGCTCTTTGTGCGCGAGTCTCAACATGTCGAGGAACGGATACGCGCGTTGCGCCAGCCCGATGGGAATCTCGTGCGGATCGTGTCCGGCTTCGCCTTCGTGGAAGTGCCCGTCATGCTCGGCGCGCTCCTTCTTGTCCGTGGACACCGCCGCTTCCAGTTTCTGGATGGCGGACGGACATTCGTCGTGCGTGATGACGCCGCGTTCCGTCAATTTTTTGCCGATGATGCCCAGCAGATACTCGGCCAGATTGTCGAGCATCATGACGTCGGGCGCCGCGGGACTTTTGAATGTGATCAGCATGATGGTAGGTCCTTTTCCTTATGTTGGATGACTATCTTTCCCGACGCAGTTCTTGATGACATCGCGAACCGCTCTGCGCTGACAGCCACCCCTGATTGGACATATTAGCACCTGCTAAAATCCTGACTTTGGTTGCTTCATCTCAGCGCTTCCGGCGCGCGCAACGTCTTCGGCATCCTGCCACCCGCATCGCTTCGCGAAACGCGTCACGCTCGCCGCATCTCGCTCCACTGGATCACATTCAGCATGCTGCCCGCACATAAAGTCATCCTCGAAACGCTTCTCTCCGATGCGGTCAACACCGTCGCGCAAGCCACGCTCGCGCCGGGCGAAGCCGCCTTCGTCACGCCGAGCATCGTGCTCGAACGCCCGAAGGTCGCGGCGCACGGCGACGTCGCATCGAATGTAGCGATGCAGCTCGCCAAGCCGCTGCGCGCCAATCCGCGCCAGCTCGCGCAACAGATCGTCGATGCCGTGCTCGCGAATCCGTCCGCGAAAGGCTTGGTCGAGGCGGCGGAAGTGGCCGGTCCCGGCTTCATCAATCTGCGTCTTGCGGCGAGTGCGAAGCAAGACGTGATCCCGGCCGTGTTGGGCGAAGGCAGCGCGTATGGCCGCTCGGAACGCGAAGCGGGCAAGCGCGTGCTGATCGAGTTTGTATCGGCGAATCCGACCGGGCCGCTGCATGTGGGTCACGGGCGTCAGGCCGCGCTCGGCGATGCCATCTCCAACCTGCTTGCCACGCAGGGCTACGCGGTGCATCGCGAGTTCTTTTACAACGACGCCGGCGTGCAGATCAACAATCTCGCGATCTCCACGCGAGCGCGCGCACGCGGCCTCAAACCGGGTGACGCCGAATGGCCTGAGGCCGCGTACAACGGCGAGTACATCGCCGATATCGCGCGCGATTACATGGCGGGCGCGACCGTCGCGGCGAAGGACGGCGAGCCGGTGAAAGGCGCGGGCGATATCGAGAATCTCGAAGCCATCCGCCATTTCGCGGTGGCGTATCTGCGGCACGAGCAGGATCTGGATCTGACGGCGTTTGGCGTGAAGTTCGACCAGTTCTATCTGGAGTCGTCGCTGTACAAGGAAGGCCGCGTCGAAAAGACCGTGAATGCGCTCGTCGATACCGGCATGACCTTCGAGCAGGACGGCGCGCTGTGGCTGCGCACCACCGACGACGGCGACGACAAGGACCGCGTGATGCGCAAGTCCGACGGCACCTTCACCTACTTCGTGCCGGACGTGGCCTATCACGTCACGAAGTGGGAGCGCGGTTTCAGCAAGGTCATCAACGTGCAGGGCTCGGACCACCACGGCACCATCGCGCGCGTGCGGGCGGGCTTGCAGGGGTTGGGCATCGGCATTCCGAAGGGTTATCCCGACTACGTGCTGCACAAGATGGTCACCGTCATGCGCAACGGTCAGGAGGTGAAAATCTCCAAGCGCGCGGGCAGCTATGTGACCGTGCGCGATCTGGTCGAATGGTCGGGCGGTCTCGCGCCGGGCCACGAGATGGCGCCCGATCAGATCGACGAAGACACGCTGCGTCGCGGCCGCGATGCCGTGCGCTTCTTCCTCATCTCGCGCAAGGGCGATACCGAGTTCGTGTTCGATATCGATCTCGCGCTCAAGCAGAACGACGAGAATCCGGTGTACTACGTGCAATATGCGCACGCGCGCATCTGCACGATTCTGAATGACTGGAAGGAGCGTTACGCGGGCGATATCACGGAAGCGGCGAAGGCCGATCTTTCGCCGCTGTCGAGCGAACGCGCCATGTCGCTGCTCAACAAGCTCGCGGAGTATCCGGAAATGCTGTCGCACGCGTCGGATGAACTCGCGCCGCACGCCATCGCGTTCTATCTGCGCGACCTCGCCGGGGAATTCCACTCGTTCTACAATGCCGAGCGCGTGCTCGTGGACGACCAGAAGGAACGCGATGCGCGCATCGCGCTGCTCGCGGCCACGCGGCAAGTGCTCGAAAACGGACTCGCGACCATCGGCGTGTCGGCTCCCCAAAAGATGTGATCTTTCGTGCCTGTTTCCGTCCTGCGCGGCGCGTGTCACAAAGGCGCGCGCGGACGGCAAAGGCGCGGTTTCGTCTTGAGCGAAAGCTATAATCGTCGGCCAACTCGAAGACTTTTTGCAGGTAATCCAAACGATGGCAAAACCACGCCGCACGCCCAAGCAGTCCAGTCAGTCGAAGCAAACCGGGGGAACCTTTCTCGGCATCGTGCTGGGCCTGATCGTCGGCCTGGCGATCGCCGTGATCGTCGCGCTGTACATCACGCGCGCGCCGACTCCGTTCGTCGCCAAGGTCGCGCCGCCGGTGGACAACGCCGCGTCGTCGCAATCCGCGCAGCAGCCGTACGATCCCAACCGTCCGCTGCAAGGCAAGACGCCGGGGCAAGCGGTGCCGCAAGCCGCGCAGCCCACGCCGCCGAATACCGCGCCGGGACAGACCAATAATCAAACGCAGTCGTCGGGCATGCTCGACGAACCGCAGATCGTGGAAGTGCCGCCGTCGGGCAACAACGCGGCCTCGCAACCGAACAACGCCGCGAAGAACAATCAGGCGAACGCGTCCGGCAGCGCAAGCTCTACAGCGGCGGCAGCGGCCAAGGGCGGCTCGCAGCCTGCCGCCTCGACAGCCAAGACCACGCCGCCCGCCCCCGGCGATGTGAACACCGGCTATTACCTTCAGGTCGGCGCATACAAGACGCAACAGGACGCCGAGCAGCAACGCGCGCGTCTGGGCTTCCAGGGCTTCGAATCGAAGGTGACGCAGCGTGATGCCGGTGGCGTGACGTACTATCGCGTGCGCATCGGTCCGTTCTCGAAGTTCGAGGAAATGAACACGGCCCGTCAGCGTTTGTCGGACGCGGGCGTGGATACCGCGGTCATCCGCTTCTCGAAGCAGTAAGACGACCTCCGCGCCGCCGGGCTTGACACTTTAAGCCCGGCTTAAGCGTCGTATGTCCCACTTATGGCCTTTTCCGCATCCTTTTCAATCATGAAAAAACTGTTCAGCGCCCTCGTTCTTTCTCTCGGCTTCGCGGCCGCATCGTTGAGCGCCACGTCGGCGCTTGCGGCCGATCCGGTCGCGGGCAAGGACTACACGGTGCTTCAGGCGCCGCAGCCGGTCGGCGCGCCTGCGGGCAAGGTCGAAGTCATCGAGTTCTTCTGGTATGGCTGCCCGCACTGCAACGATTTCGAGCCGTACATCGAGGCGTGGGAAAAGAAGCAGGGTCCGGATGTCGTGTTCAAGCGCGTGCCAGTGGCGTTCCGCGACGACTTCATCCCGCATACGAAGATGTACCACGCGCTGGATGCGCTCGGCGTCGCCGAAAAAATCACGCCGGCCGTGTTCAAGGAAATTCACGTGAAGAAGGACTATCTGCTCACGCCGCAGGCGCAGGCGGATTTCCTCGCGACGCTGGGCGTCGACAAGAAGAAGTACATGGACGCGTACAACTCGTTCTCGACGCAAAGCGCCGTGCAACGTGACGCCAAGCTCTTGCAGGATTACAAGATCGACGGCGTGCCGACGGTCATCGTGCAAGGCAAGTATGTGACCGGCCCGGCGCAGACCAACAGCGAGCAGGGCACCACCGCCGTGATGGACTACCTCGTCCAGCAAGTGCGCGACAAGAAGATGTAATTTTGCAAGACTCCGAAATGAATGCAGTATCGAAAGCAGTACCGCAGAAGGTTTTTATCACCGGCGCGTCGAGCGGGATCGGCCTCGCGCTGGCTGAAGAGTATGTGAAGCGCGGGGCCGTGCTCGGCCTCGTCGCTCGTCGAACCGAATCGCTTGCGGCCTTTGCCGCGCGTCATCCGCAAGCCACTATCTCCCTCTATTCCGCCGATGTCCGCGACGCCGACGCGCTCGCCGATTGCGCGCGCCGGTTCGTCGCGGAACACGGCGCGGCGGATGTCGTGATCGCGAATGCGGGCATCAGCCGTGGCGCGCTCACCGGCCACGGCGAACTGGACACGTTCCGCTCGGTCATGGACACCAATTACTTCGGCATGGTGGCCACGTTCGAGCCGTTCGTCGCATCGATGATCGCGGCGCGGCGCGGCACGCTGGTCGGTATCGCAAGCGTGGCGGGTGTGCGCGGGCTGCCGGGCTCGGGCGCGTACAGCGCGTCGAAATCGGCGGCGGCGAAGTATCTGGAATCGTTGCGCATCGAAATGAAACCGCAGGGCGTGAGCGTGGTCACCATTGCGCCGGGCTATGTGCGCTCGGAAATGACCGCGCACAATCCGTATCGCATGCCGTTTCTGATGGATGCCGACCGCTTCGCCGCCAAGGCAGCGGACGCCATCGCGCGCCGCACGCGCTACGCGACGTTCCCATGGCAGATGCGCGCCGTGGGCATGCTGCTGCATGTCCTGCCGCGCTGGCTGTACGACCCCGTCTTCGAGCGTGCGCCGCGCAAGCCGCGCGCAAGCGAAACGGTATAAAAAAACCGGCTGCGCTCATCACGCAGCCGGTTTTTTTCAGCGCTACCCCGCTTGTCAGAACGCCACGTAAGGCGAACTTCCCGTCAGGTCATAGCCGACATACACATGCCGTCCGTAGAAGAACGGCAAGCCGAAGTCGAACAACCCGCTCATGCCAAGCTGACCGCCGAGGCTGTTGAACGCGAAGTTGTTGCCGCTCGATGTCAACGTGCGCGCGCTCACGAGATTGAACGGCACGGTCGTCGTGTTGCCTTCGCTGCCCGTAATCACCGTCGATAGCGACTGCTCGGAACTCGGGCAATAGAACGCACTCGTGCTCGAACACAACGCAAACGTGTCTTGGAAGAAGTTGCCATTCGATCCGGTATCGAAGAAGGTCTGATACGTCGTGCCCTTGTACGTGCCGGTCAGGTCGCCGAAACCATCGGTGCCGAACTTCGTCACCCCGGCGATGGCGTTATTGCTCTGCGTGCCGATGCCGAATATCAGCGTGCCGCTGGCACTGGCCGCGCCCGCATCCGCGATCGGCGGCAGTTGCACGATCACGCCGTTGTTGTCGGTCGTGAAGCGCGTCACCGGATTGACGACCTGCTGCGCGAGCGGCGCGGCGATGTTCGAACACGTCGTGCCGCTGCACGAGAAGTACTGCGCGTTCAGCGCCGAACTCACGCATGCCGTGCCGCAGTCATAAGTCGCCGCGCCAATGCCGAGAATGCCGTTCGCGCCGATTTCCGCGACCGTGTTCTCGTCGTTGCCGGACGGGCAACCGTTCATGCCGGTCGGCGCCGTCGATGAATCCAGGTCGCCGATGATCTGCACCGGAATGTTCGATGCCACTTCCGTGCCCATCTTCACATCCGCCGAGCGCACGGTGCCCCACGTGTAGCCATCCGCGAAGCTCGCGCATTCGGCAAGCTGACCGCCATTGGAGGCTTTGCTCACCGGCAGACTGCCGAGCACCGAAGCCGCCGCCGAATTCACCAGACGCAGGCCGAACGAGGCCGTATCCAACTGAATGTTGTTGATGGTCTGGCAGTTGTTCGTGCCCGGTGCGCACACCGTCACCGAAACGTTCGGAATGTTGACGAAATTCGCCGCGCCCGCATTCACGGTAATCGGCACCGAGTTCGTGTTGGTCGGCGTGATGGGCTGCGCAGTGGCGGCGCTGGTGGAGCCGCTGCCGCCCGAGGAACCGCCGCCAGACGAGCCGCCTCCCGACCCGGACGAACCGCTACCACTGCTGCTGTTGTTGTTGTGATCGCTGCCGCCGCACGCGGCGAGCGTGAGCGCCAGAAAAACTGCGCCGAGCCAGCGCGCGATGCCGCCGGTTCGTGAGGAAGAGGGCCCGAGGCCGAATGTCGTTCTAAGCATGCTGGGTTCTCCGTCCCTCACTGGATATCGCTGGCGGTGACGCCGGCAGGCAAGGCTTGCGGCAGATACGCACTGCCTCTGAACGCGCCCATGTGGCCGCCCGAGCGAACGACAAGACCCGAGTCCTGCACGCTGACCTGTCCACGACCGCCGCGCGCGGCGCGTTGCGCCTGCAAAGCCTGCTGATATTGCGGGAAGTAGCCGCCGAGCAAAGTCTGGAGGTCGGGCACGCGCGGACCGTGCCACGCGATGCCGAACACCGTGCCCGACGAAGACACGTATTCGTTGATGACCGTGCCGCTGGCGAGCGTCGTCGCCTGCATGGTGTAGCCGGTCGTCGTCGATGACGATGCGCCGGACGCCGCCGTGGCCGCCTTGACGACCGACTGAGCATCGGCCTGCGAGCCGGGCGGCGGCGCAAGCGGCGCGCCGCCGAGTGCCGCGAACGCAGGCGCTGCCGCGCCGATCGCGCAGAGCGCGCCGGTAGCAATCGCCAGAACTTGCAAAATTTGCCCGCGACGGGGTTTCTTCTGTGCCTTCACTGGAACTCCAATCCGTTTTCGCCGGCAGCGCCTGATACGCGCCCGCGTGGCTTTCTACGATTTAAGTGACAGATGAGCCACTACACGATTCGCAACGATTCTCCATGCGAATAGCCATCAGTATGCCAGCCGTGCAGAATAGTCCTAACGTTCGCAGCCGGACAGGAAAAAAATGCGATGCGCACCAAGATGCACATCGCATGATTGTCGCCCTGTTTTTCAGGCGCATGTCACAGCTTTTTTCAGAACCCGAGGCTGGCCAGCAAATCGTCGACCTGTCCTTGATCCTGAACCACGTCGCTGCGGCCTTCGGGGTTGACTTGCGGCCCGTTGAGCAAGCCTTCGGGACTGCCGCTCGCCGACATCAGCGCCGCCGCCGATGCCGCGAACTGCTCGCGCCGCTCCGGTGCGATATTTTCGAGCAGCACGCCGAGCAACTGCTGCTCGATGATATGCACGACTTCCGTGATCTTCTTGATCACCTGTCCCGTCAAATCCTGAAAATCCTGCGCGAGCATGATTTCCAGCAATTGCGCGTTGGTGGCCTGCGTGCGCTCCGGGACGCTCTGCAGAAAACTGCGCGTCTGCGCGAGCAGTTCGCCCGCTTCACCTTGCGCGAGCGGCGAGCCGTACCACTGCGACCAGCGCGCTTCCAATGCCTGCGCCTCGCGCTGCATCGCTTCCTGCATCGGCTGGGCCAGTTCGATGGCGTTCAGCGCCCGCTCGGCGGCCTGCTCGGTCATCACGGCGACGTACTTCAGGCGGTCGCGTGCATCCGGCACGGCTTGGGCGGCGGCTTCGACCTGCTTGTCGAGTCCTAGCTCGCGCATCGAGTCGCGCAGCGTGCGCGTGAGCTGGCCGATCCGCGCGAGAATGCGATCGCTCGATGCATCGCCGTCGCCTTCGGCTTGCGCTGCCGCGACCTCGGCCGCCACGCGTGCGGCGAATTCAGAAGTCAGATCCGTCACGTATCACCCCGCTTTGGCCATCTTCAGCTTGTCGAGAATCTTGGTGACTTTCTCGTCGAGCGTGGCGGCCGTGAAAGGCTTCACGACATAACCGTTCGCACCGGCCTGCGCCGCCGCGATGATGTTCTCCTTCTTCGACTCCGCCGTCACCATCAGCACCGGCAAGTGCGCCGTGGTGGCATCCGCGCGAATTTGCTGAAGCATGGCGAGACCGTCGAGGTTCGGCATGTTCCAGTCGGAAATCACGAAATCGAAATTGCCGCCGCGCAGACGCGCCAGACCCGCCGCGCCGTCTTCCGCTTCTTCCACGTTCGTATAGCCGAGTTCCTTCAGCAGGTTACGCACGATACGGCGCATCGTCGGAAAATCGTCGACGACGAGGATCTTCATGTTCTTGTCCATCATTACTCCCGTGTGTTCTTCAATGCGGCGATGCCGCGTGATCCATCAAAAATATTCAGACGCGTTGCACGCGCTCGCCCATCGATGCCAGCCGCGCCATCACGCGCCGGCTCATTTCCGACAGCGACGCGATTTCACTCGCGCCGCCCATTGCAATCGCTTCGCGCGGCATGCCGAACACCACGCAACTCGCTTCGTCCTGCGCGAGCGTGTACGCGCCCGCCTGCTGCATTTCCAGTAGACCCGCCGCGCCGTCACGGCCCATGCCGGTGAGAATCACGCCGATTGCGTTCTTGCCCGCGTGTTGCGCGGCGGAACGGAACAGCACATCCACCGAAGGACGATGCCGGTTCACCGGCGCCGCATCCGACAGATGCGCCACGTAGTTCGCCCCGCTGCGCGCCAGCATCAGATGCGCGTGGCCCGGCGCGATATACGCATGACCCGGCAGCACGCGTTCGCCGTGTTCCGCTTCCTTCACGGTGATGCGGCACAACCCGTTCAACCGTTGTGCGAACGATTTCGTGAAGCCCGGCGGCATGTGCTGCGCGATCATCACGGCGGGCGCATCCGGCGGCAGCGGCACGAGCACTTCGCGGATCGCTTCCGTTCCGCCCGTCGATGCACCGACGATCACCAGCTTTTCCGTCGACAGCAACGGATTGTTGAAATGCGGCGCGGGCTTGTGCGTTTCCTGCGCGGTGTGCGCGGCGGCGCTGGCTGCGTGCGTCGTCTGCTTCACGCGAGCGCGCGCGGCGGCGCGTACTTTCTCCGCGAGCTTTTCCGCGTAATCCAACATGCCGTCGCGGATGCCGACCTTCGGCTTGGTCACGAAATCCACCGCGCCGAGTTCGAGCGCGCGCAGCGTGATCTCGTTGCCGCGTTCCGTCAGCGACGACACCATGACGACCGGCATCGGCCGAAGGCGCATCAGCTTTTCCAGAAAGTCGAGGCCGTCCATGCGCGGCATTTCGACATCGAGCGTCAGCACGTCCGGGTTGTGCAGCTTGATGAGATCGCGCGCGACGAGCGGATCGGGCGCGGTCGCGCACACGTGCATGTCGGGCTGCGAGTTGACGATCTCCGTCATCAGGCTGCGCACGAGCGCCGAATCGTCGACGCACAGCACCTTGATCTTTTGCGCGGCGGGTTTCTTATCCATATTGATCGTATTGGCGATGCTCATACTTCCTCCGCCGCTTTGGCGCCGCGCGCGGCAAACAACTCGACGCGCGGTTTAACGACGGCCCGCGCGCTCGCGTTTGCGTTGCCGAACAACTCCGCGCGCGGCTTCGTCTGACCGACGTTGAAAAGCTCCACACGCGAACGTGCCTGCGCGAGCCGTTCGGCGCGTTCTTCAGGCGTGCGGCGCATCAACGCCTGTTCGCGCTCCACGACCTGCGGGTCTTGCTGCGTGATGAGTTTCTTCACCATCACCTGACCGCTCTTGGGCATGAACGCGACCTTGCGCGGATGCGCGCCCTGCAAATCCTCCGCGACGATGCGGATCTTCTCCAGCGCCAGATAGCGCCGCACGAATTCCGAATTCCGGTCGCCGATGTTGATCGTCGTCATTCCCGCCAGCACCGCGCCGCCGCCGAACACTTTTGCTTCGAAACGTTCGCGCCTGCCGCCGCGCTTGATCATTTCGTTGATGAGCACTTCCATCGCGTACGCGCCGTAGCGCATCGAGTCGGATGCCGCCGAGGACGCGCTCTCGCCATCGTCCGGCAGCATGAAGTGGTTCATTCCGCCGATGCCAGCCGTGCGATCGTTGATGCACGCCGCCACGCACGAGCCGAGCACGGTCACGAGCACCATGTCCTCGCTCGTCATGTAGAACTCGTTGGGCAACAGCTTCACGCCCGGCTTCTTGAAGTGATTGTCGAAATACAGGTTCGACGCCATCGGCAACGCGCTCATGCGGCTTCTCCCGCGAGCGCACGCGCCGGTTTCTTCCCTTGCGCGTGAGCGGCATGGCCATCGCGCGTCAGTTCGTACACGGTCTGGCCGCGCAGCCTGAACGCCTGCGACACATACGTGAAGTTTTCCGAATGTCCCGCGAACAACAGCGCGCCCGGTTTCATCAACGGCTCGAAGCGGGACAGCACTTGCCCTTGCGTCGGCTTGTCGAAATAGATCATCACGTTGCGGCAGAAGATCACGTCGAACGGGCCTTTGATGTCGTAGCGCGCATCGGTCAGGTTCACGCGGCCGAAGTTGACCATCGCGCGCAGTTCGGGCCGCACCTTGACGAGGCCCGCGTGCGCGCCCGTGCCCTTCAGGAAGAAACGCTTGAGGCGTTCCACCGGCAGCGCCTTCACCTGATCGAGCGAGTACACGCCCGCATCGGCCTTCGCCAATACCTGGCTGTCGATGTCGCTCGCGAATACCGTGCATTGCCGCGCGGCGTGTTCGCCCAGCGCTTCGACGAGCGTCATCGCAATCGAATACGGTTCTTCACCCGTCGATGCCGCCGAGCACCACACCGAGAACGGTTGCGCGCGGCGCTTGGCGAAGTCCGCGAGAATCGGAAAGTGATGCGACTCGCGGAAGAACGCGGTGAGGTTGGTCGTCAGCGCGTTGACGAAGGCTTCCCATTCGGCGTTGTCCTCGTTGGTTTCGAGCCGGTCGAGGTACTGGCGGAACGTATCGAAGCCGCATGCGCGCAGGCGGCGCGCGAGACGGCTATACGCCATGTCGCGCTTGTGATCGGACAGCGAAATGCCCGCGCGACGATGAATCAGATCGCGGATGCGGGCGAAATCCGCCGGCGTGAATTCGAAATCGCGTTCGACTTCCGACGTGCGCGAAGCGACGTTCGTATCGATGCGTGCGTTGCGCGTGGCCGTCATGATGCGTCGTGCTTCCCGTGGTGCGCGCGTCGCCCTGCGTGCGACGGCTGCGCTTTGGCCGCTTGATGCAGCGCGCGCGTTCCGTGTGGCAAGTGGCTGTGTGCTCGCATGGTCGTCTCGAATCGAATCGCTTGTTGGTGTTAGAACGTTTCCCAATCGCCGTCATCGACGGTGGTGGTTTTGGCTGCGCGCGGGGCGCTTGCCGTGGCCGTGGCCTGCATCGGTGCTGCGGGCTTCTTCAGCGCCGGGCGGGCCGTATTCTTGATAACGGCTGCATCGCGCGCGACGTTAGGCTCGTGTGAAACTTTCGTGATGCCAACGGATTTCGCACGCGCGGACACGGGTTCGCGGCGCGCGACCGGCGCTGCATCGACACGCGTTTGCTCCACGCGCCATTGTCCGACCACGCCCTTCAACTGCCGCGTTTGTTCTTCGAGCGATGCCGCTGCAGCCGCCGCTTCCTCGACCAGCGCCGCGTTCTGTTGCGTGACGCTGTCCATCTGCGTGACGGCGAGATTGACCTGCCCGATGCCATCCGACTGTTCCTCGGAGGCCGCGCTGATCTCGCCCATGATGTCTGTCACGCGGCGCACGGCCTGCACGATCTCGCCCATGGTCTCGCCCGCTTGCGCCACGAGTTCCGAGCCGTTCTGCACCTTGTCGGCCGAGTCGCCGATCAGCGACTTGATTTCCTTCGCCGCTGCCGCGCTGCGTTGGGCGAGCGAACGCACTTCGCCTGCGACGACCGCGAATCCGCGCCCTTCCTCACCGGCGCGCGCCGCTTCAACCGCCGCGTTCAACGCAAGAATGTTGGTCTGAAACGCGATGCCTTCGATCACGCCGATGATGTCCACCACCTTGCTCGAACTCGATGCAATCGCGTTCATCGTATCGACGACCTGTTCGACCACTGCACCGCCGCGCGACGCGATATCCGATGCATTCACCGCAAGCTGGCTCGCCTGACGCGCGTTCTCCGCGTTCTGCTTCACCGTGCTGGTGAGCTGTTCCATGCTCGATGCGGTTTCCTGCAACGAAGCGGCCTGTTCTTCCGTGCGCTGTGAGAGATCCGTGTTGCCGCTGGCAATTTCACGCGCGCCGACATCGATGGATTCCGCGCCGCGATGCACCGCGCCGACCATCGTCGTGAGACTCGTGCGCATGCGTTCGATGCCTGCAAACAAGCGGCCGATTTCATTTTCGCTGTCGGTGCGCGCGGCCTGCGTGAGATCGCCACGCGAGATGCGCTCGAAGTGTTCGACTGCTTCGTTGATCGGCCTGACGATCAACCCGCCGAGCGCGAAGCGTGTAGCGACCAACATCAGCGCCGCAATCACCAGCAACACAACGATCGTCACGTTCAACGTCGCGATGCCGGACGCCGTGTTCGCGTTGACGTCTTCCGCGTGCTTCTGCTGAAACTGCACGGCAGCGGTCGCAGCCTGATCGAACGAGACGAACATCGGGCTGATCTTCGTATCGGCAATGGCGTGATACGCGGCCATGTCGTTGGCGCGGATGGCGGCGAATTCCGGCTCCACGCCGCTTTTCACGAGCGAATCGTGTTGCGCGACGAGCGGGTCGAGCACGTCCTTCGGCAGCATCGCCTGAACGGTTTCGGTGTACAGCTTCCAGTTCTCGTTGCTCTTGTCGAGCAGAAACTGGCCGCGTTCCAGCGCCTTCTGCGCTTCGCCGCTGTTGCCCGCTTCGACGAGCGAACGCACGCGGTCCAGCGTCACGCGCGAACGCAACAAATACGACGATGCTTCGGATAACGAACGCATCGCCACCATGTCCTGGCGGGCGAGCGTATTGAGTGAGGAACTGGCCGAGTTCAGGCCGGCGAGCGAGAGCACGCCGATCACCGCGGCACAGGCGACGAACAACAGGCCGACGAGCGTGAGCGTCGTGCGGATCGACAACTTCTTTAGCATGGCTGTTTCCTGCGTGGTATTCGATTAAGCGACGTGATCGACGAGTTCCATTTCTCGGCTCGTCATGAGCTTTTCGATGTCCATCAGAATCAGCATGCGGCCCTCGACAGTGCCGAGCCCCGTGAGATATTCCGTGGCGAGCGTCGCGCCGAATTCGGGCGCGGGCATGACCTGTTCCGGTGACAGCGTGAGCACATCCGACACGCCATCCACCACCATCCCGACTACGCGATGCGCCACGTTCAGAATGATGACGACCGTCTGGTTGTCATACTCCACGCGGCCCAGCTTGAACTTGATGCGCATATCCACGATCGGCACGATGATGCCGCGCAGGTTTATCACGCCCTTGATGAAACCCGGCGCGTTGGCAATGCGCGTCACGTTGTCGTAACCGCGAATTTCCTGCACCTTCAGGATGTCGATGCCGTATTCCTCGGCGCCGAGCGTGAACACCAGAAACTCCTGTCCCGACGTTTCACCTGGCTGTGCGTCCCGGCGCAGCGCCTGATGCGATGTTGCGGAATGAATCGATTGAATTTCAGCCACGAAAGGCTCCCCGTAGATCGGTCTTGAGAATTTTTAGTGGGTGGGCGCCGCGTGCGCCACACGCGAATCGCGATTGAGCGCGGCCACGTCGACGATCAAAGCGACGCTGCCGTCGCCCAGGATGGTCGCGGCGGAAATGCCGTGCACTTTGCGGTAATTGGTTTCGAGGTTCTTCACCACGACCTGCTGCTGGCCGACCAGTTCGTCGATCAACATGGCCATGCGGCGGCCTTCGGTTTGCAAAATCGTGACGATGCCTTGCGTCGGTTCCTCGCGCGCGCCTTCGACATCGAAGACACTGTGCAGCGCGACCAGCGGCAGATATTCGCCGCGCACGCGCACCACGCGCTCGCCGTTGGCGACCGTGTAGATGTCCTCGGCGGCCGGTTGCAGCGACTCCATCACGAAGTTCAGCGGCAGGATGAAGATTTCGTTGCCGACCTTCACCGACATGCCATCGAGAATCGCGAGCGTGAGCGGCAGCACGATCTTCGTCGTCGTGCCCGCGCCCTGACGCGACATGATTTCGACATGCCCGCCCATCGACTGGATGTTGCGCTTCACCACGTCCATGCCGACGCCGCGTCCGGAAATATCCGTGACCTGTTCGGCGGTCGAGAAACCCGGCATGAAGATGAGTTGCCACACGTCTTCATCGCTCATGGAATCGGACACGGCGAGACCTTGCTTCTGCGCCTTGGCGAGAATCTTGTCGCGGCGCAGGCCCGCGCCGTCGTCGCTGACTTCGATCACGATATTGCCGCCGTGATGCGCCGCCGACAGCACGAGCTGGCCGGTGGTCGGCTTGCCCGCCGCGCGGCGCGCTTCCACGGTTTCGATGCCGTGATCGAGCGAATTGCGCACGAGGTGCGTGAGCGGATCGATGATGCGTTCGATCAAACTCTTGTCCAGTTCTGTCGCCTGACCGAACGTGACGAGTTCCACTTCCTTGCCGAGCTTGCCGGCGATATCGCGCACGAGGCGCGGGAAGCGGCTGAATACGTAATCCATCGGCATCATGCGGATGGACATGACGGCCTCTTGCAGATCGCGCGCGTTGCGTTCGAGCTGCGCCATGCCGTTGAACAGACGATCGTGCAGCGCGGGATCGAATGCGCTCGATGTTTCCGCGAGCATCGCCTGCGTGATGACCAGTTCGCCCACCAGATTGATGAGCTGATCGACCTTCTCCACGCCCACGCGGATCGAACTGCCTTCCGCCGATGCGGCGGCCTGCGGGCGGGCTTTCTTTTCGGCTTCCACGGCTGCCGGGCGTGTCGGCAGGGCGGCGGGCTCAGCACCCGCCGCCTTTACCGCTTCTTGTTGTGTGGCGGGCGCGGATGCAGGCGCGACAGGCGCCTGCACCGCGTTTGCCGGTTGCAGCGTGTGGATCTGTTGCGGTGCTGCTGTTGCCTTTGAAGCTGCTGCTGTTGCCGTTGCTTTTCCAACTGCCGCCGTGGCCGGCGATTCTTCTTCACCGGATTGCTCCGGTGCATTGCCGCGGCCGATCGTGATTTGAGATTCATCGATCACGAAACAACACACGGCCACGATGTCGTCGGCGCTGACGTCCGAATCGAGCCAAAGCACGAGTTCGGCGTCAGTCTTTTGCTCCCCGACGATACGTCCCAGGTTCCCCAACTCCTCAGTCAGCGTTCCCAGGTCCTTCTCGCCCACCCCCCGTAGCGTAATTTTCAGGTGGGTACCAACGTCCGCTGCCCGCGCGCCGATATCCTTCGGCATCTCGGGAGCAGCGGTTCCTGCATTCATCATTCCTTCGACGAGTTCGAACGCGCCGTCCCAGCCGCCCGCTTCGCCGATGGCGTCGAACGCCTGCGAGAGCACGTGCGTCGGCGGCGCGTTGATGCCTTCGAATATCGGCGGTTCGGCCATTACAGCGGGCGCTTGCGGTGCTTGTTTAGAGCCCGCGTCTTCGGTCTTCAGCTTCTCCAGCCGCGCGCAGATCGCGGCAGCGGCGGCGGCATCCGGTTCGGCGCTTGCACGATACGCGGCAAGCTGGTCCTGCAACACATCCTTCGTCGCGAGGAACGTGTCGATCATGTCGCGGCGCAGAACCAGTTCGTTGTTGCGCGCGCGGTCCAGCAGCGATTCGAGGATGTGCGTGGTTTCCGTCAGCGCCGTGAAGCCGAACGTCGCCGCGCCGCCCTTGATCGAGTGCGCCGCGCGGAAGATGGCCGCGAGGTCTTCGGGATCGGGATTCGCGATATCCAGGACGAGCAGCAATTGCTCCATCTGCGCGAGGAGTTCATCGGCCTCGTCGAAGAAAGTCTGATAGAACTGGGTAATGTCGAGAGTCATGCTTGAGTCACCGCTGAAATGCTTTTCTGTGCCGTGCGTGTTCGGGTATTCGGTGTTCGGGTCCGTCAGTGCTGCTGCATGCTTTCGGACAGTGTCGACACCAACTCGGTCAGCAAGTCCGGATCGAGCGGCTTTTCTATCCAGCCGGTCGCGCCCGCCATCCGCGCTGCATCCTTGAACGGCTCGCCGCTTTCGGTCGTCAGCACGAGAATCGGCGTGGTCTTGTACGCATGATTCGCGCGCAACTCGCCGATCAGATCGAGGCCGCATTTGCCCGGCATGTGCTGGTCGGTCAACACCAGATCGAAGCGCTCGGCGAGCGCCCATTCCAGCCCTTCGTTGCCGTCCCGCGCCACCGTCACTTCGTAACCCGCCGTCGCCAGCGTGGCGCAAAGGATTTGTCGCATGGCGGCGGAATCGTCGATTGCCAGAATGTTCTTGATCATGTGTATGTGCCTCGGCTCTGGTTCTGTTGTCGGCGCAAAAGCGGGGAGTCTTGAGCGAGTTTTACGGCGAATTTGTAAGCGGGCTTATTTGGCTTACTGGATGGTGGATGCGTGTTCGAGCGACGGCGCAATGCTCGCGATCGGCTTGACGATGGCGTTGGCATTCGGCGCGGAACTGGCGGGCGCAAGCGTGCTCACGCCGCCTCCGCCGTTGTCGATGGTGGTCCCCGGCGAGCCGTCGTCGCGCAACATCTGCGCTTCGGCCCGCCGGTTCAGCACGATCACGCTGATGCGCCGGTTCTCCGGGTCCATCGGGTCTTTGCGGTTGAGGTTCTGACTCGATGCAAGCCCAAGCACGCGCAGCACCTTGGCTTCATCCATGCCGCCCGCAACCAGTTCGCGCCGCGACGCGTTGGCGCGATCCGCCGACAGTTCCCAGTTGCTATAGCCCTTCTCGCCGCCCGCGTACTGCACGGCATCCGTATGTCCCTGCACGACGATGTGATTCGGCACGCCATTGAGCGTCTTGCCGATCTCGCGCAGGATGTCGCGCATGTACGGTTGAACGTTGTTACTGGAGAGCGCGAACATCGGGCGCTTCTGCGTATCGACGATCTCGATTCGCAAGCCCTGCTGCGTCGTCTCGATGCGAATCTGCTGCTTGAACTGGCGCAACGTGGGGTTCGCATCGATGGCGGACATCAGCTTGATCTGGAGATCGTGCAGGCGTTCCTGCTCGCGGCGTTCGAGTTCGTTGGCGGCGGCATCGAGCAATTCGTCGCTAGACTTCGATGCGGACGAACGTTGCGCCAGTTGCGTCTTGCCATCGGTGCGGCGCGCATCGCCCGGCTCTTTGCTGGCGATATCGCGCCCGCCGCCTTCGAGAATGCTGTTGTCCATGCCGACGGTCTTGCCGCCGACCATCGCGGCCTTGAGCGGCATCTGAAAATATTCGGCGATGCCGCGACGCTGCACGGTGGAGGTCGAAGAAAGCAGCCACATCAGCAGGAAGAACGCCATCATCGCGGTCATGAAGTCCGCGTACGCGAGCTTCCACGCGCCGCCGTGATGACCCTTGCCGCCCTTGCCGACCACGCGCTTGATGAAAATCGGACGCTGCTTTTCGCCGCTCATGGCTCGTGCCCTGGTCGCTGACATGGTTGTGACGCCGCCTGTCGCATCGCGCTCATTTAGCCTTCACGCGGCGCACGTGTTCTTCCAGTTCGGAGAACGACGGACGCTCGGTGGAGAACAGGACCTTGCGGCCGAACTCGACCGCGATCGACGGCGCGTAACCGTTCAGGCTCGCGAGAATCGTCACCTTGATGCACTGGAACATCTTGGTCTGCTCGGCCACGCGTTGTTCCGCGACACCCGCGAGCGGCCCGATGAAACCGTAGGAAAGCAGAATGCCGAGGAAGGTGCCGACCAGCGCCTGCGCGATCATCTCGCCGAGAATCGCGGGCGGCTGATCGGCGGAGGCCATGGTGTGGACCACGCCCATCACCGCCGCGACGATGCCGAACGCGGGCATGGCGTCGCCCACTTTATGCAAGGCCTGCGCGGGCGCTTCGCCTTCGGTGTGATGCGTTTCGATTTCCTCGTCCATGAGGCTTTCGATCTCGAACGCATTCATGTTGCCGCCGACCATCAGCCGCAAATAATCCGTCATGAATTCGACGATGTGATGGTCCGCGAGAATCTTGGGGTATTCGTTGAAAATCGGGCTTTTCGAGGGATCGTCGATATCGGATTCCAGCGCGAGCGTGCCTTCCTTGCGCGCCTTCGCCAGCAGGACGTAGAGCAGCGCCATCAGCTCCATGTAGACGTCCTTGTTGTACTTGGCGCCCTTGAACAGCGTCGGGATGACGCGCATGACCGC
Organism: Caballeronia sp. A2-2; assembly: GCF_057612605.2. NCBI lineage: Bacteria > Pseudomonadati > Pseudomonadota > Betaproteobacteria > Burkholderiales > Burkholderiaceae > Caballeronia > Caballeronia sp. A2-2. The sequence continues at coordinate 704,782 of NZ_CM172587.1, read as the reverse complement.
CACGATGGTCTTCTTGCCGTTGCCGAGGATGAACGCGCCGACGCCCGCGCCGGCGATCATGAGAATCTCGACCGGCTGCATGAGCGCGCCAAGGTGGCCGCCTTCGAGCGCGTAACCGCCGAACACGGACAGCAATGTCACGAGCGTTCCTACGAAAATCAGCACAGTCGATACCTCAGAGATTGATGCGGGATGACCGCTATAAGTGGGTTTACGGCATGCAGACAAAAAACTTTGGAGGCGGCCCTCGGTGGGCCAATGGGCGCAATCCCGCGCGGGGACTGGCTTCGGTGCGTCAGTGTTTGCTGACTTTAGGCAGTGATTTCCGGGCGCGTTAGGGTGTCAACGGCCGCTTTCTGCGATTACTTGAATGGCGGCGGGCGCGGCGCGCTTGTCCTTGTCGGCAAGCGCCGCGAGGAGGGTTTGATCGTCGAAACGGAAGCGGCACAGCAGATGGCTCGATGCCGCGACTTTCATCGCCTGCGCGGGTGAGAGCGCGGCGAGCAGGTTCGCGACCTGTTCGGACAGGCCGAGACGGAGCATCGCCGTCGCGCGGTCTTCATCGAGCAGACGCTGCGCGAGAAGCAAGTACGACAGATTCACCTCGCGAATCTCCGCGAGCGCGTTGGTAGGGCTGGCCGTCATTTTCTTCCCCGAATCGATACGTGGCTGGTCAGGCCGGCAGGAAACGTTTGCTCGGAGCGGCCTGATGGCCGCGCCGGTCCCACTTTTTAGTGACGGCCCGATTGTCCGTGACCGATCAAGGCGTCGCCATCGGACAAAGCTGCCGACTCGCTGCCGGAAAAATGCGCGATTTCGTGTAGGAATTTTTCTTACATCGCATCGGAAAGGAAACTTGTCGGCGCAATGAAAGATGCCTTCAATGCCCGCTGCGCGCCGCCCGACGGCCGGGCCCGCTTTATGCTCACCTCTTTCCTCGCGGCCCGTCTGACCATTCAAAAGCACGTTCCTCAGTTGAATCAGTGGAATATTTGACTTCGTAACAGCAGTTGTTTCGCGCTGTAACAACGATAAGCGATTGAAAAATGACGTGAAATGCCGCTCTCGATCCCGATAATGGGCAGTAAGGGATAACCCGGTCGCGATGCTTCTTCATCGCCGGGCCTATCTCGGGCGGCGTCACTTACGCGGCCCGCCCGAATGGCAATGTTGAACGCTCGACCGGAGCGTGACTGCAATGCCTCAATGAACAGGAGAGTCACGTTATGCGAATCGCACAAATTGCACCGTTGTACGAAGCTGTCCCCCCGAAGTTTTACGGTGGAACCGAACGCGTGGTGTCGTATCTCACCGACGCGCTGGTAGACCTCGGCCACGATGTAACCTTGTTTGCCTCAGGCGATTCGCAAACGAAGGCGACGCTCGAAGCCGCCTGGCCGCGCGCACTGCGCCTCGACCCGACGATCCGCGATGCGCTCGCGCCGCACATGCTGCTGCTCGAATCCGTCCGCCGCCGCGCGCATGAATTCGATGTGCTGCACTTCCACCTCGACTACATGCCGTTCCCGCTGTTCACGCAAATGGACACGCCTTTCGTGACGACGCTGCACGGCCGTCTCGACCTGCCGGAACTACAGCCGATCTTCAACACGTTCACGAAGGCGAACGTCATCTCGATTTCGGACAATCAGCGCGGTCCGCTGCCGCAGGCGAACTGGCTGAACACGGTTTATCACGGTCTGCCGAACGATCTGCTGACGCCGCAGCCGCAGAAGAAGCCGGAATATCTGGCGTTCCTCGGCCGTATCTGCCCGGAAAAGCGCGCGGATCTGGCCATCAAGATCGCGGCGCAAAGCGGTTTGCCGCTGAAGATCGCGGCGAAGGTCGATAAGGCCGACGCCGAATACTTCAAGTCGACGATCGAGCCGCTGCTGTCGCAGGCGCATGTGGAATTCGTCGGCGAGATCAACGAAGCGCAGAAGCCGGAGTTTCTGTCGGGCGCGAAGGCGCTGCTGTTCCCGATCGACTGGAACGAACCGTTCGGTCTGGTGATGATCGAAGCGATGGCTTGCGGCACGCCGGTAATCGCGTTCAATCGTGGTTCGGTGCCAGAAGTGATCGACCACGGCGTGACGGGCTTCATCTGCGAAGACGTGCCGGGCGCGGTTGGCGCGTTGCATCGGATCGACGAACTGAACCGCGTTGAAATTCGCTCGCAATTCGAGCGCCGCTTCAGCTCGACGACGATGGCGCAAAACTACGTGGACACCTATACGTCGATGCTTCAGGCCGCCAAGCGTCCGGTGCTGCGTCAAGTGGTCGGTTAAACCAAAGCCGCCAATTGTCACGCTGCATGAAAATGCCGCCCATCCGGGCGGCATTTTTCGTTTCCAAAACCGATTCGGCCGCGAATGTTGCATCACATTACAAGCCGGAATAATCCGAACTTATAGCCAAACACCTGCGCGTTCAGTGCTGAACAACCATTTTTGACAGTTTGCCTAGAAAAGCGCCACTAAACTGCGCCCGGCGAGAACGTTTCCGTTCTTGTGTCAAATCAACAGTTGTTCATTTCTTTACGTAGGCAGGATCATGCATTTGTCCAAGCGTCTTGGCGCTGAAATTTTCGGTACTTTCTGGCTCGTGCTGGGCGGTTGCGGAAGCGCCGTGCTCGCCGCGGCCTTCCCTCAACTCGGTATCGGCCTGGCTGGCGTTTCGCTGGCATTCGGCCTGACCGTGCTGACGATGGCCTTCGCCATTGGCCACGTTTCCGGTTGCCATCTGAACCCGGCGGTGAGCATCGGCCTGGCGGCAGCGGGACGCTTCCCGGTGCGCGATCTGGCTCCGTACATCGTCGCGCAAGTGATCGGCGCCACGCTCGGCGCGTGGGTGCTGTCGATCATCGCGACCGGTCAGCCGAACTTCGATCTGGTGGCGAGCGGGTTTGCTGCAAACGGCTTCGGCGAGCATTCGCCTGGCCATTTCACGATGATCGCATCGCTCGTCTGCGAAGTCGTGATGACGTTCTTCTTCCTGTTCGTGATTCTCGGCGCCACTGACGAACGCGCCCCGCGCGGCTTCGCGCCGATCGCCATCGGCCTGTGCCTGACGCTGATCCACCTGATCTCGATTCCGGTCACGAATACGTCGGTGAATCCGGCGCGTTCGACCGGTCCGGCGCTGTTCGTCGGCGGCTGGGCGCTGGATCAGCTCTGGCTGTTCTGGATCGCGCCGATCGTCGGTGCGATCATCGCCGGTCTGCTGTATCCGGCACTGACGCGTGAAAAGCTGCGCGTCTCCGCTGCGTAATTGCTTTCTCGCCGTCGATAAAAAACGGGCGCTTCGTGCGCCCGTTTTGCTTTTTACGGACCGATTGGATTAAAACCGCGCGACAGATGTAATGGGCAATTACGAAGCATGCTTATTATTTGCGCTTCTGGACTTCCATGCCGACGCGAAACGCCCGCTCCATAAGGCTCTCCGGCCGAAAACCATCCTTTCGCCCCGCTTGCACACCGTAACAAGTCCTCAAAGCATGTAAGACGCGCGCCCCGTACATTGAACTCATGCGACACGCGTCGCCCACAAGGAGAAAGACAATGAAGCGCATCGTCACCCACATGCTCGTTGCCACCGGCCTCGTTCTTGGCGCGGTCGGCGTGGCTCAGGCTCATACGGATCTGAACATCGGTCTGTCGCTCGGCGCACCGGCTTATGCGGCACCGGCTCCGGTGTATGTGCGACCCGCGCCGCCGGTGTATCGCGCGCCGTACTGGCATCACGATGAACCGCGCTATCGCGGCGACTACCGTCACGATTACGGTCAATGGAACCGTGCAAGCTGGAACCACGGCCCGGATCGCTATGACCGGGGTCATCGCGGATAAGGAAGTTTGATGCAGCTTGCGGCGATATCGTACCGCCGCAAGCTACGTCACATGCCGAACAACTTGCGCAACTGATGCGCGACGCCCGCCTCGAAGTTATTCCCGATGCGCGGCACATTCGGCAAGCGCTTGATGAGATCGGGATTGGCGTTGTTCATCATGAACGGATGCCCCGCCGTTTCCAGCAGATCGATGTCGTTCATGTTGTCGCCGAACGCGATGCATTGCGCCGGGTCCTCATCCAGCCGGTCGAGCACGAAACGCAGCGCGCGCCCCTTCGAGACATCCGATGTCATCACTTCCAGACAATCGGGCAGCGAATACGTGACGTAGATCGAGTCGCCGAATTCGCGTTCGAGATTCGCGGCGGTGTCCTTCAGATCGTCCGGCTCGCCGATATAAAGCACCTTCGCGATGTTCTCGCCGTCGTGCTCGCGCAAATCCATGACCTCGTACTTGAAGCCGGAATCCTGGTGGAACACCAGCAATTCCGGCTTGTGTCGGTCGATGAGCCACGCATCGTCGGCGAACAGGTTGACGACCACGCGGCCATGCTCGCCCACCAAATCCGGCTGCACGAGGCGGCGCACGGCGGCGGGATCGAGATTGCGCGCGTACACGCATTCGTCGCCGGGTGCGTGAACGCGCGCGCCGTTCGACGTGATGAGATAGGCATCGACGCCCAGCAGATCGCGGATGCCAGCGACATCGCGATAATGCCGTCCCGTCGCGATGATGACGGGCACGCCGCGCGCCGCGATGGCGCGGACGGTTTCGGCGGTGAACGGGTCGAGCGTGTGGTCGCTGTGAAGCAGCGTACCGTCGAGATCAGTTGCGATAGCCGAATACATGACTGCCTTGTTGAATGCCCTGCCGTGTCCGGCATGAGCGGATGAACGCGGTCGCGAGGCTGACTATTTTATCGCCCTATGCGTGCCGCCGCGCGGCGTGCGAGTTCGAGCGCGCCTGCTGCTGAATCGGCGAGCGGGACGCGCAGGCGTTCGCGGAGCGGCATCGGCACGAAGGGTTCGTAGGGCGCAGCGAGGCCGCCGCATAGCGCGACTGGCAGCGTGCCGGAAGGATCGAGCGCGGCGACGAGCAGATCGATTTCCTCGGCGGCTTGCGCGAGCAGACGCGCGGCCACCGGATGATCGCGGAATTCGAAGACCGTCGGCGCGAGCGTCGCGTAGGCCGTTTGATTCGCGGCGCACAGCCAGACAACGAGGCTGTCGCGATCCGTCGCGCCGGTGCGGGCGAGCAACTCGCGCGACCACGCATCCGCAGGCGCGCGGCCATCGAGCACGCGTTGAAGATGCACCGCCGCGCGCAGGCCGAGCCACGCGCCGCTGGCTTCATCGCCGCTCGGAAAGCCGTAGCCGCCGGAAATGTGGCACGCGCCCTCCGCATTCAGCGATGCCGCGATACTTCCTGTCCCCAGCGCCACGATCACGCCCGCCGCGCCGCCGTGCGCGCCGAGGACGGTCGTGTAGGCGTCGCTTTCAACGGCGAGCGCGCGCACGCCGGGCGCCATGTGCAGAAAAGCCGCGAGCCAGTCCGCGTTGTTCACGCCCGCGAGTCCGCAACCGAGCGCGCAGGCGTGCCAGTCGAACGGCAGCGAGGCGGCATCGAAGGCGCGGCGGCAGGCATCGTCGATGGATTGCCACGCGCGTTCGACGCCAAGCGCCAGACCCGATGGACCGCCGCTCGCGCGGGAAAGTTCGTGGCCGTTGGCATCGGCGAGAATCACGCGCGTGCCGCTTCCGCCGCCGTCGATGCCGAGCAGGAAGCCTTCGAAGAAGGCGCTGGAATGTGTGGATGGTTTCATGCGCCAAAGCTTACCGGTGCGAGCGGCGCGCGCCAATTGGCCGAATGGCCGAGGTGGCATTAGGCGCGCGTTCCGCTATCCTGACGCGGTTCGAAACCCCAAACAAACTTAACGATGACCAAAGCCGAAGCAACCCGCTGCGCCTGGGCGAACGGCGACGCCTCCGAACCGATGGTCCATTACCACGACACCGAATGGGGCGTGCCCTCGCACGACGATCAACACCTATTCGAATTGCTGGTGCTCGAAGGCGCGCAGGCGGGGTTGTCGTGGTCCACGATTCTGAACAAGCGCGAGGGCTATCGTGCGTTGTTCGCGGGCTTCGATATCGACCGCGTGGCGCGGTTCACGGAGAAGGATGTGGCGCGCATCGTCGGGGACGCGCGGGTCGTGCGCAACCGCATGAAGATCGAATCGGCGGTGACGAATGCGCGGGCGGTCAAGCGCATTCAGGACGAGCACGGATCGTTCGCGGCGTTCGTCTGGACGTTCGTGGGCGGTAAGCCCATCGACACGCCGCGCGACGAGAACAATCCGACGCCCGCGTCCACGCCCGAATCCGACGCGCTCTCACGCGCGCTCAAGCAGTACGGCTGCAAGTTCGTCGGCACGACCATCTGCTACGCGTTCATGCAGGCGACCGGCATGGTCAACGATCACACCGCTGATTGCGTGGCGCGCAAGAAAACTAAGACAAAGCGCAAAGCGGTCTCAAAATCATCTGATTAAGAGCCGGCCGATCCCACAAATTTTTGCTTTTTGACAACATTTCCGGACGCAAAAACGGCGAGCAAGGGAAAGTCCTGATAGCTGCCGTTTTTTTGCAGTGAAGCACACGTAAATCCCGGAATAGAAAGGATTTTCGATGCTTCTGCGGCACTGCACGAACGATCGGTTCGTGTAAAAATGCCGTCCTCGCGTGCGGTGCCACACTTTTTTACCGGGCCAAACCGTTATAACTAACGTGCGCGGGTCGTAAACAAGGTGTCACCCGCCGCGAGTCGAGGGCGCCGTGAGACCGGGCGTCCGGGCCGAAAAAACCATAGTGCTTGAAAGCAGTAATCCGAAAGGATGCCGAAGGTGCTGGTTGCTCGAATTCTTAACGCATGGCCGCTGCGCAGGGGCGCAGGGGGGAACATCATGAGAAGCCTTAACTTCCTGACGCATCAGGAGATTTTCGACAATGCCGTGCAGCACCTGTTCGGACAGGGGCAAGCCGCCCTGCTTCCGCGCGGCGGCGGCGCTTATCGCGGTTACTGCGGCGGTTGTCCCATTGGCAGCCTGATCAAGCCGCGCGATTACGTCACGGCCATGGAAGGCGTGCCGATTCGCTACATCGACAAGGCGCCGGAGCATGTGCCCGCGTATATGGATGTCGGCGTCGCGGCGCTCAAGCGGGCGCTGCTGCGTTCGCGCATCAACGTGTTCGATTCGACGACCGTCGAATTGCTGTCCTGCCTGCAAAACGTGCATGACGTGTTCGGCAAGTGGGAATGGCGTGAACGTCTGACTTCGATCGCGCGCCAGTTCGGCTTGTCGGCCGAGCGGTTGAAGACTGCGGCCTGAGCGGACGGGTGCCGTCATGCTGAGCCCAATCACGATGTTGACCCCGAAGGACATCTTCGAGCGCGTGAGCACGCATTTGCTCGCGCAGCGCGCGGTGTCCGAGGATGACAACGGTTCCTGCCGTCTGCGCAGTCCGACTGGCCGAAAGTGCGCGATCGGTTCGCTGGTGCGCGACGACATGTACGAGGAGCGCCTCGAAGGCGTGGGCATCTCGTACTACCGGCACGCGCAGGACGGCGAACTATTGCGCGCGCTCTATGCGTCCAATGTGAACGCGTACGATCCGAACGTGATCGACCTGCTCATGGAACTGGAGCAGATTCACGACGATGCAGGCGTGGACGAATGGCCACGTTTATTGGCCGCGTTGGGCAAGCGTCGCGCGTTCGCCTGATCCGCGATTCTTCGCAAGCATAAAAAAAGGCGGTGCGCCCATTCGGACGCACCGCCTTTTTGCCATCCGAAAACGCCGCTTAGTGCATCTTCTTCGGCAGCATCTGGCTGCGCAGGCGCTTGCGAAGACGCGAGACGGCCGCTGCCTTCTTGCGCTTGCGCTCGGTCGTCGGCTTTTCGTACGACTGACGCTCGCGGAGTTCCGCGATCAGGCCGTTCTTTTCGATGGTGCGGCGGAAGCGCCGAATCGCGACATCGAACGGCTCGTTTTCTTTGAGAACAATGGTGGTCATGAGAATCCTGTTTCGCTAAACGTATTTTCAAGTGCGCAGCGTTTTGACGCGCCACGCGCCGGCACTCCGATCGTCCGCCAAACACGAAAAGGCTCGGCGGACACGAGCAAAGCGGCCACGGAGGCCGGAAAAGAGAGAGAGTTGTTTCAGCCGCCGGGAGCGGCATGCGCCGTCAGAAAACCTATGAGGCGCATTCCAGAGCCGTTCGCTACCGTTATTTGACGTTGTCATTTTCGGCGGCAAAGGCAAGAAATCGGACACATTTCTCGATTCGGGCGCGATGTTACCAGAACACCGCGCCCCTGCCAACCCTTGCAAGCATCATCCAACTCATTGATGCGATGGCCTTATTTGCTCCAGGCCGAAGCGTCATCGAGCGTTTTGATGTCGTCGGCGGAGAGCGAAAGGCGCGTGGCCTGCGCGAGACTCTCCAGTTGCTCCACCGACGTTGCGCTCGCGATCGGTGCCGTCACGCTCGGCCGCGCGATGACCCACGCAAGCGCCACCGTCGCGGGCGTGGTGTCGTTGCGCTTCGAGACTTCATCGAGCGCATCGAGAATCTTCAGGCCGCGCTCGTTCAGATACTTTTCGACCCGCGAGCCGCGCGCCTTGCCCGCCATGTCCTCTTTCGAGCGGTACTTGCCCGACAGAAAGCCGCTCGCCAGGCTGAAATAAGTCACCACGGCGATTTTGTGCGCTTCGGCCACCGGCTCGATATCCGTTTCGTAACCCTCGCGGTCGTAAAGGTTGTATTCCGGCTGAACGATCCGATAAGCCGGCAATCCGCTTTCTTTCGCGACTTTCAGCGCTTCGTTCAACCGCGCGCCGCTGTAATTCGACGCGCCGATCACGCGCACCTTTCCCGCTTCTATCAGCTTTTGATAAGCGCCGAGGGTTTCATCGAGCGGCGTTTTATCGTCATCGAGATGGGAGAAATACACGTCGATGTAATCGGTCTGCAAACGCCGCAGCGAATCTTCCACCGCCGCCGCGATATTCGCCGCCGACAAGCCCGCGCGCGTGCTCAGCATGCCGACCTTGGTCGCCAGCACGATCTTGTCGCGCTTGCCGCTTTCCTTGAACCACTTGCCGATGATCGTCTCGGACTCGCCGCCTTTATGCCCGTCGATCCACGCGGAATAAACATCCGCCGTGTCGATGAAATCCAGACCTTGATCGACAAAGGCATCGAGGATGGAAAAGGACGTGCGTTCATCGGCCGTCCAGCCAAATACATTGCCGCCGAAAACTAAAGGCATAACGTTTAGCGCAGAACTGCCGATATTGCGTTTATGCATGGGGGCTCCGGAAGGTTTAAAGGTTCAGCCAAAAAGCATACGCGGTAAATCAAAGCCTTGCTGGACGGGCACTTCCGCGAAGCAGTTTCGATTCGTTACACAAATCGGCCGCCTCAGTCTTAAGTTTTTTTCGAGGGGGCCGTCAACCACAAGTAGGCGGCCGGCTATCACCGCGTTGGACCGCCAAGCAACTCAGCCGGTGAATTAGCCACAGCCCAAACGAATCTCTCAGGAGAATTTGAAAATGATCGGTATCAACAGCAACATCAACTCGCTCGTCGCTCAGAACAACCTGAACAACACGCAGAGCGCCCTGTCGTCGGCCATTTCGCGCCTCTCGTCCGGCAAGCGCATCAACAGCGCAGCAGACGACGCCGCCGGCCTCGCGATCTCGACCCGTATGCAAACGCAGATCAACGGCCTGAACCAGGGCGTGTCGAATGCGAACGACGGCGTGTCGATGGTCCAGACCGCATCGAGCGCACTGTCCTCGCTGACGTCGAGCCTGCAACGTATCCGCACGCTGGCCGTGCAAGCATCGACCGGCACGATGTCGTCGAGCGACCAGGCAGCACTGCAACAGGAAGTTGCGCAGCAAATCCAGGAAGTGAACCGTATCGCGTCGCAAACGACGTACAACGGCACGAACATTCTTGACGGTTCGGCTGGCGTGGTGAACTTCCAGGTTGGCGCGAACGTCGGCCAGACCATCAACCTCGACCTGTCGCAAAGCATGTCGGCGAACAAGATCGGTGGCGGCGTCGTGGCGAAGGGCCAGACGGTCGGCACGATCAGCGGCCTGTCGCTGTCGAGCGCCGGCGCGTACACGAGCACGGCATCGAGCGTGTCGATCACGGCAGTCAACGTGATCTCCGACGGCAGCGGCGGCTTCACGTTCTCCGACCAGAACGGCACGGCTCTGTCGAGCACGGTTGCCGGCGCGATCTTCAGCGCAGGCACGACCGGCGGCACGACGTCCGCTCCGATCACCACGCTGGCGCTGTCGTCCGGCGCGACCAGCAGCGGCATGTCGTCGGCGACGCTCACGGCCATCAGCACCGCCGTGGCGCAGATCAACGCAGTCAACAAGCCGGCTGCCGTGTCGAACCTCGACATCAGCACGGTGAGCGGCGCGAACGTCGCGATGGTGTCCATCGACAACGCGCTGACCACGGTCAACAACCTGCAAGCTCAACTCGGTGCCGCGCAAAACCGCTTCTCGGCAATCGCGACTTCGCAGCAAGCTGTGTCGACCAACCTGTCGTCCGCTCAATCGCAGATCACCGACGCGAACTTCGCGCAGGAAACCGCGAACCTGAGCAAGGCGCAAGTGCTGCAACAGGCTGGTATCTCGGTGCTCGCGCAAGCGAACTCGGCTCCGCAGCAGGTTCTGAAGCTGCTCGGCTAATCGCACTGAAGCAGGATGGCGCCGCGCCCGCAAGGGCGGCGCCATTCGGCGCATCGAACGCTTTAAAACGTAGAAAAAGCATCAGGCGGAAGGAGGCAAGCCTCCTTTTCCGCATTTGTGTCGTCTGGCCGGAACACGCGCCGGACATCCGTTTTCCCGAATCACCGAACCACGGAGCATTGCGATGTCAACCGTCACGTCGACCAGCGCCGCCGATACGACCGCTCTGCAGCAAGCCGCGCAGTCCATCATCAGCGGTTCGACCGGCAACAGCAGCATGGATGTCAGTTCGCTGGTGTCCACGCTCGTCAATGCGAAAGTGGCCGGACAAACCGCGGCGCTCGCGAATCAGCAAAGCTCCGACAACACGCAGATTTCCGCGTACGGCACCTTGTCGTCCGCGTTGAGCGCGCTGCAGTCGGGCATTTCGTCGCTGAGCGACGGCACCTTTGCCTCCAAGTACACCGCCACGATGAGCGGCACCGGCATCACCGCGACCGCGGGCGCCGGGGCCGTCGCGGGCTCTTATTCGATTGCGGTCACCAACGTGGCGTCGTCGCAGGCGTTGTCGTCGCCCGCGTTCAACTCCACCACGGCGCTCGGCAGCGGCTCGCTCCAGCTTTCCGTGGGCAGCGCGTCGACGACCATCAGCATCGACAGCACGAACAACACGCTGTCCGGCATCGCGGCCGCGATCAACGGCGCGACCAACAACCCCGGCGTGACGGCGACCATCGTCAACGGCACGGACGGCGCGCACCTCGTGCTGCGTTCGACCGCGACGGGCGCCGCGAACGCGATCAGCGTGGCGGTGAGCGGCGTCACCAACGATGCCGGCCTGTCCAGCCTCGGCGTGACCTCGACCGCGAGCACGACCGGCGGCGCATCGACGATCGCCTCGGCATCGAGCACGTCGCCGTGGGCGCAGAGCGCGGTCGCGCAGGACGCGGCCTACAGCATCAACGGCATCGCGGGCACCAGTTCGACCAACGCGGTGTCGTCGGCGATCACGGGCGTCACGCTCAATCTGACGGCGGCGGCCACCAGCGCCGCGAATTCGTCGCAGACATTGACGATCGCCTCCGACACCAGCAGCCAGTCGAGCGCGATCAACAACTTCGTCAGCCTCTACAACACGCTCGTCACGACGATGAGCGCGCTGACCAAGTACGATTCCACCTCGTCCTCGCAAGGACCGCTGCTCGGCGATTCGACGCTGAACTCGGTCAAGAGCGCGGTGTCGTCGATCATCGCGCATGGCGTGGGCTCGGGCGGCAAGACGACCAGCCTCGCGTCGATCGGCGTGTCGCTGAACGCGGACGGCACGCTCGCGGTCGATAGCACGGCGCTCAACACCGCGCTGACCACCAACGCGTCCGCCGTGAATTCGCTGTTCAATTCGACCAACGGCATCGGCAAGCAACTGAACGATTCGATCACCAGTTTCACGTCGACGACGGGCATCATCTCGGCGCGCACGACGGTGCTGAATCAGGATCTGACGAATCTCACGACGCAGCAGACGAATCTGGCGACTTACACCGCGCAACTGACGTCGCAATATCAGGCGCAGTTCACCGCGCTCAACACGCTGATGGCGACGATGAACAACAACTCGCAATACCTGACGCAGTTGTTCGGTGGCACGAATAGCGCCGGTGCGCTGGCGACGGCGAAGGGTTAAAGGGAGTCATCATGGATCAGTCGAAACTCGTTGAACGGCTCGTGGCGATGACGCAGGACATGCAATTCGCCGCGACCATGCTGGACTGGCCGAAAGCCGCGAAACTCGCCGACGAACGTACCGCGCTGATGCTGCAATTGAGCCCGCAGCAAACGCCGCAAGCCATGGAATCGATTCGCGCGATGCAAGCCGGCGCGGCCGCGTTGTTCACGCAGGCGCGCGATGCACAGGCCGCGCTGCGCGCCGAATTCGATGCTGCGATGGGCCGTGTCAAGCACGTCGGCCTGTACCAGCGCACGGCGTCGCTCTAAAAATAACGCTCGTTTCGTTTTCAAGGCCCTCCGTGTGAGGGCTTTTTTCATCTCTTGATCTGACGGGCTTTTTGCCGCTTTCTCGCCCCATGGACCTTGACGCGCCGCCGGGATAATCCGTCAACTCCCTCAAAGCGGCTCGTCATGACTGAAATCACCCTTCCGCAAGCCGCTCCGGCGCTGTCGCCCGAAGCGCAGTTCATGCAGGACATCGCGCTGGTGATGCAGAACGCCATCGCGAGCCACCGGGAAGAACGGTTCGACGATGCCCAGGCGCTCTATGAAGCGATCATCGGCGCCATTCCGGATCACGCGGACGCGAACTACAACCTCGCCGTGCTGAAGGTGCAGACGCAGCGCGCGGCGGACGCCATCGCGCTGTTCGAAGTCGCCATCGGCGCTGCGCCGCAGAACGGCCAGTACTGGGTCGGCTACATCAACGCGCTGTACGCGAGCGGCCAGACGGAAGCGGCGTGGATCGCGGTGGAAATCGCGCAGAAACAGGGCGTGCGCGGTCCCGCGCTCGACGGACTGATCGCGCAGATGGCCACGCCCATGGTCGTGCTCGAAACGCGCGCGGCGCAGTCCGGCGCGAGCCCGGTGCAGATCGCGCCGGAAATCGTGCTTCAGCCGGACTCGCCCGCGAACGCCGCCACGAAGCGCAAATCCGGCGACACCGGCCGCCGCGCAAGCCAGCACGAACTGAATCAGCACGCGAAGCATTTCGCGAAAAGCCGCTTCGCCGAAGCCGTGACGTTCGCGCACAAGCTCGTGCGGCGTTATCCGTCGGACGGCGCATCGTGGCGCGCGTACACCATTGCCCTGCACAAGCACGGCCAGTTCGTCGAAGCGCTCGACGCCGCCCGCAAGACCATCGGCCTCTGGCCGCAGGACAGCATCGCGCATCTGCTGCTGGCCGACACGCTGCGTCTGCTCGGCCGTTTCGCCGAATGCGAAAGCGCGAGCCTCGCCTTGCTCGCGGTCGCGCCGGACCACGCGGAAGGGCATCGTATTCTGGCGCTCGCGCAGGCGGGCGTCGGCAAGTCCGAAGAAGCAGTCGCTTCCGCGCTGCACGCCATCGACCTGACGCCGAACGTGGCGGCGGGTTACAGCGCGCTCGGTTTCATCCTGCTGGAGCAAGGGCAGATGCGCGAGGCCGAGCAGCGCTTTCGCCGCGCCATCGAACTCGATCCGACCGACGATGTCTCGCACAGCAACATGCTGTTCTGCCTGACCCACAACGAAACGATGCCGCCGCTGCGTTTGCGCGACGAGCATCTCGTGTTCGGCCAGCGCTTCGAGGATCGCGTGCGCGCGGTGTGGCCTGACCACACGAACAATCGGGATGCGAACCGTCAGCTTCGCATCGGCTTCGTGTCGGGCGACTTGTGCCATCACGCGGTGGCGTCGTACCTCGTGCCGGTGATCCGGCATCTGACCGAAGACCCGTCGCTGTCGCTGCACTTTTACTACAACAACCTCCGCGTGGATGCCACCACGGAAACGCTGCGCGGCTGGGCCGATTCCTGGCAGGACATCTGCGGACTGCCGCACGACGCCTTCGCGGCACAGGTGCGGCGCGACCGCATCGATATTCTGATCGATCTGTCGGGCCACACCGGCATGAACCGGCTGGTGGCGATGGCGCGCAAGCCCGCGCCGTTGCAGGTGGCGTGGATCGGCTATCCGGTGACGACCGGGCTGCACGCGATCGATTACCACCTGGTCGACCGCTTCGGCGCGCCAGCCGGCCTGCTCGACGATCAGTACACGGAAAAGCTCGTGCGCCTGCCCGCCTCGGCGGTGTTCATGCCGCCGCCGAACTGTCCGCCGGTCAACGGTTTGCCCGCGCTCCACAACGGCCACATCACGTTCGGTTCGTTCAACCGGCTCAACAAGCTGCGGCCGGACGTGATCGCGCTGTGGGCGCGCGTGCTGCGTGCCGATCCGGCCTCGCGCATGGTGCTCGGCGCGAATGGCCGCGAGAAAGACAAGACGACGTATATCGACTGGTTCGCGGCGGAAGGCATCGATGCATCGCGGCTGGAGTTTCGCCCGCGCACGGCGATTCCCGTGTATCTGCAGCAGCATCACGGCGTGGATATCTGTCTCGACACCTTCCCCTACGCCGGTTCGACAACCACGCTCAACGCGCTGTGGATGGGCGTGCCGACCATCACCATGGCCGGCGAGACGCTGCCGGGCCGCGCTGGCGCGTGCTGGCTGCAGCACGTCGGGCTGGAAGATTTCGTCGCGCAGGATCAGGACGATTTCGTCGCCAAAGCCATTGCACTGACGCGCGATGTCGAAGCGCTCGCCGCCCTGCGCGCCGGCATGCGCGATCGCTGCGCGGCGGCCGCGCCGTTCCAGCCGGCGATGGTCGCAGCCGGACTGTCGCAGGGGCTGCGCGACATGTGGCAGCGCTGGTGCGCCAGGCAGCCGGTCGAGTCGTTCGAAGTCGCGCTGTCCGATGACTGGAAGCAGCGCTTTCCGTGGGCGGCGGACGCGGTTTAAGCCCTATCGGCCACGCACGGGACAGCGCGCCTTCACCGGCGCGCTGTTTTCTTTTGAGCGCAAAGGCCGAACATCAAACACCAAACAAGCGCCCTTTTCGCCGTCATTTCCGTGCATCGGAAAGCCACGCGCCGACGGACAATTTCTACATGGACGATTACGCGTCGCGCTTCGAACGACGCCGTGAACACGCTGTCGCAGTCCGCGCCTTTCACGAGAAAAGCGCTCATCAATCGAACCCGGTGAAAGCCAGTGAACGCACCCTTACCGCTTCATCTCGTCGCGCCGCAACCTGCCCGGGAGCGGATCTACGTCACGCAGCCGCATCTTGCGCCGCTGGACGAGTTCATTCCGTATCTCCAGCAAATCTGGGACAACAAGATCCTGACGAACGGCGGCCCGTTTCACCAGCAGTTCGAAGAAGCGCTGTGCCAGTATCTCGGCGTCAAATATCTTTCGCTGTTCACCAACGGCACGCTCGCGCTGCTGACGGCATTGCAGGCGTTGCGCATCAACGGTGAAGTCATCACCACGCCGTACTCGTTCGTCGCGACGGCGCATTCGCTGGTCTGGAACGGCATCAAGCCCGTTTTCGTCGATGTCGATCCGCACACGCTCAATCTCGATCCCGCGAAGATCGAAGCCGCAATCACGCCGCAGACCACCGCGATCATGCCGGTGCATTGCTACGGCAAGCCGTGCGATGTCGCCGCCATCCAGAAGATCGCCGACAACTACAATCTGCGCGTGATCTACGACGCCGCGCATGCGTTCGGCGTGCAAACGGATGCAGGCAGCCTGCTCGATCACGGCGATCTCTCCGTGCTGAGCTTCCACGCGACGAAGGTGTTCAACACGTTCGAAGGCGGCGCGATCATTTGTCAGGACGCGCGGACCAAGCAGCGCATCGACCATTTGAAGAACTTCGGTTTCGTCGATGAAACCACGGTGGTGGCATGCGGCATCAACGGCAAGATGAGCGAACTGAACGCCGCGTTCGGCCTCTTGCAGCTCAAGCATATCGATGCCGCGCTCGCCCGCCGCGAACAGATCGATACGATGTATCGCGAACGCCTCGAAGGCATTGCGGGCATTCGCTGCATGCCGAAGGCCGGCGAAAAAATCGCGAATCACGCTTATTTTCCGGTGCTCGTCGGTCCCGACTTTCCCATCAGCCGCGATGCGCTCTACGAAAAACTGCGCGAAAACGATATCTACGCGCGCCGTTATTTCTATCCGCTGATCTCGGAGTTCCCGACGTATCGCGGCTTGCCTTCGGCGCGACGCGAAAATCTGCCGGTGGCAAGCGCTGCCGCGCAACAAGTCATCTGTTTGCCGATTTTCCCGGCGCTCACCGACGACATGCTCGAACGCATCGTCGGCATCATCGCGGCGTGCTGAACATGCAGACGCGCATTCTCGACGTCGCCGGGTATCTGCCGGAGCAGGTGCTCGGCAACGCGCAACTCGCGGACGTGTATCCCGAGTGGCCCGCCGACAAGATCCTGGCGAAGACGGGCATTCGCGAGCGGCGCATCGCGGCGGCGGATCAGACGGCGGCGGATCTCGCGTATGAAGCCGCGCGCGCGTTGTTCGCGCAAGGCGCGGTGTCGCCGGACGATATCGATTTCGTCATTCTCTGCACGCAGTCGCCGGACTATCTGTTGCCGACCTCGGCGTGCGTGCTGCAACACCGCCTCGGCATTCCGACGCACGCAGGCGCGTTCGACATGAACCTCGGTTGCTCGGGCTACGTGTATGGCCTGTCGATGGCCAAAGGGTTGATCGAAACCGGCGCGGCGACGTGCGTGCTGCTGCTGACCGCCGATACGTATTCGAAGCACATTCATCCGCTGGACAAGAGCGTGCGCACGCTGTTCGGCGATGGCGCGAGCGCTTCCGCGATCACGGCATCGACAGACCACGACGGCGGTTCGATCGGCCCGTTCGTGTTCGGCACCGATGGACGCGGCGCGGACCATCTCATCATCAAGGCGGGACTGGCGCGGCATCCGAAAAGCGCTGACACCCGGCGCGAACAGCAAGACGCATCCGGCAATATCCGCACCGACGAGCATCTCTACATGAACGGCGCCGAAGTCATGGCGTTCTCGCTCGCTGAAGTGCCGAAGGCGGCCACGGCGCTGCTCGAAAGAGCCAACATGGATCGCGAAGAAATCGACTTCTTCGTGCTGCATCAGGCGAACCGCTTCATGCTGGACGCGTTGCGCAAGAAGATGAAAGTGCCGGAAGCGAAGTTTCCCGTCACCATGGAAACGTGCGGCAACACGGTTTCATCCACCGTGCCGCTCGCGTTGAAACAGATGAAGGACGAAGGCCGTCTCGAGCGCGGCCATCGTTTGATGTTGTTGGGTTTCGGCGTCGGCTACTCGTGGGCCGGCTGCCTCGTGAATTACTAAAGCTAAGCAACTCGGGATTTACAGCGGAGCAATCATGGATAAGTTTTACGAAGGAATGGCGGAAGTTTTCGAGATCGACACGAGCGACGTGACGCCCGCACTCGATCTGCACGAACACACGTGGGACTCGCTGGCGATCGTCTCGACCATCGCGCTGGCGGACGAATGCTTCGACGTGATGCTCAACGGCCAGGCGCTGGCCGCGTGCAACACCATCGCCGATATCGAAGCGCTGATTCGCGCGGCGAAGGGTTAAGGAGCATTCGACATGAGTTCGCCGAACTTCGTCGCAGGACGTGAAATGCGCACGCAGGGCGCCCGCATCGCCGGCGTGGTGTCGTGCCTGCCGTCGAAGCAGGTGGACAACGACTACTTCGCGCAACGGTTCGATCAGTCGGCCGTGCGCGATGTCGTCAAGCTGATCGGCGTGAACACGCGCCGCTGGGCCGATGCCGGCACGAGCACGAGCGATCTGTGCCGCAGCGCCGCGCAGTCGTTGCTCAGGGGCCTGTCCTGGCAGCCCGATTCCATCGATGCGCTGATCTTCGTCTCGCAAACGCCGGACTATCGCTTGCCGGGCACGGCGTTCGTGTTGCAGTCGCAACTGGGCTTGCCCACGGCGTGCATCGCGCTGGATATCAATCTCGGATGCTCCGCGTATCCGCAGGCGCTGTGGCTCGGCATGAACCTGATCCAAAGCGGCGCGGCCAGACGCGTGCTGCTCGCGGTCGGCGACACCATCAGCAAGATGATCGACCCCGATGACCGATCCACCGCGCTTCTGTTCGGCGATGCGGGCACGGTTACGGCGCTGGAAGCATCGAACGATGACGAAGGCGCGCATTTCATCGTCGGCGCCGACGGGCGCGGCGTGCGCAATCTGATCATTCCGTCGGGCGGTTTCAAGCAATACGACGTCACCGCCGATGCTCGCATGGCCGGCAAATCGCCGGACCGCCTGTTCATGGACGGCGGCGAGATCTTCAACTTCACGCTCGAAGCGGTGCCGAAGCTGGTCGCGCGCACGCTCGAACTGGCGGGCGACGACAAGAGCACGTATGACGCCTTCCTGTTCCATCAGGCGAACCTGTTCATGCTGAAGCATCTGGCGAAGAAGGCGGGATTGCCAGCGGACCGCGTGCCGCTCAACATCGGCGAATACGGCAATACGAGTTGCGCGTCGATCCCGCTGTTGATGACGACCCTGCTCAAGAACGCGCTGCGCGAGCGGCCCATGAAGCTCGGCATGTTCGGCTTCGGCGTCGGCTATTCGTGGGCGTCGGCCTCGCTCAAGGCCGGGCCGCTGCAATTCGTGGATACCATCGAACAATGACTCTCTTCGCTGACAAGTGTCTCGCGGGCGGCACGTATCTGGTCACGGGCGCATCGTCGGGCATCGGGCAGGCGACGGCCACGCTGATCGCGAGCGTGGGCGGTCGTGTGATCGCCGCCGGACGCGATGAGTCGCGCCTCGCCGCGACGCTCGCCGCTTTGCCGGGCGATGGCCACGCCGCCGCCGCCGCCGATTTCTCCGATGCCAACCAGACCTCGCAATGGATGAGCGCACTCGCCGAAATGCACGGCGCGTTCGCGGGCGTCTTTCACGCGGCGGGCATCGAACTGATTCGTCCGGCGAAAATGACGAAGCAGGAACAGGTGAATCAAGTGTTCGCGAGCAGCGTGTTCGCGGCGTTCGGCATCGCGAATGCGGGCAGCAAAAAGAATGTGATCGTGGATGGCGGATCGCTCGTGTTCATGTCGTCGGTCGCCGGATCGACGGGACAGGCGGGCATGACGGCGTATTCATCGGCGAAGGCGGCGGTCGACGGGCTCGTGCGTTCGCTCGCTGTCGAAATGGCCGCGCGCCGGATTCGCGTCAACTCGATTGCGGCGGGCGCGGTTCGCACCGCCATGCACGACCGCCTGACCGGCTCAAGCACCGACGACGCACTCGCCGCGTATGAAAAAACGCATCTGCTCGGCTTCGGCGAAGCAAGCGACGTGGCGAACTCGGCGCTCTTTCTGCTGAGCGAGGCGAGCCGCTGGATCACCGGCACGACGCTCGTCGTCGATGGCGGCTACAAGGTGCGCTGATGAGCAAGCGTCTGATTCTGGCGGGCTGCGGCGCGTTCGCGCGCGAACTGATCAACTGGGCCGCGGATGCCGCCGACGCCGGCCGTGGCGTTCCTGTCACCGGTTTTCTCGATGCCAGCGCCGCCGCGCTCGATGGCTTTTCCTACGACCTCGAATGGCGCGGCGACATCGGCGACTATCGCCCGAATGACCATGAAGCCGTGATCGTCGCCATCGGCGATCCGAACAAGAAGCGCGCGGTGGTCGAACGGCTGCGCGCGCGTGGCGCGGTCTTCGCGACGCTCGTGCATCCGAGCGCGGTGGTCGCGCGCACGGCGAAGCTGGGCGAAGGCGTCGTCATCTGTCCGCAAGCCGTTATTTCCGCCGATGCGCACGTCGGCGATTTTGCCGCCGTCAACGTGCTGTCGAGCATCGGCCATGACGTGAAGCTCGGCGCGTATTCCACGCTCAGCGCGCATGTCGATCTCACGGGCTACGTGCAAACCGGCGACGAGGTTTTCTTCGGCACCGGCGCGAAAGTGCTGCCAAAGATCAAGATCGGCGCGCGCGCGAAAATCGGCGCGGGCTCGACCGTGATGCGCGCGGTCGCCGAAGACGCCGTGCTCTACGGCGCGCCTGCCAGGAAGCTCTGACATGGACCTCGGACAAACGTTGATGCGCCATTACTGGCATCTCGCGTGCCATCGGCGCGAACTCGCGAACGATGGCGATTTCGTGCGCTTCGACTCGTCGCTTGGCGAAGTCGTCGTGTTCAACGATGCCGGCGAAATCCGCGCGTTCGACAATCGCTGTCCGCATCGCGGCGCGCGCATGTACGTGGATAGCCACGGCAATCGCGCCGCGACGTGCGGCTATCACGGCTGGACGTTTCGCGGCGGCACGCTGATCGTGCCGGAGAAACAGCGCTTCGGCGCGTGCGATATCGAGCGTGCGCGGCTCAATACGTACGCGGTCGAATGGTGCGGCGACTTCGTATTCTTCGCGATCGAGCCGCGCATCGGCCTGTTCGATCAGTTGGGCGGCGTGGCGGAAGTGCTGGAGAACATCTCGTTCAACGTGGATCGCAGGCTCGATCTGAACCGATACGACTACGAATGCCATTGGCCGCTGGCGCTGGAGAATGCGCTGGAGCCGTATCACATCGGCGCGGTGCACGGTGAAACGCTCGCGACACTCGAACTGGAAGACGGCGAGAACGTATTCGAAGGCGCGAATTCCGTGTGGTACGCGCCGGTCGGCAATGCGCGCGTGCGCAAACAGTTGTCGAGATTGCGCGCGCTGTTCAACGTCGATTACCAGTACGAGGGATACATGAGCATTCATGTCTTCCCGTTCAGCATGGTGTCATCGACCTTCGGCTATTCGTATTCGGTGCAAAACTTTTTCCCTTCCGCCGATGCGAACCGCACGTGCTTCACCAGCCGCCTGTACTCGGCCAACACGGCAAGCGCGAATGCGGCGCAAATGCTCGAATCGTTCTTCGAATCGAGCATGCGGATGAACCGGCAAGTCTTCGAGGAAGATCACGAAGTCTGCAAGCTGATGCCCGCCGAAAGCTGGTCGACGGATGCGCTGCGGTTTGCATCGGACTCGGAAGTGAAGATCGATCACTTTCGCGCGGCTTGCCGGGCGGTGCTTTCGCTGTCAAGCGCGGATGAAGACGCAACGCCGGACGAAAGCCGCGACATTTCGCCCTCAAGTTTCTCCAGCGCCCGTCGATAACCTTAATAAGAACAACAAGAACAACGCGCCGCCTGGCGACGCGCTGCTTCGCTCTTGATGCCCGCTTCGGCGGGCATTTTCTATTTCAGCGCTTGTTCAGCGTGAAAGCGTCAGCACCAGATACGCCACGTAAAGCGCGCCATTCCCCAGCAACGCCCACAGCACGATGCCATTGCCCCGCGCATTGATCCGCAGCCACGCCGCCGCCGCGAGCGTGATGAGCACGCCCGTCAGCACTTCCACGCGCGGCTCCCACGGCGTCAGCATGATGCCGATGGCGGGCAGCAGCGTCCCTTGAAACACCATCGCCCCGGTGATATTGCCGAACGCGAGCGTGTCCTTGCCGCGCCGCGCCCACATGATGCTGTTCACCTTTTCCGGCAACTCGGTCGCAATCGGAATCACGATGAGCGACAGCAGCAGCGGCGACACGCCCAGCACATGCGACACGCCTTCCACGCCGTGAATAAAGCCCTTCGCGCCGCCCACCAGCAGCACGATGCCGATCAGAAACTGCAACATGATCGAGCCGAGCGAAGTCTTCAGGCCGATGCGCGAAACGAACAGCGCTTCCGGCGCTTCCGTGCCGTGTCCGCTTTCGACCAACTGCGCGGATGCCCGGAACGTGGAGATCACATAGAACACGTACAGAGCGACCAGACCGGCTGCGAACATCGCGCGCACGGTCCAGGCGTGATGCGGCACGAACATCGCGCCGCACGCGATCAGGAACGCGCCCAGGAAGAAGTTGAGATCGCGCGTGAAGCCGGTGCGCTCGGGCATCACGCGACCCTTCAGACCGCGCGACTTGATGATGGCGCACGTCATCAGAAACGTGGACAGCGTGGCGAGCATGAGCGGCGCGCCGAGAATGGCGCCGACGCCGATTTCTTCGTTCACCGCACGGCTTGGCGTGCCGCCGAGCAGCGCGATGATCGGCACGGTGGTTTCAGGCAACGCGGTGCCGACCGCCGCGAACAGCGAACCCGTGACGCCTTCTGAAATGCCGAGCCGCTCGCCGAGATGTTCGAGTGCATTCGTGAACAGCTCGGATGCGATCAGAATGACCGCGAGCATGAGCGCGAGTTCGAGGAATAGCATCGTCATGCGGCACCTCGCAGAACACGATGCACGGAATGCGCAACAAAGCGCGCAGAGACAGGAGTTTGTTTTTGTGGGGACACGATGATTCCACGGCCGGACGACAAGCGAACCATGATGTGCCGCGCGCCGTCCGACCAGGAACGACATGGCACATCATTGGTCTCGCCAAACCGGACCGGTCGAACGCGCCACGGCAGCAGAGCCGAGGATGTTGACGCGTTCTCCTTCGCATGCGGAAGGAAGGCTACTCCCCAAAGACGGCGCAAGTGTAGCGTGGCGGGTGCGGTTCGGCAAGCCGCAAAGGCGCGCCGGATATAAGCGTATGCGGATCGAATCGTTGTCTGTCGGCAATCCGTTGGATAATCTGGCGACGCGGGCGGACGGGTCGTGTCGCGCTCGCTTATCGAACCTACAGAACGTCGTGTGGCCTTTGATCCGGTCACGGGAGAACTCATGCGCCTGAAACTTTTCGCCGCCGCCGCGCTCGTTGCCGCGCCTGTCCTCGCGCTGTCCAAGCCGCTTACCGTCTGCACGGAATCCAGCCCGGACGGCTTCGATGTCGTGCAGTTCAATTCGCTCGTGACGACCAATGCATCGGCGGATGTCGTCTTCAATACGCTCGTCTCTTATGACGAAGCGCAGAAGAAGCTCGTGCCCGCGCTCGCGGACAAATGGGATATCAGCAGCGATGGCCTCACGGTCACGTTCCATCTGCGTCCGAACGTGCAGTTTCAGACGGCCGACTGGTTCAAGCCGACGCGCGCGTTCAATGCGGACGATGTGGTTTTCACTTTCGATCGCATGTTGTCGGAGAGCAATCCGTGGCACAAGGTGGCGGGCGCGAGCGGCTTTCCGCATGCGCAGTCGATGGGTCTCGTCAAGCTCATCAAGGCCGTGACGAAAGTCGATGACAAGACCGTGAAATTCGAACTGAACGAGCCGAACGCGACCTTCGTGCCCATTCTCACGATGGGTTTCGCCTCCATCTATTCGGCGGAATATGCGGACAAGCTGCTCAAGGCGAATCAGACGGTCGATCTGAATGCGAAGCCCATCGGCACCGGTCCGTTCGTGCTCAAGAGCTACACGAAGGATGCGGTGATCCGCTACGACGTGAACCCGACGTACTGGGGACCGAAACCGAAGATCGATCGCCTGATCTACGCCATCACGCCGGATGCCACCGTGCGCGCGCAGAAGATCAAGGCGGGCGAATGTCAGATCGCGCTGTCGCCGAAACCGCAGGACGTGCTCGACGCGAAGAAGGACAAGTCGCTCAAGGTCAGCGAAGCGCCCGCGTTCATGACGGCGTTCGTCGCGCTGAACACGCAGAAGAAGCCGCTCGACAATCCGAAGGTGCGTCAGGCGCTGAACATGGCGTTCGATCGCACGACCTATAACAAGACTGTGTTCGACAATACCGGCACGCCCGCCGTGAATCCGTATCCGCCGAATACGTGGAGCTACGACAAGAACATCGCGGCATACAAGTATTCACCCGACGAGGCGAAGAAGCTGCTCGCGAGCGCGGGCTTGCCGAATGGCTTCGAAACGACCATTTGGGTGCGTCCGAACGGCAGCGTGCTCAATCCGAATCCGAAGGCTGGCGCGGAACTCTTGCAGGCGGATCTGGCGAAGATCGGCGTGAAGGCACAGGTGAAGGTGATCGAATGGGGCGAACTCATCAAGGAAGCCAAGCAGGGGCAGCATGACATGCTGTTCATGGGCTGGGCGGGCGATAACGGCGATCCGGATAACTTTCTGTCACCGCTCTTCAGTTGCAGTGCGGTGAAGTCGGGCATCAACTTCGCGCGGTATTGCGATCCGCAGTTGGACAAGCTCATCGCGGATGGCAAGGTCACGCCCGATCTCCAGAAGCGCACGAAAGCGTATGACGACGCGCAGAAGATCATCCACGATCAGGCGTTGTGGATTCCGCTGGTTTATCCGACGGCGGCGGCGCTTACTCGGGCGAATGTGAGCGGGTATAGCGTGAGTCCGTTCGGGCGGCAGAATTTTGGGGGGGTGGCGGTGCAGTAAATATGCTTAGGCCGGCGCGAAGCGAATCACCCCATCCGCGCCGGTCTCCCGCTTGAGCGTCCCATCCAGCCAAAGCAAATTCAGATGCGCCAGCGCTTCCCCGAGCGCGAACGTCATCTGATGGATATCGAGCTTGCGTTTGAACATGACGGGCACGATATCCGCCGCGCTGCACGGCTTTTCGGCGCACGCCTCGCGCACTTCCGCAAGCCGCGCACGGTGATGATCTCTTAGTTGCCCGATACGCGTCTTCACGCCACGAAACGGCTTGCCATGCGAAGGCAGCGCAAGCGTATCTTCAGGCATGTCTTCATACCGCCCGAGCGATCCGAGATACAACGCCAGCGGATCGCCTTCCGGCTCGATAGCAAACACCGACACGTTCGTCGAGATACGCGGCAGCACCATATCGCCGGAAATCAGCAGCTTGTCCCGCGCGCAATACAACGCGCTGTGTTCCGGCGAATGGCCGAAGCCCGCGATCACGTCCCACTCCCGCCCGCCAATCTCGATGCAATCGCCATCGCGAATACGCCGGTATTCGTGCGGCATCGATGGCACGAGCGTCGGGTAATAGCTGTCGCGCTGACGTAATGCATCGAGCGAGGCTTCGTCGGTGAGTCCGTGCGCGGCGAAGTGCGCCGCCGCGCGGTCGCCGCCTGCGTTCGAACCGTCGCCTGCGGCCATCACGCGGCCCATCGCGTATTCGCCCAGCGACATCCACAGGCGCACGTTCCAGCGTGACTTGTCTCCGCCTTTGCATATCCAGTCGGCAAGGCCGAGATGATCGGGATGGCAATGCGTGACGAGCACGCGCAACACCGGCAAACCACCGAGCGCGCTGTCGAACACGCTTTCCCAATGCGCGCGAATGGTGTCGTTCGAGATGCCGCAATCGATCACGGTCCAGCCTTGTTCGCCGTCGATTTCATCGCGCAACAGCCAGAGATTGATGTGATCGAGCGCGAACGGCAGCGGCATGCGCAGCCAGAACACACCCGGCGCGACTTCCTTCACCGTGCCCGGCTCGGGCAAGGCATCCGCGAAAACATAATCGAGCTGATGTTCGAGCGCGTTCATCCGATGCTTTCTCCGTTTTCATCGCCGGGTTTCGACGATTTGCAAATTGGCGAAGTTGACGCTAACGTAAACTCCATTCTATCGTTGCAAGCGCAATCGCGCTAAACGTCCGGCGATGACTTCATCCACGTACTACACGATCACCGATCTTTCGCGCGAGTTCGACGTGACGCCGCGCGCCATCCGTTTCTACGAAGATCACGGGCTGCTCGCGCCCGCGCGCGAAGGCACCAATGGTTCGCGGCGCGTGTATTCGACGCGCGACCGCACGCGGCTCAAGCTCACGCTGCGCGGCAAGCGGCTCGGCTTCACGCTATCGGAAATCAGCACGCTGCTCGATCTTTACGATTCGCCGCGCGGCACGCAGGCGCAATTGCAAGCGTTCGCGGAAACCATCGCGGCGCATCGCGAAGTGCTGGAACGTCAGCGCGAAGACCTCGACACGACGCTCGCCGAACTCGCCGCGTATGAAGAACAAGCGCGCGCGTTACTGTCTTCTTCCAGCGTGCAGAAAAACACGCGCAAAGCCAAGGCTGCCTGATCTGCGTGCCGACCGGAGACGCGCGATGAAACACTTCCCCAAATTGCTCTCATCGCAAATCGCGTTCGATGTCGCGCGGACGCTGCTCGATGGTTTCGACCGTCATTACCGCGTGTTCCGCGATGCCGCCATCAACGCGAAAACGCTGTTCGAACACGGCGACTGGCACGCGCTGCAACGGCTCGCGCGCGAACGCATCTCGTCCTACGATGACCGCGTGGAAGAATGCGTCGTCCTGCTCGAAGACGAGTACGACGCCGAGAATATCGACGATGAAATCTGGCAGCAGATCAAGCTGCATTACATCGGCTTGCTGACGGCGCATCATCAGCCGGAATGTGCGGAGACGTTTTTTAATTCGGTATGCTGCAAGATTCTGCATCGCTCGTATTTCAATAACGACTTTCTGTTCGTGCGTCCGGCTATTTCGACCGAATATATCGAGAACGATGAACCCGCCGCGCGCCCGACCTATCGCGCGTATTACGCCGAAGAAGACGGGCTCGCCGCGACGTTCGAAAAGATCGTGACGAACTTTCAGTTGGATACGCCCTTCGAGAATCTAGCGCGCGACGTGCAATGCACAATCGATTCGCTCGACGATGCATTCGGCACGCTCACGCCCGCGCCGAACTTTCAGATTCACGTTCTATCGTCGCTGTTCTTTCGCAATAAGGCGGCGTATATCGTCGGGCGCATCATCAATGGCGATGTGCTGTTGCCGTTCGCCATCGCTGTGCGGCATACGCAGCCCGGCGTGCTCGCGCTCGATACCGTGCTCACGAGCCGCGAGCAGTTGCTCATCATCTTCAGTTTCTCGCATTCGTATTTTCTGGTGGACATGGAAGTGCCGTCCGCGTTCGTGCGCTTTCTCGGCACGTTGATGCCGGGCAAACCCAAGGCCGAAATCTATACGTCGGTCGGCTTGCAGAAGCAGGGCAAGAATCTTTTTTATCGCGATCTGCTGCATCACCTGAAGCATTCGAGCGATCGTTTCGTGATCGCGCCCGGAATCAAAGGGCTGGTGATGATCGTGTTCACGCTGCCGTCGTTTCCGTATGTGTTCAAGCTCATCAAGGACGCGTTTCCGCCGCCGAAGGACACCACGCGCGAGAAGATCAAGGGGAAGTATTGGCTGGTGAAGCACCACGATCGTCTGGGCCGCATGGCCGACACGCTCGAATATTCGAGCGTCGCGCTGCCACGCGCGCGTCTGGACGATGCGCTCATCCGCGAACTGGAAAACGAAGCGCCATCGATGATCGAAACCGAAGGCGATCGGCTCGTCATCAGGCATGTCTATATCGAACGGCGGATGGTGCCGCTCAATCTTTATCTGCACAATGGCAGCGCGAGTGAGATCGATCACGGCATCAAGGAATACGGCGACGCCATCAAGCAGTTGATGCAGGCGAACGTGTTTCCCGGCGACATGCTGTACAAGAATTTCGGCGTGACGCGGCACGGGCGCGTGGTGTTCTACGATTACGACGAGATCGAATATCTCACCGATTGCAACGTGCGCCGCGTGCCCGCGCCGCGCACGGAAGAAGACGAGTTGTCGGGCGAACCGTGGTACAGCGTCGGGCCGCACGATATCTTTCCCGAAACCTACGGCACGTTTTTGTTGGGCGATCCGCGCGTGCGCGAGGCGTTCATGCGCCATCACGCCGATTTCTTCGATCCCGCGCTCTGGCAGCGGCACAAGGAGCAATTGCTGCGCGGCGAGATCGCCGATTTCTTTCCGTATGACCCGGCTGTGCGGTTCAGCGTGCGCTATCCCATGCGTTTCGCGCAACCGAACACACAAGCCGCTTGAGCTGACTTGAAAACATGAACGACACCAATCCTCTTTCCCATCTGTTCGACAACAATCAGCAATGGGTCGAACACAAACTCGCGGACGACGCGCAGTTCTTCGAGCGGCTCGCGCATCAGCAGACGCCGGAGTATTTGTGGATCGGCTGCGCGGATTCGCGCGTGCCGGCCAACGAGATCATCGGCTTGCCGCCGGGCGAAGTGTTCGTGCATCGGAATATCGCGAACGTGGTGGTGCATTCGGATCTCAACTGTCTGTCCGTCATTCAGTTCGCCGTCGATTTATTGAAGGTGAAGCACATCATGGTGGTCGGTCATTATGGTTGTTCGGGCGTGGGCGCGGCGCTTGTCGGGCGGCGCGTGGGTCTCGCGGATAACTGGCTGCGTCACGTCGAGGATGTACGCGAGAAACACGGCGCGCTGCTCGACGAATGGCCGATGGGCGAGGCGCGGCATCGTCGCTTGGTGGAACTGAACACGATCGAGCAGACCATCAACGTGTGCCGGACGACCGTCGTCGGCGATGCTTGGGCGCGCGGGCAGCAACTTACCGTGCATGGCTGGACTTACGGCGTGCACGACGGCCGTCTGCGCGACATGGGCATGATGATCGGCGGCGCGGAGGAGATCGACCCGGTGTACCGGTCGTGCATCGACACGTTGCGAAGTGGTGCGGTGTCCTCTATCGATAACGACAACGGCGCGGCGCATGCCACGAAACTCGGCGACGTTCCCGCCGTCATTCAAGGCGTCATCAAGGAGCTGAAACATGAGTGAGACACAGAGCGATCCGGTGGTCATCGTGGCTGCGGCGCGCACGCCAATGGCCGCCTTTCAGGGCGATTTCGCGACGCTCACCGCGCCGCAACTGGGCGCGGTGGCGATCCGCGCGGCGCTCGAACGCGCGAAGCTGGACCCGGCGTCGGTCGATGAAGCGATCATGGGTTGCGTGCTGCCTGCGGGTCAGGGTCAGGCGCCAGCGCGTCAGGCGGCGCTGGGCGCGGGGTTGCCGCTCGGCACGGGTTGCACGACCGTCAACAAGATGTGCGGCTCGGGCATGCGCGCCGCCATGTTCGCGCATGACATGTTGCTGGCGGGTTCGGTGGATACGGTCGTCGCGGGCGGAATGGAGAGCATGACGAACGCGCCGTATCTGCTGCCGAAGGCGCGTGGTGGCATGCGCATGGGGCATGGTCAGGTGCTCGATCACATGTTTCTCGACGGGCTGGAAGATGCTTACGAGAAAGGTCGTTTGATGGGCACGTTCGCCGAGCAATGTGCATCGTCGTATGCGTTTTCGCGTGAGGCGCAGGATGCGTTCGCGGTGGAATCGCTCAGGCGCGCGAAGCAGGCGAACGAGGACGGTTCGTTCGCGTGGGAGATTGCGCCGGTCACGGTGGCGGGCAGGAAGGGCGAGGTGGTCATCGATCGCGACGAGCAGCCGTTCAAGGCGAACATAGAGAAGATCGCGTCGCTCAAGCCTGCGTTCGCGAAAGATGGCACGGTGACGGCGGCGAATTCGTCATCGATTTCGGATGGCGCTGCGGCCTTGGTGATGATGCGGGAATCGACGGCGAAGCGGCTGGGCGTGACGCCGCTGGCGCGTATCGTCGGACACAGTACGTTTGCGCAGGAGCCTGCGTTGTTCACGACGGCGCCCGTCGGTGCGATTCGAAAGCTCTTGGACAAGAACGGCTGGCGCGCACGCGATGTCGATCTGTACGAAATCAACGAAGCCTTCGCCGTCGTGACGATGGCCGCGATGCGCGAGCACGATCTGCCGCATGACAGGGTGAATGTGAACGGTGGCGCGTGTGCGTTGGGGCATCCGATCGGGGCATCGGGCGCGCGGATTCTGGTGACGTTGCTCGGGGCGTTGCGCTCGCGTGGATTGAAGCGTGGCGTGGCGAGTTTGTGTATCGGCGGTGGGGAAGCTACGGCGATGGGGGTGGAATTGGTTTGAGCGTATCGCGTGGGCCCGCTTCGCCGGGTGAAGCGGGCCTTCGTGGCGGTCATTTGAACGGGTTGAGAATCGAGACACCGACGATCTCGAAGTCGCGGACGTTGCGCGTTACCACGGTCAGCCCGCGGACAATCGCGGTTGCAGCGATGAGTTTGTCGAACGCCGGTTCGCGGTTCGGCACACGCAGGCGTGCCCAGAGTTCACTGATTTCCTTATCGACGATGAGGATGTTCTTGGCATAGCGACACAGCGTATCTTCAACCCAAGTCTCGACTTGTTCCGCCTGCCTCTCGTCGCGCTTGTGACGAAGTGCGAGGACACCCAATCGAAGCTCGGCGACCGTCACGACGGAAAGATGAATGTCGCGTGCGTCGGTGTTCGTGAAAAATGCATGCACGCCTTCGTCAGCTCGTTCCCCTTTCCTTAATTCGCTCAGCACATTCGTATCAGTCAGGAACATTCGGGTCTCTACGTTCGGGATGCCTTTCAAAAATGGCGTCGTCGCAATCGATCACTGGAAGCGTGCGCAAGTACTCGGCGAGACTTAATTTCGGCTCTTCATAAGTTTCCCCCAGAATCTCCCGAGCCAGTTCCTCGGCTTTGCGCCGTCTTTCTGAACGTTGACGAAGCTCCTGAATATATTCTTCCGTGATGCCCGGCGGTAAGGGTTGGTGGATGATCTCTGCCATTGAACGACTCCTTATGTTTGTTGAGAGAGTTTCTATTTGCAATCATTTGAATGGATTAAGCGTTGGAACGCCGACAATTTCGAAATCGCGGACGTTACGTGTAACCACGGTCAGACCACGCACCAGCGCAGTAGCCGCAATGAGTTTGTCCAAGGCCGGTTCACGGTTCGGCACACGCAACCGTCCCCAAAGCTCGCCAATTTCCTTGTCGACGATCAGGATGTTCTTAGCGTAGCGGCGCAAGGTGGAGTCAACCCAAGCCTCGATGTGCTTTGCTTGCCTTTCGTCACCTTTATGACGAAGCGCATGAACACCCTGGCGCAGCTCCGCGACCGTTACGATAGACAGATGTATGTCGCAGCGGTCGGTACTTGCAAAGAACTCGCGAACACCCTTGTCTGCCAAGTGTTCTCTTCTATGCTCGCTGAACACATTGGTATCAGTCAGATACATTCGTCCCTCGCAGATGCGCATTCCGATCGAATATGGAGTAGTCGATATCGACATCCGGAAACGGATGAGTGAACAAATACTCCATGAGATTCATCTCCGGTTCTTCAGTTTTCTCTCCTAGGATTTCCCAAGCCAACTCTTCAGCCTTGCGCCGCCTCTCCGAACGTTGACGAAGCTCCTGAATGTATTCTTCCGTGATGCCCGGAGGCAACGGGTTATGGATGATCTTGAACATCGAGCCCTCCCTTACTGATGAAACACGTGTTGCCACTTTATGCCATACGATAAGGATGCCTAGTCATCCAAACGACCTAGGCCCTTTCCGAAATGCGCTCACCACCCATCCCGCGCTATAGTCAAACCTCCCGCCCACCGGAGCCCTTTCCATGAAAACCGTCCTGATCGTCGGCGCGTCGCGCGGCATCGGTCATGAGTTCGTGCGCGCCTACCGACGCGACGGCTGGCGCGTGCTCGCCACCGCCCGCGATACGTCTTCGCTCACCGCGCTCGATGCCCTCGGCGCGCAAACCTTCCCGCTCGATGTCACGCAGCCCGAACAGATCGCCTCGCTCGCGTGGCAACTGGACGAGGAGCGGCTCGATGTGGCCATCGTCGTATCGGGAACGTATGGACCGCGTACCGAAAGCGTCGAAACCGTCAGCGCGGAGGACTTCGATCAGGTGATGCACACCAACGTGCTCGGCCCCATGCAACTGCTGCCCGTGCTGCTGCCGCTGACCGATGCCGCGCGCGGCGTGCTTGCCGTGTTGTCGAGCAAGATGGGCAGTATCGGCGAGACGAGCGGCACGACCGGTTGGCTGTATCGCGTGAGCAAGGCGGCGCTCAATTCGGCGCTGAAAGTGGCGTCGGTCGAGTCGCGGCATTCGGCGTGCATCGCGCTGCATCCGGGCTGGGTGCGCACCGACATGGGCGGCCCGTCGGCGGCTATCGACGTGGCGCACAGCGTGTCGGGCATGCGCGCGGTCATCGCCGAGGCCGGCGCACAGCGCGACACATTCAACGGAACCTTCGTGCAGTACGACGGCACGAAGCTCGCGTGGTAACCCTTCCTTTCATCGGAGCGAATGTGACTTACGAAGTACATGGCGTGTCGTCGTCGGGAAACTGCTACAAGGTGCGGCTCGCGCTCGAACAACTCGCCCTGCCCTATGTCTGGCACGAAGTGGACATGATGAACGGCGCAACGCGCACCGACACGTTCCTCAAGCTCAATCCGAACGGCAAGGTGCCGGTGCTCGTCATCGATGACGACACCCTGCTTTCAGAGTCCGGCGCCATCCTCTGCTATCTCGCGCACGGCACGCCGCTGTTGCCGGACGACCGGCTGGAACGCGCGCAAGTCATGCAATGGATGTTCTTCGAGCAATACAGCCACGAGCCGTACGTGGCGGTGGCGCGTTTCATCCGTCAGTTCTTGAAGAAGACCGACGATCCGCGTCTGCCCGAAAAGGAAAAAGGCTCGTACCGCGCGCTTGATGTAATGGAGCAGCATCTTGCGACGCACACGTATCTTGTCGGCGAGCGCTACACGATCGCGGATATCGCGCTTTACGCTTACACGCATGTCGCGGATGAAGCCGGTCTCGATCTCACACGTTATCCGGCCATTCGCGCATGGCTCGCGCGTGTGCAGGCGCAACCACGTCACGTCGAAATGCCGGGTGTCGATCAATGACGACGCCGCTCGAATGCCCATGCGGCGGTGCATCACCCGGACGTCGCGAAAGTAACAAGCCGCCGCGTTTCGATGCATGCTGTGGCCCCTTCATCGACGGAAGCGC
The DNA here is from genome assembly GCF_057612605.2 of Caballeronia sp. A2-2. Taxonomy (NCBI): domain Bacteria; kingdom Pseudomonadati; phylum Pseudomonadota; class Betaproteobacteria; order Burkholderiales; family Burkholderiaceae; genus Caballeronia; species Caballeronia sp. A2-2. The sequence goes on along the minus strand of NZ_CM172587.1, from coordinate 671,916 downwards.
GTTTCCTTCCAACGCCATGCAACTGATGCGCTCGCGCTACACCGCTTACGTGCTGCAAGACACGCCGTATCTTCGCGCAACATGGTCGCCCGAAACCTGCCCGCCCGATCTCGATGCCTCGGACGCCGAAACACGCTGGCTCGGCCTCGATATCAAGCGCCATTTACAGATCGACGCAAATCACGAAGAGGTCGAATTCGTCGCACGATTCAAGGTCGGAGGACGCGCGCATCGCTTACATGAGTCGAGCCGTTTCACACGCGATTCCAACGGCCATTGGATTTATATCGACGGAAAAATGATTAACAAGTAAGCGCATCTTTAATAAATTCAGTAAGACATGCGTGTATTAATTTCCTGAATTTTTCCTTTCAGATTAAGCAGTTACGGGGTTACTCTTATTGTGCACTGCAATTTTGAACAGTTAATCTGTGCGTCATGCCAGAGCGCTGTCACATTCGCGCCCGGTACGCAGCGAAGCCCCGTATTGAAGCCATTTGTCTTGCCTTTTCAGGGCATGACTCCCGGAACCCGCATTCGATACTGCTCACACCGAGCAGCGCGATAGGTTTGTGACTTCAATCCTGAAGTTTTAGGGTTTCGCGCCGAAATCAACAGATGAATCGAAGCGAGTCGGAGCTCACGGATGGCGTTCAAAACCTGGTTGGTCGGATGCAGCATGGCGTTCACGCTCGCGACGTCGCTGGTCACGTCACATGCGTACGCTGAACCGATCGGCGGGGTGCGTCCTTCCACGGGACTTCAGGCGCCTGCATTCGGACAAGCCGGACGAGTCCCCGAATCGCTCGATCAAAGTCTTCCTCTCGTCGCCAACGGTCTGAACGAATCCATCGTTCAAGTGCCCGAAGGCGATATCTCGCTCGAAACCACGGTCTTCAAACCGGACGGCGCAGGCCCGTTCCCGATGGTCGTCTTCAATCACGGCAAGCTCCCCGGCGACGCACACAATCAACCGCGCAATCGCCCTGTCGCGCTCGCACGCGAATTCGTGCGTCATGGCTATGTCGTGGTCGTGCCGAATCGTCGCGGCTTCGCGGGATCGGGCGGTCAGTACGCGGGCCACGGCTGCAATGTCGAAGCGAATGGATTCGCGCAAGCTGAGGACGTAGCCGCGACCGTCGAATACATGAGCGCGCAGTCGTTCGTGGACAAAACGCATGTCGTCGTCGCGGGCACCTCGCACGGCGGCCTCACGACCATCGCCTACGGCGCGCGCGATGCCGTCTCCGCGCCGGGCGTGCGTGGTCTCATCAATTTTTCGGGTGGTTTGCGTCAGGACGAATGCGACGGCTGGCAAAAGAATCTCGTCGATGCCTTCGGCGACTACGGCCAAAACGTGCGTCTGCCGTCGCTGTGGCTCTACGGCGATAACGATTCGGTCTGGCAAGGCGATCTCTCCTCGCGCATGTACACCGCGTTCGTCTCGCACGGCGCGCACGCGAACATGATCGACTTCGGCACTTACAAGAACGACGCGCATCGGCTGGTCGGCGATCGCGACGGCGTGCAGGTCTGGTGGCCGCGCGTGAAAGCGTTCCTCACGCAGATCGGCATGCCGACCGCCGTGCAGTATCAAGTGGCCGAGCCGAGCACGCCGAAAGCCACGGAATTCGCGAGTCTGGATTCGGTGACCGCCGTGCCGTTTGTCGATGAAAGCGGCCGCGAAGGCTATCGCAACTTCCTTTCGCAGTATTCGAGCCGCGCCTTCGCCGTGTCGGATTCCGGCGCGTGGTCGTGGGCCGAAGGCGGCGACGATCCGATGTCGGTGGCCATCGCCAGTTGTCAGAAACAGAGCGACGATCCGTGCCATCTCTACGCGGTCAACGATCGCGTGGTCTGGCAAAACGCACCCGACACGCAAACCGCCTCGCGCTAAAAATCTCAACGCGGATTTTTCGAAACGCCGGCCTCGCGCCGGCGTTTTCGCATCTTCGGCGCCAATCGGCCCGACTTCGGCGACGATGCGCGCCATAGCGTTTTTCCTTCTGCCCGGCCATCGCACGGCTCGCGGCCAAATGCCTGCCGAAAAGCGACCGCTTCGCCCGTATTAGCGATAATGGGCCGCACACCATCCAGCAATCACGCCGTATCCGGTCCGTGAAGATAGCGGACCTGGGAGCCGTTTTTTGAATACACAAACGAATCAGGACTGGGTCGAACGTTCGCTCGCCGCCGTGTGGCATCCGTGTACCCAGATGAAGCATCACGAACGCGTGCCGCTCGTGCCCATCGCGCGCGGTCAGGGCGCGTGGCTTTACGATCCCGCAGGCAACCGTTATCTCGATGCCATCAGCTCGTGGTGGGTCAATCTGTTCGGCCACGCGAACCCGAGCATCAACCGCGCGCTCAAGGATCAGCTCGACACGCTCGAACACGCGATGCTCGCAGGCTGCACGCACGCAAGCGCCGTCGAACTTGCCGAGCGCCTTTCCGCGCTCACGCAACGCACGCTCGGCCATGCGTTCTTCGCGTCCGATGGCGCGTCGGCGGTGGAAATCGCACTGAAGATGAGCTTCCACTTTTGGCGCAATCGCGGTCACAGCGAGAAGCGCGAATTCGTGTGCCTCGCCAACAGTTACCACGGCGAGACCATCGGCGCGCTGGGCGTGACGGACGTCGCCATTTTCAAGGACGCCTACGATCCGCTGATCCGTCACGCGCATGTGGTGGCGTCGCCCGCATCGAGCGGAACGGATGCCGCCATCGCCGCGATGCGCACGCTGTTCGAACAACGCGCAGCGCAGCTTTCGGCGGTGATCGTCGAACCGCTCGTGCAATGTGCCGCCGGCATGGCGATGTACGACCCCGCGTACCTCACGCAACTGCGCGCGCTGTGCGACGAGTTCGGCGTTCACCTGATCGCCGATGAAATCGCTGTCGGCTGCGGCCGCACCGGCACGTTCTTCGCCTGCGAGCAAGCGGCGATCTGGCCGGATTTCATTTGCTTGTCGAAGGGCATCAGCGGCGGCTATCTGCCTTTGTCGATCGTGCTCACGCGCGACGAAATCTACGCCGCCTTCTACGACGACGACATCACGCGCGGCTTCCTGCATTCGCATTCGTACACGGGTAATCCGCTGGCGTGCCGCGCCGCGCTCGCCACGCTCGACCTGTTCGACAGCGCGAACGTGCTTGCCGAAAACCGCCGCAAATCCGCCGTCCTGCGCGAAGTTCTAAAGCCGCTTTCGAAGCACGAAAGCGTGCGCAATCTGCGCGAACGCGGCACGATCTTCGCGTTCGATGTCGCGATCGAAGACCGCACGTTCTCACGCCGTTTCTTCGCCAACGCGCTGCAACGCGAACTGTTGATGCGCCCCATCGGCACGACGGTGTACATGATGCCGCCGTACATCCTGAGCGATGACGAACTCGCGCTGCTCGCACAACGCACGCGCGAGACGCTCGATGCCACGCTGGCCGGAGGCGCGGCATGAGCGACACCTCGCAGGCGCTTTACGATGCCCTGAAACAAGGCCTCGCCGATCTCGACGCACGCGGTCTGCACCGTCGCCGCAAGACCATCGACGGCGCGTGTTCCGCGCACATGACCGTGGATGGCCGCAAGGTCATCGGCTTCGCGAGCAACGATTATCTCGGCCTCGCCGCGCACGATGCGCTGCGCGCGGCGCTGGCCGAAGGCGCGTCGCTGTACGGCGCGGGAAGCGGCGGATCGCACTTGCTCGGCGGACATTCGCGCGCCCACGCGAAACTCGAAGACGAACTCGCGGCGTTCAGCGGCGGTTTCGTCGACGATCCGCGCGCGTTGTACTTCAGCACCGGCTACATGGCAAATCTCGCGATCGTCACCGCGCTGGCGGGACGCGGCACGATCGTCTTTTCGGATGCGCTGAACCACGCCTCGCTGATCGACGGCGTGCGTTTGTCGCGCGCGCAGACGCAGATTTATCCGCACGCCGACATGGCCGCGCTCGACGCCATGCTCGACGCCTCGCGCGACGATGCCGCGACGAAGCTCATCGTCACCGACACGGTGTTCAGCATGGACGGCGATATCGCGCCGCTCGCGCGGCTCGTCGAACTCGCGGAGCAATACGGCGCGTGGCTCGTCGTGGACGATGCACACGGTTTCGGCGTGCTCGGCCCGCAAGGTCGCGGCGCGCTGGCCCACTACGCGTTGCGCTCGAAGCATCTGGTCTATGTCGGCACGCTCGGCAAGGCGGCGGGCGTGTCGGGCGCGTTCGTCGCAGGAGATGCGAACGTAATCGAATGGCTCGTGCAGCGCGCGCGTCCGTACATCTTCACGACGGCATCGCCGCCGGCGGTGGCGCATGCGGTGTCGGCGAGCATCGGCATCATTGCGGGCGATGAAGGCGACGCGCGCCGTGCGCATCTCGCATCGCTCATCGAAACCACGCGTGGCATGCTCAAGCGCACGCGCTATATGCCGGTCGACTCGCATACCGCCGTGCAGCCGCTCGTCATCGGCGGCAACGATGAGACGCTCGCCATTGCCGCCGCGCTCGACCGGCAAGGACTGTGGGTTCCGGCGATTCGTCCGCCGACCGTGCCTGCGGGCACATCGCGCTTACGCATTTCGCTTTCGGCCGCGCACAGCGAGGACGATCTCGCGCGGCTCAACGAGGCTTTGATATCGCTATGACGGCTGCATCTTTTTTCGTCGCCGGGACCGATACGGAAATCGGCAAGACGCTCGTTTCTTCCGCGCTGTTACACGGCTTCGCGCGCGCGGGCCTGCGCGCCGCCGCGATGAAGCCGATTGCTTCCGGCGCGACCGAACGCAATGGCATCCTCCACAACGACGACGCCGATCAACTCGATGCCGCCGCGAACGTCGCGTTGCCGAACGACATTCGCACGCCGTTCATGATGCGCGAGCCGATTGCGCCGCACATCGCGGCGGCGCGCGAGGGCATTCGGCTGGATATCGGGCGTATCGTGGAGGCGCATCGGGTGGCGTGTGAGCGCGCGGATGTCGTCGTGGTCGAAGGCGTCGGCGGTTTTCGCGTGCCGCTCGACGAGATGCACGACACCGCCGATCTCGCCGTCGCGCTGAATCTGCCCGTGGTGCTCGTCGTCGGCATGCGGCTCGGGTGCATCAGCCATGCGTTGCTGACGGCCGAATCCATCGCCGCGCGCGGGCTTACGCTCGCGGGCTGGGTCGCGAACCGCGTCGATCCGAACATGCTGTATCCCGAAGAAAATATCGCGACGCTGAAGGCACGTCTGGCCGCGCCGCTTCTCGGTATCGTTCCTCATCTTGTGCCGCCTGCCGATACGCTGGCCGCGCGCGCCGCCGATTGTCTCGACATCGGCGCTTTGTCGAATCCGCATCACTGAAAGGACTAACTCATGACGCTGCAAATGACCGCTCACGCTGAAAACGCCCCTGTCGATGCACCCGTGAAGAACCGCTGGCGCGTGGCGGATGTCGTCGCGCTCTACGATCTGCCGTTCAACGATCTGCTGTATCGCGCGCAGACGGTGCATCGCGAACATTTCGATCCGAACGCCGTGCAGCTTTCCACGCTGCTGTCGATCAAGACGGGCGGCTGCGAGGAAGACTGCGCGTACTGTCCGCAGTCGGTGCATCACGACACGGGTTTGAAGGCCGAAAAACTCATGGAAGTGGATGCGGTTCTAAAGGCGGCCGAAGTCGCCAAGTCGAATGGCGCGACGCGTTTTTGCATGGGCGCGGCGTGGCGCAATCCGAAGGACCGTCATCTCGAGCCGATCAAGGACATGATTCGCGGCGTGAAGGCGATGGGCCTCGAAACGTGCGTCACGCTCGGGATGCTGGAAGCGCATCAGGCGCACAGTCTGCGCGATGCCGGGCTGGATTACTACAACCACAATCTCGATACATCGCCGGAGTTTTACGGCCAGATCATCTCGACGCGCACGTATCAGGATCGTCTGGACACGCTGGAACATGTGCGCGATGCGGGAATCAACGTGTGTTGTGGCGGGATTGTCGGCATGGGCGAATCGCGGCGCGAGCGCGCGGGGCTGATTTCGCAACTGGCGAACATGGAGCCGTATCCCGAATCGGTGCCGATCAACAATCTCGTGCAGGTCGCGGGCACGCCGCTGACGGGCACCGAAGCGCTGGACCCGTTCGAGTTCGTGCGCACGATCGCGGTGGCGCGCATCACCATGCCCAAAGCGATGGTGCGCTTGTCGGCAGGCCGCGAGCAGATGGATGAAGCGTTGCAGGCGTTGTGCTTTGCGGCAGGCGCGAATTCGATTTTCTACGGCGATCAGTTGTTGACGACGAGCAATCCGCAGGCGGAAGCGGATCGGAAGTTGATTGGGCGGTTGGGGATGCGGGCGGAGGCGGGGTTCGGGGCGAATTGAGCCATGCGCATCCTCTTCTACGAACAAAACGCCGACCTCGACGCCTGGCTCGGCGGCCTACAACGCGAACTCCCTGACGCCGACATCCGCGAATGGCAGCCCGGCGACACCGCTCCAGCCGACTACGCCGTCGTCTGGCGCGCCCCGCGCGAACTCTTCGCCAACCGTCCCGACCTGAAGGCCGTCTTCAATCTCGGCGCGGGCGTGGACGCCATCCTCGAAGTCGAACGCGCGCAGCCCGGCACGCTGCCGCCGAACGCGTTGCTCGTGCGGCTCGAAGACACCGGTATGGCGCAGCAGATGGTCGAATACGCGACGTACTGCGTGCTCCACTACCTGCGCCGCTTCGATGAATACGACACGCTGCAACGCGAATCGCGCTGGCAAAAGCTGCCGCAGCACGCACGCAACACGTTCACCGTCGGCGTGCTAGGTTTAGGCGTGCTGGGCAGTGAAGTCGCGAAGGCGCTTCGCACGCTTGACGTACCGGTGCGCGGATACAGCCGTACATCGAAGGAAATTGCAGGCGTCGATGTCTACGCCGGCCCCGACCGTTTCGACGATTTCCTCGACGGCGTGAAGCTGCTCATCAACCTGCTTCCACATACGCCAGACACCGAAGGCGTCCTGAACAAGCGAACCTTCGCCAAGCTCGCGCACGGTGCATATCTCGTGAATCTCGCACGCGGCCCGCATCTCGTCGATGAAGACCTGCTCGCCGCACTCGACAGCGGCCAACTCGCAGGCGCAACGCTCGACGTATTCCACACCGAACCGCTGCCGCAGGATCACGCGTTCTGGCGGCATCCGCGCGTGAAGGTCACGCCGCACGTTTCCGCTGAAACCTTGCGCGAGGAAAGCATCGTGCAGATCGCGGCGAAGATCAAAGCGTTCGAGCGCGGCGAGCCGATCAGCGGCATAGTCGATCTTGCGCGCGGGTATTGAAAAACCCGCATCAAAGGAGACAAGACATGTTCCCCAATAAAGTGAAAATCGTCGAAGTCGCTCCGCGCGACGGCTTGCAGAACGAAAAGGAATTCGTCGCGACCGGAACCAAGATCGAACTGATCGACCGGCTCGCGAACGCGGGCATCGTCAATGTGGAATCGACGTCGTTCGTCTCGCCAAAGTGGGTGCCGCAAATGGCGGATGCCGCCGCCGTGATGGCAGGCATCGCGCGTCGTTCCGGCACGATCTACTCGGTGCTGACGCCGAACATGCGCGGCTTCGAAGGCGCGGTCGAAGCGAAGGCCGACGAAATCGTGATCTTCGGCGCGGCCAGCGAAGCGTTTTCGCAGAAGAACATCAATTGCAGCATTGCGGAGAGCGTCGCGCGCTTCGAGCCGGTTGCGAAGGCGGCAAAGGATGCAGGCATGCGGCTGCGCGGCAGCATTTCGTGCGCGCTCGGCTGTCCGTATCAGGGCGAGGTGAGCATCGCATCGGTCGTGGATGTGGTCGAACGCATGAAGGCGCTCGGCTGCGATGAAATCGACATCGCGGATACCATCGGCGTCGGCACGCCGCGACGCACGCGCGAAGTGCTGGCGGCGGCATCGAAGGTATTTCCGCGCGAACAGCTCTCGGGGCATTTTCACGATACGTATGGCCAGGCCATCGGCAATATTCATGCGGCGCTGCTCGAAGGCATCGAGATTTTTCATGCGTCGGTGGCGGGGCTCGGCGGGTGTCCGTATGCGAAAGGCGCGACGGGGAATGTCGCGACGGAAGACGTGGTCTATCTGCTGAACGGACTAGGCATCGAAACGGGTGTGGACCTCGACAAGCTCGTCGATATTGGGGATTTCATTTCGCGCGCCATCGGCAAGCCGAGCGCATCGCGTGCGGGACGTGCGTTGCTCGCGAAACGGCAAAGCGGCGCGGAAGTCTGCGCCTGAAGGCATCGATATAAAGGAGATCGGAACCGCAATGACAGAAGCCACTCATCTCGACGCCTTGCCCGAATCGGCGCGGCGCGTCGCCCTTTTGCTCAAGGAACGCGGCCATCCGCATGCCGTGGTGATGCTGCCGGAAACCGGCAAGACTTCGGCCGAAGCCGCTGCGGGACTCGGCTGCTCCATCGCGCAAATCGCGAAGTCGATCCTCTTTCGCCGCAAGAACGACGACGCGCCCGTGCTCGTGATCGCATCCGGCGCGAATCGCGTGGACGAAGCGAAAGTCGCCGCGCGCGTGGGCGAACTCGCACGCGCCGACGCCAAGTTCGTGCGCGAGAAAACCGGTTATGCGATTGGCGGCGTGTGCCCGATCGGTCACGCGGTGAAGCCCGTCGTGCTGATCGATGAAGACCTGCTCGCGCTCGACAGCCTGTGGGCGGCGGCCGGGCATCCGCATGCGGTGTTCAATCTGTCGCCGCAGGAATTGGTCGAACTCACCGGCGCGCCGGTCGCGGATGTCGCGCAGCGCGAAACGGCGGCGTCATGAGCGACGTGGCGTCGCCGTGCGTCGATGTGTGCCGCATGAATCCAGGCACCGGTTTCTGCGACGGCTGTTTTCGCACCATCGATGAAATCGCGGCGTGGTCGGGTTATGACGACGACACCAAACGCGCCGTGCTCGCGCGCCTCGAAAGCCGCAAACAGGGCGCGCGCGTGGTCATGCTCGGTGAATCGTTCGAGGCGAAGCTGGTCTTGCCAGCGGATTCCATCAGGCAGTTTGCCACGCTCGTCAACGACACGAACCCGCTGCATCACGACGACGCCATCGCCCGCGCAAGCCGTTTCGGCACCTTGATCGCGTCCGGCACGCAGCCGACTGCGCATCTCATGGCGCTGCTGGCGTCGCACTTCTCGCGGTACGCGCAGCCGCTCGGGCTGGAATTCGGCATCCGGCTGACGCGCGCGGTCAAAGTGGACGACGAAATCACCATGCACTGGACCGTGGTCGACGCGCAATGGCATCCGAGCCTCAAGGGCGATCTCGTCAAGCTCAAGGGCGGCGCGCGCAATCAATCCGGCGAAGTGGTGATGAAAGCGACCGCGACCATCGCCGTCATGCCGATGGAGCCACGCGCATGATCGCGCTGCCCGCATCGATGACGGTCTTCGAGCGCGGCTGGCTCTCGTCGAACAATGTGTTGTTCCTGAGCGATGACAACGCGACGCTCATCGACACCGGTTACGCGTCGCACGCGCCGCAGACGTTGGCGCTCGTGCGCCAGAAGCTCGGCACGCGCAGGCTGGATGCAGTCGTCAACACGCATCTGCATTCGGATCATTGCGGCGGCAACGCGTTGCTTCAACAGACTTACGCGTGCGACACGCTGATTCCCGAAAGCGAAGCACGCGCCGTCCGCGATTGGGACGAAGACGCGCTCACCTTCCGCGCGACCGGCCAGCATTGCGAGCGCTTCGGCTTCACGGGCACGCTCAGGCAAGGCATGACGCTTTCGCTCGGCGGCTTCGACTGGTCCGTGCTCGGCGCGCCGGGCCACGATCCGCATTCGCTCATGCTGCATTCTCCCGAAGCACGCGTGCTCATCAGCGCGGATGCCTTGTGGGAAAACGGCTTCGGCGTGATCTTTCCGGAACTGGAAGGCGAAAGCGGTTTCGCGGAAGAACGCGCGGTGCTCGAACTGATCGCGCGGCTGGAAGTGGATGTCGTCATTCCGGGACACGGCGCGCCGTTCACGGATGTCGCGCGTGCGCTGGATGTCGCGTCATCGCGGCTGGCGTATTTGTCGGCCGATCCTTCGCGCAACGCGAAGAACGCGCTCAAGGTGCTGATCGTCTTCAGGCTGATGGAAACGCGCGCGATGCCTTTCGACGCCCTGCTCTCGATGATGCAAACCGCCCGCGCCATGCGCGCCGCCGCCGATGCACTCGCGCCGCCGAACGAACGTCGCGTGCTGTTGGAACGCATCGTCGGCGAACTGGCGAATAGCGGCGTGGTGAAGGTGAACGGAGAAACGGTCTCGGTGGACTGAAAACGTCCGCCGAAAAAAGAAAGCCGCTTGTCAGCAACGGCAAGCGGCAGAATTGGTTGGACGTGATCAACGTCCAACGAATCGTAACGCGAGCTTATCTCGCGTGCATCGGTGCTTTCCCTACAGAATTTGTACAGGCGGCTGAAAGGTGGCTGAACGTGCTTCCTAACGTTCATCCGCCGGGAGCTTCATCGTCGACGGTGCCGAAAAATGCAAGCATCTCGGCGAGCAACGCGTCGGGCTGTTCTTCGGGAAGGTAGTGGCCGCAGGGCAGCGCGCGTCCGCTGGCATCGCGCGCGACGCGACGCCATTCGGCGAGCGCGTCGAAACGTTGCCCGATGACGCTGTGCTCGCCCCACAGCACGCGCAACGGGCACGCGATCTTGTTGCCGCGCTCGCGGTCTTCGCGCTCATGCTCCAGATCGATGCCCGCGGCCGCGCGATAGTCCTCGCAGGCCGCGTGGATCGCGCCGGGCGACTTGAACGCATCGCGATACGCCTGCAACGCATGCGGCGCGAAGGGCGCGAGTCCATCGGGACCGCTGCCCATCAGGCGGTCGATATACGCATCCGGCGCGGCGCTCAGCATCGATTCCGGCAATGGCGACGGCTGAATCAGCATGAACCAATGAAAGTTCGACGTGGCGAATTTGCGGTCGGTGGCATCGAACATGGCGAGCGTCGGCGCGATGTCGAGCAGCATCAGGCGATCGACGGCATCCGCGTGATCCATCGCCATGCGATGCGCCACGCGCGCGCCCCGATCGTGCGCGCAGACGAAAAAGCGCTCGAAGCCGAAGTGCCGCATGACGGCGACCTGATCGGCGGCCATCGCGCGTTTGGAATACGTCGTGTGAGATGCATCGCCCGGCGGTTTGCCCGACGCACCGCAGCCGCGCAAATCCGTGGCGATCACGGAGAAATGGCGCGCGAGTTCATCGGCGCAGGCGTGCCAGATTTCGTGCGTTTGCGGATGCCCGTGCAACAACAGCAGCGGCGCGCCGTCGCCTCCCTTCATGCCCGCGATTTCGACGTCCGCCGTGGCGACGCGAAACGGCTCGTAGTCTCCGAAAGACATGATGAGTTTTTGTTGGTGGCAGTGCGCTTCATTTTAGGCAGCGAGGAGTCGTGTAGGCGTGCGCAACACCGCTTGCAGGCCAAAACCGAAGAAGTCTTCGGAAATTGCGGTTCTCCGCTCAGTTAGCGGTCCCTATAATCGAACGATCGTTCTGCGCCTCGCTCAAACCCGCCGATACAAAACTTCGTGCAGCCGCGCGCCACGCCCTTACAATCGTCGATGGCTGCACCGTCCCTATTCAGGAGACTCGCGTCATGGCCCTTCCCGCCATCCTGCAGCACCTCGCGTTGCCCGTCGTCGGGTCGCCGATGTTTATCGTCAGTTATCCCGAACTCGTGCTCGCGCAGTGCAAGGCGGGCATTGTCGGATCGTTTCCTGCGTTGAATGCACGCCCCGCCGAAATGCTCGACGAATGGCTCACGCAGATTCAACACGCACTTGCCGAACACAAGGCGGCGAATCCTAATGCAGTGATTGGGCCGATTGCGGTCAATCAGATCGTGCATCAGTCGAATGCGCGGCTCGAACAGGATGTGCGCGTGTGCGTGGAGCATCAGGTGCCGATCTTCATCACGAGTCTGCGCGCGCCCGTGAAAGAGATGATCGATGCGGTGCATTCGTATGGCGGAATCGTGCTGCACGATGTGATCAATCTGAGGCATGCGCAGAAGGCGCTGGAAGCGGGCGTCGATGGGTTGATTCTGGTGGCGGCGGGCGCGGGCGGTCACGCTGGAACGACTTCACCGTTCGCGCTGGTGGGCGAAGTGCGGCGCATGTTCGACGGGCCGATCGTGCTGTCGGGCGCTATCGCCAATGGCGGCTCCATTCTCGCCGCGCAGGCCATGGGCGCGGACCTGGCGTACATGGGCACGCGCTTCATCGCGACGAAAGAGGCGCACGCGCAGGAGCGCTACAAGCAAGCCATCGTCGATGCGAGCGCGGCGGACATCGTTTATACGAACCTGTTCACGGGCGTGCATGGGAACTACATCCGCGAGAGCATCGTGAATGCGGGACTCGATCCGAACGCACTGCCCGAATCCGACAAGACCGCGATGAACTTCGCCGAAGGCACCGGCAAGGCGAAAGCGTGGAAGGATATCTGGGGCGCGGGGCAAGGCGTCGGTTTGATGGAAGACGTGCCTGCGGTGGGGGAATTGGTCGCGCGGTTGAGGCGCGAGTATGACGATGCGAAGGTGCGGTTGGGGATTGGGTGATTTGTGTTTAGGCGACGCCTTGTGTTTTTCGGGGCGGGTTGGAGCTTGTGCTTTTGGAATTATTGGATTGTGGTGGTGTTTTTATGTCGTGCAAGGGGCTTCTGTCGTTTGGGCTTTTATTGCAGTAGCCGCCTCCCCGGCGGGGGGGTAACTTTCTTTGCTGCTGCAAAGAAAGTCACCAAAGAAAGCAGCTTTTTACCCCATGCACGATGGCTGGAGAGGGTTGGTCTGGATTAACGATGCAGTGGCCGCAATAGGACGTCCCTCGGTTGGTTAAGCGTATGGGCAACCTCGCGATTACGCACTCGAATCCTCTTAGTTCTGTGGTCCGCGCTCATTCTTTCGGCCATGCGCTACGCGCGCCGAGAACTTAAGAACGGAATCCCGCAGCCTATAAGCGCCCAGCCATATCACGCTTCCCCGCAAGATTGCTATTCGGCCCTACCTTGGTTAGTGCTTCGCTAAAAGATGACGTGCGTTGGTGTGCGTGCTTTGCCCAGAAGCACTTACCAAGGTAGGGCCGAATGGGAGAGGTGCGATGCGGCGTGATGTAGCTGGGCGCTGATACGCTGCGGGATTCCGTTCTTACGTTCTCGGCGCGCGAAGCGCATGGCCGAAAGAATGAATGCGATCCACTAAGGCAAAAGGATTCGAGCGTGCAATCGCCAGGTTGCCTAAGCGGCTCGTTATGCGTGGAAAGTCCTATTGCGGCCACTGTATCGGTTAATCCAGACCAACCCTTTCCAGCCATCGTGCATGGGGTAAAAAGCTGCTTTCTTTGGTGACTTTCTTTGCAGCAGCAAAGAAAGTTACCCCCCCGCCGGGGAGGCGGCTACTGCAATAAAAGCCCAAAAACAGAAGCCCTTTGCACGACACAACAACAAACTCAAATACGACAGCAAAAACAACCACTGTCCGTCACGTCGAGCGCTGCTGTCTACAGTTGTTCTTCACGCTCACAGCATAAAAAAACGCCACGCCCGAATAAACCGAAGCGCAGCGTTTCCAAATCCAAACTACGAAGCTCAGAACTTCGCGCGAATACCCACCCCAAACGTATCGCCCGTCGACACACTAGTGTATTTATCGTTCAGGTAAGCAGCATAAACATCCGTGCGCTTGGAAAGCGGATAGTCATACCCCACCGCCCAGCTCTTGTGCGTCTGATCCAGCCCGCCATTGCTGCGCGAATACGCGTAAGAGGCCATCACCATCCCCGGACCGACCGGCACGGTCACGCCACCCTGCCCCGTGTTGACGTGGAACGGCGTCGGCGCGATATCGTTCTTCGTGTACATGTACTGCGCGAAGAACTTCACATACTTCATGTCGAACGATGCACCGAGCTGCCCGACGCTCTGGCTCTTGTAGCCGGGAATGGTGAACGCATTCGACGTCGGCAGATCGCCCGGCGTGTTGTTGAAGTTGACGTACTGATACACGCCGGTCGCGGCGAACGGGCCGTGGAAGTACAGGAACTGCGCGCTGTACTTCTTCGAGCGGTTGTCGCCTGCGGCATTTCCGAATGCGTACATCGCGCTGCCGGACAGGCCGTTGAAGTCGGGCGTGGTGTACTGCACCGCGTTGTTCCAGCCGGAGTCTCCCGTCACGCCCTGATCGGTCGTGTAGGTCGGGAACGTGCCGTTGCCGAGGAACACGTGGTAGACCATCGGCGAGAAGGTGTACGAATCGACGAACGGGTTGAACAGAATCGTCGAGACGAACAGTTGCGTGGTCAGACGGCCCGCCGTGAACGTACCGATCGGACCTTGAATGCCGACATACGAGTTACGCGCGAAGAACGTGTCGCCCTGGAAGCGGCCAACCTGACCGTTCTGAGCGCGGAAGAAGGCTTCCAACGTGAAGATGGCCTTATAGCCATTGCCGAGGTCTTCGGAGCCCTTCATGCCCCAGTACGACGTGGACATGCCGCCGCCGCCGACGTTCCAAGCACGGTCGCTGCCCGGGAATCGCGTTGCGCCGACCCATTCATCGACCTGTCCGTACAACGAAACGCTCGATTGCGCGTGTGCCGCTCCTGCGGCGAGGAAGCCGAACATGGCGGCGACTACGGTGGCCTTCACCGTAGCCTTGTACGCACGGTTGACGGTTGGCTTCATGAACTCTCCTGTCGTTTGTCAAAAGTTGAATGCTTGGCGGGCGAGAAACGTTGCACTCGCTTCGCCAGACCGGCTTGATGGCTTCTCGGATTTCTTGGCGAGCGGCTTCGCAACTGGAGCGGCACCATCTTTACGGACCATTTTTCCGGTCAAAAAAAAAATTGGTTATTGCGGGTATAGCGGTTCGGATACGCAGCGTTTTCGATGAACACCAGCGCACGCGTGCAGCAACCGATTGCTTTTGCCGGATGTGCGGAATGGCATCCCGCAGAGCCAGCATCGGCGCGGCTGACGACGCATCGAAAGGAATTCGAAATGATCGGATGCGCGCGTCTTGCTGCAAGCGCGCATTGTCCGTGTGAGATAAACGAAGCGGAACGATCGTCGCGAAACTTGACGATGAAGTGTGGTGAGATTACGTCAGCGTGACAGCGGCGATGGACGCGCCAATAATTTTTCGTTAACTACGAAGTTAAGGCGTGACGACTATCGGTGCGCTTCGGTCAGTTGCGATAGTTCGCGTTGACGGGCGAACGCGCGTCATCCGAAGGACGACCCACCGGATGCGGTGCGCTGCGTTCCTCGTTGTATCGCGCGATGTCAGCGCGAATGGAACCGGCGCCGCGAAACGGCGCGGCCTGTTCAGCGTGCGGGACGGGGCGCACTTCGGCGCTCACGGGCGTGAGGCCGTCTTTCGCTGCGACCGTGGTGAACGGCATCGACGGACGCGCGGCCGGCGAATCATCGTTGCCCGACGACAGCCATTCGGCACGCGGACCCGCCAACGCAAGCGACCCCACACCCGCCAGCGCCACGAGCGCGGTGGATGCGATGAGTCGAGTAATCTTGCGAATGCCTGTGCGCGTCATGTCGAGAACGGAAGCTCAAATCGGAGCGATGAGGCTGCGTATCGACATGACACGCCGGCCCCTCAACCGGTCTACCCAACAATTTATTTCGCGGCGTGCAAGCCGTCGAGCCAAAAAGTGTTAGGCCTGCGCGAGGGTTGTAACACCATGTTACGTCAGAGTTTTTCATTGTTTCGCGCCCCGATTCGGCAGTACTTGGCATATCGAAACATATGATGAAAAATGTACTGGTCGGATCATTTTGCCCGCATCGATAATGACTTGAGGCGGTGCGAAAGTTGCGCCACGCTTCGGTTCGATTCATGCGCACATGGAATCAATCGTTTTAGTAAATGAATTTGCCAATTCAATCGACGCCGGGCGAGAATTCATGGTTTCTACCTAAGTGATGCACCGGATGCCGCGCGTCACTGCGGCGACTTCAGCACGAGAATCCCCATGGCACGGCCCAAACTTCTTCCCGATAACTTCACGCTGGCGCTGATCAGCACCGTCATCCTCGCGAGCTTTTTGCCGTGTCGCGGCAGCGTGGCGGTGGCGTTCAACTGGATCACGAACATCGCCATCGGGCTGCTGTTCTTTTTGCACGGCGCGAAGCTTTCGCGTGAGGCGATCGTCGCGGGCGCGACGCACTGGCGGCTCCATTTGCTCGTGCTCCTGAGTACTTTCGTGCTGTTTCCGGTGCTCGGCGTGGCGCTCAAGCCGTTGCTGAGCCCGCTCGTCACGCCCGCGCTCTATACCGGCATTCTGTTTCTCTGCACGTTGCCATCCACGGTTCAATCGTCCATTGCGTTCACGTCGATGGCGAAGGGCAACGTGCCAGCGGCGGTGTGCAGCGCGTCGGCGTCGAGTCTGCTTGGCATCTTCATCACGCCTGCGCTGGTCGGGCTGGTGGTCACCAATCACGGCGCGACGACGGGCGATCCGTGGCACACGGTCGGTAGCATCGTCATGCAATTGCTGGTGCCGTTCATTGCCGGGCAGTTGCTGCGGCCGGCCATCGGCAAATGGATCGATTCGCGCAAGGCCGTGCTCAAGTACGTCGATCAGGGCTCGATTCTGCTGGTGGTGTATGTGGCGTTCAGCGAGGCCGTGAACGAAGGCATCTGGCATTCCATTTCGCTGTCCACCCTCGGCGGGCTGCTGGCGGTGAATATCCTGCTGCTCGCGGTCGCGTTGTGCATTACTGCGTTCACAGCCAAACGGCTAGGGTTCTCGCGGGCCGATCAGATCACGATCATCTTCTGCGGCTCGAAGAAAAGCCTCGCTTCCGGCATTCCTATGGCGAAGGTCATCTTCGCCTCGCACGCGGTCGGTGCGGTCGTGCTCCCGCTCATGCTGTTCCACCAGATTCAGTTGATGGTGTGCGCGGTGCTCGCGCAACGCTGGGGCGCGCGCAAGACCGCGTCCGACAAAACACGCGATACGAAGAGCGTCACGGCGCCCGCGCGTCATTAGAAAGTTCAGCTCTGCTCGTCACATCGAAGGCCGCCTCGTGCGGCCTTTGTCCTTTTTGCTTATATCGTCTGGGCGAATAGCGGCCGGGCATGGGCATTGCCACACTCTTGTTCATGACGCACCGCCCACGAACAGGAGAGACCATGCCGATGTCCGCGACATCCCCGGCGCTGCGCGCGTTTCTGTCCGACATGCCCTTCGAGCGTGGCGATGCCGCAAGCACCGGCCGCGCACTGCGTGCGCTGATCGATGCGGGTCTTGATCGACTACCGCTTCCGGGTCAGGGAGAAACGCTTGCCCGCTGGCAGGCATTGGGCGCGGTCGCCGCGTTTGATCTCGCGCTGGTCAAGCTCTACGAAGGTCACACCGATGCCCTCGCGATCCTTGCCGAACTCGGCGCTTCCGAAACGCCCAATGCGGCATGGGGCGTGTGGGCCGCCGAGCCGCCCAACGCGCGCCTTCAGGCCATCGGCGATGACGGCGAGAACCTGCGCTTGCGCGGAACCAAAGCGTGGTGCTCGGGCGCGGCATCGATCACGCACGCGCTTGTCACCGCGTGGAACGAGCGCGACGAAAGCGTGCTTGCGGCCGTCGATCTGCGACAACCCGGCGTGCAAGTCACGCAATCCGGCTGGACGGCGGTCGGCATGCACGCAAGCGCCAGCGTCGATGTCCATTTCGACGACGTTCCCGCGAAACGCATCGGCGCGCCGCGCGCATATCTCGAACGTCCGGGATTCTGGCACGGCGGCGCGGGTATCGCGGCGTGCTGGTTCGGCGCGGCAGCGGGCATCGCCGAATTCGTGGTGCGTGATGTGCGACGCCGCGCGGAGCCCCACAAGCTCGCGCATCTCGGCGCGATCGACACCGCATTGAGCGCCACGGCGGCGCTGCTGCGCGAAAGCGCGGCGTTCATCGACCGGACGCCGAACGCCAATTCCATGACCACCGTCATGCGCGCGCGTCTGGGCGCGGAACGTGCGGCTGTACTTGTCATGGAGCGCGCCGGCCGCGCGCTCGGCGCCGGTCCGCTGTGCCGCGACGATCATTTCGCGCACCTGATGGCGGACCTGCCGGTGTTCATACGACAAAGCCACGCCGAGCGCGACGAAGCATCGCTGGCTCAGCAGGCACTAACAGAGGAAGTCTTTTCATGGCAACTGTGACGACCTACACGCGAGAACCCGAACTGCGCCACCAGCCCTCGAGCGCCCCGCGCGTGATCGAGGGCAACGGAACGCCCGAATCGGCGTGGCGCAACTGGGAACGTCTCGATGCACTGCCCGAGGTCGATCCCGCCGAACTGGTGCCGTTCGGCGGACGCGCGGTCGTCATCGCGCCGCATCCCGACGACGAAGTGCTCGGCACGGGCGGCTTGCTTGCGCGGCTTTCGGAATTGAGCCGCAACGTGCTGATCGTTGCGATCACGGACGGCACCGCGAGCCATCCCGGATCGCCGGTGTGGCCACCGGAGCGGCTTGCCAGCGTGCGTCCGCAGGAAACGCGGGAAGCGTTGCAGCGGCTGCATCTGCGGCAAGTTCAGGTGGCGCGGTTGCATTTGCAAGACGGTGGATCGAAGGAGTTCGAACCGAAACTGGCGGGGCTGCTTGGCAAGCTGTTGCAACCCGAAGACATCGTGTTCAGCACATGGCGTTTCGACGGCCATCCCGATCACGAAGCCGTCGGCCGCGCGGCTTCCGCAGCGGCAACTGAAGCGCGGCTGCCGTTCGTCGAAGTGCCGGTCTGGACGTGGCACTGGGCATCGCCGGACGACTCCCGCGTGCCGTGGAGCCGTGCGCGCCGCGTCATGCTGGACGCCGAAACGCACGCCCGCAAGCTGCGCGCAGTGCAAGCCTTCCGCAGTCAGATCGAGCCGGATTCGGCTACTGGCAAACCGCCGGTGCTTCCCAACCATGTGCTCGAAAGACTCATTCGGCCATTCGAAGTCATTCTGATATGAGCAGCGGCATCGAGACCAAGCCTTACTTCGACGAGCTTTATCGCGAGAACGCCGATCCGTGGAGCATTCGTAATCGCTGGTATGAGCGGCGCAAGCGCGCTTTGGTGCTCGCCGCGTTGCCGCACGAGCATTATGGTTGCGCGTTCGAACCGGCTTGCGGCAATGGAGAACTCACGGCGCTACTTGCGCCGCGCTGCGACCAACTCATCGCGGGCGACATCAACGAAGAAGCTGTCACGCTCACGCGAGAACGCGTCGCGAATTTCGTGCACGTCACGGTCGATCAAATGATGCTGCCGGATTCGTGGCCGGACCGGCCGCTCGATCTCGTCGTCATCAGCGAAGTCGGCTATTACCTTGAGGAAGCGCAACTGCGCGCGGTGATCGAGCGTATCCGCGAGACGCTTTCGCCGAACGGCGCGGTGCTCGCCTGTCACTGGCGCAAACAGATCGATAACTGGAAGCTCAACGGCGAACACGTCCACGCCGCCATGCGCGGACAAATGGGCATGCCGCTGCTCTGCCACTTCTGGGACGACGACATGATGCTCGATGTCTGGACGCCCGACCGCCGCTCCGTCCACGCACGCGAATCTGCCGAATAATGCGTTTTCCGCACTTTTACTAAACAAACAAATCCCTTAAAGTCTCAATCCTCAAGCGGCTCTACTGGTTTTCTCTAACTCTCCGAAGCATAAAACGGCGATGGTTTTACTATACAATCGCCGCAAACAAGCGAACGGGCATCGCCGAATAAACACGCGGCCCGATTCGCCTCACGGAGACAAGAGAGTTCACCACGATGGCCACCACCATTCGCGATGTCGCACGCGCGGCAAGCGTCTCGATCGGGACAGTTTCGCGCGCGCTCAAGAATCAGCCCGGCCTTTCGGAAGCCACGCGCGAACGCGTCGTCGAGGTCGCGCAACGGCTCGGCTACGACTCCACGCAACTTCGCACGCGCATTCGCCGTGTCACGTTCCTGCTGCATCGCCAGCACAATAATTTCTCCGTCAGCCCGTTTTTCTCGCACGTCCTCAACGGTTTCGAAGAAGCCTGCCGGGAGCGCAAGCTCGTGCCATCGGTGCTCACCGCCGGACCCACGCAAGACCTCGCCCAGCAAATGCGCCTGCACGCGCCGGATGCCATCGCGGTCGCGGGATTCGTCGAACCGGAACTGCTGGCGCATCTGCATGCCATGGCGCGGCCCACGGTGCTCATCGATCTGCGCGCGCCGGGCTTTCGCTCGGTCAACATCGACAACGTGAAAGGGGCGTCGCTGGCCATGCAGCATTTATTCGCGCTCGGGCGCAGGCGCGTGGCGTTCATCGGCGGGTCGCTGGCGCATCACAGCATCGCGCAGCGGGCGCTCGGCTATCGGAAGGCGTATTTCGATGCCGGTCTGCTGTTCGATCCGACGCTCGAAACCATGTCGCAGCCCGGCCTGACCGCCGATCTCGCGTCCGCCGACGCCATGGAACGGCTGATCGCCGATGCCCGCGCGCAATCGAATCCGCTACCCGACGCCGTTTTCGCCTATAACGATGCTGCGGCCCTCGCTGCCATGCGCGTTTGCCTGGCGCACGGTCTGCGCGTGCCGGAAGACATCGCGTTCGTCGGTTTCGACGACATTCCGGCGGCCGCGCAAAGCACGCCGCCGCTATCGACCGTGACCGTGGACAAGGAAGCGCTCGGGCGGCGCGGCGTCGAGTTGTTGCTGGAAGATCATCCGAATGCGTCGGGTCAGGCCGACACGCTGGTGGACGTCAACTTCATTCCTCGCGCAAGCTCCGGCCATCCCGGAACTTTAAAGACATGAACACGACCGCAACCCTGGCAGAAGTCACCGTCATGGAAAACAAGGCAATCGACTTCCGCAGCCGCGACTTCCTGCTCGCCCACGTGCGCGACACGCTCGCGTTCTACGCCCCCACGGCGCGCGACCCGTCCGGCGGCTTCTTCCATTTCTTCAAGGACGACGGCACGGTCTACGACCGGACCACGCGCCATCTCGTCAGCAGCACGCGCTTCGTCTTCAATCACGCGATGGCGTATCGCCACTTCGGCGAACAGCGGCATCAGGACGACGCGCGTCACGCCTTCAAATTTCTGCGCGATGCCCACTGGGACGCCGAACTCGAAGGCTACGACTGGGAAATCGAGTGGCGCGACGGCGCGAAGCGCACGCTGGACGGCACGCGTCACTGCTACGGCACGGCCTTCGTGCTGCTCGCCTGCGCGCACGCCGCGATGGCGGGCATCGACGAAGCGCGGCCCTTGATCGACGACACCTTCGCGCTGATGGAACGCCGCTTCTGGGACGCCGACGCCGGCCTTTACGCCGACGAAGCCACGCCCGACTGGCAGCTTTCCGACTATCGCGGCCAGAACGCGAACATGCATGCGACCGAAGCGCTGCTCGCGGCGTATGAGGCGACGGGGCACGTGATCTATCTCGACCGCGCGGAAAAGATCGCGGGCAACATCACGCTGCGTCAGGCGAAGCTGTCGAACGGGCTGGTGTGGGAGCACTACCACCGCGACTGGTCAGTCGACTGGCATTACAACGAGTCGGACAGTTCGAACATCTTCCGGCCGTGGGGTTTTCAGCCGGGGCATCAGACCGAATGGGCGAAGCTGCTGCTGATCCTCGAACGGCATCGCAAGTTGCCGTGGCTTGCGCCGCGCGCCATCGAATTGTTCGATGCAGGTTTTGGCCGCGCATGGGACAGCCGGCATGGCGGGCTGTACTACGGCTTCGGCCCGGATGATTCCATCTGCGACCACGACAAGTATTTCTGGGTGCAGGCGGAAAGTTTCGCGGCGGCGGCGCTGCTCGGCGCACGCACGGGCCGGGAGCGTTTCTGGGATTGCTACGACGAACTCTGGCGCTATAGCTGGGAACATTTCGTCGATCACAAATACGGCGCGTGGTATCGCATCCTCACGTGCGACAACCGCAAGTACGGCGACGAGAAAAGCCCCGCAGGCAAGACCGACTATCACACCATGGGCGCGTGCTACGAAGTGCTGAACGCGCTGCCTTCGACTGAAAATACACGGTGATCATCATGGCAAGCGAGCAGACCTCTTTCCCGCAATTCGTTTCCGCTGGCGACATCCTGACGGACATGATCCGCACGGATGTATCGAGCTGGCTGTCGCGTCCGGGCGGCGCGGGCTGGAACGTCGCGCGCGCGGTGGCGCGGCTCGGGCTGCCGACCGCGAGCGCCGGTTCGCTCGGCACGGACAATTTCTCCGACGATCTGTGGGAAGCGAGCATCGCCGCGGGGCTGGACATGCGTTTCATGCAGCGCGTGGAGCGTCCGCCGCTGCTCGCCATCGTTCACAAGACGCAGCCGCCGACTTACTACTTCATGGGCGAGAACGGCGCGGACCTCGCGTTCGATCCGTCGAAGCTGCCGCAAGGCTGGATGGAGCGCGTGAAGTGGGCGCACTTCGGCTGCATCAGCCTCGTGCGGCAACCGCTCGGCAGCACGCTGGCCGCGCTGGCCGCGAAGCTGCGCGATCACGGCGTGAAGATCAGTTTCGATCCGAACTACCGCAATCTGATGGAGCACGGCTACGAGCCGATCCTGCGCAACATGGCGAGTCTGGCCGATCTCATCAAGGTATCCGATGAAGATTTGCACTTGCTGTTCAAAGGCCTGTCCGAAGCCGATGCCCTCGCCCGAATCCGCGCGATGAACCCGAACGCCACCGTGCTCGTCACGCGCGGGTCGGACAAGGCATCGCTGTATGCGGGCGATGAAGTGGTCGAAGCGCGGCCGCCGAGCGTCGAAGTGGCGGATACGGTCGGTGCGGGCGATGCGTCCATCGGCGGATTGCTTTATAGCCTGATGGCGCGTCATGGCGGCTGGCCGGAGCATCTGAAGTTCGCGCTGGCGGCGGGCGCGGCGGCGTGCCGTCATTCGGGCGCGCATTCGCCGTCGCTGCAAGAGGTGGAAGCGCTGCTCGCGTAGTCTTCCGGGAATGGTCGTTGCAAGGATGCAGGTCATACGCACGGCATATCTGCGTGCTAGCATGAATTTTCGTTCCTGCGTTGTTCCATCGTCCTTGCCACGAGGTGGCCATCATGGAAGACACGACCTACACGAAAGGCATCTACGTCGCCACCATCGGCGTGCGCAGCATCGATTCGGGCCAGTTTCAGGGGCTTGTCTCGCTGGCCCGCGACGATGGCGAAGGCGCCGAGCCGACGCTCTATGAAGTCGAAGCCACGTCGGACAACGAATCGGAAGCGCTGGAAGAAGCGCGTGCGCTCGCGCATCGCATTCTCGGGGCGATCGAGCTGTAAAACGTAGCGGAGGGCATCATGCCGGAGCAGGTCTTCCTTTATGGCGTTTATGCAATCCACGTGCGGCCGGTCGAGTTGCAAGGCGCACGCTGGGACGCGGAATACGAAATCCGTCATCACGATAAAGCCGTGCAGCCGTGGGCCACGGTCGGCGGCGACGAAGGCCTGAACGAAAAGGCGCAGGCCATCGAAATGGCGCATCAGCGGGGTGTTGCGGATATCGAAGCGGGCGCGGGCATTCCGAAGCCGCGCACGTTTCCTTAATACACGTCACGGCGTTCTGATCGCGCCCATCTGCGGACGCGGCGAAAGCCGCTGCGCCTCGCGATGATCGATCGCCGCCGCGCGCTCGTAACCCTCGCGCGCCACGGCTCGCTCCACGTAGTCGAACAACACGCCTTGCGGCTCGATCAGTTTCGCCATGAAGGCGATCTGCAACGTGTTCGCCGCGAGAATATCGGCTGCCGTGAAGCGCTCGCCGAGCAGCCACGGCCCTTCTTCCAGCGCGCCTTCTATCGCGCGTTCCACTCGCCCGAGATCGCCCCAGCCGAAGCTCACGGTGTTGCTTTGCGCGCCCGTCATGCGCTCGGCCATCGCCGGTTCGAGACACGAGCCGGTGAAGAACATCCATTGCAGGAAGCGTCCGCGCGCGGGGTCGTCGAACGGCACGCCGAGATTTGAATTCGAATAGCGGTCCGCGAGGTAAAGCAGCACCGCGCCCGATTCCGCGACGCACCCGCCGCCGTCCTCCAGCGCGGGCAACTTCGACATCGGATTCACGCGGTAAAACGCGCCGTCGTTCTGCGCGCCCGCGCGGATATTCACGAACTCCAGTTCATACGGCACGCGCATTTCTTCGAGCATCCACAGCGCGCGGAAGGCGCGTGTCTTCGGCCAGTAATAGAGCTTCATCGGCTTCGTTTTCCGTTCGGTGTGCAGGCGTTCAGGTTAGTCCTTTAAGCATATCCGTCCGTATCGGGTTAACGCGAACACACGCCGGATCGAGAAGATTTTGCTCGCGCATCTCGAAATCTCACTCGATGTTTTTGCATTCAGACGAATTCGGAGCGACTCAGCAAAAACATTCCCGTTTCGTCGGCAAAGAATGACGTATTGCCTCACGCAATCTTAAACAACAAAACGGAGATTCCATGAATGCGCGCGTCCCTGCCCTGTCCGCCTATCAACTCAGCGACAACCTCAGCGCGACGCGCGGACGCATCTTCCTGACGGGAACGCAGGCGCTCGTGCGTCTCGTGCTGATGCAGCGTCAACTCGATCGCGCCACCGGATTGAACACGGCGGGCTTCGTCAGCGGATATCGCGGCTCGCCGCTCGGCATGGTCGATCAGCAAATGTGGAAGGCGAAGCAATTGCTCGCCTCGCACGATGTACGCTTTCTGCCCGCGATCAACGAAGAACTCGGCGGCACCGCCGTGCTCGGCACGCAGCGCGTGGAGTCGGATGCGGAACGCACCGTCGATGGCGTGTTCGCGATGTGGTACGGCAAAGGCCCCGGCGTGGACCGCGCCGGCGATGCGCTCAAGCACGGCAACGCCTATGGTTCGTCGCCGCATGGCGGCGTGCTGGTGGTGGCGGGCGACGATCACGGATGCGTATCTTCCTCGATGCCGCATCAGAGCGATCAAACGATGATCGCGTGGCACATGCCGGTGATCAATCCATCGAACGTCGCGGACATGCTGGAGTTTGGTCTCTACGGCTGGGCGTTGTCGCGTTTCTCCGGCGCATGGACCGGCTTCAAGGCGATCTCGGAGACGGTCGAATCCGGTTCCACCGTCGATCTCGATTCACTAAAAACCGACTGGCGCGTGCCCGAT
Organism: Caballeronia sp. A2-2; assembly: GCF_057612605.2. Taxonomy (NCBI): domain Bacteria; kingdom Pseudomonadati; phylum Pseudomonadota; class Betaproteobacteria; order Burkholderiales; family Burkholderiaceae; genus Caballeronia; species Caballeronia sp. A2-2. The sequence goes on along the minus strand of NZ_CM172587.1, from coordinate 646,758 downwards.
GACTTCGCGCCGCCCGCAGGCGGTTTGCACAACCGCTGGCCGGATCTGCCGAGCCTGACCATCGAAGCGCGGCTTGCAGCGAAGATGGACGCCGTGAGGCAGTTTGCGCGCGTCAACAGCATCGACAAATGGATTGCGGCGAGTCCGCGCGCGAACGTGGGCATCGTGACGTGCGGGAAGGCGCATCTCGATCTGATGGAAGCGCTGCGCCGTCTCGAACTCACCGTCGCCGATCTGGATGCCGCGGGCGTTCGCATCTATAAAGTCGGGCTGTCGTATCCGCTCGAAACCACGCGGCTCGAAACGTTCGTCGAAGGACTAACCGAGGTGCTGGTGATCGAGGAGAAAGGGCCGGTCATCGAGCAGCAGATCAAGGAGCATCTTTATAACCGGGCGCAGGGTGCGCGGCCGGTGGTCATCGGCAAGCACGCGCTGGATGGCGCGCCCTTGCTGTCCGCGCTTGGCGAACTCAGGCCGTCGCGCGTGTTGCCGGTGTTCGCGCAATGGCTGGCGCGTCATAAGCCCGCGCTCGATCGCCGCGAGAAAGTGGTCGATCTCGTTGCGCCCACCATCCTCTCGAATATCGCGGATGCCGTGAAGCGCACGCCCTATTTCTGCTCGGGCTGTCCGCACAATACGTCCACCAAGGTGCCGGAAGGCTCGGTGGCGCAGGCGGGCATCGGCTGTCATTTCATGGCTTCGTGGATGGAGCGCGACACGACCGGCCTCATTCAAATGGGCGGCGAAGGCGTGGACTGGGCATCGCATTCCATGTTCACGAAGACGCCGCACGTCTTCCAGAATCTCGGCGATGGCACCTACTTCCACTCGGGCATTCTCGCGATTCGTCAGGCCGTCGCCGCGAACGCGAACATCACGTACAAGATTCTCTACAACGATGCGGTGGCGATGACCGGCGGCCAGCCCGTCGACGGCAGCATTTCCGTGCCGCAGATCGCGCGTCAGGTGGAGGCGGAAGGCATCGCGCTGCTGGTGGTGGTGAGCGACGAGCCGGAAAAATACGATGGTCACGCCGATCATTTTCCGCGCGGCACGACGTTTCATCATCGCGGCGAACTGGATGCGGTGCAGCGCCGTTTGCGTGAAATCAAAGGCGTTACCGTGCTGATTTACGACCAGACGTGCGCTGCCGAAAAGCGCCGTCGCCGCAAGAAAGGCGAGTTTCCCGATCCCGACAAGCGCCTGTTCATCAACGAAGCGGTGTGCGAAGGATGCGGCGATTGCGGTGTGCAGTCGAACTGCTTGTCCGTCGAGGCGGTGGAGACGGAACTCGGGCGCAAGCGACGCATCGACCAATCGTCGTGCAACAAGGACTTTTCGTGCGTGAACGGCTTCTGTCCGAGCTTCCTCACGCTCGAAGGCGCGAAGCTGAAGAAGGCCGAAGGTCACGCGTTCGATCCCGCCGAACTCGCGCGACGCGTCGATGCCTTGCCGATCCCGCACACGCATCTCGATGACGCGCCCTACGACATTCTGGTCACCGGCGTCGGCGGAACAGGCGTGGTGACAGTGGGCGCGCTTATCAGCATGGCGGCGCATCTGGAAGGCAAGAGCGCGTCGGTGCTCGATTTCATGGGCTTCGCGCAGAAAGGCGGCTCGGTGCTGTCGTTCGTGCGCTTCGCCGCGACGGATGCGTTGCTCAACCAAGTGCGCATCGATACGCAGCAGGCGGATTTGCTGCTCGCGTGCGACATGGTCGTCGGCGCGAGTCCGGAAGCGTTGCAGACCGTGCGGCACGATCGCACGAAGATCGTCGTCAACACGCACGCCATTCCGAACGCGAGCTTCGTGCAGAATCCCGACGCGAATCTTCACGCGGATGCGCTCATCGACAAATTGCGTCACGCCGCCGGTCCCGATGCACAAGACGCCCTGCGCACCTGCGATGCTCAGGCGCTCGCCACGCGCTTTCTCGGCGACACCATCGGCGCGAACATTCTGATGCTCGGCTTCGCGTGGCAACTCGGGCTGGTGCCGGTGTCGCACGCGGCGTTGATGCGCGCGCTGCAGTTGAACAACGTCGCGGTGCATGCGAACACGCTGGCGTTTGCCATCGGGCGGCTCGCGGCGGCGGATGCGAAGGCGCTCGAATCGCTGACGGCGCAGGTCGTCGCGCATCGTCCGGCCATGGCGGACATGTCGCTCGATGAATTGATCCGCGACCGTGAGGCGCGTTTGCTCGTGTATGGCGGTGCGAAGTATGTGGCGCGTTATCGTGCGCTGATCGACAAGGCATTCGCGGATGAAGACGTAAAGCGCGCGCTCGCCATCACGTTCTACAAGCTGCTGGCCGTGAAGGACGAATACGAAGTGGCGCGACTCCACGCGGACCCGGCGTTGCGCGCGGCGCTGGCTGCGCAGTTCGAAGGCGCGGCGGGCGTGGATTACACGGTGAAATTCAATCTCGCGCCGCCCGTGCTTTCGTCACGAAACGGCACGCCGACGAAGAAGGTTTTCGGCCAGTGGCTATGGCCGTTGCTCGGCGGACTGGCAAAGTTTCGCGCACTGCGCGGTGGTCCGCTCGATGTGTTCGGCAAGACGCTCGAACGCCGCATGGAGCGTCAACTTGCTGACGACTTCGAAGTGACGATGACGCGCGCGCTCGCCGCCATGAACAACGACACCGCGCAGGACGTCAAAGCGCTCGCAGCATTGTTCGAACGCGTGCGCGGCTACGGTCACGTCAAGCTCGCGCAAGTCGCGATGGTCAAGCGCACAGAGCGCGAGATCGCGGCGCGGTTGGGCATCGAAGCGGCGACGGGCGATGCGGTGCGCGCATCCATCGAAACGATGAAAGGCGCATCGAGCCTCAAGGGCATTCCGGTCGTCGTGGCGAAGTGAAGCGCGAACGCTTCACACGATGTCGTCGTCCGGCACCCAGTCGATGTCGCCGCACAGCACGCAGCGCTTGCCGCCCGAGCGCGTTTCCACCGACAAGGTGACGCACGGCATCGCCTCGTTGATCGACAGATACGGCTTGGTCACCTGCACGCGTTCCGGGTCGGCCAACGCCGCGCGGAAATACGGACGGCGCAGCCAGTTCGCGCCTTGTGCATCGACGAGTGGCAGGAATTGCGCTTCGTGCGAGGCGCGATCCGCGCGCAGCACGACGTTGCGGCCTGCCTGCCTGCCGCTGGCATCGAGCAGGAAACAGCGTGCGGCGTTATCGAGCGCCAGGAAGTTCCAGCACACTTCTTCGAGCGGTTCGCCTGCCGCGAGCCGTTCCGCCGCGCGTTCGAATGCGCGGATGTACGGCTGAAGGCGCGTCGTCACGCGGCGCTCGCGCGCTTCGGTTTGCGAACGATAACGCTCCGTCAGTTCGCCGATGATCGTCTGCGCCAACGCGCCATCCGCCGGTCCCGGATGCGGCCGCGCGAAGAAAAATCCCTGCACGAAGTCCGCGCCGCTCGCCAGCGCCAGTTGCGCTTCGTGTTCGGTTTCAACGCCTTCGATCAGCACCAGCTTGCCCGCCTCGTGCAGCAGCGCCACGATGCCTTGCAACACCGCTTCCATGTTGCGCCGCTGCTTGAGCGAGCGCGGCGACAGCGGCGCGTGAACGTTCTGTCCGGCGTGCGCGAGCATCACCCGGTCGAGCTTGACGATATCCGGATCGAGCTGCCAGATCCGTTCGATGTTCGTATGCCCCGCGCCGAAATCGTCCAGCGCGATGAGAAAGCCCTGATCGCGGAACTGCTGCACCGCGAGCGCGAGCCGTTCGACATCCTCGGCGCTTTGCTCCATCACTTCGAGCACCACGCGGCGCGGCTCGATATGCAGGCGCTTGAGATTCGCCATCAACGCGGCGGCGTGATACGGCTCGGTCAGCGCGCCCGGATGCACATTCAGGAACAGCCATTCGGTCTGCGCGCCGAGCATCTTGAAGTTTTCCAGATGCAGCGCCTGCGCCAGCCGGTCGATCAGCAAGGCTTCGCCGACGCGCGTGGCCTGCCCGAACACGTCGAGCGGCGACACCGGGCGGTCGAGCGCATCGTGCGCGCGCAGCAGCCCTTCGTAGCCCACCGCGCGCATGTGCGACAGGCTGAACACCGGCTGAAACACGCTCGAAAGCGTCCATTCGCCGTGTTCGACGGAATAACGGTCGAGGCCGGACATCACGCCCAGTTCGAAACTGCGTGTGGTGACCGTCGCCTTCTCAGGGTTTGCGATCACCATGTCGACACCTCACCGCTTTGCTGCCCGAGCCTCGCGCCAGACTCGCTCGATACCGTTTTCATAGAACTGCCCTCGTTGATCTCTCGCCGGAAGTCTCGCGTCCCGGACGTTCTTCCCGTGCGGATCTCCTTTAAGCAAGCTCCATGCGCGGGCTGCAAGGTGTTTTGTCGTCGATTTGCGGATGCGATGCACCGAGCGCAAGCGGTATACCGTGCACACGCACTATTTCAGTGCAAAAGCCCCGTGATGCCCATTTCATGCGTACGGGATAAACTGCCGTCCAATCGAACAACAACGAAACAATGCTAGACGCCTGGTGCGCCTGCCGCCATCGCGCGTCGTGCAGTAGCGCACACATGGAAATCGTCTTCACCGTTCTCATTCTTCTGACGACCGTCGCGGCATCGGGACTCGCGTTGAGCCTGTTGCCGGTCAAGCTGCCGTTGCCGCTCGTGCAGATCGCCATTGGCGCGTGTCTGGCGTGGCCGGGTTTTCGGCTGCATGTCACCTTCGATCCCGAGTTGTTCATGCTGCTGTTCATTCCGCCGTTGCTGTTCGCGGATGGCTGGCGTATTCCGAAGCGCGAGTTGTACATGCAGCGGCGCGCGATTCTCATGCTGGCGCTGGGACTCGTGTTTCTGACCGTCGGCGCGCTCGGCTACTTTCTTCACGCGATGATTCCGTCGATGCCGCTGCCCGTCGCGTTCGCGCTCGCGGCGGTGCTCTCGCCGACGGATGCCGTCGCGCTGACGGGCATCGCCGGGCGCAATCGCATTCCGCCGAACCTCATGCACGTGCTCGAAGGCGAAGCGTTGATGAACGATGCGTCGGGTCTCGTTGCGTTGAAATTTGCCATCGCGGCGGCGCTGACCGGCGTGTTTTCTTTGCGCGATGCGACCATCAGCTTCTTCATCATCGCGGCGGGCGGGCTGGCGATCGGCGCGGCGATCAGTTGGGCCGTGACCGAGATTCCCACGCGCTTCCTCAAGTTTTCCGAGGACGATGATCCGGCGGCCGGCGTCATCCTCACGATTCTGATTCCGTTCGCGGCGTATGTCGTCGCGGAGCGCGCGGGGTGCTCGGGCATTCTCGCGGCGGTGTCGGCGGGCATGATGATGAACATTCAAAGCCTGCGGGATTCCATTCCCAGCGCCGTGCGCGTTCGCATGACCAGCACGTGGACGATGATCGAATTCGTCTTCAACGGGATGGTGTTTCTGCTGCTCGGGCTGCAGTTTCCGCACATCATCGGGCAGGCTTTGTTCGAGGCGCATCGGGATGGGAATGCGCGGGTGGGGTTGCTGATTGGATACGTGGCGGCGACGGTGGTCGCGTTGTATGCGCTGCGGTTCGTGTGGGTTTATTGCCTGCGATGGTTCGCGAGCCGTAGCGCGGCCAAGCATGGTTTGGAGAGCGCCGCGCCCGGCTTTCATACGCTTGCGATGACGACGATTGCCGGCGTTCGCGGTGCGGTGACGTTGGCCGGTGTGCTTTCATTGCCCGTGGCGCTGGACGATGGCACCGCGCTTCAGGGGCGTGATCTCGCTATTTTCATTGCTTCTGCGGTGATTCTGGCTTCGTTGCTGATTGCCGTGATCGGGTTGCCGATTTTGTTGCGCGGCACGGAACGGGTGAAGAATCCGCATGCGGCGGAGGAACGCATGGCGCGGCGGCGGGCGGCGCAAGCCGCGATTCGCGCGATCGACGATACGCAGGAGTTGCTCGTCGAGCAAATGGATGAGGCCTCCGCTGCGCGATGCGCGGATTCCACCGCAAGGGTGATGGGGATTTATCGGCGGCGGTTGGAGTCGCTTGGGGAGGAGGAAGCGCCTCGGGTCGCTGCTCGTAAAGGGGAACTGATCGAGACGCGGTTGAAGATGGCGGCGCTTCGGGCTGAGCGGGCGGAGTTGCTTCGGTTGCGCTCGGCGCAGGCGATTAATGACGAGACTTTGAATAAGTTGATGCGGGAGTTGGATCTTTCGGAGACGGCGATTGTTAATCGGAAGAGGGGGATTTCGGGGTGAGGTTTTTTTGGGGCGTTGTTTGTCGTGCAAGGGGCTTCTTGTTGTGTTGTTTATTCAGTAGCCGCCTCCCCGGCGGGGGGGTAACTTTCTTTGCTGCTGCAAAGAAAGTCACCAAAGAAAGCAGCTTTTTACACCAGGCACGATGGCTGGAGAGGGTGGTCTGGATTAACGATGCGGTGGCCGCGATAGGACTTTTCTCGGTTGGTTTAGCGTAAGGGCAACCTGGCGATTTCAGATTCGAATTGTTTGGACTTAGTGGTCCGCAGTCATTCTTTCGGCCATGCGCTGCGCGCGCCGAGAACGTAAGAACGGAATCCCGCAGCGTGCACGCGCCCAGCCTTTGCATACGGCATCGCACCCGCGCCATTGGGCCCTACGTTGGTTAGGGCTCCGACTAAACATCCAGGGCGTAGGTGGTGGTGCTTCGTCCGCTTCAGTCGAAAGAGTTGGGGCTACGCGGCCGCCCTTAAACCAAGTCGCGGGTAGTCGCATTCTCGGTCTTATTCCTTCACGTCAATTCTCATAGAGTCAAACTCAACCGCTATCTCGGCACCCACCGTCGAATAGAGATAGACCGTGTGCATTCCTCTTCGCCTGCCATGCGCCGACTTGGCGAGAAGGCTTTGAGCCTGCTGAAACGCAGGGGCGTCTGGCTCGATCATCTCTATCGAATTAACGATATTCAGCACGCCGCCGTTTTCTATCCCAAGTCGGCTAACACCGCTAAATTTCAGCGTCGCCGCGCGTTCGTCATTGAAGAATCCAAGAATGAGTGTGTCAGGGACTCTTGGATTAGTGCTGCCTCGAATAATGATCGTTTCCAGATACCAGTCGTGGAAATGACCCAATCCGGAAAGCATGTCAGAGATGTTTTTCATAGGTTGCCTCATCGCGGAAAGATGGATACCGGCCAGCCGTGGTCACGCTCTAGTTGCCGATGTAAGCCAATAGAACTTCGGCTTGTGTTGCCGTGTGCTTTCGCCAGAAGCGCTAACCAAGGTAGGGCCGAATAGCAGTCTTGCGGGGAAGTGTGAGGTGGCTGGGCGCTTATAGGCTGCGGGATTCCGTTCTTAAGCTCTCGGCGCGCGCAGCGCATGGCCGAAAGAATGAATGCGGACCACTTAGGCAAAAGAATTCGAGCGCGCAATCGCGAGGTTGCCTAAGGCTAAGCTGAACAAGTCGCCGAATTTTCGCCGTGTCGGCGATGTGTCGGTGTTCAGGTCATGAAGCCGACGGTCGCCCCTTGATTTTTGGCCCTTGCAGGCATTGCACACGGGCGCTTTGCCCGCCATTCGCCCATTACGGGCGCACCTATGCCATCAATCGCCTGCGCGACAGGTACACGTTGGCAAGCGCCAATGCGACGAAGGCCCGGTTCGCATTCTTCGCCAACCCGCGATAGCGCACCTTCGTGAACCCCCACAGTCGTTTGACCACCGCGAAGACATGCTCCACGCGTGCGCGTATCCTCGACTTGTTGCGGTTCTTGCTGCGTTGAACCTCATCGACTTCACCCGCGCGGCGGGTGCGCTGATTTGTGAAGTCGCGTGCCTTCGGCGCTTTGCTGTGGATCAGCGCCTTCTGGCTGGCGTATGCGCTGTCGCCGTAGACCCGCCGCTCCTGGCCGTGCAGCAATTGCGGCAGCGGATGCTTGTCGTGCACGTTGGCCGGCGTGAGCACTGCGCTGTGCGCCAGGCCGCTCCGGCTGTCCACGCCGATGTGCAGCTTCGCGCCGAAGTACCATTGCTTGCCTTTGCGCGTCTGGTGCATTTCAGGGTCGCGCGACTTCTGCCCGTTCTTCGTCGAACTCGGTGCACCGATGATCGTGGCATCCACAATCGTGCCGCTCTTGAGTTTCATGCCGCTTGCCTGAAGCACCCGGCCGACTTCGGCAAACAGCTTCTCGCCCAGTTTGTGGGTCTCAAGAAGACGGCGAAATTTGAGCAGCGTGGTGGCGTCCGGTACCGCCTCGCAGCCCAGATCAATTCCTGCAAACCGACGCAGGCTGGCGCTATCGTAAAGCGCCTCTTCACACGCGAAATCGGCCAGGTTGAACCAGTGCTGGAGGAAATGGATGCGCAGCATGCGCTCCAGGCCAATCGGCGGGCGGCCATTGCCGCGCTTCGGGTAATACGGCTCGACCACCGCACACAACTCTGCCCACGGCGTAATTGCATTCATCGTATCGAGAAATTCATCGCGCCGCGTCCGTTTGCGGTGCGTCTCGAAGCCCGCACCTTCATCACTTGCCATCGCCAGCGTCTGCTGCTTCATCCTGTTCCGCCTTCCTTATTCACTCCAATCTATAACGCCCGGAGTAGCCATGTGGTGGACTTGATCAGCTTTGCCCTAAGCGTCCTGTTGTGCGTGGCAAGTCCTATTGCGGCCACTGCATCGCTTAATCCAGACCAACCCTCTCCAGCCATCGTGCATGGGGTAAAAAGCTGCTTTCTTTGGTGACTTTCTTTGCAGCAGCAAAGAAAGTTACCCCCCCGCCGGGGAGGCGGCTACTGCAATAAAGACACAACCACCAGCAGCCCCTTGCCCGAAAGAAAAGCCAAAACCCTCAAACCACCCCACTCCCCCTCCTCCTAAGCACCGCATAAAGAATAATCGCCCCAAACGTAGCCGTCCCGATTCCACCAAGCGCGAACCCACCGAGCTTCAAAGTAAAATCCCCGGTCCCCAGCACCAGCGTAACCGCCGCCACAATAAGATTCCGGTTATCCGAAAAATCCACCTTATTGACGACCCAAATCCGCGCGCCGGTAACCGCGATCAACCCAAACACAACAATCGAAACCCCGCCCAAAACCGGCCCCGGAATAGTTTGAATAACCGCTCCGAACTTAGGCGAAAAGCCCAAAACCAAAGCAAACAACGCAGCCACAACAAACACCAGCGTCGAATAAATCTTTGTCACCGCCATCACGCCAATATTTTCGGCGTACGTAGTAACGCCCGTGCCACCGGCGAAACCGGACAAAACCGTAGCCAACCCATCCCCGATGAATGCCCGCCCGATATAAGGATCAAGACTGCGCCCGGTCATCGCGCCAACGGCTTTGATATGGCCAAGATTCTCCGCGACAAGAATGATCGCCACCGGCGCAAGCAAGGTCATCGCGGAAGCCTGAAACACCGGCGCAGTGAAATGCGGCAACCCGAACCAAGCCGCATTCGCGACGATCGCGAAATCGATCGGCTTACCCATCCCCATGCCATTGGTCAACACCGCATAGATGAGATAAGCAATCGCCAGCCCGATAAGAATCAAAAGCCGCTGCGCCATGCCACGCGCGAACACCGCCACCGCGCCCACCGACAAAACGGTAACGAGCGCCATCCACGAATCGAAGTTGCTGCCCATCACGCCCTTGACGGCAATCGGCGCGAGATTGAGCCCGATCACGCAGACAATCGCGCCCGTCACCACCGGCGGCATCAACGCTTCGATCCACCGCGTCCCCACCGCCGCGACGATCAGCCCGATCACGACATAAGCCACCCCGCACGCGATGATTCCCCCCAGCGCCACCGGAATGTTCATGTTCGGCCCGTGCCCGCCATACCCCGTCACGGCGATCACCAAGCCGATGAACGCAAAACTCGACCCGAGATAACTCGGCACGCGCCCGCCGACGAGCACGAAAAACAGCAGCGTCCCGACGCCCGACATGAAGATGCAGAGATTGGGATCGAAGCCCATGAGCAGCGGCGCAAGCACCGTGGAGCCGAACATCGCGACGACGTGCTGCACGCCCATCGCGATCATCTGCGGCCAGGGCAAACGCTCGTCGGGCGCGACGACGCGACCTTCGGCAGCATCGGGCTGAACGGGCCAGCGCGGGAAATAGGAATCGGACATGAGCGGCTCTCCTTCTCGGCGGCGGCGCGCCGTCGACTGTCCGTGCGGCGCGCTCGAATTGAAATCAGGCGCGAGTGTACGAAGCAGGATGCAGGGTGGCAAGAAGCGTTTTTTGCGCCGCTCTTGCCGGTTTTCCCTTGATTTTTCGCTCGAATGTGCGTGGTTCGCCGCGCTCGCTTTTATCGCGCCAGCTCGAACACCGCGACCGCGCCTTTCAACTGCTCGGCCTGATCCGCCATCGCGCCCGCCGCCGCTGCCGCCTGTTCGACCAGCGCCGCGTTCTGCTGCGTGACCTGATCCATCTGCGCGACCGCGCGATTCACCTGTTCGATGCCCGTGCTCTGCTCATGCGACGCCGACGAAATCTGCGCCATGATGTCCGTCACGCGCTGCACGGCTTGCGTGACTTCGAGCATGGTCGTGCCCGCGCGTTCGGCCAGCGCCGCGCCACTGCCCACGCGCGCCGTCGATGCCTCGATCAGTTCCTTGATCTCTTTCGCCGATGCCGCGCTGCGTTGCGCCAGCGCCCGCACTTCGCCCGCCACGACCGCGAAGCCGCGTCCGTCCTCGCCCGCGCGCGCAGCCTCGACGGCCGCGTTCAACGCGAGAATGTTGGTCTGGAACGCAATGCCCTCGATCACCGCGATGATGTCCGTCATGCGCCGCGAATCGGCGCTCAACTGGCGCATGTTGTCGACCACTTCGCCCACGAGGTTGCTGCCGCGCGCGGACACGTCGGACGCGCCTTGCGCGAGGCCGCTCGCTTCATCGGCGTGACTGGCGTTCTGTCGCACGGTCGCGGTCAGTTGCTCCATGCTCGATGCCGTTTCCTCAAGCGACGCCGCCTGCTCCTCCGTGCGCTGCGACAGATCCGTATTTCCCTGCGCGATTTCGCGCGATGCCGTGAGAATCGAATCGCTCGACTGACGAATCCCGCCGACGATGCCCGCCAGCTTCTCGCTCATGTTGCCGAGACTCGCCAGCATGCTGGTGTCGTCGCCGGGACGCGTCTGCACGAGCGTCGTCAGATCGCCATGCGCGATTCGGTCGGCAATGCGCGCCGCGTAATCCGGCTCGCCGCCGAGTTGCGCCGACAGCCGCCGCGCGATCACCCACGCGAGCAGCGCGCCCGCCGCCATCGCGCCAAGCACGAGGATCAGCATGACCATGCGCATCGTTTTGTATTCGTCTTCCGCGTGATTGCGCGCCGCCGTGGCCCGCTCGCGTTTGAATTCTGCGAGGCGCTCGAGCACGCCGCGCGCGTCTTCGCTCGCCGCGATCGCGCGCGCGACCAGCCCCATCTGATCGATGTCGATCGGCATGGGCTTCGTGCCCATCTGCATCTGCACGATGTCTTCCCACGCGCCGACCGCCTTCACCGAGCGGTCGTAAAGCGTCAGCCCTTCCGGCGTGATGATGGTCGGGCGCAACTGATCCAGCGCGCGATGCATGCTCGCCAGCGAGGCGCGCATGTCGTCCTTGAGCTTCGCCTTGCCCGCGCCATCGGCGAAGGTGAGGTTGGCGGCGGCCAAGTCCGTGTTGAGCTTGTTCTTGTTGACTTCCTCGACCCAATACACGCCATCCAGATGACGATCGCCGATTTCTTCGATCAGGCCATCCATTCTGGCAAGCGACATCACGCCCGTGGCGCCCACGGCCGCGGTAATCACGATCACTACCGCGAAGGACAGCAAGAGCTTGCCGAGGACGGACAGGCGGTCAAACCATTTCATTCAAGTCTCCTTGATCGACCGGGGCGCGCGTCGCGGCAAGCGCGCCTCATTCGGTCTCACGCCCTGCGAACGGCGTCCGCAGCCAGCGTCCGGCGCGAACGGGAGATCCGCGCCAGGATGCCTTTACGGCGCGTGGCGCGTCTTTCTTGAACGAGCATGGAGAACATAACGAAACGGGGATGCCGGATTGGGTTGCCGGATTTAGTTGCCAAAAGGCAGGCACCTAAGAGAGTTCCTAATATTAGGATTTCTCGTATGTAAGGGCGCGATCCGGCGAATTATTCTGTCTACGTGCGTATCCCCATGTATATGCACGAAGTCGTTGCAACTCTCCGATTACCGCCCTCGTTCCCCCGGCTTGGGCGGTTCTTTTTTTGTGCGGCGAGTTTTACTGTCTCACCGGCTTCTTCGCCAGCTTCCGCTGCAAGGTGCGGCGGTGCATGTTGAGCGCGCGCGCCGTCGCCGAGATATTGCCGTTGTTCTCCGCCAACGCACGCTGAATGTGCTCCCATTCGAGCCGCGCCACGGACAAAAGCGCGGGGTGCTCGATCGCCTCTTCCGCAGTCTGTTCGCTCGCTTCGGCCTGAAGCGCGGCGAGAATCGACTCCACGTTCGCGGGCTTGGCCAGATAGTTGTCCGCGCCGTCCTTCACCGCTTGCACGGCCGTGGCAATGCTCGCGTAGCCCGTCAGCACGAGAATGCGCGCATCCGGCTGAAGATCGCGCAGCGGTGCGACGAGCCGCAGTCCCGAATCATGTCCCAGGTGTAAATCCACCGTGATCTGGCCGAACTTGTGCTGATTGGCGAGCTTGAGGGCTTCGTCCGCGTCGTGCGCTTGCTGCGGTGTAAAGCCGCGTCGCGCGAGTCCGCGCGAGAGGACGCCCGCGAACACCTCGTCGTCATCGATGATCAAAAAGTTCATGTCGCTCATACGCTCGTTCTCCTTTCCTTTTTTTCCGATTCCCTGAATATTCACGCCGCGTCGCTGCGTTCCGTGTTCCGCGATTCGTCTACGACCGGCGCGCGATTCGGCAGACGCAAAATCGCGCGCGTGCCGTGCGGCTCGCAATCCGCCAGTTCGATGTTGCCGCCCAGCCGCGCCGCCGCCACGAACGCGAGATACAGCCCGACGCCATGCCCGCCCTGCGTGCTGTCCACCGGCCCCGCGCCCAGCGATGCGCGCAACGCCACCGGAATGCCCGGCCCGCGATCCCGCACGTCGAAACGCAGACGGTTAGTCGCTTCCGTGGTTTCCGTGGAGACATCGAGCGTGACCGAATCGCTGCTGGCGCGCGCGGCGTTGTCGAGCAGGATCGTCAGGATCTGGCCGACGGCGACCGGATCGTCGATCGACACGCCTTCGGGCGTCGCGCTTGCCTGTTCGAAGCGCACCTGCGGATGCCGCAAGCGCCATTGTTCGATGAAACTTTCCAGCCATTCGTCGAGCGGCTGGCTCGTGGACGGCCCGCTCGCGCGGCTGCGCAGACGCGCCAGCGCGGTCGTGCACAGCGCCATTTGCTGTTCGAGCAGATCGAAATCCGCCGCGTAGGGCGCGAGGTTGCGGTCGTGCGCGGCGGCATCGCGCAATTCCTCGCTCAACATGGCGATGGTCGAAAGCGGCGTGCCCATTTCATGCGCGACGGTCGCCGCCTGCACGCCGAGCGCCACCGCGCGTTCGTCGCGCATGTGGCGTTGCTGGGCGTCGGCGAGCGCGGCATCGCGCACGCGCAGGGCACGCGACATCCGCGCGACGAACCAGCCGATCAAGCCCACGCTGACCATGAAGTTGACCCACAGGCCGGTGCGGAAATAGTCGAACAGATTCGCCGGATTCTCGATGTTCAGCGGCACGTAGTTATAACTAAGCAGCGCGTAACAGCCGACGGCGAAGGCAGCCAGGCACGCCATCATGGTCCACGGCAGGACAGCGGCGGCGATCGCCAGCGACGGCAAATAAAGCGTGACGAACGGATTGGTCGCGCCGCCCGACAGAAACAGCAGCGCGGACAGCGCGCCCAGATCGACCCACATCTGTCCGAACAGTTCGACGTTGGTCTCCGGCCGCGCCCGCGCCACGCGCACGAACGTCAGCCCGTTGAAGACCATTTCCAGCGCGATGACGAGCAGCATGGCCGGCAGCGGCAGCCGCGCGCCGTAGAAAATCTGCACGACGGCAATGGTCGATAGCTGGCCGATGATCGCCAGCGACCGAAGCCAGAAGAGATGACCGAGATTGACCCGGCCGTTGTTGGTTATGCGATGCATCGTGGCGAGCGCGCCTGGTCGGTTGATGCGACATTATCCCGCGCGACCCGCCCCGGGAACCGCCGATGGCGCGATTTGTCGCACCTCACGAAACCCTGCTATTTTTGCTGCTTTGCACTGCCGATTTCTGATTCAAGGCACGCGGGACATAAGCAATGCACGCCGGGACGCAGCCGCTCGACCGGCAACGCAGGCAACGATGCGCACCAGCAAGCGGCATCCCCCGCGAGCGCGCCGCAGCGGAAAGCCGTGCCGCAGCGTTCGCACGTTTGCGGGACCACGGGTTGCGGTGCGCGATGTGTCGAATGCGCGTTCATCATTTTGTCATCGGTTCGCGCGTCATGATCGCATGCAAAATTCGCGATGCAGCCCGACAGGATCACGCGTCAAAACGCCCTGTTGCGCCGCGTCAGTTGTGTACAATTCGGCGTGTTCCAACGCCCCTCGCCTCAATGCCGCCATGTCCGAGCTTCCCGACCTTACCCAGATCGCGCCAACCCTGAAAGCTGAAATACTGGCCGAGGCGTTGCCCTATATTCGTCAGTATCACGGCAAGACGGTCGTGATCAAGTACGGCGGCAACGCCATGACGGAGGAACGTCTGAAGCAAGGCTTCGCGCGCGATGTCATTCTGCTCAAACTGGTCGGCATCAATCCGGTGATCGTGCACGGCGGCGGCCCGCAGATCGATCAGGCGCTCAAGAAGATCGGCAAACAAGGCACGTTCATTCAGGGCATGCGCGTCACCGACGAAGAAACCATGGAAGTCGTCGAGTGGGTGCTGGGCGGCGAAGTGCAGCAGGATATCGTCACGCTCATCAATCATTTCGGCGGTCAGGCCGTGGGTCTCACCGGCAAGGACGGCGGTCTCATCCACGCCCGCAAGCTGATGATGCCGGACCGCGACAATCCCGGCGGTTTCATCGATATCGGTCAGGTGGGCGAGGTCGAGTCGATCAACCCGGCGGTCGTGAAGGCCTTGCAGGATGACGCGTTCATTCCGGTTATTTCGCCGATTGGTTTCGGCGAGGACGGCCTCTCCTACAACATCAACGCAGACTTGGTCGCGGGCAAGCTGGCCGTCGTGCTGAACGCGGAAAAGCTCGTCATGATGACGAACATTCCCGGCGTGATGGACAAGGAAGGCAATCTGCTGACCGACCTCTCCGCGCGCGAAATCGACGCGCTGTTCGCGGATGGCACCATCTCCGGCGGCATGCTTCCGAAGATTTCCTCCGCGCTCGATGCCGCCAAGAGCGGCGTGCGCTCGGTGCATATCATCGACGGACGAATCGAGCATTCGGTGCTGCTGGAAATTCTCACCGAACAGCCGTTCGGCACGATGATCCGCTCGCATTGAGCTTCGGTTCCCGCATTTCCTTCGCTGCAACGCCCGCCTCGCGCGGGCGTTTCTTTTGACGCCACGCGCACGCCATGAATTCGTCCCGTCCGTCCCGCCGCCGTCCCGTGAAAGCACGCGTGCCCGTCTGGCTCTTCGATCTCGACAACACGCTGCACCACGCATCGCACGCGGTGTTTCCGGCGATCAACAAGGCGATGACGCAATACATCATGGATCGGCTGGACGTCGATATGGACGAAGCGAACCGCCTGCGCACCGGCTACACCGTGCGTTACGGCGCGACGCTGACCGGGCTGGTGAAGCATCACGGCATCGATGCCGCCGACTTCCTGCATGTCGTGCACACGTTCGCCGATCTGCCCTCGATGCTGCGCGCCGAACGCGGCCTGTCGCGCATGCTGCGCGCGTTGCCGGGACGCAAGATCGTGATCACCAACGGGCCGACGCTGTACGCGCGCGCCGTGCTGGCGGAACTGGGCATCGGCAAGTTATTCGAGCGCGTGATCGCCATCGAGGATATGCGCGCGGGCAAACACTGGCGCGCCAAGCCCGATGCCGCGATGCTGCGCCACGCCATGCGCCGCGCGCACGTTCGCCTAAGAGACTCAATCCTCGTCGAAGACACGCGCGGGCATCTGAAAAGTTATCGGCGGCTGGGTATTCGCACGGTGTGGATCGTCGGGCATTTGCCGGCGGCGCGCACGTCGAGCGGCGGCGTGTCGGCACGCAAGCCGGGCGCGGGACGGCCGCATTACGTCGATCGCACCGTGCGCTCGCTACGCGCGCTGACGCTCGGCGGTGCCTTGAAAAAGCGCTAGATGCGATAAAGACGCCGCGCGAGCACATCCGCCAGATCGCTGCGCGTATCGACGACGAGATGCACGTAGATGGTTTCATCGTCCAGCTTGTAGATGATGCGGTTCGTCCCGCTCACCACTTCGTAGTAACCCGTCATGCGGAAATCGGCCAGTTCGGGCGGCGTCGAGCCGCGGCGCGGCGCGCTCTCGATTTCAGCGATCGCTTCCGCGATCTTGTCGCGCGTGGCGACCCACGCCGTGCGGCCGAAATGATTGAGCACATAGCGCCGATACTCCTGCAAGTCGTCGCGCACGGGGTCCAGAAAGACGGTCTTCACCGCTTGCCCTCCTCCTTGTCCATGCGATCGATCTCCGAGAACATCTCGCTCGCCTCGATGCAATGCCCCGCCTCGATGTACTTTTGCCCCATCGCCAGAATCTTGAGCAGTGCGAGCGTCTGTTGCAGGTTTTCGAAGGACTGCACGTCCTGCACGACGACCTTCGCCTCGCCGTTCTGCGTGATGAGCATGGGCTCGCGACTCTCCACGATATTGCGGATTATCTCGGCGGCGCGGCTTTTCAGATGGCTCAACGGCCTGACACGGCTCGGTTTCATTGTCTTTTCACGGCACGATGTGAAAGAAATATAGACAACGATGCGCACCGCATCCAGCACAGGGTTTCGCGGCGTTATTACGTTTTCCGCTATACTTCGCAGCTAACGAGAAACGGTTGTGGCAATCGCCATCTGCTGAATCTCGTTGATGAAGCGCGCCGATTTGCTGACTCGATTGCGGGCGCGCGAGCCTTCAGGTTTCGCGGAAGGTTCACTACAAATGCGGCTAAAGAGGTCGTCAGCCGCGCATCTTCCTCTTTTCCGCGCTTGGCCGGCACCGTTTAGCCGCTCGTTTCAGGGCGGAATGAATGGAATCGATCGGCATCGTCACTCCTCAAACGCTGCGCTTCACCGAGCCGCTTGCCATGCAGAATGGCTCGACGCTCGGCGGCTATGAACTCGTCGTCGAAACATACGGTGAGCTGAATGCCGCGCGCTCGAACGCCGTGCTCGTGTGTCACGCGCTCAACGCGTCGCATCATGTCGCGGGCGTGTATGCGGACAATCCCAAGGACGTCGGCTGGTGGGACAACCTCGTCGGTCCCGGCAAGCCGCTCGACACCAATCGCTTCTTCGTGATCGGCGTGAACAATCTCGGCTCGTGTTTCGGCTCGACCGGCCCGATGAGCCTCGATCCCGCGAGCGGCCAACCCTTCGGCGCGCGCTTTCCGGTGGTCACGGTGGAAGACTGGGTGCATGCGCAGGCGCGCGTGGCGGACCGCTTCGGCATCGAACGGTTCGCGGCGGTCATGGGCGGCAGTCTCGGCGGCATGCAGGCGCTGGCGTGGAGCATCATGTATCCCGAGCGGTTGGGGCATTGCATCGTGATTGCGTCGACGCCTAAGCTCTCGGCGCAGAACATCGCGTTCAATGAAACCGCGCGTTCGGCCATCCTCTCCGATCCCGATTTTCACGGCGGCGATTACTACGCGCACAACGTGAAGCCGCGTCGCGGTTTGCGCGTGGCACGCATGATCGGCCACATCACGTATCTGTCGGATGACGACATGGCCGTGAAATTCGGCCGCGCGCTGCGTCGTGCCGAAGGCGCGCTGGATGCCTACAACTTCAACTTCGATGTCGAATTCGAAGTGGAGTCCTACTTGCGCTATCAGGCCGACAAGTTCGCCGAATACTTCGACGCCAACACGTACCTGCTTATCACGCGCGCGCTCGATTACTTCGATCCCGCGAAAGCGTTCGAAGGCGATCTGCGCCGCGCGCTCGCCAACACCACGGCGAAGTATCTGATCGCGAGCTTCACGACCGACTGGCGTTTCGCGCCCGCGCGCTCGCGCGAGATCGTGAAGGCGCTGCTCGACAACAAGCGCACTGTGAGTTACGCGGAGATCGACGCGCCGCACGGCCACGACGCCTTCCTGCTCGACGATGCGCGCTATCACAACCTGCTGCGCGCGTATTACGAACGTATTGCCACGGAGGTGGGCGCATGAACCAGCACACGCTCGATTCGCTTTCGCTGCGCGAGGACTTTCGCGCCATCGCGCGCTGGGTGGAACCGCGCTCCAACGTGCTCGATCTCGGCTGCGGCGATGGATCGCTGCTGTCGCTGCTCGTCGAGGAGTTGGAGGTGAACGGCTACGGCATCGAAATCAACGATGCGGGCGTGCTCGCGTGCGCGCAGAAAGGCGTGAACGTGATCCAGCTCAATCTCGAAGACGGCCTGCGTCAGTTCGAGGACGACAGCTTCGATATCGCCATTCTTTCGCAGACGCTGCAAACCATTCACCAGACCGCCGCGATCCTGCGCGAGACGGTGCGAGTGGGGCGCGAGAGCATCGTGTCGTTTCCGAATTTCGGGTATTGGCCGCATCGGCTGTCGGTGCTTCAGGGGCATATGCCGGTATCGAAATCGCTGCCGTTTCAATGGCATAACACGCCGAACGTGCGCGTGCTGACCATCAAGGATTTCGAGGCGCTCGCGCCGGAAGTGGGCATCGAAATTCTCGACCGCGTGGTGCTGCACGGCGGGCAGACGGTGCGTTGGGGCGCGAACTGGCGTGGTAGTCTTGCGGTCTATCGCGTCAAGCGCCGGTAAGCGATGCCGGTGCGCTCACGCATCGACCTGACCTGCCACAACGCCACGACATGCCCGATACGCCACACGAGGCGCCTGCACTTTCCGCTCACGAAGAACATCCCGGCTGGCGCGCGTTTCTGAACAAGCGCATTCTCATCTGCATCTTTCTCGGCTTCACGTCGGGACTGCCGCTGTTCACGCTGTACAGTCTTTTGCAGGCGTGGCTCACGACCGCGCACGTCAATGTGAAGGAGATCGGCCTGTTCGCGCTGATCGGCCTTCCCTATACGTGGAAGTTTCTCTGGTCGCCGCTGATGGACCGCTATATCCCGCGTCTGCCGGGTTGGCGGCCGGGGCGCAGGCGTGGCTGGATGTTCGTCACGCAGATATTGGTCGCGCTCGGCATTGCATCGTTCGGATGGTTTTCGCCTGCGCAGGAACTCTGGAAGGTGGCCGCGCTTGCCACGCTCGTGGCGTTTCTCGGCGCGAGTCAGGATATCGTCATCGATGCGTACCGCCGCGAATTGCTGCACGACACGGAGCAAGGGTTGGGCAACGCGGTGCACGTCAACGCGTACAAGGTCGCGGGTCTCGTGCCCGGTTCGCTCTCGCTGATCCTCGCAACATTCTTGCCGTGGAAGACGGTGTTCATCATCACGGCGGCGTTCATGCTGCCGGGCATTATCCTGACGCTCGTCATCAAAGAGCCGGCGATTCACGGCGCGCCGCCGCGCAATCTGCGCGATGCGGTCATCGAACCGTTCCATGAATTCATCACGCGCGATGGCTGGCACACGGCGCTGCTCGTGCTCGGCTTCATCTTCTTCTACAAGCTCGGCGACACGATGGCGACGGCGCTCGCCACCACGTTCTTTATCAAAATCGGCTTCACGCTCGCGCAGATCGGCGTGATCGCGAAGGCGGTCGCGTTCTGGGCGAGCCTCGCGGGCGGCTTGCTGGGTGGCATTGCGCTGGTGAAGATCGGCATCGCGCGCGGGTTGTGGATTTTCGGCTTCTTGCAGATCATCGCGACGCTTGGGTTTGCGTGGCTCGCGAAGATCGGGCCATCGCCGGTTGCGCTTGCCGTGCTCTACGGCTTCGAAACGTTTGCGACCGGTTTGACGCTCGCCACCTTCACCGCGTATATCGCCAGCACGACCGACCCGCGCTACACCGCGACCCAGTTCGCGCTTTTCACAAGCCTCGCTGCCGTGCCGCGCACGTTGGCTGCTGCGGGCAGCGGGTTCATCGTCGCCAAGACCGGCTGGTTTCCGTACTTCCTCGTGTGCGTCGCGCTGTCGATTCCGGGCATGTTACTGTTGCCGAAAATCGCGCCTTGGAGAACTCAACGATGACGGGGACTTTTCTGTCTCGCGCCTGCTGGCTGGCGTTGGCATGGGCCGCGCTCGCGCCCGTGTCCGCGCATGCGCAGGACGAGCAGAAAGCGCCACCGCCTTACACCGCGCCGAACAATCAGATTCGCTTCGGCAACTCCGCGTTATTCCGCAATCTGATTCCGCCCGAGACGCTCGAAGCGCAGGCGGCCGGCGAATATGCGCAGATCATTCACGAAGCGCAACGTAACAAGCGGCTTTTGCCCGACGACAATCCGCTCGTCAAGCGTGTGCGGGATATCGTCAATCACGAGATTCCGTTTGCGCTCAAGTGGAACGACCGCGCGAAGAACTGGAAGTGGGAGATCAACGTCGTCCGGTCGCCGGAAGTGCGGATGTATTGTTTGCCGGGCGGGAAGATCGTCGTGTATAGCGGGCTGATCGACAAGCTGCATCTGAACGACAACGAGATCGGCATGATGGTCGGGCATGAGATCGCGCATGCGCTGCGTGAGCATGCGCGCGAGCGGCTTGGGCGGCAGCAGGCGGCGCAGTTGACCACGGGCAGCATGCCGCAGTTGTTCGGCTTCGCGGATTTGCAATCGGAGCCGCTGGGCATCGGCGATCAATTGCTTGCCATGCGCTATTCGCCCGACGATGAAACCGAAGCCGATGTGATCGGCAGCGAGATCGCCTCGCGCGCGGGTTACGATCCGCGCGCGGCCATCACGTTGTGGAACAAGATCGATGCGAATACGCGGCGTTCTGACAACGGCTTTATCTGGATGCATCCGTATGGATCGGCGCGCCGGCAAGATCTGCTCAAGCGCATGCCGGACATGATGCCGCTGTATGCGAAGGCGGTGGGGAAGACGATTGAGCAGTTGCCGAATTATGGGGGGTTGGGGAGGTTTAAGAAGAGTGGGCGCTGAGTCACTTCTTTTTCTTCGCCAACTTCCAGTCGTAGTCGATCGTCAACGGCGCATGATCGCTGAACTTGATATCCCTGAAGATCGATGTCTTCTTCGCAGTCGCCGCAACCTCCTGCGTCGCAATCTGATAATCGATCCGCCACCCCACATTCTTCGCATACGCCTGACCGCGATTACTCCACCACGTGTACTGCTCCGCGCGTGAATCGAGCGTGCGGAATACATCCACGTAACCCACGTCATCGAACAGCTTGGTGAGCCACGCGCGTTCTTCCGGCAAGCAACCCGAGTTCTTCTGATTGCTCTTCCAGTTCTTGATGTCGATTTCCTTGTGCACGATGTTCACATCGCCACACACGATCACCTCACGCTCAGCGCTGAGTTCGGTGAGATGCGGCATGAACTCGTCCATGAACCGATACTTCGCCTGCTGACGTTCATCGCCGCTGGAACCCGAAGGCACATACACCGACACCACGGACAGCTTGCCAAACCGCGCTTCCACATAACGCCCTTCCGGATCGAACTCCGCACTGCCGAAGCCGATGATCACCTCATCCGGCTCATGACGCGTATAAAGTCCCGCGCCGCTATAGCCCTTTTTCACCGCATGCTGAAAGTAGCCCTGAAACCCATGCGGCGCGAGAAACTCAGGCGTCAAATCGTCCTGCGAGCATTTGATTTCCTGCACGCACACCACATCCGATTTCTGCTCGCCGAACCAGTCGAAAAAGCCTTTCTTCGCAGCCGAACGAATGCCGTTGAGATTGGCGGTAATCACGCGAAACATATCTTCTTCCCGTCTTGTGTTTGATCGAATTTATTCAACCTTCACGCCCTTGAGCGATTCCTTCGCGGGCGGAAATTCCAGCTTCATGCCCAGCATCGTGCGCAACACGAGTTCGGCGACCATCACATTGCGATGCGTCTTCGAATCGCCAGGCACGATGAACCACGGCGCATATTCCGTCGATGTCGCGCCGAGCAAATTGGCATACGCCTTCTGGTAATCGTCCCAATACTTGCGCGCTTCGAGATCGGAGACATCGAACTTCCAATGCTTGGTCGGATCGTCAATGCGCGCCTGCAAGCGCTTGCGCTGCTCGTCCTTCGAAATATGCAGGAAGCATTTGACGATGGTCGTGCCACTGTCCGCCAGCAACGACTCGAACTCGCGAATATGTTGATAACGCCGCTCGCACGCGTCGCTGTCGAGTTGCTTCAGCACGCACGGCACGAGCACGTCTTCGTAATGGCTACGGTTGAAGATCGCGAATTCGCCGGCCATCGGCGCTTGCGCGTGAACGCGCCAGAGAAAGTCGTGCGAAAGCTCGCGTTCGGTCGGCGCCTTGAACGGCACGATACGCAAACCCAGCGGATCGACATCATGAAACACGGCGCGCACGGTGCCATCCTTGCCGCTCGTATCCATGCCTTGCAGCACGAGCAGCACGCGCCGATGCCGCTGCGCGTGGAGCTTTTCCTGAAGGTCGTCCAGTTGCGCCCCGACGGCCAAAAGCCGCTCGCGGTCTTCATCCTTCGAGCCGCAGGAAAACGGCTTCGCGGCGGGATCGATCGCGCTGAGATCGAACGGCTTGAGCTTCTTGCCGCCATCGAAATAAGGCACGAGGAAGTCGTCCAGTTCCGGATTCTTTGCCATGTCTTCTCGTTTTCGTCTGAGCCAAAGAAAACGGGCCGCTGCCAGACCAGACCGGCAACAGCCCGCTCACGCATTCCGCGCTTTGGAAACGCGGAAGTGCGATCAGGATAACTTTTTCTTCAGCAATTCGTTCACTTGCTGCGGATTGGCCTTGCCCTTGGTCGCCTTCATCGCCTGACCGATCAGCGCGTTGAACGCCTTCTCCTTGCCCGCGCGGAATTCATCGACCGACTTCTGGTTCGCCGCGAGCACCTCGTCGATGATCGCTTCCAGCGCGCCGGTATCCGAAATCTGCTTCAGCCCCTTCGCCTCGATGATGCGATCCGCCGCACCCTCGTCCGTCGCTTTCTCCTCCCACATGGTCTGGAAGATTTCGCGGCCGATCTTGTTGGAGATGGTGCCATCGGCGATACGCTGCACGATCAGCGCGAGTTGCGCCGCCGACACCGGCGACTCGCCGATATCGAGCGATTCGCGGTTCAGTTGCGCGGAGACATCGCCCATGATCCAGTTGGCCGCGAGCTTGGCCTGCGCCGCGCCCGCTTTCTGCAAGAGCGCTTCGAAGTACGAAGCCATCGCCTTCGACGAAGTGAGCACGCCCGCGTCGTACGGCGTCAAACCGTACGTCTCCACGAAACGCTTCTTCATGCCTTCGGGCAGTTCGGGCATCTCGCCCTTCACGCGCTCGACCCAAGCGGAATCGATCGTGAGCGGCATCAAGTCGGGATCGGGGAAATAGCGGTAATCGTGCGCGTCTTCCTTGCTGCGCATGGAACGTGTCTCGCGCTTGTCCGGATCGTACAGACGCGTTTCCTGAACCACGGTGCCGCCATCTTCGATCAGTTCGATCTGACGACGCACTTCATATTGAATCGCTTCTTCGAGAAAGCGGAACGAGTTCAGGTTCTTGATTTCCGCGCGCGTGCCGAATTCCTGCTGGCCGACCGGACGCACCGAGACGTTCGCATCGCAACGGAACGAGCCTTCCTGCATGTTGCCATCACAGATGCCGAGCCACACAACCAGACCATGCAGCGCCTTTGCATACGCAACCGCTTCCGCCGCGCTGCGCATTTCCGGCTCGGTGACGATTTCGAGCAGCGGCGTGCCCGCACGATTCAGGTCGATGCCCGTCATCCCCGCGAAGTCTTCATGCAGCGACTTGCCTGCATCTTCTTCCAGATGCGCGCGCGTCAGGTTGATGGTCTTTTCATACGCATCCTTGCCGGCTTTTTCATTGGCCGGAACCTGAATGGTGAGCGTGCCGCCCTGCACGACCGGAATCTCGTACTGGCTGATCTGATAGCCCTTCGGCAGATCCGGATAGAAGTAGTTCTTGCGCGCGAACACGCTGCGCGGCGCGACATGCGCACCGATGGCCAAGCCGAAACGAATCGCGCGCTCGACCGCGCCTCGGTTCGCCACCGGCAGGACGCCGGGCAACGCGAGATCGACGGGGCTCGCCTGCGTGTTCGGCGCGGCGCCGAACTGCGTGGCCGCGCCCGAGAAAATCTTGGAGGCGGTGGAGAGCTGCGTGTGCGTCTCCAGACCGATAACGACTTCCCACTGCATAGTCAGACTCCCGAGGCCGATGGTGCCTTGCGGTGCCAGTCAGTCGCGCGCTGAAACGCGTCGGCGACCTGGAGCATCCGGGCTTCGTTGAAATAGTTGCCGATGACCTGCAAGCCCACCGGACGATTCGCGTTCGCGCCCGCGCCGAAGCCGCACGGCACGCTCATGCCGGGCAGACCCGCGAGGCTCACGGAGAGCGTGTAAATGTCGGCGAGATACATCTGCACGGGATCGTCGGCCTTCTCGCCGAGATTCCACGCCACCGATGGCGCGACCGGTCCCATGATGACATCGCACTGTTTGAACGCTTCCTGAAAATCCCGCGCGATGATCCGGCGAATCTTCTGCGCCTGAAGGTAATACGCGTCGTAATAGCCATGCGACAGCACGTAAGTGCCGACGAGAATCCGCCGCTTCACTTCCGGCCCGAAGCCTTCGGCGCGCGACTTCTTGTACATGTCGAGCAGGTCTTTGTACTGCGCCGCGCGATGCCCGTAGCGCACGCCATCGAAACGAGACAGATTCGACGAAGCCTCCGCCGGCGCGATGACGTAATACACCGGAATGGACAGCTCGGTCTTCGGCAGCGAGACTTCGACGAGCGTCGCGCCGAGCGCTTCGTATTGCTTCAATGCTTCGTCGATGGCAGCGCGCACGTCATCGGCCAAACCTGCGCCGAAGTATTCCTTCGGCAAGCCGATCCGCAAACCTGCCAGCGGCTTGCCCGCGTCGCCGTTCCACGTCTGGCCGAGATAGCGCGTGTAGTCTTCGTTTTCGCGTTGCAGGCTGGTCGAATCGCGCTCGTCGAAACCGGACATGGCGTTGAGCAGCAGCGCGCAGTCTTGCGCGGATTGCGCCATCGGCCCGCCCTGATCCAGCGACGACGCGAACGCGATCATTCCATAACGCGACACGCGCCCGTAAGTCGGCTTGATGCCGGTGATGCCGGTGAACGACGCAGGCTGGCGAATGGAGCCGCCCGTGTCCGTGCCGGTCGCGGCGGGCGCGAGACGCGCGGCCACCGCCGCCGCCGAACCGCCCGACGAGCCGCCGGGAACGGCCTTGAGATCCCACGGATTCTTCACCGCGCCGAAGTACGAATTCTCATTGGACGACCCCATTGCGAACTCGTCCATGTTGGTCTTGCCGAGCGTCACCATGCCCGCGTGCTTCAATCGATCGACGACCGTGGCATCGAACGGGCTGGCGTAATTTTCGAGCATGTGCGAACCGGCGGTCGAGGCCCAGCCGCGCGTCACGAACACGTCCTTGTGCGCGATCGGCAGGCCGGTGAGCGCGCCCGCGTTGCCTTGCGCGATGAGCGCATCGGCGGCTTTCGCCTGTTCCAGCGTGAGTTCGCGATCCACGCCGATGAACGCGTTCAAGTCCTTCGCGGCCTCGATACGTTGCAGATACGACTGCGCGAGTTCGACGGCGGAAATGTCCTTCGAGTCGAGCGCGGCGCGCAGTTCGGTCAAGCTTTTCTGATGCATTGCAGTTCCCTGATGAGCGCGCGATTTATTCGATGACCTTGGGTACGAGATAGAGACCGTCCTGCACGGCGGGCGCCGAACGCTGGAACTCCTGGCGATCGACGCGCTCTGAGACAGCGTCCTCGCGCAGCCGCAGCGCGACTTCCTCGATCTGTTCGATGGGATGCGCGAGCGGCTCGATGCCGGTCGTATCGACGGCCTGCATCTGCTCGACGAGGCCAAAGAAGTCATTCAGGCGCGCGAGCGTGGGTTCGGCTTCGTTATCGGGCAGTTCGAGCCGCGCGAGATGCGCGATGCGCTTAACGTCGGTCAGGGTCAAAGACATGAAATCACCGGAGAAGAACATGAAAGGCGCACCATTGCGCACTGTCGTTGTGACACTGCGTGACAATCGCGCGGAGCCTTCTGAAATCGGGGTTTGCGATGGCAAAAAGTGCCATCCTTTTCCTATAGAAACCCACAAATTATAAGGTATCATTACACGTTCGACTTACCTCTGGAACGTCCTGTGGGCGTGTTTCTCCCTGATTGCATGCAATGTGAGAAACGTTTGCGTCGGACGCTCCGCTCTGCGGTAGATTTCTTCCCGGATTTGCACTTCACGGCGGGCATTCGCCGTCCCGGCAAACCGTTATTTTTTCCGCTGCCGTCACCGGCGCCACGCGCGACGAACGGCTACCCAGCGAGACAGGATTTTTGAATGTTCGGCTTTTTGCGCAGCTACTTTTCCAACGACCTGGCGATTGACCTCGGCACCGCCAACACGCTGATCTACATGCGCGGCAAGGGCATCGTCCTAGATGAGCCGTCAGTCGTTTCCATCCGCCAGGAAGGCGGCCCGAACGGAAAGAAGACCATTCAGGCAGTCGGCAAGGAAGCCAAGCAGATGCTTGGCAAGGTGCCGGGCAACATCGAGGCCATCCGGCCCATGAAGGACGGCGTGATCGCCGACTTCACCGTCACCGAGCAGATGATCAAGCAGTTCATCAAGACCGCTCACGAATCCCGCATGTTCTCGCCGTCGCCGCGCATCATCATTTGCGTGCCGTGCGGGTCCACGCAGGTCGAGCGCCGCGCCATCAAGGAAGCGGCACACGGCGCGGGTGCATCGCAGGTCTATCTCATCGAAGAACCCATGGCCGCCGCGATCGGCGCGGGCCTGCCGGTGTCGGAAGCCACGGGCTCCATGGTCGTCGATATCGGCGGCGGCACGACGGAAGTCGGCGTCATTTCGCTGGGCGGCATCGTGTACAAAGGCTCGGTGCGCGTCGGCGGCGACAAGTTCGATGAAGCCA
Organism: Caballeronia sp. A2-2; assembly: GCF_057612605.2. Lineage (NCBI taxonomy): Bacteria > Pseudomonadati > Pseudomonadota > Betaproteobacteria > Burkholderiales > Burkholderiaceae > Caballeronia > Caballeronia sp. A2-2. Next base: position 619,571 of record NZ_CM172587.1, on the reverse strand, counting down.
TCGTCAATTACATTCGCCGCAATTACGGCATGCTGATCGGCGAGCAAACCGCCGAAGCCATCAAGAAGGAAATCGGTTCGGCTTTCCCCGGCTCCGAAGTCAAGGAAATGGAAGTGAAGGGCCGCAACCTGTCGGAAGGCATTCCGCGCAGCTTCACCATTTCGAGCAACGAGATTCTCGAAGCATTGACGGACCCGCTCAACCAGATCGTCTCGTCGGTGAAGATCGCGCTGGAACAAACGCCGCCGGAACTCGGCGCGGACATCGCCGAGCGCGGCATGATGCTGACGGGCGGCGGCGCGCTGTTGCGCGACCTCGATCGTCTGCTCGCCGAAGAAACCGGCTTGCCGGTGCTCGTCGCGGAAGACCCGCTCACGTGCGTCGTGCGTGGCTCGGGCATGGCGCTCGAACGCATGGACAAGCTCGGCAGCATCTTCTCTTACGAGTGATCTTCTGCCGACACCTCTCGCTTTATGTCATTCTTCGTGGCGCGAGGGTCACCGGAGCTTCAATCCAAAGTAGTATCCGCGTTACGCTACGCGCGCACGGCCCGGCATCAGTCCGGGCCGTTGTCGAAACAGCGTAGGGCAGGCCGCCTTTAACACAGCGCCTGCAGCAATCGATCCATCCGTTCACGCCCTCGGCGCCGACCATGGAATACAGTCCGCCGCCACTTTTCAAGCAAGGCCCTTCAGCGCTCGCCCGCCTCATCTTTTTTGTGGTGTTGGCCGTCGCGCTGCTCATTTCCGATGCGCGCTTCAGCACGCTGGAAATCGTGCGCGGCATTCTCGGTGCAGGGCTATATCCGTTACAGCGGGCCGCATTGGTGCCGCGCGATATTTTCATGGGCGCGGCCGATCTCGCCGTGACCAGCGCCACGTTGCGCAGCGAAAACCGCAAACTCTCCGACAAAAATCTGCAACTCTCCGCGAAAGCGGGCGATGCCTCGCAACTCGCCATCGAGAACGAGCATCTGCGGGCGTTGCTGAATCTGCAATCGCGCGCGACCACACAAGAGACGCCTGCCGAAATTCAGTACGACACGCGCGATCCTTTCACGCAGAAGGTCGTCATCAGCAAGGGAAGCCAGCAAGGCATCCAGGACGGCGCGCCGGTGACAAACGAAGACGGTGTAATCGGTCAGGTTACGCGTGTGTTTCCGCTGCAATCCGAAGTCACGCTGTTGACGGACAAAGATCTCGCGGTGCCGGTGCAGATTTCGCGCACGGGCCTGCGCAGCGTCATCTACGGCACACCGAAGGGCGACACGCTCGATCTGCGTTTCGTGCCGATCAGCGCGGACGTTGTGGCCGGCGACGAACTTGTGACCAGCGGACTCGATGGCGTGTATCCGCCGGGCCTCGCGGTGGCGAAGGTGTTGCGCGTCGACAAGCAGGCCGATACCGCATTCGCGCGCGTGGTGTGTTTGCCTGTCGCGGCGGTGCGCGGTGCGCGTCAGTTGCTCGTGCTGCATTACAACGTGAACGTGCCGCCCAATCCGATCGAGGTCGAAGCGGCGGCAGCGGCCAAGGAAGCGAAGGAAAACAAAGGCAAGAAAAAGCCTGCAGCGAAGGCGGCAGCGGCTTCCGGTGCGAGCGGTGCATCGGCGGCGGTGGCGGCATCGGCCCCGGCCAGTGCGCCCGCTGCGGCAAGCGCGCCAGCGGCTGAGAAGCCTGCTGCGCCGAAGCCGACTTCCGGTACGACAGCAAGACGCCAGAAAAAAGCTCACATGCTGAAACCCGCGTCCTCGGGAGCCGCGCGATGAACCGCCCGCAATACATCCTTCAGCCGGTCAATCCGTACTTCATCACCTTCAGTCTTGCGGCCGCGTTTCTGCTGAATCTGATGCCGTGGGGCCGTATCCTGTTCATTCCGGATTTCGTGGCGCTCGTCGTGCTGTTCTGGAACGTGCATCAGCCGCGCAAGGTCGGCATGGGCATCGCGTTTCTGCTCGGTCTTTTGATGGACGTCCACAACGCGAACTTGCTTGGCGAACACGCGCTGGCCTACACGCTGCTGTCCTATGGCGCGATCACCATCCATCGCCGCGTATTGTGGATGTCGCTGCCCGTGCAGATTCTCGCCGTCGCGCCCTTGCTGGTCGGCGCGCAGCTCGTGCCGTTTCTCATCCGCCTGGCGACGGCTGCCGCGTTTCCGGGATGGAGCTATCTCACCAACGGTTTCGTCGAAGCCGCGCTGTGGCCGATCGCGAGCTTCCTGCTGCTGATGCCGCAACGCCGCGCCGCCGATCCTGACGACACGCGCCCGATCTGAGCGCCATCGCCGCGCGCAAGTGCGCTTTGTATCGCGCGCGGACTACACTTGAATCACGAAAGATCGCGCATCGAATCGCGAAAGCTGCATGACCGAGATTAAGAACACCGAGCAACAGTTATCGAAGTTCCGCCTGCGCGTCGCGGCGGCGGGACTGTTCGTGTTCGTCTGCTTCGGCCTGATCGGGCTGCGCTTTCTTTACCTGCAAGTCTGGCACTTCAGCAAATATTCCTTGCAGGCGAACGAGAACCGCATTTCCGTCGCGCCGATCGTGCCGAATCGCGGCATCATCACTGACCGGAACGGCATTGTTCTGGCGAAGAATTATTCGGCGTATACGCTCGAAATCACGCCGTCCAAGATCAACGGCACGCTGGATGAAGTCATCGATCAGATCGGTGAAGTCATTCCCGTCGATGCGCGCGATCGCCGCCGCTTCAAGAAGCTGCTCGAAGACTCCAAGAATTTCGAAAGCCTGCCCATTCGCACGCGTCTCACCGACGACGAAGTCGCGAAGTTCACCGTGCAGCGTTATCGGTTTCCCGGCGTCGAAGTGCGCGCGCGGCTGTTCCGTCAATATCCGCTCGGCACGACGGCAGCGCACGTGATCGGTTATATCGGGCGTATTTCGCAGCGCGATCAGGAACGCATCGACGATGCAAGCGATGCCAACGACGAGACTTCGGATCACTACGATCCGCGCGTCGATGCGAACAATTACAAGGGCACGGATTACGTCGGCAAGATCGGCGTCGAGCAGAGTTATGAAACGGAGCTGCACGGACTGACCGGCTTCGAGGAAGTGGAAGTGACGGCGGGCGGACGCCCGGTGCGCACGATGTCGCGCACGCAGGCCACGCCCGGCAACAATCTCGTGCTGTCGCTCGATATCGGTTTGCAGCAGGTGGCGGAGCAGGCGTTTTCCGGCAAGCGCGGCGCGCTTGTTGCCATCGAACCTTCGACGGGCGATGTGCTCGCGTTCGTCTCCGCGCCGAGCTTCGACCCGAACTCCTTCGTGGATGGCATCGACCAGCAAACGTGGGATGCGCTCAACAATTCGCCGGATCATCCGCTGTTGAATCGTCCGTTGCACGGCACGTATCCGCCCGGCTCGACCTACAAGCCGTTCATGGCGCTCGCCGCGCTCACGCTGCACAAGCGCACGCCGGGTTGGGGCTTTCAGGACCCGGGTTCGTACACCTTCGGCGGTCACACCTTCCGTAACGACGTGCGTTCCGGCCAGGGTTGGGTGGACATGAATCGCGCGATTGTCGTTTCGAACGACACGTACTTCTACATGCTCGCGCACGATCTCGGCGTGAACGCGATGGCCGGTTTCATGAAGCCGTGGGGTTTCGGGCAGATCACGGGCATCGATATCGCGGGTGAGGCGCGCGGCATCCTGCCGTCGACGGAATGGAAACGCAAGGCGTATCGCAAACCCGAGCAACAGCGCTGGTACGAGGGCGAGACGATCAGCCTCGGCATCGGTCAAGGCTATAACTCGTTCACGATTCTCCAACTCGCGCACGCCACCGCGACACTCGCGAACAACGGCATCGTGATGAAGCCGCATTTGGTGCGCGATATCGAGAATCCGATTTCGAAGGACACGCGCGCGGTCGTGCGCGATCCGAGCGACAAGATTCCGGTGCGCCAGCAGGATATCGACTTCATCAAACGCGCGATGGAAGGCGTGGTGAACAACGGCACGGCGTCGAAAGTGTTTTTGGGCGCGCCGTATCAGGCGGCGGGCAAGACCGGCACGGCGCAGGTTTATTCGCTGCAAGGGTCGAACTACAAGGGCCACGCGCTCGCCGAGCATTTGCGCGACCATGCGCTGTTTATTGCGTTCGCGCCGGCGGAGCATCCGCAGATCGCGCTTGCGTTGATCGTGGAAAACGGCGGCTGGGGCGCGGAATCGGCCGGGCCGATCGCGCGCAAGGTGCTGGACTATTATCTCGTCGATCGACTCAAACCCGGCGCGGAAGCCGCTGCGGTGGCGGCCGCCGCATCCGCGACAGAAGATTCCGGTCTGCCGATGATCGGCGGCACGCAACCGCCCGCCGCTGCTGCGTTGCCTGCATCGGTGGCGAACAAATCGCCGGCGTTTTCACCGCAAGCCGCATCGGACCCATCGGTTGCGGCGGCGGCATCCGCGACGGCGGTTCCGGCGTCCGCGCCGAGAGCGGCATCGAAGGCGCGTGCGGCATCGGCGCCGACAGCGGCGCTTCCCGCATCGACGCCGGAACGCACGCCCGCGCCGAAAAAGCGCCCCGCCGAGCCGACGCCGACGATGGTGCGCGGCAATGAAAACGATGTGCGCACGGTGGCGCCGTCTGGCGGCATCGACGAATAAAGGACACGGCCATGCAACTGCACATGCAATTCGACAAGCGCGAGTGGATGGACCGCGCGAAGCGGATGTTCGCCGGCTTCGACCGCCCGCTCGCGTTGATCGTGTTTCTGCTGCTGTGCGTCGGCATCGTCACGCTGTATAGCGCGAGTCTCGACATGCCGGGCCGCGTGGAAGACCAGCTTCGCAACATCATCCTGACGTTCGGGCTGATGTGGGTGCTTGCCAATATCCCGCCGCAAACGCTCATGCGCTTCGCCGTGCCGCTTTACACGGTGGGCGTGGCGTTGCTCGTGGCGGTCGCCGCGTTCGGGCTGACGCGCAAGGGCGCGAAACGTTGGCTGAATGTGGGCGTGGTCATCCAGCCGTCGGAGATCATGAAGATCGCCATGCCGCTGATGCTCGCGTGGTACTACCAGAAGCGCGAGAGCAACATTCGCTGGTGGGATTACATCGTCGGCTTCGTGATTTTGATGCTGCCGGTCGGCCTGATCGCCAAGCAGCCGGACTTGGGCACGGCGGTGCTGGTGTTCGGCGCGGGCGTGTTCGTCATTTACTTCGCGGGACTGAGTTTCAAGCTGATCGTGCCGGTGCTGGTTGCGATGGTGATCGCGGTGACGGGCATCGCGGCATTTCAGGACAAAATCTGCCAGCCCGAAGTGAACTGGCCGATGATGCACGATTACCAGAAGCATCGTATCTGCACGCTGCTCGATCCGACGTCCGATCCGCTCGGCAAGGGCTTCCACACGATTCAGGCTGTGATAGCCATCGGTTCGGGCGGCACGCTCGGCAAAGGCTGGCTGAAGGGCACGCAGGCGCATCTGGAATTCATTCCGGAGAAGCACACGGACTTTATCTTCGCCGTGTTCGCGGAAGAATTCGGACTGGCAGGCGGGCTCGTCCTGCTGTTTCTCTACATGGCGCTCATCACGCGCGGGCTTTATATCGCGGCGAACGGCGCGACGTTCTTCGGGCGATTATTGGCCGGTTCGCTGACGCTCGCGTTCTTCACGTATGCGTTCGTCAACATCGGCATGGTGAGCGGCATCTTGCCGGTCGTGGGCGTGCCGTTGCCGTTCATGAGCTATGGCGGGACGGCGCTGACCACGCTGGGCGTCGCGGTGGGGCTGATCATGAGCGTCGCGCGGCAGAAGCGGCTCATGCAGAGTTGAACAAAGAACGATCGATACAAAAAACCGCGGATCTCAAGCCGCGGTTTTTTTTCGCCCTCTCACTGCGGCTGAGTTTGCGGACGTTCTTTCTCAAGCTCCTGACTGAGTTGCAGATACTTGAGCTTGGCCGCCGGATCGCCTTGCGCAGCCGCCGCCGCATAGTACGCACGCGCGACATTCAGATTGCGCTCGACGCCATCGCCACCGCGCTCGTAGAACGATCCCGCGACGTATTGCGCCGTCATGTCGCCGCCCTGCGCCGCCTTCTTGTACCAGTTGAACGCCTGCGAATTGTCGCGCGCGGTGCCGCGTCCATCGAGAAACTGATTGGCGAGCGCCAGTTCCGCCTGCACGTGTCCTTGATTCGCCGCGAGCAAAAACCAGCGATGCGCCTCGGCCGGGTCCTTGTCCACGAACTCGCCATCGTCGTACATCTTGCCGTAGACGTATTGCGCGTGCGCCATGTTGGCATCGGCGGCGCGACGCAGCCATTTCTTGCCCTCGGGGACATCGGCGGAGCCGCCTTCGCCGTTGAGCAGCATCATCGCGTAATTGAATTCGGCGAGGCGGCTGCCCTTCTGCGCCGCGCGGCTGAACTCGGAGCGCGCTGACACGAGATTGCCCGCGTTGTAATCGGCGACGGCGTTTTGCGTCGCCAGATCGAGCGGCTTCTGCTTGCCTTGCGCGTGCGCCACGCCACCCGACACGAACGCCAGCGCCACGAACGACGCCGCCGCGATCGCGCTTCTCATGACCTCGCCTCCTGCAATGCCTGACGCGTCGACTTCAACAGCCACATGATGTCCGCGCCGACCGCGACGACCTTGATGCCCGATTGCGCGTAATGCCGCGCGCTCGCCGAATCCAGCGCGAAAATGCCGCTCGCGATGCCCGCGCGTTCCGCCGCCGCGACGATTTTATCGATGGCCGCCTGCACGTCCGCATGCTTGCTGTCGCCGAGATGCCCGAGGCTCGCGGCAAGATCCGCCGGTCCGATGAACAGACAATCGATGCCCGGCGTCGCCGCGATTTCATCGATGGCTTCCAGCGCCGCAACCGACTCGATCTGCACGATGGTCGCGATCTGCGCGTTCGCGGTCGTCATGTAGTCGCGCCGCGCGCCGTAGGACGCCGCGCGCACCATGCCCGCCGCACCGCGCAAGCCATCGCTCTGCTCGGCGTTCGGATACTGCGTGAGCCGCACGATACGCGCGGCGTCATCGGCGGATTGCACGTTGGGGAACATGAGCGTGCGCGCGCCGGCATCGAGCACGCGCTTGACGAGCCACGCTTCGGAGCCCGGCACGCGCACGATGGGTTCGCTCGGCAGATGCGTCGCCGCAATCGCGCGCAACTGATCGACGACATCGCGGCTATCGTTCGGCGAGTGCTCCATGTCGATGCACAGCCAGTCGAAACCGGCATGCGCGAGCGCTTCGGCGGCATCGCTGCTGCACATGGAAAGCCACAGGCCGAACAGCGGACCGGGTTCCTTGAGACGTTGCTTGAGGGAGTTGGTGAAGGCGCTCATCGAGCGGCTCCCATGTGTAAATGGTCAGCCGTGCGATGGATTCGGGACAGGGAAGACGGCATGCTCACGCTCCGTTTCTTGTCGTCGCCCGTGGTGGGCGACGCATCGAGCGATGATACCGTGACATCGGCGCGGACGTTTGCCGCGCCATGCGTTCAGACGCCGCGTTCGACGTCCGCCCAGCAGTTCGGCGTTTCGTACAAACGCACGCGCTTGAGCTTCAGATTGATGCCGTAATGCGCGTCGTACACCTCGGCGAGAATGCCGAACGCGACCGCCGCGAGATTCTCCACGGTCGGAATGCGATCGAGCACAACCGTCTTGTGATCCGAGAGCGTCTGGAGGAATTCGCGCACTTTGGTATCGCCTTCATAGACGATGAACGCGTGATCCCACTTGTTGACGAGATGCTCCATGGCCAGCGCTTTCACGTCGGCGAAGTCCATCACCATGCCGCGATCCGGCGCGCCTTCGATATCGACGAGATCGCCTTGTAGCGAGATTTCGAGCACGTAGCGATGTCCGTGCAAATTGCGGCACTGACTGCGGTGATCGGGGATGCGGTGGCCCGCATCGAATTCGAGTTTTCGGGTAATCGTCTGCACGTCGGCTCGACTTTTTCAGGGGATGTTCAGGTATTTATGCGTCTGCATCGACAGACGCCATTTCGGATGCCGCTTGCACCAGTCGATCGCGAGCTTCGTGTTGAGATCGCGCGACGGGCCGTCCATCGGCTGGACGAGGTAATACTCGAAGTCGAGTTGCTCCAGTTCGGAGAGCCGCTGGTTGTCCTGCGGCACGACCACTTTCAGTTCGTTGCCCTTCTTTTGCACCAGCGGCGCATCCGCTTTCGGACTGACGCAAATCCAGTCGATGCTGTCCAGCACGGGCAGCGATCCGTTCGTTTCGATCGCGATTTCGAAGCCTTCGGCGTGCAAGGCATCGACGAGCGGCTGATCCATCTGCAACATCGGCTCGCCGCCGGTACACACGACGAAGCGGCTCGGCCCGCCTTCCGGCCACAGCGACGCGATCATCGCGACGAGTTCGGCAGGCGTGCGGTACTTGCCGCCGTTCTCGCCATCGGTGCCGACGAAATCCGTGTCGCAAAACTGGCAAACGGCATCCGCACGATCTTCCTCGCGCCCGGACCACAGATTGCAGCCGGCGAAGCGGCAGAACACGGCCGGGCGTCCGGCGTTCGCGCCCTCGCCTTGCAGTGTGTAGAAGATTTCTTTTACCGCATACGTCATGACTGCTCTGTGACTCTCGTTGATTTCAAACCGGCGCGGTGTCGACCTGCTCGCCCGCGCGATACGCTTCGTAGCCGCGCTTGCGCAGCTTGCACGCCGGACACTGGCCGCAACCGAAGCCCCAGTCGTGCAGTTCGGCGCGCTCGCCGACATAGCACGTATGCGTTTCGACGCGGATGAGTTCGACCAGCGCATCGCCGCCGAGCGTTTCCGCGAGGCGCCACGTGTCGGCCTTGTCGAGCCACATCAGCGGTGTCTCCAGCGCATAGCGCGTTTCCATGCCGAGGTTCAGCGCGACTTGCAGCGCCTTCATGGTGTCGTCGCGGCAATCCGGGTAGCCGGAAAAATCCGTCTCGCACATGCCGCCGACCAGCACCTTCAATCCACGCCGATACGCCAGCGCCGCCGCGATCGTCATGAACAACAGATTGCGGCCCGGCACGAACGTGTTCGGCAAGCCGCTTGCCGTCGCCTGAATTTCGATGTCGCGCGTCATCGCCGTGTCGCTGATCGCGCCGAGCACGGCGAGGTCGATCATGTGATCTTCGCCGAGCCGGTCCGCCCAGTGCGGAAACTCGCGCGTGACCGCCGCGCGAAATCCTTCGCGACATTCCAGTTCCACGCGATGCCGCTGCCCGTAATCGAACCCGAGCGTCTCGACGATTCGATAGCGTTCGAGCGCCCAGGCGAGACACGTCGCCGAATCCTGACCGCCGGAAAACAACACGAGAGCGCTGTCTTTTGCGTCTGTGCGAGTCACCCTGAAAACTCCGTGATGAAAGTGACGTCATCGCCGCGCGATCGGTCAGAAAGAGCGATCCGCGCGATGAACGGCGGACGTAGCCGCGAATTCGAGTATAGGCCGGCGGGCGCGCTTCGATTGCGCGTGGCGGTTATGCCTTCGATCAGCGAGACCTGAGCCGGAAGTAACCGAAAACCGGGAATGCAAATGGAAAAGGACTTGCAGTCCGAGGACGAGGCAAGTCCTTATAACGGCACGAATTTTAGCATGCGACAGAGTGAGACATCCGACTACGTTGAATCGGTAATTTATGGACCGATTTTTTACGGCAAATATTTCCACCCGCTTTTGAAACGTTCGAAAAACTCAGAAATCGGCCTAAAGGGAATTTCTGGCGCGCCGTAAAGCAACCATCGGACCTCTTCGTCATGCGTAAATTTTCCTCATCGCAGCCGAAAATCCCGACCGGTAATAAATACGCAAACGTTTCGTCAATCGGCAAAACGATTAGGTCGGTAAAAACGACCAATCGTCGGGAATGTCGAGAAACGCAACGTAAAGGCCAAAGAGCCTCATAAAAACCTGGCGTTGGACGATCCCGCCCAACCAGCCTCAGCATCGATTCGGATACCGAAATTCATGCCTTGACCCTCCCGCAGGGTTACGCGGGATCGATGGTGCGTGGCCGACCCGTCCAACTCTGGACGCTCCGGCCGCGCACCGGACCAAAAATAAACCACACGACCAATTAGCTTCACTAAAAAAATGAACAATTCGACCAACGTTTCAAAGCGCTTTCTCGGGGTTTCGAAAGCCAGTCTGATCGCCGCCGCGATCGCCTCCAGCCTGATGCTGACCGCATGCGGCGGCGGTGGCGCAAGCGACGCACTCGATGTCGCTTCCACCGCCAAGGCGATGGCCGCCACGACCGGCCCCGCCTTTCAGATCAACGCGCCGCTTGCCAACACCATGCTGACCGGCACGGTCATCGTCAAGGGACCGCTCGCGACGAACTGGACGAACGTGACCGTCGTCGATATGACGTCGGGCAAGACCATCGTCAACGTGACGCCGTCCGGCGGTTCGTTCCTGACCAATGTCGATACGACCACGCAAACCAACGGCACGCACACGTGGAAATTCACCGCGACCAACAGCAAGAACGGCGCGACTTCGGTGCTCAATCTGAGCGTGAACGTGTACAACATCGCGGGCGCGACGACGACGACCGGCAGCATCTTCTATGGCGCGAACGGCCATAACAACAGCGGCGGCGCTTACGATATTTCGTCGATCGCGCTTCAGCTTCAGCAGTTGCAGGATCTGCACGTGAAGATCTATCGCAACGAGGTGTACAACCAGGCATCGGCGAACAAACTCGCGACCATTGCGCCGACCATGGCCGCAGGCGGCGTGACCGTGTTCCCGGTGATTTTGAGCGGCATCAGCGCGCGCACCAGCGAGCAGGACGCGTATAACGTGGGCTATGCGCTCGGCCAGCAGACGGCGACCGCGTACAAGTACCCGTACTACGAAGTCAGCAACGAACTCGGCGCGCAGGCGATTGGCGGCAATTACGACGGCGTGTATCCGCAGCAGTTCGACAACACGAAGTTCATGAAGGCGCGCGGCGTGATCCGCGGCATGATCGACGGTATCCGCTCGGTGGATACGAACGGCAAGATCGTGATCGGCGGCGATACATGGCTGCACTACGCGTTCTATCAGATGCTCGCGACCGGCACGCAGCCGGACGGCACGACGGGTCATCCGATCGTCAACTGGGACATTACCGCGTGGCATTGGTATTCGGATCAGGGCGACATCACCAACGCATGCGGCGGCACCGGTTGTCACGATGTGCTCGGCACGCTCCAGCAACTCGGCAAGCCGATCTGGCTGACGGAGTATGGCGTTCGTCCGTGGCTCGGCAGCGATCAGCAAATCGCGACGTACATGACCGGCAACACGATGATGTCGCAGTTCGTCTCGGTGGCGGCGAAGTACAACATCCAGTCGATCCAGGTGTATCAACTGTATGACGATCCGGCGGGCGGCGAAGGCAACTACGGCCTGCTGCAGAACGACGGCATCACGCCGAAGGCGCAGTACGCGGCGTTCAAGAACTTCGTGCTGGCCAATCCGAAGTAAGCAGTCGTGTGGGTGAAGCGGGGCGCGGTCGTCGTGGCTGCGCCCCGCTTCTTTTCATGCGCGGATCATCGCGGTCAGATGAAGGGTTCGCGCCACGCTAAAGCCTAGTTCGCGGTACAAGCGGATAGCGGACGCGTTGGTGTCGAAGACGTGAAGGAACGGGATGCTGCCTCGCTCTTGCATCTTCGCGCCGAGATGTTGCATCAGCACCTTCGCGAGACCTTTGCCGCGCCATTCGGGATGCACGCACACCGCGCTCGTTTCGATATATCGGCCAGCAGTCATGCGCTCGCCCGCCATCGCGACGAGACGGCCCGCATCGCGCACGCAGTAGAAGTGGCCAAGCTCGTGCGTGCGCGTGCTGAACGGTCCCGGCTCGGTCAATGCGACGAGCTTCAGCATGTCGGGAACATCATCCGCGCTGAGTTCGACGATGCGCGCATCGGCCGGCGCATTGAACGCGTTCGTCGCGATCATCTGATGCACGGTGGCCTTTCGCACGACGTCCACGTGCGCGGGCACTTCGGGCGGGTTCATCGTGAACAGCGCGAGCCGCTCGCCTTCCTTCAACATCGCCACGATCTGCGCGACGCTATCTGCGTCGTAATCCCGCGCCGCGCCGAACGGAGCGAACGCGGGCCGATAGCGCGCGCCGCCCGCGTTCCGCTCGACGGTTTCCGCGCGAGCTTCCATGAGGGAAGCCCATACCACGTTGTCGAGAGCCGCTTCCGATGTCATGACTTCACGCATAGGCTTTACGGTTCGCATCGACGAAGGCTTCGACTGTCATCGGCGATTGGCCCGTGACCGCTTCGATCACATGATCCGCGCCTTCGAACACGCCATTCTGATAATCCACCGCGACCTCGACGAAGTGTTGAATCATGAATTCCGGCAGATTGTATTTTCCCAGATGCGCGCGATACGCATCGAGCGTCGCCGGGCGATAGACGATCTTCCGGTCCAGCACTTCGCTCATCTTCGCGGCGATTTCATCGTGATTCAATTCGACGGGACCGCACAGCTCGTAGGTCTTGCCGGTGTGCCCTTCAGGATTCGCCAGCACCGTCGCGATGAAGCGCGCCTGATCTTCCGCCGTGATGGGCGCGTGACGACCGTTGCCGAACGGAAGCTGAATCTCTCCTTGCTGCACGACCGTGTCGCGCACCCACGGGAACACCAGCCATTCCGAAAAGAACGTCGGACGAATATGGACGGTCGGCACGCCCGACCAGTCGAGCACGCGCTCGGCAATCCAATGATCGCGCGCGGCGTTGCTTTTCGCGTTTTCGCGCGCGGAGATTTGCGACATGTTGACGACGGCATCGAGTCCGGCGCGGCGGGCGGCATCCGCGAAATAGGCGGTCGCCTGAATGAAGCCGGGACGCACCGGATAGCAGAGATACGCGGCTGATACGCCGGACGTGGCGCGGATGGCGTCATCGTGCGACAAGAGATCGCCGATGAAAATTTCAGCGCCCGCGCGGCGGAGCGCTTCGCTGCGTTCGTCTTCCTTGCGCACGAGCGCGCGAACCGCGTGGCCGTTGTCCAGAAGATGCTGCACGGTGTGGACGCCGGTTTTTCCAGCGGCGGCGGTGACCAATACTTGACGTTGCGCCATGATGACTCTCCTTCGTTTTGAGATTGAAGTGCATATGCACAATTTAGATCGACCGTTACCGCCGTGGCCGGATGCGATGCAACTGCTTGTTGATCTGGATGTTATGCAGCATCCAGAATGGAGTCAAGGCAAGAGAGTCTTGTGGTTTTTGCATTTATCCTGAGGCACGCTTTGCCGTATTAAGATTCCACTCAACATCCTGATTGGAAAGGCGAACATCATAGGTCATTCACAGGCGAACAAGATCGCGACTCATCAACGCATTGTCGAGATCGCTGCGCGGCGCTTTCGTGAGCACGGAATCGATGGCGTGAGCATCGCGGATTTAATGACAGAGGCGGGACTGACGGTCGGCGGCTTCTACAAGCATTTCGCCTCGCGCGATCAGTTGGTGAAGGAAGCGTTCGAATACGCGTTGCGCGATATCGAGCATTGGGAAAACGCCATTCCCACCGCGCCGCGCCGGGCGATGCGCACGTATATCTCGGAGTCGCATCGCGACAATGTGACTACGGGTTGCCCGCTCTCGGCGCTCGTGAACGACATGAGCCGAGGCACGGACGAAACGCGCGAGGTTTATACGGAGCGCGTGAGGAAGATAGCCGAGTCGATCGCGAAGGTATCGCTGGCCGAGGACAACTCGAAAAAACGCGCCGAGGCCATGCTTACCCTCAGCGCGTGCGTGGGCGCGGTGACCTTATCGCGCGCCGTTTCCGACCCGAAGCTATCGAAGCACATTCTGGATGGCGCACTGAGCGAAGTGCTGGCGTTGCTGTCGCCGAAGCGGCGTTCGTCGGCCTGACGCGCAAAAACAAAAAGCCCGACATGAAGTCGGGCTTTTTGCTTGAAACTGTGGTGGCCTGGGACGGAATCGAACCATCGACACGCGGATTTTCAATCCGCTGCTCTACCAACTGAGCTACCGGGCCAACGAAGAGGTGAAACTATAGCAGAGCCGGTGACGCGTCTCAAGCCTTCGCGCGAAATTTTCTCGCATCTTCCTCAGACTTCGCTCTTGTTCTTCCCCAGATCGACGCCGAGTTGCTTGAGTTTGCGATACAAATGCGTACGCTCCAACCCCGTTTTTTCCGCGACGCGCGTCATGCTGCCGTTCTCCCGCGCGAGGTGATATTCGAAGTACGCACGTTCGAACGCATCGCGGGCATCGCGCAACGGGATATCGAAGGAGATGGACGCCGTTTGCCCCGGCTGAGATTGCGCCGCGCCGCTCGCGTGCGATTCGCTCGGTGCGTTGAGCGCGGACGCCGTGGGCAACGCCGCCGCCACCGGCACACCGGATGCCCCCGCGCTCGTCAGAGGCTTCGCCACCGCCGCCACGACTGCGGGCGCCGCCGTGCCATGCGCCAGCCCTTGCTCGACCGCCTTGAGCAGCTTTTGCAGCGCAATAGGCTTTTCAAGGAAGTTGAGCGCGCCGATCTTCGTGGCCTCCACAGCCGTGTCGATGGTCGCGTGCCCCGACATCATGATGACCGGCATCGTGAGCTTGCCTTGCGCGGCCCACTCCTTGAGCAAGGTCACGCCGTCGGTGTCCGGCATCCAGATGTCGAGCAGCACGAGATCGGGCGTCTGCTGCAAGCGGTAATCGCGCGCGGTCTGCGCGTTCTCCGCCACGTCCACCACGTGCCCTTCGTCGCTCAGGATCTCTGAGAGCAGTTCCCGGATCCCCATTTCATCGTCTACCACCAGGATGGTTGCCATTTAAGCTGCCCTTGTCTGCACTGTTGCTTTTGTCGTTCCGTGACTCGTGGACTTGCCGTCGCCGGGAGATGTCGCGCCCGGCGCGGCGGCATCGTCCGCGAGTTGAAGAAACAGAATCGAGATTTGCGCGCCTTGCACGACGTCCGCGGACTTCGAACGGTTGCGGATGTCGATGCGCGCACCGTGCTCATCGACGATCTTCTTTACCGTTGCAAGTCCCAGGCCCGTACCCTTCGCTTTCGTCGTCACGTAAGGCTCGAACGCCCGCGACAGGATACGCGCGGAAAAACCCGCACCGTTATCGGAGACGGTCAGACGCACCGCGACGCGCGCATGTCCCGACGCGTCGACGTCGCCATATTCTACTGTCCTCGTTTCGAGAAGCACGCGCGGCTCCGCGACATCGGCCACCGCATCTTGCGCGTTCTGCAGCAAGTTGTGGATGACCTGGCGAATCTGCGTCGCATCGCCGCGAATCACCGGCAGCTTCGCGAGTTCGACCTTGATCGGGCTCTTGCCTTCCTCGATGCCGTAGAGCGTCAACACTTCCGCAACGAGATCGTTCAGTTGCAGATTGCCGAGCACGGCCGGCGGCGTGCGCGCGTACTCGCGGAAGTCATCGACCATTTGCTTCATCGCCGCGACCTGATTGACGATGGTGGTCGCGCCGCGTTTGAGCACGTCGGCGTCGGATGGCGCGAGCTTGTCCGCGAGCTTCATTTGCAGGCGCTCGGCGGACAACTGAATGGGCGTGAGCGGATTCTTGATCTCGTGCGCGAGACGCCGCGCGACCTCGCCCCACGCGACGGAACGCTGCGCGGAAATCACGTCCGAGATGTCGTCGAACACGACGACATAGCCGGTGGTTTCCGCGTCGTCGGTCTCGCTGTCGGTCACGCTCAACAACTGCGTGCCGCGCACGAGCAGCGTGAGCGGTTCGCTCTCGCCCGGCACGGTCACCGCGAGTTGTTGCTGCCAGTGCCCGCGATCGCCAACCGGACGACCGCTGCCGCCGCTCGCTGCGGCATCGCGTTCGGCGAAGGCTTTCTTCACGGTCGCGCCGAATTCGCCGAGCGCGTCGATCTGCTCGAGCGGGCGATTGAGCGACGCACCGAACGGCTGACGGAAGATGCGGTCCGCGCCGCGATTCGCCGTGGTCAGCCGGAACTGCCGGTCGAACACGAACACGCCCGCCGTGAGATTGGCGAGGATACTTTCGAGGTATGCCTTCGAATGCTCCAGCGCCACGCGATTGTTTTCCACCGCCGCGCGCGCCTCGGACAACTGGCGCGTCATCGCGTTGAAAGACTGCGTGAGAAAGCCGAGTTCGTCGCGCGAGTTGATCTCTCGTTTGGGCGTGTAGTCGCCTTCGGCCACTTCCTTCGTGCCTTGTGCGAGCAGGAACAGCGGCCGCGCAAGCTGATTACCCAAGGCGAGCGCGAGCATCATCGCGATGAAGGTGGCGAGGAAAAGCGCGAGCGTCAGCGTACCGATATACATCTTGCGCAAGCCCGTGCGCCCGAGCCGCTTCTCCTGATATTCGCGATACGCGCGCTGCACGGCATCCGCGTTGCGCGCGAGTTCCTGACTCACCGGCTGCTCGATCTGCAGAAAACGATCGACGTGCTGAAACTCCGTGGTCGTGGTTGGATCGGGAATCTTCGTCACCACGCGCAAACTCAGCGCGCCCTTCGGCCCGGACGATTTGGGATCGCCATCGATCTCGCCTTCGATCACGCCATACGGATGATCCTGCGCCTGCTTGAGCATCGCGCCGGTCGGCTCGTTCTCCGGCAGCAGCGTGTAGTAGTTGCCCGATGCCTGCGCGATGGTCCGCAACCCCGACACGCGCTGCGATCCGCTGTTCGTGTTCAGATCCTCGCGGTTGTATTGATCGCGCGGACGCTCGAACACGACCGCATCCTGCACGTTGTATTGATCGCGCAGACGCAGCAAGGTCAAGGTAAGGCTGGACGGATCGGCGCTGGCGAGCTGATCGCTCATCTGACGGCCACGATTCTTGAAGTCCGACAGCGAGCTTTCGAGCATGCCGCGCCCGAGCGTGAGACCCGAGGTGAGCGCGGTTTCCACGTTCACATCGAACCACGATTCGATACTGCGCGACACGAACTGATAGGACACGATATAGATGATGACGCCCGGCACCACGCCCACCAGCGCGAAGATCAGCGCGAGCTTCGCCAATAGCCGCGTGCCGAAACGCCCCTGCCTCACGCGCGAGACGATCACGAATATCAGGCTGATGACGATCAGCATGAAGATGAGCGCGACCGCGATATTGGCCGCGTAGAGCCAGCCGTAATAGCGGTCGAAGAACTCGGTGTTCGCACTGGCGAGCGCGAGCATCACGAGCAGCAGAACTGCCGTGACCGCCACCGTGGAGACCAGCAGCCGCACGATGAAACTCTTCATGTCCGTGCGGCCGCGCCGAAATCTATTTCGCACGATCAGTTGCCGTGAAAAGTGAAGCGCTTCCAATCCGAAGACAGGTTCCAGTCGCGGTTGTTCACCGCGTCGATCTGGAACGGCTTGGGCATCAATGCGATATCGAGCTGCATGCGCACCGACGCGTCGTATGTTTCTCCCGCATGCACCTGATTCCGGTCGATGACATGCCACGAAGTCACATGCTTGATGACCGCGAGCGCTTCCGCCAGCGAGGCGAAGCGCAGTTGCAGACCGCCCGTCGACACACGATATTCGTTGGTGAGCGGCTGATACGAAAGCCGGAGACTCTGCGACACGTTGACCGGTTCTTCATCGAACCAGTACCAGCGTGGCCGGGACAGGGTGAAATCGATCGTGAAGTAAAGCGGCACGCTGCGGTTCACGGCATCTTCGAGGCTGCTGTTGAGATCGAAATCGAAATGCGCATCGAGGCTCCAGCCGTTATTGTCCGCCTGAAGCGAGGCGCGCTGCACGGCGATGGTCTCGGCGTGA
This sequence comes from Caballeronia sp. A2-2, assembly GCF_057612605.2. NCBI lineage: Bacteria > Pseudomonadati > Pseudomonadota > Betaproteobacteria > Burkholderiales > Burkholderiaceae > Caballeronia > Caballeronia sp. A2-2. The sequence continues at coordinate 601,788 of NZ_CM172587.1, read as the reverse complement.
GCGGGCGTGGCCGCCGCGAAGCTCAGCCAGAGCGCCAGTGCCGTCCAGACGACGACCGCGAGCCGAAGCGGAAAAAAGCGTTTGATCGTCACCGTTTCTGAAAGCGCGCGTAGAAGAATCCGTCGTGGTCCGCGAGATGTTCCGCGTTCCCATTCGATGATGAGAGGCTGCCTTGCGCCTCGCTTCGCCCGGAGTCAGCGGCATGCGCACCGTCCGGTGAAAGTTGCACCGTACTCGCGCTCGTGCGCGCCGCTGTCGGCAACAATTGCCCCGGCGCGTCCAATCGTACCGCATCTTCATGCAGCGTTCCAAACCAGCGGGCCTGTTCTTCGCCCTCCTCTGGAAAGATCGAGCACGTCACATAGAGCAGTTCGCCGCCCTTCGCGACCAATGGCCAGAGCGCTGAGAGAATGCGACGCTGTTCCTCGACGAGCGCGGCGATATCCGATTCGCGCCGCAGCCATCGAATGTCCGGATGGCGCCGCACGATGCCCGACGCCGAACACGGCACGTCCGCGAGGATGCGATCGAACGGCGTGCCATCGAACCACGAAGACGGATCGCCCGCGTCGCCCACTTCGATGCGCGCATCGAGCTTCAGGCGCGTGAGGTTCTCGGCGATGCGCGGCGCGCGGGTCGCATCGCTTTCCAGCGCGATGAGCGTGACATCGGCGAGTTCGAGAATATGGCCGGTCTTGCCGCCCGGCGCGGCGCACGCATCGAGCACACGCATGCCGTCGCGTACATCGAGCAACTGAGCCGCGCGTTGTGCGCCTGCGTCCTGCACGGACACCAGGCCATCCGCGAAGCCGGGAATGCGCTCGACGGGCATCGGCGTGCGCAGGCGCACGGCGTGGGGACCGGCGGCATCGGCTTCGATCTGCGCGGCTTCGAGTTGCTTCAAGTAATCATCGACGCTGGTTTGACGCGCGTTCACCCGCAACGTGAGCGGGCCGTGTTCGTTGCCCGCTTCGAGAATGCGCTGCCATGCGTCGGGTTGCGCGCGCCGGACTGCATCGATCCACCATTGCGGGTAGTTGTAGCGGGCGACGTCGCTGGTGCGCGCGGCGTCGATCAATGCATCGCGTTCGCGCAGATAGGTGCGCAGCACGGCGTTGACCATGCCCTTCGCAAAGGAAAACTCTCGACGCGATGAAACCGCGCTCACCGCCTGATCGACCACGGTGAACGGCGTGTAGGCCGCATTTGCTTCGTCGTCCGTCAGAAGTGCGAGCGCGCAGACCAGCACGCTCGTGACATGCGGCGGCGGCGCTTTGCGCACGAGCGTCTGCAGCAACGCATCCGCGATACCGATACGACGCATGGCGCGATACGCGATGTCCTGAATCGCGCCACGCGCCGCCGGCTGCTTGTTCAACGCCATGACGGACGCCAGCGCCGCCGGCAACGCCGACCCGCCCCGCACCGCGCCCACGGCTTGCGCCGCGCCATCGAGTGCGAAGGCGAGCGAATCCGGCGCGAGACGCAGCGCGCTCAGGCGGTTCGACGCGCGCGCCGTCGAATGATGCGCGGCGGCGGGCCGTTGGGAAGGCGTGTCTGTCATTGGCGAAACGGGAACGGTCGGACGGCAGGCGGCATGCTTGCGTGAACGCCGATTGTAACTGCTGGAGATAAGCGGCCCGGACGCGTCAATGGAAGAAGGCCGCTCCGGCGAACCGGAACGGCCTTCGGGTCATGCAGAAAGAACGATCAGAAGCGGCCGGTGCGCGCCATTTCCATGAGACGCGCGACGCGTTCTTCCGTTGCCGGGTGCGTCGAGAACAGATTGGCGATGCCGCCGCCCGACAGCGGATTCATGATCATCATCTGCGCCGTGGCCGGATGCGCTTCCGCCGTCGGGAACGGCGTGCCGCTGGCGTATGCGTGGATCTTTTCGAGCGCGCTCGCCAGCGACTGCGGATCGCCCGAAATCTCCGCGCCACCACGATCCGCTTCGAATTCGCGCGCACGCGATATCGCCATCTGGATCATCGCGCCCGCGATCGGCGCGAGCAGCGCCACCAGAATGCCCGCGAGCGGGTTGGACGGGCGGCCTTCGCTGTCGCGTCCGCCGAAGAACATCGCGAAGTTGGCGAGCGCGGAGATGGCGCCGGCCATGGTCGCGGAAATCGTCGAAATAAGAATGTCGCGATGCTTGACGTGCGCGAGTTCGTGCGCCATCACGCCGCGCATTTCGCGCTCGGACAGCACGCGCAGAATGCCCGTGGTCGCCGCGACCGCCGCGTGTTCAGGATTGCGACCGGTGGCGAACGCGTTCGGCGCGTCTTCGTTGATGAGATAAACGCGCGGCATGGGCAGCCCGGCGCGCGTGGCCAGATCGCGCACCATGCGATAGAACTGCGGCGCGGTGATTTCGTCCACTTCCTGCGCGTTGTACATGCGCAGGACCATCTTGTCCGAGAACCAGTACGAAAAGAAATTCATGCCGAGCGCGATGAGCAGCGCGAGCATCATGCCCTTCTGCCCGCCGATCATCCCGCCGATCACGACGAAGAGGGCCGTGATCGCAGCCATCAGCGTCGCGGTTTTGACCCAGTTGAACATGTCCGGAACTCCTTCTCCCTAAAGCGATGCGCGGATTGCGCGGTTGTCCCGGTCACCTGACCCGGACGACGTTTGTAAGCAAAACGTTAGATAGGGGCTTCCGTCAATAATTCAATCCACCGAAGCATTTATCGATGCGATGTCGCGAGCTTCAGCCCCAGTCCCACAAACGCGCCGCCGACGCCGCGATCCAGCCACTTCTTCACGCCCGGTTTGCCCGAGAACCGTTCGGTGACGCTCCCCGCGATCCACGCCACGAAGCTGTTCCAGACCGTAGTCATCGCGATGAACGAAGCGCCAAGCACGAGGAACGCGAGCGTCTTGTGCTGGCTGTCGGCGGACACGAATTGCGGGAAAAAGGAGACGAAGAACAGGACGACCTTCGGATTGAGCACGTTGGTCACGAAGCCCTGCATGAAAAGCTGGCGAAGCGGTCGGGATTCGATCTTCTGCTGAACGGGTTCGGCATTGTGCTTCGCGAAGATCAGCCGCACGCCGAGATACATCAGATAAATCGCGCCGATGATTTTGACGATGGAAAACGCCGTCGCCGATGCCGCGAGAATCGCCGTCAGCCCGAACGCAGTCGCAAGCGTATGAACGATGCATCCCGCCGAGATGCCGAGCGCCGAAACGACGCCCGCGCCGCGTCCTTGCGCGACACTGCGCCCGACGATGTACGCGGTATCGGGACCAGGCGTGACATTCAGGAGAAAGACAGCGAGCAGAAAGAAGGCAAAACCGGTAATGCCGAGCATGTGAAACTCCAGCGAGAACGCTCAATCGATATGTTTCGATTCTAGCGCCGCGCCCTTACGAATGATCGGCTTCCGGCAAGGCAAAACGTTGACCTTTCGCGATGCCCGCGCCCGCCAGAAATTCGCGCACGGGAAGGCGCTTGCCGCCAGGCTTCTGCAACTGCGTGAGCCTGAGCGCGCCACTGCCGCAATTCACCACGATGCCTTCCGCCGACACATCCGCGACGCTGCCCGCTTGGCCCGAGCCGTTCACCGGCTGCGCGGACCAGATCTTGATGATCGCGCCATCGAGCGTGCCGGATGCACCGGGAAACGGATCGAACGCGCGTACCTGACGCGAAAGTTCTTCCGCCGGACGCCGCCAGTCGAGCGCGGCTTCGTGCTTGGCGATTTTCTCGGCGTAGTTCGTGCCGTCTTCGGGTTGCGGCGTGGAAGGCAGCGCGCCGTTGCGTTCGAGATCGCGCAAAGCATCGACGATCAATTCCGCGCCGATCAGCGCGAGGCGATCGTGCAGCGTGGCCGTGGTGTCATCGGGCGCGATGGGCGTGCGCGCCTCGCGGATCATCGCGCCGGTGTCGAGGCCGGCGTCCATCTGCATGAGCGTGATGCCGGTCTGCGCGTCGCCCGCTTCGATCGCGCGATGAATCGGCGCCGCGCCACGCCAGCGCGGCAGCAGCGACGCATGAATATTGATGGCACCGCGCGCCGGAATATCGAGCACTTCCTGCGGAAGAATCAGGCCGTAAGCAGCGACGACCATGACATCGTGCGGCGTCGCGCGCAATTGATCGATGGCGGCGATGGCTTCCTGCGGATACTTCCCCGCGCGACGCAGCGACGTAGGCTGCGCGACCATCAAACCCTGCTCGACAGCGAAGCGCTTGACCGGGCTCGCGGTAAGTTTCATGCCGCGCCCCGCCGGACGGTCAGGCTGTGTCAAAACGAGCGGAACGGCAAATCCCGCAGCATGAATGGCCGCGAGCGCGGCGGCGGCAAATTCAGGCGTACCGGCGAAAACCACGCGCAGCGATTGAGTCATCTTGAGAAGCTACCCGCAGGCGTGGCCTGCAAAAACGTTGGAGCGAAGCGCGCGGATCAGAGCGCTTTTTCGAGCTTTTTCATCTTGCCGCGAATGCGGGTCTGCTTGAGCGTCGACAGGTATTCGACGAACACGTGCCCTTGCAAATGATCCATCTCATGCTGGATGCACACCGCGAGCAGGCCTTCGCAATCGAGTTCGAAGGTGTCGCCCTTCTCGTTGAGCGCCTTCACGCGCACCTTGTCCGGCCGTTCGACGAAATCGTAGATGCCGGGCACCGACAGGCAGCCTTCTTCCCATTCCTTCTTGACCTCGCTCGACCACACGATTTCCGGGTTGATGAAGACCAGCAGTTCGTCGTGCGCGTCCGACACATCGATGACGATCACGCGCTCGTGCACATCGACCTGCGTGGCCGCGAGACCGACGCCCGGTGCGGCATACATGGTTTCCGCCATGTCGGCGACGAGTTTGCGAATGCGGCCGTCCACCTCGGCGACGGGCTTCGCCACCTTGTTCAGCCGCTTGTCCGGGTAGTTGAGTATCTTGAGGAGAGCCATGATTCGGGATTGTCCACGCGTGCCGCGACGCGTGTAAATCGGCCATTCGGCCAGGTTGCGGGTAGAGGGCGGCATGCCGAAGATATGCGGATGAATCCAGTCGATTCAACGCCGCGGGCATGGCGTCCAAAGCGCGTCGGCCGCCCGAGGCGAGCGACGGCACTCGTTTCTTACTTTTTGTACAGGATCAAAAATCTTAACATGACGACCGCCCTCCTGCCGGCCGACGAGCCGGTCACGCCTGCCTCGCACGCGCCTGACGAGCTTCACGCGTGGCTTCGGCTGGCACATGCCAGCGGTCTGCGTCCGCACGCGTTGCGCGCGCTTCTCACAGAATTCGGCGGCCCCGCCGATGTGCTGGCCGAGAGCTTCGCCGCGCTGGCAGAAGTAGCAGGCGCGGATGCCGCACGCGCCGCGCTCGCGCCGCCCGCCGACATCGAGCGCGTGCCGTTCGACGACTATATGAATGACGTGCGCGAATGGGCGAGCGCGCCGGAAAACCACGTCATCACGCTCGCGGACGACACCTACCCGCAAGCGCTGCTCACCATGCCGGACCCGCCGCCGCTGCTGTACGTGAAAGGCCGTCTCGACATGCTTCAGATGCGCGCGGTCGCCATCGTCGGGAGCCGGCATGCGACGCCGCAGGGCGAGGAGGACGCGCGCCGTTTCGCCCGCGCGATCTCGGATGCAGGCGTGACGGTCGTGTCGGGGCTGGCGCTGGGCATCGATGCGGCTGCGCATCGCGGAGCGTTGGCGGGAAGCGCGGGCACGCTGGCGGTGATCGGCACGGGGCTGGACATCGTGTATCCGTCTGGCAATCGCGATCTGGCGCATGAGATCGCGCGGGAGGGCGTGATCGTGTCCGAATGGCCGCTGCGCACGCCGCCGCGCTCCGCGAACTTTCCGCAGCGCAACCGGCTGATCGCGGGCCTGAGCAGCGGCGTGCTGATCGTGGAAGCCGCTATGCGCTCCGGCTCGCTCATCACCGCGCGGCTCGCCAACGACATGGGCCGCGATGTCTTCGCGATTCCCGGTTCCGTGCACGCGCCGTTGTCGCGCGGGTGTCATCGGATCATCAAGCAAGGGGCGAAGCTGGTGGAAACGCCCGAGGACGTGCTGGAAGAACTCGGCATCGTGCGCGCGCGCAGGCCGCAGTCGAAGCGCCGAGCGCCGGATGCGCTCTGGGCGTCCGCGCGCGTGGAGGATTCATCGGAAGAACGCGTGCTCGCCGCGCTCGGCCACGCGCCGACGACGCTTGAAATTCTCGCGACTCGCACCGAACTGGACGGAGCCGCGTTGCAAGGCGCGCTGCTGCATCTCGAACTGGCCGGAAAGGTGGCAGCGTTGCCGGGCGGCCGTTTCACGGCGCACAAACGCTCGTAGCGCTTCGCCGTGCTACATTCGCGGAAAAGCGGGTGTTTGCTCCCAAACGCCTGCTCCAGAAGAATATATTTCCGAGAACGTCATGTCCGCGTTGTTGAATCTCGACACCGATGCCGAACGAATCGCCGAGCGCCTGGCCGTGCCGGGCACGCTGTTCGTCGCCTGCCTGTGCGCCGAATGGTGCGGAACCTGCCGCGATTACCGCGAAGGTTTCGACCAGTTGGCGCAAAAGCACCCCGAGATGTGCTTCGCGTGGATCGATATCGAAAATCATGCCGATCGTTTCGACGATCTCGATGTCGAAAATTTTCCGACCCTCCTGATCGAAGATTCGATCACCACCCGTTTTTTTGGCACCGTGCTGCCGCAGACGTCGATCGTCGAGCGCATGCTCACCGATCTGACCGCGCTGCCCGACGTTGCCGGTGCGCCGAAACTGCGCCCGGCGCTGGTCACGGCATGAAAGGAAAAGCGCGTTTTTTGGCCTGACAAAATGCGTCAAACGGACGGTTGCGCGCGACGTCCCGATCGACACCCCGGCGCGCATCGTCCAAACCGTGTGCTATAAAGCGGTCGTTAAAGCTGTCCAAACCGGGCCGCTGCCAGTCTCCGAACTTATTGAGTCATGTCCAAAGCCCTGATCATCGCTGAGAAGCCTTCCGTCGCGAATGACATCGCGCGCGCGCTGGGCGGCTTTACCAAGCATGACGACTACTTCGAGAGCGACGATTACGTGCTCTCGTCCGCCGTCGGCCATTTGCTCGAAATCGCCGCGCCCGAGGAGTACGACGTCAAGCGCGGCAAGTGGAGTTTCGCGAACCTGCCCGTGATTCCGCCGCATTTCGATCTGAATCCGATCGCCAAGAGCGAGTCGCGCCTGAAAGTGCTGACCAAGCTGCTCAAGCGCAAGGATATCGACCGCCTTATCAATGCCTGCGATGCCGGGCGCGAAGGCGAGCTGATCTTCCGCCTGATCGCGCAGCACGCGAAGGCGAAGCAGCCGGTCCAGCGCCTGTGGCTGCAATCGATGACGCCCGCCGCTATCCGCGATGGCTTCGCGCATCTGCGCAGCGACGCCGACATGCAGCCGCTCGCGGATGCCGCGCGCTGCCGCTCGGAAGCGGACTGGCTGGTCGGCATCAACGGAACGCGCGCGATGACCGCGTTCAACAGCAAGGGCGGTGGTTTCTTCCTGACGACCGTCGGGCGCGTTCAGACACCAACGTTGTCTATCGTGGTGGAACGCGAGGAGAAGATCCGCCGTTTCGTGCCGCGTGACTATTGGGAAGTGCGTGCCGAATTCGTCGCGGCGAAGGGCATCTACGAAGGGCGATGGTTCGATCCGAAGTTCAAGCGCGTCGAGAACGATCCCGAGCAGCGCGATTCGCGGCTGTGGAGTCTCGCGGCGGCGGAATCGGTGGTGGCGGCGTGCCGCGACAAGACAGGTATCGTCACCGAGGAATCGAAGCCGTCCACGCAGATGTCGCCGCTGCTGTTCGACCTGACGAGCCTTCAGCGCGAGGCCAACGGCCGCTTCGGCTTTTCGGCGAAGAACACGCTCGGACTCGCGCAGGCGCTGTACGAAAAGCACAAGGTCCTGACCTACCCGCGTACCGATTCGCGCGCGCTGCCCGAGGATTACCTGAACACGGTCAAAGACACGATGACCATGCTCAAGGAAAGCAACAACTATCTGCCGTTCGCCAAGCAAGTGCTCGACAAGGGTTGGGTCAAGCCGAACAAGCGCGTCTTCGACAACTCGAAGATCAGCGATCACTTCGCCATCATCCCGACGCTGCAAGCGCCCAAGGCGCTTTCCGAGCCGGAGCAGAAGCTGTACGACCTCGTGGTGAAGCGTTTCCTGTCGGTGTTCTTTCCGGCGGCGGAATTTTTGGTCACCACGCGCATCACCGAGGTTTCGGGGCATCACTTCAAGACGGAAGGCAAGGTGCTGGTCGAGCCGGGCTGGTTGCAGATCTACGGCCGCGAATCGGCGGGCGAGGAAGGCAATCTCGTTCCCGTGCAGAAGGACGAAAAGGTCGATGTCGATAAAGTCGCCGCTCACGGTCTCGTGACCAAGCCGCCTGCGCGCTACAACGAAGCGTCGCTGCTGTCGGCGATGGAAGGCGCGGGCAAGCTCGTCGAGGACGAAGAATTGCGCGACGCGATGGCCGCGAAGGGTCTCGGCACGCCGGCCACGCGCGCGGCGATCATCGAAGGGCTGCTCGGCGAGAAGTACATGGTGCGCGAAGGGCGCGAACTGATCCCGACCGCCAAGGCGTTCCAGTTGATGACTCTGCTGCGCGGTCTGGGCGTGGAAGAACTCACCGCGCCGGAACTCACCGGCCAGTGGGAACACAAGCTCTCGCAGATGGAACGCGGCAGTTTGCATCGCGATGCCTTCATGCAGGAAATCGCGCGGATGACGCAAACCATCGTCAAGCGCGCGAAGGAATACGACTCCGACACGATTCCCGGCGATTACGCGACGCTGGAAACGCCCTGTCCGCATTGCGGCTCGCAGGTGAAGGAGAATTACCGTCGCTTTGCCTGCACCAAGTGCGAGTTTTCGATCTCGAAGATTCCGGGCGGGCGGCAGTTCGAGATTCCGGAAGTCGAGGAATTGCTGCGCGAGAAGACCATCGGGCCGTTGTCGGGATTCCGCAGCAAGATGGGCAGGCCGTTCTCCGCCATCCTCAAGCTCGCGTTCGATGACGAGATCAAGAACTTCAAGCTGGAGTTCGATTTCGGTCAGGACAGCGGCGGTGAAGACGGCGAACCGCCCGATTTCTCCGAGCAAACGCCGGTCGGTGCGTGCCCGAAGTGCGGATCGCGCGTGTACGAGCATGGCATGAGCTTCGTCTGCGAGAACTTTGTCGCTAATCCGAAGACGTGCGACTTCCGTTCGGGCAAGGTGATCTTGCAGCAGGAAATCGCGCGCGAGCAGATGCAGAAGCTGCTCGGCGAAGGCCGCACGGACTTGCTGACGAACTTCAAATCGTCGCGCACCGGGCGCAACTTCAAGGCGTTCCTCGTCAAGCAGCCTGACGGCAAGATCGGCTTCGAGTTCGAAAAGAAGGAGCCCAAGCCGGGCGCGAAGACGGCTGCGGTCAAGCGCGGCGCGGCGGCATCGGAAGCGCAGGCGGATAACGGCGATGACGGTGACAGCGATGTCGCGGTCGCCGCCAAGACCACGCGCGCGAAGCCAGCGGCGAAGACCGTCGCCGCCAAGAAAGCGCCTGCCGCGAAAAAGGTAGCGGCGAAAAAGACGGCGGCGCGCAAGACGAGTTGAGTTCGAACTACGCTTTAGAATAAAAAAGGCCCGCGAAGCGATTCGCGGGCCTTTCTCTTTGCGGCTTGTTTTGATCAGAACGGCGAGGGCACCGCCAAACGTCCACTCGAACGCGACGACGACGGCTTCGCCACACTCGAATCACGCACTTCCTCGAAAGAAGCATGCTCCTGCACCGGCCGCCCACGCCCATCGCGCAGCCATTGCTCGCCGACCTGATGATTCGGCGTCCGGCTGAAATGCTCCACCAGATGATCGATGAACGTGCGCACCTTGGCCGGCAAGTGACGGCGGCTCGGATACGCGACGTTGATCTCGACCTGCGGCAACTGGAAATCGCCGAGCAGACGCACGAGCGTGCCGCGCGTCATGTCGCTGCCGATCAGGTAACTCGGCAGAATCGCCACGCCCATCCCGAGCAGCGCAAACTGCCGCAGCATTTCCGTGTTGTTCGCAATGATCACGTTCTGCGGCCGCACGCGCACTTCGCCGTCAGCGCCGGTGAACACGCGCTCATCGCCCCAATATTCGGATGGCAGGCTCAGACACGGATGTTCGAGCAGTTGCTCAGGCCGCGTCGGCGTGCCGTGCTGCGCGAGATACTCGGGCGTCGCGCACACGGTCATGCAACCGGTGGTCAGGCGACGCGTGACCACGCTCGCGCTTTTCACCTGCCGCGCGATCACGATACCGACATCGAAACCTTCTTCGACCAGATCGACCTGACGATCCACCAGCGTCAGATCCGGCACGACCTTCGGATACCGTTGTGCATATGTCTGTAACACGGGCGCGAGATTATGAAGCCCGAAGACGACCGGCGCCACGATGCGCAGCGAACCCATCGGTTCGTGATTGCGCGCGACGACCATCTGTTCGACGTCTTCGAGTTCATCGAGAATTTGCCGCGCGCGTTCGAGATAGACCTGCCCGGATTCCGTGAGCGAGAGACTGCGCGTCGTGCGATTGAGCAGGCGCGTGCCGAGGCGGCCTTCGAGGTCCGCGACATGGCGCGTCGCTACCGCATTGGAAATGTCCATCGCGTTGGCTGCGCGGGCGAAACTGCCCAGATCGGCGACGCGTACGAACACTTTCATCGACTGCAAATGATCCATGGGACAACTCCTGCCGCCGTGGCGGCTTCCAATTTCTGCTGCAAAGCAATTCAGGATTATCCTAGGACTCGCGGAATCGTGCAGAAGTTGCGGGATGTCAGCGAAACGTCGAAAAGATTCGGCGAAATACGCTTTTTGAACGCCGGAAAACGCGCTGATTGTTGTCGATGACACAACGAGGTCGCGACATTCGTTTGAGTCGCGAATAATATGAAAGGCTGGCCGCGCCAATTTTGGCGGGTTAATGCGCGGATTCGAGCCCACGCGAACGTAAGCCCGAATTTAGGGATTGATTCATTCAGTGCAACCAATCCCTTATTGGTTACCGCTTATTTCTTCAGGCGGAAACGCGCTTCGCCATGTCGGACTTGGCCTGTGGCAAAGCGTCCGGCAGACCGTGTTTTAGCTTGGCGAATAGTTCGTCGTGGAGGGCGAGTTCATCGCGCCAGAGAGAATCGTTGACGGAGATGACCTGCTCGAACTGCTCGCGCGTGAAGCCGAGCGCGCCCCAGTCGATGTCCTCGTAACGCGGCGAGATGCCGAACGCGTGCTCCTCGCCCGCCGCCGTGCCTTCGATGCGCCCGATCATCCAGTTCAGCACGCGCATGTTCTCGCCGAAGCCCGGCCACACGAACTTGCCGTCATCGCCCTTGCGGAACCAGTTGACGCAGAAGAATTTCGGCAGCTTTGCATCGAGCGCTTCGAGGCGTTCGCCCATCTTCAGCCAGTGGTTGAAGTAGTCGCTCATGTTGTAGCCGCAGAACGGCAGCATGGCGAACGGATCGCGCCGCACGACGCCTTGCTGGCCCGCGGCGGCGGCGGTGGTTTCCGAGCCCATCGTCGCGGCCATGTAGACGCCTTCGTTCCAGTCACGCGCTTCGGTGACGAGCGGCACGGTGGTCGAGCGGCGTCCGCCGAAGATGAACGCGTCGATGGCGACGCCCGCCGGATTTTCCCAGTCGGGGTCGATCGACGGACATTGCGATGCCGGCGCGGTGAAGCGCGCATTCGGATGCGCCGCCTTCGCGCCCGTTTCCTTCGCGATCTCCGGCGTCCAGTCGCGGCCCTGCCAGTCGATGAGATGCGCGGGCGGCGTGTCCGTCATGCCTTCCCACCAGACATCGCCATCGTCGGTCAGCGCGACGTTGGTGAAGATCACGTTCTCTTTTAGCGTGGCCATCGCGTTGAAGTTGGTCTTTTCGCTCGTGCCCGGCGCGACGCCGAAATAGCCCGCTTCCGGGTTGATCGCATACAAGCGGCCATCGCGGCCCGGCTTGATCCACGCGATGTCATCGCCGATGGTCGATACCTTCCAGCCGTTCAGATCCTGCGGCGGAATCAGCATGGCGAAGTTGGTCTTGCCGCACGCCGACGGAAACGCCGCCGCGACGTGATACTTCGCGCCCTGCGGCGAAGTCACGCCGAGAATGAGCATGTGCTCCGCGAGCCAGCCTTCGTCGCGACCCATGGTCGAAGCGATACGCAGCGCGAAACATTTCTTGCCCAGCAACGCATTGCCGCCGTAGCCCGAACCAAAGCTCCAGATTTCGCGTGATTCCGGAAAATGCACGATGTACTTCGTATCGTTGCACGGCCATGCGACATCCTTGCGGCCATCGCTCAGGGGCGCACCGACCGAATGCACGCACGGCACGAACGCGCCGTCCTCGCCAAGCACGTCGTACACCGCGCGGCCCATGCGCGTCATGATGCGCATGTTCACCACGACATACGGGCTATCCGACAACTCCACGCCGATATGCGCGATGGGCGAGCCGAGCGGACCCATCGAGAACGGCACGACGTACATCGTGCGGCCACGCATGCAGCCTTCGAACAGGCCGTCGAGCGTCACGCGCATGTCCTGCGGATCGATCCAGTTATTGGTCGGGCCAGCGTCTTCGCGGCGTTGCGAACAGATGAAGGTGCGGTCTTCGACGCGCGCCACATCCGACGGGTCCGAACACGCCAGAAACGAGTTCGGGCGTTTGACGGAATCGAGCCGCTTCATGGTGCCAGCGGCGACCATCTGCTCGCACAGACGGTCGTACTCCTTTTGACTGCCATCGCACCACTCGATTCGATCGGGCTGGGTCAGTGCAGCGACCTGCTGAACCCATTCGATCAATCGTCGGTGCCGGACGTGGGCGGGGGCATCGACTTCGACTACGTTGTTTTCTTTGTTTTCGACTACTGCGGGCTGGTTCATCGAGCTGTCTCCATCTCATTGCAATGAAAACCGTTCGCCAGTGACGCTGCGTGCGAGAGGCGTAGGCGACTGTGATCGCGGGGCGGTTTCATGTTCTTTCGACATGAAGCGATCACCAGGCCGGATGCTGCGTCACGGGCATGACACTTTGCGGCGCGGATGGCGCGTCCTGCGCGCGGCCTTATGGCTTGCGCCGCAAAGGAACAAACTGTTAAAAAGAGATACTAAGTGGCCTGTCTCCTTGCGGATTGCCGATTGACGGGTGTCGGCGCCGAGGTTTATTTCTCGCTTGACTGCTGTTGGCGAAGTCGTCCGCGGCTCCAAAAAGTGGGAGTCAAGCTTAACATCGCGTGGCGCGATGACGAAGACGATGTGCGATGAAGCTGATATAGAGCATGTTGATCGGTAATTACCCGAAGTTAATGTCTCTATTCTCGCGCTCGAATAAAACGCAGCACGTTTGATGCCCAACAGAAGCCAACCAATGCCCATGAAAATCGCCATTCTCGACGACTACCAGGACGCTGTGCGCAAGCTCGATTGCTTCCATCTGCTCGACGATCACGAAGTGAAAATCTTCAATAACACGGTGCGAGGGCTCGGACAGTTGGCCAGCAGACTGGCGGAAGTGGACGCACTCGTGCTGATCCGCGAACGCACGCGAATCAGTTCACAGTTGCTCGACAAGTTGCCGAAGTTGCGCATGATCAGTCAGACGGGGCGCGCGGGCGGCGGCCATATCGATATCGAGGCGTGCACGGAACGGGGCATCGCGGTGCTCGAAGGCACGGGTTCGCCGGTCGCGCCTGCTGAACTGACGTGGGCGCTCATCATGGCGGCGCAGCGGCGCATTCCGCAGTACGTGGCGAATCTGAAGCAGGGTGCGTGGCAGCAGTCGGGGTTGAAGACATCGGCGCTGCCGCCGAACTTCGGTCTCGGGCAAGTGCTGCGCGGGCAGACGCTCGGCATCTGGGGTTACGGCAAGATCGGTCAGATGGTCGCAGGATATGGCCGCGCCTTCGGCATGAACGTGCTCGTCTACGGACGCGAGCATTCGATACAGGCCGCGAAGGAAGATGGCGTCGCGGTGGCCGAAAGCCGCGAAGCCTTGTTCGAGCAAAGCGATGTGCTGACGGTGCATCTGCGTTTGAGCGATGAGACGCGCGCCATCGTCCGGCTCGAAGATCTCATGCGCATGAAGCCGACCGCGCTGTTCGTCAACACGAGCCGCGCTGAGTTGCTCGAAGAAAACGCGTTGCTGAACGCGCTGCATCACAATCGGCCGGGGATGGTCGCCATCGACGTGTACGAGAGCGAGCCGATCCTGCAAGGCTATAGCTTGTTGCGCATGGAGAACGTGATCTGCACGCCGCATATCGGCTATGTCGAGCGCGAGAGTTACGAGCTGTATTTCAGCGCGGCGTTCAAGAACATTCTCGCGTTCGATGCGGGCGATACGTCGAGCGTATCCAATAAGGATGCGCCGCATCACGCGCGGCGGCGCTGAAGTTTTTTTTAAAGCGTTGAGATGTCGATCGACGGCTCGCAGCGCACCGGAAAATTCACCGAGTTCGCGATAAAGCAATAGCGATGCGCGTCTTCATGCAGACGCGCCGCCAGCGCCGGATCGTTGCCCGCGCCGATGCTCACGCGCGGTCGCAGCGTCACATCGATGAAGCGGCCGCTGCCGTTCTTTTCTTCCTGCATGGTGCCGATGGCTTCATCCACATAGCCCGTCACGACGATTCCATTCGTCGAGCACAGATGCAGATACCAAAGCATGTGACACGACGACAGCGACGCCACGAACAATTCCTCGGGATTGTGACGCGCGGGATTGCCGCGAAACGCCGGATCGCTCGATGCCTCGATCGCGGGCTTGGTGCCGACGCGCACGAGATGATCGCGCGAGAAGGCGTCGTAGGCGGAAGTGCCTGAGCCGAGATCGCCCGTCCATGCGACGGTCAGTTCGTAGGTGTGCTTTCTGGACACGGATGGCTCCTTCGATCGGTTGATGTTTCGATGAGATGCGCAAGGCGGTGGAGGAAATCGTCGGCATCGGCGCGGCCCAGGTCGTAGGCGTGCTGCATTTGCGACGGGCTCGTATAGTCCCAGCTCGAAATCGGCACCTTGCGCGATGGCTGCACGTAGAGCCGACGCTGCTCGCCGTGCGGCACGATGAACATGCGCTCGCGCGGATAAAGGCGCGTGACCATCACCAGCACGAGACCGGGCGCGGCGTCGAGTCCCGACACGGGCACGTTATCGACCATGCCGCCATCGAGCACGGGACGGCCGTTGCGCCGGAGGATCGGCGTGAAGGGTGGCGTCGCCGACGATTGCAGGATCAGATCGGCGAGATCCTCGATCTTCGCGCAGTCTTGCGCCCGCACGAACTCCGGATGGAAGCCGAGCGTTTGCCCGAGCGTCGGATGAAGCGTCTTGCGCACATACTTCTCGATGTTATACGCGATGATCCCCGCCGCCACCGCACTGCGCGCCCCAAGCCAGCGCGGCAAATGCGATACGCCGATGCGAATCTCCGGCGCTTGTTGCAGTTCGCTGAAGCGGTCGGCGAAGATGTCGAGCAGCGCCTGACGATAGATGCGGTAATGCGGAAACACGGACTGCCTGCGCAGCAGGTTGCCCCAGTACGCGTTCTTCGTATTAGTGCGCAGCGCGTCGGCGTAGTAGTTCATCACCCAGCGCGACTCGTTCGTGTAGAGCATGCAGGCCGTCGCCGCGCCCGCCGAAATACCCGCGATGACGCGCGGCTTCAGATTCAGTTCGGGCCGGACGATGTCCCAGAACCCTGCTTGCCACCAACAGCGATTGCCGCCGCCAGCGAATACGACTTGGTCGAACATGTTTGGTTTGATAGTGCGTGAGTGGCTGTCGCGCAATGGTAGCGGAGACCGTGCGATGCCCTTAGGTGCGACGAAAATTTTTCGCCGCAAGGGCTTGCGCATTTCGAAATAGTACCGCTATAATTTCGCTTCTGTTGGGGGCGTTAGCTCAGTTGGTAGAGCAGCGGACTCTTAATCCGTAGGTCGAGTGTTCGAGTCACTCACGCCCCACCAATAAATTCAAGCACTTAGCCCAGTCATCACGACTGGGCTTTTTGTTTTCAGCGGTCTGTGTAACCGCTATGTAACCCGGCTTTGGCAATACATTCACGATGCGATGAACTGGCTTCGATGTCCATTCGTAGGCGGTCGGCGAAAGCAATTTATTCAATCATGCGTCGGATTGAAATGCCGTGCGATCGAGCGCGCTTCGCGGAGGTAGGGGTTGCTGGTCGATCCCAGACGGGCGCGTCAAGCACTGCAAGGGCTTCCGGCCGATCGCCCTGTGTAAAGCTTTGGCAGAATTTCCCGTTGGGCCGGCGGTCGCATACAGATGCCGCGGTGCCGTTGGAACAGTAGGACCATAAAGAGCAAGCACCGTACTTAGCGTTCAGCCGGTTTGGATCTTCCCTTCCTCAGGCGCAGGTCTCGACAGGTAGTCCATCACCATATCGCTTAACTGAATGACCGCTTCGCACTATTTCGAATGGTGGGCGACGGGGTTGGCATGCGTCGGTCCGCTCTTCAAATTTTTTCGCTGAAAAGCGGCAATGGAATTAAATTACCCAGAGGCGGCTCTCCGGGCAATGCGTACTCCCGACCCACTTCCGCCGTTCGACCGGAGCCATTTCGATGGCCGCTTCGCAGGGTCGAACCGTCGCCCGCGACGATGCAGCCGGCAGGAACCCGGGGAACCGTCGCTCGACGGATCGCTAGGGTTTCTCCAAAGCCGCGCCGCTCTGCGGCCTCACTCATCTGGCCGCCAGGGCGGCCAGATGAGTGAGGCATTCAGACCGCTTCATCAGAACGCCGGCGCGGGCAGCTGCGTCCCGTGCCATGTCGTAAATGACATGTCGCGCGCAGGCTCGGAGCCCCCGTGTTGGGGATAAAATTGATCTTGGTGCAGCTACGAATGAGAGGCTTGCCATCGCCGCCCCCCGAAGCTCAGCGAGCATCCGAGAGGCGCTTTCGAAGAGGCTAATCTTAGCTGTGAACGGTCGGCGAGAGCTGCGCGATATCGACGGCCTTGCTCGACGAGCGGATCACTCGCATTACGATCCACGCCAAAAGATAGGCCGAACCGCAGACGACGAACAGCACGTTGTAGCCCGCATTTATGTGCCCTAGCATCTTGAAATGATCGAGCACTGCGCCAACGACCAGCGGGAACAGCGTCGCGCCCAACGCACCGGCCAACCCGCCGATCCCGACGACGGAGCCGACCGCTGCCTTCGGGAACATGTCAGAGGCGGTCGTGAAGAGGTTGGCCGACCATGCCTGGTGCGACGCAGCCGCCAAACTCAAAAGACCAACCATCGCCCACATATTGTCGATGAACGGCGAGAATGCGATCGGCATCACCAGGAACGCAAAGACCAGCATCGTGGTTTGTCGCGCCTTCGTCACAGACCAGCCGCGCTGAATCAGTTTGGACGAGATAAAACCGCCGCCAATGCTACCGATCGAAGTCGCGACATACACCATCACCAGCGGAAGGCCGAGGTTCTTCAGGTCGAGATGAAAGCGTGAGTTGAAATACGACGGCAGCCAGAAGAGCATGAACCACCAGATCGGATCGGTCAGCAGCTTACCGGCGAAGAAGGCCCATGTCGGACGCAGCTTGAGCAACGTGAACCAGCTTACCTTTTGGGTCGCGGAAGCAGGAGCCGAATCCTCGCTGATGTAGGTAAGTTCCGCTTCGTTGATCTTCGCGTGCTTTGCCGGCACCTGATACATGAAGTACCAGAAGGCCAGCCAGATGAATCCCGTCATGCCGGTGATGAAGAACGCGGCCTCCCAACCATACGTTGCAGCCAGCCACGGCACGGTGGCTGGTGCCGCCACCGCGCCAATACTGGTGCCGGAAGTTAGGATACCGACTGCAAGTGCCTGCTCTTTGCGCGGGAACCACTCTGACACGCTCTTCACCGCGCAGGGGAAGCTGCCGGACTCTGAGATGCCAAGGAGGGCACGCATGACGCCAAAGCCCATCGTGCTGCGCACGAGCGCATGACCGCACGCGGCGATGCTCCATACCAACACGCACACGCCGTAACCGATCTTAACGCCAAACTTGTCGACCATCTTGCCCGACAGCACCATGCCGATTGCATAGCAAGCCGTGAACACCATGACGATGTAGCTGTATTGCGTTTCGGTCCAGTTGAACGTCACGGCAAGCTCGGGCTTGAGCAGGCCCAGCACCTGACGGTCCAGGTAATTAATCGTGGTTGCGAAGAAAAGCAGCGCGCAGATGCGCCACCGAATAGCTGTACGGTCCATGAGCGACTCCTGTCTCCTGAGGTGCTTGATCCGCCGATGCGGCTCACATCACTGCTTAATGGATTTGAGATTTAACGGAAAGATGCATGGCGCTTTTCGCGGAATGCCGCGACGCCTTCAATTGCATCGGGCGACGCCTTGCATACCGATGCGGCGAGTTCGTGAGCGTATTCGTGCTGGCCCGTCTCCATCATGCGAATAAGCCGTTTGCCGACCGACAGAGACGTCCTTGATCGTTTGACGAGCGTCTCGCAGACGACATCGACGCGGCTGCGCAGCTGATCCGCTTCGACAGCTTCGTTGACCACGCCCCACGCGACAGCAGTTTCGGCGGAGATCGGTTCACCGAGCAGGATCAACTCGCGCGTGCGGGTTGCGCCGACGAGTTCGGAAAGCCGCGAGCAGCCCATCCATCCGGGGATGGCGCCCACCGACGCTTCGGGAAAGCCAACCTTGGCCTGGGTGCTTGCGTAGCGCAGGTCGCACGTCAGCGCGAGTTCGAATCCGCCACCGAGCGCGCTCGAAGAAAGGACAGCGATCGTCGGTTTGTCGAGTTCCGCGATTCGACGGAACACACGATTGCCTTCCCGAATGAAACGGGTTCCCATCTTTTGCGGATCGATGTCGCCCCACTCGTTGATATCTGCGCCGCTGCAGAAGAAGCGCGGACTGGTGGTTTCAATCTTCAGCACGCGGATTTCATCGTTGCGCTCGACGTCCGCCACGGCACGATCGATGTCATCCAGCATTCGTACGGTCAGCGCGTTATGTCGCGAAACGCGGTTCAGCGTGATGGTGGCGATGCTACCTTTAGCTTCGTAGAGAATGTCAGTGTCAGACATGAAGAACCTCTTCTTCCTGAGAATCGAATGTGAGCGGTAGTTGAGCGGCCTTAGTGAGCCGGAGCGTTTTCGAGCAGACGCTCATCGATAAGCGGCGTGAACTCCATGCGCGAGAGCACGTCGCGGTGCATGTCGAGGCCCTTGGCGACTTCGACGAGGCACACGCCGAGCGCATCAAGCCGGAACACCGCTCGCTCCGTGATATAGAAGACTTCCTTGCCGTCCAGACGCGCCTGCACGCCACTGAACGTCACGTGTCGCACCTTCTTTACGGCCTTCGGCACCGATCCCGGCGAGAGGATTTCGAGCGCGTCGCCTTTGCGCTCCACGCGCAGCCCTTTGGCCTCGAACGCGCCACAGAAAACGAGCTTTTTCGCGCCCTGTGCGATGTCCATGAATCCGCCTGGGCCGACGACCGTGGAACCGAGCTTCGAAACGTTTACATTGCCTTCTTCGTCAAATTCGCCCATGCCGAGGAAGGTCACGTCGATACCGCCGCCGCTGTACCAGTCGAATTGATCGACGCTCGGCATGATGGCGTCGGCGTTACGCGCCGTACCGAACATCGAGCCATCAAGCATCGCGCCACGGTGGATACCCTGTTCAACGGAACCCCAGTATTCGTCGCCGCGACCTTGGGACGCCAGAACTGCCGGGATGGCACCCGGGAAGCCAAAACCGAAATTCACGGATTGATTGGAGCCAAGCTCCTGCGCAGCGCGCTCGGCCACGATAAGGCGCATGCCATCGGGCATCTCAATCTCAGGCGTCTCGCCGAGCTTTTCGCCGCTCAACGTTGCGTCGTATTCGCTGACTTGGCACTGACGCTGCGTCGGCATCTCGACGGTGAGATCGACCATGACGCCGGGCACACGGACGAGACGCGCGGGCACATGGGAGCGCGGCCGCGATTTGACCTGAGCGATGACTTTGCCGCCGCTGTTGTGGGCGGCCAGCGCGACGGCGTAAATATCGAGGTCTGCGGGTTCGTGGCGGGTCGAAAGATTGCCTCTGTCGTCAGCGCTCGACGCCATGACGATCGAGAAGTCGATCTTCAGGGGCTTGTAGCGGAGATACTCCTTACCGTCGATTTCGATCAGTTCCACCAGGTCTTCGGTCGTCGCTGCATTCAGTTTGCCGCCATCCAGACGCGGATCGACGAAGGTTCTTAGACCAACACGCGTGATCACGCCCGGCCGACCGGCGCCAACCTCCCGAAACAGGGTCGCAATCACGCCACCGGGAAAACTGTAGCCTTCGATCTCGCCGTTGTGAGCCAGCTTCTGCATCGCAGAGGACCACACCCAGTGCCCGCCGATCACGCGCTTAACCAGGCCAGCGTGGGCCAGCCGTCCGAGGCCACTGCCTTGGCCGTCACCGACGCCGAGGGCGTGAACGACCGTCAGGTTACGCGGATGACCCGTTTCAAGAAATCGCGCTTCAATCGCCGCGAGGATGGCGTCCGGCTCAAGCAGGCCGCCGCCTGAGCCGGTGATCGCGATCGTCGCACCGTCAAAGATCGAAGCCGCAACCGCCTCTGCATTGGTCCACTTGTTCACATCGCCTCCTGTGCTAATCTGCAAATTACTTAGTACCGAACCATATCGTTACTTGTGACGCATGGTAGAACAGGGAAAAGCGACGTTCAAGAGTGAAAGACCCGAAATCGGGTTTACGATAACGAGGGCGTGGAAAGCCGCCCGTCCGCCGTGATTGCAAGCTGCAGGTGTTGTCGGTTACCGTTTAACTTTAGATTTGACCCATAGATATGCAGACCACAGTCGAACCGAGCGAAGAGGCGCGCGTTGCTGAAAAGCCCGCGCGTGCCAAGCGGCTGCGTGATCCTATCCAGACGCAGGCCAAGATTCTCGCAGCAGCCAAGGCGGAGTTCGCTAAGGTAGGCTTGGGCGGCGCCCGCATCGAGACGATCGCCGAAAAAGCCGGCGTCAATAAGCGGATGATCTACGAATACTTCAAGGGGAAGGAGGAACTCTTCCAGACGGTCCTTGAAGAGATGTGGACGGATATTCGAACCGAGGAGAGAACGCTCGGTCTGGATCAGCTCTCGCCCGTCGAGGCCATCCGCGCGTACGTTACCTTTACGTGGAACTATTACCTGAAGAACCCGGAGTTCATGTCCCTGGTGAACAGCGAAAATCTGCACCGGGCTCGACATATCAAGAAATCCAGACGCTTCGGCGAATTGCATCGTGGCTTCGTCAACATGCTGCAGCAAATCCTTGATCGCGGCGTGGCGTCCGGCGACTTCAAAGCCGGCATCGATGCAAGCCAGTTGCACCTGACTATCGCCGCGCTGGGGTATTACTACCTGACCAATCGCTTCACCGGAGAGGTCATCTTCGGCTTCGATTTCGTTTCGAAAGACGCCCTCCAGAAACGCCTCGACTTCAATCTCGAAACGATTTTTAGCCTCTTACGCCCGCGTTAATTAGGCGACCGCGCCTCCGCACTTCCCTTTTTGGTCCAGCACGCACAGGGTTTTCCTGATTGTTAGGGAAAACCCTTTTTTGACAGCGCCGTTATACCAGTATTAAATAACGAACTGGATCGTTACTTACGGCTTGAATCGCAATTCGTAAGACGACAAGTCAGAAAAAGCCATGCAGGAGATAACACCATGGAGCAACGCCAAGTCGCACTGGTTACGGGCGCTCGTCGCGGCATTGGTCGAGCCATCGCGCTCGAGCTTGCCAATGCCGGATTCGACGTCGCCATCACCGACGTCGAGACATCAGAGAAGCTGGTCGCCACGCGCGCCGACATCGAACGCATCGGTGTGAAGTGCGTGGCGCTGACATCGAATCTTGCCGACATTGCGCACCACGACGCGCTGTTTCAGGCGGTCGAAGAGGCGCTCGGTCCTGTCACCTGTCTGGTCAATAACGCTGGGGTGTCTGTCATGTCCCGAGGTGATCTTTTGGACGTCACACCCGAAAGCTATGACCGCTGCCTGAACGTCAACACGCGAGGCACGTTCTTCCTGATGCAAGCGTTTGGTCGGCGTGTCGCGCAGGCACCTCAGTCAGCCGTCAATCGCTCGATCATCACAATCTCCTCATCCAACGCCGTCGCGGCGTCGCCTCAGCGCAGTGAGTACTGCGTCTCGAAGGCAGGTCTGTCGATGGCCACCACTCTGTTCAGTTTGCGGCTAGCTGAACTAGGGGTCAGCGTATTCGAAGTGCAGCCGGGCCTGATCGAAACTGAAATGACTACGCCGTCGAAGGCACGTTACGACGCGCTGATGGAGAACGGGTTGACCGCCATCAAACGATGGGGAAGACCCAACGAAGTCGCACTTACCGTGCGTACGCTGGCAACGGGGGGCCTACCGTTCAGCGTTGGTCAAGCGATCCGCGTCGATGGCGGCCTTCTTGTTTCTAAATACTGATTTCGAGATTCAAGCCATGCAAATCAAGCTTCCCACCCTGGACGGCGCACTCGTTGACTATCGTCTGACTGGCACTCCGCTGCAAGTTGGCAAGCCTGCGGTACCGTTTAACCGCATCGCCTATTCTGCGGCACACGTAGTGGCCGATCCGCTGCGTAGCGGCGAACTCGGCCAGCCATGCGCGATTGACTGGGACCGGACCATCGAATATCGCCGTTATCTTCTTGAGCAAGGTCTGGGGATCGCGGAGGCGATGGATACTGCACAACGCGGCATGGGCCTGTCATGGGACTCAGCGAAAGAGCTTATTGTCCGCACGCTGAATGAAACGCGCGACATTCCCGGCGCGCTGATCGCCTCAGGTTGCGGCACCGATCACCTGCCGGTTAGCGACGCGCCCTCGTGCGAGGATGTGATCAAGGCCTACCTGACCCAAATCGACAGCGTCCAACGCGCGGGCGGTCAGATCATTTTGATGGCGAGCCGCGCCCTCACGCGCGTGGCAAAGGATGCAAAAGACTACATTCGTGTCTATCGGGAAGTCCTGTCGGCGTGCGACAAGCCGGTCATTCTTCACTGGCTGGGCGAGGCGTTCGACCCCGAGCTGGCCGGGTACTGGGGCCACGCCGACTTCGAAAACGCGGCGAAGGTCTGCTTCGAAGTCATCGCCGCGAACGAAGCCAAGGTCGATGGCATTAAGATTTCCTTGCTGGATGACGCGAAGGAAATTACCTTCCGCCGTCGCCTTCCTCAGTCCGTGAAGATGTACACGGGCGACGACTTCAACTATCCGGTTCTCATTGCGGGCGACGAATTCGGCTACTCCCACGCGCTGCTTGGCATTTTCGATGCGATCGCGCCTGCAGCGTCGCAGGCGCTGGCCGCGCTCGCCGCAAACGATCTTGCTCGCTACGACGAACTGCTCGCTCCAACGGCGCCGTTGTCGCGTCACATTTTTCGCGCCCCGACGCAGTACTACAAAACCGGGGTTGTATTCCTCGCCTACCTGAATGGGTTCCAGCCGCACTTCTTCATGTTGGGCGGACATCACGGCATGCGGCCGCCCGCCTATTTGGCCGAGGTCTTTCGACTCGCCGATCAGGCAAACCTGCTCAGAGATCCTGAGGTGGCCGTCAACCGTATGCGGGCGATCTTGACCACGCTCGGATGCGCGGAATAAACGCAGAAGCCGCCTTTTCGGCGGCTTTCTCTTAGATCAGCGACCCTCAACGAAGGCTGGATTGGCGACATGGAATCTCTGCACCTTACCCGCTGCTCCATCAACACCGCCACACTGGGACATTGCGAACCGATCGACGTGACGATTGATCGAATCGCCAAGGCAGGGTTTGGTGGATTGGCCCCTTGGCGTCATGAAGTCGAAGCCGCCGACGTCAGCAAAATCGCCAAGCAGATCCGTGCACTCGACCTCAAGGTCACCGGGTACTGTCGGTCAACCTACTTTCCTGCTTCGACGCAAGAGCAGCGTCAGGCCAACATCCAGTCGAACGTTCGGGCGCTCAACGACGCGGCGGAACTGGGTGCTCAATGTTTCGTGATGGTCGTGGGAGGTCTGCCCGAAGGTAGCCGCGACCTATCCGCTGCGCGCATGCAGGTCCAGGACGGCATCGGCGCTTTGTTGGAAGCAGCCCGCAAGCTCGCCGTTCCATTAGCCATTGAGCCACTCCATCCGATGTATGCGGGCGAAAGATCGGTGGTCAACACGATCGATCAGGCGCACGCCATCGCGCGCGAGCTCGATCCGCATAACAATGGCTTCCTCGGTGTCGCGGTCGACGTCTACCACTGCTGGTGGGACCCGCAGTTGGAAGGTGCGCTTACTTCGATCGGCAATGACAATCGCATTCTTGCCTACCACGTTTCCGATTGGCTGGTTCCGACGACAGACTTGTTGCTTGATCGCGGCATGATGGGAGACGGCGTGATCGACCTGAAGCGCTTCCGGCAGAGTGTCGAGAATGCGGGCTATGCCGGTATGGTGGAAGTGGAGATTTTTTCGCGCGACAACTGGTGGAAACTGCCGTCCGACCTCGTCTTGCAAACGTGCGCGGAGCGCTTGCAATCGGTCTGCTGAGAGTCCAGCCAGCAACATGTCAAGTCGCCACGAATGCGCACCACACGCTCTTGAAGGAACGTCGCGGCGATCCCGAGGACGACCAGAATGGCTCTTGCCGCAATGACACCGGTCATCTGAACGTCCTCTGCTATCTCTGGCGAGCGTCGCCTAGTGGCCGAATTGAGACCAACGACGACCGGCTCAGTGCGACCCTCAACGGCCGGTCGCCGTGTGTAGAACGCAACGGCGGCTAACTGAGTGGTCCGGTCAACCACGCCAGATACTGGCGGCGGCCGATCGGCCATAGCCGACGCTCGCCATTCATCCGCCGTGCGGCTGCAGCTCGCCGCTTCGCTGTCGTTCGAAACACGGCACGGGTCGTCAAGACTCGCGGCGATCCCTATTTTCCACTCTGCGGTGCGTCACGTTCTTTCCTCCACTCGTCAAAAGCATACCGCGGAATCCTCCAATCGTAGATGTTGATCCCATATCGCTTTGGATTCTCGAATATCTTCTGCCATGAGACAGCCGGTTGTCGCCAGTCTTTTTCATGTGACCTTTGGACCGCCTCGACGTGGGGCTCCGCAGCTCCCGCCCATCGGTGGGCGGGAGCAATCCAACTCTGAAGCTTGGTTCCATATGGACTTTTCATCTTCTCAGCAGCCGAAACGGTTCGTTCAACATCGCTTAAAAGAGTGGGCATCATAAGTATTGGAAACTCCTTCCCTTTTGGTTTGAAGACCAGGAAACCGAAGTCCTCGGGTGCGCTTCGAGAACCTAGAGCAATATGCTCGATCTCTTTTTCCCCAGTTAGACCTTTGTCTGAGCCGATAGCGAGTCGAAACCATAGCGTACGAAAACAGTGGGTACACACAACGCAGTGCGGTAGATCCTTTAGTATTTGGTCCCCAAAGAAATCACCGCCACCAAAATCATAGCCAAAAGAGTTCGCAAGTATGATTCCGCCTTTCCGGATATAACCCACGAGAAATTGGCGCGCTTTCTGTCTATCCGTTTGCAGCACATACAGATTAGTGTCCGGACTGGATTCGGTGTGAATGAATACTGTGTGCATATTCATCTCTTTCGAGCGCTTCAGCCCTTGTTGCATGTCGAGTTCGACAATAAGGACGGGATGGTATCGGAGCAATTCTTCCCCATTTTGTCCCGTTAGATCGTAGCGTGTCGTTTGATGGGGACGAGCAACGATCTCGACCTGCGAATAACGATCGAGACTAAAGTCAAAAAGATTCAGATGTCTGTAAAGTATCCAGTGATTCTTGATAGAGTTGTCGTCAAGAGCAGTGGTCGAGAGTCGCCGCAGGATAGACAAAATGTCGTTTCGGTCCAATTTTGAATCAAGGTGCAAAGAATGCTTAGTTGGATCGCTAGAGAACATCAGCCGTCGTTTATTAAGAGGCGGCATTAACACCTGTTTTGGCCTCAAGGTTGAGACCCAATTCGCCCACGCCACCACGTCTAAAGGGTCGGACGCCGCGACTATTCGGCATAGTCGGCAAAACCGCCTCCAGGGCGTCTCTCTTTTCGCGAAGAGCGCCTCACATCCGTTTTGAATGAAACGGCCATCGAGCGTTTTGAAAACATCCAGCATCCAGCTCGGACTCAGCGCGACCATTCCAATAGCTTCGGCAATGTCGATGATCTCAACGACGCGCTTTTTGTACGGCTCCTCTCTGAATGCAGCAAGCGTTCCGTGCAGACGTTCTACACCATCTCGAAATTGTTTTGGCGCAAGAAGCGGGTCTCTAGACTCGGTCAGCAATTCGGTGCAAAACCACGCCACAGCCTCATGAACATCGACGGTATATCTCAGCATCTTTGCCTGAAATAGGCTACTTTCCTCAAGCTTTCGATCTTTCTCGTGCGGCTCAACTATGCCATCCGCAGCATTCACCAGCGTTTGCAAAAGACCTAGTGAACTACGTCGAACCAGATTGACATGGGATAACTCGTGCTCGACGACGATCCACGGCCGCGGAAGGATGTTAGGCAAAATTGCTACCGATTGCCCTCCTTCGTAAAAGCCCAGCGGTAATTCATCCCGATGCCAGAAAGCGTGGTCAACAAAATAGGTTTCATCTGACTGAGGCATGATCCTTCCCTAGCGCCATGCGAGAAATTTAATAAGCGATGGCCGACGCTTTTTATTGTTGATATGGTCCGGTTGCATCCCATAGCCAGGAACATGCTTCTCAGGCGGAGGCGAGCCATTAGGTGGGTCCGGCTCAGACGACAGGGGCTCGGCAAGTGCCTTGACTATCAGCGGGGCCGATATGCCGATATTGAGAACAAGAATTGCGTTTTTACTTTCTATGCCATACAGAGTAGCGAGACCGCCTCCACAAACAATCATCAGAAGACTTAAGATCCAGTACTGGGGGCTACGGCAGTATGCAGGAAAGTTTGCGGACTCTCGGATGCGGTGCCACTTAGCCACCTCAACCAGGAGTCCCCCGAATGACGCGCAGAGGAAGATCTGCGCGAATCCCTCGATGTTCATCCTGCATGTCTCCCGTACGTACTATCACCTAGTGGTGCGCCGATAGATGAGTGCATTTCCAATGATGCACAAGCATAGATGACATGATCCATCTTGCAAGGGCGACCAGCGATGTTGGCGTGCTCGACATAACGTTCACCCTCGCTGGCTTACGCACCGAGCAAACCTCGCCACATCGCCGCAGCGCTCAAAGAAGGCGAAGGCGCTGTCCAGGTTGCTGAACTTTGCCGCAAGTACGGCATAAGTAAAGCCAGCTATTACTTGTGGAAGTTCTCCGATTCACGGAAGCCCAAGTCTTGTACAACTAAACGTCAAACTATCAGGGAGGCATATGTCCAAATCGTCCGCGGCGGCTGCATCGACGACACACGGACCCGATAGGAGGCTGCCGCTGGGATCAATTCATCCGCTGTTTTTCACGCAAAGATATTATTCTCCGCCACTTCTGACCGGCCCCGAAGTCATGTTCATCCGAAGCGTCCGGAACTGACGGCGATCGAGATACCGAACATATAGTTGCGAGTAGTCTGCGACGCCTGAGACTTTACGGACGAGCGAAGGGCGCAGTTTGGCTTCGTGTGAACCTTCTCTCATACGGCCGATAAGGCGACGCGTTTTCTCGACTATCGAATGTCCGCAAACTAAGTGAAGGCGCCTCCGGAATGTCGGAGAGACGCATTGCGCGAGAGTCGCTTGTTGGCCGACTGCGGAAATCGGCTTGACGCATGCCCAGTCACGGGTCAAGCCTTGGTGCTAATTCCAAGAATGTGCGCGAAGGTCTCCAATGAGGCGCGCGCTGCGTTCAAGCTGCGGATGGGCTTACCAAATGAAGCCGTGGGGAACGGGTGAAAAAGTCTGGGGCAAACTGGCATGGGACCGACCGTTCCGTCAAATCTTTAGCCCGGTGAAATCAAGTAATCAGGTCGCCGGTCACTTCCTCTGACCGTCCGCCCAGCTTTAACATCTTTAACATGTTTTAACATCGCTTTAACATGTGCCGAAGTGCCTCAAAGCCCCGTCAGTAAAGGTGTTTAGTTAATTAGGGCCATGTTAAAGGCTTTAACATTTTTTTGTTAAAGGGGGATTTTTTCTGCGCGTGAGAGAACGCTCTGTGTCCGGGTCGAAAAGTTGCCAGGTCTCAGATACCCCCTCCCCCTAGGGTCCCAACGTCTCGTCGTACAACTCGACAGTCCTTGCACGGTGCATTGGAAAACTGCCGCTGTTGGCGATGGGCCAACGTCTCCATGACGGTGTACGCGCTCATTTTGGCGACGACGCGGCATGTCCTAAGTCTTTTCGGCGAGATTCTGCACGGATGACCCACAGGAATTTGCAAACCCAGTAACGACGCGGGTTTGCGGGGTGCACTTCGCCACTTTCTCGCCACTAACTTTCAGGCTTTGGTACTTCGACCAACCACACCTTCTTGCTCAATTGTGCGTGGGCATCGACAACCGAGCCGAGGCCTGCCTCCAGGTGCACTAACGTTGCGCGCACAAACTCTTGGAGCATGACGCACCTGATGGTTTGGAAAGGAATTTCTTGCGCCTTGCGTCAACTACAAACGACGACGGCTATGGTACTCGTCGACCCTGACAGAGTTCGGCATGTCGCCTACCGATCGATATAACTTTTTCGGTGGAGGAAAGAATATGGTTGGAAACATGATTGAGCACGAGCCGTCGATTGAGCTCGTCGTGTTATCTAGATAGCGGAGCTTCCGCGCGCGCTTACTTCATCGCCGGCTTGCGGCGAGCTAATTTTGCGGAGGTCCTGTCTCAGACCGGCCAGGAAGCGACGTTCACTGGGAGACGCAGTTGGACGTTCGAGCGTCGCTAGAACTTCACAAGCGGGCACTGAATGTCGCAGAGCCGATGGCAAGTCATCGGCCTTTGCGGACCTTCGGCGTCCCGCAGCCGTCCGGCCGCTGCATGTCGCTCTGCCGTCGTTGGCGGCCGACGCAACTGGAAGTCGGCTCCCGCGACTTCCGAACGAGTCGTCACGACCCGAAGTTGACGGTCGGTACTCAGTCGGCTTTAGGTCCCCTTTCACGTGCACAACGGCCGTTCCGCTTCTGGTCTTGGTCGATACCACATGGAAACCGAAATCCGCACGCACGTAGCCTTCTATAAGCTAAGGTTGGGCTTCACGCAACATGTCAACCGCAAAGACACATATTGCATTTTTAGCCAAGGCACTTAAGAAAGAGTTTTGCATATCCTGCAGTGATGTCGGCATTGTCGCGCGAACCTGGATTAACGATATCCCGAGCCTGTATCCAGTTCTCGGTCTTGTTATTGAAGTAATCGGCAAGCCGATTCGGTTTTCCATTAACGCGGTTTCTCGTGAACCAACCGTCACGCATTCCCTCGATTAAAATTCTTGTTGCGCCGTCTGGATCGACAGCAAGATCTGGATAATCGTACAGATTGCTTTGCATCAAGGTACCTATCCTTTTATAATTCTTTGGCCCCGTTAGCTGAATGAATCCTCTTCCATAATAGGATTGGCCGTTAGCCTGACGCTTAGCATAGTTGCATGGATATTTTTTAGGGTTTTCGTCAACGAGTCGTTGAACCGCTTTAATCCGGCAATCATCGCTTTTGCAGCTTGGTGCTTCTTTTGCCGGCAGGAAACTCCCCGCCGATTCTCTATACGCTGTTCCAAGGATGTACGCAATCATCCGGTCATCCTCAAGGCCTGCATTAGTTCTTGCGTAAGTGAGAATCTTCGTGATCATCGCTCTTGACGAACCATCGAAAGAACGTTTGCTCAGGTGATATGTCTCTATTTTTCCGGTCCTTATATTGGTGTGCGTGAAGCTCACTCGCTCGCTTGCAACGGCGTCACACTTTTTAAAAAATGCATCGTTCTTTGTTGTATCCGACTGAGTGGCTGGGCTCGCGCTGCTCAGCACGACTATAGGCCCGGCAACAATGAATGTAGCAATGAGAATACGCGGTGTAAGGTTGATTCGCACGTGCATATACATGGGATTTGCCTCCGGTGAGATAAAGGAGAAACTCAACGATGTAAGCGGGGAATCGATTATTTGCAGCGACCATATTCTATGAACGTTCCCAATGCTGCCAATGGCCTTAATACAGAAAAGTCGTTGGTCTTAGAGATTGTTAATACTATTGGCATTGTGAACCTTCTTCCAGGCAAACTTTGGTCCGTCTCTCTAACAATGCCAAAAACTACCCGCTCGTCTTGGTCTGACCTTTTTTCAATCATTTTTCCTTCCATGCAGGATTCGCCGAGGCACGTAGCTAAAATTTTTGTTTTACTGTCATACCCGAAGGTCTCAGGGTTTCTGCTTTTCAAATCTTCTGGTTCACACTTTTCCGCATCGCACCCGAAGGCGGATGCAGCTGTACATTCGTAGGTTTTTCCGAAGCTTTGTATCGGTGTGCAAAACAAACACGCCAGGACGAAAGACATAACCCGATCAATCATCGACGTCTCCTGACTAATTATTGGAGCTCAACAGTGGACCGCGTTGGCTGATCGAAAGGTTCTGCCTAAGATACTGTCCGGTATGTGTGGCATCGCACGGTCACGTAAAGATTAACCCGTTGGGCGAAGACCAAATGGTAAAAATCGCAAACGGGCCGTCGTCTAATAGGAGGAACCGGACACTCGAATTTCCGAGCAACGCGGCCGGGAATGACTATTCGTGGCCGATAGCACCAGTTGAATCAGCGTGTCGCCATGCCGATGCTGGAAGTCTCATTGCTGACGTCCTGGCGTTCGTGCAAGCGAGTACTACCGGCCAGAAGCGGGCATTCACGCAGGGCCTCTTGCAGACGGCCGAGCGGCACTTCCCCATCCGAAAAAAGTCATTCACGATAGATGTCGTTCGATGTCTTGCCATCTGAATCCGCGGTAAATGTCGCGCGAGTCCATGCAGATATAGAAGCACCTCTGCCACTGCCAAAAAGTAAGTTTTGCTGGCTGCGCAGGTTGAGTCGCACGCGTGAAACCGATGTTCCCAGTCCTTGTTACCCCACCACGCTAGGGTGTGACCTAGTTCTGTCTTCGAAAGCCGACAAGCTGCCAGCAACGTGTGACATGAGGTCGGTTGCCGCCCTGTCCCGCGGCCCTCGAAGCGCTCAGTGGCCGAACGCATCACCAACCGAGCGTCGCTTCGTGGCGCCTGCTATCCGGAAGTCATCGACCAAAAGGACTTTTAAGCGAATCCAAGACAGCGAACTTTGCCGCGGTGATGACGCAAGCAGCGCGCAACGGAGCCTAATTACGCCTTGTCAAAGAGGTCGAGCAACGCATCGGGGCCGGACAGTTCCCAGTCCGGCCTTTGCCCCATTTCCTCGAACGTATTGCCGCCGCGATTGATCTACGCAGTCGGAAAGCCGAAATAGCGCGCGCCGGTTGCGTCCCACGCATTCGACGAGACGAAGAGAATCGACGCGCGCGAAACACCGAATGCTTCCTCCGCGAGTTCGTAGGCGCGATCGTGCGGCTTGTAAATGCGCACCGGATCGACGCTCAGCAGATGATCGAAGTGATCGCGCAATCCCGCATGGCCGACTACGGAGCCGATGGAATGCAGCGAGCCGTTCGAGAGAATCGCGAGCCCGAGGCCGCGCTCCCTGAGCCGCGGAAGTGTCGCCGGCACTTCGGGAAAGGGCTGCAGCTTCAGATACGCATCGCAAAGTGCCGCCTTCGTCTTATCATCCAGATCGAGCTTCAGATGCCGCGCCGTATAGCGCAATGCATCTTCCGTCGCCTGCTCGAAGGTGACGTAGCGATTCATCAGGCTGCGCAGCCACGTGTATTCGAGCTGCTTCTGCCGCCAGATCGTGCTGATCTCGCGCCCGTGTCCCGGATATCGCTGCTCGCACTGATCAATGACCGAATGTACGTCGAACACCGTGCCGTAAAGATCGAACGCAATCGCCCTGATGTGTTTCATGCTCTCTCCTTCCATTGAACATCCGGATCGAACGGTAAGGCTCAACCGCCCTTTCCTTCCCTGAGTCGCGCGCGATGCGCGGCCACCTTCGCGCGATTGCCGCAGATGGCCATGCTGCACCAGCGGCGCGCATGTCCACGCGTGTGATCGGCGAACAGCAGCGTGCACTTCGGGCCCTCGCACGCCTTGACGTACGTGAAGTCCTGTTCGCACACGAGCTTCGCCAGCGTCTCGACGATCGGCATCAGCAGCGACTCGGGCGTCGAGTA
The DNA here is from genome assembly GCF_057612605.2 of Caballeronia sp. A2-2. Taxonomy (NCBI): domain Bacteria; kingdom Pseudomonadati; phylum Pseudomonadota; class Betaproteobacteria; order Burkholderiales; family Burkholderiaceae; genus Caballeronia; species Caballeronia sp. A2-2. Next base: position 569,462 of record NZ_CM172587.1, on the reverse strand, counting down.
GCGGCGTTGCATCGTGAATGCAAGGCCGCTCGGCGCGCTCTCGTCCGCGACGATCGCGCCGTGCTGTTCGTCGCGCTGCAGCACGCCATTCAACGCTTCGAGTTCGCTCAGGTCCTTTGCCGCGAGCGGCCGTCCCTTTCTCTTCTGCACGAACGATCTGAACCATTCGCGCAGGCCGCGCGCCTTGGCCGCGATCTCGTCCAACTCGGCAGACGCGGTTTGCGAACGCATGTGCGCAAGCACCTCGGCAGGCACCAGTTGCGCCTGTTCGAGCCATGACAGAAGGCCTTCGCCGTCCGCGATCCAGTCGACGGGTTCGTCGACCGGCGTCGCGATCGAGTTGAGGAAATCGAGGCCGGGCGCATCGGCCACGAAGATCGCGGGGAGTGAGCTGTATTCCATTTTTTAGCCAGCCGTGTTTCTACGATGACTTTATCGTAACCGCTAAAACACCACTTGACAAGTTACTTCCGCGCTTTGTAACCTCTTTCAAATGTTTTTAACAGTTACGAGACGAAACCACCTCACCCCCAAAGAAACGACCATGTCCGCTATTGCTCATCGCCATATCGACGTCGACGGCTTCAATGTGTTCTATCGCGAAGCCGGTCCTGCAGACGCGCCGAAGCTGCTTTTGCTGCACGGCTTTCCGAGTTCGAGCCACATGTTTCGCGACCTGATTCCGCTACTGGCTGACCGCTTTCATATCGTCGCGCCGGACCTTCCGGGCTTCGGTCTCTCCGACATGCCGAGCCGCGACAGCTTCGCGTACACCTTCGAGAACATCGCCGGCGTCATCGACCGCTTTACAGAAGTGATCGGCTTCGACCGTTACGCTGTCTATGTCTTCGATTACGGCGCACCGACGGGCTTCCGCCTCGCGCTGAAGCATCCGGAGCGCATCACGGCCATCATTTCGCAGAACGGCAACGCTTATAAGGAAGGACTGAGCGACGGCTGGAATCCGATCCGCGCGTACTGGCAGGAGCAGACTCAGGCCAATCGCAATGCACTGCGCCCGTTCCTCACGAAGGAAACGACGAAGTGGCAATACAGGCACGGCGTGCCTGACGAGTCGGCCGTCTCGCCCGACGGCTACTCGCTCGACGACTACTACATGAGCCGTCCCGGCGCGCACGAAGTGCAGCTCGATCTGTTCGGCGATTACCGCAGCAATGTCGCGCTCTATCCGGCGTTCCAGGCGTACTTCCGCGAGCATCAACCGAAATTCCTCGCCGTGTGGGGCAAGAACGATCCGTTCTTCCTGCCGCCGGGCGCGGAAGCATTCAAGCGCGACATTCCGCATGCGGATGTGCGCTTCTTCGACACGGGCCACTTCGCGCTCGAAACGCACGCGGCGCAGATCGCGGCAGCCATCAACGAATTCCTCGCTGACTAAAGCGCGGTCACACCGCGTTCATCTACCAAAGGAGAAACATCATGCGTGCAATCGTCCTCGAAAAGTTCGGCGGTCTCGACAGCCTCGTCTATGCGGAGATTCCGGAACCGGAACCGCTGGAAGGGCATGTCGTCATCGAGATCAAGGCATTCGGCATCAATCACGCCGAGATGCACATGCGGCGCGGCGAATGGGCCGAAGCGGCAAAGGTGAGCGGCATCGAATGCGTGGGCATCGTGAAGTCGTGTCCGGGCGGCGTGTTTCCCGTCGGCGCGAAAGTGGCCGCGCTGATGGGCGGGCTCGGGCGCACCATCAACGGCAGCTATGCGCAGTTCACGCGTGCGCCGGTGTCGAATGTCGCGCTGATCGAATCCGATCTGCCATGGGCCGAAGTCGCGACGATTCCCGAAAGCTATGCGACGGCGTGGACGACCCTGTTCCGCAACCTTGAAATCAAGGAAGGACAAACCGTGGTGATTCGCGGCGCAACGTCGTCATTCGGGCAAGCGGCAGTGAATCTCGCCGTCCACGCGGGTGCGAAAGTGATCGCCACGACGCGCAGCCGCGAGCGCTTCGCGAAGCTCGAAGCAATGGGCGTGTCGCGCGTCGAACTCGAAGGGCCGGACCTCAGCAAGCGGATCGCGGAAGCGAAGCATGTCGATGCCGTGCTCGACCTCGTCGGCAACAGCACGATTCTCGATTCGCTCGCGATGCTCCGGCGCGGCGGGCGCGCGTGCCTTGCGGGCTGGCTCGGCGGACTGGCGCCGATCCCGGATTTCAACCCGCTCCTGCAGATGTCGAGCGGCGTGTATCTGACCTTCTTCGGCAGTTTCGTGTTCGGCACGCCGGGCTTTCCGCTTTCCGATGTGCCGCTGCAGTCCATTGCAGCGGATATCGCGGCGGGCCGTTTCAATGCGAAGCCCTCGCGCGTGTTCTCGTTCGATGAGATTCACGAAGCCCATCGCGTGATGGAAGCCAACGAAGCGAACGGCAAGATGGTCGTCGTTCATTGAGCCGGGAGAAACCACATGTCCATCAAAGCAGCCATAGTCACGGGCGCGAGTCAGGGGATCGGGCGCTCGACGGCGATCCGCCTCGCACGCGATTTCGATTCGATCGTGCTCGTCGCACGTAATCGCGCCAATCTCGAAGAGACCGCCGACGCGGTTCAGAAGGCCGGCGTAAAGACGATCGCAATCGACATCGACCTCGCACGGCCCGAGGCCGCGCAGCACGTCGTCGATGAAGCGCTCGCCGCGTTCGGCCGCATCGACGCGCTGCTCAATATCGCGGGCGCGGTGCCGCAGATCGATCTCTTCGACATGACCGACGAGCAATGGGACGCCGGCCTCGCGCTGAAGCTTCACGGCGCGCGCAGGCTGACGGTCGCGGCCTGGCCGTCGCTGAAGCAGTCGTCCGGATCGGTCGTGCTGATGTCGGGGAATTCCGCGATGTTTCCGAAGGCGCCGTATGCGGCCGTCGGCACGATCAACGCGGCGATCGTCGCACTGGCGAAGGCGTTTTCCGATCGCGGCATCGCGGATGGCGTGCAGGTAAATAGCGTCCTTCCTGGCCCGGTGATGACCGGCCGCCGGCGCTCATATCTCGAGCACTGGGCGCCTCTGCACGACATGACCGTGGAAGAAGCAACGGCGCGTTTCCCCAAGGAAGCCGGCATCGCGCGTTACGGCACGCCGGAAGAAATCGCCGAGTTGATGGCATTCCTCGTCTCGCCCGCGGCCAAATGGATGACCGGCAGTACGCTGCGCATGGACGGCGGCGAGGTCAAATCGGTCTGAAGGGAAGAAGCCAAAGGCCGGACGGATGTCCGACCTTTGGCGCTTACCGCGACATCGCGCCCGAAGCCGGATTGGAACTCTCAATGCAGCGAGCGAAGTGACCGATGCACCGCGCGGCAGCCCGCCTAGGCCTGCCGCGTCTGCGCATGCGTGCGCCGCCAGCGCGCAGGCGTCACGCCGAACTGCTGGCTGAACGCGCGCCGAAACGCCGCCACAGACTGATACCCGATCGTCTCGGCCACGGCTTCGGTCGACACGCCAGGGTTTTTCAACTCGTTCGCTGCCAGCGCCATGCGTACATGGATTAGCAGATCGCTGGGCGAACGTCCGACCTTCGTTTGAAACTGACGGATCAACGTGGCTCGCGACATATTGCATAGGGCCGCCAGGTCGGGCAGCGTCCAGTCATGCGCCGGTTCCGTGAAGATCGCCTTGAGCGCCGGGGACAGTCGCGAATCGCCTGCGAGCGCCAGCAGCCCGGCGGGCGCTTCGTCGGACTCCGTGCTGGCGCGTAAAGTTAGTGCAAACAGCGCCGCCGACAGCGCGTTCATCATCGCGTGGCCACCGAGATTGTCCGCGATCGATTCCGCCCGCATCAGCGCGACGAGACCGTTCAACTGATTTAACGCGTCGTCCGGCCTGGCGCCCCTCGACGTCGACGTGCGCACGACGAGCCGTCCGGGCAGATACGCCCGCACAAAGCGGTCATGCGGCGGCGCGAGCACGATGCGTCCGCACAGCATGTCCAGACGCTCCCCCGTGCCCGTGTTCTCGCTGACGATCAGGTTCATGACCGCGCGCTGGCGGGCTGGCTTCGGCCGCGCGCCGCTGCCGTCGCGAAGCGTGTGGGCCGATCCGTGCGCGAGCAGCACGATATCCCCAGCGCCGAGCGGCTGCGGCTTGCCCGCGCCGGGCGTCTCCAGAATGGCCGATCCGCCCAGCACGATGTGATAGGGCATTTCGCCCTCGTCCGAATCGGCGTAGATGACTTCCCAGGGCGCGCCATACGAGCACCGGAGTTCGAGCTGACCGCGCACGGTCATCATGCCGAGCAGACGGCTCAGCCAGTCGATCGAAAGCGCCATGCTGATCTCCAAATGAAACTTTCGAGCATGATATTGAGCATTTGGCGACTCAACAAGCTCATTCGACAAACCTAAAGTGGAGGCTCCTGACCACCACCCAACGAGGTTCACCATGAGTCGCATCGCCATCCCCGCACTCTCCGCTGCCACTGGCGCCACCGCCGACGTCTATGCCCGCGTTCGCAAGATCGCGGGCGGCGGCGTGCCGAATCTGTTCGCCGCGCTCGGTCATCTCTCGCCCGCGACGTTGAACGCCGCGCTGGACGCCGAAGGCGCGCTGGCGTCGAGCAGTCTGAGCAAGCAGGATCTGGAGACCATCAAGCTGCTGATCAGCGAACTGACCGGCTGTGACTACTGCGTGGCCGCGCACGTGATGCTCGGCAAGATGGCCGGTCTGTCGCCGGTGGCGCTCAAGCAGATTCGCACCGGCCAGCCGACGGGCGACATCAAGCGCGATGCGCTGATCCGCTTCGTGCGGACCCTGCAAACGACGCGCGGCACGATCGACGAAGACGAACTCGCTGCCATTCGCGCGGCAGGCTACAGCGACACGCAACTGGCGGACATCTCGCTCGCGATTGCGATGACGATCTTCACCAACACGTTCAATCGAATCAACGATACCGACGTCGATTTTCCGGCCGTCGAGTGATCCATTCATTCATCCGTCAGCACATTGGAGAAAGTCATGTCTCAGATCGAACAGTTCGATACGCTGATTCTCGGCAGTGGCCAGGGCGGCAAGCTCCTGGCGTGGCATCTGGCGCGCGCGGGACAGCGCGTCGCCGTGGTCGAGCGCCAATGGGTCGGCGGCTCGTGTCCCGCCGTCGCCTGTCTGCCCAGCAAGAACGAGGTATGGAGCGCGCGCGTCGCGCATCTGACGCGCCATGCCGCCGATTTCGGCGCGATGACGGGGCCCGTGGCCATCGACATGGCGAAGGTTCGCGATCGCAAGCGCGGCATGGTCGAGCGGGAGGCTGCGTTTCACGTGCAGGCGTATGCGTCGAGCGGCGCGGAACTGGTCATGGGCGTGGGTCGGTTCGTCGGGCCGAAGACCATCGAGGTGCGGCTCAACGATGGCGGCACGCGCACGCTCGTCGGTGATCAGGTCGTGGTGAACGTCGGCACCCACGCCGCGATTCCGGACGTGCCGGGTCTGCAGGCGTCCGATCCGCTGACGCACATCGGCGCGCTGGAACTCGATCGCGCGCCGCCGCATCTGATCGTGTTAGGCGGCGGTTACATCGGCGTGGAGATGGCGCAGGCATACCGGCGGTTCGGCAGCCGCGTGACCGTTGTAGAGCGCGGCGCGCGGCTGATGGCTCGCGAGGACGCGGATATCGGCGAAGAAATGCTGCGCATCCTCCACGCGGAAGACATCGACGTGATACTCGATGCGCAGACGATCCGCGTCGACGGTCATTCCGGAACGCAGGTGCGCGTCGTCGTGCGGACGCCTTCGGGCGAGCAGACGCTGGAGGCCAGCGACATTCTCGTCGCGGCGGGACGCGTGCCGAATACGGCCGATATCGGCCTCGACCTGGCGGGCGTGCAAATTGATGAGCGCGGTTATATTCGCGTGAACGACCGCCTGCAGACATCGGCTGACGATGTCTGGGCAATCGGCGAAGCGGCGGGAAGTCCGCAGTTCACGCATGTCTCCGTTGACGATTTCCGGATCGTGCGCGACAACATGGCGGGCGGACATCGCAGCACGAGTGACCGGCTGATACCGTACACGCTGTTCATTGATCCGCCTCTGGCGCGCGTCGGCCTCAACGAAACCGACGCACGGCGCGCAGGAATCGGTGTGCGCATTGCGACGCTACCGATGAGCAACGTGCTGCGCACTGAGGCGACGGACGAAACGCAGGGCTTCATGAAAGTGCTCGTTGGCGCGGACGACGACCGCATCCTCGGCTTCACGATGATCGGCTCGGAAGCAGGCGAAGTGCTCGCGGCGATTCAGACTGCGATGATCGCCGGGCTTCCGTACCAGAAGCTACGTGACGCCGTGATATCTCATCTGACCGTGGCGGAGGGTCTGGGGCCGTTGTTGGCGAGGGTGCCCGAACGCGCGGCTACGTGAGACTTGTAGCCGGACGGTTGGGCTTGTTCATCGAGCGATGTCTGGCTAACTTTACTATGCCGTGTATCGCTGCGCGCCTGCTAGGGCGCGCGGGCGCTTTCTGCGGCCGACTGTGGCCGGCGTCCTTGACGGAAGGGTATTCGTAAGCCTGTAGATGCAATGCGTGATGCGCGGTTGCATTGAGTGCGAGAGCCCTGCGTATCGGGCGATCTGAGCCGATATTTGCGACTGGCCGATGTCTTGAAGAGGCGACGTCTGACTTATCGCCTTGCGAGCGGCCGGTGAGGGTCGTTCATCGGCAGTTGACTACGCGTTAGCCAACGCCATATTCCTCCGCAGTATCGCCTCTTCCTCGTCGGTGTGCGGCGAGCTGCGGGTTGGACGCGCCTAGAACTTAAGCGTCGAAAAGTGTTTCGCTCTTCTTGAATGAATCGATAAGGTGCTGCATGACCGCGCGTATTGTCGGGACGTTTCGGTCCTGTCTGCGTATCAATAGCCACATATCTCGCGGCGGGGGCAACGGCCCCAGCGAGCACAGGCTCAGCCCAGGCAAGCTTCGGCCTAGATAATGAGGCAACAAGGCAAGGCCCGCACCGTCTCGCGCGGCGATTGCCTGCAAAATGTGATTCTCAGCGCGAAGTGAAACGCGCGAGTGCTGGAAATGCTGTGTCAGCCAGTTCGTGCCCGGCATGTCGGCGCTTTCCTCGTTGAAACTCACGAAAACCGGCACCTCCCCGCGTTCGGCTCGCTCGCACTGCGCTAGTGCGCCATAGAAGCCGAACGCCATGCGACCGAGTGGCTTTGCGATAAGGTCCGCGTCGACGAGGCGCCCCACACGCACCGCAATATCGGCTTTGTGACGATCGAGACTGACGGAACGAAGGTTTGTCGCAAGATCAATGTCGAGACCGGGATAGGACTCGGTAATCTGTGTGAGGCGTGCAAGGATGAAGCCCTGACATAGCGCGGGCGGTGCATTTATGCGCACCAGGCCTCGAAGGATAGCTTCGCCATCGCTCGCTTGCGCATGCCCTATCGTCAGCGCCGCGGTTTCCATTTCCGCTGCAACCTGCAACGCGTGTGTTCCAGCCGGCGTCAGTGCGTAGCCCTCCGGCCGGCGCTCCACAAGCTTCTGACCGACGCTTTTCTCGAGAGACTGGACACGGCGGGCAATCGTCGCGTGATTGACCCGCAGGGCGCGGGCAGCGGCGGACAGGCTTCGATAGCGCCCTAGCGCCAGAAATATCCGCATGTCCTGCCAGTCGAGTTCTGTGCGTTTTTTATCAGTCATTGCGCGAGGATAGCGGCTCCTCTTTCCGAAAGTCCAGCGATAACCTGCTGTCCATACCACGGGATGCCAATGGCATCCAGGTTCACTCAACAGCCAGGAGAAACAGCATGAGCCATAAAAAGGTAGCCATTGTCACCGGCGCTTCACAGGGCATTGGCGAAGGCATCGTCAACGGTTTCCGCGCCCGGGGCTACGGCGTCGTCGCTACATCGCGCTCGATCCAGCCTTCAGCCGATCCTGACCTCGTGACTATCGCCGGCGACATCGGCGACCCCGACACGGGTAAGCGTCTGGTCGCGGCAGCTCTCGACAGCTTCGGTCGCATTGATACATTGGTGAACAACGCCGGCATCTTCATCGGCAAGCCGTTCACCGAATATACCGAAGAGGATTACCGGCTCAAGGTGAAGACCAACCTCGACGGCTTTTTCTTTACCACGCAGCAAGTCATTCCAGTGATGCTCAAGCAGGGCAGTGGCCATACCGTCCAGATTACGGCTTCGACGGCGGAATTCGCGAGCTCGCGCTCGCCCGCCTTCATCGCCATGCTCACGAAGGGCGGGATGAACGCCGCGACCAAGAGCATGGCGATCGAGTACGCCACGCGCGGGATCCGCGTGAACGCCGTGGCTCCGGGCGTTATCCGTACGCCGATGCACGATCCGAGCATGGTTGACAAGCTGGCCGCCTTCCATCCCATGAACAAGCTCGGCGAAGTCGAGGATATCGTTCGAGCGGTGCTATATCTCGAGGACGCCGCCTTTACAACCGGCGAGATCCTTCACGTCGACGGCGGTCTAATCGCTGGACGTTGACCATCCAAGGGGCGCCCAAGGAGCGCCCCTCTGCGCCGGGAGGACGGTGTGCCGGTATGGAAGGATGCGGTGAGCAGCGAGTGGAACAACCCCCTGAAAGACCGGACACAGTCTCCCTCTTACAATAGCGGGTAGGCATAAGACTGTATATATGACTAACAACAAGAACGAAGTAATGGAAGTGTTGACGGGACCTGAGCGCCGACGGCGCTGGTCGGCTGATGAGAGGCTGGCGATGGTTCGGGAGACGTTCGAGCCCGGCAAGACAGTTTCGATGGTGGATCGGCTGCACGGCATCAATCCGAATCAGCTGTTTCAGTGGCGCAAGCTGCATCAGGACGGCAGCCTGTCGGCAGTGAGCGCTGGAGAAGAAGTTGTGCCGGCGTCCGAGTTGAGCGACGCGCTGAAGCAGATCAAGGAGCTCCAGCGCCTGCTGGGCAAAAAATGGTATGGACGCCTCCTCATCGCATAATTGAGGCCTCGTCCTACCGGAGAGCGCAAATGGAACCGACAGTCGTGGGCGTAGATATCGCCAAGCGGGTTTTCCAGCTTCACAGATAGTCGCAGACCCTGGCGAGGGGCTCGACAAACAGCTTCGTCGTGACAATTTCCTGGAGCACTTTGCTAATCGCGAAAGATGCCTTATCGGGATGGAGGCTTGCGGAGGCTCACAGCACCGGGCACGTCGTCTCGTGGAGCTTGGACACGAGGTCAAGCTGATGCCCGGCAAGCTGGTGAAGGCCTTCGTGACAGGAAACAAGAACGACGTAGCCGACGCGCGTGCTATCTGGGCAGCAGCAAAACACCCAGGTGTGGGGGCCGTGCCGGTTAAAACTGAAGCCCAGCAGGCCGTTCTGGCGTTGCATCGGATACGGCAGGAGCTCGTCATCTTCAGGCGCTCCCAGTCTAACTGCCTTAGGGGTTTGCTGAGCGAGTACGGCGAAGTAATGGGCGTTGGGCGCGCAGCAACGAACCGGGCCATGCCGGAGGTCCTGCTGCGCCTCGATTCACGCCTGCCTCGCGTATTAGTGGATTCTCTCCGGGAGCAATGGCAACGGCTGGTCGATATCGACGGGCAGATTGCCGTCATCGAGCAGCGGCTACGTGGATGGTTACGTGAGAATCCCGCCTGTAGGGCAATTGCAGAAATCCCGGGCGTAGGGTTTCTCACCGCAACTGCTGCGGTCGCGTCAATGGGCGACCCGAAAGCCTTTCGTTCAGGGCGGGAATTTGCTGCGCGGCTTGGACTCGTCCCTGCGCAATTTGGGACCGGGGGAAAGGTTCGCCTGCTTGGCATCAGCAAGAGAGGTGACCGATACCTGCGTACCCTCATGATTCATGGTGCGCGCTCCGGCATGAAGCATGCAAAAGACCCGGGGTCGTGGGCTGTGCAGTTAAGCATGCGGCGTCCGCTCAATGTTGTAGTTGTCGCTATGGCGAACAAAATAGCCCGAACCATATGGGCCCTACTGGCTCATGGCCGTGCTTACAGCGCAAGCTACCCACCGCAGGCCGAGGCGGCCTGACTAGCACCCTGTCTCGTGAGGTCATGATTCTCGACTCAATAGTTCAAGGTTGCGCAAGGTAACGTTGAAATGGCAAGCAGGTAAGACCGGGACTCATCAAACCTGCATCGTCCTCCGGACGTCATGGTCCGTGGCAAAAATGAGGATTGAGTCAGCGGATTCCATTGGGGCCAGCGGGTATCGACCTGCATGGGCCGGATATAAAACCGCAGCCTATACCTGTTCAACAACGCAACACATCCTTGGCAAGCCGGAGGCGTCCATCTAAAGACCATGGAGAACGAGATTCTCCGGGAAGCCGTCGAGGTGATGAAGTCGCGAAAATGGATTGCGCGCTCACCCTCATTACCGGGGGACGGCCAATAAAGCAGGTCTGTGACGTTCTCGATGTAGCGCGCTCAAATGTGTCGGTAAAGCTCGCCCGGATTGCTGACTGGCAGGATGGCCGGCGCGCACGCAAAATGGATGATGCTGGCATTGTCGACGAAATCCGTTTGCTCGTTGCTGACTTGCCCAGCTACGGCTATCGACGCGTCTGGGGCCTGCTGCGAAGCGAGCGAGAATTGCGGTGTGAGGTTCCAGTGAATGCGAAACGTGTTTATCGCGTGATGCGCCAGCACGATTTGTTGCTTCACAGGAGGCCTGCGAGGCCGAGCATCGAGCGTCGGCATGAAGGGACGGTGGCGGTGCCCAGAAGCAATCAGCGATGGCGCTCTGACGGCTTCGAGTTTCGTTGCCACAACGGCGCGCCGCTGCGCGTGACGTTCGCACTCGATTGCTGTGACCGCGAAGCGATCAGCTGGGGCAGCGACGACAGGCGGTCATAGCGGCGACGTTGTGCGCGGTATCATCCTGGCGGCTGTCGAACACCGTTTCGGGAACGTTCGCAAAGCGCCCGCGCAAATCGAATGGCTCAGCGACAACGGTTCGGGTTACATTGCCGAAAAGACCCGCGCGTTCGCTTCAGATATTGGTCTGAAGCCGTTGACCACGCTCGTATGCAGCCCGCAGAGCAATGGCATGGCAAAAAGCTTCGTCAAGACGATGAAGCGCGATTACGTTGCGTTCATGCCGAAGCCGGACGCGGCGACCGCCGTGCGCAATCTGGCCGTCGCATTCGAACACTACAACGACAAACACCCGCATAGCGCGCTCAAATACCGCTCGCCGCGCGAGTTCCGACGTAAAGCCGATTCATCAACCTTGGTGTGAGATGGTGTCCGGAACTACGGGGGCAAATCCACACAGGCCGCTCGCAATTCACTAAACGCTAACAGCCGTGACGACTGGCGTTCACATAACGAGCCACAGTTACTGCAACGCTAACATCGAAAGGCTTATGCAGTTAGGGCTCAAGGCTTTTAGCAATTAATGGTTGAGAAATCTCGCAAAACCATACCGGTAAGCGGTTACAAGCGGATTTACGCTGCTTTAGGTCTCTCGACTAATGCGGATTGCATCATTTTCACCACTTCCAGTTCACGCCCGCCAATCCACTGTAGTCCTGCTCGTGCTTGGCGAAGTCCACACCGAGACGTGCGAACACTGACGCGTTCTTGCCAATCTCCCATGCGCCGCCAGTAGCTACATGACCGACGGTGCGCGCGAGCGGCGTGCCGGATACCTGATAGACCGCGCCCGGCGCTTGAGCAAACGACACATTCAACGTCTGCCCAAGGCTCCCGATGCGCTGCTGCACGTTCGCATCGATTTCCCAGGTGTTGGTCGCGCCGTCGCGACGCTTTTGCGTGAACAGATAACGCCCGCCCGCCATCGCGGTCGTCGCGGCCTGCGTGCTGCCTTGATAGACGAGATCGAACACGCCGCCCTTGCCTTCGCCGAAGCCGTCCTGCGCATAGCGGCCTACGCGCATGCCGACGTACGGCTGAAGCGCCATGTCATCGCGCAGATGCAGATTCAGACCGCCTTCCGCATACGCCGTCGCCGCGCGCGTCTCGACGCTGCCCTGCGGCGTCCCTGTCAAACCGCCAAATCCGACCACGCGATTTTCCGCGTTGCTCCAGCGCCCGATGCCCGCCATACCGCGCGCGAAGAACGGCTGCGTCGCGGGTTGCCATGCACCGTAGATCAGCGCTTGCCAACCGTTGGTGTGGCCGCTCGCGCCCGGCTGATTGAATCCGAGATCGCTATAGTCCGCATCGACGGCGACGCCTGCACGCACGTCGCGCGCGACTTCGCGGTCGTAGCCGACAGCGATCGAACTCGAACGCGTATCGAGCGCGTTGCTGCCAAGCGATGCATCGCCGGAAACATGCGACTGCCCGTAACGCACCGACGCCCACAAATCATTCGACGGACGCACTTGCGATACCGAAGTCATCCGCTCGCTGACCGTATTGCCGAGCGCCTCTGTGTTCTGACGCGCGACGCGCAACAGGCCGGTCGCCTCGACACCGGACATCTGCTCAAGCGCCGATTGCGCGCCTGCCCTCGTTGTGAACAACAAGGCATCGGTGATGGCGTTGCCGCCCGCAAGCAGCACGCGGTTCAGCGCGCTAGCCACCTGCAACTGATTGCGGTTCTGCCCTACCATCCCGAAGCCCGCGAAATCGCCCGTCTGATAAAAAATCGATGCGATCTTCAGCGTCAGATCGATCTCGCCCGGCGCATACGAAAGCGTCGGCGAAAGATACGCGTAGTCCATGCCGACGCCCGCGAAGGTGCCGTTGAGCGCGCCCGTGTACGTCAGGATCGTGTACTTCGTGTTGGCCTTCCACGCATCAGGCGATGCATTCACGACGACCTTCGCGCCGCCATTCGCCCCGCTCTGCGCGATGTCGACATCGCCCGTCACCGCGACGCTGCCGGTCTGACCCGCCGCGTTCGCACTCACGACGAAGTTGGAACCGTCGTTGAATGCAAGCTTGCCGTTCACGCGCAAGGTTTGGCCCGGCGTACTCGCGACGAGCGCGCCGCCCAAGTTGAACGTCGCGTTACCGATGAGCGATCCGCTGCCGAACAAGACGCCGCCCGCGTTCACCGCGACATTCGCCGCAGTGACGGTATCGACTTGCACGGCGCCGCCATCGTTGACGATGCCAAGGCTCGCGCTCGCCAGGTTCTGCACCAGACCGCCGCTCGTCACCGTCACGCCGGCCACGTTGCCGTCGCCGGTCAGCGTGCCGCTGTTGTTGACGAGCGTGCGCGTTACGATTGCGCCGTTGCGCACGCGCTGCACGCCGCCCGAGTTGACCGTGGTCGCATCGGCGGCGCCGCCAGAACTGACGATCTGCGTGCCGCCGTTGAGCGTGGTTCCGCTTGCGATGCCATCGGCCTGCACTTCCTGCACTGCGCCCGTGTTGATGAGCGCGTTGCCCGCGAAGCCGCCGAACGCCACTTGCTGAACGCCGCCGCTGTTGACGACCGTGTTGTAGGCGTAGCCTTCGATATTGCCGTCGACATATTGCAGGCCGCCTGAATTGACGGTCGTGTCGTTGGCGACGCCACCGGCCAGAATGTTCTGCGTGCCGCCGTTGATCGTCGTCGCGCTCGCCACGCCGCCCGAATTCAGCGTCTGCGTGCCGTTTGCGGAAAGCGTTGTCGCCGACGCGAAACCGCCCGCGTTGATCACTTGCTGACCGCCGCTCACGACCGTAGTGTCCTGCACGACGCCGCCAGAAGAAACCGTCTGCGTGCCACCCGACACCATCGTGCCCGAAGCCGTTCCCGCGACGGCCTGCATGCCGCCCGCTGCGACCGTCGTGCTTGTGGCGTTGCCGCCGAAGGCCACTTGCTGCACACCGGCCGCGCTGACGATCGCGCCTACCGCCGTGCCGCCCGCCTCGATCAACTGCGTGCCGCCAGAGATGACCGAACGCAGCGACGAACCGCCCGCGTTGATCGTTTCCATGCCGCCCGAACCCACGCGCGTATCGTTGGCGATACCGCCCGACAGCACCTTGAACGCGCCACCGTTTTCGAGCAGCACGTTCGAGCCGATGTTGTTCCCGACTTCGAACGTGCCGCCGTGGTTCGTGCCGCTTACGGTCGCGGATGTATCGGTGACGAGCGCTGCGCCCGTTTGCTGATTGATCGTCGCGCTGCCCGCGCCGGTGACGGTCGTCAATCCGCCGTTCTGCACCGTGACCTGCCCTGCCGATCCACCGCTCGACACGGTCAACGAACCGCCGCTTTGCACGATCGTGCCGCTCGTAATGCCGCCCGTCGTGACCGTCTGCTGGCCGCCATGCGATACGACCGCGCCGCTCGCTTGTCCGCCCGACGATACCGCCTGCACGCCGCCGCTCGATACCATCGTGCCGCTGGCATTGCCGCCCGCGAGCACGGTCTGCGCGCCGCCGTTCGTCACGGCGACGCCGTTGGCCACACCGCCCGATGACACGTACTGATTGCCGCCACTGCCCAGCGTGACCGAGCCCGCATTTCCGCCTGATGACACGCGCTGCACGCCGCCCGCGCTGACCAGCGTGCCGGTCGCGGTGCCGCCGGAAGCGACATCCTGCACGCCGCCGCTGGCCACAGTTGTATCGATGGCGGTCGCGCCGGTCTGCACGGTCTGCGCGCCGCCATTAGCCACCAAGGTCGCCACCGCGATGCCGCCCGCCGTGACGTTTTGCTGCCCGCCCGACAGCACGCGCGACGCCGACGCAACGCCGCCCGACAACACGGCCTGCAAGCCGCCCGCCGACACCGCCGTGCCACTTGCCGATCCGCCCGACGCGACGCTTTGCGTGCCGCCGCGCGTGACGATCGCGTTTGTCGATACTCCGCCCGCCGCGACCGTTTCCACGCCGCCGGAGCCGATGGCCGTCGCGCTCGCCATGCCGCCCGAACGCACGGTTTGCAACGCGCCATCGTTCAAGACGGTGCCGCGCGCCAGACCCGCCGATGCGACCGTCACCGCGCCGCCGCCGCTGACGTGCGTATCGATCGCCCTGCCCGCCGAGCCGACCGACATCACGCCCGCACTGCGCACTTGCGTGCCGCTCGCGACGCCATTGACCGCGATACGCCCGCCATCGCCGACGACGCTGCCAAGCGCGCTGCCCATCGACGCAACCGTCTGCTGACCGCCCGCGAGCACCGATGCGCCGGCCGCCGTGCCGCTCACGTTCTGCGCGCCGCCCGACACGATGGAGCCGGACGCGACGCCGCCCGCAGCGACCGTCTCGACACCGCCGCTGCCAACTTGCGTGCCGAACGCCTGTCCGCCCGACAGCACCGCGAAACGGCCGCCCTGTTCGACGAGCACGCCCGATGCGACGTGGCTCATCACCGAGAACGCGCCCGATGCGTTATGGCCGTTCGTGATCGTGCTCGAGGTATCCGCGACCAGGGCCGCGCCCGCTTGTTGATCGACGTGATCGAGCGCTGCGCCAGCGGACACCGTCAGCGTGCCGCCCGACGAAACCGTCGTCGACGTTGCACTGCCGTTTGCCTCGATGGTTTGCGCGCCGCCCGCGCCGATCACGCTCGACTCCGCGTATCCGCCGTTCAGTACGGTCTGCGTTCCATCCATGCCAATGATTGCCGATGTCGCCGTGCCGCCCAGGCCAACGTTCTGCCGCCCGCCCGAAACGAGCAGCGTGTCGAGTCCGAGCGCGCCCGCGCCCGAAATGTTCTGCACGCCGCCATCGACGATCACACCTTCGACACGGCCCGCCACGTTCTGTATGCCGCTCGCACCGATGGCCGTACCGCTCGCATAGCCGCCGGATGCAACGGTCTGAACCGCGCCGTCATCGACGATACCTCCCGTCGCCTGACCGCCCGATGCGACCGTTTGCGTCGCGCCCACGCCGACGAGCGTGGTGTTATCGACGCTGCCGTATACGGTCTGCGTGCCCGATACCAGCGTATCGACCGCTGTGCCGGATACGACTTGCGTGCCGTCGGTATCGACCGTGGTGCCGGATGCCGCGCCGCCCATCTCCACGACTTGCAACGCGCCCGCTTCGATCTCGCTGCCCGATGCGACGCCGCCGAAGGTAAGCGTCTGCGTGCCGCCCGATTGCACGACCGTTCCGAGCGCGACACCGCCGATATTTACCGTCTGCGATCCGCCCTGAACCAGCGTGCCACTTGCTACGCCGTTGAAAACTTGCTGCGATCCGCCCGCGATCAGCGCGTCGATGGATGCGCCGCCGTTGATGATCTGCACGCCGCCCGACGCCACCGTCGTGCTGCTCGCGATGCCGCCGAGCACTTGCTGCGACGCGCCCGAGCCGACGTTCGTGTCAGTCGACGTGCCGCCGCTGCCGACGCTTTGCGTGCCGCCCGTAAGCACGGTGTCCGTCGCGTTGCCCATGACGGACTGAATACCGCCCGTTAATTGCGTGCCGCTGGCGAAGCCGCCCGCCATCACCGTTTGACCGCCCGACTGCAACAACGCGCCGCTCGCGCTCGCGCCCGACGATACGAACTGCTGGCCGCCCGCGATAACGGCGTTCTGCGAGACACCGCCCGACTGCACGCTCTCCATGCCTAGATCGCCGATGTGCGTGCCGCTTGCCGTGCCATTCGATCTCACGGTGAGCCGTCCGCCGTTCTCGACGATGACGTTGGTCGCGACGTTATTCGCCACCGAGAACGCGCCGTTTGCGTTGCCGCCCGCGACGCTCGCGCCCGTATCCGTGATGAGCGCCGCGCCCGAACGCTGATCGACATCGCTGGCGGTTGCGCCTGCCGAGACGACCATCAGCGCGCCGTTCATCAAGGTCGATGACGATGCGCTGGCACCCGCGAGCAACTGGATCTGCCCGCCGCTACCGACGCTCGTCCCGCTTGCCACACCGTTGGAGGTAAGCAGCACCGCGCCGCCGTTGACCGCTGATGTGCCTGCCGCCAGCCCGCCGCCGCCCACGACGATCACACCGCCCGACGCGTACGCCGAGTTCAGCACGCCGCCCGACGAGATGGCGACCGTGCCGCCCGATCCCGCCACGGTCGCGTTCGCGACGCCGTTGTTCGCGATGACTTGCCGGCCGCCCGAGCGCACGGTGGTGCCATCAGCGGTACCGCCCGTCACGTTCTGCAAACCTGCGCCAGTCACGAGCGTGCCGCTGGCGTAACCGCCCGCGACGACGGTCTGCGCTCCGCCGGACACGACCGAATCCGTCGCCGTGCCCTGCACGTTCTGCTGCCCGGAAAGCACCGTAGTGCCCGACGCCGTGCCGCCCGTTAGCACCGCCTGCGTGCCGCCGCGAACGCTTGCATTCGTGGCGAGCGCACCGCTCGATACGGTCATCGCGCCCAAGGTCTGCACGACGGTGCCCGACGCCTCGGCGCCGCTATTCACGTTCTGCGCGCCGCTCGCGATGACGATCGTACCCGACGCGATGCCATCGACGTTTTGCACGCCGCCGATCGTCGCCGATACGGCGTTTGCGCCCGAATTCACCGATTGCACGCCGCCAAAATCGACGCGCGTACCGGTCGCGACGCCGCCCGCCACGACGATTTCACCGCCTGCGCTGGCCACGCGCGTGGCGATCGACGAGCCGCCTGATTGCACGGTCAGCTGCCCGCCGTTGGCCAAATAAACATTCGACGCAACGTGATTGGCGATGCTGAACGTGCCGTTTGGTCCGCTCCCGCCGATGACCGTGTCGGTATCGACGACGAGCGCGCCGCCCAGGTTCTGCACGATGCCGAGCGCCGAGCCGCCTGCTTGCACCGTCAGCTTTCCGTTCGCGTTGAGCGTCGTGCCCGACGCGACGCCGCCTGCATCGACTTCCTGCGCGCCGCCCGCAACGATGGTGCTTCCAGATGCTTGACCGCCAGCAAGTACCTGCTGCACGCCGCCGCGCAGCGTCGCGCCGTTCGCATTGCCGCCCGCGCTCACGATCTGCGAGCCGGACCACACCACGGTACTGCTTGCCACGCCGCCGCTTTCGATAGACTGAACGCCGCCGCGCACCGCGCCGCCGTAGGCCAGGCCGCCGTTGCGAACCGCTTGCGCCCCGCCCGACGACACGATCGTCGCGCTCGCGACGCCGTTCGCCTGCACGCTCTGGACGCCCCCCGAGATGACCGTCGCGCCTTGCGCCACGCCGCCGCCCGCGATGGTCTGCGTGCCGCCGGACACGACATCGTTGTACGCGGTGCCGCCGGAGGCGATGCTCTGCGCGCCGCCGCTGCCGATGCGGTTGCTGTACCCCGCGCCGCCGGACGAAATGCTCAGGTTGCCGCCGCTCAGCACGTCGGTACTGGTTGCCGTCGATCCGGACGAAACAGTAAGCGAGCCGCCCTGAAGACTCGCGCCAGCGGTCGTTGCGCCGTTGCGCACCGCAATCGCGCCGCCCGCGAGCACCGTCGCACTGGTCGTGCGCGCGTTCACTCCGGTGACGGTCTGATTGCCGCCCGCCGAAACCGTCGCGCCGATGCTCGAACCGCTCACCACTTCCGTGCCGCCCGCCTGAATCTGCGTCGCCGATCCATAGCCGTACACGCCGATCGTCTGCGACGCGCCGCTGCCGACAAAGGTCAAATTGGCGCGTCCGCTCGTCACGACTTCCGACGCGCCGCCCGAAAGCACGGTGCCGAAGGTCGTGCCGCCTTGCACATCGACGAGCGTTCCCGCCGCCGCGGCAGTGCCCGATGCCACCCCGCCGCTCACGATCAACGTGCCGTTGTTGAACTGCGTGCCGTAGGTCGTGCCGGCGGAGACGAGTTGCGCGCCGCCCGCGATGATGGCGCCACTCGTCCTGCCGCCCAGAACCGTTTCGGTCGCGCCCGCCGAGATGACCGTGCCGCTCGCGGTGCCGCCGTAGACCTGCTCCAGCGCGCCGCTCTTCAACTGTGTGTTCGACGTCACTCCCGTGCCCGTCACCGTGACAACACCACCCGCGTTGACGGTCGTATTGCTCGTCAGTCCGCCCGAGGCGACCAGCGAGCCACTGTTGTTGACCACGGCATTGTTCATCACGCCGCTGCCGGTCGTGATGCCGGTGCCCGCCGAGTTGATCGTCACGCCCTGAGCCACGCCGCCCGACACGGTGACGAGTCCGCCGCTGCCCGCCGTGGTCGCGTACGCGGTGCCGCCATCGAGCACGGTCATCGCGCCGCCGTTCTCCGCGACCACGTTCGAAGCGACATTGCCGTTGATCGAGAACGCGCCCACTCGGTTGGTGCCGTTGGTGATCGTCGCCGATGTGTTGGTGACGAGCGCACCGCCCGATGAGACCGTGACGGAATCGGCCGCGGCGCTGGCATCGACTTCGAGGCGGCCGGAATTGGCGACCGTCGTCGAGACCGCGTAGCCGCCGCCCTGCACGGTCGTGTTGCCGCCTGTACCGATGGCCGTCGACGTCGCCGAGCCGCCGTTGAACACCGTCAGACTGCCGCGATTCTCCAGCACGAGATTCGATGCGACATTGCCGATCACCGAGAACGCACCCATGCGGTCCGTGCCGTTCGTGATCACCGCCGACGTGTTGGTGATGAGCGCGGCGCCCGCGCTCTGCGCGACCTGGTTGGCCGACCCGCCCGCATCGACCTGAAAGATGCCTGCCGAATGGAGCGTGTTGCTCGCCACGCCGCCACTCATCACTTCGAGATTCGCGGCGCTGCCATCGAGCATGACGCCGGAGGCGTAGTTGTTCGACACGAAGAAGGTGCGGCCCGAATCCGTGACGCCGTTCGTGATCGTCGCCGATGTGTTCGTGACGATCTGACCGCCCGCGCCCTGACGCACGGTATCGGCGGTGCCTGCCGTATCGACCTGAAAGATGCCGCCCGCGGAGTAGACCGTATCTTGCGCCGCGCCGTCCGACAGTACCGTCAGATGACCCGTTCCGACGATTTGCGTATGCGAGGCGACGCCGCCTGAGATGAAAAATCCCGTGCCGTCGGCGCGCGTGTTGACGCCCGCGAGCACCGTGGAGGACGTGGTCGCAACCAGTCCGCCGCTCGCCGCCTGCGTGACACCGATCGCCGTGGCGCCGGAATCGATCGTCAGCGTGCTGCCCGAGCTGACCACTGCTGCCGTTGCGCTCGCGCCGGACTGCACGTGCACCTGAGCGCCGTTGAACGCTACGACGCCGTTGGTCTGGCCACCCGAACTCACCAATTGTGATGCATTCGTGCCGTTGACCGTCGTGTTGTTGGCGACGCCTCCCGCCTGCACGGTGTCGGTCGAATAGGCGCCGACATTGGTCCCGTTCTCGACGCCCGCGACGGCCTGCTGCGCGTAATACGTGCCGTTGCCCGACAAGATCGAGCCGCTCGCGCTGCCGCCGGCCGCGACGTTCACCGTTGCGCCGCCCAGCACGCTTGCCGCCGCAACCGACCCGCCGCTCGCCACCGATACGCTGCCCGCCGAATTCACCGTGACGCCCGATACCACGCCCGCCGTCCACAGCGAAGTGCCGCTGTTGACAGTCGTTGCAGCCGCCGATCCGCCCGCCGCCACGGATTGCCGCCCGCCCGACGTGAGGATCGTGTTGCTCGCGACACCTCCCGCCAGGACGTTCTGAAGCGCGTTGTTCGTGACGGTCGCGTAATAGGCCGAGCCCGCCACGTTCTGCGTGCCGGCGCTCGTCACCAGCGTATTCACGGCGCGCCCGCCCGCATCGACATTCAATGTGCCGCCCAGCACTTGCGTAGTGCTCGCCACACTGCCCGCCAGCACCTCCAGCTGGCTTTGACTGCCGAGCTTGATGCCACTGGCGACATTGCCGCCGACATTGAACGTCGAGCCATCCACGTTCGTGCCATTGATCGTGCCCGAGGTCGTCGCTACCAGCACGGAGCCGGATGTCATCGCAAGACCCGTCACCGTCGCACCGGCGGCAATCGTCTCGCGGCCGCCTGCAGAAACGGTCACGCCCGTCGAGCGTCCGCCCGAGGCGACGCTCTGCGCGCCGTACACCGTCGTGGTCGATGCCGAGCCGCCATCGAGCACATTCTGCGTGCCATAAACCGTCGATGAGTTCGCGTATCCGCCGCCCGAGACGTTCTGCGTGCCGGTGACGGATTCCCCGGTCACGGTCGTGCCGCTTGCGACATCGACGGTGTAGGCGTGCGCGGCGGGCATCAGCGCGGCTTGCAATCCCAACAACGCGAACATGCCCGACAGAAGGCGCGACAGGCCGCGTCGACGGCTACCGAACACATGCAGACAAAATTTACGGCGAAAGGTAAGCGGCTTCATCTTCTTATGTCGGTATGAGTGCGCGCCTCACGCACTTCATTGAAGGCGCGATGGCAAAAAATTGGTCGGGAAACGCGGGCTGTCAGGAACAGTCGGCGGCTGGCTTCAGGCCTTCGCCGAAACCGGGAATGCGCTGCAACGTGCGCTTCACCTGTTCGGGCGTGATGAGCCGGGTGCATTCGAACTGACGCGGTGTGTCCTTGTGCCGTGGACACCAGAAGAAGTCCTGGTGATCGAAGCGATGACGCACGTCGTTCCAGCAGCCATTGCAGGCGTGGTAATTGATGACGCGATGCGGCGTCGCGAACTCGTTGTTCTCGGCGGTGAAGCCGCTGATCATCGCGACCGGCGTGTTGCATGCCCACGCGAGCCACGCCAGTCCGCTCGACAGGCCGACGAAGAAGTCCGCATGCTTGAGCCAGCGCGCGCGCTCCTCCAGCGAGCGATCGCCGGTCTGGTCTTCCGCGCCATGCGGGATATGGTTCCAGACGAGTCCCGAGCCATGCGTCGCTTTCTGATCGATACAGATCACGCGATAACCCGCATCCTTCAGAAACGCGACGATCTCGCGCCAGCCGGTCGGATGATTCCAGTACTTGCACTGAGTCGAGCTTTGCACCGCGATCACGACGTAGCGCTCCGCGATGGGCCGGGTATCGACCGCCAGCGTGATTTCCGGGCGCATCTCTTCCGGGTCGACGCCAAGAATAAGACCCGCTGTGCGATGCAGCCCGACATGACGAAAATCGGCGGGCTGACGCGTGTTCGCTTCGTCATCGAAAAACAGGCCGATGTTGTACGTTGCGTAGTAACGCTCCGCCTTCACCTCTTCGTGCGTGACGAACTCGATATGCGGATAAGCGCGGCGAAACAGCGGCGCGATCAGCGCGGACATCGCGCACGTGAGCCGGCAATTGTGCTTGCGCTGAAACTTGACCGCGTAAGGGAACCAGCCCATCAGATCGCCCAGTGTGCCGACAGGGAACTGAATCAGCACCTCGCGATCGT
Source organism: Caballeronia sp. A2-2 (assembly GCF_057612605.2). Classification (NCBI taxonomy): domain Bacteria; kingdom Pseudomonadati; phylum Pseudomonadota; class Betaproteobacteria; order Burkholderiales; family Burkholderiaceae; genus Caballeronia; species Caballeronia sp. A2-2. The sequence goes on along the minus strand of NZ_CM172587.1, from coordinate 547,316 downwards.
TTGCGTCGAAGCGGTGGATGAAGGCCGCGTCCGCATGCTTGCCGCGACGCTGGATTTGCAGCTCGAACGGGACGAAATACTTCTTGCCGCTCGCCACCGCGCCCACGTTGATATCCGTCTGGAACAGCAGGTTATCGGTTTCGTAGTCGCGCAGCACGACATGCCATTCGCCATCGGGCAGCACTACGCGACAGCCATCGTTGAAATCGAAGCGCACGCCGTGCAACGCCTCTTGCGTCGGCACGGGTGCAGGCAACGGAAACGGTGTTGTGACAGCATTGTTCGTTGAGGCGAGGCGCGGCGTCAGCGTGACCGGCACGACGGGTACAGTCGGTTCGGCGGCAGGTGCAGCAAGAATGTCGTGGGGAATCGAAGCAGTCATCGTGAGAACGGTGTCAAGCTCTGAACCGGCGACCTCGAGGTCATGCCGGGTGGCAAGTGCTCAGGCTTCACCGAGGGGATCCGAGGAAACCTTTACTTACCGCTTAACGACTAGGCGTTCGCAAGCTGAAGTGTAAGCCGAGAAAAATTTTGTAATCGTCTGTGAGACTAGGTAATAATGTCTTGGAGATTTCCAGGCAATAACATTTTCGATCGCTAATGTTGTCCAGAGCGTGCTATTCAAAAGGTCAGCTGCGGCATTTGCCAGGCCTCTTGCGATAACAGCCTGCGCGATCAAGGAGTCGTGGACAATTAGCCCAAACGCTGTACACGTTCCGGACCTGCCATTTCGCAAGTCTTTGCGTTTCCGCCTCGAAAAACAACTTCTCGGTGTCGCTCGCAATGAGTAGTGACTACCACAGCGCTGTTTTTCAACACCACGAATATTAAGGCGCTCTGCAAGCTAATAGGCGAGGTTACGTCCATCGGGTTGCCGCTCGGACATCTCCGACTTTCGTCATAAGACGGGTGCGCAAAACTCTGAATTTACGACTTCTGCTTGCCGGTTCCGAACAACGCCGACTACAATCCGAACCGTCTTAAAAGAGGAGTGCCTCGTGGACAAAAGTACCGTCATTGGAAGTCCGATGCCGGCCTGCGCCGGCGTTAAAACTGCGAGCTAGCCGCCTCCCCCGCCGCTAACTCGCTGAAGTCGGGTTAGCGCGCTTCATCATCGATCGCTTCTTCATCGACTCGTCTATTGCACGCTCCCTTTCATCGATGTCTTTCGCAGTGGTCTGCGAAAGATCGTCACGTATTACGTTTGCCCGGTTCTGTGCCGGGCGCAACGAGGTGAGCCTATGTTCTTTCACTCTTTTTCAATTCGCGCCGGTCACGGCAGCATCTGCGTCACCTCAACGCTTGCAGCGGTCAAGCTTTAAGGGGCGCACAGCTGCAGTCTGCACTGTCGTTGCACTGACGATAGCTGCCATCGCACTTGCTGTGCTGTTGACCGCAATGTCCGCATTTACGGGACTCGACAAAGCTGCGCATCTCGGCCTGTGGTTTTGAAACGTCATGAAAAAAGCATTTCAAATCCGCTCGTTGCGATGGCTCCTGATGCTCCTGCTGGCTGTCGATGTAATACTCGCCATCGCCGACACGAGCATCGCCCCGACTGAATTGAACATTGAAGCAGCGAGCCCTCCGATCGGCCTAAGGGACCGCCCCAACCTGCTCGGAAATATCGTTGGCCTACGCTCGTTGCTTGACGCCCACGGCGTGGTCTTAACCCTGCAGAAAACCAGCGAGTTCTACGGCAATTTCACCGGCGATCGGCGCCATGGCGTGTCCTATGAAGGAGCAACGCAAGTCGGGCTGAACATGGACACAGGCAAAGCGCTGGGCCTAAACGGCGGCCTGTTTTCTATCGACGCACTTCAAATCCATGGCCACGGGATCAGTGCTTCGCGCCTCGGCACACTGCAGGGCTTAAGCGGCGTCGAGGCTGACGCGTCCACGCGGCTGTGGGAGCTGTGGTATCAGCAATCGCTGGCGACAAGATGGATCTTAAGGTAGGACAGCAAAGCTTCGACCAAGAGTTCATCGTCATTCGCCGGTACGAAATAGGTTGCGTGTGGTCTGTAATTTGGACACGATACCAAGCACGCCTCGCCAGCCCGACCAAAATACAGAAGATATGGGCGCGAGATTGTTCGTACCGTTTTCATTGACGGTGCTAATTAGGACAACTTGCGTGCCTAGGTAGAGGATATGGGGTTCAGCGATAGCGTGTGGCGCATTCATGACTTTGTGCTCCGTGAGTGACGGACTGGCGAGATACGACCGATGCATCACCGTAAAGCGCGCGTCTCCCATGGCTGGCGTAATCGCGAAGATCCGTTCGAACATATATGGCCCAAGATACTGGAATGGCTCGAAACCGAGTCCAGCACTACAGCGAAGCAGCTATATGAGCTCCTCACAGCAATGGCACCGGCTCGCGAGGGATTGAGCGCTCAACATCCCACTAGGCCGTGGATTGCAATGCTCGGTCATGGAGGATGCAGACATCCTCTTCAGAGAACAATCGGAACAGTTCAGCGGTCGTCGCCACGCCAAGCTTGAGCATCGCGTTCGTCTTGTGGGTGCAGATGGTTTGCTTCGAGCGGTGGCGCGCTAACGCGATCTCCTTCAGCGACCGACCGGCTAGCGTCGCCTTCAGAACGTCAATCTCGCACGCGCTAAGAGGCTGATAATTTTGGCCGCGTCTAGGCAGCGTCGCCGCGTACTTGCTAAGCGTGGACGATACAAATTTTCGGCGAGCGTGAGCGGCATCGATCGCTGACTTCAGATGCTCGCCGACTTCATCCCGGTCCAGCACTGCATGAACGGCGCTCAGGGCCGACAGCGTGGCGAGGTAAGCGGGATTCTTGATACCCGAATGCAGCACCAGACCCACGTCGATTTGTCCCGCCCGTATGCGGGTCAACAATGGTTCGCGAGCGGAGTTTTGTCTCGACGAGACGCTCTGAAGGTCCGCAACAATCACATCACAATCACTCGCGAGCTTGGCCAGCGTATCACCGCAGCAGGTCGTGGCCACGGTTGTGACCCCTGCGCATTGCCTAACGGCCGCCTCGGTACCCAGTGCGCTTATGAGATGGCTACCAGCACAAACAACCCTTAACGACATCGTGACCTCGCAGATAGATACGAAGCAACGAGCCTACCGAGGGCGTCGGCCTCGGACAATCGGATGGATACGAACAGGCGATCTTCAGACAGCCGTCGCAATTGCTTTCAATAAGCTGTCGTCGACACCGAGTCGAGTTTCCCCACTCTATAGGTACACAATTCCCGGTGCCAACACTGCCAAACTGCCAACAGCGGCCTCAAACCCCTACTGGATAAGGGTTTCGCTGTTGGCAGTGGCCAGCGCTTTGATGCCAATTGTTGGCAGTCGACTGCACACACCAAGCTATCAGGGATTCCGTCATGCGAAACACTGCCAACACTGCCAACACACTGCCAACAGCAAAAGCTATATAGCATAAGGGTTTGAATAGGGTAGTTGGCAGTTGGCAGTGTTGGCAGTGAGATTTCCCTACACGGGAATTTTGTGAAGGCAGAGAAATCAGTCGAAAGTCATTAGAAAGCGTTTAACGTGATCCTGACAAAGCTTTCATGTTCATGTGTTCCGTTTGCCCATAAAAAAACCTCGCGCAGTGGCGAGGTCAAAAGATAGAAGCGCGGCGTGCTGCTACTGATCGTCGTCAGCTTTCCAATCAGCGTGATTTTTACGTGGGTAGAGCACGTAGACCTGCCCCAAGCCACGCCCACCGTTTCTCGTCCAGCCCTTGCGTCCTGTGGGACGCAATAGGATGCGAGCTTTGTGAAGGGCCTTGCAGGCGTGCTTCAGGTCATAACCGACGACGAACACCCCTTTGAAGGTTGCGGGCGGCACGTACACGGTGATCTTGCCGTCGGCGTCGGCCCGAATAAACCCCAGCGAGTTATGCACCACGGGCATGTTTTCAGTGAGCGGCAGGCGAACGAATCTCGAGTGCTCATGCTGCTCGATGAGACCTTCGACCTGCTCGATCAAACGCTCATCATCGCGGTCGCCCGTCCCGAACACATCAAGCCACCGCCGCCAGACGGTATCGACCGCCTGCTGCGATTCTTCGGCGGTCCACCCCGTCAAGCCCGCCTGCGATGCCATCACCAAGGCAGCGGCTAGCAGGGCGAACTTGCGTGTCGCGCGCCGCACGGGTGGCGCGGCATCCGGCGGCACCATCGCCGCCATACGGATACGCTCGCGCCCGATCTGCTCGCGCGCGTCACTCCACCTTGGCAGGAGCCATTCCACAAACGCGGGCCCAAGCGTGCCATGCTGTGCGCGACCCGCAGCCGTCAGTGCGTCAGAGAAAGCTTCGGCGCTCGCGTAGCCGTGCAGTTCGTCAAATGCGCGATGCAGGCCCGCGTCGGCGGGCACATCAAGCAAGCGCACCTCCTGCCCGCCACGCGGCTTTAGACCGCCTTCGGCGAGATACTGACTCATCGCGACTTCGCCCGTCGAAATGAGCGTCAACCTCCACGACCGAGAAGCGACGGTGCCGCCGTCACGCGCTCCTTGTACCTTCGAAATGCCATTGAGCATCTGGTAGATCGCCGGGCCGATCTTGCGCGCATCGCCCGAGCCGATCTCGTCGAGATATAACAAGCGATCGTTGGCTGACTCCGACATCAGCGCCAGACCTAGGGACGTACCATTCCAGCTCGCCTTGCAGCGGTCTGGGTCTCCCCAGACGCTAGCAGCCACATCGCCGCAGGTGCTCTTACCCGCTGTCGAGTTGGTATAGAGATGCAAACCAATGCCGTCCTTCTCTCCGGCGATGGAAAGCAGCGGCCCGGCCAGCGCGCATGCCACGCTCGTCATAGCGAGGGCATTGCCTTGCGTTAGTCGACCTACCTGCTCTCGCCAATCGCCAAGCGTGCCACGCGCCTTATAGGCGCTCGGATTGTCCGGTTTGCCGTTAAAGTGCATGCGAGCATTGGGTTGCCCAACGACTTCCCCGGTCGGCAATACGAAAGCGCCGTGCTGCCAACCGGTCATGCTGACGATTTCGTACCACGCGTCGCGGTTCTCGGTCTGAAGCCAGTACGCGAGTCGCTCGCGGGCCGCGCGATCGGTTGCGACCGCCAGCCCGCCGCTACGCAATCGCGCCCAACCGTCGCGCTCCCCAATCTCTGCATTGGGCATGGCTTCGATTACCTCTTCGCCGCAACCCGCGCGCCGCCAGCGCAACACGCGCATCTGACGGCCTGGGCTGTCGCGGCCGCTTCCCAACGCCTCCAGCGAGTCACAAAGCCATCGAGGCGCGAGATAGACGGTCTTGCCGCTGTCGCGATCGACTTTCACGCCCACAAAGTACAAGCCGTCTTGACGGCGCTCGTAATACGCTTCTAGTTCGCCTGCGCCGGCAGTTGTCGCCTCTGCAAAGCTACGGTTCGGCTGATCGTCACCATCGGGCTTCACAGCCTTCCTGATCTGCGCGGCGACTGCGGCTGCTCCAAAACGTGTGTGCATGTCGTTGAAGTCGGTTTCGTTGTCGTCGCGCCTGTCGCCGAACTCCGGCAAGGCAACGGCGCCGCCGACGGATCGCGCCGCCTCCACCGCCTTCTGCTGTCCGTTACCGAGGTCCGCCAGTACCGTAATCTCGGCATCGGGATAGGCCGCGCGCATCGTCTGTGCAACCTTCGTGAGGTTGCCCGCCGAGAGCGCCGCCACTGCGACATCGCCCGTACAGAGGTGAGCCGACAGCGCTGTGGCGACACCTTCGGCGATGAGCATGCGCTTGCACTCTTCTGGCGCGGCGGCGAACCAGCAGCCGCCCGCCTTCTCCCCATTGGCCAAGGCCGACTTGCGCCCCTGTTCATCGATCATCTCGATGGTGGTGATGACGCTCCCGACCCGTACGGGCGCAATCAGAATCCGCCCCTCGAGCTGCGCGCCGCCCGATTGCGGCCGGTAGCCGATCAGCTTCTGAAGCTTCGCGGCGTCCATTTCGCGCAGGGTGTCAACCGCACTGACACCCTTGCGCATCAGGTACGGATGATCGTCGCGAGCGGGGTGAGCTTTCTCGATGACGGCGATGGCAAGCGAGGCCGCGTGCTTACGGGCCTTCGTTCGTTTCTGCGCCTCTTGTTCCGTGCGTGCGTCGCGCTCGACACGACGGCGCTCGACCTCTGCCGGGTCGATAACCGTTGCGGCGGTCGAACGCGGCTTGTAGCCGTACTTCTTCGCGATCGCGAACAGCGTGCCGATGGTGATACCGGCGTCGGGACGAATTGAGCGCCACGTATCCCGAACGTCGGCCGCCACGTAGTTCGGGCTTTGCCGACTCCAGTTGTCGAACATCTCAAAGCCAGCTTCACCCTCGCTATGCTTTAGCGACGCACCGATGCGAAACCACTCCTCGCGCTCAACGTCCGCCGGGATGAACGATAGCGCTTCGAGGATTCGCTGGCGATTGTCAAACATCGTGATCATTGTTCGCCTCCCGGCCGCACATGAGCCCGTGCGATCACACGAGCGAAGGCAAGGTTGTCGCCGATCGCCGCCGTCGCTTGCCCCGCGAGAACGCCCACGCGCGGCGATCGGACACCCTTCGCCATCATGGTTTCAAGCAGATCGGTACGGCGAAACCCCTTCTCGGCGGCAGCGGCAAACACCACGTCGAGCACGCGGCGTGCGAACTGGCGCACGTCGTCATCGGCTTTCTTTGCATGAAACACAAGGAAGCCGCACATGAGAACGCACTCAGTCGGGCTCGCGTACTCGCCTTCAGCGATTGGAATGCCGAGTTTGTAGTTCTCGTTCATACGACCTCCCGCGCGGCCAGCGTCAGCCCTTGAATGACCTGTGGCAGTAGTTCCGGGCGCAGCATGATGCCCTTCTGCGTCGGCACGAACTCACCCGCTGCATTGGCGACCACAAGCCGGATATCGACGTACTCGCGGCCTTTATACCGACGATGAATGATCCGGATGCGCTGCGTCGCGCTCTTCTGGATATCCATCACCACCTTGTCCTGATCGACCCAACTCATACATCCTCCTTCGAACCGATCGCGCACTGACCGTGACGCACGCCGTCTGCATGAACGTATTCATGCAACTGTTCTGCGACGCCAGCAGACTGATCTATCAACATGCGAACAACACCGCAGACAGGGTGGTCGTCGCTTACAGGAAGGTCCGCAATGCCGATCAGCAACATCTGCAAGACATCGTGGAACTGCTGAGCCTTCGCCGCCATCTCGAGGTGCCTAGCCATGGTTTCCTCCCTTTAAGGAGTACTTATCGCTGTGAGCACGGCTAGAGCGCTCTATTTTGAGACGGTCGATCAATCGCTGTCGAAGGACGCACTCGGCTTCAGACGCGGTCTCAACGATCTGACCGATGAGCTCGACTTCACTCGCGATGCGATAGAGCAAAAGCGGTTGTTCGGCCTCCTGTAACGCGCTCGAGCGAACTTGCTTGGGTTCGGCGCTTCGATCGCTCGCAATCAAACAACCAACGGCGGCCGTAACGGTGCTCAACGACAACGCTGCGTCGACTGCAACACATGAGCAGTCAGCGAGGAATTGCAGCTCGCTATCCGAGGCGTGCGCCATGTCAAAGCGCTCTGCGAAAAACGCGAGCAAGCCAGCCGCCGACGGTGTTTGATGGATAACGTCGCGTATTGTGTTAGTCATGGCGCACCTCCGCACGGGCGATGTCCACCAGCTGACGTAGCGCATTGCCGGTAATGTCGAGCGCATCCAGATCGGACGCGGCCAGCGTGGCTTCACGCAAGGCGTGTTGCGCGCACTGAATGATGTCGATGTAGACCAGGGGAACGAAAGGGCGGGTATGCTCAGGACGAGCGGGGATAGCGAGTCGCATGGTGCGGCCTCCATATGCAGGTTCAGCGAACCTGGCTCCCGCTGTCAAACGGGGTGGCCAGGCACTAGGCAGGGTTGACAGACCGGCGCATATGGAAACCGGCGAGCGCGAACGCTCCCCCACCAAGGCCCGGCCATTGAAGGCGAACACAAGGCAGCGGACGAAAAAATACCGCCGGTCGGCGGTTGTCCGCCATATGCAAGTCGAGCTGTCAAACCCGAATGAGAGGTGTCTCCTCCCACGATTCAGAGGATAGACGACCGATTTCAATTTAGTCAAGCAAGTGTGTTCCGTACCCGACTGATAGCGCGAGGATCTTTTCCTAGCTAGTATGGAATGGCAGTACCCTCCAGAAAGTTTTTTCGCTGGCCCCCGGGCCAGCTTTTTTTTCGTCCGCGAGAAACCATTATCGGACTGGACCGATGGCGCCGCCACGCGGGCACGACTAACGTAAGTACTCTTTTCGACTTTGGGATTTTTCTCATGGCTGGCCTCCGGGTCAGCCATTTTTTTCGTCAGCAAAGAGTCGTTTTCGTACGCGGCAGATAGTGCGAACGTGCTAGTTCCGCTACGCTTGGCTACGCATGACTCGTAGTTCCGGTCTTGGCTGGCGCTTGCGTCAGCCCTTTTTTTGCCCATCATGACCGATCTCCTTCCGTGAGCAGCGCTTGGAGATCCTTCACGCGCCATGCGAGGCGGCCATTAATGCGAATCGGGCGGATGGGGCCGTTTTCGAGGCACGCCCACTTGCGCAACGTTTGTGGCTTGCGATTGATTGCGGCCGCCGCCTCTGCGGTGGCCATGATTGCCGGAAGATCGGCGCGGTCTAAAAGATTTTGCTGGTTCATCTCAACGCTATTAGAGTTCGCCTTGTGGGCGAAACATCGAGCGTTGATCACGTGCCGATATGCGCTTTCAACGCCTCGACGTTCCACCTTGCTCAGCGATGTGTCTCGGCGTTGATACTTTGCCTGCAACAACCGCGCGCAACCAAACAACAACCATTGAGTGCCGTTGAGTAAGGCTTTGCGAGCGGTTGCGCAACCGGGTAGACAACCGCTTCCGCGCTTTTCAGTCGCTATGCGTCATTCACGCCCTGTCAGAAAACACCCTTATCGGCATTCTGTAAGTTGCCGCACCGCCTCGAGTTCGCTCCTTGGCGCGCGCCACGGTCTTGCTGACGCTCTGGGGCGTAACTCCGAACTCAGAAGCCAGTGCCTTGTGCGTCTCGCCATCGGTCGCACGCCGCACGATCTCAGCTCGCTGCTCCGCGCTTAATTTGGGCGAGAACTTGTTCTCAGTTCGCGATGATTTAGGTTCGGCATCGTAGCCGCCTTGTTCGTTGCCACTAGGGGAGATCTGGTCGAACTGTATCCCGCTAGGATTCGAGCCCTCGGCAAAGAGATGAGCAGCAACCTCATTGAAGGTCCACCTCATGCCCAACGATGCGATGAACGCATTCGCGTCCGTCACGCTCAACAGCCACCCGTTCCAGTTATCGATTGAGTCGAGCGGCAGCAACGAATGACGGTTGCGTGGAACAATAATGCGTTTCTGCGCTGCATCCATCAGCGCATGAAACCAGCCGTCAACCAGCAGGCTTTCGTCCAGTCCATCGTCGTACCAGTCGTTCAACACAAAGTTCACGATTGCAAGAAAATGCAAAGGGCTCAGGATGCCGCGCTCGTGAACCCTGTGTATCCATTTCTCGGGCCCAAACCAGCGCCGCTCGAACGTTTGTTCAACGTCATCGAAGATGTCCGTTTGCCTGTCGATTTCCTCGCCCTCGATGGCGTCTATAACGAGTTCAAGGAGATCTTGGGGAGGCTGAATCATCTTGCATCCTTCAATGCAAACCTTCAATTGAGATGCTCCCGCCAGACCGAGTGAAGGGGTCTCGGCTCTTCGCCCGCTAAAGCTAGACGGGAGCAAAGCTGGTTGCTAGTTGACTACTTGCAAGCTCTTTGTTTGCGAGGCGTCGAAATCGACACCGCCCTCCACCAGAATCCAAGCCTCGATTTTGTCGTACCACGCCCGCAGCAAATCGAGCGGGCGCCGGCGGTAGTGCTTCTCGGCAAGCGCACTGGGCTTATGACCCATGATCTGCGCGCTCACACCGGCCGGCATCTCAACCCACTCGCACAACGTTCCGAACGAGCGACGCAGGCCGTGGAGACTGACGTGCGGCAGTCCCGCCGCGACGAGCGCCTTAACGTGCCCCTTGGACGGCTCATTGAGGCGTCCATCCGCAGAGGTTGTACTACTGAAAACCCATTCGCTGCGCCGAGGCAACCCGCTGAGGAGCATGGAGAGATAAGCGCCTAACGGAATCACACGCCCCGATTCTTCAATCTTGTCGGACAGTGAAAGACTGCGCCAACGAAAATCGATATCGCTCCAGCGGAGTGCGGCCATTTCCTCACGTCGCGCGCCAGTCAGCAGAAGCGCTTGCAGATAGGCCGAAATGACGGGATTGTCGATTCGCCTTACGGCACCGAACCAGAGCTTGAGCTGCTCGCGCTGAAGCACATCGCCTTCTTTGGCCTGCACACGCGGCACCGCGTCCCTTACGCGACGAGCCTTGTAGCATCCTGCTGGCACGACGCCGGCGTATTCGTCGACATCCTCTGTCCATCGAATGAAGGCCCTGAGCAGGCGATACGAAAGCGCAGCCATCGTAGGTCGTTCGGAGGTTTGAGACTTCAACCACTCTGCGATGCGCTCGCCCGTCAGTTCTGAGAGCTTCAGTGCCATGAGGTGCGCGAGCGGACCCGGCATTGTTGTGCCCTTGCCTCGTCGGTACGGGATGCCGCCTGCTGTTGATAGGCGAAGATGATCTTGATAGTGCCGCTGGCTCCATCGACCCCGGCGGTCATCAATGTACGCCTCCCACGCTTCGCCGACAGTGACATCTCGACGGCGCTCCTCTACCTGCTTCGCCAAGCTTGCCGCCCGGCGCTCGGCGGCCTCTTCCCGAGGATCTTTACCGGCATCGACCAACCGCTGTAAGCGACGTGCTTCGTCTTGTGCCTGCGCGATTGTCCAAGCATCTGGTGAGCCGATCGTGATGCGCAATGTCGAGCCGTGAAGCTTGGCTTGGAAGATGTAGGTCATTGCGCCTGACCGAGTCGCGCGTAGCCCGAGCCCGGTTGCCCCACAATCCCACAAAAACGCTTGCGACTTTCCTTCTGGACATACGTGAGCGCGAACACGCGCCGCCGTAAATTTGACTTTTGACATGCCGACCCTATAGACACACGCCTCATCCGTGTAACCGCTGTGTAACCCGATTTTGTCGTAAACGATCAATTTCGGTCAACGCGAAGATCCGTTGGTCGGAAGCCCAAAGGCCTACCCAGTAAGGCTTTCGACGGGTTACACGACGCAAATCAACACCAATAAATAGTGCCAGACTGGGACTCTTAATCCGTAGGTCGAGTGTTCGAGTCACTCACGCCCCACCAAGTCTTCCGAAGGGCTGCACATCGTGCAGCCCTTTTGCATTTCTGCGATCTCCCTTCTCGTCACCTCGCCTCCCTTTTTCAGACTTATCGCACTAGTCTGCGCTTTCGAATCCCTTAACAATCGCTGGTTTTTCGAAACTGATGCCGCTAGGCAAGCATTAGCGATCGGGCGCGGCACCGCACACCTCCTCGACACGCACGGGCGGCATCAAATCTTTTAGCCACGCTGTTTGTAGAGGCAATTCAATGAAGTTCATCAAAACGCGCGCCGCCCTGTGCGCCGCGTCCGCCGCGCTCGTCCTGAGCGGTTGCGCAACCGAAGCATCCAAAACCCTGCCGGTCCCGGATGTCAGCATCGCTCACACGCCGTACGCCGGTAAGCCAGTGCCCGTCTCCGTCGGCAAGTTCGACAATCGGTCGAGCTACATGCGCGGCATCTTCTCCGATGGCGTCGATCGCGTCGGCAGCCAAGCCAAGACCATCCTCCTCACCACGCTTCAGCAGAGCCGCCGCTTCGCCGTGCTCGATCGCGACAACATGAGCGAGATCAAGCAGGAAGCCGCGCTCTCGAACAAGGCTCAATCGCTCAAGGGCGCCAATTACGTCATCACCGGCGACGTCACCGAATTCGGCCGGAAGGAAGTCGGCGATCATCAATTGTTCGGCATTCTCGGCAGCGGCAAAACGCAAGTGGCGTACGCCAAAGTCAGCCTGAATATCGTCGATGCCACGACTTCGGAAGTAGTCGCATCGAGTCAGGGCGCGGGTGAATACAGCCTGTCGAACCGGGAGATCATCGGCTTCGGCGGCACGGCAAGCTATGACTCGACGCTCAACGGCGAGGTGCTCGACCTGGCCGTCCAGGAAGCCGTGAATCATCTCGCGGAGCAAGTCGACGCGGGCGCGCTGCAAAGCAAGTAAGCATCACTCATCACCAAGGCAACAGGCATGATCCACAAGAAACATATTTCGACCGGCGTTGCGCTGTCGGTCGCGGCAGCGTGTGTGCTGCTCTCGGGCTGCGCCACGCAAAGCACCCCGTCGCTTTATCAATGGGACGCGTATCAACCTCAGGTCCACGCGTACTTCACCGGCAAGAAAGCCGTTCCCGAACAAGTCGATGCACTCGAAAAGGCGCGTCAGCAAATCCAGTCCAAAGGCACTGCGTTCCCGCCGGGATTCCATGCACATCTGGGCGCGCTGTACGCAAGCATCGATCGAACGGAAGAAGCACGGCAAGAGTTGAACGCTGAAAAGCAGGCCTTTCCTGAATCGTCCGCGTACATGGACCTTCTGTTGACCCGACTTAAATAAACGAAGTCCATGATCAAGTTCTTTTCAAACAAACTATTCGTCGCGGTGTCGGCTTTGCTGTTGTTGAGCGCGTGCGTGCATCAACCGAAGCAAATGGACTACACCGCGTTCCGCGCCAATAAGCCTCGCTCGATTCTGGTGCTGCCGCCGGTGAATCAGACATCGGATGTCGGCGCGACCTACGGCATGCTCTCGCAAATGACGATGCCGCTCGCCGAAGCCGGCTATTACGTCGTGCCGGTCGCCGAGATGAACGAAACGTTCAAGCACAACGGCCTGACCACGCCCGTGGATATTCAAAACATCGCGCCGGAAAAGCTGCGTCAGATTTTCGGCGCGGATGCCGCGCTCTACACGACGATCACCGGCTACGGCACGAAGTACATGATCGTCGATAGCCAGACGGTCGTGGCGGCGAATGCCAAGCTCGTCGATCTGCGTTCGGGCGCCCAGCTCTGGACGGGAATCGCTTCGGCGAATGGCAAAGAGTTGAGCGGCAACTTCAACGTGGGCGGCGTGGCCGGCATGCTCGCGACCGCGCTCGTCACGCAAATCGCGCACACGGCAGGCGACAAGTCGTATGACGTCGCCGCGCTGACCAGCCAACGTCTGCTTTCGGCAGGCGGCGTCAACACGCTGTTGTACGGACCGCACTCGCCGAAATACGGCACGGACTGATCGACGCGATTGCGTCATCACGTCGCCGGGTTGCGCGCTGCTTGCGTGATCCGGCGATGCATCGATTCACACCACCTCCGCTCCCCGCTTCACCAACAACTCCCGCAGTACCGCTCGATGACACCGGGCCTCATCCTCGCAATAACATCCCACCGAAATATTCGTCGAGTGCGATAACGCCGCCAGCAAATCCAGCGTGCGCCCGGCATCCGGCGTCGCCATTTCCGCCTTGAACTTGCGCACGAACGCGCTCCATTCTTTTTCGCTTCGCGCCGCCAGCGCCTGTGCAACAAGCTCAGCCGATGGCGCCAGATTCGGATACCACACGTCATAGAAATCGCGGCTCGCGAATTCCGCCTTGGGCACGCCACGCGGCGGCCGACGCACCGTGCCGATGCGCAAGCCTTCATCCACCGCGCGCGGCGTGCCCAGCCGCACGATCCGTATCGCCATCATCGATCTCCCTGCAAAACAGCACGATAAACCGACATCTCTTTGAAAGCTCCGGCAGCGCAGCCAAGCGAAACCCGCCGCCTTCCCGTATCGTTGCGGATTATTCTCCCTCCGCTTACATCGCCGTGCCCACCGAAGAACGCTCCCGCGACCCCGACTCTCCCATGACCCCGCTCGAGCGCCGGGGCATGGCCGCGATCCTGCTCTCGGTCGCGCTCGCGACGCTCGACACGGCGATCGCCAACACGGCGCTGCCGGCCATCGCGGCGGATCTGCACACGACGCCCGCGGCATCGGTGTGGATCATCAACTCGTATCAACTCGCGATGGTCGCCACGCTCCTGCCGCTGGCCGCGCTCGGCGGCATTCTCGGACATCGGCGCGTATATCTCGGCGGACTCGTGTTGTTTCTGATCGCGTCCGCGCTGTGCACGTTCGCGTGGTCCTTGCCGACGCTCGTTGCCGCGCGGCTGCTGCAAGGGCTGGGCGCGAGCGCGCTCATGAGCGTCAACGCCGCGCTCATCAGCGCGATCTTTCCGCCGCATCGGCTTGGGCGGGGCGTCGGACTGAACGCGCTCGTCGTGGGAATCGCGTTCGCGATCGGGCCGACGGTCGCATCGATCGTGCTCTCGCTCGGCAACTGGCCGTGGCTGTTCGCGGTGAATCTGCCGGTCGGCGTGTTCGCGCTATTTATCGCGTGGCCGTCGCTGCCGCAGACCAAGCGCGCGGAACACGGCTTCGATCGCATCGCGGCCTTGCTCAACGTCATCACGTTCGCCTCGCTGATCTTCGGACTCGGCGAAGCCGCGCAGCGCGCGCCCGTCTATACCGTGCTGACGGCGTTCGGCATCACGCTCGTCGCCGGTTTCCTGATGCTGCGCCGCGAACACGGCCATCCCGCGCCGATGCTGCCCGTCGATCTCTTCCGCCGCCCGATGTTCGCGCTTTCGACGGCCACCGCCATTTGTTCGTTCGCCGCGCAAGGGCTGGCGTTCGTCTCGCTGCCGTTCTTCTTCGAAAGCGTGCTGGGCCGCAGTCAGGTGGAAACCGGTTTTTTGATGACGCCCTGGTCCGCGCTCGTCGCGGTGATGGCGCCGATTGCCGGACGCCTGTCCGACCGCCACGCGCCCGGTTTACTGGGCGGCGTCGGACTGGCAATTTTGTGCGTGGGAATGGTGTCGCTGGCGATGCTGCCCGCGCAACCGCACGTGCTGGAAATCTGCATCCGCATGGCGATTTGCGGCGCGGGCTTCGGCTTCTTTCAGTCGCCGAATCTGAAGGCGTTCATGTCGAGCGCGCCGCGCGAGCGTGCGGGCGGCGCGAGCGGCACCATCGCGACATCGCGGCTGATCGGACAGGCCACGGGCGCGGCGCTCGTCGCGCTGTGCTTCAGCATCGCGGGGAAGCATGGGCCGACGCTCGCGTTGTCGCTCGGCGCGGCGTTCGCGGGCGCGGGGAGCATCGCGAGCGGACTGCGGCTCGTCACCGCGAAAACATCCGCCGCGAAGACGGAAGGCATCGCGCGCGATCCGTCGCAAAAAGCCTGAGGCGGCTCACATCCGCCGGACTTTTACCTTGCGGCCCTTGAGTTTGCCCGCGCTCAACTTCCGCACGGCTTCATCGGCCACGTTGCGGTCGACGGCCACGTAAGTCACTAAATCGAGCACGTTGATCTTGCCGATCTGCGTGCCTTCGAAGCCCGCGTCGCCGGTGAGCGCGCCGAGCACATCGCCGGGACGAATCTTCTCCTTGCGGCCACCGAGGATTTGCAGCGTCGCCATCGGCGGCTTGAGATGGCCGGGTTCCGCCGAAGTCAGTTCCTTCAGCGGATGCCATTCCACTTCCTTGCGCATCTGCTGCTCGATGGCACCGACGCGCCCCATCTCGTCCATGCTCGCAAGCGACAGCGCCCAGCCTTCCTCGCCCGCGCGTCCTGTCCGCCCGATGCGATGCACATGCACCTCCGGATCAGGCGTCACATCGACATTGATGACCGCTTCGAGTTGCGCGATATCGAGCCCGCGCGCCGCCACATCGGTCGCGACGAGCACCGAGCAACTGCGATTGGCGAACTGCACGAGCACCTGATCGCGCTCGCGCTGGTCGAGTTCGCCGTGCAGCGTCATCGCTTCGAAACCTTGCGCGCGCAAGACATCGAGCAAATCGCGGCATTGATTCTTCGTATTGCAGAACGCGATGGTGCTCACCGGCCGGTAGTGATCCAGCAACAAACCGACCGCGTGCAAACGTTCGTGATCTTCGACCTCGTAAAAGCGCTGACGAATCTGCTTATTCGTGGGCTGTTCGGTCAGCTTGATCTCGCGCGGCGAGCGCAAGAACTGCTGACTCAGCTTGACGATGCCTTCCGGATACGTCGCCGAAAACAGCAAGGTCTGCCGGTCTTTCGGGCACCGCCGCGCAATCGACGCGATGTCATCGAAAAAACCCATGTCGAGCATGCGATCCGCTTCGTCGAGCACGAGCGTGCGCACGGCGTCGAGCGAAAGCGTGCCGCGCTCCAGATGATCCATGATGCGTCCCGGCGTGCCCACCGCGATATGCGCGCCGTGTTCGAGACTCGCGATCTGCGGACGCATGGGCGTGCCGCCGCACAGCGTCAGCACCTTGACGTTGTCCTCCGCGCGCGCGAGACGGCGAAGTTCCTGCGTCACCTGATCGGCGAGTTCGCGCGTCGGACAGAGCACGAGGGCTTGCAAGTCGAAGCTGCGCGCGTCGAGCTTCGCGAGCAGCGGCAGTGCGAACGCGGCGGTCTTGCCGCTGCCGGTCTTCGCCTGCGCGATCAGGTCTTGTCCGGCGAGCGCGTGTGGCAGGCTCGCGGCCTGAATCGGCGTCATCGTGAGATAGCCGAGTTGTTCGAGATTCGCCTGCATCGCGGGCGAGAGCGGCAGGCTGCTGAAGGAAGTGTCGGTCGTCATGATTTCAGCGCTTGCCGCTCAACGGGCTGTCGGCGAGTTGCTCGTATGTGGTTTCGCCTTCCGGCGAGTCGTGACGCTCCACGTAATTGCGCGCGCCGCACATCGGGCAGCGGAACAGCAGGCCCTGTCCTTCGTTCTTGATGAGAACGTCCGCGAGCGACCATTGGGCCTCGCACGACTGGTTTCGGCAGGTAAACATGTTGAATTCGCGTGATGCGATTGTCTGGTTCAAAGGCGGAAGTGTACGCGTCTCCGATGCCGCCGGGCTTCGCGCAAGTCAGCAAGAAATGCTAAAGCGGGTCGTGCTAACTTGGTTGCATCGTTCAAGAGGAGCAGGCGATGGGCGAGAACCCTTACGAGGCGCGGCTCGCGCGCGTGGTGGCGTACATCCACGATCATCTCGATGACGAACTGGATCTGAACCGGCTCGCTGAAATCGCGTGTTTGTCGCCGTATCACTGGCACCGGATTTATCACGGGTTTTGCGGCGAGACGGCGGCGGCGACGGTGCGGCGGCTGCGGCTGCATCGCGCGGCGAACGAATTGGTGCGCGGCGAAATGCCGATCGATGGCATCGCGCAGCGCGCCGGATACGGCAGCGTGCAGGCGTTTTCTCGCGCGTTTCAGGCGAGTTATCGCGTGCCGCCCGCGCAGTTCAGAAACGAAGGCGGCGCGGCTTTGTTCGGCGCGGCGTCATCGTCCGATGGCGTTCATTCGGGAGCGAAAATCATGCATCAGGTCGATATCAGGACGCAGGACGGGTTCACGGTCGCGGCGGTGGAGCATCGCGGTTCGTACATGAATATCTCGCGCGCGTTCGAGACGCTTTATCACTGGCTTGCGATGCGCGATCTCATCGATCCGCACGCGCGCATGCTCGGCGTTTATTTCGACGATCCTTCGGCGGTGGAGGAAGACGCGTTGCGGTCGATGGCTTGCGCGGAGTTGTTCAAGCCGGATGCGGTGAAGTTCGAAGCGCCGGTTTCGCGGTTCGAGGTCGCGGGTGGCGAGTTCGCGGTGCTAACGCATGTCGGGCCGTATGCGCAGCTTTGCTTTGCGTATCAGTGGTTGTATGGGGAATGGCTGCCGCAGTCGGGACGGGAGACGGGGGAAGCGCCGGTGTTCGAGGTTTATTTGAATAATCCGAGGGATACGGCGCCGGCGGAGTTGGTGACGGAGATATGGTTGGCTTTGAAGGCATAAGTGGCCGCTGCACGAAAATTCAAATCGGCCGCGCGCCGCCTTTGAACACGTCCGCGCGATGCCAATCGACGAAATCCTTCCCCGGATGATGCTCGGTCCGCACCGGCGGATTCAGCTTGCCACCGTGATGCCGAAGCAGAATTTCATCGAACTGCTGGGTGCCATGCGCTTGCTCGGACACCAGCACGCGACGGTCATCGCCAAGCGTGAACGCGCCGATGTCAAAGAGCTTGTGATGCAGGCAGCACAACGCGATGCCATTCGCGACCACATCGGGGCCTTCGAACTGATGCCACTTGATATGCGCGGCCTCAAGCCCAATCGTCATGTTGGCGATGCGCAGGTCGAGATTGCACAGTGCGCAGCGGTACTGATAGGCGGTGAGCACGTCGCTGCGGAATTTGGGATCGCGGCGTCGGCCGTTGCGTGCTGCGCTCTCATCGAGCGAGAGTCCGACGGCATCGAGAATGTCGTCGTGGATGCTTTCGGGGAAGTGCGTCGACAGCACTAGCCTTGCGACTTCACCGAGCGCTTTCGGGTCGTGCTCGAACAGTCTTTGAACGTCGCTCGAAAATTGTCCCGCCGCTTGCAGGCTGCGGAGTTCCGTTTTTGTCGATTCGTTCCTGAGTTGCAGCGTGACATCCGGCGCGCTCGCGCGAACTTGCCAGACATCGTCGTTGCGCAAGCGCATGAAGGGCAATTCCGGGTACAGCATGCGCCGCTGCGGACCGAATTCGCGCAATAACTCGCAGAGCTTGCCCTCGTAGTCGCCGAACGGAACGACGCGAATGCCACGGCTAAACAGGCCTAGCGCGAGCAGAATGAGCAGTGGTTTGTGAGGCGCGCGCTCATCGCCGCGTTGCCAGACTTTGAGGTTGGCGAAGCGCTGAAGAATATCGGATGACGTCATGCAAAAAACGAAGCGAATATCTAAGAAAAAGCCCGCGATGATGCGTACACCATCGCGGGCCTTCGAGGCGTTACAGCCGACCTCACTCAAACATCAATATTCCCCGCCCGCAACGCATTGCTCTCAATAAACGCCCGACGCGGCTCCACATCGTCACCCATCAGCGTCGTGAAAATCCCATCCGCCGCGATCGCATCTTCGATCTGCACGCGCAGCAGACGCCGCACGTTCGGGTCCATCGTCGTTTCCCAAAGCTGCTCGGGATTCATCTCGCCCAATCCCTTGTAACGCTGCTTCGAGACATTGCGCTCGGCATCGGCAATCAGCCACTTCATCGCGCTCTTGAAGTCGTTCACAGCCATCGAACGTTCGCCGCGCTTGATGAGCGCGCCCACGCCGATCAAACCCTTGAACGTATCCGCCGTCGACACGAGTTGCTTGTAGTCAGCCGTCAACTGAAGGTCCTCATCCAGCACCGAAACCTTCACGTTGCCATGATGACGCCGCTTGATATGCAACGAGCGCAGTTCGCGCACCTGATCGTAGGCGGGCTCCACGGATACTTCCGGCTTCAGCGGATCGGCACGCAGACGCTCTTCCAGCCGCTTCGCCGATGCCTCCGTCGATTCCTGCGACGACAGATCGATCACCACGCCATCCATCACCGCTTCGAGCGAGGCGGCGTCGTAGATACGGCTCAGACGATCGACCACGGCCTGCGCCAAAAGATAAGCACGCGCAAGTTCGCCCAGGGCATCGCCGGAAATGGGATCGACGCCTTCGCTCGGAATCAATTCGGAGCCCTGCAGCGCGAGCTTCAGCATGTGCTGGTTCAGCTCGTGCGCGTCTTTCATGTAGCGCTCGTCCTTGCCCGCCTTGATCTTGTACAGCGGCGGCTGCGCGATATAGATGAACCCGC
The DNA here is from genome assembly GCF_057612605.2 of Caballeronia sp. A2-2. Taxonomy (NCBI): domain Bacteria; kingdom Pseudomonadati; phylum Pseudomonadota; class Betaproteobacteria; order Burkholderiales; family Burkholderiaceae; genus Caballeronia; species Caballeronia sp. A2-2. The sequence goes on along the minus strand of NZ_CM172587.1, from coordinate 527,606 downwards.
GCTCCACGATCTCCGGCATCTGCCGGTAAAAGAACGTCAGCAGCAACGTGCGGATGTGCGCGCCGTCCACGTCCGCATCCGTCATGATGATGATGCGGTGATAGCGCAGCTTGTCGAGGTTGTAGTCTTCCTTGCCGATGCCGCAGCCCAACGCGGTCACCAGCGTCACGATCTGCTCGGACGAAATCAGCTTGTCGAAGCGCGCCTTCTCCACGTTCAGCACCTTGCCGCGCAACGGCAAAATCGCCTGAAATTTGCGGTCACGGCCTTGCTTCGCGGACCCGCCCGCCGAATCGCCCTCGACGATATAAATCTCCGACTTCGCCGGATCTTTCTCCTGGCAATCCGCGAGCTTCCCCGGCAACCCGATGCCATCCAGCACGCCCTTTCGACGCGTCATTTCACGCGCTTTTCGCGCTGCATCACGCGCACGCGCGGCATCGATGATCTTGCCGGTGATGATCTTCGCGTCGATCGGCGTTTCCTGCAGATATTGTTCGAGCGCCTTCGCGACGATTTCTTCCACCGGCGCGCGCACTTCCGACGACACCAGCTTGTCCTTCGTCTGCGAGCTGAACTTCGGCTCCGGCACCTTCACCGACAGCACGCACGACAGACCTTCGCGCATGTCGTCGCCAGTGGTCTCGATCTTCGCCTTCTTCGCGATATCGTTATCGGTGATGTACTTGTTGATAACGCGCGTCATCGCGGCGCGCAAACCCGTCAAGTGCGTGCCGCCGTCGCGCTGCGGAATATTGTTGGTGAAGCAGAGCACGCTTTCGTTGAAGCTGTCGTTCCACTGCATCGCCACTTCGACGGTCACGTTTTCACGCTCGCCGGTCGAATAGAACACGTTCGGATGCAGAACCTGCTTGGCCTTGTTGATGTACTCGACAAAGCCCTTCACGCCGCCCGCGAAGGCGAAGTCGTCTTCCTTGCCCGTGCGCAGGTCGGTCAGGCGAATGCGCACGCCGTTGTTCAGGAAGGACAGTTCGCGCATGCGCTTGGCGAGAATGTCGTAGTGGAATTCGACATTGCCGAAGATGGTCGCGTCCGCCAGAAAATGCACTTCCGTGCCGCGATTTTCCGTGTCGCCGACAACAGGCATCGGCGAATATTGCACGCCGTTTTCCTCGACGATTTCACGGTTCTGCACGACGCCGCGCGAGAACTCCATGAAGTGCTTCTTGCCGTCGCGGCGCACGGTCAGGCGCAGCCATTCGGACAGCGCATTCACGCACGACACGCCCACGCCGTGCAGGCCGCCGGACACCTTGTAGCTGTTCTGGTCGAACTTGCCGCCCGCGTGCAGTTCCGTCATGACGATTTCGGCGGCACTGCGCTTCGGGTCGTGCTTGTCGTCGCGCTTGAGGCCGGTGGGCACGCCACGGCCGTTGTCGGTCACGGAGATGGAGTTGTCGGCGTGGATCGTGACGTGAATATCGTCGCAATATCCGGCGAGCGCTTCGTCGATGGAGTTGTCCAGCACTTCGAACACGAGGTGATGCAAACCGGTGCCATCCGATGTATCGCCGATATACATGCCCGGCCGCTTTCGCACCGCTTCCAGACCTTCGAGGATCTGAATGGACGAGGCGCCGTAGCTGTTGTCGGGTTGCGAATTTGTGTTTTCAGTCATGGAAATTTTCCGGTTCTGCGTCACTGCTTCGACACTTCTAGGGTTACTGCCCGAACTTTTCGAATCACCTTAAAAACGCCAAAGGGGCTGCCGCCCCTTGGAGTAATCACGGTTTTCAGCGCGTCAGATACGCATCGGCATCACGACGTACCGGAATTCCTCGTTCTCGGGAATGGTGATGAGCGCGCTGGAATTGGCATCGCCCAGGCTCACTTTGAGCGTGTCGATCTTCAGATTCGCGAGCACGTCGAGCAGATACGTGACGTTGAATCCGATATCGACGGAATCGCCCTGGTAAGCGATTTCGAGTTCTTCCTGCGCCTCTTCCTGATCGGCGTTGGTGGACATGATCTTCAACTGGCCCGGCTCGACGAGGCAGCGCACGCCCTTGAACTTGTCGGAAGTCAGAATGGCCGCGCGCTGGAGCGAGCGCTGCAATTCCTCGCGGCCGATCTCGAACGTGTTCTTGTGCGACTTCGGAATGACGCGCTGGAAGTCGGGGAACTTGCCTTCGACGAGCTTCGACACGAGTTCGACCTGACCGAAGGTGAACTTCACCTGCGTCGCGGCGATATCGATGGTCAGCGTGTCGTCGATGTCTTCGAGCAAACGCTGCAATTCGAGGATGGTCTTGCGCGGGATGATGACTTCCTGCCGCGCGAACGAACCTTCGATTTTCATCGACGAGAACGCGAGACGGTGACCGTCGGTTGCGACCGCCATCAACTGGTCGCCGTCCACCACGAGCAGCATGCCGTTCAGGTAGTAGCGAATGTCCTGCTGCGCCATGGCGAAGTACACCATGCCGAGCAACTGGCGGAACGTCTTCTGCGGAACCGACAGGCTGGCGCCGAAATCGGTCGCCTGATTGACGGTGGGGAATTCGTCCGCGGCGAGCGTCTGGAGCGCGAAGCGGCTCTTGCCGGAACGCACCGTGAGGCGCTTGTCCGAGAGATCGAGCACGACTTCGCCTGGCGGCATGGCGCGCAGAATGTCCAGCAGCTTGCGAGCGGCGACCGTGGTGGCGACCTGGTCGCTGCCGACGCCGAAATCGGCGCGCGTGGTGATCTGGAGTTCGAGGTCCGTCGAGAGGAAGGACACATCCGCGCCGTTCTTGGTGATGAGCAAATTGGCGAGGATCGGCAACGTATGGCGGCGTTCTACGATACCGCTCACGGTTTGCAGCGGCCTTAGAAGATTATCTCGTTCGGTCTTGACCAGTTGCATAGAGTTCCTTCGTTGATGTGACGGCCTGTCCGCCGGTTTCGCCACCGTACCTGTTGCCCGACGGACATCCTCGTAACACGCGTTGCCGGCCCCCCGCCGGTCACTCGCGAAAGCTAGGCGCCAACCGCCCAGGCCTTGGGCGGTTAAAACCTATATTGTGCCTGAAAACTGAACCGCTCCCGAAAAAATGGGGGCGATTTCGCCAATAAACAGGCCACCGCGCGCAATAATCGACGCGTGCGCGCGATCGCTGTCCTCAGCCCTTGAGCGTCTGTTCGAGCACGTGCAGTTCGTGGTTAAGCTGGGCATCCGTGCCGCGCTCGGCGGCGATCTTGCGCACGGCGTGCAGCACGGTCGTGTGATCGCGTCCGCCGAACAGTTCGCCGATCTCGGGCAGGCTCTTTTGCGTGAGTTCCTTGGCCAGATACATCGCGATCTGGCGCGGGCGCGCGATATTGGCCGGCCGTTTCTTCGAGTACATATCGGCGACCTTGATGTTGTAGAAGTCCGCCACCGTCTTCTGGATGTTCTCGACCGAAATCTGGCGGTTCTGCACCGTCAGCAAATCCTTCAGCGCTTCCTTGGTCAGTTCGATGGTGATATCGCGGCCATGGAACTTCGAATATGCGAGGATCTTGCGCAGCGCGCCTTCGAGCTCACGCACGTTCGAACGCAGATGCTTGGCGACGAAGAACGCCACGTCTTCCGACAGACTCACGCCTTCGGACTGCGCCTTGCGCATGAGAATGGCGACGCGCATTTCCAATTCGGGCGGCTCGATGGCCACCGTCAGGCCGGAATCGAAGCGCGAGATCAGACGATCGTCGATACCCGAGATTTCCTTCGGATACGTATCGCTCGTGATGATGACCTGCGCCTTGTTCGCGACGAGCGCCTCGAACGCGTAGAAGAACTCTTCCTGCGTGCGCGATTTGCCGGAGAAGAACTGAATATCGTCGATCAGCAAAAGGTCGAGCGAGTGGTAGTAGCGCTTGAAGTCGTCGAACGCCTTGCGCTGGTAAGCCTTCACCACGTCCGACACGTACTGTTCCGCATGGATATAGCGGATGCGCGCGCCGGCCTTGTCCATCAGCAATTGATTGCCGATGGCGTGAATCAGGTGAGTCTTGCCGAGGCCCACGCCGCCGTACAGGAACAGCGGGTTGTACGAGATGCCCGGATTGTCGGCGACCTGAATGGCCGCCGCGCGCGCAAGCTGGTTCGCCTTACCGGTCACGAAGTTGTCGAACGTGAGCACGGGGTTCAGCTTCGAACGCTCGTAGGCGGAATCGGTTTCACCGCCGGCCGACGGCGCGTTGCCGGGACGCCAGGTGCGACGGCCCGCGGCGGCTTCGTTCGCGTCGAGGCTCGGCAGATCGAGGTCGGCCTGATCTTCCTGCGTGGCCTGCTGCGCGGCTTCGGCGGCGAGCGCGTTGATGTGCGCAGCGGCGTTCGCATGCGCCACGACCGTGGGCGCTTGCGGGACGGCGGCAGCGGGCATCGGCGCGCGCGGCGCGGATGCGGACACGCTCGGGCGCGGCGCGGCATTCGGGCCGCCGCCGAGCGCGTTGCGCGCGGTGGCTTTCGGATCGAGGACGATCTGCACATCGATGGCCGCGCTGAAGAACTCGCGCGCGGCATCCGCGATGCGGCCCGAGAACTGGCTCTTGACCCAGTCGAGCTTGAAGCGATTGGGAGCGGCGATGCGCAGGATGTTCGCGTCGGCATCGAAATCGACCGGGGTCAGCGGCTTGATCCACGTGACGTACTGCTGCGGCGTGAGTTCGCGCTCGAGCAATGCGGAACAGTGTTCCCAGAAATCGTTCATCGAATGCGGTCGTTAGGGTTGCTCCGCTCGAACGCCGGCCGTGCCTGCCGCGAACATCGGCAAGACCCGGCACAGCCAAGCACGCGTGCTTCGGAGGCTTACGCCGCAAGGGTTTGCGGGCGAACGGCGGGCCGAAGCAGAGAGCGGAAATTTGGGAGTAAGGCGAGATTCTAACGCCAAATGCAGCGCGCGCGCGAGTTATCCACAGGGACATATCAGCGCGAAATCCGCACGCTGAAGGGCAATCGAAAGCGATCCATTCCTGGGCACGAACCGCTAAACTATTGACGACCATAAGAAAACCGGCTTAAATAGCGGGTTCCGCGAAAACAGAATTCCTGAGCCTGCGGCCATCGTGCTTGCAGTGACCACACTGGAGCCTAGCCCGCGCGGTCAATCAACACTCAAGTGAGAGCACCATGAAACGTACTTACCAACCTTCCGTCACACGTCGCAAGCGCACCCATGGTTTCCGCGTTCGCATGAAGACCGCTGGCGGCCGCAAGGTCATCAACGCTCGTCGCGCGAAGGGCCGCAAGCGTCTGGCAATCTGAGTTTGCCGGACGAGTCCGTCAGGTGGCCGCACGCGGCTGTCCTGCGGGCGAACCGCTCATGCGCCGCACAGAAGTCTTGAATCAGGACATCGTTCAGTCGCCGGCGCAGGCCGCGTTCCCCAAGACCGCAAGGCTGCTGAAAACGGATGAGTTCTCATCCGTTTTTCGTTTGCGCCCCTGGCGACGTTCGCCGCACTTCGTTCTGTACGGCAAGCCGACAACGGGCGAAGCGCGGTTGGGCCTCGTGATCGGCAAGAAGCAGGCGCCGCGCGCCGTCACGCGCAATCTGATCAAGCGGATCGCGCGCGATGCCTTCAGGTTGAGGCGCGCACAGCTCGGCGGCTTCGACATTCTCGTGCGGCTGCACGCGAAGATCGACCGCAAGGCCATGCCGAGCGCGAGTTCGCCGCCGTTGCGGACGCTCGTGACCGGCGAACTGGAAGCATTGTTCGACCGCGCCGTGCGCGAAGCCGCGCGCCGCAAGGCCGAAACCGTGGCGGAGCCGAAAGCCTCCGCCGTCGATGAATCATCCGGCCCGTCCGGGTCGTCAAGCGCGAATAGCGTCTGATTTGCTTCACGGCAAAAAGGGGCGCGGCGCGAAGCTTATGCAAACGGCACTCATCGCGTTGTTGCGCTTCTACAAGGTTGCTCTGAGCCCTCTGCTCGGCAACCGGTGCCGCTTTTATCCCTCCTGTTCCGACTACGCGCGCGAGGCAATCCAGTATCATGGCGCCGCGCATGGCTCGTATCTCGCCGTGAAGCGGCTGTGCCGCTGCCATCCTTTCTCGGCCGGCGGCGTCGATCTCGTGCCGCCGCGCGCCACGGAAGCCGGTAGTCGTAGTCATCCGGCGTCCGATGCGCACGCGGAATCCCCGCAAGACACGCTTTCAACTCCAAACGGCGCGCAAGCGCCTTCCGATCGACACTGAGACAACGCATGGATATCAAACGCACCGTCCTATGGGTCATCTTCTTCGTGTCAGTGGTCATGCTGTTCGACAACTGGCAACGCGACCATGGGCGCCCGTCGATGTTCTTCCCGAGCGCGACGCAATCGGCGAAGACCGCCAGCAATCCTGCGCCGGGTTCGGCGACACCGGGCACGCAGCCATCCGAACTGCCGAACGCACCGGCCGGCACCGCGCCTGGCTCGACGACCCCGCCCGCCACGCAGCAGGCCCAGCTCGTCAAGTTCACGACGGACGTGTATTCGGGTGAAATCGACACGCGCGGCGGCACGCTCTCGAAGCTCGAACTGATGAAGGAAGGCGACGGCAAGCAGCCGGACCTCTACATCACGCTGTTCGATCACACCGCGAACCACACGTACCTCGCGCGCACGGGTCTGACGGGCGGCGACTTCCCGAATCACAACGATATCTTCACGCCGGTGCCGGGTCAGACCTCGCTCACGGGCGATGAAAAGACGCTGAAGCTCGCGTTCGAATCGCCGGTGAAGGGTGGCGTGAAGGTCATCAAGACGTACACGTTCACGCGCGGCAGCTACGTCATCAACGTCGATACGAAGATCGAGAATGTGGGCACGACGCCGGTCACGCCGTCGATGTACATGGAACTCGTGCGCGACAACACGCCGGTGGAAACGCCGCGCTTCTCGCACACCTTCATCGGGCCGGCGGTCTTCACGGAACAGAAGCATTTCCAGAAGATCGACTTTTCCGACATCGACAAGAACAAGGCGAGCTTCGAGCCGTCCGCGAACAATGGCTGGATCGCGATGGTGCAGCATTACTTCGCGTCGGCGTGGATTCCGCAAGAGGGCGTGAAACGCGATATCTACGTCGAGAAGATCGATCCGAATCTGTATCGCGTCGGGGCGAAGCTGGCGGTGCAGACCATCGCGCCGGGACAAACCGCGAATGTCGATGCACGCCTCTTCGCCGGTCCTGAAGAAGAGCGCATGCTCGAAGGCATCGCGCCGGGTCTGGAACTGGTGAAGGACTACGGCATGGTGACGATCATCGCCAAGCCGCTGTTCTGGCTGCTGGAGAAGATTCACAGCTATGTCGGCAACTGGGGCTGGGCGATCGTGCTGCTCACGCTGCTCATCAAGGCGGTGTTCTTCCCGCTGTCGGCGGCGAGCTACAAGTCGATGGCGCGCATGAAGGAAATCACGCCGCGCATGCAGCAGATTCGCGAGCGCTTCAAGAGCGATCCGCAGAAGATGAACGCGTCGCTGATGGAGCTGTACAAGACCGAGAAGGTGAATCCGTTTGGCGGCTGTCTGCCGGTGGTGATTCAGATTCCGGTGTTCATCTCGCTGTACTGGGTGCTGCTGTCGTCGGTGGAAATGCGCGGTGCGCCGTGGATCGGCTGGATTCACGATCTGTCGCAACAAGACCCGTATTACATCCTGCCCGTGCTGATGGCCGTCTCGATGTTCCTGCAAACGAGGCTGAACCCGACACCGCCGGACCCCGTTCAGGCCAAGATGATGATGTTCATGCCGATCGCTTTCTCGGTGATGTTCTTCTTCTTCCCGGCGGGTCTCGTGCTGTACTACGTGGTGAATAACGTGCTATCGATCGCGCAGCAGTATTACATTACGCGGATGATGGGAAAGAGCAGGAAGAAGGTGGCTTGAGCGCCTCTCTGCTTGCTCGATAGATGTGAAAACGCCCGGCTAGGCCGGGCGTTTTTTTGTTTGTGGTTTGTGGTTTTAGGATCGAGCCTTCGCTTTCATCCCAAGGATTTCAGTTGCTTGAGTTTGCGATTCGCGCTCAAGTTGAGATCGGCGATCTCGTCGATGAGCGCGAGTTTCATGCGGGATGCATCGTCGTCTGAATAGACCGCGAACGGCTGCGCTGTAATTGAAAAGGAAGTCGTGCTGGAGTCATCCAGACCGACCAGCCACCTTCGCGTCTTCCCCACCGTTTTCTCCAGCAGCGGCCAATTTTTTTCCTTCGGAAAGTGCGTTCCCCTCAGCCAGTTGCGAGCCGTGTTCGGTGTGATCGGCTCGTCAGGATTGCTATGGTTCCAAAAAAGTGTGAAATCCGCGCCACTGTCCTTTTTGAAGCCTTTTGTTCTGAAAAAGCTCAGCCTCTCAATGACGTCTCGGCGCTCCTCAAGCGCTTCCCGTAGTCGTCGCCCAAACACGGCCGGGTCTAATAAGGTCTTCATGCGTGAAGTTTCGAAGAGATCGTAAGCGGCGTGGCACAGTTGGCTTTGCATCTACCGCAAGACCTGCTGCGCCACGCTCGTGCGACGGTTCAATAAGTCTTGTGGATCAGGGATTTACGACGTGCTTCATGGATCATCGACTGCAACCGGACAAATGAAAAAAATCGTCAGCACGCGAAAGCGCTCAGCTCACCGCTTCATCACGCCATAAAACTGTTCGATCAACTCTTCGACCAGATACCGGTGATGCGGCGCCAGGGCTTCAAGCTTCGACGCCAGCTCGATCATCTCCTCTGACGCCGGATACCGCTCATCAGGAGCAAGTGGCTTGGGCGTTGTTTGTGGATTGCCGCTCGGTGGCGGACCGTAGTGAAGCCAATGTAAATCCACCTTCAGCCACTCGGAAAGCAATAACAGCTTGTCTTCGGTGGGAATCGAGCGGCCCGTGAGCCACTTGTGCGCGGTCTGTGGCGAAACAGGTTCGCCGTGCCAGCGCAGGTTGAATTTATTGGCAAGATCGGTGGCGCCGCGCATCTTCTCTTGAGAGCGGGCCATGCAGAACTTGAGCCGCTCGGAGAAGTCGGCCTTTTCTTTCGGTGTTGGCATGGTTTGAATTGTGCGAGGCAAATGGCACCAACACGTCAACCGGCTGCGATAATCATTGTTGAAATTCGATTAAATTTATCTTTTTCAAGCAATCTCGATAGATGCCTTTTGGCAACCAATAACGCGCTCTGAGCCGCGCAGGTTCTAAGTTTCATCGCTTCACTCCTTAAATTAATCTTTGATTTCGTTTCGCCCAGAATATCCCAAGTAAGATAATTTGAGAATTGTCTTATCCGACCTTTCGCCGGAGGAACGTTGGCAGCGTCGCGATACAATTTCGAACTTTCCGAACCCGCCGAGAGCGTGCCGCCATGCTGAGTAACGACGCCGATCCCATTGCCGCCATCGCTACCGCGCCGGGACGCGGCGGCATCGGCGTGGTGCGGTTGTCGTTCGGGCGCGCGGGCGAGACAGCCGCACTGGACGCGATGCGTGCGCTTTGCGGCCAAACACTTGCCCCGAGGCACGCGAGTTATGTGCCGTTCGTCGATGCAAACGGCGAAGCGCTCGACCGTGGCATCGCGCTGTACTTTCCCGCGCCGCATTCCTACACCGGCGAACACGTGCTGGAACTGCAAGGCCACGGCGGCCCGATCGTGTTGCAACTCGTGCTGCAACGCTCGCTCGAAGCGGGTCGCGCGTTCGGTCTCAGGCTCGCCGAGCCGGGCGAATTCACGCGCCGCGCGTTTCTCAACGACAAGCTCGATCTCGCGCAGGCCGAAGCGGTCGCCGATCTGATCGAAGCCAGCACCGAAGCCGCCGCCCGTTCGGCCGGCCGCTCGCTCGACGGCGCGTTCTCGCGCGAAATTCACGCGCTGGTCGAAGACGTCATCAATTTGCGGATGCTCGTCGAGGCAACGCTCGACTTTCCCGAGGAAGAAATCGACTTCCTGGAAGCCGCCGATGCCCGCGGCAAGCTTGCGCGAATCCGCCAGCGTCTTGACGGCGTGCTCGCCGATGCGCGTCAGGGCGCGCTTTTACGCGAAGGTCTGTCGGTGGTGCTGGCGGGGCAGCCGAACGTCGGCAAATCGTCGCTGCTGAACGCGCTTGCCGGTGCCGAACTGGCCATCGTCACGCCGATCGCGGGCACCACGCGCGACAAGGTCGCGCAGACCATTCAGGTCGAGGGTATTCCGCTGCATATCATCGACACGGCCGGTTTGCGCGAGACCGAGGATGAAGTCGAACGGATCGGCATCGAACGAACATGGGGTGAAATCGAGCGCGCGGATGTGGTCCTGCATCTGCTCGATGCGCGCGAAACCATCACGCCGGAAGACGAGATCATTGCCGGACGATTTCCGCGCGGCGTGCCGGTCGTGCGGGTGCTCAACAAAACGGATCTGGCAGGCGCACCGGCCGACTTGCGCGAGAAAGCGGATGGCTCGCGCGAAGTGCATCTGTCGGCCAAGACGGGCGATGGCATCGCGCTTCTGCGTGACGCGCTGCTGACGATCGCGGGCTGGCAAGCGGGCGCGGAAAGCATTTATCTGGCGCGCGAGCGTCATCTGATCGCGCTGCGTGCTGCGCGCGATCATCTCGGGTTTGCGGCGGCACACGCCGATCAGCACTCGCAAGTGCTGGACTTGTTCGCGGAAGAGTTGAGGCTGGCTCAGTACAGTCTCAACTCGATCACGGGCGAATTCACGTCCGACGATCTGCTCGGCGTAATTTTCAGCAGGTTTTGCATTGGAAAGTAACTTCAAATGCCCGCCGGTTTGCCGAGCGCGCGCAATTCGACCGTGAGCTTTTCGCCCTCTTCCGGCCGCCCGTGAAAAGCCGCTGGCGTGTTCTGGAACATCTCGATCCGAAACACGCCGTCGATCCGAGTCAGCACCATCGTCTGCACCGCGTTCAATTGCGGATTCATGTCCGACGCGCCACGCGGCCACATTCCCGCGACCGCGCGCACCAGAAGCGCCTCCCCGCCCGCCATGCGCCGAACTTCACGCGCTTTCGCGATAAAAAGCGGCGTCGGATGCTCCGCGAAAATCGGCTTGAGATGAGCTTCGATGCACGCGCGTCCGTCGATTGCGCTGCCATCGAAGCCAACCAGACTGCCCCGCTCCGCGAAGCGCGCTGCCATCGCCGCGGCATCTTGCCGGTTCCAATCGTCCAGCAGCCCGAAATACACGCTTCGGGCGCGGGCGCTCCAATCGTCATGTTGAGTCATACGGTTCTCACGCAGCCTTCTTCCACGCCGCCGCGAACGCGCCCGCGCCCATCAGCAACGCGCCGCCCGTGCGATTCACTGCACGCTGCACGGAAGGCTTGCGAATGGCGCGCCGTGCCCCCGATGCCAGCAATGCGTACGCGAACGCATTCGCCGCCGCGATCCCGACGAACGTCACTTCGAGAATCGCGATCTGCGACACGCTGAGCACGTGCGGATTGACGAACTGCGGCACGAACGCGACGAAAAAAATGATGCTTTTCGGGTTGAGCGTGGTGACGGCATAAGCGTGCGCGATGATGCGGCTCGTGCGCAGATCGCCGCTCGGCTGCACGGCGTCCGTATCGACCACTGGCGCGCGCCACAAACGAATGCCGAGGTAAAACAGATAAGCGGCGCCGATCCACTTGACCACCATGAACAATTCCGCCGATGCCGCGAGCAACACGCCCAGTCCCAACATCGATGCGGTCATGGCGGTGAGATCGCCCAGCGCGACGCCAAACGTGGTTGCGAGCGCGTACTTGCGGCCATGTCCGAGCGCGTAGGACACGACGAGCAGAACCGTCGGTCCGGGAATGGCCACGAGGATCGCCGAGGCGATGGCGAAGGGTAGCCACTGAGCGAGTGTCATTTGCGAGGTCTCCTGTTCCTGATTGCGATGCGTCGATTAATCCACAGAACAACGATGTGTGGCAACTAGCCGGATGGCATAGGCAAAAAGGACGGCTGATCATCCCCGCGAAGCGCTGTGAGTGCAACGCCGCAATGCAATGCACAACAGTGAGCGGCAACTAATAATGATGCGAAAGCGCAGTTAGCCGTATCGTTCTATCTCGTAAAGGCGGATCAGGTCGTGCATTTATTTTTACGCCCGCTTTAATCGGATTCGGCGACTCATTTTTATGCTGCAAACGCACACATTATCTGCTTGCAACTTATTCACGCTCCACTAGCATGAGTTTCGCAGTACGGGAATATTAAACATTCTGCTAAATGCAAGCCGAATTGGAGTCTGAATTGATGAGCAAACGCACCACGGTTCTCCTCACTGCGCTGAGCCTTCTTGTCGCTGCATCCGCTGCACAGGCGCAGGACACTGCAGTTCAGCCTCAACAGACCTTCAAATTCAGGCCCAATTCCTTCGGATGCATGTCCAAGGACAAATTCGATTCAGCCGACCAGCACGCTAAGGCCGGCGAACAGCAGAAATTGCAGGAATATTTTCAGGGCTACGAATGCATTTCGACGCCCGTCGATTTTCACTTTCGGGTCTTGCGCGTCGTTGGCCATGACGTTGAATTCGTCAACGCGTCGATGAGTGATAAACAAGGTATGTGGACGGCGGATCGCTTCATCGAACAATAACGCAGTGCTTTGGCTTTACCTTGCTAGCGCGTGATTTAAAGGCGCGCTGGATGTAGGTGTTTGAGCGCGTACATCGCGTCGCGGCACGCCGTCAAAATATCTTTCGCCGTCTTCCCTTCCTGCAACGAATCCCCGCACAATAGCGGTCTTGCTCACGCCGCGCGTCATGACGAGCATCGCGGCGGTATCGCATTTTTCAAACTTTATCGCCGGTCTTCCAGCCGGCTTTTGGTGCTGAATGGCTCTCAAATCGACCATTTACAAGGCAGACGTCCAGATTGCCGACATGGATCGCCATCACTACGGCGATCATTCATTGACCATAGCTCGACATCCGTCCGAAACCGATGAGCGGATGATGGTGCGCGTCGCCGCATTCGGTCTTTTTGCGGACGAACGCCTGGAGTTCTGCAAAGGCCTTTCCGATGTAGACGAGCCGGACCTCTGGCAAAAAGACCTGACCGGGCAGATCGAAATGTGGATCGAGATCGGGCAACCGGACGAGCGGCGTATCGCAAAGGCGAGCGGGCGCGCGGATCGTGTGATTGTGATCGCGTATGGCGGACGGACTTCGGATATTTGGTGGCAAGGGATCAAGGGCAAGGTGGAGCGCCTGCGCAATGTCACCGTCTGGTCGCTGAACGAAGGTATCGCGGAAGCGCTCGGCAAGCTGGCCGAACGGACGATGCGTTTGCAGTTGACTGTTCAGGATGGCGAGGCATCGCTGGGTAGTGAAAAGGCGGATCCTGTTGATATACGGTGGTCGGTGCTCAAGGCGCCTCGGGCGGACCTTTGAGCTCGATCATGTTGCCTTCGGGATCGAACAGGTACAGCGACGGACCGAAGCCTTCTGCGCCGTGGTAACCGTAGACATTCAAGGCATATGGAATTGAACAAGATCCAACCCGGCTAACCAGCGGCCGACGTGCGATGAAGACGAATCCGCAGCAACAATCGCGACACTGCTGGCGCAGGTTCAATCGATAGTCGAACAATCAGGCGATCCGGACGGATTCGACACCCCGTTCATGGTTGAATCGCTGGTTGCACACTCCAATCCCTGCGCTTGGGTTGCGACCACCAATCGAACTGCTTTGCACACCGGAGGGCGTCGCGCTGGTTTCCTCGACAACTACGCGAATGCAAAGCGGCGCATATATGTGAGTACGGCGCTCACTGGATCAGTGGGCTGAAGTTTTCGCCTGAACGAAAGCGGAAACGGGACACCAGAGCAGCCTGGTTTGGCGCAAATGGATGTCGACACACGATTCATGTGCGCCGCGCACTATAAGCCGATCTGCAGAGTTAGCAACGCACCCATTGCGAAGTACGTTCTCGATGACATCCGACTCCGACGAGGTGGAAAAGCTACGCGCCGAGAATGCGCGACTTCTGGCGTTGCTCGACGCGCACGGGATCGATGCGCGACCGCCTCTGCCCAAGCCAACCGCCTCGCCGCAACCCGAACCTTCGCGCCTGAACACGGATGAGAAGGTCGTCCTGTTCCGTCGCCTGTTTCAGGGCCGCATCGATACCTATCCGATCCGATGGGAAAGCAAGGCAGGCGAGTCGGGCTACTCTCCGGCATGCGCCAACGAATGGCGACCCGGCGTCTGCGAAAAGCCCCGCATCAAATGCTCTGATTGCGGTAACCGGCTCCTCATACCTCTGTCCGACCAGATCATCTATGACCATCTTGCCGGCAGACATACGATTGGCGTCTATCCCTTGCTGGCAGACGATACCTGTCGCTTTCTCGCAGTCGATTTCGATGACGCCGACTGGCGGGAAGACGCACAAGCCTTCATGTCCTCATGCGTTGAATTGGGCGTGCCAGCGGCGCTGGAGATCTCGCGCTCGGGCAACGGGGCACACGTATAGATTTTCTTCCAGTCCGCTGTACCCGCGCGCGATGCGAGACGCTTAGGCACGGCGATCATCAGTCACACATGCGCAAGAACGCGGCAACTGAAACTGGCGTCCTACGACCGGCTGTTCCCAAATCAGGACACGACACCCAAGGGCGGCTTCGGCAACCTGATTGCACTACCGTTACAGAAGACACCGCGCGAAAGCGGTTGCAGCGTCTTCGTGGACGAACAGCTGCGACCTTATGCAGACCAATGGGCCTATCTGGCCTCACTCCAGCTTCTTACCCCTGACGCAATCGAATCGGCCATTTCAGGTGCTACAGGTGGAACGCACCCACTCGACGTCACGTTCATTACGAATGAGGACGAACAGGAACCGTGGAAGTCGAGCCCGATGGTGGGGCGCAAACTACCCGGCCCAATGCCTGAATCGCTCGCTATCACCGTGGCAAACCTGGCCTACTTCGAGAAAACGGCGCTTCCCCAGCCTCTCCTTAACCGGCTGATTCGTCTCGCGGCGTTTCCGAATCCCGAGTTCTTCAAAGCTCAGGCAATGCGCTTTCCAGTATGGGACAAACCGCGGGTAATCGGCTGCGCTGAAAACTATCCGAAGCACATTGCATTGCCGCGCGGGTGTCTTGAGGCAGCGCAGGATCTTCTTCGTGACAACAAGATCCGCTGCGACATCCATGATGAACGGTTCGCAGGGGAACCTCTCGATGTCACATTCGCGGGCACACTGCGCCCGGACCAGGAAACCGCAGTAACCGCAATGTTGCGACATGACACCGGCGTGCTATGCGCGCCCACGGCGTTTGGGAAGACCGTAAGCGCCGCTGCCCTGATCGCCCGGCGAAGTGTGAACACGCTGGTGCTTGTACATCGGACCGAACTACTCAAGCAATGGCAAGAGCGGCTGCAGTCGTTTCTCGGTGTCGGCAAGGGCATCGTCGGCACAATCGGTGGCGGCAAGGCGAAGCGTAGTGGGAAAATTGATATTGCTGTCATGCAGTCACTGTCGCGACGGGGCGAAACGAGTGAGCTGGTCGAACACTACGGGCAAGTGATTGTGGACGAGTGTCACCACATATCGGCGGTTTCGTTCGAAGCACTGTTAAAGCGGGTCAAGGCGAAGTACGTTTTGGGATTAACCGCGACGCCGATCCGCCGGGACGGCCAGCATCCAATCATATTCATGCAGTGCGGCCCAATCCGGCATACGGCCTCCCGCGCTCAGACGGTTCCTCACGACCTCGAGGTAATGCCAAGGATCTGGCCGAAAAAAAACGATCTGCCAGCGGAGGCCGGCATTCAGGACGTGTTCCGACAGGTCGCTGCCGATACGCAGCGGACGGTAGCGATCGCGGATGAGGTCGAGGATGCGTTCTCTCGCGGGCGGAAGATTCTCGTACTAACTGAGCGCACCGATCATATTGCAGCCATCGAGGAGGCCTTGGCAGGGCGAGTCGATAAGGTTTTCACATTGCATGGCCGGATGTCGAGGAAGCAGCGCAATCTGGTAACTGAAGAGCTCGATGCTTTTGCCGCTGATGCGCCTCGCGTGCTCCTCGCGACCGGCAAGCTGGTCGGCGAGGGATTTGATCATCCGCCGCTCGACACACTCGTTCTTGCGATGCCAATCTCGTGGAAAGGGACCCTGCAGCAGTATGCCGGTCGCCTTCACAGAGAACATGCGACCAAGGTCGATGTGCGTGTCATCGACTTCGTAGACGCTGGGCACCCGGGACTGCTGCGGATGTGGGACAAGCGCCAGACGGGTTATCGGGCCATGGGATACAGGGTAGAAAGCTTGCGCCAGGCTGGGCAACTATTATGATCCGGGGTTTGGTTGTGCTAACGACAAAGGGCATTTCTTGAGTTGTCGCCGGCGGCTTGACTTGGCACGGAGCTTTTCGCCTGCTGGTCCACGGTAGTGGCGGCGATAACATCAGTATGCACCGCTTGCTGACGGAAGCATCGACTGAGTTTGGGGCCAACCCCTACCTCCAGCGCTTCTTCGGCATCACCTAAACGGCGGTAAGGATAGCCAAACCAGCTTGGCTAGGAGTTGATAGCCGCGCCCTCGAACTGTCCTCGTTAGCCCCTCACACGAGATTGCAGCGCTGAAAACTCTGCACCTTGTGCAGAGAGGCATATCCTTGCGTTTGGCGCAAAGATATGCCTCCCAATCTTAAGTGCGTTGTTTCTAAAGCAAATTCGTGGTGGAGAGGAGGGCTACAGAACTGACTGGTTTTAATCGCACCGCTTAGCCAGCCAGGCCGCCGCGTCGGGCGATGTGCCCCCAGAAATGCCCCCTAACGCTCCTGCGGCGTTGATTTTAGATTTCCTCATCCCTAGGCGCTGCGCCTGTTTCGGATCCAGCGCCACCAAACATAGCCATAATCGACCAATTTGGGTTTCCGCGGTAAGCCTGTTCGGGATGGTTTGGTACGGTCGGGTGAAGGAGTTGCAGGGCGCCCTGTTTGAGCATCGGGTTAAGAATTCGGGAGCGCATGTATTCTTCGTTGCGGCGCAGCAGCGCTGCGAGGACCTTGATGCCCAGGTTCTGGTCAACGCAAAGCCCATGTACGACCGGCCACATATCAAGTTGCGAGACTCGCTGTTGCGTCGTGACGCGTACCGCAATCTTCTCCAAACGGTCTCTCAAATCATATGGAAGGGCCGCGATATCGCGGAAGGTAGGAACCTCAGAAGCAAGCTCCCTACTATCGGAAGGTAGGTCCACACCATCTAAGGATGCCGCCTCCGAGGCCACCGTAGACAACACGGGGGATGCAGGGAAGACGTCGTCCGAGCTGCGCAGCGTCGAACCCGGTAAAAAATACACTGTTCCGCGCCCCATTCCGACCGAATTCAGAAGTCCTTCCCGCACCAAACCGCTTAGTGCTCTGGAAATATCGGACGGATGCTCCGTCGACACTTCGCGCAGTCTTGAGTGATTGACAGTTCCCTCAATCGACGCGGTAACAAGCGCGATCCGATCGAGCTCAGGAAGACCGGAAAATCGACTGCCGAAGCGCTTTCGGAGACTTTGGAGCGTTTCCTCTGGCACCAGGCTCGTCATCCGAAGTTCCATCAGCGTCTGCTCAGGCTCTGACATCTCGAATAAAGACGGTGCTCGCCAATGCTGCCCCTTCCAATTAACGTAGATCTTCGGAAGTCCCGATCCAGCGTGGTCGCCGTAGCCCACCAACTGGAACATCGTCTGCAGACGCCTGTTTCGGCAATCGCTGTTACCGCCGGCCAGCGCGACCTCCAGCGGGATCCGCATCAACCCGGGATTGCGAAAACCGAACATGTCTGGCCGTTTGACGATGAGGACCGAGACACGTCCCGTGAAGTCAGCGTGTATCAACGTGTTGGCAAGCGCTTCCCGAAGAGCCTCGTGGACCGGTGTGTCCTCGACTCTTTGTCCAACAGTAAGCTGAAAAGGTACCTTTAGATCGGCGGTCAGTTTCTGATAAACGCGCCGAAAGAAGTCGTAAATATTGCCTGACCACGTACCGTCGGGAACGATTCTGTCGACCCATCGACGCTCCGCCTTTGCTTCTGGTCGCTCCTGGTAGTCGACCATGTAGTTCGGCAGGGCATCTCTGATACTCTCGGCTTTTCCAAACATTAAGAGACCAGCGAGTCGCAGTCCAACCGAGCCGTCCTCTCGGTTCCTCCCGAACGCGCCGATCTTCTGCAAAAACTCCGAGACGGGTAGATCCAGCCACACGTGGCCAGGCTTCACGGCCGAGAACCGGTTCCGGTACGCAGTGACAGAATCGGAGTCCAAGTCAGAAAAATCGAAACCGCTCAAAATCCGTTCGTCGCGCGCGTCCTCCACCCGCTCTGCGATCATTCGCCGGACAGCTTCGTCGTCAGCGACATAGTCGCCCTCATGACGCCGGAGATACGTGCCTCCAAAGGGATTGGAGCCGACATGCACCGGTTTTTGTTGTCGACTAGCTTTCGGGACATCGACCCGAAGTACGGCCTTTCCCTCAACTGCGACAATTCGAACACTGGCATCGACGAGCAGGTTTATGTTGATCTGCTTAGGGTTATGCAGGTTGTCCCAGATCGCTTTCCGAACGCGCTCAGTGTCCTCAAGACCGAGCGCTCGAAATGTGCCGTCCGATTTCTCCTCGATTCCGAGGTAAATGACACCCCCGTTCGTGTTTGCAAGTGAGCTGTAGCTTTCCCAGAAGGCGCCCGGAAGCTCTCCTCGACCGTTTCTGCCTTGAGCGGCCTTGCATTCCAGATCGACCGCCTCCGCTAAAACCTTCAGATCGAGTATCGATTGAGCATTTCCGGACACAGCATTCCCATAAGCAAGAGTGACGAAGATAGCGATCTTCGCACAAACGTGGTTTAGTCAAAGCAGGAGAACTCGGCTAGCGCCCAATTGTCCTGCGAAGGTCCGTCCATAGTTGCTGTGTAGTTGATTGGGAACCGTAGACATCCATGGACGTCCGCATTCTGCCAGACCATAACCCGACTCGACGATGGCAGCGTGCACGAGGCCAGGCTCGCACGTCTATCCGGCGTTAAGTCTCCAGCAAGCTTCGACCAACTTTCCCTCGCAACATCAGCGCTTTCGAACAAGCATCGCTCGTACGTTTCTCCTAGGTCCTAGGTCGTCTCGTAGAAGCAGCGGCCGGCTGCTCGAGTGGCACATTGCAAAGAGCCTCGCTCGTAGCATGGGTCGCGCGCGAAGAGCTAAAAATCTTCTCGTTCGACCCTCTTTCGCTGTTCAAGCCCGTCGCCTGGAACCACGACGTGAACAGATTTACGCCCATCGCTCCGACAAGTCACGGGTAGATGAGTACCCATAGGTTGTTTACACGGACGCTCTCATCCCAAGCTCGATCGTTAATCGCTAGCTCAGATGGAGCGCGTTCGCCAATGCTGCAAAGTTTGAGAAGGTGTGCGTACGATCGCAGCAAACGTGACGAGGATAAAGCCAACGACGAGGCTTGAGAGGTGATGCGGTTTTGAACCCTAGAAACGCACATGAAAACGATAGCACCAATCAGTGAGGCAATGCCAAAAGAATTCTGAAGCTCAATCATATCCATGGGTAATCCCTTCGCATGAGCATTCGGAATGCCTATTCTTGACTGGTAATCGTCCACTCCAATTGGATCGAAGTTCGGAGAGACACAGCGTTAATACTAACCTTATGGAAACTTGAGAAACCTGCTCGATGCAAACCTCTCCATTTTTTTCCTTCAACGCAAAAGCGATATCGACACGATCCAGCGCTAACAATCCCGTGCTAAGCGCTGACTTTGCGCGCTCGCTTCGGCTTCTCAGACGGCAAGAGACTAGTCGCCTTGCCGTACAGATCAAACAGGAAGGCGACACGATCCGCGTCTGATTTATCACCCTTGAATCCGTAGGCCGCATCAACGGCTCGATCGTTCGCCATATGCGCTTTTCGAAGTGCGGCCGGCATCGCAACCGGATCGTAAAGGTCAGCCATCGTCGAACCAGGCGACTCCGCGCGAGCGTCCAAGATGGCTTGGCCGGTTCTATCCATTTCAGCGCGCTGCGCGGCAGACGGCGTTGGCCAAGGTAAGTTGTTGTAGACGATGCTCGCAGAATAACGGTAATCACTTTTGAGGCGCCCGCAGACAGCACGCATCCACGCATTCTGCATGGTGCTGTTCATCATCGAAAAGTCATAAAGCGTCGCGTCGGGGATCGTCAACACGAGATTGCTAGCGATCACATCTTCTGAAAAGAAGCCAACGGGAACGAACTCTCGTAACTCTGACGAAACGCTGGGAACGAGAAGATACTGCGACGAAGGCTGCCGCATCTCCTGAAACAGGAAGGGAGTCGCCGCGCTTTCTTGCGTTTGGATCTTGGGTGACGCGAGACGCATTGTTTTAACCGCTTGGACCCGTTTATAAACTTCGGGCAGCGCGCGAAGTTCAGTTGCCGATATGCCTGACAGCCATAGACACCAACGAGAAATCCCATTAATGAACTCCTCGGCGCCAATGTACCGTCGAATCCACTTCTCGGCCTTGGGTTCGACTGACAGCAGTTCCGCTTTTTCTTCGTCGCTTAACAGCAAATGGCCGCCGTCAGTCGGCTTGCTGCCGTAAACCATTTCGCTCACCGGACCGATGGGGATGCGACGCTTGAACAGCACCGTGTCCGATGCGTCCACCAAGTAGGGGTTAATGTGCTTGACAGGGAGAACACGAGCCTCGTCCGCCTTCGCATCATGGCTGTAATCGAAGATCTTTCGATCCTCGGTCTCTCGAAGACTGAATCCGATAATCACGCAGTGGACGGCGGCATTGCCTTTCCCTTCGTTGCTCCACTTGAAAGTACGATGCGCGAACCGGATCTTCACCCCGCCTTGCAATAGTGCCGGCCATAGCGCCGCCACCTGTTCGCCTTGGACGATAGAATTCGTAGACACAAACGCCACATCAACCATCGGATTGATTTTGATGTAAGCCAACGCCTTGATGTACCAAGCTGCTACATAATCAAGCAGGCCTGCTGATGTCGCGCCAGAAAAAACGACAGCCATGTCGGATCTTTGAGCGGCGCTTTGGTACGTCTTTCCGACGAACGGCGGGTTGCCCATGATGTACGCGCATCGATCGGGCGGCAAAATGGAGCACCAATCGACGCGCAGAGCGTTTTCTTTGTGGACATGGGGTGTGTCCACGAGCGGGACCGTTGGTCTCGTATTGCCAAATCGATCCGCTGACTCTAGATTCATCTGGTGGTCAGTGATCCACAGAGCCACGCGTGCGATATGGGCGGCCGCATCGTCGACCTCTAGGCCGTAAAACTGGCTCACACGAACACGGCAAAGCGTTGACACATCGAGTAGCCCCGGACCTTGCCCAAAATCAGAAAACAACGCCGCAATTACGTCATTCTCCAAACGGCGCAGTTCACGATAGGCAATCACCAAAAAGTTGCCGCAGCCGCAGGCTGGATCAAAGAAATTAAGCGTCGGGAGTTTGTCGTAAAGCGCTTGGAGGCGCGGCTTGCTCCTTCGCGCCTTCTCAAATTCCTCGCGCAGATCGTTCATGACCAGCGGATTGATCACGCGCAGAATGTTGCGTTCTGAGGTGTAGTGCGCGCCGAGTTCCCGTCGACTGGCTTGACGCTTTTCATCGGGCGTGTGGGCTTCGAGCACGCCTTGAAACATCGCGCCGAAAATCGCCGGACTGATTCCGCTCCAATCAAGTTCGGCGCATTTGACCAGCAGGGTTCGCATCGCCTCGTCGAAAGACGGAATCCGGATACGCTCGGAAAACAGAGAACCATTGATATACGCGAAAGCCGCTAGACGTTCGTCTAGGTGTGACGAGCGCTCGTTGTCCGGCGTATCCAAAACGTCGAACAGGATTGCAAGACTTTGTCCGGTGTCTCGCCCGTTCGGGTGCGTCGATTCAACGTAGCGACGGAAATCGCCATCTTGTCCAAAGATGCCGGTATCGTCAGCGAATAGGCAAAACAGCAGGCGCGTCAGAAAAACTTCGAGATCGCGTCCCCGAAATTTGGCTCGGAGCAGCGCGTCGTGCAACTTTGACACAGCGTAGGCGGCCTGCCGGTTAATCGGCGACTCTTCGACGATTTCTGGCGCCGCCTCACCCTCAACTAAGAACCTGAACCAGCCTGCGTGCTTGTGCAGGTCTCCGATCTTGCATTCAACCTGCATGTCCGTTTTCAGGTCGTACAGACGGAAGCGCGCGAAGTCTGAGACGATGATGTAGCGCGGTCGTTCGCCCTCGGCCAGCGCGGTAAAGTAATCCGATGCCTGTGCAAACGCAGAGTTGAGATCTTTGCCTTTGCTTTTGTGCTCGACGATCAACACGCCCGGGATGAAACTGTCGATGAAGCCGCGCGTGCCGTCGATTTTGTCGACAGCCTTCTCGTAAATTGTCGCTGACTCCGGACGAATGCCGAAGCACTCGTAAAAACGCGCCCAAAAAAGCTTGGCATCCGCATTCTCGCGTTCCGCTCCTTTCCATTGTTTCGCAAATGCTTGAAGACGAGAGCGGATTTCTGGGAATGACACAGAGCACATGAAGAAAGTCGGAAGAAAAGACAAGCGATTGTAGCCGGGAATACGCCCTCACCCCCCGAGTTCGACTTAATGTCCACCCCGCTCGGCCAGCACAACTCGCTCACGCCGTACGTAGACATCGGATCTTCCTAAATGGCCGTCGTGGCAGCGAAGCGGTCTTTGACTCTGTACGGCCGATATAGGCCGTTGTGAGATCGTCTGCCGCCAAACGCAGAGGTTGCGGTGTCTCACGCCGTCAGACTTACCGCCCGGCAGCCGCCATTCGGTACCACAGGGAGCATGGCGCTCAAATCCTTTCTCAAACAGGTCACGTAATCGTCTGGCTATGACCATCAAGGTAGCGCCTCCTGCGTGAAGACTGCGCTCTGCGGCAGGATCCCACTCGCCACGACATTTTCTAGGGTGGTCGCTGGGTCGGCAACAAAGAACGCCAGCACTAGTCCTCGCTTGGCCCGGGTGCAACAGACGTACAGCAGTCGAAGCGTCCGGCTCCAGGTGTTTTCATCACCCTCCTGGGCCCGTGCCCGATCTGCCGCGCGGGCTTCAGCACTGGCAAACACCCGCTCATAGTTGTACGTTCGGTAGTCACTTTCCTCTTCATCCATCACTACGACGACGCGGTCGAATTGGGCGCCTTTCACCCCGTGTTGCGTGGCATAGGGAGATCCTTCTGAGACGTAGCTTTCGTAGAGCGGAAGCTCGTGCGCAGAGCACTTGAAGAACTTGGCCATCGCAGCGTCCGAGGATCGCCCATCGGCCGGAGCGGCATCAGCCGCCTCGGCCTCTTGCGCTGAGTCGGCAGTGTCTCCGAGAAAGCCTAGCGCACGCTTATAACGCTCGTCGAACTCGAATAGGCCCGTATCGCGGAGATGGATGGCTATGTCACCAACAGTGGTGCCGACCTCATCCAGCATGGAGACGAGTCTCAAAACGGCTGCGTGCAGCTCACGCAGTACTCCCGCAGCACTGCGGCCAGTGAGCGCGTCGGGCGCTAGGCGCGGACTGAACTCCCGGAGCAGGTTGATCGCTGCGAACTCGTTGCCGGCTTTCTTCGCTGCAATGATCGGCAGCGCGAAACTGAGGAAAGGTCGAACTGGCCACCCGGTGCCGTCCTGCATCCCCTGCTTCATGGCGTCCGACGTCTTATCGTTCAGCGCCGAGTAGATGCCACCGAAGCCGAGCCGATTTGCGGCCATGCGGTGCACGATGACGAGAATCTTGACCGCTAAGTCTGGGGTCGTCCAACCTTCGTCGCTGTTCGCTACCGCGCTCCATGCTCGGACCCTTGACAGAGTCTCAGTCCGATTCAGCGTGTTCGGCAGAATGAACATCCGGGCCGAGCCTTCCACGGGTTTAAGCTCACCATCGACCCTCTCGTGCAGGCCACGGACTTGCTCCATGCCGTCTCCCTGCGCGCGCACGGCGTTGGCGACGTTAAGGATCTGTCTGGCGCAGCGAAAGTTCTCCTGTTTGGTGATAGCCCGCCAATGATCTGCTCGCGGGATGTCCCCCCCGCCTCTCATGAATATCGACTGCATCGGGTCACCGAAAAACCCGAGGCAGAACTTGCCCAGCATCTGGGCTTCCACTTCCTTAAAAGACTGGATTACGCCCGGGAACGTGTCTTGACTTTCGTCAATGAACACGAACGGGTATTTCAGCGCCACGACCCTTCGGAATAGCGGGCGGTTTTGCAGCAGGTAGTCCCCGAGCTGAAGGATGTCTTCGTGGCCGAGAATGCCCTTGGCGTAGTCACTGCCAACGCCGTAGTTGAAAGTCTTGACACCGTCCAGAGCTTCAAAGTTTCGGGCATAGCGCTCCCGGTCGGACTTGTTCCTGTCACGGGTGGGCGGCCGAACACGCGGGCCGTAGTTCTTGAATTCTTCCTCCAGCTCGGAGATCCGCCTAAGGATGTCGTTCTTCAGCCAAACCTTGATGTCCGTCTGAAACGTCTTGGTAATTGCCCAGTAAAAGCTGTGGATAGTCGAGACATGAACCAGCGGGTCATCGTTGACGTCAGCCAGGATTTCATTTGCGGCGAGGTCTGTATAGGTGATGCAGGCAACCTTCTGCTTCTTCGCCCTCATTCTGGCGCCGTGCTCCGTCATCACCCAATCCAACGCCTTAATGAGGGAGGTGGTCTTACCGGATCCTGCGCCGGCGCGAATTACGAAGGACTGTGGAGGAGTTGCGGCAATGCACGCGTGGATCTCGCGGTCGGCGTCGGTGTCCGGGCTATCGACTCGCCTGCTCATACCATCTGCTCCGGTCCGGCGAGGACGTTGACGGCGCCGACCGCAGTCGGCTCAATCGATATGACCTCGGTGGCGATGGCCGCGTCCACCTCAAGTTCATGGGCCACCTTTGCTTCGAGCCAGGCAAGTCCCTCGGCGATGTATGCGGGGACCTTCCAACCATTTAGCGGCCCACTTGCGAGGACCTCTAACGCAAAGCGGGTCTTGTCGAAGTTCTTGCCGACCACCCTGTCATGTAACTTCTCGGCCAGTTCCTCGGGACTACTCGGTGCGCGTTTTAGCTTGAGGCCGACCGCTCTGTTGTTCTCCGCCTGGCACCAGTCGGCGTTCTCAAGGCCAAAGGCCTCCTCGAGCGTGCGGCCGCAGAGCTGCAAGGTCGCTGTACCCACCGTCACCGAAACCTTTGTCTGATAGGCCACTCGGACCGCTGCGCTGGAACCCTCGGCTAGCGACAACGTCTTTTGCTCCGCCGTGACTTCCCAGAGTTCGGCGACCGACCGCTTCTTCGGGATCCAACTGATGAGGGTCTGGTTGGACGTGACCGCGCCTTCCACGTGCGCGTGGCAGGTTCTGCCGCGCTTCTTGGACTTCTTCTTGCCGCTCGGTTCCGCCGCGTCGTTGTCTTCGAGTTCGAACGGCTTCAGATCGTCGTCATCATCGTCATCACCGTCAATGGCGCCACCGGCGCCGGCGCCGTTCGCAACGGCATTCTCAGCATCCGACTTGACCATCACACTGTCAATGTCCGTGATGACCAGTGTCGTGAGCCCGAGAAAGGCGACGAGTTCCTGGAAGCGATGCGCGAACGCGCCACCGACTTCAAGGATGGTCAAGGCGGAAGAACGCAGCCGCTTGGCAGCCGACTCGATCATGGCTGGCAAGAGCAGGCGCTCGACGTTGCCTTCCACCAAAATCACTGCATCGGAAAAAAAGAGGTCGCAGTGCGTCAGCTTCAGATACCGCTGCAGGAATTCGCGCGCTGGAGCGTCGGCAGCGTCCGTTTTGAAGAGGGACAGATTCCGTACGTCCGTGTGATGGTCCAGTTGGTCGCTAACGCGGCGGAAGTACCGTATGGGAGAAAACCCGCGCTCATACAGGATGTGCGGGGAATGCGTAGTGATGACGAATTGCGTATGGAAGAACGTCGCGTGTTCTTTCGCATCCTCAAGCAGGCGCAGAACGTTCCTGATGAACACCTGCTGAATCTGCGCGTGCAGGTGCGCCTCAGGCTCTTCAATGAATACCAGATGCAGCGGCGCCCGGTTGTCCTCCTCGGCCTTCCACTGCTCGTGCAGGTCGAGCAGTTCAACTACCATGTAAACCAGGTTCTTGAACCCCAGGCCGTTGTAGCTGTCGGGCAGTTGTGCGGTGGCCGCGCCCGGAATCATGTAGTGAACCTTGGCGTTTTGCCCCAAGACGGCGGTAGGATCTAAGTCCGCTCGAATCACGATCTCGGGGTTATTCACGCCTGGATAGCCGAGCTTGGCCAGGCGCTTGAGAGTGTCGCTGAAGACCTCCTCCAAGTGGAAATTCAGTTCCCTCTCCGAGGTATCGAGCGCCTTGAGGGCCGCGTGGTCGTCCCCACGCTTCTCTAGGTTGCGGTGATAGAAACGGCTCAGGCGCCGCGAAAGGCTCTCGGCGCGGTCAGAGCTGCCAGCGTCCGGGTCATCGAGGTGCCGCTGCGCGCGCAGAAAGTCCACCCTCACTAGTGATTTGAGGATGCCCGCGCCGCCCGGCTCCTTGCCTAAGGGTAGCGGCTCGTAGTCGGCCTCTGCCTGATAGCCGACGA
Source organism: Caballeronia sp. A2-2 (assembly GCF_057612605.2). Taxonomy (NCBI): domain Bacteria; kingdom Pseudomonadati; phylum Pseudomonadota; class Betaproteobacteria; order Burkholderiales; family Burkholderiaceae; genus Caballeronia; species Caballeronia sp. A2-2. The sequence continues at coordinate 501,078 of NZ_CM172587.1, read as the reverse complement.
AGGCCCGCTCATCGAGCACGTAGTAGCGGAAGATGTATTCCTTGCTCAGCTCCTTAGTGAGGTATTTTGTCAGGCTTTCCGGCCATGGTTTGTACTCACCGGCCTCGGCCACCAGCTCAACCGCACCTCTCGCGTCCGCCTCGGCGGGGGGCTCACCAGCTGCCTTGCGCCTGGCCGCCAGCGCAATCGCCGCGTTGCTGGCTTTCTCTTGCAGTTCATGGAACTTCCGTACAAGCTCGCAGGCATCGCGAGGCTCAAACGCCACACGGATCCCAACGCATTTGCCGTCCCACTCAGTGCTCGGCAGCAGCGACATCGCGGTAGCGAGATCGTCTTCACCGACAAGGAACCAGAGATCTAAGAGGATGGACGGCAACCTCTTATGCGCTTCCTCATCCCCTGGAGCCGATCTGCCGATCGCGTCGATCTCTGCCCACAGCGCTGCGCTGAAGTCGAAGAGCTCGAACCTTTTTGCATCGCCTCGAAGCATCGAGTACAGCCCTTGGACAGCGGACGTCTTCCCGCTGTTGTTAGCGCCGACGAAGATGGAAATCTCGTCATCGAGCTCGATGACAACGTCCCGCAGTCGGCGGTAGTTCTGCAACCGATATGCCTGTAGTTTCATGACCACCTCATCCTAAGTATTGCCGGGGTGGCTTGGCGTTGAGGACCCGGCCGGCAGCTTTCATTTGAGCGCTTGCACTAATTTCTACTTGCTCGATACAACAGCATCTTGCTAACCGATGCCGACATCTGACTTATGCAGCGCACGCTCATAGCAGGTGCGCGATTGGAATCGATCGAAGGTCTCGGCACACGAATCCATGTTAACGGCAGCAAACGCTGGTTCTTTACCAAAGCTTTTTCGAAGATGACGAGAGGCCTACGGCTCGATTTTCGATGCACAAGCACGACTGAGCGAGAAGACGGGATTTGGCCAAACATCAAAACAAGAAGTGAGTGGCGAAAAAGTGGCGAAGTGCACCCCGCAAACCCGCGTCGTGACGGAGTTCGCAGATTCCTGTGGGTCATCCGTGCAGAATCTCGCCGAAAAGACTTAGGACATGCCGCGTCGTCGCCAAAATGAGCGCGTACACCGTCATGGAGACGTTGGCCCATCGCCAACAGCGGCAGTTTTCCAATGCACCGTGCAAGGACTGTCGAGTTGTACGACGAGACGTTGGGACCCTAGGGGGAGGGGGTATCTGAGACCTGGCAACTTTTCGACCCGGACACAGAGCGTTCTCTCACGCGCAGAAAAAATCCCCCTTTAACAAAAAAATGTTAAAGCCTTTAACATGGCCCTAATTAACTAAACACCTTTGCTGGCGGGGCTTTGAGGCACTTCGGCACATGTTAAAGCGATGTTAAAGCACGTTAAAGATGTTAAAGCCCATGGACCAATCCTAGAAGGTCACCTCCAACTCAGATCTTTCATTTTGAAAGGAAATCGATTTATTCGAACGGGTCGATGCCCAGCCATCTCTCTCCATCGTTCACAGCTACGCCCCCTTTTGACGCAACCCCTACCCTACTTTTCTTGGTTGACAAAAATCCGTTAGATAACTAGTTTGTCAACCAAGGAGAGAACTATGATAAGCGACCGCATTCGCCGCGCGCGACTGCTGCGAGGCCTGAGCTTGGACGCACTGGCGCAACGGATGGGTGACATTTCCAAGCAGGCATTGAGCAAGTTTGAGAAAGATGATGCTCTGCCCACCTCTACGCGTTTGCTGCAGCTTGCGCGGGTTCTCGACGTGAAACCTGAATACTTTTTTCGTTCAGATGCTGTCGAACTCGGCCCTGTGGAATTTCGGAAGCTTTCTGGCATGCCAGTGCGTGACCAAGAATCTGTCATCGAACAAGCACGGGATCATCTGGAGCGTTACCTTGCACTAGAGCAGTGCTTTGAAGCTGCGGAAGTTTCCGTCAAGCCGTTTCCCTCCGAGTCGCTGCATGTCAAGAATGCAGACGATGCTGAGCGGGCAGCCGAAGAGTTGCGGAAAGAATGGCGTCTCGGTAGCGACGCAATCTCGAATCTGACTGAATTATTGGAGGAGCACGGCATCAAGGTCGCGATGCTGGATGGCATCGAGAAATTCGATGGCGCGTGCGTCGCCACACAAGACAAGAGGCACGTTTTAGTAGCGCTTAATCGCCAGCGTCCGGGCGAGCGACAGCGATTTACCGCCGCGCATGAATTGGGGCACTGGCTTATGGCCCTTCCGGATGAAATGCCCGAGAGGCAGAAAGAAGCATGCTGCCATCGCTTCGCAGCAGCGCTCCTCTATCCGCGAGAGCGCGTCAGGGCTGACTTCGGAAGTAGCGTGCGGCATCGCGTACTCATGCAAGAACTGATGCTTGCCAAGCGCGGCTATGGCGTTTCAATGCAAGTAGCAATGCGCCGTCTCAAAGATCTAGGCCTGATTACTGACGGTCTTTTCCGGTCTTTGAATATTCAGATGGCAAGGAGAGGCTGGAAGACGGCCGAGCCCGAAGCAATGAGTGCAGAGGAACCTTTGCGGTTCGCGTCGCTCGTGTATTGGGGGCTGGCGGAGGGCTTGTTCACGCAATCTCGGGCAGCTGAGTTTCTGCAGCAGCCGCTATCTGCGCTGGAGGCTGACGGGGCCGCCGTTGTGCTGGAGGCCTAATGCCGAAGGTGTACGTGTCAGATACAAACATCTGGATTGATTTCCACCATGCCGCGCTGCTTGACGAACTGTTCCAGTTGCCATTCTTGCTTTGCTGCACGGACTTCGTTGCGTTCGAGATGGACACTCCTGCGCTAGCTCCGCTCGTCGGGCGCGGACTTATCGTCGAAGAGATGAGCGCAGACGATGTTCGGCAGCTTTCCACGCTCACGAGGTTACACAAGAACCCATCGTTGGCTGATATGTCGTGTTACTTCCTCGCGAAAAAGAGTGGCATACCGTTGCTTACGGGCGATGGTCAACTGCGACGACTCGCCATAAATGAGCACGTCGAAGTCCGTGGCGCGCTCTGGCTTCTCGACCAACTGGTGGAGTCCGCTGTGATAGAGACGGCGCGGGCCGCCGGGGCTCTCCGAACCATGCTTGAGAGAAATGCGCGCCTGCCTGAAGCTGAGTGCAGGCTACGGTTCGAACGTTGGGAGCGCTAATGCGGCACTACGCCTCGCTTTGCGCCGCCTCGTCGAAAACAAGACGAGACTGACAGTCGCTTCAAAAGATCACGTATCGACTTCGGTCAGTCGCCTACCGACAGCCGGAAGGGAGCAACACGGCTTGGCGCGTGGCCCTTGACCCGGAATAAGCAGCGAATCGGTGCAAGTCAAGCACCGAGTGTCGCCCCACCGTCAACAGACAGCGTATGTAGCGTGATGTGGCGCGACGCGTTCGATAAGAGGAAAAGTACAGCTTCAGCGACATCATCTGGTGCCGCGATGCGGCCAAGAGGGATGCCGAGACGATATTTCTCGAGCGTTCCTACAATTACGTCCGTTCCGTTTTCCGAGTCATGCCACAGCTGACGCTGCATTGGGGTATCTGTCGAGCCAGGCGCGACGATATTACAGCGAATGCCGTGCGCGGCCAGTTCTAGCCCGAGGCAACGGGTGTATTGGTGAGCCGCCGCTTTCGATGCCGCATATGCTGCCATTTGCGTGCGCGGCATCAACGCCGCGTTCGAACCGACAGTAACGATGGCCCCCGACCGACGTACGGCCATGCGTGACGCGACCGCACGCGACAGGTTAAACACACCATGAGTATTCACTGAAAAGCATTTCATCCACTCGTCGTCCGTTATCGATGTCGCGCTGGCCAGCGTAAAGACCCCGGCAACATTCGCAAGCATCCCGATCGGACCGAAAACCGCTTCCACTCGCTCAACAACGGATTCGACTGCACTTGCATCTGCGATGTTGACCACGAAACCTCGTATGCGCCCGGGCAACGCCACGCTTTGCCTTATTGTGCGGTTGAGCATGTCACCGTTTATATCCAGCGCTGCCACATCGACGCCACGCATTGCGAGCGCGTACATGACCGCAGCCCCGATTCCGCTAGCGGCGCCAGTCACAACTGCGACTCCAGTCGGAAATTTTTGGCTCATATTACAGACGTTCGCTTCGCATTCCATGATTGAAAGTCGTATGCGGCTCAGGTGCTGAACCTGTTACTCAAAACGGCTCCGATTGCGGCCATCGGTTCCATGTCCGACATCCCGTCATGCGAACAGTCGACATCGCAGCAGACGATAGATTCGGTCGACCTGTGTGCATACCAGCTCTTAGGCGATGGCATCCCAGATTTTTTTTGCGTCGCGTTAAAGAGCAGCAGTTGGCCGTCATATTGGGGCGTTGGCGCCTCGCGAAATAGGCGCATCTGCCGCAATGTTGCATCGACGAATTCATCCAAGCCTGCGTCGCCAAGCACCGCGAAGGGGCTGGTCGCGCACAGCAGGCGCTGTCGCTTCACTGTGTCGGAAACGTCGGTCGTATCGAAGTCGCCATTGACCTGTAGCAGTGTTTGCAGCGCGTCGCTGCGCACGGGTAGCCGCTGGCCAGCCCATGCCGATGACGGATAGCTGTCCACCAGCGCTAGGGTAGCTACCTTTTCGCCTTCGCGAGCCAGCGCAGCTGCGATACCGTAGGCGAGCGCTCCTCCAAGCGACCATCCGAGTAGGTGATACGGTCCAACAGGTTGCAGCGCCCGCACGCGGTGCACATAGGTCGCAATAAGCGCTTCGAAGTCGGCCGCATTTCGCGTGTCTTCCATCGAAATTTGCAGCCCGTCAACCGTTACATTGGGCAGACAGGCGGCGAGACGCAAATAGCTCCAAGCAAGGCCCTCGGCCGCATGAACACAGATGAGCCGTAGCGCGTCATCTTTACCCTTTTGGAGGGTCAGATGTTGTGCGAATGCATCCAGCTGGGCGGGTGGAAGGCATGGTGACGGGGTGCACACCGCGGCAGCTAAAGCGGCGACCGTAGGATGGCTGAATAGCATCGATACCGGGACGTCCCGGCCGAGTGTCTTTGCTAGTCGCACGCTTACCTGCATTGCCGACAGCGACTTGCCGCCGACGTCAAAGAAGTTGGAATGCGGCGTTAATGCGACATTGCCAAGCACGCTCCGCCAAGCGGCCATAACCTCGAGTTCGAACCTACCGCTGACCTCACTGCTAGTGATGCCGGCGCGTCGTACGTGAATTTTTCGCAAAGCGTTGCGATCGATCTTCCCGTTCGCATTGCGTGGTAGCCGCTTGAGCGCGTGCCAGTGAGTAGGAACTGCAGCAGAATGCAGCTGTTGAGCGAGTTGGCCGCGTAACGGCCCTGTATCTTTCAATCCCGTGACAAACGCAACAAGTACAACCGCCCCTGCGCTACTCTGCGTCGCAATCACTGCCGCCTCGCACACGTCCGGCACGTGTAAAAGCGCATTTTCTATCTCGCACAGATCAATCCGAACACCGCTTATCTTGATCTGATCATCAATTCTGCCTTCGAAATAAAGCTGGCCCTCTCGCAGTGTCGCAAGATCACCAGTACGGTACGCGCGCTGGCCACAATGCGGCAAACTCACGAAGCGCTCTGGCGCTCGGGTCGAATCACCGACATACGCGAGCGCTAGTCCGTCGCCGCTCAACACTAATTCACCTGCTCGCCCAGCGGCGACCGGATACATACGCTCGTCGACAACACACGCGTCTATTCCCGCGCGCGGCGTGCCAATAGGCACCGGCTCGCCGTTATACCAGACGCTACGCGGACCACCGATGCATGCAGAGGTCGCGATGATAGTGGCCTCGGTTGGCCCGTAAGTATTCAACAAAGTAAGACGTGGCAGGTATAACGCCCAACGTCGCACCCGTTCTGGTGAAGCGGACTCGCCGCCGATGATAGTCAGGCGCACGCATTCGAGTCGACGCGCGAGTTGTTCATCAAGCGCATACGCGAGCTGGTGCCAGTATGCCGTCGGCAGGTCAAGCACACTTATGCCGCGCCTTTCGACTTCCGCAGTGAACGCATCGACCGAGTCCAGCATTGCATCATCCCGCAATACGAGGGTGGCTCCCCGGCAGAGCGTGATAAAAATCTCTTCGAAGCTGGCATCGAAATGCAGCGGAGCAAATTGCAGCACGCGATCATCCACATCGACGCCATAAAGCTCGCAAGTGCTCGCCACAAACTGGTTAAGCGCGCCGCGGCTAATCAGCACCCCGTTCGGCCGGCCGGTAGACCCCGACGTGTGCATCAAATATGCGGGCAAAGAGTTTCCGATAGGTTCAAGCTGCTTCATAGAGTGATGCACACCCGGCAAGTGCGCCTCACTTAGATCTAGCACTGGATACGTTCCCGCGTATGGCCAGTGCTTGCTACTTACAATGACGAGCGTTGGAGCCACGTCCGCGAGCATCGTCGCAATGCGTTGTGAAGGCCCTTCAGGATCAAGTGGCACTATGACAGCGCCAACCTTTAAAACAGCAAGCATCGCAGCAATTACTTCCGGCGACCTTGGCGCCAAGATCGCGACGCGAGTCTCTCGAGTCACGCCACGTCGAGCTAGTTCGTCCGCCACGGTAAATGTCCCCGCGAGCAACGTGCCGTAATCGACCCGACGCTCACCATATTCGATTGCAGTGCTCGCCGGCTGATCGTGACCAACGCGTTCGATCAGCTCGATTACGTCGATGTATGGCCTCGTCAGGGATGAACCTCGCAAAACCGACGTCGGAGGTAGGCGTTCCAGCAGATGGGCGATTGGTTCGCTCGCCGCGCAGGCGCCGAACTTGTCGAGGAGATCCACAAGGTTCCGCATGTATGCTCTGAGCGTTGGTGCGTCGTAAGATTTTGGATTGGCTTCAAGAGTTAGATGCCAGGCGCATCCGCTTACGGCTAAGGCCACGTTCAGGTCCTTCACGGGGCCGCTGCGGACCGGGCGCACGCCGCTCGTGAGCCCGTCGAACGCAACTTGGCGGTCGAACGGCATTATGTTGACGGACTGATTAAAAATCGGCCCTTTACGCTCCGATGACTCGAGATCGTCACGGATCCAACCGTACCGATAGTACAGATGCGGTCGAATCGCGTTTATCTGTTCCGAGCATGCTCGCGCGAGATCGCGCGGCGAATAATTTGATTCAATATGCAATTGAAACGGAACGATATTCATCGCCATGCAGGGCACGCCGAGTGCGGGCGTTCCGAGCCGATTCATCACAAGCAGCCCGATCGTGAAGTCTCGTTGTTTTCCCTGCCGTGCCAACCAAACCCCGATAGCACATAACAACCATGCGTTCCAATCGACCCCCGCGCGGCCAGCGGCCTCGCGAAAAGTGGCGAGCCGGATGTCGTCGACAACAATAGTCTCCTGCAACGCTTCGTCGGCAACGTCATGTTCTGGCGTGAGCAGAAGCGGCGCCGGGATGTGACGCGTATATGTGCGCCAGAACGCCCGGTCGACGTCAAAGTTGCCGCTGTGACGATAATGCGTCTCGGCTTCGACGACGCGATCCATTTGCCAGTCCGGCAAATCGGGCAATCGTGCATTTCTGACGAGGGCGTTGTAGCGTGCCGCCACGGTTTGCTGAAGCAAACCGTAGCCGAAGCCGTCAAGAGCGATGTGATGAACTTGGAGATACCACCAGTGCTTCGTGGGCGAGAGTCTCAGCAACGCGGTGCGATAAAGTGAGTCAGACGTGAGTCCGGAGGACTTCGACATCGACGACTTCATCCAGCAACGAGCTACATACTCGGGTTCATCTTCCGCCGATACATCTATTAGCGCCAGCTGTGTACTCGGCTCCTTGCGGCATTGCCAAAGTGCACCGTCCGCCCAAGCGAAATGCATATGCAACGAGTCAGCATGATCGAGCACCGCTTCGACGCAAACCGTCAGCGCTGCCATGTCAAGCGCGCCTTCAAGCTCAATAACTTCGGCTGTCAGATAGCCGAGGTCACTTCGATCAGACTGCTGCGCTAGCCAGATCCCATATTGAGCGGAAGTCGCACGTATCGGTCGGTTTTTAAGTTGCATAGTTGAGGACTTCGCAAACACAGTTCCTGCGGGATCGCTGCCGCCATCCGCCTCCTCTTGCCCAACCACAACTCGCAATTGCGCGAAATCAGTTGCAAATGCCCCCATTCCTTCTGGCGAACGACGTCCGACTAACCTGTCACCTGAGCCGCAGGAATTTAATTTCGTTAGGCTTGCGGATCAAATAAGGTCGGCCAGCCAGAGCAACGGTTACCGCGCGAGCGAGGTTTATGAGAAGGAGCTAACGCGTCGTCAAGTGGACGCCTTTTTGGCACGTTGCAACAGGCCAGTCCAAGCTTCGAGCGTTGGTGTTTCAGCGAGCTGCACAAACGTAATCGGATAGCCTTCGGACCGCCAGTGTTCGACATAAGCCATGATGCGGATCGAATCGACGCCGCAAGCGATCAGGTTGGCGTCCGCAGGCAACTCAACGGCCGGAACACTCAAGCTCTCGGCAACTAACTTTGTGACTTCCCCAAGTGCCGGGGCCTTTAACTCGACGCGGGCCGCGCCGACCAGTGAATCAATCGACACAACGCGGCCGCAGCGCCCCGAGACATATTCCAGCGCCATCCGATGCTCACGTTCAGAGAAATCTGCGGTTGCGTCGCCGACTAAGAACGGCTTGATGTCACGCATGAATGCGTCGCAAGCAGTCATCAAACATCCGACATGCGCATAGACTCCACAGATCACGAGCTGGTCGCGATGTTGTTCGCGCAATCGTGCTTCCAGGTCTGATCGTTGGAAGGCGCTATAGCGCCACTTGTCGAGCACCGTGTCTCCAGGGACTGGCGCAATTGTCGCAGCGATAGCTGCGCGCGCGGGTTGCGCAGTCAACCCCGGTCCCCATATGTCGGTCAACAACGCGCGATCCGCGGGCGCGGCGTTTGCCGGCTGTGCCGTGTAATAGATAGGCATACCGGTTCCACGTGCAAGCGCGATCAAGCGTCCAACACCAGCTAACAATTGCGGCACCGGTGAAGCGTGCCGATCATAGAAATCGAGGAAATAGTCCTGAAGGTCGTGAACAAGCAGCGCCGCACGTTTCGGATCAAACGGCCACCTAAGGCCGTTCGTCGGCATGTCGGTAGGCATAGGATAAGAAGCGATCTTGGGAATAGCCATATGGGACTCGATCAATCGTGAAAAGCTTGCAATGCCACCTAGCCGAACGTCAGACGCCAAACTTTGTCAGGCGATCGGCGATTCGCTGTCGAAGCGCCTGCTTGTCTAGTTTTCCAACTGGCGTCTTCGGGAAAGCATCGACAAACTCGATACGGTCTGGAATCTTGTAGGTAGCTACTCCCTGCTCGAGTACGAACCGCTTAAGTTCGGCCGCACTTAACGATGCAGTGCCGCGGATCACATATGCACAACTACGCTCTCCTAGATAGGGATCCGGCATTGACACGAGCGCCGCATCGGCAACGCCAGGATGCATCACTAGCACGTGCTCAATCTCCACCGCAGATATCTTCTCGCCGCCGCGATTGATTTGGTCCTTTGCGCGCCCTTCCACAACGAGATGACCGCCCTCGGCCACACGCACACGGTCGCCGGTACGATAGTACCCATCAAGCGTAAAGGCGCGAGCATTGTGGCCTTCCGCATCGTAGTAACCGCGGATCGTATACGGTCCGCGTGTCAATAGGTTACCCACCTCGCCCCGAGCAACGGCACGGTCATTGTCGTCCACAACAACGATCTCATCGTCCGGCGAGATCGGTCGCCCTTGCGTGGAAACCACGATGCCTTGCGGATCATCAATCCGGGTGTAGCAGACCAACCCCTCTGCCATCCCGAACACCTGCTGAAGTTGCGCGCCGAAGCCCTCTACGGCGCGCGCCGCCAACGACGAATCGAGTCGCGCCCCTCCAACCTGAATAAGCTCAAGAGACGCTGGCGCACCGCCACGCCGATCGACGGCAGTCAACCAGGGAATTAGTAACGACGGTACGAGCGCGACCACGGTCACGCGTTCACGCTCGATCAACCTCAAAGCTGTACCAGGGTCAGCACTGTCACTCAGAACAACCGTGCCTCCCGCATGAAATACCCCCAGCGACCCGGGCGAACTGAGGGCATAGTTGTGACCAGCCGGCAACGCTGCGAGGTAGACGCTGTGCTCACTAAGACCGCAGATGCGAGAACTTTCTCGCACGCTATACAAGTAATCGTCGTGCGTGCGCGGAATCAACTTCGGCATCCCAGTGCTGCCGCCTGACAACAGTATCAACGCCAATTCGTGTGACTTCGGCCTCGTCGGCGATGCACTTTCCGCAGTATCGAAGCCTTGGAGCCTAGCGTTGTCCTGTGATGTAAACAACGCGTGCCTCAGGGTAGGCACATCCCTCCGCACGTCGCCAGCAAGTGCGCGGTAGTCGAAGTTGGCATGGCGTTGTGCTGCGATGTACGCCACCGCGCCGCTGTGACGACAAAACGAAGTGATCTCGCGGCGGCGGTGCGCCGGCAGCGCGTATATCGGCACTGCTCCAATGCTGAATAATGCGAACGTGGTCGCGAAAAACGCAAGGCAGTTTGGCAACTGCAGCACCACGCGGTCGCCTGGAGCGATGCCCAAAGCACTCAGCGCCCCGGCGGTCCGTTGCGCCTCAACCGCAAGATCTTGGTAGGACCACCGAAGACCGCCATGCACGAGTGCTGTTCGCTCGCCGAATTGTGCGACCAGAGCATCAAACCACTCGGCGATGGATTCGCCCCGCCAATAGCCTTTTGCCCGATAGAGAGCAGCCAAATCAGCCGGCCATGGAGTAAAGAGCCCGCTCATCACGTCCATCTCCGCTCGTCGCCCGCGGACCACATGCTTCTGATTCCAAGCGCATCCAGCATCGTCATGAACTTTGCTGCGGTTTCAGCACACTCGCCGCCTGGCGTCGATTTTGCGACTATTCCGGCTCCAGCGAAAAGGCGTAGGGTTCGATCGACGACTTCTGCGCAACGGATCGTGACAATCCATTCACCGTCGCCGCGCCCGTCCAGCCAGCCAAGCATCCCCGAGTAGAATCCGCGGTCGAACGGTTCCGCGGCGTGAATGCAATCGCGCGCCGCCTCACGCGGCGTACCGCATACCGCTGGCGTCGGATGCAACGCAAGCGCAAGCGTAAGCGCGTCCGCATCCGTTACGCCAGAGACAACGGTCGATAGGTGCCACATCGTATCGGTACCAATCAGCGAGGGCCTTGCCGGAACGTCCAAATCCCTGCAAAGAGGCGCAAGGCTATCTCGCACTGCGTCGACGACGACGCGGTGCTCCTCGAGATCCTTTACCGAGTTCAACAATATCTCTGCGCTCCGCCGATCCTCAATCGGATTGCTGCTGCGTGGCGCAGACCCTGCCAGCGGATTCGCTCGTACAACACTGCCGAATCGGCTCACGAGCAATTCCGGGCTTGCTCCAAGCAATGTTCGCCCGTCGCCGATACCGGCTGAAAATGTATAGCCACGAGGGTTGCAAGCTGCAAGACTCGCGACTAGCGGAGCAACCTCCACCAGGTCCTCGCAGTCCACTTCAAGTGTGCGAGCGAGCACAACCTTCTCCAGCTCGCCCGTATGGATACGAGCAATCGCGTGCGCCACAGCAGTAGCGAATGCATGCGCCGACGGGACCTCGCGAATTGCCGCGCGTTTTCCGGACGGCGCGCGCGCCGGCGCGTGCGGGAGGCCGAGCGGCGCGGCACGTATCATCCGTTTCGTAACGCGCAGCGCGGCCGGTGCATTGGTGTCAAACGGCACCGCACCCACAACTGTTGCGCCGGCGCCTCCTTCGGCGTGCGCCTGATGCAGCACGGTTGCTAAACGTTCGACTAACGAAGTTTTCCCATCGGGGATGGCGTCTGATCGACCAATGGCGAGGAGCGTGTGCGCTGGCGTCGCAAGGAACAGTGGGGAATCCGCCCGGTACAGATCCCATCTAAATGGGGTATGAGGGCACGCTATCTGGTTCATTGCATCAACTCCTGACTAAATAGTGCGTCTTATTACTTCTGAGCTCGTTATGGTGTTCGCCCGTCGCTCTAAGGCATCCCGGTCCACGCACCGTTGCTTCTTGCGGATCTCTGATTTCGACATGTCGCCTAAGGCACCGTCTAACTCTTTCAGCAACAGCTTCCGTGATAAATTTCTTCGTCGCGTCACCACTTTGCCGCGATCCCACAAGTTGCGTCGAGCAAAGTATCTCAAGCCACGTGCCTTCAACTACACGAGGGTTAGAATGGAACGGTAGCAGCGGCGGTCCTCCGCGCTCGGTCTTTACAGGAATAGAAGTTCATTCGAAGATCCCAAATTCCTGCACCTCATCCTCGTCATCGCGACGCCGCGCTCGTTGTTGGGAAGAAGTGAAGTAGCAGGTGTGAAAGCAACCGCTATCTCCTAACGCACAGTAGCATTCGTCGCGCTGTTGGCGTTCTATTCGAGGTAGTTAACTAGACTAAGCGGTGCGACACCGCCGCACACTCGAACCGATTGGGTATCCCGTCTCGCCGGAACATAGACAGTGCGGTGCCCCCATATGCGCCGAGGTCTATGGCCGCATTCGTATACGCGCAAAGATGAACATCTAACCGAATGAGTCGCAAGCATGAAAGGAATGGCAACAAGGCTTAGGATCGAAAGGAAGAGGCTCGGAGACTCTCAACGCTCATTAGCAAACAAGGCTGGCGTAACCGAAAAGACGCAGGCTATGTATGAGAATGGGCATCGCTTCCCCGACTCACGGTATCTGCAACTCGTTGCGCAGTCAGGTGTTGACGTGCTCTACGTGTTGACTGGAACGAGGTCCGAGCAAACCTTGACGAGCGAAGAGTTGATCCTTGTCCATAGCTACCGACGCTTAGCCCCCCATATCCGACGAGCTGTCGTCTTGTTCGTGCGTTCGCTGTAACCGGACGTCTCAGGCGCAGGCAAACTTCCTATGCCAGCGAGTAGATCGAAGGGTGAGTAGTCGCGGCTTCCGCACCCTCGTTGACGATAGGAAGGCGACAACAATGGTTTGGGCAACGGGGCGTTGTTTCAGCTCAAAGATCCCCTGCCCGCCGACACAGACCGCCCCCTCACGCGCAGAAACAGTCGCATGCAACAACAAGCGTTGAAGCGCCCCGGAAGTGACGAGAAGCAAGTCAACGAACATTTAGGTACTTGATGGCCTCTAGTCGGATGCGCAGCACGTCAATGAACATGTCATCGCGGGACTGCTCTCTCACCCACCGACGCCAAGTATCGTTATAGGTGGCTGTGCAATGCTCCGAGTAAAAGAAACCTGCCTCGAGCATTAAAGATTCGGCGGCATCCCAAGCGCGGCTGGGTATTGTCTGCAGCTGTTCTACAGCTGTGGCCAGTTCGCGCAGCGCGTCCGGATTGGGGCCAGATTCCGGATACTTTTCAAGAACGTGCTGCGCGTTTCTCGATGCCTGTTTTATCAAAGAATAAATTGGCATGTTCAATAAACGAGTGAAGAGTGTTTAATGGCATTACCTTCCGACAACCGGCGGCAACTACGTTTGGGCTCATTGCAAAGGGTCGCCTCCTTTGGAGCCGATACCAAAGATCTATGAAAGCGCGGACGCTCGATTGGTTGGGGGCACCCGCGATTGCCGTCGCTCGCATTGAGGTAACGCAAAGGTCGCAAGGATGCAGCTCGAGACAACAGCGGTCAAAGGTGTGTGCTATCGAACGTCCTTACAGATCCAACCACTTTCTTACAAGGTAGTCGGTACCGTATGACTGCACTGAGGTCTAGCGCGAGTGCTATCCTCACGCCTTCCGCAGCGTTCCGTCCAGCATGATGGCATGCTAATTCGCGCGCGTAGCCGTTCTTCATTCACGTGAAAACAGAAAACAACTTGGCTTGAACGAGGCTTCGCGTCTGCGCTCGGCGTTGGAATATTGGTTTATGCGGCATACCGCATGTCATTCTATCCACAACGGACTATAGCCGGCTTCGTACGCCGTGATATTGCTTTCATCAGTTCGGCGGATTATATCGCCGCTTCGAGCAAACGCAAGTTGCTACCAGATCAAAGTATAGGATTGCGGCAAATGGTCTCAGCTATCGGAACAGACGACATCTGCTTAGGGCAGGTGACCGTGAGCGTCTTTTCTTTCGGATACCTGAACAATAAACCGCTTTGAATCACAGACCGCGGTCAGGTGCGAACAGCGGGTCGCTTATCAGACAATGACATAGATGACAGCGAAGATTGAAGGTAGCAAAATTCGTCGTCTCTTTGACCTTTCCCGCAAAAATAAATGAATCTCCTCAACAGACCGAGCGATGTCCCGAGTCTCGATCTCGAAGGTGGCGATCCCTTCATCGCCCTCGAGTCGTCTAACGACACGCAGACCAACGCTTGGATCACCGCGCAGACCCAGCACACCAACGCTACTTTCGGCAACACGCCTGAAGCAACAGCACTCACTGAGCGGCTCGAAAAGGTCTACACATCGAAAGATCGCCTCCTAGCTTGTTCGCGCTACGGTGATTGGGCCTATAACATTTGGCAAGACGAAGATTATCCGCTAGGGATCGTGAGACGCACTGAATGGTTTTCGTGGCTCGACGGCAGGCCAAAGTGGGAACTTATCCTCGATGTGGCCAAGCTCGACTTGAATGAGCAAGTCGGCGATGGCCCGCATTGGACACTTTTGGACTTCAGATTGCTTTATCCAACGTACGACCGCGCGCTAGTCAGTCTCTCACCAGGCGGATCAGATGCGTTCGTTGTTCGTGAACTTGATGTGGAGGCGAGACTGTTCGTCAAAGACGGTTTTGTTTTGCCAGACGTCGGCAAGCACCGGATATCTTGGATAAGTCGCGACGCAGTCTATGTTAGTTGGGATGACAGCCTTGTCAATCCAAGTCCCGATCTCACGAACTCTGGCTTCCCGCGGACCGTCCGCCGCTGGTCCCGTGGAACACCGCTGAGGAACGCGCCTGTCGCATTTGAAGGCGCACGTTCCGACGTGTGGGCAAACGCGAGCTTCGATCCCATCGAAAAGTTGCATGTTGCCTCACGCGCCGCAAGCTTCTACGACGCGCATCAATACTGGCTCGATGAATTTGCGACTCAATGGCGTCAATATGAACTACCTACTCACGTTGAGATAGAACACTGGAACGGCTGGCTGTTCGTCACCCCTCGCAAGCCGTGGAGTGTCGGTGAAAGCCTGTATGCGGCGGGCACGCTTGCGGTAATTCGTCGAGATGCATTTCTCGCCGGCTCACGCCAATTTACGACATTGTTCGTGCCGTCCGAGCGGCGTGCGCTTGCAGGCATCGACTTCACAAGGCACTGGCTTATAGTCTCACAGGTGGACGACGGCAAGCCACGTGTGGTCCTCATGCGGCCGCCTGCTCCATTTGACATCGAATGGGAGGTACGCAATTTCTCACTGCCTGAGGCAAGTCATGCAAGGATCATTTCCGTCGACAGCGAGCGTGATGACACTGTACTCATACAAGACGAACATTTTCTAAAGCCGCCATCGCTCCACTACGCGGACCTAGCAGATGACGGACCGTGGCAATTGTTATCACGCCTGCCCGCTCAGTTCGACGCCAGCGAACTCTCCGCTGTGCGTCGTCACGCGATCGCGCAGGACGGCGAGCGCATTCCCTATTGGCTGATCGGTCGCGATGTCGAAACGCGCACTGACGCACGCCCTTGCCTCCTTTATGGCTACGGCGGCTTCGAAGTCGCGCTCGAGCCGTGTTACAGCGCGACGATTGGTATCGCCTGGATCGAGCGGGGCGGACTATATGCAGTCGCCAACATCCGCGGAGGCGGAGAGTTCGGTCCAGACTGGCATCAAGCCGCGCTTCGACACAAGCGTCATGTTTCATTCGGCGATTTCATCTCCGTCGCACAGGCGCTGATTGATTCCGGAACTACGACATCGAAGCAGCTTGCGATTCGCGGTGCCAGCAACGGCGGGCTGCTAGTCGCGGCGTGTATGGTGCAACGGCCAGAGCTCTTCGGTGCCGTGTTGTCGGAGGTACCACTCACTGATATGGCACGCTTTCACCAGTTGTTGCAGGGCGCATCCTGGATCGACGAATTCGGTGATCCGAACAAACCTGCTGATCTGAAGTACCTGATGACCTATTCGCCGTATCACAATGTGCGAGCGGAAGTTGCTTACCCTGCCGTACTGTTCACTTCGTCAACGCGCGATGATCGTGTGCATCCCGCACATGCGCGCAAGATGGTCGCGAGAATGCAGGCACAAGGACACCCGAATGTATGGTATCTAGAACTGCAGGAAGGCGGTCATGGCCTAGGGATTACGCCCAAGGCCATAGCCCACGCGGAATCAGTGGCTTTTACTTTCTTAGCGACCACGGTAGGGCTTACCGGCTTACCTGAAATTGGCAGCAATTAAAAAAACTACGTGTCTAGAGTCGAGGCGTGACTGTGGGGAGTGGGGGGCGCTCAACGGCAGAACCCCCGCTCGTACAACGAGCTTCGATAATATAAGGACGTTTCGTAAGCCATATCGCTGACGGTGAATCCGCGTTCGGTAATTCGGCGACCCTCCTCGCCGAGACGCGCGCGCAGCCCCGCATCATTGGCCATGCGCCCGATAGCTTCGCGAAGAGCGCTTGGGTCGCGCGGAGGAACAAGCAAACCATTTACTTCATCCTGGATGAGTTCAGGTACGCCGCCCACATGTGTGCCGATCACCGGTAAGCCTGCGGCCATCGCCTCGATGAACGCTTGGCCAAGCGCTTCTTGACGCGTTGGCAAAACGAACATGTCGCTGCCGTTTAATATGTTCGGCACGTCTTTGCGAAAGCCGAGCATGTGTATGCGGCTCTCCAGCCCCAGCCTACGCACCAGACCTTTAATACGGTCAAATCCAGGGCCGTCGCCCGCCAGGACCACGTGTAGGAGCTGATGCGTTTTGGCTAGCGGACGCACCGCTTCAATGAGGTCCTCGTGACCCTTTTCGTCACGCATGATTGCGACCATGCATGCAACAGTCGCCTTAGCCTCAATCCCTAATTCCGTGCGTAAGGTGGAATGCGAGTCCAAATTCGGCTTATCAATGCCGTCATAAATGGTGTGTACTCGCGTTTTCGGAACCCCCGCCGAGACTAGATGCTGACGTACGAAATGACTGACGGCAATTACACGATGTGGTATCCACGTATAAGAAGCCAGGGAGTTGATCGGCAACGCAAGGTGTCGCGTACGCACGATCAGCGGCGTTCCCGCCAGTCGCGCTGCAATGCCGGCAACGAGACTATCGTGCCCGCTATGCGTATTTAGAACGTCGAAAGCGCGCCGGCGTAGTAGAGATTGAATGGCGAGTACTGACCGCAGATCACCCCCCGAGCGCATGCGTGCATGATGCACCGTAAAGCCAAATTCGCGGCACCTCGCCGCCAAACGAGCATCTCTCGGACATAACAACTCGACAGTGTGGCCGCATTCTCGCAACGCAACCATCTCTCTCAGGGTACGTGTCTCTTGCCCTCCCCAACCCCTCGATGATTCGCTATGTAGGATCTTCACTTTTGATTGACCTTATAGTCTAATTGGTCGAGCAGTATTTTCTGGCTTGCCACCCACCTTAAGACAGCTCAATTCCCTTTTTCAACAATCCCTAACTTAATGGCGCTTTGAAGCCGGCGCAATATGACGAGTACGATTGTTGAGCCACGCACTATTTAAAGTACGATTCGCAGACTTCGTCGCGTATTGCTTACTTGTCCGATTGCCCGCCATCCACCGTTGTCGTATCGTTTTAATCTTCCAAATTCCCCAGTGAAAGTAGTATGAAAATGGACTACCTAATCATGACCCTCTTAACCTGGCTAATCCTGGGTCAACAGCCTATTCATAACGGAAGACCTTTTGAGCACTCATCGGTTCGATACATTCACAGGAGCTTGAATCGGAGACATACCAAGTTAGTTTCTTCGGAAGTCTCTCGGCTGGTCCTAGCATCGCGATAAAGATATCCATTGGTGTTGGGCTCCGGGTGCCTCTACCGGCGAGCAATCACCACAGACGATTTGTGAGGCCTGGCGGATTCTTTGAAGCGAGGTTGAATGTTGGTTCCTGAAAAAACGAAGAATTTGCTTTAATTCATACGGTGCCTCTGCCGCATACGACCAGACTGGACTGAGCAACGTCCCTGTAGGCGTCACAATCAAGCACTGGTCAGGACCGCGCGTGCTTCGCGACGAAACGTATCGTCGGTGAAAGTCATTGGAACTCAATGGTGAAGAGCGCGACGCTATTGGCCGCGCCCGGCTTGACATCATTTCCCGTCTGAACGTATTCAGCGCTCATCGGGAGCGAGATCTCACCGACTCCGTGCGACCGATCTTGGAGGAAGTCGGAGATGTCCAACTGCTGATTCAAGGAGACCACCTGGTTATCCCTTCCGTAGCGCATTCGAATCCCAACATCTCTAGCGGTTCGTGAGCCTTGGTCGATCAGGCTTATCGTACCTGGCATATCAGTGTTTTCGTACGGGCTTTCAAACTTTATCTTCAGGTTCGACACTATCTGGTTGCAGTCCATTTTTATTTCGAAGAGCGACTTCTTAGCAGACGTAGACCCAACTCCAGAGAAATCGGAAGCATCAGTTTTGGGCATCTCGACATTCGTGTATTTACTTCGAATGTCGCACGTAGGTTGCTGGACTATAACGCCAAACGAAAGCGAGAGAGTTTCTAAAACTGTCGGATATATCAACTCGCCGGTAGCGTATTTTCGCACCGATGCATATCCGCCTTTGATAACACCCGTTTTTACAAATCTTAATGTCAAAGGGCGCCCTTGCGACGCAGGCGGGTAGACCATATAGCCAGGGCGGTGAGGATTCGGGATAACGATTGGCGCAAGGCCCTGACGCGGAACTTGGTTTCCGCTGTTCGGGTTCGCGGGATAATAGACTTGGTATCCCACCCCCTCAACATTGGGCAGCAAATAGGTATCGGTGGCAAAATCGAACGGCGTCGTGCCAACGAAACGCTCTATGGTCCCGATGTCACAGAGTGCCACCGCATATTGCTCCATCCCTTGTTTTCCCGCCCAATCAGGCATATCGAAAGTCCAGGCATTTCCTATCTGGTCTCCGACCTTAAGTCCCGGATCGACCTTAAGGTTTATCAATCCCGCCGAGAACGTGTATTGCCCAAAAGGAAAGTTTGCGTTCAATTTGCAAGCAGCCTCCACCGGCGTGTACCCCAAAAAGCATGCCGCTGCAATAGCGAGCAGCGCAATCCTGAAACTCGCTTCTTTCAATCTCTTTTCCTCGTGTGGACCGAATCGCGGAGCTTCCCTACGAACGGTTTAGCGATCGTCGGCGAAGTTGCATACTGCGTCGACTAGACGGTCGACCGAAATTCCGCTCGTTTGCGAGATGGGAACAGAGAACGTGCAGTTCTTGTCACGAGCGCTGCCCCAATCCACGGCGTAACTGGATGGGCCCGCTTCGAGGCCAGTCAGGTAGGCACGTCCCATTGGACCGACAGCTCCTTTTTCTTTGCCTTTGCGATCTGTGATGCGCGCCCCAAAGGGGACCTTTTCTCCATCAGGCAGCGTCAATCGGACAAACAACCGCTTTCCGATGTCGGCCTTCAGCTTCGAGTAGGTGACTGCGCCTCGAGTCGGAGCGACCGATACTGCAGGCTCAAGCAAATCAACATCGCTTGTCGCGGTCTGCGCCGCATTTACAGCAACACGGTTCTTCCGATATGGCACAAGACTTGGCACCACCGCGCGCCCACCTGAGTCGGTCGCAACTCCTGGGTAACCTTCAATAGCAAGCCCGCCTGCATTTGGTACTTCAATGATGCCCGTCGTCTCGCCGAGTGATTGAGACAAAAGCGGACCATGGCTGTCAATGATCATTCCGCCGCTTAAGGAAGCCTGCGACTGACTCGACCGAGCCCCTTGGCCATGACCAATATATACATTGCCTTTCGACCCTTGATAGTTGAGCGAGCCATAGAAACTTCGCGAATCGCCGGTGCCTTTGCTCACGTTCGCACTGTAAGAAAGGTTGCGATTGGAAAGGATTGAGCCAGCGACACCCGCTTGATGGTCGAGCTTGCCCTTCCCATCACTCGCGATTTGATACGTCGCGGTTGATACGCTCTTGTCGATTGGTATGGAGACACCCACCTGTAGCTGGCGTTCGGTTTGATGCATACGCCGTGCTGCAAACTGGCTGTAATTGAAACTGACTGTGGCGGTTCGGAATGATGTCGCATAGCCGAGCTGCAGCACCGTCTCTGCCGAGTGCGATCGCCGGTACCCTTGTCGGATGGCCGTTAAGTACACTGAGCCATACGTGCCAAGCGGCTGTGCGACGTTTGCGCTCACTTCACTTTTAAGATCGCCCGCCCTCCTCCATCCTCCCCGGTCTTCCCGAACCGCTTGTGCAAACGAACGGTAGCCTTCGGTCAAGTACCTCGTGCTAACGAGTCGGAACTGCGTGCCGTATGCCGGCAGCGACTTTGCGTACGTTAGCTGAATTCCGTTTCCCGACTGATGAGAGGTGCTGCCCGAGCTTAGTTTTGTATGTGTGAAATCAAATGCTAACGCTCCTAAACCTTTCATATTAAGACCAACGCCTGCTGTGAGAGCACTGTACACACTTGATAACACCGCACGACCGTAGACAGTCGCGTTGGAGGTCAAACCATAGCCAATCGCTGCTTTCGCTGCGAACGGTCCGTCAGGTTCTGAAGCGTCTCGGTACTTTCCGATCGCCAGGTCGTAATTGAGCATTCCCTCTCGTACTAACGTCGGCAGCGCGGCATAAGGTTGCTTGTATCGAGTGATCGAACCATCCGCCTCCGCGATCGTAACCTCGAGGTCGCCAGCGCCCGGCGTTGCGTAGAGATCGTCGATGACGAAGGGGCCAGGTGCCACGTTGATTTTGTAGAGCACGTAGCCATTCTGTCGAATCGTAACTTCGGCGGCTGTGCGGGCGATTCCGCGAATGGAAGGGGCAAATCCTCGCAAGCTGTCAGGCCGCATAGAGTCGTCCGTTTGCAGTTGAATACCGCGCAAGCCAAAGCCATCGTCTCCGAACCCTGCCACAAACGTGTCTCCCACCGTCAAGCGCGATTGGATAGTTGGCAAAGCTCGTTCGACGTAAGTCGCTCGCGATTCAACCTTTGTCCCATAAGGGCTACGATTGATGGCGAGCCAATTTCGAAATCTCCAAGGTCCAAGATTCAGCCCGGAGTGCAAGCTTGCGTACAAGCTATCTCTATTTCGCAGATAGTCGTGGTTCCCATTGAGCTGATACCCGAAGAGCAAAGCCGTGACGCCGTCGTCGAGTTGGTCCATCGGCACAACGCCACGAGCTCGGCGCGACATTGCTGCTTGAGGTATTGAGATCCGAAGAGTTTGAGACGCTGCGTCAAATTGCGTTGTGGTGTCAGGGATAATTTTATCGAGATCGATACAGACGCCGTCTGCGTACTCCGAGATTTTGGGAAATGCGGCGATATTGACCTTCCATCTCATCAGTTGCTCTCGACTCAGGCAGGGTGAAGCATCGACATCGTGACGATCCGTGACCAGTTTGATTTCCTCATCACCTAATCGATCTCCGTTGAGAAAGACTGTGCTCGGGTAAGAGCCAGGCAATATGCGGTTGCCAAATGAGAAAACGGACAAATCGACGTCTTGCGGACCGCCCCCTAAGCTCAGAAAAGCATTGTTGAACACCGCGCGGTCGCTATCCGCCCGTACGATTGTCGGCGAGGCATTGCTTAACGCAATAATGGCGAGATACTCCACACAACGCCGACAGATTCTAAGTGCTGTCGTCGATTCATGCACCCAAGTGACCCTTTTCAATCAACCTGCAATCCACCAAACTGGCTTAGTTCCGTGTCTCGATCGCCGCTGGTACCGCTGGGCGCTCCTCAGTTGCCCCGAAGTCGTTAATGATTGAGTAGCTCACTTGAAGAGCGCCGTCGCAGTGTGGCAAAGCGAATTCACGTGATGACCACGGAGCTACATATCCACTTTCAAGTTCCTTGCGTCGCCCATCGCCATACTTGATTGATAAATCTGTGAAACTTGCAAAGAATGGCGCGTCATTACGTAGAACAAGCGAACAGGTACGTAAATGGAGGTCTCTTACTTGAGTCCAGCGAAGCGAGCTAGTGCCAAGCCTATCTTGTTCAATGCCAGGCGGACGGTAGAAGAGCTTGATTCGCGTACGGACCGAGATCTGAAGTACGTTGTCACGCTTATCAATCCTCGGGATCTCTTTCACGTTAAGCCAATACATGGATTCGCGGTCGCTCGGCAATCCACCGCCCACCTTCACAACACGAAGCAATCCCTCACGCCGTCCGTCGATTCGAGAGACGGCGGGAACAACGAAGAAGGGTGTGTCGGTGCTGCCACTGTCGTCCTCGATCCATGCTTGGACGACGTATGGCTCGTCGGATCTGTTTTCTGCGGTAATAGACGTTTCTCGTTTTGCACCTTCGAATACGAGCCTAGTCCCGGACAATACAATCGCTGCGTCCACGCCATCGGCCGCCAGCAAGTAAGCGAACATGACGGGGATGATTAAGTACCGCGGTCGAAGAGACATCGAGTAAGATCGCTTTACGTAGATTACTCAATCTACAAAATGGAATACAGAAGTTGAGCCTAGAGATATCCATCCCTAGGCTTGTCACAGTCATCGTCAGTTATAAGAAACTGTGAATTGGGCGGTAGCGTTCGCAACGCCAGCTACGGCAGCACTTTTCGTGGCTTTATAAAAGGCTCGGAATGGGAGAGAGAAGGAACCGTTCCTGATTGGAATTGCGTCAGATTTTGTTCCGAGCGCCAGATCCTTTTGGCTATTTACGTCGTAAAGACCCACAGCTACGTTCTGCGCGCTCGATGGACCGGCCGTCAGTGCGATAAGGCTCGGATCGTCAGCATCAGGCGTTGCATTGAATGTGACCTGAGCATTTTTGACCGTGCCGAGGGTACAGCCCGTGAGTTTAATCTCGAAGTCTCGCCCCGTTGACTTTGCGCCGGCTGCCGACAATACGTTTGTCGATATCGAACCTAATGGGACTGTTTGATTGACACTGCTTCCATCGACCGAGCAGGGCGCAGTTGTGATCTCGCCGGTGAAATTTATCTGCCCTTTGTTGACTCCTGGGCTGGGACTATCTGCCATCGCGATACCGACTGCGAGGATACTAAGTGAACCGGCTGCTAACACTTTCTTTCGGCATCTCATTTCTACTCTCCTATTCAGTGCTTCGAGATAAAAGTTGAGGATATTGAGCAACACTTTGATGCTCTGACCGGCACACGGCCGGATGCGCGTCAGCTTTTGCTGATGCGAACTTAGTCATCCCAGTTCTAGGGAGTTGTCGTGAACGAGAGGGCAACGTATGTCTACGCGTCGCGATCTCGTAAGCGTTGGAAACTATCGCTTGCTTCGTGCACGGCAATGCAGCCGGACGAAAGACTTTTCTAAGCCTAATGCGATCAGACACGCCGGGATGAAGACGACGTAGCGCACGAAGATTCCGCGCCAATGAGGCGTCTTCCTTTGCGACATGCGAAAAGCACTGTCTTCGACGAACCAGAGGGTCGGCTTCGACATCGCCCACATGATCCACTTGTAGCGACGCATCATGGACGCGCAGGTAGGTCCCCATAAGCTATATCCATGATTGACGCTTGGCGTAAATGTCATACGACAATATGCTACGTCCGCCATGTAGCGAGCGCTGTCCATGTACCCCGCCTTAAACAGCTCTGTGCAAACGCGCTTGGAACCTCCTGAGTCGACCCATATGTGAAGCTCCCGATCGCTTGGACGAGTTTTTGCCAACGTATCCCTCGAAGATCGGGGGTAACGCATATTCGTCGTCCTGAAGCTGATTCTCTTCTCGCTCAACGATTCGCTCCTTACCTTAAGGTTCCACGATGGGACACCGTCAGCATCGCTTGATGATCAGCACAGTGTTGTTCCCTCCCATCCCAAATGAGTTGCTCATAGCAATTCGTAGATCGCTAACCGAGCGCCCGACCTCAGGAACATAATCGAGCCCCGCGAAGAACGGGTCTTTCCCATCGTGATGAAGAGTCGGCGGAATTTTCTGTTCACGAATTGCTAGCGCGCAAATCGCCAATTCCAGCGCACCAGCCGCGCCGATCAAATGCCCATGAGACGACTTTGTGCTGCTTATCGGAATGCGTGGGAGTGACGAACCGAACACATGGCGAAGCGCTTCCACTTCGATCACATCTCCATTTTGAGTTGCAGTACCATGCGCATTCACATATCCGATCTGGCTCGCTCTTATGCCTGCATCGGTGATCGCCCGCTCAATCGCGAGAGCTTGGCCGTGCGACGTAGGCATCGTTAAACGACTGTGGTCATTACTCGAACCGTATCCGACTATCTCAGCGATTGGATAACTTCCCCGACGAGCCGCATGGGCGGCGGATTCGAGCACAAGCACGCATGCGCCTTCTGCGAGTGCGAAGCCAGTCCGGCTTTCACTGAACGGGCGACACCCTGTCTCAGGTGCAATCGCCGGCTCGTCGCACAGGACTCGCAGCTGAGACCAAGCTCGAAGCAGCGGTGGGCTCAACATAGCCTCGGTGCCTCCACACAACGCGATATTTAAGTGTCCGTCGCGAATACGGCGGAAAGCTTCTCCGACTGCGACGGCGCCTGCCGAGCACGCGGTCGTGTAGGTCAGCACCTCCGCCGACGTGCCGACCTCGATTGCTATGTGTGCAGCAGGGGCATGGGGCATGGCCGCAGGTATGGTGAGTAAGATTTCACGCCTGTTTCGGCCATAAAAGTCGTTGATCCCGCCAACAAGCGAGGTCACGCCGCCGATGCCTGTTCCAATGAACACGCCACAGTCGCGCCCCACCTCATCGCCACCCCATCCACTGGAAATCATGGCTTGTCGCGCTGCGTATAAAGCCAGCAAGGACACACGATCGAGACATCTTGAGTCAGCCGGGGCGAAATGCGCCTCGATGTTCAAATCCGCATGTCCGACGTATCGGTCTATCAGCGGACTAGGATGACGCTGGATTCCATTTTTCCCCGCAACAAGTGCGTCAAAGAAGACATTCGGATCGTTGCCTAGCGGTCCAGTCAATCCAATGCCGGTGATAAGCACATCATGCTTCATGTAGAACCATCCCTAATGCTGCTTCGAGCGTTGTTCTCGCTTTCAGGTAGGCCGGCAGTCAGGTTCGTCGCGGTCGTGCGCATCTCGCTTTCCAAAAGACACGATTCCGCCTTCTTTGCCTGAAGCACTGCGCGCACAAGCGCGCTGATGTTCGGCGGAAACACCGGCAAGGATCCCTCTGCGTTGGCGGTGGCCAGGACGTTGCGCGTTTGTAGATAGCGGTCGAATTGAAGACCCTCGCGCTCCTCGATTAGAAGAATGATTTCGAGAATAACTAAAGAGTCGAAGTTCGGAATCACGTCTACGAAGAGTTCGTCGCGTCGGAGGCGAGCGATGTCGACTCTCAGCGCGCCTCCAATCAGCACTGACAGCTTGACATGCAAATCAGAGCCGTCCTTGTCGGTTCTAGGCATGGCGAGTGGAACCCCTTTATGACCTACGCAGGCCATCGCGCTGCGCTGGAATGCAGTCCGAAATGCGCCGACCTTCGATCGTTAGTCGGCGTGGCGGCTCACAGGGATCATGATGCAAACCGGCCTTCGACGGCTCGGCCGAGCGGGCTGACACAGGGCAGAGTGTCCTTGCTCACGTGCAAGACTGCGCCGCTCACTCATGCCACGCCTATGCATCCTTGCGACGCACTGCGGAGGCAGAACTTTATAAGCTTCGCATCCGACGGCTACATAAGTTCCGCTCAGCGGCGGTTTATCGGCGGTCAAATTTATTCCCGATCTCGCAGGGGCAAGCATTTGAGCTCGCGCGTCCGGGCTGAGATAACTGCTGCCACAAGTTTCGCCGTGAGATCTTGAGCTGATGTCAGCGTTTTGCTCAATCTCCCTGCTGACGCTGTCCGCAGTTCTCTCGCCGCATTTGTTTTGACCCATATCCGCCGACGCTGGCAGGAAGAGAGGAGACCCGGGATTGCTAGCCCACGCGGCAGAGGCGAAGAATGTCCATAGGACATTCCAGTTTACCGATGGCAGTAGCCTCAAAGCCCCCCCCACAAAAAATTCGTGAAGTCCTTCTCATAAGTTTCATCCCCAAGCGATTAATGCCGAGACGTGCTCACCCAATATGCTCGCCATTGCAAACGTGTGTCATGCTCGATTTTTGATCAGGTAAACAACGTGCCCCGCCTGGGCGGTTATCTTTGCAGAGTGCAAGGCCCTCACACATCGATTGCTTTTATCGTCGTCCGATTAGTCATTATTAAAGCGGATAACGACCATCCTTGAACATCAGTCGAGTACGAAACCAGCATTAACAACACTGGAAATTTGATATTTATCAAATGCAGCAACCCGTTTCATCGATGGATAAACTAATAATCTCTTGTTGCTTCTGCAGATTCAAAGATAAGAAGCTGAGTCCTTCGACTCCGTCGCTTTGCCAACGGCAATTCAAATTTGCATTGCAACACTTCACGCTCGCTCGCAACGAGAGCGCTCTCACGGAATGAGGTCCAAGCGTAAGTCTGTAATCGTGAACACAACATCGTTCACTACGGCCCCTTCGAGCGGCCGGTTTCGTGGGCGGGTCATTCGGCGATGACGCCGATGCGGATGAAGCTATCTACTCATTTTCGGTGTAACAGGTGTAGCAGGTGTAACGGTGTCTGCAATCGCAAGCAGATCGGGGCTCTCAGCGTTACACCGTTCCTGTTACACCGGTGATTGCCATGTCGGCTGGTGTAACAGGTGTCGTCGATAGTGGTATCGAGGGTGTAACGGTGTAACGGCTGAACCTTCAGAGGTGTAACGCAAAACGCCTTATGCCTCAGGGCTTTTGGGCGTGCGTTACACCTGCTACACCTGTTACACCTGTTTTTGAATGTTCATGACGCTGCGCTAGAAGCCCAGATGCGAGAGGTGAATACATAAACGCGAGTGCTTCCTTTACCTGGAATCCGCTCGACGCGCTGGAACTTCCCATCCGGTGACCCACGAACCCAGCCCGCGTCGATGAGCACCTTCGCTGCGCACTTTGAATCGAACCCCACAGATATTTCGCGCTTAAAAACCTCCGGAAACACAAGGTATTCAAAACCACCTTCGCCAGATCGCCGGAAACCCGCCCGGTTTATAGTAGGCCGCAATCCCGTATCATTTAGATCGGTAAAGCGTGATTCTTCATGAGCCTCGAAAAATGCTTTCACATGCGCGAGAATCGCGGCATGCTCGTAACTGCCCGCGCCGCCGCGGTTAATGAGCCACGCTTTAAAACATTTGGCCGCAGCAGATCTTGCTTCGCCCTCTTGCCACCCTGTAATAGCGCAGCTCGTCGCGTATTCGCCTGCTAAACCGATAAGCGCGAGCCGATCGCAAACACGATGAGCCTGGCCGCAGGCATCCGGCGGAAGGTGCTCGGCGAGAAATCTTGCTGTCTCCTGTTTAAGGTATTTCTCGACTACCTCCGGCTCCTTTGATACGAATTTCAGCAGCTCGATCGCAGCCATTCCGTAGCTACGCTTACATCCTTCGCCGATCAGCGCCGACAGCGGTGCACCGCCTGCCTGTCCATGCACGTTCTCGAAAAGGCCAAAACCTCGACCCGTATCAGCCGGAATTTCGACAAGTCTGACCTCCTGACCCGCCTTTGCTCTTTTGCCTCCAGCTTGCATGTGCTGCGCGAGGCCAATCTCGCCGGCCGACAGGAAGAGCAACCTCCACGATTGCCGCGCACGCGCCGAGCCGGTGCGCCCGGCGCGCGCCTTGCCGCTCCCGTTAGCTAGCATGTACGCAATCTCCCCGGCCTCGCGCGGATCAACCTGCGCTAGCTCATCGAGCACGAGTAGCGTGTCATTGTGAAGCGCAGCTAACCCCTCAAGGCCGTTTGAGGTTGCACGCCACCGCTGCATGTACTCGGGACCACCATAGACGCTGCACGCCGCACGGAGCGCGGTCGTTTTGCCTGTCGATGAGTCGCCCACAAAGTTAAGACCGCCCGACTCCTGCCCAGAGTACGCCAGCATCATTCCCGCAAACGCCGTCGAAACAGCGACGAGCATCCGAGAATTGCCGGAGCAATAAGATGCGACGTCGCGCTTCCAATCGTCCAATGTTCCAGCCTGTGAATACGTCCGCATCACGGCCTCCGATTGGAAAATCACTCGCTCGGCTGACACGCCAATCGTACGGTCGGGAAACACGAAGGCGCCGTTATGCCAGCCAGTACGCGTCACGCACCTGCCCCGCGCCTTGGGTTTGGCGGTCGTCACGTATTCCGTTAGCTTATTGCGAGCGCGGTTACTCGGTGCGATGTCTAACCCCAACCGTGCGAGCTCGCCTCGCATGTCCGCACCGTCCGATCGCAGCATCTCCATTGGCATGGCCCAGACATGCGGATGATCGTCGGCGTCCTTCCACTCAAGCAGACGCCCCCAGTTTTCCGAGGCGCGATCGCGCACCAGCGCCCGAACGTGAAGTGGCGAGCAGATCCAGTGCGGCATGCCGTCGTCATCGGTATAGAACACCCCGTCCTTACTCACGGAGAAGCCACGCGGCACGCAGCCCTTATCCGGTTGCTCCCCGCCGTCCGGCCTTGCAGCCCGTTCGATCTGGGCGGCGACTGCCGCCGCCCCGAACCGTGTGTGCATGTCGTTAAAGTCGCTCTCGTCCTCGTCGCGTGTGTCGCCAAACTCGGGCAAGGCAAGCTTGCCATCAACGGCTCTCGCCGCTTCGGCCGCCTTCTGCTGCCCGTTTCCGAGGTCTGCGAGTACGATGATCTCAGCATCCGGATGACCCGCCCGCATTGCCTGAGCGGCCTTCATGAGGTTGCCCGCAGACAGCGCAGCCACCGTAGCGTGGTTCGTGCACAAATGAGCTGAAAGCGCGGTAGCCACCCCTTCCGCGAACAGGATACGGGCACAGTCTTTTGTGAATTCGCCGACAAACCAGCCGCCGCCCGCTTTGGCGCCGCCCGCCAGCGCCGACTTGCGCCCGTCTTCGTCGATCATCTCCACGGTTGTAACCGCACCGTCGATCATGACCGGCGCGATGAGGATTCGTCCCTCAAGCGGGACGCCGCCGGAGTGCGGGCGATAACCTGTCAGCGTCCGAAGCTTTTGCACTTCGAGCTCACGCAGAGCATCGACGGCTGTGATGCCTTTGCGTAACAAGTATGGATGGTCGTCACGCGCAGCTTCGGACTTCTCGATGATGGCGAGCGCGATCGTTGACGCGTGATTGCGGTCCTTCGCGCGTTGCTGCTCATCCTTTTTTGCCCGAGCGTCGCGTTCCGCCCGGAGGTGGGCGACTTCCACTGGGTCCACGACGATTGCCGCCTTTGCGCGCGGGTTGTAACCGTACTTCTTGGCGATCGCAAACAAGGTGGCAATGGTGATGCCGCCATCGGGACGGATCGAGCGCCAAGTGTCGCGAACGTCGGCGGCGACGTAGTTCGGACTGCCCTGGCTCCATTGATCGAACGTGTCGAAGCCAGCCTCGCCCTCGCCATGCTTGAGCGCCGCAGCGACGCGGAACCATACGTCGCGCTCAACGTTCGGCGGGATGTACGAGAGTGCCTCGAGGATCCGTTGGTGTTCGTCAAAGACGGTGCTCATTGCTTACCTCCCGCAATCACATGTGCCTTTGCAATTACGCGAGCGAAGGCAAGGTTGTCGCCGATCGCCGCCGTCGCTTGCCCCGCGAGAACGCCCACGCGCGGCGATCGGACACCCTTCGCCATCATGGTTTCAAGCAGATCGGTACGGCGAAACCCCTTCTCGGCGGCAGCGGCAAACACTACGTCGAGCACGCGGCGTGCGAACTGGCGCACGTCGTCATCGGCTTTCTTTGCATGAAACACAAGGAAGCCGCACATGAGAACGCACTCAGTCGGGCTCGCGTATTCGCCTTCTGCGATTGGAATGCCTAGTTTGTAGTTCTCGTTCATACGACCTCCCGCGCGGCCAGCGTCAGCCCCTGAATGATCTGCGGCAGTAGTTCCGGGCGCAGCATGATGCCCTTCTGCGTCGGCACGAACTCACCCGCTGCATTGGCGACCACAAGCCGGATATCGACGTACTCGCGGCCTTTATACCGACGATGAATGATCCGGATGCGCTGCGTCGCGCTCTTCTGGATATCCATCACCACCTTGTCCTGATCGACCCAACTCATACATCCTCCTTCGAACCGATCGCGCACTGACCGTGACGCACGCCGTCTGCATGAACGTATTCATGCAACTGTTCTGCGACGCCAGCAGACTGATCTATCAACATGCGAACAACACCGCAGACAGGGTGGTCGTCGCTTACAGGAAGGTCCGCAATGCCGATCAGCAACATCTGCAAGACATCGTGGAACTGCTGAGCCTTCGCCGCCATCTCGAGGTGCCTAGCCATGGTTTCCTCCCTTTAAGGAGTACTTATCGCTGTGAGCACGGCTAGAGCGCTCTATTTTGAGACGGTCGATCAATCGCTGTCGAAGGACGCACTCGGCTTCGGACGCGGTCTCGACGATCTGACCGATGAGCTCGATTTCACTGGCGATGCGGTAGAGCAAAAGAGGTTGTTCGGCTTCCTGTAACGCGCCGGAGCGCACTGGTTTGAGTTCAGGGCTTCGGTCATTGGTGATCAAGCATCCGATGGCTGATACGACGGTGGCCAACGACGATGCGGAATCGCCCGCCACGGTTAGGCAGTCCGCGAGGAATTGCAGCTCGCTGTCTGAGGCGTGCGCTGTGTCGAAGCGCTCGCGAAAGAAGGCGAGCAGGCTTGCTGCCGAAGGTATTTGCTGGATGGCGCTGCGTGTTGTCTTAGTCATGGCGCACCTCCGCACGGGCGAGCTTGGCAACCTCTAGGAGTGCATCTGCGCAGCAATCGAGCGCGTCGTTCGCGCTTGGCGCGAGCGCGGCTTCACGCAATGCGCGGTTGACGATTTGGATTTGAAGCGGCGGACTAGTTTGCTCGGGACGAGCGGGGATAGCGAGTCGCATGGCGCAGCCTCCTATGTCAGGTTCAACGAACCCGGCCCCCAACTGCAATTGGGGTGGCCGAGCGCAAGGCGGGATTGCAGTACCGGCGACATAGGAAACCGGCGAGCGCGAACGCTCCCCCACCAAGGCCCGACCATTGAAGGCGTGCGCAAGGCTGCGGACGAAAAAATACCGCCGGTCGGCGGTTGTCCGCCTATGTCCCATCGAGACTGCAATCCCGAGCGAGAGGTGTCTCCTCCCACGAGACAGAGGATAGACGACCGCTTCCGAATTCGTCAAGCGAGCCTCTTTCGTACCCAACCGATGGTGCACACCCTCGAGCTTGGCTACTATCGAAGTGCAGCATCCATGAAACCCTTCTTTGCTGGCCTCAACGGCCAGCTTTTTTTTGCCCGTCGGCTCACCAGCACAATCGTTTGTCATCGACGGCGCAGCAAGATACGAAGCGCACGCGATTTCGTACCCGACCAATATCAGGCGCGCTGCTCCTCGACTAACATTGCGATCGGGGTCTTCTTTTTGGCCGGACATCGCGCCGGCCCTTTTTTTTGCCCGTGGGTATTCTCTGACGCCTGTGCGAATCGGCCCATAGCCGTCGCCGCAAGTGGACGCTTCATCACCACACGTATGGCCCGTAGTAGTGGTCTCATGCTTCGCATCGCCGCGACTACCAAGCCACGGGATTGTCAGAGAGAAAAATATCGAAAGCATCTCAGTCTCCCATACGATAGCTAGCGGGAGCGAGGAGGAACGCTTCGATGTCGGACACACGCCATCCGACAGAGCGCGGTCCGAGTGCAACCGGTGAAGGAAAGGTTCTGTTCTTGATTCGCGCGTAGATGGTGGATCGGGAAAGTCCCGTCACTTCTTCCACTTGCTTCCTGCGCAGAATTGCTTGTGAAGTTTGATATCTCATTGCCCTACCCTAAGACGCGTGTGCTCCGGCCCATCCGGCACGCAAAGCAGAGCTTCGCGCTACCAACTTTGGGCTTGTCCGAATTCGCCATGAGGCGCGTCCGAATTCGGCTGATGGACTATATGCAATAAGGCCTCCAGCCGCGGTGTACCTGCACAGAATTGGCGACGATCAGCGCCCGCTTGTTTAAGAGCCACGCAGGCTTAAGCAAGAGCTATCAGTTATATGTGGAGTTCAACACGCAATCATCAGGTCGCTAAGCGTAGGATTCGCTTAATACTCGGAGGCCAAGATGGATCAGTACTTCATCGCCCAGCAAGGCGCGATGCGGCGGTTGATGCAGATTCGAAAAGATGCTTCGAGCAATGCCGGCCGCTTATCGACTGTAATTGCGACGCGCAAAGACGGCACCGAGATCCGAGGTATCGAGGAAGTGTTATTAGACCTGCGCGCGGGAAGAGTCGAATTGTCACAAAGTCCTGGCCATTGGCCTAATCAGAGAATGTTCGTTAGTTAACTCCGGCGTTTCTTCACCGCAGCAAGGGACGTTGGAGAAGGGCAAAGGAATCGCTTTGCGAAGATTGCACATCCCGCTTGCACAGCCTGCTATAGGGGCTCGTGGCTGCCAACGAGGCGCGTTAGTCGGTCCAGTCCTGCCGGGAACGGGATTTGCACTTCGGCAGCATCCTCAACTCGGAAGTCCAACATGAAGACGTCCCATCAGATCGCCCTTTCATTGGCTATTGGTACGGCGAGCATTACTGCACAAGCGCAAGTGGCCGGAACGCAACCGCTCAGCGTTACCGTGCAACAATCTCAGGCCCTCTTGCAGGGTTGGAGCGCGAAGAAGGGCATTCTTGGGAAAACCGTGTACAACGACAAGAATGAAAAGATCGGTTCAATTAAAGATCTAGTGATCACGACTGACGCAACAGTTTCCGCAGCGGTAATCGCCGCTGGTGGCTTCTTGGGCGTAGCTACTCATGACGTCGCTGTCCCAATCGCATCACTTGAGAATCGTAATGGCAATTTTTATCTTGCCGGAGCGACCAAGCAAGCGCTGAAAGACACTCCGGAATTCGAGTACAGCAAGGTCCAGACGCCTCCAAAGCCGAAGAAGCTAAAGGCCGAGTAAGTAATTGCCTGCCTCGGCATCGTCAGTTAATCGAAGTGACAAGGTGGTAGCCCTACCGCCTCACCTACCTAGGAATAGCTATTGCGTTGATGAAACGCGCGCACCATGCGCGTTTCCTTGGAGATTTGCAATGTCATCAGATCCGATCGACCCGACTGCTGTACCCTCAACACCACCGGATGCGCCAGCACCCGGGCCAACCCCTGGCGATGTCCCAGACGTTGACGAACCCGAGCGGGAGCCGGACCAGCAAGGTTGACTGCGATACCCGCCGGTCGTCACAGCAGATGCGGGCGGCCGACGCGATATGCGAGCGCGCCGATGTCGTGGCACCACATCGAGTTTTTGATAGCACTCATCATGGCGGCGCGGAATCAGAAAGACGAAACATCGGAAAGGCGCAGTACGCCTTCATTGGCACCGGGACGCTCGTCGGGTTGGCGACCTCCCAATCCTTTCGCGGCTTGACAGACGGCGGGATATTGGCAAACGCGGCGTTCATAGGGATCTGCCAACTTACGACGATGTCCGCGTCAGTTTTTTGCGCTAATTCTTTTACTTGATCCACCCGTCTTCCAGTATCTACATCAATGAAACAAGAAGCGCCGGAGAGCACATATCCTTCACGCTTCAGCTCACTAATCTGTTTTTGAAGGTCGCTGGTTTCTATTATTTCAGCAGTTCCGATGCGAGAACTCGCTCGACTTTCCTGGCTAAAATCTCCAAAGGGTTCGTAGTGCTCGACAAAGGGACGACTGCAGCCCGATAGAAGAGCAACGGCAAGAAATTTCATAGCGGTCGGCAACACTGCGGCCGCGCGATACGGATGTTGTCCCGATCTGCTCTGACTATTATTAATCGCCAGGCTTAGGTTTTCCTGAGCCATTCGTGCACGTGAGTTCAACAAGAATGAAATCCTCCTCGGAAAAAACCCTGAATAACTCTGCATCCGATGTGACCCGCAACTTTCGCATTGCGTTGTTTTTGTGAGTACTGATCGTTTGTTTTGATCGATACCTCGCTAAGGAGATCTCCTTCACGGAACATCCCGATAGAATTGATCGAATGATATGGATTTCGCATCGAGATAATGGCTTTACCTGCTCTAACGCGCTCGTATTACTTGAGCTCGTTCCCGAAAGCGTCGGCGAAACAAAATGCGCCCCTGCATTGGCTGCCTCAATAGCCACATTCAGATGTACGATTACGTCTTCAGCGTCGAGCATCGCACTCACTCCCAATTGACCAAGCGTGGCAATATAAGCAGCGTTACGAACACATGAATGCAGTACGACGCCGACATCCGGATAATCGTCCAGAATAAGCTTTATCAGCGGAATCGTTGTCCCGACCATACATGTCGATGCCGCCTTTTTATCCATCACGATTACATCGAATTCATTTACCAACTCCAGATCTGAGATGTAGATAGCCCTTCCCATCGCGCCGATCAATGTCAGATCATGATATTTCCGTAAGATCGTCTCGATGCCTAGAGCGGTTACCGGATGGCTGTCAGCCGCAAGGACCCTTATCGACAATGTACCCGCCTTTTCTTCATGATGATCTTTTTAGCTTGCGGCCGATTGGCTGCACGCGAGGATGTCAAGATTAGATCAATGAAAGCAGGCCGCTCAATCGGACATGTACGAGATTTCGATTCATTCAGTACATTTTCGATAATGCTTTATCGAAGCATTGTCATATCGATGGGCCAGCGACGATGTAAGCTAGCTGAATCGTACTCGTCCGAGTTGTACTCGTACATACGCAAGAGACAAGATAAGGGACGAACAACACAAGCGAGTTCAGTTTAATTTTCTGCGCATGACGGTCTAACGAGATTTTCGCCACGAAGATCGAAATCAGAACGTCCGGGATTACTTCCGCTCTAAGAACAAGCTGGTGTCGCTAAAGCGCTTCCAGTAATTGTCATTACGCTAGAGTCAGCACGGTTGATGTTCGAGGACCGGCAACAAGTGCTAAGCGCATTACCTGACGCGACTTGGTTTTCGCCGAGATCCGGCGCGGAAATCTGCAAGTAGCGAGTACGCGCGCTGGCTACCAGGAACTTCGAATGCCACTGAACTTGCACAGAAAGACTATTGCCTTTTCAAGAAGCGTACAACCTCATGGCAAACGACATCGCGTTCGTTGTCTTGTGTAATCATGTGGTACGAATCACCAAGCCATATCGTGCGTATATTTTGCGATCGCATCCCCCTAAGCACGACATTCACATTTCCTGGACTTGAAGTCTCATCATCGATAGCGTGGATGATCAAGGTGTCTGCTTGGATCTTCGGAAGTGAGGCGATGACAAGCTTGCCGAGTCGGCGAGCCTGATACAGAGCGCTCAGCGTAAGTGTAGCCGGACCAACCGAGCTTGTTCGCTTTCGCCGAAGGGAACGAGCAACACGATCGCGGCGCCCTTTATGTTTGAGCCCGAACGGGTGGCTCTCGCGATAGCGATAGCGATGCCTTAATGGACTATGGTATGCGATCTGGAGCACCCCTGCGTACCACGGCACTGCCCAACCGTCATAGTGGAGAGTTAGCGACAAAAGAATCAAGGCGTCGAGGCTCGGTCGCCTCGACGCGATTACGAGAGCGAGCAGCGCGCCGATCGACAGGCCGCAGACCGCCACATAATCAGAGCGCGCCGCGAGTGCATCAAACTTCTCGAGTGCGGCCTGAATCCAAACTTCCATGGCCTCCTCCCCCTGAGCTGCACTGTAACCGGGTATGACCGCTCTGCTAACCTCATAGCCTTCTTTCTCAAGAGCTCGGGCAAGGTAGCTCATTTCTAAAGGCGAACTGGAAAGACCGTGAACAAGTAAGACCGCTCGTACGGTTCGCTTTTCAATCGGAACAAAGACTTCTGAACCTGCTAGCGGCCGGATGCTATTTATTTTTTTTCCATGCGTGTCCGCGACAGTTCCGATATGGCCATTTGCAAGGCCGACCCCGTCGCTGTTCGTCTGTGTTTTCAAAGTTTCTGAACTTTTCATTTCATCCAGTCGATGTAAAAAAGAATTTTTCATCACGCGGTTACCTACCGCGTCACTTGCTAGTTGCGTTAGCAAGACTTCGCGCCGTGACTCGGCAACTCGCGCGATTAGTACCGCCCGATATTCTTGACGCTTTAGTAGCTCAATCACAGAGATTAAGGTTATCAACACAGAAAAGAAGATTGTTGAGTCGTCACCCGACTTAACATCTATCAGCGAGCTTGGAGGTAAGACCGCTACCAAGAGCGTCGTGACTGAGAAAGCGTAACCGGCAATTATCGCGATGAGAACGGCGGATACTGCAATTAAGGCATAGCGACAATCCGTGCGCGCCGCAAAATACTGAGGCAAATGTATAGAACTAACCGCTAAGCATGTCGCTGTTACAGTTCTGAATTTCCAATCTCTTCCGCGCGCCCAATGCCGCGCATTTCGAACTTCCATACGTATATTTAGATAACAGGGTTGCGCTTGAGAAGAAGCTAAGGT
This sequence comes from Caballeronia sp. A2-2, assembly GCF_057612605.2. Taxonomy (NCBI): domain Bacteria; kingdom Pseudomonadati; phylum Pseudomonadota; class Betaproteobacteria; order Burkholderiales; family Burkholderiaceae; genus Caballeronia; species Caballeronia sp. A2-2. The sequence goes on along the minus strand of NZ_CM172587.1, from coordinate 464,393 downwards.
TGAGATGTCTCGTCACTGAGTCGAGTGACGCTGTGTTTGAGTGCTCCATTTTGGGTGTTCTGCAACGCACGACTTAGGACGACTCTTGAATTCAATCTGCGTCCGGCATCGAAAACAATTCTTACTGGCGAACGGCCGATGGAGCGATGACAACGCCGGCGCGCTGCCGATGTAAGCTTAACGCAGGATCATTGCCCGAAGATATCGGACGTGTATCGAATTGGGGCAACTATACTGACAATCATATTTCCACTGCTTAGACTCATCTCGATGAGTGGAATGAATTGACTCGAGCGATGTTCGATTTTGGCGTGCTGACCGCTAACGAAAGCCTGCTCAATATGTTAGCGACTGACGTTAGCTTGCTGATTTCTTGATGATCAAAATTGATAGGCCCGTAGTGCTCGTCAACTAGCGAGGCCGATCAAGAAACGATGAACCACGGGTGGGTAGCTTGAACTCGTTGAAGGCAGACGGAGCAAGAAACCCCAATCAGGGGAACAACGTTACGCTATTGCCCTTGATCAAGTATCGACCTCCTTAATCGGCGCGCTTCGTCTAGATACTTTTTGATTGTTGCGTCGTCAAGCGGTACACCCGCACGCTCAAGATCAATCCGCATCTCGTTCGCGTGAAGGTTCCGAGGTGCGTCCGGATCCATACGGTAGCCGCCCATTGCAAGTCCGATGATGAGCTTGAGCATGGTTTTACGCTCTCTCGTTACTGCACTTTTGCCCTCTTTCTCTTCGCGAAAGCTTGGCATCGTCGGCGATGCATCTCGCCGTTGTCGGCGAGCCAGCTCATGGATCAATGTTTTCGGCAACGCGAAACCGGCACGCTGAACAGCATCGCATATGAAGATCGGATCGTCCTTTATCTCCCATTTGCACATACCGTAACGTTGGCCCCAATTCATGCGCTTGATAACGGTGGCGATCTGCCTTGCCTTCTCGTACTCTGGTTGCACTCTCTCAGACCGAACCGCGAAATCTGAGTGCAGAATTGGGTCCTTTAAGTCGAGCAAAAGCGCGGCTTCCTTCACGGTCCACCGGTCGAGTGCTACCCAGTAGCGATAATCGACGAAATCCATCGGCACGCGAACGCATCTCTTCGACTGCCTAGCGCACTGCGTCAGCAGAGATGGGCGCGCCTGCCTTGAGCTTGTCGAGATAGTCTGCCCAGACCTGCATCATCCGCACGCGATCGTCGATGAATTTCGTTCGGTTGTAAGCTGTTCCAAGGTTGTCGGCAACCCGATGGGCGAGCTGATGCTCGATCACCTCACACGGAAAGCGGAGCTGCTCGTGAAGAATGGTACGTGCCATTGCTCGAAATCCATGTCCGGTGATTTCCGTCCGTGTGTCATAACCCAATCGACGTAGCGCTGCATTGACCGCCGCGCCGCTCATTGGCTTACGCGGGTCACGTCCAGGGAAAGCGAACTGGCGATGTCCGGTAAGAGCATGTAGATCACTCAGGATGCTCAACGCCTGTGTGGAGAGCGGAACGAGGTGGTCAGTTCTTGTCTTCGATACGTTATATCGCCACTCTGCGCGTTCGAGGTCGATGTCATTCCATTCGGCATTTCGCAATTCGCCCGGCCGGACGAACAGGAGCGGTCCGAGCCGTAACGCGCATTGCACAACGAATGTACCCTGGAAGCCGTCAAGGGCGCGTAGTAGTTCAGCCACCTCCTGCGGTTGCGTTAGGGCAGCAAAGTGCGTATGTTGCGCGGGTGCGAGCGCTCCACGCAGGTCGGCCGACACATCCCTTGACGCGCGGCCTGTTGCTATAGCGTAGCGAAATACCTGTCCACAATTCTGGTGAACGCGATGAGCCGTGTCGAGCGCGCCCCGCTTCTCCACGCGCCGTAAGACGGCGAGCACGTCAGGTGCAGAGATATCCGCGACTGGGCGACCGCCTAGCCACGGGAAGACATCATTCTCTAGACGCGCGATTACCTTATCGGCGTGTGACTTTGCCCACGTCGGCGCCTGTCGAGCGAACCACTCACGGGCAACAACCTCGAAGCTATTAGCCGAACGCGCGACAGCGGCTGCTTTTTGAATCCGGCGCTCAGCACTTGGATCAATGCCGTTTGCTAAAAGACGGCGCGCGTCGTCACGACGCCGGCGGGCATCTTTCAGCGAGACCAGCGGATACGACCCCAACGCCAATCGCTTTTCTTTGCCGGAAAATCGATATTTCAGCCGCCAATGTTTGCCACCGGATGGGGTAACTTCCAGATACATCCCCGCACCATCGGTGATTCGGTAGGTCTTATCTCTAGAATGCGCGTTTTTTACGGCAACGTCTGTCAACGACACGGGATTTCTCATATAAAACAACGGCTAGCTAGCTTCGGGGCAAAGCCAATAGTCGTCAAGGCTTTATAAGGCAAACGTTAGATCTTTTTCGTATCCGTAACTAACGCGCAGTAATGGATAACTTTTTCTTACGCAGGGACACTGGAGCGCTGAGGAACTCGATTCCAAGCGTAAGTCATAGCCTCGATGAGCGAGTGGGGCGCTCATAACTGTGAGTGGGGGCATCGCCTGTGTCGCGGCTCGACATGCCCCCCGAACATGCCCCCAAATGGCGTCGCGTGACATAGGATGATCTCGGATGACACTGGAAACAAAAAACCCCGCGAGCCTTGCTGGCTGCGGGGTTTCGGGACTTCTTCGGACTTGCTAGGAATGTTGGTTGGTGGAGAGGAGGAGGATCGAACTCCCGACCTTCGCATTGCGAACGCGACGCTCTCCCAGCTGAGCTACCCCCCCAACGTTGCAAAATTCTATCACACGACTACATACCAAACGCAACCCTCACTTAACCGGCGCCCCCGCCAAGACCCACGCCACCACCGTCTTCACATCCGCGTCGCTCATGGCGGGGTGTGAGGGCATCGGAATGGCGCCCCACACGCCCGAACCGCCGTTCTTCACCTTGAGCGCCAACTTCGCAGGCGCATTCGCATCGCCCTTGTACTTATCGGCGACTTGCTGAAACGACGGCCCCACGAGCTTGCGATCCACCGCATGACATCCCATGCACGCATTGCTGCGTGCAATCGTCATCGCGGTGGCAGAAGAAACAGGCGGTTCAGCAGCCACCGTCGACCCAGCAACCAACATCGAACCTAAAAAAACAAAAGTCTTCATCTACTTCGCTGCGCCCCCCGAAGTCGATCCACCCGGATGCACATCCGAGTTCTTCACCGGCGCGGGCGCTTGCGTATCCAGCGGACGCGAAGTCACCGATGAATCCGGCACCGTGCCCACCGTCGCCTCGGGCGCAACCGGCGCGCTCGCCGCACCGGCATCGGATGCAGCCGCCGCCGCCGCTTCCACCGCTTTCACGTCCTCGGGCTTGATGTACTGATAGACCTTCACGACCTGCTCGACGCCCGGCACACGCGCCGCGACATCCGCGCCATGCGCGCCCTCGTCCGGCGTGACGAGACCCATCAGATAGATCACTCCACGCTCGCACACGACCTTGTAGTAGTTCGCGCGCAAGTCCTTCTCGCCGACCATCGCGGTCTTCACGCGTCCTTCGAGGTACGAATCGTTGGCGCGCGAGGAGAACGAACTCGCACCCTGCGCCGACAGTTCGTTGACGATGCTCCCAACATTGTTGATGTCCCGCACCACAGCCTCGGCCTTCTGCTTCGAGGCATCGTCGGGCACTTCGCCGGTCAGCAGCACGCGACGGTTGAACACGGTCACGTTGACATGCGCGGCATCGGGCAAGTTGTCGTGAATGGCCTTGAGCGCCTTCACCTGAATCTCGCGGTCCTCGGTCTGCGCGCCGAGCGTGCGTCGGTCGGTCGCGATCAACGTGCCGCCGGCCACGCCGCCGACCACGAACAACGCGCAACCCTGCATCGTCAACGCCACTCCCGAGAGCATGCTCACCACGAGCGTGGCATTGGCCAGCGTCGCCCTGACGCGTGTCTTGTTCATCAACTCGCTACCTCCTTTGGATTCATTCTTCGCCGAGCAACATCGCATCGATGCCGTCGCACAGACAGTGAATGGTCAGCAGATGGACTTCTTGGATACGCGCGGTCCGTCCGGACGGCACGCAAATTTGAATGTCGGTGTCGGCGAGCACTTCGGACATCGCGCCGCCGCCATCACCGGTCAGCGCGATGACGATCATCTCGCGCTCGTGGGCTTCCTGAATGGCCGCGAGCACGTTGACCGCATTGCCCGATGCCGAGATCGCCAGCAACACATCGCCCGCATGACCGAGCGCGCGGACCTGATTCGAGAAGATCTGCTCGAACGCGTAGTCGTTGCCGATGGCCGTGAGAATCGAGGTATCGGTCGTCAGCGCGATGGCCGGCAAACCCGGACGCTCGCGCTCGAAGCAACCGATCAGATGCGCGGCGAAACGCTGGGCATCCGCCGCGGAACCGCCGTTGCCGCACACGAGAATCTTCGAGCCGTTGGCCAACGCGCCGAAAAGCGTATCGACGGCCGCCGCGATGGGGACCGCCAGTATGTCGAGTGCTTCATGCGTGAGCGCCGCGCTGTCGCGGAATTGCTGTTGGATGCGTTCGACTGACATCGACTCTCGATCATCGGCCGCTGTGTGCGGCGGTTCGTGATTAGTGATGCAGGACCGCGAATGTCCATGCATCGGAATTGGCGCAGTTTACCGCATGCATCGCGCGATCCCGACGCGCATTCATGACCCATCGGGGCGAAACGCGTCGGGAAGCCAGCGCACGCGGCCTGCATCGAAGGTGACGACATCGAAGCGGCAAACCGGCAGCGTGCCACGCCAGCTCATCAAGTAATGCTGTGCAGCGCGCACGATCCGCGTGCGCTTGGTCGCGGTGATGCTGCTCGCGGCATCGGCGAAACGGCGGCTCGCGCGCGCGCGGACTTCGACGAAGACCAACGCATCGTGTTCATCGCGCATGACGAGATCGATCTCGCCACCGCGACAACGGATGTTGCGCGCGACGAATCGCATGCGCTGGTCCTGCAAATATTCGAGCGCGCGCGCCTCGAACGTATCGCCGAGCGTTTTGGACATTGGGATCTCGCAAAAGTTTGTGATGTCGTCGCGTGGCAGAATGACGTTCCCTCTCAACACGTCGCGCTCATGCTTCAAGTCACCGAATTGGCCGTTGGACAGCACTATCCGACGGGCGCGCTGTATGTTGTCGCGACGCCTATCGGCAATGCCGCCGACATCACCGTGCGCGCGCTGCATGTGCTCGCGCTCGTCGATCGCATCGCCGCCGAGGACACGCGCAACACGTCGCAACTGCTGGCGCGTTACGGCATCTCGAAGCCGTCGATCGCCGTGCACGAGCACAACGAACGCAGCGCGGCCGAGCGTGTGATCGAGCATCTGAAGAACGGCGAACGCATCGCGTGTGTGTCGGATGCAGGCACGCCCGGCATCTCGGACCCGGGCGCGCGTCTCGTCGATGCCGTACGCGAAGCGGGTCTTCCCATCATCCCGCTGCCCGGACCGAGCGCGCTCGTCACCGCGTTGAGCGCGGCGGGCGCGTGGGTCGGCGGGTTCTCGTTCATCGGCTTTCTGCCGTCGAAGGCCAGGCAACGCGCGACGCAACTGCGCGCGCTTGCTGCGCAACCTTTGGCGTCGGTGTTCTATGAGGCGCCGCATCGGATCGTGGAGACAGTGCGCGCGCTCGCCGAGGCATTCGGTGATGCGCGGCGCATTCTCATCGCACGCGAGTTGACGAAGTTACACGAGAGTCTGCATTGCTGCACCCTGGCCGAAGGGCCTAAGTGGCTCGAAGAAGATGCAAACCGGCAGCGCGGAGAATTCGTGCTCGTGGTGGAAGGCGCGCCCAAGAAAGAAGATGCCGACGATGCTCACGATACATTGCTGACAACGCTGCTCGACGAGTTGTCGGTCAAGAGCGCCGCGCGCATCGCTGCGACATTGACGGGCGCGTCACGTAACGCGTTGTATGAGCGCGCGTTGCTGCTCAGCAAGCGCGACGACGACGAAGCGGAATAAAAAAACGGGCCGTCGAAACGGCCCGTCTTTGATTAAGTTGCCGGACGATCAATTGTCCGCTGCAAGCGACTGCGTATCCTGACGCGCCTCACGCGCTTCCGCCTGCGTCAAACCTTCGATCTTCACCTTTTGCGTGCCGATGCTGCTCATGCCGAGCTTCGAAGCCGCCGCGTACGACAGGTCGATCACGCGGCCCTTCACATACGGCCCACGATCGTTGATCTTCACGATGACGCTCTTCTGATTCACCTCGTTGGTCACGCGAACCCACGATGCCAGCGGCAACGTGCGATGCGCGGCCGTCATCGCGTTCATGTCGAACTTCTCGCCACTCGCGGTCTTGCGGCCATGGAACATGCGGCCGTACCACGAGGCCCGGCCCTTCTGTTCGAAGCTGCTGGCGTCCGGACCGCTGGTGATCGGTTCGGCGTTGGCGAGCGACTGGCCTTGTTGAGCCTTGTCGTCCGGCACGTTCTTCAGATTGGTGTCGAACGCGAGCGGCGCGGGCGAGCGGGCATCGCTCGTGCTCACGACGTTAGTCGTCTGAGGATTGGATGCGACATCGCCCGAACCCGGCGCGGCGCAACCTGCAAGCACGATGGCAAGCAGGCCGCCGATGTGTCGAATGAATCGAGCATTCATGGTTGTTCTTTGTCAGTTGATGAGCCACCGCGCAGCCGTGCGGGCGCGCAAGATCGCTCTGGGTATGCCTCGCAAATGCAAAACGCCGCTCGACAAAACGAACGGCAAGCACGTGCTCGGATGCGGCAAAAACGCGCGCAAAACCCGGTTATTGTTCACGTCTGGCGCAGCCTGTCCCCGGCAGCCTGACCAGACCCCACATGCCGCCAGTCGAACGTGGCTTCACATTCGTGCGCAATGAACAGCGCAGGAACGGCGGCGTAGGCCCCATCCAGCGTGACGGCGGCTAAGGCCATCGACAGACGCGCGGCGTCTGGCCGGACAAGACGTGTGCACCAAACTGAAGGTGCTTGAGTTGCAGTTACGAGGCTTTTGGCCTCCAACAGCGTACTGATGATGATTGTAAAAACGCGCTGGCGTTCAGACATTCACCCATTGACGGCATGGACTTCCCCATGCACAAGTAAGGGCATTATACAAAAAAAGTGGGGTTAGTCTTGCCGAACTGCGATTTTCATCATTGATTTTGCCTATGACCGCAAGAATTCGCTGGTTTGCGGGCCTTTCTGCGTCGAAAGCTGTCGTGCCGTGCGTACGTTCCGGCACCCGGTAGAATGAACGTTTTACATACTCTCTCGCGCCGACGCCGATCCATGAAAGTCATCCTCGTTCCCGTGACGCCGTTCCAGCAGAACTGCTCCATCGTTATCTGCGAGGCCAGCGGGCGCGCCGCCATCGTCGATCCGGGGGGCGATATCGAGCGCATCATCGCGGAAGTGGATAAGCACGGCGTGAGCGTCGAGAAGATTTTGTTGACGCACGGGCATCTCGATCACTGCGGCGGCGCAGGCGCACTCGCGGCGCACTATTCGATTCAGATCGAAGGCCCGCAAAAGGAAGACGCGTTCTGGATCGATCAGCTTCCCGCGCAATCGAAGCGCTTCGGCTTTCCCGCTGCGCAAGTCTTCGCGCCCGACCGCTGGCTCGAAGACGGCGATACCGTGCGCTTCGGCGACGAAACCCTCGAAGTCTATTTCTGCCCCGGCCATACGCCCGGCCATGTCGTGTTTTTCAGCCGTGCGCATCGGCTGGCTTTCGTGGGCGATGTGCTGTTCGCCGGGTCGATCGGACGCACGGACTTTCCGCGCGGCAATCACGCAGACCTCGTTCGTTCGATCCGCGAAAAGCTTTGGCCGCTCGGCGAGGACATCACCTTCGTGCCGGGCCACGGACCTGCATCGACCTTCGGCGACGAGCGTCGCAGCAATCCCTTCGTGGGCGATGGAGTCGCCGCATGAACGCGATCCCCGAAATCTTCGTCAGCACCGATGTGGAAGCCGACGGCCCGATCCCCGGCCCGCACTCCATGCTGAGTTTTGCGTCGGCGGCGTTCACCGCGGACAAGCAGATCATCGGCACGTTCTCGGCGAATCTGGAAACGCTGGAAGGTGCGAGCGCGCATCCGATTCAGGCCGCATGGTGGAAAACCCAGCCCGATGCATGGGCCGCCTGCCGAACCGATCTGCAAAAGCCGGAAATTGCGCTTCGGGCCTATGTCGAATGGGTGGAAGCGCTGCCGGGCAAGCCGGTGTTCGTCGCCTATCCGGCAGGCTTCGACTTTACCTATATGTTCTGGTACATGATGCGCTTCGCCGAGCGCTGTCCGTTCTCGTGGTCGGCGCTCGACATCAAGACGCTGGCCTTCGCGATGACCGGCCTGCCGTACCGCAAGGCCATCAAGCCGCGCTTGCCCAAGCACTGGTTCGATGAGCTGCCGCACACGCACGTGGCGCTGGATGACGCCATCGAACAAGGCGCGCTCTTCTGCAACATGCTCGCGGAACTGCGCGCCACGCAGGCTACGGCCGCCGCCAATAACGCGGGTGACGCGGCATCCGCGAACGACGGTTTGACTGAAGGGTAAAAACGCGCGGCGGGGCGCGTGTGTTAGGGAAACTACCTCATCGCTGCCGCTTTGGATTGCGTTTCTTTTTCTGCGCCTCTAACATTAGAGTCAGATCGCGACCGAATGGAGGCGCAGTTGACTCTCGATACATTCTCACAAAAAATCCTGCGTCTTCTGCAATTGGACGCCCGCCGCTCCGTTCAGGAAATTTCGGATCAGGTCGGGCTGTCCAGCACGCCCTGCTGGCGGCGTATCAAGGACATGGAGCAGTCGGGCGTCATTCAGCGCTATACCGCGCTGCTCGATCGCGAAAAGCTGGGCCTGCACGTGTGCGCACTCGCGCATATTCACCTCACGCGGCATACGGAAGGCGGCGTCGAGCAATTCGAACGCGAAATCGCAACGTGTCCAGAAGTGACTGAGTGCTATAGCACGACGGGCGAATCGGATTACATCCTCAAGATTGTCGCGCCGGACATCAAGGCGTATGACGCGTTTCTTCACGACCGGATCTTCAAAATCCCTGCCGTTGCGCAAGTCCGAACGAGCGTGGTGCTTCGGGAAATCAAATTCGATACGCAGTTGCCGCTTTGACGCTCTTCGTAGACTGGTTCCCGAACTCATTTAAACACGGTGGATTTTCACGTTTGACGGACTGGGTTTCGCCGGGTGAATTAGAACCCGGGCCGTCAGACAAAGAGTTGATCGTGTTTCGGCGAAGGGCTGACGTGATGCGAAGCCATCTTGCGCACCTCATTTCGGCTTGACGTATTACGGACGGTCGAAACTTGCGCACGGTAGAAATCTACCGAACATTACGGAACGAACGGGTTTGCTTCCCGAGTGGGATCGAAAGCAACGCGTAATTGACCACGAAGATCGCTCCCACACTTCTAGACCGTTCAGCCAATCCTTCGTTTTATTCCGACGATGAGAAATTCCGGCGCAAAGCCCTGCATACCGATTCGCGTAGCAAACGGCGTGCTCCGTATTCCGACGTCACTGTAACGGCGGGCGAAAAAAAGCCGCGCAATAGTAGCGCGGCGATTGCGAGCAATTTAATGCGTCGACTTACTTGCTGATCAGAAAGCCGTCACGGTCCTGACCTGCGATCCATTTAGGCGGCTTGCCCCGGCCCGACCACGTGCTGCCGCTTTCCGGGTCGCGATACTTCGGCGCGACGCCCGAACGGCCGCGCGATGCCTTGGCGGTCTTTGCGCTCCGGCCACCGGCCAATTCCTGAAGCGTAATGCCGTAATCCGCCATTTTTTGCTTGATCTCATTAAGCACTTCGGCGTACTCACGCGACTTTGCTTCTTCAATCTGACGTTCGAGAGACTCGCGCTGTGCGAGCAGTTCCTTGTATGAAGGCATGGCAATTCCCTAGGTGGTTTGCTGTTCCGCGAGTCGGCGCCCGCTTCTTTTTAGATTAGTATAACCTCGGATTGGCACGCAGATTAACACAGATTGGATTATCGCGAGTGTGCGAATTGCCACTCGATTAGCCGCACGCGTTCCCTCGTAACATTTTCCGAACCTTTCTTACTCTTTGCGGGACATAAAGGACATTTTTAATTGCGCTGATTCTCCACACACACGAAGTTGCCATCCGATGAAACCAGCGCAAAACATGCACGCTGAACATAGCATTGGGCGATAACTTGACCCGTGCTGGAAAACCATGCCGGACAGCTTCAATTCGGGCCAAAACAGGCTTATGCGCTGGATACGGGAATCGGGAGCAAGGCGCTATACTAATTCGCCGCCGGCATTAGTTTGAGTTAAACGATTGCGCAAACTTTCAAAGCGCTCGCGCCGCCGCATTGCGAGAAAGGCTGAACTTCCGTATCAGCGCCATCCGCGATCTCGCCATTTCGATGGATTTGTTCTGCACGCCGAAGCTGCACCAGCGACGAGCAAGCCTTCCTTACGTTCGATAGAATCGAAAACCTCCGCGTTCTCTGGAATAGCTGCCCATCCGGTTGAATTGCGTAAACCTCTCGAACGGTTCTCCCGTGTCTGATTCGACCTCCCCGCCCGCCTCGACCCACGATTCCAACGCCGCGCTCGACCTGCATCGCAGCCTGCCGCCCGCCACGCGTGAGCGCGCCCGTTACGCCACCATGGCCGTCTTCTTCATCGCCGGGATGATGTACGCCTCCTGGGGCGTGCACGTCCCAACCGTGCGCGACAAGTTCGGCCTGAGTCCCGGCATGCTGTCGTTCGCGCTGTTCGCGGTGGCGGGCGGCTCGATCGGCGCGATGCTGACCAATGCCGCGTGGATCGCGCGCGTCGGCACGCGCAACGCGTGCTTCGCGGGCGGCGGCGCGATGATCATCGCGGGCGCGCTGATTCTGGTCACGCCGTATTTCTGGCTGCTGCTCATCGTGCTCGCGCTGTTCGGCTACGGCATGGCCACGCTCGATGTCGCCATGAACGCGGAGGCCAGCGCCGTCGAACAGGCGCTTGCGCGGCCGATCATGTCGTCGCTGCACGGCATGTTCAGCGTAGGCGGCATGGCAGGTGCGGCGGCGGGTGGCGCGCTGCTCGCGCGCGGGTTGGCACCGGAAGCGCATCTCGCGCTGGCATCGGGCGTGAGCCTGATTGTGTTGCTGGTGTCGCTGCCCTCGGTGCTGCCGCACGTCCCGCATCAGGACGAGCACGCGAAGGCGTCGTCGTCGAATCGCTGGCGCTCCGGCGCGTTGTGGATGCTCGGTGGTCTCGCGTTGATCGCGCTGATCGCGGAAGGCGCCATGTACGACTGGGCGACCGTCTATATGCGCGATATCGTGCGCGCCACGCCTTCGGTGTCCAGCGCCGCCTACGCCGCATTCTCGGGCGGGATGGCCGCAGGACGCTTCGGCGGCGATGCCGTGCGCGCCCGTTTCGGCGCGCCGCAGCTCGTCTTCACGAGCGCCGGGCTGGCGTTCATCGGCATGGTGATGGCCCTGGTCGTGCCGAACACGTTCGTCACCATGACCGGCTTCACGCTGATGGGCCTCGGCCTCGCCAACATGATGCCGGTGCTGTTCGCGGCAGGCGCGCGCGTGGAAGGCGTGACGGCCGCAGAAGGCCTGGCGCATGTCGCGGGGCTGGCGTACTTCGGCCTGTTGCTCGGGCCGGTGCTGATCGGCGGCGTCGCGCAGATCAGCACGCTGCCGATTGGCCTGTGCGTGGTCGCGGCGTGCTGCCTGATCATCACCGTGATCGGACCGCGCATCCTCAAACGCTGGAAGGTATAAAAAAAACGCGCGGCGCTCATGGAAGAGCAGCCGCGCGTTTCTCAGGACCGAAGTCCCGAATCGCTTACATCTTGACCACGTCCAGCAGGGTCTTCTTGCCACCCTTGTAGTCGTACAGCGAGATCACGCCGTGCTTGAGGTCGCCCTTCGAATCGAAGGTCGTCTCGCCGATCACGCCCTTGTAGTCCGTGTTCGGCATCGCAGCGACGATCTTCGAAGGATCGGTCGAGTTGGCGCGCTTCATCGCATCGACGATGATGTACACCGCGTCATACGTGAACGGCGCGTAGATCTGGATCGGCTGGCCGAAACGCTTCTGATACTTCGCCGCGAACGCCGCGCCGCCTTCCATCTTTTCCAGCGCCATGCCGGCTTCCGAGCACACGATGTTGTCGGTCGCGTCGCCCGCGAGGTCCGACAGCTTTTCCGTGCAGACGCCGTCGCCCGCCAGCACCTTCGCGCGCAGGCCGAGCTGCTTGGCTTGCTTGGCGAACGGGCCGCCGGTCGCGTCCATGCCGCCGTACATCACGGCGTCGGGGTTCTCACCCTTGATCTTCGTGAGAATCGCGCGGAAGTCCACGGCCTTGTCGTTGGTCGCATCGTGCGAAACGACCTTCAGGCCGAGCGACTTGGCGGTCTTTTCGAATTCGTTCGCGAGACCCTGACCGTAGGCGGTCGAGTCGTCCACCACGGCGACGCTCTTGACCTTCAGTTGCTTGGCTGCGTAGTTGGCGAGTGCCGGACCTTGCTGCGCATCGGTCGCGACGACGCGGTACGTCGTCTTGAAACCTTGCTGCGTGTAGGTCGGGTTAGTGGCCGACGGGGAAATCTGCACGATGTCCGCATCGCTGTAAATCTTCGATGCCGGGATCGACGTGCCCGAGTTCAAGTGGCCGACGACGCCGACGACCTTGTCATCCACCAGCTTCTGCGCGACCTGCGTGGCGGTACGCGGGTCGGCTGCATCGTCCTGTGCGTCCAGTTCGAGCGTGACCTTCTGGCCGCCGATCGTGAGACCCTTCGCGTTGATTTCTTCGACTGCCATCCGCGCGCCGTTTTCGTTGTCCTTGCCCAGGTGAGCAATCCCGCCGGTCAGCGGAGCGACGTGACCGATCTTCACGACCTGGTCGGCTGCTGCGGACGTTGCCAACGTAGCGAACAGCACGGCTGCGGCGCTGATCGGCAACACTTTGTGAAGCTTGGTCTTCATGTAAGTCTCCAGTTTCGGTCCCAAAAACAACGACAACGTAATCGCCCTGTGCCCCGTCTTTCATCACGATCGCTCAGTCCCGTGGACGACCACGCCGGATGCATCGTCATGCACTTGGCAAGTCCTTCCAGCGGTCATTCGTGGCGACCGCCATCCGCACTGCGCGCAAGTGTAGGGTTGTCAAATTAATTTAGGGAAGTTTTTTAAGATACTGGTGTCACTACCGATTAAAGTCCGGTTGTGATATGAGGCGGTTTGTGGTGACACCGCCTGAAGACGACCGTTGCATGCGGGTTTGCGGGGGATGAGGCCGCGCGGAGTTTGCATCCCATTCAAGTTTGGGCGGATGCTGCCGTTAATCGCCGGCTTGCATTTCATTACTCTGTTATTAAGAGCTTATTCTCCGTTCGGGTTAGACCAGCGCTTCTAAAAATGCCGGGTGCGTCAAGCGTCGTGCCAGTGCGTTCGAAGCCGAGGCGCGGGCTCGCTCAGGCGACTGAAAGGGAAAGCTGGCACACTCACTTGCCTCAAGTATTTTCGACCAAGGCAAAGGAGCCTCGACGTGACCGTTTCCGTGAATTCCAGATGGATCGACATTCCCGCGGATGGCGACAGCTTTCAGGGCTATCTCGCGTTACCTAAAACCGGCAGCGGGCCGGCGGTGATCATCCTGCAGGAGATCTTCGGCGTGAACGCGCATATCCGCAGCGTCGCCGATCAATACGCGGCCGATGGCTACATCGCGCTCGCGCCGGACGTTTTCTGGCGCACGCAGCCGCGCGTCGAATTGACGTACGACGGCGCCGATCGTGAAAAGGCGATGGAGTTGCTGCAAAAGACCAAGATCGACGAAGCCGTCGCCGATGTCGGCGCAGCGGCCAAGGCATTGCGCGCGCTGCCCGAAGTGACGGGCAAAGTCGCGGCAATCGGTTATTGCTTCGGCGGGCGTTTGGCTTATCTGGCGGCGGCGGAAGGGTTCGTGGATCTGGGCGTCGCGTACTACGGCGGCGGCATCCAGAACTCACTCGATCAGGCCGACAACATCAAGGTGCCGATGCAGTTCCACTACGGCGAACTGGATGCCCACATCCCCGCCGATGCCGTGGATTCCGTGCGTCAGAAATTCGCGAGCCGCAAGGACGCCGAACTGTATGTGTATCCCCAAGCCGATCACGGCTTCAATTGCGGCGATCGCGCGTCGTTCAATGCGAAGGCATCGGCGCTCGCGCATGGGCGCACGCTGACATTCCTCGGCGAACAGCTTTGAAGGTAGTTTGAGATCGGGGAGGCCAAAAGCATCCCGGAGGCGCGCGGTGAGCGCGCCTTTTTTGTTTGCATCGGTTCGCCTCGCCGCTAGACCAGCGCGGGCAAACCTTCGACCAGCAGAAACGCCACCAGCACGCCGAGCAACGCGCCGAAAATCCGGAGCACGTTGTTCTTGAAATGCGTCGCACATGGAATGGCCCCGAGGAACAGCGCGCCGGCCAGCGCCATCGGGATGATCAGAATGAAATCGCCGATCGTGAAGTACGTCATGTTGCATCTCCCTTCGTCCTGCTTTTCGCTGTCGTGTTTGCCTGGAAAGCTGCATCGACGATTCGAGTATAGGCCGCGCAATCTCGCTTGCGGGGAGACTTTATAAGGACGACGATACGTTGCAGCGCACCAAGTCAACTACAACAAGACGTTGCGTGCGCATTTTTAAACGAGCGCGGAAAAACCCTTAGTCTGAGGAATTTTCAACTGGCTTTCAGCACGTTCGTTCTATGCGGTCGTCGCGCGTTCGCGGCGGTTCAGATAGAGCGCGGCGGCGAGTCCGATCAGCAGCAATAAACCGATCAGCCCCGCGACACCCGGCCAGCCGAACGCGGTCCAGAAGTGCCCGCCATATGAGCCGATCAGGCTCGATCCAAGGTAGTAAGCCAAAAGATAAAGCGCTGCCGCTTGCCCTTTTGCCTGCGCGGCAAGCCGCCCGACCCAACCGCTCGCCACCGCGTGCCCCGCGAAAAACCCGAACGTCAGACACGCGATCCCCGCGATGATCACCGGCAGCGAGAACGACATCGTGAGCGCGATGCCGAGCATCATCAGCAAAAGACTGGCGATAAGCACGCGGCCACGCCCGAAGACGTCGGCCATCTTGCCGGACCATGGCGACGCCACCACGCCGGTGAGATAGACGGTAAAGATCGCGCCGATCTGCGTCTGATTCAGCGAGAACGGCGCGGCGATCAACCGATAGCCGACGTAGTTATAGACCGTGACGAAGCTGCCCATCAGGACGAAGCCCATCGCGAAAAGAAACGGCAATCCGCCGTGCCGCAAATGCCCCGCAAGCGAGCGCCGATGATGATGAAAGCCCACACCGCGCCGTGGCATGAAGCGTCGCGACGGCGGTAGCAAAGCGCGGAACGCGAACGTCGCGAGCAGCCCAAGCAACCCGATTCCGCCTATGGCCGCGCGCCAGCCAAACCAGTCCGCAAGCATGCCGCTGATCACGCGCCCGGCCATGCCACCGATTGCCGTGCCGCCGACGTATAAACCCATCGCGAGACCCAAACCTTCGGGCGCGACTTCTTCCGCGAGATAGGCCATGGCGACTGCCGGCACGCCGCCGAGCGCGAAGCCTTCGAGCGCGCGAACCAAAAGCAACGCGTGCCAGTTCGGCAGCAGCGCGACGATCACCGTCAACACGGACGAGGCGAGCAGCGAGAGCGTCATCAACCGATGGCGGCTCCAGCTTTCGGAGACGAATCCCGCGATGAAGATGGCAATGGCCAGCGCCGCCGTGCTCACGGACACCGACAGCGCGCTCACCGCCGGACTCACGCCGAACGCTTTCGTGAACTCCGGCAGCAACGGCTGAACGCAATAGAGCAGCGAAAACGTCGCATAACCCGCGAACAGCAGCGCCAGCGATGCACGCCAGTAAGCCCTCGATCCACGCTCCAGAAAGGGCGCTTCCGCCGATGCAGGTTGATCGCCCGACCGCTGCGGCTCCGGTGATACGCTCACGAATGAAGTCTCCGCTGAAAACAGCAAAATCGAAACGATACGCCGATCCTAGGGTTTTGCCTAATACGACGCTTGGCTGATGCGGTCGATCAACGAGTAAATGATGCCAATCGTCCGCGATTCCTCACATTTCCGGGCATTTGCCGTCGCGCATGCGCGCATCGATGCGCTACAGTGGAAGCACAATCGTTCATGAAGTCGATTCGTGCTGCGCGTCGCGCAACAGTGACGCGATTGGTTGTCTGGGTGCACGAGCCATGAAAAGGCTGTGCAGGTGAAATACATGACCGGCGTTTTTAGCCGGCGCTTTAACGGGGTTCATCATGCAAATCGGTTCGATTGTCCGCTCCGTGCATATCGCCGTCCCTCAAGGGGCGCGTGGGATCGTCATGCGCATTCTCGGCGACATGGCCATGGTCGCGTGGTATGCGGGCGAACCCGGCGTGACCCAATTGCTCAATACGGAGCCGTTCTTCCTCGAAGATCTGATCGACACGGGCGATGTCGTGCGTCCCGCGAACACGGTCATGCATTGAGGAAGCGTCCGCCGCGCGCGTGCGTGCGTACCGGACGAACCTGCCGCGTCCAAGGCGCGGCACAATGCCGGAATGAACTCACCTCATTCCGATTCTCCGGGCGCGCCCTTGCAAGGCGACGCCCCGCCCTTCGCCGGTCTCTCGCCCGAGTGCGTGCTCGATGCGCTCGACAGCGTGCTCATGCCCGCAGGCGCCCGCACCGATGGACGATTGTTGCCGCTCAACAGCTACGAGAATCGCGTCTATCAGGTCGGCATGGAAGACGGGCCACCGGTCGTCGCGAAGTTTTATCGGCCCGCGCGATGGTCCAACGCGGCGATTCTCGAAGAACATGCGTTCGTCGCGAGTCTCGCGGCGCGTGAGATTCCGGTGGTTGGTGCCCGCGTGCTCGAAGGCGAAACGCTTCACGAATTCGACGGTTTTCGCTTCTCCGTGTTCGAACGCCGCGGCGGCCGCGCACCCGATCTCGATCACAGCGATATTCTCGAATGGCTCGGGCGCTTCATCGGGCGCATTCACGCGGTCGGCGCGCTCGATCCGTATCGCGAACGGCCCACGCTCGATATCCAGACGTTCGGTTTCGAGCCGCGCGAGTTTTTGCTGACGCACGGTTTCATCCCCGACGATGTTCGCGAAGCCTATGAACGCGCGGTATCGATGGCGCTGGAAGGCGTCGCGCATTGCTTCGACCGTGCGGGCGATGTGCGCCACCTGCGCCTGCACGGCGACTGTCATCCGAGCAACGTGCTCTGGACCGACGCCGGTCCGCATTTCGTCGATTTCGATGACAGCCGCATGGGCCCGGCCATTCAGGATCTCTGGCTGCTCCTGCCCGGCGGACGCGCGGACGCCTCGCGCGCCCTCACCGATCTGCTCGCGGGCTACGAAGACTTCGCGGAGTTCGATCCGCGCGAACTCCATCTGATCGAAGCGCTGCGCACGCTGCGGCTGATTCACTACGCGGCATGGCTCGCGCGACGCTGGAACGATCCGGCGTTCCCGGCGGCGTTTCCATGGTTCAACACGCAGCGTTATTGGGAAGAACGCATCCTCGAATTGCGCGAGCAAATCGGCGCGATGCAGGAAGGCCCGCTCTGGCCCGTCTGAAATTTTTTGTCATAGAAGCGGGTTGTCAGGCAATCGCAAAGGATTGAAAAGACTTTTTTCGCGTGTAATGATAACAATTCTCATTTGCCCGCCCTTTCTGGGCGGCCACGCCTGAAAAGCGCATCCGATGCTCGGGGCTTACGGCGCGGGCCGCCCGGTTCCCGATTTCGGAGAGACGCTTGAACGCGCCTGACACACTCAACCCGCCGCCGCCCGTCGCGAGCGGCACGACGCAGTATCGCCCGCATGGACGTCTGATCGACGATGCGGAACAGATCGTCCGCAAGAACCGCTCGCGCCGTTCGACCTTTCTCAAATGGCTGCGCAAGGTGCATGGTTGGGTCGGGTTGTGGGGCGCTTTATTGGGCCTGCTTTTCGGCGTGACAGGTTTTTTGTTGAATCACCGCGCGCCGCCGCTTCGCATTTCCACCGGCGAGCCGCAGGTTTCGCAAATGCAGATGCCGTTGCCCGCCGAAGGCTTCAAGTCGCCGCGCGATCTCGGGGTGTGGCTCAAGAAAGAGTTGAAGCTCGATGGCAATCTTGGGCGCACGCGACGTGAACCTGCGCATCCGGTTGGATGGGGCGATAAGAGCACGCTTCAGCCGGAACAGTGGTCGGTGATGGTGGCATCGCCCGGTGGCAATGTGTCGGCGGAGTATTGGGTGGGCAATAACTTCGTGTCGGTCAAGCGCACGGAAAACACCTTCCTCGCGGCGATGACGAATTTGCACAAAGGCGTGGGATTGAGCGTCGGCTGGGTGCTGCTGATCGATACGTTTGCGGGGAGCATTATTTTGCTGTCGCTGACGGGGGTGTTGTTGTGGACCGAGCTTAATAAGCGGCGTACGGCGGGCGTGGTGATCGTGAGTGTTTCGTTGATTGCGGCGATTGTTTGTGGATTGATTTGAACGAGTGGGGCGGCGGAATCGGATGCGGACAGCGGTGCTCTAACTGATAGTTCTGTGGTGCAAGGGGCTTCTGTTGTTTGTGCTTTTTATTCAGTAGCCGCCTCCCCGGCGGGGGGGTAACTTTCTTTGCTGCTGCAAAGAAAGTCACCAAAGAAAGCAGCTTTTTACCCCAGGCACGATGGCTGGAAAGGGTGGTCTGGTTTAACCATACAGTGGCCGCAATAGGACTTTCCACGCATAACGAGTCGCTTAGGCAACCTTGCGATTTCACGCTCGAAGAATCAACGCTAAGTGGACCGCAGTCATTCATTCGGCCATGCGCTGCGCGCGCCGAGAGCTTTAGAACGGAACCCCGCAGCCTATAAGCGCCCAGCCACCTCACGCTTCCCCGCAAGATTGCTATTCGGCCCTACCTTGGTTAGTGCTCCGACTAAAAGGTGACTTGCGTTGGTGTGCGTGCTTTGCCAAGAAGCGCTTACCAAGGTAGGGCCGAATAACGACATAGCGGCGCGGTGTGAGGTGGCTGGGCGCTCATACGCTGCGGGATTCCATTCTTACGTTCTCGGCGCGCGTAGCGCATGGCCGAATGAATGAATGCGGTCCACTTAGTGTTGATTCTTCGAGCGTGAAATCGCAAGGTTGCCTAAGCGGCTCGTTAAGCGTGGCAAGTCCTATTGCGGCCACTGCATCGGTTAATCCAGACCACCCTCTCCAGCCATCGTGCATGGGGTAAAAAGCTGCTTTCTTTGGTGACTTTCTTTGCAGCAGCAAAGAAAGTTACCCCCCCGCCGGGGAGGCGGCTACTGCAATAAAAGCCCAAACAACAGAAGCCCTTGCACGACATTCAGACAGCACCACCACGAGCCCGTATTCCAACACCACAACCTGAGCTTTGAACCGTCTCGGAACCTGATGCTTCCTGCGCCGCCACTTTAAACCCCACAAACCTCCCCGTTCCCCGCCACTTCCCTAACCGCCTTCGCCCCTTCCACCTTCAGCAATTCCGGCAACGAAACCCCATTCTTCGCCGCAATCACTTCCGCGAGAATC
Organism: Caballeronia sp. A2-2; assembly: GCF_057612605.2. Taxonomy (NCBI): domain Bacteria; kingdom Pseudomonadati; phylum Pseudomonadota; class Betaproteobacteria; order Burkholderiales; family Burkholderiaceae; genus Caballeronia; species Caballeronia sp. A2-2. The sequence continues at coordinate 444,765 of NZ_CM172587.1, read as the reverse complement.
GACACCGCGATTTCAGGCGGCGTCCGGCTGCCGATATAAATCCCCACCGGCCCATGCAGCCGCGCCAATTCCGCCTCGCTCAAATCGAACTCCTTGAGCCGCTCACGACGCGCCGCGTTATTCCGCCGTGACCCAAGCGCCCCGACATAAAACGCCGGCGTCTTTAACGCTTCCATCAGCGCGAGATCGTCGAGCTTCGGATCGTGCGTGAGCGCGATCACCGCGCATCGCTCATCCAGCTTCATCTCCATGACGGTGTCGTCGGGCATGGTGCGCACGATGGTCGTGCCCGGCACATCCCACTCCTCCGTGTATTCTTCGCGCGGATCGCAGACGGTCACCTGATAATCCAGCCCGACCGCGATGCTGCACAGATACCGCGACAACTGCCCCGCGCCGATCACCAGCATCCGATAACGCGGACCGTGAATGGTCAACAACGCGCTGTCATCGAACAAAACGCCGTCCGTTGCGCGCGCTGGTTCCAGACGCACCGCGCCATTCGCCATCTCGAGCGTGCGCGCGACGAGCTTTCCGCTCTCCACCGCCGCGCACAGTTCCGCGATCCCGCTTTGCTTCGTCAACGGCTCCAGCACGAGTTGAATAGTGCCGCCACAAGGCAAGCCGAACCGATGCGCCTCCTCCGCGCTGATCCCATATTTCACCGCTTCCGGCCTGTCCTGCTCGATGCCCCGCTGCCGCACGCGCTCGATCAGATCGTCCTCGATGCAACCGCCCGACACGGACCCGACCACGTGCCCGTCGTCGCGCACGGCGAGCATCGCGCCTTCCGGGCGCGGCGACGATCCCCACGTCTTCACCACCGTGACCAGCAGCACGCGATGCCCTTCTTCGAGCCATCGCGCGCTGTTCTTCAGGACTTCGAGATCCACGCTGTCCATGATTTCTTTCCCTTTTCCTGCAATTCCTGCGATCCGCCGCCATCTTGCGCGGCGCTGTTTTCCGAAGTGCCGGAGGCTACATCCTGCACCGCCGCTGCCGCTTCGGAGTTTCCTGAACCCTGAAGCTGCGCGCTGAATCGTTTGAAGAACTCGGCGGCGATCTTGCGCGCCGCGCCATCCACGAGACGCGAGCCGATTTGCGCGAGCTTGCCGCCAACCTGCGCATTCGCCGTGTAGCTGAGCGTGGTCGAATCCGCGTCCTCGCCCGGCGAGAGATGCACTTTCGCCTGGCCCTTGCTAAAACCCGCCGCGCCGCCCTGCCCCTCGAAAACGATCGTGTAGCTGTTCGGCGCGTCGATTTCCGTGAGTTCCATGCGGCCCTTGAAACGCGCTTTCACCGGGCCGACCGCCGCCGTCATCACGACATCGTAGGTATTTTCGCCGTTCGCCTCGATGCTGTCGCAGCCGGGAATGCACACCTTGAGCACGGACGTGTCGTTGAGCGCGTCCCATGCGCGCGCTTGCGCCACCGGCAAGGTGTGCGTTTCGGTCAGTTCCATGACATGTCTCCGTGTTGTCGCCGGCCGCGCGGTGCGAGCGCGGCCAGTTCCGGTCCGACAGCAGCGAGGCTGTCGAGGTTGTGCGCCGCGAGCATCGCATCGACGTGCGGCAGGATGGCGCGCACCCCTCGCGCGCGCGGCGTGAAGTCGGGAAAGCGCAAAAGCGGATTGAGCCACACCAGCCGATGCGCGAAACGCGACAGCCGATGCATTTCGGCATCGAGCACGTCGATGGCTTCGTGATCCAGTCCGTCGGTGACGAGCAGCACGGTCGCACGACCCGCCAGCACGCGGCGCGCCCAGCGGCGATTGAACTCGGCGAGCGTCGCGCCGATGCGCGTTCCACCCGACCAATCCGCCACGTTCTGCCCGAGCGCGGCAATGGCGATATCGGGATCGCGTTCGCGCAGGGCGCGCGTGGCGTGCGTCAGGCGCGTGCCGAACAGAAACACCTGCAAGCGCTCGCGCGACTGCAACAACGCGTGGCAGAAATACAGCACGGCACGCGAATACGCGCTCATCGAGCCGGAAATATCCAGCAGCAGCACGAGCGGCGGCCGCCTTTCCACGACCGCGCGATATTTCCACACCGTCCATTCGCCGCCCGAGCGCACCGCATGACGCGCGCTCGCGCGCAAATCCGCATGCGTTCCGCGCGATGCCGCCTTCAACCTGCGCGTCGCCTCGGTCGCAAGCGGCAGCCGATGCGCGCGAATCTGATGCCGCAGCGCACGCCATTCGTCCGCGCTCAACGTGTCGAAATCGCGCTGACTCAGCCGTTCCTGCGCGCTGAAACTCAGACGCGCGTGAACCTGCTCCAGCTTCTTTTCGCGCGATGCGGATTCGCGCGTCGCGGCACGCGCGGCGAGCGCATCGGCGAGACGGTTGTTGCGTTTGGGCGGCGGCATGCCGTCCGTGACCTTCGGCAGAAGCAACGCGCGCAGCTTGCCTTCCCAGTCCGGATCGCGCCAGAAAAGATCGAACGCGGCATCGAAAATATCGCGCTCGTCGCTTGCGTGGATGAGCACGCACGCGAGCGCCGCGCGTACATCGTCACGCTGGCGCAGATCGATGAAGCGCAGCGCGTCGAGCGCATCGACGGCTTGCGCGGGCGACATGCCGAGGCCCGCGCCGCGCAGGAGTCTGACGAAGTGCACGACGTTGCGCGCGAACGGTTGCATCGTCATGACTGTGTTGCTGCGGCCGACAGACATTGCGCGAGCGTGTCGGCGTCCAGGCGCGCGAGATCGTCCTGATACTTCAGCAGCACTCCGAGCGTGTTTTGCACGGATTGCGGATCGAGTTCGGAGACCGACAACGCCGCCAACGCGCGGCACCAGTCCACCGTTTCCGCGACGCCCGGCGCCTTGAACAAATCCAGCGTGCGCAATTCATGCACGAACGCAACCGCGCGTTTTTGCAGCGCCGAACTTGCTTCCGGCGCACGCGCGGCGACGATCTCAAGCTCGACGTCGCGCGCGGGATAACCGATCCACTGATACAAACAGCGCCGCTTCAGCGCGTCGTGAACCTCGCGCGTGCGGTTCGATGTCATCACGATGAGCGGCGGACGCACCGCGCGCACGGTGCCGAATTCGGGAATCGACACCTGAAAGTCGGACAGCAGTTCCAGCAGAAACGCTTCGAACGGTTCATCGGCGCGATCGATTTCGTCGATCAACAACACACGACGCGCTTCGGGATTCTCCGGGTCGGGCATGAGCGCCTGAAGCAGCGGACGCTTCAGCAAAAATTCACTGCGATACAACGAATCGCCCGACGGCGTTTCGCCCGACGCCTCCGCGATCCGCAAGGCCATGATCTGACGCGGATAGTCCCACTCGTAGAGCGCGCTCGCCGTGTCCAGCCCTTCGTAACATTGCAGACGCAGCAGCGACGTGCCGCACAAACCCGCCGCCGCCTTCGCCAGTTCGGTCTTGCCGACACCCGGCTCGCCTTCGAGAAACAGCGGACGCTGCATCCTGAAGGCGAGAAAGAGCGCCGTCGCCAGTTCGCGGCTGGCGAAGTAGTGCTGCTCGCGCAGGCGCGCGAGCGTGTCGTCGATGGAATCGGGTTCGCCCGGCATCGCGCTAGAACGACATCGACCGTTCGATGGCACGCCCTGCCAGCACCGGAATCAGATGCGCACGGTACGCGGCGCTGGCGTGCATGTCGTCGTTCAGTTCGTCCGGCGCGATGTTCACGCTGCGCGCGGACGCCACCGAAAAGTCCTTCGACAACGCCGCTTCCAGTTCCGCAGGCCGAAACACCGACGACGCCGCGCCCGTCACGCCGACGCGCACGCCATCCTTGTGCTTCGCGACGAACACGCCGACCAGCGCGAAATGCGAAGCGGGATTGCGAAACTTCTCGTAGGCCGCGCGCTCGACCAACGGAAACTCCACCGCGACGATCAGTTCATCGGGTTCCAACGCGGTCTGATACATGTCGATGAAAAAATCGTCCGCTGATATGCGTCTTCGGTCCGTGACGACCGTCGCGTTCAGCGCGAGCACGGCGGACGGGTAACACGCCGCCGGATCGTCATTGGCGAGCGATCCGCCGATGGTCCCGCGCTCGCGCACCTGACGGTCCCCGATGCGCCCCGCGAGATCCGCGAGTCCCGGCAGCGCCTTCTTCACGTCCGCGTTCGATGCGACCTGCGCGTGCGACATCGCGCCGCCGATGGTGAGCGTGTCGCCATCGAGCGCGATGTTCTTCATCGACGCGATGCGTGTGACATCGATCAGCGCGGAAGGCTGCGCAAGACGCAGGCGCATGGTCGGCAACAGGCTTTGTCCGCCCGCGAGGAACTTGGCGTCGGCGTTTCCACCGAGCGCTGCGACGGCCGCTTTCGCTTCATCGGCGCGTTGATAGTCGAATGAATACATGGCTGGTCTCCTTCACGCCTTCGCGGTTTGTGCGTTCTGCGCTTCGTGCATCGCCGTCCAGACGCGGTGCGGCGTCGCGGGCATTTGCAGATCCTTCACGCCAAGCGGCGCGAGCGCATCGATGATCGCGTTGATGACGGCGGGCGGGGAACCGATCGCGCCCGCTTCGCCGCATCCCTTCACGCCGAGCGGATTGTGCGTGCACGGCGTGCCTTTCGCCGTCTCCACCGTGAAGTTCGGCAGATCGATGGCATGCGGCATCGCGTAATCCATGAACGAGCCGGACAACAACTGGCCGGTCTCGTTGTCGTAGACGCAGCGCTCCAGCATCGCCTGGCCGATGCCTTGGCCGAGTCCGCCATGAACCTGACCTTCGACGATCATCGGATTGATGACGTTGCCGAAGTCATCGACGGCGGTGAACTGCTGGATGCGCGTTTCGCCGGTGTCCTGATCGACTTCGACTTCGCATACATATGCGCCGGACGGATAGGTGAAGTTGGTTGGATCGTAGAAGCAGTTTTCGTTGAGGCCCGGCTCCATTTGATCGAGCGGGAAGTTGTGCGGCACGTAAGCCGCGAGCGAAATATCCACGAACGTTTTCGTGCGGTCGGTGCCCGCCACGCGGAACACGCCGTTCTCGAACTCGATATCTTCCGCCGACGCCTCCAGCAAGTGCGCGGCGATCTTCTTCGCCTTTGCTTCCACCTTGTCGAGCGCCTTCATGATGGCGGAGCCGCCGACCGAGATCGAGCGCGATCCATACGTGCCCATGCCGAACGGAATACGCCCCGTGTCGCCATGAACGATCTCGATGTTCTCGATGTCCACGCCGAGCCTATCCGCGACGACTTGCGCGAAGGTCGTCTCGTGCCCTTGCCCGTGACTGTGCGAACCGGTGAACACCGTCACCGAGCCGGTCGGATTCACGCGCACTTCGCCCACTTCGTACAGCCCGGCGCGCGCGCCCAACGCACCTGCCACGTTCGATGGCGCCAGCCCGCACGCCTCGATGTAGCACGAATAGCCGATGCCGCGCAGCTTGCCGTTCTGCTTCGATTCGTCGCGACGCTTTTCGAAACCCGCAACATCGGCGAGTTCCAGCGCGCGATTCAGGCAGGCGTCGTAATCGCCGGTGTCGTAGGTGAGACCGACCGGCGTCGCATACGGAAACTCGCGAATGAAGTTCTTCCGCCGCAATTCCACCGGATCGATGTTCATCTCGCGCGCCGCCGTCTCCACCAGCCGTTCGACGACGTAAGTCGCTTCGGGCCGGCCCGCGCCGCGATAGGCATCGACGGGAACGGTGTTGGTGAAGACCGCTTTCACTTCGGCGTAGATCGCGGGCGTGGTGTACTGGCCGGCGAGCAGCGTTGCGTACAGCACGGTCGGAATCGACGAGGCAAAGGTCGAGAGATACGCGCCCATGTTCGCCGTCGTGTGCACGCGCATGGCGAGGAACTTGCCGTCTTTGTCGAGCGCGAGTTCGGCCTTGGTGACGTGATCGCGGCCGTGGGCATCGCTCAGGAAGGCTTCGGAACGCTCGGCGGTCCACTTGATCGGCCGCCCGACTTTTTTCGATGCCCACGTCAGCGCGACATCTTCGGGATACAGAAAGATCTTCGAGCCAAACCCGCCGCCCACGTCCGGCGCGATGATGCGCAGCTTCGACTCCGGCAGCGACAACACGAACGCCGCCATCAACAACCGCTCTACGTGCGGATTCTGATTCGCGACATAGACCGTGTAGCTATCGTCGTGCTTCGCATAGCTCGCGTTGACGGCGCGCGGTTCGATGGCATTCGGCACGAGGCGCTGATTCACGATATCGAGCGTCGTCACATGCGCGGCCTGCGCGAAGGCGGCGTCGGTTTTGGCTTTGTCCCCGTGGCCCCAGTTGTAGCAGACGTTGTTCGGCACGCTGTCGTGCACCTGCGGCTGTCCGGCATCGGCGGCAGTTCCGGTGTCGACGACGGCATCGAGCACGTCGTAATCCACCTCGATCAGTTCCAGCGCGTCCTTCGCTTCCTTGATCGATTCCGCGACGACCAGCGCCACCTGATCGCCCACGCACAACACCTTGTCATGCGCGATGACCGGATGCGGCGGCTCGTGCATCGGCGAGCCGTCCGTGCTGTGGATCAGCCAGCCGCACGGCAGCCCGCCGACGTTTTCGCCCGCCATGTCCTTGCCCGTGAAAATGGCGACGACGCCGGGCGACTGCTTCGCGGCATCGAGCGAAATGGAACGGATTTTCGCGTGCGCGTGCGGCGAGCGCAGGAACGCGCCGTAACTTTGCAGCGGCAGGACGACATCGTCCGTGTACTGGCCCGCACCGGTCAGGAAGCGAAAGTCTTCCTTGCGCTTCACACCGGCACCAATCAATTTATGTTGCTCAGGGGCATTCATCGCGGTCTCCTTTTTAAAGGCGCGATACGTTCGTGGATTTGATTTAGGCGAGAACGCGCCGTGTGTCAGGCGTTCGCTTTCATGTTCCGCGCGCCTTCGAGAACCGCTTTGACGATGTTGTGATAGCCCGTACAGCGGCACAGATTGCCGTCGAGCTGCTCGCGCACTTCTTCTTCGGAGAGACCGGGCGATTGCGCCGCCAGCGCGCTGGCGCTCATCACCATGCCGGGTGTGCAGAAGCCGCACTGTAGACCGTGGCATTCCTTGAAGGCCGCTTGCATGGGATGAAGCTGGCCGTCCTTCGACAAACCTTCGATGGTCGTCACCGTCATGCCGTCGGCCTGCGCCGCGAGGATGTTGCACGACTTCACGGCGTTTCCGTCGAGATGGACCGTGCACGCGCCGCACTGCGCGGTGTCGCAGCCGATATGCGTGCCGGTGAGCCTGAGTTGTTCGCGGAGAAACTGGACCAGCAAGAGATGCGGTTCGACGGTGGCGGTCACGGGTTGGCCGTTGACCGTCAGGCTGATGCTGAGCGCCATTGCACTGTCTCCTTTGCGGGGATGAGCCAACTTCACGCCACGCACCTGCCATCTGTCGCCGCGAGCGTTCAGCCGGTTTGGGTGTTATGTGATTGTGACGACGAGTAAATCACAAATCGGCGGGCGTCGCTATCGGGCGCGCGCCGGTGGTCTTGCGTGCATCGGAAAGCAAAACGCCGCCTTGGAGGGCGGCGCTTTTTTCAGCGGAGGATTCTTAGCGCGCTGCGGCTTTCGTTACGGCAGGCGCACCGGCGACGGACGGCGTGCGCGCCAGCACCGCGTGACGGCGCGAATACACCATGTAGATCGCCAGCCCGATCAGCAGCCACACGACGAACGCGATCCACGTGACCGCCTTCAAGTTAAGCATCAAAAACACGCACCCGAGCACGGCCAACACCGGCACGACCGGCACGCCGGGACAGCGGAACGCGCGCGGCAAGTCGGGATGCGTGCGGCGCAGAATGAGCACGGCGATGGACACCATCGAAAACGCCGCCAGCGTGCCGATGTTGATGAGTTCCGCGAGCACGTCGAGCGGCACGAGCGCGCCGATCAGCCCGAAGAAGATGCCGACCAGCCATGTGGTGAAAAACGGCGTCGCGTAGCGCGGATGCACCTTCGACAGCTTTGCGGGCAACAGGCCGTCACGCGACATCGCGAAGATAATGCGCGTCTGCCCGTAAAGCATGACGAGAATGCCGGTCAGCATGCCGAGCACCGCGCCGAGATCGATCAGCCCCGCCACCCAGTTTTGCCCGACGCTCTTCAGCGCGTAGGACACCGGATTTGGAATGCCCGCGAAGTTCTGCCACGGCACGATACCCGTCACCACCGCCGACACCGCCACGTACAGCACCGCGCACACCGCCAGCGACCCGATGATGCCGATCGGCAGATCGCGCTTGGGATTCTTCACTTCCTCCGCCGCCGACGACACCGAATCGAAGCCGATGAACGCGAAGAACATGATCGCGGCCGCGCCGAACACGCCGCCGTAGCCCTTCGGCAAGAACGGATGCCAGTTCGCCGGCGTGACGTGGAACGCGCCCACGGCAATCACCATCAGCACGACGACGACCTTGATGCCGACCATCACGTTGTTCACGCGCGTCGATTCCTTCACGCCGACGGACAGCAGCCAGGTGATCGCCATCATCACGAGGAAAACGGGGAGGTTGAAATACGTGGTGTGAAGCGGGTCCGCGCCGGGCGCGGCGGTCAGCACCGTTGGCAGATGAATGCCGAAGCCCGCCAACAGCGATTGCAGATAGCCCGACCAGCCGACCGAAATGGCGGACGTGGCAAGCCCGTATTCGAGCATCAAATCCCAGCCGATGATCCACGCGGCCAACTCACCCAGCGTCGCGTACGAATACGTGTAGATGGAACCGGCTACCGGAATGGACGACGCGAACTCGGCATAGGCGAGACCGGCGAGCGCACACGCAATGGCCGCGATGATGAACGACAGCGTGAGCGCCGGACCGGCCAGCAACGCGCCCTTTCCCGTCAGCACGAAAATGCCCGTGCCGATGATGGCGCCAATGCCGAGGAAAGTCAGATCGAACGCGCCGAGCGTTTTCTTGAGCGACGTGCCGTGACCACCGGCCAGCATGTCCTCGATGTTTTTCTTGCGGAACAACGACATTACAAAAAGTCTCCTTACGACGCTCGCGCGCCTTGCTGCGGAAAAACCCGCAAGTTTATCGGAGACACAGAGATAGCCCGGAACCGGACCGAAGAACGCATTAGTGCGGCGAATTGTTACGTTTCCCCGAAATTTATCCTGAACAAGATAAATTTGTGACGATGCGTCATCCGGCGATCGCCGGGTTCATGTCGACGAGGCGGTTGCTCATGACATAGAAGGTGAGTTCGGCGTTGTTCGCAAGCTTCATCTTGTCGAGTAACCGTGCGCGATAAACGCTTACCGTTTTCACAGAAAGCGACAATGCGAGCGCAATGTCCGTCAGCCGTTTCCCGGATGCGAGCATGCACAAGGTTTGAAACTCGCGATCCGACAGCAATTCGTGCGGCATGCGTTCTGAATCGAGCGATACGTAATTCGCGAGCGCTTCGGCCATTTCGGGGCTGACGTATTTCCGGCCTGACGCAACCTGGCGAAGCGCGGCAATCATGAGCGCGGGATCGGCGGTTTTGGAGAGATAACCGGCCGCGCCCGCTTTCAATGCACGCACGGCGTATTGGTCTTCGCGATACATCGAAAACATGAGGACGGGAAGGCGCGGCGTGTCGCGTTTCAGGCGCTTGAGCACATCGAGACCGTTGATGTCCGGCAGCGAAATGTCGAGCAGCGCGACGTCGAAGGGATGACGCGCCGCCAGCGCGAGCGCCGCGCGGCCCGATTCCGCTTCCACCACTTCCGATGCCGCGCCGAACTCCACCAGCACTTGCGCGACGCCGCGCCGCAAAATGGCGTGATCGTCGGCGAGGAGCACGCGCAGCGCCGAGGGCGGATTCATGCGTTGACCGCGCGCAGCACGCGGCGCGGTTGATCGTCGAGTGGCAGACGCGCGCGCACGCGGGTTCCGCCGTGGCGCGATGCCGCCACGCGCAGACTGCCGCCGAGCGCCTCGCAGCGCGAACGCATGCCGCTCAGGCCGAAGCGCCCGCTTTTGCGTCGCGCGAGCGGATGGATGCCGATGCCGTCGTCTTCGATCACGAGCGTTACCGTCTGCGCGTCCAGCGTAATGCTCACGCTCACGCGCGCGGCATGTGCGTGACGCGCGACGTTGCCGAGCGCTTCCTGCATCACGCGGAACAAGGCGAGTGCGAGCGCGTGCGGCAGATGGTCGAGTCGCGCATCGGGCTGACAGGTGAAATCGATGTGGATCGACGTGCGCGCGCTGAATTCTTCGATCCATTTCGCGAGCGCCGCCGCAACGCCCGCGTGAAACGACGGCTCGTTCGCCCCTTCGACAATGCGATGGCACGTCTCGACGACATCCGCGAGAGAAATACGGGCTTGATTCAACGCATCGATGCAGGCGGCGGGCGCATCGGCGGGAAGCCAGTGCGCAGCGCGCGCCAAAGCGAGATGAACAGCAGCGAGCGATGCGCCGGTTTCATCGTGAAGATCTTGCGCGAGCGCGCGACGGCTTTGTTCTTCGGCGGCGGCAAGTTGCGCGGCGAGATCGCGAACGCGTGCGGTCAGGCGTTGAACGCGTCGGTCGCCTTCGAGTTTGGCGTCGATCAAGGCGGTGAAGGACGAAGACGCGTGCTCCGTTGTCGTCCAACGCGTGCTGTTGTCGGGCGTGCCCCGGGCGGACGGTTTCATTCGTTCCTCGCTTTGAACGTAACTAGCGTTACGCCCTCAAACTTCAGCGAGCGGCGTAACCGAATTTACACTCTGTAACATCGCAGACGGATTGGCCGGTTGTTGCGATCCATTCAACTTGATCGCATCTTATCTTAAAAATATTATAAGTCCATGTCGGACAAGGGTTCAACAGACGAACTTCATGCAACTTGCTAAGTTTGTTGCCATGAGCAAACAACGAAATGTGTAACAACGCTCGCGCATAAAAAAACCGGAGCACATGGCTCCGGTTCTTCGCAACGAACAGCCAGCAAACTTATCCGACGAACGCTTTTTCCACCACGTAATGACCCGGATGGTTGTTGCTGCCTTCCTGAAAGCCCAGCGAATCCAGCAATTCGCGCGTGTCGCGCAGCATGTGCGGGCTGCCGCAGAGCATCACACGGTCGTTTTCGATGGAGAACGGCTCCATCGCCAGATCCGCAAACAGCTTCTTCGTTTCGATCAGATCGGTGATGCGCCCACGGTTCGCGAACTCTTCGCGCGTGACGGTCGGGTAGTACACCAGCTTCTCGGCCACGATCTCGCCGATATGCTCGTGCGCCGGCAAATGTTCGGTGATGAAATCCTTGTACGCGAGTTCATCAACGAAACGGCAGGTATGCGTCAGCACGATCTTTTCGTAGCGGTCGTACACCTCGGGGTCTTTGATGATCGACATGAACGGGGCGAGGCCGGTGCCGGTGGACAGCAGCCAGAGCGTCTTGCCCGGCAGCAGATTGTCCGCGACGAGCGTGCCCGTGGGCTTCTTGCCGATCAGCACGGGATCGCCCACCTTCAAATGCTGGAGCCGTGACGTCAGCGGACCGTCCGGCACCTTGATGCTCAGAAATTCGAGATGCTCTTCGTAGTTGGCGCTCGCCAGACTGTAGGCGCGCAGCAGCGGTTTGCCTTCGACTTCGAGACCCACCATCGTGAACTGGCCGTTCTCGAAGCGGAACGAGGCATCACGGGTGCAGGTGAAACTGAAGAGCGTGTCGGTCCAGTGGTGGACGCTCAGAACGGTTTGAGGATTCAGGTTGCTCATGGCTTCTTGGACGATTCGAAAACGTGACGCTGGCGACGGATTGAGCCGGAACGGGCGTCGAAAGGGCACGGGCGCGGCCGCGCGATGGAACGTTCGATTGGGCTGTTACCTGGCTTGACGGCGCGCAAGGTGCGCGCCGAAACGCTCGATGCAATCGGCTATTTTAACCCGATAGCCGTCCGGCGTCGTGCAGCGCAAAAACGCGACAAGCCGATTTCGGCGTGTTTCTGCGTGCTTTTGGCTGGCTAGGCGGCAAAACGGCGTCGAAATCGACGAAAACGAATGGCCGTTCGTGCGTGGCGGGCTGCGGCCGGAATCTGCCGAGCCCGCATCATAGCAACGGATGCCGCGTTTATCTCAAATTACCCTTCTGGCGAAAGGTCGCGGCGCTGGCGTCAGATACGCTGATCTGTCGAAGGTTTTTCCCACAAGTTGATGCCGCCCTCCTTCGCGTATTGATCGATCTCAGCCAGTTCTTCCTTGGAAAACTCCAGATTCTTGAACGCGCCGACGTTCTCCGCGACCTGCTCCGCGCGGCTCGCGCCGATCAGCACGGAAGTCACGCGCCCGCCGCGCAGCGTCCACGCCAACGCCATCTGCGCGAGCGACTGACCGCGCGATTGCGCCAGATCGTTGAGCTTGCGCACATGCGCCAGATTTTCCTGACTCAAATGTTCCTGCTTGAGCGATCCACCGCCCGGCTTGTTCACACGCGCATCCTGCGGCACGCCGTTCAGATACTTGTTCGTCAGCAACCCTTGCGCGAGCGGCGTGAACGCAATGCTGCCCACGCCAAGGTCATCCAACGTATCGAGCAAGTCTTCCTCGATCCAGCGGTTGAGCATGTTGTACGACGGCTGATGGATCAGCAGCGGCACCTTGTGCTCGGCCAGCAACTTCGCCATTTCCCGCGTCTTGGCCGACGAATACGACGAGATGCCGACATAAAGCGCCTTGCCCGAATGAACCGCAGTCGCCAGCGCGCCCGCGGTTTCTTCCAGCGGCGTATCCGCATCAAAGCGATGCGAATAGAAAATATCGACGTAATCCAAACCCATGCGCTTCAGGCTCTGGTCGAGACTCGCGAGAATGTACTTGCGCGAGCCGCCGCCCGAACCATACGGACCGGGCCACATATCCCAACCGGCCTTGCTCGAAATCAGGAGTTCGTCGCGATACGGCTTGAAGTCGTCCTTGAAAAGACGGCCGAAGTTCGTCTCGGCGCTGCCATACGGCGGCCCATAGTTGTTCGCCAAGTCGAAGTGCGTCACGCCCAAATCGAACGCCGCGCGCAGAATTTCGCGTTGCGTGGAGATAGGCGTGGTATCGCCGAAGTTGTGCCACAAACCAAGCGACAGCGCCGGCAATTTCAGCCCGCTTTTGCCGCATGTCCGGAATTGCATTTGCGTATAGCGCTCGGAAGCTGCTTCATAGGCCATGACGGATCTCCTCTGCAAATTTCGAATGGGGCCGACTGGCGGCAAGGTTTGCCAGCCGGCCAAGGCTGCCAATGTTAAGGCAATCAGCGCGATGACGAGTGCGAGCCGCAAGCCGTCCCGCTATTCGGAACGAGGTCGTCATTCAGCTTAGGGAACGATCCCGCGCAAACTCAGACCAAAGCACATTCTTTTGAAGGAGCTTTACCGATGGACCCGATCGACCGCCTGCGCCCAGCCTACGATTCATTCGCTGCCATTGCCGTGACGTACGGCATAGATATTTTTTTGGCGATCGTCATTCTCGCGGTCGGCTGGTGGATTTCGAACGTCGTCGCGAACGCGTTGCGACGCGCGCTGGCCCGCACGAATATCGATGCGACGCTCACGCCCGTGCTCGCCAGCATCACGATGTGGGCGATCCGCGTGGTCGCCATCGTGGCGGCGCTGGGGAAATTCGGCATCGCGGCGGCGAGCATTCTGACGGTGCTGGGCGCGGCGGGGCTGGCCATCGGTCTGGCGTTGCAGGGCACGCTTCAGAATATCGCGGCGGGCTTGATGCTCCTGCTGCTGCGGCCGTTTCGCGTGGGCGATTACATCGAAGGAACGGGAACGACGGCGGGCACGGTCAACGAGATCGGCCTGTTCACCACGCGGCTCACGAAGGCCGATGGCATCGTCATGTATGTTCCGAACAGCCTGATCTGGGCCAATCCGGTCACCAATTACAGCACCAACGATCGTCGCCGCGTCGTGATCAATTTTCAGGCGCAGCATGGCTTGCCGGTCGAGCATGTGCTCGGCGAATTGCGCAGGCTCGTGACGTCCGATGAACGCATCGAGCAGGACAAGCCCGCGCCGTGGATCGCGGTGACGGACTACACGGACACGGGCGTGAAATACAACGTCGGTGCATGGACGCGCGCGAGCGATCATCCGAACGTGCAGGCGGATTTGCTGCGCCAGATTCAGCCGTTGACGCGCGAGCAGCCTTCGGCGGCGTGATCGACCAAGATAACAACGAGAGGAAAACTCAATGACCCGAGCGCTTTCCGTCGCGCTGATCGTCGGCGGCGTCATCCTGCTTTACTTCGGCGGCCAGTCGTTTCATTCGCTATCGAACGATGTCTCGCGCTTCTTCACCGGCTCGCCCACGAACAAGACCATCTGGCTGATCGCGGGTGGCGTGATTGCGCTGCTGGCCGGGTTGATCGGCCTGGCGATTCCTTCGAAGCGCTGAGGCTTAAACCAGCGCGACTTCCGGCTTCGACGCCGAACGCGTATCCGGCAAAGGCGCATTGCTCGCGCCGTGATACGTGTAGACGAGCGAAAACTTCACCTGATCGGTGAGGTTCTTGCCCGCCGAATGCAGCGTGTTGCAGTGGAAAAACACGACATCGCCGGGTTCGAGTTTCGGCGACACCGCCGTGCGGATCAGCGCGGTGTTCTCGGGCGTGTCGGCGCGGAAAAACTTCGCGTCGTCGAAACGCTCGGAGGTGAACGCCAGCTTGTGCGATCCCGGTACGAGCCACAACGCGCCGTTATCGACCGTTTCCTCGCCGAGCGCGAGCCACGCGGAAACAAGGTCGTCGCGCTCGAACGCCCAGTAACGCACATCGCGATGCCATCCCGTCAAACTGCCGTAAGCGGGATGCTTCGTCATCATGCAATTGTGATGCGCGCGCGAAAGATACGGCGTTTCGCCGAAATACAGTTCCATCCAGCCGCGCACATCGGGCGACGTCGCCCATTCGGCGAACAGCGGACTGCGCGCGTAGGCGTCCAGCAGACGGCGCACGGTATGACCGCCGGGTGCGTCTTTCGAGTCCGGCGCGCCGGGATATTGAAGGTCGGCTTCGAATTCCAGCGGCGCGGCGGCCTCGGCCAATTGCTGGCGCGCGAGATTGCGCATGGCTTCGCAGCGTTCGCGCGGCACCAACCCTTTCACGATCACAAAGCCCGTTTCGCGAAGCTCGGCCACTTGTTCTTTCTTCGATTTCAACACGTTTTGATCTGACATTTTCGTTCTTGCCTGACTGACTCGCGCTCTCGCCGGACCGAAATACCGGGCATTCGGAGCGAATAAGACAATTGTAGTGCCGATAGCGCGCGAAGGCCCGTCCGGCAAGGCGTCGCGGCATCGCGGCGCACCTTCGGAATTAAGAATCGCTAGGGAAAACGCGGACTTAACGCAGTCACGAAGGCCCGATACATTGGCTGCGTCAATTCGGTGCAACTATGTCGGACTCGCCGGATCGAATGCGTTGCCCGCTAATTTTGAGACGACTATGGTGGAGCGTGCGCTCACGCCATCGACCCAGGCAGACATGAACCATCGAATCGCCCGTGATATTTCCCGCGCCGCCCGGCGCGCCGCCCGTCCCGCCAGTCGCGGCGTGGTTCGCGCGCTGCGGCATCACTCTGCCCGCACGAAGCTGCTGGCGGATCAGTTCAGGAACGTGCATCCCGTCGATGGCATCCGCTCGTGGTTTCGCGGGCTGTTCTTCAATCTTCGCGTGCGCGCGGTTTCGCGCAATGTATCGCTGCGTGCGCTGCTGCGCCGTCCGGTGCAGTTGCGCATTTCGCTGACGAAGCGCGACAAGCCGAAAGCCGCCGCGCAGACGAGCCGCCGTCCGCGCCGTCTTTCCACGAGCAATAGCTCGGGCTGGTACGCGTTCGCGGCGCGTTGAGCTTTTATTCTTTCGATGCGTCGTCCAGCGTCGGGTAATCCGTGTAGCCTTTTTCGCCGCCGCCGTAGAACGTCGACGGGTCCGGCTCGTTGAGCGGCGCGCCCGCTTCGAGCCGTTCCACCAGATCAGGATTCGCGATATACGCGCGGCCGAACGCGATGGCATCGGCGTCGCCCCGCTCGATGCGCCGATTCGCCTCCTTCGCCGTATATTCGCCACACGCGATGATCGAGCCGCCATACGCCTCGCGCAGCGCGCGCCGGTAATCCTCGGAAAGCGGCGCGCCGCCCGCCCAGTCGCCCTCGGCCAAATGCAGATACGCGATGCCGATCCGGCTCAGTTCCGACGCCAGATGCAGCGACGTTTCCTCGCCTTCTTCGTCCTGCAAATCGAATCCGGTGAAATTCGGCGAGAGCCGAATGCCCACGCGATGCGCGCCCAACACGCCCGCCACCGCCTCCAGAATATCGACGACCAGCCGCACGCGATTGGCGGTGCTGCCGCCGTAATCGTCGGTACGTCGATTGGTGCCGGTCGCCATGAACTGATGCAGCAAATAACCGTTCGCCGCGTGAATTTCGACCATATCGAAACCGGCCCGCTCGGCGCGATGCGCGGCATCGACGAATTGCAGCACGATGCCGGACATCTCATTGGTTTCGAGCGCGCGCGGCGTATCCGGCTCGACTTCCGCGAGTTCGCCGTCCTCTAGTTTCACGAAAACGCGCGCTCCACGCGCCTGAATGGCCGATGGCGCAACCGGCAACGCCTCATCTTCCTGCAATAACCGATGCGACAAACGCCCGACGTGCCACAGTTGCAGCGCAATCCGCCCATGCCGCGCGTGTACCGCGCCCGCGACGCCTTTCCAGCCGGTTTCCTGCGCATCCGAATAAATACCGGGCGTCGCAAAATAGCCCTGACCTTGCCGCGATACCTGCGTCGCCTCGGTGACGATCAGCCCGGCGCTCGCGCGCTGCGCGTAGTAGAGCGTGTTCATTTCGTTGGGGACATCACCCGGCTGCGACGCGCGATTGCGCGTGAGCGGCGCCATCACGACGCGATTCGGCAGTTCGAGATTGCCGATGGTGACGGGAGAAAGCAGAGCGTGATAAGGCATGAGCGACTCCACGCGGTGGCGGTTGCGGCGCTGCCATCATCGCAAGAAACACGCCGCGTGGGCGCAAAAAAAACCGGCAGGCGCGATGCCTGCCGGTTTTTATAAAGCTCAAACGCCGAATTAAGCGACGCTCGCGACCGGTTCCGTGCCTGCGGCTTCGGCCAGGGCCAGCGCCTTGTCCGTGGCTTCCCACGAGAATTCCGGTTCTTCGCGGCCGAAGTGGCCGTAAGCCGCCGTCTTTTCGTAGATCGGGCGCAGCAGATCAAGCATTTGCACGATGCCCTTCGGACGCAGATCGAAGTGCTCCTGAACGAGCTTCGTGATTTCCGCATCCGGCACGCGGCCCGTGCCGAACGTGTTGACCATGACCGAAGTCGGACGCGCCACGCCGATTGCGTAGGAAACCTGAATCAGCGCGCGCGAAGCCAGACCCGCCGCGACGATGTTCTTCGCCACATAACGTCCCGCATACGCTGCCGAGCGATCGACCTTCGACGGGTCCTTGCCCGAGAACGCGCCGCCGCCGTGCGGTGCTGCGCCGCCGTACGTATCGACGATGATCTTGCGGCCCGTCAGCCCGCAATCGCCCTGCGGCCCGCCAATGACGAAACGGCCCGTGGGATTCACCAGGAACTTGATATCGCCCTTGACGAGATCCTTCGGCATGGTCGGCTTGATGATCTCCTCGATCACGGCTTCACGCAGTTGCGCCAGTTCCATGTCCGGCGCGTGCTGCGTGGAGAGCACGACGGTATCAATCGAATACGGCTTGCCATCGACATAGCGCACGGTGACTTGCGACTTCGCATCCGGACGCAGCCACGGCAGACGGCCATCGCGGCGAAGGTTCGCCTGACGCTCGACCAGACGATGCGACAGGTAGATCGGCAGCGGCATGAGTTCGGGCGTTTCATCGCACGCGTAACCGAACATGAGGCCTTGATCGCCTGCGCCTTGATCGAGGTTGTCGTCATGCGCCTTGTTCACGCCTTGCGCGATATCCGGCGATTGCTTGTCATACGCGACGAGCACCGCGCAGCCGCGATAATCGATGCCGTAATCCGTGTTGTCGTAACCGATGCGCTTGATGGTGTCGCGCGCGACCTGGATGTAATCGACGTTGGCGGTGGTCGTGATTTCGCCCGCGAGGACGACGAGACCGGTATTGCAAAGCGTTTCCGCTGCGACGCGCGAATACTTATCCTGCGTGAGGATGGCATCGAGGATGGCGTCGGAGATTTGATCGGCGACCTTGTCCGGGTGGCCTTCGGAAACGGATTCGGAAGTAAAGAGATAGTCGTTCGACACGCTTCAGACTCCAGTTAGTACGGTTGAGGTTCACGTAGCCGGCCTAGATTGGAGTCTGAAGCGGCGACGCTTTAGCGGATATCCATTTCCGGCAGCGCTTTTTTTAAGCACTGCCGGCTTCGCCCCGCAAGTTGTCCATTAACTCGGCGAAGGTCTTATTATACCGGTTTCCCTTATTCTCTACAGAGCCGAAACGTTTGTTGCCATTCGACCCGATTCAATCTTCTGTCCTTTGCGCGCGGCCGTATGTTCGCTGGAGCACGCCATGTTAGGGCGCATCGGCATATCGCTCGCGATTGCGTTTCTCAAGTTCCTGGCGCTTATCCCGTACGGCATCACCGCGCGTTTCGGCGACGGTCTCGGCTGGCTGCTCTATCGGATTCCGAGCAGGCGAAGGCGCATCGTCCATACGAACCTGAAGCTGTGTTTTCCCGAGTGGTCCGAAGAAAAACGCGAGGACATCGCGCAGAAACATTTTCGCCATGCCATTCGCAGCTACGTGGAGCGCAGCGTGCAATGGTTCGGGTCTGCCAAGAAGCTGGAGAAGCTCATCGAACTGGATAGCGCGGTCGATTTGCTGGACCCCGATCTGCCGCCCACGCTGTTTCTCGGGTTCCACTTTGTCGGCATCGAGGCGGGATCGATCTTTCTGAACTACTCGCTGCATCGGCAATGCGGGTCGCTGTATCAGCCGTTTTCGAATCCGCAGGTCGAGGAACTCGCCAAGGCGCAGCGCGCACGTTTCGGCGCGGACATGGCGAGCCGTGCGGACAGCGCGCGCATCGTGTTGCGCTGGCTGCGTGACCGCAAGCCGGTCATGCTCGGCGCGGATATGGACTACGGCATGCGCAATTCGACCTTCGTGCCGTTCTTCGGCATTCCGACCTGCACGTTGACGGCGGTCGGCCGGCTGGCCAAGACAGGCAAGGCGCAGGTCGTGCCGTTCATCGGCGAAGTGCTGCCGAACTACAAGGGCTATCGGCTCAAGATTTTCGCGCCGTGGGAGAACTACCCGACCGGCGACGACGAAGCCGACGCGCGCCGCATGAACGAATTCCTCGAAGAACACATTCCCGAAATGCCCGAGCAGTATTACTGGGTGCACAAACGCTTCAAGACGCGGCCCGAGGGCGAGCCGGGTTTCTATTGACGCGCGCCGTCATGGCCGTTCGCGCGCGGGTGAAGCCGCCGCGCGTCACATACAATACGGCCATGAAACTCAAATTCACCAAAATGCAGGGCGCGGGCAACGATTTCGTCGTGCTCGACGGCTACACGCAAGCGCTCGATCTCAGCGCGGCGCAAGTGCGGGCGCTGGCCGACCGTCACTTCGGCGTGGGCGCGGATCAATTGCTGCTGGTGGAAAAACCGAGCATCGACGGGGCGGATTTCAAATACCGCATCTTCAATTGCGATGGCGGCGAGGTCGAGCATTGCGGCAATGGCGCGCGCTGCTTCGTCAAGTTCGTGCGCGATCGCGGGCTGACGAATGCATCGACCGTGCGCGTGCAGGTGCAAAACGGCATCATCACGTTGACGATGCAGGATAACGGCGAGGTCGTCGTCGATATGAGCACGCCGGTGTTCGATCCGCCACGCGTTCCCTTCGATTTGCACGGTCTCGATGGCCGCCAGGAAAGCGCGGACACACTCTGGCCGCTCGATGTGAACGGTCAAACGCGCTGGATTTCGGTGGTGTCGATGGGCAATCCGCACGCGGTGCAAATCGTCGAGGACGTCGAAGCGTATCCGGTGCTGATCGTAGGCCCGCTGATCGAGCATCACGCGCGTTTTCCGCATCGCGTGAACGCCGGCTTCATGCAGATCGTCGATCGCCATTCGGTGAAGCTGCGCGTGTTCGAGCGCGGCGCAGGCGAAACGCTCGCGTGCGGCACGGGCGCATGCGCGGCGGTCGCGGCCGGCATCCGGCGCGGCGTGCTGGAATCGCCCGTGCGGGTCGAAACGCATGGCGGCACGCTCACCATTAGCTGGAACGGCGCGCGCGATGCATCCGCAGCGCTTTTCATGGCCGGTCCCGCCGCCACGGTGTTCGAAGGCGAGATCGAACTCGACCGCCTCGTTTGAGCGCGCCGGCCTTTGCATCCAATCATCCACATCGATCATGAATCCACGCGAAGTCGCCGACTACCTGCTCGACAATCCCGATTTCTTCGCCGAGCACGCCGAATTGCTCGGCACCATCCGGCTGTCGAATCCGCATGGCAAGGCCGCCGTGTCCTTGCAGGAACGCCAGATGGAAATGCTGCGCGACAAGAACAAGCAGCTCGAACGGCGGCTCGCGGAACTGCTGCGCTACGGTCACGAAAACGA
This sequence comes from Caballeronia sp. A2-2, assembly GCF_057612605.2. Lineage (NCBI taxonomy): Bacteria > Pseudomonadati > Pseudomonadota > Betaproteobacteria > Burkholderiales > Burkholderiaceae > Caballeronia > Caballeronia sp. A2-2. The sequence continues at coordinate 424,206 of NZ_CM172587.1, read as the reverse complement.
CAGCATCTCCACCAAATTCAGCCGATGGACGGTGCGCATCGCGGCGCAGCGCGACCCGTACACGTTGCCCGCGACCATCAGCCGTGGCTTGTGCGAAGTCTTCGATGTGCCGCACGCCGCGCTGCGCGTGTGGGACATCGACGAAGCGTTCAGGCAAGCGGATTTCGCGCGTCAGGTCGGCGAGGAAGTGCGCATTTTCGCGAGTGGTCTGGATGCGCCGTACTGCGGCACGAACAGCGGCTTCGCGGCGGCGCAGTGGCTTGGCGCGCCGAATTCGGCATCGGCGACGGCGGGCAATGGCGGTGACGAAGCACGCGGCATCGAATCGGTCGCGCTGATCGCGCTGCGCGATCCGCAAGGCGGCCCGGATGCGCCCGTGTTCGGCTTGCTCGTGATGGGTTCGCCCGACGCACGCCGCTTCCACGACGGCATGGCCACCGACTTTCTCACGCAGATCGGCGCGCTCGCGAGCGCCGCGCTTTCGCGTTTGCTGCCGCACTGAGCCGCCGCGATCATGACCGCCGCCGAGTACATCGCCCACTATCTGTCGATGCTCGATCACGAGCGCAAGCTCTCCGAGCACACGCTGCGCGGCTACACGCACGAACTCGGCGAACTGCTCGCGCTGGCCAAGGATCGTCCGCTCGAAACGCTGACAGCGGCGGACATTCGCGGCGCGGTCATACGCGCGCACGCGGGCGGCTTGTCGTCGCGGTCGATTGCCCACAGGCTGTCGGCGTGGCGCGCGTTTTATCGCTGGCTCGCGCAGAAGATCGAGATGCAGTCGAACCCGGTCGCGACCGTGCGCGCGCCCAAGCGCGAGAAAACGCTGCCGAAAGCGCTCTCCGTCGATGACGCCATGCGTCTCATGGATGCGCCCCAGGCCGACAACACCGCGGCGCTGCGCGATCACGCCATGCTCGAACTGTTCTACTCGTCGGGCTTGCGGCTCGCGGAACTCGTCGGTCTCGATGTGGTTTTCATCGATACGCCGGAGCATCGGTCGGAAGGCTGGCTCGATCTCGTGCACGAGGAAGTGACGGTGCTCGGCAAGGGCAAGCGTCAACGGAAAGTGCCGGTGGGCCGCAAGGCCATCGACGCATTGCGCGCGTGGATCGAAGCGCGCAGCGAATTCGTCAAGCTCGACCCGTTTCCGCTGTTTCTCTCCAGTCGCGGCAACCGCATGTCGCCGCGCGTGGTGCGCGAACAAGTGAAGCGGCTCGCGTTGCAGGCGGGCATTCCGACGAACGTGCATCCGCACGTGTTGCGGCATTCGTTCGCCACGCATGTCCTGCAATCGAGCGGCGATCTGCGCGCGGTGCAGGAACTGCTCGGCCACGCGACGATTGCGGCCACGCAGGTTTATACGTCGCTTGACTTTCAGCATCTCGCCAAGGTGTACGACCAGACGCATCCGCGCGCGAAGAAGCGCGATTGACTCACGCCGCGCGCGCACGGTGCGCGGCATCAACCATCAAGCAATGAACATCATCACGCTCAAACCGGCGAAGGAAAGATCGCTGGTCCGCCGCCATCCGTGGATCTATGCGAACGCGATTGCGCGTATCGACGGCGATCCCGCGCCGGGCGCAACGGTCATCGTGCGCGCGGCGGACGGACGCTTTCTGGCGCGCGCATCGTACAGCCCGCATTCGCAGATTCGCGCGCGCGTCTGGAGCTTCAGCGAAGCCGAACCCGTCGATCACGCGTTCTTCAAGCGTCGCGTGCAGCGCGCAGTGGCGCTGCGTCACGCAATGGTCAAGGACACGGGCGCGACACGGCTCATCTTCGGCGAGGCGGACGGCCTGCCCGGTCTGATCGTCGATTACTACATCGGCGATGAAACGAAGCGCGGCCAACTCGTTTGCCAGTTCATGGCGACGGGCGTGGAAGCGTGGAAGGAAGCGATCGTGCAGGCGCTCATCGGCGCGACGGATTGCCCGAACGTCTACGAGCGCTCGGATGTGTCGATCCGCCAGAAGGAAGGGCTGGAGCAGATCACCGGCGTGCTGGCGGGCGATGCACCGCCCGAAACGCTGATCGTCGATGAATGCGGCGTGCGTTATCACGTCGATGTGCGCAACGGCCACAAGACCGGCTTCTACGTGGATCAACGCGACAACCGCGTGCTCGTGCGGCAGAACGCGCGAGGCCGCGATGTGTTGAACTGCTTCTGCTACACCGGCGGCTTTTCGCTCGCGGCGCTCAAGGGCGGCGCAACGCGCGTGGTCTCCGTGGATTCATCCGGCGAAGCGCTCGCGCTGGCGCAAAAGAACGTCACGGCCAACGCCCTCGATCCGCAAAAAGCCGAATGGCTCGACGCCGATGCCTTCAAGACGCTGCGTCGTCTGCACGACGAAGGACAGCGCTTCGACCTGATCGTGCTCGATCCGCCGAAGTTCGCGCCATCGAAGGAAAGCGTGGAGCGCGCCGCGCGCGCGTACAAGGACATCAACCTGAGCGGCTTCAAGTTGCTGCGTCCGGGCGGCCTGCTGTTCACGTATTCGTGCTCCGGCGCGATCGACTCCGACCTGTTCCAGAAGATCGTCGCGGGCGCGGTGGCGGATGCTCAGGTCGATGCGCGCATCCTGAAACGGCTGGGCGCGGGCGTCGATCATCCGCTGCCGACGGCGTTTCCCGAGGGCGAGTATCTGAAGGGCCTGCTGTTGCAAATCGACTGAACGCCCCAAGTTATGCACACCTGCCCGCCGAAGCGGCGACTTGACAGATGTGCTTCAATATCCGATTGACTGCGGAACGCGCCGCCCGCGCGCGCCCGAACATAGACGACCGAGACACAAGGACTTAGGCGACCATGATTCCCGTAACCATCCTGACCGGCTTTCTGGGCAGCGGCAAAACCACGCTGCTCAAGCGCATCCTGAACGAGAAGCACGGCATGAAGATCGCCGTGATCGAAAACGAGTTCGGCGAAGAGAACATCGACAACGAAATTCTCGTGCAGGAAACGAACGAGCAGATCATCCAGATGAGCAACGGCTGCATCTGCTGCACGATTCGCGGCGATCTGGCGCGTGCGCTGGAAGACCTCGCCAATCGCAACAAGGCCGGCACGCTGGATTTCGACCGCGTGGTGATCGAAACCACAGGTCTCGCGAATCCCGGCCCGGTGGCGCAAACGTTCTTCATGGACAACACCGTCGCCGACGAGTTTTTGCTCGACGCGATCATCACCCTCGTCGATGCGAAGCACGCGAACGCGCAGCTCGATCAGCACGAAGTGGTGCAGCGGCAAGTGGGCTTTGCGGACCGTCTGTTCATCACCAAGTCCGATCTCGTGGATGCCGCCGCGCTCGATGCGCTCAAGCATCGGCTGCTGCACATGAACCCGCGCGCGGCTGTTCGCGTGGTCAATTTCGGGGATGCCGACATCAAGGAAATCTTCGATCTGCGCGGCTTCAACCTGAATTCGAAGCTGGAGATCGACCCGGATTTCCTCGCGGAAGACGACCACGATCATGAGCACGATCACGCGCATGACCATGCACATGACGACGATCACGATCACGCCACCTGCGGCCACGATCATAGTCACGATCATGACCACGAACACGGGCATCATCACCATCATCACGCGCATCACGACGACAAGATCAAATCGTTCGTGTACCGAAGCGACAAGCCGTTCGACCCGAACCGCCTCGAAGATTTTCTCGGCGGCATCCTGCAGATTTACGGCGAACGCCTGCTGCGCTACAAGGGCGTGCTCTATATGAAGGGCGTGGATCGCAAGGTCGTGTTCCAGGGCGTGCATCAGATGATGGGTAGCGACCTCGCGGGCAAGTGGCTGCCGATCGAGAAGAAGAACAGCAAGATGGTGTTCATCGGCATCGAGTTGCCGAAGGATCTCATCACCGACGGGCTGGACGCGTGCCTCGTGAAGTAAGGCGCGTCGGCACGACTCTCGCTTGATGCTGGCGGTCGCGGTGCGGCGTCAAGAGGCAGAAGGACAGGGAAAACGCCGCCGCACGGGCAGAAACGGCCCGGCGCGCGGCGTTTTGCGTGTTTGACTTTCGTTGCGGATGTGTAGTCGTGACCACGAACCGTCATCGCTTTTTGTACGTTCAGGCGTTATATTTTTGAAATTCCGTCACGATTCGCAGGGTTTTCCTAGTTGTCGTCGGAAATTGTCGTTCAGTTACAATACAGCCCCACTGGAGAAGGGCAGTCCCGCGAACAGGCGTCCTTGAGCGCATGCACCGGGGGATACAGGAGAAAGGATGTCCCGTCGGAACGATGTCAGGATTCACCGGGGGAAGGAGAATCCGAAGCAAAGCGCCGGGGCCGGGAACGAGAGTCGAAGTCATGACTCGGCGGTCCGGAGCATCATCCAAGATCGGTTTCCAGAGGAGTTCGGCCCCCGCGTCGGCGTTTGCGTGATGCCAAGCGCGAATTGAGAGCGCCGCATGCGGGTAACGCAGTTGCGGGCGTTGCGAAGACATCGCCTTACATTGAAGAAGCAAGCAGATGACAACGAAACTCTTGACCGAAGCCGAAATCCTGAAGATGAGCGAGAAGGACTACATGAACGAGGAACAGCTCGCCTTCTTCAAGAACCGGCTCGAACAGTTGCAGGCGGACATTCTGAAGAATGCCGGCCAGACGACCGAAAACCTGCGGGAAACGGTGATCGTGCCGGACCCGGCGGACCGCGCGACCATCGAGGAAGAACATGCACTGGAACTGCGCACGCGTGACCGCGAACGCAAGCTCCTGAAGAAGGTGCAGCAATCGCTCGCGCGCATCGAGTCCGGCGATTACGGCTGGTGCGAGGAAACGGGCGAGCCGATCGGCATTCCGCGTCTGCTCGCGCGCCCGACCGCCACGCTGTCGCTCGAAGCGCAGGAACGCCGGGAGCTGCGTCAGAAGCTGTTCGGCGACTGACGCACGGCGCCCGAGGCGAACGTCGCGGGATCATCGCCCGCCGCGGGGAAAGCGCCGCCGTGAAATATGCAGCATGAAAAAGGCACACGTTCCGCGTGTGCCTTTTGCTTTGGCGCCGCACATTCGGAAGCAAAGCGCGCCTTGATAAATTCTCAGCCGCCCTAAAATGAATCCGACGCGCCCGGCAAATGCATCAATTGCTCCGGGCGCGAGCGCGGCGCTTCTGCCTTTCGGTGACTTCCAATAGAAGTCCACGGAACCCCGCGCCGTGCAAATCCATCGAATTCGTGATCGCGTGGCGGTTGGCTCGACATCATTGAAAGCCGCCGCGCGCGCACCCGGTTTTCTCAAGGAACGCACATGGAACAATTTCACGGCACCACCATCGTCTCCGTGCGCCGCGGCAACAAGGTCGCGCTGGGCGGCGATGGTCAGGTGACGCTCGGCAACATCGTCATGAAAGGCGGCGCGAAGAAAGTGCGCCGCATCTATGGCGGCAAGGTGCTGGTCGGTTTCGCCGGCGGCACCGCCGATGCGTTCTCGCTGCTCGACCGCTTCGAGGCGAAGCTCGAAAAGCATCAGGGCAACCTGACGCGCGCCGCCGTCGAACTGGCGAAAGACTGGCGCACCGACCGCATGTTGCGACGGCTCGAAGCCATGCTCATCACCGCCGACAAGGACGCCACGCTTGTCATCACCGGCAACGGCGATGTGCTCGACCCCGAACACGGCATCGCGGCGATCGGTTCCGGTGGCGCGTACGCGCAAGCGGCCGCGCAGGCGCTGATGGAAAACACCGAACTCGATCCTCGCGAAGTCGTGGAAAAGGCGCTGACCATCGCGGGCGATATGTGCATCTACACGAATCACAACCGCGTCATCGAGACGATCGAGTAAAGGAACTTAGCGATGACCACCATGACTCCCTCCGAGATCGTCTCCGAACTCGACAAACACATCATCGGCCAGGGGCGCGCGAAGAAAGCCGTCGCCGTGGCGCTGCGCAATCGCTGGCGGCGTCAGCAAGTAGCCGAGCCGCTGCGTCAGGAAATCACGCCGAAAAACATTCTGATGATCGGGCCGACGGGCGTCGGCAAGACCGAGATCGCGCGGCGTCTGGCCAAGCTCGCGGATGCGCCGTTCATCAAGATCGAAGCGACCAAGTTCACCGAAGTGGGCTATGTCGGGCGCGATGTGGACAGCATCGTGCGCGATCTGATCGAGATTTCCGTTAAGCAGACGCGTGAAGCGGAAATGAAGAAAGTGCGCACGAAGGCGGAAGATCGCGCCGAAGACCGCATTCTCGACATTCTGTTGCCGCCCGCGCGGCAAGTTGGCTTCGGGTCGGGTTCGGCTTCAAGTTCGAGTGAGAGCACGGGCGAAGGCGACAACACCACGCGCCAGACTTTCCGCAAACGCCTGCGCGAAGGCGCGCTCGACGACAAGGAAATCGAACTGGACGTGGAGGCGCCGCAAGCCGGCATGGACATCATGGGGCCGCCGGGCATGGAAGACATGACCGAGCAGATTCGTTCGATGTTCGCCAATATCGGCGGCGGCAAGAAGACGCGCCGCAAGGTGAAGGTTCGTGAAGCGCTCAAGCTGCTGACGGATGAGGAAGCCGGCAAGATGCTCAACGACGAGGAGGTCAAGAGCAAGGCGGTGCAAAACGTCGAGCAGAACGGCATCGTGTTTCTGGACGAGATCGACAAGATCGCATCGCGCAGCGAAGTGGGCGGCGGCGAAGTGTCGCGCGCGGGCGTGCAGCGCGATCTGCTGCCGCTGGTGGAAGGCACCACGATCAACACCAAGTACGGGATGATCAAGACGGACCACATTCTGTTCATCGCGAGCGGCGCGTTTCATCTCGCCAAGCCAAGCGATCTGATTCCCGAACTGCAAGGCCGCTTTCCGATTCGCGTCGAACTGGATTCGCTGTCCGTGCAGGACTTCGAATCGATTCTGAATTCGACCGATGCCAGCCTCGTGAAGCAATACAAGGCGTTGCTCGCCACCGAAGAAGTCGAACTCGACTTCACCGACGAGGGCATTCGTCGCCTTGCCGAAATCGCGTATTCGGTGAATGAGAAGACGGAGAACATCGGCGCGCGGCGGCTTTATACGGTGATCGAAAAGCTGCTGGAGGAAGTGTCGTTCGCGGCGGGAAATCATACGGGCGAGCCGGTGAAAATCGACGCGGCGTATGTGGATCGCGCTTTAGGCGAAGTGGCGCAGGACGAGGACTTGTCGCGCTACGTGCTTTGATCGGCGGTTGAGCTAAAGAAGGGCGTCTTCGCGACGCCCTTTTTCACGCCCGCGCAAAGCTACAGACGAAAAAAAGCCCGCCTAGTTGGCGGGCTGAATCCATATCAGGAGGAGACATGGAGGAGACAGTTCCAATACTACACAGCGTGTTGATGCAACGCAATAGAAATTTGAGTGAAAACCCCAATAGCGCCAAAGTGTCGCATCTGTGCCTCACATGGTGAGATTTGAACTTTTTTGGTGCGTGAAGGCCGGGCGAAGCCCCAAATGACAGCGCAAGAAACGGCGCGTAACCTCGTTGGCATGGCTCTAGAGTGGACGCATACACCAAGCCATCGAGGTCCGACATGAACACCGCAAACCAACTCTTTCAATCCGACGAACACCGCTGGCAAGCCGTCTCCGAGCGCGACCGCCGCGCGGATGGCGCGTTTTTCTTCGCCGTGCGAACGACCGGCGTGTTCTGCCGCCCTTCGTGCGCATCGCGGGCACCGCGCCGGGAGAACGTCGAGTTCTTCGCGACGACCGAGGCCGCCGAAGCCGCCGGTTATCGTCCGTGCAAGCGCTGCCAGCCGACGGGTTTGCCGCGCGAACTGGCGATCGTCGAGCGCGCGTGCAAGGTGCTGGACGCCGACCCGCAACAACGCATGACGCTCGCCCAACTCAGCGATGCCGTGCACGTCAGCCCATTCCACTTGCAGCGCTTGTTTTCGCGGATCGTCGGGGTGTCGCCGCGTCAGTATCAGGCGGCACAGCGTGCAGGCGTGCTCCGCGATGCGCTCGAACACGGCCGCAATGTCACGCGCGCCACGCACGACGCGGGCTTCTCGTCCTCACGTCTCTACGATGCCGCGCCCGCCGAACTCGGCATGACGCCATCGGCGTATCGGCGCAAGGGCGCGGGGTTGACTGTGCATTACGCCACCGCGGATACGCCGTTGGGCATCGTGCTGGTCGCGGCGACGGACAAGGGCGTGTGCAAGATCACCTTCGGCGACGACGATAAATCGCTCATCGATCAACTCGATGTGGATTTCGCGCAGGCCGAACGCATCGAGGACGCGAAGCGCATGCAGCCGTTCGTCGCGCAGATTCGCGCTTACTTGCAGGGCACGCGCGAGCGCTTCGATTTGCCGCTGGACATCGGCGCGACGGATTTTCAGCGGCGCGTGTGGGATGCGCTGCGGCGTATTCCGTATGGCCAGACGCGCAGTTATAGCGACATCGCCGAAACGATCGGATCACCAGCGGCGGTGCGCGCGGTGGCGAACGCGTGCGGATCGAATCCGGTGGCGCTGGCGATTCCGTGTCATCGCGTGATCGGCAAGGATGGCGCGATTGCGGGTTATCGCTGGGGATTGGAGCGCAAGGAAGCACTGCTGGCAACAGAGCGCACTGCAAACGTTGGCGGCAAGGTCGCGTAATTCAAAAATGAAGCAGGCAACGCCCGCCGTCGTGAGACGCGCGGGCGTTTTTCATTGCGCGAAGGCAGCCAAAACACCTCAAACCCTTGTCAACATTGGGCTCAAGCACGCCCAACACTGAGATGTTAAAGTGCCCGCTACCCTAAAAATAGATCACGCGCGCTTTGCAAAACGCTTCAATGCCAAACAAGAATTCCGCTCACTCCAACGCCGGTGCATTCGCACGCAGGCTGGCCGCGCTCGCCTCCGGCCCGCATGCCGACGCGCTGCGTCAAGGCTTGCGCGGCATCGAAAAAGAAAGCCTGCGCGTTACGCCGCGAGGCCAGCTTGCCATGACGCCGCATCCGCGCGCGTTCGGGTCGGCGCTGACGCATCCGTTCATCACGACGGATTATTCGGAGGCGCTGGTCGAGTTGATCACGCCCGCCGAAAGCGATATCGTGCTCACGCTCGAACGGCTCGACGCGCTGCATCGCTTCGCCTACGCCAACATGGGCGACGAACTGCTCTGGAACGATTCGATGCCCAACTCGCTGCCGCCCGAGGACGAAATTCCGCTCGGCGAATACGGCACGTCGAACATCGGGCGGTTGAAGCATGTGTACCGGCGTGGACTCGCGTTGCGCTATGGCCGCACGATGCAATGCATCGCCGGGATTCACTACAACTACTCGCTTCACGAAGACGTTTGGCGCGCATGGCGGGCGCTCGATCCCACGAGCACGCTGTCCGCGCAGGATTTTCAGTCGGAGCGTTACTTCGCGCTGATCCGCAATTTCCGTCGCACGAGTTGGCTGCTGATGTATCTGTTCGGCGCATCGCCCGCGTTGAACCGGCGTTTCGTGGAAGGCAAGACGCACGCGCTCGAAACCTTCGACGCCGACACGTTCTATCTCCCGCACGCCACCAGCCTGCGCATGAGCGATCTCGGTTACACGAACAATCCCGCGCAGGCCGCGCTGCTGCCAAGTTACGACGATGTGAACGCCTACACGGACGTTCTCGCGCGCGCGGTGAGCCAGCCTTACGCGCCGTATGAAGCCATCGGCACGAAGCGCGGCGGCGAGTGGGTACAAATCAACACCAATGTCCTGCAGATCGAAAACGAGTTCTACTCGACCATTCGTCCGAAGCGCGTGACGCGTCCGGGCGAGCGCCCGTTGCACGCGTTGTCGGAGCGCGGCGTGCAGTACATCGAAGTGCGGTGTCTGGATATCGATCCGTTCGAACCGGTCGGCATCTCGCTGGAAACGTCGCGCTTTCTGGATGCATTTCTGCTCTATTGCGCGCTGGAGGACAGCCCCTTCCTGCCGCACGATGCCAACGTGGAAGCGAACGCCAACTTCAGCGCCGTCGCACGCGAAGGACGCAAACCGGGCCTCCTGCTGCAACGTGACGGCGCGCCGGTGTCGCTCACGCAATGGGCCGATTCCTTGTTCGACGCCATCGCGCCCGTCGCCAAAACGCTCGATTCGCTCAACGGTCGCGACGACTACACGCGCGCGCTCGAAGCGGTGCGTCCGCGCATTCACGATGCATCGCTGACGCCTTCTGCGCGCGTGCTTCAGACCATGCGCGACAAGCATCAATCGTTCGATGACTTCGCGCTCGACGTGAGCCGTCAGCACGCCGAATCGTTCCGCAAGCGTCCGCTTTCCGCCGAAGAAACGCGCGAGATGAACGCACTTGCAGCGAAGTCGATCGAGCAACAAGCGGAAATCGAGCGCAGCGATGCCGAATCCTTCGATGCCTTCGTCGCCACGTATCGCGACTATCGGCTCGACCGCGCAGGCGCTTGAAAGCAAGCAACATCTTCCATGTTGCACCGCCGCGATTCAGTAAATTAGACTGACTTTGCAACAGTACGAAACGCGCGAAACACGGATGCCGTTCGTTTGTCCAAAATTGGTTCTGTTGTCCAACTTATTCCGGAAAAACGATGAGCATCAAATCCGTAAGCGCGTCGGCGCTGATTGCAGCGGCGTTCGCGCTATTGGGCGGCTGTGCGTCGCAGGATCAGGTCAGCAGCGTGACGATGGAGCAGGCCACGCAGCCGCTCACCTGCATGAGCCGCGCCGAATGCGACGCCTGGTGGGCGCGCGCGCAAGTCTGGGTCACAACTCACTCCGAGTACAAGATCCAGACGGTGACGAATTCGATCATCCAGACGGCGGGGCCATCCAGCGGCAAGCGCGCGCTCGCCTATCAGATCACGATGACGCCGACCAACGACGCGACCGCGACCGTCGGTTTCGAAGCGCATTGCGATAGCCCGCTTGGCTGCAACCCGAACCCGTGGCAAGCGGGCGCGGACTTCAAGCAGTTCGTGCGCAATGGCCCGCCGACTTCGCGCTATGTCACGCCGCAGGCCGCCGTGCCCGCGCCCGCCGCGACATCCGGCGGTGTGCAGATCACGCCGATTCCGCTCGATCTCGACAGCCAGCCCGGCCAGTCGCTTCAGCCGCAGACGCCGCAGTAACGCGGATCAATGTCCCATCGTGGCTGATGCGCCCTTCTTCGGACGCGTCAGCCAGACCATCGCGGCCAGCGCCAGAAACGCGAAACACGAGATTCGGAAGAAGTCGTTGGTGGACATCATGTACGCCTGCGCCGACACCACGCGGTCCAGTTGCGCGCTCAACGCCTGACCCGACAAACCCAATCCCGACAACGAATCCGAGTACGACGAAGTGGCCGGCGCATACGCCGTCACGGATTCCGACAGCACCGCGTGATGCCGGATCATGTCGTTTTCCCAGAACGTCGTGCTCACCGCCGTGCCGATCGCGCCCGACAAGGTGCGAAGGAAATTGGACAGACCGGCCGCGCCCGCGAGGCGTTCATCGCTGACGCTCGATAGCGTGATGGTCGTCATCGGCACGAAGAAGCACGCCACGCCGATCCCCTGAATCAGTCGCGGAATGATGATGCTGTGAAACGGCGTATCGAGCGTGAAGGTCGAGTTCCAGTACGACACGAACGCGAACGTGATGAACGCGAAGCTCGCGACCACGCGCAGATTCAGCCGATGCATGTTCTGCCCGATCATCGGCGAGAGCACAAGCGCGAGAATGCCGACCGGCGCGGTGGCAAGTCCCGCGAGCCACGGCGTGTAGCCGAGCACGGTTTGCAGCCACAGCGGCAACACCACGACCGAGCCGAAGAACGCCAGAAAGCCGAGCGAGGTGATGAGCACGCCCATCGCGAAATTGCGGTCGCGAAACAGTGAGAGGTCGATCACCGGTTCCTTTTCCGTCACTTCCCACGCGAACATGAAGGCGAGCGACACGACCGAGACAATCGCCAGCGTCACGATGAAGTTCGAATTGAACCAGTCGCGGTCTTTGCCGAGGTCGAGCATCATCTGAAGCGTCGCGACGCCGATCACGAGCAAGGTGAGGCCGACCGCATCGATGCGCTGCTGCGTGATCTTCGTCTCGTGATTGCGCAGCAGAAAATACGCGATCGCCGCCGAAAACAGGCCGATCGGCACGTTGATGTAGAAGATCCACGGCCACGTGTAGTTATCCGTGATGTAACCGCCCATCACCGGCCCGAAGATCGGCGCGACGATGACGGTCATCGCCCAGAGACCGAGCGCGAGGCCGCGTTTGTGCGGCGGATAGCTGCGCATGAGGATGGTTTGCGAGAGCGGGACCATCGGGCCGGACACGAGTCCTTGCAGCAGCCGGAACGCAATCAGCGATTCGAAGTTGTGCGCGAACCCGCATAAAGCGGAGGCCACCGAGAACAGCAACACGGAAATGGTGAACAGCTTCACCTCGCCGACGCGCCGCGCGAGCCAGCCCGTCAGCGGCACCGCAATCGCCGACGCCACCGAATACGATGAAATCACCCATGTGCCTTCGCTCGTCGCGACGCCGAGGCTGCCGGAAATCGTCGGCACCGCGACGTTGGCGATGGAAGTATCCAGCACTTCCATGAACGTGCCGAGCGCGAGGCCCACGGTGAGCAAAGCGAGCGTGCCGCCGGTGAGCGGCGCGGGCGTTGTCTTGACGGAAGCGGTGCTGGTAGTCGACATGTTTTTCTTCGTCTTGAAGCGGCATCTGAATTTTTTATGCCGCTGCATTTTCTGCTTAGGCAATTAAACGGACAAGCGCAAAAAATCGAACTTGTCACCGCGCTACAGTTCTTCACCGCACGGACCGCAGCCTTTACCCGGCCCGTTTCCAATGATCCGCGCGAGCATCCCGATCAGCAGATCGAGTTCGTCGCGGCTGAATCCATCGAGTTGTGCGTTGAGCACGCCCGCGCCGAGTTCCGGTAGACGCGCTGCAGCATCGCGCCCTTGCTGCGTCAAATTCAGTTCGACGATGCGCCGGTCCGCGTCGCTTCGCGTTCGGCTCAGGAAGCCTTTCTTCTCCAGCCGGTCGAGCATGCGCGTCATCGAACCGCTGTCGTAGGACAGTTCGCGCGATAGTTCCAGCGGCGTGCGCGCGCGCCCCGACGCCAGCATCAAAACAATGCCAATTTGCTGCGACGTGAGATCGAGCGGCCCGAGCGCCTCGTCCGTCCGCGCGACGAGAACGTTGCGCGCCTTGGTCAAGTAATAGCCCAGACTCGTTTCGAGCTGAATCGTGGCGGGGTCGTACAGCGGTTCTCGTTCCATGCAACGTCCGGGCGTTACGCAAAAGCAACGCTCAAAAAAAAGCAATCGCCAGTATCTTGAAAACTACTTGCACAGTCAATATTATATTAAGCAACGACTTACGCGCTTGTTGCGCCTTTTGAGACTATGTTCTGAACACCCCGCTGCGTCGCCCTGCCGACGCCCCGAGAGACCCAACCATGAATCGCCTTGCCCAGACCGCCCGCCGACGCATCGGCGACATCAGCAGCACGATCGCCAACGCCGCCCGCCACTTCGTTCCGCCGAAGCTGAGTTCGTGGAAACTCGCGTTGTATCTGATCGTGTTTCTGCTGCCGGGCGGCTCGTTCGCGGTGCTCGGCATGGGTTGGTTCGAGAATCGGAACCGGCGGCGCACGGCGGCGGCATCCAAGCCGAAGCAGACTTCATCGCATGCTCTATTGCCCGCGCCTTGCACGGGCGGCGGCGGTGCGCCGGGCCTTTGAGCCTTCATCGAAATAATCGTCAGCGGTGCGTAACGTGCCGTAACCGATAATTGTCGATGCGTAACACCCACCTTACGACGAAGCCGTTACGCTAACGTCTGCCTGACGCGCGCGCGCGATGCTTATGCACGGCGCGCGTTCCTTTACCATTTCGGCTTGCCACGTTCGCCCATTCGGGAAACCGCGCCGACAGGACTTCGACTCGCAGATGCCGCACCGTACCGCCGCTTTCGTTTCACCCGCCACGCTTATCCTGCGCAGCGCCGCGCTGCGTGTGTCCGCTATCGCGCTTGCCGTGCTCGTCGCGGGCTGCGCGGTCGGGCCGGATTATCAGCGTCCCACGACGGTCGTCCCGGCCAGCTACAAGGAAGCGCCCGAAGGCTGGAAAGTCGCGCAACCCGCCGATCAGGGCGATCGCGGCGCGTGGTGGAGCATCTATGACGACCCGCGCCTGAACGATCTCGAAACGCAACTGAACGCGTCGAATCAGACCATCGCGCAATATGCGGCGGCTTATCGGCAGGCGCGTGCGCTTGTTGGCGAAGCGCGGGCATCGTATTTCCCGACGGTGGGAACGTCGTTGTCGGGCTCGCGTTCGGGGCAAGGCGCGGGCAACCGGTCAACCAGCAGTTCGAGTTTCGGCCAGCAAGGCTCGGTCAACAATCAGTTCAACCTCACGCTCGATGCATCGTGGGAGCCGGATTTGTGGGGCAATGTGCGTCGTCAGGTAGCCGAACAAAAAGCCGGCCAGCAAGGCGCGGCCGCCGATCTCGCCAACGCGCGCCTTTCCGCGCAGGCCACGCTCGCGCAAACCTACTTCCAACTGCGCTCACTCGATGCCCAGCAAAAGCTGCTCGACGACACCGTGCTCGCCTATCAGCAGTCGCTCAAGCTCACGCAGAACCAGTACGCGCAGGGCATCGTCGCGCGTTCGGACGTGATTCAGGCGCAGACGCAATTGCAATCCGCGCAGGCATCGGCCATCGATAACGGCGTGGCGCGCGCGCAGTACGAGCACGCCATCGCGGTGCTCGTCGGCGAAGCGGCCTCCACGTTCTCCATTCCGCAAATTCCGCTCGATGCCACGCCGCCCACCGTGCCCGCGCAAATGCCGTCCGCCATTCTGGAGCGGCGGCCGGATATCGCGTCGGCGGAGCGCAAGGCGGCGGCCGCGAACGAGCAGATCGGCGTCGAGATCGCCGCTTATTTCCCGACCATCACGCTGTCCGCGCAGGGCGGTTTCGAGAGTTCGGTGTTCTCGCAATTGCTGCGCGCGCCGTCGCGTTTCTGGACGCTCGGGCCGAGTCTCGCGGCCACGCTGTTCGATGGCGGTCTGCGCGCCGCGCGCACGGATGCCGCACGCGCCGCCTACGATCAGAACGTCGCGACGTACCGGCAAACCGTGCTGACCGCGTTCCAGGACGTGGAAGACAACCTCGCGTCGCTGCGCATTCTGGAGAAGGAAGTCGTCGTGCAGGAGCAGGCGGTCGCCTCGGCGCAGCAGGCGCTGGCGATCATCAGCAATCAGTACAAAGCGGGAACGGTCGCGTACATCAACGTGCTGACCGCGCAGACGACTGCGTTCACGGCGGAACAGAAACTCGCGAATATCGCGGGTCAGCGGATGGTGTCGTCGGTCGGTCTGGTGAAGGCGCTCGGCGGCGGATGGGATGACGCGCAGATGGATCAGGAAACCGGCGCGGTGGCCGCGCCGGCATCGAAAAGCTGAGCGTTTTTAGCGCACGAAGGTCAGCGCGACTGTGTCCGGGTCCGTGTGGCGACCCAGCAGATTCAATAGTCCGGCGAGGTTCTCGCGTTGTTCAGGCGCGCTCGTGGCGGTGCCCTGAAACGTCGCCGATCCTTGCGCGAGTTCGCCGCTGCCCGTGAGCATGAGCGGCCCGCGACTGGTCGAAAGATCGATGCTCGTCGCCGCGCCCTGCGCCTGCAACGCGACGCGATACGACCCGAGCGGCTTCACGCGCGACACGCTGGATGCCATGTCATCCATCGTGACGATCAGTTGACCGTACGTGTTCTGCCCGAGCACGCGAAAGTCGGTCCACGTCAGCTTCACCAAGCCTTCGAAATTCAACGTGTTGAACGGCGCGCCCAATCCGGCGAGCAGCGTCGCGGGCACGGCGATCGCGCCGGACGAAAGCGTCGCGCTGCGCATGTTCGCATCGACGATGACAGCATCCGGCATGGCCTCGGTCTGGCGCATGGTCATGTGCACGCGGCCCAGGAACAGCGGCCAGAACCCCGTCGTCCATTCGATGCGCCCCGGCAGCAGCGTTGCGCCCTCGCCTCCGCTGCCCGCCGCGAGCATCAGCGTGGCCGAACCGTGCCACAGCGAACCGGCGGGATCGACCAGATTGACGTGCCCGCGCGTCGCCCGGGTGAATTGCGGGACGATCCACGCGGCGGGCATCATCGCGAGCAATGTGCCGCCGACCGACAGCACGATCACGAACAACGCCGGAAGCGCGAGCCGGAAGCGGCGCGTCCAGTAACTCATTTCGATACGGCCGGTTGCAGCGATGCCGTCAAATCCACCTGTCCATCCGGCGTTCCTGCCGTGACGTGCGCTTCCGACACCTGCACCTTGAACTGCTTGCGCGCGTTGTCGAGCCACACGGTCCAGTTCGGAAACGACACGTTCTTGAGCGTGAACTGCACCGCCGCGCCGATCACCTGCACCTGCGTCGGCTGCATGCCGCTGTCGGCGAGCGATTTCGCGATGGCATCGCGCAGCGCGCCGCCGGTCGGCGTGACGCTTTCGGCGCTGCCCGCGAGCGCGCGCGCGTCGTTGGCCTGCGCGGTCATCGTCGCGAGTTGGCGCTGCATGTTCGGCAGCGAATCGCGCAGCCGCGCGCGGCCTTCGAACGCGGGCGCCCACAGCACCAGATAAATCACCAGCAGCACGAGCGCGAAGCCGCCCCACATCAGCAGCGTCTTTTCGCGCTGCGTGCGCCCTTCCCAGAAATCCGAGAACGTTTGTGCGAGTTCAGCCTTCATTGGCCGCTCCTGATCGTCCATTTGCCCGTGTTCGTATCGATCGCGCCGGTTAGGCCGTTCGCGGCGAGGCGTCGTGTCAGGTCGGGATCGACCTTGGTTTCGGGCTTGAAGGTCACGTCCAGATGACGTTCGCGATAATCCAACCCGGCGATGCCGTTCACCGGCACCGGACCGAGCGAGCGCGCGAGGCCATCGGCGAGAGAGAGAAAGTCGGACGGCGACAATTCGCCCGCCGCCGTGCGCAGTCGGTCGAGATTGGTCGTCATCTGACCGGGTGCGTCGAGCACGACGGTGGTTTTCGGGAAGGCGTTGAGCAAAAGTTCGGTTTCCTGCGCATTGATGGCGTCGCGCTGACGCGAAAGCTGCAACCACTGCACGTTGACGCCGATCACCGACACGATGATCGACGCCACCACCAGCGCGATCGGCACGCGCAGACGGCGCATGGTCGCGCGGTCGAGCCGCCACGGTTGCGAGGCGAATTCGAACTGGCACAGGTCGAAGCGGCTTTCCATCGCGTGGCGCGCGAGGACTTCGAACGCGAGCGGACGGGCTTCCGGCACGCCGTGCGCGATGCCGCGCGCGCCTGCGAGACGCGGTTCGTCGCCGGGCAGATCGACGAGCGAATAGATCACAACCGGCTGCGGGCCGGCGAGCGCATCGAGCGTCGCGGCAACCGTTTCCTCTTGCAGCGCGAGACCTTCGCCGAGCGCGGCGCGTTCACCGCGCGCAATCGCCACTTCCAGACGCGGCGCGGGCGCGTACAGGCTCGGTTCGACGCTGATCTCGCCGATCAACGCGGGCGCGGTCGACACCACATGCCCAAGCAATCCGGCGATGAACGGCGCGCCCGGCGCATCCACGCCTTCTTCGAGCGGCGCGATTGCAGGCACCGGCAGGCATCGCATGGCAGGCACCGCCTTCACATTGCGATGCCCCGCCGCCGCGAATCCCTCGCGCACGAAACGGAACCAGCCGCGATCGATCACCGCGAGCACGCGACGGCCATCCGCGAGCGGCACGGGATCGACGGCGACGTGGCACGTCTGCGGGTCCTGAATCAGTTGATCCTCGACCACATTCGGCAACGCCTGACGCAAGCGCGGCCCCTTGAGCGGCGGCATGTTGGCGGCGATCAACAGCGTGTCGCGCGCAGCGACGATCAGCACGGTCGCCGCAGCGCGCGGCAACAGCGACAGCGCGGCCCGGCCGACGCGCTGCGGCGTACCGCGCTTGTCGAGCAGCAGAAACGGCAGATCCGGCAATTGCCATTCTTCCGAGCGCACCGCCGGATCGCGCGGCGGTAGGAGGACGATCAGTGTGCTCAAAGGCGGCTTCCTCTAGTCAAATTCATAGCGCGTCGCGCGAGTAGACGACGCGCGTGGCGTGCGTCGTCGGATCGCGATAGACGAGCGTCGTGCGTTCGAGCTGCGCGCGTTCGTGCTCGACGCGTCCGTGAATCACGAAGTATTTCGTCGTCACGTCGAGTTCCTGCGGATCGACCGAGGTGACGGTCTTCACGCCCGCGCCGGTGAGCGCAAGCTGCACATTGCCGACATCGTGAAAGAACACGGTCGAGCGGCGCGCGACGAGCGCTTGCGCCTGCGCGAGGTTCATCCCCGGAATCACGGCGGCGATCACTTCGGCGGATGCCGTGTTCATGTTGACGGCCGTGGTCGTCGGCAGGATGGTGACGAACGGGCGCAACTTGGCGACGGCATCCGCCGAAAATCCCGGCACGTCCTGAAGCGAATCCACGGTGATCATTTGCAGCGGCGCGACGGGCGCGTCGCTGTCGAAGTCCTTGAGGCCCGGATCGTCGGTGAAGTTGCCGCCGCTTACGCCGCCGCCCGCCGCGATGGCCGCCACCATCGACGCCGCGCCCGCCGCCGCCGACGCTCCGCTGGGTGACTCCGCCTGAAAACGCGTGGCCGATCGCGCGAGTCCCGCGCGCATCTGCAAGGCCACGGTCTTCGCCAGCGATCCGTCCAGTCCCACTTCCACAAGCAACCGCTGGAACGCCTGAATCTGTTCGACGTTCACCGTCAGCACGCCGGGTGTTGGCGTCGCCACCAGATTGCGCAGGTTGAACTTCGCCTGCGCATCTTCGATGGAGCCGGACAGATACGTGGCCGCGCCTTCCTGCGCGCGCACATCGCCGATCTGGCCGAGGAAGTCCGAGAGCCGCGTCTTGGCAATCGGCACGCCCCACACGCCGCCGAGATACGTGACGGTCGGCGACGTATCCGCTTCCGAGCGCAGAATCAGCCGCGTCCAGTCCAGCGCGCTGCGCGAAATCCACTGCGCCTGCGCCAGCAAGCGCTGATTCTCGATGCGCCGAACCTGAACCTGCTGCCGCCACAACATGCCCGACACCAGAATGGCCGACAGCGCGACCACCAGCAGCGCGCTGATGATCGCGACGCCGCGTTGCTTCCCCGATGCAAAAGCAGACTTGCGCATGCTCATTCTCCGACGAGGAAAACACGCGTGATCGGCGCGGCGAGATTGGCCGCGCCGATCGCCACCTGAACGCCCGACACCGCGCGCGGCAGCGGCGCGTTGCCGAGTTGCGGCACCTTCAGGTTGTTGTCGTTTTCGTTGATCTGCGCGGTCACGTCGTTCATGTTCGTGGTCCATCCTTTTTGCGGGATGTACACACGCGCCCGCATCGACCTGACGCCGCCCAGCAACGACACCGAATTCCATCCTTCCGTGCCGCCGGCCAGCGTGCGCCGCACTTCGCCCACGTTGGCCAGCGGCGGCGATGCGAAGCGCACCACGCGCCCATCCGCCAATCTATACCGCACGACCTGAAGACGCGGCGCGGCGCCCGGCGCGAACAGACCGCGCACGATTTGCAGCGAGCCGCCCGCGATCGACACCGCGGCCTGCCCGGCTTCGTCGTCGGTGGCGGCCTGACGCGCGTCGATACGCATCTGGTCGAATAACTGCGCGACCACGCGCTCGTCCTCCATCTGCGCGGTGATGACGGCGCGGCCGCGAATCACCGAGTCGAGTCCGCGCCACGACAACACCGCGATGACCGCCAGAATGGCGATGGCGATCAGCATTTCCAGAAGCGTGAAACCGCGCTGCTTACAGGGAACGATTCGTTTCATTCCCCACCACCGTGACCATTTGCGCGAGATTGCCGGCCCGGCCCGGCATCGAAACAAGAATTTCGACGCGACGGAAAATCGGGTTCGGCGTCGTGCTCACGCGCTGCGTGCACATGAGCTTGAGATTGCCTTGCGAGCAATCAAAGGTTTTCGAGCCGACTTCCGGAAACTCGTGCGAAAGCCGCAATTGCGCGAGTTCGTTGTCGGCGCTCCATCCCGCCAATAGCCGTCGATGCAGGTCCGCCTCGCTCGTCGCGAGCGACGCCACCGCGCGCAGCGATGCCGCCAGCGCCACCGCGATGATCGCCAGCGCCACGAGCACTTCGATCATGGTGAAACCGCGTTGGGAACGATGACGCTTCATCACCGCACCTCGAAGCGGCCATTGCCGCTGCCGATGATCGTCGCGCGCCCGACCGCCGAGACGAGCGTGATTTCCATCGGTGTATCGATGGCTTCGACGCCGAACACGAGACGATCCACCGAGCGGTCCGAATCGAGAAACTGGATAGTCACGCCGGTCACGCCGCCTTCCCACGGACGCGCGCGCAACAGATCGTCGCGCAGCGGACGCCAGCCGTCTTCGGTACGGACATCGAAACGAAAACCGCCTTCGACCGGCTGAAACGCGATGGGCCGCGCGCGCACCTGCGCTTCGTCGCCCGCGGATTCGAACAGCAGCGCGAGCCGCTGCGCTTCCTCGTTGAGATCGGTGCGCGGATTGCGCGTCAGTTGCAGCGACGCGAGCGATACCAGCAATCCCGCGATGACCAGCACCACGAGCATTTCCAGCAGCGTGAACCCTCGATCACGTCGCGCGGCTGACTGTCTGACGTGCCGGTTCACGCGAGCCACCTTACCTTTACCGTTAGCCTGAGCCTACGATCGCCTATTGCCACGAGCCGACATCGGCATCGTTACCTTCGCCGCCGGGCTTGTTGTCCGCGCCGTAGCTGAAGACATCGATTTCGCCGTGCACGCCCGGATTCAGATATTGATACTGACCGCCCCACGGATCGGCCGGCAGACGTTCGAGGTAGCCGCCGTCCTTCCAGTTGTTGGGCACAGGCTCGGTGGTCGGCTTTTGCGTGAGCGCCGCCAGACCTTGTTCCTGCGTCGGATAACGGCCGTTGTCGAGGCGATAGAGCTTGAGCGCCTGCATCACCGTGCCGATGTCCTGCTTCGCGGCGACGCGGCGCGCTTCGTCCGGACGGCTCATGATCTTCGGCACGATCAGCGCGGCGAGAATGCCGAGAATGGCGATCACCACCATGATTTCGATCAGCGTAAAGCCGCGCTGGCGGCGTCCTTGCGTCCGGGCTGCGCGTTCGAGTTGCGCGCGTTGTGTCCACACTTGCATGAGTCCTACCTCTTTATCTGTTTGAAAGTATCGATTTCCAGGCCGCGAGCCCGGCGATGCAACCGCTCATTCTATCGATGCGCTTACATCGCCGTTGCGCCGCATCGACGCACGGCCAACGACGTTCAGCGCACGTAGATCGTCGGGCCGACCGGCATCGCCGGAAGGAAAATCTCCGACTTCACGCCGCCCTTGCGCTCGATGATGATCGACTTCGCCCGCACTTCCGACAGCTTCACGCCCTGCGTGAGCGGTCCGCCCAGCGATACAGCCTTGGCCGGTTCGCCGCCATAACTGACGATTGCCGCCGCGCCGTTCTGCAACGCAAGGATGCCGAACAGATGCACATCCGAATTGGCCTGCCGTTCGAGCTGGCCGCCGAAAATGGTCGCGGCCTGCTCGACCGACGGCGTGCGCGTCGCGGCGGCGGCGGGCAAGGGCGCGGTCTGACGCGAGGTGAGCGTGACCACCCAGTACGTCACGGTCACGCAAAAAAGCGCGAGCGCGGCGAGCGTGAGAAGACGGGTTTGCAGGGCGTTCATTACTGCACCAGGTTATTCAGTTCGATGATCGGCAGCATCACCGCGAGCACGATCACCAGCACGACGCCGCCCATCGCGAGAATCAGCAGCGGTTCGAGCAGGCTGGTGAGGAACATCGTGCGGCGTTCGAGTTCGCGCGCTTCGCCTTCGGAGGCGCGGTCGAGCATGGTGGTGACGTCGCCCGTTGCCTCGCCGGAGCGGATCAGGTGGACCAGCACCGGCGGGAACGTCTTCGTGTTGCCGAGCGCGCGCGACAGCGACGAACCTTCGCGCACGCGCACGATGGCGTCGTCCACGTTGTTGCGCATTGCCGTGTTGCTGAGCGTTTCGCCTGCTGCCTGCAATGCGCGCAGAATCGGCACGCCGGCGGCGGTCAGAATGGCGAGCGTGCTGGCAAAGCGCACGGTGTTATAGCCGCGCACGAGTTTGCCGATGAGCGGCGCCGTCAGCAGCCAGCGGTCGAACGCCATGCGCGGTCCGGGCCGCCGGAGAATGCCGCGCACCATCCACGCGAACAACAGCACGCCGATGAGCGCGACCCACCAGTAACTTCGCACGAAGCCGGAAAGCGCCATCATCATGACGGTGAGGACGGGCAGCGACTGCTTCGTGCTGGCGAACACGTTCACCACTTGCGGCACCACGTAACTCAACAGAAACGTGACGATGCCGAACGCGATGATCGTCACGATGCCCGGATACGTGAACGCCAGAATGATCTTCTGCTTCAACGCGTTGCGCTGCTCGATGTAGTCCGCGAGCCGCGACAGCACGAGGCCGAGCTTGCCGGTGTGCTCGCCCGCCGCCACCAGCGCGCGATAAATCTCCGGGAAGTCCTTCGGATGCTGCGCGAGCGCATTGGCGAACGAATGACCGCCGAGCACTTCGGCGCGGATCGCGGCCATGAGTTCGCGAATGTAATCGCGCTCGGACTGCTCGGTGAGCACCGACAGCGTTTCGCCGAGCGGCAATCCGGCGATCAGCAAACTGGCAAGCTGACGCGTGAGAATGGCCTGTTCGCGCGTGGAAAGACGACGGCCCAGCGAGAGCCGCGTCTGACGCTCGCCGCGCGTGCGCGATCCCGCCGCCTCGACGATCAGCGGCGTCAGCCCTTGCGTGCGCAACTGGCTGCGCGCGGCGCGGGCGCTGTCGGCATCGAGCACGCCTTTTTGCGTCTTGCCGGTGGTGTCGATGGCTTCGAAACGGAACGCGGGCATCGCTTCAGTCTCCGCCCGTCACGCGCAGCACTTCTTCGAGCGACGTTATGCCGGCATCCAGCCAGCGGTCGCCGTCTTCGCGCAGCGTGCGCATGCCCTGCTTGCGGCCGGATTCGAGAATCTCGGCATCGGCGGCATTGCGGTGGATCAGCGGGCGGATGATTTCATCGATCAGCAGCAGTTCGTAGACGCCGCGCCGCCCGACATAGCCCGACTGGCCGCAACGGTCGCAGCCGACCGGATGCCAGTGCTTCTTGCCATCGCCATCCGTTTCTTCTTTCTTGCAGACCGGACACAGTTGGCGGATGAGCCGCTGCGCCAGCACGCCCAGCAGCGACGACGCCAGCAGATACGGCTCCACGCCCATGTCGGTGAGACGCGTGACGGCGGACGCGGCATCGTTCGTATGCAGCGTGGCCAGCACCAAGTGACCCGTGAGCGATGCCTGCACCGCAATCTGCGCGGTCTCCAGATCGCGAATTTCCCCGATCATGATGATGTCCGGGTCCTGCCGCAAAATGGACCGCAACGCACGCGCGAACGTCATGCCGATGCGCTCGTTCACCTGCGTCTGCCCGATGCCCGACAAGTCGTATTCGATCGGATCTTCCACCGTCATGATGTTCGTGGTGGTGGTTTCCAGCCGCGACATGGCCGCGTAAAGCGTGGTGGTCTTGCCCGAACCGGTCGGCCCGGTCACGAGCACGATGCCGTGCGGCTTGCCGATCAGCTTGTCGAACTGACGCAGCGTGTCGCGCGCCATGCCGAGCTTTTCGAGGTTCAGGCGCTGCGCGTCCTTTTCGAGCAGACGCAGCACCGCGCGTTCGCCGTGGCCGGTCGGCAGCGTGGAGACGCGCACATCGACCGGACGGCCGCCCACGCGCAAGGTAATGCGGCCATCCTGCGGCAGACGTTTTTCGGCGATATCCAACTGCGCCATGATCTTGATCCGCGAGATCAGCGCGCCGTGCAGCGCCTTCTTCGGACGCACGACATCGCGCAGTGTGCCGTCCACGCGAAAACGCACGACGGACGCATTTTCGAACGGCTCGATATGAATATCCGATGCCTGTTCGCGCGCGGCCTGCGTCAACAACGCGTTGATCATGCGGATGATCGGCGCGTCGTCTTCGGATTCCAGCAGGTCTTCGACTTCGGGAATGTCCTGCATCAGCCGCGAAAGATCGACTTCGCCTTCCACTTCGCCGACCACCTGCGCGGCGCTGCCATCGTTGCGCGCATAGGCCGAGTTGATCGCGGCGGCGAGTTCGTCGGCGGACTTGCGCACGATCGACAGCGCGCCGAAATTGCGCGCGACTTCGGCCAAAGCGGCATCCGACGTGCGCTCGCTGATCCATACCTCGATGGTGTCCGCGTGCTGATGCGCGAGCAAAATCTGCCCGCTGCGCGCGAAGCCATACGGCACGAGACGCGCGGAGAGCGGCGACGCCGCGGCGCTCACTTGCTCGGTTGCGGTGTCGATCGTGCCGTTGAGGGTGCTCACTGGGAAACTCCCGTCGAACTGTTCGCGCCGTTATTGATCGGCGCGGTACTCGGTTGGTTGTTCGGCACGGCGTAATTGTTCACGCCTGCGCCGTTTCCATTACCGTTGCCATTGCCGCCAATCGGCGCCGGTGCTTGCTGATAAGGCTGCGGCGCCTGACCGGCATTCGGATTCTGCGGCAGCGTCGTGCTCGCGCCCGCGCCGCGCGTCATGTTGTCCCAGTTCAGCATGTTCTGGGCCGGTGCGCCGCCGCCTTCGGACGGGCCGAGCGGCTTGGGCGGCAATTGCGGCACGTCCTGATCCTTGATGATCCGGTTGTCCGGCTGATAGCCATATTGCTGCTGACGCAGATAGTCATACCGCGAATTGGCGATCTGCGTGGCCGTCGACTGATCGCGCACGATCACCGGACGCAGGAACACCATCAAATTGGTCTTGGTGCGCGTCTTGTTCTCGCTGCGGAACAGGCTGCCGATGAACGGGATATCGCCGAGCAACGGAATCTTGCTGTTGCCGCCGGTGTACTGATCCTGCATCAAGCCGCCGAGCACGACGATTTCGCCGTCATCCGCGAGTACGGTCGATTGAATCGAACGCGTGTTGATGGTCACGCCGCCCGGATTGTTGATCGAGGTCTGATCGACCGTCGAATCTTCCTGATAGAGCTGCAGCTTGAGCACGCCGTTTTCGGTGATCTGCGGCTTGACGTGCAAGGTGACGCCGACATCGCGCCGGTCGTAGGTATTGAACGCAGTGATCGCGGACGACGTGCCGGTCGTGCCGTTCGAATACGAACCGGTCTGCACCGGCACGTTCTGACCGACGATGATCTTCGCTTCCTCGTTGTCGAGCGTGATGAGATTCGGCGTCGAGAGAATGTTGGCGTCGGCCGTGGTGGAGAGCGCCTGAAGCAGACCGCCCAGCCCGAAGTAATTGCCGAACTTGTGCAACAGGCCGATGTTCAGGCCGTTTTGCAGAATTGGACTGGACAGCCCGGCCGTGCCGTTCGTCCCGATCGTGTTGGCGGTGAGCGTCAAATCGACGATGTTGCTGTTGCCCGCCCCGAAGCTCGAACCGCCGTACACAGCGTTATTGCCGCCGTTCGACATCAAGAGCCCTTGCCACTGAATGCCGAGGTTGGCCGCCGTGGTCGCCGACAGTTCGACGATCAGCGCTTCGATATAGACCTGCGGACGGCGTGCATCGAGTTGATCGACCACGTAGCGCAGGTTGCGGTAGACCGGCTCCGGCGCGGTGATGATGAGCGAATTCGTCGCGGAATCCGCCTGGATCATGCCGCCGCCCTGATCGCTGCCGCCGTTGCTGTCGCTGTCCTTGTTCGACGAAAACGCCTGATCGCGCGAGCCGCCCGCGCCGAACGGGCTGTTGCCGCTGCCGGAACTACCGCCGCCCAATCCGCCGGGCAACGGCGGTGTGCCGGACATGCCGGTGGACATCGACGACGAATTGCCGAGGCCGCCGCCGCTGTTGCCGAACGAATTCGACGAATTCGAGCCGCTGCTGCTGCTGTTGTCCGAACTGCCGCTGCCGCCCTTGCCCATCATGCCGCGCAGGGTTTTGGCGAGACGCGTGGCGTCCGCGTTGCGCAGCGGGACGACGTGCATGTTGCCGGGCTGGCTCGTGGGCGCATCGAGTTTTTGCGCCAGTTGGCGAGCCGCCGCAAGACGCGCGCTGCTCGATGCGCGGAACATCAGCGAATTGGTGCGTGCGTCCGGCGTGACGACGACTTTAAGCGTGGTGTCCGTGCTGCCGACCGCGCCGGGATCGAGCAGCTTGTTCATCTGTTCAGCGACGTCGAGCGCGTTGGCGTTCTTGAGCTGGAGCACGTCCACCTCGCGGCCCGCCGCCGTATCGATGCCCGCGATGATGCCCGCCACGCGCCGCACGTTGTCCGCGTAATCCGTCACGACCAGCGTGTTGTTCGCCGGATAAGCCGCGATGGTGTTGTTCGGCGAGATGAGCGGCCGCAGCACCGGCAGGATATTGTTGGCCGACTCGTTGTGCAGTTGAAAGACTTGCGTGATGACCTGATCGCCGCGCGCCTGCGGCGAATTGCCGATGTAGGTCGGCACGCCCTGCAACTTGGCGTCCGCTTCCGGCACGACCTTGAGGACGCCGTGATCCTGCACGAGCGCGAAGCCCTGCATGCGCAGCGACGATTGCAGCGTCTTGAGCGCTTGCTCCTCGGGCACCGGATTTTCCGATACGAGGTTCAGCTGCCCCTTCACCCGGGGATCGACGATGATGGTCTTGCCGGTGGCGGCGCCGATTGCCTTCGCGACCTGATCGATGTCCGCGTTGACGAAATTCAGCGTCACCTGCGCGTGCGCGGCGTGCGCCACGATGAGGCCCGTCGCCAGAAGCGCGGTTGCAAGGCGGCGCAGTGCCATAGGTTGTCTATTCATGGATGTGTTGTCTGAGCCGGCCCCCTGCGGGAGCCCGCCAAGCAGCACGTCTCGTCGGGCCGAGCGCGCCACCAGCCGCGAGTCGGGCAACCCGCCCGTCGCGAACGTTCAAAAAAACGTGACGATAGCAGGTCTGTGTAACGAAATTATTCCAATCCGTCCGACAAAACTATGCACCACATGAAACTTGGATTCCAGCGCCTCAAGTCTTCCAAATCCTTTGCCGATAAGCCGGAATAAGGCTTTTCCAGAATTTGTAAGACAATCGCGGGTTCGCATTGTACCTTGCGGCTTTACCTTATTATTCATACGTTTAATTGATTTTTGCAACGATTCGCGCAAACGTTACCTCAATTTGGTCTCGCGGCGTGCATCGAACGTATGTCTGATAGCCAACTTATGGTCTGAGACGCCAGCGGGTATGATACGGGCGGTTCCGCAATCCGGGCGGCATCAAAAAGGGTGGGTTTTCCCGATGACGCCCCGGCCGCGGACGTGTGTTGGTTGGCGTAGGCGCCACGGCGCCGCAACAGCGGCATGACGTTCCGCACGAGCGGATGGAGTAGAAGGAAGATGAAGAGAATCCTGCGTTTACTAGCAATAGGTTGCGGGGCCATGCTGGCCGCCGCGTCAGCACACGCCGACTGTTTTGACGAAGCGGCGAAGTATCAGAAGGTCAATCCGCTTATCCTGCGCGCTATCGCCTGGCAGGAATCGCACAACAAGCCTGACGCCATCAACAAGAACGCCAATGGTTCGACCGATTACGGGCTGATGCAAATCAACTCCATCCATCTGAATACGCTGGCTCAATATGGCATTTCGAGCGGCACGCTGATGGAGCCATGCAAGAGCGTGTATGTCGCGGCATGGCATCTGCGCCAGAAAATGAACAAGTATGGCAATTCGTGGCAGGCGGTCGGTGCTTACCATTCCGAAACACCCGCTTTGCGTGACAAATACTCGTCGCAGATCATCGAGATTCTGCGACGCTGGAAGCTGCTTCAGGCGCAGCGCTGATTCCACGGCGCGCCTTCCCGCCGTTCGTATTTGATGCACAATCCCTGATTCGACGTTCCGGCGCGCTGTTCACCTGAGCAGCGCGCCGGTTCTGCTTGCCGGCATTCGACGGCTTTCCCTTGCCTCGCGCACTTCACTGCAATGAACTCATATCCACTGCCTGTTACCGTGCTGTCGGGGTTGGACGGCGCGGGCATGACTGCGCTTCTCAATGGTGTTCCGGACTCGCTGCGCGTTGCGTCCATTGTGTTCGGCAATGCAGACGAACGGCGCGATCTGCCGAATGGCTGCGTGCGCGTGATGCTCGCATCGAAATCGATGGAAGCGTTGGAGGCCGCGATCGTCGCGCTGGCGCAAGAGGCACGCTTCGATGCGCTCGTCGTCGAATCCGATCCGGCGATCGATCCGATGGACATCGCCGAACAACTTGCCTTCGGTGACGACGACGATGCGACGCTCGAAGGCCGCGCCCAACTCGACACGTTCGTCACGGTGATCGATGCATCCACGTTCCTGCGCGATTACGCCCGCGCGGACGCGCTCGATGACGCCAGCGGCGACGATCGGACCATCGTCGAAACGCTGGTCGCGCAGATCGAGTTCTGCGATGTGGTCGTCATCAACACGACTGAATCGGCTGACGTTGACGAAGTGGAACGCGTGGTCCGTGCGCTGAACCCGCGCGCTCATCTGGTTCGCAGCGAGTCCGGCCGCGCGCCGCACGCCGAATGGCTGAACACCGGCCGCTTCGATTTCGATGCCACCGCCAGCGCGCCCGGCTGGCTCGCGATCCTGAACGGCGAAGAACCCGACGATGACGATCACGTCGCGCATTTCGTCTACCGTGCGCGGCGGCCGTTTCATCCGGAGCGGTTCTGGACGCTGCTGCATCAGGAATGGCCGGATGTGATCCGCGCGAAAGGATTCTTCTGGCTCGCCACGCGCGATGAAGTGGGCGGTTCGCTCTCGCAAGCGGGCGGCACATGCCGGCACGGACCGGCGGGCGTGTGGTGGGCGGCGCAGGATCGCAGCGAATGGCCGACCGACGATCCCGAACTGGAAGCCGAAATCGTCGCGGAATGGTTCGGCGAGCCGGACGACAACAGCGTGGGCGATCGCCGTCAGGAACTGGTGCTGATCGGCCCGAATCTCGATGCATCCGTGTGGCAGCAAAAATTCGATGCCTGTCTGCTCGATGACAACGAATGGGCGCTCGGCAAGGCGCAATGGCAGCAGTTCTCCGATCCGTTTCCCGCATGGGAAATCGACGATCACGACCATGATGACCACGATCACGGCCCCGACTGCGACTGCGACGACCATCGACATTGAAGACACGGCGGCTCGATTCCCAAACACGCGCCGCCACGATGTCCACGGACGAAAAAAAACCCGCCTGTGGCGGGTCTTACTTGAAGGTCTGCTCCGCGCTCGCGGATGAACCTCGAAGGCCGGCGCCGCGCAGCATGGCAGCTGGCGCCACGGCCTTCGCTGGTTTACCGCTTGTTCACTGCGTCCTTGAAGGCTTTGCCTGCCGTGAACTTGACCGTCTTGGCAGCCGGAATCTTGATGGATTCGCCGGTCTTCGGGTTGCGACCCGTGCGTGCCGCCCGCTTGCCCGAACCGAAGCTGCCGAAGCCGATCAGCTGAACGGAGTCACCTTTCGACACAGACTTTTTGATCACTTCGAGCAATGTGTCCAGCGTTTCGCCAGTTTGGGCCTTGCTGGCGCCGGTTTGCGAGGCAACGGCGTCGATCAATTCCTGTTTGTTCATTAAGGTTCCTTTATCAGTTTGGGTTGACACGAACAGCGCGAACGCGCCGATTATACGTGCGCGAGCCGTGCCGTCGAGTGGGAAGGCCCGTCCGGCGTGCCTCTGCGGCAGTTCCACGGCTTCGGCAGCGCTTTTTCGGCGTGGCCTTTCTTCATTACTCCCGCGCCGCCTCCACACGCGGCGCTTGGTATGATAGCGCAGCGCAAACCCATGCACGACAAGGGTTTCAAAGATTTACCCTGATTTTTTCGGGGCATCGGGCAGGTTTCTCGGCGAATAACTCCAGGGTTGCGTCCATGCTGCGAGAGCTGATCATCGAATATGGGCTGCCGTTGGTTTTTGCCAACGTTCTTCTCGAATGCCTCGGACTTCCCCTCCCGGCCTTGCCCACATTGGCTTTGACGGGTGCGATCACGGTCTCGGCGAGTGTCGGCGCGGGCGGTTTTAATGCGCTCGCGGCGGGTTTTTCGGGCGTGTTTCCGGCGTCGGCATTCGCGCCGCTCGTGGCTATCGTGATCGTGGCGAGCGTGGCGGCGCTCATCGGCGACACGCTTTGGTTCTGGCTCGGACGACGCTACGGCAGCCGCGTGCTCGGCGTGCTGTGCAAGCTGTCCATCTCGCGCGATACGTGTGTCACGCGCAGTCTCGACTTCTTCACGCGCTTCGGCGTGCGCATTCTCGCGCTGTCGAAGTTCATTCCCGGTCTTTCGACGTTGGCCATTCCTGTTGCGGGCGCGACCGGCGTGAGCTTCGCGACCTTCCTTCTCTACGACACGATCGGCGCCCTGCTCTGGTCCGGAATCGGCGTGGCGTTCGGCGCGATGTTCGCGGATCTCGTCGATACCGCGCTCGCCTGGCTCGACCTGTTCGGACGCGGCGCGCTCGTGCTCGCGGCCGTAGCGCTCACGCTCTATCTGGCGATGCGCTGGTGGCAGCGCCTGTCCCTCCTGCGCCGTCTGCGCATGGCGCGCATCGACATCCATATGCTGCGCGCCTTGCTGGCGAACGAACCGCCGCCGCTCGTGATCGATGTCCGGCGCGGCGAGCGTCGCGCGATGGACCCGTGGGCGATTCCCGGCGCGCTGCTGCTGCGTCATGACGACATCGCCGCGCAACTGGCGGGCATCGCGCGCGAACGCAAGCTCGTGACGTATTGCGACTGCCCGAACGAGGTCTCGGCGGCGCTGGCTGCGAAGGCGCTTTTGTCGCACGGTTTCATCGATGTCGCGCCTTTGCTCGGCGGTCTGGAAGCGTGGCGCGCGGCGGGTTTCGCGGTCGAGCCGATCGAGCAGGACGCCGCGCCCGATCATTCCACGACTGCCATCGCCTGACCTTTCCTGCATGATCGATTCGACGTCCAACACGCGCAGCGCGGATGCCGCTGCTCTTTTCACCTCGCACGATCTTCCGGCGCGCTGGCGTTCGCGGCGCGTCTTCACCTTCGTCGATACGCATTTCGACGGCGGCGAACGCTTTCTCGCGCTCTGGCGTCGCTGGCGCGATGACGACGAAGCCACGCGTTGCGAGCGTCTGCATGTCGTGGCGCTCGGCAGCGTCGATTCGCTGGACACGCCGCCCGCCGCCCTCGCCGATGTTTGGCCCATGCGCGTGCCCGGCCTGCATCGCCTCGAATTTGATGAAGGCCGCGTCGTGCTCACGCTCGCGATTGGCGAACCGCGCGACATGCTGCTCAAAGTGTGGGCGCGCGTGGATGCGTTTCATCTCGATGCATCGCTCGCCGATGATTCGACGCGCATCGCGAAAGCGCTCGCCCGTCTTGCAGGCGATGGCGCGACCGTCGTTACCGATGCCGATCCCGTCTGGCGCAAGGCACTGACGAACGCGGGCTTCGAATGCAACGACACGAACACCGCCCGCTTCACTCCAAAATGGCGCGTGCGCCGTCACGAACCACCGCTCCCGCTCGACACACCGACGCGCGAAGCAATCGTCATAGGCGCGGGTCTCGCGGGTTGCGCGGTGACTTCACGCCTCGCCGCGCGCGGATGGCGCATCACGTTGATCGACCGCCATGCATCCGCAGCCCGCGATGCATCGGGCAACCCGGCGGGCGTGTTTCATCCGATCGTGTGGCGCGACGACAGCGTTGCTGCACGACTCACGCGCGCGGGATTCTTATTGGCATTGCGCGAATGGCAGATGTTGGAACACGCAGGCCACGATTTACAGCGAACACGCGAAGGCCTGCTGCAAATTGCCGATACCGTGGAGGATGCCGAAGCAATGGCATCCGCGATTCGACGCTTCGGTTATCCGCGCGAATACGTGAACACCATGTCCGACGATGAAGCCGCGCGTCTCGCAGGCGTGCGCGTCACGCGCGGCGGATGGTTCTTTCCGCGCGGTGGCGCAATCTCGCCCGCCGCCGTGTGCGCGGCGCAGCTTGCCTTCGCAGGCAAGCATCTGACGGCGTGCATGAACACGCGCGCGGCACGCATCGAACATGATGGACGGAACTGGCGCGTCTTCGATGAACGCGAAAACGTGATCGCCAGCGCGCCGGTCATCGTGCTGGCAAATGCGCATGATGCCGCGCCACTCGCCAAGCTCCACGGCGACCCGACGCGCAGTGTGCGCGGCCAACTCACGCTGCTCGATTCCACGCCGCTCGATGCCTTGCGCATGCCCGTCATCGGCGAAGGCTACGCGGTGCCGCTTGGCGCGCATCGCACGTTGATTGGCGCGACGTATGACATCGACGATCCGGATCACGAAATACGCGCGGCGGGCCACCTCGAAAACATCGAACGCCTCACGCCGATGCTGCCCGATGCCGCGCATCTCACCGCTGAACCGCACGGCGGCCGCGTCGCCTTCCGTTGCGTGACGAGCGACCGCATGCCGATGATCGGCCAACTCGCCGACGAAGCCCTCGCGCGCCGCGATGCCGTGCGTCTCTCCGGCGCGTGGCCGCTCGATCTGCCGCGCGCGCCGGGACTGTACGGCGCATTCGCGTTCGGATCGCGCGGGCTGATCTGGGCGACGCTCGCGGCGGAACTCATTGCATCGCAGATAGAAGGCGCGCCGTGGCCTGTCGAGCGCGAACTTGCCGAAGCGGTCGATCCCGCACGCTTCCTGTTGCGCGCCCTGCGTCACGGCGATTTCACACGAAGCTAGTTATCCTCGTCAGGCTGTGGATAAGCGCTGCGTTTACGCAAGGAAGACTTGTGTACGCGTTGTGCACGTAAACGGGACAACTCACGTCCACGGTGAAAGCAGCTCAAAGTTGTTCCGAGTTAACCGACATGCGCCAACACCTTCACGACCCGCTTCTGCTTTCGCCAGATGCCTGATTGCAAAACGGAAAAGGACGTTATCCACAGAACCGGCCCACCCTTGTTAACTTCTACTATTTATATATACGGTAAACCTGTAAACACCTGAAGACGTCGCTATCGGCAGCGCGGCTTCAAAACGACGAGAGACTGGCGCGGTCAACCTTGCCGCTTGGAGACACACGCCGGACGTCGGTTTTACTTCAATGGAATCATGCATCTGGACTTGCTCTGTCACGGGATGCGACATATGGCACAATCGCGTCTCTTCCTGCACCCGTGACTAAAACGCCGGGCGCATCAATGGAACGATGATTGCGGCCGATAATCTGAACACCAGCGCCTCGACATCGTTTGCTGTATCCAGCCTGCGCGCAGCGTGTCCGTGAAGGTTGGATACGTCGTCTAATCCGTGCACGGCCTGTACCGTGACGCCGTGTTCGTTCGAATTTCGTTTCGACTGAATGAACCCACGCTCGCATCGTTCCACGAGCGCGCGAATGCGCCTCGGCGACGCGCGGCGCGCAAGGGCACGATAAGCACTCGTAGGAGAAGCCCATAAGATGAATTCGGCATTTTCGTTTTTGCCCGCGTGGCCGCTCGAACCCGACGCCATTCTCTGGGCCGGTCTCGCGCTCGTCACGGCGGGACTCGCCGGAGAGTTGTTGTGGCGCGCGTGGCGTCTGCCGCGCATCACGGGCTTTGCGATCATCGGTTTGATCGCGGGCAACGCCGGGCTCGGCGTGATCGATTCGAGCGCAGGCGGGCTGTCCCGTCCGCTGCTCGATGTCGCGCTCGGGCTGCTGCTGTTCGAACTCGGCGGCCGGCTCGATCTTCGATGGATCCGCCGCAATCCGTATCTGATTCTTTCCAGCATCGCGGAATCGACGTTTACGTTCGGGCTCGTGCTGATCGCGCTGACGCTGCTCAACGTGCCGACGATGCAATCCATCGTGATCGCCGCCATCGCCATGGCGACATCGCCTGCAATGGTCATTCAACTGAAGACCGAACTACGCGCCGAAGGTCAGGTCACGCAGCGATTGCTCACGCTCACCGCGCTAAACAGCGTGTACGCCGTGGTGGTCGAAAAGCTCGCGGCAGGCGTGCTGCATCAGGAGATTTATGGCAACGCGCTGGCGACCGTGCTTCAGCCGTTGTACTTGCTGATCGGGTCGCTGGTGCTGGCGTTTCTGCTGGCGCGCGCGTGCGGCATGCTCGTGCGCCGCCTGCCGACCACCGACGAGCATTCGTTCGTCGCGCTGTTCGGTCTGGTGCTGCTGGCCATCGCGGTCGCGCACATCTTCAAGCTCTCGACGATTCTCGCGCTGCTGGCGGCGGGCATCATCGTGAAGAACGCGGATGAACGGCCGCAGTTGTGGCCATCGCACTTCGGTTCGGCGGGCTGGCTGCTCACGGTGATTCTCTTTGCGCTCACGCTCACGTCGTTTCAATGGCGCGATATCGTGCTTGGCGGGCTGGCGGCGGTCGGGCTGATCGTCGCGCGTTTCGCAGGCAAGCTGATCGGCGTGCTGATCTTCGCGAAACCAAGCGGGCTGAACTGGAAGCAGGGCGTGGCGCTGGGCGTGTCGCTCACGCCGATGTCGGCGCTCGCGTATCTGCTGGTCGACGACATGTACGTGCTCTATCCCGACTACGATCCGACGCTGCGCGCGATCGTCATGTGCTCGATCGTCGTGCTGCAGATCGTGACGCCGTTCGTGGTGTACCGTAGTTTGTCGGCGGTGGGAGAGCGGCGCGAGTGACGTCACGGCGCCGCTTCAGATTGTGAATTTTCAAGAGGCGTCATGGCACTCGAACCTTTCATCAACTCCGAACCTTTCACGTTCGGCGTGGAGCTTGAGATACAGGTCGTCAACACGCACGATTACGATCTGACGCGCGCAGCGTCCGATCTCATGCGGCTCATCAAGGACGAAAAAATCCCCGGCAACATCACGCCGGAAATCACCGAAAGCATGATCGAGCTTTCGACCGGCATCTGCACGACGCACGAGCAGGCGGTGACCGACCTGCGCACGATCCGCGATGTGCTGGTGGCGGCGGCGGATCAGTTGAACGTAGGGCTGGCAGGCGGCGGCACGCATGCCTTCCAGCAATGGAGCGACCGGCAGATTTACGACGCGCCGCGCTTTCAGTACATCTCCGAACTTTACGGATATCTCGCCAAGCAATTCACGGTCTTTGGTCAGCACGTTCATATCGGCTGTCCGGACCCGAACAGCGCACTGTTTCTATTGCATTCGATGTCGCGTTATATCCCGCACTTCATCGCGCTGTCGGCGTCGTCGCCGTACATTCAGGGCGTGGACACGGGCTTTCATTCGTCGCGGCTGAACTCGGTGTTCGCGTTTCCGTTGTCGGGCCGCGCGCCGTTCGTGCTGACCTGGGACGGTTTCGAGGAGTACTTCTCGAAGATGGTGAATACCGGCGTCGTGAACAGCATGAAGGACTTCTACTGGGATATCCGTCCGAAGCCGGGCTTCGGCACCATCGAGGTCCGTGTGATGGATACGCCGCTCTCGGTGGATCGCGCGGCGGCGATCGCGTGCTACATCCAGACGCTCTCGCGTTATCTTTTGCTCGATAAACCGCTCACGCCGAAGGAAGACGATTATCTCGTCTATACCTTCAATCGTTTCGAGGCTTGCCGCTTCGGGATGGAAGGCACGTGCATCCATCCGCAGACGGGCGAGCGGCGCACCATCGCCGAAGACATTCTCGCGACGCTCGACGTGCTCGCGCCGCATGCCGAAGCGCTCGGCTCGCAGGCGGCGCTCGCGCAGGTGGGCGACATCGCGCGTGGCGGCATCAACGATGCAAGCTGGCTGCGTGGCGTGGTCGATCGTGAAAAATCGCTGCATGAAGCCGTCAGGCAGCAATGTCTCGAATGGCGCAGCTAACGTCTCGTCCGAACGTGAGGCGGCTGGAAAGATGGCGAAAGGTTTTTCACAAGTCCTCCGAAGTGCTCATGTAACGGACACTCGTCAACGAACATGGACGTCATTGAAACGCGTGCATGTTCGTCGATGGGAATAAAGCGCTCGCGCCAACGTTTGAAGCAGCGCAATGCAGTCTGTTTCAGCTTCGCTTCGAGCAGACGCAAAGCATGCAATGGCGGCGCAGTTGAAGTAAATCGTTGTGGACAACGCAAAAAAACGTCACAGTCTCAAGGTCTTACAAAAACGACAACCTTGTTGAGAAGACGTGCAAAACCAGTCGTTTAAGCCGTCGCCGCGAAGGCTTTCCGCTTATCGTTTGCCGCATGAGATCCACCGTACAACGAAACACACCACTTTTCCCCGGGTTATCCACAGTTCAGAGTGGATAATTAAGGTGTACGTTTGTTCTGTGTCCTTTAGAATGGCGACTTTGCCGACATCGCGTTATAGTCGGCAAAACAATTGCACCTCAACGCAGGTCATAAGAAGGTGCATAACGAAGAGTGGTGCGATGTCCCCATTCAGGCGTAACGAAATTATCCGGTACGCCTGAATTTTGAGACGGCGGGGACCACGGTCGAGGGCACGCTTCAGAGGGGTGCGACAACGTGCCTCATGAGCGGTTTGTCGAGTGGGGCGTTAGCAGAGGTTCGCGCGAAACGCGCCGTCAATACACAAAAGCGGAACAACAAGCGAAAGACTATGAGTGAAGGCGTATACGGAGAGCAACCGACTGGGCGGGTGACCCACGGTTTGCTGAGGCTGAGCACGGCGATGCGCAGCCAGGCTTGGGAATGGGCGGAAGGCGCGGGGCTCACGCCAACCCAGGGTGAAATTCTCGTTCTGCTGATGCAGCGCAAAGGGCCCATGCGGCTCGGCGAGATCGCGCGCGAAACCGCGCTGACCGCCGCGACCACGAGCGATGCCGTGAGCACGCTCGAAGGCAAGGGTCTGGTGGAAAAGCGCCGCGCGCTGGACGATGGCCGCGCGCTCGCGGTGCGTCTGAGTGCACGCGGACGCACGGCGGCGAAGAAGGCGCTGCAATGGCCGGACTTCCTGGCCAAGGCAGTCGGCACGCTGCGCGAGGACGAGCAGGCCGCGTTCTATCGCACGCTGCTGAAGACCATCCATCAGCTCGAATCGGCGCAGCAGATTCCGGCCCATCGCATGTGTCTGACTTGCTCGCATTTCGAGGCAAGCAAGAATGCGAAGAAGGCGCCGCATTATTGCAAGCTGCTGAAGATCGACATGGCGGACACCGATCTGCGTCTGGATTGTTCGGTATACGAAGAAGCCGACGCGACCACGCAGAAGAAGAGCTGGAAGATTTTCGCCCAGGCTGCCTGAGCACCGGATTCGTCCGGGGCTTCGATGTCTGGCGTTCCCACGCTGTGAGGTGGCGGCGAGTCGGTTAGACTGTGCCCGTCGCGCCTCGCCGCGCGGGGCGGCTCGTCACTGCTGCATCGTTCGAGCCGCGCGCGGCTGCTTGCACTCACGCCACGTACACGCCGATGAAACAAGAAGTCCTGGCGATCCGCCACGTCTATTTCGAAGATCTGGGCAGTCTCGAACTCGTGCTCGGCGATCGCGGCCATCTGGTCCGCTATCTCGATGTCGGGCGCGCACGTATCGATGCGCCCAATCCGCTCGATCCTTCCTTGCTCGTCGTTCTCGGCGGGCCAATCGGCGCGCATGAAGACGCCGCTTATCCCCATCTCGCGCCGCTGCTGTCCATGCTCGAAAAGCGCATCGCGGCGGGCTTGCCGACCATCGGCATCTGTCTCGGTTCGCAGTTGATCGCGCGGGCGCTTGGAGCGCGTGTGTATTCATCCGGCACGCTCGAACTCGGCTGGTCGCCGCTCACGCTGACCGAAGCGGGACGCGCATCGTCGTTGCGTCATCTCGAAAGCGATGGCGCTTCGGTTCCCGTCTTCCACTGGCATGGCGATACCTTCGATCTGCCCGATGGCGCCACGCTGCTCGCATCGACCGATGCATGCAAACATCAGGCGTTCTCGTGGGGCGAGCATGTGCTGGCGCTGCAATGTCATCCCGAAGTGCTGGTCGATCGCTTCGAAAGCTGGCTAGTGACGTATCCGGGCGATCTCGCGAACGCCGGCATCACGGCCGCCGCGTTGCGCGAACAAACCGCGCGCCACGGTCCCGCGCTCGAACGCGCCGCCCGCGCGATGTTCGGCGAATGGCTCGACCGCTTCGCCTGCGCGCAAGCCTGATCGTTAATCGTTACGCGTATCGCACGCGCTGCATCAAAAGAATCGCAATGCTATTCTCGGTCGCTTATTCACTTGCGACGAGCATTCGCCATGAGCGCGCTGTTCACTCCCACGACCTTACGCAGTCTTCACATTCCTAACCGAATCTTCGTCTCGCCGATGTGCCAGTACTCGGCCGTTCGCGGCGAAGCCACCGCATGGCACATGATGCACCTCGGCAGCCTCGCGCTCTCCGGCGCGGGCATGCTCATCATCGAGGCGACGGCGGTGGAACCGGATGGCCGCATCACGCCCGGCGATCTCGGTCTGTGGGACGACGCGACGGAAGCCGCGCTGCGTCCCGTGCTCGCGGCCATTCGTCAGTACTCGAAAATCCCGGTGACGATGCAGCTCGCCCACGCGGGCCGCAAGGCATCGAGCCATGTTCCATGGGAAGGCGGTCAACTCATCCCGGTCGCCGATGGCGGATGGATGACCCACGCGCCCTCGGCCATTCCGCACAAGCCCGAAGAAACGCCGCCGCTCGCGCTCGATACCGCAGGCCTCCTGCGCGTGAAGGAAGCGTTCGCGGCGACGGCGCGGCGCGCGGCGCGATTGGGCATCGACGGATTGGAAGTGCATGCGGCGCATGGCTATCTGCTGCATCAGTTTTTGTCGCCGCTCGCCAATCAGCGTACCGATGAATACGGCGGCTCGCGCGAAAATCGCATGCGCTTTCCGCTCGAAGTATTCGATGCCGTGCGCGCCGCGTTCCCGGATGACAAACCGGTTGGCGTGCGCGTATCGGCGTCGGATTGGGTCGAAGGCGGATGGGGTATCGAGGACACCATCGCGTTTGCGGCGGAGTTGAAAAAGCGCGGCGTCGATTGGGTGGATGCATCCTCGGGCGGCGTTTCGCCCTTGCAGAAGATTCCGCTCGAACCCGGCTATCAAGTGCCGTTCGCCGAAGCGATCAAGGAAGCCACCGGCGTGACGACCGTCGCGGTCGGTTTGATTACCGATCCGAAGCAGGCGGAAGAAATCATCGCGAGCGGCAAGGCCGATTTCGTGGCGATGGCGCGCGCCATGCTCTACGATCCGCGCTGGCCGTGGCACGCGGCGGCGGAACTCGGCGCGACGGTCGCAGCGCCGCCGCAATACTGGCGTTCGCAGCCGCGCGACCAGAAGGCACTCTTTGGCGACACCACGATGGGTCAACGCTGAAAACGCGAAGTGTTGAGATAGAACGCGGCGGGAGTGTACGATACGACGATACGCGATGTTGAATCGAATCATCCACGATCCATCACGCAAAACGCGGGGCCCTCAAGGACTCCGCGTTTTTTTATACCGGTCCACACATTCGTCATTCAAGGATTCGTTCGATGAGTTCACGCAGGGTCGCCGTTCGCCGTTCGGGCGTGCATGGCAAGGGCGTTTTTGCTGTCAGGCCAATCGCTCAGGGCGAGCAAGTGATGGAGTACAAGGGCGAGCGCATCTCGTGGAAGGAAGCCCTGCGCCGCCATCCGCACAATCCGGACGAGCCGAATCACACGTTCTATTTCGCGCTGGACGATGGCAGCGTGATCGACGGCAAGATCGACGGCAACAGCGCGAAGTACATCAACCATTCGTGCGCGCCGAATTGCGAGGCGGAGGAAGTCGAAGGGCGCGTGTTCATCCACGCGCTGCGCGATATCGAGCCGGACGAGGAACTGAACTACGACTACGGCCTTGTCATCGAAGGGCGCATTACCAAGAAGCTCAGGCAGGAATACGAGTGCCGCTGCGGCGCGAAGAAGTGTCGCGGCACCATGCTGGCGCTGAAGGACAAACCGAAGGCCAAGAAGAAGAAATAAACGACGCTTTTATGCAGCGGTCGTCGTGCCTTGCTTGATAGGAATGCGCACGATGAAGCGCGCGCCGCCTTCCGCGCCATCTTCGTAATGCACGGTGCCGCCGTGCAGCGTGATGATGTCATGCACGATGGCCAGACCCAGACCCGCGCCGCCTTCCACGCTTTGACCATCGCCACGGAAAAAGCGTTTGAACAGATCGGGCTGCTGATCCGGCGGCACACCCGGACCGTTGTCTTCCACCACGATCTGGCCGAAGGGGCGGTCTTTGTCGTCGCGCCATGCATCCACGGTCAGCGTGATGTTCGCGCCTTCGACCCGCGACGGCGGCACGTACTTGAGCGCATTGTCGATGAGGTTCGCCAGCACTTCACGCGTGAGCACGATATTGCCGCGCACGATCATCGGATGTTCGTTCTCCGGATCGTCCAACCGCTGAAAGCCGAGATCGACACGCGATGCCAACGCGCGCGGCACCCATTCCGCGCCGGTTTCGAACGCGAGCGCGGCCAGATCGAAGTCTGCAAAACGCGCGGCCTGTTCGCCCGGCTCGGCTCGCGCCAGCGACAGCAACTGATTCGACAAACGCACCGCGCGATCCGCCGACGCGCGCAGTTCCTTGACCGCTTCGATGGACTTCGCGGGATCGCGCGAACTGAGCGCTTGCTCGGCGTGCAGCTTCACGGCGGTCAGCGGCGTGCGCAACTGATGCGCGGCATCCGCGATGAACTTGCGCTGCGCATCCAACGCGGCTTGCAGGCGCACGAGCAGGCCGTTCATCGCGCTCGTGAGCGGGCGAATCTCGCTTGGGACGAGGGTTTCATCGACCGGTTCGAGTGAGATGTGCGTTTGCTTGTTAAGCGAATCCGCGAGATCGGTGATCGGATTCAACTGCTGATTCACCACGCGCCACACGATCACCCAGCCCGCCAAAAGCAAGAGCAGCAGCGGCATCATGATGGCGAAAAGAAACTCCACCGCTATTCGATAACGCGAGCCAACGCGCTGCGC
The DNA here is from genome assembly GCF_057612605.2 of Caballeronia sp. A2-2. Classification (NCBI taxonomy): domain Bacteria; kingdom Pseudomonadati; phylum Pseudomonadota; class Betaproteobacteria; order Burkholderiales; family Burkholderiaceae; genus Caballeronia; species Caballeronia sp. A2-2. The sequence continues at coordinate 383,198 of NZ_CM172587.1, read as the reverse complement.
CACTTCCACGACGATCGGATTCCCATGCGGCTGCGGCACGCGAATCTGCGCCGCGCGCATGGCGACGCCCTGAAAGTGCGTCTCGAAGACATAGGCGTAATGAATGCGCCGCACGCTCGCGCCGGTCAGCGGCAGGCCCGGCTCACCCGCGATTTCCTCCTCGCCATTACTGATGCGATAGACGAGCTGTTCCACCGGATCGGAGAACATGGCCTGCGCGAGTGGCGGCACGGTGACGGGCGCATCGACACCGGCAAGCTGGATTTGCTTGCCGATGGCGGTCGCCAAATCCGCAAGCGAGCGATCCACGACGTGCTGCGTGTATTGCCACGCGAGCCAGTACGCCATCAGACCGCTCATGAGCGCGAGCAGGGACAGCGGCGCGGCGAGACGGCGCAGGAGCGTGCGCCGCAGGCTCCCCGGAGTCGCGGATGCAGTGGCTTTCGATCGCGCCAGATCGAGCCAGTCTTCGCGGGCGAACCGTTCGTCGCCCGCGCGGCGGGTGGGAAGTCGCAAAGCGGTTTATCGCATTGGCAGCCTGACGATGTCAGGTCGCCTGGCGAATCTCCTGAAGCAGATAGCCGAAGCCGCGTACCGTGACGATTTCCACCCGTGTGTTTTCGAGCTTTTTGCGCACGCGATGCACATACACTTCGATGGCGGTATCGCCCAGATCGCCGCCGAAATGCGTCAGATGATCCTGCAATTGCGCCTTGCTGACCACGCGGCCATGACGCAGCAACAGCATTTCGAGCACCGCGAATTCGCGCGGCGACAGTTCGAGCGGGCGTTCGTCGTTGAAGATGCGGCGATCGACGCCCGACAGGCGCAAGCCGCCCAACGTGACTTCGGGGCGCGGCACATCGCCGTGCGGGCCGCTGCGGCGCATGACGGCGCGAATGCGCGCTTCCAGTTCCTGCGGCTCGAACGGCTTGAGCATGTAGTCATCCGCGCCGCTGTTGAGGCCTTGCACGCGGTCGTGCAGTTCGTCGCGCGCGGTGAGGATGATGACCGGCGTATGGCGGTTGCTCTGGCGGAAACGCGAGAGCAGCGTCATGCCGTCGATGCCCGGCAAGCCCAGGTCGAGGATCACGAGTTCGTGGCGGTTCTGCGCGAGCGCCTGCTCCGCGAAGATGCCGTCATGCACCATGTCGACCGTGAAGCCGGATTGTTCGAGGCTGCTTTGAATGCCGCGCGCGATGGGGCGGTCGTCTTCGATCAGAAGGATTCGCATGAAGTCGCTCAAGGTGAAATGGGCCGGATTCGATCCGAGCCGTTACTTCCTGCGCGCGCGAGCGTGGTCATTTTTGGATGTGAAGGGCCACGCACGCACGCACACCGTTTCTTTCTGTCCGGACTCGGGCGCTGAACAGGCTCGATAAAGAGCGGAGCACGCTATCCAGACGTTATGCGGTGCTGATTGTACAACCGGAATATGCACGTAAATCCGACCGGCTGGACATTGGAACACACAGCGGTGCGTCTGCTTACACGCGCTTAAAAACGAGCTTCCATGAATGAAAGATACTTCAAGCAATATCTTTCCAAGTCTCGTCATTTAGCTTTCAAAAAGCGCACTTACCTTGCAATTTGGCCTAATTTCGCGCTTCTGCAATGTTATGCATGGTAACAAGCTCGTTACCTTAATTTCATCCGAAAGCTGATGTTAATGTTCAGCAGACAACGCCCTTGCGACGCGTCGGTTATGTGATAAATCGTCGTCCGATGCGATAAAGTCGCAGCTACCACGGCTCTCGCGCGCATCCGCCTCATGCTGGAACTCGATCATTTCGACCTCGCCCTGCTGGATGTGCTGCAACGCTTCGGCCGTGCGACGCATCAGCAACTCGGCGAGAAAGTGCCGCTGTCGCCGTCGCAGATTGGACGGCGTTTGCAGCGGCTGGAAGCGGTCGGGGTCATCGAAGGATATCGGGTCGTGTTGCGACCGGAAAAGCTCGGCCTGGGCGTAACGGCGTTCACCAGCCTCAAGCTCAAGCATCATGGGGATTCGATCATCGAGCAATTTCAGCAGCAGATCGAAATGTTGCCCGAAGTGCTCGAATGCCACGCGACCGTCGGCGATGCCGATTACCTGCTGCGAATCGTCGCGCCGGATTTGAACGCGCTGTCCGGCTTCGTCATGAAAAAGCTGATGCGCGTGCCGGGCGTGGACAGCGTGCGCTCGAATATCGTGCTCACGACATTCAAGCGCAATGGCCCTTTACCGCTCACTCATTTGGCGGGCGACAGCGCCGAGGCATCGGGATTGAGCAAGTCCACATAAGCGAGCGGCACCAGATCCGCCTCGCCCACGCCGAGCCGCGCGAACATCTCATGCGCTTCGCGTTCGCCGCCGGCTTCGTCATCGTCCTGAGCGAGCAGCACTTCCAGTTCGATGAAATCGCCCAGCCCATCCACGCGATCCAGATGAATGCGCGTGCGCCCCACCAGATACACATGCCGCTCCTTCGACACGATGCCGCGCGTCGTCAGCGCCTGCGCCAACAGCGCATGCATGGCTTCGGGATTCGTCACGGGGCTGCGCGAGTAGTACGAGACCTTCGGGCCGTCGCGGTCGTCGCGCTGATAGAAGATCAGTTCGGATGGCGTGCCGTCGTCGAACTGGCGCAGTTTGAGGCGGCCAGTGGGTACATCGTAGAAAAAGTCTTGCTGGCGGAAAACCAGCGGCGCGTCGGGTGCGAGCGCCGCGGCGCGTTCGAGCAGTTGATCGAACTGATGAGCGCGGGCCTTGATTTCGATGTTGCGTGCCATGAACGACGGCTCCTGTGACACGGGTTGGACGGGATGAATCTGATGCAGTGCACCAGCCTAGCAAAGTTTCAGTCAAAGCCGCTCGAAACCGGGTTTACACGGCCCATTGCGCCTCGATCAGCCGCAGCGCCGCCGCGATCACGGGTTCGTCCCTGCGCTCCGAAAGCACGATAAACGAGAGCTGCGTCGGCACCGTGACGCCTTCCACGATGGTCAGCGCGTGCGCGTGCGCCTCACCCAGCGCGATCGAATCCCGCACCAGCGACAGGCCGATGCCCGACTTCACGAGATCGAGCATCGACGGTTCCTGATCGACTTCCGCGACGATCATCGGCTGCGCGCCCGCCTCGCCGAAGATGCGCGACAGCAGGCGGTTATGCGCCGACTCGTGCGGCGTCCAGATCCACGGCAGCTTGGCGAGCGCGGACCAGCTTCGCTTGCCACGATTCACGCGGCTATGCCATCCCGCCGGCGCGAGCACGCGATACACGAACGGCGTGAGCCGCACGACATGGAAGCGCTCGCCATCGCGCGTGCCGTCTATTGCCGGATCGCCAATATAGAAGCCGACATCGAAATCGCGCGTGCGCACGCGTTCGAGCACCCAGCCCGACATGCCATGCCGAAGCGCCGTCTCGATACGCGGATACGCTTCCACGAGCTGCCGTAGAAAGCCGCCGAGCCGCAGGAATTCCGGGTCGAGAATCGTGCCGATGCGCAGCGTGCCGCTCACTTCGTGCCTGAGCGCAGCGGCCGCGCGCTGCACATCGGATGCGGCGGCAAGCGCGCGTTCGGCGTGCGGAAGCAATGCTTCGCCATCACGCGTCAAAAGCAATCCATGCGACGTGCGCGAGAACAGCACGACGCCCAGCATCTCCTGAAGATTCTTGATTTGCAGGCTGACCGCAGGCTGCGTCACGTGCAATTGCGCCGCCGCGCGCGTGAGGTTGCCTTCACGCGCAACGGTGAGGAATGCTCGAAGAAGCGTGTAGTCCATCGGCTGATATCAGGAATTTTTATATCGCAGATGAGCATATCTCATTGGATCGGCTCATGCGTGCAGCGGTACGCTCGCAGTCAATGTGCATCTTAAAAAAATTCCGGAGACAGCCATGAAACAGGACGCGCGCAAGCTCGAAGGCGAATTCGACTACATCGTTATCGGCGCGGGCACGGCGGGCTGCGTGCTTGCCAATCGTCTCAGCGAAGATCCGAACGTGAAGGTGCTGCTGCTCGAAGCGGGCGGGCGCGATGACTACCACTGGATTCATATTCCGGTCGGTTATCTGTATTGCATCGGCAATCCGCGCACGGACTGGCTCTACAAAACGCAGGCCGAAGCGGGACTCAACGGGCGTTCGCTGTCGTATCCGCGCGGGCGCGTGCTCGGCGGATGTTCGTCCATCAACGGCATGATCTACATGCGCGGCCAGCGCGAGGACTACGACGACTGGGCGCATATCAGCGGCGACCCGAACTGGTCGTGGGATTCGGTGTTGCCCGTTTTCCGGCGCAGTGAGGATCACCACGGCGGCGCCAATGAATGGCACGGCGCGGGCGGCGAATGGCGCGTCGAGAAGCAGCGCCTGAAGTGGAAAATTCTGGAGACCTTCGCGCAGGCCGCGCAGCAAAGCGGGATTCCCGCGACGGAGGATTTCAATCGCGGCGACAACGGCGGCGTCGGCTATTTCGATGTGAACCAACGCGGCGGCATCCGCTGGAATGCGGCGAAGGCGTTTCTGCGGGAAGCGATGAGGCGTCCCAACCTCATGACCATCACCGGCGCGCATACGCAGCGTCTCGTCTTCGAAGGCACGCGATGCGTTGGCGTCGAATATCGCGGCGGCGATGTCGATTACCTCGCGAAAGCGCGCTGCGAAGTCGTGCTCAGCGCGGGCGCGGTGAACTCGCCGCAGATTCTGGAACTGTCCGGCATCGGCAATGCGGCGCGGCTTCAGCGTCTCGGCATCGACGTGGTGAAGAACTTGCGCGGCGTCGGCGAAAATCTGCAGGATCACTTGCAATTGCGCATGGCCTACAAAGTCAACGGCGTGCGCACGCTCAACACCTTGTCCGCGCGATGGTGGGGCAAACTCTTTATCGGCATGCAGTACGCGTTCACGCGCAGCGGACCCATGTCGATGGCGCCCTCGCAACTCGGCGCGTTCGCCAAGTCCAATCCCGACGATGCTTCCATCAAGCGTCCCGATGTGCAATATCACGTCCAGCCCTTGTCGCTGGACAAGTTCGGCGAGCCGTTGCACGCGTTCAATGCGTTCACCGCATCCGTGTGCAATCTTCGGCCGACATCGCGCGGCAGCGTACATATCGAATCGCCGGATGCGCACGCCGCGCCCTTGATCGCGCCCAATTACCTTTCCACCGATCACGACCGCAATGTCGCGGCCAACGCGCTTCGGCTCACGCGACGCATCGTGAGCGCGCCTGCGCTCGCTCGTTATGCGCCCGAGGAGATCCTTCCCGGCATCCAGTATCAAACGCAAGAAGAACTCGTCGATGCAGCAGGCAAGGTCGGCACAACGATCTTCCATCCCGTCGGCACGTGCCGCATGGGCACCGACAACGATCCGGGCGCGGTCGTCGATAGCCGCTTGCGGGTGATCGGCGTGCGCGGTCTGCGCGTGGTCGATGCATCGGTGATGCCGGTCATCACATCGGGCAACACGAATTCCCCGACGCTGATGATCGCCGAACGCGCCAGCCAGATGATCCGCGAAGACCGCGACGCCATCGAAACGCAGGAAGTGATCGCGACCGCGCTTGCGTGACGTTTCCGTGATGCCGCGCGTCATCCAATTAGCGGGATGAGGTTGCGTCATGCCCTCATCCCGTGCATCGGCGCGCCTGTGCGTCCCAATCCGCCCTAGTGCAAATCCCAATGATTGCGCTGCATCAATGGGGCGAAAATGGCCTCGGGCGGAATCTCGCCCGGCATCACTCGTGTGCGCCTTGTGCGGCACGCAACGTCATGAGCGGTGCGGCCCACGCAACGGGCAAGCCGGAACGCGGAGCGCGTCCGGTGCGCGCGGACAAAACAATAAAGTGCAGGCGCACCGAGCCTCGCGCTTCACTTCGCATGGAAGGGGACATGATTCTCGGCGACACCATTCTGGAAACGCGAGGGCTCACGAAGGAATTCAAAGGCTTCACAGCCGTGAATGGCGTGAACCTGCGCGTGCGCCGCGGATCGATACACGCGCTCATCGGGCCGAACGGCGCGGGCAAGACGACCTGCTTCAATCTGCTCACCAAATTTCTTATCCCCACTGCGGGCCAGATCGTTTTCAACGGCACGGACATCACGCGTGAACGGCCCGCGCATATCGCGCGGCGCGGCATCATTCGCTCGTTTCAGATTTCGGCGGTGTTTCCGCATCTGACGGTGCTGCAGAACGTGCGCATCGGCTTGCAACGGCAGCTCGGCACGTCGTTCCAATTCTGGCGCAGCGAACGCACGCTCGATCAACTCAACGACCGCGCAATGGACCTGCTCACGCAAGTCGGCCTCACGGATTTCGCGGATACGAAGACCGTCGAACTCTCCTACGGACGCAAACGCGCGCTGGAAATCGCCACCACGTTGTCGATGGAACCCGAACTCATGCTGCTCGATGAACCCACGCAGGGCATGGGCCATGAAGACGTGGACCGCGTGACGGCGCTCATCAAGAAGGTATCGGCGGGCCGCACCATCCTCATGGTCGAGCACAACATGAACGTGATCGCCGGCATCTCCGACACCATCACCGTGCTTCAGCGCGGCGAAGTGCTCGCGGAAGGCAGCTACGCGGAAGTGTCGAAGAATCCGCTCGTGATGGAAGCCTACATGGGCAGCGCCGATGCGGCGCTCACCGGAGCGCACGCATGAGCACGATCGCGGAGGAACGCCGCTCGCGCGAGGCGAACGGCGCGGCCGGTAATGTGCCCGCGTTGGAGATAGCGGGATTGCAGGCGTGGTACGGGGAATCGCACATCCTGCATGGCGTCGATCTCAAGGTGAATCGCGGCGAAGTGGTGACGCTGCTCGGGCGCAATGGCGCCGGGCGCACGACCACGTTGCGCGCCATCATGGGCCTGACCGGACGGCGCACCGGCTCGATTCGCGTGAACGGACGCGAGACCGTTGGCATGGCGACGCATAGGATCGCGCATCATGGCGTGGGCTATTGCCCGGAAGAACGCGGCATCTTTTCGAGCCTGTCGTGCGAGGAGAACTTGCTGCTGCCGCCGGTCATCGGCAATCCGAAAGAAGCCATGCCGCTCGACGAGTTGTACACGCTGTTCCCAAATCTGAAGGAACGCCGCGCGAGTCAGGGCACGCGGCTGTCGGGCGGCGAGCAGCAAATGCTGGCCGTCGCGCGCATTCTGCGCACCGGCGCAAACCTGCTGCTGCTCGATGAAATCTCGGAAGGGCTCGCGCCCGTCATCGTGCAGACGCTCGCGCGCATGATCCTCATGCTCAAACAGCGCGGCTACACGGTCGTGATGGTCGAACAGAACTTTCGTTTCGCGGCGCCGCTCGCGGACCGTTTCTACGTGATGGAGCACGGGAATATCGTCGAGCACTTCGGCGCGGGGGAACTCGAAGCGAAGATGCCGGTGCTGCACGAATTGCTCGGGGTTTGAGCGTCGCGCGTGCAGCGCGGAAGGAAGGGCAACACCAGTAATACCGCATCGAATCAAAAACTCATGGAGACTGGAATGAAAAAGAAGACCCTCGCGCGCCTCTCGACCTTGTGCTTTGCGGCTGCGGCGGCGAGTGTGGCGATGACGGCCAGCACCGGCGCATTCGCCGCCGATGGCAACACGGTGAAGATCGGTTACATCACGGATTTCTCGGGCCTTTACGCGGACATCGACGGGCAAGGCGGGCTCGAAGCCATCAAGATGGCAATCGCCGATTTCGGCGGCAAGGTGAACGGCAAGAACATCGAACTGGTGTATGCCGATCATCAGAACAAGGCGGATATCGCGGCATCGCGCGCGCGTGAATGGATCGACCGTGACGGCGTGAATGCGATCATCGGCGGGACGAATTCGGCGACGGCCTTGTCGACCAATCAGGTCGCGGGCGAGAAGAAGATTCCGTATATCAACATCGGCGCGGGCGCGGACAACCTGACCAACGAGCAATGCACGCCGTACACCGTGCACTACGCCTACGACACCATGGCGCTCGCGAAAGGCACCGGTTCCGCGGTGACCAAGCAAGGCGGCAAGACGTGGTACTTCCTCACCGCCGACTACGCGTTCGGCAAGGCGCTGGAAAAGAACACGTCGGATGTGGTGAAGGCCAACGGCGGGCAAGTGTTGGGCACGGTGCGGCATCCGCTGTCGGCGTCGGATTTCTCGTCGTTCTTGTTGCAGGCGCAGGCATCGAAGGCGCAGGTTTTGGGGTTGGCGAACGCGGGCGGCGATACCGTCAACTCCATCAAGGCCGCGAAGGAATTCGGCATCATGAAGTCGATGAAGATCGCCGCGCTGCTGATCTTCCTCTCCGACATCCACAGCCTCGGGCTCGAAACCACGCAAGGTTTGGTGGCAACCGATAGCTGGTACTGGAACAAGGACGACAAGACGCGCGCGTGGGCCAAGCGCTACTTCGACAAGATGAAGAAGATGCCGGGCAGCCTGCAAGCGGCGGATTATTCGGCCGTCACCACGTACCTGAAGGCCGTGCAGGCCGCGGGCACGACCGACAGCGACAAGGTCATGGCGCAGCTCAAGCAGGCGAAGATCGACGACTTCTACGCGAAAGGCTATATCCGTCAGGATGGCGCGATGATCCACGACATGTATCTGATGGAAGTGAAGAAGCCGTCGGAATCGAAGGAACCGTGGGATTACTACAAGATCACGGCGACGATTCCGGGCGATCAGGCGTTCGGCACGAAGGCGGAATCGCGCTGCGCGGCCTGGAAGTAAGCGTTCCTGCAGTCTGATGCAAGGCCGATGCGGTGAACGAACCGCATCGGCATCCCTACGTTTCGAACGGCAGGTTCAATGGAAATATTCGGCATCCCGCTCGCCGCGATGATGAGCCAGCTCTTGCTCGGACTCGTCAACGGGTCTTTCTACGCGATCCTGAGTCTCGGGCTCGCGGTGATCTTCGGCTTGCTCAACGTCATCAACTTCGCGCACGGCGCGCTGTTCATGCTCGGCGCGATGCTCGCATGGATGGGCGCGTCGTATTTCGATATTCCCTATTGGGCGATGCTCGTGCTCGCGCCGGTCATCGTCGGATTGTTCGGCATGCTGATCGAACGTTCGATGCTGCGCTGGCTTTACAAGCTCGATCATCTTTATGGGCTGTTGCTCACGTTCGGACTCACGCTGGTGATCGAAGGCGTGTTCCATTCGATCTACGGTTCATCGGGCCAGCCGTATGACGTTCCTTCGCTGCTGTCCGGCGCAACCAATCTCGGCTTCATGTTCCTGCCGAACTATCGCGCTTGGGTGGTGGTGGCTTCGCTGATCGTGTGTTTCGCGACGTGGTTCGTCATCGAGAAAACGCGGCTGGGTGCGTATCTGCGCGCGGGCACGGAGAACCCGAAGCTGGTCGAGGCATTCGGCATCAACGTGCCTTTGATGATCACGCTGACCTACGGCTTCGGCGTGGCGCTCGCGGCGTTCGCGGGTGTGCTGGCCGCGCCGGTCATTCAAGTGTCGCCGCTGATGGGCCAGTCGATGATCATCACCGTGTTCGCGGTGGTCGTGATCGGCGGCATGGGTTCGATCATGGGCTCGATTCTCACCGGCCTTTTGCTCGGCGTGGTCGAAGGCTTCACGCGCGTGTTCTATCCCGAAGCGTCCGCGACGGTCGTGTTCGTCATCATGGCGCTCGTGCTGATGGTGCGTCCCGCCGGGCTCTTCGGCAAGGAAAAATGATGCAGAGAAAAGTGCTTTACGTTCTGCTGCTGATCGGCCTGATTGCCGCGCCGTTCATGGGCGTGTATCCCGTCTTCATGATGAAGGTGCTGTGCTTTGCACTGTTCGCGGCGGCGTTCAATCTGCTGATCGGCTATACGGGTTTGCTGTCGTTCGGTCACGCGATGTTTCTCGCGACGGCGGGCTACGTCACCGGCTATACCATTCAGACGCTTGCCGTCACGCCCGAACTCGGCGTGATCGCGGGCACGCTCGCGGCTACCGTGCTTGGCATCGCGGTCGGACTGCTGGCGATTCGCCGCCAGGGCATCTACTTCGCGATGGTCACGCTCGCGCTCGCGCAGATGGTCTACTTCGTCTATCTGCAAGCGCCCTTCACGCATGGCGAAGACGGTCTGCAAGGCGTGCCGCGCGGCAAACTGTTCGGCGTGATCGATCTCGGCAGCGACCTCACGCTCTACTACGTCGTGCTCGTGGTGATGCTGCTGGCGTTCGCGCTGATCGTGCGCGTCGTGCATTCGCCGTTCGGGCAAGTGCTCGTCGCGATCAAGGAGAACGAGCCGCGCGCGGTATCGCTCGGCTATGACACGTCGCGCTACAAACTGCTGGCGTTCGTGTTGTCGGCGGGGCTCGCGGGGCTGGCTGGCGCGCTCAAGACGCTCGTGCTCGGCTTCGAAACGCTCGGTGATGCCTACTGGACCATGTCCGGCCTCGTCGTGCTGATGACGCTCGTCGGCGGCATGAGCACGATGTTCGGGCCGCTGCTCGGCGCGTTCATCATCGTGTTGCTGGAGGATCGGCTCGGCGATATCGGCGGTGGTTTGGCGAAAGTCACGGGTATCGGCTGGTTCAATTCGCTTGGGGAATCCGTGACGATCGTGACGGGGATTATCTTTATCGCGTGCGTGCTGGCGTTCAGGCGCGGGATTGTCGGGGAAATCGTCGCGCGTGTGCGGCCATTGCAAGGCTAAATCATTGGGATTACCGATTAAGCGCACAGGGTTTACGGCATTTTATGCGCCCATTTGAGGTGCTTTCATGCACCACTAGGGTAAATGCTAGGTTGTTGCGAAACGATACACCCTTTAACATCCGGTCTAGTTCTGTTGCACCCAGATTTTTGAGGTGGAGAACGAGGAGACATGAGGCACGAAGTGCCCGACCGAAAGCGCTGTTGGATGATTCCAACAGCGCTTTTTTAATTTCCGCGCGTAAATCGCTTTAAATAAGATCAAAGCGTTTTTCAAGCTTGCTCGCGTGGCTTGCCTGTGCCGCAGACGCCTGCAAAGTCCTTGCTGGGCGTGGCTTTCGTCCGCTAAACTGCATTTCCTTTTGCCTGGCTTACCGGTTAATTGGCGATTAACGCCGAAAGTTTAAAGCCAGCCAACAAAGCAAATTCAATATGCAGCACGGACGATTCACGGGGCAGAAATCAATGAAGCGGGCTTTACGCGCAAAGACGGCCGCAAAGGTCGTCGCGGGATTATCGGCGGTATTCAGCACTCAGGTTTTGGCGGACGTGAAAATCGGCGTGACGGTATCCGCGACGGGACCGGCTGCATCGCTCGGCATTCCGGAAAAGAACACCATCACGCTTCTGCCGAAGGAAGTAGCGGGGCAGAAGATCGAGTACATCGTGCTCGATGACGCCACGGATTCCACGCAAGCCGTCAAGAACACGCGCAAGCTCACGAGCGAAGATCACGTCGATGCGATCATCGGCTCCACGGTGGTGCCCAACTCGCTCGCGATGATCGACATCGCCGCCGAAACGCATACGCCCATGATCTCGATGGCGGCTGCCGCGAGCATCGTCGAGCCGATGGACAGCAAGCGCGCGTGGGTCTACAAGACGCCGCAGAACGACATTCTCATGGCCACAGCCATCGCGCAGCATATGTCGAATCACGGCATCAAGACGGTCGCGTTTATCGGCTTTTCGGATGCCTATGGCGAGAGCTGGTTCAAGGAATTCGGCAAGGCGGCCGATCTCGCGAAGCTGAAGGTCGTCGCGAACGAACGCTTCGCGCGCAACGATGCATCCGTCACCGGTCAGACGCTCAAGATGATGTCGCAGAACCCGGACGCGGTGCTGATCGCGGGCGCGGGCACGCCGGCGGCGCTGCCGCAAAAGACGCTCAAGGAACGCGGCTACAAGGGCAAGATCTATCAGACGCACGGCGTGGCGAACAACGACTTCCTGCGCGTGTGCGGCAAGGATTGCGAAGGCACGTTCCTGCCCGCCGGGCCGCTGCTCGTCGCGGATCAACTACCGGACAGCAATCCGGTGAAGCAGGCCGCGCTCACGTATAAGAAGGCGTATGAAGGCGCGAACGGCGCGGGGTCCATCTCCACGTTCGGCGGCCATGCGTGGGATGCCGGTTTGATCCTGCAACGCGCGATTCCCATCGCGCTCAAGAAAGGCCAGCCGGGCACGCCCGCTTTCCGCGATGCGTTGCGCGCGGCCATCGAGGAGACGAAGGATCTGCCTGCATCGCATGGCATCTTCAACATGAGCGCGAACGATCACTCCGGCCTCGATCAGCGGGCGCGCGTGATGGTGGAGATCGTCGGCGGCAAGTGGAAGCTCGCGGGCAACTGACGCTTGTGAATGAGTCGGAGCACGAACCAAGGCGCGTTGCGGGTAACGCGCCTTTTTTATGCGCTGTGGCAGTCAGAAATTCGTAGGGAAAGCCAGCCTTGGCATGGCGATAAGCGGTCGATAAATTGAGCGGCTGTCGCGGCCAATGACGGCGCGCGTTCGGAGACAAAACAATGAAGATGGTTTGGGTAAAGACCGGCGTCATGCTGGCGTTGATGACGTCAAGCGCGGCCTTCGCGCAGGTGAAAATCGGCGTGACGCTCTCGGCGACGGGACCGGCGGCATCGCTCGGGATTCCCGAGAAAAACACCGTCGCGCTGTTGCCGAAGGAGATCGGCGGCAAGTCGGTGGAGTACATCGTGCTCGATGACGGCACGGATACGAGCCGCGCCGTACAGAACACACGCAAGCTGATCGACGAAGATCATGTCGATGCGATCGTCGGCTCCACAGTCACGCCGAATTCGCTGGCGATGATCGACCCGGCTTCGTCGTCCAAGACGCCGATGATCTCGATGGCGGCGTCGGCGTCGATCATCGCGCCGATGGACGCCAAGCGCGCGTGGGTCTTCAAGACGCCGCAAAACGACGCGCTGATGGCCGATGCCATTGCCGGTTACATGGAGAAGCACGGCGTGAAGACCGTGGGCTTCATCGGCTTCGCGGATGCATACGGCGACGGCTGGTACAACGTGTTCAACACGGCGGCAGCGGCGCACAAGCTGAAGATCGTCGCTAACGAACGCTATAACCGCGCGGACACGTCCGTCACGGGTCAGGTGTTGAAGACGATGAGCGCGAACCCGGATGCAGTGTTGATCGCGGGCGCGGGCACGCCAGCGGCGCTGCCGGCCAAGACGCTGAAGGAGCGCGGTTACAAGGGCAAGGTTTATCAGACGCACGGCGTGGCGAATAACGACTTCCTGCGCGTGTGCGGCAAGGATTGCGAAGGGGAGATTCTTCCCGCCGGTCCGGTGCTGGTGACCGAGCAATTGCCGTCCGGCAATCCGGTGAAAAAGTCCTCGGCCGCGTATAAAGAGGCCTACGAGAAAGCGTACGGCGCGGGTTCGCTCTCGACTTTCGGCGGCCACGCGTGGGACGCAGGCCAGATGCTTCAGCGCGCGATTCCCGAAGCGCTCAAGAAGGGTCAGCCGGGCACCGAGGCGTTCCGCGAAGCATTGCGCGGGGCGTTGGAAAATCTGAAGGACTTGCCCGTGGCGCACGGCATCATGAACATGACGCCGACCGATCACAACGGCTTCGACGATCGCGCGCGCGTGATGGTGCAGATCGTTGATGGCAAGTGGAAGCTGCTGAACGATTGACGACGAAGCGCGCTTCGTCGCGCGTGTTCAGGCGTTTTTCAGATGAGCGAGCGGCGCACCGGCAACGGCGCGCCGTTTGCCCATCTGTTTTCCGTTTTTATCCGTTTTACAAGAAGCTCTGACGAGGATGTATGGACTTATCGATAGCGGCGATCCTGGCGCAAGACGGGATCACCACAGGGGCGATCTACGCCTTGCTGGCGCTCGCGCTGGTGCTCGTGTTTTCCGTGACGCGGGTGATCTTCATTCCGCAGGGCGAGTTCGTCGCGTATGGCGCGTTAACGCTGGCGGCGTTGCAATCGCAGAAGCTGCCCGCGACGTGTTATCTGCTGATGGTGATGGGCGTCGGTTGCTTCCTCGCGGAAGTGGCGGGAATGGTTCGGCATCCTTCGCGGTATCGCGGGATCGGGAAGCGGCTTGGCGTGCTCATCGGGAAGTATCTTGTGTTTCCGGCGGTGACGTGGGGCATCACTCAGGCGCTTGCCGCGCATAGCTTGCCGATGATCGCGCAGATCGCGCTGACGCTGGCCATCGTCGTGCCGATGGGGCCGTTCGTCTATCGCCTCGCGTATGAGCCGATTGCGGAGGCGAGCACGCTGTTGCTGCTGATCGTCGCGGTCGCCGTGCACTTCGCGATGGTCGGGCTCGGCCTCGTCATGTTCGGCGCCGAAGGTTCACGCACAACCGCCTTCTCCGATGCCACGTTCAACTTGGGCAGCGTGTCGATCTCGGGGCAGAGCGTGTGGGTGGTCGGAACGGCGGCGGTACTGATCGTCGCGCTGTATTACTACTTCGATCGCACGCTGTCGGGCAAGGCGTTGCGGGCGACATCGGTAAACCGGTTGGGCGCGCGGCTTGTTGGCATCGGCGCGACGCAGGCGGGGCGGCTCGCGTTCACGCTGGCAGCAGGGCTGGGCGCGTTGTGTGGCGTGCTCGTCGCGCCGATTACCACGATCTATTACGACTCGGGGTTTCTCATCGGGCTCAAGGGCTTCGTCGGCGCGATTGTCGGCGGACTGGTGAGCTATCCGCTGGCGGCGGCGGGATCGCTGCTGGTCGGGCTGCTCGAATCGTATTCGTCGTTCTGGGCGAGCGCGTACAAGGAGGTGATCGTCTTCACGCTCATCATTCCGGTGCTGTTGTGGCGGAGTCTCGCCAGCCCGCATTCCGATGAAGACGAGGAGTGAACCGATGAACTTTCTGCATCGCTATCGATTCTTCTGGGTCTTCCTGCTCGTGGTGTTCGCGCTGCCGGTGCTGCCGCGTCCGGTCGCCGTGCCGGAGTATTGGATCACGCTGCTCAACTACATCGGGCTTTATTCGATCGTTGCTATCGGGCTGGTTTTGCTCACGGGCATCGGTGGGATGACGAGCTTTGGGCAGGCTGCGTTCGTGGGCATCGGCGCATATGCGACCGCGTTTTTGACGACGCAGTACGCTGTGTCGCCTTGGCTCGCGCTGATTGCGGGCGTCTTGCTGACGGCGTTGATTGCGCTGTTCCTTGGGCTCATCACCATGCGGCTTTCCGGCCACTTCTTGCCGCTCGGCACGATCGCTTGGGGTCTTTCGTTGTTCTATCTGTTTGGCAACATGGAACTGCTCGGAAAGTACGATGGCATTAACGGCATTCCAGTGCTCAATCTGTTCGGATGGAAACTGGAATCGGGCCGCAGCATTTACTACTTGATTTGGGTGGTGGTGCTGCTGGCCGTGGTGTCGGTGCAAAACCTGTTGAACAGCCGGCCCGGTCGCGCGATTCGCGCGTTGCGCGGCGGCGGCACGATGGCTGAAGCGATGGGCGTCAACACAGCGTGGATGCGCGTTGTTATCTTCATCTATGCAGCGGTTCTCGCGGCCATTTCCGGCTTTCTCTACGCACATTTGCAGCGGGCTGTGAATCCTACGCCGTTCGGGCTGAATCACGGCATCGAGTTTCTATTCATGGCGGTAGTGGGCGGCGTTTCGCACGTTTGGGGCGCGATTCTCGGTGCCACGATCCTGACAGTGCTTCAGGACTATCTGCAAACGCTGCTGCCTAAGCTGATTGGCGCGAATGGCAATTTTGAGATCATTGTTTTCGGCGTGGCGATGGTCCTTTTGCTGCAATACGCGCGAGAGGGCGTCTGGCCGTTTTTCGCGCGGCTGTTTCCGCGTGGGCCGGCTGCAGCGGTGCCGAAGCAGGCGGAATCGTTGCCGCAACGCAGCAAGCCGGCAATGGGCGATTCGCTATTAATCGTTGACAAGGCAAGAAAAGAGTTCGGCGGGTTGGTCGCGGTGAACGATGTGAGCTTTGAGGTGAAGGCAGGGGAAATCGTCGGGCTGATCGGACCGAATGGGGCAGGAAAGTCCACCACTTTCAACTTGGTCACGGGCGTCCTGCAAGCGACTTCAGGTGCTGTGAGTTTTCACGGCGAACGTATTGATCGGTTTGCGTCGCGGGAAATCGTCAAACGCGGCATCGGGCGCACGTTCCAACACGTCAAACTGCTGCCCGGCATGACTGTGCTCGAAAATGTCGCGATTGGCGCACATTTGCGCGGAAAAACCGGTGTATGGCGAAGTGTTGTTCGGCTTAACGCGGCGGAAGAGGCGAGCTTGATGAGCGAGGCAGCGAAACAAATTCGACGCGTCGGCTTGGAGAAGCATCTTCATGCGGATGCAGGCAGTCTCGCGCTCGGTCAGCAGCGCATCTTGGAAATCGCGCGAGCACTGTGCTGCGACCCAACTTTGCTACTGCTGGATGAGCCAGCAGCAGGCCTCCGCTATCAAGAGAAACAGCAGCTAGCCGATTTGATCCGAAAACTTCGCGCGGAAGGAATGAGCGTCTTGCTCGTCGAGCATGACATGGACTTTGTGATGAATTTGACGGATCGGCTCGTGGTGATGGAGTTCGGCACCAAGATCGCGGAAGGTCTGCCGATGGATGTGCAGCGAAATCCCGCCGTCCTTGGAGCATATTTGGGCGGGGTGGAATGATGACGACGGTTCTGGAGGTTGGGGGCTTGTCCGTACGTTACGGAAAGGTCGAAGCCCTGCACGACGGTCATTTGACGGTCAAGGCGGGTCAGATCGTCTCGGTGATTGGCCCGAACGGCGCAGGGAAATCCACGCTTCTTAACGCAATCATGGGGGCACTTCCTTCGAACGGAAGTGCGAAGGGCGTTGTTCGGTTTTTAGGCGAAGACGTCTCCGGCATCGCCATTGAAACGCGGGTTTCACGTGGAATGTGTCTCGTGCCTGAGAAGCGAGAATTGTTCTCAACAATGACGGTTGGGGACAATCTGGTGCTCGGCGCGTACCGACGGAAAAGAGCGGGCGAGCGCGATTATCTGGATCAACTTGATCCTGTCTTTGCTCTTTTTCCGCGACTCAAAGAAAGGCGGAAGCAGGCAGCCGGTACATTGTCCGGCGGTGAGCGGCAAATGCTGGCTGTAGGCCGGGCGCTGATGGGAAAGCCCCAATTGCTCATGCTCGATGAGCCGAGCCTCGGCCTTGCTCCACTCATCGTCAAAGAGATTTTTCATATAATCAGCGCGCTCCGCGAAACCGGGGTGGCGACGCTGTTGATCGAGCAGAATGCGCGGGCTGCGCTTCAAATTTCCGACTACGGCTATGTACTTGAGACGGGTGTCTTTGCTTTAGAAGGGGAGGCGCAACATCTGCAACATAATCCGCAGGTCATCGAAACTTATCTCGGCCTGACTAAGCGCACTGATTAAAGGATGGATTCGAGATCATCGATGGCGTGTTTCACGTGAAACACGCCATTTTTTTCGCTTTTCTTTGGCCGCTTGAATTCGAGGGACGTGGAACCCGATATAATTTTAACTATTCCTTTTCCCAGGTTCGTGTCGCTCGCACACGAAATCCCAATGCTTTATCCCTCAGAATTCGATGTGATCGTCGTCGGCGGCGGTCACGCAGGCACCGAAGCCGCTTTGGCGTCGGCGCGCATGGGCTGCAAAACCCTTCTTTTGACGCATAACATCGAGACTTTGGGTCAGATGAGCTGCAATCCGTCCATCGGTGGGATCGGAAAAGGCCATCTGGTCAAGGAAGTTGATGCTTTGGGCGGCGCAATGGCTGCCGCTACGGATGAGTCGGGTATTCAATTTCGAATTCTCAACTCGTCAAAAGGGCCTGCAGTCCGCGCGACACGGGCGCAGGCGGACCGTCTGCTTTATAAGCAAGCGATACGGCATCGGCTCGAAAATCAGCCAAATCTATGGCTTTTTCAGCAGGCCGTGGATGATTTGATGGTCGAAGGGGATCGCGTAGTCGGGGCGGTGACCCAGGTGGGACTTCAATTCAAGGCCCGCACGGTGGTGCTCACGGCAGGAACGTTCCTCGATGGAAAGATTCACGTGGGGCTGAATAACTATGTGGGTGGCCGGGCGGGCGATCCTGCTGCAGTTTCGCTTTCGGCGCGCCTTAAAGAGTTGAAACTGCCGCAGGGACGCTTGAAAACGGGTACGCCACCGCGAATCGACGGTCGTACCATCGATTTCTCCAAGCTCGAAGAACAGCCGGGCGACCTCGATCCTATCCCCGTATTCTCGTTTCTTGGCCGCGTCGAGCAGCATCCGCGCCAATTGCCGTGCTGGGTGACGCATACGAACGAGCGGACGCACGACATCATTCGCTCGGGTTTGGACCGTTCGCCGATGTACACCGGGGTCATCGAAGGCGTTGGACCGCGTTATTGCCCTTCGATCGAGGACAAAATCCATCGTTTTGCCGCTAAGGATGCGCACCAGATTTTTCTAGAGCCTGAAGGACTAACCACGAATGAGTTCTATCCGAACGGAATTTCGACGAGTTTGCCCTTCGATGTTCAATTGGAGCTTGTCAGGTCGATGCGAGGGCTTGAACACGCCCACATCCTCCGTCCCGGATACGCGATCGAATACGACTACTTTGATCCACGCGCGCTGAAGGCGTCGTTGGAGACAAAAGTTATCAACGGATTGTTCTTTGCCGGTCAGATCAACGGTACGACCGGGTACGAAGAAGCTGCGGCGCAAGGGCTGCTGGCAGGCATCAACGCGGGGCTACAGGTACAAGGAAAGGATGCGTGGTCGCCACGTCGCGACGAAGCGTATCTCGGGGTCCTGGTCGATGATCTCGTCACGCGCGGCGTGTCCGAGCCGTATCGTATGTTTACGAGTCGCGCGGAGTACCGTTTGTCACTCCGCGAAGACAATGCGGATATGCGTCTAACGGAAATTGGGCGTCAATTAGGTGTCGTGGATGATATCCGGTGGGATGTCTTTAGCCGAAAACGTGAGGCTGTTTCACGTGAAACACAGCGCCTCGCGGCAACTTGGGTCAATCCGAAGACGCTTCCCGCAGTAGAGGCGACCGCTTTGCTTGGAAAGCCCATCGATCACGAATACAGCCTCGCGGACCTGTTGCGTCGCCCCGGCATTTCCTATGACGGCATTTGCGCATTGAAAGGTGGCACATGCGGACCGGAGCTGCCGCTTTCCGACGATCCTGTCTTGCTGTCGCAGATCAAGGAGCAAATCGAAATTCGCACGAAGTATCAGGGTTATATCGATCGGCAGGCGGATGAGATCGTACGAAACGGTGCGCAGGAAAACACGCGCTTACCCGAGGCCATCGATTACACCGAAGTTCGCGGATTGTCGTTCGAAGCGCGGCAGAAACTCATCCAGCATCGTCCCGAGACGATTGGCCAGGCTTCGCGTATATCAGGCATCACGCCCGCGACTATTTCGCTGCTCATGGTGCATTTGAAACGCGGCCTCGGACGACGAGGCAAAGGCGATCAAGACGCGAACGCCACGGCGGTGCAATGACGGTAAAAAATCAATCGCTGGCTGAAATGCTGGACAACGGGAGCGCGGAACTGGGCGTCGCGCTGTCATCAACGCAGAAAAGCCAATTGCTCGATTACGTCGCGTTGCTTGGAAAGTGGAACTCCGTCTACAACTTGACGGCGATCCGCGACCCACGGCAAATGATGATTCAACACATTCTGGACTCCCTCGCGCTGGTGCCTGCGCTCATCGCGAGGAGGGCCGGCAACGTCCTCGACGTGGGTTCGGGCGGCGGCCTGCCGGGCATCGTGCTCGCGATTGCCTTGCCCGAATTGGAAATTACGCTGAACGACATCGTTCACAAAAAGACGGCCTTTCAATCTCAGGTCAAGGCTCAGCTTCGCCTCGGAAATCTATCAGTCGTAACCGGCCGCGTCGAAGCGCTCCGCGAAGGCCACGAAGTCACCAAAAAATTCGACGTTATCGTGTCCCGCGCGTTCGCAGAGCTAGCAGATTTCGTTACACTTTCGCGTCACCTCGTGGCGGATGGCGGGCGCATCCTCGCCATGAAGGGCATCCGTCCGGAAGGGGAAATCGCAAGGTTGCCAGCAGGCGCGCAGGCAGTAAGCATTGAGCGATTAAATGTCCCGATGCTCGATGCCGAGCGTCATCTCATCGAAATTGCGGTTGAACCCGCACACCAGTCGTAGGTTCTTACGCGGCATTCCAGGCACGCTGATCTTCTGACAGCGAAGAAACGAGGACACAAAACGATGACAAAAATCTTCTGCGTCGCAAATCAGAAGGGCGGCGTTGGAAAGACGACCACGGCGGTCAATCTCGCGGCGAGTCTCGCAGGGTTGGAACAGCGCGTGTTGTTGATCGATCTGGATCCGCAGGGCAACGCGACGATGGGCAGCGGCATCGACAAGTCGGCGTGCGAACACACGGTCTATGAAGTGCTCGTCGATGGCGTCAAGATTCGCGATGCGCGTGTCCGTCCCGAAGCCGTGGCTTACGACGTCCTTCCGGCTAATCGCGAATTGGCCGGTGCAGAGGTCGAACTCGTCGAAATGGAAAATCGCGAGCGTATCCTTCGTGACGCCATCGCCGATATAGTTGATGACTATGATTTCGTGTTAATCGATTGCCCGCCTGCATTGTCGCTGCTGACACTGAATGCGCTCTGCGCGGCACATGGCGTCGTCATCCCGATGCAGTGCGAATATTTCGCGCTGGAAGGGCTGTCGGACCTCGTGAACACCATCAAGCAGGTCCACGCGAATCTCAACCGCGACCTGAAGGTGATCGGCCTGTTGCGCGTGATGTTCGATCCGCGCATCACCTTGCAGCAACAAGTCTCGGATCAACTCAAGGAACACTTCGGCACCAAGCTGTTCGATGTCGTGATTCCGCGCAATGTGCGGCTTGCGGAAGCGCCGAGTTATGGCTTGCCAGGCGTCGTGTTCGACAAGTCCTCGCGCGGGGCGCAGGCGTATATCCAGTTCGGTACGGAAATGATCGAGCGCGTTCGCGCGCTTCAGTGAACGTGAAGGCAAACCCATTCGATGCGGCACTGAACGCCGACGGAGGAAAGAAATGAGCGCTGTGATGAAGAAGAAGGGGTTGGGACGGGGCCTCGAAGCGTTGCTCGGCGGCAGCGTCGATATCACTGAAGCAGTGAAGAGCGAGGGCATGCCGACGGTGCTGCCGCTCGACAAGATGCAGGCTGGCAAGTATCAGCCGCGCACGCGCATGGACGAAGGCGCGTTGCAGGAGCTGGCTGCGAGCATCCGCGCACAAGGGTTGATGCAACCCATTCTCGTGCGCTCGATCGGCGAAGACCGCTACGAGATCATTGCGGGCGAGCGGCGCTTCCGCGCGGCGCGTCTGGCGGGTCTGGACGAAGTGCCGGTTCTGGTCAAGAACGTGCCGGATCAGGCCGCCGCCGCGATGGCGCTGATCGAGAACATCCAGCGCGAGGATTTGAATCCGCTGGAAGAAGCGCAGGGCATCCAGCGTCTGCTCGATGAGTTCACCTTCACGCACGAACAGGCGGCGGAAGCCGTGGGCCGATCGCGCAGCGCGGTGTCGAACCTGCTGCGTCTTTTGAACCTCGCCACACCCGTTCAAACGATGCTGCTCGCAGGCGACCTCGACATGGGCCACGCCCGCGCGCTGCTCGCCGTCGATGCCGCCACGCAGATTCAACTGGCGAACGTTGTCGTGAATCGCCGGTTGTCGGTGCGTGAAACCGAACGTCTCGTCGCGATGACGACGAAGGAAGCGCCCGCCAAGAAAGCGAGCGTCGCGAACGATGGCGGACGCGATACGCGTCGTCTCGAAGAAGAGTTGTCCGATCTACTTTCGGCGAACGTGAAGATCAAGGTCGGCGGACGCGGACGCGGCAAGGTGACGATCGATTTTGGCACGCTGGATTCGCTCGAAGGCATTCTCACGAAGCTGCGCGGCAGCATCGAAGCGCCGAGTCCGGCCGCCTGACGCACGCGGCCTGACTTGCTCGCGCGCGTGTGGAGAGCCGTCTGCAAGGAGCCGGTTCTCAGCATTCTCGTCCTCGCGCTGATCGCGTTGCAGATTGCGCATCCGCGTGCGTGGCGTTCGTTGCCCGGTCTCGTCGATTGGCAAACGGTGCTCACGCTCGCGGGATTGCTGATTCTGACGAAGGCGATCGAATTGTCAGGATTCCTGATGTGGGCGGCGCATCGGCTTGTGCATCACATTCATGGTGAGCGTGCGCTTGCATTGTTGCTGGTCGCGTTGGCGGCGGTTTTATCGACCGTGCTGACCAACGATGTCGCGTTGTTCGCCATCGTGCCGCTCGCGCTTTCGCTGAACAAGCTCGCGCCGTTGCCGATCAGGCGGCTCGTGATCGTCATTGCCATCGCGGTGAACGCGGGATCGATTCTCACGCCGCTCGGGAATCCTCAGAATCTCTTTCTTTGGCAGACCAGCGGCGTTTCATTCGGCGCGTTCGTCTGGGCGTTGCTGCCGCTTTGCGTCGCGTTGATGTTGCTGCTCGCGGTCGTCACCGTCTTCATGTTTCGCTCGACGCCGCTCGATCTTTCCGGCGATGTCGAAGCGCATCCCGTCGATCGCGTGCTGTGCGGCGTGAGCGCGATTGCGTTCGCCATCTTCGTGACGCTTGCGGACCTGCATCACGCGGTGCCGGGACTCGCGTTGCTCGCCATAGGCTTCCTGTTGTGGCGACGCGAGGCCGTGCTGAAGATCGACTGGTTGCTGCTGCTCATCTTCGTGATGATGTTCATTGTGCTGCGCAGCGCGGCCGCATTGCCGGCCGTTCATGCGGGCATTGCTCGACTTGGAATCGGCACGCCGGTGCGCGCGTATGCGGCGGGCGCGGTGCTATCGCAAGGCATCAGCAACGTACCGGCGGCCATCATGCTCGCCGAGTTTTCGAAGGACTGGCGCGCGCTGGCTTACGGCGTGAGCGTGGGCGGCTTCGGCATCGCGATTGGTTCGCTGGCGAGTCTGATCGCGGTTCGTTTGTCTGGTGAAAGAGGAATGTGGCTTCCGTTTCATCTCGTATCGATCCCGTTCTGGTTCGCCGCAGCCATCATCGGATGGGCACTCGTCTAAGCTAGCCAACGCATTTGTGCGCTGCATGAAAATCTCCTTGCAGCCGCAAGAAAAGTCTCCCTTTTGAGATCAAATTTTAAGGTTCGTCCGCTTGGCTTTTGACACACCTAAACTATTGAATCCCCGACAACAATCGCTTACAATCGCCCGGATTTATCAGCTAGGCCACCTCGAAAGCGCGACGAAAGCGCAGGGTGATTTTCCGGACTTTTGCTTGAAGGTTTGAAGACGGTGCGAGAGCTGAATCGAGCGCCGCGGAGCGAATGGAACATGCAACCCCACGCTCATGAGACCGGCAACAAGAACGCTTCCGGAGATCATCCCCGCCATTCATCGAACGACTCGTGGGATGCCGAAGCGCAAGACAACAATATCGTTCCGCTCACGCGGGATCAGGCAGAGAAGCTGTTCGGTCCTGAAGTGAGTCGTCCATCGCGGGTCACGCCTTACAAGGTGGTGGCCGCGCAAATGGTTTTGTCCCTGGGTGCGACGCTGCTATGGTGGCTGTTTTACAAGCCGCCGGGAGATGCTGCGCTGTCGGCCTTTCTGGGAGGAGCAATCTGCTGGGTGCCGAGCGCATTGTTCGCCGCGCGCCTCAAAGCAAAAAGCGGCGCGGAGACGATCATGAGCTGGATGATCGGCGAGGCGCTCAAAATGGGAGCGACGATTGCTATGTTCGTGGCGATCGCTTACGGGTATAAAGGCGCACTCTGGCTGCCGCTGCTCGTCACGTATATCGTCGCCCTCAAGACTTACTGGGTTGCCATGGCCTTGCGCTGATCGTGTCGATCGCGCGCCGATAACCTCCCGGGTAAGTGCGGACTGACAACGCCGCCGGTAGCATCAACCATGAGCAGTTTGAGCAGGCAGGATAAGCAGGCGCGGTTCTCACACCGCGCACGGGCCTCCCGCCCGGAGCCGCGACGCGAAGCGCCGGCTCGGAAGCGGCAGGCGTCGAAAGATTTTTGACAATTTGGGTGGCTTTAACGATATGGCAGCTAGCGAAGGAACGCACGCTCTGGACCCGTCCGAGTACATTGCGCACCACTTGCAGAATCTTTCCACGCATCCGCAGACGTCGATCTTCGACATCCACGTCTGGAATCTGGACACGTTGTTCTGGTCCATTGTGTGTGGTGTCCTTACCATCGTCATTCTCGGGTTGGCCGCGCGCCGGGCAACTTCGGGCGTTCCGGGGCGCTTCCAGTGCGCCATCGAAATGCTGGTCGAGATGGTCGAAGATCAGTCGAAGTCGATGATCCACGGCAGCCGCCGTTTCATCGCGCCGCTCGCGCTGACCGTGTTCGTCTGGGTCGCCCTGATGAACTCGCTCGACTTCATCCCCGTCGATCTGCCGAGCACGCTCATTCGCGTGTTCGGGCTCGAAGGCGTGCTGCCGCATCATCGCATCGTGCCGACGGCCGATCTGAACGGCACGCTCGGCATCGCGCTCGGCGTGTTCGTGCTGATGATCTACTACAACTTCAAGATCAAGGGCGCAGGCGGCTTCGTGCACGAACTGCTGTCCGCTCCGTTCGGCGCGCATCCGCTGTTGTGGATTCCGAATCTCGCGCTGAACATCATCGAGTTCGTCGCCAAGACGGTTTCGCTCGGCATGCGGTTGTTCGGCAACATGTATGCGGGTGAACTGCTGTTCCTGCTGATCGCGCTGCTCGGCAGCATGTGGCACTTCGGCGCGGACGCCTCTGTACTTGGTTTTATCGGCCACGTGGTCGCGGGTACGGTCTGGGCGATCTTCCACATTCTGATCGTTCTGCTGCAAGCGTTCATCTTCATGATGCTGACGCTCGTGTACATCGGTCAGGCGCACGACTCTCACTAACTCAGCAAGAGAGTCAGCGGCAGGTCCAGAATCGCTTAAGTTTCAATTTTTATAAATCCAGTTCCAAAGTCTTTAATCAAAGGAGTGAACATGAACGCTTTCATCGCCAACATCCAGGGTCTGACCGCCATCGGTATCGGCATCATCATCGGCCTGGGTGCAATCGGCGCCTGTATCGGTATCGGCCTGATGGGCGGCAAGTACATCGAAGCGTGCGCCCGCCAGCCGGAACTGATGAACCCGCTGCAGACCAAGATGTTCCTGTTGGCTGGTCTGATCGACGCGGCGTTCCTGATCGGCGTTGGTGTGGCAATGCTGTTTGCGTTCGCGAACCCGCTGCTCTCGAAGCTCGCAGGCTGAGGTTCCTCGGAAGTGTGCGTCCGGTCTTTTAACAGGACGCTAGACGGAACGGATAAGGCGCTGATCGAGCACAACTGCCGATGAGCGCCTTTTAACCGTTTCCCTCCGAACAAAGCAACGTTTAAGGAAACACCGTGAATCTCAACGCAACCCTGTTTGCGCAAATGGTCGTGTTTCTGATCCTCGCGTGGTTCACGATGAAGTTCGTGTGGCCGCCGTTGATCAACGCCCTCGACGAGCGCTCAAAGAAGATTGCCGACGGCCTCGCCGCCGCCGACAAGGGCAAGGCGGAACTCGAAGCAGCGCACAAGCGCGTCGACCAGGAACTCGCGCAAGCGCGCACGGATGGCCAGCAGCGCATCGCTGACGCTGAAAAGCGTGCCGCCGCCGTCGCCGAAGAAATCAAGGCCAATGCTCAGGCCGAAGCCGCGCGCATCGTCGCGCAAGCGAAGCAAGACGCCGATCAGCAGGTCGTGAAGGCACGCGAAACGCTGCGCGCCGAAGTCGCCGCGCTGGCGGTGAAGGGCGCCGAGCAAATCCTGAAGCGCGAAGTCGATCAGCAGGCGCACGCCGACTTGCTGAATCAACTCAAAACCGAGCTCTGATCATGGCCGAACTTGCAACCATCGCTCGTCCTTACGCGGAAGCGCTGTTCCGCGTGGCCGAAACCGGCGATCTCGCGGGCTGGTCCACGTTCGTCGAGGAATTGGCACAGGTTGCGCGTCTGCCCGAAGTGGAATCGGTCGCGTCCAGCCCGAAGGTGAGCCGCGAGCAGATCGCCGACCTCATGCTTTCCGCCGTGAAGTCGCCGCTCGCCACGGGCAACGCTCAGGCGAAGAATTTCGTCGGCATGCTGGTGGACAACCATCGGCTGCCGCTGCTGCCGGAAATCGCTGTTCAGTTCGATGAACTGAAGAACGCCCGTGAAGGGGCTGCCGATGCTCACATCGTGAGCGCGTTCCCCCTCGAAGGCGAGCAGTTGAACGGCCTCATCGCCAGCCTCGAACGCAAGTTCAAGCGCAAACTGAAACCGTTCGTCGAAGTCGATCAGTCGCTGATCGGCGGCGTTCGCGTGACGGTCGGCGACGAAGTGCTCGATTCCTCGGTCCGCGCGCGCCTCGCCAGCATGCAGACGGCTCTGACCGCTTAAGTACCCAACGAGGCGGTCGTCCGTGCTTAGCTGGCACGCAACAGAATTGACTATCAGGAGCGAATAATGCAACTCAATCCCTCTGAGATCAGCGAGCTGATCAAGAGCCGGATCCAGGGCCTTGAAGCGAGCGCGGACGTTCGCAACCAAGGCACCGTGATCTCCGTGACCGACGGTATCGTGCGCATCCACGGCCTGTCGGACGTGATGCAAGGCGAAATGCTCGAATTCCCGGGCAACACCTTCGGCCTCGCGCTGAACCTCGAACGTGACTCGGTTGGTGCCGTTATTTTGGGCGAGTACGAGCACATCTCGGAAGGCGACATCGTCAAGACGACGGGCCGCATTCTCGAAGTGCCGGTCGGTCCGGAACTCATCGGCCGCGTGGTCGATGCGCTCGGCAACCCGATCGACGGCAAGGGCCCGGTCAACGCCAAGGCCACCGACGCAATCGAAAAGATCGCGCCGGGCGTGATCTGGCGTAAGTCGGTGTCGCAGCCGGTGCAAACGGGTCTCAAGTCGATCGACGCGATGGTGCCGATCGGTCGTGGCCAGCGCGAGCTGATCATCGGCGACCGTCAGTGCGGCAAGACCGCGGTGGCTGTCGATGCGATCATCAACCAGAAGGGCAAGGACCTGTTCTGTATCTACGTCGCGATCGGTCAGAAGGCTTCGTCGATCATGAACGTGGTGCGCAAGCTCGAAGAAACCGGCGCGATGGCGTACACCATCGTCGTGGCGGCTTCGGCTTCGGAATCGGCCGCGATGCAATACCTCGCGCCGTACGCCGGTTGCACGATGGGCGAATACTTCCGCGACCGCGGTCAAGATGCGCTGATCGTCTATGACGATTTGACCAAGCAAGCGTGGGCGTATCGCCAGATTTCGCTGCTGCTGCGCCGTCCGCCGGGCCGCGAAGCGTATCCGGGTGACGTGTTCTATCTGCACTCGCGTCTGCTCGAACGTGCGGCTCGCGTGTCGGAAGACTACGTCGAGAAGTTCACCAATGGCGAAGTGAAGGGCAAGAGCGGTTCGCTGACGGCGCTGCCGGTCATCGAAACGCAAGCCGGCGACGTGACCGCGTTCGTTCCGACGAACGTGATCTCGATTACCGACGGCCAGATCTTTCTGGAAACCGACTTGTTCAACGCGGGTATCCGTCCGGCAATCAACGCCGGCGTGTCCGTGTCGCGGGTCGGTGGTGCGGCTCAGACCAAGGTCATCAAGAAGCTGTCGGGCGGTATTCGTACCGACCTCGCGCAGTATCGTGAACTGGCTGCGTTCGCGCAGTTCGCGTCCGACCTCGACGAAGCCACCCGCAAGCAGCTCGAACGCGGTCGCCGCGTGACCGAACTGCTCAAGCAGCCGCAGTATCAGCCGCTGCAGGTGTGGGAACTGGCGGTGTCGCTGTTCGCGGCCAATAACGGCTATCTGGACGATCTCGAAGTCTCGCAAGTGCTGCCGTTCGAAAAGGGCCTGCGCGAATTCCTGAAGACCAGCCACGGCGATCTGATTAAGCGCATCGAAGACAACAAAGACTTGTCGAAGGACGACGACGGCGCGCTGCATGCCGCGCTGAAGGACTTCAAGAAGTCGGGCGCTTATTGATCGGCATAAAGAGGCAACGCGCGATGCGAACGTGGAACACGCCGTGTCGCGCGGCTTCGATCAAGGAGTAAGCAATGGCTGGAATGAAGGAAATTCGCGGCAAGATCAAGAGCGTGCAGAACACGCGCAAGATCACCAAAGCGATGGAAATGGTCGCCGCATCGAAGATGCGCCGCGCCCAGGAGCGCATGCGTTCCGCTCGTCCCTATGCCGACAAGGTCCGCGCGATCGCCTCGCACATGAGCCGAGCCAACCCGGAATATCGCCACCCGTTCATGTTGAAGAACGAAGGCGCGAAGACGGCTGGCCTCATCCTCGTCACGACCGACAAGGGTCTGTGCGGCGGCATGAACACGAACATCCTGCGTGCGTCGTTGGCGAAGATCAAGGAACTCGATCAGAGCGGCGTGAAGATCGAGGCATCGGCGATCGGCAACAAGGGTCTGGGCTTCCTGAACCGGCTGAAGGCGCAGGTCGTGTCGCAAGTCACGCAACTGGGCGACACGCCGCATCTGGAAAAGCTGATCGGCGCGATCAAGGTGCAGCTCGACCTGTATTCGGAAGGCAAGATCAACGCGGTGTATCTGGCATACACGCGCTTCATCAACACGATGAAGCAGGAAGCGGTGATCGAGCAATTGCTGCCGTTGTCGGTGGACGATCTCCACGCGAAGGACGAAGACGGCGTGACGCCGAAGACTTCGTGGGACTACATCTACGAGCCGGATGCGCAAACCGTGGTGGACGAGTTGCTCGTGCGCTACGTCGAAGCGCTCGTCTATCAGGCGGTCGCGGAAAACATGGCGTCGGAGCAGTCCGCGCGCATGGTCGCGATGAAGGCCGCGTCCGACAATGCGAAGACCGTGATCAACGAACTGCAGCTCGTCTACAACAAGAGCCGCCAGGCCGCGATTACGAAAGAGTTGTCGGAAATCGTCGGTGGCGCCGCTGCGGTCTGATTTTGCTGACCGCGTGAAAGAACACAGTATCTAAAGGAAATGCGATGAGTACTACTGCTTTGGTAGAAGGCAAGATCGTACAGTGCATCGGCGCCGTGATCGACGTGGAGTTCCCGCGCTCGCAGATGCCGAAGATCTACGACGCGCTCATTCTCGATGGCTCCGAACTGACGCTCGAAGTCCAGCAACAGCTGGGCGACGGCGTGGTGCGTACCATTTGTCTGGGTGCATCGGACGGCTTGCGCCGTGGCACGATCGTCAAGAACACCGGCAAGCCCATCAGCGTGCCGGTCGGCAAGCCGACGCTCGGCCGCATCATGGACGTGCTCGGCCGTCCGATCGACGAAGCGGGTCCGATCTCGTCGGACACGCTGCGCTCGATCCACCAGCAAGCGCCGAAGTTCGACGAGCTGTCGCCGTCGACGGAACTGCTGGAAACGGGCATCAAGGTTATCGATCTGATCTGCCCGTTCGCGAAGGGCGGCAAGGTCGGTCTGTTCGGCGGTGCTGGCGTGGGCAAGACCGTGAACATGATGGAACTCATCAACAACATCGCGAAGGAACACGGCGGTTATTCCGTGTTCGCCGGTGTGGGTGAGCGTACCCGTGAAGGGAACGACTTCTATCACGAAATGAAGGATTCGAACGTTCTCGACAAGGTCGCGCTGGTGTACGGCCAGATGAACGAGCCGCCGGGCAACCGTCTGCGCGTGGCGCTGACCGGTCTCACGATGGCCGAGCACTTCCGTGACGAAGGTCTGGACGTTCTCTTCTTCGTGGACAACATCTACCGTTTCACGCTGGCAGGCACGGAAGTGTCCGCACTGCTCGGCCGTATGCCTTCGGCCGTGGGTTATCAGCCGACGCTGGCTGAAGAAATGGGCAAGCTGCAAGAGCGTATTACGTCGACCAAGACCGGTTCGATCACGTCGGTTCAGGCCGTGTACGTCCCTGCGGATGACTTGACCGACCCGTCGCCGGCCACGACCTTCGGCCACCTGGACGCAACGGTCGTGTTGTCGCGTGACATCGCCTCGCTGGGTATTTATCCGGCAGTGGACCCGCTCGATTCGACCTCGCGTCAGATCGACCCGAACGTGATCGGCGAAGAACATTACTCGATCACGCGCGGCGTTCAGCAGACCCTTCAGCGTTACAAGGAACTGCGCGACATCATCGCGATTCTGGGCATGGACGAACTCGCGCCGGAAGACAAGCTCGCCGTGGCGCGCGCGCGTAAGATCCAGCGTTTCCTGTCGCAGCCGTTCCACGTCGCGGAAGTGTTCACGGGTTCGCCGGGCAAGTATGTGCCGCTGAAGGAAACCATTCGCGGCTTCAAGATGATCGTCGATGGCGAATGCGATCATCTGCCGGAACAGGCGTTCTACATGGTCGGCACGATCGACGAAGCCTTCGAAAAGGCCAAGAAGATCCAGTAAAGGCCAGGTGTATCGATGCGGACGCCAGCCAAAAGCCGGCGTCCACCCATACACTGCCCTCAGGAGTCGAACATAAATGGCAACCATCAAGGTAGACGTCGTTAGCGCGGAAGAGCAAATCTTCTCCGGCCAGGCGAAGTTCGTCGCGCTGCCGGGCGAAGCAGGTGAACTCGGCATTCTGCCGGGTCACACGCCGCTCATCACGCGCATTCGTCCGGGCGCGGTGCGCATCGAGACGGAAGACGGTTCAGAGGAGTTCGTGTTCGTCGCGGGCGGGATTCTCGAAATTCAGCCGGGCGTCGTGACCGTGCTCGCCGACACCGCCATTCGCGGCGCCGATCTCGACGAAGCGAAAGCCGAGCAGGCGAAGAAGCGCGCCGAGGAAGCGATGCAGGACAACAAGTCCGAGCTCGAATACGCCACCGCGCAAGCGGAACTGGCTTATGCGACGGCGCAAATCGCGGCCATTCAGCGTCTTCGCAAGGTGAACGCGAAGCACTGAACGCGCGTAGCGTCATGAAAAAGCAGCCTTCGGGCTGCTTTTTTTTCGCCCGATCGAACCGACGCGTGTTTGCGGGTAACACTCAATGCCCGCGCGTGACGCCGCCATGCACAATGAATGGCCTTCCAAATAGCCTTCATCCTGGCGGAGACATTCGATGGCAACTGAACAGACACCGCTCGACGGCCTTTCCTACGTTCGCGGCGCGACCGATATTCCGTTAAGCGATGCGACCGTCGCGCGGCATCTGCGCGAAACGGTCGAGCGTTTTGCAGAGCGGCCGGCCGTGGTGTTCCGCGAGCAAGGCATTCGCTGGACATGGCGCGAGTTTGCAAACGAAGTCGATGTGCTTGCCACGGCGTTGCTCGCGCTCGGCATCGAGCCGGGCGATCGCGTGGGCATCTGGTCGCCGAATCGCGCGGAATGGCTGCTGACGCAATTCGCGACGGCGCGCATCGGTGCGGTGCTGGTGAACATCAATCCGGCTTATCGGCTGGCGGAACTCGAATACGCGCTGAACAAGGTCGGTTGCAAGGCGATCGTGGCGGCCGAGCAATTCAAGTCGTCGAAGTATCTGGAGATGCTTCAGACGCTCGCCCCCGAACTCGCCGATGCCGCGCCCAACGCGCTTCACTCCAAAACGCTTCCCGCATTGCGCGCCGTCATCCGCATGGGCGACGGACGAACGCCCGGCATGCTCAACTTCGATGCGCTGATGAACGAGCATCGCGCGCACATGGACCGCGCACAACTCGATGCGCTCGAATCGCGATTCGCGCCGGACGAGCCGATCAACATCCAGTTCACCAGCGGCACGACGGGAAACCCCAAGGGCGCGACGCTCACGCACCGGAACATCGTGAACAACGCGCGCTTTATCGCCATGGCGATGCGCCTGACCGAGCAGGATTCGCTGTGCGTCCCCGTGCCGCTGTATCACTGCTTCGGCATGGTGCTGGCCGTGCTCGCGTGTGTATCGACCGGCTGCGCGATGGTTTTTCCCGGCGAAGCGTTCGATCCCGCCGCCACGCTCGCCGCCGTCCACGAGGAACGCTGCACCGCGCTGCACGGCGTGCCGACCATGTTCATCGCCGAACTCGATCATCCCGACTTCGCGAAGGTCGACCTCACGCGCTTGCGCACGGGCATCATGGCGGGCTCGCCGTGCCCCATCGAGACGATGAAGCGTGTCGTCTCCACGATGCATCTGAGCGAGATCACGATCGCTTACGGCATGACGGAAACCAGTCCGGTGTCGTTTCAAAGCTCGACCACCGATCCGCTCGACAAGCGCACGACCACCGTGGGTCGCGTCCAGCCGCATTTGGAAGTGAAGATCGTGGATGCGCTCGGCGAGATCGTGCCCATCGGCGTGACGGGTGAACTCTGCACGCGCGGGTATTCGGTGATGAAGGGTTACTGGGACGACGACGCCAAAACGCGCGAGACCATCATCGACGGATGGATGCACACCGGCGATCTGGCGACGCTCGACGAGCAAGGATATTGCAACATCGTCGGACGGCTGAAGGACATGCTGATTCGCGGCGGCGAGAACGTCTATCCGCGTGAGATCGAGGAATTTTTGTTCCGGCATCCGAAGATTCAGTCGGTGCAGGTGTTCGGCGTGCCCGATCCGAAATACGGCGAGGAAGTGTGCGCGTGGATCGTGCCGCGATCCGGCGAACGGCTCACGGAGGACGAAGTGCGCGAATTTTGCCAAGGACAAATCGCCCACTACAAGATTCCGCGCTATGTTCGTTTCGTCGACGATCTGCCGATGACGGTAACCGGCAAGGTTCAAAAGTTCGTGATGCGCGCGCGGATGATCGAGGAACTGAAAATCGCGGAAGCAAAAACTGCCTGAAAGCGAGCAGCAAAAACGACAAAGGGAGCGCAATACGCTCCCTTCTGTCATGGGACGAAACGTTTTGCCCTGAAACTCGCAAACTACGCAAACGTTTGTCCAGACGAAAAAAAAGCGGGCCTGGAGCCCGCTAAAAACCACACGCTACGGGGTTAGCGCGAGGAGACCAAACGTGGGATATTTCGATTCGACTTCGAATCTGAACGACCCCAACACGGATGCCCCAGGAAAGAGATCTGACACAAGCCAGACGCGTAAGCCGAGAGCAAATCCACAGTGCGTCACAACGCATCCGTGTTGAAACCGTTTGAACAGATTGTGGGCGAATTGATTCCGGGTCGCCGTAACAAAGTGTTTCAGGTTGTAACCCGCATTCCATAAGGCTGACGGTCAATTATCTCGCGTAAAGCGCGAGATTCCCGGGCATATATTGCCCATTATCCGAAGCACTTATTCGATGCAAAGTCCCGATTGAGAAAACGCCGCTTTTCGAGCGTCAGCATATATTCCGTTTTCAGGTGAAAATCGAACGGGCGAACGTATGAAAACGTCCGACATCACCTGCTGTATGCCATTCTCTCCCGACAAAAAGCACCGGAGACCTGCATGACCATCGATGAATCATTGCTGCGTTACTACCGAAATGTCGAGGAAGCGTTTCCCATTCTTCCCGATGATGCCGACGCGCAAGCCATCCGCCAGCGATTTTCCGACGTTGCCCGGGCTTATGCGCCTGCGCGCGATGAAAATATCACCATCGGAGAAATCGAGATTCCGCTGAACGGCCGAACACTTGCCGGGCGTATTTACCGGCCGAAAGCAGCAAGCGGTCAATTACCGCTCGTCGTTTATTTCCACGGCGGCGGATGGGTGGTCGGTGACCTCGACACGCACGACGCGCTTGTCGCCCGGCTCGCGCTCGATTCCCAGTGCGCATTCGCCAGTGTCGATTATCGCCTCGCGCCGGAGCATCCGTTTCCTGCGCCTTGCGATGACGCACTCGATGCGCTGATCTGGCTGGCGGAGCATCGCTCGCGGCTGGGTTTCGCGACGGACCGGCTCGGCGTGGGCGGCGACAGTGCTGGCGCGCATCTGTCGGTCGTCGCGGCGCGCGGCGCGAACGAGCGCGTGGCCGGGCTCGTCGGGCTGCAACTGCTGCTTTATCCGGTGATGCGGCGGCAGTTCGAAAGCGCGAGTTGCATTGCGAACGCGAACGGTCCGGGTCTCACCAACGACGAGATGAAGTGGTACTGGGCGCAATTCCTCTCGGGCGCGACACCGGACCCGCATGACGTGCGCGCCTTCCCGCTCGCCGAGCCCTTCGAGCGCACGCCAGCACGCGCGCTGATCGTCGCGGCCGCGTACGACACGCTCTACGACGATGCGCACGAACTCAAGCGCTTCCTCGAATCGAACGGCGGCGCCGTCGAACTGATCGATGCGCACGACATGACGCATGGCTTCGGCCGCATGCATCCGCAGTCCGAGGCGGCGAGCGCGTGGCTCCAAAAAATCGGCGTGCAAGTGGGCGAACTCATGCGCGCCTCCCGCTGATCTACTTCAGCCACTTGTCCACGACAGCCTGAAACTCGCCCGTCGCGCGCGCGAGATGCAGCCATTGATCGACGTACTGCTGCCACGCGACATCCCCGCGCGGCAGCAGATACGCCTTCTCCCCGAACTGAAACGGCTTGTCCGGATGCACCGAGCACAAACCGGGATTGAGCTTCTGCTGAAGCAGCGTTTCGGACGCATCCGTCACCATGACGTCTGCCTGACCATCCAAAATTTGCTTGAAGATGGTCACGTTGTCCGGGTATTCGATCAACTGCGCGTGCGGGAAGAACTGCTTGGCGAAGCGCTCGTTCGTGCCACCCGGATTGACGATGGCGCGCACGTTCGGCTGGTCGATCTGCTCGACCGTCTGATACTTGTCCTTGTCGTCGCAACGGACGATCGGCGTCTTGCCGTCTTCCATGTAGGGCGCGGTGAAGAACGCGCGCTTTTGCCGGTCGAGCGTGGTGGACACGCCGCCCACGGCGATATCGCATTTCGCGATGAAGTCGTTCATCAGATTCGACCACGACGTTTTCACATACGCGGGCGTCGCGCCGAGCGACTTCGCGAGACTTTCCGCCATGTCGATGTCGATACCCTCGAACTGTCCGTCCGGCCGCAGGAATGAGTACGGCTTGTAGTCGCCGGTCGTGCAGACGCGCAGCACGTGATTCGCAAGAATTTGATCGAGGCGCGAAGGAACCACGGCAGGCGCGCTCGCCGCCGCTGGTTTTTCAGCAAAGACGGCACCGGTTTCGACGGTCTGCGCGTGCGCCGAAGCTGTCAACATCGCGGCCAGCGCGAGAAAAAACGTTCGTTTCATTGATTTCCCCGAGAGCGATAGCGATAGCGATGACGATGACGATCGATCACCTGGCCGTCGATCATATCGACCGCACGAAGTCCTGAATACCTGGCCGAACGTCATAAGCCGCATGCATGCTCCGGTAGAATGAGCGATTCCCCGGCATCGGCATCGAGCGACGTGGCACACACTCTTCTGAACGACACCTTCCTTCGAGCGCTGTTGCGCCAGCCTACCGACTACACACCCATCTGGTTGATGCGTCAGGCGGGCCGTTATCTGCCCGAATACAACGCAACGCGCGCACGCGCAGGCAGTTTTCTCGGCTTGGCGAAGAACCCGGATTACGCGACCGAAGTCACGCTTCAACCGCTCGAACGCTATCCGCTCGACGCCGCCATTCTGTTCTCCGACATTCTCACCGTGCCCGATGCCATGGGTCTCGGTCTGAACTTCGTTCAGGGCGAAGGCCCGCGCTTCGAGCGAACCGTGCGCACCGAAGACGATGTGAAACGGCTCGCCGTGCCCGACATCGGCGCGACGCTCTCATACGTGACGGATGCCGTCAGCCAGATTCGCCGCGCGCTCACGGATGCGCAGGGCCGTCAGCGCGTGCCGCTCATCGGTTTTTCGGGCAGTCCGTGGACGCTCGCGTGCTACATGGTCGAAGGCGGCGGCTCGGACGATCATCGCACGGTGAAGTCGATGGCTTATTCGCGCCCCGACCTCATGCACCGCATTCTGGAGATCAACGCGCAAGCCGTCACCGCGTACCTGAACGCGCAGATCGAAGCCGGCGCGCAAGCCGTCATGATCTTCGATACCTGGGGTGGCGCGCTTGCCGATGGCGCGTATCAGCGCTTCTCGCTGGACTACATCGCCAAGGTGGTGGCGGGCCTCAAGCGCGAGCACGATGGCGCGCGCGTGCCGGTCATCACGTTCACGAAGGGCGGCGGATTGTGGCTGGAGGAAATCGCGTCCATTGGCGTCGATGCCGTGGGTCTCGACTGGACGGTGAATCTGGGGCGGGCGCGCGAAAAGGTGGGATCACGCGTCGCGCTGCAAGGGAATATCGATCCGAGCGTGCTGTTCGCGCCGCCGGACGCGATCCGCGCTCAAGCGCGCGGCGTGCTCGACAGTTTCGGGAATCATCCGGGACACGTGTTCAACCTCGGTCACGGCATTTCGCAATTCACGCCGCCCGAGCACGTCTCCGAACTCGTCGATGAAGTCCACAGCCACAGCCGGAAGTTGCGCACAACTCGCTAAACAAGCCTGTTTCATGTTGCAATGCAACGCGGGTTGATCGTTGCAAAACATGAACAGCGACTCTCGGTCGGTCGAAATTGCCCGCCACAAGCGGTAAAGCGCGCTGTCAAGATAGCAGTTATACACATTTTGTTCGCTGCGCCGCGCCATCAGACATATGGGGCGCAGCAACCAATAAAGCGTCGCTATATGTGTTCTAAGTACCTGATTTTAAGCATATTTAATGATGCTTACCCGAAATGTGGGCCAACCCACACCAGGGTTTCCAGACGGCCTTTGCGGCGTCATCCAATGCAGTTCTTAACAAAGTTATCCACAGGGCTGTGGAAAGCATCGGAAAATTAAAAATAATCTTCGGCTTACCGGCGTTTTTGATGTTTTACTTTAACTTCGTGACGCTCAAACCGATTGCTCTGTCGGATGGCCTGCCAGCTTGCGCGTGGGGTCATTCTTGGCAATGAGCGAGCTATTCGTACGCGTCGCCATCGACCAGCCTGTGCCAGCGTTGTTTGATTACCGGTACGCGCTGGAGCGTGCGCCCTGTGTCGGCCAACTCGTGCAGGTGCCGTTCGGCCGTCGCGATGTGGTCGGGATGATCTGCGAGATCACCACATCGACCGATGTTCCCGCCGACAAACTGCGCTCCGTCGCCGTGCTGTGCCACGATTTGCCGCCGCTTTCCGCCGAGTGGGTCGCGCTTGCCGCGTTCGCCGCCGAGTACTACCAGCGTGGTTTGGGCGAAGTCGCGCTTCCGGCGCTTCCGCAGGCTTTGCGCGATGCATCGCGCTGGAATCGCCTGCTCGCCGTCGAACCGCATTACCATCTGCTGGCCGCCGGGCGCGAGAGTCTACCCGAAACGCTGCCCACGCGGGCAATCGCGTTGCGGCGTCTGGCGGACGCGCTCGCGGCACAACCGTCGCTGAGTCTGTCCGATGCCCGCGCGCTTCATCCCAAAGCCAGCGCCACGTTCGATGAATGGCTCGCGCGCGGATGGATCGAGCACGCGCCGCCGGAGCAACCGACCGCACCGGCAGCCGAAGCAACCGTCACGCTTCCCATCCTGACCGACGAACAACGCGCCGCCGTCGATGCCATTTCGAACGCGCAAGGCTTCGCGCCTTTCCTGCTGCACGGCGTGACCGGCAGCGGCAAGACCGAGGTCTATCTGCACGCACTGGCCGCGCTGCTCGCCGCGAAACCGAACGCGCAGGCGCTCGTTCTCGTGCCCGAAATCAACCTGACGCCGCAGTTCGAAGCCGCGTTCCGTGCGCGCTTCTCGGCGCTCGCGGCGGGTTCCATCGTCGCCATGCACAGCGGGCTGGCGGAGGGCGAACGCGCGCGCAACTGGCTGGCGGCGCATACGGGGAACGCGCGCATCGTGCTCGGCACGCGGTTGGCCATTCTCTCGTCGATGCCCGCGCTCGCGGCCATCGTCGTGGATGAGGAACACGATCCGGCGTACAAGCAGCAGGAAGGTCTGCGCTATTCCGCGCGCGATCTGGCGATCTACCGCGCGAAGCAACTGGACATACCGGTCGTGCTCGGATCGGCGACGCCGTCGCTCGAAAGCTGGTGGCAGGCGGAACAGGGACGCTACACGCGGCTGACGCTCACACGCCGCGCCGTCGCGGAGGCGGCGTTGCCCGCCGTGCGGCTGATCGATCTGGAAGACGAGCGGCGACGCGGACGCGCATCGGTCGAAGGTTTATCCGGCCCGTTGATCGCGGCGCTCAAATCGCGGCTGGAACGCGGCGAGCAAAGCCTCGTCTTCCTGAACCGGCGCGGCTACGCCCCGATTCTTTCGTGCGATGCCTGCGGTTGGGTCGCCGGCTGTCCGCGATGCAGCGCCTACGCCGTGCTCCACAAGCCCGAACGCACGCTGCGGTGTCATCACTGCGGCTGGGAAGCGCGCATTCCGAAGGCGTGTCCGGATTGCGGCAACATCGATATCGCGCCGATGGGACGCGGCACGCAACGCGTCGAGGAAACGCTCGCGAGCGTGGTGCCCGGCGCGCGCGTGCTGCGCATCGATGCCGACAGCACTCGCCGCAAAGGCAGCGCACAAGCCTTGTTTTCCGATGTCCACGCGGGCGAAGTCGATATCCTCGTCGGCACGCAGATGATCGCGAAGGGCCACGACTTCCGGCGCGTGACGCTCGTCGGCGTGCTGAACGCGGACACAGCACTGTTCTCGCACGATTTCCGCGCGGGCGAACGGCTGTTTTCGCAATTGATTCAGGTCAGCGGCCGCGCAGGCCGCGCCGGTTTGCCCGGCGAAGTGATGATCCAGACGCGCTATCCGCGTCACGCGCTATATCAGGCGTTGTCGCGTCAGGACTACGTGGGTTTCGCTGCTTCGACGCTCACCGAACGCCGGGACGCGCGCCTGCCGCCCTTCGTCTATCAGGCGATGCTGCGCGCAGAAGGCCGCACGCTGGATGTGGCGCTGGCGTTTCTGGAACAGGCGGCGGCGGCTTTTGCGCCGTTACCCGGCGCGGATCGCGTGACGGTGTACGACGCGGTGCCGCTCACCATCGTGAAAGTGTTCAACGTGCATCGCGCGCAGTTGTTGCTCGAAAGCGGATCGCGGGCCGCGCTGCAGTCTGCGCTGCGTGCGTGGCAACCGGCGCTGCGCTCGTTACGCGGCGTGCTGCGCTGGAATGTCGAAGTGGATCCGCTGGACGTCTGAGCGACGTATGTTTCAGTGACGCGACGGGTTGGCGCGCGCCGGCGCGAGTTCTTCTTCGCTCTCCGGACGATCGACGTGAGGCGATGCGCCGCGCACGAACAGCACCACGCAAAACGCGAACATCATCCAGACGCTGACAATCACCATCCAAGTGCTCATGTTTTTTTTCTCCCGATAACCGCGGTGGTCCTCCGCGTGAACTCGTCAACTGACGCGTCTTGCGTTTATATCGGCCGGGAGAAAGCATTAACGTAGGGTTTATCCCAAAAATATTTGCCTTAGGGAAACTACTAGGCGACAACCGCCATTTTCAAGCAGGTAGTGCACCGCGCAAAGCCTTATGGCATAAGGGTTCAAGATGGTGCAACCCTAGAGAAATTCTCGGTTGCACCTTTTATTACAGCGGGGTAGGATTCGCCAACTTTTCAGGTCCACGGCCGGGTAGGGACGACCGGCATACGAAGGAAACATGGCGAGCACAACCCTTGGCGTCAAAGTCGACGATCTGCTGCGCAACCGGCTGAAAGAAGCCGCGACGCGCCTCGAACGCACTCCGCACTGGCTCATCAAGCAGGCGATCTTCGCGTATCTCGAGCGCATCGAGCACGGGCAACTGCCGCCCGAGTTGACGGGCGCGAACGGATCGACGGAACTCGGTGAAACCTTGCCGACGGACAACGAAGGCGAAGGCGCGCCCACGCCGTTCCTCGACTTCGCGCAGAACGTGCAACCGCAATCGGTGCTGCGCGCGGCGATCACGGCGGCGTATCGACGGCCGGAGCCGGAGTGCGTGCCGTTTCTCATCGGGCAGGCGCGCTTGTCCGGCAACGTCGCCGCTGAAGCCGAAAAGCTCGCGACGCGGCTCGTCGAAGCGTTGCGCGCCAAGAGTTCGGGCGGCGGCGTCGAAGGGTTGATCCATGAGTTTTCGCTGTCGAGCCAGGAAGGCGTCGCGCTGATGTGCCTCGCCGAAGCGCTGCTGCGCATTCCCGACCGCGCCACGCGCGATGCGCTCATCCGCGACAAGATCAGCAAGGGCGACTGGCGTTCGCACATGGGACAAGCGCCGTCGCTGTTCGTGAATGCCGCGACCTGGGGTTTGATGATTACCGGCAAGCTCGTCACGACGAACAGCGAGGCCGGTTTGTCGTCCGCGCTGACGCGTTTGATCGGCCGCGGCGGCGAACCGCTGATCCGCAAAGGCGTGGACATGGCCATGCGTCTGATGGGCGAGCAGTTCGTCACCGGCGAAACCATTTCCGAAGCGCTCGCCAACAGCCGTAAATTCGAAGCGCGCGGCTTCCGCTACTCCTACGACATGCTCGGCGAAGCGGCCACCACGGAAGAAGACGCGCTGCGTTACTACGCGTCTTACGAGCAGGCGATTCACGCCATCGGCAAGGCGGCGGGCGGGCGCGGCATTTACGAAGGGCCGGGTATTTCGATCAAGCTGTCAGCGCTGCATCCGCGTTATTCGCGTTCGCAGCAGGAGCGCGCGATGAGCGAACTGCTGCCGCGCGTGAAGGCGCTGGCGCAACTCGCGCGGCGTTATGACATCGGTCTGAATATCGATGCGGAAGAAGCCGACCGCCTCGAAATCTCGCTCGATCTGCTCGAAGCGCTGTGCTTCGATCCCGAACTCGCGGGGTGGAACGGCATCGGCTTCGTCGTGCAGGCGTATCAGAAACGCTGTCCGTTCGTGATCGACTACCTCATCGATCTCGCGCGCCGCAGCCGTCATCGTTTGATGATCCGCCTCGTGAAAGGCGCGTACTGGGATTCGGAAATCAAGCGCGCGCAGGTCGATGGGCTGGAAGGCTATCCCGTCTACACGCGCAAGATCTACACCGACATTTCTTATCTTGCTTGCGCTAAAAAACTGCTCGGCGCGCCGGATGCCGTCTATCCGCAATTCGCGACGCACAACGCCTACACGCTGTCCGCCATCTATCACCTCGCGGGCCAGAACTACTATCCCGGCCAGTACGAGTTCCAGTGTTTGCATGGCATGGGCGAGCCGCTTTACGAGGAAGTGACGGGCCGCGACAAGCTCAATCGTCCGTGCCGCGTGTATGCGCCGGTCGGCACGCACGAAACGCTGCTCGCGTATCTCGTGCGCCGCCTGCTCGAAAACGGCGCGAATACGTCGTTCGTGAACCGTATCGCCGATGAAACCGTGCCCGTGAAGGAACTCGTGCGCGATCCGATCGACGAAGCGCAGGCCATCGCACCGCTCGGTGCGCCGCACGCAAAGATTCCGTTGCCGCGTCAGTTGTACGGCGACGAGCGTCTCAATTCGATGGGCCTCGATCTGTCGAACGAGCATCGGCTGGCGTCGCTGTCGTCCGCGTTGCTGGCGAGTGCGAATCATCCGTGGCGCGCGGAACCGATGCTCGAAGGCGAGACAAACGGCAACGGCGCACCGCGCGATATCCGCAATCCCGCCGATCTGCGCGATCTGGTGGGCACGGTGGTGGAGGCATCGCCCGAACAAGTGAGCGCGGCGCTGTCGAACGCGGTCGCCGCCGCGCCGATCTGGCAGGCCACGCCCGTCGATGACCGCGCGGATTGCCTCGCGCGCGCCGCCGATCTGCTCGAAGCGCAAATGCACACGCTCATGGGGCTTGTCGTGCGCGAAGCGGGCAAGTCGCTGCCGAACGCGGTCGCCGAGATTCGCGAGGCCATCGATTTCCTGCGCTACTACTCCGCGCAGATTCGCGGCGAGTTTTCGAACGATACGCATCGGCCGCTGGGTCCGGTGGTGTGCATCAGCCCGTGGAATTTCCCGCTCGCGATCTTCATGGGGCAAGTCGCCGCCGCGCTGG
Source organism: Caballeronia sp. A2-2 (assembly GCF_057612605.2). Taxonomy (NCBI): domain Bacteria; kingdom Pseudomonadati; phylum Pseudomonadota; class Betaproteobacteria; order Burkholderiales; family Burkholderiaceae; genus Caballeronia; species Caballeronia sp. A2-2. Next base: position 341,319 of record NZ_CM172587.1, on the reverse strand, counting down.
CCGCGGGCAATCCGGTGCTCGCGAAACCCGCCGAACAAACGCCGCTGATCGCCGCGCAAGCCGTGCGCATTCTGCGCGAAGCGGGCGTGCCCTCGGGCGCGGTGCAACTCCTGCCGGGCGATGGCGAAACGGTCGGATCAGCGCTCGTCGCGGACCCGCGCACGCGCGCCGTCATGTTTACCGGCTCGACCGAAGTCGCGCGGCTCATCAACAAGACGCTGTCCGAACGGCTCGATTCCGATGGCCGCCCGATTCCGCTGATCGCCGAAACCGGCGGCCAGAACGCGATGATCGTCGATTCGTCCGCGCTCGCGGAACAAGTCGTCGCGGACGTGCTCCAGTCATCGTTCGATTCGGCCGGTCAGCGTTGCTCGGCGCTGCGCGTGCTTTGCCTTCAGGACGATATCGCCGACCGCACGCTCGAAATGCTCACCGGCGCGATGAACCAACTCGCCGTGGGCAACCCCGATCGTCTGTCGATCGATGTCGGTCCGGTGATCGACGGCGACGCGCGCAGCGGCATCGATGCGCACATCGCCGGGATGCGCGACAAGGGCCGCAAGGTCACGCAACTCGACATGCCCGAAGCCTGCGCGCAAGGCACCTTCGTGCCGCCGACGCTGATCGAGCTCGATGGTATCGACGAACTGAAGCGCGAGGTCTTCGGGCCGGTGCTCCATGTGATCCGTTATCGCCGCGCCAACCTTGATAAACTCCTCGACCAAATTCGGGCGACGGGTTATGGGCTGACGCTCGGTATTCATACGCGCATCGACGAGACCATCGCGCATGTGATCGCGCGGGCGCATGTGGGCAACATCTACGTGAACCGGAACGTGATCGGCGCGGTCGTCGGCGTGCAGCCGTTCGGCGGCGAAGGGCTGTCTGGCACGGGGCCGAAAGCGGGCGGCGCGCTGTATCTGCAACGTCTGCTCGCCAAGCGTCCGACCGGTTTGCCGAAGTCGCTCGCCAGCACGTTGATGGTGGATAAAGCGGCATCGAAGGATGCACCCGCGACCGCGCTCACCGCGCTGCGCGACTGGGCCATCGGCGAGCGCGATCCGCACACCGCCGCGCGCTGCGATGGTTACCTGCAACACGTGCTCGCTGGCGCGACCGCCGTGCTGTCCGGCCCGACCGGCGAGCGCAACACCTACACGCTCGGCGCGCGCGGCACGGTGCTGTGCGTCGCGGCAACGCCGAGCGGCGCGCGCGCTCAGTTCGCTGCCGTCCTGGCGACAGGCAACCGCGCGCTGTTCTTCGGCTCGGCCGGAGAGCAACTGGCGGCGGCGTTACCGGCATCGCTCAAGCCTTATGCCGGTGTCCGCAAAGCCGGTGAAGACTTCGATGCCGTGCTGTTCGAAGGCGACAGCGACGAATTGCTGTCGCTGGTGAAGGAAGTCGCCAAGCGTCCGGGGCCGATCGTATCGGTGCAGGGCGTGGCGGCGGGCACGTTCGCCGACGCTGGCCACGACGGCGAGGACTACGCGCTCGAACGTCTGCTGACGGAACGCTCGGTGAGCGTGAACACGGCGGCGGCGGGCGGCAATGCGAATTTGATGACGATCGGTTGATCCGGCAGATTCATTACAAGCGGCGGCAGGCACGGCGACCCCGGCACACGCTGCCATTCACACTGGTGTATTAGGAGAAGCTATGAAGCACACGATGACCAAGCTGGCAGCAGCCCTGACGCTCGCCGGCCTGTCCTTCGCGGGGACCGCGTTCGCCCAACAGGCAGAAGATGTGAAGGTCGGTTTTGCCGCACCGTTGACGGGCGCGCAGGCGCACTACGGCAAGGACATGGAAAACGGCATCACGCTGGCGATCGAGGACTTCAACGCGACCAAGCCGGTGATCGGCGGCAAGCCGGTTCGCATCGTGCTGGATTCGGCGGACGATCAGGCCGACCCGCGCACCGGCACGACCGTGGCGCAGCGCCTCGTCGATGACGGCATCAAGGGCATGCTTGGCCACTTCAACTCGGGCACGACCATTCCGGCCTCGCGCATCTACGCGAACGCGGGCATTCCCGAAATCGCTATGGCGACCGCGCCGGAATACACCACGCAGGGCTTCAAGACCGCGTTCCGCATGATGACCTCCGACACGCAGCAAGGCTCGGTCGCGGGCGAGTTCGCGGTGAAGAACCTGAAGGTCAAGAAGATCGCCATCGTCGATGACCGCACGGCTTACGGCCAAGGTCTCGCGGACCAGTTCGAGAAGGCGGCGAAGGCGGCGGGCGGGAACATCGTCGATCGCGAATTCACGAACGACAAGGCCGTGGACTTCAAGGCGATTCTCACCAAGATCAAGTCGATGAACCCGGACCTCGTGTACTACGGCGGCGCGGATTCGCAAGCCGGCCCGATGGCCAAGCAAATGAAGTCGCTCGGCTTCCGCGCGCCGCTGATGGCGGGCGAAATGGTCAAGACGGACACGTTCATCAAGATCGCGGGTGACGCGTCGGAAGGCACGGTGGCGTCGCTCGCCGGCCTGCCGATGAACGAAATGCCGGGCGGCGCGGACTATCAGGCGAAGTACAAGAAGCGCTTCAACGAGGACGTCGAAACGTACTCGCCGTACGCCTACGACGGCGCCATGGCCATGTTCAACGCCATGAAGGCCGCCAACTCGACCGACCCGGCGAAGTATCTTCCGGCGCTGGCGAAGACCGACATGCAGGGCGTGACGGCCAAGCACCTGGCCTATGACTCGAAGGGCGATCTGAAGAACGGCGGCATCACGCTGTACAAGGTCGTCGGCGGCAAGTGGACGACGCTGCAGAGCGTGGGCGGGAAGTAAGCTTCGGTTTCCCGAGTAGTTCAAAAATGGCCCGGTTCGCGAACGCGACCGGGCCGTTTTTGCATCAGGACTGAGACGTTCTCCTGACTTTCGAGGCAGTGGCGCTTTTCTCGTTATCGGGACCGGCGAGAAAGCTGACTTCCATGCCGCGTTCCAGTTCGTCGGGCGAGGCGTCGTCCAGCGTCACATAACGAAAGTACACGTTCTTTTCGAAGCCTTCCGCTCTGATAAAGCCGAAGTGCTCGCCAAGATTCTCGATGTACCCGATGTGCCACGCCGTCTCGGCCGCTTCGCTGGACAGCTTTTGCTCCCGTTGGCGCTGGAACAGGCCGCTCAAGACTTCGCGCTCTTTTCCCTGCGCGTTGTCCATGTCGTCGATGACCTCGGACATGATGACGGGATAGCTCACCTCTCTGAGCAACATCTGGCTGGGGCGCGTTTCGCGGGCGGGCTGGTCATCGTTCTGGTAGGAAATGAGCCAGTTCAGCGCCATGACGCGCGTGCCGAGTGTCTTGAGCTTGCGCACGAGCGGGATATAGTCGCTGTCGCTCGCGATCAGCACGATGACGTCGAATTTCTTGTAGATGGCGAGTTCGAAGGCTTCCAAAGCCAGCCACACGTCAATGCCTTTTTCCTTGCCGACGAAGTTCATCGGCAGATGATGCGCCATGACGTTTTCGCGCATGAGAATATCGTCGAGCACGCGGTCTTTGTAGAAGGCTTCGACGCCTTTCTCCTTCGTCTTTTGCGCGGAGAACCGGCCGCGAAAGTAATGCGCGTCGATCACGTGACAGTTGTTCATGTCGACGCGCTCGCCCTCTGCCACTCTGTACCGAATGTATTCGTGAAGGCCGGGAATGGAAATCCGGCTTTTCTTCTCGTGCTTGTGTACGTAGAACCTGCTGATCAGATCAAAGTAATTGCCGTCATAAAAGACGCCGATCTTCGTCAATTGACGGGCGGTGTGAGGCATCGCGCGAACGCTCCTGTTTTCGATGAGATGCGCGTTCGTGAATGACGCGCTGACTCGATTATCGAAAGCGGTTGCGTGCGTCGGATAGTGGCAAATGCTGAATTAAAACTGTCATCAGGCAGATTTATTCGGGCGCTTTCTTGCCTCGCTTGAAGCCCGTCAGCATTGCGCCGATAAGATTTTCGCGCGTCCACACACTCATCAGAAGCGCCGCCGCCACGTGCACGCACACGCACACTTCGATGCCGACCGCGAGCCACGCGTGAACCGCTTGCGGCCAGTCTTCGCCCCAGAAGGCATCGAGCCGCATGATCCAGCCGGACACAGCGAGCGCGAGAATCAGCAGCCACAGCACAATGGCCATCGCGCCGCCGAGCGGATTGTGCGAAAGGTGATGAAGCGGCCTGCCCGCAGCAAGCGAACGAACATAGCCGATTAAGTGCGATGGCCCAGGCCACCACGCAGCGAACCGTGCGTGCTCCGTGCCGACGAAACCCCAAAGCACACGCAGCAGCACGAGCGCCGCCGCGACATACCCAAGCAGTCGATGCGTGGAATCCGTCGGCCCGAACAGATTCCACAGCACGATCCCCGCGACGGCCCAGTGCGTGAGCCGCACGACGCCATCCCACACCTTCACGCGCGCTGCGTGCAGGCTCATTCCACTTCCGATTTCACGACCGCCAGCGTCTTGGCGTCGTAATAGATCTCGACCTTCTTGCCGTTCTTGTCGTGCCCGTAGATTTCGTAGCAGTTGCCATCGACCTTGAACTTGCGGATCTTGTAGCCCTGCGATTCGAGTTGCGCGCGGGCATCGGATTCCTTCATCCATTCGGCTTTCGGATGCGCGGTGCAATCCGCTTTCGCGTGAACCGCGCCCGAAAAAGCCGATAAGGTCAACAACGACGACAACGCCACAATCTTAAGCATCGCTAACTCCCGGTGGTAGTGAGCGGATCACTCTACTTCCATCGAAAGTCGATTGCAAGCAAGTGGAAAGGATTGCGCTTATCGCTTCCCTTGCTGGCGAATCTGTTCGAGCGTCGCGGCTGGCGTGCTCTGCTCTTGCGGCACACGAATCTCGATGACCGCAGGCAACCCCGACGCCACCGCGCGCTCGAACGCGGGCATGAAGTCAGCCGTCGTCTCGACGAGTTCGCCATGCGCGCCGAACGAACGCGCATACGCCGCGAAATCCGGGTTCGTCAGCCCGGTTCCATGCACGCGATTCGGATAATGCCGCTCCTGATGCATGCGAATGGTGCCGAACTGCGCGTTGTTCACCACGATGAAGATCACCGCCAGCCCATACTGCATGGCCGTGGCGAGTTCGTGGCTCGACATCATGAAGCAGCCGTCGCCCGCAAAGGCAATCACCGTGCGCTCGGGATACAGCGACTTCGCCGCGATGGCCGCAGGCACGCCGTAGCCCATCGCGCCGCTCGTCGGCGCGACTTGCGAGCGATAGTGCCGATACGAATAGTGCCGATGCAGCCACGTCGCGTAATTGCCCGCGCCGTTGGTGAGGATCGAATCGGCCGGAATGAGCTCCGCGAGTTGTCGCATGATTTCGCCGAGTTGCACATCGCCGAGCATCGGGCGCGGCTTGCGCCATTCGAGATACGACGCATGCGCGGCTTCCGCCTCGCCCGCCCACGCAACGTTTGCAGGCGGTTGGAGCGCCGCCAGCAGCGACGCGATTTCCGGCATGCCGGAGACGATCGGCAGATCCGCGCTATACACGCGCCCGAGTTCCTCCGCGCCCTGATGAACGTGGATGAGCGTCTGCTTCGGCTTCGGGATGTCGATGAGCGTGTAGCCGCCCGTCGTCGATTCGCCCATGCGCGGGCCGAGCACGAACAGCACATCGGCATCACGCACGCGCGCGGCGAGCGCCGGATTGATGCCGAGCCCGACATCGCCCGCGTAATTCGGATGCTCGTTGTCCAGTGTGTCCTGATAGCGGAACGCACAGCCCGCAGGCAACTGCCAGCGTTCGACGAAGCGCGCGAAATCCTGCGTCGCCTGCGCGCTCCAGCCGCTTCCGCCCGCGATCACGAAGGGCTTTTTCGCCTGCGCGAGCAGTTCACGCACACGCTCCATTTGCGCCGATGACGGTGACGCCGCCACACGCTGATAACGCGGCGCGGGCGGCGCGGCCGGGACCGCTTCGGTGAGCATATCCTCCGGCAGCGCCAACACGACCGGCCCCGGTCGGCCCGACGTCGCCACATGAAACGCGTGACTCATGTATTCGGGCACGCGTCGCGGATCGTCGATCTGCGCGACCCACTTCGCCATCTGCCCGAACATGCGGCGATAGTCGATCTCCTGAAACGCTTCCCGATCCATATGGTCGCGGGCGCATTGACCGATCAGCAGGATCATCGGCGTGGAGTCCTGAAAAGCCGTGTGCACGCCGATGGAGGCATGCGTCGCGCCCGGCCCGCGCGTAACGATGGCGACGCCCGGCCGCCCCGTCAGCTTGCCGACGGCTTCGGCCATGTTCGCCGCGCCCGCTTCGTGGCGGCAGACGATCGTCTGAATCTGGCAGGTTTCGTCGTGCAGGGAATCGAGCACCGCGAGAAAGCTCTCGCCGGGCACGCAGAACACGCGTTCGACACCGTGATGAACGAGCGCATCGACGACGAGACGCGCGCCGGTGGTCTGGCATTCGGAACTGGACGGGGCAGCGGAAGGAACAGCGGACGCCATGCAGGAAGTCTCCATTAAGTACGCCGGAAGTCCTCAACTTTACGCTTTAGGTCCCGTCCCGCGCACGCGCGAAGTTCGGAATCTTTTGCCGCTTGCTCTCAAGTTTTGGGGGTTCACGCCGCCCGCCGCCGTTTCTTCGGTTTCCATCGAGCGAAATACCCCGTTTTCCCACCCCTTATCCGCCGATAGTCGCCTTCCGTTGTTCGCAATAATGCTTTCACTGACAAGCGGCTGACGAAATGAAGCAAGCGTTACCCGCCATGCAACGAACGCAGTATTTCCTCATCGGGGGCTAGTTTGAACATTCGTAAATTCATCGGCGCGAACAGCCGTGACGCACTGCGCCAGGTTCGTGAAGCGCTCGGCCCCGATGCCGCGGTGCTGTCGAATCGCACGATGGATGATGGCTCGGTCGAAATCGTCGCGGTCGCGGAAAGCGATCTGGCCACGATCTCGCCCGCGCCGATGACGACGATCGAGCCGCCCGCCGTGTTCGCCAGCGCCACGCCGCGCGCCGCGCTCGCTCAGGCCGCCGCCGCAGCCGCCGCGAAGCACGCGGTCAACGCCAACGCGAACCCCTACGCCAGCGGCGATGTGTTCTCCTCCGTGTTCGGCGCGAACAACGACGCCAAGGAAGCACCGAGCGACGAATCGCGCACGATGGCCGATACCAACCCGTGGCTGATCGAGCACGCGAAGCGCATCGCGCAGCAGGCTGCAGCTTCGACGCCGACGACGCGCCCGCTTTCGCCGTCCGCCGCCATCGCGCGCGGCATGGGCGCGCCGGTGCCGGCCAAGCCCGCCGAACTACCGCTGCCGCCCGTTCCCGCCGCCGAGAAGGAAGCCGCGCCGGAAGCGCCGCGCGCTCAGACGCCGGTGCAGAACAAGCCCGCTGCATCGCAGAAAGTCGATACGCCGGAATGGGCGCGCGAGGCCGCGCAAGTCGCCGCCCGCCGCGCCGCGCAAAAGATCAACGCCGAAAGCCAAGCGCCGAAGGAAGCGCAAGGCCAGTTCGACGGCCTGCCCGCGAACGCCGCCGCCGCCGTCACGGATGCCATCCGCACACGCATGGAACAGCTCGTCAACGAAACGGTGATGAACGAGTTGTCCTCGATGCGCGGCATGATGGAAGAGCACTTCGCCGGTCTGATGTGGGGCGACCGCCAGCGCCGCAGCCCGCTGAACGGCGCGGTCACCAAGCGCCTGTTCGCCTCCGGTTTTTCTGCGCAGATGGTGCGCATGATCGTCGACAACATGCCGGAGATGGCGAACTTCGAAGCGGCGTTCGAGTGGGTGCAGCAAGTCATCGAATCGAATCTGCCGGTGATGGACAGCGAAGACGCGCTGATGGAACGCGGCGGCGTGTTCGCGCTGATGGGCCCGACGGGCGTCGGCAAGACCACGACCACGGCCAAGCTCGCCGCGCGCTGCGTGATGCGCTTCGGCGCCAGCAAGGTCGCGCTGCTCACGACGGACAGCTACCGGATCGGCGCGCACGAACAACTGCGCATCTTCGGCAAGATTCTCGGCGTGTCGTGCCATGCGGTGAAGGACGGCGCGGACCTGCAACTCGCGCTCTCCGAGCTTCGCAACAAACATATCGTGCTGATCGACACCATCGGCATGAGCCAGCGCGACCGCATGGTCGCCGACCAGATCGCCATGCTGTGCGGCGCGGGTCAGCCGGTGCAACGCATCCTGCTGCTCAACGCGACGAGCCACGGCGACACGCTCAACGAAGTGGTGCAGGCGTATCAAAGCACCGCCGACCAGCCGCCGCTCGCGGGCTGCATCCTCACCAAGCTGGATGAAGCGACCAACCTGGGCGGCGTGCTCGATACGGTCATCCGCTACAAGATGCCGGTGCATTACGTTTCGACCGGACAGAAAGTGCCCGAGAACCTCTACGTCGCCACGCGTCGCTTCCTCATCAAGAGCGCGTTCTGCATTCCGCGCGACGGTTCGCCCTTCGTGCCGCACGACGAAGAAGTCCCGGCGCTCCTCTCCGCGCTTTCCGCGCGCGCCACGACCGAACTGTATGGAGTGCACTTTGGATAAGTTCGTTCTCGACCAGGCGGAAGGGCTGAGAAGGTTGTTGACGCGTTCGGGTTCGCGCGTCGTGGCGGTGGTCGGTGGCCCGTCGGGCATCGGCTGCACATCGACGGTGGTGAATCTCGGCGCCGCGCTCGCCGCGCATGGCAAGGATGTGCTCGTGATCGACGAGCGGCAGGTTCCCGGCTCGGTGAGCGAATTGTCGGGCGTGCCCACCACGGGTGCGTTCGCGGCGGTGATGTCGGGCCGTCGCACGGTGACGGAAGCGCTCACGCGCACGCCGCTGGGTTTCTCGCTGATTTCGGCGCCGCGCGATGAGCGCATCAGCCACGACGCCGCGCAATGCCGCGCGCTGCTCGACGGCCCCGCCGACATCGTGCTGATCGATGCGCAACTCGATCGCAGCGGCGCGCTCTCGTCGCTGGCGGCGCAGGCGCATGACTATCTGATGGTGACGCGGGTGGCCGCGTCGGCGATCACCGAGGCGTATGCGTGCATGAAGCGCATGCACTACGCCCACGCGATCGGCCAGTTCCGCGTGCTCATCAATCACGTGCAGAACGAAGCCGACGCAGCGGTCGCGTTCGAGAATTTGTCGGGCGTCGCAAGCCGGTATCTGGCTGTGTCGCTCGTGCAGGCAGGGTATGTGTCCGAGGATGCGCGCGTCACTCGGGCAAAGGAACTCTCGCGCTGCGCGGTGGAAGCGTTCCCGGCCACGGCCGCGGCGCGTGACTATCGCCGGATCGCGGCAGAGCTTCTGTTCTGGCCGATGCATCCCGCGCAATATGTGCGCGCCGCATCGCTCGGCCAGCAAGACGCGCGTACTTCGTTTGGCGACACTGACCAAGGCGGAACGGGGGCGGCGCATCGCGTGGATGCGCTTTCCGATCATGCAATGAGCAGCACGGCGTCGATGTGACTAAGTTAAGGTGATCAGGATGTATAACGCCAAAGGTAAGCTCTCACAGAACGATGTGCTCACGAAGTACGCACCGCTCGTTCGACGTCTGGGACTTCAGCTCGTTGCCAAGATGCCGGCGAGCGTCGATCTGGACGATTTGATTCAGGCAGGCATGATCGGCCTCATGGATGCGGCAAGCCGCTACAAGGAAGATCAGGGCGCGCAATTCGAAACGTACGCGAGCCAGCGCATTCGCGGCGCGATGCTCGACGAACTCCGCGCCAACGACTGGCTCCCGCGCAGCATGCGCAAGACCTCGCGCGAAGTGGAATCCGCTGTGCACAAGGTCGAGCAGAACCTCGGCCGCTCCGCCAGCGAAACCGAAATCGCCGAACACATGAACCTGCCGCTCGACGAATATCAGTCGATGCTTCAGGACTTGCACGGCAGCCAGTTGATCTACTACGAAGACTTCGATCGTTCCGCGGACGACGAGCCGTTCCTCGACCGTTATTGCGTCGATCGTTCGGACCCGCTCTCGGCGCTGCTTGACGATAGTCTGCGCGGTGCGCTGATCGAGGCCATCGACAAGCTGCCCGAGCGCGAAAAGCTGCTGATGAGCCTGTATTACGAGAAGGGTTTGAATCTGCGCGAAATCGGCGCGGTGATGGAAGTGAGCGAATCGCGCGTGTGCCAGTTGCATAGCCAGGCGGTGGCGCGGTTGCGCTCGAAGCTGCGCGAACAGTCGTGGACCAGCGCGGAAGTTTGAGCTTGCTGGTGACGCGGATGTCCTGAACGGGCATCCGCGTTTTTTCATGCCGTTTCGAAGTCGCGCGTTTCGGCGAAGACCGTCTTGCCTTCGCCGAGGCTCTTGGCGCGATACATCGCGCGGTCGGCGGCGCGCAGCACCGCGCTCATGTCGGCTTCGCGCACGTTCGCGGCGCTCGCCAGCAGACACGCGCCGATGCTCGCCGATACCGACACCGGCCGCTCCTGCACGGTCGTGATCGTGGCGAGCGACGAATGCACGGCATCGGCGACGGCGAGCACGGCGCTTCGATCACGCACATTGCGCGCGAGCACGACGAATTCATCGCCGCCGAGGCGCGCGATGGTGTCCGTGTGGCGCATGCCGCGCCCGAGCGAATGCGCGAACGACTGCAACAGCATGTCGCCGACGGCGTGACCGTAGGTGTCGTTCACTTCCTTGAAACCGTCGAGGTCGATCAGCAGCAGCGCGGAGGCATCGCTTGAAGTGGAATCGTCGGCTTTCATCGACGTATTGACGATGCGTTCCAGCGCGTAGCGGTTGCAGAGTCCTGTGAGCGGGTCCGTCGATGCCTGCCGCGCGAGATCGCGATTGGCGTTGCCCAGCCGATCGACCAGCACGCTCAGATACACCGACGCACCGAGCACACTGAGCGCAAGCCCGATGGCCGCAGGCCGGTTCGCGCTCCACCACGGCTGCCACATCGCGAGTAGGGCGACGACGATCAGCGCCGTCGCGCAGGACACGAACAGCGTGCGCTTGCCGTAACGGCATCCCGCGCCGATGAGAAACCAGAACACGACCCAGAGCAAGGGCAACGCGACCGCGCCGCCGACGCCGAGCAACATGCCGAGCAAGGCCTGATCCGCGACGGTCGTGATGAGAAGCCGCACGCGCGACGGCGTATTCATGCGGCTCACGATAAGCAAGGTCAGCGCGCCATAACACACATAAAGCGCGATCAGCCGCGTCACCAGCGATGCATCGTGCGACGGCACGCGCCACGCGAAAATCCAGTACGCCACCAGCACCGCCGCGCCCATGCCGACCCGCAACGTGGCCTGCTCGCGTTCCGGGTTGCGGGGTTCGCTCCATGTGAACCCATGCGGCCGGCGAGCCGCGTGATGCGCCTGCTCCATTCTCGATCCCCTGCGTACTGATTTTTTTCGTTGGCCCCGTCGCGCGGCTTGTCTCGTATTTTGCTACTTTTTGCGATAAACCTGTGTTTCGGGTTAGAACGTAAGTCTTGGTTAACGGCGGTCTTTCTCGCAAACTCAAGGGTCGGTGAAATGGTTGATGGACGGCATCTTCTTGCCGGTGAATGGCTGGCGGTGTGCAATGGCGACGACGTGCCGCCGGGCGATGCGCGCGCGTTCATCGTCGGCGATGAGCGGATCGTCGTGTGGCGCGACAGTCTCGGCGCGGCGCATGTCTGGCGCGATTACTGTCCGCATCGCGGAGCGCAGTTGTCGCTTGGCGCGGTGCGCGGCGATCGGATCGTGTGTCCGTATCACGGCTGGCGGTATGACATCGAAGGGCAATGCCTGCATATTCCTTCCAATCCGTCGCTGCGTCCGCCGAAGCGCGCGTGCGCGACGACCTTCGTCAGCGAGGAAAAATACGGTGTTGTGTGGATGTGTTTCGGCGAACCGGCGTATCCGCTCGATTTCTTTCCGGAGGCTTCCATCGCGGGCGGACGGCGTATCAATCTTGCGCCGCAGACGGTGAAGTCATCGGCGCCGCGCGTCGTCGAAAACTTTCTGGACATGGCGCATTTTTCGTTCGTGCATGCGGGGATTTTGGGTGTCGGCGAGCATGCCGAGGTGCCGGATTACGAGGTTGTGCGTATCGAGGGCGGCGGTTTGGAAGCGAGGCAATGCCGCTTCTGGCAACCGGCCGGGATTCCCGGGCAAGAGGGCGCGATGTTCGACTATGTGTATCGCGTGAAGCGGCCGCTGATCGCGAGTCTGACGAAGATGGCGTCGGGTGGACAGGGCGCGCTGCATATCATGCTTGCCGTCTCGCCCGTGACGCAGACGGAGACGCGCGCGTGGCTGGTGTCCATCCACGAAGACGATTCGACGCATTCGGATCAGGCGCTTTACGACTTCAACATGGAGATTCTGTTGCAGGACACGCCGGTGGTGGAATCGCAATGGCCGAAGTGCTTGCCGCTTGAGCTGGATGCGGAGTTGCATCAGAAGTGCGATCGGATGGCGGTGGGGTATAGAAGGTGGTTGGGGGAGATGGGGTTTGGGTGGGGCGTGGTGGTCGGTCGGCAGGGAGGCTGACCTCGCTTGGGCCGCCCGTTATTGAAGCAGTGCGCTGCTCGTGCTCGCCGTCGACAGAGAGGAATCGACGCTGGCCAACATTACGTTAGCCAAATCGAGTCTCGCGCGCCTTTCAGGTTGCGGACAGGTCGAACGCAGTCCGTCGATGTGTTCGTTCAATCCGTCGGGTATCGGCTGCCACATCGGGTCGAGGATGAAGTCGATGCCCTCGCGACGCGCGAGCTTGGCGGCGGGAACGAAGTCAGCGTCTCCCGCCATCAATACGATTTGCCTGACTTGCTTTTTATAAGCAAGCGACGCGATATCGAGCCCGGCCCGCATATCCACGCCCTTTTGGCGAACGTCCAGCATGACGTCTTGCTCGGTCAGTTCTTCGAACTTTTTACGGCCTTTGAGCATTTCGGCTATCACTGCGGGTTTGATGGTCCAGCCGGAGTCTCCCGCCAAATGCCCAAGGCGAAGCGCGAGCTTGCGCTTCTTTTTGAGTAGCTCGTGAAGTTCGAGACCAAATACGGCTTCCGCTGATTTAGAAAAATCGACCGCCTTTTTGCTGATCGGATTGTGGTGCTTCTTTTCCGCAGGCGGGCAGTCATAAAAGAAGATCCGATAAAGCTCTCGCTTTGACTGAGACCGAGTTTCGTGTAAATGCGCCATTGCCCATCTGAAGGCCTGTTCAGCGGCGCGCCCTGCTTCGTGAGCGTTGTGAGGCTCGATATGACGAAATCGCTTGATGAAGTACGCACCATCGATCAACACGGCAGTCGGCAAAGCGAATCTCCGGAAACAAAATGCCCCTGGGTTCGGCCTGTCCTGGATGAGTGGACGGCTTACTGCCAAGGGCGGGATGCGAAGAATTCTAGCCGAATCGACGTCTGCGTCAATACACGGAATTTCTGAACTTTTTATGGCGCGCCCGGCTGGGATCGAACCAGCAACCCCTGCCTTCGGAGGGCAGTACTCTATCCATTGAGCTACGGGCGCATCGGAGAAGGACTTTGGCGAAGGGAGCGCTGAAAGGCGCCTGCCAGTCCCATGCGAATCCGGGAGGATACCTGCTTTCCGTGAATTCGTCCATCGCACGGGCTTGGGCGACGGTCATCGGCAGCACTACGTAAGCTCACACGATTCGGGTAAACGCCCGTCACGTCGCATCGGGCGCGCCATGCCGTGGGTTAAACGTTCCGTCTATAATCGACCGTGCCTCAAAGGCGCGCAACACGCGCCATGCATAAGCTGTCACGCTGTCACTGAACCGACTCACATTAAAAACGGGAGACGAGACAAGCATGAGCGAAGCACCCCACGGAGCCCCGATCAAGACACCAGGCCAACTCATCGCCGCGGTCATCGCGGGGTTCGGCGTTCCGGTCGCGATCATCATCCTGCTTGCGGTCTATGTGAACAACTCGACGCGTACGGGCGCGGGCACGGACATCGAACAGTCGGTCAACGAGCGAATCGCGCCATCCGCACAAGTGGATGTGCGGGATGCCAACGCGCCGCGCGTCTATAAAACCGGCGAGGAAGTGTTCAAGGCGGTGTGCTCCGCGTGTCACGCGACCGGCACCGCAGGCGCACCGAAGTTCGGCGATTCCGGTGCATGGGCGCCGCGCATCAGCGAAGGTTACGACACGCTTCTGCACAACGCGCTCAACGGCAAGGGCGGCATGCCCGCACGCGGCGGCACGAGTCCGGACGATTACAGCGACTTCGAAATCGCGCGCGCGGTGGTCTACATGGCTAATCACGGCGGTGCGCAGTTTGCGGAACCGGCGCAGCCCGCATCGGGTGCGGCGGCAGCGGCGGCTTCAGCACCGGCTGCTGCTGCTGGTTCCAACGAAAACGCACAGGCCGCCGCAGCCGTCGCGGCGCTTGCATCGGTGCCGCAAGCGTCGTCGGCACCCGCAGCGGGCGCGCAGAGCGCCGACAACGCGCAGGCCGGCAAGGCGCTCTACGAGCAAGTCTGTCAGGCGTGTCACGCGGCGGGCGTGCTCGGCGCGCCGAAGTTCGGCGACAAGGAAGCCTGGGCGCCGCGCCTGAAAGATCCGATCGACACGGTCTACAACTACGCGCTGCACGGCAAGGGCGCGATGCCCGCCAAGGGCGGATCGAACGCGCCGGATGCGGACGTGAAAGCGGCGGTCGACTACATGGTGAACGCGGCCAAGTAATGACATAGCCGCGTCGCGCGTCAGCCCTTCTGCAGCATCTGCTTGAGCATCGCCATGCGATCCTTGGGCGACAAGGGCGCTTCCTCGGCGGTGGGCGGCGGGGCATCGTCGAGGAGCATTTCGGGGATGAACCGCGACGGCTCGCACACCACCACTTCGCGCGCGCGCTTGCGCTTCTTGCACCAGTTCAGATGCAGACTGCGCTGCGCCCGCGTGATCGCGACATACATCAGCCGCCGTTCTTCTTCGATGCGCGCGACATCCACGGGCGCATCGTCATCCGTCGCGCCGCGATGCGGCATGATCCCTTCCTCGACGCCCACCAAAAACACGTGCGGATACTCCAGCCCTTTCGATGCATGCACGGTCGATAAGCGCACCGCATCCGGGTCTTCGTCCTTGCCTTCGAGCATGGACATGAGCGCGACGGTCTGGATCAGGCCGAGCAGGTTCTTGCCGTCATCGCCGAAGCCGTCGGCGGTGTCGTAGCCGGTTTGCTCGACATCGGCATCGACGGCGGGTTCGGGTTTGGTGCCCTTGCGCTTGAGCCATTCGAGAAACTCCAGCACGTTCTGCCATTTCGACTGCGCCTGACGCTCGTCGAAGGCATCGTAGAGATACGCTTCGTAGTGGATCGCTTCCATCATGTCTTCGAGCACGGTGGATGCGGGATCTTTCGCGGCGCGATCGGAGAGACGGCGCATCCACTCGCAGAACGCGCGCAACGGCTCGACCTGACGCGCCGACAAGCGCGCCTCGATGCCGCCCATGAACACTGCCTCGAACAGCGACACCTTCGCCGCGCCCGCGAACGCGCCGAGCGCTTCGAGCGTGGTATTGCCGACGCCCCGACGCGGCGTGGTGATCGCGCGGATGAACGCGGGATCGTCGTCCGGGTTCGCGATCAACCGCAGATACGCGATCAAATCCTTGATCTCCGCGCGATCGAAAAACGACTGCCCGCCCGACAGTACATACGGAATGCGCTCGCGCCGCAACACCTGCTCGAAGATGCGCGCCTGAAAATTCCCGCGATACAGAATGGCGTAATCGCGAAACTGCGCGCGCCGCTCGAACTTGTGCGCCGAGAGCCGGAACACGACGGACTCCGCCTCGTGCTCCTCGTCATTGCAGCCGGTCACGGTGACGGTATCGCCCATGCCGTGCTCGGACCACAGCTTCTTCTCGAACAGCTTCGGATTGTTGGCGATGACATTGTTCGCCGCCGTCAGAATGCGCACCGTCGAGCGATAGTTCTGCTCCAGCTTCACGACATGCAGCTTCGGGAAATCCTTGCCGAGTTGCGCGAGATTTTCGATGGTCGCGCCGCGCCAGCCGTAGATGGCCTGATCGTCGTCGCCGACCGCCGTGAACGCGGCGCGCGGACCGGCCAGCAGCTTGAGCAACTCGTACTGACAGGTGTTGGTGTCCTGATACTCGTCGATCAGGAGATAGCGCAAGCGGTTCTGCCACTTGTCGCGCACCTGTTCGTTCTGCGCGAAAAGCTGCGCGGGCCGTAGGATCAGATCGTCGAAATCGAGCGCCTGATAGGCGTGCAGCGTCGCCGCGTAGCTTCGATAGACGATGGCCGCCTGGTATTCATCCTCGTTGCTGGCAATCGCCGCCGCCTGATCCGGCGACACCATGCCGTTCTTCCACAGCGAGATGATCGACTGAATCTTGCGGATCAAGCCCTTGTCCGTGGTGCCGAGCTGCTCCTGAACCATGCCGAAGCAATCGTCGGCATCCATGATGGAAAACTGCGGCTTGAGGCCCACATGTTCCGCTTCCTGCCGCATGATCTGCACGCCCAGCGAGTGAAACGTGCAGATGGTCAACTGATTGACCGGAATCTTGCGGCCTTCCTTGCCGGGCGTCGTGAGCGTTTTGCCTTCGAGGAGCTTGCCCGTGCGTTCGCGCATTTCGAGCGCGGCCTTGTTCGTGAAGGTGAGCGCGGCGATATGCTTGGGCTCGAAGCCGCGTCCTTCGATCAGATGCGCGATCTTCTGCGTGATGACGCGTGTCTTGCCGCTGCCCGCGCCCGCGAGCACGAGACAGGGACCATCGAGATAGCGCACGGCTTCGCTTTGCGCGGCGTTCAGACCTGCGGACATCGTTCGGGCTTTTTGGGTGTGTGCGAGCGGCAAGGCCGTCGCGGGGTGGACTGCGGAAACGCGAGACGCGATGTTAACACGATGAAATCGCGCACGGTTTTGGCCCTTCTTCGATGCTCGTGCGCGCCATGCCACAATAACGAACCCTTTTCACGACCGGAAGATGCCCGCATGAATTCCCCTCTCAAAGTCGGCGTCATGGGCTATGGCCTCGCCGGCGCGACCTTTCACGCGCCCGTCATCGAACATTGCGGACGCGCCGAAGTGACGGCCATCGCGACCAGCCAGACCGAGCGCGCGCAGGCCGATTATCCGAACGCACAGATCGTCGCGGACTTCGACGCGCTGCTCGCCCTCGATGCGCTCGAATGCATCGTCATCGCCACGCCGAACGACACGCACTTCGACCTCGCGCGACGGGCGCTGGAGGCGGGCAAGCATGTCGTCGTCGATAAACCCGTGACGCTTTCTTCCGCCGATGCACGCGCGCTCGCCGATCTGGCGGCATCGCGTTCGCTGGTGTTCGCGCCGTTCCACAATCGCCGATGGGATGGCGATTTCATGACGGTGCGCGCGTTGATCGAGAGCGGGCGGCTTGGGCGCATCACGCATTACGAATCGCATTTCGATCGCTTCCGGCCGAAGGTTCCGGCGCGTTGGCGCGAGGAACCGGCGCGCGGTGGCGGCTTGCTGTTCGACCTCGGGCCGCATCTGATCGATCAGGCGCTGACGCTGTTCGGCGCGCCGCAAACGGTGACGGCGTTCGTCAAGGCGCATCGCGATCACGCGCATGCGCCGGATTACGTGCATCTCGTACTCGGTTATGAGGACAAGGAAGTCGTGCTGCATGCGACCGCGCTCGCCGCGCTCGATCCGCCGCGTTTTTCGATTCACGGCACGCGCGGGAGCTACGTGAAGAACGGGCTGGATACGCAGGAAGATCAGTTGCGTTCGGGCATGCGGCCGGGCAATCCGGAATTCGCGAAGAATCCGCCGGGCATGCTGCGCGAAGCCGATGGCGAACATGATCTGCGGCAGGAATTCGCCACGAAGGATGGTGCTTATGGCGAGTTCTATCGCGCGCTGGCGGCATCGATTCAGGATTGCAAGCCGTTCCCGGTGACGCCGCAAGACGCGGTGGATGTGATGAGGATTATCGAACTGGCGTTGGAGAGTGAGCGGGACGGGAAACGAGTGGTGTTCGAACGCCGGTGAAAGGATTTTCTGCCTGCCGGCAACGACACACAAATTGTCTAAAAAGCGCTTGACGGTGACTTTGTGACGAACGTTAGGATTACAAGCTAACGTTTGGAGCATGCGGCTTTGAATCTACCGAAAGTGATGTCACAGGAATGGCTGCGCGAACTGATCGATATGACGATCACGGCGCGCGGGAATGAGTTCGTCATCAGGCGAATCGAGCAGGAGGCGCGTGCGCTTCTTGGCAAGAACGCCGAGCAGCCGGAGTGGTGTTGGCTGGTTCTGGCGTTCGGCGCGTTTCTTCGCGGCGATAAGGATGGATGCGTCCGCGCAGTGGACGCGGCTTACGCGCTCGCGAAACACGATGTCATGATCGTGAGCAATGCGGCTTCGCTGTTGGTCAACTTGGGGTTGCCGCGTCATGCGGTCACTTACGCGCGCCGTCTCGTTGCGTTGAGCGATGGTGATTTGCGGCAGGCGGTCAATGCGGTGAATGTGTTCTACGCGGCGTTGCATCTGGAAGAAGCGGCGGGGCTTTTGCGGAAGATCGAGATGCATCGGTCGCCTGAGAAAGACGAGCTTCGCGCGGCGGATTTCGATGCGTTGTCGGATGCATTTCGTGCGAGCCACGTGGATGTCGAATTGCGTACCGCGTTGCTGGAAACGTCGGTCTTGGCGATTGAGGCAGAAGGGTTTTCGGTTCGTTACGCCGCGCCCGATCTTTACCCTGACTACACGCTCCAATACGAGCTTTACGTCGATCAACCGGTCATTCAGTGCGCCAATCTCGCCTTCTCCATTGCGGACGCGCTGACCGAGAAATTCGACGACGCGTTTCCGGAGTTGATTACCTTTACTTGCAGCCCTCTTGCGTCATATCGACCGACTGGCGTTCTCATCGAGTTGGCAGCATGAGCATCGACGTTTTCGATTTGATCGGGCTTGCGCAGCAATTGGCCGCAGGCAGCAGCGAATGCGAATGGCGCTCGGGTGCATCGCGTGCTTATTACGCGGCTTACCACAAGGCGCTCGACGTGGCTGATCGCTGTCTGCCGCCGACTCCGTATGTGACCGGAATTCACCGGCAACTCACCGATCGATTCCTTGCCGAAGGAAAAGACGGCAAAGGTCTCGCATACAAGCTCGTCGGCCTGAAGCGCGTCAGGACACACGCCGATTACCATTTGACAAAGCCATTCGGACAGCGACATGCGGCCAAACTCGTTGCGGAAGCAACTGCCTTCATCCCACTCGCCGACGCATTCCTCGCGCGTATGAATCCGCCGCCGACGTCGGACACGCAAACTCGACGTCCCGCAATCACCCCCCTCCCAAATCCGTTTGACAACCCAAATTCGGTCGCGTAAATTCTGCCGCACGCGTCGGGAGAGCGCGCGGTTTCCGCTTATGGCGAGAAACCACGCCGCCGAAGGGGCACACCCGCAAACTCTCAGGCAAAAGGACCGGCCGCGTCGAGGAAAGTCATTTCCTCGCACTCTGGAGAGCGGCAGCGGTTTTCGTCGGAAACGCGAAGGCCAGTTGCCCACCGAAGGGGCGCGCGATGAATCCGCACGAACGTGCGAGATTCGCGCAATCTCTCAGGTACCGAGGACAGAGGGGTCACGCATCGCACCGCTGGGCGGAACGCGCATTGCGTGTGGAGTCGAATCGATCGAACCCGCACGCGCGCCGCGTTTCCATCAGCAGATGTGCGCAGCGTGGCCTTTTTTGTTTCGCGAACCGAGGCCCCGATGACCGACCTTCAACACACGCCCCTGCACGCCGCCCACCTTGCGCTCAATGCGCGCATGGTCGATTTCGGCGGCTGGGACATGCCCGTCAACTACGGTTCGCAGATCGACGAGCATCGCGCGGTGCGCACCGACGCAGGCATGTTCGACGTGTCGCACATGCGCGTGGTCGATTTCGAAGGCGAGGGCGTGCGCCCGTTCTTCCGTCACGCCATCGCCAATAACGTCGACAAGCTCACCACGCCGGGCAAGGCGCTCTATTCGTGCCTGCTCAAGAGCGATGGCGGCGTCATCGACGATCTGATCGTCTATTACTTCTCGGAGACGTATTTTCGCGTGGTCGTGAATGCGAGCACGGCGGAAAAAGACATCGCGTGGTTCCAGCAATTAAACGCACAGGGCGATTTCGATCTGTCGATCAAGCCGCGCGTCGATCTCGGCATCATCGCGGTGCAGGGGCCGAATGCGCGCGAAAAGGTCTGGCAAGTGCTGCCGGACACGCGCGCGCAAACGCAGGACATCAAGCCCTTCAACGCCGTGCAATTCCACGCCACGCCCTTCGGCGACGTGATGCTCGCGCGCACCGGCTACACGGGCGAGGACGGTTTCGAAATCGTGGTTCCGGCGACGCACGTCGAAGCGCTCTGGAACGCCTTGCGTGATGCAGGTGTAAAACCGGCGGGCCTCGGCGCGCGCGACACCTTGCGCCTCGAAGCCGGCATGAATCTCTACGGTCAGGACATGGACGAAACCGTGTCGCCGCTCGATGCCGGTCTCGCCTGGACCGTCGATCTGAAAACGCCGCGCGATTTCGTCGGCCGTCCGGCGCTGGAAGCGAACGGCTCGAAGGCGAATTTCGTCGGACTCGTGCTTATCAAGGAAAACGGCCGTGCGGGCGGCGTGCTGCGCGCGCATCAGAAAGTCGTGACGGCACACGGCGAGGGCGAAATCACCAGCGGCACGTTTTCTCCGTCGATGCAGGAATCGATTGCCTTCGCGCGCGTGCCGACAGGTGTGGCGGCGGGCGACAGCGTTCAAGTCGTCATCCGCGACAAACAGGTTCCGGCGCGCGTGGTAAAACTTCCGTTCGTGCGCAACGGCAAGGTGCTCGTGGACCTTTCCTGAGAGCGCGCGTCCACCCAAGAATCCGACGAACGAAACACGCAAGGAGTATCCAATGAGCATCCCGGCCGATCTGAAATACACCGAATCGCACGAGTGGGTCCGCACGGAAGCGGACGGCACGCTGACCGTCGGCATCACCGATCACGCGCAGGAAGCGCTCGGCGACATCGTGTTCGTCGAACTGCCGGAAGCGGGCAAGGCCGTCACGGCGGGCGATGCCATCGCGGTGATCGAATCCGTGAAAGCCGCCTCCGATATCTACGCGCCGGTGTCGGGCGAGATCGTCGAGTCCAACGACGCGCTGAGTTCCGCGCCGGACCAGATCAACGGCGCGCCGTATGAAAGCTGGCTGTTCAAGGTCAAGCCGTCCAGCAACGACGGCATGGACAAGCTGCTCGACGCCGAAGGTTACGGCAAGTCGATCGGCGAATAACTCATCTCAATGACGATGGCGGCTCGATCACGAAACGTCGGGCCGCGTCGCAGGAATTCACATGAAGCTCGAACACCCGGATCGTCTGATGAACCGCACCTCCCTGTCCCTCGCCGCGCTCGAATGCCATGACGCATTCGCCGGACGGCACATCGGCCCCGACGATGCAGACCAGCGCGCCATGCTCGACGCGCTCGGCTTCGCATCGCGGGCGGCTTTCATCGACGCGGTGATTCCCGAATCCATTCGCCGCAAGGAAACGCTGCCGCTCGGCGCGTTCACGCAGCCGAAAAGCGAGGCGGAAGCGCTCGCGTCGCTGCGCCGGCTGGCGGACGAGAATCTGGTGTTCAGGACTTACATCGGGCAGGGTTACTACGGCACGCACACGCCGGGCGTGATCCTGCGCAACGTGCTGGAAAATCCGGCGTGGTACACGGCTTACACGCCGTATCAGCCGGAGATTTCGCAAGGGCGTCTGGAAGCGCTGCTGAACTTCCAGCAAATGGTAATGGACCTCACGGGTCTGGCGATGGCGAATGCCTCGCTGCTCGACGAAGCCACTGCCGCTGCGGAAGCCATGACGCTGCTGCAACGCGTCGGCAAGCCGAAGTCGAACGTGTTCTATGTCGCGGATGACGTGCTGCCGCAAACCATCGAAGTGGTGAAGACGCGCGCGACACCGGCGGGCATCGAAGTGAAAGTCGGACCGGCTGCGGATGCCGCGAGCGCCAACGCATTCGGCGTGCTGCTGCAATATCCCGGCGGGAACGGCGATGTGCACGACTATCGCGCGCTGGCCGACGCCATCCACGCGGCGGGCGGTCACGTGATCGCGGCGGCGGATTTGCTAGCGCTCACGCTCATCACGCCGCCCGGCGAATGGGGTGCGGATGTCGCCATCGGCAATACGCAGCGCTTCGGCGTGCCGGTCGCGTTCGGCGGTCCGCACGCGGCGTACATGGCCGTGCGCGATTCGTTCAAGCGTCAGATGCCGGGCCGCCTCGTCGGCGTGACCGTCGATGCGCAAGGCAACTCCGCGCTGCGTCTCGCGCTGCAAACGCGCGAACAACATATTCGCCGCGAGAAAGCCACGTCGAATGTCTGCACGGCGCAAGCGTTGCTCGCGATCATGGCGAGCATGTACGCGGTTTATCACGGCCCGCTCGGTTTGAAGACAATCGCGTTGCGCGTGAATCGCGTGGCGTCGGTGTTCGCGGCGGGCATGCGCAAGCTCGGTTACGCCATCGCCAACGACACTTTCTTCGACACGGTCACCATCGACAGCGGCGCGAACACGAACGCGCTGCATCAGGCCGCGTATGCCGCGCACATCAATCTGCGCCATGTGAGCGCGACGCAAGTGGGCGTCTCCGTCGATGAAACCACCACGCGCGACGACCTGCTCAAGCTCTTTGCGTTGTTCGCGGAAGTCGCGGGCAAGACCGAAACGTTCGACATCGACGCACTCGATGCTTCCATCGACGATTCCATCCCCGCCGCGTTGAAACGCGAAAGCGCGTATCTGACGCATCCGGTGTTCAATCGTCATCATTCCGAGCACGAAATGCTGCGTTATCTGCGCAGTCTGTCGGACAAGGATCTCGCGCTCGACCGCACGATGATCCCGCTCGGCTCCTGCACGATGAAGCTCAACGCGACATCGGAAATGCTGCCGGTGACGTGGCCCGAGTTCGCGGCCATTCACCCGTTCGCGCCCGCCGAGCAGACGGTCGGTTATCGCACGATGATCGATCAGCTCGAACAAATGCTGGTGGCGTGCACGGGTTACGCGGCGGTGTCGCTGCAACCGAATGCGGGTTCGCAGGGTGAATATGCGGGCTTGCTCATCATTCACGCGTATCACGCGTCGCGTGGCGAAGGGCATCGGAACGTGTGTCTGATTCCGGCGTCCGCGCACGGCACGAATCCGGCGTCGGCGCAGATGGCGGGCATGCAGGTGGTCGTCGTCGCGTGCGATGCGAACGGCAACGTCGATATCGAAGACCTCGAAGCGAAAGCCGAAAAGCATTCCGCGAATCTCGCGGCGATCATGATTACCTATCCGTCCACGCATGGCGTGTTCGAGCGCAACGTGCGCGAAATCTGCGAGATCGTGCATCGGCACGGCGGTCAGGTGTATGTCGATGGCGCGAACATGAACGCGATGGTCGGTCTCTGCGCGCCGGGTCAGTTCGGCGGCGACGTATCGCATCTGAACTTGCACAAGACGTTCTGCATTCCGCACGGCGGCGGCGGGCCGGGCGTCGGTCCGGTGGCGGTCGGCGCGCATCTCGCGAAGTTCCTGCCGAACCAGACATCGACCGGCTATAAGCGCGATGACGCGGGCATTGGCGCGGTGTCGTCGGCGCCGTATGGCTCGGCCGCGATTCTGCCGATTTCGTGGATGTACATCGCGATGATGGGCGCGAAGGGTCTCACCGCCGCGACCGAAAGCGCAATCCTCGCCGCGAACTACGTGGCGAAGCGTCTGGCGCAGCACTATCCGGTGTTGTACAGCGGCGCGGGCGGGCTGGTCGCGCACGAATGCATTCTCGATTTGCGTCCGCTGAAGGAAACCAGCGGCATTTCGGTGGAAGACGTGGCCAAGCGCCTGATCGACTACGGTTTCCACGCGCCGACCATGAGCTTCCCCGTGCCCGGCACGCTGATGGTCGAGCCGACCGAATCCGAGTCGAAGGAAGAACTGGACCGCTTCATCGACGCGATGATCGCCATCCGCGAAGAAATTCGCGCGGTGGAAGATGGCCGTGCCGATCGCGAAGATAACGTGCTGAAGAACGCACCGCACACGGCAGCAGTCGTCACGTCCGATGCATGGGAGCACAAGTATTCGCGCGAAGCGGCGGCTTATCCGGTGAAGTCGTTGATTGCGCGCAAGTACTGGTCGCCGGTCGGACGCGCGGACAACGCGTATGGCGACCGCAACCTGATGTGCGCGTGCGTGCCGATCTCGGAATACGCAGAGTAGTCAAATAATTACGCAATCCCAAAAAAATCCTGGGGAGCGCGCGCCGTAGCATCTGCTTTTTCCGTTTGATGGGAGGAGCAGATGAAATACAGTTCGCGCGATGAAATCGAGCGGCTTCGTGAGGAATGCAAGTCGATGGTGACGACACGGGCCAGCTTGTCTGCAGGCGCAGCGGTCGTGCCGGTG
Source organism: Caballeronia sp. A2-2 (assembly GCF_057612605.2). NCBI lineage: Bacteria > Pseudomonadati > Pseudomonadota > Betaproteobacteria > Burkholderiales > Burkholderiaceae > Caballeronia > Caballeronia sp. A2-2. The sequence continues at coordinate 316,844 of NZ_CM172587.1, read as the reverse complement.
CCGGGCCTGGATGTCGGTGCCGATGTCGCCTTGCTGTTGGAGATGTTGCCGGCGATCAACAGGAAGTTCGGCCTGAGCGAGGATCAACTCGAAGGCGATCCCAGACTTCGACAGTTCGTGCTGGTTGCGGCGACGAGCATCGGAAGCGAGATCATCGGGCGGATGGTGACGAAGCAGATCGTCATGCAGGTGCTCAAGCGTGTCGGCATCAGCGTGGCGTCGAAGTCGGTGGCGAAGTACATTCCGTTGCTCGGGTCGGTCGTGTCCGCAGGATTGAGCTTCGGGGTGATGAAATACGTCGGGAACGATCATGTCGACGATTGCTACAAGGTCGCGCTGAAAGTGCTGGAAAGACAGGCCGCGACCGACGAGACGGACGACTTTGCCCGGCGGTAACGCGATGCGCCTCGGACCGGCTAACATCTCACTCCGGACCCAAGCCAATCAAGGAGTGCGCATGGCGCCGATGGTGCGAGAGATGTTTCGGGCGAACCGCGTCGCGTGGAAGCGAGAGCGAACGTGGATGTTCATGGCCATGTCGATGCTGCTGACACCAACAGCGCACGCGGCCATGAACTTCTGCGCCGCGCCCGCCATGCAGACGAGCGAGCGCACCAACGCCGATCCCGGCGTGAAGGCGCTCGTGAAGATGGTGCAGTCGCACGTCAACGAGCAGCCGAAACCGCTTGCGCATCTGCACACGGAGGGCACGCTGCCGCACGAGCGCATCCACGATCAGAGCGTCGAGGCGGAGAAGGACCTGAGCCTCATGCGCGATGCCGCGCTTGCCTGGCGCGCTACCGGCGACGAACGTTACCTGCGTCTGGTGGACCGCTTTCTGTTCGCGTGGACGACCACGTATCAGCCGAGCTACAACCCGATCGACGAGACGAATTTCGAATCGCTGATCCTCGCCTACGATCTGACCGCGAGCGCGCTGCCGGTGAAAACGCGCAACGCGGCCAACGCGTTCATCACGAAGATGGTGAGCGGTTACATCGCGGACATGGACAAGCAGCCACGCCCGCTCACCGGCACGTATCGCAACAACTGGCAGAGTCATCGCGTGAAGCTGGTGTCGATGGGCGCGTTTACCATCGATGACCGCAAGATGATCGATGCGGCGCAGCGGCTGTTCGTCGAGCATATCGGCGACAACATCGCGCCGGACGGCACGACCATCGATTTCGCGGAACGCGATGCGCTGCGCTACGTCACCTACGATCTGCAACCGCTGGTGACGGCGGCGCTCGCCGCGCGCAGGCACAACCGCAACTGGCTGCCCGAGCGCGCGCAATCGGGCGCGACACTCGCCGAAGCGCTCAACTGGCTCACGCCCTATGCGCTCGGCACCCGGACGCACGATGAATTCGTGCATTCCTCCGTCCCCTTCGATGCTAAACGGCGCGAAGCCGGTCTGCCGGGTTTTTCGGGCGCGTGGGACCCGAAGAACGCGGCGGAACTCTTTCATCTGGCAGCGCGTCTGGACGGCCGTTATGCGCCGGTCGCGTTGCGGCTGGCACCCGCTCCGCGTGCGTGGCTTGCGGTATGTCTGCCGCTGCCAGCGCGCTAAAAACTTAAAGGTAATTTCAGTCATGGCAGTCAGCGTTTTCGACCTCTTCAAGATCGGCATCGGACCGTCCAGCTCGCACACCGTCGGACCGATGCGCGCCGCGCTGATGTTCGCGCAAGGGCTCGAACGCGACGGCCTGCTGGATACCACGGCATCGGTGAAATGCGAGTTGTACGGCTCGCTCGGCGCGACCGGAAAGGGCCACGGCACGGATCGCGGCGTCATGCTCGGCCTAATGGGCGACGCACCCGATACCGTCGATGCCACCACGATCTCGCCGCGCCTGGACGCCGTGCGCGCCTCCAAGACGCTCGCGCTGCTGGACAAGCGCAAGATTCCGTTCACGGTGAAGGAGAACATCGGGTTTTATCGGCAGGCGTTGCCGGAGCATCCGAACGGCATGAAGCTGCATGCCTTCGATGCAAACGGCGCGTTGCTGCGCGAAGCCACGTATCTCTCGGTCGGCGGTGGTTTCGTCGTGACGGCGGGTGCGCCGAACACGGCGGTGCTGACCGCGCACGAGCAGTTGCCGTATCCCTACGAAACCGGCGACGAGTTGCTTCGCATGTGCGCGGAATCGGGCAAGTCCATCGCGCAACTCATGTGGGAAAACGAGCGCGTGTGGCGCAGCGAGGACGAGATTCGCGCGGGCCTTTTGCGCATCTGGGATGTGATGCAGGACTGCGTGGCGCGCGGCTGCGGCATCGGCAATCCCGAAGCGGATGGCAATTTGCCGGGGCCGTTTCAGGTGAAGCGGCGCGCGCCGCAACTCTATCGTGCGCTTGCCAGCAAGCCCGAACAGGCATTGCGCGATCCCTTGTCGATGATCGACTGGATCAACCTGTACGCAATTGCCGTGAACGAGGAGAACGCCATCGGCGGACGCGTGGTGACGGCGCCGACCAACGGCGCGGCGGGCATCATTCCGGCGGTGCTGCATTACTACGACCGCTTCGTGCCGGGATCGAACGCGCAGGGCGTGATCGACTTCCTGCTGACGGCGGCGGCCATCGGCATTCTGTACAAGATGAACGCATCGATTTCCGGTGCCGAAGTGGGCTGTCAGGGCGAAGTCGGCGTTGCGTGTTCGATGGCGGCGGCGGGACTGGCCGCGGTGCTCGGCGGCACGGCGGCGCAAGTGGAGAACGCGGCGGAAATCGGCATGGAGCACAACCTCGGGCTGACGTGCGACCCGGTGGGCGGCATGGTGCAGATTCCGTGCATCGAGCGCAACGCGATGGGCTCGGTGAAAGCCGTCAACGCCGCGCGCATGGCGATGCGCGGCGACGGCTCGCATTATGTGTCGCTGGATTCGGTCATCAAGACCATGCGGGAAACGGGCGCGGATATGAAGACGAAGTACAAGGAGACGTCGCGCGGTGGGTTGGCGGTGAATATTGTGGAGTGTTGAGGATGTTCGATGCTAAAAGGCAGCGATCTTCGCCAGCGACTGAAACATTCGGTAGCGAAAGGAATCTGCGGCGATGGATACGGTTAGCATCACTCGATAAAACCAATCCGTTGGCCGCAACATGCTGGAGGCGGCCACTCGATCCGCGAGACTCCCGCTTTGAAACCGAGTGATCTGGGCGCGCACAAGCGCGCATGCAAGCGTCTGGACGAGCCGCCGACGTTCAAAAGGCTCGTCCGGAACAAGTTGCCAAAACCCTTCAATCGAATGGGTCGAGAGGGCAGCCAGGCGACCGACCTGACGGCCGTCTCGGACGATCACCGCGTCATCTTTTTCTGGCACGACGGCCCTGAGCGCACGGATCGCTCTTTCTATGCGCATCTCCTTTGCGTGATGCACAACGGCGACCTGTATCCCCTCTTCGAGATGCACTATCACCCGAGTCATAAGGGTCTGCATTGCAAGATTCCGTGCAAGACGACGCTCGACTACCGGAATCGCTTGCTGCCCGGCGCGCCGGAGCTTAACCTGAAGTCCCCTCGTGATTTCGATCCGCGATCGGAGTCTGACCGCGCTGCGTTGATCCGCATTTTCTGCAAGACCGTGGGTGTGGACATGCAAGCCGGAGTCACGTTTCAAGGCGAACTGGATCTATGGAGCTAACCGAACATCTCAAGCGGGCCATCTGCGCCTTGTTCGAAGTGCACGCCGATACGAATGGCGTGCAGCGCATTGTCACTCCGCTCGAATATCCGGGAACCGGCGATCGCGTGGTCGTGCGCGTTCGGCCCAACGATAGCGGCTTTGTCATCGATGAAAACGGGGAAACTTGCCTTTATGCAAGCATGGCCGGCGCGGATGTCAAATCGGCCGCTTTAAGTCGATGGTCGCAAGAGTGCGCCGAATTCGGTCCGGCTCGGCTGTGCAAGGACGAAGTCATTCGAGCCACGGCAATCGACGAGCAACATATCGCGCCATACGTATTTCGCGTCGCGGAAGCTGCACAACAAGTCTTTGCTATTGCGACATCGCAGGCGGACCGTCAGTCGAGCAGCGATTTCAAGGAACGGCTGGCGGCCGTGCTGGCCGAGCTTGCAAGCGAACTGCACGTTACGTTGCGCTCGGATGTCGAACTGCCGATCTCAGGCGGATTGATGGCAGATCACGTGATCGATGGCGCCCGGCCGCTGATCATTATCGGTGCCACCAGTGACACACGTCTGCTGGAAGCCGAAGTGATCTACATGCAATACAAGGTGCAGAAGATCGCGGGCTATGTGCTCGCTGTCGCGGAGAGTCAGAAGGCGGTGACGAAGAAGCAGTTCGAACGCGCCAACTACTTCACGGACAAAACCGTTGCCTTCGACGCGGGCAACCTCAAGGGCATGATTACCGCATCGCTGCACTAGCGCGTGCAAGCCCTCAAGCCCCAATCAAATTAACCACCTTCACATTCCTCGTATCCGGCACTTCCGCATAAGAAAGCACCTTCAACTGCGGCAAACTCCGGCGCAGAAACCGCGCCAGCATCGCGCGGAGCGAATGCTGAACCAGCAGCACCGGCGGCAGGCCCATCGTCTGTTGACGCATGATCGCGTTCTGCGTCGAAGTCATCAGCGTGTGCGCGAGGCCCGGCTCCAGACCCGGATTCGCGCCCGTCGAAAGCGCCTGTGACAGCACGCGTTCCAGCGCCGGATCGAGGCCCATCACCTGCAAATCGTCGCTGCCCGGATACCACTGCTGCGAAATCGCCCGTCCGAGCGCAAGGCGCACGGCGGCGGTGAGTTCGTAGGAATCGCCGATGCGCTGCGCGTGCTCCTGCATCGCTTCGAGGATGGTGCGCATGTCGCGAATCGGCACGCTCTCGTCGAGCAGGTTTTGCAGCACCTTCTGCAAGGTCGTGAGCGAAACCGTCTTCGGCACGAGGTCTTCCGTGAGCGAAGGCGTGTCCTTGCCGATCCGCTCCAGCAACGCCTGCACTTCCGCGCGTCCCAGCAACTCGGCCGCATGCGTCACGACGAGGTGATTCAAATGCGTCGCCACGACCGTGCTGGCATCGACCACGGTGTAGCCGTAGACCTGCGCCTGTTCGCGCAGATTGGTATCGATCCACACCGCCGGCAAACCGAACGCCGGATCGTGCGTCTGCGCGCCCGGAAGCGCGACCGAAACCTGCCCCGGATTGATCGCGAGCCATTGGCCGGGGAACGCTTCGCCCACGCCCACTTCCACGCCCTTCAGCGCAATGCGATACCCGTTCGGACGCAGTTCGAGGTTGTCGCGAATATGAATGACCGGCGGCAAGAAGCCGATTTCCGCCGCGAACTTCTTGCGAATGCCCTTGATACGCTTGAGCAACTCGCCATCCGCGTTCTTGTCGACGAGCGGAATCAGGCGATAGCCCACTTCCAGCCCGAGCGGATCGATCAGCGCGACATCTTCCCAGCTCGCTTCCGTGTTCTCGGCGGGCGCGACGGCGACCGGCGTGACATCGGTGACGGTGGGCGCTTTCTTCTTCGCTTCGGCGCGCTTGTTCATCGAGCGCGCGGCGTAGATCAGACCGCCGCCGAGCAGCATGAACGCGAAGTGCGGCATGCCCGGAATCAACCCCATCACGCCGATGATGACGCCCGTGATCATCAACACGCGCGGGTTCTGGAACAACTGGCCGGTCAACTGCGTGCCGATGTCTTCCTCGGTCGCCACGCGCGACACGATCACGCCCGCCGCCGTCGAGATGATGAGCGACGGAATCTGCGCGACCAGGCCATCGCCGATGGTCAGCAGCGTGTAGTTGGTCGCCGCGTGGGCGAAGTCCATGTCGTGCTGGAGCATCCCGACGATCAGCCCGCCGACGATATTGATCACCATGATGAGCAAGCCCGCGATGGCGTCGCCGCGCACGAACTTGGAGGCACCGTCCATCGACCCGTAAAACTCGGATTCCTGCGCCACGGCCTGACGGCGCTTCTTCGCGGTTTCCTCGTTGATGAGACCGGCGTTCAAATCGGCGTCGATGGCCATTTGCTTGCCGGGCATCGCGTCGAGGGTGAAGCGCGCGCCCACTTCCGCGATCCGCCCCGCGCCCTTCGTGATGACCATGAAGTTGATGATCATCAAAATCACGAACACGACGATACCGACCGCGAAGTTGCCGCCAACGAGAAAGTGCCCGAACGATTCGATCACCTGACCGGCTGCATCCGGGCCGGTGTGGCCTTGCAGCAGCACGATCCGCGTGGAGGCCACGTTCAGCGACAGCCGCAGCAGCGTGGAGAACAGCAGCACGCTCGGGAACGCCGCGAAATCGAGCGGCTTTTGCGTGTACATGCTGACGAGCAGCACCATCACCGCGAGCGCGATATTGAAGGTGAACAGCAAGTCCAGCAGGAAAGCAGGCAAGGGCAAAATCATCATGCCCAGGATCATGCAGATCAGCACCGGACCGGCAAGGGCCCGCAAGTTCTGCGCGCCCAATGCGTCCGGGCGTTTCGAGAAAATTCCAGCGCGCGCGTTCATGCGGCGGCTCCATTCGAGGTGTTGTCTTCATCCGCCAGGACATCGGCTGCTTCCTGATCGGCGTCGTCGGCGGATACGGCGCCTTTGTCGAGGTCTTTCGGCACGTCGAGATCGGTCGGTTCGTCCGGCTTCTCACCGCCATCCTCGCGGTAACGCTTGATCTGATAGACCCACGCCAGCACTTGCGCGACCGCGCCGTACAGCGCGCCGGGAATCTCGCGGTTCAGTTCGACGTTGTGATACAGCGCACGCGCCAGCGGCGGTGCTTCGAGCATCGGCACGTTGTTCTCGCGGCCGAGTTCGCGGATGCGCGCCGCGACCAGATCCACGCCCTTGGCGACGACCTTCGGCGCGCGCATCTCGCCATCGGCGTATTTCAGCGCCACGGCGAAGTGCGTCGGGTTGGTGACGATCACGTCAGCCGTCGGAATTTGCTGCATCATGCGGCGGCGGGCAGCGGCGCGTTGCTGCGCGCGAATCTTGCCCTTGATGTGCGGATCGCCTTCGCTTTCCTTGTGTTCCTTCTTCACTTCTTCCTTCGTCATGCGCAGCTTCTTGGCGTGCGACCACATCTGATACGGCACATCGACGGCGGCGACCAGAAACAGCCCGCCGATCGCCATGCCGCAGGTCAGCGCGATCAGGTGCATCGCGTCGGCGAGTGCGAGCGACAGCGGCTTGGAGAGCAGGTCGAGCGTTTCGGCCTTGTGACGCCACATCGTCACGCCCGCCATGCCGCCGACCACGACGGTCTTGAGCAGCGACATGAAAAGCTGAATCGGGCCTTGGGACGAGAAGATGCGGCCGAGGCCCGTCATCGGATTGAGGCGGCTGAATTTCGGCGCGAGCGGCGCGGTGGTCAAGAGCCAGCCGCCGAGCGCCATGGGTGCGGCGAGGGCGGCGAAGGCGGTCATCGCGAGAACCGGGAGGATGGCGAAGAAACCTTCCTTGCTGGCGTTGGCCGCGCCGATCATCATCTGATGCGAGTCGAGCACGGTGGCGTGATCGAAGGTGAACGCGCCGCGCAGAATGCTCTGCATATGCTCGCTGATAGAACCGGACAGGCCCCACACGCCGAAGAATCCCGCCGACAGCAGCGCGAACGACGCGAGTTCCCGCGAGCGCGCAATCTGGCCTTCCTCCCGCGCTTTCTCAATGCGCTTGGGGGTGGCTGATTCGGTTTTTTCGAGATCGCTTTCCTCGGACACCTGACCTTGCTCCGTTGCGTTCCGCTACGTGTTCCGTTGCAAGCGGCCCGCAAAAAAAGGCCGCTTTCTGATGGAGACGATTATTGCGGAAGGGGGCAAGCCGCCATTGGCGGATAAGGCTGGAGAAAGTGGGGTAATTCGGGAGATGAACTAAAGGACGCAGCCGTCTGGCCAAGGCTCAGACGCCCGGAACGCGCCCGTCAGGACCATAAAAACCGGCCTTCGCGGGCGAAACCTGCAACGCGGCGAGCGCCTTGCGGTTGTATTCCATGCGCGTGCGGATCAGCACGCCGTTGTTGTTGTTGTTCTGCTTCGCGCGGCGCGCGGCCGTGCGCAGAAGCGACCATTGTTCGGCAATACGCGTGTCGTTCGCGGAGATGGCGTCCATGCCGGCCGCACCGGCCGGAAAACCGAGCGCCTGAAGCTGGGCATCGCGTTGTTTTTCCAGCCCGGCGATGCGTTCGGTCAACGCCGTCTTGTTCTCGACGATTCCGGGCAGCACGGCCAGCGGCTGCGCGGCGATCAGGGCTTTTTCCTCATGAGCGAGGAGGGCTTCGAAGTCCTGCACGGCAACGACTTCTTCGGTGATGGTGGCAAGCAGTGCGTCTTTCATGGCAGCTCACAATTGAAGCGGTTCAAATAAACCGCCGGTGCCGTGACGCTGCTCGCCCATGCGCTCCTTATTCCAAGCGCTCGCGGGGTCACTGCGTTCAGCCGCCGGTCGGCTGGGTTCTCGTTTGCATCATCTCGCGCGCCGTGCCGAGCATGCCGTCAGCGATCTTGCTGCTGTCCGGCGTGTACGTGCCGTTCGCCAGCGCGGCCTTGATCGATACGACTTTCGCCATATCGATATCGCCGCTGTTCGTCGAACGCATGGTCGAGGACAGCGACGACAGGCTCACCGTCGAATTCTTCGTGTCGCCGACTTGCTGCACGCCTTCGACCGCGCCCTTCGCGCCGTTGCCCGACGAGCGTTGCAAGCCGGTTTGCAGGCTTGCCAACGCGCTGGTGTTGCTCGATTCGATCTTCATGATGTCCGTTCCTCAGGTGTTGAGTCCTTTAACGTCCAGGGGTTTGAAAACTTTACCCTGTCCTCGGAGCGCAACCGTTTCCGGATTCGGACATTCTTCGCCGAGCCTTGTCGGGCGGGCGTTTGAGCCATTTGCAACAAATTGAAACAAAGTGTGAGTTATCCCACACAGGGGCCTCAAGCCCCGTTTTTCACATGCGGATTTCGACCGTTTGGTTGTCTTTCACGATGCCGGTAATGATTTGTCCCCCGGCCGTTTTCACACGCACTTGCTGACCGGGCGAGGCGTTGTTCATCACGCTGCCTTCGGCGGAAATCGCGAAGCCCGCGCCATCGGCGACGACGTGCACCGACTGTCCGACCGATACCGATGTCGCCGCGCGCAGCAAATCCGTGCGCAGCGGCAGATTCGCGCCGACGCGGCCGAGCGCGGTCGCGCCGACTGCCTGCGCGGGATCGGTGATGACGGCTTGCGGCATCGCGGTGAGATCGCCTTCGCGGGCGACGAGATCGGCTTCGGTGAGCACTTCGCCCGGCGCGATTGCGCGTGCTGCTAAATAGTAAGTGGCGTTCACCGCGACGCGCGCCTGCACATACAGCGTCCACGGCCTTTCGCCGACGCAGCGCACGCCGACCGTCATGCGGCCCCACACGCGCGAACCGGTCGGCATGAACGGATCGAGCGACGAACACGGCGCGAGACCGCGCGGGAATACGGGAAGAACGGTGATTTCCACTTTGCCGGGCAATCCGGCGGCTTGCTGCTGAAGGAATGCGAGCGCGGCGGCGCGGATCGATTCGCCATCCTGAGTGGGTGCGCCGGGTTGTAGCGGTGCGGGCGCGGTTACGCGGCGCGCTGTTGCGACAGGCATCGCGGCTTGAGCGGCGACCGGTTTTGCGGCGGTCAATGGCGAATCGTCGTGCTGGACGATCACGGGGATGACATTGCGCGCATCGGTGGATTTGACCGATGGGAGTGCGGACTGCGCGGGTGAGTAAGACGCCTTCATCATGCCCGCCGATGCAGCAGGCTTCGGGTTTTGCCCCGGCCCTGGAACCACGATCATGCCGTTCGATGCATCGTCCATCGAATCGTCGGCGGCTTCGGCGCGTGCTTCGAGCGCGAGCGCGGCGTTGCGCATGGCGGCGTCGGCGGCTTGCGTCGCGGCGCGATAGCCGGATGCCCGCGCGATATCGGCGCTCGACATCGCGGGCGCGGCTTGAGCGGCGGCCGCCGTCACAGGTTTGAGCTTCGCCGCCATTTCAGCCGCGGCGGCGGGGTTCGTTTCGGCGTTGCCGGGAATGACGATCGGACCGCCGTCCTGCTGCGCGAGTGCGCTCACCGCGCCACCGAACAACAACGACACGCCGAGCGACAAGCCCGCCACGCGCTTCATCGTGCGCACCGAGCTTCTGGACGGATGCCTGACGGACCTGCTCATCACTACTCTCCCTCGCGCGCCGATGGACGCATCAATAACTCAAGCCAACGACCTTCAACCACGAATCGAATTCTAAATATCGGCCTTCGCGCCCAAGCCTCGAATAGAGGCCGCGTTCCCCGGTTATTCATCGGATTAGTTCTTGCCCGTCGCTCCTACTATCTGTGTCATGCAAAAAGGCCTCGGCGATGCCGGGCTCGTGAATGGGAGAAACGCTGATGCTGGACAAACTCGACAAGGAATTCGCTTTCGGCCGCGAGGCGCTCGACGTACGCGCGTACCGGCAGGAGCTGCTGTCGTCGAATATCGCCAACGCGGATACGCCCGGCTACAAGGCGCGCGATGTCGATTTCTCGACCGCGCTCGCTGGCGCGCTCAGGCAGAGCGGCGGCGGCGGAACGGCGTCGGCATCGAACACGGCGACGCTGAAGATGGCGCAGCCCGTGAGCCTCAGCACGAGCGGCGGCATGGCGGTGACGTCGGCGGGACACCTGTCCGGCACGTCGGGCGCGGGCGCATCGGGCGGCACGACGCAGGACTACGGCAAGTTGCAGTACCGCGTGCCGAACCAGCCCTCGCTCGATGGCAACACGGTCGACCTCGACGCCGAGCGCGTGCAGTTCGCGGACAACTCGGTGCACTTCGAAGCCGGCATGACCGTGCTGTCTTCACAGATCAAATCGATGCTGTCGGCGATCACGTCGAACGGCTAAGGACATAAGGAGAGCCCAATGTCCAACCTGATGAACATCTTCAACGTCGCCGGTTCGGCGATGTCGGCCCAGGCGCAGCGCCTGAACGTGACCGCGTCCAACCTCGCGAACGTGGACAGCACCACCGGCCCGGACGGTCAACCGTACAAGGCCAAGCAGGTCGTGTTCGCGGTCGATCCGCTGGGCGGCGCGAAAAGCGGTTCCGGCCAGCAGGTCGGCGGCGTGCAGGTGACCGGCGTCGTCGATGATCCGAGCCCGATGAAGACCAGCTACGACCCGAGCAACCCGGCGGCGAACGCGGACGGTTACGTCACGCTTCCGAACGTCGATCCCGTGCAGGAAATGGTCAACATGATTTCGGCGTCACGGTCCTACCAGGCGAACGTCGAGACGCTCAATACCGCTAAAACATTGATGCTCAAGACATTGACCATCGGAACCTGACCCACACCATTCGACCAGGAAACGCAACGTGACCTCTTCCAGCACCACTATCGGCAGCAACGGCGCCACCGTTTCGCAGTCGCTGCTCAACACGATGAACGGCACGTCGTCGACATCTTCGACGTCGTCCAGCTCTTCGGCCTCCGGCACGTCCGGCGCGGACTTGCAGAACACGTTCCTCACGCTGCTCACCACGCAGTTGAAGAACCAGGACCCGACCAACCCGACCGACAGCTCGCAGATGGTCTCGCAGCTCGCGCAGATCAACACGGTGACGGGCATCAGCAATCTGAATACTTCGTTGTCCTCGCTCGCGACGCAGATTTCCGCCGGCCAGTCGACGCAGGCAGCAATCCTGATCGGCTCGAACGTGCTGGCAGCAGGCAGCAACGTGACGGTGGCAAGCGGCGCGGCCTCCACCTTCGGCGTGAAGCTCGACAACGCAGTGACCGACCTGCAAGTGGTCGTGAAGAATTCCGCCGGGCAGATCGTCAACACGCTCGATCTCGGCGCACAAAGCGCGGGAACGATTCCGGTGTCCGGCTGGACGCCGACCGATTCGAACGGCAAGACGCTCGCCGACGGCACGTACACCATCACCGCGCAGGGCACGATCAACGGCCAGCAGGCGACGGCCACCACGCTTGCCGCTTCGCAAGTCCAGAGCGTCGTGCAGATGTCGGACGGCAGCACGGGCCTGAAGCTCGCCAACGGTTCGACGGTCGCACTCACCGGCGTCGCCTCGATTCTTTGATTACCCATCTCTAATTCAACGATTCACACAGCGGGCCGGCGCCCGCGTCGGAGCAACACATGAGCTATCAACAAGCACTGAGCGGTCTGGACGCTGCATCGAGCAATCTGGATGTCATCGGCAACAACATCTCGAACTCGAACACGGTCGGCTTCAAGGACGGCACGGCGGAATTCGCCGACATGTACGCCAACTCGATGTCCACGGCGGTGAACAACCAGATCGGTATCGGCACGCGTCTGGCGGCGGTGCAGCAGCAGTTCTCGCAAGGCACGATCACCACGACCAATCAGGCGCTCGACGTCGCCATCAACGGTAACGGCTTCTATCAGATGTCGAACAACGGCGCGACGGTGTACTCGCGCAATGGCCAGTTCCAGCTCGACAACAAAGGCAACATCGTCAATTCGGCGGGCATGCAGTTGATGGGCTACGCGGCGGATTCGAAGGGCGTGGTCAACAGCGCGAGCACGGTTCCGCTGTCGGTGCCGACTTCCAACGTTCAGCCGACCGCGACGAAGAACATCACCGCCGCGTTCAACCTGAACTCGCAGGACACGAACAAGACCGTCGCCAATTTCGATCCGACCGATGGCACGACGTACAACGCGTCCACCTCCGTCAATGTCTACGATTCGCTCGGCGGCACGCAGAAGGTTTCGCTGTACTTCACGAAGACCAACACGGGTTCGTGGGAAGCGTATGCAGGTTATGGCGATCCGGTTTCGAAGGCGAGCACGACCGACCTCGGGCAAGTCACGTTCAATTCGTCGGGCAATCTGACGTCGATCGCAGGTTCTTCGACCAGCGCGGCCGGTGTCACGTACGGCGGCACGGGCAAGGTCAGCTTCGCGATTCCCAACGGCGCGGACCCGACCGGCGCGACCACGCAGCCGATCACGCTCAGCCTCGGCACGACCACGCAGTACGGCGCGACCAGCGGCGTGAACAACATCGTGCAGGACGGCAACGCCACGGGCGAACTGACCGGCTTCACGGTCGGCAGCGACGGCACGCTCACCGGCAACTATTCGAACGGCGAAACGCGTTCGCTCGGTCAAATCGCGCTTGCCAACTTCAACAACCAGAACGGTTTGCAGAACCTCGGCGGCAACATGTACGCGCAGACGGCGGCATCCGGCGCACCGCAGGTCGCGGCACCGGGTTCGACCAACCACGGCACGCTGCAAGGCGGCGCGGTGGAGGATTCGAACGTCGATCTGACCAGCGAACTGGTCAACCTGATCACCGCGCAGCGCGACTATCAGGCGAACGCGCAGACGGTCAAGACACAGCAGGCGGTCGATCAGACCATCATCAACCTGTAAGACGGTTGAATAACAGGCAAGAGGGAAGGGATTCATGGACCGTCTGATCTACACCGCGATGACTGGCGCAAGCCAGGCGCTCGAACAACAGGCGACCGTCGCGAACAACCTCGCGAACGCGTCGACCACGGGCTTCAAGGCGCAGCTTTCGGCGTTCCGGCAAGTCCCGATGTCGTTCGAGGATCAATCCGCCGACGGCACGACGCGCACCTTCGTGCTCTCGTCCACGCCGAACGCGGATTACTCGTCGGGCCCGATCCAGCAGACCGGCAATCCGCTCGATGTCGCGGTGCAGGGTCCGGGCTGGCTCTCGGTGCAGACGCCGGACGGCGGCGAGGCGTACACGCGCGCGGGCAATCTGCATGTGGATGCCAACGGCCAGCTCGTCACGGCGAACAACCTGCCGGTGCTCGGCACCAGCGGTCCGCTGTCGATTCCGCCGGGCGCGGAAGTGACGGTGGGCAAGGACGGCACGGTCTCCGCGCTGATTCCGGGCGACCCGCCCACGGCCATCGCCGTGGTGGATCAACTGAAGCTGGTGAACCCGGACGCCTCGACCCTGCAACGTGGCGACGACGGCTTGTTCCGCACCGCCGACGGCGATCCCGCCGATGTCGACCCGACGGTGACGGTCGCCGGCGGCGCACTCGAAGGCAGTAACGTGAACCCGGTCTCCGCGATGGTCTCGATGATCGCCAACGCGCGCCAGTTCCAGATGCAGACCAAGCTGATGGAATCCGCGGACCAGAACGATCAGTCGGCCAACAAGCTGCTCAGCTTCAGTTAAGCGAAGCCGCGAAAAAAAGACACTCAGGAAAGAACCATGAATCGCTCTCTGTATATCGCCGCGACCGGCATGAATGCGCAACAGGCGCAGATGGACGTGATCTCGAACAACCTCGCCAACGTGAGCACCAACGGCTTCAAGGGCTCGCGCGCGGTGTTTCAGGATTTGCTGTATCAAACCACGCGGCAGCCGGGCGCGAATTCCACGCAGCAGACGGAACTCGCCTCGGGCAACCAGCTCGGCACCGGCGTGCAGCAGGTCGCGACCGAGCGCCTGTACACGCAGGGCAACATGCAGCAGACCAGCAATTCGCGCGATGTCGCGATCAACGGTCAAGGCTTCTTTCAGGTGACAATGCCCGACGGCACGACCGCCTATACGCGCGACGGCTCGTTCCAGACCAACGCGCAGGGCCAGCTTGTCACGTCGAGCGGTTATCTGTTGAACCCGTCGATCACCATTCCGCAGAACACGACGGCTATCACCATCGGTTCGGACGGCACGGTGTCGGTCACGCAGGCGAACAGTTCGGCCAGCACCACGGTCGGTCAGATCACGCTGGCGACCTTCATCAACCCGCCGGGCCTCGAAGCGCGCGGCGAGAACCTGTTCTCGGAAACGAGCAGTTCGGGCGCGCCGAATACCGCGCAGCCGGGTCTGAACGGCGCGGGCACGCTGCAACAGGGTTATGTGGAAGCGTCGAACGTGAACGTGGTGCAGGAACTGGTCAACATGATTCAAACCCAGCGCGCCTACGAGATCAACAGCAAGGCCGTGAGCACGTCCGACCAGATGCTGCAAACGCTTTCGCAACTGCAGGTTTAACCCTCTATTCGACGGATCGGAATCGTGCGGATGGCGGCACACTACGCTTCATTCGCACTATTCGAGTCACCAGGATGTCTTCTCTTTCCCTCATCGCGCGCGTCACGCGTCTTGGTTCGGTTGCAGCGCTCGGCGCGGCACTCGCGGCATGCGGTCTCGTGCCGAAGGAACCGATCATCCAGCAGCCGATGACCGCGCGTCCGCCGCAGCCGCCCGTCGGCGGCCGTTCACCAGGCGCGATCTACAACGCGGGCTATGCAGGCCGTCCGTTGTTCGAAGATCAGCGGCCGCGCAATACCGGCGACATCCTGACCATCGTGATCTCGGAAAACGTGAACGCCACCAAATCGTCGGCGGCGAACACCAATCGCGGGGGCACCGGTTCGTTCTCCGTGCCGACCGTGCCGGGCATCTTCGGCGGGCTGTTCAACAACACGAACCTGTCGGCCACGGGCGCCAACAAGTTCACGGCGGCAGGCGGCGCGAGCGCGGCCAACACGTTCAGCGGCACGCTGACCGTGACCGTCACCGAAGTCCTGCCGAACGGAAACCTGATGGTGAGCGGCGAAAAGCAGATGCTCATCAACCAGGGCAACGAGTACGTGCGCTTCTCCGGTGTCGTGAATCCGACGACCATCTCCGGCAGCAACACCGTCTACTCGACGCAAGTCGCCGATGCGAAGATCGAATATTCGGCGAAGGGTTATATCGACGAAGCGCAGAACATGGGCTGGCTGCAACGCTTCTTCCTCAACGTGGCGCCGTTCTGACATCATGAATTCGCTTCTTCGCTTCGTTTCGTTTTCGCTCGCCGCCGCTGTCGTGGCGATGACCTCGGTGCCGCACGCGCACGCCGAACGCCTGAAAGACCTCGTGTCGTTTCAGGGCGTGCGGGACAATCCGCTGATCGGTTACGGCCTGATCGTGGGTCTGGACGGCACCGGCGACCAGACCATGCAGACGCCGTTCACCACGCAGTCGCTCACCAACATGCTCGGCAATCTGGGCATCACGGTGAATCCCGCAACCACGCAGAACATGCAGTTGAAGAACGTCGCCGCTGTCATGGTGACCGCAGTGTTGCCGCCGTTCGCGCGGCCGGGTGAGACCATCGACGTCACCGTGTCGTCGCTCGGCAATGCGAAGAGTCTGCGCGGCGGCACGCTGCTGATGTCGCCACTCAAGGGCGCGGACGGTCAGGTGTACGCGATGGCGCAGGGCAACCTCGTCGTCGGCGGCGCGGGCGCGAGTGCGAACGGTAGCAAGGTGCAGGTGAACTCGCTGGCGGTGGGCCGCATCTCGGGCGGCGCGATCGTCGAACGCGCGGTGCCGACCACGCTTCAGCAGCAAGGCGGCGTCATGCAGATGGAACTCCGCGAAATGGATTTCGACACGACGCAGCGCATCGTCGCGGCCGTGAACAATCAGTTCGGCATGGGCACGGCGCTGGCGCTCGATGGCCGCACGATCCAACTGCGCGCGCCGCAGGAAGCGGGCGAGCAAGTGTCCTTCATGGCGCAGTTGCAGAATATCGATGTGAAACCGGCGCAGGCCGCCGCGAAGGTGATCCTCAACGCGCGCACCGGTTCCATCGTGATGAATCAGATGGTCACGTTGCAGAACTGCGCGGTTGCGCACGGCAATCTCTCGGTCGTCATCAACACGAAGACGGCGGTCAGTCAGCCGAACGCGTTCTCGAACGGCCAGACGGTGGCGGCGAATCAATCGTCCATTCAGTTGAAGCAGGACAGCGGCGCGCTCAAGATGTTGTCGGCGGGCGCGAATCTCGCGGATGTCGTGAAGGCGCTCAATGCGCTCGGCGCGACACCGGCGGACCTGATCTCGATCCTTCAGTCGATGAAGGCGGCGGGCGCACTGCGCGCCGATCTCGAGGTCATCTAAGGAAGAACGGCCCATGACCTCGAACACGACGAGCGGTATCGCCGGCAGCGCGCTGGCATCGACCGACGCGAGCAGCGGTTTCTCAAGCCTCTCGAACCGTTTCGCGCTCGACACGCAAGGTTTCGATGCACTGCGCGCGCAGGCGGGCGCCAATCCGCAGCAAGGTCTCAAGGAAGCCGCCAAGCAGTTCGACGCCGTTTTCACGCAGATGATGCTGAAAAGCATGCGCGACGCCACGCCCTCCGACAGCCCGTTCGAGTCGAACGATTCGAAGTCCTTCACGGCCATGCTCGATCAGCAGATGTCGCAGCAGATGTCGTCGAAGGGCATCGGCGTGGCGGACATGATGCTGAAGCAGTTGATGCGCAACTCGGGCGGCAAGACCGACGCGAGCGGCGCAACGGGCGCGTCCGGCGCAATGAACATGCTCAACGGCATGCAAAGCGGCGGCGGCGATTCCAGCGCGAACGCGGGCAACATCGCCGCGATGAACGCGATGGCGAAAGCCTACGCGGCGGCGCAGGCGAACAAGAACGGTGCGTCGCTCAATTCGCGCGGCTATACCGCCGCCGATGCGCTCGATCCCACCTCGCAGAACAGCGGCTCCGACAAGGTCGATGCATTCGTGCAGCGCTTGGCCACGCCAGCGCAGGCGGCTGCGGCCGCGACGGGCATTCCGGCGCGGTTCATCATCGGTCAGGCGGCGTTGGAATCGGGCTGGGGCAAGCGCGAGATCAAGTATTCGAACGGCGAGACGAGCCACAACATCTTCGGCATCAAGGCGACCAAGGACTGGACCGGCAAGACGGTGAATTCGGTCACCACGGAATATGTGAACGGCCAGCCGCAGAAAGTGGTCGAGAAATTCCGCGCCTACGATTCCTACGAAGCCGCGCTCACCGATTACGCGAGCGTCATCAAGAACAATCCGCGCTATGCGCCGGTGGTCGAGGCATCGCGCGATGTCGCGGGCTTCGCGCACGGCATGCAGAAAGCCGGTTACGCGACCGATCCGCAGTACGCGAAGAAGCTCATCTCGATCATGCGTCAGATTGCGTGAGCGTCCGACCGATCGGATAGCGAGAAGACAGCGGCCATCGAGCCGCTGTTTTGTTTTCAGGGCAACGCCAACGCGGTTGTCTCGAACATCGAAATAACGATAAAAAATGCGTCGAAACAATCAAGAAAGTCTCAAACATTACCGACATAACAATTAAGCACGCGACTTGCTGAAGGTAACACGCACGAAGCGCATGAGCGGTCGCTAAACAGACGAAAGCACGCTTGCAGGCCGCTCTATATTTGTATTGCGAAATTTTTTGCGGTCTGCAAACGTTTGACCTGAAACGTACGGCGCAGCACGCGGTTTTTCCGGGCCGCCCCTAAACTTTGGATGCGCTTTGCCGCTAATCCGGACAGCGAAGGCAGACCCGGCGAGGGCGCGCCAGAAATAATGAACTTGGCCAGCACCATGAACAGCAACCAAAAGCATGACCTTGGCGATGACGACATTGCACCGATCGTCGATTTCGGGCGGCGCAATCCGCTGGAAATCGGCGTGTCGTTGCGCAATCTGGCGAATCGGGGCGACTTCCTGACGGCCCAATACGGCGACTCGCAGATCGTCACCCGCGTGCTGGATGTCGATGCCACCGCCAACACGTTCACGTTCGATTGGGGCGGCGTGCCCGAGCAGAACAGTCTCGTGCTCGCGGCGCAAAAGCTGATTTTTCATTCGTCGCCGGATGGCGTGCGCGTGGAGTTCACCACGGGCGCGGCGCGTCAGACATCGTTCGAAGGCCGTCCGGCGTTCGAGGCGGATTTTCCGCCGGTGCTCTATTACATGCAGCGGCGCGAGTATTTCCGCGTGGAGGCGCCGGTGCTCGATCCGTACATCTGCAGCGGCATGCTGCCGGATGGCGAGCGCTTCCGCTTCGAAGTGCATGACCTTTCGCTGGGCGGCGTCGCGCTGCGCACCACGGATGAGCGCGTGGCGGACCTGGAAATGGGTATCGTCATTCAGGATGCCGAGTTGCATTTCACGGCCACGGGCCGCGTGACGGTGGACATGAAGCTCGTGTCGCACCGCGAATCGACGACCGCGAAGGGCGAGCGCCGCTTCACGCTCGGCTTCAAGTTCGTGTCGATGCCCGGCTCCGCTGAAAACACGCTGCAACGCCTCATCACGCAGCTTGAGATGAAACGTCGTTCGTTGTCCAAGTAAATGCAGGACCGGAGCGCCGCGTGAATGCGGCGCTTCGCGCGCTTCCAATCCCCGGAAAAGCCGCAAGAATTCCCTCCTGCTCAACCAATCGCGATAGCCAGGCCGCTTCGATAATGGCCCAATCGCGACGAGCGCCCAGACGACCGGCGAACCCAGCGAACCCCGACGCGGCACACGTGAAAACGTTTGCTCAACTTCTTCGGCAAACGGCCGATATCAAGTGCAGTCACGCGGCATCGCTCATTCTTTCGCCGCTTCAGAGGATCACGCATGTCGAACAACATCTTCAACATTGGCTTGTCCGGTCTGAACGCCGCCCAGTATGGACTGGCGACGACGGGCCAGAACATCAGCAATGCATCGACCGCGGGTTACACGCTCGAAAAGGTGAACTACCAGGAAGCGTCGGGTCAGTACACCGGTTCCGGTTACCTCGGCAACGGTGTGCAGACGGCCACTGTCACGCGCCAGTACAGCCAGTACCTCACGACGCAGGTGAACAACACCACGTCTACGAGCAACGCGGCGAGCACGTATTACACGATGATCTCGCAGTTGAACAACCTCGTCGGCGATCCGACGAAGGGCATCTCGACGGGAATCAGCAACTATTTTTCGAGCCTTCAGACGGTGGCGAATTCGGCCACCAGCACGGCCGGGCGTCAGTCGGCGATCAGCAGCGCGCAGACGCTCGCGGATCAGATCACGTCAGCGGGCCAGCAATACGACCAGTTGCGCCAGAACGTGAACACGCAACTGACGAGCGCGGTCTCGCAGATCAACACGTACACGCAGCAGATCGCCAACCTCAACAAGCAGATTTCGGTGGCGAGCGCGGGCGGTCAGTCGCCCAATCAATTGCTCGATCAGCGCGATCAGGCCATCACCAGTCTGAGCACGCTCGTCGGCGTGCAAGTGGTTCCGCAATCGAATGGCGATGCCAACGTGTTCATCGGCAACGGGCAGCCGCTCGTGGTGGGCGGCAATGCATCGGCGCTGACGACGCAGACATCGCCCAGCGATCCGAGCGAACTGGCGATCGCCTATCAGAACAGCGACACGACCTCGCAGACGCCCGCGAATTCGCAATATCTCGACAGCAGCATGCTCACCGGCGGTACGGTCGGCGGCTTGCTCGAATTCCGCAGCCAGACGCTCGATCCCGCGCAGGCGCAACTCGGCGCGGTCGCGACGAGCTTTGCCGCGCAGTTGAACAATCAGAACGCGCTGGGTGTCGATCAGAACGGCCAGCAAGGCGGCAACCTCTTCACCGTCGGCACGCCGCAGGTTTATTCGAACGCACGCAACACCGGCAATGGTTCGATCTCCGTATCTTTCGCGGATTCGACCAAACCCTCGACCGGCGACTACACGCTCAGCTACGACGGCAGCAACTACACGCTGAAGGACAGCACCAGCGGCACGGCGCTCGGCACCATTGCGCCGCCCGCCACCAGCGGCACGATCAACGGGCTGTCGATCAGCATCGGCAGCGGCACCATGCAGAAGGGCGATTCGTTCACCATTCAGCCCACGCGCGGCGCGCTCGACAACTTCGCGCTCGCGACGACCAACCCGGCATCCATCGCGGCGGGCTCGCCTGCGATCAGCTCGGCGGCGACATCGAACCTTGGCAGCGCGGCGATTTCTTCGGCGACGGCATCGACCGGATATAGCGGCAACTTCAGCGGCAACATCAAGCTGACGTACAGCGCGTCGGCCGGCGGCTTCACCTCGAACGCGGCGGTGAGCGTGGGCGGCACGAACTACGCGGCCGGACAAACCATTCCCTACGATTCGACCAAGGGCCTCACGGTCACGTCCAACGGCGTGAGCGCGACGATCACCGGCAAGCCATCGGACACGGACGCGTTCAACCTCAACGCGAACACGGGCGGCACGAGCGATGGCAGCAATGCGCTCATCATGTCGAACCTCGTTTCCTCCAAGTCGATGAACGGCGGCACCGATACCCTGACGACCGCGTATGCGAACTACGTCAACCAGATCGGCAACCAGACGAATCAGGTCAAGAGTTCGAGCACGTCGCAAACGGCGCTGCTCAATCAGGCGACCTCGGCGCAACAGTCCGTGCAGGGCGTGAACCTGAACGAAGAGGCGGCCAACCTCATGCAATACCAGCAGATGTACCAGGCGAACAGCAAGGTGATCCAGATTGCCTCATCGCTGTTTCAGACCATCCTCGGCGCCCTGAACTGAGGCACACGCGATGCGAATTTCCAGCTCTCAATATTTCAATCTGAATGTCTCGTCGATGGACGAGCAACAGAGCACGCTTGCGCAGATGTACGCACAGATTTCGTCGGGCAAGCGGATTCAAACCGCCTCCGACGATCCTGTCGGCGCGGCGCAGGCCGTCACGCTCACCATGCAGAGCGGCCAGCTTTCGCAGTATTCGGCGAACCAGTCGACCGCGCTGTCTTCGCTGCAACAGGAAGACTCCGTTCTCGGCAACGTCAATACCGTGCTGCAAGGCATTCAGACGCAGGTCGTGCATGCGGGCGATGGCTCGCTCAACGACGCGGACCGCACCGCGATTGCCAACACGCTGCAAGGCTACCGCGATCAGTTGCTCGGTCTCGCCAACACGACGGACACCAACGGCAACTATATTTTTTCCGGTCTCAAGGGCACCACGGCGCCGTTTGCAAACAATGCTTCGGGCGTGGGCGTGCAGTATTCCGGCGACCTCGGCACGCGTTCCGTGCAGATCAGCACGAGCCGCACGGTTCCGGTGAGCGACACGGGCGCAGCCGTTTTCCAGAGCGTGTCGCCTTCGGAGAGCACGGCGGTGTCCAGCGGTTCGTCGGGCAACACGGGCACCGGCACGATCAGCGCCGTGAGCGTGAACGACATCAGCAACCCCAACAACCGCTCGGCGTACACGATCAACTTCGCCAAGGCATCCGACGGTTCGATGACCTACACGGTCTCGCCCGATCCGAGCAATCCTGCGCAGGCCACCAGCGCGGCGACGGCTTACACGGCCGGTTCGGCGATTTCGCTGGGCGGCGAATCCGTCAAGATTTCGGGCTCGCCCGCGGACAAGGACAGCTTCTCCGTACAGCCGGGCACGTCGGGTAACAACGATGTGTTCTCGACCATCGACAATTTGATTGCCGCGCTCAAGCAACCGGTCTCCGGTTCCGCGACCGCGCAGGCCACGCTGACGAATGCGTTGAACACGGCATCGGCCAAGCTCACCAACTCGTCGAACAACGTGCTGGCGACGCAAACTTCGGTGGGCGGACGCGAGCAGGAAGTGCAGTCGATGCAGACGCTGACTTCGAATAGCTCCACACAGAATGCATCCGACCTGGCGAATCTGACGAGCATCGATATCGTGTCGTCGATCAGCTCTTACGAGGCGACGCAGAATTCGCTGCAGGCCGCGCAGATGGCGTTTTCGCAGATTCAGAAGATGTCGTTGTTCGATTATCTCGGGAGCGGTTGAGGGTTTTTGAGTGCAGCGTTTCTGTTGATCTCTCTACGCATCGGTCGGGCTTTCTTTTGGCCGATGCGTGTCTCAAGCGTCCGCCGATGATCGCGGGCCGTTGAATTGGGAAGATTCGCCTTCCTTATCGTCTTGCTTTTGCACATCATTGCGCCTTTTTATCAGGGTAATGACATGAGCAACGAAGAAAGCGGCAACGGCGAAATCGTCTCGCACTCCGTCTTGAAGAAAGTCCTGATCCTCAAATCCCCGGCGTTGAAGGACAGCAAGCGATGCCGCGTCCACGACGGCGAGTATCCGTTCTTTGCGGCGGTGGAAGACGAAGCGTTTCTCGCCAAGATGAACGCCGGAGAAGGCTTCGGCAAAGGCGATGTCCTGGTGGTCGATCTTCGCCAGACGCAAACCGTGGAAGCTGGCACGCTCAAAACCGAATACGCAATCGTGAAGGTTCACGAGCATCGTGCGCCGCTTCAGCGGACGTTCTTATAAGCGCCTCAATGCATCGCGCCTGCGACCCTGCCCACTTGTGCAAGTCCCGAATCGAAGATGCGCAGAAAGAACGGCATCAGGTTCGGCACCATCAACTGAAGCAAGAGCAGGCCAACCAGCATCGTCACCGGAAAGCCGACCTGAAAGATACCGATCTGCGGCGCAGCGCGATTGAGAATGCCGAGCGCGAGATTGGTGATGAGCAGCGCCGCCACAATCGGCAACGACAGCAGCAAGCCCGTGGAAAACACACTCGCGCCGTAACCGGCCAGCACGCGCCAACCCTGCGCATGCGACGCCGCCGCGACCACGTTGACTTCGATCGGCACATTCTGGAACGTCACGATCAGCGCGCTGATCAGTTGCAGATGTCCGTCGAACACGAGAAACGCCAGCGTCGCCAGCGCGTTGAGATAGCGCGAGATCACCACCGCGTTGCCGCCCGCGCGCGGATCGTAGAGCATCGCGAAGCCGAGGCCCATTTGCTGACCGATGAACTCGCCCGCTGCATCGACGGCGGCGAACGCGATCTGCATCGTCAAACCGATGGCCGCGCCGATCAAGAACTGATTGACGATGATCCAGATGCCGCCCGCCGAGAACACCGTGGCGTCCGGCATCGCGGGCAAGGTCGGCGCGACGATCAGCGTGACAAACGCGCCCAGCGCCACCTTCACGCGTACCGGAATCGCCATGTGACTCAGCACCGGCGCCGTGGCGATCAGCGCGAGAATGCGCACGAAGGGCCACAGAAACGCGGTGAGCCAGCCGTTCAGTTGCGCATAAGTGACGGAGAACATCGAACCTTAACCGGTAATGCCGGGCGTGATGGTGAACACCTGCCGCATGTAGTCGAGCAGCGTGTTGAGCATCCACGGACCCGCGATCACCAGCGTGACCGCGACCGCGATCAGCTTCGGAATGAAGGAGAGCGTGGATTCGTTGATCTGCGTCGCGGCCTGAAACAAGCTCACGACCAGACCGACCACCAGCGCGACGAGGAGAAGCGGCGCGGCGAGCAGCAAAGCGACGTACATCGCCTGATGCGCCATCGACATGACGGTTTCGGGAGTCATCTCGGATACCTCAGGAAACGAAGCTCTGCGCGAGCGAGCCGATCAGCAATTGCCAGCCATCGACGAGCACGAACAGCATCAACTTGAAGGGCAGCGCGATGGTGGAGGGCGAGACCATCATCATCCCCATCGACATGAGCACGCTCGCCACCACCATGTCGATGATGAGAAACGGAATGAAGATGGTGAAGCCGATCTGAAACCCCGTCTTCAGCTCGCTGGTGACGAACGACGGCACGAGCAGCGAGAGCGGCACATCGTCGGGACCGTTCATCGGCGCGGCATGGGAAATGCGGGCGAACAGCGCGAGATCGGATTCGCGCGTCTGCTTGAGCATGAACTGCTTGAAGGGCGCGACGCCGCGCGTCATGGCCTGATCCATGGCGATCTGACCATCGGAGAAGGGCTTGTAGGCGTCGGTGTAGGCTTTGTCGAGCACCGGCGACATCACGAAGAACGAGAGAAACAGCGCGAGCCCGACAAGCACCTGATTGGGCGGCGTGCTCGACGTGCCGAGCGCCTGCCGCAACAGCGACAACACGATGATGATGCGCGTGAAGCTCGTCATCATCAGGACCATGGCCGGGAGGAACGAGAGCATCGTCAGCAGCAGCATGGTCTGCACGCTGAGCGAATACGTCGTGCCGCCGTTCGGGCCGGGACTGGTGTTGAAGGCGGGCAGACCGGCGGTGCTCTGCGCGAGCGCCGCAACCGGCATCAACGCGATCACCACCGGCAGCGCGAGCTTCAAACCCCGCGCGATGTTGCGACTGACCTGCATTACTTGCTCCCGCCGGCAAACGTGCTGAAACGCTGCATATGAAGATGGACGAACGTGATAGCCATGAAATCCCGCCTCTTTCGATAGCCTGAATTGTTGTCCATCGCGATGGGGAACGATGTGTCGAAAAGAGGGCGGTTTCCCGGCTAACTCCTTCTATTGCGCACGCGCCTGTAGAACAACTTTTCGCGCGATGGCGGCATCAAGAATGAAAAAGGCCGGGCGCTGTGAAGCCGCCCGGCCTGTAATGCCTGCGTGTACCGCTTGTTCTTATTGATCCTTGCCGACGAACTTCTGCAGGCGCTTGTTCGCTTCGCCTGCAAGGGCATCGCGGAAGCGCTGGCCGAAGCTGCCTTGCATCGGCTGAGTGGATGATGTGGCTTGCACGCCGATGGTATCGGCCTGAGCGGAACCGGCGGGCATCGTGTGCAAAAGACGCACATTGCCGGGACCGGTGCCGAGCACGAGCCACGTATCGCCGATCTCGACCACCGAGACGCGTTCCTTCGCCCCGAGCGATGCGCCGCCCACCACCTTCACGAGTCCGCCCTTGTTGCCGCTCTGCAAGCCCAGTTTGCGCGCGAGCCACGCGCATCCGAACACGAAGCCGACCACGATCACCAGCCCGAACAGCGTTTGCAGCACCGCGCCGAAGCCGAGCGACGGCACCGCCGTTCCCGCACCGACGCCCGACGCGATCTGCGCGGCATGATTCACCGCATTCATGTCGGCGGCATGCGAAAGGAGAGGAGCAGCCGCGAGCAGCGCGGCGGTGAAGCGTTTCATCGATTCAGTTTCCGGATACGTTCGGACGGCGTGATGATGTCGGTCAGACGGATGCCGAACTTGTCGTTCACCACCACCACTTCGCCCTGCGCGATCAGACAGCCGTTCACGAGCACGTCCATCGGTTCGCCTGCCATGCCGTCGAGTTCCACGACCGAGCCTTGCGCCAGTTGCAGCAAGTTGCGGATCGCGATCTTCGTGCGGCCCAGTTCCACCGTCAGATGCACGGGGATATCCAGAATCATGTCGATGTCGTTGCGCGTGGAGGGCGCTGCGGCCTTCGACAACGGCTGGAACACGCCGGGCGTGGCCGAGGGCACGTCGTTGCCGTTCTGCTCGGCGAGCGCGCTGGCCCAGTCGTCCATTTCCAGGTCGCCCTTTTCCGCGCCGGGCACGTCTTCCTGCATCAAATCACTCATATCCGCCTTCCTTCGACTCGCCTGCGCCAATCACTTTCTGGACGCGCAGCGCGTATTGACCATTGAAAATTCCGTAGCCGCATTCCATCACCGGCACGCCATCGACTTTTGCGGTGACTTGCTCGGGTATCTCGATCGGCAAGACATCACCGGCGCGCAGGTTGAGCAGCTTGTCGAAGTTCGAGCGGATCTCCGCCAGTTCGACCGTCAGCTCCACTTCCGCCGCCTGAACCTGTTGCGACAGCACGCGCACCCAACGGCGGTCCACTTCGAGCGCTTCGCCCTGAATCGGCGAGGCGAGCACGTCGCGGATCGGTTCGATCATCGAGTACGGCATGCAGATGTGCAGCGTGCCGCCCGCCGAGCCGAACTCGATCGTGAATTGCGTCACGATGACGATTTCATTCGGCGTCGCCACGTTGGCGAACTGCGTGTGCATTTCCGAGCGCATGTATTCGAACGTCAGCGGACGCACGCTTTTCCACGACGTCGTGTAATGCTCGAACACCAGATTCAGCAATTTGCCGATGATGCGCTGCTCGGTCTGCGTGAACTCGCGCCCTTCGACGCGCGTATGAAAGCGTCCGTCGCCGCCGAACAGGTTATCGACCACGAAGAACACGAGATTCGGGTCGAGCACGAACAGCGACGTGCCGCGCAACGGCTTGACGTGGACCAGATTCAGGTTCGTCGGAATGGGCAGATTGCGCGTGAATTCGCTGTATTTTTGCACCTTCACCGGACCGACAGAGATTTCCGCCGAGCGCCGCATGAAGTTGAACAGGCCGATGCGCAACAGCCGCGCGAACCGGTCGTTGATGATTTCGAGGCCGGGCATCCGGCCACGGACGATGCGTTCCTGCGTCGCGATGTTGTACGGACGAACACCGGCGGCCGCAGTTTCATCCACGACCTGATCCACTTCACCGGTGACGCCCTTGAGGAGGGCATCGACCTCCTCCTGCGACATGAACTCTTCGTGGGCCATGACTCTGTGTGCCTGGCTGTGCGCTTACTGAACGACGAATTCGGTGAACAGCACTTCGTCGACATGCACGGGCTTGTCGGCGGTGCTCGAGGCGGAATCCACCGTCGAACGCAGTTCTTCGGCGAGTTTCTTCTTGCCTTCGACCGTGGTGATGTCGTCGGGCTTCTGGCCGGACAGGAGCAGCAACACGTGGCTACGGACTTCCGGCATGTGTTCCGTGACGATTGCCTGGACCTTTTCGTCCTTCAGCTTGAGCGTGAGGCCCGCGCGCAGATAGTGCATGGAGCCGTCTTCGGACTGGAGGTTGACCGTCAGCGAGTCGAGCGGGAAGAACACGGGCGGCGGTTCCGGCGCGGGCTTCGCGGGGCCGTGGGCCGCCTTGTTGCCGAGCAGGAAGTACGCGCCGCCTGCACCCGCGCCAAGCAGCACCGTCGCGCCGATGACGATGATCAGGATCTTTTTCATCTTCCCGCTTTTCGCGGGAGCGAGTTCTTTGGGGTTTGCTGTCGTGGTAGCCATTTGCTTGCCTCTTTCGATAGGGTGAATTGTTGGCTATCGCGGGGTTAAGCGATGGGGCGAACAGAGGGGGGTTTGTGGTTTAACTCGCTCTTTTGCTGCGGGTGCTCTTTTTGTTAACGGTGGGGTTTGGCGGGGGGTTTAGGGTTTTTGTGCAAGGGGTTGCTGCTGTTTGAGTCCTTATTGCAGTAGCCGCCTCCCCGGCGGGGGGGTAACTTTCTTTGCTGCTGCAAAGAAAGTCACCAAAGAAAGCAGCTTTTTAAACCAGGCACGATGGCTGGAGAGGGTTGGTCTGGATTAACTGATGCAGTGGCCGCGATAGGACTTTCCACGCATCATGAGCCGCTTAGGCAACCCGGCGATTGCGCGCTAGAATCCTTCGGCTTCAGTGGGCCGCAGTCATTGTTTCGGCCATGCGCTTCGCGCGCCGAGAGCTTTAGAACGGAATCCCGCAGCCTATAAGTGCCCAGCCACCTCAAACCTCCCCGCAAGGTTGCTATTCGGCCCTACCTTGGTTGGCGTCTTGGCGAAACCGCGTCTGCCGCGCAAGCTCAATGGCTTAACCCGCATTGGCAAATGGTGTCGCATTGGCGATTTGCCCTTTAGTTGGAGCACTAACCAGCGTACGGCCGAATGGCGCGGGTGCGATGTTGTGTGAGGTGGCTGGGCGCGCGCACGCTGCGGGGTTCCGTTCTCAAGCTCTCGGCGCGCGCAGCGCATGGCCGAAAGAATGAATGCGGACCACTGACCTTTAAATATACGAGCGCGAAATCGCCAGGTTGCCTAAGCGTTTGTTATTCGTGGCAAGTCCTATTGCGGCCACTGTATTGTTAATCCAGACCAACCCTCTCCAGCCATCGTGCATGGGGTAAAAAGCTGCTTTCTTTGGTGACTTTCTTTGCAGCAGCAAAGAAAGTTACCCCCCCGCCGGGGAGGCGGCTACTGCAATAAAGACCCAAACAGCAGCAGCCCCTTCCGCAAAAAAATCAGGCAAACGTATCCACCAACCCCACCTGCCGCCGCACGGCAACACCCGCAGCGGACGAAGCCTCAACCCCACCCACGGCGGAAGCCGAAGCAGAACCCCGTCCCGAACCCTGACCACCCTGCTTCTGCTGAGAAGAAAACGACCCCGAAGACTGCCGGGCAAACCCATCCGAAACCGAAGCACTCCCGAGACTAATGCCATTAGCCTCCATCGCCTCCCGCAACTTCGGCATGGCGGCCTCGATGGCCTCCCGCGTCTGCGCATGCTGCGCGACAAACAACGCGTGCGCGTGGTCACCGGTCACTTGCAAGGTCACCTGCAACGGCCCGAGATCCTTGGGATTGAGCGTCAATTCGGCGCTCGTCTGCTTGGAGTTCGAGAGAAACACCACTTTCTGGCTAAACGCGTCGTCCCAGCCGGAGCTGCCGACGTGAGGCG
Organism: Caballeronia sp. A2-2; assembly: GCF_057612605.2. Lineage (NCBI taxonomy): Bacteria > Pseudomonadati > Pseudomonadota > Betaproteobacteria > Burkholderiales > Burkholderiaceae > Caballeronia > Caballeronia sp. A2-2. Next base: position 287,728 of record NZ_CM172587.1, on the reverse strand, counting down.
CAATCGCCGCGCTCGTAGCCGCCTGCATCGAACCCTGCGTGCCGGAGACAGAAGAACTGGCGGATGCCGCCTGCGCCGCTACCGCATGCGCTGCGGCATCGGCGGCTTGCTTGTAGGCGGCGGTGGCATCGTCGGCGGAAGGGGTGAGCGCGGCTTGGGCGCTGGCAAGCACCGATGCATCCGTCTGCACGGGAGTCGTGGCAGTCGCGCCCTTGTCGTCAGTACCCGCGCCAGGAGTCAGATAACCGATCAAACCACCCTTGCCATCGCGATTGAACAGCACGCCGGTCTGCCCGTCACCGTTCGCGCCGTTTTGCGCGGTCACAGGCGTACCGGTCTGCGTCCGTGCAGCAGCAGCAGCGGCTGCCGCCGCAGCAGCAGCCGAGTTGTCCACCGGCGCGGCATTCATGGCCGCGAGCGCAGACTGCAAGGCGTCCTGAGCGGAATTCGCGTCGCCGCTCTTGTGCGTCGCGCTGGCGGCAGGCTTGCCGGTATCCGTCGCGGCAGTCGCGTCGGTTACGGTCCCGGCCGCATCGGCGAGTTGTTCGAGGGTAGCGTCATCGGCGGTGGTCGGAGCGGTGGCGGCATCCGCGCGCGGCTTGGCCTGAGCGACCGCGCCTTGCTGCGCCTGAGCAGGCTTCGCATCCGCCGATGCCGCCGGCTTCGACGCATTCGCATCGTCCGTTTTCGATGCATCCTTCGAGGCATTTGCCTTGTCGCTCTTGTCCGATGACGCCGCCGCTTTCGTATCCTTGGCGTCGTCGGTCTTGGCGCTGTCATCGGCCTTCGGCGCATCATGCACGCTCGATTTCGACGAAGAAGAAGACGAAGCAGCGGCAGACTGAGCAGCTTCGGCATTGGCTTTGTCGGTCAAACCCTGCAAAGTAAGCCCGAACGACACATCCGAAGCCGCGCGCTTGTTCGCGCCGGTAGCCGACTGAGCGCTCGATACCGCGCCGATGGAATTGACGGAAGACATGCGTATTCCCCGAGTCCGATAGAGATAAAAAGAAATCAGGCGCGTTCGGCGCGCATGCGCAGCACCTTCGCGGCGTGTTCGTCGGCCTCTCGCTGTTCGACGCGCGCGGCTTTCTTCGCGAGCATCGCTTCGCCGCGCGCGGCCAGCACTTCGTAACTTCCGACCTTCTGCTTCTTCATGCGCCACTCCGGCTTGGCCGCCTCGATGCGCTGATCGGCCAGCGAGAGCAACGCGCGCTGCTGGTTGATCGCGGCATCGAGCGTATCGACGAACGCCTGAAAGTTGCGCAAGGTCTGCGCAGTCGTCCCCTCCTGCGCCGATGCGTTGAAGCGCGCGTGATACTCGTCGCGGTAAGTCACGAGCGAGTTCAGTTGCACTTCGACATCGTTGCGTTCCTGCTGAAGCTTGCCAAGCTTCTTGGTCGCGGCATCGAGCTCTTCTTGAGCCAGCTCGATCAGCGTGTTGATGGGCAAGTTCTTGGACATGAGGATGGTCTCTACGCAGATTTTCTTATGACGAATACGTCACAAATACTAGTCGAAAAGTTGATGCAACATTTCAAGGCTCGGCTCGAAATTCGCCTGCTCACGAAAGCCTTGCTGTAAAAACGCCTCCATGCGCGGCCACAACGCAATCGCGCGGTCGAGCAAGGCATCGCGGCCGCTCGAATACGCGCCCACGTTGATGAGGTCGCGGTTGCGCTGGTAGCGCGAGAGCATCTGCTTGAACATCCGCACACGCTCCAGATGCTTCTCGTCGATCAGCGAAGTCATCGCGCGGCTGATCGATTGTTCGATGTCGATGGCCGGGTAATGCCCCGCTTCCGCCAGCGACCGGTTCAGCACGATATGGCCGTCCAGGATGGCGCGCGCGGAATCGGCGATCGGGTCTTGCTGGTCATCGCCTTCGGTCAGCACGGTGTAGAACGCGGTGATCGAACCGCCGCCTTCGGGACCGTTGCCGGTACGTTCGACGAGCGCGGGCAGCTTCGCAAACACCGAAGGCGGATAACCCTTCGTCGCGGGCGGCTCGCCGATTGCCAGCGCGATTTCCCGCTGAGCCATGGCGTAGCGCGTGAGCGAATCCATCAGCAGCAGCACATGCTTGCCCTGATCGCGGAAATATTCGGCGAGCGACGTGGTGTACGCCGCCGCCTGCATGCGCAGCACCGGCGAGACATCGGCGGGTGCGGCCACGACCACCGAGCGCGCGAGACCATCCTCGCCCAGGATCTGCTCGATGAATTCCTTCACTTCGCGCCCACGTTCGCCGATCAGCCCGATCACGATGACTTCGGCGCTGGTGTAACGCGCCATCGTGCCGAGCAACACCGATTTACCGACGCCCGAGCCCGCGAACAAACCCATGCGCTGGCCGCGTCCGACGGTGAGCAGCGAGTTGATCGCGCGCACGCCGACGTCGAGCACCTTGTGAATCGGCTCGCGGTTCAGCGGGTTGATGACGCGCCCGGACAACGGCGCATCGACCTTCGCGCCGAGCGAGCCGAAGCCGTCGAGCGGACGGCCCGAGGCATCGACCACGCGGCCGAGCATTTCCCAGCCCACCGGCAGACGCTTCGCGCCCGCCATCGGATCGTCGATGGGCGCGCTTTCCAGCGGAAACACGCGCGCGCCCGGCAACAAGCCGCCGGTTTCGGTCGTCGGCATCAAAAAGAGTTTGTCGCCCGCGAAGCCGACGACTTCGGCTTCGGCGGTCGGAATCGAGCTGCCTGGCGGCAGTTCGATCATGCATTCGGAGCCCACGCCCATCTTCAAACCGACCGCTTCCAGCACGAGACCAGCGGCGCGCGTCAACCGTCCGCAAGTCCGCACCGGCTTGGCGATGGCCGCGACCGACTTCATTTCGTCGAGCTTGGCGCGCCATGCGTCGATATGCGGATTGCCCGCGAGATGCGACAGGTCCGCGATCACGCGCGCGGCGTGCTCGTCGTGTTCCGGTTCGGCGGCGATTTCTTCAGCCGCCAGCGGGCCGAACGACGCACGCGCGAGTTCGCGTTCGAGGTCGCTCAGACCGTCCTGCGTGATCTGCGGCGTTTGCGGATGCACCGTCGCGTGGGCGGGTTGATTTACCACAGTTGACTCCTGCCGAGCGCCGCCGCCACGCGCTCCCAGCGCGATGCGTTGGTCGAATCCACTTCACCGGTCGATGCATGCGCACGGCAGCCGCCGCGCTCGACCAGCGGATCGGGACGCACGAGCCAGCCCGCCGCGCCGAGTTCTTCCTGAAGGTAGGCATCGACGATCGGCAAATCGGCCGGATTGACGATGAGCGTCGGCGAGCCGAGCAATTCCGGCTCGGAGGCGATCACCTCACGCGCCACCGCGACCAGCGCGGTCGGATCGTGCGCGAGATGCTGACGCACCACCTGCTGCGCGATATCGATCGCCAGCGACGCCAACGTTTCCGCGATGGCGGCATCGGCGGCCTGCAACGCGGTCTTGAATGCATCCGCGATTGCGGCGAGCCGCGCGGCTTCTTCGAGCGCGATCTTGCGGCCTTCCTCGATACCCTTCGCGTGACCTTGCTCGAAACCCGCCTGATAACCGAGCGCCTGACCCGCGACGTGTCCCTTCTGAAGCCCTTGCGCGTGCGCGTCTTCCTCGACGCGGCGCAGATGCGCTTCGAGCGCGGCCTGATCGGCGGCGGCAGGATCGACCGTCACCGGATCGAACGACGCCATTTCCCAACGCTGATAACCCGTCATGGCATTCATTGCCTGTCGTGCGTCAGACATATGCGTCCTCCGCCTTTCCGCCTAATTGAATCTGACCGTTTTCCGCGAGATTGCGGACCACTTGCAGCACCTTGCGCTGTTGCTGTTCGACTTCGGAGACACGCACCGGACCGCGCGAATCGAGGTCTTCCGCGAGCAGTTCCGCCGCGCGCTGCGACATGTTCGACAGGAACTTCTGACGCAGTTGCGGCTGCGCGCCCTTGAGCGAGACGATCAGCGTTTCGGACTCCACTTCCTTCAGGAGCAACTGCACCGCGCGGTCTTCCAGATCGATCAGGTTGTCGAACACGAACATCTGGTCGAGGATCTTCTGCGCCAGGTCCGCGTCGTACGCCTTGACGTTTTCGATCGCCGATTCTTCCTGGTTGGTCGCCATGAAGTTGAGGATTTCCGCCGCTGTACGAATACCGCCCATCGGCGCGCGCTTGAGGTTGTCGCTGCCGGAGAGCAGCGTTTGCAGCACGTCGTCGAGTTCGCGCAGCGCGGCGGGCTGAATGCCGTCGAGCGTCGCGATGCGCAGCACCACGTCGTTGCGCAGCCGTTCCGGCATCAGCGAGACGATTTCCGATGCCTGATCGCGGTCCAGATGGACGATGATCGTCGCGATGATCTGCGGATGCTCGTTCTTGATGAGTTCCGCGACCGCGCTCGAATCCATCCACTTCAAACCTTCGATGCCGCTCGTGTCGCTGCCCTGCAAGATGCGGTCGATCAGCGCGCCGGCCTTGGTTTCGCCGAGCGCCTTGTTGAGCACCGACTTGATGTACTCGCTCGAATCCATCGACAACGCCGTCTGCTGCTCGGCCTCGCCGACAAATTCGGTCAGCACCGCGTCGAGCTGCTCGCGCGTCACGTTCTTGAGCGCCGCCATCGTCACGCCGATCTTCTGCACCTCGCGCGGTCCGAGATACTTGAAGACTTCGGCGGCTTCTTCCTCACCGATCGACATGAGGAGAAGTGCGGCTTTATTGAGACCTTCAGCGTTCATCGGACACCCAGTTCTTCACGACCGTCGCAACGATTCTCGCGTCCTGCCGCGCCACGGTGCGCGCGTAGTCGAGGTTGCGGTCGAATTTGGCCTTGTTGCTTTCGGAACTGCCGAGCAGGCTGACTTCGGCGTCCTTGTCATCGTCATGCTTGTCCGAGTGACGCAGCGACGGACCGTCGAGCATGGCCAGTTCGTCGGGTGCGCCGAGCGACGGACCGGCCGGTTCCGGCGGCAGCGGGAAGGCCCGCTTCATGGCCGGCTTCACCATGCTGAAGTACAGGAACAGCGCCACGATGCCGATGCCCAGATACTTCGCGCCCTGAACGCCCATGCCGATCGATTCCTGCGTGCGCCACCACGGCACTACCGGCGTCACGACCACGTCCGAGTTGAACGCGCTGTTGACCACGTTCACCGAGTCGCCGCGCTTTTCGTCGAAGCCCATCGCGTCCTTCACGAGCTGCTGGACTTGCGCGAGCTTGTCGGCGGGGACGGCTTCCATCGTCACGTTGCCCTTGGCATCGACCTTCTTCTGGTAGTTCACGACCACCGCCACCGACAGCCGCTTGATGCCGCCGGCCGCCTGTTCGAAGTGGCGCACGGTGCGGTCCACTTCGTAGTTGGTCGTGGTGTCCTTGTGCAAGTTGGTTGGTGCGGCTTTCGGGCCGGTGCCGATCGCGCCGGACGCGGCCGAATCGACCGGTGCGGAGGCCGGTTGCGGCGGCTGGTTCGACAGCGCGCCCGGCACGCCGCCCACGCTGGCGCCGCCGTTCTCGCTCGATTCGCTCGATTGCTGGCTGCGGATCGCCGTGTTCTGCGGGTTCGTGTTCGGGCCGTAGCTTTCGGCGGTCTGTTCCAGCTTCGAAAAATCGATGTCCGCGCTGACCTGCGAATGCGCGTTGCCCGAGCCGAACAGCGGCGAAAGGATCGCGTCGATGCGCTTCTGCGTGTTGTGCTCGATCTGCTGCACGTACTTGAGTTGCGATGCATCGAGCCCGCTGGTCGCGCTCTGGTTGGTCAGGAGGTTGCCGTCCTGATCCACCACCGTCACGTTCTTGACCGGCATGTCCGCCACGCCCGACGCCACCATGTGCGTGATCGCGCTCACCTGACCTTCGTCCAGCACGCGGCCCGGATACAGTTCGACCATGACCGACGCCGTCGGCAGTTCCTTGTCGCGCACGAACACGCTCGGCTTCGGAATCGCCAGATGCACGCGCGCCGACTTCACCGACGAAATCGCGCCGATGGTGCGTTCGAGTTCGCCTTCCAGCGCGCGCTGATAGTTGACCTGTTCCGCGAACTGGCTGATGCCGAACTTCTGGTTGTCCATGAGTTCGAAGCCGACCGAACCGCTTTTCGGCAAACCTTGCGCCGCCAGACGCAGACGCGTTTCGTGAACCTGTTCCGCCGGCACGAGAATGGCGCCGCCGCCGTCCGAGAACTTGTAGGGAATGTTGCCCTGCTGAAGCGCCGTCACGATTGCGCCGCCGTCACGATCGGAGAGATTCGAGAACAGCACGCGGTAGTCCGGCTGACGCGACCACATCACGAGCCCGGCGACAACCGCCGCCAGAATCGCCACGGCGATGATGAGCGGCACGCGCGGGTTCGAACGGAAGTTCGAAAGCCCCGGCACGCGCTGGGAGAAGCCGCCGAAATCGGCCCCGCCCGTACCGCCCGTCAGGCTGGTCGCGGCGGAATTGATCGCCGTGCCGGACTGGGCGGCGAGGCCCATTCTGGGCTCAGGCGTGATCAGCGAGTTGTTGGGTGTTTCCATTTAGCGTCGATGCTCCGAATCTCTTTGGCGTCTTTCTCACCGCCACTTCGCTCTCGGCTCTCAGACTGATGAGCGGCGGTGGAGGACTTTTCACGATGGGGATTATCCGCAGAACATTGCAAGTCGATTCGACGAACAGAAGCGGGTTTTCCCCGTTCTTCCGGGGCTTTGGGACAGGTCGCGCTGCTAACCTTTGTCGTACTCGGCGATGGTGTAGACACGCCGCCCGGTCCGGTGAAGGCACGCCCGAAACGAAGGCGTCCGCAGCCGGTTCCTCACAGAAACCCGGAGTCATCATGAACTTTCCGATCAACCCGCTTAACTCCGCCCTGAGCGCGATCCAGTCGATGGCCTCGCAAGCCGCCGGCGGCACGGGCGAAGCCGGCAACGCATCGACGGTGGCGTCGGGCGCGGTCACCGGCCAGTCGGGCGCGGCGAGCGTCGACAGCTTCGCCAGCGTGCTGAAGTCGTCGATCGACAGCATCAGCGGCAGCCAGAACAAGGCCATGGGCGAAGCACGCGCGTTCGAAACCGGTTCGCCGAACGTCTCGCTCAACGACGTGATGGTGGACATGCAAAAAGCGAACGTCGGCCTGCAATTCGGCCTGCAAGTGCGCAACAAGCTGGTCGCCGCCTACAACGACGTCATGCAGATCTCGGTCTGACGGACCGTTTGCCGTCGTCGTCGATTCCGCCCTTTTGAACTCGTTCCGGCCCTACAGTCTTGCAAGCTAAAGCTTTCCGGCGTTGCTCCGATAACCCCGATAACGGCACGACAGACTCACGTCCGATTGCCACGATTGCCAGCACTGACATCGATCGGACGGAGGCGCCCACGCCCGAGCCATCCGGCAAACGCCCATCGTCTGCACGAGCAGACGGCCCGCCCCGGCACAGCACAAGGAGAACCACGGATGTATTCCCCAGGACAATCGGGAGCCAACGCGTATGCACGCGTGGGCGTCCAGACAGGGGTGACGGGAGCAAGCCCGCACCGGCTGATCGCGATGCTCTTTCAGGGCGCGCGGCAAGCGATCGCGCAGGCGCGGATGCACCTCCAGCAGAACAACGTGGGCGCGCGCGGCACGGCCATCAGCAAGGCGATACGGATTGTCGAGAGCGGGCTTCAGGAAGCGCTGAACAAGGAAGCGGGCGGCGAGATCGCGCAGCGGCTGGACGCCTTGTACTCGTACATGTCGCGCCGTCTCATGCAGGCGAATCTCAGCCAGGACGAAGCCATGCTCCTGGAAGTGGACAACCTGCTGGCGACATTGGAAGAAGCGTGGGTCGGAATCGGGCCGGAAGCATCGAAGATGGCCGTGGCGACCGTTTGAACGAGTTCGCGCCGGCGAGCCTGATAAGAATGAACACGACAGAAGAATATTTTGCCCACTACGAGGCCATCGCCCGGCTGTCGAACCGCATGCTGGTGGCGGCGCGCGAAGGCGAGTGGGGCGAACTGAAGACGATGCAGGGCACGTACCGCGAGCTGGTCGAGCAATTGAAGGATGTGAATTGCCAGTCCGAACTCGATGAAACCGCCCGTGCGCGCAAGCTGGAACTGGTGAAGAAGATTCTCGCCGACGATGCCGCGATTCGCGATCTCTCGTCACCGAGTCTCGCGCGTTTATCGGCGCTCTTCACGGTGAACAGCCCGGCGCGCGTATTGAAAAAGATGATCGGATTGCGCTAGCGACACAGCCCGCGTGGAATCGCGGATGGCGCGCAGCGCAGTCCACGAGCAGAAGTTGAGAGGATGTCCCCATGAGTGGGCTGGATTCCGCGATTCCTTCCTTGTTGGCCAGCCGGACCGATTTGTTCGTGTCCGTGCTGCGCGCGGCTGCCGGCCAGACCGCCACGCAGACGAGCGTGGCGAACACCGCCAGCACGGCGGGCACGGATGCACCGAGCCTTTACGGGCCGACGGGCGCGCCGGTCGCCTCCACGCAGACCGCGTTATCCAGCGTCGCGCGCACGCTCGATGTGATTTCGCGTCTTGGCGGCAGCGCGCCTCCGGTCGTCGGCGATGCGCCGCTTTGGGCGATGCCGCCGCGCCCCGCCAGCGCCTTCGCCGCGCTCACCACCGGACTTTTCGACACGGCGTTTTCATCGAACGCATCCGCCGTGGCCGCCGCGCGTGCCGCCAGCCAGAACATGCCGCCGTTGCCGGTCGCGCAAGTCGCGGCGCAACTATCGAAAACCGTCGGCGAAAGTGGTCTGTTCTACGAATCTCATCTCGCGCAGTGGGTGTCGGGCCAGCGCAGCGTCGCATCGCTGGGCGGCGAGCCTCAGGCACGCGTCGATGCCAGCACGCAATCCCTGCCGCTCGATTTCACCGATCCACAAAGCACCGGCATTCCCTGGATCGACGATGTACGCCCGGCGCTCGCCGCATCCGTGCCGCACGACGCGCCCGACACGCCGCATGCGCCGGACGCTGGTTCTGCGCCTCCGACGCCGCACGCCATCGTGATGCCGCAGACGCCGAACGAAGCGGCGGCGCTCGCGGCATCGCTGCTCGATGCGCCGGCTTCCGCGCTGTCCAACTCGCAACATGCGCCCACGTCCGAAGCGGGCGCGGCGGCGTCGCCCGCGGCAACGCATGAAGCGGTGATGCAGGCGTCGCTCGCGGCGGGCATCAATCCGGCGGCGCTCAACACCGTGCGTCAGCAACTCGACATGCTTGCCAACGGCCTGTTCCGCTGGCAAGGCGAGGCGTGGCCCGGCACACGCTTCGACTGGGAAATCGAACGCGACCGCACGCCGCGCGCACCCGACGATCTCGCCGCCGAAACCGCATGGCGCACGCGCGTCACGCTGGATCTTCCCGCGCTCGGTCTGGTCGATGCCGATCTCGTGCTGACCGGCGACAAGCTCGTCGTGCGCATCCGCGCGAGCGACACAGGCGCATCGCGACTGGCGAGCGACGGCGCTTCGTTCGCGCAGCGCGTGAAGGCGGCGGGACTCGCGCTGGCATCGCTGAGCGTGCGTTCGATGGAGGGCGCGGAGTTCGACGGCAACGGCGACGCCTGCCGCGCCGGTCCAAAAGCGGTGCCTTCGCCGCTCGCGCATTTGTTCACCGCGCCCGGCGACGAAGGGAACGCGCCATGAACGGCGACATCCGCAAACAAGCCACCGCGCTCGTCTACGATCCGACGAGCCGCGAAGGCACGCCGCGCGTGGTCGCGAAGGGTTATGGCATCGTCGCCGAGATGATCGTGAAGCGCGCGAAGGAAGCGGGCGTGTACGTGCACGATTCGCCGGACATGGTGTCGCTGCTGATGCAGGTCGATCTCGACGCGCACATTCCGCCCGCGCTGTATCACGCGGTGGCGGAACTGCTGGCGTGGGTGTATCGGCTGGAAAACGAGGAGCCGATTCGCGAGGCGGGGCGGCTCGCGAAGTAAGCGCGGTTCGTCAACCTGGGAAGGCGCGCTCGACGATAGCGGCGTGATCGAACCTGGCTGGCAAAGTGCCATACACGCGGCGCGCATCGCCCAGACGCGTTTCGATGAAGGCATCCGCGACCACGGACGGCGCATGGCGCGCGAGCAACACCGCCTGCGCGCACAGCACTAACTGCTGCGCGATGCGCCGCGCCGATGCCTCGCGCGTGGCGGCATCGCCCGTCAACATGCCGATCAGCGTTTGCAATGCCGCGCCGAGCGCCGGATGCGCGGCCGCCGTCGTCTGCCAGTCTTCCAATAGCGCGTGCGCGGCGTCCTGTTCGCGCTCGAAGGCGCGCAGCACGTCGAGGCACATCACGTTGCCGGACCCTTCCCAAATCGAATTGACCGGCGCTTCGCGATAGAAACGCGCCATCGGACCGGTTTCGACGTAGCCGTTGCCGCCCCACACTTCCATCGCCTCGCCGGTGAATTCGAGCGCGCGCTTGCAGACCCAGAACTTCGCGGCGGGCGTGACGATACGCCGCCACGCGCGCTCGTGCAACGCGCCATCCGATGCCGCGCTCTGCTCGAACGCGCCCGCCAGCCGCATGAACAGCGCGGTCGCCGCTTCGGATTCGAGCGCGAGGTCGGCGAGCACATTGCGCATCAAAGGCTGTCCGATGAGCGGCCGCCCGAACGCCTCGCGATACCGCGCGTGATGAATCGCCTCGACCAGCGACGCGCGCATGAGCGCCGCGCTGCCGATCACGCAATCGAGCCGCGTGAAGTTCGCCATTTCGATGATGGTCGGCACGCCGCGTCCCTCGTCGCCGATCATCACGCCGTATGCGTTCAGGAACTCGACTTCGCTGCTCGCGTTCGAGCGGTTGCCGAGCTTGTCTTTCAGGCGCTGGATATGGACCGCGTTCTTGCTGCCGTCCGGCATGAATCGCGGCACATAGAAACAGGAAAGGCCGCCTTCGTCGGCGGTGCGCGCGAGCACGAGATGCGCATCGCATTGCGGCGCAGAGAAGAACCACTTATGGCCGATCAGCCGATATTCGCCGCCGCGCCCGCCTGCGCCGATCGCGTGGGCGCGCGTGCGGTTGCTGCGTACATCGGAGCCGCCCTGTTTCTCGGTCATGCCCATGCCGATCATCATCGAACGCTTGCCTGCTTCGAGCGGCATGTCGCGCGGATCGTGGTCGCGTGAGAGGAGTTGCGCGGCGAGACGTTCGAACAGCGCCGGTTCGCGACGCAGCACGGGAATGCTCGCGAACGTCATGGTGATCGGGCACAGCGAGCCGGATTCGAGCTGTCCATGCAGGAAGTAGCCTGCGCAGCGCGCGGCCATCGATCCGGCGCGCGCGTTTGGCTCGAACGGCAGCGCCTGCAAGCCTTCCTGCCGCAAACGACGCAGCAGCGCATGCCACGCCGGATGAAACTCAATCTCGTCGATGCGCTCGCCGCGCGCATCGAACGTGTTCAGTTCCGGCGTATGCCGGTTGGCCAGGTCCGCGAGCGCGAGCGTTTCGGGCTGCGTGAGCGCGCGGGCATCGCGGGACAGCGCTTCGGCGTGCCAGTTCGCGCCCTCGCGTTCGATGGCGGCGGTGAGCGCGGCATCGGCGGCGAAGGCATCGTAATCGGCGAGCGGCGGCGGTTGATTCGTGACTTCGTGTGTTTGCCCGAACGCGGCAGCGTGCGTGCTGAACGATGGCGATGTCATCTTCGGTCTCCTGAAGCGGGCGAAAAAACCACGCGCGCGCCTGTCATCTCGATGTAAACATCATAGGCCGCAAGGGTCGGCGGCATTGTTTCGAGTTCTTCTTACGTCGATTCTCAAAGTTCGGTTACTGAGACAAATCCGATTGTTTAGCCTGCCTGATTTAACGGAGAAACGCGAACCTATAATCGGCGCAGCCCGGCGTGGGCCGATGCAATGACGCTTTTCAGGGACGTATCTCAATGAGCATTAACCTCAACCAGCTAGTGCAGGGCGCTTTGACCGAAGGCGTCTTGCAGCAACTCGCGGGCCGCATCGGCTGCGCGCCGGAAGCCGCCAAGCGGGTCGCATCGCTGTGCGCGCCGGCGCTCATCGGATCGATGATGAACAAGGCGTCGTCGCTCGAAGGCGCGCGCAGCCTGTTTTCGGCCATCATGGCGCCGACTACCAATGCGCAGATCGCGGACGAACTGCCGCACTTCGTGGTTCATGACGAAGGTTTCCGTTCGCTGGTCGATGCAGGCGAGAAGGCGGACGGCGCGCTCGCCTCGCACGATAGCCTCAACCTGCTCGCCGAACGCATGTCCGAGTACACGGGCGTCGCGGCCAGCGCCACGCGCATGATTTCCGGCGTCGTCGGCGCAACCGTGCTCGGCGTGCTCAAGCGCTACTTCACGCAGCAGAACGGCCAGATCGGCCATTTGCCCACTTTGCTCGGCCATCAGTTGCCGGTGGTGCGCGCCAACATGACGGACGCTTTCGCCAGCGCGCTCGGGCTCGGCTCGGTCGGCGCGTTTCTGGCGGGCGTGGCATCGCGTTTGAAGGCGGTGTCGGCGCATCTCGAACATCCGGTGGCGCATCAGGCCACCGCGTTCCCGATTCACGTCGATGGCCCGCCGCCCGTGACCGTGGCCGTGGAAGAGCAGAAGGAAAAGAGCAGCAACAAGAAGGCGTGGATGTGGGTGGCGAGCGCGGCCGCGCTGGCGCTGTTCGCGGCGCTCGCCTCGCGCGGCTGCTCGACGGACAAGCCCGCGCAGGACGCCGCCGCCGACACGTCGAGCGATGCGGGCACCACCGCTGCGGCATCGGACAGCGCGGCGCCTGTCGCGCTTGCATCCGCCGCCAGCGATGCCTCGTTGCCCATGCTCATGCCGGGCAAGTCATCGATCATGACGACCACGGTGGATGCATCGGGCATTCCCACGCTGAAGGCGACCGTCAACAGCGAAGAGGAACGCCAGCGCCTGATCGACCTGCTCACGGCGAAGCTCGGCGCGGACAAGTTCCACGCGAACATCACCGTCGATCCGGACACGAAATCGGCGTCGTGGCTCGACAAGCTGGACGGCCTGTTGCCGGTGCTGACGCAGCCGGGCGCGAAGGTGAGCATCGTCGGCGACAAGATTTCGCTCTCCGGCAGCGCCGCGGATTCGAAATTCGGCTGGCTCGACAAACTCAAGGCGCTGTTCGGCTCGGGCTGGACCGTTGCGACGGCGAATGCACTGCCGCAAGCCGCTCCGGCTGTCGTGGCCGACACCGGTGCAAAGCAACAGTGCGATGCCTCGAACGTCATCCACACGCTGAACCTGAAGCCGATCAACTTCCGCACCGGCGCGGTTCAGCCGCCTGCCGCCGCCATGACGCAGCTTTCGAAGTCCGCGCAGGCCATCAAGGAATGCGACACCGCCACGCCGATCAAACTTCAGATCGCCGGCTATTCGGACAACACGGGCAGCAAGGCGCTGAATCTTCAATTGTCGAAGAAGCGCGCGGAAGCGGTGAAATCGTTCCTCGTGAAGCGCGGCGTGCCGGCGACGGCGCTGACCGTGCAGGCTTTCGGCGATGCTTACCCGATCGCGGACAACAAGACCGCGACCGGCCGCATGGCGAATCGCCGGATCGAGTTCAAGGAAGCGAATTAAGCTGCAACGGCTCGCAGCAGGAACACGAACGCGCCGGATCGCATGTGCGGTCCGGCGCGTTTTTTCTTGCGCGTCACGTTGAGTCTTTGACCCGCCGCGTGCGTGGAAAGCCATCGGCCATGAAATCCTGATCGAGACTGGCTGGCAACAACTCCCGCGCCACTTCGATCCACGCGCGCGCCGCGTGCGACAGATAACCGTTGCGCCGCCATCCAAGCGCCATGTCCCAGTGAATCTCGGGCGCGACCACGGGCTTGCAGGTGAAAGCGTCGGCATCGAGCCGGCGACAGTAAGGCGCAGGCAGCAGCGCGATGCCGATGCCCGCCTGCACCAACGCAGCCATGAAATCCCAATGCCCGCTGCGCCCGACGATGGTCGGCGAGAACCCCGCCGTGCGGCACGCGTTGAGCACGACATCGTTCAGGGCGAGGCTTTCGCCGTAGAACACGAAGGGCTCGGCGGCGAGGTCGGTGAGCGCCACTTCGCGGGCATCGTCCCAGCGCGAGCCTTTTTGCGCGACGAGCCATAGCAACTGGCGACTGACCGGCAGCACATCGAACTTTTCCGTATCGACCGGTTGCAGCACGCCACCGAGTTCCAATTCGCCTTCGATCAACGCGGCTTCGATCGCCTTCGAGCCGCGTTCGAACAGCTTCAATTCGACTTTCGGGTATCGCTGCCTAAAAGCAGCGATCGCGGGCGTGAAGAGCGATCCGCCCATCGGCGGAATACCGATGGTCAGCGTGCCTCGCCCGAAGGTGCCAAGGTCGTTCAGTTCGGCTTCGAGCCGCGCGTGCGCTGCGAGCACGTCCACGCCGCGCTGATAGACGATCTGCCCGGCATCCGTCAGCACCATCTGGCGGCCATCGCGCAGGAGCAGCGGCGAGCCGACTTCGTCCTCCAGCGCTTTCACCATCTTGCTGATGGTCGGCTGCGTGACGAACATGTGTTCGGCGGCAGCGGTGAAGCTTTTCTGCCGCACGACCTCCACGAAATATCTCAACGCGCGTAGTTCCACAGGCGGCCTCCGAATTCCAATTTGGAATGCATCGAATAAGGTTAAGTCATTTTTATTATGACTGGACCACCCATATACTCGGCTTACAGGTTAACCCTTATCGACAACATAACGAGTCCGCCATGTCAGCCGTCCTTCCGATCCAGAAGCAACCCGAAAGCGTGCGCGCGGCGTTTGGCCGGTTTGGCCGCATCGCGGTGCAGTCGGCTGCGCTCGCCGGGATTTGGGTCGTCGCGGACTTTGTGGCGCGGAAGTTGTCGCTGCCGGTGCCGGGTGGCGTCGTCGGGCTGGTCGCGTTGCTGGCGTTGTTGTTCTGCGGTGGCATCGCGCCGCGCTGGGTGAAGGCGGGCGCGGATTGGCTGCTGGCGGACATGCTGCTGTTCTTCATTCCGGCAGCGGTGGCGGCGGTTCAGTACGGCGGCTTGTTCAGGGAAGACGGCTGGCGGCTCGCGTTGGTCGTCGTCGGCGGAACGTTGATGGTGATGGTCGCCGTCGCGTTCGCGGTGGATCGCGCGGCGCGTCTCGAACGCCATCTCGCGCTGCGTCGGGCGCTGGCGCTGCGTCACGCCGCGCGCGTCTGAACGCACACGCCATGAGCCACTTCTATGCCTCCTTGCTCGAAGACGACGCCGCGCGACTGATCGCCGCCGGATGCTTCGTGCTGACCGTCGCGCTGTACTTCGCGGCGAAGCGTTTATACGCGCGCTTCAGGACGCCGTGGCTCACGCCTTTGCTCGCCGTGCCCGCTGTGCTCGGGCTGATCGTGGTGACGGCGCGCATCCCTTACTCCGTGTATTTCGCCGACACGCGCTGGCTCATGTGGCTGCTCGGGCCGGCGACGGTCGCGTTCGCGGTGCCGATCTACGAATACCGCGCGCTGCTCAAGCGGCACTGGATTTCGCTCACCGTGGGTGTGACGGTCGGCATTCTGGTGGCGGTCGGCGGATCGCTCGTGCTGGCGAAGCTGCTGCATCTTTCGCCGGAATTGCAGCGCAGCCTCGC
Organism: Caballeronia sp. A2-2; assembly: GCF_057612605.2. Lineage (NCBI taxonomy): Bacteria > Pseudomonadati > Pseudomonadota > Betaproteobacteria > Burkholderiales > Burkholderiaceae > Caballeronia > Caballeronia sp. A2-2. Next base: position 272,172 of record NZ_CM172587.1, on the reverse strand, counting down.
GACGCGCTCCGTTTCCACGCCGTTCGCCCTCGCCGTCTCCGACAAGATTCACGCGCCCAAAGACCTCACCGCGCTGTTCGTGATCGCGACGGGCGTCTGCGGCATGTTGTTCGGCGAGATCGTGCTGGCCTTGGTGCCGCTGCGCACGCGGCTTGCGCGCGGCGCGCTGTTCGGTGCGGCGGCGCATGGCGTCGGCACGGCGAAGGCGCGTGAACTCGGCAGCGAGGAAGGTGTCGTCGCCAGTCTCACCATGATGATCGCCGGCGTGGCAATGGTGCTGCTGGCGCCCTTACTGGGCATGCTGCCGATTTGACTACGAGAGAGGCCGCAGAATTTTAGGGATTGTTCTTACGAGTATATGCTTAGCGTTATGCGATAAACCGGCATCGCATGATTAGAGGCTTCCAGTGCAACGCATATCGGTAATCGTCCCTTGCTACAACGCCGTCAGAACGCTCGCGCGGGCACTAAACAGTTGCCTTGCGCAGACACAGGCGGCTCAGATAATCGTCGTGGATGACGCCTCGGAAGATGCCTCGGCGCAAGTCGCAGCGTTTTATGCATTGAAGGACCCCAGAGTTCAACTCGTGCGAGTGCCGAAAAACGCGGGACCGGCCAAGGCTCGTAATCTGGGCGCAAGCCACGCGGTTCATCCACTGCTGGCCTTCCTCGATGCCGACGACGAGTATCTCCCTCGAGCACTGGCAAACGCCGCCGCATGCCTGCATGAAAATCCTTTGCGACCGGCCCTTCATCTCGACGTCGAGTATTTCGGTTTTCCCGCCGATATCCTCGCCTTCCCGGCTTTCGAACAGCTTGCGCAGCTCATGTCAAACGCCGTTACCAGCTCACTGGTCGTGCGTCGCGAATTCTTCGTTGCACTGAAAGGATTTCCCGAGGATGAGGTGTTTCGTCGCTTCGGCGGTGAAGATTTGGTCTTTTCTCAGGCCGTGAATGAAATCTACGGGTGTCCCCTGCTGTGCCTGAAAAGCAGAGGAAATTTCGTTCGCTTGCACTATCACCCGAACAGTCATGTAGCGAAATTTTTCTATCGAGAGATGGGCGTGATGGAAAAACCAATCGATGAAGGTGGAATGTACGCCGCTGCCACGGCGCGCTTCATGGAACGAGTGCGCAACATGGTCTGGTCCGCGATCTGACAGCGTTTCGATCCTGCGCGATACCGCGCAGAACGAACTAACCGGTGTCTTAGAAACCGCCGCTTTTGTCATAAGACTTTGCTACAATCCCCTCTCGTTTCCGAGGAGCGTTGCGACAGCCCATTCAATCGAGGCTGCCAGGCTCGGAAGCTTTCAATCCGGACGGTTCGAAGGCAAAAATAGCCCGCAGAGCCCACCGCATTCGAACGGCGCTCACGTCAACATTTCTAGTCTTTTTAGAAAAGGAGGGCGTGATGAACGCCGCAGTTCTCGATTCCAAAACTTCCAAAGATTTCATCGTTGCCGACATGACGCTGGCCGCATGGGGCCGCAAGGAACTCGACATCGCCGAAACGGAAATGCCGGGCCTCGTCCAGATTCGCGACGAATACAAGGCGCAACAGCCGCTGAAGGGCGCGCGCGTTGCCGGTTCGCTGCACATGACGATTCAAACGGGCGTGCTGATCGAAACGCTCAAGGCGCTGGGCGCGGACGTGCGCTGGGCGTCGTGCAACATCTTCTCGACGCAGGATCACGCAGCCGCCGCCATCGCCGATGGCGGCACGCCGGTGTTCGCGTTCAAGGGCGAATCGCTCGACGAATACTGGGAGTTTTCGCACCGCATCTTCGAATGGCCGAACGGCGAATTCGCCAACATGATTCTCGACGACGGCGGCGACGCCACGTTGCTGCTGATCCTCGGTTCGAAGGCAGAGAAGGACCGCTCGGTCATCGCCAAGCCGACGAACGAAGAAGAAGTCGCGCTGTACAAGTCGATCGCATCGCACCTCGATAATGACCCGACGTGGTACTCCACGCGTCTGGCGCACATTCAGGGCGTGACGGAAGAAACGACCACGGGCGTGCATCGTCTGTATCAGATGGAAAAGGAAGGGCGTCTGCCGTTCCCGGCCATCAACGTGAACGATTCGGTCACGAAATCGAAGTTCGACAATCTGTATGGCTGCCGTGAATCGCTGGTCGATGGCATCAAGCGCGCGACCGATGTGATGATCGCGGGCAAGGTCGCAGTCGTCGCAGGTTACGGCGACGTGGGCAAGGGCTGCGCGCAATCGCTGCGCGGTCTGGGCGCGACGGTGTGGATCACGGAAATCGATCCGATCTGCGCGCTGCAAGCCGCGATGGAAGGCTATCGCGTGGTCACGATGGAATACGCCGCCAGCCGCGCCGACATCTTCGTGACGGCGACGGGCAACTACCACGTCATCAACCACGACCACATGAAGGCGATGCGCAACAACGCGATCGTCTGCAACATCGGCCACTTCGACTCGGAAATCGACATTGCTTCCACGCGTCAGTACACGTGGGACAACATCAAGCCGCAGGTCGATCACATCGTGTTCCCGGACGGCAAGAAGATCATTCTGCTGGCCGAAGGGCGTCTCGTGAACCTCGGTTGCGCGACTGGCCATCCGTCGTTCGTGATGTCGAACTCGTTCACGAACCAGACGCTCGCGCAGATCGAACTGTTCTGCGAAGGCGACAAGTACGAGAACAAGGTCTACGTGTTGCCGAAGCAACTGGACGAGAAGGTCGCGCGTCTGCATCTGGGCCGCATCGGTGCCGAACTGACCGTGCTGTCGGATGAACAGGCCGGCTATATCGGCGTCGACAAGACCGGCCCGTTCAAGCCGAACCACTACCGCTACTGATCGCACGCGGCGGCGGTGCCGGGTGCGGGCGCGTGGCATGCGCGCCCGCACGAGCCCTCGCCCAAACCGGAGATTCCATCGATGACGTTGTTGCTGACATGGCTGATCAACGCGCTCGCGCTTCTGATCATCACGTATCTGGTGCCGTCCATTCATATCCGCAGTTTCGGGACGGCGCTGATCGTGGCAATCGTGCTCGGACTCATCAACACCATTCTGCGGCCTGTGCTGATTATCCTCACCTTGCCGGTGACGATCCTCACGCTCGGGCTGTTCATCCTGGTGGTGAACGCGCTGTGTTTCTGGCTGTGCTCGTCGCTGTTGAAGGGGTTCGAAGTATCGGGATTCTGGTCCGCGTTCTTCGGCTCGATTCTCTACAGCATCGTGTCATGGCTCCTGTCGGCGCTCGTGTTCGGGAATCGGAATTTCGGTTAGCGCAGGTGTCCGCGAAGGCGCTGCCGCACGTCCAAAACATCATGAAACCGATCGAACTTTCATTCGAGTTTTTTCCGCCGAAGACGGACGAAGGCGTTCAGAAGCTGCGTGCTTCCCGCGCCGAGCTGAAGAAGTTGTCGCCCAAGTTCGTGTCCGTGACCTTCGGCGCGGGCGGTTCCACGCAGCAAGGCACGCTCGACACGGTGCTGGAAATGGCCACGGAAGGGTTCGAGGCCGCGCCGCATCTGTCGTGCATCGGGTCGTCCAAGGAGAGCCTGCGGGCGATTCTTTCGCAGTACCGCGAACACGGCATTCGTCATATCGTCGCGCTGCGTGGCGACTTGCCTTCGGGCATGGGCGAAGTCGGCGAGTTGCGCTATGCGTCGGAACTCGTGGCGTTCATTCGTCAGGAGCACGGCGACTGGTTCAAGATCGAAGTGGCCGCGTATCCCGAGTTTCATCCGCAATCGCGTTCGCCGCGCGCTGATCTCGAGAACTTCGCGCGCAAGGTGAAGGCGGGCGCGAATTCCGCGATCACGCAGTACTTCTTCAACGCGGACGCGTATTTCACCTTCATCGACGAAGCGAAGAAGCTCGGCGTGGATGTGCCCATCGTGCCGGGCATCATGCCGATCACGAACTTCTCGCAACTCATGCGCTTCTCCGAGATGTGCGGCGCGGAAGTGCCAAAGTGGGTCGCGCGCCGGTTGGAGAGTTTCGGCGACGATCGCGATTCGATCCGCGAGTTCGGGCTGGATGTGGTCACCGGCCTGTGCCAGCGATTGATCGATGGCGGCGCGCCGGGCGTGCATTTTTATACGCTCAACGGGGCGCAGGCATCGAAGGCGATTTGCGAGCGTCTTGGCTTTAAAAGCGCCTGAAAAACAGAACGACGCTTACGTTTGAACTACGGCCGCGCGATGCGAATCGCGCGGCTTTTTATTTTTACGTGCTAAACAAGCAGACAAGGGGCAGCTATAAAGCTATCACCTCTGCGCATAGCCCATAAATCAACCGAATTGAACGCACGGCCGCTTCCCGGACCAGTGGGGAAAACGACCACACACGTAATATTTGTTCATGCTAGGGTAGCGCCCGAATTTGCATCGATCCGCCAATACGGCAGAGTCCTGTGCGCCGGATGCCTGCGCGGTGCGATCAAGTAAGATCGCGCTACGCTGGTCAGAGCCGGCATCGACCTGGAGGAAACATGAAGAATTTTGGCCTGTTGCGAGGCGCCCGCATGTCGGCGCTGTTGAGCGCCGTCGCCACGGCAACGTTGTTTGCGGCCAGCACGGCGCACGCGGCACTACCGAATAAAACGCTGGTGTACTGCTCCGAAGGCAGCCCCGCCGGTTTCGATCCCGCGCAGTTCACCACGGGCACCGACTTCACGGCGAACACGTTCACGACGTATAACCGCCTCGTGGAATTCGAACGTGGCGGCACGAAAGTGGAACCCGCGCTCGCGGAAAAGTGGGACGTTTCATCCGATGGCCTCACGTACACGTTCCATCTGCGTCATGGCGTGAAGTTCCAGACCACGTCCTACTTCAAGCCGACGCGCGAGTTCAACGCGGATGACGTGGTCTTCACGTTCAACCGCATGCTGGACCCGAACAATCCGTTCCGCAAGGCGTACAACGTGCAGTTCCCGTACTTCACGGACATGGGTCTGGACAAGCTCATCACGAAGATCGAGAAGGTCGATCCGTACACCGTGAAGTTCACGCTCAAGGAAGTGAGCGCGCCGTTCATCCAGAACATCGCGATGGAATACGCCTCGATTCTGTCCGCCGAATACGCGGACAAGCTGCTCAAGGACGGCAAGGCGTCGGACATCAATCAATATCCGCTCGGCACGGGACCGTTCATTTTCCGCAGTTATACGAAGGATGCGACCATCCGCTTCGACGGCAATCCCGATTACTGGAAGCCGAACGCGGTGCAGATTTCCAAGCTGATCTTCTCGATCACGCCGGATGCCGCCGTGCGCGTGCAAAAGCTCAAGAGCAACGAATGTCAGGTGATGAGCTATCCGCGTCCGGGCGATATCTCCGCGCTCAAGGCGGTGTCGAACATCGATCTGCCGTCGCAGGCCGGTTTCAATGAAGGCTATGTCGCGTACAACGTGACGAAGAAGGGCCTGGATAACACCGACGTGCGCCGCGCGCTCGACATGGCGATCAACAAGAAGGCGATCATCGATTCCGTGTATCAGGGCGCGGGCCAGCCGGCCACCGCACCGATGCCGCCGACGCAATGGTCCTACGACAAGAACCTCAAGGGTCAGACGTACGACACTGCGAAAGCCAAGGCGCTGCTCGCGAAGGCGGGCTTCCCGAACGGCATGGAAATCACCCTCTGGGCGATGCCGGTTCAACGCGCCTACAACCCGAACGCGCGTCTGATGGCGGAAATGATTCAGGCCGACTGGGCGAAGATCGGCGTGAAGGCGAACATCGTGTCGTACGAGTGGGGCGAGTATCTCAAGCGCGCGCACGCGGGCGAACATGACGCACTGCTGATCGGCTGGACGGGCGACAATGGCGATCCGGACAACTGGCTCGGCACGCTGCTCGGCTGCGACGCCGTGAAGGGCAGCAACTTCTCGAAGTGGTGCTACAAGCCGTTCGACGATCTCGTCGTGAAGGGCCGTTCGACCACCGATGTCGCCGCGCGCACCAAGGCCTACACGGACGCGCAGGAGATCTTCGGCCAGCAGTTGCCGTTCTCGCCGATCGCGCATTCAACGGTGTATCAGCCGGTCAGCAAGAAGGTGACGGGCATGAAGATCGAGCCGCTCGGCTACGTGCGTTTCGATGGCGTGGGCATGCAATAAAGTTTGCTGCGGAACGCTTTTTGCACTAGACCATAACTAATCGAAAAGGTCCGGCGGCGCGGGTCGACATGGCCCGGCCGCCGGATACGTTTCAAGTCCCCAAGACCGACAAGGGCGATCATGTTCCGATTCGTTCTGCGACGCATAGGAATGGTGATACCGACGTTCATCGGCATTACGATTCTCGCGTTCGCATTGATACACCTCATTCCCGGCGACCCCATCGAAGTGATGATGGGCGAGCGCGGCGTCGATCCCGCCGCGCACGCCGAAGCCATGAAGCGCCTGGGCCTCGATCAGCCGTTGCCGCTTCAATATCTGCATTACGTGACGCATGCGCTGAAGGGCGATCTGGGCACGTCGATCATCACCAACACGAGCGTGATGGGCGAGTTCATGGCGCGCTTTCCGGCCACCGTCGAGCTGTCCATCTGCGCGATGATCTTCGCGCTCATCGTCGGCCTTCCGGCGGGCGTGGCAGCGGCGTTGAAGCGCGGCACGGTCGTCGATCACAGCGTGATGGGCACCGCGCTCACCGGTTACTCCATGCCGATTTTCTGGTGGGGCTTGATCCTCATCATGTTCTTCTCGGCGAAGCTCGGCTGGACGCCGGTGTCCGGGCGGATTGCTGTGGAGTACGACATTCCGCACGTCACCGGCTTCATGCTGATCGACTCGCTGTTCTCGACCGATGAAGGCGCGTTCACCTCCGCGCTGAGTCATCTGATTCTGCCGACCATCGTGCTCGGCACGATTCCGCTCGCGGTGATCGCGCGCATGACACGTTCGTCGATGCTCGAAGTGCTGCGTGAAGACTACATCCGCACGGCGCGCGCGAAGGGGCTTTCGCCGCTGCGCGTGGTGGTCGTGCATGCGCTGCGCAATGCGCTGATTCCCGTGGTCACCGTGATCGGCTTGCAGGTCGGCACGCTGCTCGCGGGCGCGGTGCTGACCGAGACGTTGTTCTCGTGGCCGGGCGTCGGCAAGTGGCTCATCGATGCCATCTCCCGGCGCGATTATCCGGTCGTGCAAGGCGGCATTCTGATGATCGCGACGTTGGTGATCGTCGTGAATCTGGTCGTCGATCTGTTGTACGGCGTGTTGAATCCGCGCATTCGCCATACTCGCTGAGGCTCACGAAACTATGGCCGATATTCAAAACAACTTACCGCCGCAAGCGATCACGCCGCCGCCTTCGGGCCGCATGGTCGCCGCGCGCGAATTCTGGGCGAACTTCTCGCGTAATCGCGGCGCGGTCGTGGCGGGCACCATCGTGCTGCTGCTGATTCTCGTGGCGATCTTCGCGCCGTTGATCGCGCCGCACAGTCCGATCGAGCAATATCGCGACTACGTGAAGATTCCGCCCGCGTGGCTCGAAGGCGGCAATCATCAATTCTTGCTCGGCACCGATGAAGCGGGCCGCGACATCCTCTCGCGTCTGATGTACGGCGCGCGGCTGTCGTTCTGGATCGGCTTCGTGTCGGTCGTGCTCGCGTTGATTCCCGGCGTGGTGCTCGGCTTGATGGCCGCGTTCGTGCATTGGCTCGATACGCCGATCATGCGCGTGATGGATGTGCTGCTCGCGTTGCCTTCGCTGCTGCTGGCCGTCGCCGTGGTGGCGATCATCGGGCCGGGGCTTGTCAATACGATGCTCGCTATCGCCATCGTCGCGCTGCCGGGTTATGTGCGGCTCACGCGTGCATCCGCGCTCGGCGAATTGCAGAAGGAGTATGTGACGGCATCGCGCGTGGCGGGTGCGGGCACGGTGCGGCTGATGTTCTCGCAAGTGCTGCCGAACTGCGCCGCGCCGCTGATCGTGCAGGCGACGCTCGGCTTTTCTTCCGCCATTCTCGATGCCGCCGCGCTCGGCTTTCTCGGTCTCGGCGTGCAACCGCCCGCTGCGGAGTGGGGCGCCATGCTCGCTTCGGCGCGCGATTACATCGAAAGCGCGTGGTGGATCGTGACGATGCCGGGCTTGTCCATCCTCGTCTCCGTGCTGGTCATCAACCTCCTCGGCGACGGCCTGCGCGATGCGCTCGACCCGAAACTCAAGCGGATGGGATGACGCCATGACCGATCTACTCACTATCCGCAATTTGCAGGTCAACTTCGGCGGCACGCAGGCGGTCGATCGCATCGATCTGTCTGTTGCACCGGGCGAAGTCGTCGGCGTCGTGGGCGAATCCGGCTCGGGAAAAAGCGTGACGATGATGGCGCTCATGGGCCTCATCGACGCACCGGGCAAAGTCACCGCCGATCAGATCACGTTCGATGGACGCGACTTGCTGAAGGCATCGGCGCGGGAGCGCCGGCGCATCATCGGCAAGGATATCGCCATGGTGTTTCAGGACGCGCTCACGAGCCTGAACCCGAGCTACACCGTCGGCTATCAGATCAAGGAAGTGCTGAAGCTGCACGAAGGTTTGCGCGGCAGCGCGCTCGAACAGCGCGCGCTCGAACTGCTCGATCAGGTCGGCATTCCGGATGCGAAGAACCGCATCGGCGCGTTTCCGCATCAGATGTCGGGCGGCATGAACCAGCGCGTGATGATCGCGATGGCGGTCGCGTGCAATCCCAAGCTCCTGATCGCCGACGAGCCGACCACCGCGCTCGACGTGACCATTCAGGCGCAGATCATGGAATTGCTCGTGAAGCTGCAGAAGGAGCGCGGCATGGCGCTCGTGCTGATTTCGCACGATCTCGCCGTGGTGTCCGAAGTCGCGCAGCGCGTCGCGGTGATGTATGCCGGTGAAATCATCGAGACGAATCATGTGCCGACTATCTTCAGCGAGCCGCATCATCCGTACACCGAAGCATTGCTCGCGGCGATTCCCGAACATAACCGCGATGCCGCGCGTCTTTCCGCGTTGCCGGGCATGGTGCCGGGCCGCGATGATCGTCCGACCGGTTGCCTGTTTGCGCCGCGCTGCAAGTATGTCGTGGACGATTGCCGCAAGGCGCGTCCCGATCTGTTCCAGCTCGCACCGAACGACGAGGCCGTGCGCGCGCGCTGCATCAAGCCGCTGAATATGGAAGTGGTCGTCGAAGGAGGCGCGCGATGAATGCGGTGCCGAAGGAAGTTCAAAAGGACATCGTGCTGGCCGCCGATAATCTCGCGCGGCATTACAGCGTCAAGAAAAGCATGTTCGAGCAGGGCACGGTGAAGGCGCTCAACGGCGTGTCGTTCGAATTGCAGCGCGGGCGCACGCTCGCGGTCGTCGGCGAATCGGGATGCGGCAAGTCCACGCTCGCGCGTCAGTTGACGATGATCGAAGCGCCCACGTCGGGCCGTTTGCTGATCGAAGGCGAGGACGTGGCGGGCGCGAGCAAGGCGAAGATCGCCGAGTTGCGTCAGCGCGTGCAGATGGTGTTCCAGAACCCGTTCGCCTCGCTCAATCCGCGCAAGACCGTGGAGCAGACGCTGGGCGAACCGCTCGCCATCAATACGTCGATGAACTCGACGCAGCGCGCCGAACGCATCGCGCAGATGATGCGCACGGTCGGCTTGCGGCCCGAGCATGCATCGCGCTATCCGCACATGTTTTCCGGTGGTCAGCGACAGCGCGTGGCGATCGCGCGCGCGATGATTCTCGATCCGCAGATCGTCGTCGCCGATGAGCCCGTGTCCGCGCTCGATGTCTCGATTCAGGCGCAGATTCTGAATCTGTTCATGGATCTGCAACAGCAATTCGGCACGAGCTACGTGTTCATCTCGCACAACTTGTCCGTGGTCGAACATATCGCCGATGATGTGATGGTGATGTACTTTGGCGGCGTCGCGGAACTCGGCGACAAGAAGCGCGTGTTCGCGAAGCCGCTGCATCCGTACACGCGTGCGTTGATGTCGGCGACACCCGCGATCTTCGCGCAGGACCGGCGCATCCAGATCAAGCTGCAGGGCGAGATGCCTTCGCCGCTCAATCCGCCGTCGGGCTGCACGTTTCATCAGCGCTGCCCGTGGGCCATCGAGCGATGTCGCGCGGAAGAACCGAAACTGCGTGAGGTCGATGGACGTCAGGTATCGTGTCATCGTGCCGAGGAAGTCGGCGAAAGCGAAACCTGAGTCGCGCTGCTTCAAGTTGTGGCGCGTGACGCATCCGGTACGCGTCACGCGATGATTTAAGATGTCGCTCGTGCTGCAATCATTAGACAAGCCGCGCGTTCGCCGCCCGGCATTCGCCAAAGCGACAGCCTTCGTGCTGTCGCTCGTGCTGTTTACGGCGGGTATCGCGGAAGCGCCGCCGAGCTTCGCCGTGGTCGGTGCGCGCACGCCCGCGGGCGGCACGCCTCAACCTGCGGGCGATGCGGAACCGGCCGCGTTACCGGGCGCGTCTTCTCCTGCGCCAGCACCCGCCTTGCCGCCGGACCGTTCCAATGGCACGACGGCGACGGGTCCGGTGCGTATCGCACCGCCGCATATGCCGTTCTATGTGGCGACCAAAGGTTCGACCACCATCTATCTCCTCGGCACGCTGCACGTCGGTTTCGCGAACGACTATCCGGCGGAGCAACCGTTTCGACAGCCGATCCTCGCGGCGCTGGAGGCATCGCCTACTCTCGCACTCGAAATCTCGCCGGACGAACTGCTCGTGTCACAGGACGATGTGAACCGCTACGGCATGTGTCGCAGCGAATGTCTCATCGACTATCTGCCGGACGCGATGTGGAAAGACGTCCAGGCACGCATGCGCAACAACCCGGATGCGTTGCGGGAGTTGCGGCACACGCGGCCGTGGCTTGCCTCGATGTTGATCGAAACGTACGACACGCTCAAGGCGGGTTTTCAGAGCGAGTACGGGACGGAGGCGCAGTTGCAGAACGTGTATCTGCGCGTGCGGGGGAAAATCGTCGGGTTGGAGACGTTGAACGAGCAGATCGGCACGTTCACGCGGCTGACGTCGGCGCAGCAGCGGGAGATGCTGGCGCAGGATCTCGCGCAGACGCCCGCGCAGAATATCGCGGACGTGAAGGAGCTGCATCGGCTATGGCGTATCGGCGATGCGGATGCGCTGAAGGCGTGGGACGATGCCAAGGGCGCGAAGCTCGCGAAATCGAAGGCGCTGGCGGCGCAGGTGGATAACCGCGTGGTGTATGACAGGAACAGGCGCTTCGTGCAGCGGATGGTGGGGATTGCGGCGCCTGATAAGCCGGTTTTTGTGGCGATCGGGGCACTGCATTTGGGCGGGGAAAGAGGGGTGTTGGAGTTGTTGAGGAAGCGGGGGTTTGTGGTGGTGGCGGGGTGATGCTTCCGTGTTCTGGCGGACAGACCCCGACGCTACGGGGCACTCTTTTGTGACGCGATTTTGGTGATGAGCGTGAGTCGATCTAAGTATCGAATGTTCAGCGGGAATTGCGCTACCTATTCACGCTATCGACCAGTCTGATCGTATCATCGCGTTCAACACCGACTTTCCAAATCGGCTTTTCGGTGGGAATCTCTAACACCGTCACGACTTGATTGACGTCGCAGTTTGGATTGCCCTTTGTGACGATATAAAGATCGTGCGTCCGCGTTGGCGACAGATAGACACGAACGCGTTCACCCTGCTGCATCGAAGCCACTTCTTGTCCATCTATGCAAATGGTCAACCACCTCGGAGTTGGGTCGCCAAGTGTCCGCTCGATATCGATCTGCTGTGTGTTAGCTATGGGTTCGTTAAAGTGCTTGGGCCTTAAGATCTGAGTTGGGCCGCTATGACAAATGATCGGGAAAAGAAGGCTGGCAGTCGCAACAAGCGCCTTAACTGAAGGGGAAAACTTCCTCATAAGGGATCCTGTGCTTATGTGAATTCGTTACGAGATAGTGCGCCTTCGCGCCGACCCAATCCAAATTAACTCTTGGCGGGCGCATCGAAGTTTCGAAACAAATACATCGTTAAAAGTGCCGCAAAGACATACGACGGGGATACGAAGGCCATAGAAAAAACGTTATCGAAACAGAACGCCGCCGCAATAAAAAGCCACGTTTTGCTGGGCTTGCGACTCACGCCATAGAAAAGAACGGTCCATAGCCAAATCACTCCGCCGATAACACCCGTTTCGACAAAAAGGTGCGGGTAGAAGGTGTCCGTGGTCGTTAGCGTATTGCCAAGTCCAAACCAATTAAAATGGTAAAAGCTGTAGAGTGGCGAGTTATATTTAATCGATGCGGGCCCTCCGAAAGAGCCTAGTCCCTCACCCAAGAAATTCCAGTTCGCTAACGATTCCAGCATTACCCGATAGGATTCCGCACGTGCTGAATTACCCTCGAGAATGTAGAAGGCAATCTTTTGAAGCGCCAGTCCTGTGAGACTATCAAGGTATCCACTCATAAACGCTAAGCCGAGAACCACGATCGATACCATCATGCCTAGCCAGGCCTTCAGTCTTAACTTCTGTGCGGTCAATGGATAGAGCGCGAGCGCTGGCAAAATCTTGAAAGACAAGCCGAGTATGGCGAAGACGAGAAAAACCCATGATGCAAGGAGCGAGCGACGCGTGGGCCGCCTGCGCCGGCAAATAACGAAGGCGCAGAGATTGATGAAGCTGAATTCAGAAAAAAAGCCAATCCAGCCCTGCGCGCGAATGAAAAGGCCAGAATCAAGGCGTATCGGCACGAATTGACTCATGCCTAGCGAAGCACAAATGTAGGCCCACACTTGATAGGCATCGTTCGTCGCGACAATGGCAATGAACATTGTCAGGACGGCAGGAAGGTGTTCCCGATAGGCGAACAGTCCAATCGTGATCATGATCGGGCAAAGAAATCGCAGCGCTTCTTCGAGTCCGGCCGACTGGTTGAAGGTGCGTGCGAAGCTTACGCACAATACCGCCGTCAGCGGTATTAGAAGCACGATTCTGGAATGAAAACGCGGTCGCAATGCGACTGCTGCCGCGACGAATCCGAACCCCGCAAGTTTCATGAATTGCGATGAATCGTCGTTTAGCGCTAGCAACATGTCGCTCAGGCTGAACACGAGCATGGAAATGGCCAAAAGCCACGGACCAACGAGGTTTCGATCGAGTCGAACGTGCTTTTGCAAATGGCTTGCCGCGCCGGAAGCGGCGACGCCGTCGTGAGCTGAATGTTGCATGTTATTTATCGAAGAGTGCCGTCGCGCGGATGGCCCTGACCGCGAGCGAGTGTCAGGTGGAACGTTCGTCAAATCCCAGGTTCATCTGTGCGGCCTACATTTCGCGAGCCGCGCGAAATGGCTGCTCTCGCGACCATCGCGCCAAACTGAATATTTGTCACGAGGTAACGCTTCCACATCCGACGCGGCTCCTGTATGACGCGAAACAACCATTCAAGCCCCGATTGTTGCATCCAACGCGGCGCACGTCGCACCTTGCCCGAAACCACGTCGAACGTTCCTCCGACTCCCATTACGAAGTCCACGCCGAGTTGCGCACGCCATCGATTAATGAAGTTTTCTTTTTTGGGCGAGGTGATCGCAACGAAGAGCAAACGGGCGCCAGACTGTTTGATCAGATTGACGACCTGCTCCTCGTCATCCCAAAAGTAGCCATGATGAAATCCCGCGATCTTCAACGACGGGCGCTGCTTCGATGAGATTTCTGCCGTGCGAGCGACGATGCTCTCGGTTGCGCCAAGTAAGAAGATAGGTAACTCCTTGGCAGCAGCCATATCCAACAGGCGACCGAACAGGTCAACACCGGCGACACGCTCACTGACGGGGAGCCCAAGAAACCGTGCTCCCCAAACGACACCCATGCCATCGACATTCACGATGTCACACGCTCGAATGGACTCTGCCAGCATGGAGTCTTTTTGCATACTCACAAGTTTCGCAACATTTACGACGACGTGCTGAGTGAATTGTTTTTTTTCGACGCGCTCGCCAATCCAGTCCACGGTTTCGTCCATCGTGGCAATGTCGATGGGACAAGAAAACAGTTCACAGCGACGCATGTAGTTTCTCCCCATGACCTGTTTCATTCGAGGCATGTAGGCTCAACGCATAAAATGCCCAGGCTTGCGTCCAACGAAGATAGTTGATTCGGTTCGTCATCCAGCGCGACTTCTGATAGACGAAACGGCTTGCGTTTGGCATGTACAGCGAAGATTTGGCGCTGTCGAGTACTCGATCCGCTAGAGCCAGATCATCAGTTGTACCACCCACTTTCACCAGGGTGATGACGGCTTGCGCAACTGAATGAGTATCGAGCGGCCAGACTCGATCGTGGTAGTACTTCACGGTGCCATCAGGGAGAAAAAATCTACTCTTGTAGTAGTTCATGCCCTTCTCAATCGCATGATCGAATCCCCGGAACCCAGTCGATTCTCGTAACGATGTTAGTGCTTCCAGGTTATAGCCCGTGTGAAATCCGTCAATAAAACCATGGTGATTGCGTGTGCCATAAACCCAGGCGCCGTCGGGCTGTTGCATCGACACCGACTCTTGCGCGACCCGCAACGCGCGTTCGCGCATTGCTTCATTGCCCATGCGGCTCGCAGTCTCGGCGACCAACGCGGCCGACCAAAGGCTCGCGTTGTGCACGAATGCGAGTTCCCCCGGAATGTAAGCGTAAAACTCGCGTCCAGCATCATTCACGTACAGGGAGTCAAGGAAGTATCCGGCATCGATGGCGGCCTGCGTGAAGGCCTCGATGCTCGTCACAGCGCCTAGCGCATAGAGCGCTCGCGCGACGTAACATGTCGTGATGGCGTTAGGCTTGCCACGCGGCACGTGGAACGCGCGTGCCGCCCAATCGAAGTGATAGCCCCATGCTCGATGGCGCCATGTCGCCCGGTCAACGCTTTGCGTCAGAAGCCAGTTACCAAGATCGATCGCCTCCGAAAGCTCGGATGCATCGCCGAGACGGCGATAGCGCTCGACCAAACCCAGAACGATGAGTGCAATGCCTTTGGGATTTCTTCTTTTGGGCACTCCTACTAGAGGACGCAGATTGATTGGACAGCGTTTATGAAATTGCAGCCAGGCGACACGGAAAAACCTCCCCTTGTTAAGCCCCAGGCGATTGAAGATCGTACTGTTCAAACCATCGAAAGGATCGAATCCAGCAAAATCGTCGCCCCGGCACTGCTGCAGCAGAGCGTTCGCTATCTTAATTGATGAGGCGGTTACATTTCTAGTCATTGCAATTCGCGATAAAGAACGGACAGCGTTTCAGCGGTTCGCTGTAATGTGAAATGTTCGTCGAAACGCTGCCGTGCGGCTGTTGCGAGTCGAGTTCGATGCTCCGGACTATTGATCAAAGCGCCAAGTGCTTCAAAGAGTGCGTTGGCGTCATCGGGCGGTACGAGCAGTCCTTCCTGCTCGTGCGTCACGGCGTCCATGACGCCCGCAATTGACGTAGCAACGACTGTGGCGCCGAACGCCATTGCTTCGACGATGGAAACCGGGAACCCCTCGCTACGTGACGGAAGAACAAAGATATCGGCGCTAGCGAGCAATTGCTCTTTTTGCGTGCCTTCTACCCATCCGACATAGCTCACTTCGTTTAAGAGATCACGCTGCAGGATCGCTGCCTTGAACCCTTCCACGTCACCATTTCCTGCCACGTATAGGCGAAATGGCATGCCCGACTTTTTGAGCATTCCCGCAGCATCCAGAAGTGTCGTCACTCCTTTCGCTTCGCTCAGCTTGCCCAGAAACAATATGATCGGATTCTCGGTCGTTCTTCTATGGTCATGACGGAGAGCGGGAGGCTGAACACCGTTGTATAGAAGCTGGCATTTTTGTTGATCGCCGTCGCTGTACTGCACCAACCAGCATCGCATAGGGTTCGATAAGCAAATCAGTCGAGTGGCACGCTTGAAAATGACTTGAACGGCTACGCGAAAAAGTAGTGGCAGGCTGTCCAAATACGAACTCATTGCTCCACTATGGATGTGGAGAACGTATTTTTTGCGAAGGACATTACATGTGGCGGCGATCAGCCATTTTCGGACCAGAGAGCCTCGGATCGACATATGAATGTGAACGATCTCGATATTCCCGCTGAAGGCGTCACGCACAACTCGCCACCAAGCCAATAGAAATTGCCAGACATCTCGGGTGTGTGCGACGGCGCATGTACTCTGAAAAGAAAGCCGGCATCCGAATTTCTCGAATATATCCGCGCTCGACGCATACCCGCTCTGCACGGAAGCGATCCCCCCGTGTGCAGAAAGGTCTGGACCGACATGCAATATTTTGATAACGGCGGGGCCGTTCAGATTTCTGGGTTGATGCATTGAATCTACCTACTAAAAACAGGCCATGCTGCTAACAGCGGCCTGCAAAAACTTGAACACATTGCCAGATTGGAAGATGATCGCGACGAGCGCCGAAACGATAATGCGCTCGCTCTCACCTTGGCTTATTGAGCGATGCAGCGTGATCGCACTTCGACATCGCCGTAATACATTGTCCGAGTCGAAACTTCCGAAGGGCGTCCCATCCAATTCCACTTATAGAGTCCGATCTTCAAATATGCCTCTCGCTCATTTGGGTAGGCGTTCTCGGTTGCACCGGCCCGTACCACGAGCTTTCCATCTTTATAGAGATCTGTCCGAGAACCGGTACCCGAGTCGTCAGGTTGGTATCGCAGCACCCAATGAACAACCCGTCCCTCATCAAACTGCGTGTCGCCGAAGTTAAAAATTCTGGCGGAATAGCGGCCGCGCACGTCGACCCTGTAGCGACTTCCTGCAAGCATGAGCGAGAAGGGAGGTGATCCGCTCTGGCCGGATTGATGAATCTGAGTGATGATCTCGGGCTGAAGTCGATCTGGCATATAGGCAGCCGGAATCATCGTGGACCAGCGCACCTCGTAGTCGCCCCCGTTCGAGAACTCCGTCAGCGGGGCGAATGCAAGTTCCGCCCGGGGTGCCCCGTTCGCAATACCCTTGAAGTCATCGCTCCGGCTCATTGTCGTTCTCACCGCTGCACCGCCAAATTCCTGCTTGAAGACGACAGAAATTGCGTCGGCATTCGCAGCTTGCCGTCTTATGCGTGCATCGATCCCTGCATTCCAATCGCTTTTGTACATGACCAAGTAATCCGCGCAGCCGTCTGCCACGGCACTGACACTAGCGATTGCTTTTGTGCAATTTGCCAAGAGCCCCATGCTCAAGAGCAACAATCCAACTGCATTAAGACAATGGCGCACGTTCAACTTGCCTAAATCCATCCGTGTATTCGAAGGGCAATGGGTTGGCACGCTGTTCGGCTGAAAATCGGCCTTTGCTTGATATAGAACGAATTGACATGTCGGTACGAGCACTTCGTAGTCGCCCTGTGTTACACGCGGAATATTTCAACGTCGTCCTTCCGTATAGGCAGCCAATGCCAGCCCGGCGTGCTTTGCGATGAGTCGATTTCTCACTGCGCCAATTGCAATGGAGGCTCCGAGAACCAGCAAGAATCCTATCGGTCCAGGAAACGCGAGGATCACGACGCACGAAACCGCAAAGAGTGCAGTAGTCTTGAAGTTCACAATGGCAGTCTCGCGTGCTTTTTCGAAAACCATCAAGAGACTGCTCGCCACGGCGGACCCCATCGCGGTGGCGTTCTGTACCGCCAATAGGAGGCCTGCGAGGACGACCATATAACGATGTTCGACGTTAACGCTCCGAACGCCGTAGCGAACCGCCGACACGATGAGCACCGCGTTGACGCCCAAGACGACGACATTCGATATCAACACAGTACGGCGCATTGCCTGCACAGGTCTTTCGATTGGCAGACCCGCCGCGACCAACTTTGCCAATTGGGGCAATTGCGTCGTTGAGATCGCTCTCGGAAGTAGAACCGCCACAGCGGTTATCGACGACATGAGCGAGAAAGCACCGCCAAACTCGACGCCGCACGTCATCGTTGCAAACGGAATGAACAGAAGCGCAATGCCGCCTGACAGAAAGTTCGTCATGCCGAATTGCAACCCTTTGATGTCGAAATCACGTCGTAGCGGCAGGTGACTCGGAAGACCAATGGCCGCGAACATACACAGCGAGCCGGTCAGCAGCGCAAGCGCAAGCGCGAACGACGACGACAACCCACGAGCCCTGCAGACCAGCAGCGCCGCGTGCGAGCAGGCGATCAGCAGCAGATCGAAAGTAATCGCGACCCGATACGATCTAGAAGCGACGAAAAAATGGCGAGCAAGTTGATACGATGACCATCCGCAAAGAAGCAAGACGAACGAGGACGCATCAAATGCCGGAGGCATAACAGCGGCAACGCCGAACGCAGCGATGCTCACAGCAATGGTTGTCAACGCTGCCATGAACGAGATGCCATAGAACACATCGACCGCAAGGTGTTTTTTGGTCGCCATGGGTACGCGTACCAAGATCAGGCTGGCCCAACCGATGGCCGTGAAGCAACTCGCAAGCTGCGCCAGTGACATCTCCGAAGCGGTGCGACCCAATGCGTCTAACGTGTAGACATGCTGCAGGGACGCAAAAACGACGACTCGGAAGACACCGGGCATACCCGTGCAGATCAGCGCCTCGACGCGCTCGAACCACCTGCGCCATTCGAGTCTCACGCGAAGATGCCTCGCGTGTCGATCAGTACTTTAGACTGGAGTCGGTTCACGTCCAATTCCTTGAACTCGCCGTGGTCCACCAGCAGCACCACGATGTCCGCGACATTGATGGCTTGTGCTAGATCCATGAGTTCAACGTTGCCCTGAAGTTTTTGAGGCAACGCCGAGATATTTGGCTCGACTGCCACGATTCCACCGTGCTGGCCTTTGGCAAGCGCAGACACGATCTCAATCGCCGGACTCTCCCTCAGATCATCAATATCCGCCTTGAACGCAAGTCCAAGACAAGCGATAACCGGTTCCTTAAAGCGCATCGCGGCGCGCTGAACGCGTTCGATCACCCAACGCGGCTTTCCATCGTTGACGGTACGCGCCGTGCGAATGAGCCGTGCCTCATCGGGAGCCGAATCCACGATGAACCACGGATCCACCGCGATGCAGTGACCACCAACGCCCGGCCCCGGTTGCAGGATGTTCACGCGCGGATGACGGTTGGCGAGCTTGATCAATTCCCACACGTTGATATCGAGTCGGTCGCAGATCAGCGACAACTCATTGGCGAACGCGATGCTCACATCGCGCGAGGCGTTTTCTGTGAGCTTGCACATCTCGGCGGTGCGCGCATTGGTCAGGATGCATTCGCCGCGTACGAAGATTTGATACATCGCGCGCGCTGCTTCGCCGCAACGGCGCGTCATGCCGCCGATCACGCGATCGTTCTCGACCAGTTCGCGAATGACGTGACCTGGCAGCACACGCTCGGGACAATGTGCGACGCGGATATCCGACGCCTCGCCGCGTTGTTGCGGAAAGCTCAGATCAGGCCGCATTTCAGCCATCCACGCGGCCATCTGCTCCGTCGCACCAACCGGCGATGTCGATTCCAGCACGACGAGGTCGCCCTTCTTGAGCACCGGCGCGATGGCACGACTCGCCGCTTCGATATACGAGAGGTCGGGCTTGTAGCCCTCGGAGAACGGCGTCGGAACCGCGATTAGAAAAGCATCGGCGGGTTGCGGCGTGGTCGTGGCCTTGAGATGCCCCTGCGTCACCGCCGCCTGCACGAGCATGTCCAGCTCGGGCTCGACGATATGAATCTCGCCGCGATTGATCGTATCGACGGCATGCTGACTCACGTCGACACCGATGACCTTCTTGCGCCGCGCTGCAAACGCGGCCGCGGTCGGCAAGCCGATATAGCCGAGGCCGATGACGGAGATTGTTTCGAATTCCATAAGCTTTACTGTGTGATTCAAGAGGTGTTCAAGCCGCCAGGCCGAACGAAGATGTCGGCCGATGCAAGGCGTCGGCGATGCGGTCGCATGCGCGGCCATCGCCATAAGGATTCGCGCCACGGCTCATCGCCGCATATGCTTGTGCGTCGCGCAGAAGGTGCATGACGCTGTCGAAGATGACCTGTGTGTCTGTGCCGACGAGTTTCACCACGCCCGCATCGACGGCTTCCTGGCGCTCTGTGGTGTCCCGCATCACCAGCACCGGTTTCCCAAGAGAAGGCGCTTCTTCCTGAATGCCACCGGAATCGGTCAGAATGAGGTCGGCACGATCCATCAACCGAACGAACGGCAAATAGTCCAATGGCTCGATGAGATGGACATTTCCAATGCCGGTCAGGAAACGGTTCACCGGCTCGCGCACGTTGGGATTCAGGTGAACCGGATAAACGATGTCGGTGTCCGGCGAGGCATGCGCGATCTGCGCGAGCGCGGCGCAGATCCGCTCGAAGCCGCCTCCAAAGCTTTCCCGCCGATGTCCCGTCACGAGCACGAGCCGGCGTCCGGCTTCGAGCAAAGGCAACGCGCGATCGGTACGCGCGCGAAGCACGTCGTCGTTGATGAGACGTTCGCGCACCTGCAGCAATGCATCGATGACCGTGTTGCCGGTCACGATGATGGATTCGTCGCGCACGCCTTCCGCAAGCAGGTTGTCGCGCGCGCGGCCAGTGGGTGCGAAATGGATCGACGCGAGCGCGCCGGTCAGCTTGCGGTTCGCTTCCTCGGGCCAGGGCGACGCCAGATTGCCGGTACGCAACCCCGCTTCCACGTGGCCGACCGCAATGCGCTCATAGAACGCGGCAAGCGTCGTCGCCATCGTCGTGGTCGTGTCGCCATGTACGAGAACCATGTCCGGGCGATAGGTCGATAGCACGTCGCGCATGCCGACCAGGATCGCGGTGGTGACGTCGTACAGATCCTGTCCACGCTTCATGATGTTGAGGTCGAAGTCCGGGCGGATATCGAAGAGTGCGAGCACCTGGTCGAGCATCTCGCGATGCTGTCCCGTGACACACACGCGGCACTCGACGCCGTCCTCGCGAGCCATGCGCTTGACGAGGGGCGCCATCTTGATCGCTTCCGGACGCGTGCCGAATGTAAACAGCAGTTTCTTCACTGAGGTCAAAGCCAAAGAGGGGTTGTTGAGTCGCCGCGCATCAATCGGCGCGATTCGCATACTGAGAAAACGCGCCATACGACATCCCGCGCGCGGGCGTGTCGTTGAGCAGCACGCCATCCACCTGCACGCCCGCGCCCGCAAGCTGACGCGTGGCCTGACGCAGTTCCGGCGCCGTGTGCATGCCATGACGCGCGACGAGCAGCGACGCTCCCGCATGCCGCCCGATCAACCCCGAATCGGTCACCGCCAACACCGGCGGCGAATCGATGATCACGAAGTCGTAGCGCGAACGCAGCGTGTCGAGCACGCGCGCGAATCGCTCGTGCATCAGCAGTTCGGCGGGTTGCTTTGGGGTGGCGCCGCTACCGATCACATCGAGATTCGGCAAGACATCGCGCTGGATCGCGGCATCCACATCGGTGCCGGCCAGCATTTCCGCGAAGCCCGTCTGGCTCTTCAACGCGAACATGCGATGAAGGTCGCCGCGCCGCATATCGCCGTCGATCAGCAAAACGCGCTGACCGCCCGCTGCGAGCACGGCCGCGAAATTGGCCGACACGAACGACTTGCCGATGCCCGGTCGCGGCCCCGTCACCATGATCACGTTGTTGCGCGGCTTGATCACGCCGAACTGCAACGCAGTGCGCAGGCTGCGCAAGCCTTCGATGGCCACATCGCTCGGCGCGACCACCGCGAGAACCTGCGGCGTCTTCGGCGTGATCCGGCGCGATGTCTGAAGCGACATCTGCCGATCGGAATGCGAAATGATCGCGTAGACCGGCAAGTCGATTGCCTGCTCGATTTCCGCCGGCGTTTCGAGACCGCGATTGAACATGCGTCGCCCCAGCGCAAGCGCGCTCCCGGCCATGACGCCGAGCACGGCGGAAAGCGCGAGCACGAGCGCCTTCTTCGGCGCGGCGGGTTTCTCCGGCACGACCGCGTAATCCACGGTCCGCACGTTGCCGAGTTGTCCGGCCTTCAGTACGCGCAATTGCTGCGTGCTGTTCAAGAGGCTCGTATAAAGATCGTTGCTGACCTTGACGTCGCGCATGAGACGCACGGCATCCTGCTGCACGGAAGGCAGCGCGCCGATCCGCTTGTCGGTGTCCTCGGACTGTTGCTGCAATTCGCCGATGCGCGCATCGATCGCCGTGACGGACGGATGCTTCGCGGTATAGCGCTGCACGAGATCCGCGCGCTGCTGCTGCAGTTCGATGATCTTCGAGCGATTCTCCACAACCGTTTGCAGCAGCAGCTTGCTCTGTTCTTCCAGATCGACGGCGCCGTTCTTCGCACGAAAATCGTTGTAGCGCGCTTCGGCGCGATCCAGATCGGCGCGCAGTTGCGGCAGTTGATCGCCGAGGAACGCGAGCATCTGCTCCGCTTGCGCCGACTTGCGATCCACGTTGCGCTGCACGTAGAGCGTCGCGATGGTATTCACGGTCGTCGCGACACGTTGCGGATCGGCGCCCTTCAACGACATGCCGATGATGCCGGTCTGCTTGGTTTTCTCTGCAATCGTGAGCGCGTCCTGCAAATCAGCGACGGTCTGCTGCGTCGATGCGCGCTTCAGATCGAAGCGCGTGCCGGGTCGCGCGAGCAACGATGTCACTGTCAGCTTAACGGGTCCGACACTGCTTTGCGCCGTCGCGGTTTCACCGACGCGTCCGCGCAGAATGGTGGTGCCATCGGGTGCCTGCAGTTCGTAACTTTCGCCGTTGCCTGCGATCAGCGTGAACTTCGCGTCGTACTGGCTCGGCAGTACATCGAAGGCCGATACGTTGATGCGCTCGCCGCCCCACGCATAACTTTTGAGCCCGAACGGCGCATTCGCCAAACCGTCGCCGGCGGTATACCGGACGTAGGGCGCGCCGACGATCGGCACATAATGCGGGCGCGCATCGATATCGAGATGCAGGCGCGAAACGGCATCACCGACCACGGCGCGCGAGCGCATCAACTCGATTTCCGCGTCGGCGCTCGCCTTGTTCTGGAACAGCGACGCGAGATCGCCGAGCTTGTCGTTGATCGTGCCGGCACCGGTGTCGTCATCGACCTGAATGAGCGCGTCGGCGCGATAGGTCGGCGCCCAGAGGAAAGCGTAGATCGATCCGGCAGCCAGCGTGCATGCCGTGGTGACCGCTATCAGCTTGCGATGCTCACGCAACACGGAGGCGACTTCCGAGAGACGGATTTCATCGTCGTCGGCGGCGGCTTCTTGCCGGAAAGGCTTCGGGGAAAGGTCGTTCATTGTTGTTCCGCGAGCTTGCGGGTCCATTGCGTGACGCCGTAGCCGATCTGGGCGAGCGCCAGATCGAATACCGTGCGATGGCGTCGATAGGGATCGGTGACGTCGGCGCCGTGTTCGTCGCACAGACGAAACACCTTGCCGCGAGTCGAAGGGAATGCCGCTTCGACCCATGCGCGCTGCGCGGTCGTCATCGTCAGGATCAGGTCTGTGTCGCGCGCGATTGAGGTGTCCATTTGCCGGGCAACGTGCGAATCGAGTGCGATGCCTTCTGCATGCGCCAGCTCGACGATGAGTTCGTCGGCGGGTGCGCCGACCAGCGCGCGCGTGCCCGCCGAAGTCACATCGAGCGACGGCACCGCGCGCGCGAGCAACGCCGCCGCCATCGGACTGCGGCACACGTTGCCTTCGCAAACCATCAGGACGGTGCGGATCATTTCGCGATCACGGCTGCCGTGAGGCCCGTGTTGACCAACGGCATCAACAGGCTGATCACGCGGTTGAAGCGCACCAGACCGCTGCCGTCGACATAAACGATGTCCTTCGGCTGCAACTCGAACTCGTTCGCCACGAGCATGGAGACCGGCGAGCGGCTGTCGAGGTGGAACACTTGCGGCGTGTCCTTGCCCGGACGGATCACGAACATTTGCGCGGTGTCCGCCGTGTTCGAATTGATGCTGCCCGCCTGTGCGAGTGCATCCGCGAGGGTGATGTGCCCGTCGCGACGCGGTTCGGCCGAGCCGGGCTTGTTGACTTCGCCCATCACGTAGACGAGGTTGTCGTCGCGCGAAGCGACGCGCAGAACATCGCCCGCCTTCAGGAACAGCTTCGACGGGTTCATCCCTTGCGCGAGCAGGCGCGGCACGTCGATCCGATACGAATTGCGGCCACGCACCAGCACGACGTCGCTCTGATCGGCGTTGTCGCTGAAACCGCCTGCGCGCGCGATGGCATCGTAGAAACTGAGCGGCACGTCGGTCATCGAGATCGCGCCGGGGCTGCGGATCTGACCGTCGAGATAAACCTGACGCGAGCGATACGACGCCATGCGCACCGTGACCTGCGGCTTGACGAGATACGTCATCAGCGCGGTGGTCAGCTTTTGCTGGATCTCATCGGTGCGCAGTCCGGCGACGTGGATCGTGCCCGCATACGGAAAGCGCAAATTGCCCTTCTGATCGACGACGAAACCGGCCGCCGGATCGCTCGTCTTCGTGCTCGCCTGATTGCCTCCGCTGCCGAGCGCCGCCGCGAATTCCGGATGATCCCAGACGACGATTTGCAGCACGTCGCCCGCGCCGATCGTGTAGGTTTCGGGCGCGCCGAAAAGCTGCGCCGCCTGTTGGTCCTGACGCGCCCGGCCCTGATCGGCGAGTCGCTTGACGAGGCCGAGATCGAGTTCGGTGAGCGGAATCGCGGGCGTCGCGGCGGTCGCGTCGATGTGCGCGCCGGCATCGGTTTGCGTCGTCGCCGTGTCGGTGCTCGTCGGCATGCTGAAGCCGGGTGCGAACGCGCATCCGCTCAGCGCGCTGGCGAGCGCGACCGTCATCGCGGTCAGGGAGAACGAGGCGCGCCACATCGTCGGGCGAACGCGCTCAAGAGATTGCTTCATGGTGATTCCTGCGCTCAGTATGCGTTTCCGTGAACGAATCCCCGCACGATCGTCAGCAGCACGATGCGCACATCGAGCCTGAACGACCAGTTGTCGAGGTAATAGAGATCGTGTTCGACTCGCTGCTTCATCTTCTCGATGGAGTCGGTTTCGCCGCGCAGGCCATTGACCTGCGCCCAGCCGGTGATCCCCGGCTTGAGTCGATAGCGTTGGAGATATCCGCCGACGAGGTTCTGATACACCGCGTCGTGCTCGATGGCGTGCGGCCGAGGTCCGACCACCGACATCTCGCCGCGCAGCACGTTGATGAATTGCGGCAACTCGTCGAGGCTCGTGCGGCGCAGGAACGCGCCCACGCGCGTCACGCGCGGATCGTCGCGCATGGCCTGATGCACCACGCCTTCGTCGGACTCGTGCAGACGCATGGTGCGGAACTTGTAGATGTCGAACGGCACGCCATTCGCGCCCCGGCGACGCTGCGTGAACAGCACCGGTCCCGGCGATGAAATCCGCACGGCGAAGGCGATGGCGAGCAGCACGGGTGCAATCGCCAGCAAAGCGCAGGCGGCGAAGATGAAATCGAAGAGGGTCTTGATCGCGCGTGAATCGGCGCTCAGGGGACACGCGACGAGATCGATCGCGAGCGCGTTGTCCTGCTGCGCCGCGCCTTTGGAAAATCGCGCGAGGCGGCTCAGATCGGGCACGAAGCGGATGTCCAGCAGATCGTCGCGAAAGACATCGAGAAAGCGTGTCAGCGTGGCTTCCTGCGTGAGCCACAATTCGCGAACGCCATACGAGCGCACGTAGGCGACGAAGGCATCGAGTTCGAGAAAGGAAGGCACGCCGGCGATGTTCGCGGCATCGCTCGCGGCGCTATCGAAATGCGCGACGATGCGATAGCTCGAATCATCGCGGACGGACACACCGCGCATGAGCGCCGCACACGTTGCGCCGCGTCCGACGACGGCGACCGCAGCATGCCGCTTGCGCAACATCGTCACCACGCGGCAGACGATCACGCCGAACACGCTCAACGCGCTCCAGCATGTGAAGCCCGCGAGGGTAGGCTGGAATGCCGGGTGCATTGCGTGGACAAGCGTGGTCGCGGCGGCTTCGGCGAACACACACGCCAACAGCGTCGACAGAACGCGTTCATTGCAATGCATGACGCGCGACATGAGCATCGCGGTCCAGGCGATCAGCACGGCGAACGCGCACGTGGCGCTGTCATGCACGGCCATCGCCGGCTCGCCGAATGCGCGATGCGTTACCCACGCGCTCGTCGCGACGACGATCGTCTCAACGAAGCAAAGCAGCAGGGTCCGCCGGGCAGGCGAAGCAAACAGGAAGGAAACTCTCGGCAACCGCATGAGGAGATCGTTGGCAGAAGATCAGCCCATCGCTCATTGCAGCATGCAATACGAACGATGGACCCGGTTCCAAGGCGATCTCGTCAGAGACGATTTACGGAAGCGATTCGCGGCTTGGATGCATCGGATGGATGCATGTCAGCCAGCAGAGAAATACCGAACCACCGAGGACCGGGCGAAGTTTCGCCAGAGCCACTTTCGGTCGATATAGGGAATCTCTTAAACGGTTGCTTGGCAACAAATTATCAAGATTTAATGTTGAATTTTGTTTTTAATTGCCAAAAAGCAAGCAAAGTTCGTTAGGAATATTGGGTTTATCTCCCGATGCCGCGCGCGACGTTCAGACGAGTCCCATCCGAACGTCGCGCAATCTCAGATGAACATCAGCCAGTTCAACAGAAACACGTTCACGATCAGCAAAGTCAGCGCGGTCGGCACCTGCGTTTTGATCACCGCGTTCTTGTCGGGTAACTCGAGCAACGCCGCCGGCACGATGTTGAAGTTCGCCGCCATCGGCGTCATGAGCGTGCCGCAGTAGCCGGAGAACATGCCGATGGCCGCCATGGTCGCCGGATTGCCGTGGAACACGCCGACCAGAATCGGCACGCCGACGCCGCCCGTCATCACCGGGAACGCGGCGAAACCGTTGCCCATCACCATCGTGAAAAGCGCCATGCCGATCACGTACACCGCCACGGCCACGAGCCGGTAATCCATGTTGACGTAAGCCGTCGTGACGTGCGCGACGGCCTTGCCTACGCCTGCATCCGAGAAGACGAGGCCGAGCATGCCGAGCATCTGCGGAAGCACGGCGGCCCACGAGAGCGCGTCGATCAGGCGGCGCGTTTCGCGCATGGACTGGCCGACGGTATCGCGCGTCATCACGCAGGCGACGGCGAGCGCGATCACGCAGCCCACGCCGAAGCCGATCAGCGTGACGTTCTTCAGTTCGATCAAGGGCACGCCGCCGAACACGAGATACTTCGCGCCGAGCGTGAGAATGACCGTGACGATGGGAATGGTCAGCGCGGGCACGAACAGCTTGTTGCCGAGCCGCCGCGCGCTTTGTCGACGATGTTCGTCGGACAGCATGCGCGGCTTCGCGCCCGTGACGCCGCCGAGTCCCGCGATCAGCGCCATCGCCACGACGAGGACGCCGACGACCGGCATCGGAATCCAGTCGCCGATCAGGAAGATCAGCGCGTAGATGAGCCAGAACACGCCCGCGCTCAACCGCTTGGGATGCGATTTGTCGGTGACGATCATCCCGCCGACCACCAGCAGGATGATGCCGACGAGATAGAACAGATAGTTGATCGTGAGCGTCATGCTTTCTCTCCGGCGACGTTGCGTGTGAGCGCCGAGAGTTCGCGCGCGAGTTGGCGATCGAGCAGCCAGAGGCGGAATCCGTGGATGAGGAACGCGCAGATGGCGGTCGGGATGCCCCACACGGCCACGTGCATCGGTTCGACGACGATGCCCGCTTCCTTCAGGAACGTGGTCATCAATACGATCGCGCCGAACGCGACGAAAATGTCCTCGCCGAAGAACAAGCCGACGTTGTCCGTCGCCGCCGAATACGCGCGCAGCTTGAAACGCACGGCGTCCGAGAGCTTGCCGTAACGCGCTTCGGTCGCGCCCTCGGCCATCGGCGCGAGCAGCGGGCGCACCATCTGCGGATGACCGCCCAAACCTGTCAGACCGACCGCCGCCGTGATCTCGCGCACGAACAGATAGACGATCAGCAAACGTCCCGCCGTCGCCGCCTTGATGCTCGAAATCCACATCTGCGCGCGCTCGCGCAGGCCGTGCCGTTCGAGCAGGCCGATCACCGCGAGCGGCAACAGGATGATGAGCGGAATATTGCGCGTCTTCAAAAATCCGCCGCCGATGGCGCTCAGAATGTGCTCCACCGAAAAATGCGCCGCGAAACCGGTGATGATCGCGGCTGCCGCGACGATCAGCATCGGATTGAAGCGCAGCACGAAACCCACGATGATGACGGCCACCCCGATGAGCGGCCACAAGTTGACAGGCGTTCCCATAAGTTCTCCAAACAAATTGAACGTCACGCCTCGAAAGCGGGCGCGTGGTTTCTTGCTTTCTTTTGTTCAAACGCCCCGGCGGGCGGGGCGTTTGTTTCTTGCGTGAATCGGATCAGGCGGCGGCGCGCGCGGCGCAAATGTCGATGCCCGCCTCGCTCAGCGCGCCACGAATGCGCCGCGCGAAGGCCAGCGCGTGCGCGCCGTCGCCGTGCAGGCAGATGGTCTGCGCGTTGAGCGGCACCCATTCGCCCGACACGGCCTGCACGCGCTGCTCGCGCACCATCGCGAGCGTGCGGTCGAGCACTTGGTTCTCGTCGTCGAGCAGCGCGCCGGGCTCTTTGCGCGGCACGAGCGAACCATCGGCGCGATAGCCGCGATCCGCGAACACTTCTTCGATGGCCGTGAGGCCTGCGCGATGCGCGGCATCGATCAGACCGCTGTTGGCGAGCCCGAACAGCAGCAGCGAGGGATCGAAGTCATGCACGGCGGAGGCGATGGCATCGGCGATTTCAGCGTTCTTCGCCGCCTGGTTGTACAGCGCGCCGTGCGGCTTGACGTGCGCGATACGCCCGCCTGCCGCCTGCGCGATAGCCGATAACGCGCCGAGTTGATACAGCACGCCCGCGTAGATTTCCTCGGGCGGCAGATCCATTTCCTTGCGGCCGAAGTTCTCGGGATCGTTGAAACTCGGATGCGCGCCGATGGCCACGCCCTTGTCCACCGCCCAGCGCACGCATTCGCGCATGGCGGTGGCGCCGCCCGCGTGCCAGCCGCACGCGATGTTGGCGGAACTGACGAGATCGAGCAGCGCTTCGTCGGTGCCGCAGCCTTCGCCGAGATCGGCGTTCAGATCGATTTGCATGATGATGTCGCTTTCAAAAGTGGTGTCGGTTATTGCGCGATGCGTTCTTCGTGCATCGCGATGGCCGTTTCGACCTGGCGCACGTATTGCCGTTCTTCCGCCAGCGCGTGGCGCGCTTCCTCCACCGATGTCTCGATGAACCGCACGCCTCCGTTCAGCCGGATTTGCGCGAGCTTCCACAAATCCGCCTTGATGACGACGCCGATCTTCGGATAGCCGCCGGTGCTCTGTGCATCGCCCATCAGGACGATGGGCTGGCCGTTCGGCGGCACCTGAATCGTGCCGGGCAAGACCGCGTGGGAAAGCAGTTCGGTCTTGTCGCCGCGTTCGAGTTGCGTGCCCGCCAGACGAAAACCCATGCGATTGCTGTTCGGCGTGATGGTCCATTCCTCGTCCCAGAAATCGCGCCGGGCCTGTTCGGTGAAGCTTGCATATTCCGGGCCGCGCAGCACGCGAATCGGCACGGCCCACGCCAGCCCCGGCGCGTGGCGGCCGCGGCGCAACGGTTCATCGACGAGGACGAATTTGCACCACGCGGGCGCTTTCACGCCGAACGCCGGTTCTTCCGGCGAAAACGCGATGCCCTTGTGCGGCTGCGGCACGCCGATCGGCAGACGGTCGCCATCGCGCAGGGCGCGTCCGCCGAGGCCGCCGAAACCCGCGCCAAGGTCAGTGCTGCGCGAGCCGAGCATCGGCAAGACATCGATGCCACCCGCGATGGCCACGTACGCGCGCATGCCGCGTTTGGCGGCGCGCAGCGTCAATTCCTGTCCCGCGCGCACCGGCAGACTCCACCACGAATAGACCGCTTTATCGTCGAGCGTCGCGCTGAAATCCGTCCCGGTGATGGCGACGCGCGTCGCATGCTTGAAGCGCAGCACGGTCGGCCCGAACGTCACCTCGATGCCCGCCGCATCCGGCTTGTTCCCGACGATGCGATTGCCGATTTCGAGCGAGAGCGCATCCAGCGCTCCGCCCGAACTGACGCCCAGATGCCGATAACCGTGACGCCCGAGATCCTGCACGGAAGTGAGCACGCCCGCGCGCAACACGTCGATCATGCCCGCACCTCCAGCGCGGTGAAGCGCACGCGGTCGCCGGGTTGCATGAGCGTGGGCGGATTGCGCGACGGATCGAATAGTTTGAGGTCGGTGCGCCCGAGCAGTTGCCATCCGCCCGGTGAGACGGCCGGATAAATCCCCGTCTGTGCCCCGCCGATGCCGACCGAACCGGCCGGCACTTCGAGTCGCGGTTCGGCGCGGCGCGGCATGTGCAGCGCGGCATCCAGTCCGCCGAGATAGGCGAAACCCGGCTGAAAACCGAGAAAGAACACGATGTATTCGCCTTCGGTGTGACGCTTCACGACTTCATCGACGGACAAGCCCGCGTGTTTGGCGAGCGCAGCGAGATCGGGGCCGTCTTCGCCGCCGTAATGCACGGGAATTTCGACTTCGGCACCGTTCGTTTCGGCGGCGCTGACGTTGTGCCAGCCGCTTTCGAGTTGCGCGGCGAGCGCTTCGTAGTCGGCTTGCAGCGGATCGAACACGATCGTCAGATTGTTCATTCCCGGCACCACTTCGATGACGTTCGGCATCAGGTGCGCGACATCCGCCAGCGCCCAGATTCGCCGCTGGCAGTCGAGCGGTGCGGGCGGCGCGATTTCACATACGAGCGCTGTGTCGCCGAGCGGATGGATACGAGGTGTCGTCATGCCTGTTTGGTCCCGAAAACTGAGCGCGAAAATTTCCATCAACGCTATCTCACAATGTTACATTGTCAATAAATTATCAACAATTTATCAATTCGCGTTTGCCTCAGGTGTTTCCCGAATGCGTCGGGTTACTGGCGAACGCACTTTTCACCGGTCACTGCCATGTCCCGTCACCCTACCAAGATCGTCTCGTCGGAGCATCTCGTCTCCGAAGTCAGCGCGGAACTGTCGGAGTTCGAGTACGGGCTCATCATGGTGAGCAACGCCTTCAATCGCTGGATGGTGCGCTGCATGTCGGCGGCGGGCGCGAAGGATATGACGGCGGTGGAAGTGTCGTTGCTGCATCACGTGAGTCATCGCGACCGGAAGAAGAAGCTCGCGGATATCTGCTTCGTGCTGAATATCGAGGACACGCATGTTGCGACTTACGCGCTCAAGAAGCTGGTCGCGCGTGGGTTTGTGAAGAGCGAGAAGACGGGGAAGGAAGTGTTTTTCTCCGCGACGGAAGCAGGGCGGGAACTGTGCGGGAAATATCGTGAAGTGCGGGAAAGCTGCCTCATGTCGACGCTGCGCGAAAGCGGGCTGACGAACGAGCAAATTGGCGAGGCCGCGCAGTTGATGCGGAACGCGTCGGGCTTGTATGACTCGGCGGCGCGGGCGGCGGCTTCGCTTTAATACGTGCGCGTTTCGGTGATGACCACATCCAGCGGCATGTCGTGCGTTTCGCGCGGCAACGCTTCGCACTTGCCCGCCTCGAACGCAACGCCGATGGTGACCGGCTTTTTGCCATCGGGCCATGCGGCAAGCGTACGGTCGTAATATCCGCCGCCATATCCAAGCCGAAAGCGCTGTTCATCGAAACCCACGCACGGCACCAGCAGAAGTTCCGGCACGATCACGCGCTCTTCCGCCGGCACGGGAATGCGATAGCGGCCCTCCTTCATCGGCATCTGCGCGTGCCATGCGTGAAAGACCATCGCGGCATGCGGCTGGACGACGATCGGCAGCGCGGCTTCACGCGTGGGATCGGCGGCGAGCCATTGAGTGACGACGGCGCGTGCATCGAACTCACCGGCTACCGGCCAATAGAGCCCGACCGATGACACCGCGCGTTCATCCAACAAATGCGAAAGCCGCGCAGCGAGCGCTTGCTCCATGCCGCCTCGGAGCGGGTTTTCCTTGAGCGCTTCACGATTCGCGAGCAATCTCGCGCGCAATGCGCTTTTCGGTTCTTTTTTCGCCTCCGGGTTTAGTTCCGAGGAATGCTCGCGTGCTATGCTCTGAACCGATCTTAGGACCAATTAGCGCTCCAGAATTAACGATGTCAAAACGCCTCAAGCGAGTATATCTCGCGGTCGGTTCAGCCCTTGCCGTGGTGACGCTCGTCGCTTGCGGGACGGCCTCCGCCGTTCGTCCCGATGCCGATTATTCGCCCTCGTCGGACGATAAAACCTTTCTGCAATTACGCGATGCCGCGCGCGCCAACGACCCGGCGAAAGCCGCCGTGCTCGCCGCGCAATTGCCGCTGAATTACTTCGCGCCGAGTTACGTCGAGTACTTCACCATCAAGCCGCAGTTGTTCGATTCGCAAGGCCACGCGCGCATCGACGCACCGGACGCGCCGGTGCTTTCGTTCCTTCAACGTTATGACGGGCAAGCCATCGCGGACCGCATGCGCAACGACTATCTGGTCGTGCTCGGCAGCCGTCACGACTGGAAGAACTTCCAGCAGCAATACGCGCGCTTCGTGCTCAACGACGACACGCAGGTCAAGTGCTACGCGCTCGAAGCACGTATGTCGCGCGGCGAGAACGTGGCGGATGCCGCGCGCGCGTTGCTCGTCGAACCGAAATGGTATGGCGATGGCTGCGTCGATCTGATCGGCGCGCTCGCGGAGTCTGGCCAGTTCACCACCGACGACATCTGGCAGCAAATTCGCCTCGCCTACGAGCAGAACTACACGTCCACCGGCCTCAATATCGTCGATGCGCTCGGTCAGGAAAAACCCAAGCCCGAGTTGCTGGACGATGCCGTCAACAAGCCGCCCGTCTATCTCGCGCGCGGCGTCGCGCTCAACACACCCGCGCATCAACTGACCTTGCTGGCGATCACGCGCATGGCGCGCAACGATCCCGCCATGGCGGCGGCCACGTTCTCCTCCGTCGCGCCGAGTCTGACCGCGCAGGAGCGTTCGATCGGCTGGGGCACCATCGGTTATCAGGCGGCTTTGAAGCGCATGCCGTCGGCGGCGGATTGGTATCGGCTGTCGGCCAACGCGCAGTTGTCCAATCCCGCGTACGAATGGCGCACGCGCAGCGCGCTGCTCGCGGGCGACTGGAACATGGTGCGCTGGTCCATCGAACAGATGCCGCCTGCGCTGCGCAGCCAGCCATCGTGGGTGTACTGGCACGCGCGCGCGGTCAAGCAGGCGGGCGATACGGCCACGGCGAATCAGGAATTCCAGAGCATCGCGGATCAATTCAACTTCTACGGCCAGCTCTCGCTTGAAGAACTCGGTCAGAAGATCGGCATGCCGCCGCGCACCACGGTTTCAGATGCCGAAGTCACGCAAATGCAGTCCGTGCCCGGCTTCGCACTATCGCAGCGTTTCTACGCGCTGAACATGCGGCTCGAAGGCAACCGCGAATGGAACTGGCCGTTGCGCAGCATGACCGATCGCCAGTTGATCGCGGCGGCGGAGTATGCGCGGCGCATCGAAATGTTCGACCGCACGGTGAACACGGCCGACAAGACCAAGACCGAGCACGACTTCACGCTGCGTTACCTCTCGCCGTTCCGCGATATCGTCGAGCGCGATGCAAAAGACACCGGGCTCGATGTCGAATGGGCGTATGGGCTGATTCGTCAGGAGTCGCGTTTTATCATCAACGCGAAGTCGGAAGTCGGCGCGGGTGGCTTGATGCAGTTGATGCCCGGCACGGCGCAACTCGTCGCCAAGAAAATCGGTTTGGGCACCGTGTCGCGCGCGCAGATGAACGACATCAACACCAACATTCTGCTCGGTACGAATTACCTGTCGATGGTCTACAATCAATTCGACAACTCGCCCGTGCTCGCCACCGCCGGCTACAACGCGGGACCGGGCCGGCCGCGTCAGTGGCGTCAAGACTTGCGCGCGCCGGTCGAGGGCGCGGTTTTTGCTGAAACCATTCCGTTCGCCGAGACTCGCGATTACGTGCAGAACGTGCTGTCGAACACCGTGTACTACGCCGTGTTGTTCGAGGGCCGTCCGCAGTCGTTGAAGGCACGTTTGGGTTATATCGCGCCTTGACTGTGCGTTGAGCTTTGCTCACGTCCGCGCGTCCTCCGGCGCTCGTCGAACATCGGCGAAACGAACGGAAGGGCGCGCGGGCGTTTGTTTTTGTGCGCTCGCTTCTGTTTTGCCGCATCCAGATTCCACACGGGCCGCAACTCAAAGAGGCGAATATGCGACACCAACAAGTAGCGCTCATCGGCGGTTCGGGGTTCATCGGCAGTCATCTGGTCAACGCGCTCGTCGAGCTTGGCAAGAACGTGCGGCTGGCGACGCGGCGGCGCGCGAGCGCATCGCATCTGACGTTGCTGCCGATCGATGTGATCGAAACCGATATCCACGATCCGGTGCAACTGGCCGCGTTCATCGATCAGGCGGATGCGGTCATCAATCTCGTGGGCGTATTGCAGGGTAGTCGTGGCGAACCGTATGGACCGGAGTTCGCGAAAGCGCACGTCGAACTGCCGCGCAAGATCGCGGCGGCGTGCCAGGCGAAGGGCGTGCGGCGGCTTATTCACATGAGCGCGATTGGCGCGGATTCGCAAGGGCCGAGCATGTATCTGCGCTCGAAGGGCGATGGCGAGCGCGCGATCCGCGACTCGGGCCTCGACTGGACGATCTTCCGCAGTTCGGTGGTGTTCGGCCCCGAAGACAATCTGCTCAATCAATTTGCCTTTCTCGAACGCGTGTTCCCGATCATTCCGCTTGCGTGTGCGGATGCGCAATTCCAACCGATATTCGTCGGCGATGTCGCGAAAGCCATGGTCAACGTGCTCGATCTGGATGCCGCCAACGGCATGACCTACGAACTCGCGGGTCCGCACGTCTACACGCTTGCGGAACTCGTGCGCTTCGCGGGCGCGACCATCGGCAAGCATGCGCGCATCGTCAAGTTGCCGGAAAGCCTCGGCCGCCTTCAGGCGATGACCATGGAACTCGCGCCCGGCGAGCCGATCATTTCGCGCGACAATCTGGATTCGATGAAAACGCCGAACATCGCGAGCGCGCCGCTTGCGCCGGAACTCGGCATCGACGATGCCGCGAGCATCGAGACCATCGCGCCGCTTTATCTCACCGGCCAATCGCCGCGTTCGCGCTTCGATGCCTTCCGCGCCACGGCGCACAGATAGCCTTCTTTTTTTCGCATGAAACTCGTAATCGGTGACAAGAACGTTTCTTCGTGGTCGATGCGGCCGTGGCTCGTGCTGCGGCACTTCGGCATTCCGTTCGACGAGGTGTTGATCCGCTTGAATCAACCCGATTCGAAGGCGCGCATTCTTGAAGTGACGGCTTCGGGCAAGGTGCCTTGTCTCATCACCGATTCCGGCGATGCGGTGTGGGAATCGCTTGCCATCGTGGAGACGATTGCCGAGCAGCATCCGCAGTACGCCATGTGGCCGCGCGATGCGGTCGCGCGCGCGCATGCACGAAGCATCAGCGCCGAGATGCACGCGGGGTTCGCGGACTTGCGCCAGAACATGCCGATGGAGATTTGCACGCACGCGGCGGGTGTCGGCGAGACGCCAGAGGTGTTGGCGAATATCGCGCGCATCGAGGCGATCTGGGATGAATGCCTCACGAAGTCGGGCGGCCCGTTTTTGTTCGGCGAGTTCGGTATCGCGGACGCCATGTTCGCGCCGGTCGTCATGCGCTTCAATTCGTACGCGCCGGTGTTGAACGCGCAGTCGCGCGCTTATACCGATGCGGTCACGGCGCTGCCAGCCGTCGCCGAATGGATCGATGCGGCGAGACAGGAAGTGGCGCGATGAATATCTACGCAGTAGGCGGCGCTATCCGCGATGCGTTGCTGGGTCAGCCGGTGGTGGATCGCGATTATGTCGTCGTCGGCGCGACGCCCGAGCAGATGGTGGCGCAGGGTTATCGGCCGGTGGGCAAGGATTTTCCGGTGTTTCTTCATCCGCGCACGCAGGAGGAATACGCGTTGGCGCGGACCGAGCGCAAGACGGCGGCGGGGTATCACGGGTTCCAGTTTTACTATTCGCCGGACGTGACGCTCGAAGAGGATTTGGCGCGGCGCGATCTGACCATCAATGCGATGGCGCGTGAGGTGAAGCCGGATGGCGGGCTGACTGGGCCGATCATCGATCCGTTCGATGGGCAGGCGGATCTTTCGAATCGGTTGTTTCGTCACGTGGGCGAGGCGTTTGTCGAAGATCCTGTGCGCATTTTGCGGCTGGCGCGTTTTGCTGCGCGGTTCGCGGACTTCACCATTGCGCCGGAAACCGACGCGCTCATGAAGAAGATGGTCGATGCCGGCGAAGTCGATGCGCTTGTGCCCGAGCGCGTGTGGCAGGAAGTCTCGCGTGGATTGATGGAGCGCAAGCCTTCGCGCATGTTCGATGTCTTGCGCGGTTGCGGCGCGCTTGCGCGGATTTTGCCCGAGGTGGATGCGTTGTGGGGCGTGCCGCAGCGCTCCGACTATCACCCTGAAGTCGATACCGGTATTCACGTGATGATGGTGGTCGATTACGCGGCGTCGCAGGGTTTCGCATTGCCGGTGCGGTTTGCTGCGTTGACGCATGATCTGGGCAAGGCCACCACGCCGGATGATGTATTGCCGAGGCATATCGGGCATGAGGGGCGGAGTGTGGATTTGCTTCGGCCTCTGTGTGAGCGCTTGCGCGTGCCGAACGAATGTCGTGATCTTGCGGTTCTGGTGGCGCGCGAGCATGGGAATATTCATCGGGTGATGGAGTTCGGCGCGGCGGCGCTCGTGAGGCTTTTTGAACGGTGCGATGCGTTGAGGAAACCTGCGCGGTTTGCTGAAGCGTTGCAGGCTTGTTTGGCGGATGCTCGGGGGAGGGTGGGGTTTGAGGCTGCGCCTTATCCGCAGGCTGAGCGGTTACGGGATGGGCTTTTGGCTGCGCGGGGGGTTGATGCGGGGTCTATTGCGCAAGGGTTTGCGGGGGAACCTTCTCGGATTAAGGATGCGGTTCATATGGCGCGGGTTTCTGCAGTTCAGCAGGTTCTCTGATTTTGTTGTTCTGTTGTGGTGCAATGGGCTGCTGCTGTTTGTGTTGTTTATGCAGTAGCCGCCTCCCCGGCGGGGGGGTAACTTTCTTTGCTGCTGCAAAGAAAGTCACCAAAGAAAGCAGCTTTTACCCCATGCACGATGGCTGGAAAGGGTTGGTCTGGATTAACCGATACAGTGACCGCAATAGGAATTTCCACGCATAACAAGCCGCTTAGGCAACCTCGCGATTGCGCGCTCGAAAAATCTTCTCTTAGTGGACCGCAGTCATTCTTTCGGCCATGCGCTGCGCGCGCCGAGAACGTAAGAACGGAATCCCGCAGCGTATAAGCGCCCAGCCACCTCACGCTTTCCCGCAAGATTGTTATTCGGCCCTACCTTGGTTAGCGCTTCTGGCAAAAGCCATGGCGACACAGGCCTAAACTCATTTCGGCAAGTGGTGCTTTGTTGAAGTTCGCTTTTAGTCGGAGCCCTAACCAACGTAGGGCCCAATGGCGCGGGTGCGATGTTGTTTGAGGTGGCTGGACACATGCACGCTGCGGGATTCCGTTCTTACGCTCTCGGCGCGCGCAGCGCATGGCCGAAGGAATGAATGCGGTCCACTAAGGCAAGAGGATTCGAGCGCGAAATCGCTAGGTTGCCCACACGCTTAACCAACCGACGGACGTCCTAACGCGGCCACTGTATGGTTAATCCAGACCAACACTTCCCAGCCATCGAGCATGGGGTAAAAAGCTGCTTTCTTTGGTGACTTTCTTTGCAGCAGTGTATAGACCGGAGACATGGTTGACAGATGTACGAGGACATCGTTGACAGTTTTATGGTCAGGCTTTTTCGCTCCTCAGGTCAAGTGTCATGATCCGATGATGGGCAAACCAGACGTCAAATACCCCGTCTTCACCCGGCTTTGCACGAGCCGCAACCGGCAGCCCATAAAGCGCGTTGGATAGCTTGATGCGTCGTCCTTCGAAGTCCACGCGCCCACCCGATCTGACCTTCATCACCACGTCGTCCGGGCTGTACTCGATCTCCGGCAGGACGGAGGGATACGCGCGCGAGCTTGCCCGATAACGGCTCTCGGGGGTGGCCATGCCGATTGCCTCGTGCGGCCGCTCGCAGTTATAGACGATGCGCCAGCGCTCAAACACCGTCTGCACGCGCTCCAGGTTCTCATAGCATCGCCCGTTCAGGACTTCGGCCTTCAGGGTGCGGTGAAACCGTTCCTCCTTGCCATTGGTCTGCGGGTGATAGGGCCGGCTGTAGCTGATGCCGATGTCCAGCCGGATCAGCCACACCGCCAGTTCGGTGAGTTGCCCCGGACTGCTGGGCGAGCCCCACGGCGCACCATTGTCGGTGTTGATGCGCGCAGGCAAGCCATACCGTGCGAACGCCTCGCACAGCCCCGCCTGCACGGCTGCGGTGTCGGTCGGGCCACAGGCACGCAGCAGGATATTGAAGCGCGAATGGTCATCGAGCACGGTCAGCGGACTGCAGCGCTGCTTGTCCAGCGTCTCGAAGTGTCCCTTGAAATCCATCTGCCAGAGCGCGTTGGGCTGCGCGTGCTCAAAGCGCTTCCAGGGCTCGCTCCGCGCCGACTCGGCCGGCAGGATGAGTTGGTGCCGATGCAGGATCGAAGTCACGGTGCTGGGGTGCGGCACCCCTTCAAAGCCCAGATCCTGAAGGCGTCGGCTGATTTTGCGTCCGCCCCAGCACGGATGGGCCAGACGCAGTCGAACCACTTCCTGCTCGATAGCCTCAGAACTCTTCGAAGGACTGCTGGCGGGACGGCGCGAGCGATCGGCCAGCGCCTGTTCGCCCCGCTTGAGCCATTTGTAGCCGGTCTGCCGGCTGATGTTGAAGCGCTCGCACAACTCCGTCATCGTGAGGGTGTGTTGAGTGGCCAAATGAACGAATTCTTGTCGCAGGCTCATCGTGTCTTTTATGTTCCAAGTCATGGTCGGCACCGGGGTTTCAGTACCCGAAAGTGTCAACCATGTCCTCGTACGTTTGTCAGCGATGTCTCCCGTCTATACACAGCAGCAAAGAAAGTTACCCCCCCGCCGGGGAGGCGGCTACAGCAATAAAACCCCAACCAACAGCAGCCCTTTACCCAACGACATAAACCCTCAAAACACCCGAGCAATCAACGACAGTAAAACCGACAAAACCACTGTCGACATAAACGGAAACGAATACTCCCGCCCAAAAATCCGCAACGTAAAATCCCCCGGCAATCTCCCGATCCCGATCTTCCTAAGCCACGGCAAAGACCCAGAAAGAATAGCAAGCGCAAGAAACGTAGTGAGCACCCATCGAATCATAGTGAATGCGACCGATCGCCCGTAGAAAACGCATCCAGCGTCTCCTCAACCCCGCGAGAAAACGCGATCACCTTAAACAACTCCCCCATCTCTGCTTCAGAAAGCAGTTTCTGCACAGCATTAGCCGCAGGCAAAAACCGCTTGACGTCGGAAGGGTCGAGCTCATCGAGCACATCGGTGATACCGGCATTCAAAAGAAACCGCGCTTGCGAAGTGAACCCGAGCAAATCCGCCCCAACTTCAGTCCCCGCCTCGGCGATACCGGTGAACTCCACATGCGCCGTCACATCCTGCAATCCCGGATAAAGAAACACATCCGAATGCGCCCGATGCCGGTAATGACACATCACCGTCCCCGTCGAACGCTGCGCATGATAAAACTCCCGCCGCGAAAATCCATAGTCGATGAAGAACGCCGCACCGCGCGTCAACATCGTGCAAACGGTGCGGGTGAAGGCGAGCGCCGCCTCTTGCGTCTCCGTCAGATACTCGGAAAACGGCTCATCGTTGGCCTCGTCGATGGCGGCATCGATCAGGGAGATGTGCTCATCAGGCGAAACGGGCCGGTCATCGAAGGCAAAGCGATCATCGAGCAAGACGACGCCACGCTCATGCCACGCGCCAAGCTTGCGAACGACAAGCCGCACCGGCATGGCATCCAGCACTTCATTGCCGATCACCACGCCTTCGAATGCGTCAGGCAACGAATCGAGCCAACGCACCTTGTCCAGCAACGAAGGCGCGAGCTTCTCGATAGTCTCCCGCTGCCGCGAGCGCAACTCACCCGACAGATCGACAATCGAATACGTATCGAAATCCACGCTCCGCGCGACAAGCGCGTTGAGCAAGCCAGCCGCGAGCTTGCCCGTCCCCGCGCCGAACTCCATCAACTGCCGCGTGCCGCTGCGCTTTAACGCCTGCGCGACAGGCCGCGCGAGCGTCGTCGCGAATAACGGCGACAATTCCGGCGCGGTGACGAAATCGCTTCCATCGTCGCCACGACGCCCGAATTTCATGGCGCCGCCGCTGTAATACCCCAACCCCGGCGCGTACAACGCAAGATCCATATAGCGGTCAAAAGGCAACCATCCACCCGCAGCCGCGATCCGCTCGCGGATCAGGTCGGTCAAAGCCTCGGATTGCGCCCGTGCTTCGGGGCCCGGAACAGGTAAACTGTCAGTTTGTCGAGCGTTCGGATTCATCCCAGTATTGTAAATGAGTGCCTCCATGTCGTTTTCTTCCGTCAACGCGCCGTCATCCGGCGCTGTCCAGCAAGCCCGCGTCGTGCTCGTGACGGGCGCGGCCAAACGCGTCGGACGCGGGATCGCGCTGGAATTCGCGCGCCAGGGCTGGGACGTCGCCGTACATTACGGCGGCTCTGACGCCGATGCTGAAGAAGCCGTCGCGGAAATCGAATCGCTCGGACGGCGCGCAATCGCGCTGAAAGCGGATTTGGCGGTGGAGGCGGAAGTCGAGCGTCTGGTGCCCGCCTGCATCGAGGCTTTCGGCGCGCTGAACGTGGTGGTGAACTGCGCATCCCGTTTCGATGAAGACACCGCCGCCGATTTCACCTACGCGAAATTGCTGGAGATGACCGCCATCAACGTGGCCGCGCCGCTGACGCTCGCGCGCATGCTGCACGAAATCACGCCCGACTCAGCGGCGAACGAGGACGCGAAGCGCGGCGTTGTCATCAACGTGCTCGACCAGAAGCTGTACAACATGAACCCGGATTACCTGTCCTACACGCTGACCAAGGCGGCGCTTGAAAACGCCACCGTCGCGCTGGCGCAGGCGCTCGGGCCGAAGCTGCGCGTCGTGGGACTCGCGCCGGGGCTGACGCTGATTTCCGCGGGGCAGACGCCCGAATCCTTCGAAGCCGCGCATCGCGTGACACCGCTCAACCGTGCATCGACGGTCGATGACATCGCGCTGGCCGCGTGCTTTCTGGCGAACGCGCACGGCGTGACGGGCACGACGCTCGTCGTCGATGGCGGCCAGCATCTGGTGCCGAGCCCGCGCGATGTGATGTACCTGTTCGGCGCGCAAAAGCCATCACGCGCGTCCTGACTCATTATTGGAAGAACACATGCTTGCCGCACTTTCGCATCCCCGGCTGACCGATTGCCGGCGGCTTTTTCTGCGCAACTACGAAGTGCGCATCAATATCGGTGTGCATGAATTCGAGAAACGCGGCGAGCAACGCGTGGTCATCAACGTCGAACTGTATGTGCCGCTCGCGCTGTCCACGCCGGTCGCGGACAAGCTCGCGGAAGTGGTCGATTACGACTTCATGCGCTCGACCATCGCGCAGCGCGTGCAGCGTGGCCACATCCATTTGCAGGAAACCCTGTGCGATGACGTCGCCGCCGCGCTGCTGGCGCATCCGAACGTGCGTGCGGTGTCGGTATCGACCGAAAAGCCGGACGTCTATCCCGATTGCGACGCGGTGGGCGTCGAAGTCTTTCGCATCAAAGAGGAGCGGGCATGAACGCGCGTGAAGAAATCGTCGAAGATCAGAAGCCCGCGCGCGAGGCGCTGAACCGCCGTCAGCAGAAGGAAGCGTACGAGAACAACAAGCTGTTCAAGCGGCTGGCGCGTCAGGTCGGCCAGGCGGTGGGCGACTTCAACATGATCGAGCAGGGCGATAAAGTCATGGTGTGTCTGTCCGGCGGAAAGGACAGTTACGCGATGCTCGAGATCCTCATGCGCCTGCGTGAGCGCGCGCCGATCGACTTCGATATCGTCGCGGTGAACCTCGATCAGAAGCAGCCGGGCTTTCCGGAACATGTATTGCCGGAATATCTGAGCAAGCTCGATATCCCGTTCCATATCGAGAATCAGGACACGTACAGCATCGTCAAGCGGCTCGTGCCGGAAGGCAAGACGACGTGCTCGCTTTGCTCGCGGCTGCGGCGCGGCATTCTGTATCGCGTGGCGGGCGAACTGGGCGCGACCAAGATCGCGCTCGGGCATCATCGCGATGACATTCTGCAGACGCTTCTGCTCAATATGTTTTACGGCGGGAAGCTCAAGGGCATGCCGCCCAAGCTGCAATCGGACGATGGCAAGAATATCGTCATCCGGCCGCTCGCCTACGTGAAGGAAACGGACCTCGAAAAGTACGCCGAATTGCGCGAATTTCCGATCATCCCGTGCAATCTGTGCGGCAGTCAGCCGAACTTGAAGCGCGCGGAAATGAAGGCGCTCGTGCGCGACTGGGACAAGCGTTTTCCGGGCCGCGTGGACAACATGTTCAACGCGCTGACGAACGTGGTGCCGTCGCATCTGATGGATCGCGAGTTGTTTCCGTTCGCCGGGTTGCGCGCGAGCGGTCAGGCGGACCCGCAAGGCGATATCGCCTTCGACGACGAACCGTGCGCGAGCGATTCCGCAGCCCCGTCCAACGCCATTTCGATTGTGCAGTTCGACGACCTGTAAGCCTTGTCACGCAAGGCGCGGCGCACGATCGTGCTGCGTCGCGACAGGGCCTCGGACACGCTATATTCGCGTGCTACCATGCCCAGTATTCCTAAAACGAGCTTCTTCCGAGAATGAACATCGTCATCCTGGCTGCGGGCATGGGCAAGCGCATGCGCTCCGCTCTGCCCAAAGTGCTTCATCCGCTGGCGGGCCGTCCGCTGCTTTCCCATGTCATCGATACCGCGCGCACGCTCAAGCCGACGCGTCTGGTCGTGGTCGTCGGCCACGGCGCAGACACGGTTCGCGAAACCGTCGGCGCGCCGGACGTGCAGTTCGCGCTGCAGGACAAGCAACTCGGGACCGGCCACGCCGTTCAACAGGCGATTCCGCTGCTCGATCCGTCCGTGCCCACGCTCGTGCTTTACGGCGATGTACCGCTCACGCGCGCCAGCACGCTCACCCGTTTGATGGATGCGGCGGGCGCCGATCGCTACGGCGTGCTGACCGTCACCGTCGATAACCCGACCGGCTACGGTCGCATCGTGCGCGATGCGAACGGCCGCGTGCGCAAGATCGTCGAGCAAAAAGATGCATCGCCGGACGAACTGGAGATCGCGGAGATCAACACCGGCATCGTCGTGACGCCGACGCGTCAGCTTGAAGCGTGGCTCGCGTCGCTGAAGAACGACAACGCGCAGGGCGAGTTCTATCTCACCGATGTCGTCGAACGCGCGATCGAAGCCGGCGTCGATGTGGTGACCGCGCAGCCGGACGCCGAATGGGAAACGCTCGGCGTGAACAGCAAGGTGCAGCTTGCGGAACTGGAGCGCGTACATCAACGCAATGTGGCGTACGAACTGCTCGATGCGGGCGTGACGCTGGCCGATCCCGCGCGCATCGACGTGCGCGGCACGCTCGCGTGTGGCGCGGATGTGTTCATCGACGTGAATTGCGTGTTCGAAGGCAACGTGACGATTGCGGATAACGTGCGCATCGGCCCGAACTGCGTGATCCGCGATGCGACCATCGGCGCGGGAACGAAGGTCGATGCCTACACGCATATCGAAGGCGCGACGACCGGCGCGAACGTGGTGCTCGGGCCGTACGCGCGGCTGCGTCCGGGCGCGGCGCTCGGCGACGAATCGCATGTCGGCAACTTCGTCGAAGTGAAGAACGCGGTGATCGGCCACGGTTCGAAGGCGAACCATTTGACCTATATCGGCGACTCGGATATCGGCGCGCGCACGAATGTCGGCGCGGGCACCATCACGTGTAATTACGATGGCGCGAACAAGCATCGCACCGTCATTGGCGATGACGTGTTCATCGGCTCGGATACGCAACTTGTGGCGC
The DNA here is from genome assembly GCF_057612605.2 of Caballeronia sp. A2-2. Taxonomy (NCBI): domain Bacteria; kingdom Pseudomonadati; phylum Pseudomonadota; class Betaproteobacteria; order Burkholderiales; family Burkholderiaceae; genus Caballeronia; species Caballeronia sp. A2-2. The sequence goes on along the minus strand of NZ_CM172587.1, from coordinate 227,938 downwards.
CGGTGCGCATTGGCAACGGTGTGTCGATCGCGGCGGGCACGACCGTGTGGAAGGACGTGGCGGACGGCGAACTCGTGCTCAACGAGAAGCGTCAGATCAGCCGCACGGATTACGTGCGTCCGACGAAGAAAAAACGCTGAAAGCAGCGGAATCAAACATCAAAGGGTGAAGGCTCATGTGCGGAATTGTTGGCGCGGTCGCGCAACGTAACATCGTCCCGGTGCTGGTCGAAGGACTGCGCCGCCTCGAATATCGCGGATACGACTCGTGCGGCGTGGCCGTGTTGAGCAATGGCGAGCCGCGTCGCGCGCGCAGCGTGGCGCGCGTGGCCGATCTCGACGAGCAAGTGCGCGAAACCGGTCTCACCGGCATGACGGGCATTGCGCACACGCGCTGGGCGACGCACGGCGCGCCGGTGACGAACAACGCGCACCCGATTTTCTCGCGCGATACCGTGGCGCTCGTGCATAACGGGATCATCGAGAATTACGAGTCGCTGCGCGAGATGTTGCGCGGCAAGGGTTATGAGTTCGTGTCGCAGACGGATACGGAAGTCATCGCGCATTTGATCCACAGCATGTATCGCGGCGACCTGTTCCAGACCGTGCGCGATGCCGTGAAGCAACTGCATGGCGCATATGCCATCGCCGTGATTCACAAGGATCAGCCGCATACGGTGGTCGGCGCGCGGCAGGGTTCGCCGCTGGTCGTCGGTGTGGGCGAAGGCGAGAACTTTTTGGCTTCGGATGCGCTCGCGCTCGCGGGCAGCACGGATCGCTTCGCGTTTCTGGAAGAGGGCGATGTCGTCGAGATCGGTCTGGATGGCGTGAAGATTGTCGATCGTGAAGGTTTGGTCGCGCAGCGTGAAGTGCGTGTGGTGGCGTCTTACGGCGGCGCGGTCGAGCTTGGGCCGTATCGCCACTTCATGCAGAAGGAAATCTTCGAGCAGCCGCGCGCGATTACCGACACGATTCCGCAAGCCGATGGCTTCGACGCGAGCCTTTTTGGCGCAGATGCGGAAGGCGTGTTCAAAGGCATCGACAGTATTTTGATTTTGGCTTGCGGCACGAGTTATTACTCGGGGCTGACGGCGAAGTACTGGCTCGAATCCATCGCGAAGATTCCGACGCAGGTGGAAATCGCGAGTGAATACCGGTATCGCGAGTCGGTGCCGAATCCGAAGGCGCTGGTCGTGGTGATCTCGCAGTCGGGCGAAACCGCGGATACGCTCGCGGCGTTGAAGCATGCGCAATCGCTTGGGCATCAGCACACGCTTGCGGTGTGCAACGTCGGCACGAGCGCGATGGTGCGCCTGACCGAGTTCGCGTTTTTGACGCACGCGGGGCGGGAGATCGGCGTGGCATCGACCAAGGCGTTCACGACGCAGCTCGTCGCGCTGTTCGTGCTGGCGGCAACGCTCGGCAAGATGCGCGGGTTCGTGGATGCATCGCAGGAAGCGGCTTATCTCGTGCAATTGCGGCATTTGCCGGCGGCGCTCAATAGCGTGCTGGCGCTGGAGCCGCAGATCATCGCGTGGTCGGAGGAGTTTGCGCGCAAGGAAAATGCGTTGTTCCTCGGGCGCGGGCTGCATTATCCGATTGCATTGGAAGGCGCCCTGAAGCTGAAGGAGATTTCGTATATTCACGCGGAGGCGTATCCGGCGGGTGAGCTGAAGCACGGTCCGCTCGCGCTGGTTACGGAGGCGATGCCGGTTGTTACTGTCGCGCCGAATGACACGCTGCTGGAGAAGCTGAAGTCGAATATGCAGGAAGTGCGCGCGCGGGGCGGCGAGCTTTATGTGTTCGCGGATGCGGATACGCGCATTGTCAGTGAGGATGGTATCCACGTGATTCGGATGCCGGAGCATTACGGGGCGTTGTCGCCGATTTTGCATGTGGTGCCGTTGCAGATGTTGGCGTATCACACGGCTTGCGCGAGAGGGACGGATGTGGATAAGCCGCGGAATTTGGCTAAGTCGGTTACGGTGGAGTGAGAAACAAGGTTCCGCTTAGGGCATATATGAAAACAAGCCTTAGGCGGAACTGTCGGAGCCGCGCCGTCCTCCTGTTTTCTTTTCGCGATAACGGAAACATACCCGCGAACATCCCCCAAGACGTCAAACAAAGTCTCCATGTCTTTTGCGACATGCCTACTGACACGTGTCGTCCACACAAGACAGCTTTCCTTCGAAACTATATTTACCGCTATGGCCAGGTCCTCGTTTCAAACTAATCCAATCCCTTTGCGCGATCTGCTTGACGAATGCGAAAAGGGCGTTCTTCAGTTGCCCGACTTTCAGCGCAGTTGGGTATGGGACGAAGACCGCATCAAAAGCCTGATTGCGTCCATTTCGCGCGCATTTCCTGTTGGCGCACTGATGACGCTGGAAACCGGAGGCAATGTGGAATTCAAACCTCGGCCAGTTGAGGGTGCACCTGACTCTGCCCGTTCGGCTGTACCACGTTCGCTTCTACTTGATGGTCAACAGCGAATGACGTCGCTCTACCAAGTAACGCTGCGTGGAAAAGTCGTGGAGACCGTTACTCCGAAAAACAAGAAGGTTAAACGCTGGTTTTATATCGACATAAACAAAGCGATGGACCCGTCGTGTGACCGGGAGGATGCCATTGTTGGCGTGCCGGAAGACCGCGTTGTGCGTACCGATTTTGGGCGCTCCGAAGTTCTCGACCTGACGACCCCGGAACGTGAGTATGAAACGCTGATGTTTCCTGTCTCACAAGTATTCGATTGGGATACATGGCAGGACGGATTTCAGGAGTATTGGCGTGGAGATGAACACGCAGATACGAGGAAGTTATTCAAAGCATTCAAGCAAGCAATTCTCGAGAACTTTAAAGACTATCGCGTCCCCGTTATCGCGCTGGACAGGTCCACGCCCAAAGAAGCGGTCTGCGTCGTGTTCGAAAAGGTCAATACCGGTGGCAAGCCGCTTGACGCGTTCGAACTTGTTACGGCGATGTACGCTGCCGAGGGACATGAACTTCGAAAAGATTGGTTCGGTAGCGAAAAAGTAAAGGGTCGGCAGAGTCGCTTCGTAGAAACGCTGCGTCCTGCAGATGCTGCTTCGGGCATCATCGCAAACGTGACCAATACGGACTTCTTGCAAGCAATCTCACTCTTCTACACTCGGGAAAAGCGCCAGGAGGCGGAGCAAGCCAATAAAACCGGAAAGGAGTTGCCGTCCGTTAGCGGGAATCGTCAGGCGCTCTTGAACCTTCCTTTGGCTGCCTATAAGAAGTATGAGGCGCAAGTCGAAACTGGGTTTATCCATGCAGCCAAGTTTCTTCATATGCTGCACATATACCGCGTGTTCGATTTACCCTACCAGTCACAAATCGTTCCGCTTGCGGCGATTTTGGCTGACATTGGAACAGCGTGGGAGCACGACACTGTTCGAGCAAAATTGGTCCAGTGGTATTGGAACGGTGTCTTCGGCGAGCTGTACGGCTCTGCGGTCGACTCGCGTTTTGCGCGGGACTTCATGGAAGTGCCTGCCTGGTTGAACGGTGGACCGGAACCGACGACGATCAGCGAAACCATCTTCCGTGCGGACCGGCTAAAGACCATGCGAATGCGCCTGTCGGCTGCATACAAGGGCGTGAACGCGCTGCTCATGAGAGACGGCGCACGTGATTTCCGTTCCGGGCAGACATTCGACCATATCGTGTTCTTTGGTGAGAACGTCGACATCCACCATATCTTTCCTCAGGACTGGTGCAAGACAAACGGCATCAAGCCTGCCATTTACGATTCGATCATCAACAAGACGCCGTTGTCGTATCGAACGAACAGGATCATCGGTGGCGTGGCGCCGTCCGAATATCTCGCAAAGCTCGAAGGCGGTAATACGACAAGCCCGCCGATCGACCGCGTACGACTGGACAAGCATCTCGAGTCGCACTTCATCAATCCGCAGTTGCTTCGAAGCGATTCGTTCGAAGCGTTCATGTCAGACAGGCAAAAGCAGTTGTTGGCTTTGATCGAAGATGCCATGGGCAAGCGCGCGTACACCGGGGACAATCGTGAGGAGGGTGAAGATTACGAACCGGACGAAGCAACGTTGGAAGCCGATTTGACGATGAATATCGCTTAGTGCTGACACGATTGGCCTTCATAAAAATCCGCGCTGAGCGCGGATTTTTTTCGTCTACGCAGTAAGCCGCCGCCAAGCATTCTCCTCCAACCGATCCCACAACCCTTTAACCGTCCACTCCTCCTCCAACGCCTTCCACATCACCGCTTGCTGACTCGCCGGCGCAAGCCCGCCAATCGGCGGATCGCGATCCAGATTCGTCGGGAACGCATACCCTTCGGCGCACGACGCGATCACCGCATCGATTTCATCGGCGCTCAATCGGCCCGAGGTTCGATAGTCCATCAGCGCCGGAAACACCGCCTTGCACATGGCCGTGCGATCCACCGTCTCCATCGCTCGCCCATACGCCGACGACACTTGCAGCAGATTCGCCATGCGCTGCACATCGCGCGTGCGATTCGCGCCCGCCGCATGAAAAAGCGCAGGGTTGAAAAACAACGCATCACCTTTGGACAACGGCAACTGCACGCAATGCGCTTCGAAATACGCGCGAAAGTCAGCGCGTCGCCAGGCGAGATAGCCCGGCGCATAACGTTGTGAGAACGGCAGCAACTTCGTCGGACCGCTTTCGACCGGCATTTCACCGTGAGCCACCGCGCCCTGAAGCGTCAAAAGCGGCGACATCGTATGCACATGCGCCGGATAGCGCTGCGCCTCATCGACCGTCTGAAAACCCAGGTGATAGTCACGATGCGCCTGCTGCGCCTCGCCACCGGGCCGCACGACATTGACCTGCGATGTCATCTGATACCCCGGCCCCAGCCACGCCTGCGCCGCACACGCGATGAACGTATTCGCGAAGTAACGCGCAAACACGGACGGCGCTTGCAAACACAGCTTTTCCTGCGCGTTCCAGATGCGATCGTTCGCGCCCGCCTTGGCAAAGTGGTCGTCACCTTGCCCGCCCGCCTCACGCTCACGCCGCACGATGTCTTCGAAAATCGCGGTCGCTTCGTCGATGCACGCCGTATCCGCGTACGCGCGTTTGAGCACGAGCACGCCCGCGCCATCGCTCAGCACATCGGCCCATTCGGCTTGCAGCGCTTGTCGGCGCGATGAATCGGCGAGCGTCGCGCGCAGTTCGGCGCAGTCGTAGATCGGAATGTCGAGCTGGACATCCGTGGCGAAGGTCAACGCCGGGCCGCCTTTGGATTCCACGAGCGCGATGAAGTCATCGACCGAACACTCGTTTTCGCGGAACCAGTTTCGCCTGTCGCTCATGTCTCGCTCCCGTCGTTGTTTGCATGAAGGATAGACGCATCGAGCGCGAGCGGCCTATCATCGATCCATCAAAAAACCATCAAGACGACGAGGGAAAACACGGTGGCGCATCGCTTTCTCATCAAGGAAATCGCGCTTCAGGCGGGGCTTGGCGTGGCGACCGTGGACCGCGTTTTGAACGACCGCGCGCACGTGCGCGAAGGCACACGCCGACGCGTCGAACAAGCCATCGAGGAACTTGAGAAACAGGAACTTCAACTGGCGCGCGCGGGCCGCAAGCTGATCGTCGATGTGCTTGTGGAAGCGCCCGCACGCTTCGCCCGCGAGATTCAGGACGCGCTCGAAGCCGAACTGCCCGGCCTTCATCCCGCCGTGTTCCGGCCGCGTTTCCTGATGCGCGAAACCATGACGACGAACGATGTGCTGGACACGCTGCACGCCATCGCCAAACGCGGCAGTCACGGCGTGTTGCTCAAGGCGCGCGACGTACCCGAAATCGCGCGCGCGGTGGACGAACTCCAGCGCCAGCACATTCCCGTCGTCACGATCTTCACGGATCTGCCGCTATCCGCGCGCATCGCGTACACGGGGCCGGACAATCGCGCGGCGGGCGCGACGGCGGCGTATCTCATCGGGCAATGGCTGGGCGAACGCACGGGCACGGTGCTTATCACATTGAGCGACGAACGCTTCCGTGGCGAGGAAGAACGCGAGGCCGGTTTTCGGCGCGCGTTGCGGGCACGTCATCCGAACCTCGTATTGGTCGATGCAAGCGGCGGCCACGGACTGGACGCCGACACCGCGGAAAAAGTGCGCGCGGCGTTGTCGAAAGCCGATCGCATCGACGCCGTGTATTCAATGGGCGGCGGCAATCCCGCCATCCTCCGCGCACTCGATGCCGCCGGTCACGCGCCCGTTTGCTTCATCGGTCACGATCTGGATCGCGACAATGTTGGATTGCTGCGGCAAGGCAGGATTCAGGCGGTGTTGCATCACGATCTGCGGCAGGATTTGCGCGCCGCGTGCCGGCACGTCATGCACTTCCACAAGCTCTTGCCGGCATCGGCGATATCGGATTCGTCGTCGATCGTCGTGGTCACGCCGGAGAACATTCCGCGCGATGTGCGCATCGACCACGCATAGGCCATGCGGTCAGCGCAGATCGGCGCGCAGGTCGCGCACGCCGCGTCCCAGCCGCTCGCGTAGAAGCGTGCGCAGCGTCGCGCCATCGAGATAGCCGACTTCGGCCGCGATGGCGTCGATATCCAGACCGCTGCCATGCAGCAGCGATTGCGCGCGCTCGACGCGCAAATCCTGAAAGTACGACAGCGGCGATTTGCCGAGCACGGCTTCGCAGCGTCGTTGCAGCGTGCGCGTGCTGGTGGCGAGCGCACTGGCGGCATCTTTCAGCGAAAAGCCTTCCTTCAGATTCTCCCGCGCCCATCGCTCGAAGCGCGAAACGAGCGGATCGGCCTGCGCCAGATGATTCGGGATGATGTACGGCGCCTGCGACGTCCGAATATCGGCGAGCAAATAGCGCGAAACGAGCGCGGAGAGTTCCGGGCTGGACTGGCGAATCAGCCAGAGCGCGAGATCGAGATGGCCCATGGCCGCGCCGGTCGTGACCATCTGCCCGGACGAAACCAGCATGCGCGATTCATCCAGCGAGACCAATGGATAACGCTGCCGAAAAAACGGCGCGAGCGACCAGGTTGTCGTGGCTTCCAACCCATCGAGCAGGCCAGCTTCCGCCAGCAAAAACGTGCCGATGCACGACGCCGCGATCCGCACGCCCTCGTCATGCCACTTTCGCAGATGCGCCTGCGCCTCGACGACATCGCGCCGCTGGAGCGCGGGCAACAAAGCATCCGGCGTGGTCGCCCGCAGCGCCGGGACGATCACCCAATCCGGCGCGAGCGTGGATGAAATCGCGCTCACCGGCACGGAAAGCCCGTGCGCCGTTTTGACCTTGCGCCGCACGCCGACCACGGTCACATCGAAACGGCAGGCGCCGCCGAGCAACTTGGCGGACAGCCCGTTGGCCGTGGCAAGTGCATCCAGCGTGACGGTAAGTCCCGTATCGAACAGACCTTCCAGAGCAAGAACGGCAATTCGCATGATGGCGTGAATGACCATAAAGTTGTCATTTGCGACTATACAGAATTCACCGCGCCATCGCTACGATCTGTACTCGCAGCACATCGAACGAACCCCTGACTCTGGAGATTCACATCATGAAAGTAATGGCGATCGGCACCATCCTCAAACCGCTCAGCGATGAACAACGCGCGCAAGTCATGCCGAAGGAAGTGCCTCACACCCTCAAGCTCTATCTCGATGGCCTGATCGAGCAATTCTGGTATCGGCAGGACAAGCCGGGCGTGGTGTTTCTGATGAACGTGGATTCCGTCGAGAAAGCGCGCGAGACGATCGGCGCGTTGCCGCTCGTCGAAGGCGGTTTCGCGAGCTATGAATTCCTGCAACTCGGCCCGCTCGCGCCGCTCGGCCGGCTGCTTTCGGCAGCGTGATTTCCCAAGCCTTGAATTGACGGGAACATCGCCCGTTGTCCGGCGCTTTGCGTTTGATTTGAAGCGCTAAGATCGTTTCTGTCTCCTCTTGCTCTTCCTTCCAAGGGGTCGAGCGACCTTCGCGTCGCGCGGGTTTAATCCGCGCGACGCTTTTCTTTAAGAGGCGCGAAGTTAAATAACCGGCGACAAAATGTAAATTTTTCGCGCGATATTTTGAAACGGCTAAGCTGGGTCGTCCCACTTCACGTGAGGCTCTGCCAATGATTTTCTATCACCACGGAGCCGCGATTCAGCCCTCCGTCACGCGCAACGGCAATACGTTCATCGCGCGCGCGTCGATTCTCGAAGAGGACGGCGAGGCAACCTCCCTCGGCAATCTGGGCATCTTCGCGAACAAGGACGGCGCTTATCGTTTCGCCGTGCGTTGCGCGACGGCGTTTGTCGATGGCGAAAAGATGCCGCTTCCGCCATTCGCGGTCATCACGCGATAACGCTACGACGCTTCATCGCGGACAAAGAGCATCGAGATATAGACGATGGTCGATACGGCGATCATGCCGACGCCGACGAACAGCTTTGTCCGATCGAATTCCAGCCCGCCATCGATGGCAATGCCGATTCCCAGCACCGACCCGAACGTGCCGATCACAGCCAACACGACATGCGCGCGGCTGAAGAACAGACGCCGCCGCTTGCGGCCCGCTTCGCTGAATGGTCCTCGTTGCATCGCGCCTCCGTTCGGGGGTGTCTGTAAGCAGCAATATCACAAATGCTGTGGACAACTCTGTTGGAAGCGCGACTGGTTTGTTGTTGGCGGTTTCTGGACAACTTGCGGCTTCTTCATTCTTTAAGAAAGTTGTTCCAGGCTCAGGCGGTAAACCGTCTGACCATACCGAAGTTATTGAATCGGTAAACCTTTGAGCGAGAACGCAAGCTCGGTGTTATCCACTGAAAAGTGGCGTGCTTGTTAACTACTACCACGTATACATACGATCTCTTTTGTTTACTCAGAGACGCATGCAGCGCTGCTCAAAACCGAAGCGCTTGCAGCTCAAGCCATAGCCGTCGAATGAACCTGCTTCAACCGCTCGCGGCTATTGCTCAAATGCATGCGCATGGCGGCGCGCGCATCGTCGGGATCTTGGCGAACGATCGCCTGATAGATCGCCTTGTGTTCGGCCAGCACGTGACGCAACCGCTCGATCTGATCCAGTTCCGCGATTTCCGCACGACCCAGCCGCGTGCGCGGACTCACCGCGCGTCCCATCTGACTCAGCACGTCGTGGAAGTAGCGGTTGCCGCTCGCGCGCGCGATCTGCAAATGAAATTCGACATCGTGTTCGAGCACGTCCATGCTGCCGTTGGCAACCTGCGCTTCGAAACGGCCGAGCGCCGCCGCGATGTGTTTGAGATGCTGATCCGTGCGGCGCATCGCGGCGAGCGCGGCGGCCGCGCCTTCCAGATCGATCCGAAACTCGATGATCGCCATGATGTCCAGCAGGTTCGACAGATCGGCGTCGGGCAGACGCACTGCGTCACGATCGCCCGGCGCGAGAATGAACGTGCCGATGCCATGCCGCGTCTCCACGACATTCGCTGCCTGCAAGCGTGAAACCGCCTCGCGCACGACGGAGCGGCTGACGGAAAGCTGCTTCATCAGCGCGGCTTCGGTGGGAATCTTGTCGCCAGGGCGAAGCGTTCCGCGCTCGATTTCTTCGAATAGGGTGGCGACTACTTTGTCGGTCAGGCTGGGCATACGCGTTTGTCGGCTGGTTTTTGTGTTGTCGGACATCGAGAGAAGGGTTTTTGGCCTATCAAAAGGGCGCGACACGTTGATGTCCGACGATGCATCATGGAATTTGGAGTTGTTTTCGTCAATTCGGCCTCAACCTCATGTTGACGCACGAATGTGATAAGTCATCGTATTTGTTTAAACCAATCGAGATAAAAGAAGGATCTTATATGACGGGGAGTTAAGGGTTTACTAGGTTGTATGCTGGCATCTTGCCACGGTACGATGTGTTAAGACGTCAGATAACTAAAGTTATCGACCATTCGTTTTCTCATAGATCGCCGTCGAGACAGGAGACACCGCCATGCCGTCATCCGTTCCGTATCAGCCGTTGCCCAATGGGTTCAGGGCCGCGTTGCGCGCGCGTGAGCCGCAGATCGGCTGCTGGTCGTCGCTGGCCAGTCCGATCGTCACGGAGTTGCTGGGCATCGTTGGCTTCGACTGGATGCTGCTCGACGCCGAGCACGCGCCCAACGACTCCATCACGCTGATGCCGCAACTTTTGTCGCTCAAGGACAGCATCAGCGCGCCCGTGGTGCGGCCGCCGGCGAACGACAGCGTGGTCATCAAGCGCCTGCTCGATGGCGGTTTCGTGAACTTCCTGATCCCTTTTGTCGATAACGCCGAACAGGCCGCGCGCGCGGTCGCGTCCACGCGCTATCCGCCGCAGGGCATTCGCGGCGTGTCGGTCGGGCATCGGGGGAATCGCTTCGGCACGGTGGCGAATTACTTCGAGATCGCGAACGACAATATCTGCGTCGCGGTGCAGATCGAAAGTCGCGCGGCGGTCGAGAACATCGACGAGATCGCGGCGGTCGAAGGCGTGGATGCGCTGTTCGTCGGACCGTCCGATCTCGCGGCGAACTACGGGCATCTCGGCGACGCGAATCATCCCGATGTGCAGGCAGCGATTGCCCGCGTGTTCGAGCGCGCGCACGCGGCGGGCAAGTCGAGCGGCATTCTCGCGCCGGTTCAGGCGGAAGCCGAGCGCTATATCGGCATGGGCGCGACCATGGTTGCCGTGTGCGCCGACATCGGCATGTTGCGCAACACCGCGCAGGCCGTGAAGAAACATTTCATCCAGCGTTAAGGCCGCGACGTCGGGCTTTCATCGCAGCCCGCGCGGCTTTTCGCTGAACCCGAACATAAACTCAAGGAGCGATTCATGGCGACAAAGGCAGGTTTCATCGGGCTGGGCATCATGGGGCTTCCCATGGCGGCCAATCTCGTCAAGAACGGCGTCGAACTGGCCGCGTTCACGCGCAGCGGCGTGGCCGCGGAACTGACGCAGGCGGGCGCGACGGCGTGTGATAGCCCGGCGGACGTGGCTTCGAAGGCGGACATCATCTTTTTGATGGTGCCGGACACGCCCGACGTCGAACGCGTGCTGTTCGGCGAAAAGGGCGTGGCGCAATCGCTGCGCGCGGGGCAGATCGTGGTCGACATGAGCTCGATCTCGCCGATCGCCACGCGCGAATTCGCCGCGAAGGTGCGCGAAAAAGGCGCGGATTATCTGGATGCGCCCGTGTCCGGCGGCGAAGTCGGCGCGAAGGCCGCATCGCTCACGATCATGGTCGGCGGCGCGCAGGCCACCTTCGACAAGGTGAAGCCGCTGTTCGACATGATGGGCAAGAACATCTCGCTGATCGGCGAAGTCGGCGCGGGACAGGTCTGCAAGGTAGCAAATCAGGTGATCGTCGCGGCGACCATCGAGGCGGTCGGCGAGGCGTTGCTGCTCGCGTCGAAGGCGGGCGTCGATGCCGAGAAAGTACGCACCGCGCTGATGGGCGGCTTCGCGTCGTCGCGCATTCTGGAAGTGCACGGCGAGCGCATGACGAAGCGCACGTTCAATCCGGGCTTTCGGATCGAACTGCATCAGAAGGATTTGAATCTGGCGCTGGCGACGGCGCAATCGCTTGGCGTCGCGTTGCCGAATACGGCGACCTGCATGCAGTTGTTCAATTCGTGTGCGGCGCATGGCGGGAAGGCGTGGGATCACTCGGGGATGGTGCGCGCGCTGGAAATCATGGCGAATCATGAGATCGGGCAAGGGACGAAGTAATTTGTAGACGCCGTTTCGAGGGCAAGAAAGCCGGCGTGAGCCGGCTTTCTTTTTGAGGGTTGTCTGACCTCTTTGATTTTTCAGCCTGAACAGGTTGTCGGTTTGCTGAGAATGCTCAGAAGCCCGGTCCGACAAGCGTTTGAGCAGTCAAGGGTAAACGCGCGTTGGTTCGTTCGAGTAGCCAATTTAGAATGTCATCGGACAACTAGCGGTGACTTGTTCGCCCTCTGCGCCGCGTTTTAGAACCGTCATCCGACAACCAAGGTCGATCCATGCACGACATCGCCAAGAACCCGGTTTATTCGATCTTCGTCTCCAACGCGGCGGACGGAGAAATCGGCATCCTTCGGTTCGATGCCGCCACCGGCACGCTCGAACCCGAAGCTTCAATCGAAGCCGATCACAACGTCATGCCGCTCGCGTTCTCACCCGACCGCACGACGCTGTACGCCGCGACGCGTGGCGATCAACCGACTATCGTCACGTATTCGGTCGATGCGTCGAGCGGCCGCCTCACGCGCCTGAACGTCGCGCCGATCGAATCGAACCTCGCGTATTTGTCGGTGGATGGCAGCGGGCGCTATTTGCTTGGCGCGTCGTACAGCGAGCATCGCGCGAGTCTTTACGATGCCGCGCGTATCGCCGAGGGTCACGGCGACGCGTTGCAGTTCGTCAATGGCATCGAGCACGCGCACGCCGCGATCGGCTCGCGCGACGGACGCTTCGTGTATGTCTCGTCGCTTGGCGGCGGCACCGTTCACTGCTTCGAACTTCGCGACGGCGTGCTGCATGCGCTCGATGTCGTGGTGGTCGAGCCGACCTTCGGCGCACGGCATCTGCGCTTGTCGCCGGATGAACGCACGCTCTACGTGGTGAGCGAATTCCGCGCGAGCATCGCCGCCTTCACGCGCGATCCACACACCGGCAAGCTCGGCGCATTTCAAGTCTCCGAACCCGCCGATGCACTCGCGCACCTCAAACCGGGCCGCGCCCGCCCGAGCTTCACGAGCAGCGAGCAGATCGACCCGCAGGAAATCGCCACGCTCGTCTGGGCCGCCGATATTCAGGTCACGCCGGATGGCCGCTTCGTCTATGTCTCGGATCGCACGTCGAGCCGATTGATCGTCTATCGCGTGCAGGACGATGGCGCGTTGCGCTACGCGAGCTTCATCGACACCGAAACCCAGCCGCGCGGAATCAGGATCGATCCGCAGGGGCGCTTTCTCATCGCGTGCGGCGAGAAGTCCACGCACGTTTCCGCTTATGCCATCGACGCCGACAGCGGCGCGCTCACCCTCGTCTCGCGTTGCGAAGGCGGGCGAGGCGCGAACTGGGTCGAGATCGTCGCGCGCGCGGCCTGATTCTTTAATTCTCCGGATAACCTCATGTCAAAGAACGACACCCCCAAAGTCACTGAATTGCGCGTCGTGCCCGTGGCTGGCCGCGACAGCATGTTGCTCAACCTGTCCGGCGCGCACGGTCCGTTTTTCACGCGCAATATCGTGATCCTCAAGGACAGCGCGGGCAACACGGGCGTGGGCGAAGTGCCGGGCGGCGAGGCCATCCGCAAGACCATCGACGATGCGCGCGCGTTCGTCGTCGGGCAATCCATCGGCAATTTTCAGGCGATTTTGAACACGGTGCGCAAGGCGTTTGCCGATCGCGATGCAGGCGGGCGCGGCCTTCAGACCTTCGATCTGCGCACGACCATTCACGCGGTGACCGCGCTCGAAGCGGCGTTGCTCGATCTGCTCGGCAAGCATCTCGATGTGCCGGTCGCGGCGTTGCTCGGCGAAGGTCAGCAACGTGATGAAGTCGAGATGCTTGGCTATCTGTTCTATGTCGGCGACCGGAAGAAAACCGATCTCGCGTATGCGTCCGGTGCGGATGGCAAGGACGATTGGGAGCGTTTGCGAACCGAGGAAGCGTTGACGCCGGAAGCGGTCGTTCGTCTCGCTGAAGCGGCGCAGGCGCGTTATGGCTTCAACGATTTCAAGCTCAAGGGCGGCGTGCTTTCCGGCGATGCCGAGATGGAAGCGGCCACCGCGCTGGCCGAACGCTTTCCAGAGGCACGCGTGACGCTCGATCCGAATGGTGCGTGGTCGCTTGCCGAGGCTATTCGGCTTTGCCGCGACAAGCATGATGTGTTGGCTTATGCCGAGGATCCTTGCGGCGCGGAAGGCGGCTATTCGGGCCGTGAAGTGATGGCCGAGTTTCGCCGTGCGACTGGGTTGCCTACTGCGACCAACATGATCGCGACTGACTGGCGGCAGATGGGCCATGCGATCCAACTTCAGTCAGTGGATATTCCGCTTGCCGATCCGCATTTCTGGACGATGCAGGGGTCGGTGCGCGTAGCGCAAATGTGCCATGAGTGGGGGCTTACCTGGGGCTCGCATTCCAATAACCACTTCGATATTTCGTTGGCGATGTTCACGCATGTGGCTGCGGCCGCGCCGGGGAAGATTACGGCGATTGATACTCACTGGATTTGGCAGGATGGGCAGAGGCTGACTGTCGAACCTTTGCAGATTGTGGGGGGGAAGGTTCGCGTGCCGCAGGCTCCGGGGCTGGGGGTTCAGCTTGATATGGATGCGGTTGAGAAGGCGCATGCGGTTTATCTCGAGCATGGGCTTGGGGCGCGGGATGATGGCGTTGCTATGCAGTTTCTTGTGTCTGGGTGGGAGTTTGATAATAAGAGGCCTTGTATGGTTCGCTAAGGTTGTTGTTGTCGGGCAAGGGGCTGCTGCTGTTTGTGTCTTTATTGCAGTAGCCGCCTCCCCGGCGGGGGGGTAACTTTCTTTGCAGCAGTGTATAGACGGGAGACATCGCTGACAAACGTACGAGGACATGGTTGACACTTTCGGGTACTGAAACCCCGGTGCCGACCATGACTTGGAACATAAAAGACACGATGAGCCTGCGACAAGAATTCGTTCATTTGGCCACTCAACACACCCTCACGATGACGGAGTTGTGCGAGCGCTTCAACATCAGCCGGCAGACCGGCTACAAATGGCTCAAGCGGGGCGAACAGGCGCTGGCCGATCGCTCGCGCCGTCCCGCCAGCAGTCCTTCGAAGAGTTCTGAGGCTATCGAGCAGGAAGTGGTTCGACTGCGTCTGGCCCATCCGTGCTGGGGCGGACGCAAAATCAGCCGACGCCTTCAGGATCTGGGCTTTGAAGGGGTGCCGCACCCCAGCACCGTGACTTCGATCCTGCATCGGCACCAACTCATCCTGCCGGCCGAGTCGGCGCGGAGCGAGCCCTGGAAGCGCTTTGAGCACGCGCAGCCCAACGCGCTCTGGCAGATGGATTTCAAGGGACACTTCGAGACGCTGGACAAGCAGCGCTGCAGTCCGCTGACCGTGCTCGATGACCATTCGCGCTTCAATATCCTGCTGCGTGCCTGTGGCCCGACCGACACCGCAGCCGTGCAGGCGGGGCTGTGCGAGGCGTTCGCACGGTATGGCTTGCCTGCGCGCATCAACACCGACAATGGTGCGCCGTGGGGCTCGCCCAGCAGTCCGGGGCAACTCACCGAACTGGCGGTGTGGCTGATCCGGCTGGACATCGGCATCAGCTACAGCCGGCCCTATCACCCGCAGACCAATGGCAAGGAGGAACGGTTTCACCGCACCCTGAAGGCCGAAGTCCTGAACGGGCGATGCTATGAGAACCTGGAGCGCGTGCAGACGGTGTTTGAGCGCTGGCGCATCGTCTATAACTGCGAGCGGCCGCACGAGGCAATCGGCATGGCCACCCCCGAGAGCCGTTATCGGGCAAGCTCGCGCGCGTATCCCTCCGTCCTGCCGGAGATCGAGTACAGCCCGGACGACGTGGTGATGAAGGTCAGATCGGGTGGGCGCGTGGACTTCGAAGGACGACGCATCAAGCTATCCAACGCGCTTTATGGGCTGCCGGTTGCGGCTCGTGCAAAGCCGGGTGAAGACGGGGTATTTGACGTCTGGTTTGCCCATCATCGGATCATGACACTTGACCTGAGGAGCGAAAAAGCCTGACCATAAAACTGTCAACGATGTCCTCGTACATCTGTCAACCATGTCTCCGGTCTATACACTGCTGCAAAGAAAGTCACCAAAGAAAGCAGCTTTTTAACCCATGCTCGATGGCTGGAGAGGGTTGGTCTGGATTAACGATACAGTGGCCGCAATAGGATGTCCCTCGGTTGGTTACGCGTATGGGCAACCTCGCGATTTCGCGCTCTAATATGCATGGCTTAGTGGACCGCATTCATTCTTTCGGCCATGCGCTGCGCGCGCCGAGAGCTTTAGAACGGAATCCCGCAGCGTATCAGCGCCCAGTCACATCACACCGCATCGCACCTCTCCCATTGGGCCCTACCTTGGTAAGTGCTTCCGGGCAAAGCGCGCACACTAACGCAAGTCGCCTTTTAGTCGGAGCACTAACCAAGGTAGGGCCGAATAGCAATCTTGCGGAGAAGCTTGATGTGGCAGGACGCTTATACGCTGCGGGATTCCGTTCTTACGTTCTCGGCGCGCGCAGCGCATGGCCGAAGGAGGGAATGCGGGCCACTAAGAATCAAGGATTCGAGTGCGTAATCGCGAGGTTGCCCATACGCTTAACCAACCGAGGGACATCCTATTGCGGCCACTGTATCGCTTAATCCAGACCAACACTTTCCAGCCAGCGAGCATGGGTTAAAAAGCTGCTTTCTTTGGTGACTTTCTTTGCAGCAGCAAAGAAAGTTACCCCCCCGCCGGGGAGGCGGCTACTGCAATAAAGACACAAACAACAGCAGCCCCTTGCACGAAAAAACCCTAACCATCAGAAACCCGAGAAAGAATCCCCAAAGCAGCCGCAGGATTCCTAACCTTAGCCCCACTGATAACATACAAAAACACATCCCTTGAAGCGGCCTTAGGCGCGCCCGCCGAACTCACAACCGGCAAACCAGAAGCCACCCCACCAGAAGCCCATTCCCGCGCCCGCGAAGCCCACAAATCCAACGCAGCCTTCCCATAGCCATTCTTCTGCTTATCACTCGTCCCCATGATCCGCGCATAAACAAACGGCGCAGTCAGATCCGCGATCTGCGGATACTTAGAATCCCCCGCCACAACAACCGCCACGCGATACTTCCTGACCAACTTAATAAACGCAGGATCACAAAAACTCTCATGCCGAACTTCGACCACATGCCGAATGGCATGCCCCTCGACCTTCGCCGGCAAGAGCTTGAGAAACTCACCGAAATCCGCTTCATCGAACTTTTTGGTCGCCGCAAACTGCCAGTTGATCGGCCCAAGCTTAGAACCTAACTCAAGCACGCCACTGGCAAAAAAACGCTCGATAGTTTCCCCCGCCTCGGCAAGCACGCGCCGATTCGTCGCATACCGCGGTGCCTTGAGCGAGAACACGAAATCATCCGGCGTCTCATCGCGCCACTTGGCGAACGTCGCAGGCTTCTGCGATCCATAAAACGTGCCATTGACCTCGATGCTCGTCAGCGCGCGACTCGCGAATTCCAACTCACGCTTCTGCGGCAAATCGGCGGGATAAAACACCCCACGCCAAGGCTCGAAAGTCCACCCTCCGATACCCACACGTATCCGTGCCGCTTTCTTCGTGCCCATCAGGCAATCTCCATCGATACGTTAAGCAAGCTCACTTGCGCCCGACCAGATAAGTCACGCCCGATGGTCCATAAACCTCTCTATGCTCAACTTCCCGGGCAAGATGGAAGATATCGCCCACGCGATACATGCGCGCATCCGCACCGCAGTGAATGGTGAGATCGCCATCGAGAATGAGGGCTTTCGCTTCGAAGGGATGCGTATGGACATCGAGCGAACCGTTTGGCTCGCGCGTGACAATGACTGCTTCGTTGAAGCCTTCCTGAGCAAGAAGGGCAGTGAATTCTTCGCGTTGCATGGCGGTCGTGGAAAAGGGAAAAGAATCGCGTCCGGCTCGATACCGGACGCGCCCGAATCGCGCACCTATGCTAACGCAGCGGCCGAAGCCGCGTATGGTCGTACTAAGTATTACGGCCTTGGCGTAACTTATTGCCCAAAGAAAATACTGCAGTTCGGACCACGCTCACACGGCTTGGACGCCGCGCTATCGCTCATGCCCGAAGCACTGCGCGACATCATCGACGTGCCGCCGTACGACGGATCGCCGGATTGCGTCGAAGGATTGGCGTTTTGATCCATCTGCGCTTGCGTGTAGGTATCGGCACTCGCCTGACCCGGCACTTGCGCGGTGCGGTAATACATCTGCTGCGCGGAAGCCATTCCGGCAGCGGCAAACAAAGTAGCGCCAAGCGCCATCGAAACCAGACGTGTCTTCATGTTCGACTCCTTATAGATCGGGGAAATCTTCAAGCCCGCACGGTTGTTTTCGTGCTTCGCAGTTCGATGATTCGCGCTCTGCCGCGCACAAAACATGCCACTCGGCACAAGCAGAATGCCGCACTGCACACTGCAGTTATAGGCGGCGATTCGACGAAAGAACAGCCTGTTTGCATGGTCGCAAATCTTCCGGTCGAGAGCGTGACGTCCACATGACAGGCGCGTCAGACTGGCCGCTTTGCATACGGACGAGCGCGCGCCCTAAAATGCGCAATGAGGCTCTCATGAAAAGGAACATGTCCATGACCGTCACCATCTATCACAACCCGAAATGCGGCACGTCGCGCAATACGCTCGGGCTGATTCGCAATGCGGGCATCGAACCGGTGGTCGTCGAATATCTGACGCATCCGCCTGCGCGTGATGCTCTGAAGTCGTTGATCGCGCGCGCGGGACTTTCCGTGCGCGATGCCATCCGCGAAAAAGGCACGCCGTTCGCGGAACTCGGCCTCGACGATCCCATGCTCTCCGACGAGCAACTCATCGACGCCATGCTGGAGCATCCGATTCTCATCAACCGACCCTTCGTCGATACACCGAACGGCGCGCGCCTGTGCCGGCCATCGGAACTCGTGATCGATCTTCTGCCGCCGCAACAAGGCCCGTTTTCGAAGGAAGACGGTGAAGTCGTGATCGATGCGCAAGGCAAGCGCGTGCGTTGATTCGCCATACCCGACCGTTACCTGACGTTACCTTTCTGGCAGGCTCGTAGCACATGTGTCTTCAGTCGCTTTTTATCCTGCTTCTCACACGCAACGCGTCGAGTGCAAGGAGAAAGCAAAATGAAGAAGATTGTCCATGCGATCATCGGGGTGGCGGGACTGGCGGCGCTGGCTGTGTCGCAAACGGCGTCGGCGCATGTCGATGTGGCAGTCGGCGTCGGCGTGCCGGCCTACTATGCGCCGGTGCAGCCCGTCTACACGCAATACGGTTACGACCGCTACCGCGACGAACGCTGGCGCGAGCACGAATGGCGTCGGCATGAATGGCGCGAGCGCCGCTGGCATCATGAGATGCGTCGTGAGGAGCGCTGGCGCGAGTATCACGGTTATTAAAGGCGACGGCACGGCGTCAAGTTTCAACGCGAGACGCCGTTAAAACAGTGGCGATATCCGCACGAGCCCGTCCGATTCCATTTTCTTTGCGATGTTCAGTCCAGTCAGCATCATCGTTGTCACCGCGCTGTCGAGCATCCTCTCGATCTTCGTGCTGATCTCGCTGCGCCCGCACGGCATCGACGGCGTGCAGCGCTGGATCTGGGCGAACTTGCTGGCGATCGTCTCGCTCGTGTTGTTCTCGATGCAGAACGTCGCGCCCTTGTGGCTGGGCGTCGTCGTCGCGAATCAAACGCTGGCGGCTACCGCATTGCTCGTCTTCGAAGGATGCAACGAGTTCTTCGGCGTGCGCGAGCGGCCGGCGCAACGGGCGATCGGCTGGATCATGTGGCTCGGTGTGATGCTGGGCATCGTGTATTACGCGTATTTAGTGCCGAACGTGCATCAGCGTGTGGTGATCGTGTCGGTGTTTCATGCGGCCTGCGATCTGGCGATTGCGGGGCGCGTGTTCATCTCGCGTCCGCCGGAACGCCCGCGCTACAACTATATTTTCGTGGCGGGCGCGGCGACGATCGGCGCGCTCGGCAATCTCGTGCGCGGTTCGATTTACGCGGTTGCGCCGCCGCCGCAAACCGCGCTTTTGCAGCCCGGCGTGATGCAGATCACGTTTCTCGCGCTTGGCATTCTTGTGCTGCCGACGCTTTCAATCGGTCTGGTGATGATGGCGCACGACCGGCTCGCGCAACGTCTGGAGCATCTCGCGCGCTTCGACGATCTGACGGGCGCGTTGTCGCGCAAGGCGTTGTTGCAGGCAGCAGCGGCGCGGCTGGATGCTCGAAAAACGCGCGGCGAATTCGTCGCGGTGGTGGACATCGACCACTTCAAGAGCGTGAACGACCGCTACGGACACGCCGCGGGCGATGATGTGCTGCGTCACTTCGTGTCCATCGTGACGGCGCGCATCCGCCATGGCGATGTGTTCGGGCGTATCGGTGGCGAGGAGTTCTGTCTGTTTTGCAGCGGCGAGCGCGTGAGCGAAGTCATCGCGCTGGTCGAGCATTTGCGCAGGACGGTCGAATCGACGGCCTGCAGCGTGCCGGGCGGCGCGTTGCATTACACCTTCAGCGCGGGCATCGCTCAATGGGACGGCCGCGAAACGCTGGCCTCGCTGATGGCGCGCGCCGATGCCGGTCTCTATCAGGCAAAAATGGCCGGACGCAACCGCGTGATGGTGACCGAGGAAAACGCGTTCGCGTGAGTTTCGAAGCGTGAATTTTGGCGCGCTAAGGTGCCGGTTCTGACAAGGAGACGCTGTGACGCATCAACCCAAATTTTCGATGATCGATGCCGCGCCCACGCCGGTCGGCCCGTTTTCCCACGCAGCGGAAGCCGACGGCTGGGTGTTCCTTACCGGCCAGATGCCGACCGATCCCAAGGACGATGCCGCGCCGTTGCCAGAAGGCGTCGCCGCGCAAACGCGCCGCGTGATGGGCAACCTGGTTCTCGTGCTCAACGGGCTTGGGCTGACGCTCGACAACGTGGTGAGCGTGCGCATCTTCCTGACCGAATTCAAGCGCGATTACGAAGCGATGAACGCGGTCTACAGCTCGTACTTTCTGCCGAAGCCTTTGCCCGCGCGGACGTGCATCGGCGTGACGGGACTGGCGCGCGATGCGCTCGTGGAGATCGATTTCGTGGCGAAACGGCCTTGAAGCTGCGCGTTATTTGCGCTTCGATGCATCGACATGACGGAACGTGAGGTTGATGCGCTCGCCGCGCGCGCCCGGCTCCTTCGGCACGCGATGAATCCATTCGAGTTGCGTGCGTCCGCGCATCACGAGCAGGCTGCCGTGCGTGAGCGACAGGCGATGCGTCGCGTGCGTGCGCGCGTGGCGGAACTCGAAGGCGCGCGTCGCGCCCAGACTCACGGATGCGATCACAGGCTCGGAACCCAGTTCGCGCTCTTTGTCGGCGTGCCAACCCATGCTGTCGTGACCGTCGCGGTAGCGGTTGAGCAGCACACTGTTGAAACGCGCGCCCGCTGCAAGTTGAGCGGCATCGCGTAGTTGCGCGACGGCGGGCGTCCACGGCTGCGGAATGTTGCGGATGCCCGAATAGACGTACACCGCATCCGGCTCGCCCTGCCAGGCGGTCAGGCGCGGCAGCGGCTTGCGGCCGCCGGGCGTCGTCATGGTGTCCTGCTGCCAGCCGACTTCGGCGATCAGCGCGGCCATCAGGTCGGAACCGGCGTCGGCGTCGATCCAGTCCGGCAGCCACACGATGTCGGGTTTGGGAATGTCGTCGAATAAATCGAACATGGCGGAATACGCGATGCGGAAGTTTTCACCTTAGCAGACGTGGCGCGCGACGCGTTGCGGCCTCATTTTCCGGTGCGCGGAGGCCGTGTGCTACAGTCGCCGCGTCTATCTCAAAACTGCGCGCAGCAAGGCTTCAGGGCTTCGTGGCGCGCCTGCCGATCACAGGGACACGCATGAACACCACCGCCGAAGCGAACGGCGGCGCGGCCGCCCAACGCCGCATCTTGCTCGTCGACGACAGCGAGGACGCGGCGTTCGCCATGTCGATGCTGCTCGAAGCGCTGGGCCACGAAGTGCGCACGGAGCACGACGGGCCGCGCGCGCTTGCATCGATCGATGAATTCCGGCCGGATGTCGTGGTGCTGGATATCGGTCTGCCTGGCATGGACGGCTTCGAGGTCGCGCGCGAAATGCGCAGGCACGAGGCGACGCGTCACGCGTTGCTGCTCGCCATGACCGGCTATGGCAGCGATGCCGACCGTCGTCAGGCACTCGATGCCGGATTCGACCGGCATCTGACCAAGCCGGTTTCCATCGACGAACTGGAAGCGGCGATCAATATGCGTTAAGTAAGGCGGCGTTCAGGCTTCGACGCGCAACCGCGCCATGTACGGCAGATGATCCGAAAGCCACGCCGTATCCTGCGTCGGCACGAGCCATTCGACCGGCCGCAGTCCGCGCACGAACATCTTGTCGAGCGCCAGCGCAGGAGAAAACGCCGGAAACGTGCGTCCCGATGCGCCGAGCATGGTCGCCACTTCCTTCATCCCGAGTTCGCCGAAAAGCGGCACGGAATCATTGCGCCAGTCGTTGAAATCGCCCGCGAGAACGAGCGGGCCGTCGGGTGCTTCCTTGTCGATCCAGTGCGCGATCCAGTTCATCTGCCGCAGCCGCGCCGAACGTGTGAGCGCGAGATGCGCGCATAAAAGCGTGATGGCCTGACCGGCAAAAGTCGCGCGCGCCACCAACAACCCGCGTTTCTCGAAACGATGCGCGGAAATATCCCAGCGTCCGGAAAGATCGAGCGGATGCGGCGACAGAATGGCATTGCCGTGCCGCCACGACGGCTTGAACACGTTCGGCCCGAGGGCAATCTGCAATTCGAGCGAGGTGGCGATTTCCGTGGCCTGGCAATGCCAGACATCGTCGAGCGGCGTGTTGAGCGGCTTGCCGAAACCGCTGGCCAGAATGGGCTGCGGCATGCGGCGCGCCATGGCTTCCTGGAGGAAGTAGACGTCCGCGTTGGTGGTCTGGACCCAGCGCTGCATCGCGTTCCATGCGCGCAGTCCGAGCGGCGAGCGGCCCTTGTGAAGATTCCAGCTCACCGCCGTGAAATCAGGCGTGTGCGTGTGAGCGGAGTGGGCCGGCGGAAGATGTTCTGGGTTTCGCATGCGTTCGTTGTCGTTGGACTTCGCTTGCCTCAAACGAGTGTAGATCACCGCGCCTCTCATCGCCCGTTATTGAGCGGGCGGCGCGAGGCTCGCTCGTACCTTGTACGCCAGCGATGGATTCTTGTCGACGATCTGCCATTGCGACCATTCGCCCGGCTTGAGCACCAATCCCGGATGCGACGCGTTCACCTGACGCGGCGCGGGCGGCACCTTGCAGCCCGAAGGCAGCGTGCGCGTGGAGTCGTCCTGAAGCGTTTCCTGTGCGTCGATGGCGAGCGTGATGTCATCCGCGCTCGCGTGAATGGGCGATACCGTCAGTGTGCGTTGCAGGTCGATGTCGCCCGCGGGCTGATCCGCGCATCCCACTCGATTTTGCGTGACGTTGTGATGCGTGTCCGTCTTGGCTTGCCCGACGCTCGTCGTGGCGGAAAACGAATCGATCTGCTGGCCGTCGCGCATGACCTGCAACTCCCAACTGACGGCCTGCGGCGGACTGCTTTGCGCGAGCGCGTGTTGCGCTTGCAGGGACATCGCGGCGGCGATAAAGGCGCACGCGTGAAGCGGATAACGTGAAAAGGCGGTGCGGATTCTCTTTTGCATTGAAAGCTTTCTCCGGCGCACGGTGGTTCAGTGCGCCACCTTACCAAATTGGGCTGCGTGATTGCATAGCTCGTGCGCAGCACGTTTTGCACCCGTGATCGCGAGATGATACGCGCATGCTTTCGACGCCGCGCGATCCCGCAAATTGGCAGCACACGCACGAGACTGCTCGCTTCGCCTGGAGTTTTGGCGTCGATACACTGGCTTCGTCGACCATATAAAAGACGGGGTGTGAGATGACGACAGCCGTGGTCAAACAGGAACTGGCGGTGGCATCGTTCAGCAAGGTCTACAGTCTCGACGATGTGGAAACCGCGCTCAATGATCTCTCCGATGGCGCAAGCGATGCCCTGCGCGCCACCTACGAAAAAATGCTCAAGGTCGGCAATCTGCGCTTCTGCGTAAAGCCGAACCGCATGCCGTCGATCGACGATCTCGCGGCCGCGCTGCCGAACTTCGAAGAACCGCTCGACGATATCCGCAAGCAGATCGCGCTGTGTCTCGAAACCGACGACCGTCTCGAACTCATGCCGATGCTTTTGCTCGGCGATCCGGGCATCGGCAAGACGCATTTTGCGAAGCAGCTTGCGCGCTTGCTCGGCACGTCCTGCCAGTATGTCGCGATGAGTTCGCTCACGGCCGGATGGATTCTTTCGGGCGCGTCGTCCCAATGGCGCAACGCGAAACCGGGCAAGGTCTTCGACGCGCTCGTCAACGGCAGCTACGCGAATCCGGTGATTACGGTCGATGAAATCGACAGGGCCACGGGCGATGCGCAATACGACCCGCTCGGCGCACTCTACGCGCTGCTGGAGCACGACACCGCGCAAAGTTTCGTCGATGAATTCGCGGAAGTGCCGATCAACGCGGGCAATGTCGTGTGGATCGCCACGGCCAACGATGCGCGCGGCATTCCCGAACCGCTTCTGAACCGCATGAACGTGTACGAGATTCCAGCGCCGGACCGCGACGGCGCGCGCCGTATTGCGCAGGCAATTTACGCCGAAATCCGCAATGCGCACACGTGGGGCGCGCGCTTCCCCGAAACGCTCGGCGACGCTCCGCTCGATGCGCTGACGGAAGCATCGCCGCGCGGCATGCGGCGTGCGGTACTCAATGCATTCGGCAATGCGCGCATCGACGGGCGGCATTGCGTCGAGGCGAAAGATATCGTGCTGGATCGCCAATCGCGGCGAAAATCGATCGGTTTCTGAGCGGCGCGCGTTTTTGTTTTTGCCAAAAACCCCGTCGAAACCTGGCTTTTTTGACATCGAACGGCCATTTTCGTGCCTTTTTCTGCATTGCTGCGGAAAATGGTTTAATCGGCATGCGTTTATTGTGTATCCCGCAATAGTGTCGAACGTAGAATGAATGCAGTGTAGAAACGACATCGGCGGCGGGCGAACAACATGGATCGGATCGAATGCGTGGTGATCGGAGCAGGCGCGGTCGGGCTGGCGATTGCCCGGGCGCTCGCGATGCGCGGGCGCGAAGTCATCGTGATGGAATCGGGCGAGGCGATTGGCGTCGGCACGAGTTCGCGCAATAGCGAAGTGATTCACGCGGGCATTTATTATCCGCGTGGCTCGTTGAAGGCGGAATTATGCGTGCGCGGGCGTGACATGCTTTACGAGTTTTGCCGGGCGCACGGCGTGCCGCATCAGCAATGCGGGAAGTTGCTCGTGGCGACCGCGCGCAATCAGATACCGCAATTGGCGGCGCTGGAGCAGAAGGGCATCGAGAATCGCGTGAAGGGCTTGGTGCGGATCAGCGGCGCGCAGGCGAAGGAGATGGAGCCGCACCTCGAATGCGTCGAGGCGGTGTGGTCGCCGATCACGGGCATCATCGATAGTCATCAGTACATGCTCGCGTTGCAGGGCGAGGCGGAGAATCACGGCGCGGCCATTGTGTTTCATACGCCGGTCACGTCCATCGATGCGCGCGAGGGTTGCATCATCGTCGAAACGGGCGGCGATTCGCCGACCAAGTTGCGTGCCTCGTATCTGATCAATAGCGCGGGTCTGCATGCCAATGAAATCGCGCGGCGTATTCGCGGTCTGGACGATCGTCACGTGCCGCCGCTTTACTTCGCCAAGGGCAATTACTTCGGCGTGAGCGGACGCGCGCCGTTCGAACGCCTGATTTATCCGATGCCGAATGAGGCGGGACTCGGCGTGCATCTGACCGTCGATCTCGGCGGACAGGCGAAGTTTGGACCGGACGTCGAATGGGTGCAGTCGCTCAATTACGATGTCGATCCGCGTCGCGCCGAATCTTTCTACGCCGCAATTCGCGCGTATTGGCCGGCGCTTCCGGATGGCGCGTTACAACCGGCCTATGCGGGCATTCGTCCGAAGCTTTCCGGACCGGGACAAGCGGCAGCGGATTTCATCATTCAGGGAAAGTCGGCGCATGGCGTGCCGGGGTTGGTGAATCTGTACGGCATTGAATCGCCTGGGCTGACCGCATCGCTTGCCATCGCGGAACGCGTGGCGGACATGACGCGGACATGAGCGTTCAGCTTACGAACGACTTTCTGCTGGAAGTTATCTCCAACATTTGGCTGTAACGATTCCCTTCGACGTTGCTATGCTGAGGAACCGCCGTCGCCAAGAACGGCGTTTCCCCCAATACAACATGGAGTGAGTCACCATGAAGACATCTCGTCGCACGTTTATCCTGACTGGCGTGGGCGTTGCCTCGACGCTGGCGCTGGGCTCTCGCGTCGCGCTGGCCGATGCACCGAAAGTCGATGAAAACGATCCCACCGCGCAAGCTCTCGGCTATAAGGCCGATGCGACCAAGGTCGACAAGGCCAAGTACGCCAAGTACGCGGCGGGTGAGGACTGCGGCAACTGTCAGTTCTACCAAGGCAAGGCGGCCGATGCGTTTGCGCCGTGCCCGATGTTCAGCAGCAAGCAGGTTGCGTCGAAGGGCTGGTGCAGTGCGTATGTGAAGAAGGCTTAAAGAGGTTTCGAAGACGTGATGGGCGCGTCGGGTCTTATGGCTCGGCGCGCTTTTGTTTGTGCGCGGTTTCTTCGAACACGAATCCTCCTATGCCATTCAGCCAGGTTTCTTTCCTTCGTTAGTCATGTTTAACTTGTCATCCACGACGCAGTGTTGCTCGATGTGTGTCGTGAACTGAGCAGTTCGACGATCAGGCGAGGAGAAGGAAATTGGCTTTAGACAAACAAATTCGGAATGCGACAGAACTGGAAGATCATCTGAACAGAATGGACTGGGACGCGGTCATTCCGCTCATGACCGACGCGACTCCCGAGACATTGAGCATCATCGACAAGTTCATGATCGAGAACGACGCGCGAATCACCGAAGCATCGATGGCCTCTTTCGCGGCTCTGGGATATACGCCAGACAAACTGCGCGGACCTGAAGAGCTGTAATCAACGAGTTCAGAAGGCGTCGGCAGACGTCTTCATGTCAATCAGCACTTGGAAGCAGAGAACGTCATGTTACGCGGAGTCGATTTTTCAACAGAGAGCTGGCTGGATTAATTTTTCTGGCGATGGGCGGATCGAGCGGCGTTCATCAAGCTGGCGCAGATGCTCGATGAATGCCGCCGAAACCCGTTTAGCGGAATTGGGAAACCCGAAGCGCTCCGGCACAATCCGAATGTCTGGTCGCGCCGAATCGATCAAAAGAATCGGATTCTCTACGCCGTCACGGATGCTCGGATACTCGTGTATCGCTGTCGCGGCCACTACACCGACAAATAACGCTTACCGCTCCAGCCCAGCCTTCACCAACAACTCCGCCAGCACCTCCGTCATCCCGCCTTCATTCGTCGCCGCGCGTTCCTTCAATTGCGTCACCAGCTTCTCATCCAGCTTGCACGCAAAAGGCACCAGCCCTTTGGCCTGATCCAACTTGCGCTGCTCGCGACGATCCGGCTTCGCAGCGCCCTGATCCGCGCGGCCTTTGCCGCCTTGCTTCAGTTCGTTGGCCAGCTTGAACGCCTTGGTTTGTTCGAGTTGAAATTTGTTCACTTGATGCTCCATTGCAGCAATTAATCGACAGGGCCCGTATTGTACGTGCGCTCACGGGCCGTCGCGTCGGCCAGCGAATCGATGCGCGCACGCATGCGCCGCCAGTGCGTGCCTTCCCAGAACACGCGCCGGCAGACATCGCAGGTGACGAACCGCGAATGCCGCTCGCGCACGCCATCCGGCACGCGGTCCGCGACTTCATCGAGCGATGCACGCCGCAGCGGCGCGTTGCACATCAGGCAGAGGCGGAAAGGGCGGACATGCGCCGCAAGGTCCAGCCGATCCGCGATTTCGCGCCATTGCTCGTCGGCTTGCAGCGCGCGCACATAGCAGCCGCGCAGCAAGGTTCTGCGCTTGAGCAACTCGCGGTCACGCGTGAGCACGATGCGCGATTCGGCTTCCGCCAGCCGTTCGATCGTTTCGTCGAGGAAGTGGTTGTCGTAGCAGGTATCGAAACCCGCAAGCCGCAGCAGTTGCGCGAGTCCGCCTAAATGAGCATCGGCGATGAAGCGCAGATCGGCGGCGCGCAACGGTGGCCTCAGAAGAAGCGCGCCCGGCTCGGGATCGAAAGGCGCGTGCCGCGTCGGATAAATTTCGATGACATCGTGCGGTTGGACCGGCGCATCGAAACGTGCGGGTTCACCATTGCGCGTAATCAACTCGACTTCCGTATGCGGCACGCCTAGCGCCTCGATCATATGCTTGATCGACGAGCCATCCGGACACGCGCACGCGAACGTGCATCCGCGCTGCGGCCGCGCGAGGAAATCGTTCAGTTCGCGATGGAAACGAAAGCGCGCATCGATCATGCAGGAAGTATGGCATCCGCGGCTTGTGCGCGCTGCCGGTCGATGTGCTCTACTGGCGCTCCGCGTCGGCGTCGGCGGACATCGAAAGGAGAACGACATGGATATCGGATTCATCGGTTTGGGCGAGATGGGCAGCGCAATGGCGATCAACGCGCTGAAGGCCGGTCACACGGTGCGCGTGTGGAACCGTTCGCGCGACAAAACGCGCGCGCTGGCGGATCAGGGCGCGTCGGTGGTCGATACGCCCGAACAGGCGTTTTCCGGCGATGCCGCGTTCTCCATGCTCGCGGACGACAACGCGCTGCGCTCGCTGCTGCTGGACGGCGCGCTGCTCAAGCACGCGCCCAAGGGCCTCGTGCACGTCAACATGGCGACGATCTCGGCAGCGCTGGCCGTCGAATTGACGGAGATGCACCGGCAGCACGGCATCGGTTACGTGGCGGCGCCGGTGCTCGGGCGGCCGGATGTCGCGGCGGCGGGCAAGCTCAACATTCTCGCGGCGGGCGCGGAGGCGGACATCGCGCACGTGCAGCCCGTGTTCGATGTGCTCGGACAAAAGACGTGGCGCGTCGGCGAGGAGCCGCACCACGCGAACGTTTTGAAGCTCGCCGCGAATTTCATGCTGGCGTCGGCCATCGAGGCATTCGGCGAAGCGGCCGCGCTCGTGAGCGGCCACGGCATGCAAGCGCAAACGCTACTCGACGTCATCACGAATTCGCTGTTTCCCGGCCCGGTCTATCAGGGTTACGGGAAGATGATCGCAGAGCGCCGTTTCGAACCGGCGATGTTCAAGGCGCGGCTCGGTCTCAAGGACGTACGGCTTGCGATTGCGGCAGGCGATGCGGTGAACGTGCCGCTGCCGGTAGCGAGCGTCATCCGCAATAACCTCGTCGATGCCCTCGCGCACGGCGACGGCGACAAGGATTTCGCGGTGCTTGGAGAAGTGGCGGCGCGGCGGGCAGCGCGCTAAAGGTCGTTCAATCTCCTGCACGAACGGGCGCACGTTTTGCTCATCAATTAGGCATAGATAAACGATAAGAACGCAAGGAAGGAGACAGCCATGCCTTTCGATCGACGGCTCGTCATGTTTGCAGCGGTGTGCGCGGCGGCGATGAGCACGTCCGCGCACGCCGACGACACCCCCAGCCCCTGCGATGCGCTCAAGCGCGTGATCGCGGCATCGCCGAATTTCTCGTCATTAAGCGCATTCGATGGACGCCCTATCGCGCTGTCCTACGGCGACGATCCGAAATGCGCGGCATCGCAGACGAACTATCGCTGCACGTGGACGCCGCACGGCGGATCGAGCGCGGATGCATTACAAGGCGTGGCGGCGGATATCGCGTCCTGCCTTCCAGACGCGACGCACGATCAGAATTCGCCCGCCCGTCAGCATTTCTACCTCGGCGCACGCGGCGCGCGGACCGAGATCACGGCAGCGCAGGCGGGCAGCAACAAGCTCGCGCTTGAGATATACGGGGCGCGGTGAGGCTATCGTGACCAAACGCATCCTGATTGCCGATGACGACGACGATGCCCTCGCAGGCCTCGCGCATCTGTTCGGCGAAATGGGATACGAGGTCGCGCTCGCCGGCGACGGCGCGCAGGCGGTTGCGGTAGCCGAACAATTCCTGCCCGATGTCGTGATTCTGGACCTCGGCATGCCATTCGTCGATGGACTCGCCGCCGCCCGCGCGCTGCGCGAATTGCCCGCCGGTCACGCAATGCTGCTCGTCGCGCTGACCGGTTGGGGCCAGCCGCAGCATCGCGAAATGACGCAAAGTGCGGGATTTGACGTGCATCTCGTCAAGCCGGTGTCGGCGGATCAACTGACTTTCATCTTGTCGATGACGCAGCCTTGAGCGGATCAGTTGCATCCGTGCAACTCGGTATACCGCAAATGTTGCGTCGCATCAAAAACGTTGTTAGGATTATTCCTGTCTCCTCCATGTCTCCACTGATATGGATTCAGCCCGCCAAACCAGGCGGGCTTTTTTTTGCCCGCGCGCAAATGAAAAAGCCGACCTGCCTATGAGCAGATCGGCCTTCCGAAGCCTGTTTTGATGCTTAGCGGGTCAATCCCGCCGTCTCTTCCGCGCCGATGGCCAGATTCATGCACTGAATCGCCGCGCCCGACGCACCTTTACCCAGATTGTCCAGACGCGCCACCGTCACGAAGCGCTCATCGTTGCCGAACACGAAGATATCGACGCGGTTCGTCTCGTTGCAGGCCTGGACGTCGAAGAAACCGCCGTCGAGGTTGGTCTCGGCGTCGAACGGCATCACGTGGATGAACGGTTCGCCGGTGTAGTACTCGGCGAGCATGTCGCGCACCTGGCGCGGGCTGGCCGGACGCGTCAATGGGTCGGGCGAGAAATACGTCGTCACCGCGAGACCCTTCAGGAACGGGCCGACGATCGGCGTGAAAATCGGCGCGCGCTTCAAACCGGAACGCACCGACATTTCCGGCAGATGCTTGTGCGTCAGGCCCAGCGCATACGGACGCGGGCTCATCAGACGCGCATCGCTGCCCGCTTCGTATTCCGCGATCATCTTCTTGCCGCCGCCGCTGTAGCCGGTGATCGAATACGCGTGCGCGTCGAAATCGGCCGGCACGAGGCCGCCCGCGATGAGCGGTTGCATCGACAAAACGAACGCCGATGCATGGCATCCCGGCACCGCGATACGCTTCGCCGTGCGCATGCGCTCGCGTTGCGCGCGCGTAAGTTCGGGCAGCCCGTACGCCCAGTCGTCCTGCGTGCGGAACGCGGTGCTCGCGTCGATCATCACGGTGCGCTGATTGTCCGGCGCCACCAGCGACACGGATTCGCGCGAGGCGGCATCCGGCAGACACAGAAACGTCACGTCCGATTCGTTGATCAGCCGGCGGCGCTCCTCGACGTCCTTGCGCTTCGCGTCGTCGATGCGCAGCACCTCGATGTCACGCCGCCCCGACAGGAATTCGAAAATCTTCAGGCCCGTGGTGCCTTCCTGTCCGTCGACAAATACTTTCGTGGTCATCTCGATCTCGCTCGTTCAAGGCCGGCGCGCACGCTCGCACGTTCGCCCGCCGCAAAAACTCACATTCTAAGGCGATTTCGAGACGCGCTGATGTCTACGCTTTCGATGCCGTCTCGGCACCGATCCAGCGCGCCGTGACCTGCGCGATGCGCGCGCCGAACGCCTTCGCCGTTTCCAGATCGCCGGGCGGCGGCGCTTCCTCGGGCGTGGCATCGGCGGGAGATTGCGTGAGCAGTCCGGTGAAACCGCCCACGAAGTTCAGGTCGTTGCGCGTGGCGGCTTTCGTGTTCGACGGCATCATGCCGGTGCCGACCCAGATCATGCCGTGTTGCATCGCCAGCGTGACGAAGTAGGAAATGGTCAGGAATTTGTCGCCGTTCATGTGCGCGGAATTCGTGAAGCCCGCCGCGATCTTGTCCTTCCATTTTTGCGCGAGCCACGGTTTGGAGCTGGCGTCGGCGAATTTTTTGAAGTCGGCGGACGGGCCGCCCATGTACGTCGGCGCGCCGAAAACGATCGCGTCCGCGGCATCGAGCGCGATCCATGCGTCGTCGTCGATATCGCTGACGGCTAGCAATGTTGCGTGGGCGCCGGCATCGGTTGCACCGGCGAGCACGGCGTCCGCGACTTTCTTCGTGTGACCGTATCCGCTGTGATAAACGATGATGATGTTCGGCATGGCTTCCTTTTGCCGCGATCTCAGCTATCGAAGTGCGATGCGCGGTTGATTGGGGACGATGCGCGGAACGATGTCGCGCGCGGCCGGCAGACAGGCGAACTCAGTCTAGCAAAGCCAATTTGCACGCAACCGGCGCGAGCGCACGCTCGGACGCAACGAGAAGCGCTAGCGGCCGTAAGTGAAAGTCAGTTGCGCAGAAGCAAGTGCCGCGGTGCGGATTTCATGTTCGAACATGAGCGCGGGCGTGCCCTGGCGCAGGCGCAGATCGTCCGTGCCGAGCGCATACACCGTCACGACATAACGATGCGGCTTGCCCGGCGGCGGGCATGGGCCGCCGTAACCGTCGGTATCCCAGTCGTTGCGGGCTTCGACCGCGCCGGTCTTGCGCAGCGTGCCGGACGCGCTGGCATTGGCCGCCACATGCGTGACGCCGAGCGGAACGCCCGCCACGGCCCAGTGATACCAGCCGCGTCCCGGCGCGTCCGGGTCGTACATGGTGATGGCGAAGCTGCGCGTGCCGTCGGGCGCGCCGCGCCACGACAATTGCGGCGAGCGGTTGCCGCCCTTGCATTCGGAGTCGTCGAAAAGCAGGTCGCGTCCGACCGTCTTGCCCGGAACGATGTCGGTGCTTGAAACCGTGAAGGCGGGATCGGCGGCGACATCGTCCGTTATAGAAAAAACGGTCGCCGTCACGCCGATGCCGAGCGCAAATACGACGCGAGAACGCAAACTCATCATTCGACATGCGAGGCGCATGAGCTGAACTCCTGTCAGTAGCGTCCGCACTAATCGCGTTTCGCCGACCGCAACGATGTATTTTGTCTCAGAGATGAGCTTGGAAGGAGGTTGCAGTTTAACATTGCAACAAAGCATTAAAAGCTTGAACCTTGAGACTTAGCCTATGGCGCTGATTCGACGCGTTAGCTGCGAACCCCGCAGCGGTGATGAACTAGCACTCTTTTGATCAGAAAATGAGCATTCGAGGTTGATTCGCACGGCATCCAATCGGTTCGCGAAGAGGGAGAAATAATGAGCCAGCGAATAAAGGTCATCATTGCAGACGACCATCCCGTCATTTTGTTTGGAGCGACCCAGGCATTAAACAAGTTTCCCGAAGTCGATGTAGTTGGACAAGCGCGCCAATCGACCGAACTCATTCAGGAGTTGCAAAAGACGCCTTGCGACGTCCTCGTGACCGATCTCGCCATGCCCGGCGGTTCGTACGGGGACGGCATGCCGCTGCTCGGCTATATCGGGCGGCAGTTTCCGCGCGTGAAGCTCGTCGTGCTGACCATGCTCGAGAATCCGGCCTTGCTGAAGCGTTTGCGCGAGGTCGGCGTGATGTCGATCATCAATAAGGCCGACGACATGAACCATATCGGCTGGGCCATTCAGCACGTCATGCGCGGGCAGGAGTATCTCGGGCCGTCGGTCAAGACGGCGCTGGACAGCATGGGCATGGGTGCGAGCGGCCAGCAACGCAGCGTCGTTCTTTCCAAACGCGAACTCGAAGTCGTGCGTTTGTTCGTGTCCGGCATGACGATCACTGAAATTGCGGGGCAATTGCGCCGCAGTATCAAAACCATCAGCACGCAAAAGAATACGGCGATGCGCAAACTCGGCATCGAACGGGATTCGGAATTGTTCCAGTATGCGCAAAGCAACGGATTAATGAATCTATCTGCGTATTCGGGAGATGGATCGCTGGAAGATATACCCGCGCCCGCGCCGGACTCGATTTAGCTTTAATTGCCGAAGCCCAGCCAATAAAAAACCGCTGACATTTAATCAGCGGTTTTTTCATTTTAAAGCTGTTACTCAGCAATCGTTCACTGCGGCGCGGCAGTTGCACCGCCATGCGCGGCTGACCATTCAGCCGGCGCGTGCAGGAATTTCTCGACTTCATCGAGCGTTTTCGTTTCGAAATAACCCTGTTCCTTGGCAACGCGCAACACGTCCCACCACGTGGCGAGCGCGTGCAAATCCACATCGATATCCTTCAACACCGACACGCTTTCCTTGAAGATGTTGTAGTGGAACAGCACGAAGCAGTCGCTCACCTTCGCGCCCGCCGTGCGCAGCGCATTGATGAAGTTGATCTTGCTGCGGCTGTCCGTGGTCAGGTCTTCCACCAGCAGCACGCGCTGGCCTTCGGTCAGCAGGCCTTCGATCTGCGCATTGCGGCCGAAACCCTTCGGCTTCTTGCGGACGTATTGCATCGGCACCATCAGACGATCGGCGATCCACGCGGCGAACGGAATGCCCGCGGTCTCGCCGCCGGCCACGGCATCGATCTGTTCGTAACCGACATCGCGCAGGATGGTGGCTTCGGCCATTTCCATCAGGCCGCGACGCACGCGCGGATACGAGATCAGCTTGCGGCAGTCGATATACACCGGACTCGCCCAGCCGGACGTGAAGATGTACGGCTTCTCGGCGTTGAAATGCACCGCTTGCACTTCGAGCAGCATCTTGGCGGTGGTGTCGGAGATCGTCTGGCGATCGAAGCCTGTCATGGGCGAATCCTTGGACTTGAATGTGACGCTTGCAAAAGCGAGAAGGCGGCCGCGTGGGCCCTGGCGCATGGTCTGACGCAAAACGAGCGATCCGGCGGACCGGTTTCGCGTTCCCTGCGCGCGTAGCCCGCCATTTTACCCGAACTCGGTTTCCTCTGAAAACGAGCCGTCCGACACGAACGTTCGAAGTCATGTTCGAAGACCCTCGGCCCCGGTAAAACCCTGCTCCGGCCGCGTCGATGCTGCTTCGCGTCATTGCGAATGCGCGGTGTACACTGAACATCCCAAAAAAACCAAAGCTCCGTCCGCCGGCCTCATCCTTGCCCGCGGAACGCTGCGTCTATCCGACGCGCCGGGCGACTGAAAACATTGGTCCATTCATTCACACCCCCTCGCAATGTTGGGCGGTCGCCGGCGTGTGAACCCTGTTCAAACAATTCCCAAAGGTCTCAGGACATCAGGTCATCATGGACGAACAACTCAAGCAAAGCGCTCTCGCGTATCACCAGAATCCGCGTCCCGGCAAAATTTCGGTGACGCCGACTAAACCGCTGTCCAATCAGCTCGATCTGTCGCTCGCCTATTCGCCCGGCGTGGCAGCCGCCTGCATGGCGATCTACGACGAGCCGCTCGACGCGCAGAAGTACACCTCACGCGCGAATCTGGTCGGCGTCGTGACGAACGGCACGGCGGTGCTCGGGCTCGGCAACATCGGCCCGCTGGCGGCCAAGCCGGTGATGGAAGGCAAGGGTTGCCTGTTCAAGAAGTTCGCGGGCATCGACGTGTTCGATATCGAACTGGCCGAAACCGATCCGGACAAACTGGTCGAAGCCATCGCAATGCTCGAACCGACGCTCGGCGGCATCAATCTCGAAGACATCAAGGCGCCGGAATGCTTCTACATCGAGAAGAAGCTGCGTGAGCGCATGAAGATTCCGGTTTTCCATGACGATCAGCACGGCACGGCGATCATTGCGTCGGCGGCGATTCTCAATGGACTGAAGGTAGTGGGCAAGAAGCTGGAAGAAGTGAAGCTGGTTTGTTCGGGTGCGGGTGCGGCGGCCATCGCGTGTCTGGATTTGCTGGTGGATTTGGGTCTGAAGAAGTCGAACACGCTCGTGACGGACTCGAAAGGCGTGATCTACGAAGGACGCGGCAGCCTCGATGCCTCGAAAGAACGCTATCAAGCCACGACCGATGCGCGCACGCTCGCCGACGCCATGCACCACTGCGACGTGTTTCTCGGCTGTTCGAGCGCGGGCGTGCTCAAGCCGGAAATGGTCGCGACCATGGCCGACAAGCCGCTGATTCTCGCGCTCGCCAATCCGGAGCCGGAAATCCGCCCGGAGGAAGCGAAGAAGGTGCGGCCGGACTGCATCGTCGCCACAGGCCGTTCGGACTATCCGAACCAGGTCAACAACGTGCTGTGCTTCCCGTTCATCTTCCGTGGCGCGCTGGACGTGGGCGCGACGACCATCACCGAGGAAATGAAGCTCGCGTGCGTGCGCGCGATTGCCGAACTCGCGGAAGAAACCGATCAGGGCGATGAAGTGGCGAAGGCCTACGAAGGTCATTCGCTCGAATTCGGTCCGGAATATCTGATCCCGAAGCCGTTCGATCCGCGCCTCATCATCAAGATCGCGCCGGCCGTGGCGCAAGCCGCGATGGATTCGGGCGTGGCGACGCGTCCGATCAAGGATATGGACGCCTATCGCGAAACGCTCGGCGCGACGGTGTATCGCACCGGCATGGTGATGCGTCCGGTGTTCGCGGCGGCGAAGGCAGCGCCTGCGCGCATCGCGTTCGCGGAAGGCGAGGACGAGCGCGTGCTGCGCGCCGCACAGTTCGTGCTGCTGGAGAAGATCGCGAAGCCGATCATCATCGGACGTCCGGCGGTGGTCGAGATGCGTCTGCAGAAGATGGGCTCGAAGCTCAAGCCGGGCGTCGATTTCGAGATCGTGAATCCGGAAGACGATCCGCGCTATCAGAAGAGTTGGCAGGCGTATCACGAGATCGCGGCGCGTCAGGGCGTGACGCCGGAAGGCGCGAAGGCCGCGTTGCGCAAGTTCAACACGCTGATCGGCGCGATCCTCGTTCATATGGGCGATGCGGACGGCATGATCTGCGGGTTGATCGATACGTATCAGGATCACCTCAAGTTCATCGATCAGGTATTCGGCAAGGCGGAAGGCGCGAACAACTTTGCGGCGATGAACCTGTTGATGCTTCAGGGCCGCAATCTGTTCATCAGCGATACGTACGTCAACGAAACGCCGACGCCCGAGCAGCTCGCCGACATGACCATTCTCGCGGCGCGCGAGATGGAGCGCTTCGGCGTGGTGCCGAAGGTGGCGCTGGTGTCGAACTCGAACTTCGGCAGCGTGCCGAGTGCGTCGAGCAAGCGCATGGCGGAAGCGCGCAAGTTGATCGCGGCGCGTGCGCCCGAGCTGGAAATCGACGGTGAGATGCATGGGGATGCGGCGTTGTCGGAAACCGTGCGCAAGGCGGCGTTTCCTGGCACCACGCTTTCGGGCGAGGCGAATCTGCTGATCATGCCGAACGTGGAAGCGGCGAATATCACGTACAACCTGCTCAAGATGGTGAGCGGCGAGGGCGTGACGGTTGGGCCGTTCTTGCTGGGCGCGTCGAAGCCGGTGCATATTCTTACGCCGGCAGCGACGGTGCGGCGGATTATCAATATGACGGCGGTGGCGAGCGCTAATGCGAGTGTGGCGAAGGTGCAGGCTAAGTAGAGTTCAGCGTTGTTAGGAGAACGGCGATCCGGGTGACGGGGTCGCCGTTTTTTTGTGTTTGATTTAGCCAGGCAATTTCATCCATTTGAAAGCGCATATCCCGCGCAGTAGATAAACGGCGATGGCCCGTATGATTTAATACGGCTTCCGAAACAAGCCGCACAGTTTGAGCATGGAAATCATCGTAGAAACTTTTCGAAACCGGGGGGAGCTTTCATCGGCGGACGTCCGCGTCAGACCGTTGCCGGATCAAGGCCTCGACGTGGATCTGCGGGTGGAGTGCAGCAAAAGCATGCGTAGCCAATACCCTGTGGGTTCGTTGTTTCGACTGGCCGTAAAGCAGATTTATCGAAAAGGCACGCCTTTACTGTATGCGCATTATGCTGCGCCATTTGAACGAGTCAGCATCGACGAAGCGGAACGTTTTATTGACGCCATGTACGGCGGGAAATAAAACGGCGTGAAATAGACGATCTAAAAAAACGGCCCGCTTTCGCGAGCCGTTTCTACTTATGCCACGTGCCGCTTCTCCCCACCCTCATCCGTCCGCCACCGCGCCAGCAGCTTTTCCCACTTGATCTTCGCCGCCTTCACGTTGTTTTCCTTGATGTGCCCGTAACCGCGCATCGAGTCCGGCAGATTCGCGAGTTCGACCGCAAGCGCCAGCTTTTGCGCGGTAAGCCCCGCCATCAACTCACGCACCAGCGCTTCATAATCCGCGATCAACGCCCGCTCCATCTTGCGTTCTTCCGTGCGCCCGAACGGATCGAGCGACGTCCCGCGCAAGAACTTCAACCGTGCAAGCACGCGCATGGCCGACATCATCCACGGGCCGTATTGCTTTTTGACCAGATGACCGTGCGCATCCTTCTTCGAAAGCGACGGCGGCGCGAGATGGATCTTGATCTTCCAATCGCCTTCGAAACTTCCGCGAACCTTGTCCAGAAACACCGGGTCCGCATAAAGCCGCGCGACTTCGTACTCGTCCTTGTAGGCCATCAGCTTGTGCAGGTTCCGCGCGACGGCTTCGGTCAGCGCGTATTGCCCGTCGCTCATGCCAAGACCCGCTTCCGCAGCGCGCACCTCCGCGACGAGCCGCCCATAACGCGCGGCATACGCGGCGTTCTGATACTTCGCGAGATAGTCGAGACGCTTGTCGATCAGTGCATCCAGCGCCTTCGGCGTATGCAGCGCGACCACCTTGCCCGCAGCAGCTTGCGTGTTCGTCAGGCGCTTCACGCTCTCCACGTCGTGCGCGGCACGGCGGCCCCATTCGAACGCGGCCAGATTCTTTTCGACCTGTACGTTGTTCAGTTCAATCGCCCGAACCAGCGATTCATGCCGCAACGGCACCCATCCTTTCTGCCACGCATAACCCAGCACGAAAGGATTCGTGTAGATCGCATCGCCCATCAGCGCGAGGGCGAAGCGGTTTGCATCGACGAGGGCCACGTGCTCACCCGCCGCCGCGCGGATGTCCGCCTCCGCGCTCGCGCCCGGAAAGCTCCAGTTCGGATTCTTGATGAACTCCGCCGTCGGCGTCGCCGCGCTGTTCACGACCACGCGCGTGTGATCCGGCTGCATCCGCGAGCCGCATTCGTTGCTCGCCGTCACGATGGCGTCGCACCCGATGACGAGATCCGCCTCACCCATCGCGATGCGCGTCGCATGAATATCGGCCGGACGATTCGCGATCTGCACGT
Source organism: Caballeronia sp. A2-2 (assembly GCF_057612605.2). NCBI lineage: Bacteria > Pseudomonadati > Pseudomonadota > Betaproteobacteria > Burkholderiales > Burkholderiaceae > Caballeronia > Caballeronia sp. A2-2. Next base: position 188,972 of record NZ_CM172587.1, on the reverse strand, counting down.
GGCTCATCACGGCGCCGCCTTTCTGCGCGAGACCGGTGACATCGAGCACGGTCACGCCTTTCTGTTCCAGATGCGCCGCCATGCCGAGCAGCGCGCCGATCGTTACGACGCCCGTTCCACCGACGCCGGTAACAAGCACGCCATACGGCCGCGCGATCTCCGGAAGTTCGGGCGTGGGCACGGGCGGCATGGCGTCATCGCCGACGCTCGTTGCTTTCGGCTTTTTCAACTGACCGCCTTCCACCGTGACGAAGCTCGGGCAGAAGCCATTGACGCACGAATAATCCTTGTTGCACGTCGATTGATTGATCTGCCGCTTCGTGCCGTATTCGGTTTCCAGCGGCTCGACGGACAGGCAATTCGACTTCACCGAACAATCGCCGCAACCTTCGCACACCGCCTCGTTGATGACCACGCGCTTCGCCGGATCGGGATACGCGCCGCGCTTCCTGCGGCGACGCTTTTCCGTCGCGCACGTCTGGTCATAGATCAGGATCGACGTGCCGCTAACTTCTCTCAATTGACGCTGAATGTCGTCCAGTTCATCGCGATGATGCACGTCGATGCCCGGCGCAAGCCCAACGCTCGCCGTGTATTTTTCCGGCTCATCCGTGACGATGACGATCTTCGCCGCACCTTCCGCCGCAAGCTGATGCGTGATCTGCGGCACGGTCAGCACGCCATCGACGGGCTGGCCGCCGGTCATCGCGACGGCATCGTTATAAAGAATCTTGTAGGTGATGTTCACCTTCGCCGCGATCGCCGCGCGGATCGCGAGCAGGCCGGAGTGGAAGTACGTGCCATCGCCGAGATTGGCGAACACGTGCTTGTCGTTTGAGAACGGTGCCTGACCGACCCATGCGACGCCTTCGCCGCCCATCTGGCTGAACGTGCTGGTGCTGCGGTCCATCCACACCGTCATGTAGTGGCAGCCGATTCCGGCCATCGCGCGCGAGCCTTCCGGCACGTTCGTCGATGTGTTGTGCGGACAGCCCGAGCAGAACCACGGCTTGCGCTCCGCTTCCACGCGCGGGCGCGCGAGCGCGCGTTCCTTCGCTTCGATCACCGCAAGACGCGCCGCGATGCGTGCGCGCACATCGGCGGGCAAGTCGAACTTTTCGAGACGCGTGGAGATAGCCTTCGCGATGATGGCCGGCGACAACTCGTAGTGCGCGGGCAGCAGCCAGTTGCCCATCGGCACGGACCATTCGCCGCCTGCGCCGTCTTTTTCGTCGAACTTGCCGTAGACGCGCGGACGCTGCGCATCCGGCCAGTTGTAGAGTTCTTCCTTGATCGCGTATTCGAGAATCTGCCGTTTTTCTTCGACGACGAGAATCTCTTCCAGCCCGCGCGCGAACTCATGCGCGCCCTGCGCTTCGAGCGGCCACACGCAGCCGACCTTATAGAGACGGATGCCGATCTGCGCGCAGGTGGCATCGTCCAGACCGAGATCGGTCAAGGCCTGACGCACGTCGAGATACGCCTTGCCGCCGGTCATGATGCCGAAGCGCGCCTGCGGCGAATCGATCTCGATGCGGTCCAGCTTGTTCGCGCGCACGTAGGCGAGCGCGGCGTACCACTTGTAATCGAGCAGACGCGCTTCCTGCACGAGCGGCGGGTCCGGCCAGCGGATATTCAGGCCGCCATCGGGCATCGCGAAATCGGTCGGAAGCACGATCTTCGTGCGATGCGGATCGATATCCACCGACGCCGACGATTCGACCACGTCGGTCACGCATTTCATCGCGACCCACAGGCCGGAATAGCGGCTCATCGCCCAGCCGTGCAGGCCGAAATCGAGATATTCCTGCACGTTCGACGGAAACAGCACCGGCAGACCGCACGCCTTGAAAATGTGCTCCGACTGATGCGCGAGCGTCGAGGACTTCGCGGCGTGATCGTCGCCGGCGAGCACGAGCACGCCACCGTGCGCGGCCGATCCTGCGGAATTGCCGTGCTTGAAGACATCGCCCGAACGATCGACGCCCGGACCTTTGCCGTACCACATGGAAAACACGCCGTCGTGCTTCGCGCTCGGGTACAGGTTGACTTGCTGCGAACCCCAGACGGCAGTCGCCGCGAGGTCTTCGTTCACGCCCGGCTGGAACACGATCTGATGCGCGGCGAGGTGCTTCTTCGCCTTCCACAACGATTGATCGAGGCCGCCGAGGGGAGATCCGCGATAGCCGGAAATGAATCCGGCGGTATTCAGGCCAGCGGCTTTGTCGCGCTCTTGCTGGAGCATCGGCAGGCGAACCAGCGCCTGGATGCCGCTCATATAGGCGCGGCCGCGTTCGAGCGTGTATTTGTCGTCGAGAGTGACGGATTTCAGAGCGGCTTCTAGCGAAGCTCTTTGTTCTGCGTCTAGCGGGGCGTTCATTACGTGTCTTCCTCCACCCGAGGTTTGGGATCACCAAAGCATGTTTCGGACCGTGGCATCTTGTGGACGCACTGGTCGCCATTCCAGTTTGCCGGGGCACACCCTTTCGAGACAGTGGGATTTACCCGTTAAAAAGTGCTCACTTACCGATGCTTTGCGTCAAAACGATGAAGGTTTCGTCCTGAACGCGTTAGTTTTGTTACCGCGTGTAAAAACGACACACTCGCGGAACCTTAAGGCTGAAGTGTGTCTAAAATGTCGCTTTCGGGAGTTTCCGCGCTGTTCAGATCGCGCGTGTTCGTCCCCGAAAGCAAGATGTAGCTATGCAGTTAGAAGGAGATAACGATATGAAACAAAGACACATCCAGAGCTTCCTCATGGTTTCGGCAGCTTTTCTGGCCATTAACGTGCCTACGGGCGCACGCGCGAATTCCGAGTCAACCAAGACGGCTGCGGTTCATCACGTCCTGCAATCACGCGTCCAGTCTGCACAGGCGGGCGCGGTCAAGCGTGGTGAATCCGAACACGGCGGCGACGAAACTGTCTGACCCGCGCCATTCGATTCATGTTTGAGCATGAATCGCCAAAAAAGAAGGGACATGCGCTTGCGGCTCATGTCCCTTTTTGCTGCGTGAAGCTTGGCGTCAAGTAGCGCTCGTGTCTTTCAGCACGCCGCGCCGCATCTGATCCAGTTCGATCGATTCGAACAACGCCTTGAAGTTGCCCTCGCCGAAACCCTGATTTCCCTTGCGCTGGATGATCTCGAAGAAGATCGGCCCGATCTGGTTCTCCGTGAAAATCTGCAGAAGGATTTCGTCCTTTTCGCCGTCGATCAAAATCTTCCGCTTTTTGAGTTCCTCGATGGATTCGTCATGATTCGGCACGCGCCGGTTCACGAGTTCGTAGTACGTGTCGATGGTGTCGAGCAGCGCGATCTTCGAAGCGCGCAGTCCATCGACGGTCTCGTAAATATCACCGGTGCCGAGCGCGATGTGCTGAATCCCTTCGCCGTGATACGCGTCGAGATATTCCTGAATCTGGCCGGCGTTTTCCGAACCTTCTTCGTTGATCGGAATGCGGATCTTGCCGCAGGGCGAAGTCATCGCTTTCGACTTGACGGCAGTCACCTTGCCTTCGATGTCGAAATACCGAATCTCGCGGAAATTGAACAGGCGCTCGTAAAACTCGGCCCATTCGACCATGCGCCCGCGATGCACGTTGTGCGTGAGGTGATCGATGTATGTCAGCCCGTGGCCGACGGGGTTCTGCTGCGCGCCCGGAATCGGTTCGAAATCGACATCGTAGATGCTGATATCGCCGATGCTGCCCGGCTGCGCGCCGTTCTTGCCGCGCCACCGGTCGACGAAGTAGATCAGCGAATCGCCGACGCCCTTGATCGCGGGAATGTTCAGTTCCATCGGGCCGGTGCGATTATCGAAGCCCCACGCACCGAGTTCGAGTGCGCGTTGGTAGGCCTGGGCTGCATCCGCGACGCGGAACGCGATGGCGCAGATCGACGGCCCGTGCAGGCGCGCGAAGCGCTGCGCGAACGAATCCTTTTCCGCGTTGATGATGAAGTTGATCTCGCCTTGCCGATACAGCGTCACGTCCTTGTGACGATGCCGGGCGATGGCAATGAATCCCAGTTGCTCGAACAGCTTGCCGAGCGCGACCGGATCGGGCGCGGTGTATTCGATGAATTCAAAGCCGTCGGTGCCGACGGGATTGTCCCAGTTCGTCGTGGTCATGCTGTCTCCTGATTGGCTGGCGGCGCGCGGGGCGCATCGTGGAAACAGTGTAGTCAGGCAGGCTTGGAAAATACTTGCGAAACAAAACGCTTGAGTTGCAGAATGCGCAAGTTACTGCCAACGTTCGCGCGCGGAGCGACAGAAAACGTTCGCGCGCGGAGCGACAGAAAATGGCCGAGCTTGAACTCGACACGATAGATCGACGCATTCTCGCCATCCTGCAGGAGAACGGACGGCTGTCGAATCAAGAGATCGCGGAGCGGGTGAATTTGTCGCCGAGTCCGTGCTTGCGGCGCATTCGTCGGCTCGAAGAAAGCGGCGTGATTCGCGGCTACGTCGCCTTGCTCGATGCCAAGAAACTCGGCCTCGGATTGCTGGCTTACGTCAACGTTCGGTTGGAGAAGCGCGGCGGTTCTGTCGCGACAGCGGGCGCGCCGAAGCAACCGACGCACGGCGATTTGTTCCGCGAAGCCGTGCGTTCATGGCCCGAAGTTGTGGCCTGCGACGCGATGACCGGCGAAATGGACTTCCTGCTACGCGTGCAGGTGCGCGACATGGACGACTTTTCGCGCTTCGTGGAGGATCAACTGCTGCACCATCCTTCGGTGATTGACGTGCGTTCCAGTTTCTCGCTCGAACGCATCAAGGAAACAACAGCGCTTCCATTGCGCTGATTCGCGGGCACAAAAAAGGGCGGTCCAAGCCGCCCTTCTTCTAAAAACCGCACGCGCGAAAAATCAAGCCGCTGGCATAAACGCCTGAAAAACCTGCGACGCGCGCTGCGCCTGCCGCTTCACCGCGTAATCGAACACGGCCGCTTGCTCTTGAAACATCTCCGCCATGTAGCTCGACTGATCCGCCGGAGTGAGCGAGAGATAAGCATCCGCTTCGCCATACGCGTATTCGATCTTCATGCCCGACTTCCTGGCGATATGCATCATCTTCGCGTTGCGCGACAGGCAATGCATGTACAACTCGGACACGCGCGTATTGCGGCTGCGCATGGCGGCGCGCTCGAACAGCTTCGTGCCGATGCCCCGGCCACGCGCGCTCTCCAGAACGGAGACACCGAGTTCGGCGGTGCGCTTGGTGCCGTCGGCAGGCAAATACGCCAGATGACCGACGCCGATCAATTCGAGCGAACTTCCGAACACGCCAAACACCGTGTCGTTCGCGAAATTCAAATTGCGCACGTAGTTTTCGATGACGTAATCCGGCACGATCTGGCCGAAGCGTAGCAAGCGGTCGTCTTCGTCGAGCGCGAGGAAATGCGTCAGCAGCCGATCACGATCAGCGGACGACAGCTCGCGAACGAGAACCGGCAAGCGCGCGGCGTCCGGCAGCGGACGGTCGCTCGCGACGATCTGCTCGGCGGTGCGGTTTATGGCTAGTTCCACGGGTTCCTCCTCAATTCATCGTGCAGCATGCTGCAAAGCAAGATGAATTTTACTGGCTTTCCAATATTGAAGTACGGGAAAACCCTTAATTGTGTCTGAGGAAGCGTTCTAACTAGCTAGTGAAAACGATAAAAATCAAATGAATTCAACGAAGTAGTTCTATTGGTCTGAAAACAATTTACATGTTGCAATGCGGCAATTTTACGTTTGCCCGCTCAAACCATGCTCGATCATGCCGATCACCTGCTCGGCAAACTCGCCATATCCCAGCTTTCCGCCCGGTTTGAGCCAGGTGAAGGTCCAGTTGATCATGCCGAAGACCATCATCGTGAGCGCGGTTTGATTATCTTTGTCCACGCGCGATGGATACGCCCGCGCAAGCTGCCGCGCGAACGCCGCGACGATATCGCGCTGACGGTCGAGCACGATCTGCCGCTGCGCTTCCTCCAGATACTTCACGTCGTTGAGCAGCGCGACGTGCCGGCTGTGCGAGGTCTCGTACTCCGCCAGAAACGCGCGCACCAGTTCCGCGAACGCCTCGCGCTCACCCAACCCACGCCGATGACTCGCGCCTTCCACCTCCGCGATGATCAGCATCAGCCGCTTCGTGTACCTGTCGAGCAAGTCGAAGAGAATCGCTTCCTTGCTCTCGTAATAGTGATAGAGACGCGCTTTGGACGTGCCGCTCGCGGCGGCGAGATCGGACATCGACGTGCTCGGATAGCTGGTCTGGGCAAATTTCGCGGCGGCGAGTTCGAGAATCTGGTCGCGTTGCGTCTCGTGGTCGGGCGCTCGGGTACGGGCCATGTGTCGGGGCGAATGCCTTGCTTGATTGAATTAACGGCGAACTTCGGCCTGCGCGATGTCCGACGGCGTGCCGCGAATTTTAAGCCGCCCCGCTGTGATCAGTTCGCGGCATCGCCAGAAACCGGTCGAGTCGCTGAGAACAAAGTCGAAGTTGCGCGTCATCGCCTCGCCGACGATGCGGCGCGCGGGACGCCATTCGTTATCGGCAAGCGAGAGCAGCGCTTCATCGACGTCGAGCCACGTTCCGGAAACCAGCATGTTGTCGCGCAGGCGGCGCGTTTCGGCGCTGGCGTACTTCGCCTCCTGCCATTCGAGCGCGAGTCGGCTGATGCGCAGCACCGAAATCGGCGCAGCGCTCGGCAGTTTCGCGAGCAGTTGCTTCGGTGAGAACATGCCGACCGCGGTCGCGCCGTCCGGACGCGTCGCACGGCCCGGCTCGGTATCGTTCGTCACGATAAGGAGATCTTGCTCATTGAGCCGCGCTTCGTTCAACCGCTGCGGCGCGTTGCGAAGGTGATAGGCCACGCGACGCAGCGTGAGTTGATCGCCCGCGCTCTGACCGTGCCAGACCACGATCTGCGTATCGCCGCGCGTGAGGCGGCCGATCAGCGCGTTCTGCTCGTCGAGATCGTCTTCGAAATCGGCGGAACTGTTCATCACCTGCCGCCAAAAAGCGGCGCGGGCGAAGGAAGAATCGTCGATTTCGCGCAGCGGGCCGACCGCGAGATCGTCGCGCAGGGCGAACACGCGCTCGTCGCGTTCGGCGAGCTTCAGGGCTTCGGTGAGGTTTTGAGCCGCGTAATCGCCATTCGTGACGTGGATCGTGGTCATCGTGATCGGCTGGAAGGACTAATGGAGCGCTCGGATGAGCGGCCCCAAGTCTACGCGAATCGGTGCGAGCGCGACTGTGACAAGGCGCGCGCTTCGATCTAGGCCGCGCCGAAATCCTCCGCATCGACGTCATAACCCGACGGTTCCCAACGCACCGAAAACAGCGCGATCAGCCCGATAAGCGGCGCCGCCGCGATGATCCAGAACACCTTCGTGCCAAGCGCGGCGGCTAGCACCGGGAAGAGGAACAGGGAAACGGTGGAGCTTGCGCGCATCAACGTCTGATTGAAGCCGACGCCGACGCCGCGCAACGATGTCGGATAACTGAGCGAGGCGAACGTCATGCTGTGCGATCCCGGCCCGATGCCTTGTCCGAGCAGAAACAGCGCAAGCAACGCGATAGCCGCGACGACCTGCGCGCCCGTCGCCGGTTTCCCGACGATGGCAAGCCCAACGAGCGCCGCCAACTGAAACGCGTAACCGATCACCGTCAAATTCCACGCGCCGAACTTCGGCACGATGCGCACCGAAATCAGCCCGCCGACGAACGCGAAGCACAGGTTTAGCGCGAGGGACGCGAGGATCGTCGTGAGCACGGACTGCGCGAGAAAGCTCGAAATGATGACCGGCAGCCCGAACGCGACGGCGTTGTACGCGAAGGATGAGGCAATCGCGATCACCGTCGCGAGCACGGTTCGACGCAGATAGACGCCGCGCAGCAGCGCGCCGTAGTTGCTCCACGAAGCGCGGCGGGCTTTCGGCGCGGTCGCGGTTGCGCTGGAATCGACGCGGGCATCGATGCCATAAGAACGCTGCAAAATGTCCGCAGCCGATTTCAAGTCACCCTGATTCGCCGCCCACACCGGCGATTCGCTCATATAACGGCTGCGAATCACGATGATCGCAATCGCCGGAATCGCGCCGAAACCGAGAATCAGCCGCCAGAGCCAGCCCGCGTTGTGCGCGGGTAGCACGGCGTACAAACCGAGCACGAGAAGATAGGACACGCTGATCGCCGCGTACCAGGTTGGACACCACATCGCGACGCGGGCGGCTTTGTTGCCCCGGCCTTGCAGACGTGAAAACTCGGCGAGAAACGCCATCGCAACCGGCAAATCGATGCCCACGCCCAGCCCCATCACGAAGCGCGCACCGCCGAGCACGTAGGCGTTCGGCGCGAGCGCGCAGGCGATCGCCGCGATGACGAAGAAGAACATGTCGGCCATGAACACACGATAGCGGCCCACTTTGTCGGTGAGATATCCGCCGAGAAACGCGCCGATGATCGCGCCGAACGTGATCGCGGAGGCGACGAAACCGGTTCCGGTCGGCGTCAAAGAAAATTCGCGGGCGATGTCCTTCACGCCGAACGCGAGCGCGCCGAGATCGTAGGCATCCAGAAAAACGCCGCCGAGCGCGATGGCGACGACCACGCGTGCATCGCTGCCGATGGCGGCGCCGCGATTCACGAGGTTGGAGACATCCGCCGCATTGCGGATGACGGGGCGCGGATCGGCGCCATTGGCGTTCGCCGGGGCGCGCTCGGGCGCGAAAGAAACGGACATGGTCGGCGAGTGTAAAAAGTTGTTTATGCAAGGAATCGCCGGATCGTACGCGGCGGTGCGTCGTCCACCAAATGATTTTTTGTTATTTATTAATGATTTACGGATCGGGGTTTCGACGCTTTGGGGGCGCGGCGGCCGGTCGGGTGCGACAATGTTGCCTCTCTTTCTCTAATTGATTGCTATGTGGTCTTTGGAAAGCGCGGAGGTGGTAAATGTCGCCGTCGTCGGCGGCGGCCCGGCTGGACTGATGGCGGCGGAAGCGCTCGCGGCAGGCGGCGCGCGCGTTGATGTGTTCGACGCGATGCCTTCCGTCGGCCGCAAGTTCCTCATGGCGGGCAAGGGCGGCATGAACCTCACGCATTCCGAGCCCGCCGACGCTTTTCGCGCGCGTTATGGCGCGCGTCGGGAAAACATTGCGCCGCTGCTCGACCGTTTCGATGCCGACGCGCTCCGCGAATGGGTTCACGGTCTCGGCGTGGAAACGTTCGTCGGCAGTTCGGGCCGCGTGTTTCCCACCGACATGAAGGCCGCGCCGATGCTGCGGGCGTGGTTGCATCGGCTACGTGCGTCGGGCGTGCGGCTGCATATGCGTCATCGATGGCTCGGCTGGGCGGGCGACGATGCGTCGGTCTCGCGCTTCGCCACGCCTGACGGCGAGAAATTGGTGAAGCATGACGCGCTGATTCTCGCGTCCGGCGGCGCAAGCTGGCCGCAACTCGGCTCGGATGGCGGCGCGCTGACGCATCTTGCCGCGCGCGGCGTGGATGTCGCGCCATTCGTGCCATCGAATTGCGGTTTCGATGTCGACTGGACGCCGCTTTTCCGTGACCGATTCGCCGGTGAGCCGCTGAAGTCCGTGGCAATCGGCATCGCGCCCGGCGAATGGCGCGTCGGCGAGTGTCTCGTGACGGAGAACGGGCTCGAGGGCAGTCTGATTTACGCGCTGTCTGCGCAGATCCGCGATTTGATCGCCGCGGGCGCAGGCATTTTGCTCGATTTGACGCCGCAACTATCCGCAGAACGCGTGCGTGACGAAGTGATGCATCCGCGCGGCGCACGTTCGTTGTCGAGTCATTTGCAGAGCCGCTTGCATTTGAGCGGAGTCAAAGCCGGACTTTTGCGCGAATGCCTGCCAAAAGACACGTTCAATGATCTAGAAACGCTTGCTTCGCGCATCAAATCGTTGCCGTTGCGTTTGCTTCGACCTCGCCCGATTGCCGAAGTAATCAGCAGCGCGGGCGGCGTGAAATTCGAGTCGCTCGACGCGCGCTCCATGCTCACCGCGATGCCCGGCGTGTTTTGCGCCGGTGAAATGCTCGACTGGGAAGCGCCGACCGGCGGATATTTGCTGACGGCCTGTTTCGCGAGTGGCTTGGTGGCAGGAGAAGGTGCGCTCGCGTGGCTCCACGAGCGCGCCTTATTGGCATCAGGCAGCGACCAGCCGCCAGAGTGACGTCACTTCCTTCGAGCGCGCCGCGTAAAGTGGATCGCTCTTGTCCGCCGCGCGCGGATGATGCGGCTTGATATCGATTCGTCCATCCGTTTTCAGCCCCGCGCCATCGATCCATTCCTGCAACTGCGCGCGCGTGCGTAAACCAAGATGCTCCGCGAAGTCGGACAGGATCAGCCAGCCTTCGCCGCCGGGCGTCAGATGCGCGCGCAGTCCTTCGAGAAATCCGCGCAGCATGCGGCTTTCGGGGTCGTAAATCGCGTGCTCAATAGCCGAACTCGGACGCGCTGGCAGCCACGGCGGATTACAAACGATCAGCGGCGCGCGGCCTTCCGGAAACAGATTGGCTTCGACGACATTGATTTGTTTCGTCAGGCCGAGTCGCGATACGTTTTCCCGCGCGCAGGCGAGAGCGCGGGCGTCCATGTCCGTCGCGATCACGCGCTCGACGCCGCGCCGCGCCAATACCGCCGCAAGCACGCCGGTTCCCGTGCCGATGTCGAAGGCGAGCGTCGTCGATGGCAAATGTTGGCTCGCCACCAGTTCGATATATTCCCCGCGCACCGGAGAGAACACGCCGTAATACGGATGGATGCGCCCGCCCGCAGCGCCGATCTCGACGCCTTTCTTGCGCCACTCGTGCGCGCCGACCAGACCGAGCACTTCGCGCAGCGAGACGATGGAAGGTTCGTCGGCGGGACCGTAAGCTTCCTCGCACGCTTCCCGCACGTCCGGCGCGCGGCGCAAGGGAATGACGTACTGCGCGTCGAGCGGAAGCACGAGCATCGCGAGCGTCCGCGCGCGCTGCGATTGCGCCAGACGATGCAGGTTGAACATATCGATCGGCGAGACCGGCGCGGCTTCCTTCTTCTTGCGCGGCTTGTTGTCGATCCGCCGGGCAATCGCTTGAAGCAGTTGCCGCGCGTTCTGGAAATCGCCGCGCCAGAGAATGGCGACGCCTTCGGAGGCCAGACGGTAGGCGTGGTCCGCAGTCATCTGATCGTCGCCGATCACGCATCGCTTGGGCGGCTGATTGCCGCTTTCGGAGCGCCAGCGCGCCGAGCGGTTTTCGCCGTCCTCCTCCCATTCAAGGCGTGGTGTCGGAGAAAGTGTGTTTTTAGATTGCATGATGATGTGTCGGTGCGCCGTCCGGTTGGAATCGGCGAGTGTGAATTGCGTGCATTGTGAGGCTTTTGGAATTCGACGGGCCTTTCCATGGATATAGGCCAAAGTGAAGCGCGCCGATTTGTGACGTTCAGGCACAATTCAGCCTTTGCCCGAACGCCGTCGCCCATGAAATTCCGAGTTTTCGCCGCGATCTGTGCGGCTGCACTGACCTTTCAGACGTCGTTTGTCGCGCCAGCGAGGTCCGCTGAGACCGCTGGCACGCCGGATACTTCGCGCTGGGTGAGCGCGTGGGGCACCGCGCTGCAGGCGATTCCCCAACATGCGAACCTTCCGCCGCTTTATCGCGCGCCGGACGTCGCGGGGCGAACGGTCCGGCAAGTGATCTATCCGCAGCTTTCCGGCAAGCAGATGCGGCTTCGACTCAGCAATCTCTACGGGACCGAGCCGCTCGTGATCGAATCGATGAGCGTTGCGCGCGCGGTTTCGGGGAGTACGGCGGGCATCGACGCAAAGAGCGCGCGTCCTGTTTCGTTCGACGGCCATAAAAGCGTGACGATCGCACCGGGAATGCAGGCGGTCAGCGATCCGGTGAACTTCGACATCGGCGCGTTTCAGCCGATGACGGTCAGCACGTTCATGGGCAAGGACCAGAAACTAGTGGCGTGGCATCGCGTGTCGAGCCAAACGAGCTTCATATCTATGCCGGGCAATCACGTCGAGGATGCCTCCGCCGCGTCGTTCCGCACGAAGTTCACGCAGTACGCGTGGTTGACCAACGTCTCGATCGAGAGCCCGACGGCTCAAACAGTCGTGGCGATCGGCGATTCGATCACCGACGGCATGCGCTCGACGCCAAACACCAACCGCCGCTGGCCGGATGCGCTGGGTCAGCGTCTCGCGCGCGCCAGCAACGGACAGATGGCCGTCGTGAATGCGGGGATCAGCGGAAACCGGCTGCTGAGCAACTCGGCTTGTTACGGCGAGGCGCTTGCCAGTCGCTTCGAACGCGACGCGCTGCGACAGCCGGGCGTGCGGGCGATTATTGTGCTGATCGGCATCAACGACATCAATTTCGCTGCCATGCCCGCGCATACCGGGCTGGATTGCGATGCGCCGCACACGGAGTTGAATGCAGACGCGCTGCTTCGCGGGTATCAGCGGCTGATTGCGCAGGCACATCAGCGTGGAATCAAGATTTATGGCGCGACGCTCACGCCGGCGTTGCTTCCGCCCGAGCGCGAAGCGATTCGCACGGCGGTCAACGCTTCGATCCGGTCAAGCCGCGCCTTCGACGGCGTGATCGATTTCGACGAAGCGCTCCGCGACCCGGCTCGCCCTGATGAGCTTCGGCGTCAGTTCGATAGCGGCGATCACATCCATCCGAGCGATTTGGGGTACGCGGCGATGGCTGCTGCCGTGCCGCTTGAGGCGCTGCTCGGCAGCGCAAAACCGGCGCATTGAAGCGTTTGCAAAAAAGTTGCTTCACCGCCTTGTCATTCGCATCTGCGCGGCCTAATATTCAGCCCCTCGTCGCATGACGAGCGCCGCCAGCGAAACGGGCGGCCTCCAAGTCGGTACTTTTCGAAGCGAAAGCAGAAAAATAGTGTTGACAAGGAGAAAAAGATTCTTCATAATCTCGTTTCTCTGCTGCTGATGCAGCGACGCAAAACGGTCCGGGTGGTTGTAGTGAAGTGGTTCCGGGCGGTGTGCGATGTGCTCTTTAAAAACTAACAGCCGATAAGTGTGGGCGCTTGATGCGAGTGCGGTTTCAGTCTTTCGGGGCTGGAGCAAAAGCAAAAGTATCAAGAGTCTCACACGAAGTATAGAGGAAGGTTATTTCATCTTCGGATGGAAGCAATCATCGTCAGTACGTTGAGTGAGCGACCGGTTCTTAACGGAACCGAAAAACAGTAACAGGGTTTGAACTGAAGAGTTTGATCCTGGCTCAGATTGAACGCTGGCGGCATGCCTTACACATGCAAGTCGAACGGCAGCACGGGGGCAACCCTGGTGGCGAGTGGCGAACGGGTGAGTAATACATCGGAACGTGTCCTGTAGTGGGGGATAGCCCGGCGAAAGCCGGATTAATACCGCATACGATCTACGGAAGAAAGCGGGGGATCGCAAGACCTCGTGCTAGAGGGGCGGCCGATGGCAGATTAGCTAGTTGGTGGGGTAAAGGCCTACCAAGGCGACGATCTGTAGCTGGTCTGAGAGGACGACCAGCCACACTGGGACTGAGACACGGCCCAGACTCCTACGGGAGGCAGCAGTGGGGAATTTTGGACAATGGGGGCAACCCTGATCCAGCAATGCCGCGTGTGTGAAGAAGGCCTTCGGGTTGTAAAGCACTTTTGTCCGGAAAGAAAACCTACCTGTTAATACCGGGTGGGGATGACGGTACCGGAAGAATAAGCACCGGCTAACTACGTGCCAGCAGCCGCGGTAATACGTAGGGTGCGAGCGTTAATCGGAATTACTGGGCGTAAAGCGTGCGCAGGCGGTCTGTTAAGACCGATGTGAAATCCCCGGGCTTAACCTGGGAACTGCATTGGTGACTGGCAGGCTTTGAGTGTGGCAGAGGGGGGTAGAATTCCACGTGTAGCAGTGAAATGCGTAGAGATGTGGAGGAATACCGATGGCGAAGGCAGCCCCCTGGGCCAACACTGACGCTCATGCACGAAAGCGTGGGGAGCAAACAGGATTAGATACCCTGGTAGTCCACGCCCTAAACGATGTCAACTAGTTGTTGGGGATTCATTTCCTTAGTAACGTAGCTAACGCGTGAAGTTGACCGCCTGGGGAGTACGGTCGCAAGATTAAAACTCAAAGGAATTGACGGGGACCCGCACAAGCGGTGGATGATGTGGATTAATTCGATGCAACGCGAAAAACCTTACCTACCCTTGACATGGTCGGAAGTCCGCTGAGAGGTGGATGTGCTCGAAAGAGAACCGGCGCACAGGTGCTGCATGGCTGTCGTCAGCTCGTGTCGTGAGATGTTGGGTTAAGTCCCGCAACGAGCGCAACCCTTGTCCTTAGTTGCTACGCAAGAGCACTCTAGGGAGACTGCCGGTGACAAACCGGAGGAAGGTGGGGATGACGTCAAGTCCTCATGGCCCTTATGGGTAGGGCTTCACACGTCATACAATGGTCGGAACAGAGGGTTGCCAAGCCGCGAGGCGGAGCCAATCCCAGAAAACCGATCGTAGTCCGGATCGCAGTCTGCAACTCGACTGCGTGAAGCTGGAATCGCTAGTAATCGCGGATCAGCATGCCGCGGTGAATACGTTCCCGGGTCTTGTACACACCGCCCGTCACACCATGGGAGTGGGTTTTACCAGAAGTGGCTAGTCTAACCGCAAGGAGGACGGTCACCACGGTAGGATTCATGACTGGGGTGAAGTCGTAACAAGGTAGCCGTATCGGAAGGTGCGGCTGGATCACCTCCTTTCTCGAGCTTCGCACGAAGGTACTGGGTGTTCGCACACAGTACCGTGCATTCAAGCGCTCACGCTTATCGGCTGTTGTAGAAGACAGGCTAAGGGTCTGTAGCTCAGTCGGTTAGAGCACCGTCTTGATAAGGCGGGGGTCGTTGGTTCGAATCCAACCAGACCCACCACGAGTCGGGATGTATGACAGGGGGGATTAGCTCAGCTGGGAGAGCACCTGCTTTGCAAGCAGGGGGTCGTCGGTTCGATCCCGTCATCCTCCACCACGCATGACCTTTGAGTCTTCAATGCACAGCGTTCGACCCCGAGCGCTGTGCATTGGCGACTGTAGCCAGTTGATGTCGCGGGCAGTGAAGTAGCTTGTCGGCTAAACGTTCTTTAACAATCTGGAAGAAGTAGTAGAGAGATGCACTGAAAGCACTTAGAGATGGGTGTGAGTAGGGGCATCAGGGTAGTGATTGTATCGAGTATGAAAAGTGATCTTAAATGATGACTTGGAATACGGCACAACGCGAATACTCAGCCTATAGCGGGACGTGACAAGCGCAAGCAGACACACTCGTTATAGGGTCAAGCGAACAAGTGCATGTGGTGGATGCCTTGGCGATCACAGGCGATGAAGGACGCGGTAGCCTGCGAAAAGCGGAGGGGAGCTGGCAAACGAGCTTTGATCCTCCGATATCCGAATGGGGAAACCCGGCCCGTATGGGTCATCCTAAGCTGAATACATAGGCTTAGCGAAGCGAACGCGGTGAACTGAAACATCTAAGTAACCGCAGGAAAAGAAATCAACCGAGATTCCCAGAGTAGTGGCGAGCGAAATGGGATCAGCCTGTACCTTTTATCTGTATTGTTAGTCGAAGGCGCTGGAAAGCGCGGCCATAGCAGGTGATAGCCCTGTAGACGAAAACAGTATGGAAGAACTAGGGGTACGACAAGTAGGGCGGGACACGTGAAATCCTGTCTGAAGATGGGGGGACCATCCTCCAAGGCTAAATACTCGTGATCGACCGATAGTGAACCAGTACCGTGAGGGAAAGGCGAAAAGAACCCCGGGAGGGGAGTGAAATAGATCCTGAAACCGCATGCATACAAACAGTCGGAGCCTGGAAACGGGTGACGGCGTACCTTTTGTATAATGGGTCAGCGACTTACGTTCAGTAGCGAGCTTAACTGATTAAGGCAGGCGTAGCGAAAGCGAGTCCGAACAGGGCGATCAGTTGCTGGGCGTAGACCCGAAACCAAGTGATCTATCCATGGCCAGGTTGAAGGTGCGGTAACACGTACTGGAGGACCGAACCCACTAACGTTGAAAAGTTAGGGGATGAGCTGTGGATAGGGGTGAAAGGCTAAACAAACTTGGAAATAGCTGGTTCTCTCCGAAAACTATTTAGGTAGTGCCTCGTGTATCACCTTCGGGGGTAGAGCACTGTCATGGTTGTGGGGTCCATTGCGGATTACTACGCCATAGCAAACTCCGAATACCGAAGAGTGCAATCACGGGAGACAGACATCGGGTGCTAACGTCCGGTGTCAAGAGGGAAACAACCCAGACCGCCAGCTAAGGTCCCCAAGATTGGCTAAGTGGGAAACGAAGTGGGAAGGCTAAAACAGTCAGGAGGTTGGCTTAGAAGCAGCCACCCTTTAAAGAAAGCGTAATAGCTCACTGATCGAGTCGTCCTGCGCGGAAGATGTAACGGGGCTCAAGCCAGTCACCGAAGCTGCGGATACACGTTGAAAGACACGTGTGTGGTAGGAGAGCGTTCCGTAAGCCTGCGAAGGTGCGTTGAAAAGCGTGCTGGAGGTATCGGAAGTGCGAATGCTGACATGAGTAGCGATAAAGGGGGTGAAAAGCCCCCTCGCCGTAAGCCCAAGGTTTCCTACGCAACGTTCATCGGCGTAGGGTGAGTCGGCCCCTAAGGCGAGGCAGAAATGCGTAGCTGATGGGAAGCAGGTCAATATTCCTGCACCATTGTTAGATGCGATGGGGGGACGGATCGCGGAAGGTTGTCCGGGTGTTGGACGTCCCGGTCGCTGCGTTGGAGAAGGCACTCAGGCAAATCCGGGTGCGTAATTCAAGGGCGTGGCGCGAGCTCCTTCGGGAGCGAAGCAATTGGAAGTGGTTCCAAGAAAAGCCTCTAAGCTTCAGTCTAACGATGACCGTACCGCAAACCGACACAGGTGGGCGAGATGAGTATTCTAAGGCGCTTGAGAGAACTCGGGAGAAGGAACTCGGCAAATTGGTACCGTAACTTCGGGATAAGGTACGCCTCTGTAGCTTGACTGGCCTGCGCCAGGAGGGTGAAGAGGTTGCAATAAACTGGTGGCTGCGACTGTTTAATAAAAACACAGCACTCTGCAAACACGAAAGTGGACGTATAGGGTGTGACGCCTGCCCGGTGCCGGAAGATTAAATGATGGGGTGCAAGCTCTTGATTGAAGTCCCGGTAAACGGCGGCCGTAACTATAACGGTCCTAAGGTAGCGAAATTCCTTGTCGGGTAAGTTCCGACCTGCACGAATGGCGTAACGATGGCCACACTGTCTCCTCCCGAGACTCAGCGAAGTTGAAGTGTTTGTGATGATGCAATCTCCCCGCGGCTAGACGGAAAGACCCCATGAACCTTTACTGTAGCTTTGCATTGGACTTTGAACCGATCTGTGTAGGATAGGTGGGAGGCTATGAAACGTGAACGCTAGTTTGCGTGGAGCCGTCCTTGAAATACCACCCTGGTTTGTTTGAGGTTCTAACCTTGGTCCGTGATCCGGATCGGGGACCGTGCATGGTAGGCAGTTTGACTGGGGCGGTCTCCTCCCAAAGTGTAACGGAGGAGTACGAAGGTACGCTAGGTACGGTCGGAAATCGTGCTGATAGTGCAATGGCATAAGCGTGCTTAACTGCGAGACCGACAAGTCGAGCAGGTGCGAAAGCAGGTCATAGTGATCCGGTGGTTCTGTATGGAAGGGCCATCGCTCAACGGATAAAAGGTACTCTGGGGATAACAGGCTGATACCGCCCAAGAGTTCATATCGACGGCGGTGTTTGGCACCTCGATGTCGGCTCATCTCATCCTGGGGCTGTAGCCGGTCCCAAGGGTATGGCTGTTCGCCATTTAAAGAGGTACGTGAGCTGGGTTTAAAACGTCGTGAGACAGTTTGGTCCCTATCTGCCGTGGGCGTTGGATATTTGAAGGGGGCTGCTCCTAGTACGAGAGGACCGGAGTGGACGAACCTCTGGTGTACCGGTTGTCACGCCAGTGGCATCGCCGGGTAGCTATGTTCGGAAGAGATAACCGCTGAAAGCATCTAAGCGGGAAACTCGCCTTAAGATGAGATATCCCCGGGGCTTCGAGCCCCTTGAAGGGTCGTTCCAGACCAGGACGTTGATAGGTCAGGTGTGTAAGTGCAGTAATGCATTGAGCTAACTGATACTAATTGCCCGTAAGGCTTGATCCTATAACCAGTGTGTTTGCGTCTCCTCAGGAGCCAACACTGGCGAGTACAGCGTGTGTGATCAATCACCACCCGAATTCAATACTGCTTCTTCCCAGATTGGTTGTGTGCCCCCAAGGCCCGCAACAACAAGTCATGCCTGATGACCACAGCGAGTTGGTACCACCCCTTCCCATCCCGAACAGGACCGTGAAACGACTCCACGCCGATGATAGTGCGGATCTCCCGTGTGAAAGTAGGTAATCGTCAGGCTCCTTATGCTGCAAACAAAAACCCCACCTGAACAGGTGGGGTTTTTGCGTTTGAGGCAGCGAAAACAAAGCCGCCAGCCTCTTACAATCCAAGCGCTAAAATCTCCATAGCCCATACAAGCCGTCGCCATCGAAACCCCATGCTACGTTTAAGCGAAATCAAACTCCCGCTCGATCATCCTGATTCGGCGATCGAGCCCGCAGTCATCGCGCGACTGGCGGAGATCGGCGTCGCAGCTGGCGACCTCGTGCGCTTTCACGTATTTCGTCGTGCCCACGATGCGCGCAAACGCGGCGACATCAAGCTCACTTACATCATCGATGTCGAAGTGAAGGACGAAGCGTCCGTCATGAAGCGTCTCGAAGCGAGTCCGCAACCGCATTGCGGCGCGACGCCAGACATGGGGTACCACTTCGTCGCGCGAGCGCCGGAGCATGCGACGCTGCCAAGACCCGTCGTCATCGGCATGGGGCCGTGTGGGCTTTTCGCGGGATTGATTCTGGCGCAGATGGGCTTCCGTCCCATCATCCTCGAACGGGGGAAGGCTGTACGTGAGCGGACCAAGGACACGTGGGGTCTGTGGCGACGTAACGAACTCAATCCCGAATCCAACGTGCAGTTTGGCGAAGGCGGCGCTGGCACGTTCTCCGATGGCAAGCTCTACAGCCAGATCAAAGACCCGAAGCACTACGGCCGAAAAGTGCTCGATGAATTCGTCAAAGCAGGTGCGCCGGAAGACATTCTGTTCCTGAGCCGGCCGCACATCGGCACGTTCAGGCTCGTGAGCATGGTCGAAAAGATGCGCGCGCAGATTCATCAGCTCGGCGGCGAAGTACGGTTCCAGCAGCGTGTGGACGACATCGACATTGAAGACGGCAAGGTGCGCGGCCTGCGTCTCTCGAATGGCGAGACACTTCGATGCGATCACGTCGTGCTCGCGGTAGGGCACAGCGCACGCGACACATTCCAGATGCTCCACGATCGCGGCGTCTACATGGAAGCGAAGCCGTTTTCGCTCGGATTCCGAATCGAGCATCCGCAGGGAATCATCGATCGCAGTCGCTTTGGGAAGTTCGCGGGCCACGAGCGCTTGGGCGCGGCAGACTACAAGGTCGTACATCACAGCAGCAATGGACGCGCGGTCTATAGCTTCTGCATGTGCCCGGGTGGAACGGTCGTCGCGGCAGCATCGGAGCCGGGGCGGTTGGTCACCAACGGAATGAGTCAATACTCGCGCGCAGAACGCAACGCGAATGCGGGAATCGTGGTCGGCATCACGCCGGATGATTTCCCAGGCGGCCCGCTCGCCGGCATAGATTTTCAGCGCAAGTGGGAAGCACGTGCATTCGAACTCGGCGGAAGCGACTACAGCGCGCCGGCGCAACTCGTCGGCGACTTTATTGCGGGGCGCGCTTCGACGTCGCTCGGCTCGGTCGTCCCTTCGTACAAGCCCGGCGTGAAGCCAACCGACCTGAGCACGGCGCTGCCCGATTACGTGATCGAAGCCATCCGCGAGGCGCTGCCGGAACTCGACAAGAAGATCAACGGCTTCGCCATGCACGATGCCGTTCTGACTGGCGTAGAAACGCGCACATCGTCGCCATTGCGCGTGCGTCGCAAGGACGATTATCAGAGCGTGAACGTCGAAGGTTTGTATCCGGCGGGCGAGGGCGCCGGTTATGCAGGCGGAATTTATTCAGCCGCGATCGATGGAATCGAAGTCGCGGAAGCCGTCGCGCGGAACATGATGGCCGAGTACAGCGCGACGGCGTAACAACTCAGGTCACCACGCCGACCTGCCACGGCACGAACTCACTCTGCCCGTACCCGTGGATTTCGCTCTTCGACGCCACGCCCGACGCGCAATCAAGAATCATCTGGAAGATCTGATCGCCGAGTTGATCGATCGTCGCGGTGCCGTCGATGACGCCGCCGCAGTTGATGTCCATGTCCTCTTCCTGCCGCTCCCACAGCGCGGTGTTCGTCGCGAGCTTGAGCGACGGTGACGGCGCGCAGCCATACGCCGAGCCGCGTCCCGTCGTGAAGCAGATCACGTTCGCGCCAGACGCAACCTGACCTGTCGCGGACATCGGATCGTAGCCGGGCGAATCCATGAACACGAAGCCCTTCGCATCGACACGCTGCGCGTACTCATAAACCTCGACGAGATTTGTCGTGCCACCTTTGGCGACCGCGCCTAGCGACTTTTCCAGAATCGTCGTCAACCCGCCGACCTTGTTGCCTGCGGACGGATTGTTGTCCATCGCCGCACCGTTGCGCGCGCAGTAATCCTCCCACCACTTGATGCGCGTCAGCAGCTTTTCGCCGACTTCGCGACTCACCGCGCGTCGCGTCAGCAAGTGCTCCGCGCCATAGACTTCCGGCGTTTCCGAGAGAATCGCCGTGCCGCCGTGCGCGACGAGCTTATCCACCGCCGCGCCCAGCGCCGGATTCGCCGAAATGCCCGAATAGCCATCCGACCCGCCGCACTGCAAGCCAACGATGATATGCGACGCCGGCACCGGCTCACGCTGCGCGCGATTCGCATCCGCGAGCATCTCCTTCACCATCTCGATGCCGCGTTCGACCGTCTTGCGCGTGCCGCCGCTGTCCTGAATCGTGAAGCTGCGCAGCTTTTCGCCGTCCTTCAGTCCAGCCGATTCGAGCACGCCCGAAATCTGATTCGTCTCGCATCCCAGCCCAACGAACAGCACGGCATGAAAGTTCGGATGCACCGCATAACCCGCCAGCGTCCGGCGCAGAATCTTGATGCCTTCGCCCAGCGTGTCGATCCCGCAGCCGATGCCATGCGTCAGCGCGATCACGCCATCGACGTTCGGATAATCCGCCAGCGCTTCCGGATGCACATCGCGCCGGAAATGTTCGGCAATCGCGCGCGCGACGGTCGCCGAGCAATTCACGCTCGTTAGCACGCCGATGAAATTGCGCGTCGCCACGCGGCCATCGCTGCGTCGAATGCCCATGAAAGTGGCGGGCGATTCGACGAACGGCGTCGGATGCTTATCCACGCCGAACTCGTGCTCGCGTTCGAAGTCGGCCATCCGCAAATTCTGCGTGTGGACATGCTGCCCGCGCGCAATGTCCTCTTTCGCCACGCCGATGATCTGGTTGTAGCGCTTCACGGGCTCGCCCGCGGCAATCGCGCGCGTCGCGATCTTGTGCCCCGGCGGAATCAGCCCGGCGACGACGAGATCCTCCGACGCGATACGCGCGCCGGAGAGCAGTTGACGCGTCGCGATCACGACATCGTCTTTCGGATGCAGCCGGATGACCGCATGGTCGGTACTTGTGGTGGACATGATGTTTTCTTAGATCGTGGACGGGGCCCGCTTGTCGTCGTCGGCCAGCTCGCGCTCGTCGGCGCGATTGAGCGGCTCGATCTTGCCGACAATGACAAGATAGCTGAATGCGCCGAGGAAGCAGAAACCGCCCGCGACGCACAGCGGAATCACGAACGAGCCCTTCGTGATGGCGAGCATCACGCCGGTAAAGGTCGTGATGACGATGCCCGCCAGATTCGACGCGAAGTTCTGGATACCGCCGATGGAGGCGACGTGATCCGGCGTCGGCGCGACATCGCTCGGCAGCGACCAGATGCTGGCGGCCGCGAACGCGAGGCTGCCATACGCGATGCCGAAGAATGCGAGCATCAGATACGTGTTTTCGGTGAACGCGCACAGCGTGATGATCGACGATAACAGCATGCCGCCGACCATGCAGGTCTTGCGCGCTGCCGTGAGGCTCAAGCCGCGCTTGTAGAGCGAATCCGACACGAAGCCGCCGAGCCAGCCGCCCGGAATCGACATCAGCGCGGGAATCATGCCGAGCGTGCCGAGCGACTTGAGCGAAAAGCCGTGCGCTTGCACCAGATAGCTCGGGAACCACGTGATGAAGAAGTAGATCACGAAGTTCAGGCAGAAGAAGCCGAGCATCATGCCCCACAGCGTGCGGTACTTGAACAGCGAGCCCCACGACACCTTTTGCTTCGGCGCGACCGTCTGCGGCGCGACTTCCGCTTCGCCCGTCATATCGCCCTTGGATTTCGTGCGATAGATCAGGAACCAGCCGAGAATCCACACGAAGCCGAGCACGCCGGTGATGACGAACGACGCTTCCCAGCCGAACGTGCCGATGATGAGCGCGACGACCGGAATCGACAGCGCGGAGCCAACGCGCGAACCGCTATCGAAGATGCTGGTGGCAAATGCGCGCTCTCGCTTCGTAAACCATTGCGACACCAGCTTCGCGCACGACGGATAAGCGCCCGCTTCGCCGATGCCGAGCATCAGGCGGCAGCCGAACATGCCGGTGACGCTCGTGGCCACGGCGGTCAGCGCCGTGAACACCGACCACCAGCCCACCGCGAGCGGCAGCGCGATGCGCGCGCCCGCACGATCGACGAACCAGCCGAACGGCATCTGCATGAGCGCGTAAGTCCAGAAGAAGCCGCTCAGAATGAAGCCCATTTCCGCCGGGCCGATGTTGAGCGCCTTCTCGATCTGCGGCGCGGCGACGGCAAGATTCGCGCGGTCGATGTAATTGATCGCGATGGCCAGAAAGGCCAGAAATATCACTACCCAACGCATTTTGCGCATCGTGTGTCTCCTCCGGGATTGAATACGAATGTCGTGGTGTGCCGCTTCTTCAGGCGGCCTTGAGCGCGTCCTTCAGACGCTTCTGTTCGATGTCGAGATGCAGTTCGCGCGCCAGGTCGATCACCGGCTGAAAGCGCCGCTGTTTCTTCTCATCGTGATTGCGCGCGATGTCCGCGAGCTTGTGGACGAGAAACGGGTTCTCGAAGCGATCGCGCACGCTGGCGAGATAGTCGCTTGCCGAATCGCGCTGGCCGAGTGCGTCGAACACGGGCAGCACTTCGTCGCGCCAGACGGCTTCGAGCGGTTCGCGAAAAGCCGGATCGCGCATGGCGTCGAGCACGGTCGTGTCGGGCGCGTTATCGCGCGTGCGCCAGAGTTCGGCGAGATACGTGTGGCCGAGGTTCAGCATCAGCAGCTTCTGGCGTTCGTAGTGCGCGAGATCGTCGGTGATGACGATATCTTCGTGCTCGCAAGGCAACGTCATGCCAGCGTGGCGCTCGATGGCCCACAGCGCGTAAGGCTCCGCAATCGCGCCAACCGGCTGAATCGGCTCCGACACGATTCGATCCACGAGCGAATTCACCCACACACAACCGTTCGTCAGATAGTCGATGAAGCCAGCGTCCACGTTCCAGCCGCGCGCGACGCCGATCACCAAATCGCGCAGCGTGTCGCCGTTGCGCGAGATGAGTTCGCACGGAAGCAGCGTGATCGGCGCGCCGCCCGCGCGATAACGCGCATTCAGCAGCACCGCGAGCTTCGCCGCGAAACCGCGCGGCGTGCGCTGACCGTCGATCAGATCGGCGGTGTCTTCGTCGAACAAGGCGTAGCCTGCGTCGGCGGTGTTGGACACGATCACCTTCACGTCGCGCTTCATGCGCTCGATCAGCAAGGGCCAGTCGTCGTTCGCGTGCAATGCTTCGGTGATCGAATCGCAGTCGATCGTCGTGTCGATGGTTTCATCGCGGCGGCGTCCGCGGATGCGCACCGGATAGCGGCCCGCCTCACGCAGCGCCGCGATGCGCGCGCGGCTGTCCGCGCTCGTCGTGGTCTGCACGACGGTGATCTTGCCAAGCGCTTTGGAAGGATCGCGCCGCGCGGCATCCGCGACGAAGAAATCCACATGCGCCTGAAGAAAACGGCTCGTGCCGAACTGAAGAATCGGATTACTCATCGTCGCGCTTTATGTCGTTACGAGCGTGTGGGGAATGCGCTGCTGGGAACGGTTCCAGTCAGAAGCAAAAAAAGTGGCCCATGCGGCCTGACCAGATTGCATACTAGTGTCTTGAAAACCAATTGGTCAAGCCACTTGTAAGCGGTGGAAAACGCGCTGACGTCCGTGCCACGGTGCGTCAAGCCTCCCGATGATTACAATCCACGTTTTCCCCGAGACCACGACAACAAACAGGAGACAAGCCTTGAGCGTCAAACCGCCCGAAACGCGCCGTCTTTATCTTCAGATCGCCGACAAACTGCGTGGCCTCATCGAGCAGCAGGATTTCGCGCCGAACGGGCGTCTGCCTTCGGAACGCGAGCTTGCGGTGACGCTCGGCGTGTCGCGGCCATCAGTGCGCGAGGCGCTCGTTGCGTTGGAACTGGAAGGGCGCGTCGAGATTCGGATGGGCTCGGGCGTGTATATCGTGGCGGTTCCGGCGGTCAAAGCGGCGGGCACGGAAGCGGAATTGGGCGAGAGTCCCATCGAGATCATGAATGCGCGCAGCGTGATCGAAGGCGCAATTGCGGCGAGCGTCGCGCCGTTCGCGCGACCCAAAGCGCTCAAGACGCTGCGCGCGCTTTACGAGACCATGGCCCGCGAAATGGAAAACGGCCAAGTGCCGATGAGCGCGGACCGCGCATTCCATGTCGCGATCGCGCAGATGTCGGGCAACGATGTCCTGGCGCGCACCGTCGGCAGTCTCTACGACGAACGCCACAGTCCGCTGTCCTCAACATTACGAGGACATTTCGAAGGCGAGGAAACGTGGGCGGCGGCGCTGGCCGAGCATCGCGAGATTCTGGAAGCGCTGGAGGCACGCGATCCGGTGCAGGCTCAGGCCGCCATGCAACGTCACATGCGCAAGTCTGCAGAACGGCTGATGTCGCGCAGAAAAAGCTGAACCCGGCGCGTCTCCGTAAGACGAGCCGGTTCGGTCCTGCATCCTGCGTTCAGCCGGGGTAGGCCTCGTCCACCTTCAAACCCGCGAGCTTGAAGATGACGCGCAGCGTCTGCGGCGCGATGTCACGACGCGAGGCGAGCGTCGTCAGCACGAAGTCCATCACCTTGGCGTACTTGAGCATGGTCAGGCACGTTTCGATATCGGTCGAGCCGTCGCGCATCGATTCGGCGATACGCAGCATCTCCACCGAGATCTCTCGGGCCATTTCCAGTTCGAGTTGCTGCTTTTCGCTCCACGCGGGCATCGCGGTCAGCGCCGCGAGCATCTCCTGAAATTTTTGTTCTGCCTTCTTGTCCGGGATCGCATCCATCGCCGTCCTCTCTTGATCATGGCGCGGGCGGGTCGCATCCGCCGCGCTGTGCGTTAGGTGTTACGTAACAGAGCCTGGCGCGGGTGACGACGCATGTTGCGTGTCGATGGCGCGGCTCGCTACCAGCTTGTTGCTTCTGCTTGGTGCATCGGTGCGTGCCGCAGAAGGCCACGCGATCGTGCTGTCGTTTCGATGGCCTCATCGTCGGACATTGCACAATTTGTTCCATGCGCGAGGATCGATAACTTTCCTGATCTACATCGTTTGGAACGAGAGCGTCTTTGCGCTTTTAGGTAAACTTCTCCTTTCGCCACGGCAATAACAGCGGTTAGCGCACATACAGCGCGAACAAGCTCCGCTTTTCTCTATTACGGTATTCGCCACGATGACCAGGAAGTCCCCCGCACCGGCGCCGAGCGCATCCGACGCCACCAGCAAACACGAGATTCGTCCGGGTCAGTCGATCGAGCTCCTGAAGGAGCTACATATCCTCACGCGCGACGGCAAGATGAATCAGGACAGCCGCCGCAAACTGAAACAGGTCTATCACCTTTATCAGTTCATCGAACCGCTTCTTGCCGAAACGCATGCGCGCCAAGGGTCCGTATCGCTGGTGGACCACGGCGCGGGAAAGTCTTACCTTGGGTTTATTCTCTACGATCTGTTCTTCAAGTCTCTGCGCGATCGGTCACACATCTATGGAATCGAGACGCGCGAGGAGCTGGTAAAAAAGTCCGAGGAATTGGCGGCGCATCTTGGCTTCACCGGAATGTCGTTTTTGAATCTGTCGGTGGCCGAATCGATTGGTTCGGACAAGCTGCCTGCGGAGGTGGATGTCGTGACCGCGCTGCACGCGTGCAACACCGCCACGGACGACGCCATCCACTTCGCTCTCCAGAAGAAAGCGAAGTACATCGTCGTGGTGCCGTGTTGTCAGGCGGAGGTGGCGTCGGTGCTGCGCAAGAACAAGGGCCACGCGCTATCGACGAACGTGCTGACGGAAATGTGGCGGCATCCGCTGCACACGCGCGAATTCGGCAGTCAGATCACGAACGTGCTGCGCTGTCTGCAACTCGAATCGCACGGCTATCAGGTGAGCGTGACGGAACTCGTCGGCTGGGAACATTCGATGAAGAACGAACTCATCATCGCGCAATTCAAGGACTTGCCGCGCGGACGGCCGGCGCAGCGTCTTTCGGATGTATTGGAAACGCTCGGTCTGGATGAACTGCGCGAGCGGTTTTTCGCGCACTGATCAGGGTTTGTCCATCCACGCCTTGAGGCCATCGTGGCCAAGGCGTTCGAGCGTTTCGATATTGCGTTCGAAGATGTCGGCGGCATCTGGAAACGCCGCCACCGCGCGATCGATGCTCGCCTCGCGCAGCAAGTGAAAGATGGGATACGGCGCGCGATTCGTGTAGTTGCCGATTTCGTCCGCGTCGGTCCCTTCGAACTGAAAGCGCGGATGAAAACTCGCGATCTGAATCTCGCCGCTCAGGCCGAGATCGTTGAGCAGGCGGTCGGCGAAGAACAACGCATCGTTGAAATCGGCGAAGTCAGCGAACGCATTCGGCGTGATAAACAGCGTCGTGTCGATGACTTCGGGGTCGCTGTCGCGCAGCAGGCGAAGTTCATCGGTTAGCTCCACGACGAGATCGTCCACATCGCGCGCCTTGCTCACCACGTAGCGAATCTGCCGCTTCACATGCACGGCCTTCGCAAACGGGCAGAGATTGAGGCCGATCACCGCGCGGGTGAGCCAATGTTCGGTGGCGGTCGTCACCTCGTCGCGGGTACTGCGGTCGTTCATGCGTCTTCCTGAATTCGATTCGATTCGCACGCCGCGCCAATCAACATGCGTGCGATGCGCGGCGCGGCCATCATCGGCCCGGAGCCGGGGCCATAAGTCTGACTGGTCGCGTAGATGCCGTCCACCAGCAGCGCCAGCGATTCAGCCAGTTCCAGCGGATTCGGCGCGCCCATTTCGGTGCATAGTTCCGTGAGACGCCTGAGCAGATAGTGCTTGTTGCGATCGACCGGTTCCCGCGCCGGATGCGTCCGGTCGCGGAATTCACACGCGACGTTCAGGAACGGGCAGCCACGATAATCCGGCAACGATGCGCGCCCGACGAGATCGTCCATCGCCTGAAGCAGTTGTTTCGCGGGCTCGCCGGGATGCTTGGCGACACTCGCCTCGAAGCGCCGTTGATACCCCTCCTGCATGCGGTTCAGATACGCGCCGACGAGTTCGTCCTTCGACGCAAACCGCCGGTAAAGGCTCATCTTGTTGACGCCCGCACGCTCTACCACGGCATCGACGCCGATCGCGCGGATGCCCTCGCGATAGAACAACTCCTGCGCGGCGTCGAGCAATTGCGCTTCCGCCGTCGCGCCATCCGTGCGGACACTGCGCCGGGCAGGGGTTTTCGGCGCGTTTTCGGTTGATCGTGTCAAAGTTCAGTCCTCGGAATATCGTTCGGCCTTGACATGTTACCGACTGGTCACTAAGCTCGCAACTTCAATGTGACTGAGCGGTAACGTCGCGTCACCGGAAAGCCAAATAACCGATTCAAAGAACGGAGCAGCGATGAACTGGGTAGCGAAGCGCGTAAGCAGCCGCATGCATTACGGCTGGGTCGTAGTGGGCGTCGTGTTCTTCGTGCTGCTCGCGGCGGCAGGAACGCGCGCGACGCCGAGCGTGATGATGCTGCCGCTCGAAAAGCAGTTCGGCTGGAGCCGCGCCACCATTTCGCTCGCCATTTCGATCAACTTAGCGCTCTACGGTCTCGCCGGCCCGTTCGCCGCTGCCGCGATGCAGCGCTTCGGTGTACGTCCCACTTTGCTCGCCGCCTTGGCAACGCTCGCCGCTGGCGTCGGCCTGTCATCGATGATGACGCACCCCTGGCAAATGGTGCTCGTCTGGGGCGTGATGGTCGGCAGCGCGACGGGCGTTGCTGCGCTCACGCTTTCCGCTACCGTCGTGAACCGCTGGTTCACCACGCATCGCGGTCTCGCGATGGGCATTCTCACCGCCAGTTCCGCAACCGGTCAGCTCGTGTTCCTGCCGTTCCTCGCATCGCTTTCGGAGCATCACGGATGGCGGCCGGTCGTGTTCGTGGTCGCGGCGGCGACTGCCCTCGTCATCCCGTTCGTTGCGTGGCTGCTGCCGGAGCGTCCGGTGAACGTGGGCTTGCGGCCCATCGGTGAAACCGCCGAGATGCCGTCGGGGGCGTTTCCCACGCCGAAAAATCCGATCAAGGTGGCGTTCGGCACGTTGGCGTCCGCAAGCAAGACGCGCGATTTCTGGCTGCTGTTCGCGAGCTTTTTCGTGTGCGGCGCGAGCACGAATGGCTATGTCGGCACGCATCTGATCGCCATGTGCTCGGACTACGGCATGACGCAAGTGCAGGGCGCGACGCTGCTCGCGACCATGGGCATCTTCGATTTGTTCGGCACGACGCTGTCCGGCTGGCTGTCCGACCGCTTCAACGCGCGATTCCTGCTGTTCTGGTACTACGGCCTGCGCGGCCTGTCGCTGATTTATCTGCCGTACGCGTTCGGCATCGACTTCTTCGGTTTGCCGCTGTTCGCCGTGTTCTACGGACTCGACTGGATCGCCACCGTGCCGCCGACGGTGCGCCTCGCCACCGATGTCTACGGCAAGGAAACCGCGCCCATCGTGTTCGGCTGGGTGGTCGCGGGGCATCAACTCGGCGCGGCGTTTGCGGCGCTCGGCGGCGGCATGTTGCGCTCGAGTCTCGGCAGCTACACGGTCGCCACGATGATCTCGGGCAGCCTGTGCCTCGTCGCGGCGGTGATGGTCTTGCGCATCAATCGCGCGGGCCGTTCGATGGGCGTCGCGGCGGGAACGTGACGCAACGGCAGGCGCGTTATCCTTGACGGTGCGCTATCCGATGAACCGAACAAGGATTCACGCCATGACGACCAAGCCCGCACCGACCGACATCGACATCCACGAACTCTTTTCGGGACGCTGGAGCCCGCGCGCGTTCTCGACGCAGCCGCTCGAGCGCGCGCAGATTCATCGCGTGCTGGAAGCGGCGCGCTGGGCGCCGTCGTCGAACAATCTTCAGCCTTGGCGGTTTCTCGTGTTCGATCGCCAGCGCGACGAGGCCGCGTTCAAGCGCGCGTTCGACACGCTCGCGCCGGTCAATCAGAAATGGAACGCCAGCGTGCCGGTGCTGATCTGCGTCGCGGCGGCCACGCTCACGCCGAAGGGCGAGCCGAGCAAAACCGCCGCGTACGATACCGGCGCGGCAGCGATGGCGCTCGTGCTCCAGGCTCACGCGCTGGGACTTGCGACGCATCAAATGGGCGGCTTCGATCGCGATGCCTTCCGTCAGGCGTTCTCGGTGCCCGACGACATGCAGCTCATCGCGATGATCGCGCTCGGCCACCACGGCGACGCGAATCAGTTGGATGAAACCCTGCGCGAACGCGAATCCGCGCCACGCACGCGCAAATCGCTCGGCGAAACGGCGTTCGACGGCGCGTGGGGAACCGCGTTCGGTTGATCGTCAATGATCGTCGGCGGCGGAAAGCGGGCGCGCCACGTCTTCGAGCGACTTGCCCTCGGCGGCAATACCCCAGATGCCCGCGACCACCGCCGCCGCGACCATCAGAAACGAGCCGATCAGATAGCCGACGAACACCGCGCCGCGCTCGTGCGTGTCGATCAGGTGCCCGAACAACGTCGGCCCGATGATGCCGCCCAGCGCCGTGCCGAACGCATAGAACACGGCGATGGCGAGCGCGCGGATTTCAAGCGGAAAGGTCTCGCTCACCGTCAGATACGCGGAACTCGCCGCCGCCGACGCGAAGAAGAAAATCACCATCCACGCGATGGTTTGCGTCGTCACGGTGAGCATGCCTTGCATGAACATCCAGCCGCTGATCGTCAGCAAAATGCCGGAGATGGCATACGTGAACGCGATCATGCGTCGCCTGCCGATCACATCGAAAAGTCTGCCGAGCAGCACCGGACCAAGGAAATTGCCTGCCGCGAACGGCAGCACGTACCAGCCGATGTGATCGCCCGGCACCTTGTAGAAGTCGGTCAGCACGAGCGCGTAGGTGAAAAAGATCGCGTTGTAGAAGAACGCCTGCGCGGTCATCAGCATCATGCCGACGAGCGAGCGCCGCCGATGCTCGTTGAACAGCGAATGCGCGACTTCGCGCAGAAGGGTGTGATCGCGGACTTTCAGCCTTAAAGGCTTGACCGGCGTATCGGGAATCGGCGTCCCGTGCTCGCGAAAATGCGCCTCGATTTCCTCGACGACCTGCCGCGCTTCATCCACACGATTGTGCGTGATGAGCCAGCGCGGGCTTTCCGGCACCCACATGCGCATGAAAAGAATCGACAGCCCGAGCGCCGCGCCGATCAGAAAGCACGCGCGCCAGCCCCAGTCGGGCGGCATGAGACCCGGATTGAGCAGCACGAGCGACCCCGCCGCGCCGATGCCCGCGCCCACCCAAAACGTCCCGTTGATGGCGAGATCGGTCCGGCCACGCAAGCGCGCGGGCGTGAATTCCTGAATCGTCGAATTGATTGCGGTGTATTCCCCGCCGATGCCCGCGCCGGTCAGGAAGCGAAACAGCACGAACGACCACAGATCCCACGAAAACGCCGTCGCGGCGGTCGCCGCCACGTACAGAAACAACGTGATGAAAAACAGCTTGCGACGCCCGAGCCGGTCCGTGAGCCAGCCGAAACCAAGCGCGCCGAGCACCGCGCCCGCGATATACGCGCTGCCGCCGTAGCCGACATCCGCGTTCGAGAAATGCAGCGCCGGACTCGTTTTCAACGCGCTTGCGACCGCGCCCGCCAGCGTGACCTCCAGCCCGTCGAGCAGCCACGTGATGCCGAGCGCGAACACGATCAGTGTGTGAAAGCGCCCCCACGGCAGCCGGTCGAGGCGGCCGGGAAGATCGGTCTCGATCACGTCCGAGGCAGTTCCGGGCTTTTTGTTCTCGCCATCGCGAAGCGTGGCGGTCTCCATGTTCTTGTCGTTCATTCGATATCGCCGGGATCGGGCGCACAATCTGCTGACAGTTGGCGCGTGCGGATGAAGGAAATGCCGCCAGAGCCGCAAGTTGCATTCCGCTTTCGTCGAACGGACCGCTCAGAACAGGATTCCTCCGATCGCGGTTGATGCCTGCATCCGTACGTGATAAAAACGCGATCCACTTCCGAATGCGGCGCGGCCATTTCGGGCGCCGCCTCAAGCCATGAATTTCTGCGCGATCGATTTCGGCACGTCGAACTCCGCCGTCGCCTTGCCCGATGGCCAGTCCATCCGGCTGGCGCCCGTCGAAGGCGATGCCGTCACGCTGCCCACCGCGGTTTTCTTTAACACGGACGAGCACGAACAAGCCTACGGACGCGCGGCGCTGGAGTCGTACATCGACGGATTCGATGGCCGGCTCATGCGTTCGATGAAAAGTATTCTCGGCTCGCCGCTGGCCGACAACACGACCGACCTCGGCGACGGCTCCGCGATCAAATACACCGATGTCATCACGCTGTTCCTGCAACATCTGAAGCAGAAGGCGCAGGCGCTCTCCGCGCAGCCACTCACGCGCGCCGTGCTGGGCCGTCCGGTCTATTTCGTGGACGACGACCCGCGCGCCGACAATCAGGCGCAAAAGCAGCTCGAAGCGTGCGCGCACGCGGTCGGCCTGAGCGAAATCCATTTTCAGTTCGAGCCGATCGCCGCCGCGTTCGATTACGAGGCGACGTTGACGAAAGAAGGGCTCGTGCTGGTCGCGGATATCGGCGGTGGCACGTCGGACTTCTCGCTGGTGCGCGTGGGGCCGGAGCGCGCGCGCCATCTGGAGCGCAAAAGCGATGTGCTGGCGCATCACGGCGTGCATGTGGCGGGCACGGACTTCGACCGCCGCGTCGAACTGGCGACGATCCTGCGCGAACTCGGCTATCAGACGCTTGACGCGCAGGGCCGGGAAATCCCCAACCGCGTGTATTTCGACCTCGCGACGTGGCATCTCATCAACACGGTCTACACGCCTCGGCGCGTCGGCGAATTGCAGTTGATGCGCCATCTCTATCCCGACACGCGCTATCACGACCGGCTCATGCGCGTGGTCGATCGCCGGCTCGGCCACGCGCTGACCGCGCACGCCGAGGAAGCGAAGATCGATGTCTCCGCGGGCGGCGCGACGGAAATCGACATGGAAGAGATCGAGGAAGCGCTGCGTGTGGCGTTCGACGAGGCTCAGTTGATCGATGCGGGCCGGGACGAAGTGCGGCGGATCGTGGAATCGGCGCGGGAAACGGTGAAGCAGGCGGGCGTGGCGCACGCGGACGTCGGCGCGATCTACTTCACGGGCGGCACCACCGGCTTGCGCTTTCTGTCGGAAGCACTGACCAGCGCGTTCCCCGATGCCCAACCGGTTTTCGGCGACCGCCTCGCCAGCGTGGCGAAGGGTTTGGGCATCTACGCGCAGCGCGTGTTCGCCTGAATTCGAAAGTGCGCAGGCAACAAAAAACCCCGCCAGGGCGGGGTTTTTCGCGTGAACCGAAAGCGGTGTCTAAGCTAAGCTTAGGCCGGCTTGATGTTCGCGGCTTGCTTGCCCTTCGGGCCCGTCTTCACTTCGTAGGTAACCTTTTGGTTTTCCTGAAGCGTCTTGAAGCCTTCGATGCGGATTTCCGAGAAATGCGCGAACAGGTCTTCGCCGCCGCCATCCGGAGTGATGAAGCCAAAGCCCTTTGCGTCATTGAACCACTTGACGGTACCGGTTTCCATGTTACTTGTTCCAAAAAATTGATGATTGAGGCCGAGGCCAGGGGTGCATGAAGATCAAGGAAGGGGCAATGGGACCAACCGGTATACCGTGATGGCGAACCTTCGAAAGACCACTTCACTCGCCACTTGAAATCCTGCAAGAAGGTTTATACGGCGAATCGATTTCGCGGTCAAATAATTTCCGACTCGCGCGGGGGGTTTTTGAGACAGTCGGGGTGAATGCTTACAAGAAGTGCAAAGTCCGCCAACCACCACGGTGTCCATAGGGGCAAAAGTGTAAGTTCTTCGCCCATCGTCGATGCAATCGAAAGGTGCAACCGGTAAACTACGCGCCGAAAACGGTGGTTGCACCGGCGTCGCCCAGAGCTGAGCGAAACGCTCCCGCGTTCAGGCGATACGGAGACTTGGAGAGGAATGTGAATAGTTCGATACAACGAAACATCGGCCCGTTGGCGCTCATGCTGACCGGGCTCGGATCCATCATCGGTTCGGGATGGCTGTTCGGCGCGTGGAAGGCGGCCAAGATCGCCGGACCGGCTGCCATCGCGGCGTGGGTGATTGGCGCGGTGGTCATCATGGCGATTGCGCTGACCTACGCGGAACTCGGCGCGACTTTTCCCGAATCGGGCGGCATGGTGCGTTACGCGCGCTATTCGCATGGCGCGTTGGTCGGTTTCATCAGCGCGTGGGCGAACTGGATCGCGATCGTGTCGGTCATTCCGATCGAGGCGGAGGCATCCATCCAGTACATGAGCACCTGGCCTTATGAGTGGGCGCACGCGCTTTACGTGCATGAAACGCTCACCACGTCCGGAATCGGGTTGTCGGCCTTGCTCGTGATCGTGTATTTCCTCTTGAACTACTGGGGCGTGAAGATTTTCGCGCGCGCGAACACGGCCATCACCATCTTCAAGTTCGTGATTCCGGGCGCGACCATCGCCGGGCTCATTTTTACCGGCTTCCACGCGCAGAATTTCGGCACGGCTTCGACCTTCGCGCCTTACGGCTGGCCGGCGGTGCTGACGGCGGTGGCGACGAGCGGCATCGTGTTCAGCTTCAACGGTTTTCAAAGCCCGGTGAATCTGGCGGGCGAGGCGCGCAATCCATCGACGAGCATCCCGTTTGCCGTGATCGGCTCGATCCTGCTCGCGCTCGTCATTTACGTGTTGCTGCAGGTCGCGTATATCGGCGCGGTGAATCCCGCTGACGTGCTCAAGGGCTGGTCGCACTTCGATTTCGCGTCGCCGTTTGCGGAACTGGCGCTGGCGCTCAATCTGAACTGGCTGGCCGTGCTGTTGTACGTCGATGCCTTCGTCAGCCCGAGCGGCACCGGCACCACGTACATGGCGACGACCACGCGCATGATCTACGCGATGGAACGCAACAACACGATGCCCAAGATGTTCGGCAACGTTCACCCGTTCTACGGTGTGCCGCGTCAGGCTATGTGGTTCAACCTGTTCGTGTCCTTCGTCTTCATGTTCTTTTTCCGTGGATGGGGCACGCTGGCGGCGGTCATTTCGGTCGCCACCGTCATTTCCTATCTGACGGGCCCGGTCAGCCTGATGTCATTGCGTCGCGCCGCGCCGGATTTGCATCGCCCGGTGAATATTCCGCTGATGGGGCTGATCGCGCCGTTCGCGTTCGTGTGCGCATCGCTCGTGCTGTACTGGGCGAAGTGGCCGCTCACAGGCGAAATCATCTTGCTGATGGTCGTCGCGCTGCCGGTCTATTTCTACTTTCAGGGCAAGACGGGCTTTGCAGGCTGGGGCAAGGATCTGAAGGCCGCGTGGTGGCTCATGGCCTATCTTCCGTCGATGGCGGTCATGTCGCTCATCGGCAGCAAGCAGTTCGGCGGCAACGGGACGCTGCCGTATGGCTGGGATATGGCGCTTGTCGCTGCGCTCGCGCTGGTGTTTTATTTCTGGGGCGTGCACACCGGCTATCGCACTTCCTATCTCGATGAGCGCGAAAGCCACGAGGACATTTCCAAGGAAGTCGGCGCGTAAGCAGTGTCGACGCGATGAAAAAGCCCGCCCGAGCAATCAGGCGGGCTTTTTTTCAGGCATCTGCGAACACGTAGTTGGTCATGGCGAGCGCGCGTTGGAACGTGCCAAGCGACTGAATGCCAAGCCGATAATCGTCAGCCGCCGCGCCAAGCGCACTGAACACCGGCAGCAAATGCTCGTCGGTCGGGTGCATCAACGCAGCATGCGGCGCGCGAACGCGATAGTCGAGCAGGGCATCGATGTCGCGCGCGGCCATGCGTGACTCGAACCAGTCGGTGAACTCGATCACGCGCGGGTCGCCATCTTCCGGACGCGCGCCGAAATCCGCCATGCGCAGGTTATGTGTGATCTGGCCGGAGCCGACGATCATCACGCCTTCCGCGCGCAAGTCTCGCAGCGCGCGGCCGATCTTGAAGTGATGCGCGGCGTCCAGACGCGGCTGAATCGAAAGCTGGGCGACGGGCACGTCGGCGTCCGGGAACATCAGCAGCAGCGGAACCCATGCGCCGTGATCGAGACCGTGTTCGATCG
Source organism: Caballeronia sp. A2-2 (assembly GCF_057612605.2). Taxonomy (NCBI): domain Bacteria; kingdom Pseudomonadati; phylum Pseudomonadota; class Betaproteobacteria; order Burkholderiales; family Burkholderiaceae; genus Caballeronia; species Caballeronia sp. A2-2. The sequence continues at coordinate 153,083 of NZ_CM172587.1, read as the reverse complement.
TCGCGGCGGGTATGTCGTGTTCGCCGAGCATCGTGGCGGCGCGCTTCGCGAGTTCGGGCGCACCGGGCGCGGGATAACGCAATTCGTAAAGCGCGCGCGGGAATCCGTAAAAATCGTGAATCGTCTCCGGACGCTCGGCGATGCTCGCGATCGGCTGCGCGGTGCCCCAATGCGCGGACAGCATCAGGATGGCTTTCGGGCGCGGCAAGGTCTGAGCGAGCGCGGCGAACTCGTGCGAAGGCATCGACGGATCAATGGGAAGCGTCGGTGCGCCGTGGGAGATAAAAACGCTAGGAAGTGTGGTCATGGCGGCAAGGGAATGAGTCGATATGCCATCCAATGTAAGGCTAACCGCCGCGTTGATAAAGGCGCGTCGGGGCAACGAATTGTGTCGTGCGCGTTGTGAATCAGTCCGCTTCGCCGCGCATGCCCGGCCACGCGCGCGAAACCGGTTGCGCGAGGCCAAATTGATCGATCACGCGCGCGACGGTGTGATCGACCATTTCGTCGATGCTGGAAGGCTTCTGGTAGAACGCCGGAAGCGGCGGAAAGATCACGCCGCCCATTTCCGTGACGGCGGTCATGTTGCGCAGATGCGCGAGATTCAGCGGCGTTTCCCGCACCATCAGCACGAGGCGGCGACGCTCTTTTAAAACGACATCGGCGGCGCGCGTGATGAGGTTATCGGAGAGACCGTGTGCGACGCTTGCCAGCGTGCGCATGGAGCACGGCGCGATCACCATGCCATCGGTTGCGAACGAACCGGATGCGATGCTCGCGCCCACATCGCGCACGTTATGCACGACATCGGCGAGCGCATGAACGGCGGCGCGCTCCATCGCCAGTTCGTGCTGAACATTGAGCCAGCCCGCGCTCGACACGAGCAGATGCGTCTCCACGCCGCCCAGACGGCGCAGCGTTTCAAGCAGACGCACGCCGTAAATCGCGCCCGTCGCTCCGGTGATCGCAACGATCAGCCGTCGCGGTGCTGCGGGCGCGCTCACTGAGAAAAGCTCAGGCAGCCGCAAAAAGCTGTTGCAGTTCGCCCGACTGGTACATCTCCATCATGATGTCCGACCCGCCGATGAACTCGCCCTTCACGTAAAGCTGCGGAATGGTCGGCCAGTTCGAAAATTCCTTGATGCCCTGACGAATGCCGTCGTCTTCCAGCACGTTCACGGTCATGATCTGATCCGCGCCGCTGGCCTTGAGCACCTGAATGGCGCGGCCGGAGAAGCCGCACATCGGAAATTGCGCGGTGCCTTTCATGAAAAGGACGATCGGGTTTTGATCGACGATTTGCTTGATGCGTTCTTGCGTGTCCATGGCGTACCTGCGCGTGAGAATTCGTTGAATGAATGCTTGAAATGATAGCGGATTTCGGTATTCCGGGCTGATGCCACCGCAGCGTTCAAGCGGTGAGGATTCCGCCCGAACAGCGTTCGATGCCTGCAAGATCGCGCATCGAACGTACCTCGGTGAAACCGCGCGCCGTGAGCAGGTGGCGCACGGCATCGGCCTGATCGTAGCCGTGCTCCAGCCACAGCGCGCCGTTCTTCGCGAGCATGAACGGCGCACTTTCGATGATCGCGCGAATCGCGGAGAGCCCGTCGGCGTCGTCGGTGAGCGCGCCGCGCGGCTCGAAGCGCAGATCGCCTTGTTCGAGATGCGGATCGGAGCTCGCGATATACGGCGGATTACTGACGATCGCTTCGAACAGCAGCGACGGATCGAGCTTCGCGGTCCAGTCGCTTTCGACGAAGTGCACGCGGTCGTCGCCGAGCAGGCGTTTTGCGTTGCCGTGCGCGACTTCGAGCGCCGCTGTCGAGCGATCCACCGCCCACACGCGCGCATCGGGCCGCGCATGCGCGATCGAAATGGCGATTGCGCCAGTCCCGGTGCCGAGATCGAGCACGCGCGCGTTCGGCATCTCGGCGACGACATCGAGCGCGATTTCCACCAGCAATTCCGTTTCCGGACGCGGAATCAGCACGTCCGGCGTCACGTCGAAATCGAGTCCGAAGAACTCGCGCGTGCCGGTCAGTTGCGCGATGGGTTCGCCATCGATACGCCGCGCCGCGAGTGCTTCGAAGCGCTGCACGACATTCGCGTCCAGCGCTTCGTTTTCACGCGTGATGAGTTCCGTGCGACGCCAGCCGAGCACATGCATCAACAGAACGCGCGCTTCGAGCGCAGGCAACGACGACGCCCGCAACAACGCCGACGCCGTGCTCACTCCGGCTCTCCGAGCGAGGCCAGCAGTTCGGCCTGATGCTCCGACACGAGCGCGGCGATCATGTCTTCGAGATCGCCATCCATGATGTATTCGAGCTTGTAGAGCGTCAGATTGATGCGGTGATCCGTCATGCGCCCTTGCGGAAAGTTGTACGTGCGAATGCGTTCCGACCGGTCGCCCGAGCCGATCAGACTCTTGCGCGTGGCCGCTTCCTTCGCGTGCTGCTCGTGATACTGCTTATCCTTGATGCGCGCGGCGAGCACCTTGAGCGCGCGATCCTTGTTCTTGTGCTGCGAACGGTCGTCCTGACATTCCACGACGATTCCCGTCGGCAAGTGCGTCACGCGCACCGCCGAATCCGTCTTGTTGATGTGCTGCCCGCCCGCGCCCGAAGCCCGGAACGTATCGATGCGCAGGTCCGCCGGATTGATGACCACTTCGCTGATTTCATCCGCTTCCGGCATGACCGCGACCGTACACGCCGACGTATGGATGCGCCCCTGCGTCTCCGTCGCCGGAACACGCTGCACGCGATGCCCGCCCGACTCGAACTTGAGCCGCGAATACGCGCTTTGCCCCGCGATCCGCACGATCACTTCCTTGTAACCGCCGAGATCCGACACGCTTTCCGACATGGTTTCCGCCGTCCAGCGATTGCGTTCCGCGTAACGCAGGTACATGCGCAGCAGATCGCCCGCGAACAGCGCGGATTCGTCGCCGCCCGTGCCCGCGCGAATTTCGATGAAGATGTTGCGGTCGTCGTTCGGGTCTTTCGGCAGCAGCATCATCTGAAGATCGTGTTCGATCTTCGCCATGCGTTCGCGCGCCTCACCGATTTCCTCTTCCGCGAAATCGCGCATGGACGGGTCGGAGAGCAGATCCTGCGCGGTGGTTTCATCGGTCAAAGCCTGACGCCAGAGCGCGTATTGCTCGACGATCGGGCTGATTTCCGCGTGCTCGCGCGTGAGCTTGCGATATTGATCCATGTCGGACGTCACGTCCTCGCGGCTCAACAATTCGTTGAGATCGACCTGCCGTTTTGCAAGCTGGTCGAGCTTGCTTTGCATGCTCGTTTTCATCGGGGAGACGGAGCGGGCGCTCCGGAAATACTGCGATAGAGAAGCCGCCGTGCGTTCAGCGCGGCGCTTTGAAGAATAGCAAGGAGGACGCCGCTAACGATCCGACGAATCGGCGGGCTTTTCGCCGTGGCGGTAGAAGCCGCTCATCAGGTCGATGAGTTGCGTGCGTTCCGTGCTGCTCGCGCGATTGAGCGCGTGCGTCGGGCCGTGGATCAGCTTGTTGGTGAGCGATTGCGACAGCGCTTCGAGGACCGCTGCGGGATCGTCGCCGCGCGCGAGCATCTTGCGGGCGCGTTCGACTTCGGCGCGGCGCAGGGCATCCGCCTGCGTGTGCATGTGACGGATGACCGGCACGATGCTGCGCGCATCCAGCCATTGCATGAAGTTCTGCACGCGCGTTTCGATGATCGATTCCGCTTCCGCGACCGCCGCCTGACGCGACGCATTGCCTTCGCGCACGATCGCGCCGAGATCATCGACGGTATAGAGAAACACGTCCTGCAGATTGCCGACTTCCGGTTCGATGTCGCGCGGCACGGCCAGATCGACCATGAAAATAGGCCGATGGCGACGCGCACGCACCGCGCGTTCGACCGCGCCCAGCCCGATGATCGGCAATGTGGACGCCGTGCACGACACGATGATGTCGAACTCGTGCATGCGCGCGGGCAGTTCCGACAGCGGAATGGCGCGGCCGTTGAAGCGTTCCGCGAGTTTCTCGCCGCGTTCGGCGGTGCGGTTGGCGACCACCAGTTCACGCGGACTTTGCGCGGCGAAGTGCGTGGCGCACAGTTCGATCATTTCGCCCGCGCCGATGAACAGCACGCGCTGGCTAGAAATGTTCTCGAAGATGCGCTGCGCGAGACGCACGGCGGCGGCGGCCATCGACACCGACTGCGCGCCGATTTCGGTCGTCGTGCGCACTTCTTTCGCGACGGCGAAAGTGCGCTGGAACAACTGATTGAGGTACGTGCCGAGCGCGCCGGCTTCGGATGCGGTGCGTACCGCGTCCTTCATCTGTCCGACGATTTGCGTTTCGCCGAGCACCATGGAGTCCAGCCCGGATGCGACGCGAAACGCGTGGCGCACGGCTTCGGACTGCGGCAGCGCATACACATGCGGCGCGAGTTCCGATACCGCGATGCCGTGATACTTCGACAGCCATTTAACGGCGGCATCGCGCGCGGCGGAATCGTCGGTGGCGCAGTAGAGTTCGGTGCGGTTGCAGGTGGACAGAATGGCCGCTTCCGGCGATGCCTTCGCCAGCGGCCCGAGCCACAGGTCCTTCAGCGCGCCGAGCGCGGGTTTGATCTGTTCGAGCGGAAACGCCACGCGTTCGCGCAGGGCGACAGGCGCAGTGTGGTGGTTGATTCCGATCGTGAGAAGCTGCATTTTTGGGTTGATGCTTTGGGCCTAAGCCGATGGCCTTACAGATAGCCCGATATTATAGCGTTTTGACGTTTTGTTCATTTATACACGGCATTCGGGGACCGACCGGGCGGCGCGTGGCGGCCCTTGCGGCGGTTGGCCGTGTGAAAGCCGCGACAATCGACCGCGTTTTTAGCTGAAGTATTTGGCGAGTTCGGCGGCGCGCGCTTCGAGGGCTTCTTGCGAAAGCGTGTGCGTTTCCTCGGCCGCGAGCTGGTTGTGCCTAGACGCCGCGATGATTGCCATCCGCGAGTTCGAATCGTGGTTTAGGTGAAACAGCGCCGCTTTGTCATCCGGCACGGAATGCCAGCGCACGCCAAGACGTTGCGCGCGCGTCAGCAGATCGTCGTCCTCGCCGCCCCATCCGATGAATCGCGGATCGTAACCGCCGATGCGTATATATTCGCTGCGCTTGAAAATGACGATCGCGCCCGCTGTATTTTCGTAAAGCAGCCTCATGCCGTCGGGCAAATCGGTTTCGAGATAAGGTTCGAGCGGAGCGTAATCCCCGCTTTCGATGAATTCGGTACGGAAATGATCGTCGATATTGATGACGCGCAGAAACGGGCAGAAAGCATCCGTGAAAGAACCATGTCTGACCGAATTAACGCAAAGCGGCAGATAAGCCGGATTGGCAATCATGTCCGCGTCGTGAAAGCAGATCACCGAACCGTGGCACATGCGCGCGCCAAGATTGCACAGCTTCGCTTTGGGAAACGGGCCGTCGTCGAAAACAAAGACGTGCCTGATGTTCGCGTCCGCGAGCTCTGCCCAATCGAAGCGCGGCGTGACATCGCCTTCAATCAAATAAAGCGTGTATTCGCAATAAGTGCGCGTGATATGCCGCAATACGCCCCGCAAATTATCGCGCCGCTCCTGAGTCGAACCGCGATAAGTCATGACAATTTCGAGTCCGCCTAAAGATATTAAATTGCTGGTGCTCATGATTGCTTCGAATCTCGGGTTGATGTCGGCAGCGTGAACGAATCCGATAATATTTGCGTCTCGGAATTCGATTATGTTGCTGCGAATTCATGGATGCTAGCACTCGAATAATTTTTCATCTTTAGGCCTATTCGCATAAGTCGTTTCAGAATTTCCGCTGCTTGCCATTGCCAACCTGGCCCCCTAAACTCAGGCGCTGCATCGGCGCACCCGCGCCGTTTTTTTCGGTGAGATGATTCACGCATGCTTTTCGAACCACGCATCAACCGCGCGGCGTATCGCTGATGGGCTGGATCGGTTTGATTTTTCTCGGCGCGGTGATCGGCGTGGCCGGTTGGGCGCTGCATCCCATGCGGCGTTCGGCGCGCGGACCGGCGGGGCGCATCTGGACGGCCATCGGTGCGGGCGTGCTGGCAACCGTCGTCGCGCGCATGGCCGGCAATGTCATCGATGCGTACCATGATGGCGACACGCTCGAATGGTTCGCGTGCACGTTGTTCGCGATCGTCGTCGTCACGCTGACGGTCGCGCTGGCGGCGCGCCGCTGAGTTCTTCATCGACGGGCGGGGCATTGAGCCGCGCGTCGCGTAATCAGGCACTTTTGCAGGTGAATTCATGAACGATCGCATCGCTCTACCCGATTCCGCTACTTTTTCCCGGCGCATCGACGCACTGCGCGGCCAGATGGCACGCGACCAGCTTGCCGCCGTGCTGATTCCTTCCGCCGATCCGCACCTGTCCGAATATTTGCCGGGGCGCTGGCAGGGCCGTCAATGGCTGTCAGGCTTCACAGGCTCCGTGGGCACGCTCGTCGTCACGGCGGATTTCGCGGGCGTCTGGGTGGACAGCCGTTACTGGACGCAGGCCGAAGCGCAACTCGCGGGCACCGGCGTGCAACTCATGAAGATGATGGGCGGCCAGCAAACCGCGCCGCATGTGGACTGGCTGGCGGAGCACGTGCCGCAGGGCGCGGTGGTCGCAGTGGATGGCGCGGTGCTTGGCGTCGCGGCGGCGCGCGGCTTGTCGGATGCATTGAGCGCGCGCGGCATCGTGCTGCGAACGGACATCGATTTGCTGGATGCGATCTGGCCCGAGCGTCCCGCCTTGCCGGATGCGCCCGTCTACGAACACGCCGCGCCGCACGCGAGCGTGGCGCGCACCGACAAACTCGCGCAAGTCCGCGAAGCCATGCGCGAGAAAAACGCGCAATGGCACTTCGTCTCGACACTCGACGATCTCGCGTGGATCTTCAATCTGCGCGGCGGCGATGTCAGCTACAACCCGGTGTTTGTCGCGCACGCGCTGATCGGTCTGGACGATGCCACGATCTTCGTCGGCGACGGCAAAGTGCCGGACGCGCTCAAGGCATCGCTGGCGAAAGATGGCGTGCGTGTCGCGCCTTACGCCGATGCACCGCGCGCGCTCGCCGCGCTTCCCGCCGACGCGACGCTTTTGATCGACCCGCGCCGCATCACGCACGGTCTGCTCGAACAAGTCCCGGCGACGGTCAAGAAAACCGAAGCGGTGAATCCATCGACGTTTGCCAAGTCGCGCAAGACGCCGGCGGAAGCGGAACACATCCGCGCGACGATGGAGCAAGACGGCGCCGCGCTCGCCGAATTCTTCGCGTGGTTCGAAGGCGCGCTGGGCCGCGAGCGCATCACCGAACTCACCATCGACGAGAAACTGACGGCGGCGCGCGCGCGTCGGCCGGGCTTCGTCACGCTGAGTTTCGGCACCATCGCCGGATTCAACGCGAACGGCGCGATGCCGCATTACCGTGCAACCGATGCGTCGCATTCGGTGATCGAAGGCAACGGTTTGTTGCTGATCGATTCGGGCGGTCAGTATCTGAGCGGCACGACGGACATCACGCGCGTGGTGCCGGTCGGCGAGATCACGGCCGAACACAAGCGCGATTTCACCGTCGTCCTGAAAGGCACGATGGCGCTCTCCCGCGCACGCTTTCCGCGCGGCATCCGCTCGCCGATGCTCGATTCCATCGCGCGCGCCCCGATCTGGGAAGCGGGCGCGGACTACGGTCATGGCACGGGCCACGGCGTCGGCTATTTCCTGAACGTGCACGAAGGTCCGCAGGTCATCTCGCACTACGCGCCCGCCGAGCCGTGGACGGCGATGGAAGAAGGCATGATTACCTCCATCGAACCGGGCATTTACCGGCCGGGCAAGTGGGGCATCCGCATCGAAAATCTGATGATGAATCAGGCGGCGGGCACGACCGAATTCGGCGATTTCCTCTCGTTCGAAACGCTCACGCTATGTCCGATCGATACGCGCTGCATCGACCTGACGCTGTTGCGGCAAGACGAACGCGCATGGCTCAACGCGTATCACGAGACGGTGCGCGCGCGCGTGTCGCCGCATGTCGATGGCGCGGCGCGCGCGTGGCTGGACGCGCGGACCCAGGCAATCTGATTCGATTTCAAACGGGGAGCAGCACACGATGACCATCAAAGCAGTCGTTTTCGACTTCGGCGGCGTTCTGATCGACTGGGACCGCGAATATCTCTACCGGCAACTCATTCCGGACGAAGCGGAGCGCCGCTGGTTTCTCGACAATGTTTGCAAGATGGATTGGGTCGTGCAGCAGGACGGCGGGCAGACGATCGAGGACGGCACCGCCGAACTGCTCGCGCTGTATCCCGAGCACGAGGCGCTGATTCAGGCGTTTTATGCGCGCTGGCCGGAGATGGTGTCGGGCGTGCTGGAAGAGGGCGTCGCGCTGGTCGATCGGCTGAAAGACGTGGGCATGCCGCTGTTCGGCCTGACGAACTGGTCGGCTGAAACGTTCCCGTACGCATGGGAGCGCTTCGACGTGCTGCGGCAGTTTCGCGAAGTAATCGTGTCGGGCCGCGTGGGCGTGGTGAAGCCCGATCCGCATATCTTCGAACTGATGCTCGTCGAGATCAAAAAGCATCTGCCGGAGATTCAGCCTTCGGAACTCGTGTTCATCGACGACAACGTGAAGAACGCGCAGGCCGCGACGAAACTCGGCTGGCACGGCGTGCATTATGTCGGCGCGATGGAAACCGAAACCAAGCTGCGCGAACTCGGCGTGAAGCTCTAAAAGAACGACGGCGACGCGCTACTGCGACAGCAGATTCTTCAGCGCGTTGCCGATTCCCCGCACCGTATCGCCCGCGCCCTTCGCGACGCCTTCCGCGCTCACGCCGAGCGCCTTCGCGAATCCTGCCGCGAGCTTCTTCGACATCGATTCCGAGAGCGAGAACTTCGGATCGCGCAAGTCGCCATCCAGCACGAAATCCAGCTTGATCTGATCCTTGCGATCCTTGAGCGCGGCAATCGCCACCTTGGTCGGAATCGACAGAAACGTATCGACGCCATTGCCGCTGTCGCTGATCTGCAAGTGATTCAACGTGACCGAACCGGGCGCGTGAATGTGTTGATCTTTCACGGCGGCATCCACGTTCATGTCGATGGTGCCGCCCGTTACCGCCGCCTTCGCGCCGGCTTTCTTGAGCAGGTAAGGATCGAGCGTTTGCACATCGACGCTGCGCAGGACCGCGCGCGTCTGCGAATCTTTCGTGGCGATGACCATCCAGCCGCCCCAACTCACCGCGCCCGTATGCGACGGGCCTTTGATCGAGCCGGTCATCGACAGATCGGTGCGGCCGTCGAGCGCGGGAAGATGCAAATGATCGATGGTCGCGCGCGCATCGCCGATCAGCACGCGATAGGGCGGCTTCTGCACGGATTCATCGAAAAACTCCATCGAGCCGCGTTCGAAGGTAACGCGGTCGATCAGCTTTTCTTCCACAGCATGATTCGGCTCTTTGTCGTTCGGCACGGCGTCCGCGGTGCTGGCCGTTTCCTTGAGACCGGGAAGAATGCGCAGATGACCATCGGCGGCGCGCACGATCGCGAGATAGTAGTTATCCACGCTTACGCTGCGCAGATGCAGCGGCTTCGAAAGCAGCGAATGCATGTCGATGTCGATCACCACGCGCTCGGCGCGCAACGCATCGCTGGCGGGCCAGCCTTGCGGACCGCGCAGCCGCACGCGCGAGAGCGTCACGTGGCCGATGCTGACATCGATGTCCTCGACCGAACCGTTCGGCCCGAGCGCCTCGACAATACGCTCCTTCATCTGATGCACGACGAACAGCCATCCGCCCGCCGCCACGACGACCAGCGCCACCGCGATGCCCGCAGCCCACAGCGCTGCCCGCTGCGCGCCCGATTCCGCCATTTGACCAGTCCCCCGTAATTGTCGGCTTGCCGTTTTATATGACGCGCCGCGAGCGACGCGTCGGCCGATTGCACACGGTCGGCGCTTTCACGCCGCGTGTCGGTGCGCGCGCCCGCACATTTCCTTCGATCGTCGAGGCGTTGTGCGTTTTAACGCGTGATCGGCTTGTAACGCAGACGCTTCGGCTTCGCGGCTTCATCGCCGAGACGGCGGCGCTTGTCGGCTTCATATTCCTGATAATTGCCATCGAAGAATTCGACATGCGAATCGCCTTCGAACGCGAGGATATGCGTGGCGATACGATCCAGGAACCAGCGATCGTGCGAGATCACCATGACCGAGCCGGCGAATTCCAGCAGCGCGTCTTCCAGCGCGCGCAGCGTTTCCACGTCGAGATCGTTCGACGGTTCGTCCAGCAGCAACACATTGCCGCCCGCGATGAGCGTCTTCGCCAGATGCAGACGTCCGCGCTCGCCGCCCGACAGATTGCCGACATTCTTTTGCTGATCGCTGCCCTTGAAGTTGAAGCGGCCGATATACGCACGCGACGGCGTTTCATACTTGCCGACGGTCAGCACATCCGCGCCACCGGAGATTTCTTCGAAGACGGTTTTGTCGGCAGCGAGCGCATCACGGCTCTGATCGACATACGCGAGCTTGACCGTCGGACCTTGCACGATCTCGCCCGAATCCGGCTGTTCCTTGCCCGTGAGCATGCGGAACAGCGTCGATTTGCCCGCCCCGTTCGGCCCGATGATGCCGACAATCGCGCCCGCCGGAATCTTCATGCTGAGATTGTCGATCAGCAGCCGGTCGCCATATGCCTTGCTGACGTTCTTGAACTCGATGACTTCATTGCCCAGCCGGTCGCCCACGGGAATGAAGATTTCCTGCGTTTCGTTGCGCTTCTGATATTCCTGACTGTTGAGTTCCTCGAAGCGTGCGATACGCGCCTTCGATTTCGCCTGACGTCCCTTCGGGTTCTGGCGCACCCATTCCAGTTCTTTCTTGATGGCCTTCTGACGCGCGGATTCGCTCGCTTCTTCTTGCTTGAGCCGGTCTTCCTTCTGATCGAGCCAACTCGAATAATTGCCCTTCCACGGAATGCCGTGACCGCGGTCCAGTTCGAGAATCCACTCGGCGGCGTTATCGAGGAAGTAGCGATCGTGCGTCACCGCGACGACCGTGCCCGGATAACGCGTGAGGAACTGTTCGAGCCAATCGACGGATTCGGCGTCGAGGTGGTTGGTCGGTTCGTCGAGCAGCAGCATGTCGGGCTTTTGCAGCAAGAGCTTGCACAGCGCGACGCGGCGTTTTTCACCGCCGGAAAGGTGTTCGATTTTCGCGTCCCACGCGGGCAGGCGCAGCGCATCGGCGGCGACTTCGAGTTGTTGCTCGGGGCTGCCGCCATCGCTTGTTGCGAGGATGGCTTCGTACTTCGCCTGTTCGGCGGCGAGCTTGTCGAAGTCGGCGTCGGGTTCGGCGTAGGCGGCGTAGATTTCGTCGAGTTTCTTCTGTGCCTGAAAGACATCGCCGAGACCATCTTCGACGGCCTGACGCACCGTTTGCTGCGGATCGAGTTGCGGCTCCTGCGGCAAATAGCCGATGTTGAGATTCGGCATGGGCGTGGCATCGCCTTCGATATCCTTATCGACGCCGGCCATGATTCTGATGAGCGTGGACTTGCCCGACCCGTTCAGCCCGAGCAGACCGATCTTCGCGCCGGGAAAGAACGAAAGGGAGATGTCTTTCAGGATCTGACGCTTCGGCGGAACGATCTTGCCGACGCGGTTCATGGTGAAGACGTATTGGGCCATGTCGAGTGTGCTGTGATGAGAGGTGAAGATGGAATACCGCGGCGCGCGTTTCTTGCGCAGTATTCGGAGATGTTCGCTGACGCGCGGCGGGGCGCGTTCCCGAGGTCGCGCATGGGCGCGGCGTGGGGCAGAGGGTATTGTACTTCGGGCGGTTTCGGCGGGTTATCGGGCCGCTCATCGCTCATTACTTATTCCCAGTGCGAGACGCCGCCGTGGCGGGAGCACGTGCCGCTGTGGTGCTGGCTGAAGCTGTAGGAGCCGTCGCGGCATTGTGCGGTCGCGCCTTGCGGGACGTGGCCGGAGCGCGAGTGCGCGGGGGAGTGGATGATGTTGCCGTCGTGGTTGAGGTAGTGGCCGTGACGGTCGAGATCGGATTCGTCGGGTTGTTGGGGTTGGTAGTGGTAGCGGTGGTAGTGATAGGCGTGGGCGCTTGGCATCACGGCGATGGCTGCCATGAAAAATCCCGCGATGGAAAGCGTTCGCCATTTGGACGTACAAAACGGAGTGAGCATGCGGTCGCTGTTTGCAATGGCCGCGCGATGAGCGCAGATTCTTCGAGTGAGATGGCGACGATCGCGTGTCCCACCTCACTCGGTCAAAAAGTAAGCGAAGGGTCTCGCTACGCTGCTTCCAACAAATTCGTTGCGGAATTCGACTTGGGCAGCGCAGCCGCGACATCTCTGAAGGCTGACAGTGCCGCTTCGAGATGCTCGATGATCTCCTGTTGCAATACGTCGGGCGGCGGAAGCTCGTCGAGATTGTCGAGGCTTTCGTCCTTGAGCCAGAACACATCGAGACTCGCCTTATCGCGCGCGATCAAGTCTTCGTAACTGAAGTATTTGAACCGCTCGGATTCCTGGCGCTTGTGGCGGTTTTCAGGGTTGTAGCAATTGATGAAGTCCTGAAGATCGTCGAGTTTGATCTGACGCGTCTTCAATGTGAAGTGCATGTTGGTACGCAGGTCGTAGAACCAGATGCCCTTGGTATGTTTGCGTCCGTCCTTTGGCGCGTTATCGAAAAAGACAACGTTTGCCTTTACGCCCTGTGCGTAGAAGATGCCGGTGGGCAAGCGGAGGATGGTGTGTACATCGCACGTCTCGAGCAGCTTGCGCCGGATCTTCTCGCCGGCGCCGCCTTCGAACAATACGTTGTCGGGAAGCACGACTGCCGCTTTGCCCGTGACCTTGAGCATGCTGACGATGTGTTGCAGAAAGTTCAGCTGCTTGTTGGATGTCGTTTCCCAGAAGTCTTGCCGCTCGTAGGTGAGTGCGTCGCGGTCTTCTTCGCCTTCCTCGTTCGTGATGGTCATGCTGCTCTTCTTGCCGAAGGGCGGGTTGGCCAGCACGTAGTCGACCTTCTGCGTGGGTTCGGCGATAAGCGCATCGGACCGATCGACGGACGGGTTGCCATCGAGTTCGCCGATGTTGTGCAGGAACAGGTTCATGAGGCAAAGGCGTCGCGTGTTCGGGACGATTTCGTTGCCGAAGAACGTGCTGTCGCGCAGGAATTCCTTCTGTTTCTTGTTGAGCTTGCCGTCTTTGCGTGTGAGCCAGTCGTACGCGCCTAAAAAAAATCCGCCCGTGCCGCAACTCGGATCCGCTATGGTTTTCATGGGTTCTGGGCGCACACATGCCACCATAGCCTTAATGATGGCGCGCGGAGTGAAGTACTGCCCTGCGCCGCTTTTGGTGTCTTCGGCGTTCTTCTGCAAGAGACCTTCGTAGAGGTCGCCTTTTGTGTCGATGTCCAGACCGATCCAATTTTCCGCGTCGATCATCTGGACGAGGCGGGCGAGTTTCGCCGGATCCTGAATTCTGTTTTGAGCCTTGAAGAATATCGCGCCCAGCATGCCGGGCTTTTTGCCGAGTGCCTGCAATGCTTCAAGGTAATGCAGTTCCAGCGGCGCGCCGGTTTTCTTGCGAAGTGATGTCCAGTCGTAGGCCTTGGGAATGTGAGTGTCTCGGCTGTACGGGGGCTGTGCGTATTCGTGTGCCAGCTTCAGGAAAAGCAGGTAAGTGAGTTGTTCGAGGTAGTCGCCGTAGCCGACGCCATCATCGCGAAGGGTGTTGCAGAAGTTCCAGACTTTTTGAATCAGGGTAGAGCTGTTCATTGTTTCTAATGTTCACGTCGATGACTGTCGAGCACATGCGTTTGAACGCGCCTGGCTCGGTCTTGCTTGTTGTTTGAGAGCGGTTATGCAGTCGCCGGTGCTTTGCGCGCGCGGGCTGGCTTCGCCGGTTTCTTCACGGGTGACGCGGCGGCGCGTTCACTTCGAATGCGTTCGAGCAGGACGCTCGCGGGCTCGTCGTTCGGGTCTTGCGGAACGAGTTGTCCTGAGAACGCCGCCCGGAGGATGTTTTGGCGTTGCGACCGCAGACGCGCTAGCGCCAGTTCAATAGCAGACTCTTGCCTGTTGGTCTCGTCAGTCTTTATTTCAAGGGCCTTTAACGCTCGCTCGAATTCTAAAATTGGCGGCAACGGTACCGGGATTTGTCGAAGACACCTTTGACTGATATTTCGCATGGACTCTTGGTTACCCGATGAAAGCGTCTCGATGTAGCGACGCCCAAAGCTGCTGCGAAGAAGGGCGAGAACCCAGTCTTTCAATTGATCCGAGGCAAAAGCGAGCCGCAAAATTTTGTCGCTTAGCATGATCTGCTTAGTCACTTTTTTGGCAATCACACAAGCTCCGACGAGTTCAACGGTGTTTGCTCGTGAAAACAGAAAGTCTCCAGGCTGGATGAAAAGTTCCGGGCGCACCATCGATAAGTCTTGGCAGGTTTTACTTTCAATTTCGTCGTAGTCACCCCAAGTCACAGCACTGACTTTGACGACGCCGACTTCTTCAGATGTATGAGGCGGGCGTTCCTCACACTTGAAGCTTTTCCCTGTTTGAATTTCGGACAGTAAATGGTCCATCGACGCCCATATCCAACCACGCGGTAGAGCGGGTAGGTCGTGTGTATCGAGTGGAACTGGCTCGATATAGGAGGACTTCCATCCCGGAGGTGCCTCTTTGCCCAGCTCACTGAACTTTACGAGCTCTTTCGCTTCCCAAAGGGCGCGGCGTTCCGCCAAAATGCGCTCCAGCAATTGAGCACCGGTTTCAGTCGGCGCATTCTGTTTGCGCCATTCGGCCGTGAGCGAGCCATCCACGGCGGCTTTCAGAAGAGATCGTCGATAAAGCGCGAGCTTCTTTTGCGCAGCCTTGAGCTCGGCTACGCCCGCGTCGAGATCGGACAGCAGCTCTTCAAGTTTCTCGACGATGCGGGCTTGCTCGGCACGAGGCGGTATCCGAGTAACATGCGCCAAAAACGGCCCTCTGTTTATGTGTTTCATTGTGCTTCCATGCACATGCTCGGATTTTTGTAGCTCCTGTAAACCCAGCTTAAGCCAATGAAACAGTAGCCTCTTGTCTATGAGATTTTCGTCTTCGACCACCTTGAAGATGTGCTGATTAACAAATGCGCTTTCGCCTCGCCATATGAACACGTCAAGCGTTGCAGACCAGCTCACCAATAGGGTTCCTTTACTCACGCAATAGGTTTCGGGAACCGAGAGAGTTGTTTTGTTCAGCGGTCTTGTCGGATCAGTAAGGTTTTGAATGCGGATGATCGGAGTTCCGCAAGTATCGCGATGCTGTGGCTTGAACGGGAAGCCGTTTAAGTAAGCTCCGGTTTCCGATATTGTCACCGCGCTCCAGCCTACGGGAAGTAAATTCACGCCACCAACTCCTCATTCATTTCATTCATCAACATATCCAACTTCCCATCAAAAACACCCCAGGCCCTTTGCAACCCACCCCGACCAGCCAACTCCGCATAGTCAAAATCCTCGCGCGCGATGCTGCACGAGCTCGCGATGTGATCCTTCATCATCCGTAGCCACTCGGTTTGCTCTTGCGAAAACGAAGTCGCACGCTGCGCGTTATGCCTAAAAATCCAGTCTTTAAATCTCCGATCCACCTCATCAGAAAACGGCCGTAACTCGTCATCCAAACCAAGCGCGAACCGCACTAGCGATATCAAATCTGTCAACTGCCGCTTGCGATCGGCGCCCTTGACGTGATCGCCCTGTACCCGCGCATAGGCGTGCCACAGCTTCTCGGTGGTCAGCATCAGCGGCGGCTTGCTAAGGTGTTCATGCAGCTCCTCGACCATGTCGAAAGTGAGCTGACGCCGGCGATACGGCTGTTCATAGAAAAAGCCGAGTGCAGCGATCTCGTCCTTATGTGAGGCCAGATAATCCGCAAAGGACTGAATCAAAGCGTTGGCCTGCGCGTCGGTCTCCTCGGTGAATGCCGAGACGAGAACCTGATCGAGATTGATGTGATCGATGATCTGCTCGCGATCACGCCGGGCGTTCTCGATCTCGTCACGCAGTGCGGGCTTATCGAATGGCGCGCACGCTGCCGCGACGCGCTTTGCGCGCGCCGCTTCGATCTCTTCCGGAAGCAGCGATTCTTCGCATCGCGTAATGCCGCGCGAACGCGCATCGGCAATCGCATCCGAGACAATCGCGTCTGGGTCGAGCGCGAGAATGAGTGTCTTTCCCAACTCGCCGACAGTCGCGCCTCCCGCCAGACGCTCGATGCGAGCTTGCGCCTTCGGATCGAGTTGCTTCTGCATACGCACGAGCCGATTGCCCAGGGAGAGCACCGTGTCGTTATCACGGCTGCCGATTGCGACGGCTTTCAGTAGATCTTCCAGAGGAACGGTCGGCAGCTTCTCAAGTGGCCTGCTTTCTGTCTTGAGCGATTTCTCTACGCCAACAGCATCGATCAACACAAAGCGCGCCTTTGCCCCATCGGCACTTTGACTCACGCGCTGCAAACCTTCAGCATCAAGACTACGAACGCCGCGCCCCTTCATCTGCTCGTAATAGCCTTTCGAACGCACATCGCGCATGAAGAGCAAAACTTCCAGCGGTTTGACGTCGGTGCCGGTCGCGATCATGTCGACCGTCACCGCAATGCGCGGGAAATAGTCATTGCGGAAGCTGGCAAGCACGCTCTCGGGGTCTTCTTCCGCGCGGTAAGTCACCTTCTTGCAGAACGCATTTCCCTGCCCATAGACGTCACGGACCACCTTGATGATGTCGTCGGCATGACTATCGGTTTTGGCAAAGATCAACGTTTTTGGAGTTTCCTTTCGCGCGGGAAAAATCCTTTTCTCGACGGCGTTCTTCATCTCCTGAATGACCTTGCGTATCTGACTTTTATTCACCACTGCGCGGTCGAGTTGCTTACCGGAATACGCGGTGTCTTCCTCGGTTTCTGCCCAACGCTTTTTTCTTGTGGCGCGGTCGCGGTGATCGACCCATTCCTTGGCTTTTACGATCGCACCTTGTCGGGTGATCTCCGTTTCGATCTCGTAGACGTCGTAGGTGACGTTCACGCCGTCTGTCACTGACTGCTCATACGAGTATTCAGCGACGACGTTCTCGTTGAAGAAGCCGAAAGTGCGGTTGTCGGGCGTCGCCGTGAGCCCGATCAGATACGCATCGAAGTAGTCGAGTACCTGCTTCCACAAGTTGTAGATGGAGCGGTGACACTCATCGATCACGATGAAGTCGAACGTTTCGATGGGCACGGCCGGGTTATAGCGGATCTCTTTCCGCTGCTTTGATGTTTGTCGCAGTTCGTTCAGCGATATTTCTTCCGCTGAGTCGTCGATCGGCTCGCCCGAGAGGATCGAGTACATGCGCTGAATGGTGCTGATGCAAACCTGCGCATGCGGATCGATGCTTGACGACGCGAGCCGCTGGACGTTGTAAAGCTCGGTGAACTTGCGCGCATCGTCAGGCGGCGTAAAGGCCATGAACTCCTGATGCGCTTGCTTGCCGAGATTACGCGTATCGACCAGAAACAGAATTCGTTTGGCGTTGCCGAACTTGAGCAATCGATAGGCAGCAGTGATTGCCGTATAGGTCTTGCCCGATCCGGTTGCAAGCTGAATGAGCGCGCGGGGCTTATTCGCCGCGAGCGATCGTTCCAGACCGTTGACGGCATCGATCTGACAGGCACGCAGATTCCGAGGATCAAGCGCCGGCATGCGCGCGGCAAGATGACGACGCAGGGTTTCCGCTTGCGCGATCCAATCGGCGAGTTGCGAAGGCTGAAAGAAGTTGAATAACTCTCTGGAGCGGGGCGCAGGATCTTTGGTATCGCGAAAGCGGATGATCTCGCTTGTTGCCTCGAAAAGAAAACGCAATGGCGTGTGGACGTTCCGCCATCGGAGTCCCGCCACTGCATATCGTTCGGTTTGCTCTTCGGCTTCGCTAAGGTCCTCTCCGTGTGCATCTCTCTTCGCTTCAATCACGCCGGCTGGCTGACGATCGATGAAGAGCACGTAGTCCGCTCGTCCGGAGTAGGTCACTACCTCGCGAACGGCAATGCCGAGGCCCGCTGAAAGATCTAACGCAATCATGTCCTGAATAATCCAACGAGCCTCTTCAAGCTTTTTGTCGATGTGCTGGCGTGCCTTAGCTTCCGTAGTCATTCCTGCCTCTGGTTCTTTTTGTTTGGTATCAGATGCCTTCAAGTCCTCCGAATCAGAATCGTCCGATTGCTGTCTTTTGGCAGCAATCCTAAGCAACGAACGATAAAAAAGCGGAGCCCCTTTATCAGGGGCTCCGCCTTTAATCGCAAGAGCTATCTACGAAAAATTACGCTTACACGTTGAATAGGAAATTCATCACATCCCCATCATGCACCACATATTCCTTCCCTTCCGCCCGCATCTTCCCGGCTTCCTTCGCGCCTTGCTCACCTTTAAACGCCACATAGTCATCGAACGAAATCGTCTGCGCACGAATGAATCCGCGCTCGAAGTCCGTGTGAATCGCGCCCGCGGCCTGAGGCGCCGTATCGCCGATATGAATCGTCCACGCGCGCACTTCTTTCACGCCCGCCGTGAAGTACGTCTGTAACCCAAGCAACTTGAACCCCGCGCGAATCACGCGATTCAGCCCCGGCTCATCCATGCCCATATCGGCGAGAAAATCGAGTTTGTCCGCATCGTCGAGATCGGCGATTTCGGCTTCGATCGCCGCGCACACCGCGACCACCGGCGCGTTCTCCGCATCCGCATGCTTGCGCACGATGTCCAGATACGGGTTGTTCTCGAACCCGTCATCCTTGACGTTTGCCACATACATGGTCGGCTTGGCGGTAATCAGGCAGAAGGGCTTGATCAACGCCTGCTCATCCTCATTGAACGACAGCGCGCGAACAGGCTTCGCCTGATCCAATTGCGCCCGCGCCTTTTCCAGCACGGCGACGAGCTTCGCCGCTTCCTTGTCATTACCCGACTTCGCGGCTTTCGAATACCGCGTGAGCGCTTTTTCAACCGTCGCCAGATCGGCCAGCGCCAGTTCGGTGTTGATGACTTCGATATCCGCCAGCGGATCGATCTTGCCCGCGACGTGGATCACGTTCTCGTCCTCGAAGCAGCGCACGACGTGCGTGATCGCATCGGTTTCGCGGATGTTCGCGAGGAACTGATTGCCCAGCCCTTCGCCCTTCGACGCGCCCGCGACCAAGCCCGCGATATCGACGAACTCGACGACGGCCGGAAGAATGCGCTCCGGCTTCACGATAGCGGCGAGCGCCTGCAAACGCGCGTCCGGCACTTCGACCACGCCGACATTCGGCTCGATGGTGCAGAACGGATAGTTTTCGGCGGCGATGCCCGCCTTCGTCAGTGCATTGAAAAGAGTGGACTTGCCGACGTTAGGCAAGCCGACGATGCCGCATTGGAGGCTCATGGAATCCTTCGAACTGGTGAAACGGCGCTGCGCCGCGCCGGTGTCGTCAAACGATGCGCGCCAAAAAGGCGGAAAAACACGCCCATTGGCGCCAAAACCGCCGAAAGCGGCCAGACAAACCACTATTGTACCGCCGCCCCGCGCGCTCGCCGCCGCTGCACGGCCGTTCGAACCCGTTCGTACCCCACGGCTATAATCCGTGCATGACTTCGCATTCCTTGACCTTTCAGGCAGTTGTCGTCGGCGGCGGGCTGGTCGGCAAGACAGCGGCGCTTGCGCTCGCGCAGTCCGGTTTGCGCACGGCGCTGCTCGCGCCAAAGGCGGCTGCTTTGCCCGCAGACGCATCGTTCGATTCCCGCATCTACGCGCTGTCATCGTCTTCGCAGACGCTTCTGGAGCGCTTGCGCGTCTGGCAGGCGCTCGATCGCGCGCGTCTCGGTCCGGTCTTCGACATGCGCGTGTTCGGCGATTCCTTCGCCGAACTGCATTTTTCGGCGTTTCAGGCATCGGTGCCGCAGCTTGCGTGGATCGTTGAATCGACGTTGATCGAGCAATCGCTCGATGCCGCGTTGCGCTTCGCCCCAAGCCTTTCGTGGTTCGAAACGCGCGCGCAGGGCATGACCGTCGAGGATGACGCCGCGCACATCACGCTGGCGAGCGGCGAAACGCTCGAAGCCGATCTGATCGTCGGCGCGGATGGCGCGCATTCGTGGGTCCGCGCGCAGATCGGCGCGAAGGTCGATCGTCGCGATTATCGTCAGACGGGCGTCGTCGCGAACTTCAAAACGGAGAAAGCGCACGGCGAAACCGCGTATCAATGGTTCCGCGATTCGGAAATCATCGCGCTGTTGCCATTGCCGGGCGATCACGTGTCGCTCGTGTGGTCGGCGCGCACGGAGCACGCCGACGAACTGCTCGCGCTCGATCCCGCGCAACTCGCCGCGCAAGTCGAACTCGCCACGCAGAACACGCTCGGCGCGCTCGAATGCGTGACGCCCGCGCAAGGCTTTCCGCTCGCGCTGCAAACGGTGGATCGGCTGATCGCGCCGCGTGTGGCGTTGGTTGGAGACGCCGCGCATCTGATTCATCCGCTGGCCGGGCAGGGCATGAATCTCGGTCTGCGCGATGTCGCCGCGCTCGCCGATGTCATCGCGAAGAAAGAGTCGTTCCGCGATCTCGGCGATCCCATTTTGCTGCGCCGCTACGAACGCGCGCGTCGCGAAGACATTCAAAAACTAATGTTCGCAACCGATGGTCTGCAACGGCTGTTCGCCGTGCCGGGGACGCTTGCGAGCGGCATCCGCAATGCGGGCATGGCGCTGGTCGGCGCGCAACCGCTCGTCAAGCGCTGGCTGGTGTCGGCGGCGCTCGGCTGACATAAGAACATCGCATCAACACCGCGCGGCGCGACGTAAGTGCGTCGCCAAGAGGCTCACAGGATTACAGGATCACGTATGAAAACCATTCCCCGCATTGCTCTTGCCACGGCTGCCGCCATCGCGGTGTCGCTCGGCATCGGCTGCTCGGCGCAGGCCGATCAAACCACCGACAAGCTCAAATCGACGCTCGAATCGCGCATGGGCGAAGCGACCATCAAGAGCATCGAGAAGACGCCCATTCCGGGTCTCTACGAAGTGAATGTCGGTTCGCAAATCCTCTACAGCGACGCCACCGGCAATTACGTGCTGATGGGCGACCTCGTGGACACGCGCAGCAGCAAGAATCTCACGGAAGCGCGTCTGTCCGAACTCAACAAGATCGACTTCGCGAAGCTGCCGTTCGAAGACGCGGTGAAAGTGGTGAAGGGCAACGGCGCGCGCAAGATCGCGGTGTTCTCGGACCCGAACTGCCCGTATTGCAAGCAGCTCGAAACCACGCTCAAGTCGATCGATAACGTGACCGTCTACACGTTCCTGTACCCGGTGTTGTCGCCGGATTCGACGGCCAAGTCGAAGTCCATCTGGTGTTCCAAAGACCGCGCGCTGACCTGGGAAAGCTGGATGCTCGACCGCAAGGCGCCGACCACCGCCGGCAGTTGCGACACGACCGCGCTCGACAAGAATCTGAAGCTCGGCCACTCGATGAACGTCACCGGCACGCCGACGGTTTTCCTCGTCGATGGCCGTCGTCTGCCGGGCGCGGTCCCGGCCGATCGTCTGGAAAAGGAACTGTCCACCGCGCACTGAGCGCGGTTCCGGCAAGACCCAAGGAGGCGCGATGAGCGCCTTCTCTGTTTTACGCGGCCCGTCTTTCGTGACGCGGCCTGAGGGCCGCCCGAGCGCGCCCGCAACAAGAAAAAGGACAACGCGAATGACTCCATCCGAGCAACCGGTGCGTTACAGCATCGTTCCGAAAAATCCCGCCGCGCATCTGTTCGAAGTCACGCTCACGGTCGCGGAACCGGATGCGGCCGGTCAGCGCTTCATGCTGCCGGTGTGGATTCCGGGCAGCTACATGATCCGTGAGTTCGCGCGCAACATCGTGACGTTGCAGGCGTTCAACGCGGCGGGACGGAAGATCGGCATCGAGAAGATCGACAAGCACGCGTGGCAGGCCGCGCCGGTCGATGGCCCGATCACGCTGCGCTACGAAGTCTATGCGTGGGATATGTCCGTGCGCGCGGCGCATCTGGACGACACGGTCGGTTTCTTCAACGCGACGAGCGTGTTTCTCGCGGTGGAAGGGCAGGCGGCGTCGCCGTGCATCGTCGATATTCAGGCGCCTGCGGGCGGCGCGTATCGCAACTGGCGCGTGGCCACGGCGCTCGGCGAAGCGCGCGGAACGAAGCGCTACGGCTTCGGCGCGTATGAAGCCGTCAATTACGATGAACTCGCGGATCATCCCGTCACGCTCGGCGAATTCGCGCTCGGCAGTTTCAGCGCGCATGGCGTGAAGCACGATATCGTGATTTCGGGGCGTGTCGTCGGTCTCGACATGCATCGGCTGGAAGCGGATTTGAAACGCATTTGCGAAGCGCAGATTGCGCTGTTCGAGCCGCGCACGAGGAAAGCGCCGATGGACCGCTATGTCTTCATGACGGTTGCCGTGAGCGATGGTTACGGCGGGCTGGAGCATCGCGCATCGACGGCGCTGATCTGCAATCGCTCGGATTTGCCGGTGCTCGGCCGGCCGGAAACCACGGACGGTTATCGCACGTATCTCGGGCTGTGCAGCCACGAATATTTCCATACGTGGAACGTCAAGCGCATCAAGCCCGCGACGTTCGCGCCGTACGACTTGTCGCAGGAAAATTACACGACGCTGCTCTGGCTGTTCGAAGGCTTCACGTCCTATTACGACGATCTGATGCTCGTGCGCAGCGGTCTGATCGGCGCGGGCGATTACTTCAATTTGCTCGGCAAGACCATCGGCGGCGTGCTTCGAAATAGCGGCCGGCTCAAGCAATCCGTCGCGCAAAGTTCGTTCGATGCCTGGGTCAAGTACTACCGCGCCGATGAAAACGCGCCGAACGCCATCGTCAGCTATTACCAGAAAGGTTCGCTGGTCGCGCTGGCGTTCGATCTGTCGATCCGCGCGCAAACCAACAACCGCAAGTCGCTCGACGATGTGATGCGCCTGCTCTGGCAACGCTACGGACGCGACTTCTACCACGGCAAGCCGCGCGGCATTCGCGAGGAAGATGTCGAACCGCTGTTCGCCGAAGCGACGGGCGCGGACCTGCGTTCGCTGTTCCGCGACGGCGTGCGCGGCACGCGCGATCTGCCGCTCGACGCGTTGCTGGAACCTTTCGGCATCGCGCTTGCGCCGGACCGGCCGACTAATGGCGCGGCGGGCAAGCCATCGCTCGGAGCGCGCGTGCGCGGCGGCGCGGATTGCACGCTCGCCGTTGTGCACGAAGGCAGCGCGGCGCAGAAGGCGGGGCTGTCGGCGGGCGATGTGCTCGTCGCCATCGATGGGCTGCGCGTCACCGGATCGAACCTCGATAATCTGCTGTCGCGGTATGTGCCGGGGGCGCGCGTCGAAGTGTTTTCGTTCCGTCGCGATGAATTGCGTCGCACGGAGGTGAAACTCGATGCGCCTGAAGTATCGCGCTATAACCTGAGCGTCATGGATGGACGCGGTCCTTCGAAGCAATGGCGCGAACGCTGGCTGAAAGGTTGAACTTCGCCGCCGCTCATGGAGGATTGTTCTACCCATGCAACGATCCTTCATGACCGCACGGCTTTTTCTCGTCGGTGGAAAAACGAAGAATGCTTCCTAAGCCGGGTGCAATACCGCCCGAAACCGAACAGGACAGGAAGCCATCATGACGACGATTCTTCAAATCAACTCCGCCGCGCGTTCGCAAGGCGCTCAATCCACGCTGCTGGCCGATGAAGTCACGGCCAAGCTCCTACAGAGCAATCCCGGCGCGAAGCTGGTCAAGCGCGATTTGCTCGCCGACAAGCTCACGCATCTCGACGATGCCACGCTCGGCGCGTTCTTCACGCCTGCGGAACAACGCAACGCGGAACAATCGGCCATTCACGCTCAGAGCGAAACGCTCATCAACGAACTGCAAGCGGCGGATATCGTGGTGATCGCGGCGCCGATGTACAACTTCGGCATTTCGTCGCAACTGAAGACGTATTTCGACTGGATCTCGCGTGCGGGAATCACGTTCCGTTACGGCGCGAACGGTCCGGAAGGTCTGGTCAAGGGCAAGAAGGTGTACGTGGTTTCGGCGCGCGGCGGCAAGTATGTGGGCACGCCGGCCGATTCGCAGACGCCGTTCCTCAAGACCTTCCTCGGTTTCCTCGGCATGACCGATGTGAACTTCATCTACGCGGAAGGCCTGAACATGGGCCCGGATGCAGCGGGTGCGGCGTTGGCATCGGCGCGTGAGACGATCGCGGCGCTGTAAGTTTTTTGCAGCGTTCTCGGACAAGAAAAAGCCCGCAGATGCGGGCTTTTTTGCGTGCACGTCAGGCTTCAGGCAATCGCCAGTCGATGGGCGTTCGCCCGTGCTTCTCCAGATACGCATTCGCCAGCGCGAAATGTCCGGAGCCGAAGAATCCGCGATACGCCGACAACGGCGACGGATGCGCCGATTCCAGCACGCAATGCGCTTTCTTCGTATCGTCGATCAGGCTGCGTTTGGCCTGCGCGTGCGATCCCCACAGCATGAACACGAGCCCGTCGTGGCGCTGCGCCATCTCGTGGATGAGCGTGTCCGTGCATTGCTCCCAGCCGCGTTTGGCGTGACTTCCCGCGCGATCACGCTCGACCGTCAGCGATGTGTTCAGCAGCAACACGCCTTGCTCGGCCCACGAATCCAGACAGCCGTGCGACGGCGGCGCGAAACCGAGATTCGCCTGAATTTCCTTGAAGATATTCCGCAGCGACGGCGGCGGCCTGACTGGCGCGGGCACCGAAAACGCGAGTCCATGCGCTTGCGGCGCGCCCTTGTCTTCACCGTGATACGGGTCCTGACCGAGAATCACGACCTTCACATCCGCGGGCCGCGTGAGACGCAGCGCGCGAAAGACATCGGCGGGATAAACGGTC
Source organism: Caballeronia sp. A2-2 (assembly GCF_057612605.2). Lineage (NCBI taxonomy): Bacteria > Pseudomonadati > Pseudomonadota > Betaproteobacteria > Burkholderiales > Burkholderiaceae > Caballeronia > Caballeronia sp. A2-2. The sequence goes on along the minus strand of NZ_CM172587.1, from coordinate 128,072 downwards.
TTGCCAGCGGCGCGTTCGCCATCCACGAATGCACAAAGCGCGGCATAACGCGAACTGTCCGTGAACGGCTTCAGATGCTTGCGCCAGTCGGCGGGAAGGGCGTCGAACTGGCTTTCGAGCGTGGTGAAATCTGACGATTGCTTCTCGTCAAAGAGGGAAGGCTGATGACTCATTCGGGCTTGTTCTTGCGCAACGCATAACCGCGTTCGGCTTTGCTCAGATCACCCGGATCGCAGCCCGGAAACGCGCCGCGCAGTTCTGCCGCGAGCGTGGACAGCGCGCGCACATCGCCGGATTTCAGTTCGAGTTCGAGTTCGCTGATGTCTTCGCTGCGCGTCGCGCCATCGACATCGGCCGTGATCGCGCCGTAATCCAGCGCGACTTCGATCTTCGAACCTTCACGCTCGATATCCCACACGATGCGCCGGAAATCCGTCTTGAACATGGCGATGAGATCGGGCGCCGCGTCTTGCAACGCTTCGCGCGCGGTTTGATCGTCGCAGGCGGCGAGCAAGGCGTCGATTTCGAGCGCCTCGCCCGCGACCGGCATTTCCCATTCGTGACGCTCGCTCAAACCGGCCTTCGACGCACCGAGCGTCTTGAACGTCTGCAGCCATTGCTCCGGCGTGCGACGCAGCCGCAGCGCGGACTTGGCCTTCGCCAGCGCGCAATCCGGCGTGTCGAAATAAACGTTGGCGAGTTCGATCGGCCGGCCGGGGCCGGTGCGTTCGTCGAAGAAACGCGCGACGTCGTCATGTTGCGACGGCGACAGCGCGAGCTTGAGTTCCCGTTCGATGCCCAAGTGACGGCCTCGTCGAAAAAGTGGAAAAGTTAAAAGTCAGAAGAACATGCGCGCGAGTTCCGCGCCGGGATCGTCGGCGCGCATGAACGCTTCGCCCACCAAGAACGTGTGTACGCGCATGGCGCGCAGACGGTCCACATCGTGCCGCGACAGAATGCCCGATTCCGTCACCACGATCCGGTCGTCCGGCACGGATTCCAGCATGCCGATGGTCGTATCGATGGTCGTCTGGAACGTGCGCAAATTGCGGTTGTTGATGCCGATGAGCGGCGTCTTCAGCGTGAGCGCGTCGCGCAATTCGTCGGCGTCGTGCACTTCCACGAGCACCGCGAGGCCGAGCGAATGCGCATAGGCTTCGAGGTCCTGCATCTGCGAAAGTTCGAGCGCCGCGGCGATCAGCAGAATGCAATCCGCGCCCATCGCGCGCGCTTCCATGATCTGATAAGGATCGACGATAAAATCCTTGCGCAGCACCGGCAGGCTGCACGCCGCACGCGCTTCCTGAAGATACGCGACGCTGCCCTTGAAGAATTGCACGTCGGTCAGCACGGACAGACACGCCGCACCGCCTTGTTCATACGAAACCGCGATTTCAGCAGGCACGAAATGCTCCCGCAACACGCCTTTCGACGGACTCGCCTTCTTCACTTCCGCGATCACGCCAGCCTTGCCTTCCGCGTGTTTCGCGCGCAATGCGCCGACGAAATCACGCAGATCGCGCGTACTCGCTTCCAGCTTCAGTTCTTCGAGCGGCGCGCTTTGCTCCGCTGCGCGAATTTCCTCGCGCTTGACCGCGATGATGCGATCCAGAATGTCACTCATGTCCGGTCCCGTTATTTCTTTGCGAACTGCTGCGTGAATTGCGCGAGCGCTTCGACTTTCTCGCGCGCCGCGCCACTTTCGATTGCCTCGCGCGCGGCGGCCATGCCTTCCGCGATCGAGCCGACCACATTCGCCGCGTAGAGCGCCGCGCCCGCGTTCATCGTGACGATTTCGCGCGCGACGCCCGCCTTGTTGTTCAACGCGCCGAGCAGCATGGCTTTCGATTCCTGCGCGTCCTGCACCTTGAGCGTCCGGTTCGACACCATCTGCAAACCGAAGTCTTCGGGATGAATCTCGTACTCGGTGACTTCGCCGTTCTTCAACTCGCCGACCTTGGTTGCCGCGCCGAGCGAGATTTCGTCCATGCCGTCGCGGCCGTACACGACCAGAACGTGCTTCGCGCCGAGACGCTGCATCACGCGGACCTGAATGCCGACGAGGTCTTCGTGAAACACGCCCTGCAACTGATTCGGTGCACCGGCGGGATTCGTCAACGGCCCGAGAATATTGAAGATGGTCCGCACGCCGAGTTCGCGTCGCACGGGCGCGACGTTCTTCATCGCCGGATGATGGTTCGGCGCGAACATGAAGCCCATGCCGGTTTCGGCAATCGACGCGGCCACTTGTTCCGGGCTCAGGTCGATATTCACGCCGAGCGCTTCGAGCACGTCCGCGCTGCCCGACTTGCTCGACACGCCGCGATTGCCGTGCTTGGCGACCTTCGCGCCTGCCGCTGCCGATACGAACATCGACGCCGTGGAGATGTTGAAGGTATGCGAGCCGTCGCCGCCCGTGCCGACGATATCGACGAAATTGGAGTTGTCCGCCACTTCGACATGATTGGCGAATTCGCGCATGACGGTTGCCGCAGCGGCGATCTCGCCGATGGTTTCCTTCTTCACGCGCAACCCGGTGATGATCGCGGCGGCCATCACGGGCGACATCTCGCCGCGCATGATGGTGCGCATGAGGTCCAGCATTTCGTCGTGGAAAATCTCGCGATGCTCGATCAGACGTTGCAGCGCTTCCTGCGCGGTGATGGTCATGTTCACGCTCGTTTGCCCGTCGAAGTGCTTTTCACGAAGTTTTCCAGCAGCGCATGGCCATGCTCGGAAAGAATCGATTCGGGATGGAACTGCACGCCTTCCACTTCCAGTTCACGGTGACGCACACCCATGATTTCACCGTCCGGCGTCCACGCAGACACTTCCAGACAGTCCGGCAACGTGTCGCGTTCGATTGCCAGCGAGTGATAGCGAGTGACGTTGAAGTGTTTCGGCAGATCGGAGAACACACCGCGACAGTCGGTTTCGATCTCGCTGACTTTGCCGTGCATGATGGTCTGCGCGCGGACCACGCGCCCGCCGAACGCTTCGCCGATGGCCTGATGGCCGAGGCACACACCGAGAATCGGCAGCTTGCCGGAGAATTCGCGCAGCACGTCCAGCGTGATGCCCGCGTGCTGCGGATTGCTCGGTCCCGGCGACAGACAAATGCGCGCGGGTTCGAGCTTCGCGATTTCATCGAGCGTGATTTCGTCGTTGCGGAAGGTGCGCACGTCCTCGCCGAGTTCGCCGAAGTACTGGACCAGGTTGTAGGTGAAGGAATCGTAGTTGTCGATCATCAGCAGCATGGTCGTTCTCCTCAGAAGTCGCTGTCGAGGCCGTCTTGGACCTGCTCGGCGGCGCGCAACACGGCGCGCGCCTTGTTCTCCGTCTCTTGCCATTCGGATTCCGGCACCGAATCCGCGACGACGCCCGCCGCCGCCTGAACATAGAGATTGCCCTTGTGAATCAGGCCGGTGCGGATCGCAATGGCCAGATCCATCTCGCCGCTGAACGACAGATAGCCGACTGCGCCACCGTACAAACCGCGCTTGACCGGCTCCAGTTCGTCGATCAGTTCCATCGCGCGGACTTTCGGGGCGCCGGAAAGCGTGCCCGCCGGGAACGTCGCGCGCAGCACGTCGAAATTGCTCACGTCGGGCTTGAGCTTGCCTTCCACCGAACTCACGATGTGCTGAACATGCGAGTATTTTTCGATGATCATCTGATCCGTCACCGCGACCGAACCTGTCTTCACGATGCGGCCCACGTCGTTGCGCGCGAGGTCGATCAGCATGACGTGTTCGGCGATTTCCTTCGGATCGTTAAGCAATTCGGTGGCGAGTTCGGCATCGCGCTCGGGCGTATTACCGCGCGGACGCGTGCCGGCCAGCGGACGAATCGTCACGATGCGATCTTCCGCGCGCTTTTCCTGACGCACGAGAATTTCCGGCGACGCGCCGACCACGTGTACATCGCCGCCGAAGTTGTAGTAGTACATGTACGGCGACGGATTCAGCGAACGCAGCGCGCGATACAGCGACAGCGGATTGTCGCGGAACGGCTTGATGAGCCGCTGGCCGACCTGCACCTGCATCAGTTCGCCCGCCGCGATGTATTCCTTCGCGCGGCGCACGGCGTTGAGGTAGTCCTCTTTCTTGAACTCGCGGTACGTTTCAGTGCGCACGCTTGCGGAAGTCACCGGTGGCTGAACCGTCACGCGCAGACGCGTGCGCAGTTCGCGCAGACGGTGTTTTGCCTTCGCGTAGGCTTCCGCCTTGGTCGGGTCTGCGTAAACGATCAGATAGAGCTTGCCCGCGAGATTGTCGATGACCGCGACTTCTTCGGTCAGCAGCAATTGAATGTCGGGCAGGTTGAGATCGTCGGTCGGCGCGCTGTTCGCGAGCTTCTTTTCGATGTAGCGCACCGCGTCGTACCCGAAGTAACCGGCAAGACCGCCGCAGAAACGCGGCAGGCCCGGACGCATCGCCACCTTGAAGCGTTTCTGGAATTGCTCGATGAACGCGAGCGGATCGCCTTCGTCCGTCTCGATCACCTTGTCATCCGTGATGACCTGCGACACGCCGTTCTGCACACGAACGCTCGTGCGCGCCGGCAGACCGATGAACGAGTAGCGCCCGAAACGCTCGCCGCCCACGACGGATTCCAGCAGGAACGAGTTCGCGCCATTGCGCTCGGGCTGCGCGAGCTTGAGGTAAAGAGAGAGCGGCGTTTCGAGGTCGGCGAGCGCTTCGGCAATCAGCGGAATGCGGTTATAGCCTTCGTTCGCCAGCGATTGGAATTCGAGTTCGGTCATGTTGCGTTCCTTGGGCAATGCGCGCGATGGGTTGAGGCGCGGCATCGGGAAGAGCGGGGCGCTGCGGTCGGTCGAATTTCGTGATGATCGCATACGGCGCTTCCGCCGCTTCGATTCTGCAAAGCGGGGAAGTGTGACTCGACGTGGCTTGCGTGCATCGGCGAACGATGCGCGCGGGAGCGAACCTCGAAGTACAGCGAATCAACGAAAACGGCGCGGATGTGCGCAGCGAAACAAAAAACGGATGCTGAAGCGGGATCACGCATGATGGCTTCAGCGAACCTCGGGCGAGGTTAGCGCGACCAGCGACGCCAGGGCCAGGCTCCCCGGTCGATGCTGCTCAGACTCCGTTTTCTGTTGAGAAACATGGATGGACTTATTCAGTCAGTGTGGTGTCGGGCGATGCCAAGGTGGCGGCAATCGCGATTGCTGCGGTGCGCAGCGTGGAAACTATACCATCGGATTTCACCGATTGCACAGGTTTGCCGTGATTGTAGCCATAGGGCACGGTAAGCGTGGCAAGCCCGGCGGCGCGGCCTGCAAGTGCATCGTTCTCCGAATCGCCGATGGCTACCGCCTCGCGCGGCAAGACGTCCAGACGCTCGCACGCGGTGAGCATCGGCAGTGGATCGGGCTTCTTCGCGGGCAACGAATCGCCGCCGAGAATCACCTTGAAATGATCCGCGATGCCGAAGTGCGCGAGCAATTCCACGGCGAAGCGATGCGGCTTGTTCGTCACGCATGCGAGCGGAATGCCGAGTTCGCGCAGCGCGGCGAGCCCTTCCTTCACTTCGGGATAGAGCGTCGAGAATTTGCCGTTGATCTTCGCGTATTCGCTTTGATAGATGGCGAGGGCATCGTCGAACTGAGCGACGGCTTGTGCTGGCGACAAACGCACCGCGAGCACGCTGCGAATCAGGTTCTCCGAACCCTTGCCGATATAGTCCGTGACTTCCTCTCGCGTCACCGGCCGCTCGATGCCCACGCGCGCAAGCATGCCATTGAGCGCGGCGGTGAAGTCTTCGACGGTATCGACCATCGTGCCGTCGAGATCGATGATCGCCGCGCGGATGGGCCGGTTCACGAACGGTTGTGCTGTCGTGGCGTCGCTCATCGGTTCGCCTCGGCTTGCGCCAGTTCCGCGCGCATCTCGGCGATCACCGCCTTGTAATCGTGCTTGCCGAAAATCGCCGAACCCGCGACGAACGTGTCCGCGCCCGCTTCCGCGATCTCGCGAATGTTCTCCACCTTCACGCCGCCATCCACTTCGAGATGGATCGAACGACCGGTCCGTTCACGGTACGCGTCGATGCGCGTGCGCGCCTCGCGCACCTTGTTGAGCGCCTCGGGAATGAACGATTGGCCGCCGAAACCCGGATTCACCGACATGATGAGCACCAGATCGACCTTGTCCATGACGTGATCGAGCCAGTTGAGCGACGTCGCTGGATTGAACACGAGCCCCGCCTTGCAACCGTGATCGCGAATCAGCGAGAGCGTGCGGTCCACGTGAACCGACGCTTCCGGATGAAAACTGATGATATTCGCGCCGGCTTTCGCGAAGTCAGGCGCGATGCGGTCCACCGGCGTCACCATCAAGTGCACGTCGATGGGCACAGTCACGTGCGGGCGAACCGCCTCGCAAATCATCGGACCCATCGAAAGATTCGGCACGAAATGGTTGTCCATGACGTCGAAATGTATCCAGTCGGCGCCCGCTGCGACGACGTTTCGGACTTCTTCGCCTAGGCGCGCGAAATCCGCGGACAGGATGCTGGGTGCGATATGAAATTGCGTCATGGACGTAGTACCGGCTGGGGTTTTCGGCCAGAAAGCAGCCTTTGATATGGAAAGCCGATTTTACCCCGCCATTTTCGATGGCGTGACTCAGCCGAACGGCCTAGGACCGTCAGAAAAATTTGGGTTCGGCCAAAGCGATGGTTTGTCCCGACGCGATACGGGCCAATGCATTGTTGCGATGGTTGGCGTCATCAAGGAGAATGCGTCACGAGCAGCGACAAGTGGAAGAACGATGAGCCAGTACGAACTAACCGTTTCCGTCGAGACGCGCTATCTGTTGGACCAGTCGGACCCCGACAGCCGGCAGTACGCGTTCGCTTATACGCTGACGATCCGCAATACCGGCCAGGTGGCGACGCAATTGATCTCGCGGCACTGGATCATCACGGACAGCGACGGCAAGGTGCAGGAAGTGAAAGGGCTGGGCGTGGTCGGCCATCAGCCGCTCATTCCGCCCGGCGAGCAATTCGAATACACCAGTTGGGCGGTGATCGCGACGCCCGTGGGCACCATGCGCGGCGAGTATTTCTGCGTGGCGGAAGATGGTGAGCGCTTCGAGGCGCCGGTTGCGGAGTTCGCGCTGCACATGCCGCGCACGCTGCATTAGCGCTATTTAACGGCGCTTTGCCGCATCGTCCGTTTGGGTTGCGCGGCTTTGATTCTGCCTTTGGTGCTTCTTCTTGCCCGACGTCGTCCACACGACGATAAAGATGAGCAACCCGAGCGCAACCAGCGCTTCGAGCGCGAAAATCAGCATTGGATATTCGTCGAACAGATCTGACATGGCGGTTCCCATCAAGAACGAGCATTGTATGCGTTTCGCGCGCCGCGCCGCGCGCACGGCAGTCTGGGCTGTATCGATCGCGACGGCGGTTTTTTTGGCTTCGTGCGGCGGTGGCGGGTATGTCAAACCATCGAACACGACGGCGGGCGCATCGGGCGGCGCGCCGATCATTGCTGGACAACGTGCTTCGTCGCGGCTGACTGCTGTTAGCTGGCAGCAAGTTCCCGGCTGGCAGGACGATTCGTTGATCGGCGCGGCGGCAGCGCTGCGTCAGAACTGCAACCGGCTGGCGCGTCAAAGCAACTGGCAGAGGGCATGCGCGGCAGCCCAGCGGCTGGACGACCTCGATATGTCGGCGGCGCGCAGTTTCTTCGAGACTTACTTCACGCCGTTTCAGCTTGCCAATACGGACGGCACGCTCGATGGGCTCGTGACCGGCTACTACGAACCGCTTCTGCATGGCTCGCGCACGCGGCACGGGCCGTATCAATATGCGCTGTATCGTTGGCCGTATCGCTATAAGCAGGGTTCGCCGTTGCCCGTGCGTGCGCAACTCGAACGTTCAGGCGTTTTGGCCGGAAACGAACTCGTTTGGGTCGATGACCCCATCGAAGTGTTCTTTCTTCAAGTGCAGGGTTCCGGCCGCGTTTTGATGGAAGACGGCAGCGTGATGCGCGTGGGTTTCGGCGGGACCAACAACCAGCCTTACCGTTCGATCGGCCGCGAATTGCTCGATCGCGGCGAACTCACGCCCGCGCAGGCGACCATGCAGGGCATCAAGGCATGGGCGAAGGCCAATCCCGCGCGCGTCGATGCCTTGCTCGACGTGAATGCGCGTTTCGTGTTCTTCCGCGAGATGCCCGCGAACGATCCGCTGGACACGAGCATTGGCGATGGTCCGATTGGCGCGCTCGGCGTGCCGCTCACGCCCGAACGTTCGATCGCGGTCGATCCTTCCGCGATTCCGCTCGGCACGCCGGTGTTCTTGCAAACCACGCGACCCTTGAGTAATCAGCCGATGAACCGCCTCGTCTTCGCGCAGGATACCGGCACGGCAATCAAGGGCGGCGTGCGCGCCGATTACTTCTGGGGTCTTGGCGATGACGCTGGCGACCTCGCCGGCCGCATGAAGCAGGGCGGCCGCATGTGGCTGCTGATGCCGAATTCATGACCCGCGCGGATTGCGTTTGTCGATCACGCGCCGCGCCTTGCCGACCGAACGCTCGATTCCATTCACCGCCAGCACGTCGATGATCGCGCTCACGCCGATCATCGCCTTGATGTCGTAAGCTAGCGCATCGCGCGCGTTGTCGAGCGCAGCCCGGTCGAGCGCGAATTCCGGGCACGGCTCCACGTTCAGCGTGAGCACATCGAGCGGACCGTCTTTCGTCAACACGATCTGATAGTGAGGCGCGAGCACCGGCCGCTTGAGCAGCAGTTCCTCGATCTGGGTCGGAAACACGTTCACGCCGCGCACGATCATCATGTCGTCCGAGCGGCCCGTGATTTTTTCCATGCGGCGCATGGTGCGGGCGGTGCCGGGCAAGAGGCGCGTCAGATCGCGCGTTCGATAGCGGATGATCGGCAACGCTTCCTTCGTGAGCGACGTGAACACCAGTTCGCCGAATTCGCCATCGGGCAGCACTTCGCCGGTATCGGGATCGACGATCTCCGGATAGAAGTGGTCTTCCCAGATCGTCGGGCCGTCCTTCGTTTCGGCGCACTCGGACGCGACGCCCGGACCCATCACCTCCGACAGACCATAGATATCGACCGCGTCGATGCCCATGCGCTGTTCGATTGCATGCCGCATGTCGTTCGTCCACGGCTCCGCGCCGAAGATGCCGACGCGCAGCGAACAGTTAGCCGGATCGACGCCCTGACGCTCAAGCTCGTCCGCGATCGACAGCATGTAGCTGGGCGTGACCATGATGATGTCGGGACGGAAATCGCAGATCAACTGCACTTGCTTTTCGGTCTGACCGCCGCCGAATGGAATGACCGTGAGCCCCGCGCGCTCCGCACCGTAGTGCGCGCCGAGCCCGCCGGTGAAGAGGCCGTAACCGTAACTCACATGTACCTTGTCACCGCGACGCGCCCCCGCCGCTCGAATGGAACGCGCCACGAGATTCGCCCAAGTGTCGACGTCCTGCGCCGTGTAGCCGACAACGGTTGGCTTGCCCGTCGTGCCCGACGACGCATGAATGCGCGACACGCGATCCTGCGGCACCGCGAACATGCCGAACGGATAGCTGTCGCGTAGATCCTGTTTGGTCGTGAACGGAAAACGCGCGAGGTCCGGGAGCGAACGAACATCTTCCGGATGCACGTTCGCTTCGTCGAACTTGCGTCGATAGACCGGCGAGTTTTCGTACGCGTGTTTGAGCGTCCATTTCAACCGCTCTAGTTGAAGCGCGACGAGTTCATCGCGGCTTGCTTTTTCGATCGCTTCGAGCGGCAGCGGTGTGGTCATCGTTTGTCTCCTGACTGCGACGCTAAACAGGGATCACCGTGCCTCGTATCTGCGCAGACTTGCCGCGAAACATGGCGACCGTTTCGCCTTCGCGATTGGTCAGGCGGATGTCGTAAATGCCCGTGCGTCCGCTCACTGTCTGCTCGATCGCTTCGGCCGTCAGCCGGTCGCCGCCCTGCACCGGACGCAGGAATTCGATCGAGCAACCCGCCGCGACCGTGCTGATGTTGTACGAGTTGCACGCAAAGGCGAACGCGGAATCCGCGAGCGTGAACATCAGGCCACCGTGACAAATCTTGTGGCCGTTCAGGAAGTCGTCGCGCACGTTCATTTGCAGGCGCGCATAGCCGGGCCGCACTTCCACGACTTCGATGCCGAGCGCGCGCGAGCATGCATCGGCTTCGTACATGGCTTGCGCGGTGGCTTCCGCGAGTTCTTGAGGGGTCACGAATGCTTCTCCAATGAGCGCGAAATCACAGACCTTCGAAACGTGGCGCGCGCTTTTCCTTAAACGCGGCCACACCTTCGATGTAATCCGGCGATGCGCCGAGTTCGCGCTGAAGATCGCGTTCGAGGTTGAGTTGATCGCTGAACGTGTTGTTCGCGCTCGCCCGAGTCGCGCGTTTGATGGCCGCGACCGCGCGCGCAGGCTGTTGCGCGAGTTGTGCGGCGAGTTGCGCGGCGGCTTGCTGCAACTCGCCGTCTTCCACCACGCGCCACACAACGCCCCAGTTCTCTGCCTTCTTCGCGCTCAGCTTGTCGCCCGTGAGTGCAAGCCCGAGCGCCCGCGCTTCGCCGACACGGCGCGGCAAAAGCCACGTCCCGCCTGAATCTGGCACCAGACCGATTTTCACGAACGCCTGAATGAAGCTCGCCGAGCGCGCAGCGATGACGAGATCGCAGGCCATCGCCAAGTTCGCGCCTGCACCGGCCGCAGTGCCATTCACCGCGGCGATTACCGGCAGCGGGAGCGCTTCGAGCCGTCTCACGAGCGGATTGAAGTGATCGTCGATCAACTGTCCGAGGTCGGACATCGAACCGGGCGTGAAGTCGAGATCGGCCAGATCCTGACCCGCGCAAAAGCCGCGTCCCGCGCCCGTGACGACGAGCGCGCGCGCCGTGCTCGCCTCGACTTCCGTGAGCGCATCACTCAATTCGCGATGCATCGCGCGCGTGAAGCTGTTGAGCTTGTCGGGGCGGTTGAGCGTGATCGTCGCGACGTGTGTTTCGCGATCGATTTGAAGCAGGACGGACTGCTCGGACATGAGATCTCCTTCGCGACCGATGCGCGTTGAACTTGTCACCTGCCGATACTAGCTGCGCGACGAACTGTTTTCCATTCGGCCGAATGGCATAGGCCGAAAGCACTTTTCTTACGCGATGTCGTTTTGGCCTATGCCGTTTGGCCGACTTCCGGCGACGCGGCTTTCGGTGCAACATGAACGCGACTTTGAACGACACGAAAGCGATTGGCGACGAACGCTGCATCGGACAACGCCGCGTTGGCCGCCGGATTCGCGCCCGTGCCGTGGTAGTCCGAGAACGCTGCCGTCTGGTTCACGAACACGCCACCGGTGAGGTTGATCGAAAGCGCGACGCCGCCGCGAATCGCGGCTTCGTGCGCGGCGTCGATCACGGCGTCGTCGGTGCTGTACACGGAGAAGGAGAGCGCGCCGTGCGTCTGCGCGATCGATCCCGCGAGTTCCAGCGATTGCGCGGTGGAATCTGTGGCGACGACGAACGCGATCGGGCCGAACCATTCCTTCGTGTATTTGGCTTCGTCGCGACGTGCGTCGAGTTTGAGCATGAGCGGGGTAAGCACGCGCGCGTCGGGGAATGCAGGGTGCGTCAGCGACTTGCTTTCCAGGAGCACGTCGCCGAGTTCGCGCGCGTCGGCGATATGCTGCTTCACGCCGTCGTTCTGGATCGCGCCAGTGAGTTCGACGGCCTTGGCCGGGTCCGATGTGAGTTTTTCGACGGCGTTTGCCAGTGCTTTTGCCACGTCATCGAAACCGAGATGGCCTTCGGCGGTGCGGATGCCATCGCGCGGTACGTAGATGTTTTGCGGCGCCGTGCACATCTGCCCGGAATAAAGGGCGAGCGAGAAAGCGATATTGCGCGCGACGGCTTTGAGATCGTCCACGGAATCGATGACGATCTGATTGACGCCGGCTTTTTCGGTGTAGACCTGCGCCTGATGCGCGTTGCGTTCGAGCCAGGTGCCGTTTTGCGTGCTTCCGGTGAAATCGATCAGCTTGATCTCGGGGCGTGTCGCGAGCGACTGTACGAGTTCGCCGTCGTTCGGCTCGGTTGCGAGCAACGTGACGACATTCGGATCGAAACCGGCTTCGCGCAAAACCTCACGCGCGATGCGAACGGTGATGGCCATCGGCAAGATCGCGCCGGGATGCGGTTTGACAATGACGGCGTTGCCCGTCGCGAGATCGGCGAACAGACCGGGGTAACCGTTCCACGTCGGGAACGTGCAGCAACCGAGCACGAGCGCCGTGCCGCGCGGAACGATGGTGAAGCGCTTGTGCATGGCGAGTGGCGGATTCTTGCCCTGCGGCTTTTCCCAATGCGCCTCGGACGGAACACGACGCAGTTGGTCCCATGCATACACGACGGCCTCCAGCGCACGGTCTTGCGCGTGCGGACCGCCCGCCTGGAATGCCATCATGAAGGCCTGACCGGTCGTGTGCATCACGCTATAGCCAATCTCGAAGCTCGCGCGATTGATGCGGGACAGGATTTCAAGGCTCACGCCGACCCATGCTTGCGGGCCGGCAGCGCGCCAGTTTTTCTGCGCTTCGGCAGCGGCTTTGATGAGTGCGTCCGGATCGGCTTTCGGATAGCGAACACCGAGTTCGATTCCGAACGGCGAGCGTTCGCTGCCTACGGTTTCGCCGGTCGTCGGTTGATCGAGTTCGAAGGTCTTTCCCAGATGCGCCTTGAACGCTGCTTCACCATCCGCGTTGGCGGTTTCCCCGTACACTTTGGGACTCGGCATTTCGGCAAACGGGCTCCAGTAGCCGCGCGTTTCGATGGCGGCGAGGCCTTGTTCGAGCGTCGCCTGATGCTTCGTGAAGAGCGGATATGTCATGGTCGCAAGCGGATGAACGTTAAGAAAACGGCGGGTCGATAAATTAACCGACCGGTTGGTTTGGTAATGTTAGCATTATCGAGATGGGACGACGAAGTCTTTTCATTAGGGCTTACCTTGAGGATCGAAAGGAGGAGTTAATGGCATACGAGAATCTGCTGGTCGAGACGCGCGGGCGGGTGGGACTGATCACGCTGCATCGTCCAAAAGCATTGAACGCGCTGAACGATGCTTTGATGGACGAACTCGGGGCAGCGTTGAAGGCGTTCGATTCAGACGAAGACATCGGCGCAGTCGTGCTCACCGGCAGCGAAAAGGCGTTCGCGGCAGGGGCGGACATCGGCATGATGGCCAAGTACAGCTATATGGATGTCTACAAGGGCGATTACATCACCCGCAATTGGGAGACGATTCGCTCGATTCGCAAGCCGATCATTGCCGCGGTGGCGGGATTTGCGCTCGGAGGTGGATGTGAATTGGCAATGATGTGCGACATCATCATTGCCGCTGAGACAGCGAAATTCGGGCAACCGGAAATCAAGCTCGGCGTCATTCCTGGTGCGGGAGGAACACAGCGCTTGCCGCGCGCGGTGTCCAAAGCCAAGGCGATGGACCTTTGTCTGACCGCTCGCATGATGGATGCGCAGGAAGCGGAACGGGCGGGATTGGTGTCGCGGGTTGTGGCGGCGGACCGTTTGCTCGATGAAGCCATCGAAGCGGCCACGATCATCTCGGCCTTTTCGCTACCCGCCGTAATGATGGCGAAGGAGGCGGTCAATCGCGCCTACGAGACAACGCTCGCTGAAGGGGTGAACTTCGAGCGCCGCCTGTTCCATTCGCTTTTCGCGACCGAGGATCAAAAGGAGGGCATGGCCGCGTTTGTGGAGAAGCGGAAGCCCGACTTCAAACATCGCTGAATTTTCCCGTCGACACCCCTTGCGCGGCGCGCGCCGAGCCACTAGAATTCCGTTCCTTCGCGATTCAACGAACGCGAAGGGAAGCGGGAAAGGGCGGTTTGGTTGGAGGTGTCGGGCAAAAGGTGGTTTGAAGCGCTCGACAGGTTCTCAGGTGAATAAAGTTTCAAAAACCTGTTGACACTCCCCGAAACGTTGTTCATAATCTCGTTTCTCTGCTGCTGATGCAGCGACGCAGAACGGTCCGGGTGGTGGTGAAGTGGTTCCGGGCGGTGTGCGATGTGCTCTTTAAAAACTAACAGCCGATAAGTGTGGGCGCTTGATGCGAGTGCGGTTTCAGTCTTTCGGGGCTGGAGCAAAAGCAAAAGTATCAAGAGTCTCACACGAAGTATAGAGGAAGGTTATTTCATCTTAGGATGGAAGCAATCATCGTCAGTACGTTGAGTGAGCGACCGGTTCTTAACGGAACCGAAAAACAGTAACAGGGTTTGAACTGAAGAGTTTGATCCTGGCTCAGATTGAACGCTGGCGGCATGCCTTACACATGCAAGTCGAACGGCAGCACGGGGGCAACCCTGGTGGCGAGTGGCGAACGGGTGAGTAATACATCGGAACGTGTCCTGTAGTGGGGGATAGCCCGGCGAAAGCCGGATTAATACCGCATACGATCTACGGAAGAAAGCGGGGGATCGCAAGACCTCGTGCTAGAGGGGCGGCCGATGGCAGATTAGCTAGTTGGTGGGGTAAAGGCCTACCAAGGCGACGATCTGTAGCTGGTCTGAGAGGACGACCAGCCACACTGGGACTGAGACACGGCCCAGACTCCTACGGGAGGCAGCAGTGGGGAATTTTGGACAATGGGGGCAACCCTGATCCAGCAATGCCGCGTGTGTGAAGAAGGCCTTCGGGTTGTAAAGCACTTTTGTCCGGAAAGAAAACCTACCTGTTAATACCGGGTGGGGATGACGGTACCGGAAGAATAAGCACCGGCTAACTACGTGCCAGCAGCCGCGGTAATACGTAGGGTGCGAGCGTTAATCGGAATTACTGGGCGTAAAGCGTGCGCAGGCGGTCTGTTAAGACCGATGTGAAATCCCCGGGCTTAACCTGGGAACTGCATTGGTGACTGGCAGGCTTTGAGTGTGGCAGAGGGGGGTAGAATTCCACGTGTAGCAGTGAAATGCGTAGAGATGTGGAGGAATACCGATGGCGAAGGCAGCCCCCTGGGCCAACACTGACGCTCATGCACGAAAGCGTGGGGAGCAAACAGGATTAGATACCCTGGTAGTCCACGCCCTAAACGATGTCAACTAGTTGTTGGGGATTCATTTCCTTAGTAACGTAGCTAACGCGTGAAGTTGACCGCCTGGGGAGTACGGTCGCAAGATTAAAACTCAAAGGAATTGACGGGGACCCGCACAAGCGGTGGATGATGTGGATTAATTCGATGCAACGCGAAAAACCTTACCTACCCTTGACATGGTCGGAAGTCCGCTGAGAGGTGGATGTGCTCGAAAGAGAACCGGCGCACAGGTGCTGCATGGCTGTCGTCAGCTCGTGTCGTGAGATGTTGGGTTAAGTCCCGCAACGAGCGCAACCCTTGTCCTTAGTTGCTACGCAAGAGCACTCTAGGGAGACTGCCGGTGACAAACCGGAGGAAGGTGGGGATGACGTCAAGTCCTCATGGCCCTTATGGGTAGGGCTTCACACGTCATACAATGGTCGGAACAGAGGGTTGCCAAGCCGCGAGGCGGAGCCAATCCCAGAAAACCGATCGTAGTCCGGATCGCAGTCTGCAACTCGACTGCGTGAAGCTGGAATCGCTAGTAATCGCGGATCAGCATGCCGCGGTGAATACGTTCCCGGGTCTTGTACACACCGCCCGTCACACCATGGGAGTGGGTTTTACCAGAAGTGGCTAGTCTAACCGCAAGGAGGACGGTCACCACGGTAGGATTCATGACTGGGGTGAAGTCGTAACAAGGTAGCCGTATCGGAAGGTGCGGCTGGATCACCTCCTTTCTCGAGCTTCGCACGAAGGTACTGGGTGTTCGCACACAGTACCGTGCATTCAAGCGCTCACGCTTATCGGCTGTTGTAGAAGACAGGCTAAGGGTCTGTAGCTCAGTCGGTTAGAGCACCGTCTTGATAAGGCGGGGGTCGTTGGTTCGAATCCAACCAGACCCACCACGAGTCGGGATGTATGACAGGGGGGATTAGCTCAGCTGGGAGAGCACCTGCTTTGCAAGCAGGGGGTCGTCGGTTCGATCCCGTCATCCTCCACCACGCATGACCTTTGAGTCTTCAATGCACAGCGTTCGACCCCGAGCGCTGTGCATTGGCGACTGTAGCCAGTTGATGTCGCGGGCAGTGAAGTAGCTTGTCGGCTAAACGTTCTTTAACAATCTGGAAGAAGTAGTAGAGAGATGCACTGAAAGCACTTAGAGATGGGTGTGAGTAGGGGCATCAGGGTAGTGATTGTATCGAGTATGAAAAGTGATCTTAAATGATGACTTGGAATACGGCACAACGCGAATACTCAGCCTATAGCGGGACGTGACAAGCGCAAGCAGACACACTCGTTATAGGGTCAAGCGAACAAGTGCATGTGGTGGATGCCTTGGCGATCACAGGCGATGAAGGACGCGGTAGCCTGCGAAAAGCGGAGGGGAGCTGGCAAACGAGCTTTGATCCTCCGATATCCGAATGGGGAAACCCGGCCCGTATGGGTCATCCTAAGCTGAATACATAGGCTTAGCGAAGCGAACGCGGTGAACTGAAACATCTAAGTAACCGCAGGAAAAGAAATCAACCGAGATTCCCAGAGTAGTGGCGAGCGAAATGGGATCAGCCTGTACCTTTTATCTGTATTGTTAGTCGAAGGCGCTGGAAAGCGCGGCCATAGCAGGTGATAGCCCTGTAGACGAAAACAGTATGGAAGAACTAGGGGTACGACAAGTAGGGCGGGACACGTGAAATCCTGTCTGAAGATGGGGGGACCATCCTCCAAGGCTAAATACTCGTGATCGACCGATAGTGAACCAGTACCGTGAGGGAAAGGCGAAAAGAACCCCGGGAGGGGAGTGAAATAGATCCTGAAACCGCATGCATACAAACAGTCGGAGCCTGGAAACGGGTGACGGCGTACCTTTTGTATAATGGGTCAGCGACTTACGTTCAGTAGCGAGCTTAACTGATTAAGGCAGGCGTAGCGAAAGCGAGTCCGAACAGGGCGATCAGTTGCTGGGCGTAGACCCGAAACCAAGTGATCTATCCATGGCCAGGTTGAAGGTGCGGTAACACGTACTGGAGGACCGAACCCACTAACGTTGAAAAGTTAGGGGATGAGCTGTGGATAGGGGTGAAAGGCTAAACAAACTTGGAAATAGCTGGTTCTCTCCGAAAACTATTTAGGTAGTGCCTCGTGTATCACCTTCGGGGGTAGAGCACTGTCATGGTTGTGGGGTCCATTGCGGATTACTACGCCATAGCAAACTCCGAATACCGAAGAGTGCAATCACGGGAGACAGACATCGGGTGCTAACGTCCGGTGTCAAGAGGGAAACAACCCAGACCGCCAGCTAAGGTCCCCAAGATTGGCTAAGTGGGAAACGAAGTGGGAAGGCTAAAACAGTCAGGAGGTTGGCTTAGAAGCAGCCACCCTTTAAAGAAAGCGTAATAGCTCACTGATCGAGTCGTCCTGCGCGGAAGATGTAACGGGGCTCAAGCCAGTCACCGAAGCTGCGGATACACGTTGAAAGACACGTGTGTGGTAGGAGAGCGTTCCGTAAGCCTGCGAAGGTGCGTTGAAAAGCGTGCTGGAGGTATCGGAAGTGCGAATGCTGACATGAGTAGCGATAAAGGGGGTGAAAAGCCCCCTCGCCGTAAGCCCAAGGTTTCCTACGCAACGTTCATCGGCGTAGGGTGAGTCGGCCCCTAAGGCGAGGCAGAAATGCGTAGCTGATGGGAAGCAGGTCAATATTCCTGCACCATTGTTAGATGCGATGGGGGGACGGATCGCGGAAGGTTGTCCGGGTGTTGGACGTCCCGGTCGCTGCGTTGGAGAAGGCACTCAGGCAAATCCGGGTGCGTAATTCAAGGGCGTGGCGCGAGCTCCTTCGGGAGCGAAGCAATTGGAAGTGGTTCCAAGAAAAGCCTCTAAGCTTCAGTCTAACGATGACCGTACCGCAAACCGACACAGGTGGGCGAGATGAGTATTCTAAGGCGCTTGAGAGAACTCGGGAGAAGGAACTCGGCAAATTGGTACCGTAACTTCGGGATAAGGTACGCCTCTGTAGCTTGACTGGCCTGCGCCAGGAGGGTGAAGAGGTTGCAATAAACTGGTGGCTGCGACTGTTTAATAAAAACACAGCACTCTGCAAACACGAAAGTGGACGTATAGGGTGTGACGCCTGCCCGGTGCCGGAAGATTAAATGATGGGGTGCAAGCTCTTGATTGAAGTCCCGGTAAACGGCGGCCGTAACTATAACGGTCCTAAGGTAGCGAAATTCCTTGTCGGGTAAGTTCCGACCTGCACGAATGGCGTAACGATGGCCACACTGTCTCCTCCCGAGACTCAGCGAAGTTGAAGTGTTTGTGATGATGCAATCTCCCCGCGGCTAGACGGAAAGACCCCATGAACCTTTACTGTAGCTTTGCATTGGACTTTGAACCGATCTGTGTAGGATAGGTGGGAGGCTATGAAACGTGAACGCTAGTTTGCGTGGAGCCGTCCTTGAAATACCACCCTGGTTTGTTTGAGGTTCTAACCTTGGTCCGTGATCCGGATCGGGGACCGTGCATGGTAGGCAGTTTGACTGGGGCGGTCTCCTCCCAAAGTGTAACGGAGGAGTACGAAGGTACGCTAGGTACGGTCGGAAATCGTGCTGATAGTGCAATGGCATAAGCGTGCTTAACTGCGAGACCGACAAGTCGAGCAGGTGCGAAAGCAGGTCATAGTGATCCGGTGGTTCTGTATGGAAGGGCCATCGCTCAACGGATAAAAGGTACTCTGGGGATAACAGGCTGATACCGCCCAAGAGTTCATATCGACGGCGGTGTTTGGCACCTCGATGTCGGCTCATCTCATCCTGGGGCTGTAGCCGGTCCCAAGGGTATGGCTGTTCGCCATTTAAAGAGGTACGTGAGCTGGGTTTAAAACGTCGTGAGACAGTTTGGTCCCTATCTGCCGTGGGCGTTGGATATTTGAAGGGGGCTGCTCCTAGTACGAGAGGACCGGAGTGGACGAACCTCTGGTGTACCGGTTGTCACGCCAGTGGCATCGCCGGGTAGCTATGTTCGGAAGAGATAACCGCTGAAAGCATCTAAGCGGGAAACTCGCCTTAAGATGAGATATCCCCGGGGCTTCGAGCCCCTTGAAGGGTCGTTCCAGACCAGGACGTTGATAGGTCAGGTGTGTAAGTGCAGTAATGCATTGAGCTAACTGATACTAATTGCCCGTAAGGCTTGATCCTATAACCAGTGTGTTTGCGTCTCCTCAGGAGCCAACACTGGCGAGTACAGCGTGTGTGATCAATCACCACCCGAATTCAATACTGCTTCTTCCCAGATTGGTTGTGTGCCCCCAAGGCCCGCAACAACAAGTCATGCCTGATGACCACAGCGAGTTGGTACCACCCCTTCCCATCCCGAACAGGACCGTGAAACGACTCCACGCCGATGATAGTGCGGATCTCCCGTGTGAAAGTAGGTAATCGTCAGGCTCCTCTCTCGTTAAGCGAGATACAAAAACCCCACCTCAAGCAGGTGGGGTTTTTGCGTTTGTCTTCATGGCGCGATATGGCAATCTTTTCTCGCTTATAAGTGAGAGCATCGATTGTTTCGAGTCGTACGAAAGGCTTGACAACCGAGTGTTGTTACCCCATAATCGATAGTTCTCTGCGGAGGGGTGCCCGAGTGGCTAAAGGGGGCAGACTGTAAATCTGTTGGCTTACGCCTACGTTGGTTCGAATCCAACCTCCTCCACCAGAATTCAAGCGGTAGGGAATCCAGCCCATGCGGGTGTAGCTCAATGGTAGAGCAGAAGCCTTCCAAGCTTATGACGAGGGTTCGATTCCCTTCACCCGCTCCAGAGTCGCTTTTGTTGTGCCCATGTGGCTCAGTGGTAGAGCACTCCCTTGGTAAGGGAGAGGTCGGCAGTTCGATCCTGCCCATGGGCACCAGTTGTATCAGTCCAGTAAGTTGCGCGCGGCGCAAGGTGCGAAAATCCTGTTAGGAGTCGAAAATGGCCAAAGGTAAATTCGAGCGGACCAAGCCGCACGTGAACGTGGGCACGATCGGTCACGTTGACCACGGCAAGACCACGCTGACGGCAGCGATCACGACGGTGTTGACCAAGAAGTTCGGCGGCGAAGCGAAGGCATACGACCAGATCGATGCGGCGCCGGAAGAAAAGGCACGTGGTATCACGATCAACACCGCGCACGTCGAGTACGAAACGGCTAACCGCCACTACGCACACGTCGATTGCCCGGGCCACGCCGACTATGTGAAGAACATGATCACGGGCGCGGCGCAGATGGACGGCGCAATTCTCGTGTGTTCGGCCGCTGACGGCCCGATGCCGCAAACGCGTGAGCACATCCTGCTGGCGCGTCAGGTCGGTGTGCCGTACATCATCGTGTTCCTGAACAAGTGCGACATGGTGGACGACGCCGAGCTGCTCGAACTCGTCGAAATGGAAGTGCGCGAACTCCTGTCGAAGTACGACTTCCCGGGCGACGACACGCCGATCGTGAAGGGTTCGGCCAAGCTCGCGCTGGAAGGCGACACGGGCGAGCTGGGCGAAGTGGCAATCATGAGCCTGGCCGACGCACTGGACACGTACATCCCGACGCCGGAGCGCGCAGTCGATGGCGCCTTCCTGATGCCGGTGGAAGACGTGTTCTCGATCTCGGGTCGCGGCACGGTGGTGACGGGTCGTATCGAGCGCGGTGTGGTGAAGGTTGGCGAGGAAATCGAAATCGTCGGTATCAAGACGACGGTGAAGACCACTTGCACGGGCGTGGAAATGTTCCGCAAGCTGCTCGACCAAGGTCAGGCAGGCGACAACGTCGGTATCCTGCTGCGCGGCACGAAGCGCGAAGACGTGGAGCGTGGCCAGGTGCTGGCCAAGCCGGGTTCGATCACGCCGCACACGCACTTCACGGCTGAAGTGTACGTGCTGAGCAAGGACGAAGGCGGCCGTCACACGCCGTTCTTCAACAACTACCGTCCGCAGTTCTACTTCCGCACGACGGACGTGACGGGCTCGATCGAGCTGCCGAAGGACAAGGAAATGGTGATGCCGGGCGACAACGTGTCGATCACGGTCAAGCTGATCGCTCCGATCGCCATGGAAGAAGGTCTGCGCTTCGCTATCCGTGAAGGCGGTCGTACCGTCGGCGCTGGTGTCGTCGCGAAGATTATCGAGTAAGAGCCAGAGATCTTTTCGATAGTCCGTGTTTTCGGGGTCGGCGAAATCCGTCGGCCCCAAATGGTTTAGGGGTATAGCTCAACTGGCAGAGCGTCGGTCTCCAAAACCGAAGGTTGGGGGTTCGATTCCCTCTGCCCCTGCCAAATTCTCGCGCCAAGTGCGCTGCTTAAGGTGTTATGGCGAATCCTTCCGTCGAAACTGTAAATACTTCCGGCGACAAGTTGATGTTGGTGGCGGGCGTATTGTTGGTCTTGGCCGGATTCGTGGGTTTTTTCTGGCTAAGTGGCCAAGAGTGGTATGTCCGAGGTGCTGCCCTTGCTGTGGGTGTGGTCGCCGGTGTTGCTGTCGGACTGCTCTCGGCGCCGGGCAAGGGCTTCATCGCTTTCGCCAAGGACTCGTACAAGGAAGTTCGCAAAGTCGTCTGGCCGACTCGCAAAGAGGCGACGCAGACCACTTTAGTCGTCTTCGCATTTGTGTTGATCATGGCCATTCTTCTCTGGCTTAGCGATAAGTCGATAGAATGGGTGATTTTCTCGGCGATTCTAGGTTGGAAATGATATGAGCGAAAGTCCAACATCCCCGAGCGGAAAGCGTTGGTATGTGGTGCACGCCTATTCCGGCATGGAGAAGAGCGTGCAACGTGCGCTTCAGGAGCGTATTGATCGGGCTGGCATGCAGGATCAGTTTGGTCAGATCCTCGTGCCGACAGAAGAAGTGGTCGAAGTAAAGGGTGGCCATAAATCGGTTACCGAGCGTCGTTTCTTCCCGGGATACGTCTTGGTCGAAATGGAAATGACGGACGAGACATGGCACCTGGTCAAGAACACAGCCAAGGTGACAGGTTTCGTTGGTGGAGCACGTAATCGTCCTAGCCCCATCTCGCCGCGTGAAGTCGAAAAGATCATGTCGCAGATGCAGGAAGGCGTCGAAAAGCCAAGGCCAAAGACGCTTTTCGAGGTTGGCGAAATGGTTCGCGTGAAAGAAGGTCCGTTCACCGACTTTAACGGCAATGTCGAAGAAGTGAACTACGAGAAGTCCAAGGTTCGTGTGTCAGTCACGATCTTCGGGCGATCGACGCCGGTTGAACTTGAATTCGGCCAAGTTGAAAAGACTTGATGAAATACGTCGCGCGTGGCTTTCGGGTCATCGCGCGATTCGCGCTTACGGTCCGCGCATGACCGTTGAGGAGCGTTAGTAGGCATTTTGTCGAACGCGCGCTATCACTCACCGAACGCTCACGCGTTCAGCAGAGGTTTTCAAAATGGCAAAGAAAATCATCGGCTTTATCAAGCTGCAGATTCCTGCAGGTAAAGCCAACCCGTCGCCGCCGGTCGGTCCGGCACTGGGCCAGCGCGGCTTGAACATCATGGAGTTCTGCAAGGCGTTCAACGCGCAGACTCAGGGCATGGAGCCGGGTCTTCCGGTGCCGGTGGTCATCACGGCATTCGCGGACAAGAGCTTCACGTTCATCATGAAGACGCCGCCGGCTACCGTTCTGATCAAGAAGGCAGCCAAGGTCGACAAGGGTTCGGCGAAGCCGCATACCGACAAGGTCGGCAACATCACCCGCGCTCAAGCGGAAGAAATCGCGAAGACTAAGATGCCGGATCTTACGGCAGCTGATCTGGATGCCGCCGTGCGTACGATCGCCGGCAGCGCGCGTTCGATGGGCATCACTGTGGAGGGCGTGTAAATGGCTAAGCTTTCTAAGCGCCTTCAGGCATTCGCGAACAAGGTCGACCGTCAGAAGCTGTATCCGGTCGACGACGCACTCGCTTTAGTAAAAGACTGTGCAAGCGCCAAGTTCGACGAGTCGATCGACGTTGCCGTGCAACTCGGCATCGATGCGAAGAAGTCGGATCAAGTGGTTCGTGGTTCCGTCGTTCTGCCGGCGGGCACGGGCAAGTCGGTTCGCGTGGCAGTGTTCGCGCAAGGCGACAAGGCCGAGCAAGCACGCGCGGCAGGTGCGGACGTCGTTGGCATGGAAGACCTGGCTGAGCAAGTCAAGGCAGGTAACCTGAATTTCGACGTCGTGATTGCTTCGCCGGACACGATGCGTGTTGTCGGTACGCTGGGTCAGATTCTCGGCCCGCGCGGCCTGATGCCGAACCCGAAGGTCGGCACGGTCACGCCGGACGTCGCTCAGGCAGTGAAGAACGCCAAGGCTGGTCAGGTTCAATTCCGCGTCGACAAGGCCGGTATCATTCACGGCACCATCGGTCGCGCTTCGTTCGAGCCGGCACGTCTGCGTGAAAACCTTGCAGCGCTGGTCGATGCATTGAACAAGGCCAAGCCGGCAACGAGCAAGGGCGTGTACCTGCGCAAGATCGCCGTGTCCAGCACGATGGGCGTGGGCGTTCGCGTGGACCAATCCACGCTGGCGCAACAGTAAAGAATTGCGGTGCGACCTACGGGTCGCATCTCTAAAGGGCTTTGGGCGGTTGCAAAGTTGTAGTTCTGAGCTAAGCAACCGGTTGTCAAAGACCGTTGGTGGTGATGTAGCAGGTAGACATCGCCTTAATTCAAGCCAACGCAGATGGCGAACCCGAAACAGTTTTGCAGTGGTTGAAGTCGGTTGTCGATCGTCGCAGAGGCGGTCACTGATCGATCGAAATACTCCTAACAGTCGGACGCCGTTATCGAACGTGGTGCATGAGGGTTGTTCCCCGAGTGCATCGAATCTGGAGGTTTAACCGTGCCACTGAACAAAGAAGATAAGCAGGCAGTCGTCGCTGAAGTCGCCGCGCAAGTCGCGAAGGCTCAGACGATGGTGCTCGCTGAGTATCGTGGGATCACGGTTGGCGATCTGACCAAGCTGCGCGCGAAAGCGCGTGAGCAACAGGTGTATCTCCGCGTGTTGAAGAACACGCTGGCGCGTCGCGCCGTCGAAGGTACCCCGTTCGCTTCGCTGGCTGAGCAGATGACCGGTCCTCTGATCTACGGCATCTCGGAAGATGCCATTGCCGCTGCCAAGGTCGTCAACGACTTCGGCAAGAGCAATGACAAGTTGATCATCAAGGCTGGTTCCTACGAAGGCAAGGTGATGGACAAGGCAGGCGTGCAAGCGCTGGCCAACATCCCGAGTCGCGAAGAACTGCTCTCCAAGCTGCTGTTCGTTATGCAAGCACCTGTTTCCGGCTTTGCGCGCGCTTTGGCTGCGCTGGCTGAAAAACAGGGCGAAGCTGCCTAACGGTTACGGTCAGGCTTGGGCGCTAGTCGCTTAAGTTAGGTATTGGCTAGATCGCTAGCTCGATCCGAATTCAATCTAGGAGTATTTCACATGGCAATCGCAAAAGAAGACATCCTCGAAGCCGTTGGCTCGATGTCGGTCCTCGAACTGAACGAGCTGGTCAAGGCGTTCGAAGAAAAGTTTGGCGTGTCGGCAGCTGCTGTTGCAGTCGCTGGCCCGGCTGGCGGCGGCGCTGCTGCTGCTGTTGAAGAGCAAACCGAATTCACCGTGAACCTGCTCGAAGTGGGCGCAAACAAGGTTTCCGTGATTAAGGCTGTTCGCGAACTGACGGGTCTCGGCCTGAAGGAAGCGAAGGATCTGGTCGACGGTGCACCGAAGCCTGTCAAGGAAGCGGTGCCGAAGGCGGCTGCTGAAGAAGCGAAGAAGAAGCTGGAAGAAGCAGGCGCGAAGGCTGAAATCAAGTAAGTTTTTCGGCGCTATGCGAAGGCTGGCGGTTTTTCACCGCCGGCCTTTTTGTGCTTTGTGGGGATGCAGTTTTTATGCTTGCGCGCAAGCATATATGTCCTCACAGAAGCCAAAGAGAACGGTCGGATCGGCACAAAATTCCGGCGGTTCTCTTTGTCTTCTGAAGCGACTGCAGAAGGCAAGTTTGGTCGGGTAGCGGGAAACACAGGCATCCGCTGCCGTCAGCCAGCGGTTGGTAGCGGCCAACCACCAAGCTTCTAGACTCGCGCGTCCTCCCCGGACAACCGCGTGGGTCTCAGTCGGTGAACACCGGGCCGTGTCGTCGAGGTATCCCGCCTCGGTAACGCCCGCCGTGATTCGGAGATCGTATGCAATATTCCTTCACCGAGAAGAAGCGTATTCGCAAGAGTTTCGCGAAACGCCCCATCGTTCACCAAGTGCCGTTTTTGCTGGCGACCCAGCTCGAATCATTCAGCACCTTCCTGCAAGCAGACACGAACTCCACGCAGCGCAAGGCAGAAGGCCTGCAGGCAGCTTTTTCATCTGTTTTTCCGATCGTCTCGCACAATGGCTTCGCGCGGCTGGAGTTTGTCAGCTACATGCTGTCGTCGCCCGCGTTCAACATCAAGGAATGCCAGCAGCGCGGTCTGACGTACTGCTCGGCCCTGCGCGCGAAAGTGCGTCTGGTTTTGCTCGACAAGGAATCGCCGAGTAAGCCGGTCGTCAAGGAAGTCAAGGAACAGGAAGTGTACATGGGCGAAATTCCGCTCATGACGCCGACGGGTTCGTTCGTCATCAACGGAACGGAGCGCGTGATCGTCTCGCAGCTCCACCGTTCGCCGGGCGTGTTCTTCGAGCACGACAAGGGCAAGACGCATAGCTCGGGCAAGCTGCTGTTCTCGGCGCGGATCATTCCCTACCGTGGTTCGTGGCTCGATTTCGAGTTCGACCCGAAGGACGTGCTGTACTTCCGCGTCGACCGTCGTCGCAAGATGCCGGTCACGATTCTGCTCAAGGCCATCGGCATGACGCCGGAGCAGATCCTCGCGAACTTCTTCGTGTTCGACAACTTCCAGTTGATGAGCGAAGGCGCGCAGATGGAATTCGTTCCCGAGCGCCTGCGCGGCGAAGTTGCGCGCTTCGATATCAACGACCGTGACGGCAACTTGGTCGTCGCGAAGGACAAGCGCGTCAACGCGAAGCATATCCGCGACCTCGAAAACGCCAAGACGAAGTTCATCTCGGTGCCCGAGGACTACCTGCTCGGCCGCGTGCTGGCGAAGAACGTCATCGATCCGGAAACGGGCGAAGTGATCGCGAACGCCAACGAAGAAATCACGGAAACGGTTCTCGAAAAGCTGCGCGAATCGAAGGTCAAGGATATCCAGACGCTCTATACGAACGATCTGGACCAAGGTCCGTACATTTCCTCGACGCTGCGTATCGATGAAACCGCAGACCGCATGGCTGCGCGCATCGCGATCTACCGCATGATGCGTCCGGGCGAGCCGCCGACCGAAGAAGCGGTCGAGGCGTTGTTCAACCGTCTGTTCTACAGCGAAGAAGCGTACGACCTGTCGAAGGTCGGCCGCATGAAGTTCAATCGCCGCGTGGGCCGTGATGAAATCGTCGGCCCGATGACGCTGCAGGACGACGACATCCTCGCGACCATCAAGATTCTGGTCGAATTGCGGAACGGCAAGGGCGAAGTGGACGATATCGACCACTTGGGTAATCGTCGCGTGCGTTGCGTCGGCGAACTGGCGGAAAACCAGTTCCGCGCGGGTCTCGTGCGTGTCGAACGTGCTGTCAAGGAACGTCTCGGCCAGGCAGAAAGCGAAAACCTGATGCCGCACGATCTGATCAACTCGAAGCCGATTTCGTCGGCCATTCGCGAGTTCTTCGGTTCGTCGCAGTTGTCGCAGTTCATGGACCAGACCAACCCGCTGTCGGAAATCACGCACAAGCGCCGTGTTTCCGCACTCGGGCCGGGCGGTTTGACGCGTGAACGCGCAGGCTTCGAAGTGCGTGACGTGCACCCGACGCACTATGGTCGCGTGTGCCCGATCGAAACGCCGGAAGGTCCGAACATCGGTCTGATCAACTCGCTCGCGCTGTACGCGCACCTGAACGAATACGGCTTCCTCGAAACGCCGTATCGCAAGGTGGTCGATAGCAAGGTGACGGACCAGATCGACTATCTGTCGGCGATCGAAGAAGGCCGTTACGTGATCGCGCAGGCGAACGCGGCTGTCGGCGAAGACGGTACGCTGACCGACGAGCTGGTGTCCTCGCGTGAAGCGGGCGAAACCATGATGGTCACGCCGGACCGCATCCAGTACATGGACGTGGCGCCGTCGCAGATCGTGTCGGTGGCGGCATCGCTGATTCCGTTCCTCGAACACGATGACGCGAACCGCGCGTTGATGGGTTCGAACATGCAGCGTCAGGCCGTGCCGTGTCTGCGTCCGGAGAAGCCGGTCGTCGGAACGGGTATCGAGCGCACGGTCGCGGTCGACTCGGGTACGACGGTTCAGGCGTTCCGTGGTGGGGTGGTGGATTACGTCGATGCGGGCCGTATCGTGATTCGCGTGAACGACGAAGAAGCCGTGGCCGGCGATGTCGGCGTGGACATCTACAACCTCATCAAGTACACGCGTTCGAACCAGAACACGAACATCAACCAGCGTCCGATCGTGAAGATGGGCGACAAGGTCTCGCGCGGCGACGTGCTGGCCGACGGCGCCTCGACGGATCTGGGCGAGCTCGCGCTCGGTCAGAACATGCTGGTCGCGTTCATGCCGTGGAACGGCTACAACTTCGAAGACTCGATCCTGATCTCGGAAAAGGTCGTGGCGGATGACCGTTACACGTCGATCCACATCGAAGAACTGAACGTCGTTGCTCGCGATACCAAGCTCGGACCGGAAGAAATCACGCGCGATATTTCGAATCTCGCGGAAGTTCAACTCGGCCGTCTGGACGAGTCGGGCATCGTGTACATCGGCGCGGAAGTGGAAGCGGGCGACGTGCTGGTCGGCAAGGTCACGCCGAAGGGCGAAACCCAACTGACGCCGGAAGAAAAGCTGCTGCGCGCGATCTTCGGCGAAAAGGCATCCGATGTGAAGGATACGTCGCTGCGCGTGCCCTCGGGCATGAGCGGCACGGTGATCGATGTGCAAGTGTTCACGCGCGAAGGCATCACGCGTGACAAGCGCGCACAACAGATCATCGACGATGAACTGAAGCGCTATCGCCTCGATTTGAACGATCAGCTCCGTATCGTGGAAGGCGATGCGTTCTCGCGTCTCGCCCGCATGCTGAACGGCAAGGTCGCGAACGGCGGTCCGAAGAAGCTGGCGAAGGGCACGAAGATCGATCTTCCGTACCTCGAAGACCTCGATCACTACCACTGGTTCGACATCCGCCTGGCGGACGAAGAAGCAGCGGCGCAGCTCGAAGCCATCAAGGACTCGATCGAACAGAAGCGTCACCAGTTCGACCTCGCGTTCGAAGAAAAGCGCAAGAAGCTCACGCAAGGCGACGAACTGCCGCCGGGCGTGCTCAAGATGGTCAAGGTGTATCTCGCGGTCAAGCGTCGTCTGCAGCCGGGCGACAAGATGGCCGGCCGTCACGGTAACAAGGGTGTCGTGTCAAAGATCGTGCCGATCGAAGACATGCCGTACATGGCCGATGGCCGTCCGGCAGACGTCGTGCTCAACCCGCTCGGCGTGCCGTCGCGGATGAACGTGGGTCAGATTCTCGAAGTGCATCTGGGCTGGGCCGCGAAGGGTCTGGGCTGGCGGATCGGCGAAATGCTGCAGCGTCAGGCGAAGATCGAAGAAATGCGCGCGTTCCTCACGCAGATCTACAACGAGTCGGGCCGCCAGGAAGAGCTGGAAAGCTTCTCCGACGACGAAATCCTCGAACTCGCACGGAATCTGCGCGAAGGCGTGCCGTTCGCGACGCCGGTGTTCGACGGCGCGACCGAAGAGGAAATGGGCCGCGCGCTTGATCTGGCTTATCCGGACGACATCGCGACCAACCTCGGCATGAACTCGTCAAAGAACCAGGTGCAATTGCGCGATGGCCGCACGGGCGAACCGTTCGAGCGCAAGGTCACGGTCGGCTACATGCACTATCTGAAGCTGCACCACTTGGTCGACGACAAGATGCACGCGCGTTCGACCGGTCCGTACTCGCTCGTCACGCAGCAGCCGCTGGGTGGTAAGGCGCAGTTCGGTGGCCAGCGTTTCGGTGAAATGGAAGTGTGGGCGCTCGAGGCGTATGGCGCATCGTATGTGCTGCAGGAAATGCTGACGGTCAAGTCGGACGACGTGACAGGCCGGACGAAGGTTTATGAGAACCTCGTCAAGGGCGATCACGTGATTGACGCGGGCATGCCGGAATCCTTCAACGTGTTGGTGAAGGAAATCCGCTCGCTCGGTATCGATATCGATCTGGACCGCAACTAATCGGACTACGGAGAGAAAGCAATGAAAGCTCTGCTCGATCTATTCAAGCAAGTCCAACAAGAAGAAGTTTTTGATGCGATCAAGATCGGCCTCGCGTCGCCCGACAAGATTCGTTCTTGGTCGTTCGGCGAAGTGAAGAAGCCGGAGACCATCAACTACCGCACGTTCAAGCCGGAGCGGGATGGTCTGTTCTGCGCGAAGATTTTCGGTCCGATCAAGGACTACGAATGCCTGTGCGGCAAGTACAAGCGGTTGAAGCATCGCGGCGTGATCTGCGAGAAGTGCGGCGTCGAAGTGACGCTGGCGAAGGTGCGTCGCGAACGGATGGGCCATATCGAACTGGCTTCGCCCGTCGCGCACATCTGGTTCCTGAAGTCGCTGCCGTCGCGTCTGGGCATGGTGCTCGACATGACGCTGCGCGACATCGAACGCGTGCTGTACTTCGAAGCATACGTGGTGATCGATCCGGGCATGACGCCGCTGAAAGCGCGGCAGATCATGACCGAAGAGGATTACTACAACAAGGTCGAAGAATACGGTGACGAGTTCCGCGCCGAGATGGGCGCGGAAGGCGTGCGTGAACTGCTGCGCGCGATCAACATCGACGAACAGGTCGAGATGCTGCGCACCGAACTCAAGAACACGGGTTCGGAAGCGAAGATCAAGAAGTACGCGAAGCGCCTGAAAGTGCTCGAGGCTTTCCAGCGTTCGGGCATCAAGCCCGACTGGATGGTGCTCGAAGTGCTGCCGGTGCTGCCGCCGGAACTGCGTCCGCTCGTGCCGCTGGATGGCGGCCGTTTCGCGACGTCGGATCTGAACGACCTGTATCGCCGCGTCATTAACCGTAACAACCGCTTGAAGCGTCTGCTCGAACTGAAGGCGCCTGAAATCATCGTCCGCAACGAAAAGCGGATGCTGCAGGAAGCCGTCGATTCGCTGCTCGACAACGGTCGTCGCGGCAAGGCCATGACGGGCGCGAACAAGCGTCCGCTGAAGTCGCTCGCCGACATGATCAAGGGCAAGGGCGGTCGTTTCCGTCAGAACTTGCTCGGTAAGCGCGTGGACTATTCCGGCCGTTCGGTGATCGTGGTTGGTCCGACGCTCAAGCTGCATCAGTGCGGTCTGCCGAAGCTGATGGCGCTCGAACTGTTCAAGCCGTTCATCTTCAACAAGCTGGAAGTGATGGGTGTGGCTACCACCATCAAGGCTGCGAAGAAGGAAGTCGAGAACCAGACGCCGGTGGTGTGGGACATTCTCGAAGAAGTCATTCGCGAACATCCGGTCATGCTGAACCGCGCGCCGACGCTGCACCGACTCGGCATTCAGGCTTTCGAGCCGGTGCTGATCGAAGGCAAGGCCATTCAGCTTCACCCGCTCGTCTGCGCGGCGTTCAACGCCGACTTCGACGGTGACCAGATGGCTGTTCACGTTCCGCTGTCGCTCGAAGCGCAGTTGGAAGCGCGCACGCTGATGCTGGCGTCGAACAACGTCCTGTTCCCGGCCAACGGCGATCCGTCGATCGTGCCGTCGCAGGATATTGTGCTGGGCCTGTACTACGCATCGCGTGAAGCGGTGAACGGCAAGGGCGAAGGCATGACGTTCACGGGCGTGTCGGAAGTCATCCGCGCGTACGAGAACAAGGAAGTCGAGCTGGCTTCGCGCGTCAACGTGCGTATCACCGAAATGGTGGCGAACGAGGACACGAGCGAAGGCGCGCCGAAGTTCGTGCCGAAGATCTCGTTGTTTGCGACCACGGTCGGCCGCTCGATCCTGTCGGAAATTCTGCCGCCGGGTCTGCCGTTCACGGTGCTGAACAAGCCGCTGAAGAAGAAGCAGATTTCGCAGTTGATCAACACGGCGTTCCGCAAGTGCGGTCTGCGCGAAACGGTGATCTTCGCCGACCAGCTCATGCAAATGGGCTTCCGTCTGGCAACGCGCGCCGGTATCTCGATTTGCGTGGACGACATGCTCGTGCCGCCGCAGAAAGAAACCATCGTCGGCGATGCCGCGAAGAAGGTGAAGGAATACGACCGTCAGTACATGTCGGGTCTCGTCACCGCGCAGGAACGCTACAACAACGTGGTCGATATTTGGTCGGCGACGTCGGAAGCGGTCGGCAAGGCGATGATGGAACAGCTCGCAACGGAGCCGGTGGTCGATCGTGACGGCAAGGAAACGCGTCAGGAATCGTTCAACTCCATCTACATGATGGCCGACTCGGGCGCACGCGGTTCCGCGGTCCAGATTCGTCAGCTCGCCGGTATGCGCGGCCTGATGGCGAAGCCGGACGGCTCGATCATCGAAACGCCGATCACGGCGAATTTCCGTGAAGGCCTGAACGTGTTGCAGTACTTCATCTCCACCCACGGCGCTCGTAAGGGTCTGGCGGATACGGCGTTGAAGACCGCGAACTCGGGTTACCTCACGCGTCGTCTGGTCGATGTGACGCAGGATCTGGTCGTCGTCGAAGAAGATTGCGGCACGTCGAACGGCGTGGCGATGAAGGCGTTGGTCGAAGGCGGTGAAGTCGTCGAAGCGCTGCGTGATCGTATTCTCGGTCGCGTCGCGGTGGCGGACGTCATCCATCCGGAGACGCAGGAAACGCTGTACGCGTCGGGCGATCTGCTCGACGAAGACGCGGTGGAAGAAATCGAGCGTCTGGGTATCGACGAAGTGCGCGTGCGCACGCCGTTGACCTGCGAAACGCGTTATGGCCTGTGCGCGTCGTGCTATGGCCGCGACCTGGGTCGTGGTTCGCGCGTGAACGTCGGCGAAGCGGTGGGCGTGATCGCTGCTCAGTCGATCGGCGAGCCGGGCACGCAGCTGACCATGCGTACGTTCCACATCGGTGGCGCGGCATCGCGTGCGGCGGTTGCATCGACTGTGGAAGCGAAGTCGAACGGTACGGTGCGCTTCACGGCCACGATGCGTTACGTCACGAATGCGAAGGGCGAGCAGGTCGTCATCTCGCGTTCGGGCGAGGCGATCATCGCGGATGACTTCGGTCGCGAGCGTGAGCGTCACAAAGTGCCGTACGGCGCAACGCTGCTGCAACTCGACGGCGCGCAGATCAAAGCCGGTGCGCAATTGGCTCAATGGGACCCGCTGACGCGTCCGATCATCACCGAGTACGGCGGTACGGTGAAGTTCGAAAACGTCGAAGAAGGCGTGACCGTTGCGAAGCAGATCGACGACGTGACCGGTCTTTCGACCCTGGTCGTGATCGACGTGAAGCGTCGTGGTTCGCAGGCTTCGAAGAGCGTGCGTCCGCAGGTCAAGCTGCTCGACGCGAACGGCGAGGAAGTGAAGATCCCGAACACCGAGCATTCGGTGCAGATCGGCTTCCAGGTCGGCGCACTGATCACCGTGAAGGATGGTCAGCAAGTGCAGGTCGGTGAAGTGCTGGCACGTATCCCGGTTGAAGCGCAGAAGACGCGTGACATTACCGGTGGTCTGCCGCGCGTGGCCGAACTGTTCGAAGCGCGCTCGCCGAAGGACGCCGGCATTCTGGCGGAAGTCACGGGCACGACGTCGTTCGGTAAGGACACGAAGGGCAAGCAGCGTCTGGTCATCACGGACCTCGAAGGCAATCAACACGAGTTCCTGATCGCGAAGGAAAAGCAGGTGCTGGTGCACGATGGTCAGGTCGTCAACAAGGGCGAAATGATCGTCGATGGTCCTGCCGATCCGCACGATATCTTGCGCTTGCAGGGTATCGAGGCGTTGTCGCGCTACATCGTGGACGAAGTGCAGGACGTGTACCGTCTGCAGGGCGTGAAGATCAACGACAAGCACATCGAAGTGATCGTGCGTCAGATGTTGCGTCGTGTGCAGATCGTCGATAACGGCGATACGCGCTTCATTCCGGGTGAACAGGTCGAGCGTTCGGACATGCTGGACGAAAACGACAAGATGATCGCGGAAGACAAGCGTCCGGCGTCGTACGACAACGTGCTGCTGGGTATCACGAAGGCATCCTTGTCGACGGATTCGTTCATCTCGGCGGCGTCGTTCCAGGAAACGACCCGTGTGCTGACCGAAGCCGCGATCATGGGCAAGCGCGACGATCTGCGTGGTCTGAAGGAAAACGTGATCGTCGGCCGTCTGATTCCGGCGGGTACGGGTCTCGCGTTCCACAAGGCGCGCAAGACCAAGGAGTCGGCGGATCGCGAACGCTTCGACCAGATCGCTGCCGAAGAGGCATTCGATTTCGGTACGCCGGAAACACCGGCAGCGGAGCAGCAGCCGCACACGAACGAGTAAGCGTTCTAAGCTCGTAGCTGTATTGAAACCGCCTGGCTTCGGCCGGGCGGTTTTTTTTCGTCTGCTGCTTTTTCGGCTGTCTTACCCTCTGCCGAATGGCCAAGTGTTTTTCTACGCGGTTACGCGGTCGGAAGCATTGCTAGAATTCGTTATCTCCACGCCGCATCCCACGCCTTCGCCTAATGTCCCGCGCACTCGAAATCCTCAACGAAATCTTCGGCTACCCCGCGTTTCGCGGCCAACAGGCGGAGATCGTCGAGCATGTCGCGAGCGGCGGCGATTCGCTGGTTCTCATGCCGACGGGCGGCGGCAAATCGCTGTGTTATCAGATTCCGTCGCTCGTGCGGCGCGAGTCGGGGTTGGGCGCGGGCATCGTCGTATCGCCGCTGATCGCGTTGATGCAGGATCAGGTTGCCGCGCTCACGGAAGTGGGCGTGCGGGCGGCTTATCTGAATTCGACGCTTTCAGGCGCCGAAGCTGCGGCAACCGAACGCGCGCTGCGTAATGGCGAGATCGATCTGCTTTACGTCGCGCCCGAACGGCTCATGACGCCGCGCTTTCTCGAATTGCTGGAAAGCGCACCGGTTGGCTTGTTCGCGATCGATGAGGCGCACTGCGTGTCGCAATGGGGACACGACTTTCGGCCTGAATATATTCAGCTGTCCGTTCTTCACGAGCGCTTTCCGGACGTGCCGCGCATCGCGCTGACCGCGACTGCGGATGCGATCACGCGCGATGAAATCGTGCATCGCCTGGCGCTGGATGATGCGCGTATCTTCGTTTCGAGCTTCGATCGGCCGAACATCCGCTATCGAATTGTCGAGAAGGACAACGCGCGCGCGCAATTGCTCGATTTCATCCGCGCCGAGCACACGAACAAGGACGGGACGACGGACGCCGGCGTGGTCTATTGCCTGTCGCGTCGCAAGGTCGAGGAAACCGCGGACTGGCTGAAGGCGCAGGGCGTGCGCGCGCTGCCGTATCACGCGGGCATGGAGTTCGAGAAGCGCCAGCGGCATCAGGAGATGTTCCAGCGCGAGGAGGGCATCGTGATGTGCGCGACGATTGCGTTCGGCATGGGCATCGACAAGCCGGACGTGCGGTTCGTCGCGCATCTGGACTTGCCGAAGAGCGTCGAAGGCTACTATCAGGAAACCGGGCGCGCGGGACGCGACGGCATGCCCGCCAACGCGTGGATGGCGTACGGTCTCGGCGATGTCGTCCAGCAACGCAAGATGATCGACGAATCCGACGCGGACGACGCCCACAAGCGCGTTCAAACCGGCAAGCTCGATGCGCTGCTCGGGCTGTGCGAAGCCGCCGCATGCAGGCGCGTGCGTTTGCTCGGATACTTCGGCGAATCGAGCGCGCCCTGCGGCAATTGCGATACGTGCCTCGAGCCGCCCGCATCGTTCGATGCAACGCGTGAGGCGCAAATGGCGCTGTCCTGCGTGTATCGCGCGCACAAGGCGAGTGGCTTTCACTTCGGCGCAGGTCATCTGATCGACATCCTTCGTGGAACGCGCAGTGAAAAGGTGCTCCAGCGCGGCCACGACAAGCTCACTACGTTTGCCGTAGGCGCGGCGCTTTCCGAACAGGAATGGCGTGCGGTCTTCAGGCAACTGGTTGCGTTCGGCTATCTGGCGGTCGATCACGACGGCTTCGGCGCACTCGTCCTGACCGATGCCAGCAAGCCAGTCCTGAAGGGCGAAGAACGCGTGACCCTGCGCAAGTACGTGAAACCCGTGCGCACCCGCCAGACCTCGACGCGCACGGGCGAACGCGCGGACCCGACCGCTGGCATGTCGCCGCGCGAAAAAGCGCGCTGGGAGCGCTTGCGGACCTGGCGCTCGGAGACTGCGAAGGCGGATGGCGTCCCGGCGTATGTCATTTTTCATGACGCCACGCTCGCTGAAATCGCACGGAACGATCCCGACACGATCGACGATTTGCGGCACATTCCCGGCATTGGCGTGCGAAAACTCGAACGTTTCGGCGATGAATTGCTCGATGTGGTCGGCACGGAATAACGCTCCGAGCGCCTCGCGTCCTGCCGACGCTGCGAAATCCCGGTTAACGTATTGACCCGATTGGGATTTTCAGAATATCATGCTAGGTTCTCGATCTTGGTCCATTTTCGGACCCGGCCTAGTGCCGGATGCCGTCACGGAAACCCGGTGAAGGAACATCCAACACGCGGTTCTCGGCGCTTTGCCCGCTTCGAATTGCGTGGAAATTTCTTATTTATCTGGAATAGCTATGCCAACCATCAATCAACTGGTTCGCAAAGGCCGCACGTCGGAAACGACGAAAAGCAAGTCGCCGGCCCTGCAGGACTGCCCGCAGCGTCGTGGCGTGTGCACTCGCGTGTACACCACGACGCCGAAGAAGCCGAACTCGGCACTCCGTAAGGTCGCCAAGGTGCGCCTGACGAACGGCTTCGAAGTCATTTCGTACATCGGTGGTGAAGGCCATAACCTGCAGGAACACTCGGTCGTGCTGATTCGCGGCGGTCGTGTGAAGGACTTGCCGGGTGTGCGTTACCACATGGTTCGCGGCTCGCTGGATACCCAGGGCGTCAAGGATCGTAAGCAGGCTCGCTCGAAGTACGGTGCGAAGCGTGCCAAGGCTGGCAAGTAAGTCGCTGGTCTGAAGTGTTTCAGGTCGCCGCAAGGCGGTTTTAGGCGGTGGTGCCGGAATAGCCGGTGCTGTCGAGTAAGTGGTCACCCGGCCAAGCTGGTTTAGTCGAAGAGATGGATCGGGTTTGTTGGTGGCCGCGGGGCGAAGACATCGCTCCAACTGAAAAAGTAAAGGAAGAATCATGCCGCGTCGTCGCGAAGTCCCCAAGCGGGAAGTGTTGCCGGATCCGAAGTTCGGCAACGTAGATGTAGCCAAGTTCATGAACGTGCTGATGCTCTCAGGCAAGAAGTCGGTTGCCGAGCGTATCGTGTACGGCGCTTTTGAACAGATCCAGACCAAGGGTGGCAAGGACCCGCTGGAAGTGTTCACGGTTGCGCTCAACAACGTGAAGCCGGTGGTCGAAGTGAAGAGCCGTCGCGTTGGTGGTGCCAACTATCAGGTTCCGGTCGAAGTGCGTCCCTCGCGTCGTATGGCATTGGCGATGCGTTGGTTGCGCGAAGCCGCGAAGAAGCGCAGCGAGAAGTCGATGGCCCTGCGTCTTGCAGGCGAACTCTCCGAAGCGGCCGAAGGCCGTGGCGGCGCGATGAAGAAGCGCGACGAAGTTCACCGCATGGCAGAGGCCAACAAGGCATTCTCGCACTTCCGTTTCTAAGCACCCGCTCATAGGGCAAACGGAAATTCAGGGCGGGTGCGCTACTCCAGGCGCCTCGCCCGTTTGTGTTAGAACGCTTCGGCTCATTGACAAAAAATGAGGCCGTGCGTTGACCGAAAAAGGATCCAAAGTGGCTCGCAAGACACCTATCGAGCGCTACCGCAATATCGGTATTAGCGCTCACATCGACGCCGGCAAAACGACGACGACCGAGCGCATCCTGTTCTACACGGGCGTGAACCACAAGATCGGCGAAGTGCACGACGGCGCCGCGACGATGGACTGGATGGAGCAGGAGCAGGAACGCGGCATCACGATCACATCGGCTGCCACGACTGCCTTCTGGAAGGGCATGGGCGGCAACTATCCCGAGCACCGCATCAACATCATCGACACGCCGGGCCACGTCGACTTCACGATTGAAGTCGAACGCTCGATGCGCGTGCTCGACGGCGCGTGCATGGTCTACTGCGCGGTGGGCGGTGTGCAGCCGCAGTCGGAAACCGTGTGGCGTCAGGCGAACAAGTACAAGGTTCCCCGTCTCGCGTTCGTCAACAAGATGGACCGTACCGGCGCGAACTTCTTCAAGGTCTACGAGCAACTGAAGACGCGTCTGAAGGCGAACCCGGTTCCCGTCGTGGTGCCGATCGGCGCTGAAGACACGTTCACGGGCGTGGTCGACCTGATCAAGATGAAGGCGATCATCTGGGACGAAGCTTCGCAAGGCACGAAGTTCGACTACGTCGATATTCCGGCTGAACTCGTCGACACGTGCAATGAGTGGCGCGAGAAGATGATCGAGTCGGCGGCCGAAGCTACCGAAGAGCTGATGGAAAAGTACCTCGGCGGCGAAGAGCTGACCGAAGCGGAAATCGTCAAGGCGATTCGCGACCGGACCATTGCTTGCGAAATTCAGCCGATGCTGTGTGGCACCGCGTTTAAGAACAAGGGCGTGCAGCGCATGTTGGACGCTGTGATCGACTTCCTGCCGTCGCCGATCGACATTCCGCCGGTTACAGGCGAACTCGAAAGCGGCGAGAAGGGCGAGCGTCGTGCATCGGACGACGAGAAGTTTTCGTCGCTGGCGTTCAAGATCATGACTGACCCGTTCGTCGGCCAGTTGATCTTCTTCCGCGTGTACTCGGGCGTCGTGAATTCGGGTGACACCGTCTTGAACGCGACCAAGGACAAGAAGGAACGTCTGGGCCGTATTCTGCAGATGCACGCGAATCAGCGCGAAGAAATCAAGGAAGTGCGCGCCGGCGACATCGCGGCGGCTGTGGGCCTGAAGGAAGCAACCACGGGCGACACGTTGTGCGATCCGCAGCATCCGATCGTGCTCGAACGCATGATTTTCCCGGAGCCGGTGATTTCGCAGGCTGTCGAGCCGAAGACCAAGCCTGACCAGGAAAAGATGGGTCTGGCGTTGAATCGTCTGGCTCAGGAAGATCCGTCGTTCCGCGTTCAGACGGACGAGGAGTCGGGCCAAACCATCATTTCGGGCATGGGCGAGCTCCACCTCGAAATTCTGGTTGACCGTATGCGCCGCGAATTCGGCGTGGAAGCGACTGTCGGCAAGCCGCAGGTTGCTTACCGCGAAACGATCCGCAGCAAGGCGGAAGACGTCGACGGCAAGTTCGTCAAGCAGTCGGGCGGTCGTGGTCAGTACGGTCACGCGGTCATCACGCTTGAGCCGAACGAGCAAGGCAAGGGCTACGAGTTCCTGGACGAGATCAAGGGCGGTGTGATTCCGCGCGAATATATCCCGGCGGTGGACAAGGGTATCCAGGAAACGCTGAAGTCCGGCGTGCTGGCTGGCTTCCCGGTCGTCGACGTGAAGGTTCACCTGACGTTCGGTTCGTACCACGACGTCGACTCGAACGAAAACGCGTTCCGCATGGCCGGCTCGATGGCCTTCAAGGAAGCGATGCGCAAGGCAAGCCCGGTCATCCTCGAACCGATGATGGCTGTGGAAGTCGAAACGCCGGAAGACTACATGGGCAACGTGATGGGCGATCTGTCGGGCCGTCGCGGTATCGTCCAGGGCATGGAAGACATGATTGGCGGCGGCAAGATCGTTCGCGCGGAAGTTCCGCTGTCGGAAATGTTCGGCTATTCGACCTCGCTGCGTTCGCTGACTCAAGGCCGTGCAACGTACACGATGGAGTTCAAGCATTACTCTGAAGCTCCGCGTAACGTCGCCGACGCGATCATCAACGCCAAGGGCAAGTAAGCCCGCAAGTCATTCGGCGCAAGCCACAAGCTTTAACCGATAACCAAACTCTGAAAGAAGGTAATCATGGCAAAAGGTAAATTCGAGCGGACCAAGCCGCACGTGAACGTGGGCACGATCGGTCACGTTGACCACGGCAAGACCACGCTGACGGCAGCGATCACGACGGTGCTGACGAAGAAGTTCGGCGGCGAAGCGAAGGCATACGACCAGATCGATGCGGCGCCGGAAGAAAAGGCACGTGGTATCACGATCAACACCGCGCACGTCGAGTACGAAACGGCTAACCGCCACTACGCACACGTCGATTGCCCGGGCCACGCCGACTACGTGAAGAACATGATCACGGGCGCCGCGCAGATGGACGGCGCAATTCTCGTGTGTTCGGCCGCTGACGGCCCGATGCCGCAAACGCGTGAGCACATCCTGCTGGCGCGTCAGGTCGGTGTGCCGTACATCATCGTGTTCCTGAACAAGTGCGACATGGTGGACGACGCCGAGCTGCTCGAACTCGTCGAAATGGAAGTGCGCGAACTCCTGTCGAAGTACGACTTCCCGGGCGACGACACGCCGATCGTGAAGGGTTCGGCCAAGCTCGCGCTGGAAGGCGACACGGGCGAGCTGGGCGAAGTGGCAATCATGAGCCTGGCCGACGCACTGGACACGTACATCCCGACGCCGGAGCGCGCAGTCGATGGCGCCTTCCTGATGCCGGTGGAAGACGTGTTCTCGATCTCGGGTCGCGGCACGGTGGTGACGGGTCGTATCGAGCGCGGTGTGGTGAAGGTTGGCGAGGAAATCGAAATCGTCGGTATCAAGACGACGGTGAAGACCACTTGCACGGGCGTGGAAATGTTCCGCAAGCTGCTCGACCAAGGTCAGGCAGGCGACAACGTCGGTATCCTGCTGCGCGGTACGAAGCGCGAAGACGTGGAGCGTGGCCAGGTGCTGGCTAAGCCCGGTTCGATCACGCCGCACACGCACTTCACGGCTGAAGTGTACGTGCTGAGCAAGGACGAAGGCGGCCGTCACACGCCGTTCTTCAACAACTACCGTCCGCAGTTCTACTTCCGCACGACGGACGTGACGGGCTCGATCGAGCTGCCGAAGGACAAGGAAATGGTGATGCCGGGCGACAACGTGTCGATCACGGTCAAGCTGATTGCTCCGATCGCCATGGAAGAAGGTCTGCGCTTCGCTATCCGTGAAGGCGGTCGTACCGTCGGCGCGGGTGTCGTCGCGAAGATTATCGAGTAACATCTCGAGTTCGCTTGTTGTTGGCGTACTGAAGTAATGTGACCGGGGCCGGATGTTCGCCCTCAGCGGATGTCCGGTCCCTCGCTCTTTTGCCAAATCGGCGGTGCAACACCGCCTCGCTCTTTTCAAGGAATCGTCATGCAAAACCAGAAAATCCGCATCCGTCTGAAGGCGTTCGACTATCGTTTGATCGATCAATCGGCAGCCGAAATCGTCGATACGGCGAAGCGGACTGGCGCGATCGTCCGTGGCCCGGTGCCGCTGCCGACGCGTATTCAGCGTTTTGACATCCTGCGTTCGCCGCACGTCAACAAGACGTCGCGCGACCAGCTCGAAATCCGTACGCACCAACGTCTGATGGACATCGTCGATCCGACGGACAAGACCGTCGACGCGCTGATGAAGCTCGATCTGCCGGCTGGCGTGGACGTCGAAATCAAGCTGCAGTAACGCAAAAAGCTCCGCTGGCGGCTGCAAAGCCCGCAGACGGAGCTAAGTCTTTGATTGCTTGCAGAAAACGAAAAGCCTTGTTATACTCCAAGGCTTTTCGCGCATATGCGCTTGAAAAAACCGGCCCAGTCTTCCGTGACGAAGCCGGCACTTGTAAATCAGCCCCGACCAATCGCAGTCGGGAATGGAGAAAACGATGAGCCTTGGACTCGTAGGTCGCAAGGTTGGCATGACCCGTATCTTCACGCCTGAAGGGGATTCGATTCCCGTCACCGTGCTGGACGTGTCGGACAACCGCGTGACGCAGATCAAGACCGTTGAAACGGATGGTTATACCGCCGTTCAGGTTGCATTCGGTGCTCGCCGCGCATCGCGCGTGACGAAGCCGCTGGCGGGTCACCTCGCCAAAGCCGGTGTTCAAGCCGGTGAAATCCTCAAAGAATTCCATATCGATTCGGCCAAGGCAGGTGAGCTGTCGAACGGCGCCGTTATCGGTACGGACATTTTCGAAGTTGGCCAGAAGGTCGATGTGCAGGGCGTGTCGATCGGTAAGGGCTACGCCGGTACCATCAAGCGCTACAACTTCGCATCGGGTCGTGCATCGCACGGTAACTCGCGTTCGCATAACGTTCCGGGTTCGATCGGTATGGCGCAGGATCCGGGTCGTGTGTTCCCGGGCAAGCGCATGACGGGTCACCTCGGTGACGATACCGTGACCGTGCAGAATCTCGAAATCGCCCGCATCGACGCAGAGCGCAAGCTACTGCTCGTCCGCGGCGCTGTTCCGGGTGCGAAGGGCGGCAAGGTCTTCGTGACCCCCGCCGTCAAGACGCGTGCCGTGAAAGGAGCGAAATAATGGAACTTAAGCTCCTGAATGCCAATGGTCAGGAAGGCGCTGGCGTGAACGCATCGGACGTCGTGTTCGGTCGCGATTACAACGAAGCCCTGATTCACCAGATCGTGATCGCCTATCAGGCGAACGCACGTAGCGGCAACCGCGCGCAGAAGGATCGCGAGCAGGTCAAGCACACCACCAAGAAGCCGTGGCGTCAGAAGGGTACGGGCCGCGCTCGTGCCGGTATGTCGTCGAGCCCGTTGTGGCGTGGCGGTGGTCGGATTTTCCCGAACTCGCCGGAAGAAAACTTCTCGCACAAGGTCAACAAGAAGATGCATCGCGCAGGCCTCTGCTCGATCTTCTCGCAGTTGGCTCGCGAAGGGCGTATCTCGGTGGTTGAAGACTTCGCGCTCGAAGCTCCGAAGACCAAGCTGCTGGCCGAAAAATTCAAGGCAATGGGTCTCGAATCCGTGTTGGTCATCACCGATACGGTTGACGAAAACCTGTACCTCGCGTCCCGCAACCTGGCCCACGTGGCAGTTGTCGAGCCGCGTTACGCCGACCCGCTCTCGTTGATCTACTTCAAGAAAGTGTTGATCACGAAGGCTGCGGTCGCTCAGATCGAGGAGTTGCTGTCATGAGCGAGATTCGCAAAAACGATCATCGTTTGATGCAAGTTCTGCTCGCGCCGGTGATCTCCGAAAAGGCGACGCTGGTTGCCGACAAGAACGAGCAAGTCGTGTTCGAAGTCGCACCGGACGCCACGAAGCAGGAAGTGAAGGCTGCTGTCGAGCTGCTGTTCAAGGTCGAAGTCAATTCCGTTAATGTGCTCGTCACGAAGGGCAAGGCCAAGCGTTTCGGCCGCAACCTCGGCAAGCGCAAGGACGTGAAGAAGGCCTACGTCTGCCTGAAGCCCGGTCAGGAAATCAACTTTGAAGCGGAGGCCAAGTAATCATGGCAATCGTAAAAGTTAAGCCGACCTCGCCGGGTCGCCGCGCGATGGTCAAGATCGTCAACAAGGAACTGCACAAGGGCAAGCCGCACGCTGCGCTGCTCGACGTGCAATCCAAGTCGGCGGGCCGTAACAACAACGGCCGTATCACCACGCGTCACCAGGGTGGTGGTCACAAGCAACACTACCGTATCGTCGATTTCCGTCGCAACAAGGACGGCATCCCGGCGAAGGTCGAACGTCTTGAGTACGACCCGAACCGTAGCGCGAACATCGCGCTGGTTCTGTACGCAGACGGCGAGCGTCGCTACATCATCGCGCCGAAGGGCGTGGCGGTCGGCACGCAGCTGATGTCCGGTTCGGAAGCGCCGATCCGTGCAGGCAACACGCTGCCGATCCGCAACATCCCGGTCGGTACGACGATCCACTGCATCGAGATGCTGCCGGGCAAGGGCGCGCAAATGGCGCGTTCGGCTGGTACGTCGGCCATGCTGCTGGCGCGTGAAGGCGTCTACGCTCAGGTGCGTCTGCGCTCGGGCGAAATCCGCCGCGTGCACGTCGAGTGCCGCGCAA
This sequence comes from Caballeronia sp. A2-2, assembly GCF_057612605.2. Taxonomy (NCBI): domain Bacteria; kingdom Pseudomonadati; phylum Pseudomonadota; class Betaproteobacteria; order Burkholderiales; family Burkholderiaceae; genus Caballeronia; species Caballeronia sp. A2-2. Next base: position 84,812 of record NZ_CM172587.1, on the reverse strand, counting down.
CCATCGGTGAAGTCGGCAACGAAGAGCATAGCCTCCGTCAAATCGGCAAGGCTGGTGCGAATCGCTGGCGCGGTATCCGTCCGACGGTGCGTGGTGTTGCAATGAACCCGGTCGATCACCCGCACGGCGGTGGTGAAGGCAAGACGGCTGCAGGTCGCGATCCGGTGAGCCCGTGGGGCACGCCGACGAAGGGCTATCGTACCCGCAGCAACAAGCGCACGACGACGATGATCGTCCAGCGCCGTCACAAGCGTTAAGGAGTAGGCAATGACACGTTCTGCTAAAAAAGGTCCGTTCTGCGACGCTCATTTGCTGAAGAAAGTTGAGTCGGCTGCAGCTACGCGCGACAAGAAGCCGATCAAGACCTGGTCGCGTCGCTCGACGATTCTGCCGGATTTCATCGGTCTGACGATCGCCGTTCACAACGGCCGTCAACACGTTCCGGTGTATGTCACGGAAAACATGGTCGGCCACAAGCTTGGCGAGTTCGCATTGACCCGTACGTTCAAGGGTCACGCGGCCGACAAGAAGGCCAAGAAATAAGGGGCAATCAAGATGGAAGTGAAAGCAATTCATCGCGGTGCCCGCATCTCGGCGCAGAAGACGCGCCTTGTGGCTGACCAGATTCGTGGTTTGCCGGTCGACAAGGCGCTGAACGTTCTGACGTTCTCGCCGAAGAAGGCGGCGGGTATCGTCAAGAAGGTCGTGCTGTCTGCGATCGCGAATGCGGAACACAACGAAGGCGCCGATATCGATGAGCTCAAGATCACGAGCATCTACATCGACAAGGCTGCTTCGCTGAAGCGTTTCACCGCACGCGCCAAGGGTCGCGGTAACCGCATCGAGAAGCAATCCTGTCACATCACTGTGACGGTCGGGAATTAAGGAGCCATACGATGGGACAAAAAATTCATCCGACTGGCTTCCGTTTGGCCGTCAGCCGCAATTGGGCTTCGCGCTGGTATGCGAACAACAACAATTTCGCGGCGATGTTGCAGGAAGACATCGGTGTTCGTGAATACCTGAAGAAGAAGCTGAAGAACGCTTCGGTTGGTCGCGTCGTCATCGAGCGTCCGGCGAAGAACGCGCGCATCACGATTTATAGCTCGCGTCCGGGCGTTGTCATCGGCAAGAAGGGTGAGGACATTGAATCGCTGAAGGCCGAGCTGCAGAAGCGCATGGGCGTTCCGGTTCACGTCAACATCGAAGAAATTCGCAAGCCGGAAACGGACGCGCAACTGATCGCCGATTCCATCACGCAGCAGCTCGAACGCCGGATCATGTTCCGTCGTGCGATGAAGCGCGCGATGCAAAACGCCATGCGTCTGGGTGCTCAGGGCATCAAGATCATGAGCGCGGGTCGTCTGAACGGTATCGAAATCGCTCGTACGGAATGGTATCGCGAAGGTCGCGTGCCGCTTCATACGCTGCGTGCGGATATCGACTACGCGACTTCGGAAGCGAAGACGACGTACGGCATCATCGGCGTGAAGGTGTGGGTCTACAAGGGCGACACCCTGGGCCGCAACGATGCACCGGTGGTCGAAGAAGTAGCAGAAGAAAAGCGTCCGCGCCGCAACGCACGTCCGGGTGGCGATCGCCGTCCGCGCCGTGACGGTGAAGGCGGTGGTCCGGCAGGCGCACGCCGTGGCGGCCCGCGCCGTGGCGGTGACGCGAAGACTGGAGAATAACGATGCTGCAACCGAAACGCAGAAAGTATCGCAAGGAGCAGAAAGGTCGTAACACCGGCAAGGCGACGCGCGGCAACGCAGTGTCGTTCGGTGAGTACGGTCTGAAAGCTATCGGTCGCGGCCGTTTGACCGCGCGCCAGATCGAAGCGGCGCGTCGTGCAATGACGCGTCACATCAAGCGTGGCGGCCGGATCTGGATCCGTATTTTCCCGGACAAGCCGATTTCGCAAAAGCCGGCCGAAGTGCGTATGGGTAACGGTAAGGGTAACCCGGAGTACTACGTCGCTGAAATTCAACCGGGCAAGATGCTGTACGAGATGGACGGCGTCACCGAAGAACTGGCACGCGAAGCGTTCCGTCTGGCTGCAGCCAAGCTGCCGCTCAAGACGTACTTCGTGGTTCGTCAGCTCGGCGCCTAAGGAGTAAATGATGAAGGCTACTGAACTTCGCCAGAAAGAACAGTCCGCGCTCAACCAAGAGCTGTCGGACTTGCTCAAGGCGCAATTTGGCCTGCGTATGCAACTCGCGACCCAGCAGCTCACGAACACGAGCCAGCTGAAGAAGGTTCGTCGCGACATCGCACGTGTGCGCACCGTCCTGACTGAGAAGGCGAACCAGAAATGAACGATAGCGTAAAAACCTCGCTCAAGCGGACGCTGGTCGGCAAGGTCGTCAGCAACAAGATGGACAAGACGGTCACCGTTCTGGTCGAGCACCGCGTGAAGCATCCGATCTACGGCAAGTATGTTGTGCGTTCCAAGAAGTACCACGCGCATGACGACGCGAACACGTACAACGAAGGCGATCTCGTCGAAATCCAGGAAACCCGTCCGATTTCGAAGACGAAGGCCTGGGTTGTGTCGAAGCTGGTTGAAGCGGCTCGCGTAATTTAAAGGCAGTATCTGTCGCAGCACGGCGGTAAATAGTGTCGCGACAAGTTTCACTTGCAAGACCGAGATTATTTGTTATAATCTCGGTCTTCCCTCTTTGTGGGAGCCCCGTCGCGGGCGAAGTTGGTGGGGGAAGCCGGTACGGGCGCCAGCCTGTGTCGACAGATTCACCGGATTGCGATGGCGGGTTTCGTCTGCCGTCGCTGCCTGTTCTAACCCAAGCAGCCGATTCGGCTGACGGGACCAAGACTGACCGTTTGTGCCATGGTGGTGCAATCGGATTAAGTTGGGAAAGATAAACCATGATCCAGACCGAAACTCGGCTTGAAGTGGCCGACAACACGGGTGCGCGTGAAGTCATGTGCATCAAGGTGCTCGGCGGCTCGAAGCGTCGTTACGCAAGCATTGGCGACATCATCAAGGTGACCGTCAAAGAAGCGACGCCGCGCGGACGCGTGAAGAAGGGCGAAATCTACAACGCCGTGGTCGTTCGTACGGCCAAGGGTGTGCGTCGCCAGGATGGCTCGCTGATCAAGTTCGACGGCAATGCTGCTGTTCTGCTGAACACGAAGCTCGAGCCGATCGGCACGCGTATCTTCGGGCCGGTGACGCGTGAACTGCGTAGCGAACGATTTATGAAGATCGTTTCGCTTGCGCCCGAAGTGCTGTAAGGAGTCGCGATGAACAAGATTCGCAAGGGTGACGAAGTCATCGTCATTACCGGCAAAGACAAGGGTAAGCGCGGCACCGTGCTGGCCGTTGCGGAAAATCGTGTGACCGTCGAGGGTATCAACCTCGTCAAGAAGCACGTGAAGCCGAACCCGATGAAGGGTACGACGGGCGGTGTGGAAGCCAAGTCGATGTCGCTGCATATTTCCAACGTCGCAGTCGTGGACGCGAATGGCAAGGCATCGCGTGTGGGCATCAAGGTCGAAGACGGCAAGAAGGTTCGCTTCTTGAAGTCGACCGGCGCCACGCTTAACGCCTGACGCGGAGTTAAAAAATGGCTCGTCTGCAAGAGATTTACAAAGAAAAGGTTGTGCCGCAACTTGTTGAAAAGTTCGGCTACAAGTCCATCATGGAAGTGCCGCGCATCACCAAGATCACCCTCAACATGGGTCTTGGCGAAGCCGTCGCTGACAAGAAGATCATCGAAAACGCCGTGGGCGACCTGACGAAGATTGCTGGCCAAAAACCGGTTATCACGAAGGCGCGCAAGGCAATCGCAGGCTTCAAAATTCGTCAAGGCTACCCGATCGGCGCGATGGTCACGCTGCGCGGCCAGGCAATGTACGAATTCCTCGACCGTTTCGTGACGGTTGCGCTCCCCCGTGTGCGTGACTTCCGTGGCGTGTCGGGCCGTGCATTCGACGGTCGTGGCAACTACAACATCGGTGTGAAAGAGCAGATCATTTTCCCCGAAATCGACTACGACAAGATCGACGCACTGCGTGGGCTGAACATCAGCATCACGACGACTGCGAAGACTGACGATGAAGCAAAGGCGCTGCTCGCCGGCTTCAAGTTCCCGTTCAGAAACTGAGGTTACCGTGGCTAAACTGGCACTGATCGAACGTGAAAAGAAGCGCGCGCGCCTGGCAGCCAAGTACGCTCCGAAGCGTGCTGAGCTGAAGGCTGTGATCGACGACGCAAGCAAGTCGGACGAAGAGCGCTACTTCGCGCGTCTGGCGCTGCAACAACTGCCGCGTAACTCGAACCCCACTCGCAAGCGTAACCGCTGCGCGATCACGGGTCGTCCGCGTGGCACGTTCCGCAAGTTCGGACTCGCGCGTGGCAAGATCCGCGAAATCGCTTTCCGCGGCGAAATCCCTGGCCTGACCAAGGCGAGCTGGTAATAGGAGAAACATAAATGAGCATGAGTGATCCTATCGCCGATATGCTGACTCGCATCCGCAATGCGCAGATGGTCGAGAAGGTTTCGGTGACTATGCCCTCGTCGAAAGTCAAGGTTGCGATTGCGCAGGTTTTGAAGGACGAAGGTTATATCGACGACTTCGCAGTGAAGGCTGATGGCGCGAAGATCGAATTGAATATCGCGTTGAAGTACTACGCTGGCCGTCCGGTGATCGAGCGTCTCGAACGCGTTTCGAAGCCTGGCCTGCGCGTGTACCGCGGTCGCAACGACATTCCCCAAGTCATGAATGGCCTGGGTGTTGCAATCGTCTCGACGCCGAAGGGTGTGATGACCGACCGCAAGGCGCGCCAGAACGGCGTCGGTGGCGAAGTCATCTGCTACGTCGCTTAACACCTAAGGAGAAGAAACATGTCTCGAGTAGGTAAAAGCCCGATTACGCTGCCGCAAGGCGCGGAAGTGGCCGTCAAGGGCGACGTCATCACCGTAAAGGGTCCGCTCGGCACGATCTCGCAACCGGCTAACAAGCTGGTCAGCGTGACGAACGAGAACGGCACCCTGAAGCTGGCTCCGACGGACGAAAGCCGTGAAGCGAATGCGATGTCCGGCACGATGCGCGCCCTGGTGGCGAACATGGTGCAAGGCGTCACCAAGGGTTTCGAACGTAAGCTGACGCTGGTTGGCGTCGGTTATCGTGCACAAGCGCAAGGCGACAAGCTGAATCTGTCGCTGGGTTTCTCGCACCCTGTGGTGCACCAGATGCCGGAAGGCATCAAGGCTGAAACCCCGACGCAGACCGAAATCGTGATCAAGGGGATCGACAAGCAGAAAGTCGGACAGACCGCAGCAGAAGTGCGCGGCTATCGTCCGCCGGAGCCCTACAAGGGCAAGGGCGTGCGTTATTCCGACGAGGTCGTGATCCTCAAAGAAACGAAGAAGAAGTAAGGGTGCGCAATCATGGATAAGACTCAATCTCGCCTGCGCCGCGCTCGTCAGACGCGTATCAAGATCGCTGAGCTTCAGGTCGCGCGTCTGGCCGTGCATCGCACGAATACGCACATCTACGCGCAAGTGTTCTCGGCATGCGGCACGAAAGTGCTCGCAAGCGCCTCGACGCTCGAAGCCGAAGTGCGCGCAGAGCTGGCCGACAAGTCGGGCAAGGGCGGCAACGTCAATGCTGCGACGCTGATCGGCAAGCGTATCGCCGAAAAGGCCAAGGCAGCCGGCATCGAATCCGTCGCCTTTGACCGTTCGGGTTTCCGCTACCACGGCCGCGTCAAGGCGCTGGCTGATGCGGCGCGCGAAGCCGGACTCAAGTTCTAAGGGAAGAATTCGTCATGGCAAAGATGCAAGCGAAAGTTCAGGCAGACGAACGCGACGACGGCCTGCGCGAAAAGATGATTTCGGTCAACCGCGTGACCAAGGTCGTGAAGGGTGGCCGTATTCTCGGCTTCGCCGCACTGACCGTGGTTGGCGACGGTGATGGCCGCGTCGGCATGGGCAAGGGCAAGGCAAAGGAAGTTCCGGTTGCTGTTCAAAAGGCAATGGAACAAGCCCGACGCAATATGTTCAAGGTGCCCCTGAAGAACGGCACGCTGCAACACGAAGTGCACGGTAAGCACGGCGCCTCGGCAGTCCTCCTCGCTCCGGCGAAGGACGGTACTGGCGTGATCGCTGGCGGCCCGATGCGCGCAGTGTTCGACGTGATGGGCGTTCAAAACGTTGTGGCCAAGAGCCACGGTTCGACGAACCCTTACAACCTCGTTCGTGCGACGCTGGACGGCCTGCGCAAGCAGTCCACCCCGGCAGACATCGCGGCGAAGCGTGGTAAGTCCGTCGAAGACATTCTGGGCTAAGGTGGTCACCATGTCTGATAAAACTGTCAAGGTTCAGCTCGTGAAGAGCCTGATCGGGACCCGCGAAACGCATCGTGCAACGGTGCGTGGCCTCGGCCTGCGCCGCCTGAACTCGGTCTCCGAGTTGCAGGACACGCCGGCAGTGCGCGGGATGATCAACAAGGTTTCGTACCTCGTTAAGGTCATCAGCTAAGCCGCTGACCCCAAGGATCCAAGGAGTTGAACATGGAATTGAATAACCTGAAGCCGGCAGAAGGCGCGAAGCATGCAAAGCGTCGCGTTGGTCGCGGGATCGGTTCGGGCCTCGGCAAGACCGCTGGCCGCGGCCACAAGGGTCAGAAATCGCGTTCGGGCGGCTTTCATAAAGTCGGCTTCGAAGGCGGTCAGATGCCTCTGCAGCGCCGTCTGCCGAAGCGGGGCTTCACCTCGCTGACGAAGGAATTTGTCGGTGAAGTGCGCCTGGCTGATCTGGAAAAGCTGCCGGTCGACGAAATCGATCTGTTGGCGCTGAAGCAAGCGGGTCTGGTCGGCGAGCTCATCAAGAGCGCGAAGATCATCAAGACTGGCGAAATCAGCCGCAAGATCACGGTGAAGGGCCTGACGGCAACGAAGGGCGCCCGTGCTGCCATCGAAGCCGCTGGCGGCTCGTTCGCCGAGTAACGCGCTTTCGCCGTTACTAGCACTAGCATCGGAGAAGGTTCTTGGCTAACAGCCCGAGTCTCGCAAAACCCGGTCGAAGCGCGGCGAAATTTGGCGATCTGCGCAAGCGTGCAGTGTTTCTGTTGCTTGCGTTGATCGTCTACCGCATTGGTGCGCATATTCCGGTTCCCGGCATCGATCCGGATCAACTGGCGAAGCTGTTCCAAAGCCAGTCGGGCGGCATCCTTGGCATGTTCAACATGTTCTCGGGTGGCGCGCTGTCAAGATTCACGATCTTTGCGCTGGGCATCATGCCCTACATTTCGGCGTCGATCATCATGCAGTTGCTGTCGATCGTGTCGCCGCAGATGGAGGCGTTGAAGAAGGAAGGTCAGGCGGGCCAACGGAAGATCACGCAGTACACGCGTATTTTCACGGTGGTGCTGGCAACTTTCCAGGCGTTCGGTATCGCGGTCGCGCTGGAGAATCAGCCGGCTCTGGTGCTGGACCCCGGCATGGTGTTCCGGCTGACGACGGTCGTCACGCTGGTGACGGGCACGATGTTCCTGATGTGGCTTGGTGAGCAGATCACGGAACGCGGTCTCGGCAACGGTATCTCGATCATCATCTTCGGCGGCATCGCGGCGGGTTTCCCGAATGCGATCGGCGGTTTGTTCGAGCTGGTTCGCACCGGTTCGATGAGCATCATCTCGGCGATCATCATCGTCGCGCTGATTGCGGCGGTCACGTATCTGGTCGTGTTCATCGAACGCGGTCAGCGCAAGATCCTCGTGAACTACGCGAAGCGCCAGGTCGGTAACAAGATTTACGGTGGACAGTCGTCTCATCTGCCGCTCAAGCTGAACATGTCGGGTGTGATTCCGCCGATCTTCGCGTCGTCGATCATCCTCTTCCCGGCAACCATCCTGAACTGGTTCAGTTCGGGGTCGCGCACCGGTTGGTTCGCGAACACGTTGCACAACGTGGCTGAGGCATTGAAGCCGGGCCAACCTGTGTACGTGATGCTGTATGCGTTGGCGATCGTCTTCTTCTGCTTCTTTTACACCGCACTGGTGTTCAACAGCCGTGAGACCGCCGACAACTTGAAGAAGAGCGGTGCGTTCGTTCCGGGAATTCGTCCGGGCGATCAGACCGCGCGATATATCGACCGCATCCTCACGCGTCTGACGCTGGCTGGTGCGATCTACATCGTTTTCGTGTGCCTGCTGCCTGAGTTTCTGGTGTTGCGCTGGAACGTGCCGTTTTACTTTGGTGGAACGTCGCTGCTGATCATTGTCGTCGTCACGATGGACTTCATGGCACAGGTACAGTCGTACGTGATGTCGCAACAATATGAGTCGCTGCTCAAGAAGGCAAACTTCAAGGGCGGCAACGTCCCGATGCGCTGATTTAGAACTATGGCCAAAGACGATGTAATCCAGATGCAGGGTGAGGTGATTGAAAACTTGCCCAACGCTACTTTCCGGGTGAAATTGGAAAATGGCCATGTCGTCCTGGGACACATATCTGGAAAGATGCGGATGCACTACATCCGCATCCTGCCGGGCGACAAGGTTACGGTTGAACTGACGCCTTACGATCTGTCTCGTGCACGGATCGTGTTCCGGGCGAAGTGATTTGAAAAAAGGGTAATATCATGAAAGTGATGGCATCGGTTAAGCGCATTTGCCGCAATTGCAAGATCATCAAGCGCAAGGGCGTTGTGCGCGTGATTTGCAGCTCTGATCCGCGCCACAAACAGCGTCAAGGCTGAACGCCGCGCTTTTGCTTGCGCTTTTTGTTTGAGGAAAAACAATGGCTCGTATCGCAGGGGTTAACATCCCGAATCACCAGCATACCGAGATCGGCCTGACGGCAATCTTCGGCATCGGACGCACGCGTTCGCGCGGCATTTGCACCTCCGCTGGTGTGGAATTTTCGAAGAAGGTCAAGGACCTCACAGACGCAGACCTCGAAAAGCTGCGTGACGAAGTGGGTAAGTTCATCGTCGAAGGCGATCTGCGCCGTGAAGTGACGATGAACATCAAGCGCCTGATGGACCTGGGTTGCTACCGCGGCATGCGTCATCGCAAGGGCTTGCCCCTGCGCGGCCAGCGTACCCGCACGAATGCCCGTACTCGCAAGGGTCCGCGTCGTGCAGCGCAATCGCTGAAGAAGTAAGCGGAATTGACAGTTACAGGAAAACGTAATGGCTAAGGCTTCGAACAACTCCGCGGCGCAACGCGTTCGCAAGAAGGTCAAGAAGAACGTCGCCGAGGGCGTGGTTCACGTTCACGCGTCGTTCAACAACACCATCATCACGATCACCGATCGTCAAGGCAACGCGCTGGCATGGGCGACCTCGGGCGGTCAGGGCTTCAAGGGCTCGCGTAAATCGACGCCGTTTGCAGCTCAGGTGGCAGCCGAGTCGGCTGGCCGCGTGGCGATGGAATACGGCGTGAAGAACCTCGAAGTGCGGATCAAGGGCCCCGGTCCTGGCCGTGAATCGGCGGTGCGCGCGCTGCATGGTCTTGGCATCAAGATCACCGCGATCTCCGACGTGACGCCGGTCCCGCACAACGGCTGCCGTCCGCCGAAGCGTCGTCGTATCTAAGTTGACGACGTGACCGCATGTTTCCTGTCGATACGCGAGTATCGGCGGGTTTCGTGCGTTATGAATCTGACTAAGCCCACCGTTCGACCCAAAGGGTTCGAACTAGCGCAAACCGAAGTCTGACGGAAGTTTGCGTGATCAATATTTAAGGATGCAACGTGGCACGCTATACCGGTCCCAAAGCCAAGCTGTCCCGCCGTGAAGGCACAGATCTGTTCCTCAAGAGCGCACGCCGCTCGCTCGCTGACAAGTGCAAGCTCGACAGCAAGCCCGGCCAGCACGGCCGCACTTCGGGCGCGCGTACGTCCGACTACGGCACCCAATTGCGCGAAAAGCAAAAGGTGAAGCGTATTTACGGTGTGCTGGAGCGTCAGTTCCGCCGCTACTTCGCTGAAGCCGATCGCCGCAAGGGCCCGACGGGCGAAAACCTGCTGCAATTGCTCGAATCGCGTCTCGATAACGTCGTGTATCGCATGGGCTTCGGCTCGACGCGCGCTGAAGCGCGTCAGCTCGTCGGCCACAAGTCGATCCTCGTGAACGGCCAGGTCGCCAACATCCCGTCGATGCAAGTGAAGTCGGGCGATACCGTCTCCGTGCGTGAGCAATCGCGCAAGCAAGCGCGTATCGTCGAAGCGCTTTCGCTGGCGGAACAAGGCGGCATGCCGAGCTGGGTTTCGGTCGATGCGAAGAAGTTCGAAGGCACGTTCAAGGCGATGCCGGAACGCAGCGATATCGCCGGCGACATCAACGAAAGCCTGATCGTCGAATTGTATTCGCGTTAATCGCGCGTAGTTCGCGTGATTACCGGATGGGCAGCCGGGGAGCCTGATTGCCTGTGGCAAAAAGGCAGCCTCGGCTGTTCATTTTCTGGTTGTTACCGGTCAGCCTTATCGGTGTAACGAGCCGAGGGTATTGAAAAGGAAAACCTATGCAAACCAGTTTGTTGAAGCCCAAGATCATCGCAGTTGAATCGCTTGGCGAAAGCCACGCGAAGGTGGTTATGGAGCCGTTCGAACGCGGCTATGGCCACACCTTGGGTAACGCGCTTCGGCGCGTGCTGCTGTCGTCCATGATCGGCTACGCGCCGACCGAAGTGACGATCGCGGGCGTCGTGCATGAATACTCGACGCTCGATGGTGTGCAAGAGGATGTGGTCAACCTGCTGTTGAACCTGAAGGGCGTCGTTTTCAAGCTGCACAACCGTGATGAAGTCACGGTGACGCTCCGCAAGGAAGGCGAAGGGCTTGTCACGGCCGGCGATATCGAACTCGCGCACGATTGCGAGGTCATCAATCCGGAACACGTGATCGCTCATCTGTCGAAGGGCGGCAAGCTCGACGTTCAGATCAAGATCGAGAAGGGCCGCGGCTATGTGCCGGGCAACGTGCGTCGTTATGGCGAAGAATCGGCGAAGATCATTGGCCGGATCGTGCTGGATGCATCGTTCTCGCCGGTTCGCCGCGTGAGCTATGCCGTGGAAAGCGCGCGTGTGGAACAGCGTACCGACCTCGACAAGCTCGTGATGAACATCGAGACCAACGGCGTGATTTCGCCGGAAGAAGCGATCCGCCAGTCGGCTCGCATCTTGGTCGATCAGTTGTCGGTGTTCGCGGCACTGGAAGGCACCGAAGCGGCAGCGGAAGCGCCGTCGCGCGCGCCGCAGATCGATCCGATCCTGCTGCGTCCGGTCGATGACCTCGAACTCACGGTTCGTTCCGCGAACTGCCTGAAGGCCGAGAACATCTACTACATCGGCGATCTGATCCAGCGCACGGAAAACGAACTGTTGAAGACGCCGAATCTGGGCCGCAAGTCACTCAACGAAATCAAGGAAGTCTTGGCTTCGCGCGGTCTGACGCTCGGTATGAAGCTCGAAAACTGGCCGCCGGCAGGGCTGGACAAGTAAGAACGCAGCGCATCGCGTAGCTTGGCAAGGACGCGGATTTTGCTTTAAAATCCGCGTCTTGCTTTATTTTCGACCGGCCCGTGCGCCGTACTCAAAGCAGTGGCAAGGTACTTTGAGGCGCAATAGAAGAGCTGGATCAAAACTCGTTAAAGGAAACTCAAAATGCGTCATAAGCATGGTCTGCGGAAACTGAACCGCACGAGCAGCCATCGTCTGGCAATGCTCCGCAATATGTCGAATTCGCTCATCGAGCACGAAGTCATCAAGACGACGCTGCCGAAGGCCAAGGAACTGCGCAAGGTTGTCGAGCCCCTCATTACGCTGGGCAAGAAGCCGTCGCTGGCGAATCGCCGTCTCGCGTTCAACCGTCTGCGCGATCGTGATTCCGTTGCGAAGCTGTTCGACGTGCTCGGCCCGCGTTACGCAAACCGTCCGGGCGGCTACCTCAGCATCCTGAAGTTCGGTTTCCGCGTCGGCGACAATGCGCCGATGGCGCTGATCCAGTTGATGGATCGCCCGGAAGTCGAAGAAACGGAAGAAGTGCAAGAAGCGGAGTAAATTCCGGTTCGAAGCTTCAACAAAAAGGCCAAGCACCGCTTGGCCTTTTTGCATTTTGCGGCGTGCGTTTTCGGTGCTACAGCGTTTGAAGATGCCCGTTCGCCGCCGATGCTACGATACGCAATTCAGGAGTCGCATGTGAATATTCCCATCGTCCTTATGCTGACCACGCTGCCCGACGTGGACGCCGCCAGCGCGCTTGCGCAGACGGCTCTGGAAGCGCGGCTCGCGGCCTGCGTGACGAACCTCGGTGGTGTCTCGTCGCAATATCATTGGAAGGGCGTGTTGGAGTCATCGCAGGAAGTGCAGTTGATGTTTAAGACGAGCGTCGCGCGCAGCGACGAATTGCAGCGATTGATTGCCGCCGTCATCCTTATGAAACGCCCGAAATCCTCGTCTGGCAGGTGGATGCATCGCCGGAATATGGTCATTGGGTCAATGTGGAAACGCAGCGTCCTCTTCATGTTTGAGCTTTCTTCCTTTTTCGCGCGGCGGGTATGGGCCGCGTTTCTGATCGTGGCCGCGCTGGTGTCAGTTGTCGGCGTCGCGCGTGCAGCCGACGAATTTCTCGATCCCGCAGTCGCTTTCAAATTCAGCGCGTCCGAGCAGCCGGGCGAAGTCGATGTGCGCTACAAGATCGCGGACGGCTATTACATGTATCGCGAGCGGTTCGCGTTCGCGGTCAAGAGCGGTGATGCGACCATCGGCGCCGCGCAATTGCCGGCGGGCAAGGTTCACTTCGATCAGACGTTCAACAAGGACGTCGAAACCTATCGCGGCGAGTTGCTCATCCGGATTCCCGTGACGCAGGCGAAAGGGCCGTTCGAGTTGTCCGTGACATCCCAAGGTTGCGCGGACGGCGGAATTTGTTATCCGCCGATGGAGCGTGTTTATCGCGTGAAAGGCGACGCGCTTCACGCTGCCGGAACGACCGCAACACCCGCCGTGCCTTCCGGCGATTCGTGGTTCGAACGTGCGACGAGCGCTGACTATGCGCAATCCATGCTCGAAGGCGGCGGCTTCTTCACGGTCGTCGGCCTGTATTTCCTGGCCGGGATGGTTTTGAGCCTGCTCCCGTGCTCCTATCCGATGATCCCGATTCTCTCCGCGATCATCGTCGGCGAAGGCGCGCGCGTGACGCGTGGGCGAGGCTTTGCGCTGTCGCTTTCGTATGTCATCGGGATGGCGCTCGTTTATACCGTCCTTGGAGTGGCCGCTGCGTTGATTGGGCAAAGCCTCGGCGCGTGGTTGCAGAATCCGTGGGTGCTGGGCGTGTTCGGCGTGTTGCTCGCGCTTTTTGCCATCACGTTGATTTCGGGCCGCGATATCGCGCTGCCGGCGCGCTGGCAAAGTGGCGTGAACGAGGCATCGCAGAAGAGATCGGGCGGCAAGTTCGCCGCGGTGGCCGTGATGGGCGCGCTTTCCGCGCTCGTCGTCGGCGCGTGCATGACGGCGCCGCTGTTCGCCGTGCTGGCCTTTATCGCGCACACGGGCAACGCGATGCTCGGCGGTGCTGCGCTTTTCGCGATGGGCGTCGGCCTTGGCGTGCCGCTGCTTGTCATTGGACTTGGTGCGGGTTCGGTCTTACCGCGCGCTGGGACGTGGATGGACGGCGTAAAGGTGTTCTTCGGCGTCCTGTTGCTGGCTGCCGCACTTTGGATCGTCTGGCCGGTGATCGGCGGCGTCGCGCAAATGCTGCTCGCGGCGCTGTGGCTCTTGATCGCGGCGGCATCGCTCGGATTGTTCGCAGCGGGTGCGGCGGTGCAGGTGAACGTCTGGAAGCGCCTCGGTCGCGGACTCGGCGCGGCATTCGCGATCTGGGCGGCGACGCTGCTCGTCGGTCTCGCGGCAGGCTCGACCGATCCATTGCGTCCACTTGGCGTATTGGCCTCGCGCGCGGTTTCATCGACACAGGCGCAAGGGCCGGCGTTCGCGCCGGTGCGTTCATCGACGGAACTGGACTCGGCGGTCAAGTCAGGCGCAAAACCTGCCATGCTCGACTTTTACGCCGACTGGTGCGTGTCATGCAAGGAGATGGAAAATCTCACCTTTTCCGATGCGCGCGTTCAGGCGCGTCTCGCGCAACTAAACCTGCTTCGCGCCGACGTCACCGCGAACAATCCCAACGATCAGACCTTGCTCAAACGCTTCAAGCTTTACGGCCCGCCCGGCATCATCTTTTTCGATGCACAGGGCAACGAAGTGGCGCGGGTAGTGGGCTATGAATCAGCGGACACGTTCCTCAAGAGCCTCGATAAAGTCGGCCCAACGAACGGATAAAGAAAAGGGCGATGCAACGCGCATCGCCCTTCTCAAAATCACCAACAAAAAACCTTACTTCGACGCGCGCAGAATCTTCGCCGCGTCCAGCGCGAAATACGTCAGCACGCCGTCCGCGCCCGCGCGCTTGAACGCGAGCAGCGCTTCCATCATGGCCTTGTCGTGATCGAGCCAGCCGTTTTGCGCGGCGGCCTTGATCATCGCGTATTCGCCGCTTACCTGATACGCATACGTCGGGAAGCGGAATTCGTCCTTCACGCGCCGCACAATATCGAGATAGGGCATGCCGGGCTTGACCATCACCATGTCCGCGCCTTCCTCGATGTCCATGCGCACTTCGCGCAGCGCCTCGTCGGAGTTGGCCGGGTCCATCTGATACGTCATCTTGTTGCCCTTGCCGAGATTCGCGGCGGAACCGACCGCGTCACGGAACGGCCCGTAAAACGCCGATGCGAACTTCGCGGCATAAGCCATGATGCGCGTGTGAATGTGGTCGTCGCTTTCCAGCATCTCGCGGATCGCGCCGATGCGCCCGTCCATCATGTCCGACGGCGCGACGATATCCACGCCCGCTTCCGCCTGCGTGCGCGCCTGCTCGACGAGGATCTCGCTCGTTTCGTCGTTCTTCACGTATCCTTCTTCATTGAGCACGCCGTCCTGGCCGTGGCTCGTGTACGGATCGAGCGCAACGTCCGTGAGCACGCCCAACATCGGGAAATTCTTTTTGAGTTCGCGCACGGCACGCGGGATGAGCCCTTCCGGATTCGTTGCCTCGCGTCCATCAGGCGTCTTCAACGACGGCTCGATGGCAGGAAACAGCGACAGCACCGGCACGCCAAGTTCGACGCATTGCTCCGCTACCTTCATCAGCAGATCGACGGACGTTCGCTCGACGCCCGGCATGGACGGCACGGCATGCCGCACGTTCGTCCCTTCGACGATGAAGACCGGGTAAATGAGATCGTTGGTGGTAAGAATGTTCTCGCGCATCAGACGGCGCGAGAAGTCATCGCGGCGCATGCGGCGCGGGCGATGGTGAGGATAAAAGCTCATGTCTGGACTCGAATTTGGAGGACGTCAGAGGAGGAAGAAAACGTGTTCCGAAACGCTGGAAGCCTTGTCGTACGAGGCTGCTGCCTCGTCTGAAACCGTTTTAAGACAATGGTATATCATTCCGATCGAGCGAGGCGCTTGCCGCCAAGCTCCCCGCTTCTCCTCCCTGAGCGGGTGCCTGTCGTTATTCGATTAGGCTATTAACCCGCCGTCATACGGCGGGTTTTTTTATGTCCGCTTACTCCGGCGTCTCTTCAGAAGCAGGCGCCAACCAGCTCTCGATCAACTCGTGCGCCTCGTCCAGACCGGTTCGCTTGAGCGCGGAAAAAAGCTGCACGCTCAATTCGCCGCGATATCCGGCGCTCTTGTATTCACCGAAGGCTTTCTGCGTGGCGCGCAAGGTGTTGGTCATTTCCTGTCGCGTCAATTTGTCGCATTTCGTGAGGAGTGCGTGGATCGGCTTACCGGTCGGCGCGAACCAATCCATCATGATCTGATCGAGTTCGGTCAGCGGACGGCGCGCGTCCATCATGAGGATCATGCCGCGCAATTGCGCACGGCTTTGAAGGTACGTCGACAGCAAACGCTGCCAATGTTCTTTCGCCGCGCCCGGCACTTCCGCGTAGCCGTAACCCGGAAGATCGACGAGATAGCCGACCGGCTCGTCCTTCGGCCCGACCGCGAAGTAATTGATGTGCTGCGTGCGTCCCGGCGTCTTACTGGCGAACGCCAACCGCTTCTGATTGCAGAGAATGTTGATCGCCGTGCTCTTGCCCGCATTCGAGCGTCCCGCGAACGCGATTTCCGGCTGCGGCGTGGGCGGCAGATCGCGCAAATGATTGACGGTGGTAAAGAAGCGCGCTTGATGAAGCAGGAACGACTTGGATGACATTGGGCAGGCCTTTTTGGAAAACGAGAACTCGAAGCCTTGAGAACCCGGCGAATACTGGGCTTGCCCCGACTGGCGTCTTTGCGTGTAGCGGGTTATTGTACAATACGACGGTTTTTTCAAGACCCGTGAACGGGCAAGCCGCATCAGAGCCACAGGCCATACCCATAAGGGAGCGAGACAGTTTGCAGGGCGTTATTCATGCCCTTTCGTTCGGGTTGTCTGGTGGCGAAGATTGGTCGCCGTCGTTTTCTGCAGAACCTCACATTCTCACAAGACGAAAAACAGGGCACGCGAATGAACCGACTGTACAGGTCTCTGGTAGTGATTCAGGCAGCGGCAGCTTTCGGTGGTTTGGCAGGATCGGTAACAGCACAGGCGGCGGAGCCCGCGCAGTCCGCGAAACCGGACGTGGCGCGCGGTCAGGCCATCGCGACTCAGGTGTGCGCAGCGTGTCACGCGGCCGATGGCAACAGCGCCGGCGCGGCGTTTCCCAAGCTCGCGGGTCAGCACGCGGAATACATCGTCAAGCAGTTGAAAGACTACAAGACGCAGCCGGGTGCCAAGGCGCCCGCGCGCAGCAATCCGATCATGGCGGGCATTGCGGGCGCGTTGTCGGATCAGGACATGGTGAATGTCGCGGCCTACTTCGCATCGCAGAAGACCAAGCAGGGCTATGCGCGCGACAAGAATGACGTCGCGCTCGGGCAGAAGATCTATCGCGGCGGAATCGGGGATAAAGGCGTTCCGGCCTGCGCGGCGTGCCACGGCGCGACGGGCATGGGCATTCCGGTGCAGTATCCGCGTCTGTCGTGGCAATGGGGCGATTACACCGTCGCTCAGTTGAATGCCTTCGCGTCGGGAACACGTAACAACAGCGAGCCGATGCATGCCATCTCGTCGCGCCTGAACGAGGCGGAAATGAAAGCGGTGGCGGATTACATCGCGGGCCTGCACTGAAAGCAGCGGTTCCCGTCGGCGTAATGCGCGGGAATCGCCCATACTACAAGCCGGTTCGGGACGAACCTGAAAGACCGGCGCGAAAACAAGAAAAGGGTGGGACGTCGGTCGGCGAGACCGCTTGCGTCGCCACCCTTTTTTGCTGTCAGCGGAGTTTGAATGAGCGTCACCACATCGGGAATGCAGTCGAAGTCCAACCGCCGCGCCGTCCGGGCCTTTGTCGAACTCGTAAGTTCGATGCGTTTCGCCATCGCGCTGCTGGTCGTGCTGGCGATTGCGAGCATCATCGGAACGGTGCTCACGCAGGAAGATCCGTTCCCCAACTACGTCAATCAGTTCGGCCCGTTCTGGGCGGATATTTTTCGCGGCCTGAGCCTCTACAACGTGTACAGCGCGTGGTGGTTCATGCTGATTCTGATCTTCCTCGTCATCTCGGTTTCGCTGTGCGTGATCCGCAATTCACCGAAGATGATCGCGGACATCAAAAGCTGGAAAGATCGCATTCACGAAGGCGGGTTGCGCGCGTTCCATCACAAGGGTGAATTTGTTGTGGCGACGAACCGCGCGCAAACCGCCGCGACGCTCGAACGTCTCAGCACGAAGATGGGTTACCGCCTCAAGACGCGCGAGACGGACAACGGCGCGACGCTCATCACCGGCAAGCGCGGCGCGATGACGAAGATCGGCTATATCTCGGCGCATCTGGCGATCGTCATCATCTGTCTGGGCGGGCTGCTCGACAGCAATCTGCCCATCAAGCTGCAGATGTGGATGTTCAACAAGACGCCGGTCAACAGCAACGCTGTCATCAACGACATTCCGGCCGAACATCGGCTGTCCGTGTCGAACCCGACGTTTCGCGGTTATGCGTGGGTGCCGGAAGGTCAGTACGTCGGCACGGCCATTCTGAATCAGCAGGACGGCTCGGTCATTCAGGATCTGCCGTTCTCCATTCAGTTGAACAAATTCATCGTCGATTACTACTCGACGGGCATGCCGAAGCTGTTTGCCAGCGATATCGTCGTGATCGATCACAAGACGGGCAAGCGCATTCCGGCGCGCGTCGAAGTGAACAAGCCGTTCACGTATGACGGCGTGTCGATCTATCAATCGAGCTTTCAGGATGGCGGCTCGAAGCTGGACCTGACCGCCTGGCCGATGATCGGCGACACCGCCAAGACCTCGCCGGTCAACGGCTCGATTGGCGGCACTGCGCCCATTGGCACGCAGATCGCGCATGCGGCGGGCGAGACGGTCGAGTTCACGGATTTCCGCGCGATCAACGTCGAGAACATGACGGACGGCAGCGGTGCGCCGGATGCACGCGGCGTCGGCAAGACGGGAACCTTGCGCGATGCCTTCGACGAGCGTCTCGGCTCCGGCGCGAAGACCTCGAAGCCCACCGACCTGCGCAATATCGGTCCGTCCGTGCAATACAAGATTCGCACGCCGGACGGTCAGGCGCGCGAATACAGCAACTACATGCTGCCGGTCGATGTCGCCGGTCAGCGAATGTTCCTCGCCGGCATGCGCACGACGCCGAACGACCCGTTCCGCTATCTGCGCATTCCCGCCGACGAGCAAGGCAGCGTCAAACAATGGATGGACCTGCGCGCGGCGCTTCAAAACCCCGCGATCCGCGCCGAAGCCGCTCATCGCTTTGCGCTGCGTTCGGTGCCGCAGGAAAACGGCGACCTGCAGACCCATCTTCAGGAAAGCGCGGGCCGCGTGCTGAACCTTTTCGCAGGCGCGGATGAAAACGGCAAACCATCCGCGAATCCGCAGACGAGTGCGGGCTTTCAAGGCATCGCCACGTTCATGGACCGTTCGGTGCCGAAGGGCGAGCAGGAAAAAGCCGCTGGTCTGCTCATGCGCATGCTCGAAGGCGTGATGTGGGACGTCTGGCAGATTTCCCGCGAACATAACGGCCTGCCCGACGCGAAGATCGACGAGAAAAACAGCGCGTTCGTTCAGGCATCGATCAACGCGCTTTCTGACAGCTTTCTGTACGGATCGCCGGTCTTCTTGCAACTCGACAACTTCAAGCAGATCCAAGCTTCGGTATTTCAGTTGACGCGCGCGCCGGGTAAAAAAGTGGTGTATCTTGGCAGCCTCCTTCTGGTCATCGGCATCTTCGCGATGTTTTACGTGCGCGAACGCAGGCTTTGGTTTTGGCTCAAAGATAACGGGCAAGGCGGCGCGAGCGTGCTGATGGCCATGTCCACGGCACGCCGGACCTTCGACTTCGAAAACGAATTCGTGCGCACGCGCGCGCAGATCGCGGCGGCGCTCGGTGTATCGGCGATGGTGACCGACGAACCCGCCGACGCATCCCCGACATCGGGCGCGACTCAAGCGTCCACGCAATCCGAGACCGCGCGCTCGGAAGTTTCAACACGGTAGGAATCATGGCTCTCACACAGACTCACTCCAGCGTACCCGCCCAGAAGGAGCGCCCGGCACCGGGAAGCCTTCCCGATGTCGCCTTGTTCGACGACCGTCCGTTCTTGCGCCGGCTCGGTCCCATCGACTGGCTGTTCGCACTGGCGATGGTCGCGGGCGCGGGCTTCGCGCTGAATCGCTATCACCCGTTCATGGACGTGTACGACATGGCCGTGCTGGTCGGCGCGGTGCCCACTTTCGTCGTGCTCGGCTGGCGCTGGAAGCCGGTGCGTTTGCTGATCGCGCTGATCGCGGTGATGTCGCTTTCGGGCATTCAGCTTTATCAGCACGATCTCGCGCGCGCGGACACCAACTTCTTCCTCAAGTATTTCCTGTCGAGCCAATCCGCCATTCTCTGGATGAGCGCGCTGTTTATCCTCGCGACGCTGTTCTACTGGATCGGTCTGGTTTCGCGCTCGGACACGGGCGGCTCGATCGGCTCGCGCATGACGTGGGCGGCCGTGCTGATGGGTTTCACCGGCCTGATGGTGCGCTGGTACGAGTCGTACATGATCGGCTCGGATGTCGGGCACATTCCCATCTCGAACCTGTACGAAGTGTTCGTACTGTTCTGCCTCATCACCTCACTGTTCTATCTCTACTACGAACAGCATTACGCGACGCGTTCGATGGGCGCGTTCGTGCTGCTCGTCATCAGCGCGGCGGTCGGCTTCCTGATGTGGTATTCGATCGCACGCGATGCCCAGCAAATTCAACCGCTCGTGCCCGCGCTGCAAAGCTGGTGGATGAAGATTCACGTTCCGGCCAACTTCATCGGTTACGGCAGCTTCGCGCTCTCGGCGATGGTTTCCGTCGCGTACTTGTCCAAGCAGCGCGGCTTCATGGCCGACCGTCTGCCGTCGCTCGAAGTGCTTGACGACGTGATGTACAAGTCCATCGCGGTCGGTTTCGCGTTCTTCACCATCGCGACGATTCTCGGCGCGCTGTGGGCGGCGGAAGCGTGGGGCGGTTACTGGAGTTGGGACCCGAAGGAAACGTGGGCGCTGATCGTCTGGCTGAACTATGCGGCATGGTTGCACATGCGCCTGATGAAGGGCCTGCGCGGAGCGGCTGCCGCGTGGTGGGCGCTGACGGGTCTGGTTGTCACGACGTTCGCTTTCCTCGGCGTGAACATGTTCCTGTCGGGGCTGCACAGTTACGGCAAGCTTTGATCTGATCGGGCAAGTTGCCGGAAAAGGAAACCGCCATGCATCGCGCTGGCGGTTTTTTTTCGTTCCGTGGTGGAATACGGGCATCCGAACTGCTGTTTGTTCGTATCAGGACAGATGCGGTGCGTGAGCAAAACGCGCCGCGAAACCAGGGAAAGTTTTATGTGGATCAGACGTAACCGTAATTTGTATGGCGATGACATCGCCAGTCACGAAATCACGCCGCGCGCCGTGTTCGAGAACCGGCGGCGCGCGCTGCGCTCCATTGGCGCGCTCGCCGCGAGCGGGATGGCGGGTGCAAGCGGCATCGCGCATGCGACGCTGACTTCGCCCGACGCGAAAGGCCAGAAGCTCGCCGCGACAACGAACGCAAAATTCGTCGCGCTCGACAAGGTCACGCCGCTCAAGGACATCACGAGCTACAACAATTTCTACGAGTTCGGCACCGACAAGGGCGATCCCGTCGAACATGCGGGGACGTTGAAGCCGCGTCCGTGGAAAGTGTCCGTGGAAGGCGCGATCAAGAATCCGAAGGTGTACGACATCGACGAACTGCTGAAGCTCGCGCCGCTCGAAGAACGCGTGTACCGGCTGCGTTGCGTCGAAGGCTGGTCGATGGTGATTCCGTGGATCGGCGTGTCGCTTTCGGAACTTATCAAGCGCGCCGAGCCGACGAGCAACGCGAAATACGTGCAATTCATCACGCTGGCCGATCCGTCGCAGATGCCGGGTCTGTCCACGCCGATCCTCGAATGGCCGTACTCGGAAGGCCTGCGCATGGACGAAGCGATGAACCCGCTCACGCTGCTCACCGTCGGCCTGTACGGCGAAGTGCTGCCGAACCAGAACGGCGCGCCGGTGCGCGTGGTCGTGCCGTGGAAGTACGGATTCAAGAGCGCGAAATCGCTGGTGAAGATTCGCTTCGTCGAGAAGCAGCCGCCGACGAGCTGGAATCTCTACGCGCCGAGCGAGTACGGGTTCTTCTCGAACGTGAACCCGAACGTCGATCATCCGCGCTGGAGCCAGGCGACGGAGCGGCGCATCGGCGAGGACGGGTTTTTCACGCCGAAGCGCAAGACGCTCATGTTCAACGGATACGGCGATCAGGTCGCGTCGCTGTATGCGGGCATGGACCTGAAGAAGAATTTTTGAGCGATGCCGGGCGCTTCTGAAATCGAACGAACGAGCACGGCGCGAAGGCCGCGCGGATGGATCGTGCCGGCGAAAGTGATCGTGTTCGTCGCGATGCTGTATCCGCTCGCGCGGCTCGTGTTGTACGGCGTGACGGACCGGTTGGGCGCGAATCCGATCGAGTTCATCACGCGTTCGACCGGGCTTTGGACGCTCGTTTATCTGTGCATCACGCTTGCGATCACGCCGGTGCGGCGGCTGACGGGCATCAACGCGCTCGCGCGCTTTCGACGCATGATCGGCCTGTATGCGTTCTTCTTCGCGGTGCTGCACTTCACCACGTATATCTGGTTCGACAAATGGTTCGATGTCGCCGCGATCCTGAAGGACATCGGCAAGCGGCCGTTCATCACGGTGGGATTCGCGGCGTTTGTGTTGTTGATCGCGCTGGCGGTGACATCGCCGAAAGCGATGGTGAGGAAGCTCGGGCGGCGCTGGCAGACGCTGCATCGCGCGATCTATCTGATTGCGGTGCTCGCCATCCTCCATTACTGGTGGATGCGCGCGGGCAAGCACGATCTCGCGTGGCCGAAGTTTTACGCCGCGGTCATGATCGTGTTGCTGGGATGGCGTGTGATTACGTGGCTTCGAACGCGCCGCGCATAAAAAAAGCGATGCTTATCAAGGCATCGCTTTTTCTCGGCGTGATGAAGCACCAAACTCAATCCGGCAAAACCGATTCCCCGGCAAACAACTCCACCACCTTCTCCCGCTCACGAACCAAATGCACGCGCTCGCCATCGACCATGACTTCGGCGGCGCGCGGACGCGTGTTGTAGTTCGAACTCATCGTGAAGCCATACGCGCCCGCCGAACAGATGGCGAGCAGATCGCCCGGTTCGACGGCGAGATGGCGATCACGCCCGAGCCAGTCCCCGCTCTCGCACACCGGACCCACCACATCGTATTCATGCGCCGTCACGCTCGCGCGCTCGACCACCGGCACGATGCGGTGATAAGCCTCATACATGGCAGGACGCGCGAGGTCGTTCATCGCGGCATCGACGATGGCGAAATTCTTTTCCTCGCCCGGCTTCAGATATTCGATGCGCGTGAGCAGCACGCCCGCATTGCCAACCAGCGAGCGCCCCGGCTCGAAATACACTTCGCGCTCGCCGTGCTTGCGCTTCTCGATATGCGAAAGCACGGTGCGCACGAAGTCGCCGATATCCGGCGGCGTTTCGTCGTCGTAAGTGATGCCCAGACCGCCGCCCACATCGACGTGGTGAATGTGCATGCCGTCCGCTTCGATCTGTTCGACGAGTTCGAGCAGCTTGTCCACGGCATCGAGATAGGGGCTGACTTCGGTGATCTGCGAGCCGATATGACAGTCGATGCCGATCACATCGAGATTCGTCATGGCGTGCGCCTGGCGATACGTGGCGCGCGCATCGCTGAAGGCGACGCCGAACTTGTTCGACTTGAGGCCGGTGGAAATGTACGGATGCGTCTTCGCATCGACATCAGGATTCACGCGCAGCGACACCGGCGCTTTCTTGCCGAGCGACTTCGCGACTTCATTGAGCGCGTGCAGCTCGGGAATGGATTCGACGTTGAAGCACTTCACGCCCGCGTTCAACGCCTCGCGCATTTCGGCCGCGCTCTTGCCCACGCCCGAAAACACCGAATTCGATGCCTTTCCGCCCGCCGCGATCACGCGCGCCAACTCACCCGACGACACGATATCGAAGCCCGCGCCCAGTCGCGCGAACACGTTGAGCACCGCGATATTGCTGTTCGCCTTGACCGCGACATGCACCGTGGCGCGACGGCCCGCGCAGGCATCGGCGTAAGCGCGATAGGCGCGTGTCAATGCATCGCGCGAATAGACGTAAAGCGGCGTGCCGAACTGATCCGCGAGCGATGCGGCGGAGACACCTTCGGCATGCAGCACGCCGTCGACCGTGTGGAATGCGGAATCACTCATGCTTGGAATCGATAATGCGCCGTGACGACGCGTGAGACAGGCAGATCAGTAAGCGGATGAAGGAGCCGATTTCAGTTCGGTGTCCGGCGCAAGTTCAACAGGCTGACCCGATGTATCCGGAACTTCACCCGCATCCGAGGCGGGAGCAGGAGCGGCTTTCGAAGTGGGCGTATCCTGAAGATCCGCGGGACGCTGCGGCATGGGCGGGACTTGCGGCAAGTACAGGGCGCCGCGCTGACCACAACCGCCGAGTGTGAGGACGGCACCGATGCTCAAACCAAGAGCCGCTACAATCGCGCTCATCTTCGCGGTTATCCTGACAGCGACTCGCATGTCCATCCCTATACATTGAATCGATGGAGTTTAGCATGACAGACCAGGAATACCTGACGCTCGCGGAGGCCGCGCTGACGGCCATCGAGCGCGCAGTGGACGAGGCGGAAGCCGACATCGAATTCGAACGAAGCGGCAATGTTTTGACGCTGGAATTCGAGAATCGCACGAAGGTGATCGTGAACCTTCAGCCGCCGAAACACGAGATCTGGCTCGCGGCGAAGGCCGGCGGTTTTCACTACAAGTACGTGGATGGCGCGTGGCGCGATACGCGCGACAACAGCGAATTTTTCGCCACGCTCAGCAAGTATTCGACGGAGCAGGCGGGCGAGCCGATCCGCTTCAAGAAAGCGTGACCGGCTCGTGAATCGCCGCGGGAAGCGGCGTTTTACTGCCCCTTGAACAGATTCATGATGTCCTGCTTTTCCTGCTCGCCCACCTCGGGCGCAGGCGCAGTCGAGGGCGCAGCGACACCCGACACGCCGCCTTCCTGCGGCGGCGCCTGACTCACGCCGATGGTCGCGACGAATCCGTGGCCCGGCGTCATGTCGTCGTAGTACAGCTCGCCGCCTAGTTGCTTCACATCGGGCGGCATCAACGGTTTCCATTCCGGCACGCCTTGCAACGCGCGGCGCATGTAGTCCATCCACACCGGCAGCGCGAGCCCGCCGCCCGTTTCCTTGTCGCCAAGGCTGCGCGGATTGTCATAGCCGATCCACGCAATCGCCACCAGCGAGCGCTGATAACCGGCGAACCATGCATCGCGCGAATCGTTGGTCGTGCCCGTCTTGCCGGCGATGTCCGTCCGCTTGAGTTCGTTGGTCTTCGCGCCCGTGCCGTGTTGCGCGACGCCGAGCAGCAGGCTGTTCATCACATACGCGTTACGCGGCGTGATGGCGAGCGGCGCGCTTTGCTGCGCGATGAGCGGCTGCGGATGCGACACGACTTGCCCATAAGGATCGGTGATATCGGCGATCAGATACGGATTCACGCGATACCCGCCGTTCGCGAACACCGCATAGCCCGCCGCCATCTGCAACGGCGTGACGAGACCCGCGCCGAGCGCCATCGGCAAGTAGGCGGGCTGCTTATCCGCGTCGAAGCCGAAGCGCGTGACGTATTGCTGCGCGTACTTCGTGCCGATGTTGTTCAGGATACGGATCGACACCATGTTCTTCGAGCGCTGCAGCGCGGAGCGCATGGTCATCGGTCCGTCGAAGCCGCCGCCGTAGTTCTTCGGCTCCCACGCTTGCCCGCCGGTTTCGGCGGCGGTGAAGAACAGCGGGCCGTCATTGATGATCGTCGCCGGAGACAAACCCTTTTCCAGCGACGCCGAATAGACGAACGGCTTGAAGCTCGAGCCCGGCTGGCGCCAGGCCTGCGTCGCGTGGTTGAACTTGTTCTTGTTGAAATCGAAGCCACCGACGAGCGCGCGGATCGCGCCGTCCTGCGGCACCATCGAAACGAGTGCGCCTTCGACTTGCGGCAACTGCGTGATGACCCAGTTGCCGTCGTCGTTTTTCATCAGGCGGATGATCGCGCCGGGGCGAATGCGCGCATTCGGCTGCGCCTTCGGTCCGAGCGCGAAGGCGGCAAAGCGCAGATCGCTGCCGCTGACCGTCGCCGAGTTGCCATCGATGAAGCTCGCCTTCACTTCCTTCGGGCTCGCCGACGTGACGACCGCCGCGACGATCTCGCCGTTGTCGGGATGCTCGGCGAGGGCATCGTCGATGGCTTGTTCGCGATCGTCCGGATCTTTCGGCAAATCGATATATCCTTCCGGCCCGCGATAACCGTGACGATGCTCGTAGTCCATCAAGCCTTTGCGCACGGCGTGATAGGCGGCGTCCTGATCGGCGGAATCGATGGTCGTCACCACGTTCAGGCCGCGCGTGTACGCTTCCTCGCGATATTGCGCGTAGAGCATCTGCCGCACCATTTCCGCGACGTACTCGGCATGCACGCTGAACTCGCGCCCCTGACCCTTCACCACGAGCGGTTGCTTCGCCGCCGTTTCGTATTCTTCCTGCGTGATGAAATTCAGCTCGCGCATGCGTTGCAGGATGTACTCCTGCCGCACTTTCGCGCGCTTCGGATTCACCACCGGGTTATACGCCGACGGCGCTTTCGGCAAGCCCGCGAGCATGGCCGATTCCGCCAGCGTCAGATCCTTCATGTCCTTGCCGAAGTACACCCGCGCCGCGCTCGCGAAACCGTACGCGCGCTGCCCGAGATAGATCTGATTCATATAGACCTCGAGAATCTGATCCTTCGTCAGCGCGCGTTCGATCTTGTACGCGAGCAGCATCTCGTAGATTTTGCGCGTGTAGGTCTTTTCGCTGGACAAAAAGAAGTTGCGCGCCACCTGCATGGTGATCGTGCTCGCACCCTGCGATGCATGACCGTTGGACAACGCCACCGTGCCCGCGCGAAGAATGCCGGTGAGATCGACGCCGCCGTGATCGTAAAAACGCGCGTCCTCGATGGCGAGCACCGCTTTCTTCAAATGATCGGGAACATCCTTGATGCGCACGACGCTGCGCCGCTCCTCGCCGAATTCACCGATCAGCACATGATCCGCCGTATAGATGCGCAACGGCACCTTCGGCTTGTAATCGGTAAGCGCTTCGAGCGAAGGCAGATTCGGCATGGCGACGACGAGCGCGTAGCCGAGCACGAGGCCCGCGCAGACGATCAACGCAAAGACGCTGATGAAGAATCCGAAGATCAGACGTTGCAGCCAGGAACGGCGCTTCGGCGTTTTCGGTTCAGGCGATTGTGACGAGTTGGACGGGGAAGAAGATTGCATGGCACCACCAAAAACAATCCCGCGATTATAGCTGTCCGGTATCGGGAGATTTCCGGACGCTTACACCGGATGCGCCGCGAGACGGGCCGCACCGATTCGTCTGTTCGTTCGTCACTCCTTTAATTCGCCTGATGTTCCGCCTGCTCGAACCACGCGCGGCCTGTCTCCTCAAGATACGCGCGATTGCGTGACGAAGCATCTTCTCATCGCGCTCCTATGCCATTCGGACGAATGTTCGCCGCGCGCGTTGCTCACCACAATTCTCTCTCGACAGCGCCGCACCGGTTCGGCGCGAAGGTGAAGAAAGAGGAATGTCATGAGCAGTCAGGAAAAGAAGTTACGCGGCTCGATTCTGAGCGTCACGCGGCGGCATGCGGCAGGGATCGATGTGAGCGATGACGGCGTGCGGCTCGTCATTCTCAGCCGGAGGATTCGGGCGGTGTCGGCGGTGTGCGTCGAGCGGCTCGAATGGGTGCCGCTCGCGGAGGGCGCAGTCGTGAACGGCGATTTCGTCGATCACGCGGCGGTCGTCGCGGCGCTGCGCGAGGCGTTCGGGCGTCTGCCGGGAAATGGATCGTGGCGCGCGCTGCGTTGCGCGATGGGTTTGCACGAATCGGCGACGCTCACCATGACCGTGCCGCTTGCGCGCCTGATGGACGCCTGCGAGCAACGCGCCATCTCGGGCCGCGATCCGTCCGGCCTGCTCGAACCGGCGGTGCTGGCGGAAGCGGAGCGGGCGTCGGGCATCGAGCGTGGCGCGCTGGCCGTGGACTGGTCCGTCGAGGCGCACGAGGATGGTGAAGCGCGCGTGTCGATCGCGGCGACCGCGCGGCGGCATGTCGAGGCGCGCGTGGAAGTGGCGGGGGCGGCGGGTATCGCGCTGTCCGCGATCGATGGCGAAGCGGCCGGTGCGCTGCGCGCGATGCGTCATTCCGGCAGCGTCGAACTCGATCCCGATGCGCGTTATCTCGTCTGCTGGCTGACGAGCGGCGGCCTGCACGGCTGGCTGATCGATGGCGGTTCGGTCGAATACGAGGTGCGTTATCCCGCGCCGGAGTATCGCGGCATCGGCGAGGCGTTGCGCGATCTCGCGGGCGGTCGCGCGCCGCTCGATTGCATCTATCTGAGCGGCGATATCGATTTGATGGCCCGCGCCGCGCTGCCGCTGCCCCTGCTCTCGGCGATGTTCAACTGCCCCGCGTTGCCGTTCGAAGCCGCGCCGTATTGCAATGGCGCCGCCGAACCCGACGACGCGCTCAGGTTCTCGCCGCGCTTCGCGGTTGCCTTCGGGCTGGCCTTGCGCGAGGTGATGCAGTGACGCACGCGCTCATTCGGGAAGGGTTCAATCTGCTGCCGCATCGGTCGCGCAGACGGCGCGAGATTCGCCGCCAGCGGCTCGCGATATTCGCGGTGGCGAGTCTGACCGGCTTCGCGGCAGTCGGCGCGGTGACGGGCTGGGACGCGTTCGAACGCATTCGTCTGGACGAACGGCGCGGCGCGATCGAAGCATCGATGAAGGCATCGCACGCGCAAACGGAGGACTACGCGCGGCTCATGCGCGAGCAGGCCGAGCGCCGCCGCGCCCGCGATGACGCTTTGCCGCTCGCCGCGCCGCGTGACCGCTTTCTGACGCTGCTCGAAGCGCTCGCCGATGGACCGCTGCCGCAAGGCGTCGTGCTCCAGCGCGTGACCCAGCGCGCGGGCGAAGTCGAGCTGGCAGCGCTCGCGCCCGAATCGCAGACGGCGGCGGCGTGGCTCAAGCGTCTGGAAAAGCTGAATGGCGTGCAGTCGGTCGAGGTCATCGAGATGAAGCGGCGCGTTGAAGGTGCGGCGGGTAAGCGTCGTGCCGAAGCGCCGGTCAACGGGCATTACGAATTCACCGCGCTCGTGCGATACGAACGCCGCGATGCGCCTGCTAGCGCGACGAAGGTTTCGGGCAAGAGTGGGCGCTTTATGAATGCAGCGAAATCATCGGAAGGGAGCGCGCAATGAACACGATGACGATGAACTTTCCCACGCGCCCGCGCAGGTTGCTTCAGCCTTTGGGAACATGGTCCACGCGAGGCGTGACGGCGAGCGCGTGCGGTATCGCGGCGATCTGTTTTGCGCTCGGTCTCTACGCGTGGCGCGAGTCTGGTCTGAGCCACACGGAGGCGAGCCGCGCCGCGCTTGTTGCCGCGCAGGCGAAGGCGGAGCAAACGCGCCGTCTTATCGTGGAGCTTCCGGTGTTGCGGGCGCGCGAGGCTGCGTCCGGTTCGACACTCAAGTCCTGGACCGCCGCCGATGCCTTGCAGGACATCGCGCAGCGGGCGGCGCAGAACGGCTTGCGCGTGACGGGCATCGAACCGAAGCAAATGGATGCGTCCCAGCGCGCGTTCGAATTTCACGCGGAGGGCGCGTTCCCCGAAATCCGGCGCTTTCTCGAATCGCTGACTGATCTGCCGCGCCTCGTGGTTCCTGAGCGCACGCGAATCGAACGGCATGGCGGCGTGCTGGGCATCGATACGACCTTGCGCCTGTACGACGCGTTGCCCGCCGTGCCGCTCGCGGAACCTGCACGCGCCGATGCCTTCGTCGTCGATCCGTTCGGCAAGGAGCGCGCGGGAGGATTCGCGCGGGGTGCGGATCTTTTGCTGGTCGGCACGCTCGTCGGCCGAAAACGTGGGATGGCGCTGATACAGAGCGGGCCGTCTGCAAACGACATCGACGGATTCGTGCCGGGTCAGGCGATCGGCGATGAACGGCTGGGACGCATCGCGCCGAAGGCCGTCGAACTGGCGAGCATCGATGGTGCGTCGCGCTCGCTGGCGTTCGCGGAGGATGGGAAATGAGCGGCCAACGCGTCCGGGCGACGCTGCTCGCCATCATCTTGAACACGGCGCGGCTCGCTTTCGCAGCAGAAAGCGAAGCGCCGCTGCCGCCGCTCCCCGAAACCATCGATACGCTTTCGACGGACCTGAGCGTGCCGCCAACCACGCCCGTGCCTACCGCGAGCGCGGACGTCCCGAAACCCGAACCCGCCGAAACCGCCGAACCGCTCGAAGGCCCGCCCGTGCCGCTTGCGCCGCCCGCGCGCCTAAGTAGCACAACGGACGAAAAGAACGACGGCAAACCCATCACGCTGAATCTGAAAAACGCCGACCTGAGCGCCGCGCTTCAGGCGTTCGCGCGCTTCGCGGGCATCAACGTGATCGCGAGCGACAAGGTGCGCGGCACGGTCTCGCTCAGTCTCGCCGATGTCCCGTGGCGGCGCGCTTTCGACACCCTGCTCGACGTCAACGGCCTGGCGATGGAGCGGCACGGCAACGTCATCTGGGTCGCGCCGTTCGCGGAACTCGCGGCGCGCGAGAAACTGCGCTTCGAGGCCCACGCGCGGGCTGCCGATCTCGAACCGCTCGCGAGCCGCACCTTTGTTCTGCAATACCCGCGCGCCGACGATGTACGCAAGCTCCTGACCGGCGCAGGCAATCAGCGCGTGCTGTCCAAACGCGGCTCCGCGACCGCCGACGCGCGTACCAATCTCCTGTTCGTCACCGATCTGGACGCGCGCATCAAACAGATTGCCGACCTGATCGCGCTGATCGACAAGCCGACGCCGCAGGTCATGATCGAGGCGAAAATCGTCGAGGGCGAAGTGGGGCTGTCGCGCGATCTCGGCGTCAAAATGAGCGTGGCGCCGCAGAATACGCCTGCCACGGGCATCGCTGGTGGCAAGGAGGGTGTGGTATACGATCTGTCGGCGGGGCCGATCAACGGTTTCGACGCCGCCACCGCCGGATTGACGCTGTTCGTCGCGCAGGCCACGCGGCTTCTGAACGTCGAACTGAGCGCGCTGGAAGCCGAAGGGCGCGGCAAAATCGTGTCGCGGCCGCGCGTGGTGACGGCCGATCGCGTGAAATCGGTCGTCGAGCAGGGCATGGAGGTGCCGTATCAGGCCAAGGTCGGCAACGGCATGTCGGGCGTGCAGTTTCGGCGCGCAACGCTCAAACTGGAGGTCGAGCCGCAAATCACGCCGCATGGCCACGTCATTCTGGATCTCGACATCACGAAGGACAGCGTCGGCGAGCAGACGGCGAACGGTCCGGCTATCCATACCAAGCACGTTCAGACGCGCGTGGAAGTGGAAAACGGCGGGACGGTGGCCATCGGCGGGATTTATTCGGATGACGAACGCGACGACACCACCGGCGTCCCCGTGCTCTCGAAGCTGCCGCTGCTCGGCTGGCTGTTCCGGCACGACGCCAGACGCACGTCGAACAGCGAGCTGGTCATTCTGATCACGCCAAACGTGGTGGCATCTGGCGGCTAGTCAGCGGGACGGCTCAAGCGCCGCGAAACTCGACAAAACGGGCGGTTTGCACTTAAGCTGCCGCACGAACGAAAATCGATCAACGGGAAGGAAAACGAGTTGCAGGAAGGGCACGCACACGCGAACATTTTTTTCGTCGGACTCATGGGGGCGGGTAAAACCACCGTGGGCCGCGCGGTTGCGCGCCGTCTGCAGCGCTCGTTCATCGATTCGGATCACGAAATCGAGGCGCGCACGGGTGCGCGTATTCCGGTGATCTGGGAACTGGAAGGCGAAGCGGGCTTTCGTCTGCGTGAAGCGAATGTCATCGATGAACTCTCGCAGCGCGATGGCATCGTGCTTGCGACGGGCGGCGGCGCGGTGCTGCGGCCGGAGAATCGCGAACATCTGAAGAATCGCGGCACCGTCATTTATCTGCGGGCCAATCCGCACGATCTCTGGCAGCGCACGCGGCGCGACAAGAATCGCCCGCTGCTGCAAACGGACGATCCGCGCGGCAAGCTCGAAACGCTGTTTGCGACACGCGACCCGCTCTATCAGGAGACCGCGCATTTCGTGGTCGAGACCGGGCGGCCTACCGTGAACGCACTCGTCAACATGGTCCTGATGCAACTGGAGGTGGCCGGCGTCATCAAGCCGGCCTGAAGATCACATGACCACCATGAATACCGTCAACGTCGAACTGGGCGAGCGCGCCTATCCCATTCATATCGGTGCGGGGCTGATCGACAAGACCGAACTGTTCGCGCCGCATATCAAGGGTGCGTCGGTCGCCATCGTCACGAACTCGACGGTCGATCCGCTCTATGGCGATAAGCTGCGCGCCGCGCTGGCTCCGCTCGGCAAGAAGGTGACGACCGTCGTCCTGCCCGATGGCGAAGCCCACAAGAACTGGCAAACGCTCAATCAAATTTTCGATGCGTTGCTGACCGGCCGCGCCGATCGCAAGACCACGCTGATCGCGCTCGGCGGCGGCGTGGTCGGCGACATGACCGGCTTCGCGGCGGCGTGCTACATGCGCGGCGTGGCGTTCATTCAGGTGCCGACGACGCTGTTGTCGCAAGTGGATTCGTCGGTCGGCGGCAAGACGGGCATCAATCATCCGCTCGGCAAGAACATGATCGGCGCGTTCTATCAGCCGCAGGCGGTGATCGCGGATATCGGCGCGCTGCACACGCTGCCGGAGCGCGAACTGGCTGCGGGTCTCGCGGAAGTCATCAAGACCGCCGCGATCAAGGACGCCGAGTTCTTCCAGTGGATCGAGCAGAACATCGACAAGCTGAACGCGCAGGATGAAGCCGCGCTCGCGCATGCGGTGAAGCGTTCGTGCGAGATCAAATCGTCGGTGGTGGCATCCGACGAACGCGAAGGCGGCCAGCGCGCGGTGCTCAACTTCGGTCATACGTTCGGTCATGCCATTGAAGCGGGACTGGGCTACGGCGAATGGCTGCACGGCGAAGCGGTCGGCTGCGGCATGGTGATGGCGGCGGATCTGTCCGTGCGGCTCGGCAGGCTCGACGACACCGCGCGTCAACGCCTCGTGCGCGTGATCGAAGCGGCGAAGCTGCCCATCGTCGCGCCCAGGCTCGGCGACGACCGTTATGTCGATCTGATGCGCGTGGACAAGAAAGCCGAAGCAGGCGAGATCAAGTTCATCCTGCTGACGCGCTTCGGTGCCACCGAAATTACCGGCGCGCCCGATCAGGCGGTACGCGCGACGCTCGCGGCGAGCGTCTGACCGACGCGCCGGGGCCTGAACCACGACGAATCGGAGCAGCCGGTGAGCAACATCAAACGTGTAGTACCGTCGGGCGTGCCGTCATCGCTCGATCTGGAAGCGCATCTCGCGCCGTACGCGGCGCGGTCCTCGCAATCGCGCGGAAGGCGTCATGCGGAAACGCCGCCCGCCGCGCGCACGGAGTTTCAGCGCGACCGCGACCGTATCGTGCATTCGACGGCGTTCAGGCGGCTCGAATACAAGACGCAGGTGTTCGTCAATCACGAAGGCGATCTGTTCCGCACGCGGCTCACGCACAGTCTGGAAGTCGCGCAGATCGCGCGGTCGGTGGCGCGCAATCTGCGGCTGAACGAAGATCTCGTCGAAGCCATTTCGCTCGCGCACGATCTCGGCCATACGCCGTTCGGCCATGCCGGACAGGACGCGCTGCACGACTGCATGCGCGATCACGGCGGCTTCGAGCACAACCTGCAAAGTCTCGCGGTCGTCGATCAACTCGAAGAACACTACGGCGCGTTCGATGGCCTGAACCTGTGCTTCGAGACGCGCGAAGGCATTCTCAAACATTGCTCGCGCGAAAATGCACGCAAATTCGGCGATCTCGGCGAACGTTTTCTGACCAACAAGCAGCCGTCGCTTGAAGCGCAGATCGCCAATCTCGCGGATGAAATCGCCTACAACAATCACGATGTCGATGACGGCCTGCGCTCCGGCCTGCTCACGCTCGATCAGCTTTCCGAAGTGAGCCTTTGGCACACACATTTCGATGCAGCACGCGCGGAATATCCCGATATCGAAGGGCGCAGGCTGATTCACGAGACCGTGCGGCGGATCATCAACACGCTGATCGTCGATCTGATCGATAACACCAGCCGCAATCTCGCGCGTGTCGCGCCGCAATCGCTGGACGATGTGCGCAATGCGCCCGCGCTCGTCGCCCACAGCGATGAGGTCGCTGCCCAGGCCGCCACGCTCAAGCGCTTTCTGTTCAAGAACCTCTACCGGCACTATCGCGTGATGCGCATGGCGAACAAGGCGCGACGCGTCGTGACCGGCCTGTTCGATGCCTTCACCGACGACCCGCGCCTCTTGCCGCCCGCCTATCAGTCGCGCACGCCAGCGGCCGAAGAAGCCGCCAACGATGCCGCCGCGCCCATGCACGGCAGTTCCCAGACGCGCCTCATCGCGCATTACATCGCGGGCATGACAGACCGCTATGCGTTGAAGGAGTATCAACGCCTTTTTGTCATCGACAACAACTAACATCGCGCGTTCAAAGCGCGAAATCCTTCGAAGGAGACATATCGATGAGCAGCAAGCCCTTGTTCCGCTCGATCACGGCGGCCGCCGTTCTGGCGTTCGGCGTGAATGGCGTGGCGCACGCCGCGACGGAAATCCAGTTCTGGCACGCGATGGAAGCCGCGCTCGGCGAACGCGTGAACGACATCGCGAAGGACTTCAACGCATCGCAGAGCGATTACACGATCGTCCCCGTGTTCAAGGGCACGTATGACCAGGCGCTGGCGGCGGGCATCGCGGCGTATCGCAGCGGCAATGCGCCCGCCATCCTGCAAGTCTATGAAGTCGGCACCGCCACGATGATGCAGGCGAAAAAGGCCGTCATTCCCGTCTCCGATGTGTTCAAACAAGCAGGCGTGCCGCTCGACGAAAAGGCGTTCGTGCCGACCATCGCGAGCTATTACAGCGATGCAAAAACCGGCCATCTCGTCTCGATGCCGTTCAACAGTTCCACGCCCGTTCTCTACTACAACAAGGACGCGTTCAAGAAAGCCGGCCTCGATCCGAACCAGCCGCCCAAGACCTGGGCCGATGTCGAAGCCGACGCGAAGAAGCTGAAGGCAGCGGGTTATTCGTGCGGCTATTCGTCGGGCTGGCAAAGCTGGATCCAACTGGAAAACTACAGCGCGTGGCACGCCGCGCCGTTCGCGACGAAGAACAACGGCTTCGACGGACTGGACGCGCAACTCGAATTCAACAAGCCGCTGCAAGTCGCGCATATCCAGTTCCTTCAGAGCATGGCGAAGGAAGGCACGTTCACTTACGTGGGCCGCAAGGACGAGCCGGTGTCGAAGTTCTATAGCGGCGATTGCGGCATCATCACGAACTCGTCGGGGTCGCGCGCGACCATCGGCAAATATGCGAAGTTCGATTACGGCGTCGGCATGATGCCCTACGATGCCAACGTGAAGGGCGCACCGCAGAACGCGATCATCGGCGGCGCGAGTCTTTGGGTTTTGGCGGGCAAAGATCCGAACGTGTACAAGGGCGTCGCGAAGTTCCTCGCTTATCTGGCCACGCCTGCGGTGGCGGCGAAGTGGCATCAGGACACAGGTTATCTGCCGGTCACGCAGGCCGCTTACGAACTCACGCAGAAGCAGGGCTTCTACGACAAGAATCCCGGTGCGGATATCGCCATCAAGCAGATGTTGAACAAGCCGCCGCTTCCCTACACGAAGGGTCTGCGTCTGGGCAACATGCCGCAGATTCGCACCATCGTCGATGAAGAACTGGAGCAAGTCTGGGCGGAGAAGAAGACGCCGCAGCAGGCGCTCGATTCATCCGTTGCGCGCGGCGACGAATTGCTGCGCCGGTTCGAAAAAGCGGGCAACTAAGCGGAACACAAGCGCATGGAAAAGCGGTCTCGTTTCGATACGAGCGTCTTGCCGTATTTGCTCGTCGCGCCGCAACTCGCGATCACGGCGCTGTTCTTTCTCTGGCCGGCGGGCGAGGCGCTCTGGCAGGCCACGCAGAGTCAGGACGCGTTCGGCACGTCGAGCGAATTCGTCGGCTTGCAGAACTTCAGGCAGTTGTTCGCCGATCCGCTGTATCTGTCGTCGTTCAACACGACGATGATCTTCTGCGCGCTCGTCACCGTGTCGGGACTCGTGATCTCGCTGTTGCTCGCGGCGTGCGCGGATCGCGTGACGCGCGGCGCGAAGGCGTATCAGACGTTGTTGATCTGGCCGTACGCCGTCGCGCCCGCGATTGCCGCCGTGTTGTGGTCGTTTCTGTTCAACCCGAGCATCGGGCTGGTGACGTATGCGCTGGCGAAGCAGGGCATCGTGTGGAATCACGCGCTGAACGGCACGCAGGCGATGTTCCTCGTCGTGCTCGCGTCCGTGTGGAAGCAGGTCAGCTACAACTTCCTGTTTTTCTACGCAGGCTTGCAGGCGATTCCGCAATCGCTGATCGAAGCGGCGGCCATCGATGGCGCGGGTCCGGTGCGGCGATTCTTCGGCATCGCGTTGCCGCTGCTTTCGCCGACGAGCTTCTTCCTGCTCGTCGTGAATCTCGTGTATGCGTTCTTCGATACTTTCCCCGTGATCGATGCCGCGACCGGCGGCGGTCCCGCGCAATCCACCAAGACGCTCATCTACAAGATTTTCGCGGAAGGGTTTCAGGGTTTGGATATCGGCAGTTCGGGCGCGCAATCGGTGGTGCTAATGGCGATCGTCGTCGTGCTGACGGTGGTGCAATTCCGCTTCGTCGAACGCAGAGTTCAATACACATGATCGAGAACCGGCGCGGCTTCGATATCTTCTGTCATGCGGTGCTGATGCTCGGCGTCGTCATGATCGTGTTTCCGGTGTATGTCGCGTTTTGCGCGGCGACCATGAACTCGAACGAAGTGTTCAGCGTGCCGATCTCGCTCGTCCCGAGCACGCATCTGTTCGAGAACGTCGCGCATATCTGGACGCATGGCAGCGGCAACGCGGCGGCGCCGTTCGGGCGCATGCTCATCAATAGTCTCGTGATGGCGCTGGTCATTTCCGTCGGCAAGATCGCGGTGTCGATCATTTCAGCGTATGCCATCGTGTTCTTTCGCTTTCCGTTGAAGAACCTCGCGTTCTGGCTCATCTTCATCACGCTCATGCTGCCGGTGGAAGTGCGTATCTTCCCGACCGTGCAAGTCGTTTCGTCGATGCATCTCTCGAACACGTATGCGGG
The DNA here is from genome assembly GCF_057612605.2 of Caballeronia sp. A2-2. Lineage (NCBI taxonomy): Bacteria > Pseudomonadati > Pseudomonadota > Betaproteobacteria > Burkholderiales > Burkholderiaceae > Caballeronia > Caballeronia sp. A2-2. Next base: position 47,716 of record NZ_CM172587.1, on the reverse strand, counting down.
GCTCACGTTGCCGCTGATCGCATCGGCGACGGCCACGTTTTTGTTCCGCCAGTTCTTCATGACGCTGCCGGACGAACTCATGGAAGCGGCGCGCATCGATGGCGCGGGTCCGTTGCGGTTTTTCTGGGACGTGGTGCTGCCGCTGTCGAAGACGAATATCGCGGCGCTGTTCGTCATCACGTTCATCTACGGCTGGAATCAATATCTCTGGCCGATTCTGATTACTAACGAAGTGTCGTTGCAGACAGCGGTGGTCGGCATAAAAAGCATGATCGCGTCGGGCGACACCGCGACCGAATGGCATTACGTGATGACCGCGACGCTGCTCGCCATGCTGCCGCCGCTCGCCGTCGTGCTGAGCATGCAGCGCTGGTTCGTGCGCGGTCTCGTGGATGCGGAAAAATAACGGAGAAGGCTAACGTGGCCGCATTGAATCTCAAGGGCGTGAGGAAGAGTTACGACGGCAAGAACTTCGTGCTGCACGGCATCGATGTGGATGTCGCGGACGGTGAATTCGTCGTGATGGTCGGGCCGTCGGGCTGCGGCAAGTCCACCTTGCTGCGCATGGTCGCGGGTCTCGAAAGCGTGACGGATGGGAGCATCGAGATCGGCGGGAAGGTCGTGAACAAGCTGGAGCCGAAGGATCGCGATATCGCGATGGTGTTTCAGAACTACGCGCTCTATCCGCACATGAGCGTGGCTCAGAACATGGCGTATGCGCTGAAGATCGCGGGCACGGACAAGGCTTCGATCGATGCGCGCGTCGCCAATGCCGCGCGTATTCTCGAACTCGAACCGCTGCTGGCGCGCAGGCCGCGCGAGCTGTCGGGCGGACAACGGCAACGCGTCGCGATGGGCCGCGCGATCGTGCGCGAACCGGCCGTGTTTCTGTTCGACGAACCGTTGTCGAATCTCGACGCCAAGCTGCGCGTGCAAATGCGGCTCGAAATTCAACGTCTGCACGCGCGGCTCGCGACCACGAGTTTGTACGTCACGCACGATCAGATCGAAGCGATGACGCTCGCGCAACGCGTCATCGTGATGAACAAGGGGCATGCCGAGCAGATCGGCGCGCCGACCGAAGTGTATGAGCGTCCGGCGACGGTGTTCGTGGCGAGCTTCATCGGCTCGCCCGCGATGAATCTGCTGGAAGGGCGCGTGTCAGACGATGGTTCGACGTTCGCCGTCGCGGGCGATGGGCCGACGCTCGACATCGCGGGCGCGCACGGCCTGACAAGCGCGATGCACGGGCGCGAGTGGATCATGGGCGTTCGGCCTGAGCATATGTCGCCGGGCATCGCGGGCGCGGCGCGCGCTGCGCTCGAAGTGGATTCGGCGGAATTGCTCGGCGCGGACAATCTCGCGCACGGCCGTTGGGGCAAGCACGATGTCGCGGCGCGTTTGCCGCATGAGCATCGGCCCGTGCGCGGTGAACGGCTCGATGTATCGGTGCCCGCGCGTCATTTGCATTTCTTCGATGCGGCCTCCGGGCGGCGCGTCAACTGAAGGAGCATGAACGTGAATAGCTGGCCTTATCCGGCTGTGGTCGCGCATCGCGGCGGCGGCAAGCTCGCGCCCGAGAACACGCTGGAAGCCATCGAAGTCGGCGCGCGGCTCGGCATCAAAATGATCGAGTTCGATGCCAAGTTATCCGTGGACGATGTGGTTTTTCTGCTTCACGATGACGACGTGGATCGCACGTCCAACGGTCACGGCGCGGCGCAATCGATCACGTACGCACAGTTGCGAACACTCGATGCGGGCGCGTGGTACGGCGCGGAATTCACAGGCGCGCGCATGCCGACGCTTGCGCAGGTTCACGAGCGCTGCGTGGCGCTTGGGCTAATGGCGAACATCGAGATCAAGCCGTGTCCGGGACGTGAGCGTGAAACAGGGATGCTTGTCGCGCGCGAGGCATCGCGCTTGTGGGCGAACGCGCAGATTGCGCCGCTGCTGTCTTCGTTCTCGTATGAAGCGCTGGAAGCCGCACGCGATGCCGCGCCGAAATTGCCTCTCGGCATGCTATACGAAGAAGTGCCTGCCGACTGGCTAGAACAAGCCTCCGCGTTATCGTGCGTTTCTTTGCACGCCGATCATCGCGCGCTCGATGAACAGCTCGTCGGCGAGATCAAACATGCAGGACTGCGGATGCTCGCCTACACCGTGAACGACCCCGAACGCGCGCGACTGCTGGCGCGTTGGGGCGTCGATGCGATCTGTACGGACCGCATCGACCTTATCGGGGCGAACTTTCTAACCGGTTTGTGATTTCAGCGAGCGCGCGCGAGCAGCACGCCAGCGACGAGGGCAAGACCGCCCACCAATGCGATGGTTTGCCACGGCTTGTCGTGGAGATAGGCATCGGCGTCGTCGAAGACTGCGCCTGCGCGTTGGCGGAAGGCGGCGTGCGTGTCGTTCAGACGCGCGCGTGCGCTGTCGAGCCGGTCGCTGATTTGCGCGCGCAAAGCGGCGGCGTCAGCGGATGTGCCGGTGGAGAGCGTGTCCTCCAGCTCGCTCAACAGCGTGCGCAGTTCGGAACCGATATCTTCGGCGGCATCACGGCCATGTCGCGCCATGCGGCGCGCGCGACGCGTGGTGCTGTTCCATGAATCTCCGATGGCGTCTCGCGTGTTAGGCAATGCGTTCATAGATCGCTCCGTCGATGGATGAGTCGTGGATGGGCCTCGCTTCTTTTCAGCGAGGAAAACCCATGATGCAGCAATTTCGATGCCGACGTTCCAATTCTGTCCCGCACCCGCGCAACTCCGCCTAGGGCAGAAATTCAGAACTTACTCATGCGTAGAATGTGCAACTAATCACGTTCGCTCAAGTCACATTTACAAGCTGTGTGGAAAGAAAAACGCCGTCATGCTCATGTAATGACGGCGCTTTTTATTTGCCTTGCGGCAAGCTATTGAGGTGTATTGAATGCATTAAAGCAATGCATTTCAGAACCGATAGCCTACACGCAAGTAAGTCACGATTGGATTGAGCGTGATCTTCGCTTTGGATTGAACGTTAAGCGTGCCGACTGGCGTTTGCGCGGCTGTGTTGAGCGTCGCCGTGGCCTTTAACGGAATGAATGAAACAGAGAAACCGGCAAACCAGTGCTGATTGAAATTGTAGACCGCGCCTGCATTGAATACGGGCGCCCACGAACTATCCGTATCGACATCGGTCGGACCATGCAGCACCGAGCTTTCGAATCCCGTGTTGGTGATCTTCGCATCGCTGAACCAAACGCGCGTCACGCCAATACCGACGAACGGCCTGATCTTGGCATCGGCGGAATTAAAGAAGTATTTGAACAGCAGCGTTGGACTCCATTGTTTCGCGCTGCCGAGCTTGCCGTATTGAGAGAGCGTGCCTTTCCCTTCGAGGTCGAACGAGGGCGGAACGCCCATTTCAAATTCCGCCGCAATGTGGTCCGTGGCGAAGTAACCGAACGTGAATCCCGCCGTGTCCGAACTGGAAATACCGGCGCCCGTGCCTGGAACGCTGATATTCACAGGAGATCCGCCTACACTTGTTTCCTTGAGCGGACCACTGCTGTCGAGCGGGGCGAAGTGAAACCAGCCTGCTGTTGCATAGATGGACCCGGCGGATTGTGCATGTGCCGCTGTGGACACTAAGCCAAACGCCGCGATCCCCGTCATGACTTGTTTTATTTTCAATTTGTGCTCCTCCTGAAAAGCTCGCCCATTATGAACACAACATTTCACATAAACCATAGCGGTGCCGTAGAGCATTTTCCCTAGGTCACAGACGACTTTAGGGCCTCATTGCACGGCACTTGCATGTGTATTCATTCAAGCGGCCAAGATGGCTCCGACAGGCCCCCACGGGGTAACACAAACGCGACCAACGGAAAATCCAGAATGGCACGGCTTGCACGACTCTACGTTCCCGAACAGCCGCAGCATGTCATCCTGCGTGGTCTCGACCAGCAACCCGCTTTCGTCGACGACCAGGACTACGAGCTTTTCATCGACTGCTTGAGGACAGCTTCACGTGATCATCATCTTTCCATTCACGCTTATGCGTTGATGCCACAGGCGGTTCATCTGCTCGTCACGCCCAAGGATGAATCGAGTCTCCCCAAAGCCATGCAGGCGGTGGGACGTCGTTACGTAGCGCACTTCAACCGGCGTTACATGCGTCGGGGCACGCTGTGGGAAGGGCGTTACCGCGCCACGGTGATCGAAGGCGAGAAATACTTCCTGCTCGGCACGCGCGTGGTGGAGATGGCGCCGGTGCGCGCTCAACTCGCCGCCGCGCCGCAGGACTACAAGTGGTCGAGTTATCGGCATCACATCGGGCTGACGCTCGATTCGCTGATCACGGACCATCCGCTTTACTGGTCGCTGGGCAATACGCCGTTCGAGCGTCAGCATGCATACCGCGAGTTGTGCGAACAACCGTTGGACGAGCGCGAGGCCAACCGGCTGCTTCAGGCCACGCTCAAGGGCTGGGTGCTCGGCAGCGATGCCTATCGCGAGTGGGCATCGCAGGCGGCGAATCGGCGCGTGTCGCCGCTGCCGCGCGGACGGCCCCGCAAGGTGCGGGAAACGCCGCAGACGCATTAGCAACGGTCAGGAAGCGCAAGCAACAAAAAAACGGCGATTCGCTCGGAAGAATCGCCGTTTTTTCTTGCCTGATTTGGATGTGGCACCAATATTTTGGGGCATGCGTGCACCATATCGATAATTGGTGCCGCATCATCAAGTTTTATTTGCCATGTTTTTGATTCGTCGCGTATATTTCGGATTCCGGCGATTTTTGCAGCGCAGCGTGAGCGCGTGCAACAACCGCTTCAGCGGCGCGTAAGTCGAAAGAACGCCGCGGGCACAAGAAAATGGTTCAACGGCCGAATCGGCCCCTCACAGTAGAGACGGTGTCCCCATGAACGATCATCAGCAACCGGCAGTCGGTTCGCTTCCCGCCGCGCAGGGCATGTATGACCCTGCCAACGAGCATGACGCCTGCGGCGTCGGCTTCGTCGCCCATATCAAAGGGAAAAAGAGCCACGAGATCATTCAGCAGGGTCTCAAGATCCTTGAGAACCTGGACCATCGCGGCGCGGTCGGCGCCGATCCGCTCATGGGCGACGGCGCGGGCATCCTCATTCAGGTGCCGGACGGCTTCTATCGCGAGGAAATGGCGAAGCAAGGCGTGACCTTGCCGCCGGCCGGCGAGTACGGCGTCGGCATGATCTTCCTGCCGAAGGAACATGCGTCGCGGCTGGCGTGCGAACAGGAACTGGAGCGCACGGTCAAGGCGGAAGGTCAGGTCGTGCTCGGCTGGCGCGATGTCCCCGTCGACGGAAACATGCCTATTTCGCCGACCGTGAAGGCGAGCGAACCGCTCATCCGCATGATCTTTATCGGGCGCGGCAAGGATATCGTCGTGACGGATGCGCTGGAGCGCAAGTTGTACATCATCCGCAAGACGGCGAGCCACCGCATTCAGGCGCTCAAGCTCAAGCACGGCAAGGAATACTTCGTGCCGTCGATGTCCTCGCGCACGGTCGTCTACAAAGGCTTGCTGCTGGCCGGTCAGGTCGGCGTGTACTACCGCGACTTGCAGGACGACCGTACGGTTTCGGCGCTCGCGCTCGTGCATCAGCGCTTTTCGACCAACACGTTCCCGGCGTGGGAACTCGCGCACCCGTATCGCATGATTGCGCACAACGGTGAAATCAACACCGTGAAGGGCAACGTCAACTGGCTGAACGCGCGTACCGGCGCGATCGCTTCGTACGTGCTCGGCGACGACCTGCCCAAGCTCTGGCCGCTGATCTATCCCGGCCAGTCGGATACGGCTTCATTCGACAACTGCCTCGAACTGCTGGTGATGGCCGGTTACCCGCTCGTCCACGCAATGATGATGATGATCCCCGAAGCCTGGGAACAGCACACGCTGATGGACGACAACCGCCGCGCGTTCTACGAATACCACGCCGCGATGATGGAACCGTGGGACGGCCCCGCCGCCATCGCGTTCACGGACGGCCGTCAGATCGGCGCGACGCTCGACCGTAACGGCCTGCGTCCGGCGCGCTATCTCGTCACCGACGACGACCTCGTGATCCTCGCATCGGAATCCGGCGTGCTGCCCATTCCGGAATCGAAGATCGTCAAGAAGTGGCGTCTTCAGCCGGGCAAGATGTTCCTGATCGACATGGAGCAGGGCCGCATCATCGAGGATAAGGAACTCAAGGACAACCTCGCGAACGCGAAGCCGTACAAGAGCTGGATCGATGCCGTGCGCATCAAGCTCGACGAAATCGAGCCGAAGGCCGAGGACGTGGACACGCAACGCCGCGAAGCCGCCGCGCTGCTGGACCGTCAGCAGGCGTTCGGCTATACGCAGGAGGACGTCAAGTTCCTGATGGCGCCGATGGCGCAAGCGGGCGAAGAAGCCATCGGTTCGATGGGCAACGATTCGCCGCTGGCAGTCATGTCCAACAAGAACAAGACGCTCTACAACTACTTCAAGCAGTTGTTCGCTCAGGTGACGAACCCGCCGATCGACCCGATCCGCGAAAACATGGTGATGTCGCTCAACTCGTTCATCGGCCCGAAGCCGAACCTGCTCGACACGACCAACATCAATCCGACGATGCGCCTCGAAGTGTCGCAGCCGGTGCTCGACTTCAAGGACATCGCGAAGATTCGCACCATCGACAAGTACACGGGCGGCAAATTCAGTTCGTACGAGCTGAGCATTTGCTATCCGGTGGCGTGGGGCAAGGAAGGCGTGGAGGCGCGCATCGCGTCGCTGTGCGCGGAAGCCGTGGATGCCGTGCGTTCGGGCTACAACATTTTGATCGTGTCCGACCGCAAGATGGACCGCGACAACCTCGCCATTCCGGCGCTGCTCGCCACGTCGGCCATTCACTCGCATCTCGTGCAGCACGGTCTGCGCACGAGCACGGGTCTGGTCGTGGAAACGGGTTCGGCGCGCGAGACGCATCACTTCGCGCTGCTCGCGGGTTATGGCGCGGAAGCGGTGCATCCGTATCTCGCGCTGGAAACGCTCGCCACCATGGCCGAAGGGCTGAAGGGCGATCTGTCGGCCGACAAGGTGATCTACAACTTCACGAAGGCGGTCGGCAAGGGCTTGCTGAAGGTCATGTCGAAGATGGGCATTTCGACGTACATGTCCTACACGGGCGCGCAGATTTTCGAGGCGGTCGGGCTGTCGTCGGAACTCGTCGAGAAGTACTTCAAGGGCACGGCGTCGAAGGTCGGCGGCATCGGCATCTTCGAGGTGGCCGAGGAAGCCATTCGTCTGCATCGCGATGCATTCGGCGACAACCCGGTGCTCGCCAGCATGCTCGACGCGGGCGGCGAATATGCGTATCGCGTGCGCGGCGAAGAACACATGTGGACGCCGGATGCCATCGCCAAGCTGCAACACTCGGCGCGCAGCAACTCGTATCAGACGTACAAGGAATACGCGCACATCATCAACGATCAGACGCGCCGTCACATGACGTTCCGTGGTCTGTTCGAATTCAAGGTCGATCCGTCGAAGGCGATTCCGCTGGAAGAAGTGGAGACGGCTAAGGACATCGTCAAGCGCTTCGCGACCGGCGCGATGTCGCTCGGCTCGATCAGCACGGAAGCGCATGCCACGCTCGCGGTCGCGATGAACCGCATCGGCGGCAAGTCGAACACGGGCGAAGGCGGCGAGGACGAACATCGCTATCGCAACGAACTGCGCGGCATTCCGATCAAGAACGGCGACACGCTGCAATCGGTCATCGGCAAGGAAGTGGTCACCGACATTCCGTTGAAGGAAGGCGATTCGCTGCGCTCGAAGATCAAGCAGGTGGCGTCGGGACGTTTCGGCGTGACGGCGGAATATCTGGCGTCGGCGGATCAGATTCAGATCAAGATGGCGCAGGGCGCGAAGCCCGGCGAAGGCGGTCAGTTGCCGGGGCACAAGGTGTCCGAGTACATCGGCAAGCTGCGTTATTCGGTGCCGGGCGTCGGGCTGATTTCGCCGCCGCCGCATCACGATATTTATTCGATCGAAGACCTGGCGCAGCTTATTCACGATCTGAAGAACGCGAATTCGGCGGCGAGCATTTCGGTGAAGCTCGTGTCGGAAGTCGGCGTGGGCACGGTCGCGGCGGGCGTGGCAAAGGCGAAGGCGGATCATGTGGTGATCGCGGGGCATGACGGCGGCACGGGCGCGTCGCCGTTGTCGTCGCTCAAGCATGCGGGCACGCCGTGGGAACTGGGTCTGGCGGAGACGCAACAGACGCTGGTGCTCAACCGTCTGCGCGGACGTATCCGCGTGCAGGCCGATGGCCAGATGAAGACCGGCCGCGATGTCGTGATCGGCGCGCTGCTCGGCGCGGACGAGTTCGGTTTTGCGACTGCGCCGCTGGTCGTCGAAGGCTGCATCATGATGCGCAAGTGCCATCTGAACACGTGCCCGGTCGGCGTCGCGACCCAAGATCCGGTGCTGCGCGCGAAGTTCACGGGCCAGCCGGAGCATGTCGTCAACTTCTTCTTCTTTATCGCGGAAGAAGTGCGCGAGATCATGGCGCAGCTTGGCATCCGCAAGTTCGATGACCTCATCGGCCATTCGGAACTGCTCGACATGAAGCGCGGCATCGAACATTGGAAGGCGAAGGGGCTCGATTTCGCGCGCGTGTTCTACAAGGTGCCGGTGGAGAGCGACGTCGCGCGCAAGCACGTGGATGTGCAGGATCACGGTCTGGACAAGGCGCTCGATCACGTGCTGATCGAGAAGTCGAAGGCGGCGATCGAGAAGGGCGAGCACGTGTCGTTCATTCAGCCGGTGCGCAACGTGAACCGCACGGTCGGCGCCATGTTGTCCGGTCTGATCGCGAAGAAACACGGTCACGATGGTCTGCCGGATGACTCCATCCACATTCAGTTGAAGGGCACGGCGGGGCAGAGCTTCGGCGCGTTCCTCGCGAAGGGCGTGACGCTCGATCTGGTCGGCGACGGCAACGACTACGTGGGCAAGGGTCTGTCGGGCGGACGCATCATCATTCGGCCGACGAACGATTTCCGTGGCAAGTCGGAAGAGAACATCATCTGCGGCAATACGGTGATGTACGGCGCGATCGAAGGCGAATCGTACTTCCGTGGCGTGGCGGGCGAGCGCTTCTGCGTGCGTAACTCGGGCGCGACGGCGGTCGTGGAGGGCACGGGCGATCACGGTTGCGAATACATGACGGGCGGCACGGTGATCGTGCTCGGCGAGACGGGCCGCAACTTCGCGGCGGGCATGTCGGGCGGCATCGCGTTCTTGTACGACCCGGACGGCACCTTCGCCGGCAAGTGCAACAAGTCGATGGTCGCGCTCGATCCGGTGCTGCAACAGGCCGAACAGGAACGCACGGTGGATCGCGCGCTGTGGCACGCCGGCAAGACCGACGAAGCGCTGCTCAAGGGCTTGATCGAGCGTCACTTCCAGTTCACTGGTTCGCCCCGCGCGAAGGCGCTGCTCGAAAACTGGGATGCGGCGCGTCGTCAGTTCGTCAAGGTGTTCCCGACCGAGTACAAGCGCGCGCTGGGCGAGCTTGGCGCGAAGAAGTCGAAGGATGCCATCGCGGCCTGATCGTGGTTTAAAGGCTCTTGACCAACTAGAAAGGTTCTCCGGTGCGTGTGCATCGGAGAGCGATCCTCACCATATACAGAGAAAGAAATGGGAAAGGCAACCGGTTTTCTCGAATTCGAACGCCAGCATGAGGCGTACGAAGCGCCGCTGACCCGCGTCAAGCATTACAAGGAATTCGTCGCCGCGCTGACGGATGCAGACGCGAAGGTGCAAGGCGCGCGCTGCATGGATTGCGGCATTCCGTTCTGCAACAACGGCTGCCCGGTCAACAACATCATTCCGGATTTCAACGATCTCGTGTTCCAGCAGAATTGGAAAGACGCGATCACCGTGCTGCATTCGACCAACAACTTCCCGGAGTTCACGGGCCGCATTTGCCCGGCGCCGTGCGAGGCTGCGTGCACGCTCGGCATCAATGACGATCCGGTGGGCATCAAGTCGATCGAGCACGCGATCATCGATAAGGCGTGGGCGGAAGGTTGGGTCGCGCCGCAGCCGCCTAAGCACAAGACGGGCAAGAAGGTGGCCGTGGTCGGTTCCGGTCCGGCGGGGCTGGCCGTCGCGCAGCAATTGGGGCGCGCGGGGCACGATGTCGTCGTGTTCGAGAAGAACGATCGGATCGGCGGTTTGCTGCGTTATGGCATTCCCGACTTCAAGCTGGAGAAGTGGCTGATCGACCGCCGCATGCGCCAGATGGAAGCGGAAGGCGTGTCGTTCCGCACGAACGTTTTTGTCGGTAAGGACGCGATGCCGGCGTATATCGGCAACACGGCGAAGGAAACCATCACGCCGGACGAACTGAAGGAACAGTTCGATGCCGTGGTGATCGCGGGCGGTTCGGAAACGCCGCGCGATCTGCCGGTGCCGGGGCGCGAGATGGAAGGCATCTACTACGCGATGGAATTCCTGCCGCAGCAGAACAAGGTCAACGCGGGCGACAAGGTCACGGATCAACTGCTGGCGAAGGGCAAGCATGTCGTCGTGATCGGTGGCGGCGATACGGGTTCGGATTGCGTCGGCACGTCGAACCGTCATGGCGCGAAGGATGTGACGCAGTTCGAACTGCTCTCGCAGCCGCCCGAGACCGAGAACAAGCCGCTCGTCTGGCCGTATTGGCCGATCAAGCTGCGCACGTCTTCATCGCATGAAGAAGGGTGCGAGCGTGACTGGTCGGTGGCGACGAAGCGCTTCGAAGGCAAGAACGGCAAGGTCGAGAAGCTGATCGCGGTGCGCGTCGAATGGAAGAGCGGCAAGATGCAGGAAGTGCCGAATTCCGAGTTCGAAATGAAGGCCGATCTCGTGCTGCTGGCGATGGGCTTCACGCAGCCGGTGTCGCCGGTGCTGGATGCATTCGGCGTCGAGAAGGATGCGCGCGGCAATGTGCGTGCATCGACCGAGGGTGAGAAGGCGTATTACACGTCGGTGGACAAGGTGTTCACGGCGGGCGATATGCGGCGTGGGCAATCGCTGGTGGTTTGGGCGATTCGCGAAGGCCGTCAGTGCGCGCGGTCGGTAGATGCGTATTTGATGGGAAGCAGCGAACTGCCGCGATAACTTGATACGTTGCACGGAAAAAAGGCGGATGGCCGTGAGGTCGTCCGCCTTTTTTTGCGCGCTCGCTCGCTTGTGCATCCGATGATCGATGCCATTCACTCGAATTTAGTTCGATTTGCTAATATCTTTTCGACTCGATCTTTTTCGATTCACAGGTCCATCCTTCTTCCATGATTTGGCGTAGCCAATGGAAGACTTGTAAAGCTGGAGAAATCGTGCATCGCAGTGTAATTCTGGTAGGCGACGTAACAGATCATGGTGGTGTCGTGCTGACCGGCGGCAACGCGCGCTATGACGGCAAGCTCATCGCTCGCGTGGGCGACACGGTGTCGTGCCCCACGCACGGCGATAACAAAATCGTGGGTGGCGGAGGCGCTGCCTCGGTGGGCGGTCAACCGATCGCGACCGAGGGCATGGCGACGGCATGCGGTAGCCATCTGATTGCAAGCCAGACCATGTTCAACACCGATGACTCGCCGCGAAGCAAAGACGGAAGTTACCAGCCAAGGTGGGACAAGACGTCGCCCTTGCAGCGTCCCGACAGCGGACCCGGAGCGGGTTTCCCCGATCCTTACACCGGACCTCAAGGCGTTTCGCCGAACCCGCCTGACAACATTCCGTCATGAGATAGCCTCTTCGGATCCCAAAGAAAAACCGCACCGGCGATGGCTCGCGGGTGCGGTTTGTCAAACGAACGGGCCACGAGGCCACGAGGCCACGAAGGGAATCAAGCCTCCGCCATCGCCCTTTCGATCTCGATCTTGTAATCGTGGAACATCGCGACCGATTCGCGATGCGCCACGCTCAAGATCGCCGCTTTCGGCAAGCGTTCGACCAGCGTGTTGTAGATATGCAGTTCGTTGTCCGCATCGAGTGCGCTGGTGGCTTCGTCGAGGAACACGAAGTCCGGTTCGTGCAGCAGCACGCGCGCAGCAGCCAGACGTTGCTGCTCGCCCGGCGACAGGCTGCGCGCCCAATGCAGGCTCTCATCCAGCCTATCCATATAGTCCGCCAGATTGCACGCCTTCAATACTTCGCGCGAACGATCGTCGCTGAACGTGCCGCCCGCCGATGGATACGCCAACGCCGCGCGCAAGGTGCCAATCGGCAGATAACTCACCTGCGGGATGAACATGAGCTTGGCATCGACGGGTGCGTCGATGGTGCCATCGCCGAACGGCCACAAACCGGCGAGCGCGCGCATCAACGTGCTCTTGCCGGAACCGGACGGACCGACGACCAGCCAGCGCGAACCCGGTTCGATCGAGACATCCGACACACGCGAAAGCGGCGTGCCGTTCGGAAGCGCGAGCATGAGACCGCGCGTGGTCAACGTCTTCGTGCTCGTGTAGTGCAGATTAATGCCGCCATGCTCGGTCGCCGGCGACGTTTCCTCGCGAATATGCGTCGAGCGCATCACACGCTTGAATTCGCGCAGACGATTGACCGTGGCGCGCCATTCGACCAACGTCGAGTAACTATTGATGAACCACGAAAACGAATCGCTCACCGTGCCGAACGCCGATGAAATCTGCATCAGCACGCCGAAGGAAAACGCGCCCGCGAAGTAGCGGGGCGCTGCCACCATGATCGGGAAGATGATCGCGATCTGTCCATAGAACGACAGCACGAAGGTCATGCGCTTCGTGTACCGCATGATGAGCCACCAGTTGTCGCGAATGCGCTGGAAGATGGACTTCGCGTTCGCCGTCTCCGTCCCAATGCCGTCATAGAACGCGATTTGTTCGGCGTTCTCACGCACGCGAATCAGCCCGAAGCGGAAATCCGCCTCCACTTTCTGTTGCTGATAATTGATCGACACCAGCGGATGCCCGACCTTCTGAATGATGAGCGAGCCGAGAATGGCATACAGCGCCGCAGCCCACACCATGTAGCCCGGAATGGTGATCGGCGTGCCGCCAAGCGAGAACGTCAGCGCGCCCGCGATGGTCCAGAGAATCGTGATGAAGGTGACGAGCGTGACGAGCGTCGAAAGCAGATCGAGCGACAAGGAAAGCGTGGTCGTCGCGAAGGATTGCAGGTCGTCGGAAATACGCTGGTCGGGGTTATCCGCCAGCCGGTCCCGCTCGATTCGATAGAACGCGCGGTCGCCGAACCATTGTTCGAGATACTTGTTGGTGAGCCATTGCCGCCAGCGGAACGAAAGCATTTGCCGCAGATATCGCCCGTACACGGCCAGCAGAATGTACGCGAACGCCAAGCCCGTGAAGATCAGCAGCAGATGCGGGAAATCCTTGACGTTCTTGTTCTGCAGCGCGTTATAGAAGTCCGCGTTCCAGCTATTGAGCCGCACGTTGATCCACACCACGGTCATGTTGATCGCGATGATCGCCACCAACAAGCCCCACGCGACGCCGCGTTCTTCCGAGACCCAATACGGTTTGATGAGACTCCACGCGGATACTTCGTCTGCCTTTTGCTGCGTGTTGTCGGTTTGAGTGTTGGCCATGACCTTCCTGCTGACGCGCCGATTGCGCGGAGGGTTTTTACATCGCGATGCGAACCGTGCGCGCGGCCACCAGAGGCGCGCGACGGTTCGCATCGCGGATTGTTCCGGGGTTCCCTTAACTGCCGCTTAATCCGGCGCGATCAGCCGTGGAACCTGTTCGGGGCATTGTGCCAGAGTGCCGCGCGGCGCGAAAAAGGACGCTTGTTCATGCGCGTGGCGGCGGACAATCCCGGTTTGCAGCGGCTTCGGCTTTCATGTTCTAATGATCTTCGACGAAACAGGGGTGCTTCGCGCGCATTCGAGAAACATCGGGCGCGTGAGGCTGAGAGAGACCCTTTGCACCCGATCCGGGTAATACCGGCGAGGGAAGTTTCCGGAGAACGCGCGGTACTCGCGCCATTCCTTCAGTCTCTTCCAGTTCCATCGTTCCTTTCCGTCCAGCGTCTGCTTGTCGCCGGGCCGGTCTCTCCGCTGATTTCGTCCTTGTCGTGCGCCTTTGTGCGGAATGACCGGGATCGCGTGTCTTGCTTTCCCTTTTCTCCGCCGGATGCGCCCATTGGCTGGCAGGAGACAAACGCATCGTGAACAGCATCAACAAGACCGCCGCGAACAGGACGGACTTCGCCGTGATCGGCGGAGGACTCGTCGGGCGGCTGGTCGCGTGGCAATTGGCAGGCGCGGGCCACGAAGTCTCGCTCTATGAAAGCGGCGATGCAGCCGGCACGCAATCGGCCGCCTGGGTCGCCGCCGCCATGCTCGCGCCACTCGCCGAGGCGGCCAGCGCGGAACCGCTCGTGGTCGCGCTGGGCGCGGCGTCGCTGGCGCGCTGGCCGGAATTGCTCGCGCAATTGCCGGAGCCGGTTTTCTTTCAGCGCAATGGCACGCTTGTTGTGTGGCACGGCGCGGATCGCGCGGAAGCGCCGTTGTTCGAGCGGCGTCTGCGCGCGAATGCGCCTGCTTCCTTGCTCGATGGTGGCTTCATCAAACTTGCAGGCGCGCAGGTTTCGCAGGCCGAACCGGCGCTCGGCACGCGCTTCGCACAAGGATGGTTGCTGCCGCACGAAGGACAACTCGACAACCGTCAGGCGCTCAAAGCGCTCGCGGCCGGTCTGGCGGCGCGCGGCGTGCGCACGCACTGGAACACGCCCGTTCACGACATGCCGGATGCGCGCTGGATCGTCGATTGTCGCGGTCTGGGCGGCAAGCCTGCGTGGTCCGCGCTGCGCGGGATTCGCGGCGAAGTGGCGCGCGTGCATGCGCCGGGCATCCATCTGACGCGGCCTGTGCGGCTTTTGCATCCGCGCTATCCGCTTTATATCGCGCCTAAGCAGGACGACCATTATGTGATCGGCGCAACCGAAGTCGAGGGCGAGGATATGTCGCCGGTGAGCGTGCGTTCGGCGCTCGAATTGCTGAGCGCGGCGTTTGCCGTGCATCCGGGATTCGGCGAGGCGCGCATCCTCGAACTCAATTCGCAGTGCCGTCCGACTTTGCCCGATCATCGTCCGGCGATCGTCTGGGACGGGGCGCGCACCTTGCGCGTGAATGGGCTGTATCGACACGGCTTCATGATCGCGCCGGAAGTCGCCGATGCCGCCTGCGCGCTGGCCGATGCGCTCGCCTCAGGCACCGTCGCCGATCACGACACGTTCTCCGAATTCCGCACCGCCGCGCGCTGGTCCGAACTGCTTCACGGCGAGTTCGCGAGCGCGGCTGCGCACTAGCATCGAAGAGAAAGAACGCCATGCAGATTCACATCAATCAACGCCTGATCGACTTGCCCGATGCCGCCACCGTCGTCGATGCGCTCGCGGCCTTCGGCGCGAAACCGCCGTTTGCGGTCGCGTTGAACGGCCAGTTCGTCGCGCGCGGCGAGCACGGCACGCGCGCGCTGTGCGCGGGCGACAAGCTCGATGTCGTATCGCCCGTCGCGGGCGGCTGATTCATCCACAGGATTCGATCATGACTACTCAAACCGATGCGCTCACGCTCTACGGCCAGACGTTTCCGAGCCGCGTGCTGCTCGGCACATCGCGCTATCCGTCGCTGCAATCGCTTTCCGATTCCATCGAGGCCGCGCGTCCCGGCATGGTGACGGTCGCGCTGCGGCGTCAGTCCGAAACAGGCGAGGCCGGTTTCTTCGATGTTCTCAAGCAACACGGCGTCGCGCTGCTGCCGAACACGGCGGGCTGCCAGAGCGTGGACGAAGTGTTGACGACCGCGTACATGGCGCGCGAAGTGTTCGATACGCCGTGGCTCAAGCTCGAACTGATCGGCGACGACTACACCTTGCAGCCCGATCCGATCGGCCTGGTCGAGGCGGCGGGCAAGCTCATCCGCGATGGTTTCAAGGTGCTGCCGTACTGCACGGAAGATCTCGTAATCGGCCGCCGTCTGCTCGATGCGGGCTGTGAAGCGCTGATGCCGTGGGGCGCGCCCATCGGCACGGGCAAGGGCGTGACGAATCCGTACGGTCTGCGAACGTTGCGCGAGCGCTTGCCGGATACACCGCTGATCGTCGATGCCGGATTGGGCGTGCCGTCGCACGCGTGTCAGGTGATGGAGTGGGGTTTCGACGGCGTGCTGCTCAACACGGCGGTGTCGCAGGCGACCTATCCGCCGCACATGGCGCGCGCGTTCGCACTCGGCGTGGAGGCAGGGCGCACGGCTTTTCTCGCCGGACCGATGGCCGAACGCGACAGCGCGCAGGCGAGCACGCCGGTCGTCGGCATGCCGTTCTGGCATCAGGACGGAGGTGCGGCATGAGTCTGCTCGGACATGAAGTGTTCTGGCCGCCTGCGGACGAATGGGTCGAGGTGGCCGAAGGCATCCGCGCGCGGCTGGGCGACTGGCCGGTGCCCGCGACGCGCTGGCGTATCTGCCTCACGGTGCCGGAAGCGCCGGGCGAGGGCGATCTCATCGTCTTCACCGAAATGCATGATGCCGATGTGAAGCGTCTGGCGGACACCGGCGCGACGGTGCTCGAAGCGCACGGCGAGCGCGTGACGCTCCTTCGCGGCGATGTTCGCCACGCACTCGAAGGCGAGCGTTCCGACGACTGGCTGGCGGCGCTCGCAGCGTTCCTCGACTGCAATTTCGAACCGCACGATGCGCTGGTGCTAGCCATGGCGTGGCGTTCCGGCGACGAAGCGAAACCCGATGCATGGCCCGTCGATTTCGCCACCTTCCCGCGCGTCGCGAATCTTCCGCCCGCGCCTGAGGCCGGATTTCCGGCGTGTCCGGATCGGCTCGGCCTGTATCCGGTTTTGCCGAGTGCGGAATGGGTCGAGCGCGTGCTGGCGCTTGGCGTCATCACCGCGCAACTGCGCCGCAAAACCACCGACGCCGACGATCTGAGCCATGAAATCGAACGATCGGTCGCGGCAGGGCGTAGACACGGCGCGCAGTTGTTCATCAACGATCACTGGCGCGAGGCCGTCGCGGCGGGCGCGTACGGTGTGCATCTCGGTCAGGAAGACGTCGAAACAGCCGATCTCGATGCGATTTCGCGCGCCGGTCTGCGTCTGGGATTGTCCACGCACGGCTATTACGAGATGCTGCGCGCGCTGCATTTCGGCCCGAGCTATCTGGCGCTCGGCGCAGTTTTCCCGACCACGACCAAGGTGATGCCGACCAAGCCTCAAGGTCTCGCGCGCCTGCGCCGCTACGTTCAGTTGCTCGGAGGCCGCGTGCCGCTCGTGGCGATCGGCGGGATCGACGGCAAGGTGTTGCCGGACGTTCTGGCAACCGGAATCGGCAGCGCGGCGGTTGTGCGGGCGGTGACGGAGGCATCGGATACGGCGGCCGCGGTGACGGATCTGCAAAGAAACTTCGCAGAAGATCGGCTATAAATCTGAAAAATTAGCGGGGAATAGCCTAGGCAAAGCACCGATTGCGCGCAGGCCCTATAATTCGCCCTCTTGCGTCAACGGGATTAGTTACCCAGTGCCAGCCTCTTCCGAGACTCTACTTGAGCTCCGCGACGTCGACTTCGGTTACGGCGGACGGCTCGTTCTGTCCAACCTGAACATGCGTTTCACGCGTGGTCAGGTCGTGGCTGTCATGGGCGGTTCGGGCTGCGGCAAGACCACGACGCTGCGTTTGATTGGCGGTCTGGTGAAGGCCAGCCGCGGTCAGGTGATGTTCACCGGCCAGGATGTCGGCGCGCAGTCGCGCGACGGTCTTTACGCGCTGCGCCGCAAGATGGGCATGCTGTTTCAGTTCGGCGCGCTGTTTACTGACCAGACCGTGTTCGAGAACGTCGCCTTTCCGCTGCGCGAACACACCGATCTGCCCGAAGACCTCATCCGCGATCTCGTGCTGATGAAGCTCAATGCAGTCGGCCTGCGCGGCGCGCGCGATCTCGCGCCGTCGGAGATTTCGGGCGGCATGGCGCGTCGTGTGGCGCTGGCTCGTGCCATCGCGCTCGACCCCGAACTCATGATGTACGACGAGCCGTTCGCCGGTCTCGATCCCATTTCGCTCGGCATCACCGCGAAGCTCATCCGCACGCTCAACGATGCGCTTGGCGCGACGTCGATCATCGTGTCGCATGACGTGCCGGAGACGTTTTCCATCGCGGATTACGTGTATTTCGTGGCCAACGGCGGCATCCACGCGGAAGGTACGCCGGCGCAACTGAGCGAATCGCAGGACCCGACCGTGCGGCAGTTCATCGATGGCGCGCCGGACGGTCCCTTCAAGTTCCACTACGCGAGCCAGCCGCTCGCGGCGGATTTCGGCATCGGAGGCCAGGCATGATCAGTTCGCTCGGTCGCTGGGTGCTCGACGGTTTCGGCACCACCGGCTACGCCACGCGCATGTTCCTGCGCCTTGTGGCCCAGTTTTTCGCGCTGCTGCGCCGGCCGCGTCTTGTCACGAAACAGGTCTTCTTCGTCGGCAATTATTCGTTTGTCATCATCGCGGTGTCCGGGCTGTTCGTCGGCTTCGTGCTGGGTTTGCAGGGTTATTACACGCTGAGCCGCTATGGTTCGGAAGAAGCGCTCGGTCTGCTGGTCGCGCTGTCGCTTGTGCGCGAACTCGGGCCGGTGGTCACGGCGCTGTTGTTCGCCGGGCGCGCGGGGACATCGCTGACGGCGGAAATCGGTCTGATGAAGGCCGGCGAGCAACTCACCGCCATGGAAATGATGGCGGTCGATCCCATGAAATTCGTGATGGCGCCGCGCATGTGGGCGGGCATCATCGCCATGCCGATACTCGCGGCCATCTTCAGCGCGGTCGGCATTCTCGGCGGCTATGTCGTCGGCGTCATGTTGATCGGCGTCGATCCCGGCTCGTTCTGGTCGCAGATGCAGGGCGGCGTGGATGTCTGGCGCGATGTCGGCAATGGCGTCATCAAAAGCATCGTGTTCGGTTTCGCGGTGACGTTCATCGCATTGTTCCAGGGCTACGAAGCCCGGCCGACGCCGGAAGGCGTGTCGCGTGCCACGACCAAGACCGTGGTGTACGCGTCGCTCGCCGTGCTCGGCCTCGATTTCCTGCTGACCGCACTGATGTTCAGCTGAACCACGCGCGCGCGTCCGCGCTTGCGCGGGCGTTGTGAAGGGCACAGACCGTCACGCGCGCGCTGCGACAAGATTCTCTTTGGAAAGACGATGAAAAAGACTGCTCTCGACTTTTGGGTCGGCTTATTTGTGGTGCTCGGTTTCGTGGCGCTGCTTTTTCTTGCGCTGAAGGCGGGCAACATGAGCTCGCTGTCGTTTCAGCAAACGTACGCGGTGCGCCTCAAGTTCGACAACATCGGTGGACTGAAGTCGCGCGCGCCGGTCAAGAGCGCGGGCGTGACGGTCGGCCGCGTCGGCTCGATCGGTTTCGATGGCAACACGTATCAGGCGGTCGTGACCATCGATATCGACAAGCAATACCAGTTTCCGAAGGATTCGTCGGCGAAGATCCTAACCTCCGGCCTGCTCGGCGAGCAGTACATCGGCCTGGAGCCGGGCGGCGACGATCAGATGCTCAAGGCTGGCGACACGATCACCATGACGCAATCGGCCGTGGTGCTGGAAAACCTGATCGGTCAGTTCCTGTACAACAAGGCGGCGGATTCCGGCGCCTCGAAATCGTCGTCGGCGGCTCCTGCGGCCGCGCCGGCACCGGCTTTTCCGGGTGCGGCGAGCGCAATGGGCGCGGCAGGCGCGGCACCCGCGAGCGCGGCGTCCGGCGCGGCTCAATAAGGAGAAACAACATGCAGGCGATCGGGTTACGGCGCATGGTCGCCGCTGTCGCGACGGCGGCATTGCTTGCCGGTTGCGCGACGGTGACGACGCCCACGAAGGGCGATCCCTTCGAAAGCTACAACCGCACGATGTTCACGATCAACGACACGGTGGACAAGTACGCATTCAAGCCGGTCGCGCAGGGTTACGTGTGGGCCGTGCCGGAGCCGGTGCGCAACAGCGTCACCAACTTCTTCTCGAATATCGGTGATGTGTACATCGCGGCGAACAATCTGCTGCAGTTGAAGGTGGCGGATGGCGTGTCGGACATCATGCGTGTCGTGATCAACACGGTGTTCGGCGTCGGCGGTTTGTTCGACGTGGCGACGATCGCCAAGTTGCCGAAGCACACCGAGGATTTCGGGCTCACGCTCGGCCACTACGGCGTACCGTCGGGTCCGTTCCTCGTGTTGCCGCTGCTCGGGCCGAGCACGGTGCGCGATACGGTGGGCCTCGTGCCTGACTACTTCGGCAACCCGCTGAGCTACGTCAGTCCGGATTCGGTGAGTTGGGCGCTCTACGGCGTGAATCTCGTCAACACGCGCGCCAACCTGCTCGGTGCGACCGACATTCTCGGCGATGCCGCGCTCGACAAATACTCGTTCGTGCGCAACGCGTATCTGCAACGTCGCCAATATCTGATCACGGGCGACAACGCCAGCGCGCCGGAATATGGCGAAGCGCCGCTGCCGAATTACGCCGAGCCGGATGGCGCGGCTGCAACTGCGGCGGGTGCGTCGGCGACTGCCGTGCCGCCTGCCGCGGCATCAGGCGCGACGCCTGCTTCTGGAACGGCTGCCACACCGAATGCGGCAAGCAGTTCGACCGTTCCGGGCAATCAGTACGTGCCGCCGCGCGCACCGCCCGGATTCCCTTCGTTCCGCTTGCACTGAGCGCCGGGTCGCCAACACGCGGTAACATTTCCGACAGCCTGATGCGCGCTCGACCTGGACTCAAATCGGGCGGCGCGCTCAAACTCAAGCCACATCTTTTGTAGGGTATGCGATGAAAAAATTCTTCCTGCTTCCAATCCTCGCCATGTTTTTGGCGTTCTGCGGCACGGCCTCGGCGCAAAGCGCGGATGCGAGCGCGCCCGATGTGCTGATCAAGACGATCACGCAAGAAGTGCTCGACCAGATCAAGTCCGACAACAAGATCCAGTCGGGCGACATCAACGAAATCACGAAGCTCGTCAACGAGAAGATTCTTCCGTACACGGACTTCACGCGCACCACGCGTCTCGTGATGGGCCGTAACTGGAACACGGCCACGCCGGAGCAGCAAAAGCAGATCGTCGAGCAATTCAAGATGCTGCTGATCCGCACGTACTCGGGCGCGCTCGCGCAAGTGCGTAATCAGACGGTGCAGTACAAGCCGTTCCGCGCGTCGCCGGACGATACGGATGTCGTGGTCCGCTCGGTGGTGATGAATAACGGTTCGCCCGTGGAACTGGACTATCGCCTGTACAAGACGGCGCAAGGCTGGCGCGTGTACGACATCAACGTGCTCGGCGCATGGCTGATTCAGGCGTATCAGCAACAGTTCAACGAGCAGATTCAGCAGCATGGCGTGAGCGGTCTGGTGCAGTTCCTCACGCAACGTAACCAGCAACTCGCGAACGGCAAGGCATCGTGAGCACGCAAGTGACAGGCGGCCGTTTTCAGACGGCCGCGAATCTGACCCACGAGAGCGCGAACGCCGCGCTCGAAGCGGGGCTGTCGCGTATCGCGGCGGGCGCCACGGAAGTGGATTGCGCGCCGCTCATGCAATTCGATTCATCCGCGCTCGCCGTGCTGCTCGCATGGCAGCGCGCGGCGACATCGCGCGGCGCCGGTCTCGGCATCGTCAATGTTCCTTCCGGGCTCGCCAGTCTCGCGCAAGCCTACGGCGTCGATACGCTCCTCACCTTCCGACATTGATCCTGGCCTGAATCGAACAGGCGCGGCGCATGTCATCGTGTGCCGCCGAGAGGATCGTCCGGAGTCGGCTATAGCCGCTTTGCCCTATAATCAAACGTTTTTTTCGGGCCTGAACCCGGCCCCGTTTTGGGCATTCCGGCCGAGCCCGGGACCATCAAGCGTAATCCGCACAATCGAGGCGTTGCCGCACAAGGCGCGCGCGCATTCATGTCAGCCATAGAAATCCGCAACGTCAGAAAGCGCTACAAAGAGCTGCAAGCGCTCAAAGGCGTGAGTCTCTCCGTGGAAGAGGGAGAGTTCTTCGGACTGCTCGGCCCCAACGGCGCGGGCAAGACCACGTTGATCAGCATCCTCGCCGGGTTGGCGCGCGCCGACAGTGGCACGATCGCCGTGCGCGGTCACGATGTCGTCAGCGACTTTCGCGCCGCGCGCCGCTCGCTGGGCGTGGTGCCGCAGGAACTCGTGTTCGATCCGTTTTTCACGGTGCGCGAATCGCTGCGCATTCAGTCGGGCTATTTCGGTCTGCGTCACAACGACGACTGGATCGATGAAGTCATGGCCAATCTCGATCTCACCGAAAAGGCCGACGTCAACACGCGCGCGCTGTCCGGCGGCATGAAGCGCCGCGTGCTGGTGGCGCAGGCGCTGGTACATCGTCCGCCGGTGATCGTGCTGGATGAGCCGACTGCCGGCGTCGATGTCGAATTGCGTCAGACCTTGTGGAAGTTCATTTCGCGTTTGAATCGCGAAGGTCACACCATCGTGCTGACCACGCACTATCTTGAAGAAGCGGAATCGCTGTGCGACCGGCTGGCGATGCTCCGTCGCGGCGAAGTCGTGGCGCTGGAGCGCACGAGCACGTTGCTGCAACGCTTCGCGGGCATGCAGCTTTATCTGCGCTTCTCGAACGGCACGCTGCCTGTCGAACTACGCCCGCTCGAAGTCGATCCGAACGCGGTCGGCGGCGCGCAGCATCTTCTGCGTCTGTCGAGCTATGACGAAGTCGAGCCGATCCTCGCGAAATGCCGCGCGGCGGGCTGCACGTTCGATGAAATCGAAGTGCGCAAGGCGGATCTCGAAGACGTGTTCATGCAAGTGATGAACGAGCCGGATGTAGTAGAGGGACTTTCATGAGCGGTTTTCAGACGTTGTTATACAAGGAGCTGTTGCGCTTCTGGAAGGTCTCGTTTCAGACCGTGGCCGCGCCGGTGATCACCGCGCTGCTGTATCTCACGATCTTCGGCCACGCGTTGTCGGGGCACGTGCAGGTTTATCCGGGCGTCGGTTATACGAGCTTTCTCGTGCCGGGCCTCGTCATGATGAGCGTGCTGCAAAACGCGTTCGCCAATAGTTCGTCGTCGCTGATTCAGTCGAAGATCACCGGCAATCTCGTGTTCGTGCTGCTGCCGCCCATCGCGCACTGGGAGATGTTCTTCGCCTACGTGCTGGCGTCCGTCGTGCGCGGATTGTGTGTCGGGCTGGGCGTGTTCGTCGTGACGATCTGGTTCATTCCGATGTCGTTTTCCGCGCCGTTCTATATCGTCGCGTTCGCCGTGCTCGGCTCGGGCATTCTCGGCACGCTCGGCTTGATCGCGGGCATTTGGGCGGATAAGTTCGATCAGCTCGCCGCGTTCCAGAACTTCCTGATCATGCCGCTCACGTTCCTGTCCGGCGTGTTCTATTCGACGCACACGCTGCCGCCGTTGTGGCGCGCGGTGTCGCATCTGAATCCGTTCTTCTACATGATCGACGGCTTTCGCTACGGCTTTTTCGGCCTGTCCGATGTGAACCCGCTGATGAGCCTGTGCATCGTCGGCGGTTTTCTCGCGGTGCTGGCGGTGATCGCCGTGCGGCTGCTCGCGAGCGGTTACAAGCTGCGCCACTAATTCAAGGAGACTTCCATGTTGCCGACTCCGGAGCAGGTGAAGGACTACATCGCTGGCGGTTTGAACTGCCAGCATCTCGACGTCGAAGGCGACGGTCAGCACTTCTTCGCGACCATCGTGAGCGATGCGTTCGTCGGCAAGCGGCTGATCGCGCGGCATCAACTGGTTTATGCGGCGCTCGGCGAGCGCATGCGCGAGGAGATTCATGCGCTCAGCATGAAAACCCTCACCCCCGACGAGTGGAAAGCGGCCTGAATCCACCCGGCGAACCTCATCAGTCATCAGGTCAACGACTCAACCCGGCAATACCGGCATCACCGCAGATAAAGGCAGTAGACAGTGCGAATCACCCAAGACAACCACGGCGCCGACAACGGCTCCGCAGCAGGAAGCTCGAACGAGGGGCAAGTCATTATGGACAAGCTGGTCATCACAGGGGGCGCGAAGCTCTCGGGCGAAATCACCGTATCCGGCGCGAAGAACGCGGCGTTGCCGATTCTCTGCGCGGGACTGCTCACGGCGGACGACGTCCATTTGTCGAACGTGCCGAATCTTCAGGACACGCGAACGACGCTCAAACTGTTGCGCCAGATGGGCGTGCAGTCGGAAGCATCCAACGACGGACGCGTGACGTTGAATGCGTCGAAGGTCGATAACCTCGTCGCGCCGTATGAGATGGTGAAAACCATGCGCGCGTCGATTCTCGTGCTCGGGCCGCTCGTCGCGCGCTTCGGCGAAGCGAAAGTGTCGCTGCCCGGCGGCTGCGCGATCGGCGCGCGTCCGGTCGATCAGCACATCAAAGGTCTTCAGGCGATGGGCGCCGAGATCAACATCGAGCACGGTTTCATCGAGGCGCGCGCAAAGCGGCTGAAGGGCGCGCGCATCATTCCCGACATGATTACCGTGACCGGCACCGAAAATCTGCTGATGGCGGCGGTGCTGGCCGAGGGCGAAACGGTCATCGAAAACGCCGCGCGCGAACCGGAAGTGAGCGACCTCGCGCATTTGCTGGTGAAGATGGGCGCGAAGATCGATGGCATCGGCACGGACCGGCTCACCATTCACGGCGTCGACAAGCTGCATGGCGCGAAGCATCGCGTGGTGCCGGACCGTATCGAGGCGGGCACGTTCCTGTGCGCGGTCGCGGCGGCGGGCGGCGACGTCACGCTGCGTCACGTCACGCCTTCGCTGCTGGATGCCGTCACGGCCAAGCTGCGCGAAGCGGGCGTGAGCATCGAGGAAGGCGACGACTGGATGCGCGTGCGCATGAGCAAGCGTCCGGGCGCGGTGAATATCCGCACATCCGAATATCCGGCATTCCCGACCGACATGCAGGCGCAGTTCATGGCGCTCAACTCGATGGCGGATGGCACCTCGCAAGTAGTCGAGACGATCTTCGAGAACCGCTTCATGCACGTGCAGGAGTTGAACCGGTTGGGCGCGAGCATCACCATCGACGGGAATACGGCGTTGGTGAATGGCGTGGAGAAGCTGTCGGGCGCGAAGGTCATGGCGACCGATCTGCGTGCGTCCGCGAGTCTCGTGATCGCGGCGCTGTGCGCGGACGGCGAAACGCTGATCGACCGCATCTATCACCTCGACCGCGGCTACGACCGCATGGAAGCGAAGCTGACCGCAGTCGGCGCGAACGTGCGACGCATCAAGGGCAGCGGGAGCGAACAATGAGTTCGTTGCCGCAGACGTCGTCGTCGGTCGGAACGAGCGCGCCGCTCACGCTGGCGTTGTCGAAAGGGCGTATCTTCGAGGAAACCGTGCCGCTGCTCGCCGCAGCGGGCGTGCAGGTGGCAGAAGATCCCGAGACGTCGCGCAAGCTCATTCTGCCGACGACGAATCCGAACCTGCGCGTGATCGTCGTGCGCGCGACCGATGTGCCGACCTACGTGGAATACGGCGCGGCGGACTTCGGCGTGGCGGGCAAGGATGTGTTGATCGAGCACGGCGGCGGCGGTCTGTATCAGCCGATCGATCTGAACATTGCGCGCTGCCGGATGTCGGTCGCGGTCAAGTCGGGCTTCGACTACGCGAACGCGGTGCGGCAGGGTGCGCGTCTGCGCGTCGCGACGAAGTACGTCGAAACCGCGCGGCAGCACTTCGCGGCCAAGGGCGTGCACGTCGATCTGATCAAGCTGTACGGTTCGATGGAACTCGCGCCGCTCGTCGGTCTCGCGGATGCCATCGTCGATCTCGTCAGTTCCGGCAATACGCTGCGCGCGAACAATCTGGTCGAGGTCGAGGAGATCATGGAGATTTCGTCGCGCCTCGTCGTGAATCAGGCCGCGCTCAAGCTGAAGCGCGCCGCGCTCAAGCCTTATCTCGATGCGTTCGAGCGCGCGTCGGTCGGAACGGGAAACTAGCGCAGCCGCACGACGCGGCGCGCGACCCAGCAAAACGGAAAACCAGCATGTCAATCAAGATTCGCAGACTCGATTCAAGCACCGATGGTTTTCAAAAGGCGCTGCGTGCGGTTCTCGCATTCGAAGCGAGCGAGGACGAAGCCATCGAGCGCGCCGTCGCGCAGATTCTCGGCGATGTCAAAGTGCGCGGCGATGACGCCGTGCTCGAATACACCAATAAGTTCGATCGGCTGAAGGCTGCGAGCGTTGCTTCGCTGGAGTTGCCGCAATCGGAGCTTGAAGCGGCGCTCGAAGGGCTGGAGCCGAAGCGTCGGGCGGCGCTCGAAGCGGCGGCGGCGCGCGTGCGTGGTTATCACGAGAAGCAGCGCATCGAATGCGGCAGTCATAGCTGGCAGTACACCGAAGCAGATGGCACGGTGCTCGGCCAGAAGGTCACGCCGCTGGATCGCGCGGGCATCTATGTGCCGGGCGGCAAGGCGGCGTATCCGTCGTCCGTGCTGATGAACGCCATTCCGGCGCGCGTCGCGGGCGTGAAGGAAATCGTCATGGTGGTGCCGACGCCCGATGGCGTGAAGAACCCGCTCGTGTTGGCGGCGGCGCTCATCGGTGGCGTGGACCGGGTGTTTACCATCGGCGGCGCGCAGGCGGTGGCGGCACTCGCCTACGGCACGAAAACGGTGCCGGCGGTCGACAAGATTTGCGGGCCGGGCAACGCGTATGTCGCGTCCGCCAAGCGTCGCGTTTTCGGGACGGTTGGCATCGACATGATCGCGGGACCGTCCGAGATTCTCGTTATTTGCGACGCGACCACCGACCCGCGCTGGGTCGCGATGGACCTGTTCTCGCAGGCCGAACACGACGAACTCGCGCAATCCATCCTGCTGTGTCCGGACGAAGCGTTCATCAAACGCGTGGAAGACGCCATCGTAGAACTGCTTCCGGCGATGCCGC
The DNA here is from genome assembly GCF_057612605.2 of Caballeronia sp. A2-2. Classification (NCBI taxonomy): domain Bacteria; kingdom Pseudomonadati; phylum Pseudomonadota; class Betaproteobacteria; order Burkholderiales; family Burkholderiaceae; genus Caballeronia; species Caballeronia sp. A2-2. Next base: position 20,716 of record NZ_CM172587.1, on the reverse strand, counting down.
GCCGCGATGTCATCCAGCGTTCGCTCGAAGATCGTGGTGCGCTCATCAAGGTGCGCGATATGAATGAAGCATGCGCGATTGCGAATGACATCGCGCCGGAGCATCTGGAAATTTCCGCGCTCGATCCGCATCAGTGGGCCGCGCAGATTCACAACGCGGGCGCCATGTTCCTCGGCCGCTACACGAGCGAAAGTCTCGGCGATTACTGCGCGGGTCCGAACCACGTTCTGCCGACGTCGCGCACTGCGCGGTTTTCGTCGCCGCTCGGCGTGTATGACTTCATGAAGCGTTCGAGCGTGATCGAAGTCAGCGCGGAAGGCGCGCAGACGCTCGGTGAAATCGCGGCCGAACTGGCTTACGGCGAAGGCTTGCCCGCGCACGCGCGCAGCGCCGAATATCGCATGAGGAATACCGGCTGATTCAGCCGGTTCGAGAACCGCAGCTTTGGCCGGCGCGTCATCCGCGCCGGTAAAAAAACAATGACTACACCACAAGACATCCTGCGTCCCGACGTGCTCGCGATGACGAGCTATCCCGTGGCCGATTCCACGGGCCTCATCAAGCTCGACGCGATGGAAAACCCGTTCACGCTGCCCGCCGATCTCGCGCAGAAACTCGGCGCGCATTTGGCGGGCGTCGCGCTGAATCGCTATCCGGAGCCGCGTCCGGCGCAACTCATCGCGAAGATCAAGCGCACGATGAACGTGCCCGATGCCTGCGACGTGCTGCTCGGCAACGGCTCGGACGAACTCATCAGCATGCTGGCGATGGCGTGCGCGAAGCCGGGCGCGAAGGTCGTCGCGCCGATGCCGGGCTTCGTCATGTATCAACTGTCGGCGCAGTTCGCGCACATGGAGTTTGTCGGTGTGCCTTTACGGGCGGATTTCACGCTCGACGCCGACGCGCTGATCGACGCCATCGAGACACACGCGCCCGCGCTCGTCTATCTCGCGTATCCGAACAATCCGACCGGCTCGCTGTACGACGATGCCGACATCGAACGCGTGATCGCGGCGGCGAAAAAGAGTCTCGTCGTGATCGACGAGGCATATCAGCCGTTCGCCGAAAAAAGCTGGATGCCGCGCGCGGCAGACTTCGACAACGTGGTCGTCATGCGCACGGTCTCGAAGTTGGGTCTGGCGGGCATCCGTCTGGGTTACATGGCGGGACGTCCCGCGTGGATCATGCAGATCGACAAGGTGCGCCCGCCGTACAACATCAACGTGCTGACGCAGGCGACCGCGAATTTCCTGCTCGATCACCTCGACGTACTCGACGCCCAAGCCGCCGAACTACGCACGCAACGCGATGCCCTCGCGCGCGAAGTCGCCGCGCTGCCGGGAATGACCGTTTTCCCGAGCGCGGGCAATTTCCTGCTGGTGCGCGTGCCGGATGCGGCGATGGCCTTCGAAACCCTGCTGACCTCGCGGATTTTGATCAAAAACGTGAGTAAAATGCATCCTTTGCTGGCTAATTGCGTGCGATTGACGGTTGGCACCGCCGAAGAAAACACGCACATGATCGCGGCGCTCAACAAGCTCGCGAACGGCTGAACCCCACTTTTCGAAAGTCTCAAGGAATCACCATGCGCATTGCGGAAGTCGTTCGCAACACCAGCGAAACGCAGATCCGTGTGAAGCTCGATCTGGACGGCACCGGCAAGCAGAAGCTCGCCACCGGCGTCCCGTTCCTCGATCACATGCTCGACCAGATTGCCCGTCACGGGCTGATCGATCTGGATGTCGAAGCGCATGGCGACCTCCATATCGACGATCACCATACGGTCGAAGACACCGGCATCACGCTCGGTCAGGCGGTGGCGAAGGCCATCGGCGACCGCAAGGGCATTCGGCGCTACGGGCACGCTTATGTGCCGCTGGACGAAGCGCTGTCGCGCGTCGTAATCGACTTTTCGGGGCGGCCGGGACTCGAATTCCATGTGCCGTTCACGCGCGCGCGCATCGGCACATTCGACGTCGATCTCACCATCGAATTTTTCCGCGGCTTTGTGAATCACGCGGGCGTCACGCTGCATATCGACAACCTTCGCGGGCTCAACGCGCATCATCAGGTCGAAACCGTTTTCAAGGCATTCGGCCGCGCGCTGCGCATGGCGTGCGAAGTCGATGAACGCGCGGCGGGGCAGATTCCGTCGACCAAGGGAAGTCTCTGATCAGCGCTTGCCGGTTCCGCGCTGAATTGGCTCAACCCGCGTTGAAAACACGATGGATCTGTTCAAGTCGTTTATCTCTTTGCTCGCGCTGATCAACCCGATCGGCGCGATACCGTTTTTTCTCAGCCTCACGTCGCAGCAATCGGACCCGGAGAAGCGCAACACCATCCGCGTCGCGTGTATTTCGGTGTTCTGCGTGATCGCGATTACCGCGCTGCTCGGGCAGCAGATCATCGCGTTCTTCGGGATTTCGGTCGGCTCGTTCGAAGTGGGCGGCGGCATCATCATGCTGCTCATGGCGATCAGCATGTTGAACGCGCAGGTCGGCAACGCGCGCTCCACGCCGGAGGAACGCATGGAAGCGGAGGAGCGCAATAACATCGCGGTCGTGCCGCTCGCCATTCCGCTGCTGACCGGGCCGGGTTCGATCAGCACGGTGATCGTTTATGCTGCCAATGCGCAGCACTGGTACGACCGCTTCGGACTGGTGCTGCTCGGCGCGATCATCGCGGCGTTGTGCTTCGGCGCGCTGAATCTCGCGGAGCCGATCGCGCGCGTGGTCGGGCGCACGGGTATCAACATCGGCACGCGATTGATGGGGTTGATGTTGTCCGCGCTGGCGGTGGAGTTCATCGTCAACGGGTTGAAGGCCTTGATGCCATCTTTGAAATGAAAACTTCGATAGCAATCGTTGATTACGGAATGGGCAACCTGCGCTCGGTGTATCAGGCGCTGAGAAGGGCCGGTCCCGACGCGGATGTTTCCATCGTCGATCAGCCGCAGGGCATTCACGCGGCCGATCGCATCGTGTTGCCCGGACAGGGCGCAATGCGCGACTGCATGGGCCATCTCGCGCAATCCGGCCTTCAGGAAGCGGTCATGCGAGCCGCGCGCGAAAAGCCGATGCTCGGCGTATGCGTCGGCGAGCAAATGCTGTTCGACTGGAGCGAGGAAGGCGACACGAAGGGTCTCGGCCTGTTGCCCGGCAAAGTGGTGCGTTTCCGGCTCGAAGGCATGCTTCAGGACGACGGCTCGCGCTTCAAGGTGCCGCAAATGGGCTGGAACCGCGTGCGTCAGGCGCAGCCGCATGCCATGTGGGACGGTGTCGCCGACGGCGCGTTCTTTTACTTCGTGCATAGTTATCACGTCGTGCCGGACGATCCCGCCCACACAGCGGGCGAAACTCAGTACGGCGATGCGTTCACCTCGGCGGTGGCGCGCGACAATATCTTCGCGACGCAATTCCATCCGGAGAAAAGCGCGGACGCCGGTTTGCGCCTCTATCGAAACTTCGTGCACTGGAACCCGTGAAAACACTAGGATTCCCACGTATCTTTACGTGCGCATGACCGTTGCAAGACTTGTACTACACTAGCGAAACGGCCCGCGAAAGACGGCTGAGAGACCCACGCGGCGCTGTTTCGATCAACTCCACCCAGAAAATACGCGATTCCTATGCTGCTCATTCCGGCCATCGATCTTAAAGACGGTCAGTGCGTGCGCCTCAAGCAAGGCGATATGGACCAGGCGACCATTTTTTCAGAGGATCCGGCGGCCATGGCCCGACATTGGGTCGATCGCGGCGCGCGACGGCTCCATCTCGTCGACCTGAACGGCGCGTTCGCGGGCAAGCCGAGAAACGGCGACGCCATCCGCTCGATCATCGAAGAAGTCGGCAGCGAGATTCCGGTGCAGCTTGGCGGCGGCATCCGCGACCTCGAAACCGTCGAACGCTATCTGGACGACGGCTTGTCCTACGTCATCATCGGCACGGCGGCGGTGAAGAATCCGGGCTTCTTGCAGGACGCGTGCAGCGCGTTCGCCGGGCATATCATCGTCGGGCTGGATGCGAAGGACGGCAAAGTAGCCACGGATGGCTGGAGCAAGCTCACCGGCCACGAAGTCGTGGATCTCGGCCGCAAGTTCGAGGATTACGGCTGCGAGTCGATCATCTACACCGACATCGGGCGCGACGGCATGCTTCAAGGCATCAATATCGATGCGACGGTGCGCCTCGCGCGCGCGGTGAAGATTCCGGTGATCGCGAGCGGCGGATTGTCGAACATCGCGGATATCGAATCGCTGTGCGGCGTCGAGAACGAAGGCATCGAAGGTGTGATCTGCGGTCGCGCGATCTATTCCGGCGACCTCGATTTCACGGCGGCGCAGACGCGCGCGGACACGCTGAGCGAAGCGGACGGCGCATAACGCCGTTTTTCGACGCTTGGCGCGAGCATTCCGGGCGGCGCGAGCCGCCCTTACTTCGTATCGAACCAGTAGCGGCAGGAACATGGCTCTCGCAAAACGCATCATCCCCTGTCTGGACGTGACTGCCGGCCGAGTCGTCAAAGGCGTCAATTTCGTCGAGTTGCGCGACGCGGGCGATCCCGTCGAAATCGCGCGCCGCTACGACGATCAGGGCGCGGACGAACTCACTTTTCTCGATATCACCGCGACTTCCGATCAGCGCGACCTCATTCTGCCGATCATCGAGGCGGTGGCGTCGCAGGTTTTTATTCCGCTGACGGTCGGCGGCGGCGTGCGCGCCGTCGAAGACGTGCGGCGTTTGCTTAACGCGGGCGCGGACAAGATCAGCATGAATTCGTCGGCGGTGGCGAATCCGCAACTCGTGCGCGATGCCTCGGACAAGCACGGTTCGCAATGCATCGTCGTGGCGATCGACGCCAAGCGCGTGTCCGCCGAGGGCGAAACGCCGCGCTGGGAAGTGTTCACGCACGGCGGGCGCAAGGCGACGGGCATCGACGCCATTGAATGGGCGCGCAAGATGGCCGAGTTCGGCGCGGGCGAAATCCTGCTGACCAGCATGGATCGCGACGGCACGAAGTCCGGCTTCGATCTGGCGCTCACGCGCGGCGTGTCGGATGCGGTGCCCATTCCGGTGATCGCGTCCGGCGGCGTCGGCAATCTTCAGCATCTCGCGGATGGCATCACCGAAGGCCACGCGGATGCCGTGCTCGCGGCGAGCATCTTTCACTACGGCGAACATACGGTCGGCGAAGCGAAGCGCTTCATGGCCGATCGCGGCATTTCGGTGAGGACGTGAGCGTGAGCACTCAAGCTGACTGGCTCGACAAGGTGAATTGGGATGCGAACGGCCTCGTGCCCGTGATCGCGCAGGAAGCTACCACCAACGATGTGCTCATGTTCGCGTGGATGAACCGCGAGGCGCTGGCGAAAACCATCGAACTGAAGCGCGCGGTGTATTTTTCGCGCTCGCGGCAGCGTTTGTGGTTCAAGGGCGAAGAATCGGGGCACGTTCAACATGTCCACGAAGTTCGACTCGATTGCGACGAAGATGTCGTGCTGCTCAAGGTCGAGCAGGTTTCGGGCATCGCGTGCCACACGGGCCGCCATTCCTGTTTTTTCCAGAAATTCGAAGGCACGGCGGAGAGCGGCGAATGGATCGCCGTCGATCCGGTGCTGAAAGACCCAGAAAGCATTTACAAATGACGCAAGCCAACACGCTGGACACGCTGCTGCGGCTCGCTGCCGTCATCGATAGCCGCAAGGGCGGCGACCCGGAACAAAGCTACGTTTCCCGACTCTTTCATAAAGGCGACGACGCAGTCCTGAAGAAGATCGGCGAGGAAGCGACGGAAGTCGTGCTCGCCGCGAAGGACGCGCGGCACGGCGGCGCGCCCAAGGCGCTCGTCGGCGAAGTCGCCGATTTGTGGTTTCATTGCCTCGTCATGCTGTCGCATTTCGATTTGAGCCCGGCGGATGTCGTCGCGGAACTGGAGCGGCGCGAAGGTTTATCCGGGATCGAGGAAAAGGCGCTGCGCAAGTCGCGCCAGCGGGAGCAGGACGGCGGCTGACGTTTTCTTTGCGCGAGCAAGAAGGAGGTAAGCATGAACCGGCCGTATGAACCGTATCCACCGCCTGTCGTTCAGGACGTGAGCGACGAACGCGCGCGCAGCATCCGCACGATGACGCACATCATTTACGCGCTGTACGCCATTCATTGGCTCTCGGGCGGACTGACGGGCCTCGTCGCCATCATTCTTAATTACGTCAAGCGCGACGACGCAGCGGGCACCGCCTGCGAAGCACATTTCACCTGGCAGATTCGCACCTTCTGGTGGGCGTTGCTGGGTTACGCGATCGGATTCGCGCTCATTTGGGTTGGGATCGGCTTCCTGATTCTGGGCGCGGTGAGCATCTGGACGTTGTATCGCGTCATCAAGGGCTGGCTGTTCCTTTACGAAGGAAAAACGTTCGATCCGCGCGCGTGGTTTTGAGCGGATCCAAGGCCGATCAGTCCCGGAACAGAACACGGAAATTTCATGAGCCAAGACAACTGCATTTTCTGCAAGATTGCCGCAGGGCAGATTCCCAGCACCAAGGTTTTCGAGGACGACGAATTTCTCGCCTTCAACGATATCAACCCGGCCGCGCCGGTCCACGTGCTGGTGATTCCTAAAAAGCACATCGAAACCTTGTCGCACTGCACAGAAAGCGATGCACCGCTGCTTGGTAGAATGGTCACGCTCGTTGCAAAGCTCGCAAAAGAGTTGGGTGTGTCTTATACCGGCGGCGAGACGGGTTTTCGCACGGTCATCAACACGGGACCGGGCGGCGGACAGGAGGTGTATCACATCCACGCTCATTTGCTCGCAGGCGAGCGGCCGTGGAAGCGGATGGGGTAAGACGAATGCAAGGTTTCCATGCATTCACCTTTCCAATGAAATATTGGACGCGCAAAATCGATAGTTGACTGCTGAAGCGGATTGTTTTGGCTAGGGCCGCGAGGCCAGTTTTCGTCGTGACAGGCTGTCGCGGCGAATCACGGAGAGTTTTCATTCATGGGTTCGTTAAGCATTTGGCATTGGTTGATCGTTCTGCTGATCGTCGCACTGGTTTTCGGCACGAAGAAACTGCGCAACATCGGCGGCGATCTGGGCGGCGCGGTGAAGGGCTTCAAGGAAGGCATGCGCGATGGCGAGAATCCGGCCGCACCGGATCAGCGTGAACTGCCGCGTAACGGCGCAGTCGACGTCGAAGCCAAGGACAAGACCCGTTCAAACGACTACCGCTGATTTCGTGGCGGTCCGCACACTTCCACTTCTCGTTCAATGCTCGATCTAGGTCTCACCAAAATGGCGCTGATCGGCGTCGTGGCGCTCGTGGTGCTCGGTCCCGAGCGCTTGCCGGGCGTCGCACGCACGGCGGGCGCGTTGTTCGGACGCGCGCAGCGCTACATCAACGACGTCAAGTCGGAAGTCGTGCGCGAAATGGAACTCGATGAGCTGAAGAAAATGCGCACCGAGTTCGAAACCGCGGCATCGAACGTCGAAACGACGATCCACGACAACCTCAAGCGCACCGAAGGCGATCTGAACGATGCCTGGAGTCAGGGCACGTCGATTACCCCGAGCGTGGCCGGCGGCGCGGAAGAACTGACCGGTCCCACGAGAGACACGCCGGGGTCGGGCAGACGCTACGCGCCGGCCAAACGCAAGAACTGGCGCGTCAAGCAGAGCGCGATTCCCAACTGGTATAAGCGAACGACAGCGCGCCGCACGCGCGTACAGTCGGGCGCGGCACGCGTCGCGCGGCATACGCCCGAGTCGCTGCGCCGGCCAACACGGTTCCTGTGAACCGGTCGCATTCCTTCCATCGATGATCTCTACCGAGGGCCGGCGTGAGCGACCCGCAACACACTAAAGAAGAGCCCGTCGAAGAGACGTTCATCTCGCATCTGGTCGAGCTTCGGGACCGCATCATCCGCGCGGGAGCGTCGGTGGTCGTGGTGTTCATCGGGCTCGTGTATTGGGCGCCGGACATCTTCCGGCTGCTGGCGCGTCCGTTGATGCAAAACCTGCCGCGCGACGGCAAGATGATCGTGACCGACGTCACCGGCTCGTTTTTCGTGCCGATGAAGGTGACCATGCTGGTTGCGTTCGTGGTCGCGCTGCCCATCGTGCTGTATCAGCTTTGGGCGTTTGTGGCGCCAGGGCTTTATCAGCATGAGAAGAAACTGGTCGCGCCGCTCGTTTTCAGCAGCTACGCGCTGTTCCTCTGCGGCATGGCGTTCGCGTACTTCGTCGTGTTTCCGACCATTTTCCGCGTGATGGCGCATTACAACGCGCCGCTCGGCGCGGAAATGACCACGGATATCGACAACTACCTGAGCTTCGTCCTGACGATGTTCTTGGCTTTCGGCGTCACGTTCGAAGTGCCGATCGTCGTCGTGCTGCTCGCGCGCATGGGCGTGGTGTCCATCGCCAAGCTCAAGCAGATTCGGCCTTATGTGATCGTCGGCGCGTTCATCATTTCAGCGGTGGTCACGCCGCCGGACGTGTTCTCGCAACTTATTCTCGCGATTCCGCTGATCATCCTCTATGAAGCGGGCATTATCGCGGCGCGGATCGTGGTGCCGAAAGAGGCGATCAAGAGCGGGGAAATCGTCGCGAAGTAAGTGCGGCATTTTGTCTTGGCGTAATCCCTTGCTTTGAAATAAAAAAGGCAGCTTCGATCACCGAAGCTGCCTTTTGTTTTTGACGCGCGATGCGCCTTACTCGTCGTTCTGATCGCCCTGGTCGCCTTGATCTTCGTCGGGCATTTGCGGCGCGCGCGGTTGCGCCGGACGCTTGCCGATGACCACGTTCACGTCGAGTTCCTTGTTCTTGCGCATGACGTGAACCTTCACCGCCGTGCCGGGCTTGATCTGCGCGACGACGTTCAGCAGACGCGTGGTGTCCGTGATCGTGTCGTCGTTGATCGACATGAGAATGTCGCCCGGCTTGATGCCCGCCTTATCTGCCGGACCGCCCTGCAGCACGCCCGCGACGATCGCGCCGGACTTCTGATCCAGCCCGAACGATTCCGCGATCTCCGGCGTCACGTCCTGCGGCTCCACGCCGATCCACCCGCGCGTGACCGTTCCCGTGGTGATGATGCTCTCCAGCACGCTGCGCGCCGTCGAAACCGGAATGGCAAAGCCAATGCCCAGCGAACCGCCACTGCGCGAATAAATGGCCGTGTTGATGCCGAGCAGATTGCCGCTCACATCGACGAGCGCGCCACCCGAATTGCCGGGATTGATCGCCGCATCCGTCTGGATGAAGTTCTCGAACGTATTGATGCCGAGGTGATTGCGCCCGAGCGCGCTGACGATACCCATCGTCACCGTCTGCCCGACGCCGAACGGATTGCCGATGGCGAGCACGACATCGCCCACGCGCGTCTGGTCCATGCGGCCGAGCGTGATGGTCGGCAGATTCGTCATGTTGATCTTGAGCACGGCGAGATCCGTTTCCGGGTCCACGCCGATGACTTTCGCGCTCGACGTGCGGCCATCCGCGAGCGCGACTTCGATCTGATCGGCGCCATCCACGACGTGTTGGTTCGTTAGAATGTAACCTTCCGAGCTGACGATGACACCTGAGCCCAGATTCGACGCGGGCGGCTCATCGGACTTGCGCTTGTTTTTGTCGCCGAAGAAATAGCGAAAGAGCGGATCTTTCGCGCGCGGATCGGGCGGCAAATTGCCGTCCTTGCTGGAAAACACGTTCACGACGGCGGGCATGGCCTTTTGCGCGCCTTCCGAATAGGAAGACTGAAGCGGCCGCGAGCCCAGGCTCGGCGCCACTTCCTGTAACGCAACGATCGGCTCGGCGAGCTGTTTGCCAAATTGGCCCTGACGTTGAAGCCACTGCGGTTTCAAGGTCGCGATGATGAACATCAAGGCCAAAAGCACGGTGACCGCTTGGGCAAATAATAGCCAGAAGCGTCTAAGCATTTGAAGGGATAGAGGAATTCATGGATCGGATCGAACTCGAATTGTATCTGAACAATCTGCTGGAAATCGGCCGCTTCAAGGACTATTGCCCGAATGGCCTACAGGTCGAAGGCACGCGCCGCGTCCAGAAGATTGCCACCGGCGTGACGGCCTCGCTCGCGTTTCTGGAAGCCGCGCTGGAATGGGGCGCGGATGCCGTGCTCGTGCATCACGGCTACTTCTGGCGCAACGAGCCGCCGCAGATCACGGGGCGCAAATATCAGCGCTTGCGCACATTGGTTGCCAACGACATCAATTTGTTTGCCTATCATCTACCGCTGGATTCGCATCCAGAACTGGGCAACAACGCGCAACTCGGCGCGCGGCTCGGACTGATCGCGGACGGGCGCTTTGCGGATCAAGATCTCGGTTGGACCGCGCCGCTTGCCATGCCGCTTTCGCTCGAGCATTTTTCCGTGACGGTCGAAAACGCGCTCGGCCGCAAGCCGCTCGTGTTCGGCGATACGGACAAGGAACTGCGTCGCGTGGCGTGGTGCACGGGCGGCGCGCAGGGCTACTTCGAGGACGCGATCGCGGCGGGCGCGGACCTTTACGTGACCGGCGAAGTGTCCGAGCAGACCATGCATATCGCGGCGGAATCGGGCGTGGCGTTCATCGCGGCGGGCCATCATGCGACCGAGCGCTATGGCGTGCAGGCGGTCGGCAATTTGTTGGTCGAGGAGTTCGACATCGAGCACGTCTTTATCGATATCGATAATCCCGTTTAATCCGCGTTTAAGCCGATTGCGGGATTATCAGCGCTTGCGTTTGCCTTAAAAGATTGCTTCACCGGATGCGCGAAAAACGTGGGGAAAACCCTGAAGCATCAATCACTTCGAGTGATTTTTGCTAACGAGCCCTTGTAAATGCCAACTCCATTCGCGCACACTAACGGCGAAACACTGATGTGACGGTATAAATCCAACTCAGAAGTGGGGCGTGTGATGCGAGACAAGGATGAGAAACGCGTCGACGGCGGCCGCCGTACCTGGCTGATTGCGACGACCGTAGCAGGTGGCGTGGGAGGCGTGGCAACCGTAGTTCCATTTGTTGGCTCCTTCGCGCCATCCGCGAAGGCCAAGGCGGCGGGCGCGCCTGTCGAGGTCGATATCGGCTCGCTCAAGCCCGGCGAGATGATGACCGTCGCCTGGCGCGGCAAGCCGGTGTGGATTCTCAACCGCACCGACGAGATGCTCTCGGACATCAAGAAGGCCGACAACGAGGTGGCCGATCCGAAGTCCAAAAACGAATTCTCGATGCCGCTGCCCGAGTACTGCAACAACGAGTACCGGTCGCGTGCCGATCACAAGAACATTCTCGTGGCGGTCGCGGTGTGCACGCATCTGGGTTGCACGCCGACGCCGCGCTTTCAGGAGGGCGCCCAGCCCAATCTCCCCGATGACTGGCCTGGCGGGTTTCTCTGCCCGTGCCACGGCTCGACCTATGACCTGGCCGGCCGCGTCTTCAAGAACAAGCCCGCGCCGCAGAACCTGGACATTCCACCGTTCATGTTCACTACCGCGACGCAACTCGTGATCGGCAAGGACGAAAAGGGAGAGGCTTAAATGGCGAGCGCTGACAAGGAAGTAGAGACAACGGGCCTGACCGGTTGGATCGATCGCCGGTTTCCGCTGACCTCGACCTGGAAGCAACACGTATCCGAGTACTACGCGCCGAAGAACTTCAACTTCTGGTATTTCTTCGGCTCCCTCGCGCTGCTGGTGCTGGTCAATCAGATCGTCACCGGCATCTTCCTCACCATGAACTACAAGCCTGATGCGACGCTCGCGTTCTCATCGGTCGAGTACATCATGCGCGAGGTGCCGTGGGGCTGGCTGATCCGCTACATGCATTCGACGGGCGCGTCGATGTTCTTCGTCGTGGTCTACCTGCACATGTTCCGCGGGCTGATGTACGGCTCGTATCGCAAACCGCGCGAACTCGTGTGGATCTTCGGTTGCGCGATTTTCCTATGCCTGATGGCCGAGGCATTCTTCGGTTATCTGCTGCCGTGGGGACAAATGTCCTTCTGGGGCGCGCAGGTGATCGTGAATCTGTTTTCGGCGATTCCCTTCATCGGTCCTGACCTGTCGCTGTGGATTCGCGGCGATTACGTCGTCTCCGATGTCACGCTGAACCGCTTCTTCGCGTTCCACGTCATCGCTATTCCGCTCGTGCTGGTCGGGCTGGTTGCGGCGCATCTGGTCGCGCTGCACGAAGTCGGATCGAATAATCCGGACGGCATCGAAATCAAGGCGAAGAAAGGCGCCGACGGCATTCCGCTCGATGGCATCCCGTTCCATCCGTACTACTCCGTGCATGACTTCATGGGCGTGAGCGTGTTCCTGCTGATTTTCGCGTCGATCATTTTCTTCGCGCCGGAAATGGGCGGCTACTTCCTCGAAGCGAACAACTTCGTGCCCGCGAATCCGTTGCAGACGCCGCCGGAAATCGCGCCGGTCTGGTACTTCACCGCGTTCTACGCCATGCTCCGCGCGACCACCGATCCGTTCAAGATCGTGCTGATGATCGTGATCGCAGCGCTCGGGCTGCTCGCGTTGTTGAAGGCGCGAGGGAAGTGGCGGCTCGGCTTGCCGGTGCTCGCGGTGCTGGTGCTGATCTTCATGGCGCTGACGGAATCGAAGTTCTGGGGCGTGGTCGTGATGGGAACGGCGGTCGTTTCGCTGTTCTTCCTGCCGTGGCTCGACCGCAGTCCGGTGAAGTCGATCCGCTATCGGCCGATGTTCCACAAGGTCTTTTACGGGATCTTCGTGTTCGCGTTCCTGCTGCTCGGTTACCTTGGGACACGGCCGCCATCGCCCGCTGCGACGCTGATCGCCCAAGTCTGCGCGCTGATCTATTTCGCATTTTTCCTCGGCATGCCGTTCTGGACGCCGCGCGGCAGATTCAGGACGCCGCCCGAGCGCGTGCACTTCAAACCTCACTGAGCGCACGTCCGGAGAAAAACACGATGAAAAAATGGTTCTCTACAATAGCGGCGATCGGTGCGGCGTTGTTTGCCTTCGGTGCGTCGCCGGCGTTCGCGCAGGAAGAAGCGGTGCTGGATCGCGCGCCTGACAGTTCGGACAATCTGGCGTCACTTCAGCACGGCGCGCAATTGTTCGTGAACAATTGTCTGAACTGTCACAGCGCGAACTTGATGCGTTACAACCGGCTGACCGACATCGGCATCAGCGAAAAGCAGATTCAGGACAACCTGCTCTTCTCGACCGATAAGGTTGGCAACACCATGTCGATCGCGATGCGCCCGGACGATGCGAAAGCGTGGTTCGGCGCGTCGCCGCCGGATTTGTCGGTAGAAGCACGGGCGCGCGGGAAGGACTGGCTCTACACGTATTTGCGGAGTTTCTACCGCGACCCGGCTCGCCCGACCGGCTGGAACAATCGCGTGTTCGAGAATGTCGGAATGCCGCATGTGCTCTGGACGTTGCAGGGCATACGCGACGCGAAGTTCGAGACCGATACCGACGAAAAGACCGGCGAAAAGGTAAAAAGATTCGTGGGTTACACTCAGGTCACGCCGGGCGCCATGTCCAGTGTGGATTATGATTCTGCTGTGGCCGACCTGGTTTCCTATATGTCGTGGATGTCGGAACCTGCGCAGCAGACACGCAAGCGGCTCGGCGTCTGGGTTCTGCTGTTCCTGGCGCTTCTGAGCTTCCTCGCGTGGCGCCTGAACGCGGCCTACTGGAAAGATATCAAATAGCGCGCCTTCGACGGCGTGGGTCGGCGCGACGGCGTTTCCTCCGGGAAACGGTGCGGCCGACCCTTCGAGTTTACTGAAGGAACTTTAAAGACATGATGGTTCTGTATTCCGGCACTACTTGCCCGTTCTCCCAGCGCTGCCGGCTGGTGTTGTTCGAAAAGGGCATGGATTTCGAAATCCGCGACGTTGACCTGTTCAACAAGCCGGAAGACATCGCGGTGATGAACCCGTACGGCCAGGTGCCGATCCTCGTCGAGCGCGATCTGATTCTGTATGAGTCGAACATCATCAACGAATACATTGATGAACGCTTCCCGCATCCGCAGCTCATGCCCGCCGATCCGGTGCAGCGCGCCCGCGCGCGTCTGTTCCTGCTGAACTTCGAGAAGGAACTGTTCGTGCACGTCGGCACGCTCGAAAACGAGAAGGGCAAGGCGGCGGAGAAGAATCATGAGAAGGCACGCAGCGCGATCCGCGATCGTCTCACGCAACTCGCGCCGATCTTCCTGAAGAACAAGTACATGCTCGGCGAAGAGTTTTCGATGCTCGACGTGGCGATCGCGCCGTTGCTGTGGCGTCTGGATCATTACGGCATCGAGCTGTCCAAGAATGCCGCGCCGCTGATGAAGTACGCCGAGCGTATTTTCAGCCGTCCGGCGTATATCGAAGCGCTGACGCCTTCCGAAAAGGTGATGCGTCGCTAGTCTGTAAGCGCCGGGGATCACGGCGGCGCGAACGTCGCGCTGCCCGCCCGGCAGAGGAAAGTTGATGCAAGAGATTTCCACCAAACCTTATTTGTTGCGCGCGCTCTACGAGTGGTGCACGGACAATGGTTTCACGCCTCATATTGCGGTACGTGTCGATGCATCGACACGCGTGCCGCGTCAGTTCGTGCGCAATGACGAGATCGTGTTGAACATCAGCTTCGAAGCAACGAGCCAGTTGCAGATGGGCAATGAGTTGATCGAGTTCAGCGCGCGGTTTTCGGGCAAATCGCACAAGATCGAAGTGCAGGTTGCCAACGTGCTCGCCATTTATGCGCGGGAGAACGGGCAGGGAATGGCGTTTCCGGTCGAGTCGGCAGCGCAAGGTACGGCTTTGGATGCGCCGGGCGCTGTGCGGCCGGTCGTGCAGGACTCGCGCGAGATCGAGGAGAGTCAGCCGGAAACAGCGGCAACCGCCGCGCATGATGACGAATCAGCTTCCAGTGACGACGATGCATCGAAATCGTCTGGACGTTCCCACCTCAAAGTCATTAAATGAAGTAGAATCTCGTGCTTCGCCGGCTTAGCTCATCTGGTAGAGCAGTTGATTTGTAATCATCAGGTGGCGGGTTCGAGTCCTGCAGCCGGCACCAGTCAGTAAGAACGGGTCGTGTGATTTCCGCACGGCCCGTTTGCTTTCGGTGGAGTCTCGAAGCAAGTCGGTGGGTTAGCAAAATAATCGCGAAACCTGTTGACACTGACTGAAACGTTGTTCATAATCTCGTTTCTCTGCTGCTGATGCAGCGACGCAGAACGGTCCGGGTGGTGGTGAAGTGGTTCCGGGCGGTGTGCGATGTGCTCTTTAAAAACTAACAGCCGATAAGTGTGGGCGCTTGATGCGAGTGCGGTTTCAGTCTTTCGGGGCTGGAGCAAAAGCAAAAGTATCAAGAGTCTCACACGAAGTATAGAGGAAGGTTATTTCATCTTCGGATGGAAGCAATCATCGTCAGTACGTTGAGTGAGCGACCGGTTCTTAACGGAACCGAAAAACAGTAACAGGGTTTGAACTGAAGAGTTTGATCCTGGCTCAGATTGAACGCTGGCGGCATGCCTTACACATGCAAGTCGAACGGCAGCACGGGGGCAACCCTGGTGGCGAGTGGCGAACGGGTGAGTAATACATCGGAACGTGTCCTGTAGTGGGGGATAGCCCGGCGAAAGCCGGATTAATACCGCATACGATCTACGGAAGAAAGCGGGGGATCGCAAGACCTCGTGCTAGAGGGGCGGCCGATGGCAGATTAGCTAGTTGGTGGGGTAAAGGCCTACCAAGGCGACGATCTGTAGCTGGTCTGAGAGGACGACCAGCCACACTGGGACTGAGACACGGCCCAGACTCCTACGGGAGGCAGCAGTGGGGAATTTTGGACAATGGGGGCAACCCTGATCCAGCAATGCCGCGTGTGTGAAGAAGGCCTTCGGGTTGTAAAGCACTTTTGTCCGGAAAGAAAACCTACCTGTTAATACCGGGTGGGGATGACGGTACCGGAAGAATAAGCACCGGCTAACTACGTGCCAGCAGCCGCGGTAATACGTAGGGTGCGAGCGTTAATCGGAATTACTGGGCGTAAAGCGTGCGCAGGCGGTCTGTTAAGACCGATGTGAAATCCCCGGGCTTAACCTGGGAACTGCATTGGTGACTGGCAGGCTTTGAGTGTGGCAGAGGGGGGTAGAATTCCACGTGTAGCAGTGAAATGCGTAGAGATGTGGAGGAATACCGATGGCGAAGGCAGCCCCCTGGGCCAACACTGACGCTCATGCACGAAAGCGTGGGGAGCAAACAGGATTAGATACCCTGGTAGTCCACGCCCTAAACGATGTCAACTAGTTGTTGGGGATTCATTTCCTTAGTAACGTAGCTAACGCGTGAAGTTGACCGCCTGGGGAGTACGGTCGCAAGATTAAAACTCAAAGGAATTGACGGGGACCCGCACAAGCGGTGGATGATGTGGATTAATTCGATGCAACGCGAAAAACCTTACCTACCCTTGACATGGTCGGAAGTCCGCTGAGAGGTGGATGTGCTCGAAAGAGAACCGGCGCACAGGTGCTGCATGGCTGTCGTCAGCTCGTGTCGTGAGATGTTGGGTTAAGTCCCGCAACGAGCGCAACCCTTGTCCTTAGTTGCTACGCAAGAGCACTCTAGGGAGACTGCCGGTGACAAACCGGAGGAAGGTGGGGATGACGTCAAGTCCTCATGGCCCTTATGGGTAGGGCTTCACACGTCATACAATGGTCGGAACAGAGGGTTGCCAAGCCGCGAGGCGGAGCCAATCCCAGAAAACCGATCGTAGTCCGGATCGCAGTCTGCAACTCGACTGCGTGAAGCTGGAATCGCTAGTAATCGCGGATCAGCATGCCGCGGTGAATACGTTCCCGGGTCTTGTACACACCGCCCGTCACACCATGGGAGTGGGTTTTACCAGAAGTGGCTAGTCTAACCGCAAGGAGGACGGTCACCACGGTAGGATTCATGACTGGGGTGAAGTCGTAACAAGGTAGCCGTATCGGAAGGTGCGGCTGGATCACCTCCTTTCTCGAGCTTCGCACGAAGGTACTGGGTGTTCGCACACAGTACCGTGCATTCAAGCGCTCACGCTTATCGGCTGTTGTAGAAGACAGGCTAAGGGTCTGTAGCTCAGTCGGTTAGAGCACCGTCTTGATAAGGCGGGGGTCGTTGGTTCGAATCCAACCAGACCCACCACGAGTCGGGATGTATGACAGGGGGGATTAGCTCAGCTGGGAGAGCACCTGCTTTGCAAGCAGGGGGTCGTCGGTTCGATCCCGTCATCCTCCACCACGCATGACCTTTGAGTCTTCAATGCACAGCGTTCGACCCCGAGCGCTGTGCATTGGCGACTGTAGCCAGTTGATGTCGCGGGCAGTGAAGTAGCTTGTCGGCTAAACGTTCTTTAACAATCTGGAAGAAGTAGTAGAGAGATGCACTGAAAGCACTTAGAGATGGGTGTGAGTAGGGGCATCAGGGTAGTGATTGTATCGAGTATGAAAAGTGATCTTAAATGATGACTTGGAATACGGCACAACGCGAATACTCAGCCTATAGCGGGACGTGACAAGCGCAAGCAGACACACTCGTTATAGGGTCAAGCGAACAAGTGCATGTGGTGGATGCCTTGGCGATCACAGGCGATGAAGGACGCGGTAGCCTGCGAAAAGCGGAGGGGAGCTGGCAAACGAGCTTTGATCCTCCGATATCCGAATGGGGAAACCCGGCCCGTATGGGTCATCCTAAGCTGAATACATAGGCTTAGCGAAGCGAACGCGGTGAACTGAAACATCTAAGTAACCGCAGGAAAAGAAATCAACCGAGATTCCCAGAGTAGTGGCGAGCGAAATGGGATCAGCCTGTACCTTTTATCTGTATTGTTAGTCGAAGGCGCTGGAAAGCGCGGCCATAGCAGGTGATAGCCCTGTAGACGAAAACAGTATGGAAGAACTAGGGGTACGACAAGTAGGGCGGGACACGTGAAATCCTGTCTGAAGATGGGGGGACCATCCTCCAAGGCTAAATACTCGTGATCGACCGATAGTGAACCAGTACCGTGAGGGAAAGGCGAAAAGAACCCCGGGAGGGGAGTGAAATAGATCCTGAAACCGCATGCATACAAACAGTCGGAGCCTGGAAACGGGTGACGGCGTACCTTTTGTATAATGGGTCAGCGACTTACGTTCAGTAGCGAGCTTAACTGATTAAGGCAGGCGTAGCGAAAGCGAGTCCGAACAGGGCGATCAGTTGCTGGGCGTAGACCCGAAACCAAGTGATCTATCCATGGCCAGGTTGAAGGTGCGGTAACACGTACTGGAGGACCGAACCCACTAACGTTGAAAAGTTAGGGGATGAGCTGTGGATAGGGGTGAAAGGCTAAACAAACTTGGAAATAGCTGGTTCTCTCCGAAAACTATTTAGGTAGTGCCTCGTGTATCACCTTCGGGGGTAGAGCACTGTCATGGTTGTGGGGTCCATTGCGGATTACTACGCCATAGCAAACTCCGAATACCGAAGAGTGCAATCACGGGAGACAGACATCGGGTGCTAACGTCCGGTGTCAAGAGGGAAACAACCCAGACCGCCAGCTAAGGTCCCCAAGATTGGCTAAGTGGGAAACGAAGTGGGAAGGCTAAAACAGTCAGGAGGTTGGCTTAGAAGCAGCCACCCTTTAAAGAAAGCGTAATAGCTCACTGATCGAGTCGTCCTGCGCGGAAGATGTAACGGGGCTCAAGCCAGTCACCGAAGCTGCGGATACACGTTGAAAGACACGTGTGTGGTAGGAGAGCGTTCCGTAAGCCTGCGAAGGTGCGTTGAAAAGCGTGCTGGAGGTATCGGAAGTGCGAATGCTGACATGAGTAGCGATAAAGGGGGTGAAAAGCCCCCTCGCCGTAAGCCCAAGGTTTCCTACGCAACGTTCATCGGCGTAGGGTGAGTCGGCCCCTAAGGCGAGGCAGAAATGCGTAGCTGATGGGAAGCAGGTCAATATTCCTGCACCATTGTTAGATGCGATGGGGGGACGGATCGCGGAAGGTTGTCCGGGTGTTGGACGTCCCGGTCGCTGCGTTGGAGAAGGCACTCAGGCAAATCCGGGTGCGTAATTCAAGGGCGTGGCGCGAGCTCCTTCGGGAGCGAAGCAATTGGAAGTGGTTCCAAGAAAAGCCTCTAAGCTTCAGTCTAACGATGACCGTACCGCAAACCGACACAGGTGGGCGAGATGAGTATTCTAAGGCGCTTGAGAGAACTCGGGAGAAGGAACTCGGCAAATTGGTACCGTAACTTCGGGATAAGGTACGCCTCTGTAGCTTGACTGGCCTGCGCCAGGAGGGTGAAGAGGTTGCAATAAACTGGTGGCTGCGACTGTTTAATAAAAACACAGCACTCTGCAAACACGAAAGTGGACGTATAGGGTGTGACGCCTGCCCGGTGCCGGAAGATTAAATGATGGGGTGCAAGCTCTTGATTGAAGTCCCGGTAAACGGCGGCCGTAACTATAACGGTCCTAAGGTAGCGAAATTCCTTGTCGGGTAAGTTCCGACCTGCACGAATGGCGTAACGATGGCCACACTGTCTCCTCCCGAGACTCAGCGAAGTTGAAGTGTTTGTGATGATGCAATCTCCCCGCGGCTAGACGGAAAGACCCCATGAACCTTTACTGTAGCTTTGCATTGGACTTTGAACCGATCTGTGTAGGATAGGTGGGAGGCTATGAAACGTGAACGCTAGTTTGCGTGGAGCCGTCCTTGAAATACCACCCTGGTTTGTTTGAGGTTCTAACCTTGGTCCGTGATCCGGATCGGGGACCGTGCATGGTAGGCAGTTTGACTGGGGCGGTCTCCTCCCAAAGTGTAACGGAGGAGTACGAAGGTACGCTAGGTACGGTCGGAAATCGTGCTGATAGTGCAATGGCATAAGCGTGCTTAACTGCGAGACCGACAAGTCGAGCAGGTGCGAAAGCAGGTCATAGTGATCCGGTGGTTCTGTATGGAAGGGCCATCGCTCAACGGATAAAAGGTACTCTGGGGATAACAGGCTGATACCGCCCAAGAGTTCATATCGACGGCGGTGTTTGGCACCTCGATGTCGGCTCATCTCATCCTGGGGCTGTAGCCGGTCCCAAGGGTATGGCTGTTCGCCATTTAAAGAGGTACGTGAGCTGGGTTTAAAACGTCGTGAGACAGTTTGGTCCCTATCTGCCGTGGGCGTTGGATATTTGAAGGGGGCTGCTCCTAGTACGAGAGGACCGGAGTGGACGAACCTCTGGTGTACCGGTTGTCACGCCAGTGGCATCGCCGGGTAGCTATGTTCGGAAGAGATAACCGCTGAAAGCATCTAAGCGGGAAACTCGCCTTAAGATGAGATATCCCCGGGGCTTCGAGCCCCTTGAAGGGTCGTTCCAGACCAGGACGTTGATAGGTCAGGTGTGTAAGTGCAGTAATGCATTGAGCTAACTGATACTAATTGCCCGTAAGGCTTGATCCTATAACCAGTGTGTTTGCGTCTCCTCAGGAGCCAACACTGGCGAGTACAGCGTGTGTGATCAATCACCACCCGAATTCAATACTGCTTCTTCCCAGATTGGTTGTGTGCCCCCAAGGCCCGCAACAACAAGTCATGCCTGATGACCACAGCGAGTTGGTACCACCCCTTCCCATCCCGAACAGGACCGTGAAACGACTCCACGCCGATGATAGTGCGGATCTCCCGTGTGAAAGTAGGTAATCGTCAGGCTCCTTATGCTGCA